>CAVVQK010000001.1:0-176853 GCA_963750215.1 uncultured beta proteobacterium
GCCTGCCCGAACTGCGGCAAGAAGGTGGAGTGGACACCCGAGAGCCGTTATCGCCCGTTCTGCTCGGAACGCTGCAGGGTCATCGACCTGGGCGCTTGGGCGACCGGGTCGTACCGCGTCCCGGGCGCGGAAGAGAAGCCGGATGCAGAGGATTTGCCGCCGGAAGCGCCCTAACCTAGCCTGGCCAGGCGGCGCGACGCAGCGCGATGCCATGCGCACCGTGCGCGATTGCTGTGTCGACGTCGGAATGATGGAGCCCGCCCACCGCGTAGACCGGTAGCGAGGTCGCTTGCAGCAGGGTCGCGACGCGCGCCCAGCCCAGCGGCGCGGCCCCCGGGTGCGAGGGCGTTGGCGCGACCGGTCCCAGCACGGCAAAGTCAAGCCGGAGGTCGGCGGCGCGCGCGAGCTCGGCCGCGTCATGACACGACGCCGCGCAAAGCATCCCATTGGTCCGGGCGCTCTGCTTGTGCAGGGTGGCTGAGGTCCAATGGACTCCGGCACAACCAAGACGGCGCGCCAGCGCGGCATCCCCGTTTAGCAATACGCGCGCACCTTCTGCCTGCGTCAAAGTCAGCAATTGCTCCGCCAGGCGTTCGAGGCGCGCGACCGGCCAGGACTTTTCGCGCAGTTCGATCAGGCGCAGGCCACCTGCAAGCGCCTTCCTGACGCGCCCCAGGAAGACCTCTTCCCCCAGGTCCTCGGCCATGGAGATGCCATAGACCAGCGGCAGCGCCAGGGCGGCCAGGATGGGCGCGTTCGCGGGCAACAGGGGGGCGACGTCAAGCGCATCGGGTATCTGCCAGGCCAGCGCCTGCCCGTCGCGGCCGCGCGGCTCGCCCCGCCATGCGAAAACGCGGAAGAAGTTGAGCTCGACGTGCGCATGCGCATACACGTAGCGCTGCACCAGCCACGGGGCTGCGCGCACGATCGTGACGCCCAGTTCCTCATCGAGTTCGCGTGCCAGCGCGGCGTGCGCCGATTCCCCACCTTCGAGCTTGCCGCCGGGGAATTCCCAATAGCCCGGGTACGGAGTGCCGGGAAGCCGTTGCGCCAGCAGTATCCTGCCATCGGACCGCCGCAGGACCCCCACTGCTACGCGCACGATCGGCGCGTCGTTCAACGCGGTCGGGCCGCGCTCAACGCGCGGTGCCCGGCTTGCGCTCGCGCGAACTGCCACGCCACCCGGCCGCTGCGCGATCCGCGCTGGAGCGCGAACTGGATGGCCTCGCGATGCAGTGCCTCAACCTCGCCGCCGTCACGTGGCAGCGACACGCCGTGGAAACGCAGCCACTGCTCGACGGCAGCAAGATAATCGTCCTGGCTGAACGGATAGAACGAAATCCACAGTCCGAACCGCTCTGACAGCGAGATCTTTTCCTCGATCGACTCGCCGGGATGTACTTCCTCTCCCACGTGCCGGGCCTCGAGATTCTCGCTGAAGTACTCGGGCAGCAGATGTCGCCGATTCGATGTTGCGTAAATCAAAAGGTTGACCGACGGCGCGGCCAGGCTGCCGTCGAGTATCACTTTGAGCGCCTTGTAGCCGGGTTCGTTGGCGTCGAAGGAGAGGTCATCGCAGAAAACGATGAACCGTTCCCGCCGGCCTTCAATCGAGTCGACGATATCGGGCAGGTCGACCAGGTCGCTTTTGTCGACCTCGATCAGGCGCAGCCCCTTGGTCGCGTATTTGACCAGCATTGCCTTGACCAGGGAGGACTTGCCGGTACCGCGCGAACCGGTGAGAAGCACATTGTTGGCCGGTTTCCCCGCGACAAACTGTCGGGTGTTGCCATCGATGGCGCGCTTCTGGTCATCGATGGCAACCAGGTCATCGACCCGGATCACCTGCGGGTGCCGGACAGCTTGGAGGAAACCACGCGTACCCCGCTTGCGCCATCGGAACGCGCGTGCCGTCCAGTCCGTCTCCGGTGGCGGTGCGGGCAAAAGCGCTTCGACGCGGGCGAGCACGCTCTCCACACGGTCGAGCGCCCGCGTAAGCGGATCCCCTGCGGGCTTGCGCGCCATCAGCTTCGGTAATCCGCGTTGATGCGGACGTAGTCGTGGGAGAGATCGCAGGTCCAGAGCATGGCTCGCGCCGGGCCGCGGCCGAGCAAGACCCGGATGCTTATTTCGGCACCGGACATGATTCGCTTGCCGTCTTCTTCTCGGTACGAGGTGGCGCGGGCGCCGTCCGCGACGACCAGTACATCATCGAGCCAGAATGACACGCGTCCGGGATCAAGATCGGGGATCTCGGCGTTGCCGATGGCGCAGACGATGCGGCCCAGGTTCGGATCGGAAGCGAAGAAGGCGGTCTTGACGAGTGGCGAGTGTGCGATCGCACGCGCGACGCGATCGCACTCGCGCGGATCGCGGCCACCCTCGACAACGATGGAAATGAACTTGGTCGCTCCTTCGCCGTCGCGCACAAGCGACTGCGCTAGCTCGACCGCTACCGCCGTGATCGCCGCGTTCACCGCGGCCAGGCGCGGATCATCACGGCGTGCCAGCGGCGGCAGCGGTGCGCGATGGGTCGAGAACAGCACGAAGCTGTCGTTCGTGGACGTATCACCATCGATGGTGACGCGATTGAACGAGGCGGCGGCGACGTCCCTGACGAGCACTTCGAGCAGCGGGCGGGAGATGGGGGCATCGGTGGCGATGAAACTGAGCATGGTCGCCATGTTCGGGGCAATCATGCCGGCGCCCTTGGCAATGCCGGTCACGATGATCGATTCGCCGTCGAGATTGATTTGGCGCGATGCGCCCTTGGGCACGGTATCGGTGGTCATGATCGCGCGCATGGCGCTCGGCCAGCCATCTTCAGCCAGCGCGTCCCGGCACGCGGGCAGCGCCGCGACGATCCGGTCGACCGGTAGCGGTTCCATGATCACCCCCGTGGAGAAGGGCAGCACCATGTCCGCGGCGCAATCGAGCAATCCGGCGACGGCTGCACAGGTCGCGCGCGCATCGGCAAGCCCGCGTTCGCCGGTCCCGGCGTTGGCATTGCCGGCGTTCACCACCAGGGCGCGGACGGATCCAGAGCGCGCAAGGTGCTCACGGCATATCGTAACCGGCGCCGCGCAGAAGCGGTTTTGCGTGAAGACCCCGGCCGCCTGGCTTCCCGGCGCCAGGCGCACCAGCAGCAGGTCAGCGCGCGCCCAGTTCTTGATGCGAGCCGGCGCGGTCCCGAGCGCAACGCCGGGAACCGGAAGCATCTGCTCGGGTGTCGGAGGCGCGTAGTTGACTGGCATCGGCAGGTGCGCAGCTAGCCTCGCATTCTAATGCATGAAGGCAGCGCAGCGGCCCGGAGAGGGCGGCTCAAATCCTGCCGTGGCAATGCTTGTACTTCTTCCCGGACCCGCAGGGACAAGGATCGTTGCGACCAACCTTCTGGCCCACGCGCGTGAACGGCGCTTGCGCGACCGTGGCCGGGGCCGGATCGCTGGCGGCGGCAGCCAGCGCTTCGTCGTAGTCCGCATGCTGATAGCGCACGTTGGACACCGCCGGCGCCTCTTCGACCGCCTCCACGTCCTTCGGCGAGCCGACCTGTATGGTGAGGACGTATTTCACGACGTCCTCCTTGATGCGGTCGAGCATGTCCGAAAAGAGTTCGAACGCCTCGCGCTTGTATTCCTGCTTCGGGTTCTTCTGCGCGTAGCCACGCAAATGGATTCCCTGGCGCAGGTGGTCGAGCGCCGCCAAATGCTCGCGCCAGTGCTGGTCGACCATTTGCAGCATCAGGTTGCGCTCGAAGGGATGAAACAGGTCCGGCCCGACCAGCGAGAGCTTCTTTTCGTAATGCTGGAGCGCGAGATCGCGTACCCGTTCGCGCAGCGTTTCGTCGGAAAGCTCGGGTTCGGTCTTTATCCAGTCGGCGAGGTCGGCCTTGATCTCGTATTGCGCCGCCAGCGCCGCCTCCAGCCCGGGAACGTCCCATTGTTCCTCGACCGATTCCGGCGGGACATACAAAGCGGCGGTCGTATCGACCTGGCCGGCGATCATGTTCCGAATGGTTTCGGAAACGTCCTCGGTCTCGAGCAGTTCGTTGCGTTGCTGATAAATGACCCGCCGCTGATCATTTGCCACGTCGTCATACTCAAGCAGCTGCTTCCGAATGTCGAAGTTGCGCGATTCGACACGGTTCTGCGCCTTCGCGATCGAGCGATTGACGATGGGGTGCTCGATGGGCTCCCCCTCGGGCATCTTCAGGCGCTGCATGATGCCGGAAAGCCTTTCGCCGCCGAAGATTCGGAGCAGGGGGTCTTCGAGCGACAGGTAGAAGCGCGACGAACCCGGGTCGCCTTGGCGCCCGGCCCGGCCGCGCAGCTGGTTGTCTATGCGGCGCGACTCGTGCCGCTCGGTGCCGACGATGTGCAGCCCGCCGGCGGCGATGACGGCGTCGTGGCGGGCCTGCCATTCCGAGCGCAGGCTGCGTATCTGAAGCTCCCTCTCCGTTTGCGCCAGGGCTTCGTCCTCGCGGATCTTCAGGATCTGCGCCTCGACCGCGCCCCCCAGCACGATGTCCGTGCCGCGCCCGGCCATGTTGGTCGCGATGGTGATCATTTTCGGGCGGCCCGCCTGGGCGACGATTTCGGCTTCGCGCGCGTGCTGCTTGGCGTTGAGTACCTGGTGCGGCAGCTTCTGTTTCTCCAGGTGGCCGGAGAGCATCTCGGAGTTCTCGATCGACGTCGTGCCGACGAGCACCGGCTGGCCGGACTCGTGGCATTGCTTGATGTCGTCGATGATGGCTTGGATCTTTTCCTGCAGCGTCCGGAAGACGAGGTCGTTTTCGTCCTTGCGGATCATCGCCAGATGGGTCGGGATCACCACCGTTTCGAGATGGTAGATCTGCTGGAATTCGAACGCCTCGGTGTCGGCAGTGCCGGTCATTCCGGCGAGACGCTCGTACATCCGGAAGTAGTTCTGGAACGTGATCGAGGCCAGCGTCTGGTTCTCGCGCTGGATCGCCACGCCCTCCTTTGCCTCGACGGCCTGGTGCAGGCCATCCGACCAGCGCCGGCCGGCCATCAACCGGCCGGTGAACTCGTCGACGATGATCACCTCGCCGTTCTGCACCACGTAATGCTGATCGCGGTGAAACAGCGCATGGGCGCGCAGCGCCGCGTAAAGATGATGCACCAGAGAGATGTTGTGCGCGCTGTACAGGCTCGTTCCGGCAGGCAGCAGCCCGGCGTCGGTCAGGATGTTTTCGGCGCGCTCGTGACCTGCCTCCGAAAGCAGCACCTGGTGTGCCTTCTCATCGACCCAGTAATCACCGGCCCCCTGCTCCTCGGTCTGGCGCTGCAGCTTGGGCGCCAGTTCGTTCAGGCGATAGTAGAGCTCGACGTTGTCGTCGGCCTGGCCGGAGATGATCAGTGGGGTTCGCGCCTCATCGATCAGGATCGAGTCGACCTCGTCAACGATCGCGTAATTCAGGCCGCGCTGGACGCGTTCGGAGGCCTGGTACACCATGTTGTCGCGCAGGTAATCGAAACCGAATTCGTTGTTGGTGCCGTAGGTGATATCCGCCGCATAGGCCACCTGCTTGTCTGCATGGCTCATCTGCGACAGGTTGACGCCGACGGTCAGCCCCAGGAAGCGGTAAATCCGGCCCATCCAGTCGGCGTCGCGTTGGGCGAGGTAATCGTTGACCGTCACGATGTGCACACCGCGCCCGGCGAGCGCGTTCAGGTAAGTCGGCAGCGTGGCCACCAGCGTCTTGCCTTCGCCCGTGCGCATTTCGGCGATCTTTCCGTAGTGCAGCGCCATGCCGCCGATCAGCTGCATATCGAAGTGGCGCATCTGCAGCGTTCGCTTGCCGGCCTCGCGGACGATCGCGAACGCCTCCGGCAGCACCGCATCGAGCCCCTCGCCGTTGCCCACACGCTCGCGCAAGGCGCTAGTCTTGGTCCGCAACTCCGCGTCAGACAGAGCGGAGGTCGCCGGCTCCAGGGCGTTGATCTCGCGCACGACGTGCCCATACTGCTTGAGCAGCCGCTCGTTGCGACTGCCAAAGATCTTGGTGAGGATATTGGGGATCATTGCTCGGAAGCTGACGGCGCCGACCGGAAAAAGCAAGGGGTGAGGATTCCCTCACCCCTGCCCTGGGCTGGCGCGTCCTTCGGGGATCAGCCGACCGGCTGCAGGAACCGCGCTGGGTCCTGGGGCACGCCGTTCAGACGCACCTCGAAATGCAAATGCGGGCCGGTGGCACGTCCGGTCGACCCGACCGCAGCAATCCTTTGGCCCCGCACAACCAGGTCGCCCTCTTTGACGAACAGCATCGAGCAATGGGCGTAGCGGGTGACCAGTCCGTTGCCGTGGTCAATTTCAACCATCTTACCATACTGGGCCTGCACGTCCGCGAAGATCACCTTGCCGCTCGCGGCGGCCACGATCGGCGTTCCGGGCTCGGACGCAAGATCCAAGCCCTCGTGGAAGCTCTTCTGACCGGTAAACGGATCGATGCGCCAGCCAAATCCCGCGGAAAGCCAGCCGCCTTCCACCGGCACCAGGGTCGGCAGGAATTTCTTGTTGGCTGAACTGCTGACGAGCAGCGCTTCGAGGACGCCAAGCTGATCGGAACGCTGGTCGACCTCGCGCGACAATTGGCCCAGCAGGTTACTGAACTCTTCGACCGACAGGTCGCGCGCGAGAGTCGGCGCCGGACCGCCGCGACCCGGCGTCTGGCCCGGTTCCGTCGGCGGCAGATCCTTCGGCTTGAGTCCGGCCATCTGCGCCAGGCGGTCGCCCAGGCCGTTGAGCTGCAGCAGCTGCGCTTGCAGCTCGCCCAGTTTGACGGCCATCGCATTGAGGTGGCCCTGGACGACTTCCTGCGCGCGGCGTGCTTCCTGCCGCTGGTCATCGAGCAGGATGGCCTGCAGCAGGGGGTGCTTGATTGCGGCTGCGTAGCGCAGCGTGACGTAGTTGAAGAACAGCGTGAAGGACAGGAACAGCACCAGCAGGCTGAAGCCACCGAGCGTCCAGTGTCGCCAGTCCAGGGTGAGGGTTCGAGCCCGGGCCATGGCGCCGGAAACGACGATGATATTCAAAATGACCCTTCCTCCGCTTTGGCGCGGGTTGCGCCCAGAGCGAGTCGTCCAAAGGCGCTAAACTACCCTACGCATGCGCTCGCTGAGACAAATACTATCGGCCGAAGCGTCCCTCGCCGGTCTTCTGGACCGTCGCCAGCGTGAAGTCGCCGTTCTGCAGCTGGTAAAGGATAGCTTGCCGCCGGCCCTCGCCGCCCAAGTCGGGGTCGTTGATGCCTGCCCGCCCGAGCTTGCCCTCATCGCTGCGACCGGTGCCGCCGCCGGTCTGTTGCGGCAGCGTGCTCCGGCCCTGGTCAACATGCTTCAGTACGCGGGGTGGAAATTTACTGGAATAAAGGTCCGCGTGCAAGCCCGTCCGCCCGCCGGCGCGTCAAATAAAAACATTGCAAAACAATTAGATAGTGCGTCAGCAGGGATGCTGCTCGCGCACGCGCAAGAACTTACAGACCCCGCGCTTGCCGCCGCCTTGCGGCGGCTGGCCGATCACGCCCTGGCACCGCCTTCAGCCGCTGCGCAGGCGCTCGAAGGCATAAAACAGCAGGATCCCGAGTAGCAGCACGATGGCGAATTTTGCGACCTGCCCGATGAAGCGCAGATAGCGCCGGTCCCGCTTGAGCAGGAACAGTCCCGCCGCCACTGCGATGGCGGCCAAGGCGATAAACAGCAGCAGTCGTACCAGGACCAACGATCACGCTCACCGAGGTTAACCGGCTGCCGCCCCGCCGCGCATCCGGCCGGAGGTGTCAGGGGCGACTTGCCCGGATGGAGCCAGGCGCGGCGGCAACGGCGTTAGTTTAGGCCGGCTGCAGCTGCCAGGAGAGAAACGCGCGCGGCACCTCGTCTGGTGCGGCAAAGGTCACCATCTCCCAGGCGTGCGGACGGGCGAGCAGTTCGCGCGCCAAGGCGTTGTTGAGCGCATGCCCGGACTTGTACGCGGCATAGATGCCGATGAGCGGATGACCGAGCAAATAGATGTCGCCGATCGCGTCGAGGACTTTGTGTTTGACGAATTCGTTGTCGTAGCGCAGGCCCTCGCTGTTCAGCACGCGGGTTTCGTCGAGGACGACCGCGTTCTGCAGGCTGCCGCCGAGCCCCAGCCCAGCGTCGCGCATGGCTTCGACGTCGGCCATGAACCCGAACGTGCGGGCGCGGCTGACTTCCTTGGTATACGAGTGCTCGGCGAAGTCGATGACGACGTGCCGATTCTCGGTACCGAAAACCGGATGGGGAAAATCAATCGTGAAGTCGAGCTTGAAGCCGTGATGCGGTTCGAAGCGCGCCCATTTGTCGTCAATGCGAACCTCGACCGGCTCCTTGATCCGCAGATAGCGTTTGCGTGCCGGCTGCTCCTCGATGCCAGCCGATTGCAACAGGAACACGAAGGGTCCGGCGCTGCCATCCATGATCGGCAGTTCCGGTCCGGCAACGTCGACATAAAGGTTGTCGATCCCCAGTCCGGCGAGCGCCGACATCAGGTGCTCGACCGTCGAGATCTTCACGCCGTCCATTTCCAGCGACGATGAGAGACGGGTGTCGCCGACATGGCTTGCGTGCGCCGGAATCGCCACGGCATGAGGCAGATCCACGCGGTGGAAAACGATGCCGGAGTCCGGTGGCGCAGGGCGCAGGGTCAGATCGACCCGGGTACCCGTATGCAGTCCCACACCGGTGGTCTTGATCGAGTTCTTGAGCGTTCGCTGTTTGAGCATCGTGTTGGTTTCGCTGCCGCGTCGAGGACGCAGCGCCAATCAACCCGCGCCGCGTGCAGGGCCATTATTTTAGCACAGAGGCCCCTCGAGGGACGGTCGCGCTCCTCTAGTCGGCCTGCTTCCTCAGAAACGCGGGGATGTCGGACGGATCGAACCCCGGCGTCGGCGACCCGCCGGAGGCGGGTGTGCGGCCACGGCGGATCACCGCGGGCGTGCGCTCCAGTCGATCGTAGTCGACCGGCTCGATGCTCGTCCCGAGTCCGTCGGTGCCCGTGCGCTCCAGCACCGGCTCCACGACTTCCAACCGCGGTGCGCGCACTCTCGCTGCGGCGCTGCCCAGCCCGGTCGCGACCATCGTCACGCGCAGCCTGTCCTCCATTTGCTCGTCGATGACCGTGCCGACGATCACCATCGCGTCCTCGGCGGTGAATGCCTTGATCGTATTCATGACCTCGTGATACTCCTTCATCTTCAGGCCCGCAGAAGCCGTGATGTTGACCAGCACGCCCCGCGCGCCGGCGAGGTTGACCTCTTCGAGCAGCGGGCTTGCGACGGCGCGCTCGGCGGCCTGGTGGGCGCGATCTGCGCCGGCGGCGGTTGCCGAGCCCATCATCGCCATGCCGATCTCCGACATAACCGTGCGCACGTCGGCGAAGTCGACATTGACCAGCCCGGGGTTGTTGATCACCTCCGCAATTCCGGCCACCGCACTGTGCAGCACTTCGTTTGCGGCGGCGTAGGCGTCGAGAACCGATACCTCCTCGCCGAGAACCTGCATCAGCTTGTCGTTGGGGATGATGATCAGCGAATCGACGATCTTCGCCAGTTCGTCGATCCCGGTCTGGGCCACTTTCTGCCGCTTGCCCTCGAATTTGAACGGTCGGGTCACGACCGCGACCGTGAGGATGCCGTTGTCCTTGGCAACCTGCGCGACGACGGGCGCGGCGCCCGTGCCCGTGCCGCCACCCATGCCGGCGGTAATGAAGAGCATGTCCGCGCCGCCGATGGATTCGACGATGCGGTCGCGGTCCTCCATCGCCGCGTCGCGACCGATTTCCGGGCGGGCGCCTGCACCCAGCCCGCGGGTCAGGTTAGTGCCGAGTTGCAGCTGCGTTCGCGCCGTGGAGCGCTTGAGCGCCTGCGCATCGGTGTTGGCGGCGATGAACTCCACGCCGACAACACCTTTGCCGATCATGTGTTCAACCGCGTTGCCCCCGCAGCCACCCACACCGATGACCTTGATCACTGCATCCTGCGGACTCTGGTCGATAATCTCGAACATGTGCACTCCTTTCCTGTCTGGTGTTAATCCCGCTGTTTGTAACCGCTCTCCGCCAAGCCCCGAACTCCGCGCTCAGAAATTTGCCTTGAACCACTGCTTCATCCGCCCCGCCACGTTGGTGAGCCCGCCCCCCTGGGCGCGCAGAAGCTCCGCGCGCAGGAAATGCTCGCGCCCGTCGAGCAGAAGACCGACTGCGGTCGCGTAGCGCGGGCTGCGCACCACATCCGCCAATCCGCCGACGTATGCGGGCACGCCGATGCGCACCGGCAGGTGAAAGACCTCCTCGCCCAGCTCGATCATGCCCGCCAGCAGTGCCGAGCCGCCGGTCAGCACGATGCCCGATGACAGGAGTTCCTCGAACCCGCTGCGGCGTAGCTCCGCCTGCGCCAGCGTGTAGAGCTCCTCGATCCGCGGCTCGATTACTTCGGCCAGCATTTGCCGCGAAAGCTTGCGCGGTCCACGCTCGCCGACACCGGGAACCTCGATGATGTCGTTCGGATCGGCGAGTTGCCGCAGCGCGCAGCCGTGGCGCAGCTTGAGCTCCTCGGCGTCCTTCGTGGGCGTGCGCAGAGTCATCGCAATGTCGTTGGTCACCTGATCGCCGGCGATCGGGATCACGGCGGTGTGGCGGATGGCGCCGCCGGTGAACACCGCCAGATCGGTCGTGCCGCCGCCGACGTCCATCAGGCAAACACCCAGTTCTTTCTCGTCGTCATTGAGCACGGCCAACGCCGAGGCTAGCGGCTGGAGCATCACGTCCTGGACCTTCAGACCGCAGCGCCGTACGCACTTGGTGATGTTCTCGAGCGCGGAGACCGCGCCGGTGACAATATGAACCTTCACCTCAAGCCGTACGCCGCTCATGCCCAGCGGCTCGCGTACGTCTTCCTGCCCATCGATGATGAATTCCTGCGGCAGGATGTGCAGGATCTGCTGGTCGTTCGGGATCGCGATCGCCTTGGCGGTCTCGACCACGCGATCGATGTCGGCCTGTGTGACTTCTTTCTCCTTGATCGCCACCATGCCGCTGGAATTGAGGCTGCGGATGTGGCCACCGCCGATACCGGTGTACACCTCGGTAATGGCGCAGTCCGCCATGAGTTCGGCTTCTTCGAGCACACGCTGAATCGAGGCCATCGTGGCCTCGATGTTGACAACCACGCCTTTCTTCAGCCCGCGCGACGGCTGTGCGCCCAGACCGATGATGTTGAGCCGCTTCTCGGGCGTCAGCTCGGCCACGATAGCGACGATTTTCGACGTGCCGATGTCCAGGCCGACGATCAGGTTCTTGTTGTCTTTGACCATGTTCGCGTCCCTATCCGATTTTCCGCGACGGCTTGCCGGCATCCGGCGCGTGCACCGCAAACCCGTTGCGGTAGCGCAAGTCGACGTAATCGACCGGCGTGCCGGCGCGGGCGAGCGCGCCAATGGTTCGCGTCTGATACGCCGCAAAGCGGGCCAATCGCTCGCCCGCTTCGTTTCGCCCAAGCTCGATCGCCAGGGGAGCGCTACCCGCGGTCCGCAACCGCCAGCCGCCGCGGGGAGAAAGCCGCAGGTCGGCAATGGCGAGTGCGCACTGCGCGAGGGTTGCGCTGAACACCCGGAAATGCTGGGCGACATCGCTCGAACTGCCCTCGGGACCGGTGAACTGCGGCAGCTCGCCGTCAAAATCCGCGCTGAACTCCTCGCCCTCGGTATCGACGAGCGCCGACTCGTTCCAGCGTGCCAGCGGTTCATGCTCGGTTACCGTGACCTCGAGTCGATCGGGCCACTGCCGGCGCAGAGCCACGTTCTTGACCCAAGGCAGGCGCTGCAGCGAGGCACGCGCGTCGGCGAGATTGAGGGTAAAGAACGTGCCCTTGAGTTCCTCGCGGATCACCGTTTCGAGATGCGCCGGGTTGGTGCGCACGAGGTTGCCGTCGACGATGACGTGCCGAAGCGCGAAGGTAGGCTGTCGTACCGACCATGCGATCGCGCCCCACGCAAGCAACGCGGCTGCCGCCAGCGCCAACGACCAGGCGAGGACGTTGAGTTCGCGCGGGCTATCCCACATGGGCGCCTCGCAGGATTTCGATGCACAGTTCGGGGAAGGCGATGCCGTCAGCCTTTGCCGCCATCGGCACAAGGCTGTGGGCGGTCATGCCAGGCGAGGTATTGACTTCGAGGAACTGCCACGTGCCGTCCGGCACGAGGATGAGATCGAGCCTGCCCCACCCGGAGCCACCGACGAGCGCGAAGGCCTCGAGCGACTGCGCGCGGATCGCGTTCTCGGTCGCCTCGGGGAGCCCGCAGGGGCAGTAATAGCGCGTTTCGCCGGAAAAATACTTGTGGTGATAGTCGTAGTTTCCCTCTGGGGCCTCGATGCGGATAAGTGGCAGCGCGCTGTCGTTGAGGATCGACGTGGTCAACTCGATGCCGGCGACGAATTCCTCGACCAGCACGAGGTCGTCGTGTTCGGCAGCCATGCCGTAGGCCAGCGCGAGCTCGCCGTGGTCGACCGCGGTCACTTTGGAAAGACCGATGGTCGAGCCCTCGCGCGCGGGTTTGACGATCAATGGCAGCCCGAGCGCGGCGACGACGGACCACCAATCGGTATCGGCGTCGACCACGCGGTAGCGCGGCGTGGGAATGCCGCCGGCTATCCATACCAGCTTGGTCCGCCACTTGTCCATCGCCAGTGCCGACGCCATCACGCCGCTGCCGGTGTAGGGGATGCCCAGCACCTCCAACGCGCCTTGCACGGTGCCGTCTTCGCCGAAGCGGCCGTGCAGGGCGATGAACACGCGGCTGAAGCCCTCGCGCGAGAGCTCGTAGAGGGAGCGTTGGGCCGGATCGAATGCATGCGCATCGACCCCTTTGCTTCTGAGCGCGGCGAGTACGGCGTTGCCGGAGAGCAGCGAAATCTCGCGCTCGGCCGACGGGCCGCCCATCAGCACGGCCACTTTGCCAAACTCGCTCACGCGACTTCTCCGATGATCCGCACCTCGAGCTCCAGCATGACGCCGGTTTTGGCGGCCACGACCCGTCGCACGTGCTCAATCAGCGCCTCGATGTCCTCTGCCCGTGCGAGGCGCTGCGGGTTGACGATGAAATTGGCGTGCTTCTCCGATACGCGCGCTCCGCCGATCGCGAAACCCTTGAGACCCGCACCTTCAATCAATCGGGCGGCGTGATCGCCCGGTGGATTGCGAAACACGCTGCCGGCGTTGGGCAGTTCGAGCGGCTGCGTGGCGATGCGCCGCGCCAGCAGCTCGCGAATGCGCGCCAGCGAGGTCTCGCGGTCGCCCGGAGAAAAGCGGAACCACGCCGCGGTAAAGATGCCCTCCGCCGGGCGGCCGTCCGCGCGCTTGACGCTGCGGTAGCCGATGGCGTAATCCGCCGGCGTGCGCACGGCGAAGCTGCCGTCGCGCAGGACCAGCTCCACCTTGGCGACATGGGACCAGGTCTCGTCTCCGTAGCAGCCGGCATTCATGGCCAGCGCGCCGCCGACCGTCCCCGGCACGCCGGCGAGAAACTCAGCGCCGGCGCAGGCGTGACGTGCCGCGAAGCGCGCGAGCTTCGGGCAGGCGAGGCCTGCGTCGGCATAGATTAGGCCGTCGGCAACCGCCAGCGCGCCGCCCGGGTTGTGGAGCAGGATCACCGCGCCGCGCACGCCGCCGTCGCGCACCAGGACGTTGCTGCCCAGGCCGAGAACGGTCACCGCCTCGAAGATCGGCAACTGGCGCACAAACAGCGCCAGGTCGTCACGGTCGGCGGGGACGTAGGCGAGATCGGCGCGGCCTCCGGCGCGCCAGCTCGTGTAGCGGGCGAGCGGTGCGTCGAAAGTGAGGATGCCGCGCAGACCGGCGAAGTGCCGAGGTTCGACCATGTTCATGCGGCTTCTTGGAGAAGTTGTTGCGGCACGCTGCCGATCGACCCGGCGCCCATCGTCAGCACGATGTCGCCGGCCCTGACGAGCGCCTGGATCGCCTGCGCCACGCCCCCGACGTGCTCCACGAACACCGGCTCGATCTTGCCCGCGACGCGCAGCGCGCGCGCGAGCGCGCGTCCGTCGGCGGCAACGATCGGCGGCTCTCCGGCGGCGTATACGTCGGTCAAGATCAACACGTCGACGCTCGCCAGGACTTGAACGAAGTCCTCGAACAAATCGCGCGTCCGGGTGTAGCGATGTGGCTGGAAGGCAAGCACGAGACGCCGCCCGGGGAACGCGCTGCGCGCAGCCTCGATCGTCGCTGCCATTTCCGCCGGGTGATGACCGTAGTCATCGATGAGCGTGTAGCGACCGTCACGCGGCAGACGGATCTCGCCGTAACGCTGGAACCGGCGTCCGACGCCTTTGAACTCGGCTAGCGCCTTGGCGATCGCGGCATCGGCGACGCCGGTTTCGCGCCCGACGGCGATAGCGGCAAGGGCGTTCTGCACGTTATGCCTGCCGGCGAGGTTGAGCAGGACATCGAGATCATTCCGGCCGGCGCTGCGGGCGACAAAATGCATGCGGCCCGAGTCGGGCACGATCGCTTCGGCGCGCACCTGCGCATCGGGTACGAAGCCATAGGTCACGATCGTTTTGGCAATCGCCGGCAGAATGTCGCGCACATTGGGGTCGTCGAGGCACAGCACCGCGACGCCGTAGAACGGCAGCCGCTGCGCAAACTGGAGAAAGGCCTCCTTGAGGCGGGCGAAGTCATGGCCGTAGGTTTCCATGTGGTCGGCGTCGATGTTGGTAATGACCGCCAGCACCGGCTGCAGAACGAGAAACGATGCATCCGATTCGTCGGCCTCGGCGACGAGGAATTCGCCACTCCCCAGCCGCGCGTGCGAATCTGCGGCAAGCAGTCGCCCGCCGATAACGAAGGTCGGATCGAGCCCGCCCTCGGCAAGCACGCTGGCAATCAGGCTCGTGGTGGTCGTCTTGCCGTGAGTTCCGGCAACGGCGATGCCCTGCTTCAGCCGCATCAGCTCGGCGAGCATCAGCGCGCGCGGCACGACCGGAATCCCCTGTTCCCGGGCCGCGATGATTTCGGGATTGTTGGCCGTCACGGCGGTGGAAACGACCACGACATCCGCCGCCGCGGCGTTCGCCGCCGCGTGACCGAGATAGACGCGCGCGCCGAGCTCGGTGAGACGCCGAACCGCCGCGCCGTGGGCGAGGTCCGAGCCGGTCACCTGGTACCCCTGGGTGAGCAGCACCTCGGCGATACCGCTCATGCCGGCACCGCCGATGCCGACGAAATGCACGTGTTTGACCTTGTGCTTCACGGCTGCCTGGCCTCCGCGACGCACACCTCGGCGACGCGCTCTGCCGCGTCCCTGCGCCCGACCCGGCGCGCGGCGATCGCCATTTCGAGCAGGCGCTCGCGCGAGCTGCGACGGAGGAAATCGGCCAGACGTTCGGGCTGGAGCTCCGCCTGCGGCATGAGCACGGCACCGCCCGCGTCGACGAGGAAACGCGCGTTGTGTGTCTGCTCGTCGGCGATGGCCACGGGCAGCGGCACCAGCACGGCCGCGACCCCGACTGCCGCCAGCTCGGCGACAGTCAGTCCGCCGCTGCGCGAGATCACCAGATCGGCCATCGCATAGCAGCGCGCCATGTCGGTGATGAACGGAACGCACTCGGCTTCGACGCCGGCGGCAGCGTACGCGGCGCAAAGCGCCTCGATGTGTTGTTCGCCCGACTGATGGGTGACGATGGGGCGCGAGGCAGAGGACAAGAGCGCGAGCGCGGCGGGCACGCGCGAGTTCAGGGCCGACGCGCCCAGGCTGCCGCCAAGCACGAGCAGGTGCAGCGGCCCGGCGCGTCCCCGATAGCGCCCCTCCGGCGGCGCCACCGCGGCGATGTCGTTGCGTACCGGATTGCCCACCCATTCCGCCTTTGCCGCGTGCCGGCCCGAGAACGCACCCGGAAAGCCGAGCAGGACCCGGTCAGCGCCGTAGGCAAGCACGCGATTGGCCAGACCCGCCACGGCATTCGCGTCGTGGATCACCAGGGGCTTGCCGCAAGCCACGCCCATCAACGCACCCGGAAAGGATGCGAACCCGCCGAAGCCAAGCACGACGTCCGGCGCGCGGCGGCGGATGATCGCCAGGCTCTGGCGAAATGCGCTCAGCAGCGCGAACGGGCCGAGCAGCAGCCGGCGCACGCCCTTGCCCCGCACGCCGGCAAAGCGAATGCCCTCGAACTCGACACCGTGCTGCGGCACGAGTTTCGCCTCGAGGCCGTCGCGGGTTCCCAGCCAGAACACCCGCCAGCCGCGCGCGATCAGGCGCGCCGCGACGGCGAGCCCGGGAAACACGTGGCCGCCGGTGCCGCCGGTGGTAATCATGACCGTCCCTGTCATACAGCGAACCCCCGCAGCAGGCGGCGATTCTCGTAATCGACGCGCAGCAGAATGGCAATCGCAACGCAATTGGCGACGATGCCGCTGCCGCCGAAGGAGAGCAGCGGCAGGGTCAGGCCCTTGGTCGGCAGCACACCCATGTTGACGCCCATGTTGATGCAGGCCTGGACGCCGAGCCAGACGCCGATACCGTGCGCGGTCAGCGCCGCGAACGGCTGCTCGAGCCGCGCTGCCTGCCTGCCGATCGCGTACGCGCGCAGGAGCAGCCACGCGAACAATGCGATCACCGCAACCACGCCGGCAAAACCGAGCTCTTCGGCGATCACCGCGAGCAGGAAATCGGTATGCGCCTCGGGAAGGTAAAGCAGCTTCTCGACGCTCGCGCCGAGTCCCACTCCGAACCACTCGCCCCGCCCGAAAGCGATGAGCGAATGCGACAGCTGATAGCCCTTGCCGTACGCGTCGGCCCAGGGGTCAAGGAAGCCGGTGAAACGCTGCAGCCGGTACGGTGCGATCTGGATCAGCACCCAGAGGGTGATCGGGAGCAGGACGCTCAATCCCAGCAGCAGCCGCCAGTCGAGGCCACCGAGGAACAAGATGCTGAACGCGATCGCCACGATCACGACGCACGCGCCGAAGTCGGGCTCGTGCAGCAGCAGCACGCCGATTGCAACCATGACCGCGAGCAGAGGCAGAAATCCGCGCAGCAGGGTCTGCTTGAGCGGCTGCTCGGCGTGCAGGAAGGCCGCCCGGCGTACGGCGTAGCTCGATGCGTAGAGCACCACAAAGAGCTTCATGAGCTCGGAGGGTTGCAGGTTGACGATGCCCAAGGACAGCCAGCGTCTGCTGCCGTTGATGACGCGGCCTACGCCTGGAATGAGCACCGCGCCCAGCAGCGCCGCGCCGACGATAAACAGATACGGCGCGAGGGTGCGCCAGCCCCTGACCGGTATCTGGAAGGCGATCAGGCCGGCGGCAAGGCCGGCGCCCACGAACAGCGCATGGCGGGCGAGGAAATACCACGGCCGATAGCCGGTGTATGCGGACGCCTCCGCAGTCGCGATCGACGCCGAGTAGACCATCACCAGTCCGAAGGCGAGCAGGAGCAGCGCGGTCCAGGCGAGGGTCGGATCGTAGGTGAGCATGGCGCGGCCCTTGCCCGACGTTCCGGCCGGCATGGAGAAGCGCGGCAGCGTCGTCAGCAGGCCGTCTCTAGGCATGCGTGACCTCGCGCGCGCGTGCGGCGACGGCGGCCCGGAAGCGCTCGCCCCGATCGACGTAATCTTCAAACATGTCGAGGCTCGCGCACGCGGGCGACAACAGCACGGCGTCGCCCGGCTGGGCGATGGCGATCGCGCGGACGACCGCTGCCTCCAGCGTCGGCGCGAATTCCACCGCGGGCGTCGCGCCGGAGATCGCGGCTGCGAGCGCCGGCGCGTCGCGGCCGAGAAGCATAACCGCGCGACAGTGCGCTTCGATGGCCGGTTTCAGCGGCGTGAAGTCCTGGCCCTTGCCATCGCCACCGGCGATGAGCACGACCCGGCGTCCGATGCCGTCGAGCGCCGCCAGCGTCGCCGCAACGGTCGTGCCCTTCGAGTCGTTGACGAACAGCACGCCGGCGATGTCGGCGATGCGTTCCATCCGATGCGGCAGGCCGTGGAACGCAGACAGCGCCGCGAGCATTTTCGAGTCGACCTTGGCCACC
The DNA here is from genome assembly GCA_963750215.1 of uncultured beta proteobacterium. Classification (GTDB taxonomy): domain Bacteria; phylum Pseudomonadota; class Gammaproteobacteria; order Burkholderiales; family Casimicrobiaceae; genus PALSA-1003. The sequence goes on from CAVVQK010000001.1 coordinate 18,090, forward strand.
GTCGACGCGAGCGCGAGAGCGGCGAGTGCGTTCAACGCGTTGTGTCGCCCCGCCAGCGCAAGTTCCGTGGCCGCAATCAGGAGCGCGCCGCCGCGTGCCAGCCAGGGCACGGCCTTGCGCTCGACCAGGCCCCATTCGTTCTCGCCCAGCGGGACGCCGGCGCCGAATGTCTGCACGATGCGGCCGGGCCGCGTCATCGCCAGCGAGCGGGCATCGTCGCGATTGAGGATCTGCTCGCCGCCATCGTCAAAGATGCGCGCCTTGGCGGCCGCGTATTCGGCCAGCCCGGGGTAGCGATCCAGATGATTCTCCGTCACGTTGAGCACGGTCGCGGCGACGGGCTTCAGGCTCGATGTCGTCTCGAGCTGAAAACTCGAGAGTTCGATGACGAACACGTCGGGCCAGCGCGCCGCCTGCCCGAAGCCGGAAAGCACGTCGAGCGCGGGCTCGCCGATGTTGCCCACGGTCGTGGCGACCAGCCCGGCCGCGCGCAACAGCGCGGCGGTCAGCGCGGTGACCGTCGTCTTGCCATTGGAGCCGGTAACGGCCAGGATCTTCTGCCCCGGCGCCAGCGCGCGGGCGAAGAGCTCCACGTCGCCCACCAGCTCCGCCCCGCGCGCGACGGCGGCCCGAATCGCGGGCTGATCCTTGGCGAGCCCGGGGCTGATGACAATGGTCTGCGCCCCCGACAGGGTCGCCGTGACGATCGGCCCGGTCGTTAACGGTACTTCGGGCAGTTCGGCTCGCAGCTGCGCGGCGCGCGGCGGATCCGCGCGCGTATCGGCCACCGCCACGCGCGCGCCGTGGCGCACGGCCCAGCGCACTGCCGACCAGCCGGTTATGCCAAGGCCAAGCACGACCACGCGGCGATCCTTGAGCGTCATCGTCAGCGTAGCTTCAGGGTCGAAAGGCCGAAGAGCACCAACAGCATCGTGATGATCCAGAAGCGCACGACGACCTGGTTCTCCTTCCAGCCCTGCAGCTCGTAGTGGTGATGAATCGGCGCCATGCGGAAGACCCGCTTGCCGGTGAGCTTGAACGACGCCACCTGGATCATCACCGACAGCGTCTCGACGACGAACACCCCTCCCATGATCGCCAGCACGATCTCCTGGCGGACGATGATGGCGATGGCACCGAGCGCCGCGCCCAGGGCCAGCGCACCGACGTCGCCCATGAAGACCTCGGCGGGGTACGCGTTGAACCAGAGAAAGCCCAGGCCGGCGCCGACGATCGCGGCGCAAATCACGGTCAGCTCGCCCGCGCCAGGGATATGCGGCACCAGAAGATAAGCCGAAAAGTCGGCGCGCCCTGTTGCGTAGGCGAAGACCCCGAGGGCGCCGGCGATCATCGTCGTGGGCATGATGGCAAGCCCGTCGAGCCCATCGGTCAGATTGACCGCATTGCTCGCGCCGACGATCACGCAGTACGACAGCACGATGAAGCCCCACACGCCCAGCGGATACGACACGGTCTTGAAGAACGGAACGATCAGATCGGCATTCGCCGGCAGTTCGATGCTGAAGCCGCTGAGCAGCCAAGCGTGAAACAGCTGCAGGAACTGCAGATTCGACGGCGCGGACACCGAGAACGCGAGATAGACTGCGGCGAGCAGCCCAATGGCGGACTGGGACACGAGCTTGGCGCGCGCGGACAGCCCTTTGGGATTGCGGTACACGACTTTGCGGTAATCGTCGATCCAGCCGATCGCGCCGAAGCCCAGCGTCACCAGCAGCACCACCCAGACGAAGCGGTTGCGCAGGTCCGCCCAGAGCAGCGTGGTTATGGCGATCGACACCAGGATCAATGCCCCGCCCATGGTCGGCGTCCCGGCCTTGGTCAGGTGCGATTGCGGGCCATCGTCGCGAATCGTCTGCCCGATCTTGTACTCGGTGAGCTTGCGGATCATTCCGGGGCCGACGACGAAGGAGATGATCAAGGCGGTCATCGTCGCCAGCACCGCCCGCAGCGTTATGTAGCCGAAGACGTTGAACGTGCGCACCTCGGTTGCGACCCAATTGGCAAGCGCGAGCAGCATCAGTGGCCCTCGCCTGCGGCGGTACCGGTCAGTGCGGCGACAACGCGCTCCATGCGCATGAAGCGCGAGCCCTTGATGAGCAGGGTGACGCGGGTCGCGCCGTTGGTGCGCAGCTTCGCGTCCGTTGCGGCGATCAGTTCGTCGACGTCGCCGAAATGCTCGCCGCCGGGTCCGAACGAAGCGACTGCGTGCGCGGCGAGCTCGCCCGTGGTCAGCAGCCGGTCGATACCCGCCGCGCGGGCGTATTCGCCGATTTCGCGATGGAAGGCGATGCCCTGGTCGCCGACTTCGCCCATGTCGCCGAGCACCAGCCAGCGCGTGCCACCGGCGCGCGCCAGCACCGCGATCGCTGCCCGCACCGAATCCGGGTTGGCATTGTAAGTGTCGTCGATGACCGTGGCTCCTTCGCTGGCGGTCTTGGCCTCGAGCCGGCCGGCGAGCGGCCGGAACACGGACAGGGCGCGCTGTGCTGCCGCGAGGCTCGCACCGGCCGCTGTCGCGGCGGCGATTGCCGCCACGGCGTTGGCGACGTTGTGCCGGCCAGGGGCTCGCAGTTCGCAACTCATCGCGCCGTCCGGGGTCTCGACGTCGACCGTGCTGCCCCAGGACTCCGAGCGACAGCGTGCCGATACCGCGGCCGGCGCAAGCAGGCCGAAGTCACGCACCGCGATGCCTGCGCCTTCCGCATTGCGCCGGGCGACGACTCCGTTCCAAAACGGCGCATAGTCGTCGTCGGCGTTGAACGCGGCAATGCCGTCGGCTGGCAGCGCATTGAGCGCGGCCGCGTGCTCCGCCGCAACATCGGCAACGCTCTGCATGAACTCCTGGTGCTCGCGCTGCGCGTTGTTGATGACGGCGATGGTAGGCTGGGCGATGCCGGCCAGCGCCGCTGTCTCGCCGCGATGATTCATGCCGATTTCGAACACCGCGACGCGATGCACGGCGCGCAGGCCGAGCACCATCAGCGGCAGGCCGATCTGATTGTTGAAGTTACCGGCGGTGGCGAGCACCGCCTCGTTGCCGAATTCGGCGCGCAGGATTGCCGCGATCATCTCTTTGACGGTGGTCTTGCCGTTGCTGCCGACGACCGCCACGACTGGCAGGACGAAACGTCGGCGCCAAAATGCGGCGAGCCCCCCGAGCGCGGCCAGCGGGTCGGCGACCGCGAGCAGGCTTCCGCCGGCGCCGATGGCGAGCGATCGGGCGCGCTCGGCGGCGACAATCGCCGCGACTGCCCCCCCCTGCAACGCCCGGGCGACGAAATCGTGGCCGTCGAAGCGCTCGCCCTTGAGCGCGACGAACAGGTCGCCCTCCTGCAGCGACCGCGAATCGGTCGTGACACGATCAAAAGCGACGTTGGGCCCGGATAGCACACCGGCGATTGCGCGCGCGGCGGTTGCGGTGTCCATCATCGTTCGCCCCGCGAAGCGAGAGCCCGCGCTGCATGATCGGCGTCAAGAAAAGGCTCGCGCACGCCGGCGCGTTCCTGGTAGGTCTCGTGTCCCTTGCCTGCCAGCAGCACCACGTCGCCGGGACCCGCCTCGCCGATCGCCGCCGCAATCGCGGTCGCGCGATCGAGTTCGACGGCATAGCGCCGGTTGCCGGTATTGCGGATGCCGTGCACGATGTCGCTGACTATCGCGCCGGGATCCTCGCCGCGCGGGTTATCGCTGGTTACGATCACGCGATTGGCCAGCCGTGCGGCCACCCGGCCCATTTCCGGTCGCTTGCCGCGGTCGCGATCGCCGCCGCAACCGAACACGCACACGAGCTCGCCGCCGGTGCCGACCGCGGAGCGCAACGAAGTGAGCACCTTGTCGAGCGCATCGGGCGTGTGCGCGTAATCGATGACGACCAGCGGCGCGCCGTCGCCGCCGAGGCGCTGCATGCGCCCGGGCGGGGCCTCGACCCGGGCGAGCAAGCCCAGCGCGGTTTCCAGCGCGACGCCGCTGACGAGCAGGGTGCCGAGCACGCCGAGCAGGTTGGCGGCGTTGAAGGCGCCGACCAGCCGGGTGTAGATCTCGCCCTTGCCCCATGGCGTTTCGACGCCGAAGGCAAGCCCCGAGGCCGTCGCGGTCAGCTGCGCGCCGACGATATCCGCGGCGCCGAAGCCGTAGGTGAGAATCTTCCGGCCCTTGAGGCGGGCGAGGTCGATCAAGCTCTGGCCGAACGGATCGTCGGCGTTGATGACGCCGACCCGCAGCCCCTGCCACGCGAACAGCCGGGCTTTGGCCGCACCGTACGCGGCCATCGTCTTATGGTAGTCGAGATGATCGCGCGAAAGATTGGTAAACAGCGCGATGTCGAATGCAACGCCGTTCACCCGACCCTGATCGAGGCCGTGCGACGAGACTTCCATTGCCACCGCGACCGCGCCTTTACCCCTGAGGGCGCGCAACAGCTCATGGAGCTCCGCCGCATCGGGCGTCGTATGCGTTGCCGTGTCGAGTGCGCCCCACAAGCCGTTGCCCAGGGTGCCGAGCACGGCGGCGCGGCGCCCGGCGGCATCGAGGCCTTGCGCGATCCAGTGCGCGCAGGAGGTCTTGCCGTTCGTGCCGGTGACTCCGACCATCCATAGTTCGCGCGAGGGATGACCGTACACCAGATCGGCGATGCTGCCGAGGCGGGATCTCAGGTTGTCGACCGGAAGGTGCGGGACTTTCCAGTCGCGGTTCCAGCTGAAGCCCTGCACGTCCCAGAGGATTGCCCCGGCGCCGCGGTTGATCGCGTCGGCGATGAACGCGCGGCCGTCCTGGTGCGTGCCTCGATACGCGGCAAAGATGTCGCCCCTGCGCACGCGCCGGCTGTCCGATGTGATGCGGGTTACCGGCACCGGCAGCTTGGCCAGCAGCGCCGCGGTCTCGGTGTCGGGCGCAGGCGTGAGCGTTGCCGCGTTGTTCACGTCTCCTCCCGGATTTCCGCACCATCGCCAGGCGGCAGGGGCTGGTTGTTCGGCGCGTCGGTCGGCACGCCAAGCAGCCGCAGCGCCGCGCCCATGACGCTGCTGAACACCGGCGCCGCGACGACGCCGCCGTAGTATTGGCTGCCGGAGGGCTCGTCGATCATCACGGCGATGATCAGGCGCGGATTCGATGCCGGCGCGAAGCCGACGAAGGAGGACACGTATTTGTTCACGTAGACGCCCCCTTCGAGCTTGTGCGCGGTACCGGTCTTGCCGGCCACGCGGTACCCCGGTACCCGCGCCTTCGGAGCCGTTCCGCCGGGCAGGGTCACCATCTCGAGCATGTGCCTGACGGCGCGCGCCGTTGCCGGCTTGATGACCGGCGCGCCGGCGACCGGACCGGCCTCCTTGAACAGGGTGACCGGCTTGAGCTCGCCGTCGGTGGCAAAAATGGAGTAAGCGCGGGCCAGTTGCACCAGGTTGACGGCGATGCCGTTTCCGTAGGCGATGGTCGCCTGCTCGATCGGGCGCCAGCTTTTCGCCGGCCGCAGGCGGCCCGAAACTTCGCCCGGAAAACCGGTCTTGGGCGGCGCGCCAAATCCCGCGCCGGAAAGCGTGTCCCACATCTTTTCGGCCGGCAGCGACAAGGCGATCTTGGCCGCACCGACATTGGACGATTTCTGGATGACTTGCTCGACCGTCAGCGCGCCTTCACGGTGCGCGTCGTGGATGGTCGCGGTGCCGATCGTCAGCGTCCCGGGCGCGGTGTCGATGATCGTCGACGGCTCGACCTTGCCGGCATCGAGCGCGGCGGCAATGGTGAACGGCTTGAGCGTCGATCCCGGCTCGAAGATGTCGGTCAGGGCGCGGTTGCGCATTCGCTCGCGCGCGACGCGATTGCGGTTGTTCGGGTTGTACGAGGGCCAGTTGGCGAGCGCAAGGATCTCGCCGGTGCGCGTGTCGAGAATGACCAGGCCTCCCGCCTTCGCCTGGTTGTTCTCGACCGCAGTCTTGAGCTCGCGGTAGGCGAGATATTGCAGGCGGCTGTCGATGGACAGGACGAGATCGCGGCCTTCCCTCGGCGAGCGGATGTTGGCGACATCTTCGACCGCCTCGCCGCGGCGATCGATGATCACCCGACGGCTGCCGGGTGTGCCGCCCAACCACGACTGCTGCGCGAGCTCCATCCCCTCCTGGCCGATGTCGTGGTCACCGGTAAAGCCCAGGATGTGGCTCGTCACTTCGCCGTCCGGATAATAGCGGCGATACTCGTCGTCATCGTGCAGGCCCTTGATGCCGAGTGCGGCGACGCGTTCGGCGACTTCCGGCGCGACCCTCCGCTTGAGGTAGACGAAATCGTTCCCGGCGCCGAGTCGCGCCGCCAGCGGGCCGGGCTCCAGGTCGAGGATGGTCGCGAGCGCCCGCAGCTGGGCGGGGGTCGCCACGACCTGATCGGGCCATGCCCAGATCGACTTGACCGGCGTGCTGATGGCGAGCGGCTCGCCGAACCGGTCGAGGATGCGTCCGCGGTGCGCCGGGACTTCAAGGTCGCGGCTGTAGCGCGACGAACCCTGATCCTGCAGAAACTGGTTGTCGATCCATTGCAGGTACAGCGCGCGGGCCACGAGCAGGGCCAGCAGCGCGAGCAGTGCGCCGAACAGAAGCGGGGCGCGAAACCACGGCATCCTGGGCCCGGTCGCGGCGCGCGCGGCGGTCGCGGCCGTCATCTCGTCCCCGCGTCGAGAACGCGGACCCGACCCGGTGGCGGGAGCTGCATTTTCAGCTGCTCGCGGGCGATCTTTTCGATCCGCGCCGGCATCGCCCAGGTGCTCTGTTCAAGCTGCAGCTGGCCGTATTCGACCTCGTAGCTGCGTGCCGACGCCTGTTCATGATCGAGTTCGACGAACAGCTGGCGCGCCTGATGGCGCGAGGTGACCAGCGACAGCGCGCAGGCAACCAGCGCGGCGAGCAGCAGCAGATTGAGCTTCACCATGATGGCGGCACTTTGCCGGCCCGCTCGGCGATACGCAGGCAGGCGCTGCGCGATCGCGGATTGGCCGCCACTTCGGCCGGGCCCGGGCGGATGGCACGCCCCACCCGGCGCAGCGGTGGCACCGGCAGCGCGCGCGCGGCGATTGCCAGGCGTGCCAAACGCGGATCCTCGCCGTAGGGCTGGCTGTGGCGGCGGAAGAACTGCTTGACGAGCCGGTCTTCAAGCGAATGGAAGCTGATGACCGCGAGCCGCGCGCCCGAGGCGAGCCGGGGCAGGACGTGATCGAGGGCTAGCGACAATTCCGCGAGCTCCTGATTGAGGTAAATCCGTATAGCCTGGAACGTCCGCGTGGCCGGATCCTGACTCCGATCACGCCCCCGGCCCGCGCCGACGGCTTTTGCCACGACCGCGGCCAGTTGCCTCGTGCCGACGAGGGGCTCGTGCGCGCGAGCCGCAACAATCGCTCTTGCAATCTGTTGAGCAAACCGTTCTTCACCATAGTCCGCGATCACTTCCTTGAGTTCGCCTTCGGTGACTTGCGCGAGCCATTCGGCCGCGCTCTTGCCGCGCGTTGGGTCCATGCGCATATCGAGCGGCCCGTCGGCACGCAGCGAGAAACCACGCTTCGGGTCGTCGAGCTGAGGCGACGAGACGCCGAGGTCGAGCAGGAGACCGTCGATTGTCGCGATGCCGTCCGAGTCAAGCACTTGCGGCAGATCCGAGAACCATGCCCGATGGAAGGAAAACCTCGGGTCGCGCCAAGTGCGCGCGACGGTTTCCGCCGCCGGGTCGCGATCGAGTGCCACCAGACGCCCGCGGGGATCGAGCTGGGCGAGGATGCGCAGGCTGTGTCCTCCGCGTCCGAAGGTCGCGTCGACGTAGACGCCTTCGGGCTTGATCGCCAGCGCGGCCACGGCTTCGTCGAGCAGGACCGGGAAGTGGCCGCCATCCGCAATCAAAGCGAAAAACCGTCAAGCTCGGGCGGCAGCCCGCCGGCCGGAAACGCCACCGCATGCTCGGTGCGCTCGAGCCACTTGGCTTCGTCCCACAACTCGAACTTGTTGCCCTGCCCAACGAGCACGACACGTTTGTCGAGCGCGGCGTACTGGCGCAGGGCCGGCGGCACGAGGATGCGCCCGGCGCCATCGAGCACGACATCGTCGGCGTGGCCGACGAGGAGCCGCTGCAGGGCGCGCGTCTTGTCGTTGAAGCTGGACAGCCCCATCAGCCGCTGCTGAATCGGCTCCCACGCCAGCAGCGGATAGAGCAGCAGACAGTGGCTGGGGTCGGCAGTCAGTACCAGACGCCCTTCGGCCTGACGGGCGAGGACCTCGCGATGCCGCGCCGGGATCGCCAGCCGACCCTTGTTATCGAGCGCACAATGGGTAACGCCTCGAAACACTGCCCCTCCTTCCACCACGGCGCGGTGCGGTGAGCGCCCACTTTAACCCACTTTTTCCCACCACGCGCCACTATATGTGAATGCCGGCGGAGGGTCAACAAAATTCCGGTTTCCGAACAAAGACTTAGCACCGATGTTGCATAAACGACGAATTGCATGAATAAATAATGATTTAGAGATGATATTGAAAGTAAATTCGTACATTGGGACGAAATCGCCCCGGTAAGTTGGCCGTCCAGCGGTGCGGCCGCGCGTAGTCCGTCGCTGGCGCGCATCGACTTATGCCAACGGCATCGATGCTCGGGGCCGCTCGTTGGTTGCAGGGGCGCATTTGGGGTGCGCGTATCGAGCGCTACAGCGAGCGTGTGTCGGCAGTTGCTGAAGGGAACTCGGCATTCCGTGGAAGATTCTATGGTTTCATGTCAAGGATTTCGTGATGCGTCCTGGATCGAATTCGGTCTTGTGGGTGTAGATTGACCAGGCGGTGCGAGCGATGCGCCGGGCTAGGATGACGAGGGTCGCGGTGCTGGATAGACCCTTTGCCCGGTAGTGCTCATAAAGCGGCCTCCACGTCTTCGTCTTTATTCCCGACAGTGCAGCCAAGTAGAGCAGCCGGCGCAGTTCGCCTGGCCCCCGTTTGGAGAGGCGCCGTTTGCCGCGATGCTGTCCCGAGTCATCCGGTCGGGGATCCAGGCCGGTGAAGGCGACGAAAGCATCCGCGCTCTTCAGGGGCACCCGCTCGAGGGTGTTGACCAGAGCGGTGCCGACGACCGGGCCGATACCGGTGATCGTGCACAAGCGCGTGAAGTTCTGTTTGCGCTCGGGATTGGCTTCGACCAACGCCTTGACTCTCAGGTCGAGGCGCGCGATGAGCTGATTGAAGCGCGTTCTTAGCGCTTTGAGATCGGCGCCGAATCCGTCCAGTTCATGGAGCGACATTTCGAGTGCTTCACGCAGCGAGATTAGCGTCGCGCGGCGTTTGATCAGTCGATCAAGTTCGCGTTGCTGCGGTGTGGGCGGGATCCAGGTGTGCAGCTTGGTATGTTCGTGGGCGATCATTCGGGCGATGAGCTCGGCGTCCACTCGATCGGTCTTGCCACGGAGTCCCACGGCCTTGGCGTAGTGGCGGGTATCCTTCGGATTGAGCAGGAAGACCAGAAAGCCGAGCTGGTGGGCGAGCCCAGCGAACAACTCATGATAACTACCCGTGGATTCCACGCCGATGCGGCTGCCCGCAGGCAGACCCTTGAGAAAGGCAAGCAATGCGGGCCGCTGATTAGCAACCTGGCGCACCGGGAAGCTGCCTTCAGAGCAGGCCACCACGATCTCGGCCTTGGCGACATCGGCACCGATATTGCGCACTACCGCTGGGGTTTGCATGATGTGTCTCCCATGGCTAAGCTTAGGGGTGCTGGGGTGGGACACACCGGCGTAAGCTTGCGTTCAAATCGGCGGTCGTAGCCGCTAGATTCCTCATCGACGCTTGGCGGTGTGGGTGGGGGAATACTTTGGGTGTCTGTCTCTCGAGGGAGAGCAGATGCGGACAGTGGCCCCTCCACCCCGGCATCTTCACTTTCTCAGAAGCGATGCGAAGACGCCACCCCGACCATACAAGCGGATAGTGGTCGATGACGGCGGCACGGACGGGTCGAGCGCCACGCCAGATCGCCTCGATCGAACTTAACGTCGAGGTGATGCATCGCCGCCGAAACGACGGGCGCATCCGCGGCCATCGTGGCGCGGATCGATTACGCGCGCGGCGACATGATCATCCGATGGACGGCGATCTACGGAACGATCCCTGCGATATACCTCGATTGCCGGCGAAGCGGGAGTGGGGATTGGACGTCGTATCCGGCGCAGAGCGCGTCACACCGCGTTGCATTCTGTCCAGTGATCGTCCGCTTGGCTCAAAGAAAAGCGCCAAGGGCCAGCAAGCCCGCCGTGGGCGACGCGGGCAAACTGCGTTGCCGTGATTGCGGCGGCAAGGATCAATGGGCAGCGGCCAGTTGCGTCCTAAGGAAATCTTGGTATACCCATCGGATTCCCTGTGCCAGCGGCGTCTTTGGCGTCCATCCGAGCGCCCGAAGCTTGCTGCTGTCGAGCAGCTTGCGAGGTGTCCCATCGGGTTTGGTAGGGTCGAACGTGATACGCCCTTCGTAACCGATCACCTGTTTGATGTTCTCGGCCAGGTCGAGGATGGTGAGGTCCTCACCGCAACCCACGTTGAATAGCGGCGGTCGGTGCATGTCACCTACGAAGCTCGACACTGTGTTGGAATCATCGAGCTGCATTGCAAAGACGCAGGCATCTGCCATGTCATCGCTGTAGAGAAACTCGCGTCGTGGCGTACCGCTCCCCCACACAATGACCTCGGGGGCACTCCGGTGCCGGGCCTCATGAATCCTGCGGATCAGCGCCGGCAGCACATGCGAATTCTGGGGATCATAGTTGTCGCCGGGGCCGTACAGGTTCGTCGGCATCGCGGCCAGGTAGCGTGTGCCGTACTGCCGGTTGTACGCCCAGCACATTTCGACGCCGGCAATCTTGGCCAGCGCATAAGGACGATTCGTCGTTTCCAGCGGGCCGGTCAGCAGGTATTCCTCGCGTATCGGCTGCGGACAGTCACGCGGATAAATGCAAGAAGACCCGAGCAACAGCAGCCGCCGTACTCCCGCACGCCACGCTTCGTGAATAACATTGGTCTGAATCGCAAGATTGATTTCAAGGAACTCGGCCGGATACGTATTGTTTGCGACGATACCGCCGACTCTTGCCGCAGCGAGGAATACACAATCAGGGCGTTGGTCGGCAAAAAACTGCCGCGTTGCATGCTGATCGGTCAGATCGAGTGCAGCATGCGCGCGAGTGATCAGATTCGTGTAACCGCCGCTGCGCAGGCGGCGCACGAGCGCCGACCCGGCCAGTCCGGTGTGGCCCGCAACATAGATTCGATCGTCGCTCCGCACCGCAATCACTCGTGGTAGTTGTATGGCAAGTAGCCATGGCGCATGACCAGCTCGTCGCGTTCGGCGGTCTTGAGGTCTTCCCGGACCATTTCGGCGACAAGCTCTCCGAAGCGGACCTTTGGTGACCAGCCAAGTTGCTTCCTCGCTTTGCTCGAGTCGCCCTGCAGCGAATCGACCTCGGTTGGCCGAAAATACCGGGAATCCACAGCCACCACGCAGCGGCCAATCTCGTCGCATCCTTTCTCTTCGAGGCCCGAGCCTTCCCAGTGGATAGTCATGCCTAGCTCTCTCGCCGCGGCCTCGACGAACTGGCGCACACTGTGCTGCTCACCGGTGGCGATCACGTAGTCTTCCGGTTGCTCTTGCTGAAGAATCAGCCACTGCGCCTCGACGTAATCGCGAGCGTGGCCCCAGTCGCGCTTCGCATCCAAGTTGCCGAGGTACAGCCTGTCCTGCAGGCCGAGCTTGATGCGGGCCAGAGCGCGCGTAATCTTGCGCGTCACAAAAGTTTCGCCGCGGGTCGGCGATTCGTGGTTGAAGAGGATGCCGTTGCAGGCAAACATCCCGTATGCTTCGCGGTAGTTGACCGTAATCCAGTACGCATAGAGTTTGGCCGTCGCGTAGGGCGATCGCGGGTAGAAGCGGGTGCTCTCGGTCTGCGGAAATTCCTGCGTCATCCCGTATAGCTCGGACGTCGAAGCCTGAAAGAAGCGCGCCTTGCGCTCCAATCCGAGAATGCGGACTGCCTCAAGGAGCCGCAGTGCGCCAAGTGCATCGGAATTGGCCGTGTACTCGGGTTCCTCGAAGGACACGGCTACGTGACTCTGGGCGGCCAGGTTATAGATCTCGTCGGGTTGAACCTGCTGCAATATCCGAATCAGACTGCAGGGGTCGGTCATGTCCCCGTAATGCAGGACAAAGCGCCGTCCAAGCACATGCGGATCCTGGTACAGATGATCGATCCGATCGGTATTGAACAGCGAAGTGCGGCGCTTGATTCCGTGTACCTCATAATCCTTGGCGAGAAGGAATTCGGCGAGATAGGCGCCGTCCTGGCCGGTAACGCCGGTGATCAGAGCGACGGGTTTCGGCATCTTGGTTTTTCCTCTTTCCGGCGCGAAGTGCCGGGCCGAATTATGACACCACTATATAGGCTCCACTACCCGCCTTTGCGAACGTCGACGACGATCAGAACGAACATCGCGCCCGCGGCGTGCCGGGCGCGGAGGCATCGTAGCGCTGACCCAGGAATGGCTTGTCACGAACGATTCGCCGACGCGCGGTAACGGTTGCCAAGGCATCGACATCCAGTCCGCGCGCGGGTGGATGCGCCAACAAGTTGAACCACGACGAAACAGCACAAGTGCTAGCGTGAGATGGCGGGCCGCGTCTGTTGTGTTTGCCCTCCGCTTCGCTTGGCGAAGCAACTTTTTTTCCGGCTGTTGAACTGCAACGTCGGGCATCTTCGAGCGCTGCAGGACAGATCGCGACATGAGGTCAGCGCGCATGGCGACCAAACGTCAGAAACGAAATCCAATGCGTAGTTGAAGAATCGCTACGGGCACGGACTAGGCACGAAGGCACATCCTGTGCGCGCCATGCGTAGACCGCTGCTTAAGGGAGTGGCGCGCCCGACAGGAGTCGAACCTGTGACCTTTGGCTTCGGAAACCAACACTCTATCCAACTGAGCTACGGGCGCACGGTTGGCGATTCTACCCCGCCATTCCAAACAACGTCCACCCGACTTCTCCGCACACGGAGCAGCGCGCTATAATTCTTGCTTGTGTCGTAGTCGGCGCGCGTTGCGCGCGTTCCCGAAAACCATTAGAAATCCGCCCGGAACCCGCGATGAGCGAAGAGCATAGATCCTTCATTAAGACGCCGAAGCAGCTGGCCATTGTCGTGCTGCTGGCCTTTGCCGTACCGATTGCATTAGTCGCGCTTCTGTCGCAACTCGTAACGGGCGTGCGGCCCCCCGGGAGCGAGGATGAGGAGACCGGCGTACTCAATCGCATCAAGCCGGTAGGCGCGGTCACGCTGGCCGACGCGAGCGCGCCGCAGGGTAACCTGAGCGGCGAGCAGGTTTACCAGACCGTGTGCAAGACCTGTCACGAGGCCGGCCTGGTTGGCGCGCCCAAGATGGGCGACCGTGCCGCGTGGGCCCCTCGCATCAAGGAGGGCGAGAACGAGCTCTTCGCCGACGCGCTCAAGGGCACCAGCAAGGGCATGCCGCCCAAAGGGGGCGATCAGAATCTCGCCGACATCGAAGTCCAACGCGGCGTCGTGTACATGGCCAACCGGTCCGGCGCGAACTTCAAGGAGCCGACGGCACCGGCCCCCGCCGCAGCGGCGGGCGCCGCGTCGGCCGCTGCGGCTGCCCCCGCTGCGCCAACCGTAGCCGCCCCTGCTGCGCCCACCGTAGCTGCCGCTGCTCCAGCTCCAGCCGCCGTCCCCGCTGCCGGAGCCAAGGCCGGTTCGCCGCTCGATCTGGTGACCGGGCAGGCAATGATGCAGAAGGATGGCTGCGCGGCGTGTCACGCCGTCGACAAGAAAGTGCTCGGGCCGGCGTATCAGGACGTCGCCGCCAAATACCGCGGCGATGCCACCGCGCTCGCGAAGCTCACGCAGAAGGTGAAGACCGGCGGCGTCGGCGTCTGGGGTCAGATTCCCATGCCTCCCAATGCGCAAGTGCCCGACGCCGATATCAAGGCGCTGGTGAGTTGGGTACTCACCCTGAAGAAATAGCACCTGCGGCCGGATGAGGGTTGCGGGAACGCGGGGCGCGGCGACCCGCGCGACGTCAGGGTGACCCTAGGGTTATGAGCCATTACGTCGTCGGCGATATCCAGGGCTGCTACGCCGAATTCGCGCAGTTGCTCGACATGATCGGCTTTTCTCCTGCGCGCGATCGTCTGTGGCTCGTGGGCGACCTGGTCAATCGCGGGCCGGACTCTCTGTCGGTGTTGCGCCATGTAAAGTCGATCGGCGCCGCCGCGACGACCGTACTCGGCAATCACGATCTGCACCTGCTGATCGTCGCCGCAGGCCATCGAGCTGCACATCGTCTGGACACGCTCTCGCCGATCCTTGAAGCGCCCGACCGCGAGGAGCTGCTCGATTGGCTGCGTCGCCGCCCGCTGGTGGTGCGCGACGGAGAATACCTGCTCGTTCACGCCGGGCTTTTGCCGTCGTGGACGCCGACCGACGCGGTCGGACTTTCGCGCGAGGTCGAGGCCGTTCTGGCCTCGCCCGCGCAGGACGAGTTCCTGCGCCAGCTCTATGGCGACGAGCCTGCGCGCTGGGACGACAAGCTCGCCGGCCACGATCGCCTGCGCGTCATCGTCAACGCCTGCACCCGGCTCCGTTTCTGCTCCGCCGATGACGCCATGGAGCTCAAGGAAAAACGCGGCCCGCAGCATTCACGGCCGGGGTTCGCGCCCTGGTTTGCCCACCCGGAGCGCAAGTCGGCGGGCATCACGGTTTTGTGCGGGCATTGGTCGACGCTCGATCTGATGTTCGCGCCGAACGTGATGATGCTCGATTCCGGGTGCGTGTGGGGCGGACCGCTCACCGCGGTCAGGCTGGACGACGGGAGGGTGTTCCAGGTGCCAAGCCGTTCGGCGATTGTTCCCAAACCTCGCGAGTAGAGGCCGCGGCGCCGGGGCCGCACGAGCTCGACGCCAGCCTCGCGGCCAGCCATGACGAGTCGATCAAGCTGGCCGCGCCGCGGGTACCGGCTTTGCTGCGCGCGCAGCAACCGCCGCAAGGCGTGGGCTCAGAACGGCTGCTGGCCGAAGTTTCGCTCATAGAGTGCCGCGACTGCAGCGCGGTTGAACGCGTGGTTCTGCCCGCCGCGAGCTGCGATCTTGAGCGACCCCAGGAGCGAGGCGAGACGGCCCGTGCGTTCCCAATCCCAGCCCTGCCCGATGCCATAGAGGAGGCCGGCGCGATAAGCGTCGCCGCAGCCGGTCGGATCGACCAGCTGACTCGGTCTGACCGAAGCAATCTCGAGTATTTTGCCCTCGGCATGGATGCGGGAACCTTCGCCGCCCAGCGTCACGATCAGCGCCTCGACCCGCGCCGCCAACGCTTCGAGCGATAGTCCTGTACGCTCGGCGAGCAACTTGGCTTCGTAGTCATTGACGGCGAGGTAATCGGCGCAGTCGATCATCTCGACGAGTTCTGCGCCCGAAAACAGGGGTAGGCCCTGCCCGGGATCAAACACGAAAGGAATCTTCGCCGCGGCGAACTCGTGCACGTGCGCAAGCATGCCCTCGCGACCATCGGGGGCGACGATGCCGAGGGCAATGTTTGCGACGTCGCCCACGCGGTTGCGGTGCGATTCGTTCATGGCGCCGGGGTGAAACGCCGTGATCTGGTTGTCGTCGAGGTCGGTGATGATGAATGCCTGTGCGGTGTAGGTCCCGGGAATCACGCGCACGCCGTCGGCGGCGACTTCCTGCGCCTTGAGCCGCTCGACGTAGGCACCGCCGTCGTCTCCCACCGTCGCCATCACCACCGGCTCGCCGCCGAGGCCCTTGAGGTTGTAGGCGATGTTGCCCGCGCAGCCGCCCCATTCGCGCCGCATCTCCCCGATCTGGAACGACACCGAGAGCAGATGCGCCTCGCCGGGCAGGATATGACGGGCGAACCGGTCCGGAAACACCATGATCGTGTCGAGCGCGAGCGAGCCGCAGATGAGGGTGCGGGGCGCGGGCACGGCCGTCACGCGTCGTTTTCCCGACCGATCTCGCGCACGATGAACTGCTGGCGTCGCGACACCGGCAGCGCCTCGGGCACGTTGCGCAGGAGGACCTCCCAATGCGCGTCGCCCTCCGCGCTCACGTGCCGTTCGAAGCCGCGGATCGCATCGCGTGCCACCAGGCAGTTGCGGTGCACCCGCACGAAGCGCGGGCCGAACTCGTCCTCCAGCTTGGTCAGCGATTCCTCAAGCAGGTACTCTCGTTCCGCGGTGCGGATGGTGATGTATTTGAGCTCGGCCTTGAGATAGATCACTTCCTCGATTGGCACGAGCACGACCCGCGAACGCTCCGTGACCGACAGAAAGCGGCGCGCCGCCGCAGGCAGGCGGTCGAGCCGCGCGTCCGTCAGCGGCCTCAGGCGCGGCACCTTGTGCAGCGCCGCGAGCAGGCGTTGCACGCGCACCGGCTTGACCAGGTAATCGATCGCGTGGACCTCGAATGCTGCGATCGCGTGCTCGTGGTAGGCAGTCGTGAAAATCAGCACCGGTGGAAGCGCCAGCTTGAGCAGGTGGCGCGCCAGCTCGATGCCGTCCATGTCGGGCATGCGGATATCGCTCAGCACCAGATCGGCGGCGGCGCCGCCGAGCAGATCCAGCGCTTCGCGCCCGCTTGCGGCTTCGCCGATGACCACCAGGGGCAGCGCACCGGCACAGTCTTGGAGCAGCTCGCGCAGGCGGCGACGCGCCGGCGCTTCGTCGTCGACGATCAGGACCTTCAGCGGCGCGTCAGGCATGTGCGCGCTCCACCCGCGCCGGTGCGCGGTAGGGCATCCGGATGTGGACCTCGTAGCTGTCCTTGCCGGCACGGGTGTCGAGTCTCGCCTCGGCGTCGAAGTGCAGGGCAAGCCGTTCGCGAATATTGTCCATTGCCATCTTGTTCCCGGCATGGTGGCTGCCGGAGAATTTGTACGGATTGCGCAGGATCGCGTGCAGCTCGCCGCGGCGCAGGAATATGTTGATCGCGATGACCCCAGGGGCGCCGGACGGCTCGATGCCGTGATAGACGGCGTTTTCCAGCAGCGGCTGCAGCACCAGCGGCGGCACCAGCGCGTCGCGCGGCATGTTTTCGATATGCCACTCGACGTGCAACCGATCGCCGAGGCGAAGCTTTTCCAGATTGAGATACTGGCGGCAGAGCTCGATCTCGTCGGCGAGCGGCGCCAGTTGCCGGTTGTCTCGCATCAGCACCCGAAACAGGTCTGCCAGATCCTCAAGCGCCGTCTCCGCACGCCGCGGCTCGGCGCGCACGAGCGACAGCACGGCGTTGATGCTGTTGAACAGAAAATGCGGCCGGATTCGCGCCTGCAGCGCCTGCAGCCGCGCCTCGGTGATCGCCGGCGACAGCGCCTTGGTCCGGAGGTGAAAGTAGCCGAGCAGCAGCCCCGTCACCAGCAGCGAAAATATGGCATGTCTCAGCACGACGCTCGATCCGCCACCCCCGCCGGGCGTTGCAAGCACCGCATCGAGCACCATGGTCGCTCCCAGATTCAAGGCGAGGATCATGATAACGCCCGTGCGATAGGGGATGCGCTCGAGCCACGGCGCAAGTGCGTACAAAAGCAGCAGGCTTGCCAGCAGGCGCGGCTCGACGATCGCCGTGAGGTCAAACCATTCCGCGGCAAACGCCTCCCAGCGGGGCTCGCGAACGAAGGCCGCGGCGAGCGCGAGGCCGTTGACGGCGAGCAGAATGCGCAGCACCGTGCCGAGGTTGCGCAGCTCGGCAAGCCGAGGCTGGTGCGGCTTTTGATTTATAATCGCGCGCATCTTTTGCTGCGGTCGACCCGGCGCCGCAACATTCACGCGAATCCTCCGCTGCGGACGGCGTGACCGGAGCGTTGCCGTCCGGCTATTGTGGGGAAGAGCCTGCGGCGAGGCAAGCCATGTCCAGAGAAACGTCCCGCGACAAGCCAGAGGCTGGCGCAGCGCCCGAGCGCGGGCGGTCGGGCCGCTTCGGCGAAGCGATGTCCGAACGCATGCAGCGCTTCAACGCGTCGGTCGACTGCGACCGTCGCCTGGCCGCCGTCGACATCGCCCAGTCGCGCGCGCACGCGCGCATGCTCGCCGCGAAGGGCATCCTCTCGGGCAGCGATCTCGCGGCGATCGAGCGCGGCCTGCAGCAGATCGAGGCAGAGATCGAGCGGGGCGAATTCGCCTGGTCGCAGGCGCTGGAAGACGTGCACCTGAACATCGAGATGCGGCTGACCGCGCTGGTCGGCGATGCCGGCAAGCGGCTGCACACCGCGCGCTCGCGCAACGACCAGGTCGCGACCGATACGCGGCTGTGGCTGCGCGGCGCGATCGATACGCTTTTGATCAGCCTGCGCGCGCTTCGGGTCGCGTTCATCGACCTCGCCGAGAAGCACGCCGCCACCGTCATGCCGGGCTTTACGCATCTGCAAGTCGCCCAGCCGGTGACTTTTGGTCATCACCTCCTCGCCTACGAAGCGATGCTGGCCCGCGACGTCGAGCGCCTCGTCGATTGCCGGCGTCGGGTCAACCGTTTGCCCCTGGGCAGCGCCGCGCTCGCCGGCACCAGCTATCCGATCGATCGGCAGCGGGTCGCCGAGGCGCTGGGCTTCGAGGCGCTCTGCGCCAATTCCCTCGATGCCGTTTCGGATCGCGATTTTGCGGTCGAATTCGCCGCCGCCGCGGCACTGATCATGGTGCACCTGTCGCGTTTTGCCGAGGAGCTCGTCATCTGGTCGAATCCGCGCTTCGGATTCGTGACGATCGCGGATCGCTTCTGCAGCGGCAGCTCGATCATGCCGCAGAAGAGGAACCCGGATGTCGCCGAGTTGGTTCGCGGCAAGAGCGCGCGCGTGATCGGTGACCTCACCGCGCTGCTGGTGCTGATGAAGGCGCAACCGCTGGCGTACAACAAGGACAATCAGGAAGACAAGCCGCTGCTGTTCGACAGCGTCGACACGGTGGAGGATTGTCTGGCGATCATGACCGACCTCGTGGCGACCGGGCTGCATGCAGAGCCTGAGCGCATGCGTGCTGCCGCACAGGAAGGGTTCGCCACGGCGACGGACTTCGCCGATTATCTGGTGCGCAAGGGTGTGCCGTTCCGCGACGCCCACGAGGCCGTGGCGCGGGCCGTTCGCCACGCCGAGAGCCAGGGCTGCGAGCTGTCCGCGCTGACGCTTGCCGACCTGCGCCGGTTCGCGCCGCTGGTCGACGACGACGTCTACTCCGTGCTGACCCTCGATGGCTCGGTCGCCAGCCGCAACCATCCGGGGGGCACCGCCCCGGACCAGGTGCGCGCGTCCGTGCGCGCAGCGCGGGCGGCGCTGGATACGCCACCGCGACGGGTGGTTGCACAGAGCGCGGACACCGCTGCCGGCAACTCGACGCAGCCAAACCCTCACACCAGCCAGGAGTAAGTCCAATGTCCGCCAACGCGAAGAAGACTGCCTTTATCGGTCTGGGCGTCATGGGGTTCCCCATGGCGGGTCACCTCGCCCGCGCCGGGCATGAGGTCACCGTCTACAACCGCACCCCTGGGAAAGCCGCGCAGTGGACGCAGAAGCACGGCGGCAGGTCCGCGCCGACGCCCGCCGCCGCCGCCGCCGGCGCCGAATGCGTCATGCTCTGCGTGGGCAACGACAATGACGTTCGCGCCGTCGCGCTGGGCGAGAATGGCGCGCTGTCGGCCATGCAGTCCGGCACGTTGCTGGTCGATCACACGACGGCCTCGGCGATCGTCGCGCGTGAACTCTATGCCGCGGCGAAAGCCCGTGGCGTGGGCTTTCTCGACGCCCCGGTTTCGGGCGGCCAGGCCGGCGCGGAAAACGGCAAGCTAACGATCATGGTCGGCGGCGACGCCGAGCCGTTCGCGCACGCCGAGCCGGTGCTTGCCTGTTACGCGCGCGCGGTCACCCTGATGGGCGGTCCGGGTTCGGGGCAGCTGACGAAGATGGTCAACCAGGTCTGCATCGCCGGCCTGGTGCAGGCGCTCGCCGAAGGCATCCATTTCGGCATGCGCGCCGGGCTGGACATCGAGCGCGTTCTCGATGTCATTGGCAAGGGCGCCGCGCAATCGTGGCAAATGGACAATCGCGGCAAGACCATGGCCGCCGACAAGTTCGACTTCGGATTTGCCGTCGACTGGATGCGCAAGGACCTGTCGATGGCCATCGCCGAGGCGGGCGCCAACGGCGCGGCACTGCCTGTCACGGCACTGGTCGACCAGTTCTACGCGCGCATTCAGGCCCGCGGCGGCGGGCGCTGGGATACTTCGAGCCTCATCTGCCTGCTGCGCGACGCGGCCTAGGGCTCGCGCTTCGGCAGCCGGCCGGGCTACCGGGCGGCCGCCTCGCCGAGCACGATGTCGAAGGTGATCTCGGCGGTCTTGGCCAGCATCAGGGTCGCCGAACAGTACTTTTCCTTCGATAGCTTGACGGCACGCTCGACTTGCGCCGGATTGAGGCCCTTACCGGCCACCTGGTAGCGCAAATGGATGCGGGTGAAAACCTTCGGGTCCTTCTCGGCCCGCTCGGCTTCGGCTTCGACCACGCAGTCGGACACCGGCTGGCGCGCCTTGCGCAGGATCCAGACCACATCGAACGCGGTGCAGGCCGCCGCGCCCGCGAGGACGAGCTCCATCGGCCGCGGGCCCAGATTGCGACCGCCCGCCTCGGCCGCACCGTCGACCATCAGCGCGTGGCCGCTGCCCGTTTCGGCCATGAAGCTAGCCCCTTCGACCCATTTGATTCGCGCCTTCACGCCCCGCCTCCCGGATTCGCCCGCGGCACTTTATGCCGCCCAATCAAAGCGCATCGACCCGCCGCTGCCGTGGCCGCGAAGTCGCGCGGGGAAGCGGTTCGGCGCTTGCGTTGTGCATTGCAATATGCGACGATCATTTCACCCTTGCGGCTGGGGCCTTTGCGGTCCGGTTGCAGGTCATTCCCCCACCCTCCTCCTATGGCGGAATGCTTACGCGGCCGCCCGGCCGCGTTTTTTTGCACTGCGGCGGGATCACCCTGCCAGGGGTGTCGGTTTGACACCCCGAGCCGCGCCGTATTATGATCCAAGACTTTGCAAAAATGAACCCGGAGGACCTCTAACCACGAGGTCCCGCATTTTTCGGAGTTTTCGGCATGAGAACTTATTCCGCCAAACCGCAGGATGTGCAGCGGGATTGGTACGTGGTCGACGCCAGCGACAAGGTGCTGGGGCGTCTTGCCAGCGCCATCGCGCACCGCCTGCGCGGCAAGCACAAGCCGATCTACACGCCCCATATCGACACCGGTGATTTTATCGTGGTGACCAATGTCGACAAGATCAGGGTCACCGGCACGAAGCTGGAGGACAAGCTCTACCACCGCCACAGCGGCTACCCGGGCGGGATCCGGACCACCACCTTCGGCAAGATGCAAAAGCGCTTTCCGGGCCGTGCGCTCGAGCACGCGGTCAAGGGCATGCTGCCCAAGGGTCCGCTGGGCTACGCAATGCTCAAGAAGCTCAAGTGCTACGCCGGTGCGACGCATCCGCATGCGCCGCAACAGCCAAAGATCCTTGAACTTTAAGGCTTATCAATGATCGGTAATTACTACTACGGTACGGGACGGCGCAAGAGCGCCGTCGCGCGCGTGTTCATTCGGCAGGGCTCGGGCAAGTTCACCGTGAACGACAAGCCAGTCGACGAGTTCTTTACCCGCGAAACGGGGCGCATGGTGGTCCGCCAGCCGCTCAAGCTGGTCAACCACGAAGCGACCTTCGACATCATGGTCAATGTTCGCGGCGGCGGTGAGTCCGGACAGGCCGGCGCGGTGCGGCACGGAATTACCCGGGCCCTGATCGACTATGACGGCCAGCTCAAGCCAACGCTGTCGAAGGCGGGTCTGGTAACCCGCGACGCGCGCGAAGTCGAACGCAAGAAGGTCGGCCTGCACAAGGCTCGTCGGCGCAAGCAGTTCTCCAAACGCTAAGCGGTCGGCCGTTCGCCTATTTCGGGTTCCCCAAGGCCGCCGCGAGGCGGCCTTGGGCTTTCTGGAGCATGCGCGCGGGGTCGCTGCCGACGATGCATTTTATTCCATTGTCATAACACGGCGGTCCGGATGTTAGAATCCCCCAGGCAAATGAGGGCGTCATGATCAAGGTCGGGATCGTCGGCGGGACTGGCTACACCGGGGTCGAGCTGCTGCGCCTGCTCGCCCGGCATCCCCAGGCGGAGGTGCGCGCCATCACCTCGCGCAAGGATGCCGGGACACGGGTTGCCGACATGTTCATGAGTCTGCGCGGCGTCGAGCCGCTGGGAGAGCTTCGCTACAGCGACCCGGCACAAGCCGACTTGAAGGCTTGCGACCTGGTGTTTTTCGCCACCCCCCATGGCGTGGCGATGGCCCAGGCCCGCGAGTTGACGGCGGCGGGCGCCAAGATCATCGACCTGGCGGCCGATTTCCGTCTTCGCGACCCGGCCGAGTTCGAGCGCTGGTACAAAATGCCGCACGCATGCCCGGAGCTGCTCGCCGAGGCGGTGTATGGCCTGCCGGAAATGCATCGTGACGCGATCAAGGCAGCGCGTGTCGTCGGCAACCCCGGTTGCTATCCGACCGCGATCCAACTGGGTTTCCTGCCGCTGGTGGAAGCGGGGGTCATCGATACCGCGCATCTGATCGCTGACGCGAAGTCGGGCGTATCCGGGGCAGGTCGCAAAGCGGAACTCGGGCTGACGTTCAGCGAGGCGGCCGACAACTTCAAAGCCTACAACGTCGGTGGTCACCGCCATCATCCCGAAATCGTGCAAGGCTTGAACGGCGCCAGCAAGCGCCCGGTGACCCTGGTATTCACCCCGCATCTGACGCCGATGGTTCGCGGTATCCACGCCACGCTGTATGCGCAGCTGACCCAAGCCGACGTCGATTTGCAGCGCCTCTACGAGGCGCGTTTCGCCGGCGAGCCGTTTATCGACGTAATGCCTCCGGGAAGCCACCCCGAGACGCGTTCGGTGCGCGCCTCGAATATCTGCCGGATCGCGGTCCATCGGCCGCGGGGCGGCGATACGGCGGTCATCCTCGCCATCGAGGATAACCTGGTCAAGGGTGCCGCCGGCCAAGCGGTGCAGAACATGAACTTGATGTTCGGGCTGCCCGAGACCATGGGTCTGGCCTCCCCACCGGTGCTGCCCTAATGTTGCCAGCCCTCCGCGGCCTCGGTCGACGGGTGCGCCAGACCTTCGGGATCAGCGCGCCCCGGATGGCGGTGCGCACCCACCTGTCTTGGCGCTGGCGCCTGTCGGCGCTGCTTGGGTTGTTCGCGCTGGTCGCCGGCATGTGGTGGTGGGGGTTCGACTTCGGCCAGTTTCTGGGCGGCTTCAACCGCGGCGCGGTGGCCGAAAAACAGGCCCAGCTGGAAGCCGATGCCACCACGCTCAGGGCCGAGAACATTCGTCTGCGCACCAAGCTTGCGGCGCTCGAAAGCGAGCTCAACGTCACCCGCGGTGCGCAGGAGACGCTATCGCGCCAGGTGCTGGACCTGCAGAGCGAGAACACGCAGATGCAGGAGGATTTGGCCTTCCTGCGTACGCTGTTCAGCGATTCGGGCAAGCCGGGCACGGTGACCATTCAGCGCTTCAGGGCTGAACGGGATCGCGACGACGTGTACCGATTCAGCATGCTGGTGGTGCGTGGCGGCAATCCGAGTGATGAGTTCTCCGGACAGCTGACACTGCTCGCCAACGTCGCCGCGGGCGGGCACAACTCGACCCTGACGCTGCCTGACGACCAGCCCGACACGGCGGGCGCGCTCACGCTCAAATTCAAGTATTATCAGCGGGTTGAAGGAACCTTCCGCGTTCCGCCCGGCAGCCAGCTGCGAAGCCTCCAGGCACGCGTCGTCGAGCCTGGACAGGCGTTGCCCAAAGCGACCCGCAACTTGAATCTCATGTAGGAGAGTCCCATGTTTGAACGCAAGAAGAAGCCTCCCCAGCCCAAGCGCATTGACAGCCTGATCGGTGCCGGCACGGTGGTCGATGGCGATGTGACCTTCGCCGGCGGCCTGCGCGTCGACGGCGCGATCCGTGGCAAGGTTGCCACGGTCGACAGCCAGCCGGCGACGCTCGTCTTGAGCGAGCAGGCGAGAATCGAAGGTGAAGTCCGGGTCTCGCACGTGGTTATCAACGGGGTCGTCAACGGCCCGGTGACGGCCAACGACTACCTGGAACTGCAGGCCAAGGCCCGGGTCAACGGAGATGTGGTGTACCGCACGCTGGAAATGCACGTCGGCGCGATCGTGCAGGGCAAATTGATGCACGCCGAGCAGGAATCCGCGGCGGTTGTCGAGCTCAAGCGCGCGACCGGAGAGTGAGCCTGGCACGTGGTTGACCTCGCTACCGGCTGTCTGTTAATTTGCACGTAGTAACCGAGGAGTTGGCAATGAACGCAATAACGGAGATGCCCGCCCCGCTGGTCTTTACCGACGCGGCGGCAACGAAGGTGAGATCTCTGATCGATGAGGAAGGCAACCCCGAGCTCAAGCTGCGGGTGTTTGTCACCGGTGGCGGCTGCTCCGGCTTTCAGTACGGCTTCACGTTTGATGAAGAGGCCGCCGAGGACGACACCCGCATGGAAAAGAATGGCGTGACCCTGCTCATCGATGCGATGAGCTACCAGTACCTGGTCGGTGCGGAAATCGACTACCAGGAAGGGTTGGAAGGCGCGCAGTTCGTGATCAAGAATCCGAACGCAACCAACACCTGCGGCTGCGGTTCGTCCTTCTCGGTTTAGCACCGGCTTCGTAGTCGGCAGCAACGGGGGCGCGAGCCCCCGTTCGCATTCCTGCCCGCCTGCACGGCGGCGCGGGACTAGGCCCGATAGATCGCCCCGAGCACGCGCGGACCCCGCGCCCCGGTCACCGCGGGCAGGCCGGCCGCGCGGCCGGCGAGTGCCTCGCGCGCAAGCCAGGCGAACGCCAGGGCTTCCACGGCGTGTACCGGAATGCCGAGCTCGGCGGTGCTGGCTAGGGTCCGCGGCCGCAGTGCGGCCTCCAGCGCGTGCATCAAGGCCGTATTGTTCGCGCCCCCGCCGCAGGCCAGGACCTCGGTCACCGCGCCACAATGCAGCGCGATGGCATCGGCAACGGTTTCCGCAGTCAACGCCATGAGCGTTCGCTGCACATCCTCCGCGCGTGCCGGTGCCTGCAGCGGCGCCAGGCACCGTTCGACCCATGCCAGATTGAATCGGTCGCGTCCCGTGCTCTTTGGCGGGGCGAGGGCAAAGTAGGCGTCGGCCTTGAAGGCGGCCAGCAGCGGGCCAATCACGCGACCGGTGGCCCCCCAGGCGCCGTGGCGATCGTATGCTGCGGCCGTGTGCCGTTCGCACCACGCGTCGAGCAGGGTGTTGCCGGGCCCGGTGTCGAAGCCGCGCACCGGGCCCCCGGGTGGCAGGTCGGTCACGTTGGCGATGCCGCCGAGGTTGACGACCGCGCGGTGCCGGTCCGCAGCGGTAAACAACGCCGCGTGCAGTGCCGGCGTCAGCGGCGCACCCTGCCCGCCTGCGGCGACATCGCGGCTGCGGAAGTCGGCGACCACGCTGATGCCCGTGACCTCGGCCAGCCGCGCCGGATTGGCGAGCTGCGCGGTGTAGCCGAGCTCGGGACGATGGCGCACCGTCTGGCCGTGCAGGCCGATCGCGGCGATGGCGCCGGGCGCGAGCGCCGCATGCGCGAGCACCTCGCCGACCGCGACCGCACAGCAGTCCATCAGCGCGTTGGCGGCGAGAGCCGCGCGGTGGATCTCGTCGGCGCCGGATTGCTGCAGCGCATGCAGCTCAAGGCGGAGCGTTGCGGGGAACGCAACGTGCGTGTGCGCGAGCGCGCGCAGCGGCACGGCGCTGAAATCGGCAAGGACTGCATCGACACCGTCGACGCTCGTTCCCGACATCAATCCGATATAGTGCGCGCCCGCCACACCGCCATCATTCGCCGCCGGCGAGAACCACGCCCCGCCCCAGCGCAAGCTCTTCGCCCAGTGGCGCGATCTGCGCCGCATACGTGGCCCGTTGTGCGGCAGGAACGGGCTGAGCGTTGGGCAGCGCAATGGTCAGCGGATTCTTCTGCACGTTGTCGACGCGAAACTCGTAATGCAGATGGGGGCCGGTCGCCCAGCCGGTCATGCCGACATAGCC
This sequence comes from uncultured beta proteobacterium, assembly GCA_963750215.1. Taxonomy (GTDB): domain Bacteria; phylum Pseudomonadota; class Gammaproteobacteria; order Burkholderiales; family Casimicrobiaceae; genus PALSA-1003. Next base: position 44,284 of record CAVVQK010000001.1, read on the forward strand.
GACCACCTCGCCCTGGCTTACGCGCAGGCCACGCTTCACCCCCGGGGCGAACCGGGACAGGTGGGCGTAGACGGTCGAATACGAGCCTGCGTGCTGCAGCATGACCACGTTGCCGTAGCCCGTTTGCCATCCGGCGAACGTCACCTTGCCCGCGCCCGCCGCATGCACCGGCGTGCCACTCGGTGCGGCGAAATCAACGCCCTTGTGTGCGCGCCAGGTGTGCAGGAAGGGGTGGTATCGTGCCAGCGAGAAACCCGAGGTGACACGCGTGAACGCGACGGGCGAGCGCAGAAAGGCCTTCCGCAGGCTCTTGCCGTCCTCGTCGTAGTAGCTTTCGCTGCCGTCGGGCGAACGCCACAGGAATGCCCGATAGCTGACGCCCTTGTTGACGAATTCGGCGGCAACGATTCGTCCGGCACCGGCGGGGTCGCCGTCGCTGCGGCGCATTTCATACACGACGCTGAACCGGTCGCCGCGGCGCAAGTCGTGCAGGAAATCAATGTCGCCGGAAAAGATGTCCGCCAGTTCGATCGTGACCGCATCGGGCAGCCCGACCGCATCGGCCGCAGCGAACAGGGAGCTGCGGACTTCGTTGGCGCGCAACTCGAGGTTCACCGCCGCTTCGGGTTGCGTGGTTTGTACGGAGAAGTCGGCGCCAACCCGATCGATGGCCAGAATGTCGCCGTTCTGCGTCGGGTAGCGCAGGCTCAGCATGCGCCCATCGGCATCGGTCTTGACCCGCAGGGCCTTGCCCGGGCGGAGCTGGTACAGCAGGCGCGCGCGCGCGTCGGTGCGAACAAAGTTCTGCGCCGCCGCATCGTCGACGTCGAGCCTCGCCAGTATGCTGCCGAGCGTGTCGCCGCGGCGGACACGCTCTTCGCGCCAGTAGGTATCGTCCGCCGCCAGCGCGGCGATCTCGGGGTGTACCAGATCGCGCGCGATGCGCTGCGTCGGCACGATTTCCGTCGTCGTCCCGGGCACAAGCCCGAACGCGGCAACCCCGCTCAGGGCGGTGAGCACGACCGCGGCCACGATGCGCGCAACGCCGAAGCGTGCGACGAGCATTGCAGCGCTTTGCGCTAGAATTGCGATGAACTTGCTCAATACTGCTCCGATGGCACCTCGCGCGGTGCGGATTGTAACAGAAGAATGACCCGATGAAATCCGACATCGCCCACCAGATCACCGTGTTCAAGAGGGGTGCCGACGAGCTCATTGTCGAGGCCGAGCTCATCGACAAGCTCGCGCGCGGCAAGCCTCTGCGCATCAAGGAAGGATTCGACCCGACGCGGCCGGACCTGCATCTCGGTCACACCGTACAGTTCAACAAATTGCGACAGCTGCAGGACCTTGGCCATCACATCATCTTCTTGATCGGCGATTTCACCGGCATGATAGGCGATCCGACCGGTCGCAACCTGACGCGACCGCCGCTTACGGCGGAGGAGCTCGCGGCGAACGCCAAGACCTACACCGACCAGGTCTTCCTGATCCTCGATCGCGAGAAAACCGAGGTTGCCTTCAACTCCAAGTGGCTTGCCGCGCTGGGTGCCGACGGCATGATCCGGCTTGCGGCCAAGTACACCGTCGCCCGCATGCTCGAACGCGACGATTTCGCCAAGCGGTACCGGGAGGGCCAGCCGATCGCCGTGCACGAATTCCTCTATCCGTTGGCACAGGGCTACGACTCGGTCGCGCTGAAGGCTGACGTCGAGCTCGGCGGCACCGACCAGAAGTTCAACCTGCTGGTCGGCCGCGAGTTGCAGCGGCACTACGGCCAGGAGCCTCAGGTCATTCTCACGCTACCGCTGCTCGAAGGGCTCGATGGCGTAAACAAGATGTCCAAGTCGCTCGACAACTATGTCGGCATCACCGAGCCGGCGACGGAAATGTTCGGCAAGCTGATGTCGATTTCCGACCAACTGATGTGGCGCTATTACAATCTGCTGTCGTTTCGCCCGCAGGAAGAAATCGTGGCGCTCGAGCGCGCTTGTGCGCAGGGTCGTAATCCACGCGACGCCAAGGTGATGCTGGCGCAAGAGATCGTCGCGCGCTTTCATGGGCGGCCCGCGGCAGAGCACGCTCTGGCCGAGTTCGAGGCGCGCTTCAAACAGGGTGCGCTTCCGGCAACGATGCCCGAGGTCACGTTGCGCACCAACGGCGCGGGCTTGCCCGTCGCCCAGCTGGCCAAGCAGGCGGGCATCGTCGACTCGACGTCCGAGGCACTGCGCCTGATCGCGCAGCGCGGTCTGAAGCTCGACGGGGAAGTAGTCGCCGACAAGGCGCTCGTAGTGGCCTCCGGCGCAACGGTCATCGTCCAGGCCGGAAAACGGAAGTTCGCACGGGTGACCGTCCTCTAGCCGGGTCGCATGAGCCCGGGGTTGCCCGCCATGCCGACCAGTCTGGGCCGATTGGGCGTGCGTGGCGCGATGACTCGCTGCGCCTTGAGGTAGCGTGCCGCGAGCTCCCAGATCGGCTCGCCACCGCTCGCGAGCGCGTCGTCGGCGACCGGGGCCCAGCCAGCGACCTTGTACTTTTTGCCTGCTTCGAGCGGTTTGCCGCGCAGCTCCAGGTCGCCGATGCGCGCCCCCATCCGGGCAGCAGGATGACACGAGTACCGCAAGCCACCCACGCGCACCATGTCGCCGCCCTGCTGGTAATACGGATCCGGATTGAAGAGGTTGTCGGCAACATCTTCGAGAATGGCCTTGATCGTCTCGCCGCTGAACGTTTGCACGGTGACCGTCGGATAGGTGATGGCGGTTTGTTCCAGCAGGTGCTCGTAGGTAATGACCTGTCCGGGAAGCAGCGTAGTGCCCCAGCGGAATCCGGGCGAGAAGGCTATCTCGGCGTCTTTCTCCGCCATCAGCGCTTCGACGAGCAGCTGATCGAACGTGCCGTTGAAATTGCCGCGCCGGTAGAGCAGCCCCTCGGTGATCGCGAGCGGCTCTGCCAGCCGGGAGGCATAGGGCGCGCGCAGCCGGGCGATCAGCGCCGCCATCTCGGCGTCGGCAGGCAGGAGATTTGAAAACACCGGCAGCAGCTTGTAGCGAACGCCCGCTAGGGCGCGGCCCCGGAACTCGAGGTCGACCACTGCCAGGAACTTGCCGTTGCAGCCTGCGTTGGTGACCAATGTCCTGCCGCGGGAGTTGGCGACGGCGATCGGCTCTGGCACGCCGTCGTGGGTGTGGCCTCCGAGGATGATGTCGATACCCCCGACGCGCGAGGCGAGCTTGAGATCGACGTCCATGCCGTTGTGCGACAGCAGCACGACGATCCGCGCACCCTTGTTGCGCACCTCGTCGACGACCGCCTGCAACTCCTCTTCGCGAATGCCGAACGTCCAGTCGGGGACGAACGAACGCGGATGCGCGATCGGGGTGTACGGAAACGCCTGCCCGATGATCGCCACCAGAACACCGTTCGCCTCGCGCAGCGTGTATGCGGGGAATACCGGGTCGCCGAAATCCGCGGTGCGCACATTTTGTGCGACGAAATCGGTTCGGCCCTTCAGATCGCGGCCGACGATTTCCATGACCCGCTTTGCGCCATAGGTGAATTCCCAGTGTGCCGTCATCACGTCGACCCCGAGCAGCCGCGCCGCCTCGACCATGTCCTGCCCGCTGCTCCACAGCGCCAGCGGCGAGCCCTGCCACGTATCGCCGCCATCGAGCACCAGCGCGCCGGGGCGATCGGCCTTCAGCTGCTTGATCAACGTTGCGAGATGGGCGAACCCGCCCACTGCGCCGTACAGGCGCGCAGCGTGCAGGTAGTCGACACAAGTGAACGCATAGGCGGCGCGGCTCCCGGATTGGATGCCAAAGCGCTTCAGCAGCGCCTCGCCGACGAGATGCGGTGGTTTGCCCGCCGCGCCGCCCACGCCGAGGTTGCTGTCCGGCTCGCGGAAGTAGTTGGGCAGCAGCTGCGCGTGACAGTCGGTGAAATGCAGCAGGTGAACGTTGCCGAAGCGCGGCAGCGCGTAGAACGACTCGGCGTGACGACTCGCGTTCCCGGAGACGGCGCAACGCGCTTCGACCGCGAGGCCGGCGGCCGACGCGGCACCGAGGACGTGCAGGAACTCGCGGCGGTTCACTGCTCGACTATAGCATCGCCTCGCGCGGACGCGGCCCGCGGCTCATTGGTTGACGGGCGACGCCGGATCGAGGAGCAGGGCTGTAACGTCCTTGATCTGCTGCTCGGTCAAGATTCCCTTGTAGCCGAAGCGCGGCATGTTGGAGCACGCGGCAAACGCTTCCGAGTTATAGATTTTGCCGAACGTGTAGCGCTGCACTTCGACGCCGTTGCCGCGAAGTTTGCCATACTGATAGAGGCTCGGCCCGAGCGTGCCGAACGACAGCTCGGTCCGCGACAGTCGATGGCAGGCATAGCAGTTGGCGCCCACCGGGCCTCTGGGGTCGTCAGAGAACTGCTTGCCGCGCCCCTCCTGCGCGATGCGCTCCCCGGTCCGCCAGTCGCCAACGAGCTCCCCGTCGCCCGGGTAGCGGATGGTCGCCAGGTTGGCGCGCTCGATCTTGGCGGCAACCTCCGGCGGCAGCGGCCTGCCGCGGGCGGCACTGCACGTGCGCTGTGTGTCATCCTGCTGCAGCCGATCGAGCCCCGCCTGGCCCGCGGGCGCGAATGAGGCATTGAGCGCCGCGGCCAGGCTCGCCACATCGCCGCCGTCGCTGGCGGGGGTGGTGCAGCCGGCGGCGAGCAACGCGCCCAGGCCGAGGACGAATCCCTTCACCGCGGGCGGCATGTCGACCCAGTCATCGCTTGATACCCGGCGCATCGAAAGCCGCACCATTGGCATTTCGCGCCAGATACATGGTCAGCGCGATCGCCGCGTCGGAGCCCAGCACGAGCTTGGGAAACCGCTGCTGCCGAAAGCAGTCGTAGAGGCGCCACTCGAAGGTCCGCAACTCACCCTGCGAGACGCGATAGGCCGGCCATGTCGTGTACGCCTTTTGCGCACCTTCCGCCGTCGTGAGGTTCGGCAGATCCTGTAAGCGGATGCGCTTGCCGTCCTCGCCATGGCAGCTGGCACAGGCGAAATCGTGCGTTCCGGCGCGGAAGAAAAACAGCGCCTCACCGAGGCGGTAGGCCTCGAGCTCCTTCGGGTGGCGCAGCGAGACATCCATGGTCGCGCCGCGCGATTGCGACGCCACATAAGCCGTCAGCGCCTCGAGGTTCGACCTGTGCTCGCCGTCGCCAAACGGCTGCTTTCTCGCGTCGGCCTCGGTGTACCCCTGCAGCCGGACCATGCACCACAGCAGGCGCGTCTCGAGGTCCTGCACGCGGTCGGCGTCGGGGAAGTAGCGCGGCAGCCGTGCATACGCGCCCTTGACCACACCCTCGCCCAGGCCGAGATCGCAACGCTGCAGCGAAACGCGCTTCGGTCCGCGTTCCTGCTGCCAGAGGCCTTCGCCGCGGAGCTCCCACAGCTCGGCCGGATTGCCCTCCTGCAGCACGGCCCGATACTTGGCGATCGCATCGCTGGTTGTGCCCTGCGCCAGCGCCACGGGCGAGAGCGCCAGCGCCAAGAGCGTGACCAGTCCGTGTGCGAGGTTCACGCGATCGCAGCTACGTCGGTCCGCGTGTCGCCCCGGGTGTCAGTCCAGGTGACGGTGATCTTGTCGCCTTTCGCGCCGCCCTTGAACTTGAACGAAAGGAACGGATTCTTCGATACCGCGGTCCCCCATTGGGCGGAAAGCACGGTCCTGTCGTTGCAGGTGACGGTGACGTACTTGATAAACCAGGCTGGAATCGTCTGGCCGTGGGCGTCCTTGCGCTGGCCCGACTCCATCTCATGGCTCATGAGCACCTTGACCTCCGTCGCGTCGCCGACCAGGCTGGCGCGGATCTTCATCGGATCGCCCATCTCAACCTCCGCAGCCGCCAAGAGTGACCTTCACCTCCTTGGTCGCGACGTAGTACTTGCCGTCCGCCCGCACCAAGGCATGGATATTCGACGTTTGCGCCATCTTGACGCGGGTCGCGATCGCCGGCTCGGTCCCGGCGGGAATATCGAAAACCGCGGCGAGCACGTTCGGATTCTTTTCGATCAGGACGGCGATCGACTCGGTTTTCGGGATGTTGCTGGTGACGCCGATCGGAACGACGGCCCCGTTTTCGGCGATTTCCGGCGTCTGAAAGAACACGATGTCCTTGCTTGGCGTCGGCGGACCGCCACCGAGTGCCTTCATCGCCTCGGCCTCGCTGTGCGAGTCGAACGCGGCGCTGTTCCAGGGCTGTGCCTGCGCCCGCGCGGGTTTGATCCATCCGGCGGTGGCGAGCAGGGCGAGTAGCGTCACGCCTCCTGCCGACTGCATCCATTCCCTGCGGTGTTGATCCATCGCGCATCTCCGTCCCATTGCCACCTCATTGTAGCAAGCCGCGACCGCATCGCGGCCGCCCGGAACCGTCAGTGGATGGTCGCGTTGGCAAGGAAGCGCAACAGGGCGCCGGATTTGAGCCGGTAAGCGCCATCGCCGACGTACTCGGCGCCGTCGAGATCCTCGCGCACGAACGTTACCTCGGTTTCACCGAGCTTCAGTTCCATGACCACGTCGTCGGCGACGGTCAAGTCATCCGGCACGCGCAAATACCCGGTTTCGAAGATAATGCCGTCCACCTGCACGAAATCCGCGCCGCGCATCGCTTCCAGCAACGGTATTGAGTCAGCCTTCATCGCATCGTCCCGGGCGCTGCCCGATCTGGCATCGCCTTGGCCTTAGATGCGGCTGCTTGCCCGCCGGTTCAAGCCAGTCCCGCGCCAGCTGGGCCTTTTCGAGGCGGCCCTAGGCCGCGGCAACGAGTTCGCGGACGAAGTTGGGGAGCGCGAAGCCCGCCCGGTGCATGTCGCCGTTGTAGTACTGCAGGTCGCGGATCTTGCGCTGGGCGATGCGGCGATCGACCTCGAGCGGCGTCAGGTACGCCGGATTGAGCGTCGCCGATGCGCTTGCCATCATCCACAGGCCACCGTACAGCGGCACCGAGACAAGGTACGGCGTGACGATCGCGAATGCGGCACGCAAATTGGCAAGTCCGGCGCGAATCCGGTCGGGATGCGCGACCGGAGAGGCGATATGCAGCGTCAGCGCGCCGGTCGGATTGAGCCTCGCGGCGCAGGCGCGATAGAACTCGGCCGCGTAGAGCGGCTCCGACGGCCCGCCGGGGTCGGTGAGATCGAGCACGATCAGGTCGAAGGTCTCGGTCGTGCTGCGAACGAATGCCAACCCGTCCTCGACCTTGAGCGTGAGACGGGGGTCGTTGAGCGCTCCCCGGTGCACTCGCTCGAAGTACTTGCGCGCGATGTCGATGACCGCAAGATCGATCTCCACCAACGTCACCGACTTCATCGTCGCGTACTTGAGCAGCTCCTCTGCCGAGCCGCCGTCGCCGCCGCCGACGACGAGCGCATTCTCTGGGGCAGGGTGCGCGATCGCCCCGGCATGGACGAGGTTCTCGTGGTAGAAGAATTCGTCCTTCTCCGAGGTCATGAAGTGGCGGTCGAGCCGGAACAGCGTGCCAAAGGCGATGGTGTCGTGGACTTCGACCGCCTGATAGGGCGATTGGAAGCGCTCGAACTCGCGCGCCGAGCGCACGAAAAAACCGGTATCCTCGGTCAGGTACTCGGTCAGCAGTCCCGGCTGCACGTCGCCCGCGGACTTGCCGTCAGGCATCGCGCCCCCCTCGATGAATTGCCTGGAACCTCGTATGCTGAGGCGCGAGCGCGTCCTGCATCGTGCGGAACAACCGCTCGGCCTTGGCCGAGTTGTCGGTCGTGTAGTTGCATACGTACACGTCGATCGTCACGAAACCGTGCTCCGGCCAGGTGTGGATTGCCAGATGCGATTCGGCGAGAAGCACCGTGCCGGTCACGCCCTGCGGCTCGAACTGGAAGAAGCGCTCCCCGACCACGGTCATACCGGATGCCTCGGCAAGGCGCAGGCACAGGGCCCGCAACGGCGCGGCCGCCAGCATCTCCGGCAGTTCGGCCGGGCAGCCATACCATTCTCCGAGCAGATGGATCCCGTCCATTGTTGTTCTCCCCAGCGTCACGGCCTGGTTACAGTTTGGTGAAACTCGTTATTATTGCCCAAATTCGGTGCCTAGGCGATAATTTTAATGCTGTGCAGCAATGCGACGCGGGCCGGCACGTTTCGCCGGCGTCGATCCGCGTCCCGATCGCGTCGTTTCCTCACCGATGACCGCACCGTTGACCGTGCCGACCGCCGCGTCCGCCACCGCCGCCAAGCCGGCCCCGGACACGGCGCTGCTCGCCAACGCCATCCGCGCGCTGGCGATGGATGCGGTGCAGGCGGCAAACTCCGGGCACCCGGGCATGCCCATGGGCATGGCCGAGATCGCCGTTGCCCTGTGGCACCGCCATCTGCGGCACAATCCGGCGCACCCGCACTGGCCGGACCGCGATCGCTTCGTGCTGTCCAATGGCCACGGATCGATGCTGCAGTATGCGCTGCTCCATCTGACCGGCTACGAGCTTCCGCTCGACGAGCTTAAGCGGTTCCGGAAGCTGCACTCGAAGACGCCCGGACACCCCGAAGTCGGGGTCACGCCGGGCGTGGAGACGACCACCGGCCCGCTGGGTCAGGGGCTGGCCAACGCGGTCGGTATGGCACTCGCGGAGAAACTGCTCGCCGCCGAGTTCAACCGGCCCGGACACACCGTCGTCGACCACCGCACCTACGTCTTCGCCGGCGACGGCTGCCTTATGGAGGGAATCTCGCACGAGGCCTGCTCGCTTGCCGGCACGCTCGGCCTGGGCAAGCTCATCGTCTTCTACGACGACAACGGAATTTCGATTGATGGCCAGTGCAAGGGCTGGTTCAGCGACGATACGCCGCGGCGGTTCGAGGCGTACAACTGGCATGTGATTGCCCATGTCCACGGTCACGATGTCGAGGCGGTCGACGCGGCGATCCGCTCGGCCCAGGCGGTGACCGATCGTCCGACGCTCATTCAGTGCAAGACGGTCATCGGCAAGGGTTCGCCGAACCGCGCCGGCACCGAGCTCGCGCACGGCCAGGCGCTGGGAGAAAAGGAAGTCGCGCTGACGCGCACCGCGCTCGGGTGGACGTATCCGGCCTTCGACATACCCGCGGAGGTCTATGACCGGTGGAACGCAAGGCAGCGCGGGGCGCGGCTCGAAGGCGATTGGAGCGCCCGCTTTGCCGCCTACAAGGCGGCGCATCCCGAGCTCGCGGCCGAGTTCGAGCGGCGCACGGCGGGCTCCTTGCCGAGGGCATTCGCTGCCCGCGCGGCGGCGCTGGTGGCCCAGCAGAACGGTCAGGCCGAGTCGGTCGCGACGCGCAAGGCGTCGCAGCAGGCTCTCGAAGCGCTCGGTCCGGTACTGCCGGAGCTCATCGGCGGCGCCGCCGATCTGACCGGGTCCGTCTTTACCAACTGGTCGGGCAGCAAGACGATCACCGCGACCGAAGCCGGCAACTACGTCTACTTCGGCGTACGCGAATTCGCGATGACCGCGATCGCCAACGGCCTGGCGTTGCACCGCGGGTTCATTCCCTATGTCGGCACCTTTCTGACCTTCTCGGACTATGCGCGCAATGCCGTGCGCATGGCCGCGTTGATGCAGTTGCGCGCGATCTTTGTGTACACCCACGATTCGATCGGCCTGGGCGAAGACGGCCCGACGCACCAGTCGGTTGAGCATACCGCGGCGCTACGCCTCATCCCCAATCTCGACCTGTGGCGCCCCTGCGATAGCGTCGAATCCGCCCTGGCGTGGATCCATGCGATCGAGCGCGGCAACGGGCCCACGTGCCTGTTGTTCACCCGCCAGAACGTGCCGTTTCAGAAGCGCGACGAGGCACAGGTTGCCGCGATCCGGCGCGGAGCGTACGTGCTCGCCGACTGGGGCGAGGCGGCCGCGCCAAAGCGCGTCATCCTCATCGCCACGGGCTCGGAAGTCGCGCTGGCGATGGGCGCACGCGACGCGCTCGCGGCCGACGGTGTCGCCGCGCGCGTCGTGTCGATGCCCTGTACGAGCGTGTTCGATCGCCAGAGCTCCGACTACCGCAACGCCGTGCTGCCGCGCGGTGTTCCGCGGGTCGCAGTGGAGGCCGGCGTGACTGATTACTGGCGGAAGTACGTCGGGCTCGACGGTATCGTCGTCGGCATCGACACCTTTGGCGAGTCCGCACCGGCAGCGGCGCTATTCAAGCACTTCGGGTTTACCGTCGAGAACCTGGTCGCCGCCGTGCGCCGGGTGATCTGAATAACCATTCCTTCAGGAAGAGACCATGACAATCAAAGTCGCGATCAACGGCTACGGCCGCATCGGCCGCAATGTCCTTCGGGCGCACTATGAGGACGGCAAGAAGCACGACCTCGCGATCGTCGCCATCAATGACCTCGGCAGCCCGGAGACGAACGCCCACCTGACGCGCTACGACACGGTGCACGGCAAGTTTCCCGGCAAGGTCGAGGTCGACGCCGACGTGATGGTGGTCAACGGGGACCGCATCAAGGTGCTGGCGCAGAAGAACCCGGCCGAGCTGCCATGGGCCGCCTTAGGCGTCGACGTGGTGCTGGAGAGCACCGGTTTGTTCACGACCAAGGCGAAGGCGTCGGCGCACCTCGCGGCCGGCGCGAAGAAGGTCCTGATCTCGGCGCCCGGAGGCAAGGATGTCGACGCGACGGTCGTCTACGGCGTCAACCACCACACGCTGAAATCCGCGCACACCGTGATCTCGAATGCATCGTGCACGACCAACTGCCTCGCCCCGCTGGTCAAGCCGCTGCTCGACACGATCGGCGTCGTCAATGGCCTGATGACGACCATTCACGCCTACACCAACGACCAGGTGCTCACCGATGTCTACCACGAGGACCTGCGGCGCGCGCGGTCGGCGACGATGAGCATGATACCGACCAAGACCGGTGCGGCCGCGGCGGTCGGTCTCGTCCTGCCGGAACTCAACGGCAAGCTCGACGGCTATGCCATCCGTGTGCCGACCATCAACGTCTCGATCGTCGACCTGTCGTTCATCGCCGCGCGCGACACGACCGTTGACGAGATCAATGCGATCATGAGGGCGGCGTCCGCATCGGGGCCGCTGGCCGGGTTGCTGGGCTACAGCACCGGTCCCCTGGTATCGGTGGACTTCAACCATGACCCGCGCTCGTCGATTTTCGATGCGACGCTCACCAAGGTGTCCGGTCGACTCGTAAAGGTTTCGGCCTGGTACGACAACGAGTGGGGGTTTTCCAAGCGGATGCTGGACACGACGGTAGCGCTGATGGCGGCGAAATAGGGCGCGCCGTGGCCATGGTCAACCCTTTCACGGCTTATCCTGCCAGCGTTGGCCAGACTTACGGCCAGCACCTCCGCTTTGCGCTGTCCTTCGGCGCGCGCATGACGCTGGGCGGGCTCGCGGCGGCGGTCCACGCACTGCTGCCGTTTTTGTTCATCACGACTGCGAGCCGCACGCTCGAAGAGCTCGGGGCCTTGCGCGATGGCAATGCCCTGCGCGCGGCGCGCGCCGACCCGCTCACGCGATAGCATGCCAACGTTCTTGCGCCTTGCCGATGTCGATGTCGCGGGCAAACGCGTGTTCATCCGCGCCGACTTCAACGTGCCGCAGGACGATCGCGGGGCGATCACCGACGACACGCGTATCCGCGCCTCGTTGCCGGCGATCCGCGACACGCTCGGGCGCGGCGCCGCGGTGATGGTGACCTCCCATCTCGGGCGGCCCGAGGAGGGGCGCTTCAGCGCCCGTGAATCACTTGCGCCCGTTGCCGCGCGCCTGGGCGAGCTGCTTGGCCGCAAGGTCGACCTGGTCGACGACTGGGTCGACGGCGGAGCGTGGCATGCGCGGCTGCGGCCGGGCGAGCTTGTGCTGCTCGAGAATTGCCGTTTCAACAAGGGCGAAAAAAAGGATGACGAGGCATTGGCGCGGAAGATGGCACGGCTGTGCGATGTCTATGTCAATGACGCCTTTGCGACCGCGCATCGCGCCGAGGCGACGACGCACGCCATGGCCCGGTTCGCCCGCGTTGCCTGCGCCGGACCGCTGCTCGCCTCCGAGCTCGACGCGCTGGGCCGGGCACTGGCGAAGCCGACGCGGCCGTTGCTCGCCATCGTCGGCGGCGCCAAGGTCTCGACCAAGCTTACGCTCCTGGCCGCGCTCGCAACCAAGGTCGACGTGCTGGTGGTGGGCGGCGGCATCGCCAACACGTTCCTGCTCGCCTGCGGCGGCCATATCGGCAAATCGCTTGCGGAGCCCGAGCTGGCGGGCGAGGCCAGGGCAATCTTCGCTGCCCACCCGGGCAAGATACCCTTGCCGGTCGATGTGGTCACGGCAGGCGAGCTGACAGCGACGGCGCCGCCGACGCTGAAGGCCGTCGGCGAGGTTGGCGCCGACGACCGGATCCTCGATATCGGACCCCAGAGCATCCTGGCGCTGCGATCGCTCGTCGCCGGCGCCGGCACGATCGTCTGGAACGGTCCGGTTGGTGTATTCGAAATGGATGCCTTTGCGGCAGGCACCCGGGCGCTGGCCCTCGCCATCGCCGAGTCGCCCGCATTTTCGATCGCCGGTGGTGGTGACACGATCGCCGCGATCAACAAGTTCGGCGTCGCCGGCGGCATCGGCTACATCTCCACCGCCGGCGGCGCGTTTCTCGAATTCCTCGAAGGCAAGACCTTGCCGGCGGTCGCGATTCTGGAGCAGCGCGCCCAGAACCCATGAAGTCCGCGGCAACCCCGGTGCGGCTCGATCACGTGCACGTCGGCGTGCGCGACCGCCGACGCGCCGCGGCATGGTATCGCCGCGTGCTGCAGCTGCGCACTGCCGACGATTACCGGCGACACAGCGATACCCGCGGGCCCCTGGTCCTGTCCGGCGACGGCAACCGTACGCACGCGGTTGCCGACCCGGACGGCAATCCCGTCGAAATCACGACATACGATCATGCCGCGGTCGAACGCGCCATGAAGCGCTAGGAGAGCCCATGCAGCGCACGACCAAGATCGTCGCCACCATCGGACCCGCGAGCAGCACGCAGGAGGTACTGACCCGCATGCTGGCCGCGGGGGTCGACGTGGTCAGGCTCAACTTCTCGCACGGCACAGCGGCCGATCATCAGCAACGGGCGCGGCTCGTGCGCAGCGCCGCGCAGTCGCTCGGCCGCGAGGTCGCCATCATGGCCGATTTGCAGGGCCCCAAGATTCGCATCGGCAAGCTCGCCAACGGCAAGGTAACCCTCGGCATCGGCCAAGCCTTCATCCTCGACGCCGACTGCGATCTCGGCAACGAGGAGCGCGTCGGGCTCGACTACAAGGAGCTGCCGCGCGACGTCGCTCCGGGGGCCGTGCTGCTGCTCGATGACGGCTTGATCCGGCTGCGCGTCGAGTCGGTGGTGGGGAACCAGATCTCGACCCGCGTCGAGGTCGGCGGCGTGTTGTCGAACAACAAGGGCATCAATCGTCAGGGCGGGGGCCTGACCGCGCCGGCGCTCACCGCCAAGGATATGGACGACATGAAGACCGCCGTTGCGCTGGAGGCCGACTACGTCGCCGTGTCGTTTCCCAAGAACAGGGAAGACATGTACATGGCGCGCCAGCTGCTGCGCGCTGCCGGCGGCAGCGCGCTCCTGGTCGCCAAGATCGAGCGCGCCGAGGCGATCTCGGCGCTCGAGGAGATCATCGACGCCTCCGATGCCATCATGGTCGCCCGCGGCGATCTGGCGATCGAGGTCGGCAACGCCTCGGTTCCTGGGTTGCAGAAGCGGATGATCCGCCTTGCGCGCGAGCGCAACAAGCTGACGATCACGGCGACGCAGATGATGGAGTCGATGATCGTCAATCCGGTGCCGACTCGCGCCGAGGTGTCCGACGTCGCCAACGCGGTCCTTGACGGGACCGACGCAGTCATGCTCTCGGCCGAGACCGCGGCGGGTCGCTATCCGGTCGAGACGGTGGAGGCGATGAGCCAGATCTGCATCGAGGCCGAGAAGACCGATCTGGTCGAGCTCGACCGGGATTTTCTCGACCGCACCTTTACGCGGATCGACCAATCCGTCGCGATGGCTGCTCTCTTCACCGCGCATCATCTCCGGGTCAAGGCCATCGCGGCATTGACGCAATCGGGTTCGACCGCATTGTGGATGTCGCGCCACAACTGCGGTTGTCCTATCTTCGCCCTGACGCCCGAGGTGTCGTCGCAGCGAAAGATGGCGCTGTTTCGAAACGTGCGTCCGCTTTTCCTCGACCAAAGCGCCGGTCGCGACTCGGTCCTGCGCGCCGCCGAAGACCTGCTGCTGGAGAAAGGCCAGGTTCAGCGCACTGACCTCATCGTCCTGACCATCGGCGAGCCGATGGGCAAGTCCGGCGGTACCAACGCGCTCAAGATCGTGCGCGTGGGAGAGCACCGCTAGCGTGGCGTTACGCAGACACCCCGTCTGAAGACGGGAGGCCCCGGGACGACCGGGGCCTCTACCGTGGAACTGCCGCGTTGGCCGGCGACCTAGCTGGCCTGGAATTCCGATTCGATGTCGCGGTCCTTGTGGTCACGCAGGAAGATCAGCCCGATGACGAAGGTCATCAACGCCACGACGATCGGATACCACAGCCCGAAGTAGATATCGCCCTTTGCGGCGACCAAGGCGGTCGCAACCAGCGGCAACATCCCGCCGAACCAGCCGTTGCCGATGTGATATGGCAAGGACATCGACGAATACCGGATCTTGGTCGGGAACATTTCAACCAGGAACGCGGCGATCGGGCCGTAGACCATGGTCACGTAGATCATCATGATGACCAGGATCAACAGCGTCATCGGGTAGTTGATCTTCGACTTGTCGGCGCCGTTCGGATAACCCGATGCCTTCAGCGCATCGTTGTACGCCTTGTCGTTGAAGCCCTTGAGCTCGGTGTTGCCGATCTTCGTGATGACGCTGTCGGCGGAATCTGGAGGCAGCTCGCTAAACGAGAACGAAAGCCCCGATTTGGTCAGCAGGTCCTGGGCCTTGTCGCAATTGCTGAACGTCGACCAGGGACCGACAAAGATATGGAACTGGCAGTCCTTCGCCGCAACACTGATCGGCACCGTGGCCTGGTAGTTCTCGAGGGCCGGATTGACATAGTGCGTCAAGCCCTTGAACAGCGGGAAATAGGTGACGGCAGCAATGAGACAGCCGGCGAGTATGATCTTCAGCCGGCCGATCCGGTCCGACAGCGCTCCGAACACCAGGAAGAACGGCGTGCCGATCAACAGCGCGAGCCCGATCAGCATGTAGGTCGTCGCCCCGTCGAGCTTCAGCGTGATGACCAGGAAAAATAGCGCGTACAACTGGCCGGTGTACCAGACCACGCCCTGGCCGGCGGTCGCGCCAAGGAGCGCGAGCAGCACGTACTTGTTGTTCGGGTATTTTAGGAAGCTGTCCCGCAGCGGTGCCTTCGAGCCCCTGCCCTCCGCCTTCATCCGCTGGAACACCGGCGACTCGTTGAGCTTCAACCGGATGTAGACCGAGAAGATGAGCAGAATCAATGACACCAGGAATGGGATCCGCCAGCCCCAATTGGAGAAATCTTTCGGCGCCATCCACCCGGTAAAGCGGCAAAGATAGATCACGATGAGCGCCAGAAACAATCCCACGGTCGCAGTCGTCTGGATCCAGGCGGTGTCGTAGCCGCGCTGGTTCTGCGGCGCGTGCTCGGCCACGTAGGTGGCCGCGCCACCGTATTCGCCACCGAGCGCCAGGCCCTGCAACAGGCGCAGGCTCACCAGCAGCACGGGCGCACCCCAGCCGATGGCCTGGAATGTCGGCAGCAGGCCGACGGCAAAGGTCGAGAAACCCATCACCACGATGGTCACCAGGAAGGTGTACTTGCGGCCCACCAGATCGCCGATCCGGCCGAACACCAGCGCGCCGAACGGACGGACCAGGAAGCCCGCCGCATAGGTCGCGAACGCCGACAGCAATGCAGCCGTCTCGTTGCCCGAGGGAAAGAACAACGCGGCAAAGAACGGAGCAAGAATCGCGTACAGGTAGAAGTCGTACCACTCGAAGACGGTGCCGAGTGACGAGGCAAAGATGACCCGGCGCTCCTCGGACTTGGAGCTCAGCTGAGAGTGAGCTACACCCGGACGGGCTGTCGAACTCATGATTCCTCCTTGTTTGTACCGCAATCCCCGTCGCGCGGGGTACGGACCGCCGCGCGATGCCGCAGTGCAACGCAGGCCGCAACCTGCGATTATCGACTGCGAGCGCAACCTTACGGCAATTCGCGAGGCGGCGCAACGGCGGCGCGCCGGCCATGGTCTGAACCGGGACAGAAGCAGATCGGGCTTGAAAGTTGCAGGCGCCGCTGCGTCCTGCCGACCCGTCTAGCGTTCGCAGAGCGGAAGGGCGAGCGCCTGCAGCACGTCGCCTGTTGCGGAATCCTCCGCCAAGGCGACAATTTCCAAGCTTCCTTCCTCGCGCGGCAGCGGCAGTTCGATATGCTGCCGTAGCTCGCCGGCGGCACCCACGGCAAGCCCCGACCGCCAGGCGCGCACCACGTGATCGTGGACCAGGTGCTTGCCCTCGTTCTCGCCCGCCTTCACATCGCTCGCGAGGCCGCTCTGGACCAGCGCCACCGCGACGACCGCATGCGCGCGCTCGGCTGCCTGAAGGACGCGCACGTGAACATCGACCGCGACCGCGTCGCGATCGGTCCGCGCCGCCGAGAGCTCGATGGTCGCTCGCGCCGGTCGTGCATTGATGGCAGCGAGGGCCCCGTTGGGCTGCTGCTCGCTGCGCCACGATGCGAAGTCATTCCCCTGCAGCAGCACCTGCGGCGTATACACGAACGTCGTGGCGTGGCGCCGCATCTGTTCGTATTGCCGCTGCGTGAAGGCGGGGCTGCCGAAGCGATCATGCCAGCCGAGGCGGTCCCAGTAGTCGACATGGAACGCAAGGGCAGCCGCGCGGGATGCGCCGGGCCCGAGGTCCAGCGACGAGAACCACCGGTCAGCCGGCGGACAGCTGTCGCAGCCCTCGGAGGTATAGAGCTCGAACAGTGCAACCGTGTAATCGGGGCTGGCCGCGCGGCAACCCGCGTTGCTCGCCACCGGCCAGGCCGACACCGCCGCGACGGCGATTACGCCCAGCTTCCGCTTCCAGGTCGTGGTCATCGGGTCTTCCGTCGTCGGTTCTTAGCCTTCGTCGCGCCAACACGCGTAGTCCTTACCGGAACCTCTTGCTCTTGTGCTAGCATGCGCCCGCATAAGTGACTCGTGGTGACGGACCGACGTCCGGCACCGCTTTTCCCGCGTTGGCCTCATCACTGGAGGGCGCCCCATGGGAATCATGTCGATCATCGGCACGATCATCGTCGGTTTCATCGTCGGCTTTCTGGCGAAGACCTTCTACCCCGGCGCGGGACATATGGGCTTCCTGCTGACGGTCGCGCTGGGCATCGGCGGATCGGTTGTCGGCGGCCTGATCAGCAGCCTCATCTGGAAGACCCCCGACGGCAGGTTTCATCCCGCCGGCTGGATCATGTCGGTCATCGGGGCGCTGATCCTGCTCTGGCTTTACCTCAACTTCATCCGCTGACGGGTTCCCCTCGACGCGTGTCGGCTGTGTCCGGCCGGGGACGGGCGCGGCCGAATTTGCCGCCCGAATTTCGACGCCGCCGCGTCGCCGGGCGTGCCTATAATTCGCGCATGCCAAACCTTCCCTCTGCCGAAGTGATGTACCGCGCCGTCGTCGCGCATGATGCCAGCTTCGAAGGCATCTTCCTGGTTGGAGTCGCGACCACCGGTATTTTCTGCCGCCCCACCTGCCGGGTGCGCACGCCGAAGCGCGAAAACGTCGAGTTTTTCGCGTCGCCGAGCGACGCGCTGCACGCCGGCTACCGCCCGTGCCGCCGCTGCCAGCCGCTCGATAGCGGGCGCAGCGCCCCGCCGCTGGTGAGGCAATTGCTCGCCGCGGTCGAGGACGATCCGGCCGGCCGCTTGCGCGACGTCGATCTGGCGCGCCGCGGCATCGATCCCTCGACCGCCCGGCGCACTTTCAGGCGCTATTGCGGCATGACCTTCCACGCCTATCATCGCGCGCGGCGAATGGGCCTGGCGCTGGCCGGCGTGCGCCAGGGCAAATCCATACTCGACCTGCAACTCGATCACGGCTTCGAATCCGGCAGCGGCTTCCGCGGCGCCTTCAACCGCCTCGTCGGCGCGGCGCCCAGTCGCGCCAGGGACGCCGCCTGTCTGTATGCCCAGTGGTTCGAAACACCCCTGGGCGCGATGCTGGCGCTGGCCGACGACAACGGACTCGCGCTGCTCGAATTCGTCGATCGCCGCGGTCTCGAGCGCGAGCTCGAGCACATCCAACGCCAGCTCAAGCGCCGCGTCCTGCCCGGAGCGCATCGGCTGCTGGCGCAGATCGACGAGGAACTGGCCGCATACTTTGCCGGCCGGGCACTGACCTTCGCCACGCCGCTTGCGCTCACCGGATCGCCGTTCCAGCGTGCGGTATGGAACCAACTGCTGACGATCCCCGCGGGCACGACCCGTTCGTACGCCGCCATTGCCGCGGCGGTCGGGCGCCCGGCCGCGGTGCGCGCCGTCGGCCGCGCCAATGGCGACAATCGTCTGTGCATCGTGGTGCCCTGCCATCGCGTCATTGGCAGCGACGGTGCGCTGACCGGGTACGGCGGCGGTCTGTGGCGCAAGCAGTGGTTGCTGGAGCACGAGCGGATGCATGCCCTGGGGCGCGGACAGCTGGCGCTCGAGGTTGAGCCGCGACAGCGCTCGGCGCTCGCTGCCGCCAGCGTCTGACTGAATGCAGCCCCGAGACGCCGCCCGGCTGCTGCTGCTGGCCGGACTCTGGGGCGGCTCGTTTGCGTTCATGCGTGTCGCCGTGCCGGCTTTCGGTCCGCTGTGGCTCGCTTTCTCGCGGGTCGCCCTCGCCTTCCTTGCGCTGTTTGCGCTGGCGCTCGCGCGCCGCGCCGTGCCGCCGCTTTTCACGCATTGGCGCGACTACCTCCTTGTCGGCGTGGCGAATTCGGCGCTGCCCTTTGCGCTTTTCTGCTTTGCCGAGCAATACGTCGGGGCGGCGATCGCGGCGATTCTCAATGCGACGAGCCCTTTCTTTGCGGCCGCCGTCGCGGCGCTGTGGCTCAAGGAGCCGCTGACGTTGCGCAAGCTCTGCGGTATGGCGCTCGGCCTCGCCGGTGTCGCGCTCCTCGTGGGCTGGTCGCCACAGGCGCCGGCCGGGATGATGCTGCCGGCGACGCTCGCCTGTCTCGGTGCAGCCCTGTGCTACGGCGTGGCCAGCGTGTATGTCAAACGCCGCATGACGAGCGTTCCGAGCTTCGCGATCGCTCTCTACAGCCAACTCGCCGCGGCCGCCGTGCTCGCACCGGCGCTGCCCTTCGTACCCGGGCCCGGGCCGCTCACTCCACTGGTCGTCGGCAATGCGCTTGCCCTGGCCCTTGCCTCGACCGCGCTCGCCTACCTGCTCTATTTTCGGCTCATCGCCACGATCGGGCCGGCGCGCGCGCTGACGGTGACCTTCCTCATCCCGGTCTTCGGCGTCCTGTGGGGCTTTCTATTCCTCGGCGAGAGGGTAACCGCCGACACCGTCTCCGGCTGCGTCCTCATTCTGGGAGGCACATGGCTGGCCCTGCGTGCGCCGCGGATTGCGCGCACGCCGGCGAGACCCCATCAAGGACCCGCGTAGACGGTACAGCGCTCACGCGGCATCGAGGCAGCGGGAGGATCCCGGGCCCTCGCCGCGTCCGATCGGAAAACTCCGTTCGGGCGGCGGCGGTGCGGTCAAACGAGCTCGGCCGCCGGGCCGAGAATCTGGGCGCGCAACTCGCGATAGCGCGGCAGCGTCGGCGGGTAGACGCAGATATATTTGACCTGCGCTGCTTGCAGGCAGCGCTGCTTGATGATCTCGAGCTTCTGATCCCGCGGATTCTGCACTTGCTCGGGCTCCTTGGCGTCGACGATCGCCACGATGGTCATGTCGCGATCGCAGACGACAAAGCCGACGTGCTGGTTGGCGATCTTGCGGAAGGCGCGCAATCGTTCCATGCCCTGCGGGCCGATCTTGACCTGCAGCACATCGGCCAGTCGAACGCGGGCAAAGATCTCATGTCGGGGAAAGGCTGCCTTGAGCAGGAGATAGACAACGTTTTCCGCCTTGGACAGGAAGCGGGAGCGAAGCAGGTAGAGCCCCGGAACCTCGGCGCTCGACAGCAGCCGCGTCGTCTCGCCCTCGGTCCATTGCGCCACGGTGTTCTGCGCGTCGGGCGCGGCCCGACCCGTCCGGCTCGCGCTCCGGCTGCGCCGCACCAAGCCGACGAGCACGAACACGACGAATGCGCCCACTCCCAGCGCCAAGACGATCATCCCGGAGTTCATGCAAGCGGGTCCCTGAGTATCGTGGTCCGGCGCGCCTGGCAGTCAGCCTTGGTTTTGGCGTTGGTCGGTGCACATCGATGTCGCCGCGATGCGCCGCAACGCGGCTAGTCTAATGCATTTTGCGCGGGCGCGGGGATTCCCCCCTAGGCGCGGGGGGCAGGGGCCGCGCGCCGATAAATCCTCCCGCGCACCACCATGCGTCGTGCGCCGCAAGACGCAGGGGCGTTGTGGCCGCCGGTGGCGCAGTCTTCCGCCGCGGCTGTGGCCGGGGTTGTCGACCACACTCGCCCTCGATGCGCTTCCTGCGCTCGCTTCCGCGCCCGCTCTTGCGGGCACCGCGGCACGTGTTTAAAATCGCCCGTCCCCGGCGATGAAGACACGAAGCCATTGCGCTCCGCAAGCGCGCCTGTTCAATCGCCTGTTTCGAGCGGGGGCCGGGGTGATCGCATGGGCTGCGTTCCTGCCCCTCGCGCATGCCGCCTCGTTTGCGCCGGACGGTGTCGCTATCACCGGCGGCCAGGGTGACAGCGTTTTTGTCTCCGGCGCGGCGCTGCATTGGAACTCGCTGTGCGAGTGCGCGTACTTGAAGGAGCACGGGTTCGACACGCGACTCGTGGCCCAGCTCTCGTACTGGCATGCGCAGGAGCATCCCACCGACAACGGTTCACTGTGGGACGTCGGTGTCACCCCCATGCTGCGCTGGCTTCCGGACTGCTGCGGCGCCGTGCAGCCCTACGTGGAAGCGGGCATCGGCGTTCACCTGTTGTCCCACACGCGCATCAACAACAGTCGTGACTTGAGCACCGCGTTTCAATTCGGGGAGAATGTCGGGACCGGCATTGCCTTCGGTGAAAATCACCGCTTCGAGCTCGGCGTGTACCTTCAGCACGAGTCGAATGCGAGCATCAAGGAGCCAAACCCCGGCCTGACCTATGTCGGGGTCGTGCTGCGCGCAGCGTTGCATTAGGCCGGCGGCTGCCGCTCGGCGCCGCCTGGAGTGGATAAGACAAGCCCCGCCGTAGCGGGGCTTTGTTCGTTCAGGCTTGCGCCGGTCACATATCCATGTCGCCCATGCCGCCCATGCCGCCCATGCCGCCGCCGCCCATCGGCTTCTCGTCCTTGGGAAGCTCGGCAACCATGGCCTCGGTTGTGAGCAGCAGGGACGCAACCGATGCCGCGTTCTGCAGCGCGAACCGGGTCACTTTGGTCGGGTCGACAACGCCCATTTCGACCAGGTCGCCATAGGCTCCGGTCTGAGCATTGAAGCCGAAGTTACCGTTCTTCTCGACAACCTTGTTGACCACGACCGATGGCTCATCGCCGGCGTTATTGACGATCTGCCGCAACGGCTCCTCGAGCGCGCGCAGCACGATCTTGATGCCGGCTTCCTGGTCGGCGTTGGCGCCATGCAGGCCCTTGAGGTTGGCACGGGCGCGCAGGTAGGCCACGCCGCCACCGGCGACGATACCTTCCTCGACCGCTGCGCGGGTCGCGTGCAGCGCGTCCTCGACACGGGCCTTCTTCTCCTTCATTTCCACCTCGGTGGCGGCCCCGACCTTGATCACGGCCACGCCGCCGGCAAGCTTGGCTACACGCTCCTGCAGCTTTTCCTTGTCGTAATCGGAGGTCGCTTCGTCGATCTGGACGCGGATGTTCTTCACCCGTGCCTCGATGGCCGACTTCTCACCCGCGCCGTCGATAACGGTCGTGTCTTCCTTCGCCACCTCGACCTTCTTCGCGCGGCCAAGGTCCTTCAGGGACGCGTTCTCGAGCTTCAGGCCGAGCTCCTCGGCAATGACCGTTCCGCCAGTGAGGATGGCGATGTCTTCGAGCATTGCCTTGCGCCGATCGCCAAAGCCGGGCGCCTTGACGGCGACCGTCTTGAGGATGCCGCGGATGTTGTTGACCACGAGCGTCGCGAGCGCCTCTCCATCGACATCCTCGGCAACGATCAGCAGCGGCTTGCCACCCTTGGCAACCTGCTCGAGCAACGGCAGGAGGTCGCGGATGTTGGAGATCTTCTTGTCGTGCAGCAGGATGTACGGATCCTCGAGAATCGCCACTTGCTTGTCGGGGTTGTTGATGAAGTACGGCGAGATATAGCCACGGTCGAACTGCATGCCCTCGACGAGCTCCAGCTCGTTTTCCAGGCCCTTGCCGTCCTCGACGGTGATCACCCCCTCCTTGCCGACCTTGTCCATCGCGTCGGCAATGGTCTTGCCGATCGAATCGTCGGCGTTGGCAGAGATTGCCCCGACCTGTGAAATCTCCTTGCTGGTCGTGCACGGCTTGCTGATTTTCTTCAGTTCTTCGACCACGGCGAGAACCGCCTTGTCGATGCCGCGCTTGAGATCCATCGGGTTCATTCCCGCGGCGACGTACTTGAAGCCCTCGGCGCAGATCGCCTGGGCCAGCACCGTCGCGGTGGTGGTGCCGTCTCCGGCGACGTCGGAGGTCTTGGATGCGACCTCCTTCACCATCTGTGCGCCCATGTTCTCGAACTTATCCTTGAGCTCGATTTCCTTCGCTACCGACACGCCGTCCTTGGTTATCGTGGGCGCACCGAAGCTGCGTTCGAGCACGACGTTGCGGCCCTTGGGGCCCAGCGTCACTTTCACGGCGTTCGAAAGAATGTTCACGCCGTTCATCATCTTGTTGCGCACGTTCTCACCGAAGCGTACGTCTTTGGCTGCCATTTTCGCTGCTCCTCAAACTGTGTGTGATGGCGCGGATGTCAGGCGATGATGCCGATGACGTCGTCCTCGCGCATATGCAGGTAGTCGTGTCCGTCCATCTTGAATTCCTGGCCGGAGTATTTTCCAAACAGAATCTTGTCACCGACCTTGACACCCATCGGTATCACCTTGCCGTTGTCGTCGGTCTTGCCGGGCCCGGCAAACACAATTTCACCCTGCGAGGGCTTTTCGGCAGCGGTGTCGGGAATGACGATGCCGCCGGCAGACTTGCGCTCCTCCTCAAGCCGCTTGACGATCACGCGATCGTGTAGGGGACGAATCTTCATGTTAGTACTCACTCCATAGAGAATTTGCGAAGGGTTCCAATGCCTTGTCCGGACGAAAGCGGCGAGGCATCGGACCAGTTGTTAGCACTCGCCGCCAACGAGTGCCAATAATAAGGGAGAAGGGCGATGAAATCAACCCCGGCGGGTGGTTTCATACCTCAAACCGCCCTGCGCGCCCGCCGGCGGCGGTCGATGCCGGCGTCGCCAGCCGGCAAGGCGCAGCTTTCTATGGCGGAGGGGCGCGATATGCTAAGGTTTCCCATTCGTCCGGTCCGGCCGGGCTCAGGGGGAAAGCACGATGGCGAACGCATTGACGTCACCCGGCGAAGGCGGCGGCGCGGGCGATCGCCATGGCTGAGCCGCGGACAGTCGGCGCGGGACGGGGTGCGAGCTGGTGGAGCGAGGCCTGGCGCCTGTTCACGCCGGCGGTGGGCGTGTGGCTGCTCATACTGCTCATCCTCATCGTTCTCAACGTGGCCGGAAGCGTCGTCCCGGTCGTTGGCACGCTCGCCATGCAGGTCCTCTACCCGGTCTTCGTCGGCGGCCTGATGCTCGGTTGCCGTGCGCTCGATCGCGGCAACCCGCTTACCCTCGGCCACC
Source organism: uncultured beta proteobacterium (assembly GCA_963750215.1). Taxonomy (GTDB): domain Bacteria; phylum Pseudomonadota; class Gammaproteobacteria; order Burkholderiales; family Casimicrobiaceae; genus PALSA-1003. Next base: position 68,317 of record CAVVQK010000001.1, read on the forward strand.
TGTTCGCCGGCTTCAGCCAACGCACCGGACCGCTGGTCGTCGTCGGCCTGATCTACATCGGCCTGGCGCTGCTCATCACCGCCATCGTCGCCGGCATGATGGTCGCCCTCTTTGGGGTCGCGATTTTCGGCATGCTGACCGGGTCGGTCAATCCTTCGCAGACTGGCATCGCGCTCGACAGTGCCGTGGTCGCGGTGCTTCTCGGGGTCCTGTTCTTCCTGCTCCTGCTGCTGCCGCTCATCATGGCGATCTGGTTCGCGCCGGCCCTGGTCATGCTGGGGGGGTTGAGCCCCGGCGCGGCGATGTGGGCGTCGTTCCACGGCTGCCTGCGCAACGTCGTGCCGTTCCTGCTGTACGGCCTGATCGGTCTGGGGCTCGCCATCGTCGCATCGATACCGTTCGGCCTCGGCTGGTTTGTGCTTGGCCCGGTTACGATGGCCACCGTGTATACGTCCTACTGCGACATTTTCGAGGACCAGGGCGCCGCGTAGGCCGATCGGCGGCGGGGCGGGGCGGCGCTCGCCGCCGGACGCCGGCTTCAGTTCAGTGGCGGGTGGGCGCCGAGCGCGCCGCGGATGCGCGTCGCAATCGAGGCGGGAGCCTGGCGGCGCACAAACCAGCGCAGGTGCGTGGTGTCCCCGGCGTGGTCGAAGCCGTACGATTTGAGCAAGTGGTGCACCGTGGGTCCGTAACGCGAGCCGCGCGGAATGCGGACCACCCACGTTTTCTTGCCCGGGGGGGTGGCAAAAAGGGCGGTCAGCAACGCGCGCCCCTGGCCCCCGCCGCGGCGACCGAATTCAAGTCCCGCCAGCCAGAGCTCGTAGCCGTCTTCGAGCGCGCGAAACAGCCCGAAACCAACCGGCGGCATGCCGCTGTGGCGGTCGTCGGGCCAGAAAACGTACCCGGGGACGGCGACCGCTTCGATGCGACCGGTCTTCGGGTCCTCCTCGACGAAATAGCCGCTGACCAGCGCCCGCTTGAGCCGGGCGAAGAATTCGACCGCTGCCGGCGTATCGGCAGCCAGCCCGCGGTCGAAGCTGCCCTCGGCCGCCGCCTCGCGGATGAGGGTTCGGAGCAGCGCCAGGTGGCCTACATGAGCCGGAGCAAGCACGATCGGGGCGGGCGCACGCGCGTGAAGGTCAAGGAGGTAAGTTAACGTGTGCTGCTGCAGCCGGTGGCCTCAGGCTTACGAACGGCGTGCCCCGGGCCATGAGCGGTCGATCGATTTGTGCACAACAATTTGGCATGCGCGACCTTCAGTGCGCCTTTTCCCAGTTGGGGCCGCTGCCGACGTCGACGACCAGCGGCACGCGCAGGCTCGTCACGCCGGTCATCAAGGCCGGCAACTCGCCCTTCATCCGCGCCGCCTCGGCCTCGGGCACCTCGAATACCAGCTCATCGTGCACCTGCAGGATCAAACGCGAAGCGAGGCGCTCGCGCTCGAGCCAGGCCTGGACCGCGATCATCGCCAGCTTGATCAGGTCGGCAGCCGTGCCCTGCATCGGCGCATTGATCGCGGCGCGCTCGGCGGCCTGCCGGCGCGGGCCTCCGCCGGCGTTGATGTCGGGCAGCCACAACCGCCGGCCGAAAACGGTTCGGACGTAACCCTGGGCACGCGCCTGCTCTCGCGTCTGCCGCATGTACTGGGCGACGCCGGGATAGCGCGCGAAGTACTTGTCGATGAATTGCTGAGCGGCGCCGCGTTCGATGTTGAGCTGCGCGGCCAGCCCGAAGGCGCTCATGCCGTAGATCAGGCCGAAGTTAACGGCCTTGATGTACCGGCGCTGCTCGGCGCTGACCTGCTCGATCGGCACCGCGAAGATCTCCGCCGCGGTGGCGCGGTGAATGTCCGCGCCCTCGGCGAAGGCGGCCAGCAGCGACGGATCACCGGACAGGTGCGCCATGATCCGCAGCTCGATTTGCGAATAGTCGGCCGAAACGAGCAGATGCCCCGGTGGCGCGATGAAGGCCTCGCGGATCCGCCGCCCCTCCGCGGTGCGCACGGGAATGTTTTGCAGGTTTGGATCGGTGCTGGCGAGCCTTCCGGTCACCGCGGTCGCCTGTGCGAAGTTCGTGTGCACGCGACCCGTGCCGGCGTTGATCATCTGCGGCAGCTTGTCGGTATAGGTCGACTTGAGCTTCGACAGCGCCCGGTGCTCGAGCAGGAGCTTGGGCAGCGGATAATCGGCGGCGAGTTCCTGCAGCACCTCCTCGTCGGTCGATGGCTGCCCGGTCGCGGTCTTCTTCACGATCGGCAGCTTCATCCGCTCGAACAGAATCTCGCCGAGCTGGCGCGGAGAGCCGAGATTGAACGGGCCCTCGGCGAGCTGAAACGCCTGCTCTTCCAGCGCCGCGACCCGCGCGCCGAGCTCCTTGCTCTGCGCCGCAAGCAGCTGCGGATCGAGGAGCACGCCGTTGCGCTCCATGCGGAACAGAACTTGCCGCGTCGGCAGCTCGATGTCCCGATAGACGCGGTCGAGGTCGCTGTCCGCGGCGACCCGCGGATAGAGCACGCCATGCAGCTGCAGGGTGAGGTCCGCGTCCTGCGCGGAGTAGTCGGTGGCGCGGTCGACCGCCACCTCCTCGAAGCCGATCTGCGCGGAGCCCTTGCCCGTCACTTCCGGATAGGTGATCGTCTTGACGTCGAGATGGCGCCAGGCCAGGCTGTCCATGTCGTGCGCACGATGCGACTCCAGTACGTACGACTGCAGCATCGTGTCATGGGCGACGCCGGCGAGCGCAATGCCGTGGTTCGCCAGCACGTGCTGATCGTACTTGACGTTCTGCCCGAGCTTGTTCGCGCGCGGGTTCTCCAGCCAGGGCTTCAGTCGCGCGAGCACGACGTCCAACGGAAGCTGGGCGGGCGCGCCGGTGTAGCGGTGTGCCAGCGGAACATACGCGGCGCGACCGGGTGCGACGGCGAAGGACAGTCCGACGATGCGTGCCTGCATCGGGTCGAGGCTCGTCGTCTCGGTGTCGAAGGCGACAAGATCGGCGCGCTCGATCGCCGCCAGCCAGCGCTCGAAACCCGCTTGATCGAGCACGGTCTCGTAATGGCGCGCGACCGGCGCGCGCGGCGTCGCTTGCTCGCTCGCCGTGGCGACATTGGGCGCGGTCGCCGCCGCCTCCGGGCCGGGCGGCGCGCCGTCGAGATCCTTGAGCCAGCTCTTGAACTCGAAGCGCTCGTACAGGTTGCGCACCGCGGCGGTGTCACGGGAACGGGCGACGAGCTCGGACGGCTCGAAGGGCAAAGAGCAGTCGGTCTTAACCGTGAGCAGCTTTCTTGCCTGCGGCAACCAATCCAGCGCTGCCCGCAGATTTTCGCCGACCACGCCGCCGACCTCCTGAGCGTGCGCCATCACGTTCTCCAGCGTGCCGTACTGCGTCAGCCATTTCGCCGCCGTTTTCGGCCCCACCTTGGCCACGCCGGGCACGTTGTCGACCGCGTCGCCGGTGAGCGTCAGCAGATCGAGCACCTGTTCAGGGCGCACGCCAAACTTGGCCGTCACTCCGGCTTCGTCCAGGGTCTCGTTGCTCATGGTGTTGACCAGCGTGACGCGCGGCGTGACGAGCTGGGCGAGATCCTTGTCGCCGGTGGAAATCACCGCGTCGATGCCGCGCGCTTCGCCGCGTCGCACCAGGGTGCCTATCACGTCGTCCGCTTCGACGCCCTCTACCATCAACAACGGCCAGCCGAGGGCGCGAATGAGCTCATGCAGCGGCGCGATCTGCTGCGCCAGGTCGGGCGGCATCGGCGGGCGGTTCGCCTTGTATTGCGGGTACCACTCGTCGCGAAAAGTTTTGCCCGGCGCATCGAAGACCACAGCGAAGTATTCCGGGTTGCCGTCCTCGTGCAAACGGCGCAACATGGCAATGACTCCGCGAATCGCGCCGGTCGGCTCGCCGCGCGAAGTGCGCAGATCGGGCAGCGCATGAAACGCCCGATACAGATACGACGAGCCGTCAACGAGAACCAGTTTGGACATGATTTTGACAAGCAAGATTCCCGAGTTGATCGACCCTCAGGCGATGTACTCGACCAACGGGCAGGAAGCGTGGCGGGTGCTGGGCATTATGGCAGAATTCGCCGTCGCGACCGAGCGCCTGCGCGGCGTGCGTCCGGCCGTCAGCATGTTCGGCAGCGCACGCATCCAGCCCGATCACCCGTACTTCCGCAAGGCGGAACGGATTGCCCGGCTCTTGTCCGACGCCGGCTTCGCGGTGATCTCCGGCGGCGGGCCGGGAACGATGGAAGCGGCGAATCGCGGCGCGCACGGCGGGCGCTCTCCCGCCATCGGCCTCAACATCCTGCTGCCGCACGAACAAGGAGGCAACCCGTATCAGGACGTGGGCATCAATTTCCGTTACTTCTTTGCCCGCAAGATGATGTTCGTGCGCTTCGCCTCCGCGTACGTCGTCATGCCCGGTGGATTCGGCACGATCGACGAGCTCACCGAGTGCCTCACGCTCGTGCAAACGGGCAAGAGCCGCAAGATCCCGATCATCCTCGTTGGCGGCGAGTTCTGGCGCGGGCTGATGGACTGGCTGCAGGACCGCCTCGTCGGCGAAGGCATGATCGCTCCCGCGGATCTCGATCTCATGCAGATCATCGAGGAGCCCGAAGCGATCGTCGAAGCAATATTTGACTATTACGAGACGCGCGGGTTCCAGCCGACGCGAGCGGAACGCGACAAGATGCTGAACCTCTAACGAGCAGGAGCACCGGCGACGCCTCCGAGAGACGCCATTCCCTGCTAAAATTCGTCCGTATCCAGGTCAGCCCGCCGCATGCGCCATATTCTCGTCCCGATCGTCGCCGCATTCGCTGTCAGCCTGGCGCTGACGGCAGCGGCGCAGCAGGCCCCTGCGCCACCGAAGCTCGAGCCGTTGCCCGAGGCGCCGCCGCCGCCGCCCCAAATCGCCGCCGATCCGGAACTCCAACCCCAGGTCACGACCATCCAGCGCGAGAACGAGACCGTCGAGGAGTATCGCGTCAACGGACGACTGAAAATGATCAAGGTGACGCCGCGCCACGGCCATCCGTATTACCTGATCGCGAATGCCGCGAAGGGCGGCTTCGTGCGCTATGACAGCCTCGATTCGGGACTCCAGGTCCCGCTGTGGGTGCTGTTCTCTTTCTGACCGGACTTGAGTAGCAGCGAAGGTCGCGGCCACCGTGAGGCGGCCGCGCGGGAAGATGTCTGTCTATACCCCCGTCACGGCCGATGATCTTGCCGCCTGGCTGACGCGCTACGCGATCGGCGCGGTACGCGCCTTCGAGCCGATCGCCGAGGGCATCGAGAACACCAATTACTTCCTCAGCACCGCCAAGGCGCGCTACGTGCTGACGCTCTACGAGCGCCTGCCGCCGGAGGAGCTGCCTTTTTATCTCAATCTCATGGCCCATCTTGCACGCGCCGGCGTGATGGCGCCGGCACCGGAGCCGGATCGCACCGGCGCGCTGTGGAGCTTCCTCAACGGCAAGCCCGCCGGCCTGGTCGCCCGACTCGAAGGCGTACCGGTCGGTCGACCGGACAGCGCGCACTGCGCCGCCGTCGGCGAGGCGCTGGGGAAGCTGCACCTTGCCGCGAAGCAATACCGCGGGCGGCTGGCCAACCGGCGCGGTCCGGCCTGGTGGCGGCAGGCGGCACGCGCCGTGCGCCCGCTGCTGTCGGCCGAGCAGAACGCCCTGGTGGCAAGCGAGCTCAAATATCAGGCCGGATTCGCCAAGACGAAGCTGCCACGTGGAGCGATCCATGGCGACCTGTTCTGTGACAACGTGTTGTTCGTCGACGGTCGCGTTTCGGGTATCATCGATTTCGGTTTTGCGGCGACCGATGCGCTGGCCTACGACCTCGCGATCACGGTCAACGACTGGTGCGGAGCGCAGGACGGCGGATCCGTGGGAGCGCTCGATCCGGAGAACGTCGCGGCGCTGGTTGGCTCGTATGCGGCGGTCAGGCCGCTGGCCTTCGAGGAGCGCGCGCTTTGGGGCCCGTTGCTGCGCGCCGCGGCGCTGCGCTTCTGGCTGTCACGGCTCTACGATCTGCATCTTCCGCGCCAGGGCGAGCTGACGCACGCGCACAATCCCGCCGTGTTCGAGCAGATCCTGCGCCATCGCGTCGCCCACGAGCCACGGTTTCCGGACCTCTGATGCAGATACGTCCGCCGGCCATCCCCTTCGCTCGCCGCGATGCGCGGCACGGATTGTTCTGGCTGCGCCAGGCATTTTCGATGTTCCGCGCGGCGCCATTGCGTTGGCTGCTGTTGATCGCGGTGTACTACGTGTTCGTCGCCGTCGCCCAACTCGGGCCCTGGCCGGCGGTGGGCAAGTTCGCCGCGGCGATCCTCAAGCCCGTATTCGCCGTCGGCTTTCTTGCCGCGGCGTGGGGGCAGGAGCGCGGCGGCAAGCCCGGGTTCCCGGATCTGTTTCGCGGCTTTCGCAGCAACCTCTGGGCGCTGCTTCCCCTGGGTCTGGTTTTTTTCGCGGGCATGACGCTTGCCGTCGCGGCAACCGCGCTGATCGACGGCGGAACGCTCATTGCCTGGGGAGCCGGCGGCGAGGATCCGAGCGAGGAAGTGCTCGAAAGCGGCCGGCTCCAGCTCGCGATGCTCTTCGGCATCGCCTGCGCCCTGCCGACGCTGCTTGCACTCTGGTTTGCGCCGGCGCTGGTCGTGTTCCACGACGCCGGGGCGCTGACGGCGCTGGGCACGAGCTTCCGCGCCGCGCTCGCCAATTGGCGGCCGGTGGCGGTGTTTGGGCTGGGGATCCTGTTCTATGGTGGCATCGTGCCGGCACTGGGCGATGCGCTGGTACGCCTGCTCGACGCGACGGCCGGGACGGCGCTGCGCATGGGCCTGCTGGTCCCCTACGTGCTCATCTTTCTCGCAACCTTCCAGATCGCCGACTACGTCGCGTATCGCGACGTATTTCATGGCGACGAGCCGACGCCGCCTGACGCCGGTCAGGCCAGCTGAAGCTTGGCGTATTCCAGCGCCAGCCATTTCACGCCGGCGTCGCGGAAATTCACCTGCACCCGCGCGTCGCTGCCGCGTCCCTCGGCATCGATGATGACGCCCAGACCGAACTTGGCGTGGTGCACGCTCTGCCCGATACGCCAGCCCGGCCGTTCGGCCAGCGCATCGCGCCGCGCCGCGCCGGAGGCTTGATCGGCCTCGCGCACCGGCAAGGCATCGGCTCTTGGCGGGGAGAGCCAGCGCACCAACCCGCCGGGCAGCTCGTCGAGGAAGCGCGAGGCGATGTTGTAGCGCAGCTGGCCGTGCAGAATACGGCTCTGCGCGTGCGTCAAGTAAAGCCGCCGTCGCGCCCGGGTGATGGCCACGTAGGCGAGGCGCCGCTCCTCCTCGACGCCGTCGAATTCCGACATGCTGTTCTCGTGGGGGAAAAGCCCTTCCTCGAGGCCGGTCACGAAAACGGTGTGAAACTCCAGGCCCTTGGCCGCATGCACGGTCATCAGCTGCAACGCCGCGCGTCCCTCGGCGGCCTGGGTCTCGCCGGCCTCGAGCGCGGCGTGGGCCAGGAACGCGGTCAAGGCGCCGCCGGCCTCCGGCGCGGCGTCGAGGTCGACCTGCATCTCGGCTTCGCGCATGAAGCTTTCCGCCGCGTTGACCAGTTCCTGCAGATTCTCGATCCGATCCTGGCCGTCCTTTTCCGCGCCGTAATGTGTGAGCAGTCCGCTCGCGTGCACAACGTGCTCGGCGGTCTCCGCCAGCGGCAGGCCCGCGGTCGCGGCGCGCATCGCTTCGATCTGCTTGACGAAGGCCGCGACCCCGGCGCCTGCCCTGCCACCGAGATTCGCCGCGCAGGCGGTCTGCCACAGGCTCATCCCCACCCCGCCAGCCCGGTCCTGGAGTGTCTCCAGCGTACGCGCGCCCACCCCGCGGGGGGGAAATTGGCAACGCGCAGAAAGGCACCGTCGTCGTCGGGGGCGGCAACGAGGCGCAAATAGGCGAGCGCGTGCTTGACCTCGGTACGCTCGAAGAAGCGCATGCCGCCATAGACCCGATACGGCATGCCGGCGTTGAACAACGCGTGCTCGAGCACCCGTGATTGCGCGTTGGAGCGGTAGAGCACCGCGATCTCCGCCGGCGAAACGCCGTCGTCGACCAGGCCCTTGACCACGTCGACGACAAACGCTGCCTCGTCGATGTCGGACGGCGCGGCGTACGCGCGCACCGGCTCGCCCTTGCTGTCCGCGGTCCAGAGGTTCTTGCCCAGCCGGGCCTTGTTGTGGCCGATGAGCATATTGGCCGCGTCGAGTATATGGCCGTGGGAGCGGTAATTCTGTTCGAGCTTGATCAGTTCCACCGGCGCGTCGGGCGTGGCGAAGTCGCGCTCGAAGTGCTGCATGTTGGCCACGGTGGCACCGCGGAAGGCATAGATGGACTGGTCGTCGTCGCCGACGGCGAAGACCGCCGCATGCGGCCCGGCAAGCAGCTTCAGCCAGCGGTACTGCAGCGCGTTCGTGTCCTGGAATTCGTCGACGAGCAGGTGCGAGAAGCGGCGCTGGTAATGCTCCCGCAATGCATCGTGCCGGGACAACAGCTCGAAAGTCCGCAACAACAGCTCGGGAAAATCGACGACGCCCTCACGCCGGCACGCCTCTTCGTAGAGAGCGAAGTGCTCGACTTGGCGGCGCATGAATTCGTCGACGGCCTCGACCTGGTTCGGTCGCGAGCCTTCTTCCTTGGCGGTGTTGATGAAGGCCTGCAGCTGGCGCGCCGGAAAACGCTCATCGTCAATGCCGTGCGCCTTGTACAGCCGCTTGATCAATGCCAGCTGGTCCTGCATGTCCATGATCTGGAACAGCTGCGGCAGTCCGGCGTCGCGGTAGTGCGCGCGCAGCATTCGGTTGCACAGGCCGTGAAAGGTGCCGATCCACATGCCCCTGGTGTTGATCGGCGTCAACGCCGACAGGCGCAGCAGCATCTCCTTGGCCGCCTTGTTGGTAAAGGTGACCGCGAGCACCGACAATGGACTGGCCTGGCCGGTCGCCAGCAGCCACGCGATCCGCGTCGTGAGCACGCGCGTCTTGCCGCTGCCGGCACCGGCGAGAATCAGCGCCGACCCGTGCGGCAGGGTGACCGCGGCGAGCTGTTCCGGATTGAGATTGGCGAGAAGCGGGGAAGGCATGCTGGGTGAAGCGAAGCACGCCCATTATATAGGCGAATCGATGCCCCGATTGAGTATCGCGCGGGAATTCAATAGACTCTGCGCCGGTGGCAGATGCAATGAAAATCGTAGGCATTCCCCTGGCCCGGAACGACGGCGCGGGCGGCAGGCACCACGCGTAGCGTGGCAATGCGCTTCGATCCGCAATCGTTCGTGCCGTGGATCCGCGCGGCAGCGCCTTACATCCACGCACTGCGCGGCAAGACGATCGTCATCGCTTTCGGTGGCGAGGTTGTCGCCGACGAGACCTTCCTCGGCATCGTGCACGACTTGAACCTGCTGCACAGCCTCGGCACGCGGCTGGTCGTGGTGCACGGTGCACGGCCGCAGATCGAGGCGATCCTCAAGCAGCAGAACATTCCGAGTCGCTACCACAGGGGATTGCGCATCACCGACATGGAGACGATGGACTGCGTGCTCGAAGGGATGGGCCACGCGCGCAGCCGCATCGAGGCGCTGCTCTCGCTCGGGCAGGCCAATTCACCGATGGCGGGCGCACGCATTCGCGTTGTCGGCGGCAACTTCATCACCGCCAAGCCGATCGGCATCGTCGACGGCATCGACATGGGGCTCACCGGAGAAGTTCGCCGCATCGACATCGAGGGGCTCCGCCAGCGCCTGGACGACGGCGACCTGGTACTCGTTTCTCCGCTCGGCTACTCGCCGACCGGAGAGATATTCAATCTCGCGCTCGAGGAGGTGGCCACGCAGGTTGCCGTGCGCCTGTCCGCGCACAAGCTGATATTCCTGATGGAGACCGAGGGCGTGCGCAACGCGCGCCGGCAGCTGCTGACCGAGCTGTCCACGCGCGAGGCCGAGGCGTTGCTCGTGCGCCATGCCAAGCTGCCGCCGGACGTCCTGCACTATCTGCCCTGCGCGATTCAGGCCTGCGACAATGGCGTCAAGCGCGCGCACCTGATCAGCCGCCATCGCGACGGATCGCTCTTGCTCGAGCTGTTCACCCGCGACGGGGTCGGGACCATGGTCGCCGCGGCGCCGCTCGCGCATCTGCGCAGCGCGACCATCGACGACGTCGGCGGGATCCTGTCGATCATCGAGCCGCTGGAGGCGGATGGGGTGCTGGTGCGCCGCTCGCGCGAACGCCTGGAAATGGAAATCGAGCGCTTCGTCGTTGCCGAGCACGATGGCGCTATCGTGGGCTGCGCCGCGCTCTACGCCTTTCCCAAGGACCGCAGCGGCGAACTCGCCGCGCTCGCGGTGCACCCGGATTTCCGTCGTGAGGGGTTCGGCGAGGCGTTGCTGCACGAGATCGAGCAGCGCGCGAAAAAGCTCCGCTTGTCGCGCCTGTTTGTCCTGACCACGCGCACCTCCGGCTGGTTTCTCGAGCGCGGCTTCGTCGAAAGTGATCCCTCACGCCTGCCCAAGCAGAAGCGCGACCTGTACAACTGGCATCGGCGTTCGCTGGTGTACGAAAAGCCGCCGGCCTAGCGCGACGTGCGATAATTGCCGCCGGTCTTTCTTTGCTGCAGGGTATCCCGATGGCACGGATGGTTCATTGCGTCAAGCTCGGCCAGGAAGCGGAGGGTCTGGATTTTCCACCCTACCCGGGCGAGCTCGGCAAGCGCATCTACGAGAACGTTTCCAAGGAGGCGTGGCAGCAGTGGCTCAAGCACCAGACGATGCTCGTCAACGAGAATCGCCTGAGCCTTGCCGACCCGCGCGCGCGCAAGTACCTTGCTGAGCAGATGGAGCGGCATTTCTTTGGCGCCGGCGCCGACATGGCGTCCGGCTACGTGCCGCCGCAGTCCTGATTGCGCCCGGCCGGCCCGGGCTGCGACTCCTAGCCGGCCGCGGCGAACGGCGGCGAGCGCTTGGCGCCCGCGCCGTCATGCCTGGTGGACGATCTGCCCCCCCACCAAGGTGTAGCGCACCCGTCCGCTCAGCTCGAAGCCGAGAAAAGGCGTGTTCTTTCCCTGGCTTCTGAGCGCCGCGGGCGCGACCACCCAGCGCGCATCAGGATCGAAAACGCACACGTCGGCATCGGCGCCGGCGCCCAGGTGGCCGGCGGCAAGCCCCAGCGCGCGGGCGGGCTCGGAGGTGATGCGCGCGAGCGCGGTGCCGAGCGGCAGCCCGTCCTCCTGCGCCCACTTGAGCGTCAGCGGCAGCAGCAGCTCCAGGCCCGTGGCGCCGGGCTCGCTCTCGGCAAACGGCAGCTGCTTGGCGTCGTCGTCGACCGGCGTATGGTCCGAACAGATGAGATCGATCGTGCCGTCGGCAAGGCCTGCGCGCAGCGCGGCGCGATCGCGCAACCCGCGCAGCGGCGGCACCAGGTGGCAATGGGCGTTGAACCAGCCGATGTCGACATCGCACAGGTGCACATGGTGGATCGCGACGTCGCAGCTCACCGGCAGGCCCGCCTTTTTCGCCGCACGCACGCGGGCAACGCCCTCATGGGTCGACAGCCGGGCCAGGTGCACATGCACGCCGGTCGCCCGCACCAGATCGAAGATCGCCTCCAGCGCGATCGTCTCGGCGATGCCGGGGATCGCGGGCAAGCCCAGCCGCGTCGCCACTTCGCCGTCGTGCGCCACACCGCCCCGGGCGAGGTGGACATCCTGCGGGCGCAACCAGACGCGGTAGCCGAATGTCGCCGCATATTGCAGCGCGCGGAGCATGACCTGGGTGTCGACCAGCGCCGCGTCGGCGTGCGAAAAGGCGATGCAGCCGGCCTCGGTGAGTTCGCCCATTTCCGTTATCGTTTCACCCTTGAGGCCGACCGTGAGGGCTCCGATCGGGTAGACGTGCGCCAGATTGAGCGCGCGCGCGCGATGCTTCAGCATCTCGACCAGGCCGGGCTCGTCGAGGGGCGGGTCGGTGTCGGGCGGGCACGCCAGGCGGGTGATGCCGCCCGCGACCGCCGCGGCGACTTCCGACTCGAGCGTCGCCTTGTATTCGAATCCGGGCTCGCGCAGTCGCGCCGAGGCGTCGATCAGACCCGGGCAGACGACAAGCCCTGCGGCGTCGAGCACGCGGCTGGCGTGCCAGCCGGCGGGCGCCTCGCCCACCGCGGCGATCTTGCCCGCGGCGATGTACACCGAAGCCTTGCGATCGATCCCCTGCTTCGGATCGACCACGCGGCCGTTGCTGATCTCGATCTTCACGCTAGTTCCCCGCCAGCATGCTCATCACCGCCATGCGCACCGCGATGCCGAATGTCACCTGCGGCAGGATCACCGAGTGCTTGCCGTCGGCCACCGCCGAATCGATTTCCACGCCGCGATTCATCGGCCCCGGATGCATGACGATGGCGTCGGGCTTGGCGAGCTGGAGCTTCTCGACGGTCAGGCCGTAGTGCTTGAAGTACTCCCCCGCGGAGGGCAGCAGCGAGCCCTTCATGCGCTCGCTCTGCAGCCGCAGCATGACGACCACGTCGCAACCGGCCAGGCCCTCGCGCATGTCGTGGTAGACGTGCACGCCGAGTGACTCCACCGCGGTCGGCATCAGCGTTTGCGGTCCGATCACGCGCACCTCGGGCGTGCCCAGCGTGGTCAGCCCGTGGATGAGCGAGCGCGCCACGCGCGAGTGCAGGACGTCACCGACGATGGCGACGGTCAGGCGGCGAAAATCCTTCTTGTAGTGGCGGATGGTGAACAGGTCGAGCAGCCCCTGCGTCGGGTGGCCGTGCCGGCCGTCGCCGGCGTTGATGACGTGAATGTGGGCGCGGCCGGTCGCCGAAAGGTGCTGGGCGATCAGGTGCGGCGCGCCGCTCTGTCCATGCCGGACGATGAACATGTCGGCGTTCATCGCCACCAGGTTGTCGACGGTGTCGAGCAGCGTTTCGCCCTTGGTGGTCGAGGACACGCCGATGTTCAGGTTGATCACGTCGGCGGAAAGGCGCTTGGCGGCGATCTCGAATGTCGTCCGGGTGCGGGTGCTGTTTTCGAAGAAGAGGTTGAATACCGTCTTGCCGCGCAGCAGGGGCACCTTCTTGACGTCGCGCTCGGCAATCGACACGAACGGCACGGCTGTATCGAGTATGCGGTCGACAATCTCCGCGGGTAGTTCCTCGAGCGTGAGCAGATGCTGCAGCTTGCCGGCGGCGTTGAGTTGCGGGTTATGCACCGGCGGGGCCCCCTGCTGCCTCGACCGACAGCTCGAGGGAGCCGTCGAGGTGGCGCTGCAGCACGATTGACAGGTTGCGGGCGACTGCAAGGCGCGCGCCGACGTAGGTCGCTTCGATCGGCAGCTCGCGACCGCCGCGATCGATGAGCACGGCGAGCTCGATGGCCTCCGGCCGCCCATAATCGAACAGCTCGTTGATGGCCGCGCGCACCGAACGACCGGTGTAGAGAACGTCGTCGACCAGGACGATGTGGCTGCCGGCGACCTCGAACGGAAGCGTGGTCGTCTCCAGCTTCGCGCGCAGCCCCTTCTGCGCGTAGTCGTCGCGGTAGAAGGAGACATCGATGTAGCCGACCGGGTGCTCGCCGTCGAGCATTCCGGCCAGGCGCTCGGCGAGCCATGCGCCGCCGGAGTAGATGCCGATCAACCGGGCATCGTGGGCGATCGCGCCGCGCATCTTGTCGGCGAGGCGGCCGAGCGTGATCTCGGCGTCAGGAAGGATCGCGCTGGTCAAGATAGTCCTGGAGGATCAGTTGTGCGGCGACCTGGTCGCGCACCGCCTTCCGCTCGCGGCCCCGCCCGCCGGCGCCGAGCAGCTTGCGTGTGGCCTCCTGCGTGGTAAATCGCTCGTCGCAAAGGGCGACCGGCAAGCCGAAGCGGCCCTCGAGCTGGCGCGCGAAGCGTCGCGCCCGCGCCGTCATCGGGTGTGCGGTCCCGTCGCCGTGCGTCGGCAGGCCCACCACGAGTAGAACCGGCCGCCAGGCCTCGACCAGCGCCCCGATCGCCGCAAAGCGCCTGTGGCTTGCCGGATCGACGAGCGTTGCCAGCGGATGGGCGATGCGCGTGGCGGTCTCGCCTACGGCGACACCGATTCGCTGCGTTCCGAAGTCGAAGGCGAGAACAGTCCCCGCCGGCGTCGCGGGGGAGATCACCTTCCCCCCCACGCATCACGCGTGTCCGACCGAGTCGGACAGACGGGAGAAATCGATGCCGAGCAGCTTCATGGCCGCCGGCAGCCGCAGCTCGGCCGGCTCGGCGAAGAGCACGTTGGGATCCGCGGCCACGGTGAGCCAGGCATTCTGTGCAATTTCCTGCTCGAGCTGGTCGGCCGACCAGCCGGCGTAGCCGAGCGTAACCAGCACGTTGGCCGGGCCATTGCCGTGGCCGACCGCCTCGAGAATGTCCTTTGACGTGGTGAGGCCAAGTTCGTCGCTGATGGCAAGCGTGGACTGCCAGCTGCCCAGCGGCCGGTGCAGGACGAAGCCGCGGTCGATCTGTACCGGCCCGCCATAGTGCACCTTGGTCGCCCGCAGTTCCGAGTCGCCGAGGGGGATGTTGATCTGCTCGAACAGGGCCGACAGCGTCATATCGATCGGCTTGTTGACGACGATGCCGAGCGCGCCCTGGTCGTTGTGTTCGCAGATGTAGATCAGCGTATGGGCAAAGTGCGGATCGGCCATGCTGGGCATGGCGATCAGGAAATGATGGGTCAGACTGACCCGGGAATCGCCCATGGCGGCAATTGTAAACTCCGCCCAGCCCGGGCACAAATGGCGCCCCGACGTCGGCGCGTTGACCCCGGCCCGCCGCCTCGCCGGCGGCTTTATTCTTCTTCGTGGTGGCGGTGCTTGGCGTACTCGGCGGCGAGTTGTTGCTGGAGATTGAGCGGCGCCGGATCGTAGTGGGAGAGCGTCATCGTCCAACCCGCGTGGCCCGCGGTCATCGCCTTCAGCCGCGCCGCGTAGCCGTCAAGTTCCGACAGCGGCGCAAGGCCATTGACGGTGAGCGTCCCCGCTTGCAGCGAGCGCGTGCCGGTAACCTGCCCGCGGCGACCGGACAGATCCCCGGCCACGTCGCCCATGTTCCCCTCCGGGCAGAGGACCTCGAGACTGACGATCGGCTCGAGCACGATCGGCCGTGCCTTTTCGATCGCATCGAGGAAGGCCTTGCGGCCGGCGGTCACGAAGGCGATTTCCTTCGAGTCGACCGCATGATGCTTGCCGTCGTAGACGATGACGCGCACGTCCTGCAGCGGGAACCCGGCGATCGGCCCGGCCGCGAGCACCTGCTCGACGCCCTTCTGCACGGCGGGAATGAACTGGTTCGGTATCGTGCCGCCCTTGACCTGATCGACGAATTCGAACCCCGAGCCGCGCGGCAGGGGCTCGACGCGGAGGAACACCTCGCCGAACTGGCCCGCGCCTCCGGTCTGCTTCTTGTGCCGGTGATGGCCTTCGGCCTTCGCCGTGACCGTCTCGCGATACGGAATCCGGGGCGGCCGGGTATCGATCTCGAGCTTGAATTGCGAGGCCATGCGCTCGAACACCGAGCGCAGATGCAGATCGCCCAGCCCGCGCAGCACCGTTTCGTTCAACGTCGCGTCGTGCTCCAGGGTGAGCGTCGGATCCTCGGCGATCATCTTGTGCAGGACGTCGGAGATGCGCTGCTCGTCGCCACGTTTCTTCGGCGTGATGGCGAAGCCGTGCATCGGCGTCGGGAACACCAGCGGCCGCATGTGGATCTGGTCCTCGTCGTGCGAGTCGTGCAGCACGCAGTCGAACTCGATTTCGTCGACCTTCGCGACCGCAGCGATGTCGCCCGGCACGGCGCGATCGACCTCGACCTGCTTGCCGCCCTGCAGCATGAACAGATGGCTGACCTTGAACGGCTTGCGTCCATCGCCGACGAACAGCTGCGTATCACGGGTGACGCTGCCCTGATGGACGCGAAAGATGCCGAGCTTGCCGATGAACGGATCGATGACCACCTTGAACACGTGTGCCAGGACGTGCTTCTTGGGGTCGGGCACCGCGGCAAATTCGACTGCCGTCGCTCCCTCACCCTTGGTGAACAACGGCGGGTTGCCCTCGGTCGGGTTGGGAGCGAGCTTGACCAGGATATCGAGCAGCTCGGCGACGCCTGCGCCGGTGCGCGCCGAGACGAAGCACACCGGCACGAGATGCCCGTCGCGCAGCGCCTTCTCGAACGGCGCATGCAGTTGCTCCGGCGCGACCTCGCCTTGCTCCAGGTAGAGCGCCATCAACGCCTCGTCGACTTCGACCACCTGGTCGACCAGGGCGCCATGCGCCTCGGCGACCGACGAGAAATCCGCTTCGCCGGCGGGATTGAAGAAACAGTCGACGACGCGCTTGCCGCCGTCTGCGGGAAGGTTGATGGGCAGGCATTCCTTGCCGAACGTGGCTTGGATCGCGGCCAGAACCCGTTCGGGGTCGACGTTCTCGGCATCGATCTTGTTGACAATGACCAGGCGGCAGAGTCTGCGTTGCGCCGCCCAGTCCATCATGCGCGAGGTGATCATCTCGATACCGGCCTGCGCATTGACCACGACGGCGGCGGTCTCCACGGCGTCGAGCGCGCCGATTGCCTGGCCGATGAAATCGGGAAAACCCGGCGTATCGAGCAGATGGATGCGTATGCCGTCGGTGTCGAAGTGCAGCACCGACGAGCGCAGCGAGTGCTGCCAGGACTTCTCCAGCGCATCGAAATCGCTGACCGTCGTGCCCCGCTCGACGCTACCCGGGGCCGGAATGGCTTTGGCGCGGTAGAGCAATGCTTCCGCAAGCATGGTCTTGCCGGAGGCCCCGTGCCCGACCAACGCGACCGTACGGATGTTTTCGGTAGGGTGCTGCGACATGCTTACTCCTGGTGAAGCCGATGCGTGCCCTCCATTCTAAACGAGAGCGCCGCGGTCGCGAACGAAAACGGCGAGCGCGGCGTCAGAAGCGAAGCGGCGCGGAATGACCGCGCCGCTCGGGGCCGCTCGGGCGCTGCAGGGCGACGCGGGTCTAGGCGGTGTGCACGGCGAGCATCTCCCGCAGGTGGCGAAGCAGCTCGTCTTCCTGGAACGGCTTGCCCAGGTACACCTCGACCCCGAGTTCGCGGGCGCGATTGCGGTGCTTCTCGGCCGTGCGCGAGGTGATCATGATGATCGGAATGTGGGCCGTCCGGGCGTCGGACTTCACAGCCTTGGTGAACTCGAAGCCATCCATCCGCGGCATCTCGATGTCGAGCAGGATGGCGTCGGGCATGCGCTCGCCCATGATCTGCATGGCATCGAGACCGTCCTTCGCGGTGATCACCTCGAACCCCTCGCGCGTGAGCAGCCTGCTGGTGATCTTGCGCACCGTCAGCGAATCGTCCACGATCATCACCAGGGGCGGCCCGGCCGCGGCAGCGATCGCAGCGGCAGCGCGCCCGGCCTGGGCCGTGGTCACGACCATCGGCGCCTGGGCCTCGGTGTCGACCCGCTGCGCCAGTTGTACCGGGTTGATGATCAGGACGACTTCGCCGGTGCCGAGCACCGTCGCACCGGCGATGCCGGAAACGCGGGCGAGTTGCGGGCCGATGTTCTTCACCACCACTTCCTGATTGCCGATCATCTCGTCGACATGCACGGCGGTCGTATTCTGGCCGCTCTTCAGCAGCAATACCGAGTTGTAGCGCAGCGTCTCCGGGTTATGGCCGGCGTTGCCCAGCAGGCGCGGCAGGTAGAAGAACGGGTATTTCCGGTTCTGCCAGGTAACCTCGCGCGTGAGATAAAGGTTGATCAGGTCCTTGTCCTTGATCTGCTGCACCTGTTCGACCATCGGCGCGGGCAGCGCCCACAGGCGGCCGCCGGCCCGGACGAGCACGGTTTGTGCGACGGCGAGCGTCAGCGGGAGGTAGAGTGAAAACGTCGTTCCCTTGCCGCGCTCGGTCGCCACGTCGACCCGCCCGCCCAGCGCGGCAACGTCGGAGCGGACCACGTCCGCGCCCACGCCGCGGCCGGAGATCTGGGTGACCTTCGACGCGGTCGAGAAGCCTGGCGCAAAGATGCACTCGGTGAGCCGCGCCTCGGTAGGCTCGACGTCGGCGCCGATGAGGCCCAGCTCGCGGGCCTTTTCGCGAATGCTGTTGAAATCGAGTCCCGCGCCGTCGTCGGCGATTTCGATGGCGATCTCGTTGCCCTGCTGGCGCACGGTGAGGGTGATCTCTCCGGTCTCCGGCTTCCCCCGCTGCAGCCGCTCGTCTCGGCTCTCGATGCCGTGATCGAGGGCGTTGCGCAGCAGGTGCTCGAGCGGGCCGACGAGCTTCTCCAATACCGAGCGGTCGAGTTCGACCTGCGTCCCGCGAATCTCCAGATTCGCCCGCTTGTCGAGCTCCTTGGCGGTCTGCCGCATGATCCGGTAGAGGCGCTCGGACACGCTGCCGAAAGGCACGGTGCGAATCGAGAACAGCTGCTGCTGGACGTCGCGCGACAGCCGCGCCTGCGCCAGCAGCGCCGCGTCGGCGTCGTCGATGTTGCGCAGCAGCGACTGCTGCACGGTGGAGACGTCGTTGACGCCCTCGGCAAGGCTGCGGGTCAGTTCCTGGAAGCGCGTGAAGCGGTCGAATTCCAGCGGATCGAAGTCCGCCTCGCCAGGCTTGACATGCGAGGCCCGCGACTGGATCTGCGACTCGGCCTGGATCTCGATCTCGCGCACTTGCGAGCGCAGGCGGATGACACTGTTGGTCAGTTCGAGCAGGTTGCCCTTGAGCGAGCGCAGTTCGCCCTCGACGCGGGCGCGGGCAATGGCGACTTCGCCCGCCTCGTTGACCAGCCGATCGATGAGGTCCGCGCGCACCCGCAGCATCGCCCGCTGCGCCACTTCGGCCTCGGCGGCAACCGGGGGCGCCACCGCCGCGGCAGCCGCCGCGCGCGAGGTGGCGGGCGCCGCGCTGGGCACCGCCGCCAGCGGTGCTGGCGCGACCGGGGCGGCCGCTACGACAGGCGCCGCGGCCGGGGTGGGCGCGGTTTCCGCCTCCAACCAAGGCAGCGGGGTATTGAACTCGCTCTTCTGCAGGCGATCGAGCACGAAGGCGAGCCGATCGAGGTCGGTGTCGAGCGCGTCGAACAGCTCCGGCGTCGGCTGCGGCGAGGAGATCGCCGGCGAGAAGGCGGCTTTCCATCCAGTGGGTGAGCTCGCCCAGTCGCATCGCGCCGGCCATGCGCGCGCTGCCCTTGAAGGTGTGCAGCGTGCGCCGCAGCGCCTGCGCGGCGTCGTGATTGGCGGGATTGCGTTGCCAGGCGCGCAACTGCTCGCCCGCCTGGGGAAACAGCTCGGCCGCCTCTTCGAGGAAGATCGGCAGCACTTGCTCGTCGACGTCGTCGTGCACGGTGGCGAGCGTTTCGTCGCCAGCCGGAGGCGTGGGCGCGGTCCTGATGTCGGCCGGGCTCTTGACCCCGGAGACGGGCGCGGTCGTGGTCGGCGCTGGCGGAGCGCGCCGCCGCGCCGTGGCGCCGGGCGCTGCCGCGATGGGCACGAAGGGCACCTCGCCGGCGACGCCTGAGGGTATGGGCGCGGGCGGGTGCACTTCCGCCGGCGGCGGTGACGCCCGCGCGTCCTCTTCGGCCGCGGCGCGGGCGGCGAGGCTTTCGCTGTCATCGGCGGTCGTCGAGGGCGTCGCCTCCTGGCGCAAGGCGTCGAGTTCGGCCACGATCTCGCCGGTTTCCGCTTCGTCGGCGCTGTTGAACGCGGCGCGGGATCGCACCCGGTCGGCCAGCGTGCGCAAGCCGGCGACGGTGCGCGCGAGCACCGGCTGCGCGGTCGAGGGCAATGGCGCACCGCGCTCCTCGAGCCCGAGCAGGCATTGCTCGAGCGCCTTGGCGGCCGTCGCCAGCAGTGGAAACCCTCCGGTGCGGTGGATGCCGCAAAGCGTGTGCGCGGCGCGCACCATGGCCGGGGACGGGGTCGCCGCGGCATCGAATTGCAGCTGCTGCAACTCGCCGTCCAGGGTCGCCAGATGCTGCTGCGCTTCGTCACAGAGGATGCGGTACAAGGCCGTCGACAGCGTTACCTCGCCGATGGTTACTTCCTCCGGCTCGGGTGCGATTTCAACCGGGGAGGGCGTGGCGGGCGGCGCCACGGGTGCGGCGCGCGGCGTGAATTCGATGATTTCGGCCGCGGCGCCCGAAGGCAGCGCGACGGCGGTTGCTTCGGCTTCCGCCATTGGCGTCTCGTCGAGTTCGATCACCTCGATCATCGGCGCCGCAGCCACCTTCGCCAGCGGCGGGATTGCCGCCGCCGGCGGGGCAGGGGCCACCGCGGCCGGCGGCGGTATGTCCGCAACGGTCGTGGCCGCGCCCGGTGGCGCCGGGAACTCGGCCTCCACCTTGGCGATGGCCGCGCGCAGCGCGGTCGCATCGGGTGTGACGCGATGCTTGCGCCGCAGGGTGTCGACCCACACGCGGAAGCTCGTTTCTGCCGTGTCGATGAACGCGAGCACGGTCGGCGTCACCGGCAGGTCGTCCTCCAGCAGCCGGTTGTGCACCTTCTCCACCGCGTAGGCGATCTCGCCCAGTTCGTTTAAGCCGACCATGCGTCCGCTGCCCTTGAGCGTGTGGAAGCCGCGGCGCACGGTGGTCAACGCCTCACGGTCGTCGGGCTGGGCCTTGAGCACCGTCGCATTCGAGGCGACGCTGTCGATCACTTCGTCGGCCTCGGTGAGGTAGATGTCGAGCAGTTCCGCGTCGAGCCGCGAGGCGTCGGTTTCGAGCAGGCGCATCGTCTCTTCCGACGGCGGGATCGGCGATGCGACCTCGCCGCCGGCGATGGCGCCGATCGCCTCCTGCAGCTCGGCGGTATCGCCGGTGCCGGCGCGGGCGAGCAGGTCGAGCGCGGCTTCGGCATCGGCTTGCAGCTGTGTCTCGCCGATGAGCTCCGCGTCGTTTTTCAGCGTCGTGAGTTCCGCGGCAAGCCGCTCGCGGACGCTCTGTTCGCCCGGTGAGCGCTGGAACGCGGCCAGGGTCGCCGGCAGCGCGGCCTTGACATCGGCCACCGCCGCCTCGACCGTGTCCTGCTCGTCGGGGCGCGGCTTCGCCGGCACGCCCAGGCGCTTGGACAGCAGCGGCTCGATCAGCCGCTCGCGATCCGGCCGCTGCTGTTCGACTGCCTCGATGTAGAAGCCCAGCCCCGACAACGATTCGGCGAGCAGCTCGAGGTCCTCATTGGCCACGCGCGTATCGGGCTTGGCGTACTCGTCGATCTGCTCCTGGCAGAGCGTGAGCAGCTGCTCGGCGTGGTCGAGGCCGAGGATCTTGAGCGCGCCCATGATCTGCTTGCTGTCGTGCGCGAGCGTGCTGAGGTCGGCGCGTTTGTCGTGATCCCTGAAGAATGCGTCGAGCACCTGTTCCATGTGGCGCAGGTTGGCCTGGATCTCGCGCGCCACCTGGGCGAGCAGCAGCCGCTCCTGGGCGCGGCGCGCCATCTCGTCGAGCACCGGTGCCGCGGCATGCGCTGCCGGCTCTCTGGAGTCGAGCCGGGCGACCATCGCGTCGACCTGATTGGGCACATCCGGCGAGAGGTTGGCGAAGTTCTCGACCAGCGATTCGGCCAGCAGCAGGCCCGTCGCATAGTCCATCGCCGCGGCCTCGGGGATGGTGCCGCTGGGCAGCTTGTCCAGGCGACCGGCCAGGGCGGCGGCGAGTTTTGACAGCGACGGCTCGCCAATGGCGGCAATCTTGTCGCGCAGGGCTGACAGGGTCTGCTTGAGCTTGGGCAGATTCTCGACCCGGCCACCGGTGAGCTTGAGCCAGAGGTCCTTCGCCGTCGCCAGCAGGTCGCGCGCTTCGCGCAGCCGGGGTTGCACGCGCACGACATCGGCCGAAAGGACGTCCGCGGTCGGGATCAGGCCCTGCAGGCGATAGGCGCGCTGCACCGCCTGAACCTGCGGTCCGACCGGGGCGCTGATGGCGACGTAGTAGAGAACCTCGCGCCGCATCCGGTCGGCAACCTTCGCCGAGCCCTCGACGAAACGCCGGATCTGCAGGTCGACGCGGCCACAGAGTTGCTTGACCCCGAACCCGCTCTCGACGCCCTTTTCGACGATGCCTTCGAGCAACGCCCCCACCGCCCACCAGAAGGAGCGCTGCGACGAGTGCGTCTGCACGTCCTCGATGCCCTGAACCGCGTCGCGCATGACGCGTGCGCCCTCCTCGTCGCCGCGCAGCCAGGCGAGCAGGCCGCGCTGGAACATCCGCCGCTGCTTGACGAGGAACGATGGCAGCTTCTGCGGCGCGACCGCCTTCGCGCTGGTGATCTTCGGTGCCCGCGGCGAAAGATCGGGATAAAACAGGTCTGTCGGCGCCGCGGCTTTGACCCCGCGCGCCTGCTGCATCAGCTCGTACTCGGGAAACAGCTTGAGCGGGACGGGCATGGCGCCGCCGACCACCTCGTCCAGGAAGATCTTGAGCTTGCGGCAGGCGCGGTCGATAAGATCGCAGCTTGCCTGCGCTTCGGGCGGGGCGAGCTCCTCGAGGCGACTGAGCTGGCGCTCGATTTCGTCGGTATACGCGGTGACGGCGTCGAGGCCCACCATCTGGATCGCCCCGGCCGCCTGGTGGATATGCGTGCGCGCGTGCTTGAGCGCGGTCGAATCCTGCGGCACGGCCTTGAACGCCGCGAGTGCTTCGACGCCGCGGGTCAGCGCCTGGTCGATTTCACCCTGGACCCAGGAGAGCGGGCCGAGATCGAATTCCGGAGCGGTGTCGGTGGCCATGAGGTTGGGGATGGAGGCAACTGCCGAAGCGGCGAGCAAGAAACGCGCCGTCGCTGTGCACTACACGCAACCGCCTCCGGCGTGCCTCCGGCGCCGCTGCGGGTGGCGCGGCCGCCTCATACCTTGAACCCGGCCACCGAACTGCGCAATTCGGCGGCCAATTTCGTCAGCTGCCCGATTGACACATTGGTCTGCTTGGTGCCCTCGGTGGTCTCCTCGGTGATCTTGAGGATGCCCTGCATGCCCCGGGTGACCTCCGACACCGAGGCCGATTGCCGCTGCGTTTGCGCGGAAATGCCGCCGATCAGCTCGGCCAGCTCACGCGAGACGCGCCGGATTTCGTCCAGCGCCTGCCCTGCCGCGTCAGACAGCTTGGTGCCTTCCACGACGCCGACGGTGCTCTTTTCCATCGCCGCCACCGCATCCTGGGTATCGGCCTGAATCGTCTTGACGATGGCGTCGATCTGCTTGGTGGCCTCGCCCGAGCGCTCCGCCAGGCGCTGGACTTCCTCGGCCACCACCGTGAACCCGCGCCCGGCCTCGCCCGCCGACGCGGCCTGGATGGCGGCGTTGAGCGCCAGCACGTTGGTCTGCTCGGTGATGTCCGAGATGAGCTCCACGATCTCGCCGATCTCGAGCGAGGATTCGCCCAGGCGCTTGATTCGTTTGGCGGTGTCCTGTATCTGGGTCCGGATCTCGTTCATGCCGGCGATCTGGTTCTGCACCGCCTGCCCGCCCTTCTCGGCGGCCGCCAGCGATTGCTGCGCCACGCGGGCGGACTGGGCGGCGCTTTGCGACACCTCGTTGATCGACTGCGCCATCTGCAGCACCGACCCGGATGCCTGCTGGATTTCCTTGTTTTGCCGCTGCGAGGCCTCGAACAGCCGGTTCGAGATCGCCTGCGCGTCGGTGGTCGCCTTGGCCACCTGGTCGGTCGCGTTGTTGATGCCCTTGACCAGCGTGCGCAATTCCTCGATGGTGAAATTGATCGAGTCGGCGATCGCGCCGGTCACGTCCTCGGTTACCGAGGCCTGGACGGTGAGGTCGCCGTCGGCAAGATTCCCCATCTCGTTGAGCAGGCGCAGAATCGCTTCCTGGTTGCGCTTGTTCTCCTGCTCGCTGTCGAGCGCGGTCACCCGCTGCTCGTCGTAGAGCACCTTGGCGAACAGGGCCGCCAGCACCAGCGCGACGAAGATGAAGAAGATCGCGAAGACGAGGCTCAGCACGCGTCCGGCGTTCTGGGTCTCGTAGCCGTTGGCCAGCGCCGTCGCCGCATTGAGCAGCTGTTCGGACTCCTGGTTGATCCCGCGCGCGGCCTGCTTGGCGACCACGAAGCGCTGCATGTTCTGGAGGATGGCGTTGACGCCGCTGTCGTAGCCGGTGAAGCGCTTCTGCAGGTCGGCTAGGGTCGCTCGCGCCTCGTCGCTCTTGACCCCGGACAGGCGCAGCGAGTCGCTGCCCTTCAGCAGGCCGTTGAGTACGTCGCGAAACGTTCCGGCATCCTTGCCCAGCAGGAAGGCGACTTCGGGATCGATCTCGTCCGACGACACCAGGGAGTTGGCATTCTTGGCGATGCGCTGCGACAGCATCGCCAGCTGATTGATGAAATCGATTTCGCGTACGCTGCCGCCGCCTGCGGCCGCCTGCGAGGCCGCCTGCTCCGCGAGCTCCAGCAGCGTGGTGTTGGCGTCGTTGATGCCACCCAGGCCCTTGGACAACGACAACAGGCTCTGCTGATTGTCGAGCACCGCCGTGGCGTCCTTTTCCACCCGATCCCAGCGGGTGGAAATATCGCTGAGCTGCGCCTGCATCGCTTCGGTGCTGGTGACGTCGATCCGCACCCCCCTGATGGTGTTGCCTTTGCTCAACGCATCGAGGTCGGCGCGGAAGCGGTCACGCGAGTCCTTGACGCCGTCGAATGCCTGCGCGTTGCCCTGGACGGCGAGCGACGTGCTGCGCGCAAGCCGCTGCGAGAGCATCTGCATTTCGGTCGCGATACCCGCGCTGGTCGCATTTTTTTCGGCCAGCGTGATGTAGAGGTAGAGCATGATCCCGCCCAGGACCAGGAAGACGAGCGTGAGCGCGCCCAGAATCTGCTCCTGCTTGGCGACGGGCAGGTGGCCGATGAACCACAAGCGACCGGGTTGGCGCGCCTCGGAGGCAGCCGTGCGCAACTGCTCCATGATCGACACCGACGCGAGCGGGTCGTAACCCTGCGGCGGGGCGTTCATCTTGACCTGGGTGGTGGTCGGCATTTCGAGCTCGGCACCCCTCCCCCGCGCCGACTTCGCGCCGAGCATGCCTTTCAGACTTAGCGCCATGTTTTCTCCTGCCCCGTAGGGTCGCCCCGCATCGTCGCCTTTCCCGTTCACAGTCCCACCTGAAGGAAGGCCGGATCCTGCGCCAGACGCGCCAGGTCGATTTCCTGCCACAAGTCCCCGTTCGCGTCCGCCCAGCGCGCGCCGTACCACGCCGGCGCGCCGGCGGGCGCCTCGTTGCGTTCCAGCTCCGCCAGGTTGCGCAGGCCGAGCACGCGATGCACGATCAGGCCGGCGTGGAGCTCGCCGACCCGCGGCCCGAACAGCACCATCCGGGTCAGGCTCGTGCCGGGCATGGCCGGCTCGAGCGGGCGCCCGAGGAAGCCGGCGAAATCGATCACGCCGTAGAGATTGCCGCGGATGTTGGCGATGCCCAGATACCACGGCTTGGTCAGCGGCACCGGGGCCATCGGCGGGACGGCGATCACCTCCCCCGCGTCGGCGAGCCGGATCAGCCATTGCTCGCCGGCACAGGCCAGGCCCAGGCGCGATTGCTCGACCTGCGCCGCGGTCTTGGCCGCAAGCCGCGTCGCCAGCTCCTGCTGGAAGGCGCGCAGATCGAGTTTCGCGGCACGGGCCATGGCGCGCTCGTAAGACTCAGCCGAAGGCGGTTATCTTCGCCAGCAATTCGTCGCGCTTGACCGGTTTCACGATGTAATCGCGCGCACCCTGACGCAGGCCCCAGATCTTGTCGGTCTCCTGGCTTTTCGACGTGCACAGGATGATGGGCACGGTGCGCGTCGTCGGATCCCTGCTGATCGCCCGCGTCGCCTGGAAGCCGTTGAGGCCGGGCATCACCACGTCCATGAGAATCAGATCCGGTTTGACCGTCCTGGCCTTGAGGATCGCGTCCTCCCCGTTGTCGCTGGCGACGACCTCGTACCCCGCCTTGGTCAGCATGTCGTTGAGCACATGCCGCTCCGTCGGCGAATCGTCGACAATAAGAATTCGCTTGATTGCCATTGCATCCCGCCCTTCCATGCCCCCAATGCCCGCACCGCGTTTCGGCCCGGGCTCCACGCCGCCTCGCGCTACGCCGCGGTTTTCACATGCGTCGCCACGGCCTTCAACAGGCTCTCCTTGGTGAACGGCTTGGTCAGGTACTGATCCGAGCCAACCATGCGGCCGCGGGCGCGGTCGAACAGCCCGTCCTTAGACGACAGCATCACGACCGGCGTCTGGTGAAACTTGGCGTTTTTCTTGATTAGCGCGCAGGTCTGGTACCCGTCCAGCCGCGGCATCATGATATCCACGAAGATGAGGTCCGGCTGGTGATCCGTGATCTTGGCCAGGGCGTCGAACCCGTCGTCGGCAAGTATGACCGTGCAGCCCGCCTGCAGCAGAAAGATCTCGGCGCTGCGACGAATAGTGTTGCTGTCGTCGATCACCATGACCTTCACGCCGGTCAGCGCGCTTGGTTCAGGCAATTCCTGGCTCCTGGCATCTCTAGTCAATACGGCGCTTGCCGCGGTCGATTCCATGTTGGCCTCGCGAAAGTTTGCCACGGATGTAACCAAATGCCTAGAGCATAATCCTTGCCAGAAGCGGCAAATCTGAGACTTCTGAGGGATTTGCAACAACGATTGCGACCAATCCCTCGCCGGAAGTGCCGCTTTGCGGCAGCTCGGGGAGCGCTATCGGCCGAGAAACATACGATAGGCGGGGTTGGCGGACTCGTCGACGAAGCGGTAGCCGACGCGCTCCAGAAAGCGCTGGAATTGGCTCTGGTCGGACGGCGGGACCTGCATCCCCACCAGGACGCGACCGTAGTCGGCGCCGTGGTTGCGGTAGTGGAACAGACTGATGTTCCAGCCCCGGCTCATGCTGTTGAGGAACTGCATCAGCGCACCCGGCCGCTCCGGGAACTCGAAGCGGAACAGGATCTCGTGCTCGGCCGCCGGGGCGTGGCCACCGACGAGATGGCGCACGTGCAGCTTGGCCATCTCGTTGTCGGAAAGGTCGTAGGCCTCGATGCGGCGCTGGTGCATCGCCCGCAGCAGCGCCGCCGTTTCGCGCCGGTTGGCAACCTCGATGCCGACAAACAGATGGGCGATGCGGGCGTCGGCGTAGCGGTAGTTGAACTCGGTTATGCTGCGCTTGCCGAGCAGGGCGCAGAACTCGCGGAAGCTGCCCGGGCGTTCGGGAATGGTCACCGCCAGGATCGCCTCGCGCTCTTCACCGAGCTCGGCGCGCTCGGCGACGAAGCGCAGGCGGTCGAAGTTCATGTTGGCGCCGCCGGCGATCGCGACATAGGTCTTGCCGTGGCTGCGATGACGCTCGCAGTAGGCCTTGACGCCGGCGATGGACAGTGCGCCGGCGGGCTCGAGAATCGAGCGGGTGTCCTCGAACGCGTCCTTGATCGCGGCGCAGATGGCGTCGGTGTCGACCCGGACCATCTCGTCGACGAGCGCGCGACAGAGGCGGAAGGTTTCCTTGCCGACCTGCTTGACCGCCACGCCGTCGGCGAACAGCCCGACGTTTTCGAGCTTCACCCGCCGTCCGGCTTCGAGCGACTGCGTCATGGCCGCTGAATCGACCGGTTCGACGCCGATGATGCGCACCTCGGGCCGCACGCGCTTGACGTAGGAGGCGATGCCGGCGATCAGGCCGCCGCCGCCAACGGCGACGAAGATCGCGTCGATCGGACCCTGCTGCTGGCGCAGTATTTCCATGCCGATGGTGCCCTGGCCGGCGATCACGTCGGGGTCGTCGTAGGGGTGCACGAATACCGCCCCCGTGGCCCGTGCAAGCGCGACCGCGCGCGTATAGGCGTCCTGGTACGAGTCGCCGCAAAGCACCACCTTCGCACCGCGCGCCTCGACGGCATGGGTCTTGATCGACGGTGTCGTCACCGGCATGACAATCGTCGCCTTGCAGGCTAGCCTTTGCGCCGCCAGCGCCACGCCCTGCGCATGATTGCCTGCCGATGCCGCGACGACCCCGCGCGCACGTTCCGCTGCGGACAGGTGCGCCATCTTGTTGTACGCCCCGCGCAGCTTGAAGGAGAACACCGCCTGCTGATCCTCGCGTTTGAGCAGCACCCGGTTGCCCAGCCGCGACGAGAGTGTCGGTGCGAGCTCGAGCGCCGACTCGACGGCCACGTCGTAGACGCGGGCGGTCAGGATCTTCTGCAGATAGTCGATGGGCTTCGGCACGGCGAGGGGCGGGCAAGCTGGCAGGTCGAGGGTAGCAGAATCGCCGCGGCCGCCAAAGGCGTCGCCGCCGGGCTTTTCTGTTAGCCTTGGCCCTCCTTCGTCAGGCTAAGTCGCACGACGCTCGTGTCCACCGCGCCCGCCACCCTGCTTGCCGTCGTCGATCTCGGCTCGAACAGCTTCCGCCTGGAAATAGGCCGCGTCGAGGGCGACCAGATCTATCGCCTCGACACCTGGCGGGAGACGCTGCGTTTCGGCGCCGGTCTCGACCCCCAGGGACACATCCGTTTCTCGGCCATGAAGGCCGCGCTGGAGTGCCTCGCCCGTTTCCGCGAGCGCCTCGCGGGGCTGCATCCGTCGGCGGTGCGCGCGGTGGCGACCAATACCTTCCGCGTGGCCAAGAACGCGCGCGAGTTCCTGCCGCAGGCCGAGCGCGCGCTCGGTTTTCCCATTGACGTCATCGGCGGGCACGAGGAAGCGCGGCTGATCTATCTGGGCGTGGCGCACGAGCTGGCCCGGTCGCCCGACCCGCGACTGGTCGTCGACATTGGCGGCGGCTCGACGGAATTCATTATCGGCCGCGGCCTGGAGCCCGAACGCCTGGAATCGCTCAAGATCGGCTGCGTCGGCCTCACGCAGCGGTTCTTTGCCGAGGGCCTGGTCACGGCCGATGCATTCGATGGCGCCGAAACCGCGGCGCGGGTCGAAATCGAGGCGATCGCGCGCGAGTTCGGCCCCGACCACTGGCGCGAAGCTTACGCCTCGTCGGGAACGGCGGCGGCGCTGGCCGAAATCCTCGAGCAGAACGGCTTCTCCGGCGGCGGCATCACCGCGCTCGGCCTGGTACGGCTCAAGAAACGCATGCTCGCCGCGCGACACATCGCGCGTCTGTCGCTGCACGCGCTCAAGCCGGAGCGGGCGCCTGTCCTGGCCGGCGGTCTGGCCATCATGAGCGCGGCGGTCGAGGAGCTCAAGATCGAGCGTATCGATCCGGTCGGCGGCGCGCTGCGGCTGGGCGTGCTCTACGATCTGCTCGGCCGGACCATCGACGCGGACATCCGCGGCGTCACCGTCGAGCGCTTCGTCGATCGCTACGCGATCGACCGCGCCCATGCCGCCCGCGTCGCGGGCTTTGCCGCAGACCTGTACCGGCGTGCCGTCCCGGGTGCCCAGGCGGGCGAGGTAGCCCCGCTGCAGTGGGCCGCCACCCTGCACGAGATCGGAATGTCGGTCGCGCATCTTGGCTTTCACAAGCACGGCGCGTACATCCTGCAGCATGCCGACATGCCCGGCTTCTCCGCCGGTGAGCAAGGCCGCATCGCCTTGCTGGTCTTCGGCAGCCGCGGCGGGCTGGCCAAGGTTCAGGCGGCGTTGAGCGAGCGCAAGGTGCGGGCGCAGCTGCTCGCGTTGCGCCTGGCGGTGTTGTTCCACCACGCGCGCACGGCAATCGCCCTGCCGCGAATCCAGCTCAAGGTCGCCGGTCGCATCGCGCTCACCGTCTCGGCGCGCTGGCTGGCGGCGCACCCGTTGACCGCGCATCTGCTCGAGAAGGAGCGGGCGCAATGGAACGCGCTGGGCTATCCCTGGAAGGCCGCCCGCCGCTGATCGAGCCGGCCGGCGCGCCGCGCCGGCGCGCGCCGCACGCATCGGCCCTGTCATCTCGGCGCCACGATTCCGTCACACGCGCGTCGCATCGGCTCGCTACTGTGCCCGCGACTCATCGCACACGGGAATCGCGCCGCGATGGCTGCAAACGGAGACCAGTTCCGCGTCGTAACCGCATCCGGCCTTGATCTCGGTCGAGCGCGATTGACCGCCGATCCGGCCACCGCGCAGCGCCCGCGGCGGGTCGTGATCGATCGCGGCCGCAGCGCAGTTGCCTCCCGCCCGTTGCTGCCGCGCGCTCCCGCTGCTGCGTGCGACGCGCGGCACTCCCGTGTCGAGCGTGGCGCCGTCTAGCCGGGCGGCCGCCGCGGCCGGCGCGCCGCGATGAGCCAAACCGCCGCCGCGCCGCTGCGTTTTCGCACCATCTGGATCTCCGATACGCATCTGGGCACCGCCGGTTGCCAGGCCGGGCGGTTGCTCGACTTTCTCCGCCGCACCGAGTCCGAGCGCCTCTATCTGGTCGGCGACATCATCGACGGCTGGCAGCTCAGGCGACGCTGGTATTGGCACCAGTCGCACAACGACGTGGTGCAGAAGATTCTGCGCAAGGCCCGCAAGGGGACCGAGGTCGTCTACATCCCGGGCAACCACGACGAGGCCGTGCGGCATTTTCTCGGCGTTGCCTTCGGCGGCATCGCCATCCGCGACGAGGCCGTGCACACGACCGCGCGCGGGCTGCGCTTGCTGGTCACGCACGGCGACCTTTTCGACGGGGTGGTCCAATACGCGCGCTGGCTCGCCTATGTCGGTGATCGCCTGTACACGCTGTCCCTGCACCTGAACCGCTGGCTGAACGCGCTGCGCGCGCGGCTCGGCCTGCGCTACTGGTCGCTGGCCCAGTTTCTCAAGCACAAGGTCAAGAACGCGGTCAGCTACATCGTCGCCTTCGAGGAGGCGCTGGCGGCCGAAGCGCGAGCCCGGCAGTTCGACGGCGTGGTCTGCGGTCACATCCACCAGGCCGAGATTCGCGACATAGGCGGCATCCTGTACTGCAACGATGGCGACTGGGTCGAGAGCCTGACGGCGCTGGTCGAAACGGCCGAAGGCGAGCTTTCCATCCTGCACTGGCACGACGTGCTCGCCGAGCATCCACCCCAGCAAGAGGACGAAGCCCATGCGCATACTGATCGTCACCGACGCCTGGTCGCCGCAGGTTAACGGCGTCGTCACGACGGTCAAGAACACCGTGCGCGAGCTCGAGGCCCTCGGCCACAGCGTCGGCCTGATCACACCCGAAGGCTTCACCACCCTGCCCTGCCCAACGTATCCCGAGATCCGCCTGGCGCTCGCTGCCGGCGCGCGCGTCGCGCGCATGATCGAGGAATTCGAGCCCGACGCGATTCACCTCGAAACCGAGGCACCGCTGGGATTCGCCGCCCGCCGCCATTGCCTGGCCAGCGGACGTCCGTTCACGACCGCCTATCACACCCAGTTCCCGGAATACGTGCATGCGCGCTGCCGCCTGCCGCTGGCGGTGAGCTACCGCTGGCTGCGCTGGTTCCACGGCCCGGCCGAAGCCGTGCTGGTGCCGACCCCGGCCATTTACCACCGCCTGGCCGCGCGTGGCTTTAGCAATCTCGCCCACTGGTCGCGTGGCGTCGACATGTCGCTGTTCACGCCCGCGCAACGCGAGCCGCGCGCGCATGAACGGCCGATTTTTCTCTACGCCGGCCGGGTCGCGGTGGAGAAGAGCCTGGAGGATTTCCTCCGCCTCGAACTGCCCGGCACGAAGTGGGTCGTCGGCGACGGGCCGGCGCGCTCCGCGCTCGAGGCGCGCTTTCCGCAGGCCGTCTTCCACGGCATGAAGCACGGCAGTGAGCTCGCGTATTTCTACCAGCAGGCCGATGCGTTCGTCTTTCCCAGCCGGACCGACACCTTCGGCCTGGTGCTTATCGAAGCGATGGCTTGCGGAACGCCGGTGGCCGCTTACCCGGTCACCGGGCCGATCGACGTGATCCGCGATCCGTCCGTCGGCGCCTTGGGCGAAGACCTGCGCGAGGCGGCACTCGCCGCGCTGGAGCTCGACCGCGACGCGGTGCGGGATTACGCGCAGCAATACTCGTGGGCGACGGCGACGCGGCAGTTCCTCGAGCAATTGCGCCCCGTGGCCCGCGCCGCCGTGGCCTAGCCCGCCCGCAGCGGTCAAACAAAATCCGGGCCGATGGCCACCTTGAGCACCACCGCGGCGGTGCCGTCGCGCACCCGATTGGACAGCCACCAGACCGCGCCCTTGCGCATGCTCCATGCCAGCGCGTCGCCGGCGAGCAGCAAGGCAGACACCTCGCCCAGCGTCGGCTGATGGCCCACGACGAGCACCGGCTCGCGGCTGTCCGGCCAGCCGGCTACGGTGAGCAACGCCGACGGCGCCGCCCCGGGCGCGAGTTCGGGCACGACCCGGAACTTGCGCTTGAGCGCGAGGGCGGTCTGCTGCGCGCGATCGGCCGGACTCACCAGGATGCGTGTGGTATCGGGCAGGTGGCCGTCGAGCCAGGCGGCAACCCGTTCCGCCTGCTTGATGCCCTTCGCCGTCAGCCGCCGCCCGAGATCGGGCTCGCCCGCTTCGGCTTCGGCGTGGCGCCAAAGTATGAGGTCCATGGGGTCAGAATCCGGTGGCGGTCTTGTCCGACATCCGTTGCAGCAATTCGGCCTGCGCCGACAGCGGCGCCGCGCGCCCCTTCGCCTTGACCCGGACGTAGCTCCCGTCCGCCGCGAGCTCCCAGGCATCGTGGCTGTCGACCAGATAGGGGTTGAGACCCTCGTCGACGACCCGCGCCTTGAGCGCCGGATCGAACACCGGGAACGCCACCTCGATGCGCCGGAACAGGTTACGACCCATCCAATCGGCGCTGGCCAGATAGACATCCTCGACGCCGTCGTTGTCGAACAGCCAGATGCGGCTGTGTTCGAGGAAGCGGCCGACGATCGAGCGTACCCGGATGTTGTCCGACACGCCCTTGACGCCCGGCCTCAGCGCGCAGGCCCCGCGCACGATCAGATCGATCTTGACCCCTGCCTGCGACGCGGCATAGAGGGACTTGATCACGGCCTCCTCGACCAGCGCGTTCATCTTGGCCACGATGCGCGCCCGTTTGCCCTCCCTGGCGTGGCGTGCTTCGCGCCGGATCGCTTCGAGCAGGTGGCGGTGCATGTTGAACGGCGCCAGCCACAGGCGCTTGAGACGGTTTGCCTTGGCGAGGCTGGTGATGTGCAGGAACACCTCGTCGACGTCGGCACACAGTTCGGGGTTCGCGGTCAGCAGTCCGAAATCGGTGTACAGGCGCGCGGTGCGGGGATGGTAGTTGCCGGTACCCAGGTGCGCGTAGCGCTGCAGCCGCGTCTGTCCGGAGGGATCTCTCTCCCGCCGCAGCAGCAACGCAAGCTTGGCGTGCGTCTTGAGCCCGAACACGCCGTAGACCACCTGGGCGCCCATTTGCTCGAGCCGCTCCGCCCAGTTGATGTTGGCTTCTTCGTCGAATCGCGCCATGAGCTCGACGACCACCGTAACTTCCTTGCCGCGGCGCGCGGCCTCGATCAGCGCCTCCATCAGTACCGAGTTGACGCCGGTGCGATAGACCGTCTGCTTGATCGCGACCACGTCCGGGTCGTCGGCCGCCTTGCGGATGAATTCCACCACCGGCTCGAACGACTGGAACGGATGGTGCAGCAGGATGTCGTGCTGTCGGAGCGAGGTGAAGATATCGCCCTGGTCTTGCAGGCGATCGGGCAATCCGGGCAGGAACGCCGGATACTTGAGTTCGTCGATATCGACCTGATCAATGAGCGCCGACATCCGCGCCAGGTTCACCGGCCCGTCGCAGCGATAGAGATCGAAGTCCTGCAGCTCAAATTGCTGCAGCAGGAAAGCGGCCAAGTGCGGTGGGCAATTTGCCGCCACCTCGAGCCGGACCGCCAGCCCGAACTGCCGTTGCGGCAATTCGCCTTCGAGCGCCTGGCGCAAGTTCTTGACTTCCTCTTCGTCGATCCACAGGTCGGCGTCGCGGGTGACGCGAAACTGCGAATAATTGATCACCTGGCGGCCGGCGAAGAGCTCGTGCAGATGGGCGTGCATGATCGACGACAGCAGCACGAACGTATTGTCGGCCCCGGCGATTTCCGCCGGCATGCGGATCACCCGCGGGACCAGGCGCGGCGCCTTGACGATCGCGACGTTGGTTTCGCGCCCAAAGGCGTCGTGGCCGGAGAGCTCGACGATGAAGCTCAGGCTCTTGTTGACGACCTGGGGGAAAGGATGCGCCGGGTCAAGGCCGATGGGCGTCAGCAACGGCCGGATCTCGCGCTGGAAATAATCGGCAATCCACGCCCGCTGCGCCGCGCTGCGGTCCGTTTGTCGCAGCATGCGGATGCCGGCCGTGGCGAGCGCCGGCAGGATCTGCCGGTTCAGCACGGCGTACATTTCGGCCACCAGCGCTTGTGCGCCCTGGCTGATCTCGCCCAGGTTCGCCCTTAGCTCCTGCAGGGTCGTGCCGACGAGCGGTGCCTTCAGGCGCAGTTGCTCGCGCAGGCCCGCGACTCGGATCTCGAAGAACTCGTCGAGGTTGCTGCTGACGATGCACAGAAACCG
The DNA here is from genome assembly GCA_963750215.1 of uncultured beta proteobacterium. Classification (GTDB taxonomy): domain Bacteria; phylum Pseudomonadota; class Gammaproteobacteria; order Burkholderiales; family Casimicrobiaceae; genus PALSA-1003. The sequence continues at coordinate 102,847 of CAVVQK010000001.1, forward strand.
CAACCGCTCGAGCAGCGGCGTCAGGGGATCCTCGGCGAGTGCGAGGACCCGGCGGTTGAAGGCGAGGATCGACAGTTCGCGATTGATCGGCGGCGGATCGGGTTCCTTGCCGGGCGCAGGCGCCGGGCCCGGGCTGTGCGCGGTCAAAGTAACTGTCGAGGAAGTGGGGGGCGGCGAGGCCGGCACAGTATCGGAGTCGTGCATGACAGGGACGTTACGCCAGCCCGGCGGCTTCGGGTAGGGTTCGGGGTGCCCGCTCGAGCGCGAGCCAGATGCAGCGCCCCCCGGCTTCGCGATCGACCTCGGCAAGATAGGCGCGATGGGCCGCGAGCTCCGCCGCGGAGGGCTCAAGAATCCGCAGCGACGGGACGAACGTGCCGTCGCCCTCGCTGCCGGTCATCGCCGCCGGCATGGCGATATCGATGGTCAGCGTCTCCTGGCCGCGTGTCATGGCCAGGTAAACCTCCGCCAGCAGGCGGGCGTCGAGCAGCGCGCCGTGCACCGTCCGCTGCGCGTCGGCAACGCCGAATCGTTCGCACAGGGCATCGAGACTGTTTTTCTTGCCCGGAAATTGCTCGCGGGCCAGCGCCAGGGTGTCGATGACTTCGGCGCAGACTGCCGCGGTCGACGGCAGCTCCGATCGCCGGAGCTCTTCGTCGAGAAAGGCCAGGTCGAATAGCGCGTTGTGAATGATCCAGCGCGCGCCGGCGGTGAAGTCGATGAACTCGCGAGCAACGTCTCCGAACCGTGGCTTGTCGCGCAGCATGTCCCAGGTCAAGCCGTGCACGTCGGTCGCGCCGGCGTCGATTTCCCGCTCCGGGTTGAGGTAGAAGTGGACGTTTCTTCCGGTCAGGCGGCGATCGACGACCTCGACGGCGCCGATCTCGATCACGCGATGCCCCTGTTTCGGATCGAGTCCCGTCGTTTCGGTGTCCAGAATGATGCAGCGCATTTTACCTGCGGTAGCGTTTGATGGTGGCCTGGATCTCCGCGATCGCGCGCTCGATCTCGTCGTCGGTCAGATCGCGCTGCGCGCCCTTGCGGTCGGTGAGCGTGAGCGTGCGATCGATCTCGGTCTGGAACTCGCCCAGGCCCAGGCTCTCGGTGATCGTCGTCGTCGGCTCGTCGACCACCGTCTCCGGCCCCCAGCGCACGATGATCACGGAGAGGTTGTCGCCCTCGGGTCCGCCGCGCAACTCCGCCTCGCGCATCAGCGTCGGCGAGGACTTGAGGATCGACGTGCCGGTCAGCGCCCGCGCGATCTCCTCCTGCGGATACACGCTCCACAGCCCATCGGTGCACAGCACGATCAGATCGCCGGTGCGCAGCGGCGTGCGGCGCGACAGGTCGACGACCGGGTCCACCAGACCACCCAGGCAGCTGAAGATCTTGTTGCGGTCGGGGTGATCGACGATCTCGTGGGCGCCGATGATACCCTGGTCGACCAGGTATTGAACTTTGGAGTGGTCCTTGGTCTGACCGATCAGGCCGCCCTGGCGAAACAGGTACAGGCGCGAATCGCCAACGTGCGCCCAATAGGCATAGTTCGACTGGATGACGCAGGCAACGCAGGTCGTGCGCGGTGTCTCCAGCATCGAGAACTGGTTGGCGTACGAGCCGAGCGCCTGGTGCGCGCGCAGCATCGAGTCCTGCAGGAACTTCAGCGGGTTCTTGAGGGTGGGCTTGGCCTCCTGCTGAAAACGCTCGATGAACAGCCGCACCGCGATCTGCGCCGCGATTTCGCCTCCGGCGTGCCCGCCCATGCCGTCGGCGACGACCAGCAGCAGCGTGTCGCGGCTGTAGGTGTAGGCGAGCCGGTCCTGGTTGACCTTGCGCTGTCCCTTACGGCTCTCCTGGAAGATCGTGAAACGCACGGGTCTCGCAGTCGCTACATAACCTCGCTGAACAGTTTCTTCTTCAGCGTGTCGAGGAAGGTCAGCTTGCGCTTGCGCGGCGGAATGTCGCGGATCGCCTTCTGCAGGGCGAAGACGCTTTGCGGCCGCTCGAGCGGGTCGAGCCGCAGGCACCAGTCGATGACCTCGAGCAGGTTGTCGGAGTAGCCGCCCGCCCAGATCTTTTTTGCCGATACGAGGTGGTCTTCCGACAGCCGCGCATCGGCAGCCTGCGGCGCGAAGGCGGCCAGGCAGGCGAACATGCTCGCGCCGATGCCGTACACGTCGGTCCACGGCCCGAGCCGATCGGGCTCGCGATACTGCTCCGGCGCGGCGAACCCGGGCGTGTACATCGGCGCGAGCTTCGGTCGCGTGTTGGTGAGGGTCTGCCGCGCCGCGCCGAAATCGAGCAGCACCGGCGAGCCGTCGGTGCGCAGATAGACGTTGGCCGGCTTGATGTCGAGGTGCAGCAGCTTGTGGGTGTGGACTTCGCGCAGCCCGTTGAGCAGGTGCATGAAGACATGGCGCACCAGCCGCTCCGACACCTGATCCTGCCGCATCTGGATCTGCTGTTGCAGGGTGCGCCCGCGCTCGTAGCGCATGACCATGTACACCGTTTCGTTGGCGCGGAAGAAATTGAGCACGCGCACGACGTTGGGGTGATTGATCTTGGCGAGCGCGCGGCCCTCCTCGAAGAAGCACTTCATGCCGTAGCGGAACGAGGTGAGATTTTCCGCGGTGCTGGCGCGCACGATGTCGCCCTCGGTGCGCAGCACCAGGGACGAGGGCAGATATTCCTTGATCGCGACCGGTCCGCCGCCATCGTCGAAGGCGCGATAGACGATCGAAAACCCTCCGCGACTGATCTGGCGGTCGATCCGGTAATTGAGCAGCTGGTACCCGGACGGAAGGGCCTGGTTGGTTACGCCCATGGTTCTGGCGGTGACGCGCGACGCGTCCGGCCTCTACTTGCGCGTGGGATTGATAACCTCTACATTCTCGGCAACCCCGCGCATAAAGTAAAGATTTCATTGACTTTCCCCAGGAATCGGCCGTCGCGGCGCCTGCGGAGCAGGACGCGATGATCCTGAGCATGACCGGGTTCGCGGCGCTCGCCGCCGAGCTGCCCGGCTGTTCGCTCAGCGTCGAGTTGCGCTCGGTCAACCATCGCTACCTCGATCTGCAGTTGCGTCTCCCGGACGAGTTGCGCGCGCTCGATGCCGCCCTGCGCGAGCTGCTGACCGCGGAGCTCAAGCGCGGCAAGGTCGATTGCCGCGTCGCGCTCAACCATGCCGCGCCCGGAATGGCGTCGCTGGCGGTGAACGCCGAGCGCGTCGCCCAGCTGCGCGATGCCGCCGCCGAGGTATTGCGGCATGCGCCGGACAGCACGGAGCTTTCGGTTGTCGACATCCTGCGCTGGCCGGGCGTGCTCACCGAGCCGTCGCTGCCCCCCGCGGTGCTTGCCGAGCGCACCTTGGCGCTCGTGCGCCAGGCGCTCGCCGAACTCGCCGCGGCGCGCGCCCGCGAGGGCGACAAGCTCAAGGCCCTGCTCGAAGCGTGCTGCGTCGGCATCGAGACGCAGCTCGCTCGCGTCAAGCCCCGCGTTCCGGCGCTCCACGACGCCTATGTCGCCAAGCTCGGCGCGCGCCTGAAGGAGGCCGGCCTCGACCCGGACGCGGAGCGGCTGAAGCAGGAGCTCGCGCTGTTTGCGACCAAGATCGATGTGGCCGAGGAAGTCTCGCGCCTGGGCATGCATGTGACCGAGGTGCGGCGCGTGCTCGCCGCCGGAGGCAGCAGCGGCAAGCGCCTTGACTTCCTGATGCAGGAACTCAATCGCGAGGCGAACACGCTCGGCTCGAAGTCGGTCGATGCCGAGTTGTCGCAGGTGGCGCTCGAGCTCAAGGTGCTCATCGAGCAGATGCGCGAGCAGGTGCAGAACATCGAATGAATGCCGCCGGCAATTTGTTCGTCGTCGCCGCGCCGTCGGGCGCCGGCAAGACGAGCCTCACCCGGGCGCTGCTCGAGCGCGAGCCCGCCATCGCGCTTTCGGTCTCCTACACCACCCGGCCGCCGCGCCCGGGCGAGCGCGATGGCGTCGATTACCACTTCGTGACGCCGGAGCGGTTCCGGGCGCTTCAGGACGCGGGCGAGTTCCTCGAGTACGCCCAGGTCCACGGCAACTGGTACGCCACCGGCGCCACTTGGCTCAAGGCGCAGGTCGAGTCGGGCCAGGACGTGCTGCTGGAGATCGACTGGCAGGGAGCGCGCCAGGTGCGCAAGCTCGTCCCGGAGTCGGTCCACATTTTCGTCCTGCCGCCGTCACTGCTCTCGCTCGAGGAGCGATTGCTGCGTCGCGGTCAGGATGACGAGGACACGATCGCGCGCCGCGTCAAGGCCGCGCGGGCGGAGATGCGGCACTGCGACGAGTTCGACTATGTTATTATTAATCAGGAGTTTGCTTCCGCAGTCGACGATCTCGCCGCCATTGTGCGGGCAGCGCGCCTGCGCAGCGAGCCGCAGCGCATCCGGCATCGGGCGCTGCTCACGCAATTGACTTGACGGGACAGCCCATGGCACGCATCACGATAGAAGACGCACTGGCGAAGATACCCAACCGCTTCGAACTCACGCTGGCGGCTACCAACCGTGCCCGGCAGATCAGCGCCGGCTCGCAGCCGCTGCTCGAGGCCGATCGCGACAAGCCCACGGTGATCGCGCTGCGCGAGATTGCCGCCGGCAAGGTCGGGATTGAAATGCTGCTCAAGCCCCAGAGTTGACTTGCGCTCGAGGCGCCTCAAGGTGATCAGGCATGTCGGAAATTGCGGAGTTCACCCGGCACCTCGGTCACTACTTGCCGGCTCCGGATGTCGCCCTGGTCGAGCGCGCGTTCGCGTTTTCCGAAAGCGCCCACCAGGGACAGTTCCGCAAGTCCGGTGAACCCTACATCACCCATCCGCTGGCGGTAGCGAGCATCCTGTCGCAGTGGCGGCTCGATGCCCAGGGGCTCGCCGCAGCGCTCCTCCACGACGTCATGGAGGATACCGCCGTAACCAAGGTCGAGATCGAAAGCTCGTTCGGCAAGCCGGTCGCCGACATGGTCGACGGCGTGTCCAAGCTCGACCAGATCGAGTTCCAGTCGCGCGAGGACCTGCAGGCCGAAAGCTTCCGCAAGATGCTGCTGGCGATGGCGCAGGACGTGCGCGTCATCCTGATCAAGCTGGCCGATCGGCTGCACAACATGCGCACGCTCGACGCCATGGCGCCGGCGCATCGGGAGCGCATCGCCCGGGAGACGCTGGACATCTACGCGCCGATCGCCAACCGGCTTGGCCTCAATGCGCTCTACCAGGAGTTGCAGGATCTGTCTTTCAAGTATCTCCATCCGCTTCGATTCCGCGTCCTGGCCAAGGCGATCAAGGCGGCGCGCGGCAACCGGCGGGAGGTGATGAACCGCATCCTGCAGTCGATGCGCGACGGCCTGAAAGGCGACGCCATCGCGGCGACGGTGAGCGGCCGGGAGAAGACGGTCTACAGCGTGTACCGGAAGATGCGCCAGAAGCACTACAGCTTTTCGCAGGTCTTCGACATCTACGGCGTGCGGGTACTGGTGAAGGACACGACGGCCTGTTATGCCGCGCTGGGCGTGCTGCACCGCCTGTACAAGCCGATCCCGGGCAAGTTCAAGGACTACGTCGCGATCCCCAAGGCGAATGGCTACCAGTCGCTGCACACGACGCTTTTCGGCCCGTTCGGCACGCCGCTGGAAGCGCAGATTCGCACCCACGACATGCATCGCGTGGCCGAGGCGGGCGTGGCGGCGCACTGGCTGTACAAGGCCGGCGGCCAGCTCGACATCGCCGAAGCCCAGCAGCAGACGCATCGCTGGCTGCAAAGCCTGCTGGAAATCCAATCCGAATCGCGCGATTCAAAGGAGTTCCTCGAGCACATCAAGGGCGACCTGTTCCCCGAGGAGATCTACGTTTTCACGCCCAAGGGCAAGATCATGGCGCTGCCGCGCGGTGCGACCGCCGTCGACTTCGCCTACGCGGTGCACACCGACATCGGCCACCATTGCACCGCGGCGAGGATCAATTACGAGCTGATGCCGCTGCGCACGGAATTGAAGAGCGGCGACCAGGTCGAGATCATGACCGCGGCCACGGCGCGGCCGAACCCTTCGTGGCTGAGCTTCGTGGCCACCGGCAAGGCCCGGTCGCGTATCCGGCACTTCCTCAAGACCCTGCAGCAGAAGGAATCCGCGGCGCTGGGCGAGCGCCTGCTCGAACAGGCGCTCGCCTCCCTCAAGGTCTCGCCGGAAACGATCAACTGGGACCGGTGGGCCGCGCTCACGCGCGAATACGGGGCGAAGAGTCACCTCGAGATCCTGGCCGACATCGGCACCGGCAAGCGCTTGTCATTCGTGGTCGCGCAGGCGCTCGCCCGTCCGGGCAGCCAGGTGCCCGACGTCGCCCCGCAGGGCCCGGTGCGCCATGCCGCGCTGCAGCTGCGCGGCGTCGAAGGGGTCGCCATCCAGTACGGCAAATGCTGCCGGCCGATCCCCGGTGACGCGATCGTCGGCCAGTTTCGCCGCAGCCAGGGGTTGCTGGTGCACACCCGCGATTGCCAGACCCTGCGCAAGGCGCGCGTCGACAGCGACCAGATCATCGACGTCGAGTGGGCGCCGCAGGTTGAGGGCGTATTCGAGGCGGGCATCCGCATCCTGGTCGACGACCAGCGCGGGCTGCTCGCGCGCCTCGCGACCGAGATCGCGGACGCCGGCGCCAACATCGAATTCGTATCGATGGAGCGTCCCGACGGCGACCGCGTCGTCAACATGTTCTTCAGCGTTCAGGTACGCGACCGAAGGCACCTGGCGCACGTCATGCGGGCCCTGCGTCGGCTGCCCGAAGTCAAGCGCGTCCACCGCGCCCGCACCTGAGGTCGGCCGGCGCCAACAAAACGGTGGAACTCGCCCGCCGTGGTCGGAGCGGCCCTGACGAGAGCCGATCAGGCGGCCTGCCGGGCGAGCAGCTGCTGCAACTCGCCCGACTCGTACATCTCGCGCATGATATCGGAACCGCCGACGAATTCGCCGTTGACGTAGAGCTGCGGGATCGTCGGCCAGTTGGCGTAATCCTTGATTCCCTGGCGTATGGCGGGGTCCGCCAGGACGTTGACGGTGAAGAGCTTGTCGACGCCGCAGGCCTGCAGCATCTGCACCGCGGCGCTGGAGAAGCCGCACTGCGGGAACTGCGGCGTGCCCTTCATGTACAGCACGACCGGATGCGTGGTGACCTGCTCGCGGATGGTGTCTTGGACGTTCATTGCGGCAACCCTCGGGGGCGGTAATCGATGCCGATTGTAGCGCAAATGGCAGCGCGCAACCGCCGTTTCAAGTCTTCCCCCGCCTACTCCTTCACGGCGCCGGTAAGGCCCGAAACGTAATACTCCACAAAGAACGAATACAGCGCCGCGACCGGCAGCGAGCCGAACAGGGCGCCGGCCATGAGCGAACCCCAGTGATAGATGTCGCCCTCGACCAGCTCGGTGACCACACCCACCGGAACGGTCTTGACTTCCGAGGACGAAATGAACGTCAGGGCGTAGATGAACTCGTTCCAGGACAGGGTGAAGGCGAATATTCCGGCCGAGATGAGGCCCGGCACGGCCAGCGGCAATACGATCCTGACCAGGATCTGCAGCCGGCTCGCGCCGTCGATCAGCGCGCACTCCTCGAGTTCGAACGGGATGGTCTTGAAGTAGCCCATCAGCAGCCAGGTGCAGAACGGGATCAGGAACGTCGGATAGGTCAGGATCAGCGCGAGCCGGGTGTCGAACAGATGCAGCTTGTAGACCATGGCCGCCAGCGGAATGAACAGGATCGATGGCGGCACCAGGTAGGCCAGAAAGATGCTCGCGCCGATGTAGCGCGAGCCGCGGAAGCGCAACCGCTCGATGGCGTAGGCGGCGAGCACGCTGCAGAACAGAGATAGGGCGGTCGATACGACCGACACCAGTACGGTGTTCCACAGCCATTCCGGGTACTGCGTGTCGAAGAGCAGCTTCTTGACGTGTTCGAGGGTCGGAGCGTCGACCCAGAACGGATTGCCTTCGTGCGACAGCAGCTCGGCATCCGGCTTGAACGCCGTCATAGCCATCCAGTAGAACGGGAACAGCAGCACGAACAGGAACACCCCGAGCGGAACATAGAGCGTGACGACCCGCCGTGGCAGTGACACCAGGTAGTTCATGCCCTGGGAGTCGACCGGTTGCCGGGTCGCTTCGGCCGTGCTCATTTGTCGGAGCTTCCCTGTTGCCACGCCCGTCGTTGCAAGCCGTAATAGCTGATGAGGATGGCCGCCAGCAGGAACGGCACCATGGCGGTGGCGATCGCCGCACCCTCGCCAAGATTGCCGCCGGGAATGGCGCGCTGGAACGACAATGTCGCCATGAGGTGGGTTGCGTTGAGCGGCCCGCCGCGCGTCAGCACATAGATCAGCTGGAAGTCGGTGAACGTGAACAGCACCGAGAAGGTCATGACCACGGCGATGATCGGCGTGAGCAGCGGCAGCGTCACGTAGCGGAACTGCTGCCAGGGCGAGGCCCCGTCGAGGCTGGCCGCCTCATAGTATGACGGCGAGATGGTCTGCAACCCGGCCAGCAGCGTGATGGCCACGAACGGGACGCCGCGCCAGACGTTGGCGGCGATGGTTGCGAAGCGCGCGTTCCACGGGTCGCCGAGAAAATCGATGTAGCGGGTGATAAGGCCCATCTTCACCAGGACCCAGCTGATGACCGAGAACTGGGCATCGTAGATCCACCAGAACGCCAGGGCCGACAGCGCCGTGGGCACGATGAAAGGCAGCAGCACGACGGCGCGGAAGAACGCCTTGAAGGGCAGGTGCCGGTTGAGCAGCAACGCGAGCCAAAGCCCCAGGCCGAACTTGATGATGCTCGCCACGGTGGTATAGAAGATCGTGTTGAACAGCACCAGGCGGGTGACGCTGTCGCCCCAGAGAAAGATGTAGTTGTCGAGGCCGATCCATTCGCCGGCGCGGCCAATCTTGGTGTCGGTGAAGCCGAGCCAGGTGCCCAGGCCGAGCGGGTAGGTCAGAAACAGCAGCAGCAGCGCCGCCGCGGGCAGCATGAACAGCGCCCCAAGGAGGTTGCGGCTGTCGAGCGCGCGAGAAAGGGCGCTAGCGGGTGCGGGCATGCTGCGTCAGAGCGGTGACGCGCCAGGAGTGGATCAAGGGCTGCCGTCAGGCGCCGGCATCGAGGAACGCGTGTCGGTCGGCCCGGCGTGGGCGGGCGGCATGGTGCCGATCGCGGTTCGCGCCGGGCTGACCCGCAGGATCAGATCTTGTAGTAGCGCTCGGCGCGCTTCTGCGCCCGCTCCGCGGCCTCTTTCGCAGTTTTCGAGCCCGACGCCGCTTCGGCGACCATGTTGACCAGGATGAAGTCGGCCATGGTCGCCGCCGACGCGTAGCCCATCTCCCCGGCGTAGCCGTTGGGCAGCATCCTCTTCATCACGTCTCGATACGGCGTGTGCTTCGGATCGGAGGTCCAGATCGGATTGGACTCGTAGGCGATCAACGGCTGCGTGACGTAGCCGATCGACGCCTGCTGCCAGGGTATGTACTGCTCCTTCTCCATCATGAAGCGCAGGTATTCCTTGGCGGCATGCGGGTACTTCGAGTACTTGAAGATCATCATCGGGAACATCAGTTGCAGCTCGGTGGGCTTGCCGACCACCCCGATGGGGAAGTTGGCATGGTTCATGTCCTGGGCAATGGCCTGCAGCTTCGGATCCGGCGAGGTCTTGGCCGCGTAGTAGATCGAGATGCCGTTGTTGGTGAGCCCGATCTGGCCGTCGAGAAAGGCCTTGTTGTTGCTCGGGTCGAGCCACGACAGGGTGCCGGGAGCAAAGGTCTCGTACATCTGCTTGCTGTACTCCAGGGCGGCGATCGTCTCCGGGCTGTTGATGACGACGTTGTTGTGGGTGTCGACCATCTTGCCGCCGTGCGCCCAGACCACCCAGTGGCACCAGGTGTTGGCGTCACCGGTGGCGTTGCCCAGCGCGAAGCCAGGCGGCAATCCCTGAGCCTTCATCCCCTGGCAGAGCTTGAGGAAGCCGGCGAGGTCCGTGGGGAAGGTCTCGAATCCGGCGGCTCTCATCGCGGCCACGCGATAGTTCAGGCACGCGCCGGCGCAGCCCATCGGGATGGCGATCCACCTCCCCTTGCTCATGCAGTAGTCCTTGGTGACGGGGTACCAGCCGCCGTATTTGCCGCCGAGGTAATTGGCGAGGTCCGTCACTTCGACGAGCTTGTCCGGGTACTGCTGTGCATCCTCGAACGTGCCGATGATGATGTCCGGCCCGCTGCCGATGTTGGCCGCAACCGCGGCCTTCGGCCGCACATCTTCCCAGCCCTCGGCGTCGATGCGCACCTCGATGCCGGTCGCCTTGGTGAACTTCTTCGTATTCTCGGCCCACACGTCCTCGTCGGCCTGGACGAAGCGCTTCCACCGCAGCAGCCGCAGTTTCGCTCCCTTTTCGGGCACGGCCTTGTACGCCTGCGCCTGGGCATCAGCGGCGAACAATGCCGCTCCGCCGCCAAGGGCCTGTCCCGCGGCGACGCCGGCGGCAGCCTTGAGAAAATCGCGACGCTTCGATCTGTTCATGGATTCCTCCTCGGTGACAGCTATCGTGAAATGAAGTGCGGGCCTGAGCCGACGTGGCCTAGGCTACAAGCCGCGCCCCGCTCGTCGAGTCGAACAGGTGCGCGCGCGCCAGGTCGGGCTTGAGGCTGATCTGGTCGCCGGCGCGGCAGCTTACCCGATCGCGTATCAACGACGTGATTTCCTGCCGGTTGAAGCGGCAATACAGTTGCGTGTCGGCGCCGGTGGGCTCGACGACGACGACCTCGGCCGGGAGTCCGGGGGCGTCGGCCAGCAGGCAGTGCTCGGGGCGGATGCCGTAGAGGACGGCCTGGCCGTCGGCGGCGCGAGCGCCCCGTGGCAGAGGCAGCGTCACCCCGCCGTCGAACTCGACCCGTTCGCCGCCGCCGTTCACGCGCGCCGTCCCGGGGACCAGGTTCATTGCCGGCGAGCCGATGAAACCGGCGACGAAGGTATTGTTCGGGCGGTCGTACAGGGACAGGGGGTCGCCGATCTGTTCGATCACGCCGTCGCGCATCACGACGATCTTGTCGGCCATGGTCATCGCCTCGATCTGGTCGTGGGTGACGTAGATCGAGGTTGTCTGCAGCCGCTGGTGGAGTTCCTTGATCTCGGTGCGCATCTGCACCCGCAGCTTGGCATCGAGGTTGGACAGCGGCTCGTCGAAGAGGAACACCTTCGGGTCGCGCACGATCGCGCGCCCCATCGCGACCCGCTGCCGCTGGCCGCCCGAGAGTTGGCGCGGATAGCGGTCGAGCAGTCCGGCAAGTCCGAGGATGTCAGCCGCCTTCTTGACCCGCGCTTCGATCTCGCCCTTGGATTGCTTGGCCAGCATCAGCGCAAACGACATGTTGTCGCGCACGGTCATGTGCGGATACAAGGCATAGTTCTGGAACACCATGGCGATGTCGCGCTCCTTCGGCGGCACCCGGTTGACCACGGTGCCGCCGATGGCGATCTCGCCTGCGCTGATTTCTTCGAGCCCGGCGATCATCCGCAACAGGGTCGACTTGCCGCAGCCCGACGGACCGACCAGGACGCAGAATTCGGCTTCGGCGATGTCGAAGTCGACGCCGCGAATCACATGGGTCGAGCCGAAACGCTTGTGTACCGCTCTGATCGCTACCGCTGCCAAGCTGCCTCCTTTACTGCGCCGCGGCACGACACGTAATCGGTCGCGTTGGCGGGCGGCTAAGCCGGGCGTCGAGTGCCCTTGACCACGATGTACTCGGGTCGGCCCGTCGCCAGCCAGCTGATGATATTCTGCGCCGCCTTTCGCCGCAGTTCGGTCTCCGCCTGCAGGCTGAAGAATGCGGCATGCGGCGTCAGGATCACCTTCGCATGGCCGAGCAGCGGACTTGCGGCGGGGACCGGCTCGACGGGCAATACATCCAGACCGGCCCCGGCAAGTATTCCACTATCGAGAGCGGCAAGCAAATCGTCCACGTCGATGATCGCGCCCCGTGCCGTATTCACGAGGTACGATCCGGCACGCATCCGGGAGAGCACCTCCGCATCGACCATGCCCCGGGTTTCGGCGTTCAGCGGCGCGTGAATGCTGATCACGTCGCTCTCGGTGAAGAGGCTCTTCAGATCGGGGGCGCGCTCGACATAGGCGGGAAAATCGCCGTCGATCAGATACGGATCGCATGCCAGCACACGGCGGAACAGGTTGCGCGAGACATGCGCCATGCGCTTGCCGATGCGGCCGAGCCCGACGATGCCCAGCGTCATGTCGGCGACGCGGCGCAGGGGTCCCGAGGACAGGTAGTGCCAGTGGCCCGCGCCGATGTCGCGTTGGTAGGCCACGACGTTGCGCACCAGGGCGAGGGCGAGCGCCAGGGCATGTGTTGCGACCTCGCCGATGCCGTAATCGGGCGCATTGGCGACCCAGACGCCGTGGCGGGCGCAGGCCGCCGTATCGACGGTATCGACGCCGGCCCCGATGCGGCTGACGATGCCCAGTTCGGGCAGGGCGGCGATCACCGTCTCGGTGATGGGTGCCGCTTGCAGCAGGATGCCGGCACAACCCGAGGCCGCGGCGATCACCTCGCCTTCGGTCCGGCATTGCGCGGTAACTAGCTCCACGTGCGCATGGGCGTAGAGCCTGCGCTCGAGGTCGAGGTCGGGAAAGTCGTAATCGGCAAGCAGGACGCGCGGCATCGACGGCGGGTTGTGGACGGCGGCGGGCCTTGAACGGCGCCGCGCCAAGGTACGTTGCCGACCCTGCGCGGTCAAGCCGACCAAAGCGGCGCGCGCGGACACGAGCCCGCGGCAGCTATAATCGCGGCCACTGTTGCTGCGTCCCGACGCGTCGATGCCCGCCCTTTTTCCGACCACCATCGCCGGCAGCCTGCCCAAGCCGGAGTGGCTTGCTGCGCCGGGGCAGCTTTGGGCGCCGTGGCTGCTCGACGGCGAGCGCCTGGTCGCAGGCAAGCACGACGCGGTGCGTCTCGCGGTTTGCGATCAAGAGCGCGCCGGCATCGACATCGTCAGCGATGGCGAGCAGACGCGGCGGCATTTCGTCACCACGCTCATCGAGAGCCTCGAGGGTGTCGACTTCGAGCATCGGCAGACGGTGCGCATCCGCAACCGCTACGATGCCGAGGTGCCGGTCGTCGTCGGCCCCGTCGTGCGCCGGCGGCCGGTGTTTGTCGATGATGCGCGGTTCCTGCGCGCGGCGACGCAGCGTCGCATCAAGTACACGCTTCCCGGGCCGATGACGATGGTCGACACCCTCTACGACGCGCATTACCGCAGCCGGGAGAAGCTCGCCTGGGCTTTCGCCGCAATCCTCAATGAGGAAGCGCGGGCAATCGCGGCGGCGGGCGTCGATGTGCTGCAGTTCGACGAACCGGCGTTCAATGTCTATTTCGACGAGGTCCGGGACTGGGGCATCGCCGCGCTGGAACGCGCCGCAGAGGGCCTGCGCTGTACCACCGCCGTGCACATCTGTTACGGCTACGGCATCAAGGCCAACATCGAATGGAAGCAGTCGCTCGGTGCCCAGTGGCGCCAGTATGAGAACACCTTCCCGCTGCTGGCGCACTCGAAGATCGACCAGGTTTCGCTCGAATGCGCCCATTCGCACGTACCGCTCGAGCTCATCGGCTTGCTGCGCGGCAAGGATGTGCTCGTCGGCGCCATCGACGTCGCCACCGACCGGGTCGAAAGCGCCGAGGAGGTCGCCGCGACCCTGCGCGCGGCGCTCGCGTTCGTGCCGGCGGAGAGGGTTTATGCCTGTACCAACTGCGGCATGGTCCCCCTGGGTCGGGAGGTAGCCCGCGCCAAGCTCAAGGCGCTGGGCGAGGGCGCCATGCTGCTGCGGCGGGAATTTGGGGGGCAAAACGTGTCTCCGGCCGTAGTTTGACCTCGGGCCCGGCCCCGCGTATATTCCGCTTTGTGTTTTATTTCAAGTACTAAAGCACGACCCGTCCGGCTCGTTGGCAGTTGCCGAAGCGCCGTACTTTCCTGTCCTTGAGATCGAAACATCGGCCGGGTATGACCCGATATTTTTTCTTGATTATTAGGATTGGAAAACATGCCAACTGGAACGGTTAAGTGGTTCAACGACGCAAAGGGTTTCGGCTTCATCACTCCCGACGGTGGTGGCGAAGATTTGTTCGCCCACTTCTCGGCGATCAACATGCCGGGATTCAAGTCGCTGAAGGAGGGGCAGAAGGTGAGTTTTGAAGTCACCCAGGGCCCGAAGGGGAAGCAGGCGTCGAACATCCAGACCGTGTGAAGCGTCGTCGCCACGACAGCGCGACAACAGAGGAGCCGGGCTAAACCCCGGCTTTTTTGTCGCCCGCCGCCGGCGCGCCGTGCCAGACGAGCCCGAGCATGGCGCCGAGGAGCGCCCAGAACAGCAGCGCGTTGCCGTAGACGACCAGGTCGTTGGTCGAATTCTTCACCAGCATCGCCAGAACCAGCGCGACCGCGGCGGCGGCCCACGCCTTCTCCCGGTCGCCCCCGGCGCGGGCCCGCTGCACGGCCAGGCGCATGATCTCGAGGTGCAACCCGATCCAGATCGCAAGCCCGATCACCCCGACCTGAAGAACCAGGTCGAGCAGCACGTTATGGGCGTGGGCGGGGGCTTGGGGGTCGATGCGTCGCAGTTCGGCGTCGTCCTCCAGATGATAGGTTTGTGACGGCACGTTGCGTCCCAAGCCGACCCCGAACCACGGCCGCTTTCGCGCCAGCTCGAGGTAGGCGCTCCAAATCGCCGGCCGAGGATCGGTCATGATCATCTCGACGGCGGCGCTGCGGTCGCCCGGTGGGGGCACCGACAAACGGGCGCGGGAAATGATCTCCAGGGAAACGGCCGAAACAACCAGGCCGATGCCGACGACCAGGACGACCGACTGCAGGCGCAGCCGACCGCGCAGGACCCCGAGCACGAACAGGAACCCGGCGAAGGAAACGAACAGCGCCGCGACCAGAGTGCGGTTTTCGCTCAAGAATCCGATCGCGGCGAACGCGACCAGCCAGGCTGCGGCGGCGAAGCGGCGCCAGGCGTGGCGCGAGGTCAGCAGGATGAGGAACAGGGGCACCGCGACATAGGCGACGTAGGTGCTCGAATCGGTGCTGTCGCCCGCCCTCCAGGCGAGCCATCCCAGGATGCCGGGCCCGGGCGCGGCCGCTTCCGGGTTCGCGCCGAGCACCGCCGCGGCGAACATCGTCGCCAGGCAAAGCAGCGTCCCGGCGGCAGTGCCCAGCGCCACCGCCAGCCGGCCGTTCAAGGTTTGCACGACCTGGAAGCTGACCAGAAAGATCACGAACGGATAGAATTGATCGCCGCGAAAACTCTGGAACGAAGCATCCGGCAACGCCGACCAGGCAATCGAGGCCGCCGCGAAGGCGAGCCAGATGAGCCACGGGATCAGGCCGGGCGTGTTTCTCGACGCCGCGAGCCGGAAATGCAGCAGCGCGAGCAAGCCGACCAGGCCGACCAGGCTGTTGCGCAGCGCGGTGACGTGTGCCAGCGGCAGGATCGCCACCAGCGTGCCCATGCAGAGGTAGAGCGCGGTGAGCCCTGGCGGGTCGTCGGCGATGCGGTCGTCGCTGGCCGGTAGAATCGGAAGTCGCATCGAGGACGGCCGCAGCCGAGGCGGAATTCTAGGAGCAAACGCTTGCGTTTACAATTCCGGCGCTCTGTGGTCCGCCGGTCTATCGCCGGATCGTTGCCGCGGCGGTGGTCATGAAGGATCTCCCGGGCGTGTTGTTGACCGCGACCATCTGGACCTACTGGTTCGGCGTGGGCCTGATGATCCTGCGCGCGCGGCGCGAGACGCATCGCCTCGCCGGCCTCATTCCCGAGCGGCCGCTGGAGCAATTCATGTGGATCGTCTGGCTGCCGCTGGTCGCGCTGTGGATCGTCCTGCCGTACCTTGCGCTCGCGCGCGGTCAGGGGTTGCTGGGGGGTGTGCCGGCATTCACCCGGGGCCAGGGCTACGCCGCACTGCGCTGGATCGCCGCGATCTGCGCCGTCGGCTGCCTGCTTCTGACCAGCGTCTGCTGGTCGCGCATGGGCCGGCACTGGCGCATGGACGTGCCGCTCGAGGGCGAGGAAGCGCTGATCACCGACGGCCCCTTTCGCTACGTGCGGCATCCGATCTATGCCTTGTCGATGCTGCTCATGATCTGCTCGGTCGTGGTCGTGCCCAGCGCGCCGATGCTTGGCATCGCGATCGTTCACCTCGCGCTGATGCAACTCAAGGCCCGGCACGAGGAGCGGCACCTGCTGCGGGTGCATGGAGAGGCGTACCGAAGCTATCTCGCGCGCAGCGGCCGCTTCACCCCCAGGCGCGGCTAGCGCTCCGGTGCGCGGCGCGGCGATGAAAGATTTCGCGCTGGCGCTGCTGTCGCGCGCGGCGAGGTTCGCGGCAGTCATCGCCCTCGCTGCCAGCGCGTGCGCAGCCGCCGGCGTGGCGGCCCAAGCGCTCGCGCCGGGAACGACCCTGGATGCGGCCACCGAGGATCGGATTCTCGCCCTCGTGCCCGAGAGCATTTCCGAGCGCGACGTGCGGGAAGTGCTGTCGCGGGCGCCGGCGCCGCGCATCATCAGCCTCCAGGGCAGCGTGCCGGTGATCACGATGGCCCCGTTCGCGGAATTTCTTGTCGCCATGGGCTATCCGCGCGACAAGCTCAGGAATCCGGCCGACGGCTCGTTGACCTACAGCAGCTATGTCGACGCGCGGCAGCTTGCCGGCACGCTCGCCTGGTACTACGAGCGCGAGGGCATGATGCCGATGATGATCGGCCACAGTCAGGGCGGAATGATCGCCATCCGCGTCCTGCACGAGCTTGCCGGCGACTTCGGCGACGCGGTGCCGGTGTGGAATCCGGAGCGCGGGGCGGCGGAGGACCGGACCACGATCGTCGACCCGTTGAGCGGCGCGCAGCGGCCGGTGGTCGGCCTGCAGCTGTCCTACGTCGCGGCGCTTGCCACCGGCACGCTGCCGCGGTTGTTGCTCGGGCAGTGGTCGATGCTGACGCGGTTGCGCGAAATCCCCGATACGGTCGTCGAGTTCACCGGCTTTTCACTCGAGTGGGATCTCATTGCCGGCAATTTCGGCCGCGCCGACACCTACCGCGCGACCGGCTCGGCCAAGGTGCGCAACGTCACGTTGCCGGCGGCAGCGAGCCATATCACGCTACCGCAGGCGCAGGAGCTCGCCCTCGATCCTGTCACGCGCGAATGGATCAACCGCTATGTACCCGGCACCGCCACGCCGGCGTTTCCGACCGACACGCGGCTCGACCTGGCCAATCTGCTGCATGCGGCGGACATCTGGTACAGCGTCAAGAAGCACTGGTGCCTGGAAGCGCAGCAGCTCATCCGCAGCCGGCGAAGGCACGCGCTACCGCTACAATAGCCGCCGCGATGCAAGGCAAGCTCAATCTGTTTCAGGTCACGATGTTGCATTGGCGGGAGCTGCATCCGTACAACGCCGTGCACGTGGCCGTGGTGGAGCAGACGTTGGAGCCCGGGCGCCTCGAGGCGCGCATCGCCGCCGAGCTCGAGTCGGCCGGCTTGACCGGGCTCTTCCTCGCCCGGCGGCGCCGACGCTTCGAATATCGGGGCGGAGAGGCGAGCGTCAGCTTAGCGATTCTGCCCGGCGGCGACGACCCGCGGCGGGCGGTGGACGCGGAGATCGAACGCCAGCTCAACCTGCCCTTCGCGCCGGACGGCGCCATCGCTCCCTTCCGCTTCTTTGCCGTCGACGGCGGCTGCTCGTTTCATCTCGGGCTCGTCTACGATCATTTCATTGCCGGTGGCGATTCGATCGCGCTGTTGCTCGGCCGGATCGTCGCCCGCTATCGTGCCGATGCCGCGGCCGCAGTGGCGCCCTGGACGCCGCGGCTTTATCCACGCACCTACTGGGCGCTGTTTGTGCGCCATGCGGGCTACCTGCTGCGCGGCCTGCACCGGGTGCCGGCGCTCGTCGCGAGCAGCCGTAGGTCGTGCCGGGCGCCGTGCCGCTGCGCCGGCGATGCGAGCAACGCGTTCCTGTCGCAACGCGTCGACGCGGCGGACGTGGCGCGGCTCGTTCGCACCGCGCGCGACTGGGGCGTTAGCCGCAACGACCTGTTCCTGGCCATGCTCCTCTGGGCGCTCGCTCCGGTTGCGCCGGAGCGCAGCAGGGCGCCGCGGCGGCGAGAACTCGGCGTCGCCACGATCGTCAACGTGCGCGCCGAGTTTGAGGCCGATGCGGTCCATACCTTCGGCCAATTCCTCGCTTCGCTGCGCGTCTCGCATCCGGTCCGGCCGGGTGTCGGCCTGCGCGAGCTCGCCCGGGCGGTCAACGCCGAGACCACGCGCATCAAGACCGAGAAACTCTACCTGCAAACCTTGCTCGCCCTGGGCGCGGTGGCACTCGCGTGGCGCTTCCTCAGAGCCGATCGGCGGCGGTGTTTTCTGGCCAAGCACTATCCGATCTGGGCGGGGGTCACGAGCCTCGACATCGAGGCCCTGTGGCGCGCCCCGCCCACTGGCCAAGCCGCGACCGATTACCTGCGCGCGGTCCCGACCGGGCCCCTGGCGCCGATCGTGGTGGCGATCACCACGGTTGCGGGCCGCATCGAGCTGGGCGTTTCCTTCCGCCGCGCCGACGTGAGCCGCGAGTTCGTCGCCGGGCTCATGTCGGAATTCGTCCGCTGCATCCACAGCCTTAGCTGATGCGGCGTCGACCCGTTCGTCTCCGCTTCGGCGCGCCATCGGAACGGCTCCGGCCGCCGCGCGTTCGGCCCACTGCGCCGGATTGCCGAGACCCGCCCGGTCGTAGGATAATGTTGGGTTTTCACGAGAGCGCTTTGCTCGCCCGCCGCGGCCCGCGGGCCTGACAGCACATGAACGCCATCACGCCAGGCACCCTCGCCGGGAAAGTCGCGCTCGTCACCGGCGCCTCCCGCGGCATCGGCCGCGCCATCGCGCACAAGCTCGCCGCGGCCGGTTGTGATATCGCGGCCAATTACTACAACAGCGCCGACGAGGCCGATGCGCTGTGCACCGAGCTCCGCGCCATGGGCCGGCGCGCGCATGCATTTCAGGCCAGCGTCGGCATCCCCGACAGCGTCGACGACATGTTTGTCGAGTTCTTCAAGCACTTCGATCGGCTCGACATCGTGGTCAGCAATGCGGCGAGCGGCGTGCTCAAGCCGGCGCTGGAGATGACGCTCAAGCATTGGCGCTGGTGTCTCGAAACCAATGCGCTGGCGTTGAACCTGCTGGCGCAGCACGCCGTGCCACGAATGGAGCCGGGCGCCAGCATCGTCGCCATGTCGAGCCTTGGCGCGTCGCGGGCGATGCCCGATTACGGTTTCATCGGCGCGTCGAAGGCTGCGCTCGAGTCGCTGGTGCGCACCCTCGCCCAGGAGCTCGGCCCGCGGCGGATCCGGGTCAATGCGGTCAGCGCCGGCGTCGTCGATACCGACGCCCTGCGCTACTTTCCGAATCGGGAGGAACTGCTGGCAAACTTCGCGCGCCGCACGCCCGCCGGCCCGGTGCTCACGGCGCAGGATGTGGCCGGCGCGGTCTACCTGCTCTGCCTGCCCGAAGCGGGGATGATCACCGGACACACCCTGGTGGTGGACGGCGGATTCTGCATCTCGGGCTAGGACCGGCGCGCAAAACATGGAGGCACGCCTCACCGACAAAGTGGCGATCGTAACCGGCGGCAGCCGCGGGATCGGCCGCGCCATCGTCGAGCTGTTCGCCGCCGAGGGTGCCGACGTGACGTTCTTCTACCGCGACCACGCCGAGGCTGCCGCGGCCGTCGTCGGCGCGGGCAAGAGCGCGGGGCACCGGATCGCCGCCGAGCGGGTCGACATCTGTGACTCCGCGGCCTGCGCCGCGGCGGTCGATCGCGTGGCTGAGCGCTGCGGCCGCATCGACATCCTGGTCAACAATGCAGGCATTATCCGCGACAACCAGCTGGCGGCGTTCGCCGACGACGACGTGCAGGACGTGCTCGACACCAATGTCGGCGGAGCGTTCAATCTCGCCCGGGCGGTGGTGCCGCACATGATCGTGCAGCGCTCGGGCAAGATCATCAACATCGGCTCGGTTGCCGGCGAGAAAGGCGGGCGCGGGCAGACCAACTACGCCGCGAGCAAAGGCGCGATCAACGCCTTCACGCGCTCGCTCGCGGTGGAGCTCGCGCCGCGCAGGATCACCGTCAACTGCGTCGCGCCGGGCGTGATCGAGACCGAGATGTCGCAGGCGGTGCGGGAGTTGGCGGGAGACGAGGTGACATCGCGCATCCTGCTCAGGCGATACGGCAGACCGGAAGAGGTGGCGTACGCGGTGTGGTTTCTCGCCTCGCCGTATGCGGATTACGTGACGGGACAGGTCTTCAATGTCGATGGCGGCTTCAAAATGGAGTAAGCGCAATGGCGAACACCGATATAACCAAGGAAGAAATCCAGGCGGTCTTTCCCAAGGTCGCGGAAACGATGGCGGACGCACTCGGCTGCGACGTCGAGGAGGTGAAGCTCGACGTGTCGCTGATCGAGGGCCTCGACGCGGAGTCGATCGACTTTCTCGACATGGTCTTCCGCCTGGAGCGGGCGTTCAAGATCAAGATCCCGCGCGGCAAGATCATCGAGAACGCGCGCGGCGACATGCCCGAAGCGGAGTTTGAGCAGAAGGGCGTGCTGACCGAGGCGGGTCTCGCACAGCTGCGCCAATACCTGTCCGAGATTCCGGCCGAGCGCTTTGCCACCCCGATGAAGGTCGCCGACATTCCGCGCCTGTTCACACCGGAGACGTTCTGCAAGCTCGTCATCCACGCCCAGAGGGAAGCGCAGGCGGCTGCCTGACTGCGCAGGAACGCTGCCCGCGCATGAGCGATCACTTCGCCGCGTTTTCTTTCGTCGATCGGATCACCGCGCTCGACCCCGGCGTGCGCGGGCGGGCGAGTTTCGAGGTGCCCGGGAGCATTGCCGCTTTTCCGGCGTGCCTGGTCGCCGAGGCGGTCGGCCAGCTTGCCGCCTGGATCGCCATGGCCCGGATCGATTTCCGCGGGCGGCCCGTGGCGGCGCTTGCCACCGAGACGATCTTTCACCGCGAAGTAACCCCCGGATCGCGGCTCGAGCTGGAGGTGGAGATCGAAAGCTGCGACGACGACGCGGTCGCCTACAGCGGTAGCGCGCGCGTTGCCGGCGTGCGGGTGATCGAGCTCAGGCATTGCCTGGGCCCGATGCTGCCGGTGCAGGAATTCGACGCGCCCGAGGCGATGCGCGAGCGCTTCGAGCTGCTGTGCGCGGAAGGTGCACCCGCTGGTCGTTTCCATGGCGTGGCGGTGCCCCGGCTGGTTGGCCTCGAGGGGGTGGCGGGCAAATCCGCGCGCGCCCTGCTGCGGGTACCGCAGTCCGCAGCGTTCTTTGCCGATCACTTTCCGCGTCGACCCGTTTTTCCGGCCACCTTGCTCCTCGACAGCCAGATCCGCCTGGCGCTGGACCTTGCCCGGGTGGCGATCGGCACGGCGACACGAGCGCCGCTTGCGCCGCGGCGCATGACTCACGTCAAGATGCGCTCGTTCATCGCGCCCGGTCAGGAAGTAGAGCTCGGTGCGGAGCTGGTCGCGACCGAAGGTGATGCCGGCAACCTCCGCCTCTCGGCCACCAGCGACGGGCGCGTGGTCGCGACTGCACGACTCGACGTCGCCGCGGGAAGCCATTAGATGGCCTCGCCGCGTCGCGTCGCGATCACCGGCCTTGGCCTGGTGACACCGGTCGGCAACGATGTGCGAACGACCTGGGCGGCGTTGCTCGCGGGTCGAAGCGGCGGCGCCGTGGTGAGCCTGTTCGATGCGTCGGGTTTTCCGGTTCGCATCGCTGCCGAGGTCAAGGGATTTGACGCCGCGGCGGCGCTTGACGATCGCAAGCTGCTCAAATTCGCCAACCGCTCGCACCGCTTCGCGCTTGCCGCGGCGGAGCAGGCATTTGCCGACGCCGGTATAAGGCCCACGGCGGCGACGGGCGAGCGCTGGGGCTGCGCCGTGGGCACCGGCATGATGGGCGTCGATTTTGCGGAGCTGGTCGCCGTGCACGGGCACAGCGCCGCCGGCGGCGAGCTCGATGCGGCGCAGCTGCTTACCGATGCGTCCGCGAACGACCCGCTGGTGTTCTGCCGCAGCCAGTCGACGACCGGATTGTCGCTGCTGACGCGGCGCCATGGCATACGCGGCTACGCGACCTCCGTCCACACCGCCTGCGCCTCCGGTGGTCAGGCGATCGGCACCGCGCTCAAGCTCATCCGCCGCGGGGCGGTCGATTGCGCGCTCGCCGGCGGCTTCGATTCGATGATCAGTCCCGTCGGCATCGCCGGCTTCTGCCTGTTGTCCGCGCTATCCGCGGACAACGAGACTCCGGAGCGCGCGAGCCGGCCCTTCGACGCGACGCGCAACGGCTTTCTGCTGGGCGAGGGCGCGGGCTTCCTGGTGCTCGAGGAATGGGACTCGGCGCGGCGGCGCGGCGCGCACGTCTACGCCGAACTGGCCGGCGACGGCAACTCGCTGTCGAGCTATCGCATCACCGACTCCCCTCCGGATGGCGACGGGCCCATCCAGGCGATGCGGCAAGCCCTCGCCAACGCCGACGCGGCACTCGACGAGGTCGATTACGTCAACGCGCACGGCACGTCCACCTTCATGAACGATCGCAGCGAAAGCGCGGCCCTTCACGCCGTGTTCGGTGCGCGCATCAAGGACGTCGCCGTGAGCTCGACCAAGAGCTCGATGGGCCATCTCATCGCCGCCGCCGGCGCGGTCGAAGTCGCCGTCTGCGCCCTGGCCATCCGGCATGAGGAGCTGCCCGTCAACGCCAATCTGCGCGAGCTCGATCCGGACTGCGATCTGGCGCTCGTGCGCGACGTGCCCGAGCGCCGGCGCGTGCGGGTCGCGATGTCCAATTCGTTCGGCTTCGGCGGCTCCAACAGCTGCGTCGTGCTGCGCTCGCCGGCGGCCGTCGACGGCGCGGGCTTCCAGGCGTGACGCAGGTCTTGCCGCAGGACGCACGGTGAGCGAGCGCAAGGTCGTCATCACCGGGGCCGGCGCGGTTTGCGCCGCGGGCCGCGATCCGGTCGCAATCCTCGACGCGGTGCGCAGCGGTCGCTCGGCCATCGCACCGATCCGGCAGTGGGACAGCTCGCAGTGGCCGACGTGGCTGGCGGGCGAGATCGCGAACCTCAATGCGCGCGACATGGTCGATGACCGCAAGCTGCACAAGCTCATTCGCCGCACCGATCTGTTTGGCCTGTATGCCGCCGACCGCGCCATCGAGGCATCCGGGCTGAGCGCGCACCGTGCCGGGCTCGGCGCGCTTGCCGCCGCCGAGTACAGCGATCGCACCGGAGTCTACGTCGGCTCCGGCGGCGGCAATTATGAGAGCCAATACGACTATTT
This sequence comes from uncultured beta proteobacterium, assembly GCA_963750215.1. Classification (GTDB taxonomy): domain Bacteria; phylum Pseudomonadota; class Gammaproteobacteria; order Burkholderiales; family Casimicrobiaceae; genus PALSA-1003. The sequence goes on from CAVVQK010000001.1 coordinate 126,326, forward strand.
CCCCTTGCTGACCGTGGCCGGGGAAAAGCTGCCGGCGTTCGGCCGCGAGCTTTCGAGCAGCGTCAATCCCATGTGGCTGTTGCGTACGCTGCCCAACAACGTGCTCGGACACATCGGCATCCGCCACGGCTTCAAGGGAGCCAACGCCTGCATAACCAATCACAGCATCGGTGGCACGCTGGCGGTCATCGAGGCGATGGAGGCATTGCGCAGCGGCGAGGCTGACCGCGCGCTCGCGGTGGGCCACGACGCCCCGATCGAGCCGCAGATGGTGCTCTATTATTACGACGTCGGCTTGCTGGCAAAACAGACCATCCGGCCGTTCGACGCGCGCCGCGACGGCAGTCTGTTCGGCGAGGGCGCGGCGGCGCTTGCGCTGGAGACCGAGGCGTCGGCGCAGCAGCGTGGCGCGGCGATCCTGGGCGAGGTGCTCGGTGGTGGATCGGCCACCGACGCGCAGGGCCTGCTCGCCATCCGCGACGACGGTGACGCGCTGGCGCGGGCAATCGAGATGGCGCTCGACGACGCGGGACTGCGCCCTGGCGAGGTTGGCATGATCGCCGCCCACGGCAATGGAACGCCGCGATCGGATGCGTCGGAAGCAGCGGCGATTCGCCGCGTCTTCGGCGCGAGCGCGCCGCCGGCGACCGCTTTCAAGTGGGCATTCGGCCATCTGATCGCGGCGGCCGGCATTATCGAGGCGGTGCTTGCCCTGGCGAGCCTGCGCGAAGGCGTCATACCCGGCGTCGCCACCTATGCCGTGGCCGACCCCGACTGTGCGGGGGTCCCGGTCCGTGCCGAACCGCAGTCGCCGCTGAGCGACGTGGCGCTGATCCTATGCCGCGGCTTCGCCGGAACGAACGCGGCGGTGCTGCTGCGCGCCAAGACCTGACCCACGGCATGGCGCAGGCCCCCGCGGCGACTGTAGATGGTGCCACCCGCTGCGGCATCGATACGGTTGAGCTGGCGCGCGTCGAGCGCCTGCTTGCCGCAACCGCGCCCGCGGACCTGGAGCGCTTGTTCACCCGTGAGGAACTCGACGACAGCGGCGCCGGCGCAGGCCGCGTCGCGAGCCTCGCGGCGCGCTTCGCCGCCAAGGAAGCCTGCGTCAAGCTTTTTCCGCGCGAAGCCGCGCTGGGCGCCATCGAAGCGGCGGATTTTTCCGTCGCCCGCGATGCCTATGGCTCCCCCTGCGCGGTGTGCAATCCGAAGGCCGCGACCGTGCTGGCGAAGAACCGGATCAGGAGCATCGCACTGTCGCTCACGCACAGCGGCAACAGTGCAACCGCGGTTGCGCTCGCGCTGCCGGAATCGGCGCATGTTCCGTGGTGGGGTCGGCTCATATTCTGGCTGCTGCCTTTCCGTCGCCAGGTCGTCCTCGACAATCTGCGCCGGGTGTTTGGCGAAGCGGTCTCCGAGGCGGAAATCGAGCGCCTCGCCCAGGCGCACTACGCGCACCTGTGGCGGCTGGCCGCGGAATTCCTCAGCTTCCGCTGGATCAGCGCGGCGCGGAAGAGGGCGCTGGTCGATATCGAGAATGTCGATGTATTCAGGCGTGCGCTCGAGCGTGGCAAGGGCATCCTGGTGCTCACCGGGCATTTGGGTAACTGGGAGGTCGCGACCGTCGCCGGCCTGGGCCGCTTTCCCCAACTGCGCGGCCGCATCCACTTCGTGCGCCGGGAATTCAAACCCCGCTGGCTCGATCGCTTTGTCACCTGGCGCTTCCAGCGTGCCGGGTTCGGCGTGTTGCCCAAACGCGGCTCGCTCGATGCGATCCTGGACGCGCTCGCGGCCGGGGATGCCGTCGTCTTTCCGTTCGACCAGCACGCCGGACCACCGGACGGCATCGAGGTCGACTTCTTCGGCCACTCCGCCTGGACGTTCAAGAGCCTGGCGCTGCTCGCGCTCGCCTCCGATGCCCAGGTGCTGCCCGCGGCGAGTTGGCGCAAGCCCGACGGACGGCACATCCTGCGTTTCGAAGAAGCGCTCGGTGCGATCCCAGCCGACGACGTTGGCGTGCAGATCAGGCAGACTACCCGGGCGTACAATGCCGCGTTGGAACAGCTGATCCTGCGCCATCCTGAGCAATGGTACTGGGTGCATCGGCGTTGGAAGAGCGTCCGCCGGGCGCCGCGGCGCCGACCCCTCGCGTCCGACCACGCCGGGAACCGGTGATGCATCCGGTGCCGCGGTCAATGCGCCGATGAGCGCGCAACGGGCGGCGGGCTCTCGCTCCGGAACCGGTCAGCGTGTGCGCGTTGCGAACAAGCCCGCGGTGAGCGCGGGCATCGCCGCGATCCGCGGACCGGTGCTGACGTTCTCCGGCGACCCATTCCTGCACGGTATCAAGCAGACGCTGCACTACGAGCCGGATGCCATCGTCGCCATGGCCGGCGGGCGCATCGTCCGTTTCGGTCCGGCGCAGCAGGTGCGCCGGCTGCTGCCCCCCGGCGCTCGGGTCGTGGACTACGGCCGGGACGCACTCATCATGGCCGGTTTCATCGACTGCCATGTCCACTTCCCGCAGACGCAGATCATCGCCGCGGGCGGCGAGCAGCTCATCGACTGGCTCAACAAGTACACCTTCGTCGCCGAGCAGCGCTTTGCCGACGCGAAGCTTGCGCGCGCGGTGGCCAAAGTCTTCCTGCGCGAAAGTCTGCGCAACGGGGTCACGACCTCCGCCGTGCATTGCACGGTGCATCCGCAATCGGTCGATGCGCTGTTCGAGGAAGCCGAGAAGCTGGGATTGCGCACGATCGCCGGCAAGGTCCTCATGGATCGCAATGCGCCGAGCAGCCTTCTCGATACCGCCCGCGATGGCTATGACCAGTCCAAGGCTCTGATTCGCCGCTGGCATGGGCACCGGCGCTCGATGTACGCGATCACGCCCCGCTTCGCCGCGACAAGTTCACCGGCGCAGCTCGAGGCCGCCGGCGCGCTCAAGGCCGAGCACCCCGACTGCTTCGTGCAATCGCATGTCGCCGAGAACAAGCGCGAGGTGGCCTGGATCCGCAAGCTGTTTCCGGAGCGCAAGGGCTACCTTGACGTCTACGACCATTACGGGCTGCTCGGCCGGCGCGCAATCTACGGCCACGGCATCTGGCTCACCGAGGCGGAGCTGCTGCGCTGCCATCAGACGGGCACCGCGATCGCGCATTGCCCGACCTCGAACTTCTTCCTCGGCAGCGGCTATCTCGATCTGGGCAACACCGTGGAGCGCGCGCGCCCGGTCCGGGTCGGGCTGGCAACCGATGTCGGCGCGGGTACGTCCTTCTCGATGCTGCAGACCATGAACGAGGCCTACAAGGCGGCCCAGTTGCATGGCCGCCGGCTGCCGGCGGCTCACGCCTTCTACCTGGCCACGCGCGGCGCGGCGCGCGCGCTCTATCTCGAGGACACGATCGGCAGCGTGGCGCAGGGAATGGAGGCCGACCTGGTCGTACTCGACCTCAAATCGACACCGCTTATCGCCTATCGGATGGGTTACGCCGAAGATCTCGACGCGGCGCTGTTCATCCAGATGACGCTGGCCGACGATCGCGCGGTGCAAGCGACCTACGCCTCGGGGCGCAAGGTCTACCAGCGCGCCTAGCGCAGGGCAGGCAGCTCGCCGGCCACGATTTCGTCGACGAAGCACCACACCCATCCCTCACCCGGTTCGACCGAACGCATGAGCGGGTGGCGGCTGCTTCGGAAGTGTGCGCTTGCATGCCTGTTGGGCGAGGAGTCGCAGCAGCCGACGTGCCCGCAGCTCAGGCACATGCGCAAGTGCAGCCAGCTCGCGCCGATCTTGACGCAATCCTCGCAATAGGTCTTGTCCGATTGCGTGACCTTGACCCGCTGCAGGTGCGTGCACGCGCTTGCCATCCATCCCCCATCACGGAAAGGCGCGCCTGGCCCCGCGCAGCCTGACCCGGAACCCTGCCCGTGCGATCAGGCGCCTGCCGACCTGCTCAGGACGCTTTAGGCACAGGTTGTGTCGGCCAGCGGCAGTTTACCTTGCTGCAGCTACCCGGAGCGGCGGCGAACCATCCGTGCTCGAAACCGGACCGGGTGTCACGGGATGACGCCGGGCGCCGCACCCCGAGCTGCCGTTTTCGCAGCGGCTTTGAGCCGCAACCGGCCCCCGATCCGCGGCCGCTGCGAACCGGTCGGCCCGGCCATGGCGGCGATTGCCCGGCTCACGGCACGGCTTTTGCAGCAATCCCGTGCCTTCGTCCCGGTGAGCCAACGTTCGGCCCCAAGCCAATTGTACGCTACACGCAAAATGCGTGCTTTGCTACTCCGCCTGAAGCGATCGACGCTCGCCACGCGCACAGCGAGTGCGATCTCGGTCCTTTTTCTGACCACGATCGTCGCGGTCGGCCTGGCGTCGCTGCAGTCGTTCCGCACGCAGTTGATGAACGTAATGATTGCCGACCAGAACACGCTCGTCGAGCGCATCGCCGATAACGTCGACCAGAAGCTGCTCGCGCTGCAGCGCATCCTGTCGGCGAGCGCGAGCGAGATCACCGAGGCGGACGTCACCTCGTCCGGGGCGGCCCAACACTACCTCGACGGCAACACCGGCCTGTACGCCGCTTTCGACCGTTCGGTGTTTCTGGTTTCGCCCCAGGGCACCCTGCTAGCCGAGCGCCCGTTCCAGTCCGGCCGGCGTGGTGACGACTTCTCCTGGCGTCCGTACTTCAAGGATACGATTCGCACCCGGCGGCCGATCATTTCCGAGCCGTTCCTCGGCGGTGTCGGCGATGCGAACATGACGCTGGTCATGACCATGCCGGTTTTCGCCAAGGATGGGCGGTTGCTCGCCGTCCTTGCCGGCAGCCTGGACCTTATCCATCCGGAGATACTCGGCAAGGTCGCCAAGACGGTGGTCGGCAAGACGGGCTACGCCTATATCGTCACCGGCAAGGGCACGCTGATCATGCATCCGGACGCGCAGCGGCTCTCCCACGTCGCCTTCGCCCCGCGCGCCAACGCCCTGTTCGACCGTGCGCTCGGAGGCTTCGAGGGCACCGGGGAGACGGTGGATACGAACGGCCGCGAGGCGTTCGTGTCCTACAAGCGGGTACCGTCGTCGAATTGGATCGTTGCCGCCGTCTACCCGAAGGATGAGGCCATCTTCGCGGTCAACGACCTGATCCTCCACTTCGTCGAGTTCCTCCTGATCGCATGCGTGATCGTGGTCGCCGCCATCTGGGTCTTGACGCGGCACACGATGCGACCCCTCGTTTCGCTGACCCGGCACCTGAGCGAATACACCGGCAGCGAGGAGATCGCGCCGTTGGCTGGCGACGGGGGAAGCGGCGAAATTCGCGCGCTGACGACGGCATTCAACCGCCTTACCGCGCGCGTGAAAGAGCGAGAAGACGCGCTGATCGAATCGATGCACCGCTACCAGCTCATCACCGACAATTCGAGCGACCTGATCACGAAGCACACGCCCGAAGGGGTCATCACCTACGCCTCCCCGGTGGCGACCAACCTGCTGGGCATCTCGCACACCCTGATCGTCGGTCATTCCCTGTTCGAATACGTTCACCCCGAAGACTGCGGCCTCGTTCGGGCCGCGTTCGTCGAGGCAATAGGGACGCAGGCGCTGCCGACGGTCATCTATCGCGTGCGCCATATGGACCAACACTACGTCTGGTTCGAGACGACCCTGCGACAGATGAAGGGCGCCGCCGGCGAACAGACCATGAAGGTGCTGTGCATCTCGCGCGACATCAGCGATCGGAAGCGGATGGAAGAACGCCTGCATGACCTGGCCCGGACCGACCACCTGACCACGCTCCCGAACCGGTTCCTGCTCGACGAACGTTTTGCGGGCGGAGTCGCCCAGGCACGCCGCGACGGCACGCTGCTCGCCATGCTGATGATCGACATCGATCGGTTCAAGAACATCAACGACACGCTCGGTCACGGCATGGGAGACGCCCTGCTCAAGGTTGCCGGCGCCCGACTCAAATCCTGCATCCGGGAATGCGATACGCTGGCGCGCTGGGGGGGCGACGAATTCGTACTCCTGCTGCCTGGGCTTCAGGATGCCGCCACGAGTGTCACCATCGCCCAGCGCTGCCTGACCGCGCTCAAGGAGCCGTTCGTCGTTGACGCGCAGGCCTTGCACGTCACCGCCTCGATTGGCATCAGCGTGTCGCCGGATGCCAGCGCGGAAGCCGAGACGCTGCTCAAGCATGCCGACACCGCCATGTACAAGGCCAAGGCTCGGGGCGGGGACTGCTACGTGATCTACAGCGCGGACATGAGCGCCGGCGCACACAGCCGGCTATCGATGGAGAATGCCCTGTTCCACGCGGTGGAACGGGGCGAGTTGCTGCTGTACTACCAGCCGCTGATCGCGGCCCGAACAGGCCGTCTCGCCGGCGTCGAGGCATTGCTGCGCTGGCAGCATCCGGATTACGGACTCGTCTCGCCCGGGCAATTCATCCCGATGGCGGAGGAGACCGGGCTCATCGACTCGATCGGCGAATGGGTGCTGCACAGCGCTTGCAGGCAGATGGATCGCTGGTACGGCCTTGGCCTGCCGCACATCGCCGTTTCGGTCAACGTTTCGAGCCGGCAGTTTCGCCAGGCCAGCCTGGCCAACACGATCAAATCGGTGCTCGATGACACCCGATTCGATCCGAGGCTTCTCGAACTGGAGCTCACCGAGTCCGTCCTCATGGACGACATCGACGGCAGCAAGACGATTTTGGCCGAGCTCAAGGCGCTGGGCGTCTCGATTGCGCTCGACGATTTCGGCACGGGCTATTCGTCCTTGAGCTATCTCAAGGGGTTCCAGCTGGACACCCTGAAGATCGATCGCACGTTCATCGCCGAGCTGACGACCAGCGAGGCCACCGCATCGATCGTTCGCGCCACAATCGGGCTGGGCAGGGTCTTGCGCCTGCGCACCATTGCCGAAGGCGTGGAAACGCGCGCGCAGGCCGATTCCCTGGTGCAGCAGGGCTGCGATGTGTTGCAAGGATTCCTCTTCGCCCGGCCGATGGAACCCGACGCGTTCCTCTCCTTCGCCACCGCGGCGCCCACCTATCTGTTGACGCGACCGCCCCACGAAGAGGCCGAGAGAATCGGCTGATACGGCGCCATGCCGTTCGGAGATTGAATCTCCCGGCGCGCCATCGGGCTCTGGTCAACCGGAAGCATCTTCTGGATGCCGCTGCGAGGCGCCAAACCCGGCGTCGCCGCGGCGGGCCTTGGCGCCGCGGCGCCCTTCCGCTGCCCTCGCAATCCCGGTAGCCTACGAACCGCCCGATGAGCTGGCGCGACCGAGAGGTGAGTTGCCATGACGGATAGCAGTTCGGTCGACCGCTATCGCACCAACCTGCAGGGCGAGTTCGACAGCGCCGGCCTCTATCATGCCTTGGCCGAGGCGGAGCCCGAGGCGCATTTGCGCGAAGTCTATCGGCGCCTGGCCGCGGTCGAAGAAGCGCACGCGGAGTTCTGGCGGCAGCAGCTGGCAAAGGCCGGGACGAAAGCCGGAACGCTGCACCTGGGCTGGCGGACGCGCGCGCTGGCATGGCTGGCGCGCCGCTTCGGGCCGCAGTTCGTGTTGCCCACCTTGAGCAGCCTCGAACAGCGCGACAGCGCGCAATACGACGGGCAACCGGAGGCCGTCGCTGGCGGGCTGCCGCTTGCCGAGCGCTCCCACAATCGCATCGTGCAGCGGATCGCCGCGTCGATTCCGGGTGGCTTGTCCGGCCGCACGCTGGCCAGCCTCGAAGGGCGCCACCGCCGGGGTGGCAATGCGCTGCGTGCCGCTGTGCTGGGAGCCAACGACGGGCTGGTTTCGAACCTGAGCCTGGTCATGGGTACCGCCGGTGCCGTGAGTTCCGGTACGCCCATTCTCGCCGTTGGCCTCGCCGGACTCATTGCCGGCGCCTGCTCGATGGCCATCGGCGAGTGGCTGTCGGTGACGAGCTCGCGCGAGATGAACCAGCAGCAGATCGACGTCGAGGCCGACGAGCTCAAGCGCGCGCCCGGGGAGGAAAAGGAAGAACTGATCCTGATCTACCAGGCCAAGGGACTTGGCGAGGCACAGGCCCGCGCGCTCGCGGAACGGCTGATGGCCGACAAGGACACCGCACTCGATACGCTGGTGCGCGAAGAGCTCGGCATCGATCCCGATGAGCTTGGCGGCTCCGCCTGGGCGGCGGCGGGTTCGTCCTTCCTGCTTTTCGCCGTGGGCGCGATTTTCCCGGTCATTCCTTTCTTCTGGTTGCATGGCGATACGGCCCTGTTGGCGAGCCTCGCCCTGTCCGGATTCGCGCTCGCGCTCATCGGTGCGGGGACTTCCCTTTTCACCGCCCGCAACATGGCCCTCACCAGCCTGCGCTCGCTGCTTCTCGGCTTCGCGGCCGCCGCGATCACCTACGGCGTCGGCCGGCTGGTCGGCGTTACACTCGCCTAGCCACGGGGAAGTCGAAGGGGGCGCGATGCGCATGGCATGCGGACTCCCTAATGCTCCGCTCTCGGGCTGACCACGACTGCCGATAACCGCGCGGACAAGCCGATGCCCGACCACCCCGACTTCTATGATCGCCTGCCCGTCTTCGAGGGCTTCGCCAAGATCGTCGATCCGGCCCAGTATCGCCCGCTGCCCGACGATTGGCTGGTTGGCCTCACCGACGTCGTGAGTTCGACCAAGGCGATTGGATCGGGTCGTTACAAGGCGGTTAACACGGCCGGGGCATCGGTCATTGCCGCCGTCTCTAATGCCCTCGCGGGGCGCAAATTCCCCTTCGTTTTCGGCGGCGACGGCGCGAGTCTTGCCATCCCGGGACGCGACGCAGACGCGGTGCGTTCTGCCCTGTCGGCCACCGCCGCCTGGGCGCGCGACGACCTGGGCCTGGAACTGCGTGCGGCGCTGCTTCCGGTGTCGGTCGTGCGGGAGCACGCACTCGACGTGCGGGTGGCCCGGTTCGGGCCGTCGAAGAACGTTTCCTTCGCGATGTTCTCCGGTGGCGGACTGGCGTGGGCCGAGGCGGCGATGAAGGAAGGCCGCTTCGCCGTCCCGCCCGCGGCGCCGGGAACGCGTCCGGACCTAAGCGGCCTGTCCTGCCGCTGGGACGACATTCCCGCCGTGCACGGCCTGATCCTGTCGCTGGTCGTTGCGCCGGTCACTCACGGCGACCCGGCATTCCGCGCCCTGGTCCAGGATCTGTTGGCCGACCTGGAGGCAAGTTCGGAGGTCGCGCGACCGGTGCCCGACGAGGCTCCCGGCGTGAGCTGGCCACCGCCGGGTGTCGATCTGGAAGCGCGCGCATCACGCCGCGCCGGCGAATCATTCTTCCTGCGGCGCCTGAAGGTGCTGTTCGACACGCTGGTCGCCTACGTGGTCATGAAACTCGGGCTTCGCCTGGGCGAATTCGATCCCGCGCGTTATCGTCGCGAAGTCGTGGAGAATTCGGACTTCCGCAAATTCGACGACAATCTGCGCATGACGCTTGACTGCACTGCCGCGGCGGCGGACCGGATCGAGAGCCGCCTGCTCGCGGCCCGGGCATCCAACGTCGCGCGCTTCGGGCTGCATCGCCAGCCGGCCGCGATCATGACCTGTATCGTGCCGTCCATTTTCGAGAGCAACCACGTCCACTTCGTCGACGGCGCCGCGGGCGGCTACGCGCTGGCGGCGAAACAGCTAAAGCTGGGCGCGTTGCCGCATCCGGACGACCGCGCTTAGAGAACGCGCGGGCATCGACCGGTCTGCCCGGCTCCATTCCGAGCGCAGTTTGCTATCCTCACCGTAAAACCGAATCGAAACGGCGTTTTATGCGCTCCGCGCATGTACTTACCTACCACTCCGGCAACATCGCCGGCAACGACTATGCGAGCAACAATCTGCTCGCCTTTCGGGAAGATCTGCGCGTTATTCGGCGTCTTGGCTTGTGCATCATTCCCCTTCGAACGCTCGTCGACGCCCTCATCGAGCGAAGCTCGAATCGCTTGCCAGAGCGGGTCGTGTCGCTGACCTTCGACGACGGACTCGATTTCGATTTCCTTGAACTCGTCCACCCCAGTCACGGCCTGCAGCCGTCGGTGGCCGGGATCATGCGTGAATTTGCAACCGAATTTGATTTGCCTGTCCATGCCACGTCCTTCGTGATCGCAAGTCCCGAGGCAAGGATGCAAATCGCCAACCGGGAAATGCTGGGCCATCAATGGATCAGCGATTCCTGGTGGCGCCAGGCAGTCGCCAGCGGCCGGTTTCACATTGGCAACCATACCTGGGACCATGTCAGCCCGTCCGTCCGGTACCACGCCACTGAGAAAGAAAGGCGCGCCTCGTCGCAATTCATCGATAACCCGGTCGCCGCCGCACTGCAGATCCGGCAGGCTCGGGAGTACATCGAGCGCATTGCCCCCAATCCTGGCAGCGCGTTGCTTGCCTTCCCCTATGGCGACTACAGTGCATTCCTGGTCGACGACTACCTCCCCGATCCGCGCCTGGGGCACGGCACGGTTGCCGCGTTCACGGGCCGACCTGGCGTGGTCACGCCGCAGAGCAACCGGTGGACCCTGCCGCGCATCAGTTGTGGCAAGGACTGGACCTCGCCGGAGGGCCTCACCGCCCTTCTCGGCGAATGAGGGAAGTGCCCCGTGCGCTGGCGAGGGTTTCCGGCAACTCACGCCGTTGCGATGGCGCAAGGGCTGGGCTTGGGGTGATGCAGTGACCCGATTCCTGCAGTCATGGCGTGCACGCCTGCGCAGAGGATCGGCCGCGGCTCCGGATCCGCACGCATCGGCCAAGCGCAGCGGCGCCGCTCCGCCGGAGGATGATGCGCACGCTGCCGGCTCCCAAGGGCCTTCCGCGCAAGACCTGCTGTGCGTTCAGGAAGTGACCGCGGCGGAATTTTTCGTCGGCGAGCTGTTCCGTCGGAAATTCCACGCCCCGCCTCCCGATTTTCCGATTCACTACGTGTCCTTCTATCGTGCTGCGCCAACGGACATCCGCGTCATCGGGTACGTGCACTATTCAGAGTTCGAGGACAGTTACCTGTGCGGGGGCCTGGTGATCGACGATCGGATCTACCGGCAAATGCCGGCTTCGCATCGCGAAGCGATCAGGCGCGGCGGTGGCATCGCAGAACATCTTCTGAAAGTCACCTTTGCGCGACTCGGTCACGCCGCGGCGATTTGGGGGTATGTCGGCGATGCCCGGGCGGAGCGAGTCGACGCCCGGGTGGGGTTTCGTCGCACCGACCATCCCTACGTCATGGTGTGCTGGATGCGGGAGCTGTCCGAGGAGGATAAGCGCGGCCGCATGTCGCGTGTTGTCGCGCTCGGCCCTTTTTGAACACCGATCCGGCGCTGCCGCGTACCGTGCCTCGGGACGCGCCGCTTGATGACGCAACGCTAGCGTGAGCTCAGCGAAACACCCAAAGCCGGTAGGCAAGATAGTTGCCGAGCGTAAGCGCGATCGTCGTGGCGATCTGCGCCGGCCAGACGCTCGTTCCGAGCCCGAGCAGCGCCGCGAGCAGCGCACTGTTTGCTGCAAGTTGCACGGCGATGACGACGACGAAGCGCATGCTGGCGACGGCGACCCCGCGGGTTGGTGTGAAGATGTGCCAATACGACAGGGCAAATCGGGTCAAGGCGCCGGCGAGAAAGCCGACTGTGCTTGCGGGCACGCCGGCCATTCCGGTTCGCAGCAGCCCGTACATCACCGCGTAGTGCGCGGCGACGGCGAGGAACCCGGTCGCGACATGCAGCACGAAGGTGTGGATCCAGTGCAGCACCCCGTTCGCGGACGCGGGGCTGCGCAGGAGCTTGGGTATCGGCATCGCGGGAATGGATGGGCGGGTTTCACCCTGCGCGCCGAGCCGTCGCGGCAAATAGCCGGTGCCGATAAAGGCCGCTGCGCGCGGCAAAGGCAAGCAATGTCGTCCCGATGACGCCTAGGCCATAGCGAAGGGAGCGCGGAAAGTTGATCGAACTCGCCGCGGCGAAGTAACGCGTTGGTACCGAAATCTCGCCGATACGGAACCCCGCAACGATCGCCTGCGCAAGCAGCTGGTTATCGAACACGAAGTCATCCGAGTTGACCGCCCAGGGCAGCGCTTCGAGCAGTTCCCGGCGATAGGCCCGAAACCCCGTGTGGTATTCGGACAGCTTGGCGCCAAGCAGCAGGTTTTCGAACAGTGTCAGGATCCTGTTGGCGGCGTATTTCCAGCGCGGCATGCCCCCCTTGACCGCGCGGCCGCCCAGGATGCGCGACCCGAGCACCATGTCGAAGACTCCGGACGCGATCATCCCCGCCATGGCCGTGGTCAGACGCGGGTCGTACTGGTAGTCCGGATGGACCATGACCACGATATCGGCGCCGCGCGCCAGCGCCGCCGCGTAACAGGTCTTCTGGTTGGCACCGTAGCCCAGGTTCTGCGGATGCAGGATCACCTCGAGGCCGAGCCGGCGGGCGACTGCAACCGTGTCGTCATCGCTTGCATCGTCAACGACGACGATCCCGTCGAGCACGTCGCGCGGGAGGTCTCGCCAGGTCGCTTCCAGCGTTCGGCCCGCGCGGAAGGCCGGCATGACGACGACGATGCGCTTACCGTTGAGCATTGGGCGAGGGTTCGTCCTGCCGCGGGACGCGAAAGGCGATCAGATACCGATCCTCGAAGACCGGCGCACCGAACCGGACGCGCAGCGTCGCCTCGCAGTGCGCCGTGTCGGCGCCGATCGCTTCGGGCCTGCCCTGGCTGGTCTGCAAGTAGGGTTTTTGCCAGACGACGTAATCGATCTTGCGCCGCGCGAGTGATTTATCATCAGCGAGATGGACCGCATTGCGGAACTCGAACAGCGGGCTTTGCGGCACTTCGCCCGCGCGCCGGTCGACGCAGAGCCCTGTAAGGTAGCCCGGCAGCACCCTCTGATGACTCACCCGTTCCCATCGCGCCGCGTCCCAGTTATAGCTTTCGAAATAGAACGGTGCCGCGGCAATGCGCACGCTTCCTGCGGGCCGCTCGGCAAGACTTTGCCAGAACGGCGACAGCGGGATCGCCTCGAGGTACGGGAGAAACGGATTCTTCGCTGGGCGGAAGTCCATATAGAACACGAGCCCATCGGTCTGCGTGCTCGGATACCGCAGCATGGGCGGGAGTGGCGACCCGAGCGCAAGCGCGGCGCAGGGCAGCGCAGCCACGCCCGCGGCCAGCGCGAGACGCGCCCCGGTGGCCGGCGTCGCTATACGAGCTGCGGCCTTGACGGCGCCAGCCGCCGCGGCGAGCAGCAGCAACGGCAGGAACGGCAACAGGTAACGCGCCAGCGTCGCCGCGTGGAAGCTCCACGCCGGCCGCGTCAACATCACGCCGAGCAACGTCAGCGCAATTCCCAGCATACCGGTGTGCGCCTCAGGCAGCGCGCGCCACACGTCGCGCGCACCATATGCGGCCAGCGCGGTGCAGACGACGACCGCGCTCGTAGATCCGGTTCCCAGCCAGGCGTACCACACGCCGATCAGCGTCCCGATGTCGGGTGCGTCGACGCCGCTCTTGCCGACCAGCGACTCGGGGTGCGCCAGGAAGGGCGGCAGCACCAATGCCGCCATCGCCAGGCAGGTGGGCAGCGCGATCCGGACCAGGCGCATCAGGGGCTGGCGTCGATGCGCCTGTGCGCTGTGGCGCAATTGCAGCGCTCCCCAGAGCAGCGGCGCGAGCACGAATGGCACAACGATCGGGTGCAGCCAGACCGCGAGCGTCGAGGCCATGCCATACACGAAACCGGCTCCCGGTCGGCCGCGCGGTACCGCGTGGTAGCGGACAAATGCCGCGTGGGCGATCCATCCCAGCAGCAGCGTGATCGCATACGGACGTGCCAGGCGGCTGTAGATGATGAGCAGCGGCGAAATCGCGATCAGGAGCGCGAACACCGACGCCGTAGCACGTCCCACGCGAGGTGCAACATAAAGCGGCAGCACGAGCAGAGTCGCAAGCCCGCAGGCGAGCATCGGAGCGCGCAGCAGGATCTCGGATAGCCCGAACCATCGCGCCTCGTACCAGTCGAGGATCCCCAGCGGGATGCTGTAATCCGCCCAGCCGAAGTCAACGAACATCGATGCAGGCGTCCGCTGCAGCACTTGGTGCACGGCGTGCCATTCGTCGTCGATCAGCACCTGGGAAAGGATCTGGTCGAGCCGCAGGTACGCCCCGACGAGAACGGCGGTGCCGAGCAGGGCTGGCCACAGCGCAGCCAGGCGGGGATAGGAAGTCCAACTCCGTGAAGCACGCACCAAGTCAGCGTATCACGGCTTGATCGGACCAGGCCATGGCGCGAGAAAGGCATGTCCGCCCTGCGGCGCAGCACGCGGAAGCAGGCACACCGGTCTTTGGTAGACTTTGCGTGCGCATCAAATGCGCATGCACCGGGATTGCCGGCGCGCTGGCGGACCGACTCGTGAGCGTCGCTCAGCGTCACCCGGTTGGCGCGTGTCGAATCCACTTGCGTGAGGCGAAATGAAGAATCATCTTGGCCTTCTGGTGCTTGTCGTCGGGGCAATGATGGTGGCCAACGGGCACGCCCAAGTTGCGGTCGTTCCCCGAGCCGATCATGAACAGATGCTGTTCAGCACCGACCCGCAACTCGCCGCCAACAAGCGGCTCGTGTACGACTTCTGGCGCGAAGTGTTCGAGGCCGGGCACATGGAGCTCGCCGAGAAGTTCATGGCCGAAGGCTACATCCAGCACAATCCCAATGTGCCAACCGGACGGGCCGCGTTCATCGCCTTCTTTTCCAAGAACGTCACGCCACGGCCGATCGAGCCGAAGGTAAAGGCGCCGCTGGTCGCAATCCTCGCCGAAGGTGACCTGGTGGTTCTGGCATTCGCGCGCGAAGCGAGCGATCCAAGGCACCCCGCGCAGAAGTACACCACGACGTGGTTCGACATGTTCCGGTTGGAAGGCGGCAAGATTGCGGAACACTGGGACCCGGCAACCAAGAGGCAATGAGACCAAAGCTTCCCGCGTCGCGCGCCGTCCATGGAAGGCACCGGGCCATGCCGGGCGGCCACCTGGGTCCTATAGCACCAGGGCCGGCCTCCTTGGGGCCGGGGGCGTGCTCGCCGCACCGCGAAACAAACTTGACCTATGTCAACCGTACGAGGCCCGTCACGGGCTACGGTATTGTTCTATAAGGTACCGCCAGTCGCGCCAGGCTGGCGGGGCGGCTCTACGACAGATGCCATTCATGAAAACTCTTTCGCATTTCCTCGCCTCTCCTGCTCGTGTTGCCATTCTGCTCGGGCTCGTCTGCACCGGTCTCGTCGGCGCGAGCTTCTTTGTCCAGCACGTACTGGGTGTCGAACCGTGCCCCCTATGCATCATCCAACGCCTTACGTACCTTGGGCTGATACCCATCTTCCTTGCCGCTGCCGTGGCGCGACCCCACGGGCGAGCGCAGCGGACTTTATTCTGGACGGCCACCATCCTGACATTGGGAGGGTTGGGAGTCGCAGGCTATCAGTCGTACCTGCAGTTGTTCCCGGCGCCGGTAATCGCCTCGTGCAGTGCCAGCCTGTCCTACATGCTCGATACCATGGCGGTCACCGAAGTACTGTCGCGAGTGCTTCAAGCGACCGGAGACTGCGCCGATGCGTCCTTCAAAATCCTGGGACTGACGTTGGCACAGGCGTCGGTGGTCATTTTCCTGATCTTTACCTTGCTCCTTATCACGTTGTTGCGAAGGGCGCGCCCGCCTCGACGCGAACGGCCAGGTGCGGCGCCAGGACCCTTGCTTGGGTGATGCCGGGAATGCCCGTCAATGCGCCTGCGTGCGCTAACAAGACGCGAGACGGATTCAATTGACGGTCCGCAGTGGCAGGACGCGCTGCAACAACGCTGAGCAGCAAAGTCATCGCCATCCCGCATTCAGGCTATTACAATGGTCTGGCGGGAAGGAGATGACTCTATGAACAAGCATTTGATTAACCGACGTCAATTTAGTGCACGTTGTGTGGCCGTCGGCTTATCGCTTCCCGCCTTATGTGCAATGATCGCGGCGGAGGCTACTGCACAGGTCGTTGGTGCTGGCGCGGCACCGAAGCCTGCAGCGCGTACTGTAAAGCTTCCAGACAGCACTACCGTTACGGCGCTCGGTCAAGGCTGCTGGCATCTAGGTCAGGGAAGGCATCCGGAAGCTGTTGAGGAAGCGGCGCTGCGCACAGGCATTTCGCTCGGCATGACGTTGATCGATACGTCGGGAAACTACGGCAACGGCCGCTCCGAGCAATTGATTAGTCACGTGATTGCCGGACAACGTGACCGCATATTTCTGGTCTCCAAGGTAGAGGGCGATCAAGTGTCTGGCGATGGTATCGCGCGTGCTTGCGCGGCGAGCCTCGCTCGTCTAGGCACCGACTATCTTGATCTCTATTTGCTGCACTGGCCGGTGCCCAGCGCGCAATTCTCTGGCGTGGTGGCGGCGTTTGAACAGCTACACGCGGCAGGGAAGATTCGCGCTTGGGGCGTATCCAATTTCAACGTTGGCCAGATGGAAGATCTGTTCCGCGTTCCAGACGGCCATCGCTGCGCCACCAATCAGGTCCCTTACAGTCTCACCAACCGTAACATTGAGCGCGATCTTTTGCCGTGGTGCAAGCAGCAAAACGTCCCGGTCATGGCGTACTCTCCGCTCGGGGGCGACAAGCACCTCGTAATAGGTGACCGCACCCTGGAGCAGATCGGCGCTATCCATGGTTGCTCGTCCGCCGCGGTCGCGCTGGCTTGGGTGATCCGCAGCGGGAGCGTTATCGCAATTCCCGAATCCGGCTCTCCAGCGCACGTGAAGGAAAATGCTGTGGCGCTTTCGATAGCCCTCACGCCGCGAGACCTTCAGACCTTGGATGCAGCGCTTCCTGGATGATTCGGCGTAACCTAGGGGCGCGGAACCTGCGCCAATAGCCGAGCTCGTGTAGTCCTTCGCGAAAGGCATCGCATCACCTAGACGGGCAGATGCCCTGCTGCGCCATAGTTTCCTCTCAAACTCATAGGGAGAAACGGAATGAAAATCCAGCATCCCATTGCCTGGACCCTGCTCGGCGGCATCGCACTGGGCGCCATTGTGGTTCAGAGCCTTCACGCTCAATCCAGGCCGCCTACATTTGTCGTCATCGACATTTCGGCCTATACCGACCCCGAGGGCTTCAAAGCGGTCCCCGCCAGTAGTGCGGCCAGTCCGGCCAGAACAGCCCAGCTCGGTGGCCGCTACGTCATCCGGTCGGAAACAATGACAGCGCTTGAGGGAACGCCACCGAAGCGGTTTGTGGTCCTCGCCTTCGACAGCAAGGAGAAAGCGCAAGCTTGGTACAACGCGCCGGAAACCAAAGCGGTCAATGCCATCCGTGCCAGGACGACCACGTCACGTGTATTCATGGTCGAGGGCTTTGCCAATTAGGTTAGGTGATGGGCGGGGCAGGTTATCGGTAGGGCAGGAGGGCGCTGCGGCGGAGATCTGGACTGGAACGGCCGCATCGGAGCGGCGCGTAGGTCGGCTTAGGGTCGAAAAGGGTAGTGCGCGCTGACCCACAAAGCGGTGAATCGGTGACTCGGCCAATTCATTTACTGCTCGCGACAGTGACCCCTCGAGAGCGGCGGGAACGAGTCGCCGCTCGATCGTTTTGCCCCCACGAGGTACCCTAGCATATGGACGGGATGGTGACTCCCATCGGCATTGCCCAGATCGTTTGGCGCAACTCTGCGCCAATCGTTGGTATTCTGTTTTTTCATTGGTCGACGACCAACGTGCTCGTGCTCTATTTCGTCGACACGATGTTGTCGTTCGGCGTGATATTCGCGGGACTTGCCAAGAGCTTTGCGCCTGCCAAGCCAAACGGAGCCGCCGCCTGGGTCAAAGCGGAATTGACGTACCTTTTCGTGGCGCTACTGTTGTGTGCCTTGTTCGCCATACCGCTGGGCATGCCCGTGGGCCTAGCACTCGGCGCGGGCGGGTTCACGTTTAATGCCGCACTCGCCGATCATTCGCTACGCGTTGGCGTGCTATGGCAATGCGCGATGGCGCTCTGGTCGTACGTGGGGCTCTACCGCGCACTGGACACTCACTCGCCATCGGAATTGCGGCTGAAGCAACGCTTCGGTCTGATCCTGATGCGCTGGGTTGTCGTGCTGGTTGTCTGCTACGCGGGGCTCGGCAATATGCCGGGAAGCGTCGGGCTCTTCCTGCTGGTAGCAGCCTATGTCGCGGCCTCAATCTTCGCCGAGATGGCCCCTGATCGTTTCCTTCGTGGAACGCCCGCCGATGATTCGACCGAAGGCCGCGCGCCCACTGTGGCGAAGAGCCCGCAGCGCCGCAGTTAGCACCACCGGCTCCGGTCGGGGCAAGCTGTGCAGTTGGCTCGTTGCTACGCGCCCGCTTACCCTGTTACCAGGGAGACCGTCGGCCATCGTGATGCGGGCATCCTGCGCGAGCCGCACCCCGCCCTTGCCGTGCGCTTATGTCTTCGCCGGCGCCACATCTTGGAAGCGGACGTGGTTGGGAACATTTACCTAAGGGCTGGTGGCAGAGTAGGCTGATTGATTCTGGGACGGTAAGGACTTCCATCGTGGCAGCTCAAGGGCGGGCGAGGCGCAAGATCGATGCGCTCAACGGTCTCGCATCAGCGCTTATCGCGGACGGGATGTTGGCTGACGCGATGAAGGCTTGCATCCGTTCCTTACGAGCCGAAGAGACGCCCACCGCGAAAGCGCTCTTCGTTCGTTTGGTAAGAATGAGAACGAGTTACAACGATAGGTTTGTACGGCAATACCTGATTCGCGCGCTCTCTGAACCGTGGTGTCGCACCGGTCAACTTGTTCCTGCAAGCCTGGCACTGATCAAATCTAATCGCGCGGCTGGGCAATGTATTGAACGAGCCGTCGCATCGTGGCCAACGGCGCTATCGAAGGGGGATTTATTCGGAACGGAGGGTCTTGCTGCCTTGGCCACCGATGATCTGCTGAGCGCCGTACTCGAGAACACGCCGGCGGCCGGGCTAGATTTTGAGCACTTCTTAGCGTTGGCTAGGCGAGCCCTCCTTCTTGATGTCTTCGCGTCGCAATCGCCCGACAAAGCCGATTCATTGCTATTGCGTTTCTGTTGCGCCATTGCGCGTCAGTGCTACATCAACGAATACATCTATAACTGTACGACCGAAGAATGCGATGGTGTCACCTGGCTCCGCGACGCAATCTCCACGCGCATCACTGAAGCGAAGCCCGTGTCCGGCGTATGGGTCGCCGCATTTGCCTGCTATTCTCCATTGTCTTTGCTTCCTGACTGCCAACGCCTGGCGGGCGTCATGACGGATTCCCCGTTAGCTGGTTTGTTCTCGCAACAAGTGAGAGAACCATTTCAGGAGAATAATTATCGCGCCGCCCTGAAAAAGTTGACTCCGATCGACGATGAGACCTCCAGATTGGTATGGAGCCAATACGAGGAAAATCCGTATCCGAGGTGGGTCAGATCACCTTCGACCGACGGCGCCGTCCCTTTCAGTGTCTTCTTGGCAAGTGAACTCGGTCTCAAATCCGCTCGCTTCGCGGGTCAAGATGACAACGTCGATATGCTTATAGCTGGCTGCGGTACCGGACAGCAATCGATCCAGACGGCGCAACGATTTCCAGCGGCGAGGATTCTGGCGGTCGACCTTAGTACGGCAGCCCTCGCCTACGCGAAGCGAAAAACGCGAGAGCTGGGCATTGTAAACATCGAATACGCACAGGCCGACATTCTGGAGCTGGAATCTATCGGCAAGACCTTCGATTTCATCGAATGCGTCGGCGTGCTACACCATCTTGAGGATCCGGTGGCAGGTTGGCGCGTTCTTCGATCCATATTGCGCCCCGGCGGCGTTATGCATATCGGTCTCTATAGCGAGCTAGCTCGGCGGGACATCGCTGCCGCGCAAGACCTTATCGTCGCTCAAGGCTATAAGGCGACGACGGCAGGGATTCGTCAGTTCCGACTTGACTTGCAATTAGTGGACCGATGGCGCCCGTTTAGAAGCCTGACAGCCATGGAGGATTTCTACGAAACGAGTGGCTGCCGTGATCTCTTATTCCATGCTAAGGAGCACCGCTTTACACTGCGTCAGATCAAAGAAACCCTCGCAGAGCTTGAACTCGACTTCTTGAAGTTCAACGTGGATTCAGCCGTGCAACAGCGGTACTCGCTGCAATATCCAGGCGAACTGGCGCGAGCCGACTTGAACTGCTGGACGCAATTCGAAGTGGAAAACCCGAACACTTTTCTTGGCATGTACAACTTCTACGTGCAGACGCGCCTTGTATAGATGACACGGGCAGGGCGATGCTGACAGGCCCCTGGCTCCAGTTCTCAGTGCGCGAAGTGCGCGCGTCTTGAAGCCAACCCACCGCACTCTGGCCACCATTGGTCTATTTGTAGCTAAACTCGTCATTGCTGACTTCGCATACCGAGAAAGTAGCCCGTTTCTTGGCAGCCAGGCACGCCGGACGGCGGCGTCGGCGACAACTTTGCGCTTGACCGGATTAGGTGCCAGCCGCTGATCGGGTTCGTGCCGAGGTTAGCGCGGGATCAGGTGCACCGCGGTCGCCTTGACGTTGGCGACGACCTTCGCCCCGGTCGCAAGGCCGAGCTCGAGATAGGACTGCTTGGATACATAGGCGACCAGCGGGAAGCCGCAGTCGAGCGTCACCCTGAACAGCGGGCCAGCCGCTTCGGTGGCGATGACACGCGCATCGAGCTGGTTACGCACGCTCGAATCGCCGTGCCGCGCGCGCGCTAGCGCGACGTCTTCGGGCCGGATGCATGCCAGCAGCCGAGCGTTGGGCGCGGTCGAAGCCGGGCTTGCCGCATACAGGATGCAGTCCTGCACCGCAATTTGCGCGATACCTTCGCCAATCGAGGTCACCTTGCCCTCGACAACGGTCTCGACGCCCACGAAATTCGCGACCGCCGCGTCGGCGGGCGCGTTGAAGATCTCGGACGGTGTGCCTACCTGGGCCAACGTGCCCTCGCGCATCACGGCCATCTTGTCGGCCATGGTGAGCGCTTCGACCTGGTCATGCGTGACGTAGATGGCCGGGATCGCGGCGCAGCGAAGAAGCTGCCGGAGCTCGCCGCGCAGCTTGTCGCGTTGCGGCGCGTCGAGCGCGGCGAGCGGCTCGTCCAACAGGAACAGGCGCGGCTCGGTGGCCAGGGCGCGTGCCAGCGCGACACGCTGCTTTTCGCCACCGCTTAACCGCGCCGGTTTGCGGGCGGCGAGGTGCTGCACGCCGAAGCGCTCGAGCAGGGCGTCCACCGGCTCGCTGCTGGCGTTTCGCCCGGCGAAACGGCGCGCGAAGGCGACGTTCTGCGCCACGGTGAGGTGCGGAAACAGCGCGTAATCCTGAAACATGAAGCCGATGCGCCGTGCCTCCGGCGGCGCCATGGTCACATCGTCGCCGTCGATGTACACGCGGCCATGGTCCGGTCGGTTGAAGCCCGCGAGGGTTTCTAGGAGCAGTGATTTGCCTGCTCCGCTGGGCCCCAGGATCACAAAAATCTCGCTCGGGGCGACCGTAAACGTTATCTCGCGCAGTGCGAAGGCTCCCACGCGCAATGAAAGCCCCTCGACCGCGAGCCGGTGCTCGTTCATCGTCGCCGCGCGGCGTCGGGTTCGCTGCCTGGGCGGGAGAGGTAGCGCAAGGTGACAAACAGCGACGCCGTGATCGCCAGGAACAGCGCGGCCATTGCCGATGAGTCGCCGAGCCCTGATTGCAGGAACAGGTCGTAGATCTTCACCGGCGCAGTCATCGGGTAGTAGGTGAGCACGATGACGGCGCCGAACTCGCTGATCGAACGGGCCAGGGTGAGCACCAGGCCGGTCACGATGCCACGCCCGGCAAGCGGCACTGTGACACGAAAGAACACCGCCCATCGTCCCGCACCGAGCGTGCGCGCAACCTTCTCGTGCCGCGGGTCGATGCTCTCCAGGCCGACTCGCGCCGCGTTGACCGCGTAGGGTACGCTCACGTACAACATGGCCATGACCACGCCGGCGGAGGTACCCCAGAACCTCAGTCCGGTCCACGCCTCAAACGGTGCGCCGATCATTCCGGTGCGGCCGAAGACGAACAACAGCGCGATGCCAACCACCGTGTGCGGCACCGCAAGTGGCAGATCGACGATCGCTTCAACGATCGCCTTCCCGGGGAAAGCCGTGCGCGCGAGCAGATAAGCGAGCGGCACACCGAGCATGCCGGCGCAGATCGTTGTCACCACCGCCGCGAGGAGGCTGAGCAGGATGGCGTCGCGCACTTCCTCCATCGCTGCCACACGGACGAGCGCAGCGGGGCTCTGCAGCGCATAGAGCTGCAGCAACGGCAGCACGATGAATGCGACCAGGAGGGCGCTCGCGAACGCGAACGCCAGCGCGAGCCCGGAGGGGCGGCGCAACCCACGCAACGCGCCCACGATCGCTAGCCGCGGCCGCGGATCAGGAGCCCGGCGACGGCCAGGCGATGGTCAGCGGCCGGATCTCGGCGGGCAGCTTCTCGACCTCGCTGGCCAGAGCCTTGGGCAAGGCGCCGAAGCCGCTGGCCTTCATGATCTGTTGGCCGCTGGGTCCGAGCAGGAATTGCACATACTTGATGGCCCATTCGCGCTGCGGCGAGTCGAAGGGGATGGTTACCGCATAGACGATCGGCTTGCCGGCGAGTGCTCCGTTGGCCGTGCGCGCCGAGCCCTGCGCGTAGAGCGCCGCGTAGCTCGCGTCGCTGAGGTCGATCTGCGGCGGCAGTTCGAGATACTTGAACTTGTGCTGTCTTGCGTCGGATCGGTAGATCGCGAGATAGTCGATCTGTCCCGATTCGAGTGCCGCTATCAATTCCGTCTCCGTGTCCCGCATGTTGGTCTTGGGGGCGTTGGCCAAAATCTTCTCGGCGAGCCCCGGCTGCCGGTAGTACCGCTCCGCGAGCTGCAGCATCTGCACCGTTTGATAGCCGGATGGGTCCGTGTCGGGATTGGAACGCCCGATCTGAACGCCCGGCTGCGCCAGAAGCTGATACCAGTTCTGGGGCGAGATGCGATCGGCGAAGCGGCTGCGATCGGTGTAGACGAAGGTAATCGCGTTGGCGGCGAATCCAGCGTACCAGTCCGCGTGCGCCTGCCTGCCCTGGGCGGCGAAGAAGTACTTGGGTATGACGCCGTAGTCGGCGACGGCGACGATGTCCGCCTGCTGATGCAGCTCGGTCACCTGCTTCACCATCTTGACGCTGCCCCCGAACTGGGCCTCGATCTTGACGTTCGGGTTGGCGCGCATGAACGCGTCGTCGATCTGGTGAAACGGTGCGGCCAATGTTCCGGCAGCCAGGATCGTCAGCGTGGCCTTCGGTGCTTCGTCCGCGTTTGACGCGGATAGCGGCAACAGCGTCAGTAGCGAAAGGGCCAGACCGCGCGCGGCCGGCAGATACAAACGTTGGCTCATAGGACCTCTCTCGACTTACGGCGCGGTTGCGACGTGTGGCATGGCGGTGCTTAGAAATCTGCTCGGCATTAACGCTTCGCCTTGTCCGAGTTTCCACGAGATCCGCTTCCATTCGTTGGCGCCCGGAGCGCGATATTCAGGATTTGAGCCGGTTCGCACTATGCACGAAATCGAGCAGACCGGCGACTTTCGGGAATAGCGTGCCGCGATGCACGGGTGATCGGGATCACCCTCACACAACGCGAATTTCGCTTCGTCTGAGATGAATATAGGTCGCTTGCAACCATTTGGCAATTGCCCGTCGCGCCGTCCCGTGAAGCGAAATCGCGTAACGCCGGCGCTTGTGCAATCGATTGCATATGCGCGTTGCGATGCGGCAAAATGAGTGCATTCCTCGGGCAGGCACGCACGGCTTACGTCGCGGACGTGCAACGCTGTCCCAACCAGCCGGCCCCAAAGGGGTCAGGACCGAGGTTGCCGCCCGAACAGCTCGCTGAGCTGTACGTGGGATCCCGCTGATTTGGTGTTGTAACCCCCGAGCCGCGCCACTGCCCGAGCGAAGGCGCTGCTTTGGGCGGTCGCGACGATCGTATCCAGGGCGATGCGGACCGGAGAATTGCGCCGGCAGGCGAGGTAATAATGCTCGGTAGCAATGTGTATAAAGCCAAGTCCGTGAGCGCGTGCCGCAGCCTCGATACCAAACGCAGTGTCGGCCATGCCGGCGCGTACGGTAGCCGCCGTGGCCATGTGGGTGAACTCCTCGTGGTCATAACCGTTTATGGCTCCGGGTGCCAGCCCCTCGCGTGCCAATAGAGCGTCGAACAGAAGCCGCGTACCGGATCCACGTTCGCGATTAACAAACCGCAGTCCGAGGCGTGCAAGGTCCTTGAGACCTCGAACACCCCGCCGTGTGCTCTTGGCGACCATCAGTCCTTGATGCCGGGAAAGGAGCCGCACAACGTAATGCTCGCGAGCGTTTAGGCGAGCCGCAATCTCTGTCAGAAGCGGCCCCAGGAGAGCGGGTGGATGCGGCATGTGAAAACCCGCAATGTCGCAGTCACCGCGAGCAAGACTGTCCAGGCTATTGAGGCTACCCTCGAAGTGCAGATCAACGGCGAGATGCCTGTCGAGTCGCTCCTTGAGCTTAAGCAGCGCAATGTCGCTACTTGCATGTATCTGCACGTGCTGCTTATCTGACTCAGTGGGGACATCCAAGTAACGGGCGAGTTCGCTGTCGAGGCCGTCCAAGCGCAGACCGACTCGCGCCTTGAGCCACTCGTCAACTTCTGCGAACCGTACGCCAAATGGCGTGAGCCCCGTTCCCTGGCCTCGGGTCAGTATGGCGAGCTTATGGCCCGTTATCGCTTCCCAGCGACCGAGTAGGCCCCAGGCATGTCGATAGGAGATACCGACCTCGCGGATCGCGTGAATCAGTGATCCGTGCCGGCGGATCGAACGCAGCAATCCCACTAACTCCGGTGGTAGTGGGTAAAGTGCGTCGCGACCAATGCGCACGTTGGCGTCGAGCTTGACTTTGAGCATCTGACTCCCGCGGTCGGGCGCCGCGACGATGACATCGTGTGGGCGCCCCGTGTAAGCCTACTTGAAACGGCGGCGCCGCACAGCACCGGAAGCGAGCTTGGCTGGCTGTGGGGATTCCACTTGCGTGGGACGGGTGGGTAACGCCATCGAAAACTGCGCCTCGGATAGCGACTGGGTCTTCGCCAATCCGCTCACGGGCAATCGAATCACCGATCCACATCGTCAGGTCGTCAACGTCGTGGTAAAGAGTGGCGTGGCCTTTTCGCCGCATGACCTGCGGCGCACCTTTGCCTCGATGGTCAGCAGGTTGGGCGATCGGCTGAGCTATTACACCACCAAACGGCTGCTGAACCATCGCACGAGCGACGTCACGCGGGGCTACGTCCAATTCGACCTGGAGCAACTCCGATCGGCAATGCGGGCAGTGGAGGACTTTGTACTGCAAAAAAGTAAAGGAGCAGTCCACCCATAGTACCGGCGTGCTCGACGCGAACGATCGGTCGTCACAGTTGTAAGTCGGTCGCGTTACGCCTTCGATGCCGCACGCGGTCGTCCTACGCTCCGAAGATGCTTCGAAGGTGTGATCTGTGGATTAACGGTGCGTCGATTCCGAGGTCACAATAAGAATGGCAATCAATACTTACGCTTGAGGAGGCCGCAGCGGAGGCGTATTGCGCGAATTCACAGGTTCGAATTACTGGTGCATATGGGAGTGCGCAGCATGGTCGGAACGCTGGGCCGCGAACCAGGCGTGGATGGCGGTGGCCACTGCGGGGTCGCCGCTCGCAAAGGTGAGACTTGCGCCGGCGGGTAATTTCTCGTACCGCACTTGGAGCTTGGTGCCGGCGCGCGTCAACTCGGCGAGGCCGGGCATGTCCTGGCCATGAATCTTGGCCGGATCGGAGAAGTCCCCATCGCCGAAACGCTTTGCCTCCATCGTCAGATGCGACTGAATCAGGGCGATCTGTTGGGCATCGCTCTTCTCGTTGGCGGTAATAGTCTCCACTCCGCCGCTTGCCGTGTCATCGAAGAAATGCGTCGTTCGCGTCAGATCGAATGGCATCACCGTTGCGCCGGTGTGGGCCACTTCATCCTGCCGCGACATCTTCGGTCCAGGTTCTTGCGCAAAAGCGATTGAGACGCTGATCAGAGCACTTGCTGCCACGACGATGATTGTTTTCACTGCTTCGGCCTTATCAAAAGAAGTTTGGGATGGCTGGCAGCATGTTAGCGGCCTTGCGAACGATTCGAGAATAGGAGCGGTTTGCCCCGCCCCTACCCTGTTAGCCTGCGTGTGGGCCGAAGTGCATCGTGTTAGGGCCCATCATGCTGAAGTGCTGATCGACAATGGTTCTCTGCTCCGGCGTCAAGGCCGCATAAAGCTCCTTCAGTGCATCGGCTACTTTCGTCATGCCGGCAGCGCGCTGCTGCATCTCAGTCGCACGCTCGGCCAAGCGCTCCGGAGCGGTTCCGGTGCCCTGCTGCATCTGGGTGTGCATCGCCCGCATCCCGGTGGCCTGCTGCTTTGCGGCAGTGGTGAACATCTGCCATGCAGCTTCCTGCGCCGCGGTGATCTTCAATTGCGCCTTGAGGTTATCCAGGTGCGAGTCGATCATTGTCGCAGGGTCGACCCCGGCCATCGGCCCGTGACCTGCCCCCATGCCCATTCCATGTCCCGAGCAGGGGCCCATGCCACCAGACGGCTGGGCGTAGGTAACCGTGGCGACTGCCAGTGCGACGCCGGCTACGATGCCGGCAACGATAGCGTTAGTCCTTTTCATCTGTATCTCCAGTTGGTGGTGAGGCATCCGTTTGAAGGGAGGTGTCCTTCCACGGGCATCCCTTTGCAACGGTTATGATTTGAGCAGCCCGGTGTAAGCGCATCATGTCAATGGCGGGCCATTTGGTAGCGCACTGCAACAAATGGGCCGATGACACACTGCGTTACTTTTCTCTCGCACGCTTGGTTTGTAACCATCCGAGAATTCCGCCATGGACACGCTCGATCACATTCTGATCGTCGATGACGACTCCGAGATTCGGAGCCTACTGAGCCAATATCTGACAAAGAACGGGTTGCGGGTAACGGCTGTTGCCGATGGCCGGGCGATGTGGCAAGCACTCGAGGCTGGGCGGATCGATCTGATCGTGCTTGACCTGATGCTCCCGGGCGAGGATGGACTGACTCTGTGCCGGAACCTGCGCGCGAAGTCGTCCGATATCCCGGTCATCATGCTAACCGCCCGTGGCGAGGAGACCGATCGTATCGTCGGCCTCGAAATGGGCGCCGACGATTACCTCGCTAAGCCCTTCAGTGCGCGGGAACTGTTGGCTCGCATCAAGGCGATCCTGCGGCGCGCACGAAGCCTGCCGGAGAACCTCCGACCCGACGACGCACACAATATTCGGTTTGGCAATTGGCTACTCGATACCGTTCACCGCCAACTCGTCTCCACGGCGGGCTTGGTCACGCCACTCTCCGGCGCGGAATATCGGTTACTGCGGATATTCTTAAGCCACCCGAACCGCGTGCTCAATCGCGACCAGCTCGTGGATCTCACGCAGGGTAAGGAGGCGGATCCGCTCGATCGCAGCATCGACGTACAGGTGAGCCGCCTGCGGCAACGGCTCGGTGACGATTCGCGCGAGCCGCGCCTGATAAAGACGGTGCGCGGTGAAGGTTACGTGCTTGCGGTAACGGTGACAACCGAGCCATGACGCGATTCCTGCCGCAGTCGCTGTTCGGCCGCTTGATGCTTGTACTGATCAGCGGCCTGGTCGTCGCCCAGATCCTGAGCGCAGCGATCAACCTGGCCGAGCGCGATACCGTGCTGGTCCGGGCCATGGGCATGCAGCCTGCGCAGCGCATCTCTGATGTAGTCAGGTTACTCGATTCGCTGAGCCCGGCGGAACGTGCACGTATCGTGAGTATTCTCAACGTGCCGCCGATGGTCGTATCGCTCGATCGTGCCCCGCTGTCCGAGGAGTCGGATTCGACGGCCGGGGCCCATGCAGCGATGTTCGCTGCCATGCTGCGGGCGGCCCTCGGCGACGAGCGACCGATCCGAGTCAACATGACGGGCACACCGCCCGTGTGGATGCCCGGACCCCCTCATGCGGCGGGTCACTTTCCCATGGGCGGACCCTTGGGCCCGCCGGGCGCGCATCGGTTTCCTCCGGATGGTGTCTCGATGCTGACCCAAGTGCGCCTGCTGGATGGAACCTGGGCGAGCTTCGACACGCAACTCCCGCAAGCAGCGGCGGGCCTGCCATGGAGAGTCTTGCTGACGCTCGCCATTCTGCTCGGCACCGTGCTGTTGCTCTCCTACGTAGCGGTGCGTTGGGCCACACGCCCACTGAACGTGCTTGCCACGGCCGCGGACGAGCTCGGCCGGGATATCAATCGCCCGCCGTTACCGGAAAGCGGTCCGCTCGAAGTCAGTCGCGCCGCTCGTGCATTCAACGCGATGCAGGCCAGCTTGGTGCGGCTCATCGACGAGCGGACCCGCCTCCTCACGGCGATGTCGCACGACCTCAAGACACCGATCACGCGGATGCGCTTGCGTACCGAACTGTTGGAAAGTGATGGCGTGCGCGAAAAGTTTGAGAAGGATCTCGTGGAAATGGAGTCGATGGTTACCCAGACCCTCGAATTCATGCGGGGTTTCACCAATCGCGAACCAGAGCAACCGGTAGACGTCATGGCTCTGCTCGAAAGCCTGCAGGCCGACAACAAAGCGATGGGGCGGGCCGTCACGATCGAGGGGCGCGTTACGCGTCCCCTTACGACCGTGCCACAGCTCCTCAAGCGTTGCATCTCCAACCTGATCGACAACGCTACTGTCTATGGCCAGCGCGCAGAAATTCGTGTCGACGAAAGCTCGTCGGAACTGACCCTGCGCGTTCGCGACCACGGTCCCGGCATACCGGATGCTGAGCTGGAAAGGGTTTTCGAGCCGTTCTTTCGACTCGAGGGCTCGCGTAGCCGTGAAACGGGCGGAACGGGACTCGGACTTAGCATCGCGCGCGACATCGCCCACGCGCACGACGGCGACGTGCGCCTGCACAATCATGAAGATGGAGGGCTGGAGGCGATCCTGACGCTGCCGTGGAAGCGGAGCCAGAAGGCCGCGGCCGAGCGAAAGACCGCAACTCTCTGATTTTTGGCGGTTTGGACCTTCCGTCGGTAGAATGACCAAGTCCAGGTCCCAGTTGCCATAAGACGTGTCCGCTCCCTCGTCGCGCCTGCAGACGGTCGTCCAGCCGTTGATCCGCGGCAACCGTTTCGACCGCATGGAGTGGGCGGGTGCGTTCGTCGCACGAGTGACGTCACAAGGGCTATGTGCAATTCAACCTTGGAGCAACTTCGGTCGGCGATGCAAGCGGCGGAGGACTTTGTACTGCAACGAGTGACGGACAAGTCCAGCGATGGCAATCACGTGCCTGATTCGAATGAGCGACACTCACGGGTTTACGTAGACGCGTCACTCTCCTTCCCCAAAATAATTGCCGATCAGCTCGACAATCGCGTCGAGCGCTTCGGTTTCATCGGGTCCATCGGTCTCCACGACAACATGGCTCCCCTTGGCCGCCGCCAGCATCATTACGCCCATTAGGCTCTTGGCGTTGACCTTTCGTCCGCTGCGCGCGAGCGACACTTCGCACTGATACTTCGTTGCCAGCTGCGTGAGCTTGGTGGACGCTGGCGCGTTCAGTCCTTGCCTGTTCAGGATCTCAACCTCGCGTCGCTGCATAGATCGGATTCATCCAGGTTGGATATGCAAGTCGGATCTGAGGCGCCGGCACAGGCTGCACGTAGCGCTTCGCGTCTTCGGTGTCTACGTTGGCGGCGGTAAGAAGCTGACCGATCGCCACCTCGGAGTCCGGCCGTGAGCTTGTCCAACGCGTTGTCCTTCTTTCTTCGACTCGCGCAGATGCCCGACTTCGACCATCTCGGGTTGCATCGTTAAAATAGATGTTATAACATTAACTTGTGATATTTAATATGTCAATATAGATCAATTGCGCATGATTTCAGCTGCACAACTCAGGGCCGCTCGAGCGCTTGTTGGGATGGACCAGCGCGCCTTGGCAGCGGCCTCCGGGTTGTCCATTCCCACGATTCAAAGAATGGAAGCAAGCGAGGGCGTGATTCGCGGCAACGTCGATTCGTTGATGAAGCTCATCTCGGCTCTTGAAGCGGCCGGCGTTGAGCTCATTAATGAAGATGCGGTCAGCGAGAAAGGCGGACGAGGTGTCCGCCTGAAGACGCGTTGATGTTCGTGGTTTGTGCTTCCTGTCGTATGTAAGGCCAAGCGAGGCAGGGTTTGATAGCGGTAGAGATATTGTTGTGGTGCGTCGCGACACTCCTGGCAACTGCACTTTCGGCGGTGGTAGGCGCACGGCGGACCGCGAAGACGAATCTGGTCTATGCGATCGCGCTCGTCGCATCGACCGTTGCATGTGGCACAGCGGTGTGGACTCTCGTGACCGATACCGGCGTGGCGCAAACCCTGCGCCTGCCAATCGGATTGCCCTGGCTGGGTGCGCATTTCCGGCTTGACCCGCTCGCAGCGGCGTTTCTCGTGGTCGTCAACCTCGGCGGTGCAATGGCAAGCCTTTACGGCCTCGGCTATGGTCAGCACGAACCGGAACCGTCTCGAGTGCTGCCCTTTTTCCCGGCTTTCCTCGCTGGCATGAACCTGGTCGTGCTTGCCGACGATGCGTTCACGTTCCTGTTGACGTGGGAGTTCATGTCGCTCACGTCGTGGGCGCTGGTCATGGCTCACCACCGTCAACCCGGCAACGCACGGGCCGGTTACATCTACCTTTTGATGGCGAGCCTTGGCACCCTTTCGCTGCTCTTGGGCTTCGGTCTGTTGGCCGGCCCGGCCGGCAGCTACGCATTTGACGCAATCCGCAGTACCCATCTCTCCACCACCGTCGCCTCGGCGGTTCTCGCACTGGCACTGCTCGGCGCCGGCTCCAAGGCCGGGCTCGTCCCGCTGCACGTCTGGTTGCCACTCGCCCATCCCGCAGCGCCGAGCCACGTGTCGGCGCTCATGAGCGGCGTGATGACCAAGGTCGCGGTGTACGGTTTCGTTCGCATCGTGTTTGACCTGATGGGGCCGCCTACGTGGTGGTCGGGTGGCGTGGTGCTCCTCTTCGGTGGCGCCAGCGCAGTCCTGGGCGTGCTGCACGCGCTGATGGAGCACGATCTCAAGCGCCTGCTCGCGTATCACACCGTCGAGAATATCGGCATCATTTTCATCGGCCTTGGCCTCGGGCTGGCATTCGCTGCGAACGACATGCGGGGGCCGGCGGCGCTGGCGACCACTGCGGCGCTGTTTCATGTCTTCAATCATTCGGTATTCAAGAGCCTGCTCTTTTTCGGGTCCGGCGCGGTTCTTACTGCGACGGGCGAACGCGACATGGAGCGGCTGGGCGGACTGATCCATGGCATGCCGTTCACCGCCTTCGCGTTCCTCATAGGCTCGGTGGCGATCTCCGCACTCCCGCCTTTCAACGGTTTCGTCTCGGAGTGGCTTACCTTCCAAGCGATCCTGGTGAGTCCGCAGCTGCCGCAGTGGTTGCTGAAGTTTCTGGTGCCTGCCGTCGGTGGCCTGCTCGCACTCTCTGCTGCCCTGGCGGCAGCGTGCTTCGTCAAGGCATTCGGGATCACGTTTCTCGGCCGGCCACGAACGAGCGCCTCGAGCGATGCGCGTGAGACCGACAAGTTTTCGCTGGCCGCGATGTTCGCGCTGGCCCTGATCTGCTTCGTTGCTGGTGTTCTGCCTGGTTATTTCATCGACGCGCTCGCTCCTGTTGTCCAGGGGCTCGTCAATGGGCAGATGCCTCGGCAAACCGCATTCGCTTGGTTCACGATCGTTCCCATCGCCGAGAGCCGCAGCTCATTCAATGGCCTGCTGTTGTTCATCCTGATTGCCGTCGCGGCAAGCCTTGCGTCCTACGTTATTCATCGCTGGGCGTCGAACGCCACTCGGCGCTCAGCTCCCTGGGACTGCGGGTTTCCGGACGCGAGTCCAGCCACCCAGTACACCGCCGGCAGCTTCGCGCAACCGATTCGGCGGGTGTTCGGAACGTCGGTGTTCCATGCCCGCGAGGATATTTCAATGCCGCCGCCTGGCGATCCACGTCCCGCGCGGCTGGATGTCCATCTCCGCGACCTTCTTTGGGA
The DNA here is from genome assembly GCA_963750215.1 of uncultured beta proteobacterium. GTDB lineage: Bacteria > Pseudomonadota > Gammaproteobacteria > Burkholderiales > Casimicrobiaceae > PALSA-1003. The sequence goes on from CAVVQK010000001.1 coordinate 158,524, forward strand.
TGCCCTCTATGCGCCGATCGCCAATGCTGTCGGCGTAACCGCCGACATTCTCAATCGGGTGCAGTTCCTGACCATCCGCGGCTACCTGACCCTGGTTTCCGGCGCGTTGGTGGCACTCCTGGTGATATTGGCCGTATGGCAATGATCGTCGACGTCTTGGTTCAACTCGGCCAGTTACTGTTGGTCCTGGCGATTGCACCGCTCCTCACCGGATACGTGCGCAAGGTCAAGGCGCGCATGCTGCGGCGCCGAGGTCCCGACGTCATCCAGCCCTACCGCGATCTTCTCAAGCTCCTGCGCAAGGAGGTCGTGCTTGCGGACAACGCCTCCTGGCTCTTTCGAGCTGCGCCCTACGTAATCTTCGCTACGACTTGGGTGGCTGCCGCATTGGTGCCGACCTTCGCCACCGGCCTCGCCTTCAGCCCCGCCGCGGACTTGATTGCGATCGTAGCGCTCCTGGGCAGCGCGCGCTTCATTCTCGCACTGGCCGGGCTCGATGTGGGGACTAGCTTCGGAGGAATTGGCTCGAGTCGGGAGATGATGATCGCCTCGCTGGCCGAGCCGGCGCTGCTGATGATCGTATTCACCCTTTCGCTCTTGGCCGGTTCGACCCAGCTTTCGTCCGTAGCGGCCTACATGCAAAGCCCTTTGGTGGGCCTTCGTGTGTCGCTGGCCATGGCGCTCGTCGGTTTGGTGATGGTGGCCATTGCCGAGAACGCGCGCATTCCGATCGACAATCCCGCGACGCACCTCGAGCTCACGATGGTGCACGAGGCGATGATTCTCGAGTACTCCGGACGCCATCTTGCGGTGATTGAATTGGCGGCATCGCTCAAGTTGTTGGTCTATTTGTCCATCATTGGTTGTGTCTTCACCCCATGGGGGGTGGCCGTCGCCGGCCAGGATCTCGCCGCCTACGCGGTCAGCCTGCCGATCTACGTGCTCAAGCTGGCGCTGGGCGGTTTCCTACTGGCCGTTTTCGAAACGGCGGTAGCAAAAATGCGGGTCTTCCGCGTCCCGGACTTCCTTGGCGTCGCGCTCATGCTGGGACTTCTGGCGGCGTTGCTTCTCTTCGTTTCGCGCGGCGTGTGATGGATCGCTTCGCGTTCGATATTGCGCATCTGTTTGCCGGCAGCCTGGTGCTCGTTAGTTTCATGCTGCTCTATCAGGATCGAATGTTCAGTCTCATCAATACGTTCGCGCTCCATGCATTCGTGGTCTCCGTGTCAGTGGCGTGGCAAGCGCACATCCAGAATGCCCCACACTTGTACGTCACCGCGGTGATTGCACTACTTGTCAAGGCCATCATTATCCCCGTAGTCCTGCACCGCATCATCGTGCGGCTTGGGATCCATCGCAACATCGAAACCGTGGTCAGCATCGGCCAGACCATGTTGGGTGGTATCGGCCTGGTGGCACTGTCGATCATGGTCATGCTCCCGATCACCGTTGCCGAGGGCACGCTCGTACGCGAGGATCTTGCCTTTGCATTGTCCGTAATTCTCCTCGGCCTATTGATGATGGTGTCACGTCGCAACGCGGTGGGCCAGGTTATAGGCTTCATGTCGATCGAGAACGGGCTTATCCTCGCCGCAACCGGCGCGAAAGGGATGCCGCTGGTCGTCGAGATCAGCGTCGCTTTTTCGATTCTCATCGCGCTGATCGTAATCGGGATCTTCCTGTTCCGTATCACGGAGCGTTTCGATACCGTAGACGTTCACGCGCTCGATCGCTTCCGCGGGGAACGGCCGTGACCGACCCGGGCTCGGCGGTCGTAAGGGCGATCCTGATCATCCCGGCGGTGAGCGCAGCCCTGCTCGCCTTCCTGCCCGATGATCGGACTACCGCACGGCTCAACGTGTTGGGCACGCTACTGGCGTTCCTTTGCGCGGTCGCGCTCTTTGTGGTCCGCCCCGAGCCCGGACTGTTTCTAATTGTCGACGACGTGAACGTCGTGTTCATCGTGCTCAATACGTTCGTGGGCTTTACCACCAGCGTATTCAGTGGCAGCTACATAGCCCACGAACTCGAGACTGGCCGCCTGACGCACGTCTATCTGCGTTTCTATCACGCGATGTATCAGACGCTCATGTTCGCCATGAACCTGGCGTTGCTCGCGAACAACGTGGGACTGATGTGGGTGGCGGTGGAGTTGGCAACGCTCACCACGGTGCTGATGGTGGGCATCTATCGAACGCACGAGGCACTCGAGGCGGCCTGGAAGTATTTTATTCTGGGCAGTGTCGGTATCGCGCTTGCGCTCTTCGGGACGATCCTTGTCTATCTTGCCTCGAGCTCGGTCTTGGGCGAAGGCCTGGAGGCGATGGCGTGGAGTGTGCTCGTGCAGCGGGCTTCGGCCTTCGATCCGGCACTGCTCAACCTCGCGTTCGTCTTCCTGCTGCTAGGCTACGGCACGAAAGTAGGCCTGGCACCTTTGCACGCGTGGCTTCCCGACGCGCACGCCGAGGGTCCGACGCCCATCTCCGCCGTGCTGTCGGGATTGCTCCTCAATGTGGCGCTCTTCGCGGTGCTGCGCTTCAAGATGGTGATGTCCGCCAATCCGGGAGCGCTGGCACCCGGACCGCTGATGGTCACCCTGGGACTGGTTTCGGTTGTGTTCGCGGCGTTCATGCTGTACCGCCGCGACGATATCAAGCGGATGTTCGCCTACTCGTCCATCGAGCACATGGGCATCATCAGCTTCGCATTCGGCATGGGTGGCCCGCTCGCGAACTTCGCTGGACTGCTGCATATGATCATGCACAGCCTCACCAAGTCTTCGATATTCTTTTGCGTTGGCCATATTGCGCAGGTCAAGGGTACGCAGAAGATGGCGGACATTCGCGGCCTGACCGTAACGCACCCGATCCTCGGGTGGGGCCTGATTCTCGGCGTGATTACCATTGTGGGTCTGCCGCCGACCGGCATCTTCATGAGCGAATTCCTGATTCTCACGTCAACCTTCGCGCGTGCACCGACGCTTGCCGTGGTGCTCGGTCTTGGGTTGTTGATCGCGTTGGGGGCGCTACTGTATCGCCTGAACGGGCTGGCATTCGGCGAGCCCCATGGAAGCGATGCGCCTGGCCACGCGTCGTACGTCCCGATGTTCACGCATCTCGCGCTGGCACTAGCCGCCGGCGTCTTCCTCCCACCGCTGCTCGTTTCCTGGTTTCAACATGTCGCGGAGCTGCTCGGCTAATGATCGAAGCCACGCCCACAGCGATCAAACTGCGGGAGGTCATTCGATCAGGCCGGTCGGTTGACAACCACTCGCCGTGGCCGCGCGCGACCGTGACCCGCGAAACGTGGCGGCAGGTGACCCGTCTGTTGTCAGGCGGGCAATGGACCCTGCTCGGCCTCTGGGCTGAGCGCGAGCAAGTCCATATGGCGGTCGATGACAACGGCGAGCTTGGCGTGCTCAGTTTCGTCTGCGAAGACAATCGCTTTCCCTCGGTCGGACAGTTGCACCCGCCTGCCATTCGCCTGGAACGAGCGATTCGTGACCTGTGGGGGTTGGAACCGGAAGGCCTTACCGACGCGCGTCCGTGGGTCGACCACGGACGATGGCGGTTTTCCCCCTCAGGTGACCACAGCCTCGAAGCGCAGCGCTTCGCCGGAGGTTACACGTTTCTGCCCGCCGAGGGCGAAAGCCTGCACCAGATCCCCGTGGGTCCCGTGCATGCAGGCATTATCGAGCCCGGACATTTCCGGTTCACCGCGAATGGCGAGGCCGTCGTACGGCTCGAAGCTCGGCTCGGCTACGCACACAAGGGGATCGAACGGCTGATGCACGGCGCGCCACTCGATCGGGCCGCAGTGCTCGCCGGGCGTGTTTCCGGCGACAGCACCGTGGCCTACTCCCTCGCTTTCGCTCGAGCGATCGAAGTAGCGCACGGCATCGACGTGCCGCGCCGCGCGCTGTGGTTGCGCGCGCTCATGGCCGAGCTCGAAAGACTCGCCAATCACTTCGGCGACATCGGCGCAATCTGCAACGACGCTGCCTTTGCCATGATGCATGCGCAGTGCGGACACTTGCGCGAGCTGGTGCTACGCGTGGCAGACAAGTGTTTTGGTCACCGCCTGATGATGGATCAAGTCGTGCCGGGCGGGGTGAAACGGGATCTGCAAAGCGAAGACGAGAGGCATGTGCGTTCATTGTTGACCGACATTCGCAAGCGCTTTCCGGAGCTAGTCGAACTCTATGACAATACCGCTTCGTTGCAGGATCGCACGGTCGGCACGGGCATCCTATCGGCAGGTTTGGTGCGGCAATTCGGCTGCGGCGGCTATATCGGCCGTGCCTCCGGACGAAGCTTCGACGCGAGACGCCACGTAGGCTATCCGCCGTACGATGCACTACGGTTCGACGTTCCGGTGCGCGAAGAGGGCGATGTGGATGCCCGCCTCTGGATACGCATTCGCGAGGTCGAGCAAAGCGTTGCGTTGATTGATCAGATCCTGCGCGGGCTCCCGGCAGGCTCGATTCAACTTCCCGGGCTGCCGCTGTTCGCGGCCGATGCACGCGAAGGGATGGCGCTAGTCGAGGGTTTTCGGGGCGACATCCTCGTGTGGGTGAGGACTGGCGCCGACAGCAAGATCGAGCGCTGCCATCTGCGCGACCCATCATGGTTTCAATGGCCGCTGCTCGAGGCCGCGATCGAAGGCAACATCGTCGCCGACTTTCCCCTTTGCAACAAATCATTCAATTGTTCCTACTCGGGCCATGATCTTTAGAGCCGCGCATGCGTAGAATGCTCTTCAAGAGCCTGGTCCACGGTCCGCTAACCGAAGCGGCCCCAACCGCTTGTGACGCCGCGCTGGCGGAACTCGCCGCGCAGGTCAAAGAGGCAGCCCGCTCGCGCCTTGGCCGGACCCTCTCGATTCGCGAAGTAGACGCGGGCTCATGCAACGGGTGCGAACTCGAAATCCATGCACTCAACAACATCGTCTACGACCTCGAGCGTTTCGGTATGCGCTTCGTAGCGTCGCCGCGTCACGCCGACGTCCTGCTCGTCACCGGCCCGGTGACGACGAACATGCGCGAGGCGCTCGAGCGCACCTACCAGGCGACACCGGGTCCGAAATGGGTCGTCGCCGTCGGCGATTGCGCGCGGGATGGGGGCGCTTTCTCGGGCAGCTACGCTTGCGCGGGCGGCGTGTCCGCCATTCTGCCGGTTGACTTGCACATCAGTGGTTGCCCGCCGTCGCCAACCGCGCTCCTTAGAGGGCTGCTGGCGTTACTTGAAACGGTGCAGAGCGATAGACAATCGGGGCGAGTGCCAAGCGTCGATGAGTGATCTGGGCCGTCCTCCGCGCCTGCACTCCATGATCACCCCCAATGTGCTCGATCTGGAGTGGTTACACGTGGACCTAGCGGCGGGTCATGCGTGAGTGACGGCAGGCCCATTGGCGTGGCGCTCAACGCGACCGCTCTGCGACGTCGCACGTAGTCCTCACACCCGCCACGCGGAGAACCGTTACCAGAAGCCACACCCATACCGTCGTATTGGCGATCAAGAGACCGATTTCAACGAGCCCTTTCATGACTCGTCCCCTTCCTGCCAACTCACCCCCAAAAGAATGTTGCGCTGTTGCCGGGAATCACGTATTGCCGCAGGTCAAGGCAGCAGCGGATTTTCTTCGTCCAGCGCCCGCGCGGTTCTACGGGCGGCCCCGTAGAACCGCGCCAGAGCCTTTGGAAGGGGCGCAGGGCATCCTTGGCCACCGCTGCCAGCGAACAACACCTACAAGCCCGATCTACGAGGTCTGGTGCGGCTGGTGGAAGCTACGGGCGCGGCATACGAGTCGAAATGATCGCCACTGCGTCGCGCAGACCCTAATCCTTCTTCGTTCCTTCGCTTCGCCGGTACTCGTCGTAGGTCATGCTGGCGTTGGCGAGGCATCGCTCGCGCTCAGTCTGATCGACGAGCCGGTTGCACTGGTTCCGCTGCCACCCCTGAGCGGAGGAGTATGCCTGCTGCCATGAGCACCCCGAGAGCACGGTCATGACCATCACGAATGCCGTCAGCCGCAGCATCCGCGTTGCTCCTGAAGGGGTGGACATTTCACCGAGCCGAACGAGCAGAACACGCAGCAATCACTCGGCTTCGGGCGCAGCAAGGTCTTGCAGTTTCGGCACTGGTAGAAGAACTGGCACGCATCCGTGGGCATCGTCTCCTGTGCAGCGAAGCCGCAATGCGGGCAGGTCAACACGGAATCAAGTACTACTGCGGTCATCGTTAAATTATGTACCATGGGCGACGAGCCTGCTGGCCGCCCCCTAGAACCGCGCCAGTGACTCTGGAAGCAGTAGACCTACGGCGCGCCGCCGGACATAGTGAAACGCTGATTGCGTACTATGGAAAGAAGCTAAGTGGGCTTTCCGCAGATCAAGGGTCCACGTTTTTGATGGCTGAGCTGAATAAGCCGGAAAGTGGCTTTCGGATTAGGCTGGCAAGTTAATTGAGATTACGTAGGCCACGGCTGTTCGCGGGCCACAACCGGTCGTAGCGTCGGCCGCCCGCGACACCCGCCCAACGGGCCCCGAGATCCTGGTCCGCCGGTAGATCAGCGTCGCTCTCCTAGTACTATCATCACACGTACGGACAATCATCCCCGGCGCAGTTCCGTCCCCGTCGTTAGGAGCGCGATGACTAGAGAATTCTATCCGTTCCAGAGTTCCGAAGAAGAACGACAAAGACTCATCGCCCAAGCCGGCCTGTTGGCTCCGTTGACTCGGCGATTACTCGAAAAGGCAGGCATCTCGTCAGGGATGCGTGTTCTTGATATCGGATCAGGATCGGGTGATGTCGCACTCTTGGCGGCCCGGCTCGTAGGGTCGCGCGGCAGTGTAATCGGTGCAGACCTGGACCCCGCGCAAGTGGCGTTCGCCGAACGGCGCGCCAAAGCGGATGGCTTGACTAACGTGCGTTTCACGGTTGGGGATTTCCGAGAAATTGAGGTTAGCCCAGCTGTCGATGCGATCGTTGGGCGTCTTGTGCTCATGTATACGGCAGAACCACTTGATGCGCTGCGTCGCGTCCTTCGCAATCTCAAAGTCGGTGGCGTGCTTGCATTGCAAGAATCGAATATCGACTACGATGGTCCCGTCCTCATCGAGCCACGCAATTGCTTAGCCGCGAAGGCGGTTGAATGGTTCAGAGCAGGTTTCGAGCACGCTGGTGTTCATCCACGAATGGGGATGCGGCTATTTGGTCTGATGCGATTGGCTGGTTTGGATCCTTCGCCAGACATCGAGATGTCGGTGCCGATCCAACAGGGTCCGGACGGAGAACTATTCAGCATTCTGACTTCTGTGGTGCGCTCTCAGATACCAGCCATTGTTGCGAGTGGAGTAGCTACGAAAGCTGAAATCGATATTGAGACCCTTGAGCAAAGGCTAATCGCCGATGCTCCAATTGGCGGTGTTGTTGGCTATTTCAACTTGGGGCACGTGGGAGTATGGGCCAGAAAGCTTTAGCCTACTCGGCGATATGCGGTTTGTTAATATTCGCCCAGCGCGCGTGCGATTCATTCTCAAACCCCGTGCTCAACCGGACACCCCGTAGGTGCCGCTTCGATTAGTACAGCGTTGGGTTGCGAGCTGAATACGTCCGCTTTCGCCTCAGCGCAATGTCCGCAGCGGATCGCGATTTCAACCGGTCAATGCAACACACTATAGTCTGAGCAATCAGAGGAGTGTTGCATGAAGCAAAGACCTCGGATCCATTACACGGAGAGTACAGAAGGCGCTGATGTGGGAGCGCTGGCAGAAGGGTGACACGCTTCACCAGATCGCCGAGTTGTTCGATCGGCACCACCCATCGATAGCACGGGTTTTAGGAGAGACAGGGGGATCCGACCGGCTCGCCGAGGCCGCTCCCGATGGGCGCTGACCCTGGCCGAACGGGAAGAGATCTCGCGCGCGGTGGTTGCGGGTTATTCCATGCGTTCGATAGCAGCGAAACTCGGTCGAGCGCCGTCCACCGTCAGCCGGGAGATCAAGCGCAATGGCGGGCAGGAATCCTATCGAGCCAATCAGGCCGACAAGTCTGCCTGGGACCGAGTAGGCCTGTTTCTCCAACCCTATCGGCCGGGCTTAGAATGCGCGAACGGTACCAAGATGAGGCTTTTGAGACAAATTGATCCGGACCGAGGAAGGGGCGGCTGGGTCGAGTCTCCCGGCGTGCCAAGATTACATTGCCGTCGTCGCAAGCGTGAAGATTACTAGCCTTCAAGTCTATATCCTCCGCGCTCCCGATACCGGGCGTCCGCACTGGGTCAGCCATTTCATCGTGCCGCGCGCGAACGAGATCCTGGTCCGGATTCAGACCGACGCGGGTTTCGAGGGGATCGGCATCGCCACCAGCTACACGCCCATCGAGGCAGCGATCTACGCGTTTCGCACCGGGATTGGCGAGCTCATAATCGGCGCGGACCCGCTCGCACCCGAGCAGGTGTACCGGACGCTCTTCGCCCTTACGTGGCAGCGCCGGGCGAGCGAGAAGGGTTGGGGGCGCGAGGCGATCATCCGGATTTCCGCGGCCGTCGACATCGCGCTGTGGGACATCATCGGCAAGGTGGCCGGGTTGCCGCTCTACCGCCTGTTTGGCGGCTTTCGCAGCGAGGTGCCTTGCTATGTTACCTGCGCGTATTACCGCGACGGCAAGACGATGTCAGAGCTGCGCGACGAGATGCAGATGCTCAAAGCCCAGGGGCATACCGGCTTCAAGGCCAAGGCGGGGGGCCTGTCGCTGAAGGAAGACATGGAGCGTCTAGCGCTGGTGCGCGAGGTGATCGGAAATGACAAGGATCTGATGGTCGACGTCAATCGTGCGTGGGACCTCCCCACGGCGATCGAGGGTGCCAGGCTGCTCGAACCCCTCAATCCGCGTTGGCTGGAAGAGCCGTTGCGCTGGGCCGATGATCGCCGCGAACTCAAGCTCCTCGCCCAAAAGACCCGCATCCCGCTCTCGGCGGGCGAGAGCGAACTGACCAGCTACGGCTGTCGCGCGTTGCTGGAGGAGCAGGCGATCCAGATCCTGCAGTTCGACTGCACGATGATGGGCGGTTTCACGGAGGGCCGAAAACTCTCCGCGCTGTGCGAACTGAACAGCGTCCAAGTCGCGCCGCATCACGACTGCTTCATCCACGCCCACATCGTTGCCGCGACCCCTGCCGGCTGCATTGTGGAATCGTTCACCGACCCGGAGCGCGATCCGCTGCAGGCAGAGCTTTTCGAGGATCCGCCAGTGATTGCCAACGGCATGCTCAAGCTGAAGGAACAGCCGGGCCTCGGACTCGCGCTGTCCGAGTCCGCCCTCAAGAAGTTCGGTGAGAAGATTCTCTGAGCTTGGCGAGCAGTTGGCGGGCCGCTGCCCTGTCGGCTGCAGCGACTATCGCGGGCGGTGCCATCGGCTGATTACACCGTCTCACTTAGGGCCGCATGCGACCGAAAGCGAACCCGCTGCGACCCACAGCGAATCCCCCGCCCATATTCAAGCATGGAAGAGGGGCGAGCGTCGGTATACTTGATATCCGGTCGGCGGTTAGATCAGTTCGCGCGTGCGGCAGTTAGCCCATGAAATCTCTACGAAGTGTTGCCGTTGCCGCCCTGCTTGCCGTGCTACCGCAACCTTCTAGCGCAGGATCTGATGATGGTACAGCCAAGGCGACCAACCCGGGACCAAATACCTATCAATCTCAGGTGAACCAAGCAACGAAGGATTCGGTTGCTGCAAGCGCGGCGATGCTGGGCATCGAGGAACAGAACGATGAACACTTCGCGCTCGCGGTCGGCGATCCGCAGCCGCAGGTAGCCGCGCACCGCCTTCGGGCTGTTCAGCATGGTGTCTCGGTCTTGCAGCCGCGACTCCATCACTTTGAGGGCATAGGCGATCACGGCAATTACACCTAGAGAAAAGGCTTGCCGTCCGATGACCATGCAAACCTTTTGCCCTTCCTGACACAAGGGTAACACTTCATTCCGGCCGGGCACATGGGTAACACTTCTGCACTTTGCGGGAGCGCAAAGTGCCCTGGCAGGAGTGTTACAAGATGGATGAACGGCTCCGATTTGTAGCGCGGTTGCTCGACGGCGAGAAGATGGCCGCCCTGTGCCGCGAGTTCGATGTCTCGCGCAAGACCGGCTACAAGATCTTCCAGCGCTACAAGGATTGCGGCCTCGACGGGCTGACCGATCGCAGCCGACGGCCCTACCGGCATGCCAACCGGCTGCCGTTCCAAATCGAGAAGCTGATCGTTTCTCTCAAGCGGGAGCGACCCACCTGGGGTGCGCCCAAGATCCGGGAGAAGCTCAGGCGTCTGCACAGCGACATCCAGACCCCGGCGATCAGCACGGTGCACGCGGTGCTCTACCGTCACGGTCTGGTCAACCGCGGCCGCAAACGACGCCACAAGGCGCAGGGCACCACCCTGTCCCGGCCGCTCTCACCCAACGATCTGTGGTGTGCCGACTACAAAGGCGAGTTCATGCTCGCCGATCGGCGCTACTGTTACCCCCTCACCATCAGCGACTTCGCCAGCCGCTACCTGTTCACCTGCGATGCCTTGTCGACCACGCAGGAGGTTTACGCCTTCACCGTCTTCGAGCGAGTGTTCAAGGAGTTCGGCTTGCCCTGGGCGATCCGCACCGACAACGGCGTGCCCTTCGCCAGCGCCCATGCCTTGTTCGGCTTGAGCAAGCTCTCCGTCTGGTGGCTGCGCCTGGGCATCGCCATCGAGCGCATCAAGCCCGGCCATCCCGAGCAGAACGGCCGCCACGAGCGCATACACCTGACCCTGAAGAAAGAGGCCACCAAGCCCGCCGCCCAGAACTTCCTCCAGCAGCAGGCAAGGTTCGACGACTTCATCGACTGCTACAACCACGACCGCCCGCACCAGGCGCTCGAGATGAAGTACCCCGCCGAGCTCTACCGCCCCTCAGGCCGCCCGTATTGCGGGCTCGACGACCTCGACTACCCGTTCCATGATCGGACCATCACCGTCACCCACTGCGGCCGCATCTGCCTGGGCAAAAGGAAGATCAACCTCAGCACCGTCTTTGCCGGCCAAAACGTCGGCATCAAGGAGATCAGCGATAGAATCTGGCTCGTCTCCTTCATGCACTACGACCTGGGTTTCTTCGACCACCAAACAAGTCGGCTCGAACCGGTCGACAACCCGTTCGAGCCGAAAGTGTTACCTATGTCTCCGGCCGGAATAAACTGTTACCTATGTCCCCGGAATGGACCGTTCGTCACAAACGCGTCTATAGACGCAGCACCGCAACGCGATCCGTGTCTCCCAAAACGTCCAAGGACCGTCGAGTCCCGTTCGGGAGGGCAGTGCGCCTGCGATTGAACGGCGTCTCAATTCGGGACTAGTGACCGACCGGAGTCGCCCTAAGCGGACCCACGGTCAGAGACCCCCACAGTTCCAATTCCAGCGGCCGCTGCAAAACGCATAGCGGCCATCGAGACCTGAACGGCCGGTGTAGATCGTAGAGCCGCCGCTCATCGCGCGGGACCGGGCGGCCGTACCCGACCCTTAGCGGACGGTCAGGTTGCCCAGAAGCGGACATTCAGCGAATTTCGCTAAACGGCCGACAGCGGTCATTCAATTGTTTGAACGACCGAAGAGTGACTATGCCAACGTCGGCCCATTGAAGATCGCGGGGGATGAGGCTAACCGCGAGTGCTCTTGCCGACGTTGGCGCGTACTCACGCCGAGGGTTGGACGGAAGTGATCTTCGCGGAGCCGTTGGCGGATAGAGCGCGCGTGGCGCTGCATTACCCCGATTTGGATGCCGAGCCGATGCCCGACGACGGATAGACAGGACGGCGAGAGCCGCACTGATACTCCATTGTTCTCAATGACGAGCTGGCCATTTACCGGCATTTTCGCGGCCGCACAAACGCCATTGATTCAATGACAACATCCTAGATTTAAAAGGGTTTCCCCCCTCTACCTTCCCGCCGATTTCACATATCGTTAGCGGCCACTTGCAATTAAAGACCAATTGGTCTATATTTCAGCCATGAGACACCAAACACCAGTGCGATTGCCCCGCGGCCGCCCCCGGAGTTTCGACGTGGAAGCCGCTGTCGAACGCGCGATGGGTGTGTTCTGGACGCGCGGCTATCACGCCACGGCGCTCCCGGACCTTCTTCGTGCGACGAAGCTCTCGCGTGGCAGCCTATACGCGGCTTTCGGTGACAAGCACTCGCTCTTCTTGCGTGCGCTTGATCGCTACATTGCCGATGCCCTGACACGGATGGATATCGAACTCGACCCCCGCAGAGAGCCGGTCGACGGCCTGCGGGCCTACCTTGCCGGCTACGTTGACCGCACGAGCGGTGCCAATGGTCGGCGCGGATGTCTGCTGGTGGCCACAGCGATGGAACTGGCTGGCCAGGATGCTGAAGTCGGTCACCGCATCGCGAGCTTTTTCAAAGCCATGGAGGCCAGGGTGGCAGATGCACTTTCCCGTGCGAAGACGGCGGGGAAGTTGGCCGATGGTGTTAAGCCTTCAAGTGCCGCCCGAATTCTCGTCTGTTTCGTTGAGGGGCTGCGAGTGGTCGGCAAAACGGCGCCGACACGGATCACGTCCCAAACCACCGCTGACACTCTTCTCGACCGCTTCACTAAGTAAACAACCCATGGACGCCTCCGCTATTGGCGCGCCTATATCTAGACCAAATGGTCTTGAAAGGAAGCATGCCATGTCTGCCATCCAGATCGTCTGCGCGGTGGCCGTTCCCTTGCTCTGGGGTTATCAGTTCGTGGCCATCAAAGTGGGCGTTACGGAGTTTCCGCCTCTCTTCTTCCTCGCACTGCGGTTCCTGGCCATCGCGCTGCTGCTTGTTCCGTTCGTCAAAAGGCCCACGCGTCAACAGTTCGGCCCTATCGCAGCTATTTCGATTTTCCTTGGTGGACTGAACTTCGGGCTCTTCTATGTTGGCCTTCGGCTCGGCTCGGGAAGCATGTCGGCCGTCGCATATCAACTCGCAACGCCCTTCACGGTCCTGTTAGCTTGGCCGCTGCTCGCAGAGAGGCCCTCTCTCACCACGTCCGCCGGAGTGGTCCTTGCATTCGTCGGCGTGGTCGTCTTGGCAGCGGGGCCCGGCCTGTCGGCAAACGCGCTTCCGCTGCTGCTTGTGATCGGGGCAGCCTTCGCATTTGCGATGTCCAACGTCTTGACGAAACGCTACGGCCCTTTTGACCCCTTGATGTTGTTGGGGTGGTCATCGCTGCTCACGGTGCCACAGGTCATGTTGATGTCGTTGCTCCTTGAACATGGACAATCGGCGAGCCTTATCACGGCGGATGGACGTGGTTGGCTGGCACTCGCCTACACAATTTTCATCGGAGGAATTGTTGGGTTTGGCCTTTGGTTCCGGCTGATCGCCCGTTGCTCCTTGGGCCGCGTCGCACCCTTCGGCCTGCTGCTTCCGGTGTTCGCCTTGATTTCGAGCGTGTTGTTCCTTGGCGACCGCATGACCCCAAAATTGATTGTCGGTGGGCTGCTCGCGATCTTTGGCGTCGCCATTACACAAGTGAGAAGACCGCTCGACCAATTTGAACCTGCAAGTCACGTCGTGGATAGACGACATTACGCTCGCAGATTTGTCAGCAATCTGCTTGCTCGATCACTCCGCCCCCTTGGATAAGAAAGGAAATCTCTCATGATCGGAATTTCTCCGCTCGGCTGGATCCATACACTATCTCGTCTTCATAGAGAGCAGCCTGCCGTGCTTTGGCCAGGAAGAGACGATGGAGGTGGACGCATGACCTAGCGACCTAACACGGCCTCGAGATGACTTAGTTTCCCGACATTCAATTTTTATCCCTTTAGGAGCTTTTATTATGGCAAATCCGATTTCTGCCTTCGGCGCTGTTCACACTGTACTCAGTCTCATCCCAGTGGCGGCAGGACTGACTGCCTTCGTACTCCATGGCCGCATCGATCCAGCGAGCCGCGTCGGCAAGATATACCTCGGCGGCATGGTCGCCTCCATCTTCACTTCGTTTGGTTTGTCGAGCACCGGGCATTTCAATGCCGGCCACGCACTCGGCATATTGGCGTTAGTCGTGATGTTGGTGGGTACTTTCGCACCGCGCATCGCAATTCTCGGGCGAGCCGCCGCGTACGTGCAAACGGTGGCCATGTCTTTTAGCTTCTTTCTGTTGCTGGTGCCCGGCACTAATGAAACATTGACCCGTCTACCGGTTGGCCACCCGATCGGCGCCGGCCCCGATTCGCCTCCCGTGCAAGCGGCACTGGTAGGACTGCTCATCCTGTTCCTGATCGGTACGACATATCAGTTGTTGAAGCTTTACCGGCAAGCTGCGCAGACGACCCACCGCGCAATAACGTCGACGGCCGGCTGACGACACGGGGGAGAAGCGACATGGGTAGTCGTTCTCCCCTAATTCTTGCACCGGCACCTTTACTCTGGAACGACGCCTTAATTCCTAGACCAGCATACATGTCAAAGCATTCTGGAAGTGGTTCTGTCTCTACTCCATCGCAAGCATCGTGATCCTTTTCGCGTTCGGCGCTTTGACCTTTTTGGACGCTCCTCGCGTCGGAGCAAGTCTGCCCACCCTCTGGTTGGGGGTCTCGGAACGCATGGCGAGGCGATCCAAGCATCACCGTCCGCTATCGGGAAACTCATCCCATTAGTGCGATCGGCCGCTTCTGGCCGGTCGCCGGCATTGACGCGATTCGACCGAGCGGCCGCTGAATGACGTACAGCAGCCGGTCATGCGTCAACGGCCGCTGTGGATCGTTGAGCCGTCGCTCAGCGCCGGCGAGCGGATGAGCGTGAACGACCCTAACCCGCCGTCGCGCCCTACGGAAGCGGACCTTCGCGGACCTCGCTAAACGGCCCAAGAGCGGATCTTGACGATGCCAAGACCAAGTAGGCTCACGCGAGACTACGCTCATCGCACACCGACGATCAGCAGGAGTTGATCGTCTGTCGACGCCGCGCTGGCACATAGGGTCCTCACGTGCCCTTAGCCAGAGGTGGAAACGCCAATAGGCAAGCCTGATCGTCGGTCAGTGCGCGGCCTTCGTTGCTTAGCTGCGCTAGCGCTTCGGCGGAACGTTGGGTGGAAAGCAGCGCACGCAGGTGTTCCTGGATTCGCTGCGCGACAGGACGCGGTTTCCTTCCCATGGCGGCGTATACGCTGTCTGCGTATGCAGATACCCTGGCTGCGTCATCGATCTGTCCGCAGCGTGCCAGCAGCGATGCGGCATCATGCAGAACGAATGCGCAGGTGCCGTAGGCACGCCTGGTCAGAGGCAGGGCTTCGCGAAATGCGGATTCGGCCTCCTGAAGGTGGCCCGCTTCCATCAAGGCTGTCGCATAGTTACGTAATTCCAGGCCGTCGCTTGGGGTCGTCAACGCACGAAAGCGCGACATTGGTTCGCGCAGGATCTCGACCGCCCGGTCCGGGTGGCCGGATGCGACATCCAGATCAGCAAGCAGGCATAACGCAGTCAACTCGTCGGAATCGTCGCGCAGCTGCCGGGTTAGATTCAAGTACGCAACAAGATGATCGTGCGCCTCGTGCGGTTGACCAGCGCTTTGGAAGAATAACCCGGCTAAATTGTTGTGAATCGCGCGGATTCGCACTGGCCACGACACATCGAGCAGCCGTTCCGCCTCGCCGATTGCCACACGCGCCTCGTCCAGCCGGTCGGCAAGCGTGAGGGCATACGCCAGCGTGTTCCACCCTAAGAATTGACCTAGCCGGTCTTGCGTGTCGCGATAGAGCGTGACCACCCGTCGCGCATCCTGGATAGACATTTCGAGCGACTCAACAATGCCCAATTCAGCGCAAGCAAGCCAGAACCGGGCAGCATCTGTGGCGGGAATTGAGGCGTCGACCGCCAGTCTTAACGCCTTGCACCATTGCCAGCCTTCCCATGTGAGTCCCGCGTTCCACAAGAAGCCGTGCCCTGCCCCTGTCGCTCCGATCAAGGCGATCGCGGTGCGTCGATCGCCATCCGGTCCGCTGGCCCAATGCATCGCGCCCCTGAGATTGTCGATATCTGGACCGAGCCGCTTTACCTGCTCGCCCACCGGCGTACCGCCAAGATTGTCCCGATAGAAGCGCTCGAACACCGTCAGCGTAACCTCCGCATGGCGGCGTAGCATCTGCAGCGTTGCGCCGCGTGCGGCCAGACGCTCGAGCGCAAATGCTCGTGTCGTTTCCAACATCCGATAGCGGGGAACTATGCCACCGTCGACGATCACCAGCGACTTGTCGACCAAGGCGCCCAGATGATCCAGCACCGTCCACGGATCGATCGCCTCATCGCTTGCCAGCTGCTGCACCGGCTCCAGGGAGAAACTGCCGGCAAAGACGCCGAGCCGGTCAAACACGAGCTGCTGCGGCTCCGACAGCAAGCCATAACTCCATTCCAGCGCCGCACGAAGTGTTTGATGGCGGCGGAGCGCCAGTCGCGACCCCGCCGTCAGCAAGCGAAAACGCTCGTCGAGCCGCTCGCGCACACCCTCCACACCGAGCAGCGGCACCCGCGCCGCCGCCAGCTCCATCGCCAAGGGTATCCCATCGAGACGCCGGCAGATGTCGACCACCGCGGCGACGTTGCCATCGCTTAATTGAAACCGGGGCTCCATTGCCTGCACCCGCGCAACGAACAGCTGGACCGCACCGGCCTCGAGCGCCCGTGTCGTGGTGGCCTCGGCGGGCAGCCCCAGCGTGCCCAGCCGGTAGACATGCTCGTCGGAATGCTTTAGCAACTCCTGGCTTGTGGCCAAAACGCGCACCGTGGGAGCCCTCTTGCGCAGGGCCGCGACCACGCGGTCCACGGCATCGAGCAGATGCTCGCAATTGTCGAGCACCAGTAGCAAACGTTGGCCTGCCAGAGCGTGCACGGTGAGCTCGAGCGCAGTGTGCGGGTCGCCCACCGCGAGGCCCAGGGTGCCCGCTACGGTAGCGGCAACCAGATCGGGGTCGGCGAGCGGCGCCAACTCCACCAGCCGTACCCCGTCCGCGAACTCGGTCCGCAGTTCGTGCGCGACTGTTTGCGCCAAGCGCGTCTTGCCAATCCCGGCCGGCCCGATCACGGTGACCAGCGCATGGTGCCGGATCAAATCGCGCAAGACGGCCACATCCTCGGTACGGCCGTAAAGCGCTGGCAACTCGGCGGGGGCATCGGGGGGCACAGCGGCCTCAGCCGACATTGCCGGTGGCGCCGATTCGCACCGTGCTGCCTGCGCCGATGCGTTATCCGCTGCCAGCGCCCATCGATACCCTCGCCCAGGGATGGTCGCAATCGCCTGCGGCCCGAGCACCTTACGCAACATGCTTATTTGCACCTGCAAGTTGTTCTCTTCGACGACCAGGCCGGGCCAGACCAGGTCAAGCAACTGGTTCTTGGACACCAACTGGCCGGCGTGCTCGATTAGCACCAGGAGCACGTCGAATGCGCGGGCACCCAGCGCCGCGGGGCGACCGTCCACCAGCAGCCGGCGTTGCTCCGGTTGCAGCTCGAACGCGCCAAAGCGGATTCTCGCTGGCAGCCCCGCACTTCCCAGATCCACCCGGTACGCCTCGACTGGACGGGCGATGTTCTTGACCTCCTGCGCCCCAAGGTCCTCGAAGGCAAAGCTTAACTTGTCGAGCACCTGATCACGCACAACCTTGCTGACGCAGATCCCGCCAGGCTCCGCCAACGCCTGCAGCCGCGCGGCGACATTCACGCCGTCGCCGAAGATGTCGTCGCCGTCGATGATGATGTCACCAACGTTGATGCCAATACGAAACTCGATCCGCTGTTCGGCGGGCACGCCAGCATTGCGCTCGGCCATGCCACGCTGCACGTCAACCGCGCAGCGCACCGCATCGACCACGCTGGGGAACTCAAGCAGCAGGCCATCGCCAGCGGTCTTGACGATCCGGCCACCGTCCTCGGCTATCTTCGGGTCAATCAGCTCCTGCCGGTGGGCCTTCAACCCCGCCAACGTGCCGCTGTCGTCGCGGCCCATGAGCAGGGAATAACCCACCACATCGGCCGAAACAATCGCAGCCAGTCGTCGGTGGTCACGTGCCAAGCGTCCCTCCCTGAGGGGCTCCCTAGCTTACGATAGGGAAGTGATGCCGCCTAATTGCGTCAGCAAGGGCTATTGTATGTCCGCTATCAGGACGACTGCCATGGGTCCGCAGTTGGCCGGTCGCTGGCGTTGAGGCGATTCGACCGAGTGGCCGCTGCATAGCGCACAGCAGCCATCGAGACATGAACGGCCGGTGTGGAGCGTAGAGCCGCCGCTCATCGCCGGGGACCGGGCGGCT
>CAVVQK010000002.1:0-505875 GCA_963750215.1 uncultured beta proteobacterium
GGCGGGCGTGCCGCGGAGCTCTATCTCGCCCTCAGCCGTTACCCCCATTTCTGGTCCTGCGCTCCGGTATGTCGCCGGCAACGGTCTGCACATGCGCACGCGCAATTCGCTTGCTAGCCGTGCAGCAGAAGTGTCGCCGGAATGTACACAGGCTTGCATGATCACTGACCGTCCGACGTCGCGAGCGGGATTGCGCGACCGCGCACAAACGACGCATCGAGCGGACCAAAGTAGCGGCTGTCGAACGACGCTTGGTTGTGCGGGTTAAGCAGGAACAGTTCGTCGCTGAGCAGGTGTCGGCAGTGTGCCCAGGCAGTCAACGGACGCTCCTTGGCGTCGGTGTCGAGTGTCCGGGCGACCGCGTTGCCGTCGATGTAAACGACGGCGTCCCGAATGCAGACGTACTGTCCACCGACCGCCGCGATCTGCTTCAGGATCGGCACGGAACGAGGCAGGTAGCCGCGCGTCGCGGCAAGCGTGGCCGTGTCACTTGGAAGCAGTGCTACGACATAGTCGCCCGGGTGGGCGCGAATCATGGGAACGACGACGTACCAGCCGCGGGGTGCACTGTCAGTCGGGTTGTAGACGAGGCGGATGCAGGGCTTTAGATAGGCCGCTGCAAAGAGCGCCGTGACGCCCAGGAGCATGCCAACAATCGGTCCGCGAATGGTCATCGCAACGGTTGTTGCAGGAGATGCGCGGTGTGCCGGTCGAGGGTATAAGGCGAGACCTCCACGCGCGCCGCAAGCCGGTTGTGGACCATTCGCCAGTACCTCGGTGCGACATCCGCGGGGTCGATGTGCTGCGCTTCAATCGCATCGATGAGGCGCAGCACGGGCTGTACTTTCCGGGCGCCATGGACGTGCAACAGGAGCGTCGCGCCGGGAACCACGCCGGCGACGCGCTGAAAGCTCTCTCCTCGAGCCGCAGCCTGCAGGATCGAGAGCTGCCAGAGCGTCGTGCCGTATTCATTCCCCTGCCAGCGAATGCGACAGAAGACGGCTTCAGGATCAAACTCAGCCACGCGGCGTCGGCTATCAATGATCCGCTCGTGCGTTGGACGACCGAAGCGCAGGTAGACGTTGAATCGTTGCGGAATGAATACGAGCGCCACACGGGTAAGCGATCCACTCATGCGTCGCCTCCGTCGTCAGGGAACTCGCGCTCCAACAGCGCACGCACCATATCGGCGACGGTCACGTCCTGGCGAAATGCTGCGACCTTGATGCGCCCCCGCAACGCCCGCGTTACGTCGATGGTAAGACGCGCGGTATACACGTTCTCCCGGGTTGTCTCGGCGGGTTGACTCGCGCCGTCGCCTTGTCGCACCCAGGTCTCCGCACCCGGATCGGCGACCGGACGATTGCCGATGGAAATACGTTTGCCGGTCATAGGAAGAGACCTTTAACTTCCAACGCCAGCGCTGTGACCTCACATGCCGCCGCTCCGTCAGGATCGAGCTCGGCCGCGAGTCGACCGGCCGCTACGCTATCGGCAAAGACGATGCGCTGGTGGATCTCGGCGTGCAGCGCCGGGATGCGGTGATCCGCAAGCGCGGTACGCGCTTCGCGGCCGATGACCGTACCGGCGACACGGCGGTTGACGACAAAGGCGGCCTGCAACGTCAGGCCGGAAGACGCGCGCCTCACTGACAAGCGCGACCATCTCCATGCTTGCCCACACGTCGTAGGCACTGGGTTGCACTGGGATGAGGACAACATCGGCGGCAAGCAGCGCGGAACGGGCGAGCGCGGTCACGCGTGGCGGCCCGTCGATGACGACGTGATCGACGGTGCGGGCGATCTCCGGGGCTTCGAGGTGCAGGGTCTCTCTTGCCAAACCCACCACGCCAAAGAGCCTCGGATACGTTCCTTCCTTGCGCCGTTGCGACCAATCCAGCGCGGAGCCCTGCGGGTCAGCGTCGATGAGTACAACCGAAAGGCCGGCACGTGCATACTCGCCAGCAAGGTGCGTGGCGAGGGTTGTCTTGCCGACCCCGCCTTTTTGGTTTAGGACGGCGATGATCATGGCGTTTCCTGCCTGCAGAGAAATTTATCCACAGGTGGCGGTTCCGGTTTTAAGTTAGATAGGAATTCGAAGAATTCCTCGTTAGATCCGTTACGGTTGCCGCAACGCATTGCGCGGGAAGAGTTTTTCGGCAACGCGTGCGCCTGATAGCACGACACTCGTGCGCCTGATAGCACGATAGTCGATGCGCCTGATAGCACGAGGCAATTCATGATTTATCCCCAAGTTGGGTACTGCCGACTGCACGGGTGCATGGCGAGGTCGGTGCCGCGGGCGGCACGGCGCGAAAGAGCAGCGATTCGGTCCTGAGCGTCGAGCGCACGAGTGAGAGCCGATAGCCCGGTAATGACTGCCGCCCGACGATGCGGCGTATGTCCACCGCGAAATCCGAGAAGCGCGCGAGGCTCCCCGACTTGCGATGGAGATGGCGGAAATCGAAGCGCCAGCCGCCAGCCTGCTTTCCGGCATGCTTGCGGACCAGGCGATAGAGCCAGCGCTCGATGCCTCCGCTCAAGTCGAAGTAGGCGCTGTCAATGGTGAGAACCAGCGCCGCGTCGACGACGCTCGCGTAGAACCAGTCGGGGAGGATGATCTCCAGCCCGAGTGGACGGCCGCGCCCGTCCGTGCATTCCTTCCATTCATTGATCCACGAGAAACGATGCAATCGCCTGGCGGTGGCCTGCCTGATCGAGGTTGCGATGCTGGTCGACTGCAAACGATCGAGCGCCGCCTTGAGCCGCAGGTAGTCGCGCATCGACGTTCCTCGGCGAATGAAACTGAGGATCTCGTAGGGCGTGGTCACCATCCGCCGCGAAGTGCGGATGCCGGCGTCGCCCGCTTCGACGATCTGGCTCGTGGCCCAGATCAGCACGTCAGCGTCCCAGATCGTCGCCAGACCATGCTCGGCAGTCGCTTCGACCTGGACGGTGACGTCACCGGTCCGGAAGTCGATCGGGAGCACGCGCTTCGACTTGGCGAGCGAGAAGAACGGATAGCTCATGAGGTCTTGGGCATCGCGTGCGGCCATGTCGCCGGGAAGCGCCCTAAACACTTCGAGCTGCGAGTGCGATTCATCGTACGGATTCGGAATTGACACCGCTGGCGCACAGGTTCGACGTCAGTGCAATGCCAGGTAGCCAGGATCGGAGGTCATCTCGAAGCAGCGGGCATTCGCCCATGCCTCGAGGTCCTCGACTGCGTAGAGGACCCGCCGACCGAACTTGCGAAAGCGAGGGCCGCCACCAATAACTCGCAGTTTCTCCAGGGTGCGCGGAGATAGGCGAAGCAACGTGGCCGCTTCCTCGGATGTGAGATAGCGTGCTTGGGCGCGGCCGATGTCGGTTGGTCGCTCATTGGGGAGTCCTCCGGTGTGTTTGGTCATGCCCGGGCGAATGCCTGGTGGTTGTAGAGAGTCTGGTCGGGCCCGTTCATGCGCGGAAGGGAGATTCGGTACCTGTCCGATGGTCTCCCTCCGACGCGAGGTTAAGCAGGCGCCGATAGTCGCGTTGCATGAATGCATGGGCGCGATGTATGCAATGGCGTGTCTGGGCCCGCAGTGCGCTGTCGGAATGCCAGGCCTCCGAGACCCGTCGGACGCCAAAGATGGCTTGAGCGACTTCCCGGTGCGAGGCTCCTGCGAGCGTGCCGTCGAGCGCCTGTAGCGAGCGCATATGCGCTATCGCGGCACGCGTGGGGCGTGCTGCGGCGACGCAGACAGTGTCCTGTGATGCGCCTTCGATGAGCGAGCGCAGGCTTCTCGCTGCCTGCCATTGCAGCGCGGCATGCGGTCCCGCCGCGATGACGTAGGCGAACGCCATGCCCTCGCCCAAGCCGGACCTGAGGTCAAGGCGCACGATGCGGCCGCCGAGGTGCAGCGTAAGCCGCAGACCGCGCCGATCGTGGAAGAGGGCCTTACGCCCTGGGAGCGTCCAGAGGCTAAAGCGCGCCGCGTTCGCCGACCCATGCTCCACCGCCGTCAAGCGCACCACACCTTCTGGCGGTGGCTGCCAGAGCGGTTGCGCCAGGCGCGCGTCGAGGTAAGGGTTTTCGAGCGCGGCCAAGCCCCAGCGCGATGCGCTGGCGCCGTCTCCGCGCCTACGTGCCATTCGCGCCGATAGTCGGGATTGCGCCGCAGGTACTCCCAGGCAAGCGACGGAGCCATCCAACAGCAATACGTAGAGATAGGCAGCGCTTGCGCGCCACGCATCGTTGCGTGACAGCCATCAACAGCTCGCCTCCGAGTATCACGATTGCTCTGCGCCGCGTGGCCTGGTTCCTGGCGGCCTCCGCGACGCCGCGATGTCACCGCGTTGCGCGACATCGCGCTTAGGCGAGTTCTATTGCGGATACGGAGGGACCCGCAACGCGCCTTTTATGCAAACCATCTAAAGCCGCAATTACGCTTTTGCACAAAGGCGTGGAGGAGGAAACGAGTCATTGCAGAAAGCTGCAGGTACGGAAACCAACGTAGACGGCCCACGTCTCTCGAGAAATCCGCTCGCTTCAGCGTGCGAGAGGACTTTGAGGGGCACGGAAGACCCGCAAAACATGCAGGAAGTGACAGTGTTAAAAAGGCGGGCACCCTTGTTAGAATCGGTTCTAGGCGATACCGTGTTGCCGACGGTGATCACCTGAGAGCTGCCGCGCTGCGCCAGGGTTTTGGCCATGCTTCAACCTCTATGTTTGGGTCCGCTACAGGACACCACGGCCTCGCAGTTCGTGCCGCCGATCGTGCAACCGCTTATCCGGGCGGCCCAGCGTCGAGAAGATGTTGCAGCCATTGTTCTCGGGATCGCTCAAGGATTCGGCTTTAGCGGATTTCTCTATGGCACGAGCCTGAGTCTGCATCCGAGTCAAGAAACGCGCCAATTCGTCTACAGCACGTGGCCCGAGGAGCTTATCCGCCTCTACGACGAACGCGCGTACATCGAAGTGGATCCGCGCATCCAGGATGTTCTCGCGAGTGTTCTCCCGCTGGTATGGGACCAGTCGACTTACCGCGGTCGTTCCGCGGCGGTCGACAGCTTCCTCGACGTGATCCAGGCGTACGGCGTTGCGAGCGGTGTGATGTGTTCGCTGCGCGACAATCGCGGCCGGGTAGGGGCACTGTCGTTGAGCTGCAACCTACCCATACTCGATGAGGTGCGCAGGCTGATGATCGGGCAGCACATGGGAGACATTTTGATGTTCGAGCGATACTTCCACGAGCTCTTCGTGAGCGGCGTGCTCAACGCGCTTGTGCCGCCGCATCTGGAAGGCGCGCGCCTCAGCAGCCGCGAACGTGAGTGTTTGACCATGGCCGCACGTGGACTCACCGGCGAAGACATCGCCTTCAAACTGTCGATCAGCTCACGTACGGTGCAACATCATTTTGACTCGATCCGCAGCAAGCTCGGCGCTGCGAATCGGCAGGAGGCCATTGCCCGGGGGCTACAGGTGGGCATCATCGGGCCCTGAACTCGCGCTTGCACAAATCTCCCATGCCGAACCGCGACATCGGGTCCCACCATTGCCTCGGCAGGCGAGAAAGCGATTGCGAAAGAGGGGCTTGCCGGCGCGAAGGCCGCACGTAATACCACCCCCGCCTGCACAAATCTCCAGTATGCAGATGCCTTGGCTCTGATTATCCTTTGACCAAGGTGTTCTCTGAGGGTCAAACGACGCGACGGTCTGAGCGCAGCCGGCTGGCTGACCGCGTTTACAACACCATGCTGCAGAGTCTTGCGCCCGGCGGGGTCGTGCTCGAGGGCGCGCGTTTCTTGCCCCAGATCCTCTCGCCCCTGATCGCCGCCGCCGAACGGGCTGAACCACTGGAGCCCATTGTCTCGGCCATCGTGCGTATGTTTGGCTTCGACACTTTCCTTTACGGCGCAAGCTTGACTGTGCGTCCGGGGCAGGAGGCGATCAGCTACGTCTTTACCACGTCGCCGCGGGACTGGGTGGCCCATTATGACCAGCGTGCCTATATCGAGGTCGATCCCCGCGTTCTAAACAGTTTCGAAAGCGCCATGCCCTATATCTGGGACCAAGGGAGCGAGCGCGGCAAATCTGCGGCGACCGACGCCTTCCTGGATGATGCCGCCGCACATGGGGTTGGCAGTGGCGTGGCCTTCGCCATCTATGCCACGCCACAGGGGCAAGTGGTGATCGCGTTCAACTCCCCACAGGGCGAGCTTACCGACCTCCGTCGCGTTGAGATCGCGCGCAACCTGGGCGACATGTACTTGTTCGGCATCTATTTCCATGAGGTGTTCATGAAGACGGTGGTCGCGCACGGCCTGCCGCCACGAATTCAAGGCGCTCCGTTGAGCCCTCAGGAGAAGCGGTGTCTGCTGTACTCCGCCCATGGCTATACGAGCCGTTACATCGCCGCCTCGCTGGGGATCAGTGAGCGCACTGTGGAGCTCCACTTTTCGCATGTGCGCTCCAAGCTCGACGTCGCCAACCGCCAGGAGGCCGTCGCCAAGGCGATCGACGAAGGCATCATCCGCCGCGGACAAGTACCCGGTGAACCAAGCGCCGTGGATCCACGCCGCGACGTGTTGACAAAGTATCGGCCGGGCAACAGGCGGGCGCACTAGCGGCAAGCGCATGCAAAGCACCCGCGTTACGGAGCTTAGCCCAGACACGATCGAGGCAATGCGGCCGCGGCGGCCTGCCGCGGCCGGCACAACGCGCTAGGCTCGAATTGCACCCACAGCCTGCGCGTCGCGGGCGTAAGCGCTAATCGGGCGATCGGCAACGAAGTATCGATCGCGCTCGACGGCGAGGCCCAACGGGCCACGCAACGCTTCGAGTTCGGACACAAGGACGTAGCCGAGCTCGGGGTAGCCGAGCCCTAAGTCGCATAGACCGAAGGCGCGATCGGGGTCGACGGGATCCAACTCGGTGAGCAGCCACGTCGCGTTGGCGTCGGGGGTGAAGAGCTTCACGGCCGGACGCGGATCGCGTTCTTCGCCGCGGGCGGCGGCAGCGCCGTTGTCCAGGAGTTTGGTGCGCTGTTCGTTGGTGATGAGCTTCATGGTCGTCTTCCTTGGGTTGATCGCTCCACAGCGGAGCAAAGGCGACCCAGGACGGACGCGTGGAAGCGCAGCAGTCACACCCCAACACGGTCCGGTGCGGGCCGGGGTTGACGGCAAGCAGCGTCCGCCAGACTCGCCTTTGACGTCCGCTGGGGGGATCAGGGAAGGTGACCAGGCATCATCACGATGCAGCGTTGCGAGTCAGGCGCGGCCTGCCGCGCGCAATGAACGCGAGTACGACAAGCCGTAAAAGCGTAGAGACGTCGAAGCGGAAAGACGCCATTCCGTCACCTAGCAATGCAACTTACGGAAGTGCGCGCTCTCGGAACGTTGGGAACGGGCGAGCGCGTCTCGCGAGCTCTCAGACGTGAAAAACGCCCCGCTGATTGGGCGGGGCGTCGGGAACGCAGCAGCTACTCGTCGCTGCGGCGCGACCAGTAGAGGTTCACGTTGCCGTCTTCGCTATCAACCAGGCGGGCATTCACCGGCGCCGCGAATGACGGGTCGTCGAGCTTGACCGACAGGTAGGGCTTGTTGGCCTTCGACTGGCGTTTCCACGCTGCGCCGATCTCCATCGCGCCGGCAAGGACGCGATAGTCCGGGCCCTGGTCCTTGTTCTTCGTGATCGGGACGATCTTGACCTTGACGTTGAAGGCCAGGGTGTGGAGCGTGCCGTTGAAGCCGTCTTCCTGCTTGCTAAAAGTGCCGATAGTCGACATGAGGTTTTCCTTTCGGTTTACAAGGTCGCGCCCATCGCGGCCTTGTCGGTGAACCGGAAGGCAACGGACGGGTTAGCTGCATCGCCTGCGACCGCAGCGACAGCGGAGGACCGTGAGGCGCGGCGATTTTGCTGCGCGAGGAAGGCGGCGCTCGCCGCTGGGGAAAATCGTTGCTGCCGACCGGTTGGGGCCAAGGACCCGGGGCGACCGCCATGCCGGTGCCAGGATTCACCTCAAACAAGGCCACGTGGTCGCGTGCCTCACGAAAGGACATGGCATTGGCCCGGGCAAGCAGTGGGGTCAACGATCAAATTGATAGGCGCCTGGGCGATGGATCGGCACGTCGAAGGACCAGGGCTCGGAATGACAGTGGGGTTGACTTGGTCGGCGCAAGCGGAATCGATCGTCGAGTCGAGTAGAGTCGTGCTGCGAATAGAGCACGACGATTGTTTCACGTGAAATGATGCGCGCAAGCTTGCGCCCGAGGCGCAGCCTGCGCAACGCACACCGGCGTTGTCAGGCGTACGTAGGCGCACTTCAGGATGACCGACTAACCCAACGGCGCCGGTCTGGCGCTTACTCGCCTCGTCTCGTGCTCTACTGGCAAACCGTTCCAGGCGTTATGAATACTTCGCGCGTGATTGACTTGGTCTGAGTTACTCCGTTGACCGTGTAGCCAAACACGCCAGCATTGCCATCCGAAAAAGTAAACGTCGCCGCCCCAACAACCGTTTCCGCGACGTCCGCCGGGTTGAACGGCACCGCATCGAACGCCGGGCCGGTGGTCCGATAGAGCATCCCCGAATACGTCCCGGGAGCCGTTTTGGGCGCAACGACTGCTAACCACATCGGCGTGTGGTCGACATCATAGGTGAACCAGGTGGCGAAGATCGTGTCACCCTGGTGCGTAAGATTGATTCCCCACCCGGACTCCGAGGCCGCCGGCGACGCCCACCACAGGTCCTGATAGTTGGTGGCCGCAGCAAGGCTCGCCGTAGCCGTGGCACACACGGGCAAGGGGCCGAATACTTGGTGCGTGATGCTCTTCACCTGCGAGAAGCCGTAGACCGAGTACGAAAATGTGCCGTTGCTTGCATCGGTGAAGTTCAGCGTACCCGAGCCAACCGGCGTCGCGACAACTTGCGCGGGGTCGAACGGCATTGAGTTGAACGCCGGCCCAGTTGTCTGATAGAGCGTGCCGGTATAGGTGTCCGGATAGGTACCTGGACCGGCATTGGGGGCGGTCATCGAAAGCCACCACCCCTTGCCGGTAAAGTCATAGGTAAACCATGTCGCGAAGATGATGTCGCCCTGATGAGCGACGTTGATGCCCCACCCCGACTCTGAACCGGCGGGCGCGTTCCACCACAGACCTTCGTAATTTGTCGGAGGCGGCGGGGTAACGAGCACGTCCAGTGCCGTTGTGAGATTGATGGGACCCTGAAACAACCTCTCACCCGGATTTCCGTAGGGCCATCCATTGGGCGGGTCGGGCGACAAGGTGACCTGCACTGTGTAGCGGCCGACCGCGAGCGGCGCCACGGACGTGTACAAATAAGTTGGTGGCGGCTCGGGAAACACCACGTCATAGCAGTGCACATAGGCGCCGGTGATCTGAATCACATCACCGGTCACTGTCTCGCTCAAGCTTCGAACGCACGCATCTGCCGGAATGCCCGACGGGACGATCGCGACGTTGATGTTCTCGTCTGGTGCCGGGTACTTCGGTGAGAAAAAGATGCAGCCGGTAGAAGAGACACACGGCGGTGTCGCAAAGTAGTCTGCAATAGCCAAATCAGGACCTAGGGTTAGCGTGGCTATCGCTAATAGACCCGCGGCGCGAAATCTCAAGAGCCAAGAGGTAAAAGTGGCGTCACACTCAAAAGACGGCGGCCGCATTGAATCGAACATATGAGTGAGCGCTACGGCGCCCCAGCTACGTTGACTAACAATGAACCGCATTGCAATGCTTGCTATCTGGGTAGTTGGCAAATTGTTTCCATGAACGCCGAGCGCAGCGTACTCCTTAACGACCGAATGCAACAGTGTCGTCGGAGGGCGACAATCAGACGTAGAACTTCAGGAGGCCGCGATGGCGCCTCACTTAAGATACTTCTCCGATTTCTTCCGCGGCTCAATCGATATTTCGTCACTTCGGAGAATCGCGGACGCCTTGGGGGCACAGCTACCTGCGCTGCTGGACAATCAGCCGGCTACGCTTTACGCGTCGAGACACCTCTCTTCATACGCGGAATACAGCACAACGCGCCGGCACACCGCGGTACGCCAAAGGGGTCAAGGTCGAGAGCCATATTCTTCAGTCGGCGGGTCGGCCTCGAGATTCCACACTAGGAAGGAGAGCACGAACGAGGAGAGAACCAGCTCGGTGCCGAGAACCGACAGCGTCAGGGATGGTATCGTGATACGCATGACGTCTCGTGGCTCGAGATCAGAAAATCCCGTCGCAATCCAGATCCAAAGCGAATAGGCAGCAAGCAGGAACCCGGCGAGGGCGACTACGGCGCCGAGGACGATGCCGCGTTCGAGGCTGAAGCGCGCAACGAAGCTGCGGAAGTTGCTTCCCGACGGCAGCACGCCGTGCGCAGCCGCGGCCGCTTTCACGAAAACCGAGAAGATCACCATCTGCAGGCCGATGATCATCGCGCCGCCGGCGAAGAGCATGGTGTGAATGTCGAGCACAACCCGACCCAATGCCACCGGACCGACGAGTATCGTCGCCTGCGCGATCAGCCCGACGGCAAACAGCAGCACGCCCGGATAGAGAAAGAGCCAGCGCGGGCTCAGCATCAGCAGGAACTTGAGGTGGCGCCAGCCGTCGCGCCAGGTTCGCAGGTGCGGCGGCCGCGACCGTCCATCTGGCGCAAGCGTGGTCGGAACCTCAGCGATCGTGAGCCCGCTCAACGCCGCGCGGACCACCATTTCGCTCGCGAACTCCATGCCCCGTGCGCGCAACCCCAACGCCAGCATGCGGTCTCGTCGGAACCCCCGCAAGCCGCAATGAAAATCGCCGATCGGGACCTTAAAGAACAGGCGACCGAGGAAGCTCAGACCGGGTTGCCGAGATACTTGTGCAGCAAGGGCATGGCGCCACGCTCGATTCCGCCGAGGAACCGGTTGCCCATCACGAGGTCGTAGCCGGCCCGAAGGCGGTCACATATGGCTCGAGTCGCGCGAAATCGTAGCTGCTATCCGAATCGCCCATGATCACGTAAGTGCCGTGTGCGGCTTGGATGCCGTGCATGAGCGCGGCTCCGTATCCCTTGACCGGGACATGTACGATAAGCGCATCGTGTTGCTCGGCAACGGCAATCGATCCGTCAGTACTTCCATTGTCGGCGACCAGGACTTCACCCTCGATCTGTGGCCCTCGGCAAGGAATCCGCGCGCCTCATCGATGCAATCAGCGAGCGTCTCCGCCTCGTTAAGACAAGGCATAAGGATCGTCAACTCAACACTCATCTGCGCCTGCTCAAGCATTCGGCGAGACTCCATTGCGGCGCGACTTGCTCGAGTTAACGCGTCTGAAAACCCATCGCGCAGTCATGCCATAGTTGATCCCGGCAGCGACCACCGATGCGAGCGGCAGCGCGATTAGTATGCCCCATCCAAACCAGCCGATCAAAAGCCAATAAAGCGCGAGATTTGCGCCGTTGCCCACCCCGTTGACGAGCGCAAAACGAAGCCACTCCCGGCTGACGGCTTAACCTCTCACGCCCACGTAAACGTGAAATGCCGGTGCAGCCACCAAGTCGTGGTGATAGCGATAAGAGCGACGGGATCCGTCCCCAGACCGGCGATACGTCCAGCCCGTGTGTGAGCAGCAACAAGACAGCTGCGTCGACAACGAAGCCAACGGCGCCGACCAGGAGGAACCGCACAGCCTGGAGCGCATCGCTGCTGACGAGCCACGCCGAGGTGATTTTGCCGCGTCGGCCGTGACGCCCGGGAGCCTTCTAGTCTCTCGGGGCGCGTCAGGAGTCTTCGGCCACGTCCGATTTCATTATTCAAGGCACGCGTGCTCCATCCATCGGACGATGGCCACGCTCCAATAGTATCGCTATACTGCTCCAAATCTGCCTCCAAACATGCACTGGCGACACCTTTACCGGCTTCATTGGCTTCCGGCGATTGCCGCGCTGGCGACGTTCGTTCTGATCGTCGTCCGTGCGATCAGTACCGTCGATCCCTATTGGGATACACTGGCGTACCATTGGCCATTCGCTGCGCGTCTCGGCGGGCTTTGCGATCGCGATTGTTACGCGTTGTCGGCGGCCATGGAGGCAGCGCTACAGCGGTTTTCCCCTCTTGCTTCATGCCGTGCAGGGCCTTCTCTGGCGAGTGACCGGGACTCCTGGCGTCGCCGATCTGA
Source organism: uncultured beta proteobacterium (assembly GCA_963750215.1). Lineage (GTDB taxonomy): Bacteria > Pseudomonadota > Gammaproteobacteria > Burkholderiales > Casimicrobiaceae > PALSA-1003. The sequence goes on from CAVVQK010000002.1 coordinate 12,159, forward strand.
TCAACATCGCCATGGTGGTCGTGCTGGCGGCCTACCTCAAGTATCGATTCGCCGTGCCATTGGCATGGTCGTGGCTGGCGTTCCTTGCTATTCCGGAGGTGCAGATCGAGCTGACATGCGAGCTATCATCGATCTGCCCCGTAAATGCGGCGGTAACTGTGGCGCTGATGGTCGTGCTCCGAATCCTGGTGCGTCCCGAAAAAGACCAGCGCACCGACATCGCCATTGCGCTCGCCGCGCTCGCCGTTGCTGCAGGCAGCAAGTATCAAATGGTCCCAATCGCTCTGGCAACGTGGTTGGCAATTGTCGTGCTCGTGACACGGAAGCCCTCGATGATCGGAGTTCGACGCTCCACCAGCGCATCGTCGCACTTGCCCTTGCCGGGGCTCTCGTTCTCCTACCCAAGCTGGTCATCAACATGGTCAGCTTCGGGAACCCATTCTATCCGATTGAGGTGAACTTCGGTCCAATTCACCTTCCTGGCGTGGAGGGCATGATCGTCCCCCAATTCCATCTCCGATGCATGGATCGGCGCACCCCGGTCCGCTGCGCTGGCTCGCTTCGGTCATGGAGTTCGACGCCTTCCGCGGCCGGCCATTGCCTTGGACCTTGGGTCAAGGCGATGTTCCGCAGAGCAGCCCATCATTCCGCATGGGCGGGTATTTCGTCGCTTACGTCTTGGGAGCAGTGGGTTTGTTGTCGTGGAGCGCCCGATCGAGCTCGCATGGGAAATCGCCGGCCGCGCTCGTGATCGTATTGACGCTGATGTGCGCATCGCTGCCCAATTCGCACGAGCTTCGCTACTACATGTTCTGGATGCTTGACGCTCGTTTCTGTCGTGCTTGTTGCTGCTCACTCCCCCACATTCGCGAGCCCGCAACAGGCGCTCCTCCGGAATCTTACGCACAGTCTCGTCGCCATAGCTTGTGTGAGCGTCTTGATGATGACCGGGGGCGAGTACCTATGGCTTGAGGCGGGCCAACTCTTGGCGAACTGGTTAAGGAACGGATGCAACTGTCGCGCAAGTACCCGAGGGTGGGACGCTTTGCATACTGAACCGTCATCGATTTGGCATCCTCTATGCTTCGGTTTTTCATCCATCGCGTCACTATCTCACGAAATCCCTCTGGGCCGACGAACCGGCAGATTGCACGATCCGGCTTGACATCGACCGTAAGACTGCGATTCGCTGATTTTGAGCGCGAGAAGCGCGGCTCACGCGAATCCCGCCGCTCAGAACCGGGGCAGGCGCAGTACACCCGTTCGGTTGAATGGGTCTCACCAGCCAGGAGGCCTCATTGCACCGCGACAGATTGCAATCCGATGCTTGGGCCCAATTCTGAGGCGACCAGAACCGTACCGATAACGAGCGAACGGGCCCCCGTCACCCGAGGTATCGTATCGTCACCAGCCTGATGGCTTGATGCGACCGGTTTGGTGCCCTATCTGTGCGCCGTGTGTGACCGGTTTTGTGCCAGGTAAGGCCGTTTTAGCCCGCTTCAGGCATCGGCGCGTGTCCTTGAAAATCAATGCCTTAGCTCATCAAGCGACCTTCTTGTTTGGACTCTTAATCCGTTGGTCGCAGGTTCGATCCCTGCACGGCCTACCAATCCCCATCCGGTTGGGCGCGAGAGCAGCCACTAACTCTCGCGCCCCACTGTGACCAAAACGTGCCATTGAACCGCCTGGGTTTTCTGGAGACGTCCGGGTTTGAGTCAGGCCGCCAACGGCAGCTGACTCGTTGAATGATAGTACTTCGCTTCGAGTTCTGCCGGCGGTACATTGCCGATTGGCTCGAGCAACCGACGGTGATTGAACCAGTCGACCCACTCCAGCGTTGCGTACTCCACGGCCTCCAGATGTCGCCAGGGGCCGCGGCGGTGAATGACCTCCGTCTTGTACAACCCGATGATCGTTTCGGCCAGCGCGTTGTCGTACGAATCGCCCACGCTACCCACGGATGGCTCGGCTCCCGCTTCGGCCAATCGCTCGGAGTAGCGAATCGACAGATACTGGCTACCCCGGTCGCTGTGATGCACGACCCCCTTGATTCCGGAACGCGACCACAGCGCTTGCTCCAACGCGTCCAGGACCAGTTCGGCATGCATCGAGCGCGCCACGCGCCAGCCGATGATGCGCCGGGCGAATACATCGACCACGAACGCGACGTATACGAAGCCGGTCCACGTCGCGACGAAAGTAAAGTCCGCCACCCACAGCTGATTGGGACGGCTTGCCTGGAATTGCCGGTTGACTCGATCGAGCGGTCGTTGCGCACTGTCGTCGGCGATGGTGGTGCGGCGCTTGCGACCGCGCACCACCCCCTGCAGACCGAGCGAGCGCATCAGCCGCTCGACCGTACAGCGGGCAACCTCGTTGCCCTCGCGGCCAAGTTGCCGCCAGACTTTGCGCGCACCGTAGACACCAAAATTCTCCTCGTGCACGCGACGAATCTCCGGTACCAATGTCCGGTCGCGCTGCAGCCGCGGCGGCAGGCGCGCCGGTTCTGCCTCGCGCGCCTTGTGCGCGTAATATTGCGATGGGGCGATCTGCAACTCCGCGCAGATCGACTCAACCCCGTAAACGGCACGATGGGCATCGATGAACGACACCATCACTTCGGTCGGCGGTCGAGCTCCGCCTGGGCGAAAAAAGCCGATGCCTTGCGCAAGATCTCGTTCGCCCGCTTCAGCTCCCGATTCTCACGTTCCAGCTCCTTGAGCCGGTCCCGCTCCGTGCTGGTCACCCCCGCGCGCCGACCTTGGTCACGCTCAGCCTGGCGCACCCACCTGCGTAGCGTCTCCGCAGTGCAGCCAATCTTGCCCGCAATCGAGCTGATCGCCGCCCACTGCGAGTCGTGCTCCCCCTGGTGTTCAAAAACCAGCCGAACCGCCCGCTCGCGGATCTCCGGCGAGTACCTCGTCGATGTGTTCATGACTCCATCCTCTCAAATAATGGAGTCTCCTGGAATCCCGGGGCGGTTCACATTAATTTTCGCCAATGGCACGCAATGCACACAATTTCCGCGCAAACGGGGCGAGGTGTTTCGCCCCGAGATGCGCATAACGGCGCACCATCTCGGGTGACTCCCAACCGACACCTAGCGCGCTAACTCGGGCTTGGTCAAGCCTGTCGACTAACGACCCGAAGCAACCATCGCCAGTTAAACAGTCCAGTCGGCCAGCGCAAGCAACGGGGAAAGGACTAAATGACGAAGGATACCGACGTTGCCGGCATAGGGACGTTTACCGGCACGCAACCCTTGCCCTCGCCCGTGACGTTCGTTCGTCACTGGAAGCGTGCGATGAGCGAGATGGATCCAGATGATATACAACGCAGTCTCAAATCGGGGAAGGCTGCTATCCGCGATGTTCCATGCGGAACGTGCACTGCCTGCTGCCGCGCAGGTATGACAATAGAACTAACTGAGGGAGAGAAAGCGCGCTTCGGCGTTGAGGCTTTCGAGCCGTTGGCTAATGGACATTGCCCACACCTCAAGGAAACCGGATGCGATATCTATGCTGAGCGGCCAATGCTCTGCCGAACGTATGACTGCCGCATGTATGCTTATCTGAAGACGGGGCCAAATGGTCCGATCGGTGAGGCAGTGCGCACGAAATGGGCGTCTCCGCCAATCAAGACACACGATGACTGGGTGACGCTGGTTGCAATGGCCTTTGCGTTCAAAGCTGCGCGTGAGCAGACTGACGATCTTGATCACGTTGCGAATTTCGCTTTCTTTGGACACGAGGAGTTTAAGGAAATCGCGAAGCAATGGATTGCACAACTCCCGCCGACCGCCCCGTATGGAGTCACTCCGCAGCACCGCTAGCTAGTGCAGGATTTACGCCACGCCAATCGGTGCGAACCATAGGAATGCCCAGATTTCAGCCGCGACTAGGAGGCCGAATCGATTCTAGGCCGGATGTCCGCTTTGCGGTGCGGATTCAACCGATCGATGCAACAGTTTGGTGAAATCGTTCGGCGGGTGTTTCGAAGTTTAATATCTTTCTTGGCCGCTCGTTCAATCTTCTGGCCACGGCGTTGAGCCTTGCTTGCGAGTGGCCTGAGAGATCTGTTCCTTTGGGGAAGTACTGCCTCAATAGCCCGTTCGTGTTCTCATTGCTCCCACGCTGCCAGGGGTTCTGAGGATCACAGAAGTAAACCTGGATGTCGGTGGCCAGGGTGAAGCGCTTGTGATCGGCCATTTCCTTACCCCGATCCCAGGTCAGCGACTTGTAGAGTTCGTCGGGTAACTTGCGCGCATTCTTGATCAAGGCGTTGATGACCGTCTCCGTATCTTTGCCGGCAACCTTTACCAGCATCACATAGCGCGTCTTGCGCTCGACCAGCGTCGCAATCTGGCTGTTCTTACTCCCAATCAACAGGTCGCCTTCCCAGTGACCGGGTACCGCCCGGTCTTCCACGCTGGCCGGACGCTCACTGATCGAGACGGTGCCGCTGATTCGGCCAACCTTGTCCGTCTTCTGGGTGTGATGGCGCGAACGACGCATCCCTCGCGTCCGCCGCAGATGCTCCAGCAATTCCCTCTTCAGAGCGCCGCGTGCCTGGATGTACAGGCTGCGATAGATAGTCTCGTGTGACACCTGACAGCTCGTATCATCTGGATAGGTTTGCTTGAGCCACCCAGCAATCTGCTCGGGTGACCACTGCAACTGGAGCTTGCCTGCCACGAGGCGCGCCAGCGCTCGGTTCTGTGCCAGTTTACAGGTCTTGGGGCGACGTCCTCGGTCCCAGGCAGACTTGTCGGCCTGACTGGATCGATAGGATTCCTGCCCGCCATTGCGCTTGATCTCCCGGCTGACGGTGGATGGCGCTCGACCGAGCTTCGCTGCTATCGAACGCATGGAATAACCCGCAACTATCGCCCGCGAGATCTCTTCGCGTTCGGTCAGGGTCAACGCCCATCGGGAGCGGCGTCGCGGCACCGGCCGGATCCCACCCCTCGCTCCTAAAATACCCGCTATCGATGGACGGTGCCGATCGAACAACTGGGCGATCTCGTGAAGCGTGTCACCCTTCTGCCAGCGCTCCCACATCAGCGCCTTCTGGCTCTCCGTGTAATGGATCCGAGGCCTTTGCTTCATCTGCAACACTCCTTGGCTCTGATTGCTCAGCCCATAGTGTGTTGCATTGACCGGTCGCGCCCGCAGGAAATTTCGCGACCGGCTGCTTGTATGGTCGAGGTGGTGTCTTCGCGTCGCTTCTGAGATAGTGAAGATGCCGGGGTGGAGGGGCTACTAAGGCTGCTTCTGCTCTCCCACGAGAGACAGACACCAGGAGAAATTCCCCCACCCACACTGCAAGCGTCGATGAGGAATCTAGCGGCTACGACCGCCGATTTGAACGCAAGCTAACGCCGGTGTGTTCCACCCCAGCACCCAAAGCTTAATCATGGGAAACACATCATGCAAACCCCAGCAGTGGTACTCAATATCGGTGCCGATATCGCCAAGGACGAGATCGTGGTGGCCTGTTCTGAAGGCAGCTTCCCCGTGCGCCAGATTGCCAATAAGCGCGCCGCGGTGCTCGTCTTTCTCAAGGGTCTACCCGCGGGCAGCCGCATCGGCGTGGAGTCCACGGGTAGCTATCATGAGTTGTTCGCCGACGCTGCCCACCAGCTCGGGTTTTTGGTCTTTCTGCTTAATCCGAAGGATACCCGACACTACGCCAAGGCCGTTGGACTCCGTGGCAAGACTGATCGGGTAGATGCCGAACTCAGCGCTCGAATGATCGCCCACGAGTACGCCAAGCTGCACGCCTGGATCCCGCCTACACCGCAGCAACGTGAGCTTGATCGACTGCTCAAACGCCGTGCCACGATAGTCTCCCTGCGCGAAGCAGTCGAAATGTCGCTCCATAAACTGGACGGATTCGCCGCCGATCTCAAGGCGCTAAGAACGCGCTTCAATCAGCTGATCGGCCGCATCGACCTGAGAATCAAGGCGTTGGTCGAGGCTGATCCCGAGCGCAAACAGAACTTCACGCGCCTGTGCACATTCACCGGCGTCGGCCCGGTCATCGGCACCGCCCTGGTCAATACTCTCGAGCGGGTGCCCCTGAAGAGCGCGGATGCTTTCGTCGCCTTTACCGGCTTGGATCCCCGACCGGATGACTCGGGACAGCATCGTGGCAAACGGCGCCTCTCCAAGCGCGGACCCGCCGAACTGCGCCGGCTGCTCTACATGGCCGCGATGTCAGCAATAAAGACGAAGCCTTGGAGGCCGCTTTACGACCATTACCGAGCAAAGGGCCTATCCAGCACTGCGACCTTCGTCATCCTCGCTCGGCGCATCGCTCGCACCGCCTGGTCAATCTACACCCACAAAACCGAATTCGATCCAGGGCGCCTCACGAAATCCTTGACATGAACCATAGAATCTCCTGGCCGGTCAGCGACCTTCGTCTGACCGTCGCAGATCGACCCGTTCCCGACGGTCGCGGTCCTACAAAGCGGTCATAGATATCGACAAGAATGGCTGCAACAACGCTCGCCGCAGCAGCTAGCGCTCCGGTGTTCGTTCGCCGCTCTTGTCCCCCCTATCCATGGCCGCAACCAGATCCTTCGCACCCGAGCCCCATTTGGAGACGACTCTGACGGCGTCAGTGAAGGACACGTGCACCGGGTGCACCCGCTGCCGGTCGAGAATGTAGACCGCACCCGCAAACGGCGTGGGGATCGAGGGGACGAAGACCGTGTAGCGCCCGTCCTCAAGTTCTTCGATAATGAACGCTGGAACCAGGGCTTCCTCGATCTCGATTAACGCCGCCTTCCAGGCGCTTTCAATGCTTTGCCCCGCCACCTGTTGCGTGAGGCTCCGGATGAGCCCATATCCGGGGATTCTTTCAAAGAGATTCTTCTCGATCCAGTTTCGGACTCCTCGCCCGATGCGAGTGCCGACGGAAGCGCCAATGGCGACGCAGATCGCGAGAACGAGGAGAAGCGACAGGAACTGGTCCGCGGGAACCCAGTCGGGGAGAAGCTGAGCTAAAGGGCGCACCAGCTTGGCAACTGAGCTCATTCCCTTGAGCAGTAGTAAGCCGGCGATGTACACCGGAACAACGATGAGCAAACCCCGAGCTAGCGCCTTCCACAGGGGAATCATTATCCGCTTCATGGGTTGCCTTTCTCCACTCTCCGGGAGGGAGGAAAATCTAACGTAACAGCGGGTGACCGCTTGTGGCCGGTTTGCGGCCGTCGAGTCTGAACGCGAGCGGTCTTATAGTCGACGGTCGCAGTTCGCCCCGTCCCTGACGGTCAGGGTTCTCGCAAGCGGTCGTTGAAGATTGTGGCAGCCGTTTGCGCGCGCCCGACACCGACCATCAGGACCAATCTGTTGGCCACTGGAAGCTGGCGTCGCGTTACCTCACCAACTCGATCTCGCTCGGTTGCCACTGCTTGGTGACGAAGGGCTCAAGCGGGCTGTAGGGGCGAAGGAGCCGGGTCGGTTTGTATCCAGTTGCCGTTGTTCACGCCAGCGGCCGGTCGGAACGAAATAACCAGTCGTCGAGCCATTGGGATTGCAGACAAACTTGAATGACTCTAGCCGTCGCTGAGCCATACCTATTTTGGATTGATCTTGGTGATCTTGCTGCCTTGGATGCCCAGTCCGGCCATCAGCCCCTTCTGACTGAAGATGAAGGCGTAGATGTCATCCTTCGCGGTCGTGGTTGTCATTGTCTTCGCCATGCCCTCGTCCACTACGACCACGGTCGGGCCGACGCCGACCTCGAAGCCGTCGGCTTTGTTAAGCTGCGCAAGGGCATTCGCGTTCATGAAGAACATCGCATAACCGAATTGCTGGGCGCCCGCCTGTAGCCCGATCGACGCGGCCGCGGTCTTGTAGTACCCCACCACCTTGCCCTTTTGCAGCAGCGCGCCTTCGCCGAACTGACCGCCGACGCCTAGGCCGGCCTTGGTGACCTTGGGAAAGACCAGAATGGCATTCGCGTTCGATCCGAGAGCCTTTGCCGAGGGAACACTCGCGTAGAGTCGCTGCAGGCTCGCATTCGCATCGCGGCTGATTTCGCCCGCGCTCGCCGCCATCGCGAAATGAGACACGAACGCGACCGCCGCACCCACAAGAATCGCGCCCAATGTATTTATCGAAACAGCGGAAATAAGCGCTAATTTCTTCATTCTTTATCTCCCATCATTTGACCCGTCCCGCCCAGCAGCGAAACGGCATTTAACATTTAGCGCTTCGCGTTCCGTCGTGCATTGACCATCGTCAAAGGCTGCGCAGTTAGCCGGGCACCAGTAGAAATAGAGTGAACCCTCCGATTGGAGCGAAAGTGGCCCACATCATCTGGCGGGGCCCTGCGCGCTCGCTCGCACTCGATGCGCCCCTCCGGTTCCCCGGAACTCAGGGTTGGGTTCACTCGTTTGGTGCCGGCCAGCCTAGTTTGCTGACAGTCTGCTTGCGGGTGCGGCGAATGGCCGGAGAGGGTCGGTTTGAAGGTACCCACGTTTGATGGACACCTTAATTCGGGCAATACTAGCCCGAGGGAGGTGTTCGATGGAATACAAGCCGCGCAGGAAATTAACACGCGAATTCAAGCTTGAAGCGGTGCGTCAGGTTGCGTTGAGCGATAGACCCAAGGCGCAGCTGGCACGGGAGCTTGGTGTTCGAGTGGGTCAGCTGCGTGATTGGCGACTGGAGTTCGAGAAGGAGGCGGTGACCGGCATCTCCAAGCAGGATCGAGCCGCAGTCGACGACCTTGAGCAGCTGCGTCGCGAGAACGCAAAGCTCAAGATGGAGATCGAGATTTTAAAAAAAGCGGCCATCTACTTTGCTCGGGAAGCAAAGTGAAGTACGCCTTCGTCGAGAGGAATCGACGTCAGTACGGCGTACCGGCCCTGTGCGAAGCGCTGCAGGTGTCGCGCAGCGGGTACTACGCTGCGCGGCATCGCGGTCCCAGTGACCGCCAGAAGCGACAGGTCGACCTCACTGCACGGATCAGGACGATCCACCAGGCCAGCCGCGAGTCGTACGGGGCTCCCAGGGTGCACGTTGAGCTGCTGGCCCAAGAGGTGCCGTGCTGCCGCAACACATTGGCTAAGCTGATGCACAAGGCTGGGATCGTGCCCAAGGCGATCCGGCGCTTCCGCCTGACCACCGACTCCCGCAGGACCAAGGCATCGCCGAACCTCATCAACCGGGACTTCACGTCAGAATGCCCCAACGACCTCTGGCTGACCGACATCACCTACATCCCCACGAGGGAAGGCTGGCTCTACCTGGCCGCAATTCTGGACGCGTACTCGAGAGCTTTAGTGGGCTGGGCGATGAGCCGGACTCTGGACACGAAGCTGGCGATGGACGCGTTGAACATGGCGATCGCGCATCGGGGTCCACCGGTAACGCTGCACTCCGACCGGGGAGCAACGTACGCTACCGGAAGCTACCGGGAAATCGTCAACCGCTATGGCATCCGGCAGAGCATGAGCCGCAAGGGTGATTGTTACGACAATGCACCTATGGAGAGCTTCTTCCATACGCTCAAGACCGAATTGGTCATGCACTGCGACTACAAGACACGCGATGATGCGCGGGTCAGCTTGTTCGATTACATGGAGATGTTTTACAACCGGCAGCGACGGCACTCCTCAATTAACTACGAGGCCCCGCTACCATTCGAGGCGATGAAATCGCCTGGCAAAGTGTCCGTCGTTCGTGGGTAAGACCAGTTTGCGACGGTCGGGCGAAGGACAGTTGGTTGGGAGAAATATTCGTGACGAGGCTTTCGGAATACTTTGTGTCACGGTTCAACTGGAGGACCGTGCTTTCGCATGCGTGCGCTATCTTCCTAGGAGTACTGCTTGGATTCCCCTTGCATGGGCTGATCAACAAATGGCAACTCAATAAATCAATCGAAAAGACTGAACTGCAAATTGGCCAGAATCCTGAGAGCTCGACCAACTGGCTAGTACTAGGCATGTTAAGGGCTCGGCGAGGGGACGATGACGGAGCGCTGGCGGCCTATACGAAAGCTCTTGCCCTAGATCCGTCGAGCATAGATGCCCTTCGTGCATTAGGTGTCTTCTATACCGATCAAGGTAATTTAGTGGAAGCGGAGAAATGGTTTACTGAGGCGTTGAATATTGCAAGGAGGCAAAACCCTGGAGAAGTGTACCAATCCGAGCAATTCCTTAATTTCATAGAAGCCAAAAAAAAGGCCGCAACCCCGACACCTCGCCGGCGGCGCTACGCGGCCCGCTCGGTGGTTAGCCTCGGCTGTTAGCCTGTCTTCATGGCTCCGTTGAAGCTTGCCGAACTGGCGGTGTGGGTCTACCCAATCTATCTTGGTTCTATGGCTGTCGCCGCAGCAATTCCAGTGCTTGTGTTCCACCGAGTTATGCAATTCGTTGTCATCACGCTATGGGATGCTTTGATACTGATCTTGCCCGTGGCGACATGGCTTGGACTTCATGCGTACGACGAATCGGGAAAAACCCTGTCAAATTTGGCCGTGGAACCGATCTTGGTCGGCTTCGCAGCAGGGTTAGGGTTCACCGCGAGGATATTGGCGGCCCGTCTTTTGCCTCAGAGGTACCTCGCCATTGTTGCGAGTCTGCTCGCGGGGGGTGCGGCATTTCTTGTTTGGCACTTCGTGCCCGAACTGTCGGAATGAATACGGCAAATCTCTCGCTCAACCCTGACACCTCGCCGGCGGGGCTGCGCCGTTCGCTCGGCGCCGGTAGGCTGCTGCTGGTAGCAAGCCATTCTGTCTAGGTGGGGTGTGTGGCGTTCAACACTTTGCGAATCGCCTTTTTCGCCGGTCTTGTTCTCGGTGTTTCTGGATGCACACAGCTCTTCTACCACGGCGATGGAACATTGTCGCAGGACCTAGCGACATTCCGATATGTCCTCGATCTTGGGCCTTTCGATCTATCTCGCGCTGGTCAAAAAACATACGAGATTTCGGGACTCCCTGAAACCGAGTTTACTATTGGTGTCCAGGTGACGTGCATCGGGTCCTGTGCATTGCCTCTGTGGGAAACAAAGCCCCTAGATGTGAACGTGGAGTTGCGGCTGACAAACGAGCACGGCGAGACTGTTGTGGCGGTAGCGAAGCAGCTTTCTAGCTGGACTTGGTCGGGTTCGGGGAATGAGCCACAGAAGGCGTTCCTATATCTACCTGGCGAGCAACGCAAAATCCCGTCGCTCGGCGACGGTCAGATTACCGATCCCCTGATCCGGTTTGCCGCAGACGGTGGTTGGGGAACATACTTCACCCCGCGCTGGAATGGGTTATACAGGCTGCGCGTTGCGACACAGTCAGGAGATGCCCAAGCCGCTAATTTCCTCGTCAGAATCCAAGCGGAAGGCGGCGGTTGGAAGTGACCTGTCCGTTGCAGGCTGCGGCCAAAGAAGCCGGCCCTTGGGGCTCTAGGTTGAACGTCCGGTTTCCGTAGACCTCGATGGCTGCATCGGGTCGGTCTGGGACGGTCGGCGATGAATGCCGCTTGCGGCCAAGAGCGGATCGTCGTCACTGCTTCTCAATTTGCTCCAAAGCGGCCGCCCAAGACGGTGGTCTACCAGTGGGCACAATACGATCTGAGTGGCAGCCGCGCCTTTGGCCGCGCGTCCCAGGTCATTGTTGCGCAAACTGGTAGCGAGCCGCAGAATGGGCATCCCGTTTGGCCTCAGCCTCGACGCCTTCTTCCATGTCGGAGCCGTATCGCGCTAACACCTCGATGGCGACGGGCACGGTGACGTTGCTGTTCACCGACATCGAGGGCAGCACCCGCCTATGGGAACTGGAGCCCGAGCTAATGAAGCCCGCGCTGGCAGCACACGACGCGCTTGTGCGCCAGGCGATCGAAGGCCGTCACGGCACGGTGGTGAAGATGACTGGCGACGGTGTCCACGCCGTCTTCGACGATGCGCGGGACGCATTAGCTGCGACGGTCGATCTGCAACAGGCACTCGCCGATCCGGCCGCCACCAACGGCGTTTCCCTGCGGGTGCGTTGCGGACTGCACGCGGGGGCGGTCGAGCGGCGCGATAACGATTACTTCGGCAGCCCCGTAAATCGTGCGGCGCGGATCATGAGCGCGGCGCACGGCGGCCAGGTGCTTCTTTCTCAGGCGGTGGCCGATGGGGTTCGGGAGATCCTCCCGGCAGCGGTGTCGTTGCGCGATCTCGGTCGGGTTCGGCTCAAGGACCTGTCGACCCCCGAACACGTCTATCAGGTCGTGCACCCGAAACTGCGACAGGACTTTCCGGCGCTGCGCTCGCTCGAGGCCGCGCCGAACAACCTGCCTCAGCAGGCGACGAGCTTCATTGGCCGTGAGAAGGAGTTGGTGGACTTGAAGCGGCTGCTCCCCACCACCCGCCTCCTGACTCTTACGGGCTCGGGCGGCTGTGGCAAGACCCGGCTCAGCCTTCAAGTTGCCGCGGACCTCCTCGAGCGGTTTCCGGACGGAGTCTGGTTGGTGGAACTCGCGCCGCTTTCGGACTCCGATCTCGTGCCACCGACCGTGGCGAGCGTGCTTGGTTTGAAGGAAGAGCCAAGCAAGCCAATCATCGAAACGCTAACCGAATACCTGAAGGACAAGCGGCTTCTGCTTCTGCTCGATAATTGCGAACACCTGCTTGAAGCGTGCGCGACTTTTGCCGACGCGCTGCTGCGGCAGTGCGCCAATGTACAGATCGTGGCGAGCAGCCGGGAAGGGCTTGGCATAAATGGCGAACAGGCATATCGAGTACCCTCGCTAGCCCTTCCCGACCCGAAGAAGGCGCATACGCCGGTATCGGTCGTGCAATTTGAGGCGGTGCAACTCTTCATCGACCGCGCCTTGCTTGCTCGTCCGGATTTCCAGCTTACCGCCCAGAACGCTTCCCAGCTCGCGTCCGTCTGTTTTCGGCTGGATGGAATTCCGCTCGCCATCGAGTTGGCGGCGGCACGGGTGCGTTCGCTCTCAGTCGAAGAGATCAATCGCAGGCTCGATCATCGCTTCCGTCTATTGACCGGAGGATCGCGCGCGGCGCTCCCTCGCCAGCAGACGCTGCGCTCGCTTATCGACTGGAGTTATGACCTGTTGCAGGATTCGGAGAAGCTCCTGTTGCGCCGACTGTCTGTATTTGCGGGAGGATGGACCCTCGACGCCGCAGACCGTATTTGCGCCGGCGACGACGTCGAGGATGGCGAGGTGCTCGATCTCTTAACCTCGCTCATCGACAAGAGCCTGGTGGCAGCCGATGAGAGCGAAGCAGGCTTTCGCTACAGACTGCTCGAAACCGTGCGGCAGTATGCCAGAGAACGGTTCGTGGAAAGCGGGGGCACCGAGGCGATTCGAGCGCGCCACCGCGACTACTTCCTTGCATTGGCGGACGAGGCGGACAAGAAATTGCTCGGCGCGGAGCAAGCCGATTGGCTGCGACGCCTCGAAAAGGAGCACGACAATCTGCGCTCGGCGCTGGAGTGGAGCGATGTAGAGGCGCAGGAGCAGGAAGATCTCCGCCTGTGCGCGGCGATGCACCGCTTCTGGATCACCCGAGGATATCTCGCCGAGGGGAGGCAATGGTGTGCACGGATCTTTGCCAAAGGCGTACCGGCTCAACCCACCTTGGAGTACGCGAGAGCGCTGAATGTCGCGGGCAGCCTCGCTTTTCATCAGACTGACTATCCCGCCGCGCGCACGCTGCTCGAGCAAAGCATTGCGCTTTCGAGGCTGCTCGATCACCGCATGGGCATCGCACTTGCGCTCAACAACCTGGGGGCAGTGGCGATCGAGCAAGGCGATCATCCGACAGCGCGAGCGCTCTATGAAGAGAGTCTCACCTTGTTGCGCGAGTTAGGGGATCGGCACGTCGCAGCCGGCGTGCTTGGCAATCTGGCAATGCTTGCTCACGAGTGCGGCGATCTCGACGCTGCGCGAACGTTGTCGCAAGAGTCTCTGGCGTTGTCGCGCGAATTGGGGGATCAAGGGCGGATCGCGGACGCATTGAACACTCTGGGGGACGTCGCCTGCGATCTGCGCGATCTCACGACCGCCTGGTCGCTCAGTCAAGAGAGTCTTGCCATCGGCCGAGAGCTCGGAGACCGCGACTGCATCGCAATGAGCTCGAAGAACCTCGGGACCGTCGCCTTCATGCGTGGTCAATTTGGCGAAGCACGTTCGCTCTACCGCGACGCCGTGGCGATCCGGCTCGAGCTCGGCGATCGGCTCGGAATTGCGCGCGCGCTGGAAGGCGCAGCGGCGATCGCCACCGCTGAGGGTAATTCGACCGCCGCGGCACGTACTTGGGGCGCCGCGGAACGGTTGCGAGAGGAGATTGGGTCGCCCATGTTACCCAACGAGCGATCGCGAAATCATAAGTACGCGACGATGGCACGCCAAACCATTGCCGATCAAGGAGCGTTCGACCAAGCTTGGGGGCAAGGCCGCACCATGCCGCTCAACGAGGCCGTCGAGCTGGCATTCGGCGCGACGATCGCGCAGCGATGAAGATGAAACTTGCAGGTCACCCCATATCCCATTGTTAGCGGCTCAACCGAGGCGGTCATTTGGCTAGGTATGCGGCTTTAGGCCAACGCATGGCTGCACTGGGTCGAACTGCGACCGTTGGTCACAGCTGCTGCCTTTCGTGACGGCTCGGGTCTTGTCGTTGAACGTCCGCACCTGAGGCGCTAAGGGTCTGCTTCGGGTCGACTTGCGACGGTCGCGCGCCCGTCGCTGACCGGCCAGGGGCGGCCCGTCGAGAATTCTTCTGCGGGCGCGACCGGTCAATGCAACACACTATGGGCTGAGCAATCAGAGCCAAGGAGTGTTGCAGATGAAGCAAAGGCCTCGGATCCATTACACGGAGAGCCAGAAGGCGCTGATGTGGGAGCGCTGGCAGAAGGGTGACACGCTTCACGAGATCGCCCAGTTGTTCGATCGGCACCGTCCATCGATAGCGGGTATTTTAGGAGCGAGGGGTGGGATCCGGCCGGTGCCGCGACGCCGCTCCCGATGGGCGTTGACCCTGACCGAACGCGAAGAGATCTCGCGGGCGATAGTTGCGGGTTATTCCATGCGTTCGATAGCAGCGAAGCTCGGTCGAGCGCCATCCACCGTCAGCCGGGAGATCAAGCGCAATGGCGGGCAGGAATGCTATCGATCCAGTCAGGCCGACAAGTCTGCCTGGGACCGAGGACGTCGCCCCAAGACCTGTAAACTGGCACAGAACCGAGCGCTGGCGCGCCTCGTGGCAGGCAAGCTCCAGTTGCAGTGGTCACCCGAGCAGATTGCTGGGTGGCTCAAGCAAACCTATCCAGATGATACGAGCTGTCAGGTGTCACACGAGACTATCTATCGCAGCCTGTACATCCAGGCACGCGGCGCTCTGAAGAGGGAATTGCTGGAGCATCTGCGGCGGACGCGAGGGATGCGTCGTTCGCGCCATCACACCCAGAAGACGGACAAGGTTGGCCGAATCAGCGGCACCGTCTCGATCAGTGAGCGTCCGGCCAGCGTGGAAGACCGGGCGGTACCCGGTCACTGGGAAGGCGACCTGTTGATTGGGAGTAAGAACAGCCAGATTGCGACGCTGGTCGAGCGCAAGACGCGCTATGTGATGCTGGTAAAGGTTGCCGGCAAAGATACGGAGACGGTCATCAACGCCTTGATCAAGAATGCGCGCAAGTTACCCGACGAACTCTACAAGTCGCTGACCTGGGATCGGGGTAAGGAAATGGCCGATCACAAGCGCTTCACCCTGGCCACCGACATCCAGGTTTACTTCTGTGATCCTCAGAACCCCTGGCAGCGTGGGAGCAATGAGAACACGAACGGGCTATTGAGGCAGTACTTCCCCAAAGGAACAGATCTCTCAGGCCACTCGCAAGCAAGGCTCAACGCCGTGGCCAGAAGATTGAACGAGCGGCCAAGAAAGACATTAAACTTCGAAACACCCGCCGAACGATTTCACCAAACTGTTGCATCGATCGGTTGAATCCGCATCCGAAAGCAGACATCCGCGCATGGAATTCGAAGAAAGACGACATACGCGAGCACGAATCCCAGGGGCAGCAAGCGCAAAAGAGCCTGACCTCGCTCGTCCGTCACCTGGGGAGAGTTCTTGAGGGCAGTCATTGGGTCTCCCAAGGAAACGCAAAATCATCCCCCCCAGTCGGCTGCGACGCAAGCCGGCAGCCTGCCTAACGCCCATTCTAAGCCGGCATGCGGAGGGCTGCTCACGGCCAAAGCCGCTCCGTGCGCTATCATGTATCAGGGGCAGGGAGGCGAGCGACGTGCTTATAGGCCGGTTTCTGGAAACGTTAGCCTTGATTCTGGCGGTAATTTCGCGCCGACAGCGCGCGAGCCCTGTTGCCCACTAATCAGCATGGCGCCTTCTAACCTCTCGCTCACGCGGACCGCTCGCCTGCGGTAGTGGCGAGCATCCGCTTCGGGTTGTGGATTCAATGGGTCATCTGACGCGGTTGACACCCTTATCACGACGCCGCGTGCTTGGATACGTCGCTGCGGCCGCTGCGATCAACTGTCTTTTCGTCAATTTGCTACTAGGCTCAACCGGACTTCTTGGCGAAGTCGTGTTTAACTTCCTTCGCATCGCAATTGCGTTTGCTGGCGGCTGGTTGCTTGTTACCGCCGCGGGAGCGCCGCTGCGCGTCGCCGCGCTGGCTGGTATCTTAGTTCTCGCTGTTGACCATATTGTGATGAAAGGTGGTTGGTTTCTGGCAGGCGAGTTCTTCTCTCTTTCTGGAAGCGAGGGCGACGGTTACACGGCCTTTGGTGGTGTCCTAATATCTTTCGTCATGTTTGCGCCGGTTGCCGCCCTTTGTTCGTGGTTGGGCGGCTTGGCTTCGCGCATAGCGAGCTGACATCGTTGCCCTCGAAGTGCTAACCACTTGCTCCACTCGGACCCTATCGGCGGCATCTCTCGCGGGACGCCGTGCGTCGGTTATTCTTGCTCGTAGAACGTCGGCTTTCCCTAGCCGCCAAATACCGCTTTGGGTTGCGGTTTCAACCGATCGATGCAACAGTTTGGTGAAATCGTTCGGCCGGTGTTTCGAAGTTTAGTGTCTTTCTCGGGCGCTCATTCAGTTGCCTTGCCACAGCGTTGAGCTTTGCTTGCGAGTAGCCCGAGAGGTCTGTGCCCTTGGGGAAGTACTGCCTCAATAGCCCGTTCGTATTCTCATTGTTGCGACCGTCGACGGTCAACGCATCGACGAACGTAAGAAACGTGGCAGGCTAACTATATGAAAGCGATTTTCTCGTGCCTATTGCTCGCTTGGCTTTGCTGGGCCTCACCCGCTGAAGCGCTAAGCGGCGGCCCCATCGAAGGGCAGGTGCTTGACTATGAGACTGGAAAACCAATTGGAGGTGCGATCGTCGTTGCGTTATGGAAAAGCGTCATTGTGGGGTCGGGGATGGGGACTTGCGTCCATGTGGAAACAGCTCCTTCGGACAGCGACGGCAGATATGCGATCAAGGAGTGGCACGATATCCCATCAGTATTGGTCCTGAGCGCAGGCTCGTCCCTCGACGTCTACAAGCAGGGATACGAGTCTGTTGGCGCACCCGTTGTGTATGCGGGTGTGGAACCAAACAAATGGATCGTCTATCGGCGCGATCCGCCGAACGAAATTCTTCAGACCTTCCCCGACGAAGCGAGCGCCAGCGCGGCCACACACCCGAACAATGTCTATCTGAAGCCATTCCCTGGAACCGCAAGCAGTCGATTTGATTATGTTTGGCATAGGGTCTTCTCGGGAATGAGTTGCCACTCCAACGCCGGTGCAAGTCAGAGGAATCTCTATCCCCTGCTGAAGGCGGCCTATCACGAGGCGAAGGCGCTTGCGGCAACGGATAGGCAAACCAAGACTCTACGCTTTATGCGAGAGCTTGCAGCATCCGCGTGGCTCGCACAGCCCGAAACTTCTGCGCGCCCGCCAGATTGGATGGCGACGATTCCCGACCAAATCCGGAGAGACCTCGAGTGAAAGGGCATGAGGTACAGCGGCCCACCCAAGCCGGAAAGCCCTAATGTTGAATGTCCGGTTTTCGTCGGCTCGACCGTCTGCTTCGGGGTCGCCATCGTACTCCGCAGTATTCAGTTACCTCGGCCAAGTCCCCTTGTTTTGAACGACGAAAGTCGCGCTTTCGGCACAGTTTGAATTTCTCGTTAGGTTCTGCCAGCATCGCGCATGCGAACGGTCGTGCTTGGCGGTTACGGGAATTTCGGCGGCCGCATTTGTCGGAAACTTGCCCAGTACTCGGGCATTGAGGTAATTGCGGCTGGCAGGCATCCCAATCAGAGCGCGGAAATGGATTTGCCCGATTCGCGGATCCAATTGGCGCGAATTGATCTTTCCTCGCTAGGCTTCCGCGAGGCGCTCAAGGACCTCTCACCTGAGATCGTGGTTCACTGCGCGGGCCCGTTTCAAGGCCAGGACTACCGTGTAGCGTCCGCTGCTATTGCCGCAGGTGCGCACTACATCGACCTGGCGGATGGCCGCGATTTCGTCGCTAACTTCGCCGATTGCAACAATGCGGCGGCAGAGTCAGCAGAAGTGGTGGCCGTTGCGGGCGCAAGCACGGTCCCCGCACTCTCTTCCGCGGTGGTCGATCATTTCGCGGGGCGGTTCAAAAAGCTGCGGGAGATCCAAATTGTAATTGCTCCCGCGCAACGTGCGGCCCGCGGGACGGCGACGATCGCCGGTGTGCTCAGCTATGCCGGTAGACCCTTCAAGTGGTTGCACCGTGGCGAATGGGTGAATGCCTACGGTTGGCAGGAGATTCGCCGCACCCGAATCGAGGGTGTCGGGACGCGCTGGGCGGCTGCGTGCGACGTGCCGGATCTGGAGCTGTTCCCGCGGCGTTATCCAAGCGTGGAAACAGTTGAGTTTCGTGCCGCACTTGAGATCGCGATGCAGCACGGCGTCCTCTGGGTTGTGTCCATGCTGCGGCGGTGGGACCTACGCTTGCCAATTGAGCGCTGGGCGGTGCCACTGGATCGATTTGCTTCTTGGTTGGATGGGTTTGGCAGCGAGCGTGGTGGGATGCTGGTGAGCCTCATTGGAACCTATTTCGATGGCAGGACCGCACGCATCGAGTGGCACCTCAACGCGCCCAAAAATCATGGCCCCGAGATTCCGTGCATGGCGTCGGTATTGCTGGTGCGAAAACTCGCACGTGGAGACGCAATGGTGCATGGGGCCACGCCATGCATGGGATTACTTACTTTGGCGGATTTTGAGCCAGAGTTTGCGCGATGGGGTATCGCGACGACGATACGGGAGAGCTGAGCTTGAGCGGCGCATATGAAGTCTGGAAGACGGCGCACATACTGAGCGCCGCGGTTCTTTTCGGGACGGGAATGGGGATCGCGTTCTTTTGTTGGTTCGGCTACCGTAGTGCATTGCGATCTGGCGATATTGGAGCTCTCCGCCAGGCGTTGCGACTTACCGTGACCGCCGATGCGTTCTTCACGGCGCCGGCCGTGGTATTCCAGGCGGTTAGTGGCCTGGTGCTCATGAAATTGCATGGCTGGCCGACCGTGAGTGTGTGGTCGCTCACCGTTTGGTCCTTGTATGCTTTCGTGGGAGCGTGCTGGTTGCCGGTGGTCGGAATTCAGGTGCGACTGCGGCGCGAAGCTGACAGCGCGTCATCCATAGCGATGCTTTCCGCGAAGTTTCACCGCACGTTCCGCTGGTGGTTTGCGCTGGGTATACCAGCATTTACAGCCGTGGTCGTGATTTTCTACATGATGGTCGCTAAACCGTTTCTTATGAACGGCCTTTGACTATGCCCCACTTCGAACGCGAAAATCACATTCCCAGCCCGGTGCGACGTGGTCGGTGTGTGACAAACTCACACTGCCTGTTGCGAAGCTGTGTGTGCAGGATGGACTGCCCGATGTGATGCATTCAAACTGTTGCCCCTCGTGAACTGGGTTACACGGTCGACCGCCTAGATCAGATCAAGCCCAGGCGGCGGCTTCTGACAAATGTAATTCTCGCTTTAATCGCCTTGCTCTCTAATGGCGGCGCGCTATTCCTGCGCGCGCCGGCAGGGGCGCTGAGCTTGGCGATGTTGAACCATATCTTTACTTCAGCGTTGCCTCGGCAGGCCTGATGTTGGCTTCGGGGCTGGTCGCCTAGGTTCGGCCCACCAGCCGTTTATTTATCCTGAGGCTTCATGCCATCTTCCTCATTCTTCTCGCCTTTGTTGCGCTGCTTCGTGCGCGGCTAGCCTCGTACTGAGCTCAAGGTTGCCTAGTCCAAGCTCAAGGAACTTGGGTACCCGGTAGCGGGATTCTGGGCCACGGTGACCGAGCTCTGCCGACTTGCAACGGAGGGCCTGGCCCCCGTGGCGAACACCGCCCCTCGGTCCGCCGGCGTCAAACAGGGTGTTCAGCACCCCCTTATTAGGATCTTGGCTTGCTGCGGTGGTGAGCGACTCGCCGCGCGGGGAGTGCTACTTGGAAATTTCAAACTCCCACGATCGTGCGGTGTCTTCTAGTGTGGCAACGGTGTAGTACTTGTCGCCCGCCTTGAACACGTAACGGCACCAGTCTTCGGTCTGCCTGGGCCACTGGATGTTCACGCAATATGCACCCTTGTCGTCGATCTTCCAGGTTCCTGTGCCGGAGAAGACGCGGGGCGTCGGGTTTCCTCGGCCGTCGCTCGACGCCGCAACGTTCCCGGTGGGGCTGTTCGCCCAGCGTCGCGTACTGCCCGAAGCGATTTGATTGACGACCGTGGCGCCCGGCAGCAGCTGCTTCAGATCGTCGGCACTAAGTTGAACGGCACTCTTGGCTTTGACGTCCGCCAGGGTCAGCACCTGGCTCGACGCGAGCGTACCCACCATCATCGAAGCGGTAAACACAACAGTACGGCGCATGCTCCCTCCCCTATTCGGCTGCCCATCAGCGTTGCTCAGCCGTATTTTGGCACATCGCTCGTCATCTCTGGTTCGACGTCTTGAAACCCTGCGGCGGCTCCAAGGTACCTGGTCACCCAGCTCGAGGGGTGGCAGGCAGAGGGCCTAGTACAAGGCTTCTGGGTGGCTATGGGCTGGGTACTTTGGATCGGCGACCGAGGTCCTGGGTGCGTACCACATCGGCCGCGTGTCGCCGCCGAGTTCGACCCAAAGCGGAAATAGTCTTCAGCCGAAGCGGTCGCTCAACGGAATAACGACAGTTGGCGAGGCAGACGCGGAATAATGTATCCGCGAACCGCCCCGCCCGATCTTCCTGCCGTCGGTATCAGCTGACCTCTTTGACCGGCGGAATCTACCAGCTGTCGTCGAGGAGTGATGGCGGCTTTTCCTTCGGCCAGTACAGCCGCATCATCAGGATGAATTGGTCCTTTGGCGCAGGCAACCAATTCAAGGTGCTAAGCATCGACACAGAGCGACATTGAATTCATCCGCCGATAGTCTCCGGTGACGCAAGACCGCTATACAGCGAACACGGGATAGTTCGGCTTCGGACCTGACGATGGTATGCTCGTCACTTTGCCAAGCACCACGCTCCGCTGCACGTCGTGCCGGCTCCGGTACCTGGGGAGATCTGATGAGGCAGGATCCGTTTGCTCAACTAAAGCAGCGCCAGCGCGAAATGTGGGCCTCGTTCGGCCCGACTGCGCTGTTCACTACGCCGGTTGCGGGCCATGTCGTCCGCTTCGCAGGCATCGCCGCTGGCGAGAATGTACTCGACGTCGGCACTGGCACCGGTGTAGTAGCGCTCACCGCGGCGCGCTTGGGCGCAAAGGTTACCGGACTCGACCTGACGCCTGAGCTTATTGAGCAGGCGCGCGAGAACGCCGCCATCGCCCGTCTGGCCGACATTGCCTGGGCGCAGGGCGATGCTGAAGATCTGCCCTACCCTGACGCGTCATTCGACGTCGTCGTCAGCCAGTTCGGCCATATGTTCGCCCCGCGCCCCGATATCGTCGCTGCCGAGATGCGGCGCGTGCTGAAACCGGGCGGCCGCGTCGCGTTCGCGACCTGGCCGCCTGAGCACTTCGTCGGGCGAATGTTCGGGTTCGTGGGCCGCAACTCGCCGCCGCCACCGCCAGATGCCGCGCCGCCGCCGCAATGGGGCAACCCGGCGATCATAGCTGAGCGCCTAGGCGACAAGTTCGGGCCGCCGTTCTTCGAGCGCGGGGTCATGAAGTTCTCGGCGCTCAGCATTGCGCACTTCCGGCTGTTCATAGAGCGTTCGGTCGGTCCGATGCAGAAGCTTGTCGAGAGCTTGGCTGCTGACCCGCAGAAGCTCGAGCGGCTCCGCGCCGAGTTCGAGGCGCTAGCTGCGCCTTACTACTTCGACAACGTGATGCACCAGGACTACCTGCTGACGCGCGCGCGGGCGGCCTGACCGTCAGCGAACCTCCAGGCTGGGGTTCGCAAGCCGTCGGTTACGTGCCGAAGACGAACGGCTGAGCTCAGTCTGAAGCGGACCTTCCGTCACGTGGCTTGAACTTCCGCGGCTGGCTGGTCAGCGACCGTCGCAGACCGACCCTTTGCCGCCTGCGGCGCTCTCGAGAAGCGGACGCTCGTGGATTTCGCTGGACGGGCAAGAGCAGACATCTGGGGCGTTGGCCTGGTCAAAGCGGGTGATGCGAACAAGAGGGTGTCATTCCTTCGGCTCGGGATGCTACCCGCTGTTGCAAGAACCCGTAGCGATCCGCAGAATGGGTGCTCCGTTTGGCCTGACCTCGACGCTTCCTTCCATGGCGGAGCCAGATCGCGGTAACAACCCCCTGGCAGGCGGTGCGGTGACGTTCCTGTTCACCGACATCGAGGGTAGCACCCGCCTATGGGAGGAGGATCCCGAGCGGATGCGGCTCGCCCTGGCGCGGCATGACGCGATTTCCCGCATGGCGGTGGAATCGCACAGCGGTACGGTTGTCAAGATGATCGGCGACGGTATGTACGCCGCCTTTGACGATCCCTTGAACGCGCTCGCCGCGGCCATCGACCTGCAACGGGGGCTCGCCGATCCCGCCGCGGCCAATGGCGTTCCCTTGCTCGTGCGCTGTGGGCTGCACGCGGGCATGGTTGAACACCGCGACAATGACTTCTTCGGTCCGCCGCTCAATCGTGCCGCCCGTATTATGAGTGCGGCCCATGGGGGCCAGGTGTTGCTGTCCCAAGCCGTTTTCGATGGCATGGGGGAGATCCTTCCGGCAGCGGTGTCACTGCGCGATCTCGGAAAGGTCCGGCTCAAGGACCTCTCGACCCCCGAACACGTCTATCAAGTCGTACACCCGGATCTGCGGCAGGAGTTTCCCGCGCTGCGTTCGCTCGAGGCAACCCCGAACAACCTGCCACAGGAGGCGACGAGCTTCGTCGGGCGCGAGATCGAGTTGGCGGAACTGAAGCGGCTGCTCGCCAAGACTCGCCTGCTGACGCTCACCGGCTCGGGCGGTTGCGGCAAGACCCGTCTGACCCTGCAGGTTGCCGCCGACTCGCTCGAGCGCTTCCCTGACGGCGCTTGGTTGGTGGAACTCGCGCCGCTCGCGGACCCGGGGCTTGTTCCACGGACGGTGGCCACCGTGCTGGGCCTGAGGGAAGCGCATGGCAAGTCAATCGGACAGACCCTCACCGACTACCTCAAGGACAAGCACGTCCTGCTCCTGCTTGATAACTGCGAGCACCTGCTGGATGCCTGCTCGCAGCTGGCCGACATGCTCGTGCGTCAATGCCGGGAGGTGACGATTATGGCAAGCAGCCGGGAAGCGCTCGGCATTGACGGTGAACAGGCCTACCGGGTGCCCTCGTTGTCGCTTCCCGATCCGAAGCGGGCGCATACCCCGGCCTCAGTTGCGCTCTTTGAGGCGGTGCAGCTTTTCACCGACCGCGCCGTGCTGGCCCGCTCGGACTTCGCGGTCACCGCCCAGAACGCCTCTACCCTCGCTTCGATCTGTTGCCGGCTGGATGGAATTCCGCTGGCGATCGAACTGGCGGCGGTGCGCCTGCGGTCCCTCTCGGTGGAAGAGATCAATCGCAACCTGAACCAGCGGTTCCGGCTCCTCACTGGGGGCTCGCGGACCGCGTTGCCGCGCCAGCGCACGCTGCAGGCCCTTATCGACTGGAGCCACGACTTGCTCGACGAGCGCGAGCAGGTCCTCTTCCGGCGCATTGCGATCTTCGTCAACGGGTTCACGCTTGAGGGAGCCGCCGCCGTCGCGGCCGGGAGCGGTGAGGTGTCGACCAATTCGACGTTCTAGAGATGCTCGCCTCGCTGGTTGACAAGTCTCTGGTCCTGGCGGAGCCGCATGGCGCCGCGCTGCGCTACCGCTTGCTGGAATCGATCCGGGCCTATGCTTCCGAGAAGCTCTCGGCCTCGGGTGAGCGCGATCTGATCGCATGTCGCCACCTGCTCTATCTGCGTGACCGCTTTGCGCAAATGCGCGAAATCGGAGAGCGGACCATTCGATGGACCGAATATAATGACGCGCTGGCGACCGAGTTGGAGGGCATTCGGGTGGCGCTCGACTGGGCGCTCGAGCGACCCGAGGTCGTACGCGGCAGCGAACTCCTCGCCGGGATCAAAGGGGCTTGGGCCGTCTTCGGGCTCTACCAAGAGGGCATCACACGCAACGAGCAATTTCTCGCGGCCCTTCCCGGGGCCGAAACGCGGCTTCTCGCCCGGCTCTCAATCACCGTGGTCGGGCTGCGCAACGAAACGGGTCTGTTCAAAGATCGCGCACTTGAAATGGCGACTGAAGCCATTGCGCACGCGCGAACGAGTGGTGACGGCCCGACACTCGCCGATGCGCTGGACGTTTATGCGTACGCCAATATATTCCTTGCAAGGCCGGACGACGCCGAGACTGCACTCGATGAAGCCGAAGCGATCCCGGGCCTTTCTGCATGGCGCCGGGTTCGCTTTTTGGCTACGCGAGCCCTTCTGTGTGATGAGAGAGGCGACTTTGATTCGGAGGCACGCTTGTTGACGCAACTACGCGAAGAGTACCGGTCGCGCGGAAATGCTCGCCTTGAGCAGTACGCAGTAGCGAATCTCGCGGCTTGCGAATACGCCCGAGGGCAGACGCAGCGGGCGATTGCACTCCTTCGCGAAATTCTCCCTGCGGCTCGGCACGGTGCAGATAGACCGCTCATTGGCGGTTTGCTCACGAGTCTCTCAGTCTATCTCGCCGCAGTTGATGATCTATCGGGAGCAGCCGAGTCCGCTGGCGAGGGAATCGCGCTGCTTGCATCAAGCGAGCCGGATCATCTCGAGGTCACGATAGCACTGGAGCAGCTAGCCTTGGTCCATGCCCTGCGTGGCGATCTGAAGCGAGCGGCGACATTAGAAGGCTACGCCGCCGCCGCGTTCCAGCAACAAGGCCGTGAACGTATTTCCGAAGAAGAGATGACCTACAAGCGGCTCATCGCCCTGCTTCAAGAGGGACTCGTGTCCGATGAACTCCTGCGACTGACGGCCAAAGGTGCCGCCCTAAAACCCGAGGCGGCTATTGCGACGGCGCTTCAGGAACGATAGACGCGACAATTCGTCCGCTATTGGCGACCCGGGCGTATGTCTGGGTGTGGCCGTGAAGCGCCTGATCGCCGATGCGTCGCAGAACGACCCGAAGCGGTCATCGGCGACGGCCGCTTTCGAGAAGCCTAATTGCGGAGCGCCGGTGATTTGGCAGTCAGCGCTCGCGCCCGGGGAGCGCAACACCAGTGGCGTCGGGGAACGCTGTTCGGCATTGCTTACTGCATTGTCTCCACCACCCGGGCTTCCTCGTACAGGCGTTCGCGCTCTGCATAGCCGACGTCGTACCGATTGGGCCTGTCGAATTGCGCGTCGAGCCGGGCCGAGACAAAGTCCCTTGCCGCTCGCCGCAGCGCCGCGTCGCTCTTCGGATCCAGCGCCGCCTCCTTAGCCGCCGGGAGAAAGACGATCCCCGCCTGCAGCAATCCGTTCTCTGTGTCCTGTTTGAGCCGCGAAAAAATCCTGATCTGCTCGGCGCCCTCGAACACACGGGTCTGCGCCGTCACGGTTTCGGCGAGCGCGGCGAGCGCCGCATCGGCGGACCCTGGCGCGGGCTGAGGGGGCGCGTAACGGAGGCGCCCGAAAGTGTCGCCATAAATGCCCTCTCCCGCGCGCAACACCAAGCGCTCGCCGTCGGCGAGCGTAGCATCTCCTCGATCGGAAGCGACGAGCCGGTCGACGCCCTCCATTTCACCGAAGATGTCCGAGATCACCGACGCCCATTGAGGGTTGAGGTGACTCAGCGCACGTGGAAACTGCTCTCCCCACCACGGCAGCGCGAAGAGCGGTAACGCGGCGATGAGCACGCGCGCCGGCAGCGCCATGCTCTCGCCGAGAAGCACAGTCATGCCCCAGAACCATACAAGGAGTCCGATGAGTCCGATGACCGCTGCGAAAATCAGCGCTAGCGGTTGCCAATGCCGATGCGCGGCGACGAACCCGGCGGGCATCGCTTCCCCCGGATGCTGCGGATCGAGCGCCAGCGGCATGACCGCGGCCGGCGCGATCCAGCCCGCGACCGCGTCGTCGACCGGGCGGTCGAGCTCGATGCGAAGTTCATCGAGCGCCGACTTTGCCGGCCACTTGCCATGCATGAATGTGTCGAATCCGTGCGTCGCGAGCCATTCGTGTGCACCGGCGCCGATGCGTATTTCGGGAAGGATGAAACCGGCCGCATCGCGCGCCCATGCGAAAGGCACTCCTGCCGAGAGTTCGGTCAGATTGTGCAGTTTGTAATCCGTGCTGAACATGAGCCGACTGCCGCAGAAGGCGCGCCGGGCGGGCGGTCCCCAGTCGCCCGCGTACTCGACGACCGCGCATGGCGTGGCCCGGGAGCTTGCCCGCCAGTTCCCGGCGACGGGAATGTCAGTCGTATCGACTTCCACCGCAACCCAGCTCTCGACGATGGTTCCCTGCACCTGCTTGGCGTACTTCGCGTACCGCGCGGCGTCCAATGCATGCTGCGGCGCCATCTGCCAGGCTGCCACCAGGAAGACCCCCCCAAAACCAAGCAGCAGCGCGGCAATGAGGCTGATACCCCGTCCGAGCACCGTGCCGATCAACTGGCCGAGCAGAAACTCGCGCAAAACTCGGCGCAGCGAGCCCCGGTTCTCGGCGCGCGCTGGAGGTTTTGACTCGCCCGGCGGTTGCGCTTGGTCAGTAAAGACGCAGCGATAACCACCGATATGAGTTTCACCAATCGCATAGCGTAAACAGAATGACTTGCTCGGAGCCGCTTGCCAAGAATGTGAAATTCTAGGCTCGACTGTCCCCTTACGGGAAAATTCGCTAAGGTTTGCTCCGGGCCGGCAGCAGCCATCGCCGAGGGTCGCGGTGGCTCACCACAGTCCCGCGCCTCACGGATACACGATTCCTCCTCCTCTAGCGGTGACTCGAGCTGTGTACTCGCTAGTACCACGATCCGGCTCCAGTACCGCAACGCTCAGCACACAGTCCGTCGCGAAATCCGGCGTAAGGGTTCCGTGCTCTAGCCACAAGAACGCATCGTTCGGCTCACCTCGGCTACGAGCCCATCGCCAAGCCTCTAGTGGATGCTCCTCCTCAACTACAAGTCTGCCGTCTGGTCCCCTTAGCGCCATCGAGACCACGGCGGATATGGGTGGCTCGAATGGGTAGCTGTCATCGAGTGGCTTCGCGAAAGAAACATTGAAACCTAATCTGAACTCCGTCGTCGGAAGATTGCGAAGGTGGTATTGCTTCTGGCTCTGATGGTGCAAGTCAATTGTTCCCAAATCGAGTAAGTACCGATTGAATTCTGAAGCTAATATCCCTGAGGAGCCCTCTATCGCCGACGATGCAGGTGGAGAAATCGATAGAGCATTAGGCACGGATGCGGGACTTGCCCGTGCGCCGCTTTGCCAAGAAAACGACGAACGCCAGCGAGCCGACGGCACCTGCGATTCCCCAAACGACTAGAAACAGGAACTCCCAAGCGGAATACTCGGATGCATCCGCATCATGGCGCAGCCAGGATGGCGCCCAGTACAGCAAGTACGCAACCATGAAGGGCACAACTAGTGCCGCCGCCCACATTGCGCGGATCGGTATCAGGCGCGAAAGCGCTGCCACAACTGCAACCGAGATAATCGCGGCAATCGCGGTGGTCGCAGGAAACGGGATGGATTCAAAAAGATCAACTATTTCTTTCACCCGCACTCCCTGTGCTGCGGCTGGACTTGCAAAACATCGGCGTTAGCTTACCGCAGTCGTCGAACGGCTGCTTCCGGGAAGGAATTTGGGCTCCTTGACTGACTGGATTTGGCCGGTCAGCGACCTTCGAGGCTGAACGCGAGCGGTTTGATCGTCGAAGGTCGCAGTATGGTCTTACCCACGAACGACGGACACTTTGCCAGGCGATTTCATCGCCTCGAATGGTAGCGGGGCCTCGTAGTTAATTGAGGAGTGCCGTCGCTGCCGGTTGTAAAACATCTCCATGTAATCGAACAAGCTGACCCGCGCATCATCGCGTGTCTTGTAGTCGCAGTGCATGACCAATTCGGTCTTGAGCGTATGGAAGAAGCTCTCCATAGGTGCATTGTCGTAACAATCACCCTTGCGGCTCATGCTCTGCCGGATGCCATAGCGGTTGACGATTTCCCGGTAGCTTCCGGTAGCGTACGTTGCTCCCCGGTCGGAGTGCAGCGTTACCGGTGGACCCCGATGCGCGATCGCCATGTTCAACGCGTCCATCGCCAGCTTCGTGTCCAGAGTCCGGCTCATCGCCCAGCCCACTAAAGCTCTCGAGTACGCGTCCAGAATTGCGGCCAGGTAGAGCCAGCCTTCCCTCGTGGGGATGTAGGTGATGTCGGTCAGCCAGAGGTCGTTGGGGCATTCTGACGTGAAGTCCCGGTTGATGAGGTTCGGCGATGCCTTGGTCCTGCGGGAGTCGGTGGTCAGGCGGAAGCGCCGGATCGCCTTGGGCACGATCCCAGCCTTGTGCATCAGCTTAGCCAATGTGTTGCGGCAGCACGGCACCTCTTGGGCCAGCAGCTCAACGTGCACCCTGGGAGCCCCGTACGACTCGCGGCTGGCCT
Organism: uncultured beta proteobacterium; assembly: GCA_963750215.1. GTDB lineage: Bacteria > Pseudomonadota > Gammaproteobacteria > Burkholderiales > Casimicrobiaceae > PALSA-1003. The sequence continues at coordinate 41,200 of CAVVQK010000002.1, forward strand.
GGTGGATCGTCCTGATCCGTGCAGTGAGGTCGACCTGTCGCTTCTGGCGGTCACTGGGACCGCGATGCCGCGCAGCGTAGTACCCGCTGCGCGACACCTGCAGCGCTTCGCACAGGGCCGGTACGCCGTACTGACGTCGATTCCTCTCGACGAAGGCGTACTTCACTTTGCTTCCCGAGCAAAGTAGATGGCCGCTTTTTTTAAAATCTCGATCTCCATCTTGAGCTTTGCGTTCTCGCGACGCAGCTGCTCAAGGTCGTCGACTGCGGCTCGATCCTGCTTGGAGATGCCGGTCACCGCCTCCTTCTCGAACTCCAGTCGCCAATCACGCAGCTGACCCACTCGAACACCAAGCTCCCGTGCCAGCTGCGCCTTGGGTCTATCGCTCAACGCAACCTGACGCACCGCTTCAAGCTTGAATTCGCGTGTTAATTTCCTGCGCGGCTTGTATTCCATCGAACACCTCCCTCGGGCTAGTATTGCCCGAATTAAGGTGTCCATCAAACGTGGGTACCTTCACATCCAGCCTGTCGTTTTGACTGATGACTGGTCGGGCTTATTGTGAAGTATCCGATTGCCCGTGCCGGTAGCTCTCATCAAGCACCAACGCTTCAGTGAATTCGTCGGCCAAAAACACCACCCCCGCACCATACAAGCGGCCTTTCAGAACGGGGTGTGCGCGGCGATACTCAGCTCACCGCACAAACGAGACTGTGTCCGAGGGGGCGCGCCAAGCTTTCCCCAGGAATGGTCGGGCCTGGCGCTCTCGGCGCTAAGCCTACTTCTTGGCTTCGGCGTCCTTAGCGGCGGCCAGGACCCCATCAATCCACTTCTGGTCGACCTTGGTCTTGAGCCAGTCAATGACGGGCTGCTGGGTCGCGGCCCTGAACTGGGCGATCTCGGCCGGCGTCGTCGTGTAGACGCTGACTCCCTTGTCCTTCAGGGTCTTGATACCGTCGGACTCGAAGACGCGGTTGGCGCGGCGCTCCTCGGCGCAGGCGAGCTTGGCTGCTCCTTGGACGACATTCTGCAGGTCAGGCGGCAAGCTCTTAAAGAACTTGTCATTCATGACAAACCAGTCGACGCCGTAGTTGTGCCCGTCCAGGGTCACGTGCTTCTGCACCTCATAGAGCTTCGCAAAGATGATCGTGGGGATGGGGTTCTCCTGCCCGTCGACGACGCCGGTCTGCAGGGCTGTGTAGAGCTCGGTAAAGGCGATGGGGGTAGGTTGTGCGCCCAGAGCCTTCATCTCCGTGATGTAGAGGGGTGTCTCCTGCACACGGATCTTCATGCCCACCAGGTCCTTCGGGGAATGGATGGGGGTCTTACCGCTCGTGAAGTCTCGGAAGCCCACCTCGCCGAAGCACAGGTTGCGCATACCCGTGCTGGCGAGGAAGTCTTCGGAGAGCTTCTCGCCATAGGGGCCGTCCATGACGCGATCAGCGATCGTCTCGGACGCGAACAGGTAGGGAATGTCCGTCACCATGGCGTTCGGGTAGAAGTTCGCCATGACGCCGGAGGCGAGCCCGGCTTGGATGAAGCCGTTCTTCACGCCCTCGACGAAGTCCCGTTCCCCACCTAGGGTGCCGGCGCCGAAGACCTGCACTTCGATGCGTCCATTGCTCTTCGCCTTGACCTCCTTGGCGAAGACATCGGCCATAACTGCCTTGCGGGAAACGGTCATGTCTACCGAGTCCCCGTGAGCGAGCTTGAGAACGATCTTCTTGTCCGCGGTCTGCGCCAAGGCGCCGGCTGAGAACAGGAATGCGGACAGGACCATCGTGGAAATCAACGTTACCGGCTGCTTCATAGCGTAGCCTCCTCGGTGTAGTTTGCAGTTGTGGAAACCAAATTCATGACTGCTTCGTACCATAAGCCTCGTGGGCTCGACTTGATCTTGGACATGGATCGGCGGACATCTACTTGAGATTGAACGCGTGCGGCAGCACCAGACTGATGGACGGGAAGATGGCGATGAGGATGAGGCCGATGACCAATACCGCGAGGTAGGGTAAGAAGCGGGGCGTCACTTTCTCCACGGACGTGTCCATCACCGAGCAGGTCACAAAGTAGCAGATGCCGAAGGGAGGGATGAAGGTCCCGATGCCCATGGCGATGATCATGACGATGCCGAAATGCATCGGATTTATCCCGTACTGCGGCGTCATCTGAAGCAGCATCGGGCCGAAGATGAGCAGGGAGGGCAGACCCTCCAGGATCGAGCCCATGATGACCATGAGCACGAGGGAGAAGGCCATGAAGGCGGCCGCCGACCCGCCGAGTGTGTCGAGGAAGCCGGAGACCACACCCTGCAGGCCGCTCACCGCCAGCGTCCAGGAGAAGGCGCTCCCAGCGCTCACCATGAAAAGGACCATGCCCGCCACTGTACCGGATTCAGCCATAGTGGTGAGGAAGGTCCGGAAAGTCATTGCCCGGTAGAAGAAAACCGCGACGACGATAGCGTACACCACCGCCAGCGAGGAGACCTCGGTTGTGGTGGCGATGCCGCCCACGATCCCGACGATGAGGATGACAGGAACAAGCAGCGCCGGGAAGGCCCGGTAGGTGATCTTCATCCGCTCCAGCCAGGTGGTCTTGGCGCACCGCGGCCAGTTCAGCTTCCGAGCGCGGTGAAAGACGATGACCATGAGGCAGGCGCCAAGCAGCGCGGCGGGCACCACTCCGGCGACGAAGAAGGAGGCCACCGAGAGCGTCGTGATCGAGGCGAGCACCATCATGACGAGGCTTGGCGGAATGGTCTCGCCCATGATCCCGGCCGCCGAAAGGACCGCCGCGCTCTCGGCAGGCTCGTAGCCCTGCTTCTTAAGCATACCCTTGAGCGTCGTGCCGACTGCGGCCACATCGGCGATCTTCGACCCCGAGATACCCGAGAAGATGTACATGGCGACGATGAGGGCCTGCAGGAGGCCGCCCTGAAGCCGTCCCACTACGGATGTGACCCAGTCCGCCAAGGGCTTGGTGAGCCCGCCATCGGTCATGATCTTCCCGGCCAAGATGAAGAACGGGACCGCCAGGAGGATGAAGCTGCTGATCCCATTCGTTAGCGCGAACGAGACCGCCATGGGGTTCGCTTCTCCCGAGCCGTAGATGTAGACGTAGGCCGTGACCGAGAGCACGAAGGCGATGGGCACGCCGGCGAACACCAGGAACAGGAGGAGCAGAAGGGCGAAACCGATGCCGGCCGGCCCGTCCCAAGGGCCGGTGAAATGTTGACCAAGGAACCATGCCACGCCCAGCGCCAGGACCACGGTGCCCGCGACGCGGTTGATCCGGCGAGTGTGGCGCGAGAGTTCGGTCAGGGCGAAGAGCGCAGTGAGCGCCATGCCGATGATGAACGGCAGCAAGGTCCACGACTTCGAGAGTTGGAGGACGGTGGTCAGGTTGTTCCGCGAGCTTATCCACATCGGCACGGCGTAGCCGGCGCCGATCCCGGCCACGACCAGCACGAAGTAATGCCGTGCGCACTCGGCGTACTCCGTAAGATGGCGCGGCAGTCGGTCGATGACGAACCGGACCACCATGTGCAACCCACGGTGGTAGGCGATGGCGCCGCCGATGAACGCTAGGGCCGTCAGCGCGTACTCCGAGACTTCGTTGACCCAAACCAGCGAGTTGTTGGAGAGCGTCCGCATCGCCATGTTCCCGAAGAGGAGAACGAGTTCGACCAACAGGACGGCGGCGAGCACCACGTCGAAGGTGTGCTCCAGCCACGGCGCGAAGTGCTGGTAGGTGCCGCCGTGGGCGCCCTCGTCTGAAGCACCGGTCTTGGGAGAGTGCAAACGAGCGGACCCCGCCACTGTGTCCGTCATGATCGTCTCTCGCTGGAGGACGATGTAGCCGTGTCCGGGCGATGCCGATTGGGCAACGTGGCCGCGTGCTCGGAAATCGGGCTCGGCACCGGTGTGATACTGTCCAACTTCTGCCTCCAAATACCGGCAGCCTAGCCCGCCCGGGCGATCCGCGCTAGCGGAGCCGAGTACGTAGGCTCTTGGCTTCCCCCGGCTCTCACGAACTCGACTTCTCGAACCGCCCGCCCCGCATGCCGGTGGTGTGGGAGGGGTCAGTCAGGTAAGCCCCGAAAGTTCTTTCCATCTTGGACACGGCCGATTGTCTAGCATACGCCATCTTTCAGTCTGCCGACGAGCACAGCTCCAAGGCGATTGTTATAAGCCATTTCACATTCAGCGGATGGGACACCCACGCTACTTGAACAGTCCAACCCACTCCTTTGCTGCCTCACCCCCTCGAAAAGCTGACGTTACGCGCTACACGCAGACTGGAACTGACTAGGTCAAGGCCGCAACTGGCTGGCAAGCATCCGTGGCTGCATACGGAGTGAAAAGAGCAAGAAACCGGTGGCCACCGCCGCCATGGAATCGCTTACTCGCTTAACGCCGGCCAGCTAATGGGTGTCCGCTATGACGCGTAATGCGCTATCCGAGAGCGGCCAGCCTTTCTGGTTCGCATCGGTTCAAGGCTAGCTGGGGTGAGTCCCTTGCCTTGCGCCTCCAATTAGGATCAAGGCACTCGCCGCGCTCGCCAACGCGAGCCCAGCAGAAATCAACATGACCCGCCTAAATCCCGCCACGAACGCATCTGCGATTGCACGGTTTGCGGTTGCCGCGTGTTGAGCATCCATGCCCGCCGGCAGTTCGATAGCGGCGAGCTTGTTTCGCTGCTTTTCCACCGCTTCGATCACGTGGGGCAATAATTCTGCGCGTTCGAGTTCCATGTGCAGGCTGCGGCTGAAGGTCGAGGTCATGATCAGACCGAACAATGCAATGGCGAGCAGCGCAGCGACGCGCGATGCCGCATTGTTGATTCCCGAGGCCGTCCCCGCAAAACCGGGACCTGCGGAGTTCATGACGACAGTGGTCAAGGGCGCAACGCTGATTGCCATTCCCAGGCCAAGTACCAGGACCGCAGGAAAGAACGTGACCCAGTAGCCGCCGCCGACCCCGGGAACCGCAAAAAGGGCGAAACCGCCCGCGGCCACGGTCGGCCCGATGACGAGCGGCGCCCTTGCGCCGTACCGCTCAACTAGCCCGCCCGACCAGCGTGAGAGCATGGACAGCAACAGGATCAGTGGCAGTAGCGCAGCCCCCGCGGCGGTCGTGGAGTAACCCTGCACTTCGATAAGGTTAAGCGGGACAAAAAAGAGGCTTCCACCAAGCCCTGCGTAGAGGAACAGCGTGAGCAGATTGGCACCGGTGAACGCCCTCGAGCGAAACAGTCGCGTTGGCATCATCGGCGCTTCCCTGCGCATTTCCACCGCGATGAAGCCCGCCATCGCCAGCATGCCCAGTAGCGCTGAAGCAATGATTCGCTGATTCTCCCAACCAACGTTGGACGATTCGATCAGGCCGTAGATGATTCCGCCAAGGGCGAGCGTTACCAACAGTGCGCCTGGCCAGTCGACTTTGCTCGGCATTTCGTCATTGCGGCTTTCGGTCACGTGCCGCATAGCGATGGGAATGATAGCGATGGCCAAGGGAAGGTTGATGAAGAAGACGGCCCGCCACGACAGATGATCGACTAGCGACCCGCCTAGGACCGGCCCGAGCGCCGAGGTAATAGCCGTGGCGCCCGACCACGTGCCGATCGCCTTGCCGCGGTCCTGCTCGGCAAACGACGCGCCGATGATGGCGAGACTCCCTGGAACTAACAGCGCACCGCCGATACCTTGAAGAACGCGAGCAAGGATTAGCTCGCGGACGCCGCCGGCAAGCCCGCACCAGATCGAGGATATCGCGAATAACGCTACCCCGATCAAGAAGACGCGCTTGCGGCCGAAACGGTCGCCGGCGGCGCCACCGACTAGGAGCAATGCGGCGAGAAACAGCGCATAGGCCTCGACCACCCACTGGACGTCGACGAGGCTTGCGTCAAGCTCCCGTTGCAGTGTTGGAAGTGCCACGTTAACGACCGTCCCGTCAATAAACACCATGCTGGAAGCAAGAATCGTTGCCGCCAGGACCCATGGTGCCGACGGCGGTGCACAAGGGGAGGTGCATGGCGCGGCGCGAATCACTCCGACATCGGACGGAGACGCTGAGAATCCACTCATAGCTATCGCTACCTCAATGACAGGCGCTTTACGACCCCATATAGCTACTCCGTCCCGCGTTCCGTGATACCGGTCACGGCTGGCAGGTAGCTGCCAGTGAAGGCGGGACAAGCGCCCGCGTACTACGAATAGTTCGAACCAAACGTTCGACGTTTGCTGCTTTGGTCTCGAGTCCGCGGGTGCGCTTGCGTTACAACGAATACTCAGGATTCGCCGTCCAACCGGTTCGCTATATTGCCTTCCCAGAACGCAAGCTCGAACGTTCCGTGTTGCCAATTAGGCCCTGTTAACGGACAAGGCACGATGACTATCAGCTCGCAAGAGATCGCTCGGCTCAAGTCCACCGGTAGTATAGGGGGAGAAACGTGGCTCAATGGCAAACTCAAGATCTCGTGGACAGACTTCTCATTTGGTTGTCAGCGTAGCGCGAGCACGGCGGCGAGATCCTCGAATCTAACGGGCTTGGTGAGGTGCCGATCGAACCCGGCTACCTGAGCTCTCGCCTTATCTTCGTCGGCGCCCCAACCGGTCAGCGCGACCAATAGCGGTCGATACTCTGCATCGGCTTTGCGCGCCGCGCGCGCGACTTCATAGCCGTCGATGGTCGGCAGGCCGATGTCGATCAGCGCCACGTCGAAACGCTGCTTGCGAAGCTGCTCAATCGCGTCTGGACCGTCGTAGCAGACGCACACACGGTGTGCGTCGAGCTCGATTAGATGTCGCAATGCATCCGCCGCGTCGCGATTGTCGTCGACAATGAGGACGTCTAGCGGCTTCGCGCGCGAGGTTGTCGCGGCGACCGACGGCACCGATGCGATCGCCGCCGGATCCGCCCGCGGAAGGGTGATCGTGAACTCGCTGCCCTGGCCAGATCCCGCGCTCGCCGCACGGATCGATCCCGCGTGAGCCTTGATAATGGCATCAGCGATGTGAAGACCCAGCCCTAGCCCGTCAGCACTCAGCTGGCGCGCAGCGCTACCGCGCGAAAAGATCTTGAACAGCCTGGGCACCTCCTCGGACGGGATGCCGATGCCGTCATCGCGTACGGACAGCACCACTTGGTCATCAATCGCAGCAAGCGACACCCACACGTGTCCTCCGGACGGTGTGTATTTCGTCGCGTTGCTCAGCAAGTTGGCGATCGCCTGCTCCAGCCGTTCCGCGTTGCCCTGCACCGTCACTGCGCGATCGGGCAGCTCGATGGCGACGTTGTGGCCGCGCTCGCGGAGTTGCCATGTGACCGTCTCCACCGCCGCCTTCACGACGTTGGCGAGGTCGACTGGAAGCATCGCCAGCGTGCTGCGCGACAGGGCCGCCACATCGAGCAGTTCCTGCAGCAGCACGCCAAGCTTGTCAATCTGGCGCTGGATCGCGCTCGCAGCACGTTCCTTGGCTTCGCCGGGCATGGAAGTCGCGATGATCTGACAATTGGCCTGGATGGCGTGGACGGGGTTGCGCAGTTCGTGCGACAGGATGGCGAGGAACTCCGTCTTCGCGCGCGAGGCGGCCTCCAATTCGGAGCGCTGCAGTTCGAGCTGTTCGTTCGCGGCGCTAAGCTGCGCGGTTCGCTGCTTGACGCGGTTCTCGAGCTCGCGATGCGAATTTTCGAGCGCCGCCTCGACGCTCTTGCGCCGCTCGATCTCCTGCTCGAGATCCCGCTTGGCCGCCTCGATCTGGGCAACGCTGGGCAAGAGGAGTGCCTTTGGCAGCAGGAAGAAAAGTAACACCGCGGTCGGCACGGAAGCAGCGGCAGTGATCGCCTTGACGCTGCCGGCGAGCCAATAGCTGGGATTCCAGAGCGTCCATACCTCGATCCAGTGCGTCGCACCGCACGCGACGATGAAGACCCCGAACAACGCGAACATCCAGTTGAACGGGATATCGCTGCGCTTGCGAATGAATTGGAACAGCGCAATCGGAATGGCGATGTACGCGGCGCCGATCAACGAATCCGAGATCAGGTTCAGACGGATGAGGCCGGGTCGCCACGCGTAGCAGAAGGCATGAGGCAGAAACTGGTCGGTCGACGTAGCGTGGGGAGCGAACGTCAGCAATCCGACACCGAGCAGGGCGCCCATTACGGCGATGTAGCGAACGTAATCCTTTCCGCTCACATGTCGTAGTAGCATCGTCTCCTCCGGGCCTCGGGTGCAAGGCCGCTAGGGTAACGCGTCGACTGCCGTCGTGCCAGCCGTGGGCCTCACCGTGACCCGCATCGAAGCGCCCTCCAATTGACATCATGAACGACTGCTTCGCGGTCACCGGCAAGACTGCTTCACGCCCTGAGGCAGTCCGTCAAGCGTTTTGCGCAGTTGGATCGAAGTGTTTGAGGAGGAGGGAACCGCGCCCCCGCAACGCGTTGAGATAGGTTCTTCTACTTCATCCTCTGCTCTGGGGGTGGTGGCGTCTTAATTCTCAAAAGCTTTGGCCTGCTGGTCTGAGCCGCAGGCTGCTCGTTGCTGTTTGGCTTGACCGCTGAGCGTCCGCTATTCTTGAAGCTGGATGGCCGCTTCGGGTCGGACTGCGACGGTCTGTGATGGCATATGGCCTGGCGCTACGGGCCTGCCGCAGGACCACCGCCAGTACACTGCTCTTGGCCGAGATAGAATCCGGCTACTGCGAGCGTTGCTTCCTGTCGGGCGCCGACCCGATTGAGAACCCCTCCGCGAACTACTGCGAGCGTTGCTTCCTGTCGGGCGCCGACCCGATTGAGAACCCCTCCGCGAACTACTGCGAGCGTTGCTTCCTGTCGGGCGCCGACCCGATTGAGAACCCCTCCGCGAACGGGATTGGACTCGCAGCCTCCGTTCAATGGCGCCTGTGGCTTTCTGACCCACCGCCGGCTGGAATGTGCGCGCTTGCTACATGGTCGGTCGCCATCGCTCTGATCAACTCCAAGACTTTCAACATATCGAAAGATTTGTCGTAAAACTGATGTGCGCCCAGACGAAAACTAAGGTCCCTGTACTCGGTATCTGAATGATTCGTGAGCACAACTTTCCTAGCCGACTGGGCGAGGCCTCGATACCGCAGTAGTCTGAGCACATCGAATCCGTTTCCGCGGTTCAGGCTGATGTCGATCAAGATCAGGTCCGGCTCAAGCACAAAGATCTCGTTGATCGCCCGCTGCGCGCTCTCGCTGTGCCCCACCAACTCCGCACCGGCCGCCTCAATAGTCGAAGCAAGCATCCGCAGCATGACCGGGGAGTCTTCGACAACGTAGACCTGCAACTGCTTTGAAAATTCGCTCATATCCAATCCAGCAGTTGTCATGTGCTGAATACTGCCCCACCTGTAACGCAGCGTGGTCGCGTCGCCTTTCCGCGGCAATCGGCGCTTGTCTGAATTTGCTGTAGGACCACCTGGAACCTTGTGGGAGCACGGCAAACTACGCTCCATCAGCCGTTGGTGACCTGTGGGATGGCAACTTGAACTAGGTACTAAGTACCGAGCGCACTATCAGCCCGCTTGCCCTTGACGACCGGCCGAGATCGACCAGACTGATCGCGGCAGCGTCACCAACAACAGGGCCAGCACAGGCGACCCTGGTGGCGGCATATCCGAGGGGCCGCGAACTGTTTCGATCGCATGGGAACCAGGATCGACGCCAGACGTGGAAATTTTTCCCGGCCGACCCCAACGATAGGTGACGCCTTGGGCAGCACGAGGCGACGTGCCAATGCACGTCGAATTCCTGTATTGCGACCGACTAACAGTTACGAGTCGGAGAGGGCAGAATCGATCCGGGCATACCTCGAAACCGTAATGGAGGGGTTGCCCAAGTCGGACCCCGCGTTTCTTGGCTCAAGCGCTGAAGACGCTCGCGACTCAGTAGCATGAACTCAGAGCTGCATTGGAACAACCTAACACGCCAACTGAGGCGCTGTTCAAGAGGAACTATGGCTTCTAGGAGCGATGATAATCCTTACGAGTTGTTCCATATTCAACCGATTATCGTCGGCGGTGATCCGGCAGATCCCAAGAATACGGTACGACTGAGACTGGTGCGATACTGGAACAAATTGATCGCAGACGTTCGGGCCCGAGAGGTTTCGAAGAAGTAATGCCTCGGAACGATCTTCTCGGCCCGGCCGATGTCCGCTTTCAACAATGTCCGCCGACTGCATCGGGTCGGAAAGCGACGGGGAGACGGTCCGCGCGCGAACAGCGGAGGCGCCGCTACGCGCTGCTGCGTCTATGCAGGATCGCGACGCCGGCGACGACGACCAGCAGCGCTGCGACCCACTGCGCCCAATCGAGCGGAATCGCCGATACCACGATCGGGTCCACACTAACGTTGTCGATCGCCGCGCCAGCGTTAGTGACAAAACCAATGTTGCAGACGAAGGAGAGCGTGCTAGTCGACGAGTTCGCGACGAACGTGAACGTCTTCGTGGTCCAACCCATGTTGCCAGCGCTCTTGCCCGTGGTGTCGAACGTATAGTTCTCCGTAACGCCTGCAACGGTCACCGTCAGTGGCTTTACGACGGGGGCGCCACCGTAATTGCCAGCTAAGTCGAACGAGACCTTATAGGCCTGTCCGGGAATGGTGTCGAAGGTCTGCTCGATGCCTCCAATTGATACACCCGATCCGATAAGGTCGATGCTGTTGTTGCCGTCCGAGGCAGTCCATCCGCACGGCGGGGGCCCTTCCCAGTCGATGTTGCCCTGATTGACAGTCCAGCCTGTAATCGTCGTATTGCCGATCGGTGGATTGTAGACATTGCAGGTATTTGGCACGGAGCCGCTCTCGAAGCTACCGTTCTGGAACGATGCGCCGTGAGCGACACCGAACGTCGCGACGGCAAACAGCAGAGCAAGAAATGGTCGCACGACGCGTCCCCCTTCTAGGCAGTGTCGGCCAGAGATCCGATCAAGCGGAAACGTAACAGAATGAGGCGACGCTACACTGCTCAACGTCGCCCCCAACACGGCTCGCCGCTCCCCCGAGCCGGCAAGGCACTATTGCAGACGGCCCGCTTGGTGTCAATTTCCCGACGGAAGGCCCTCAGGGCCTCCCACGAGCAACTTGAGCGAAGCGCTGCCGCCGATGCGGAAGCATGGAGAAGGTCAATTTCTGAGGACGATATGTTGGCGGCGCTGAAGCTACTGGCAACGCCACGGGGCCGAGGACTCATTGAAGCCGAGAATCGAGCCTCGTTTCAAATGACAGACTTTGGAGCAAGGAAACGCCACCACACGCTCGCCGAGAACTGTCACGGACAAACGCGTTGACTGGTTGACCGAGTAGATACCTACTGGCCCCACACCCGACCCGACGAGCCGACCAATATTGCGCCGTTCCGGTCAGCGATTCTCCGGATGCTTCTCGAGCCAGGTCGCGCCCTCGGGCGTCACTTCTAGGGTGCCGTCGCTGCCGAATCTTACGAAGCCGAGATCCAACGCGCGTTTCGACAGATTTGCCGCACGGGTTTCTTTTTGTCCGAGCTCAATGAAGACTTGCAGCCCTCGGAGCGCGATCTCCTGCTCTCGATCAAGCCCACATTCGCGCTCCTGATCTTCGGAGGTGATCAGCGCAGCGAACTCCCGGCCAATGCGATCCCTATCGCTAAGGGTCGCCGCACCTACGATGAAGACGCTGTATGAGCGAGGATCCTCGCGTGGTTGGCGAAGCAAAGTGTCGGCGACGACCGCGGCATTTTCCGCGGAGAGAACCCCCACCAGCCTGAACTCATTTTTCCGGACATCTCGGGAAAGCAGAACAACGCCAGGGCCATTAAAGCGAATGACATCCTCGTCGTCCCACAGACGGAAGCGAGTCGGGTTGTAGTGATGCAACAGCGCCGCCTGAGATGTAGGCATAAGTACCTCTTCAAAAAACTATTTGCGTGAATTATACTTCAGAAGTGGGGGCCAGGACAATGACGACGGCCGAGGCCGCGCAGCGACTCGGAGTAACGCAGCAGCGCGTTCAGGCGCTGTGCCGGCAGCGGCGTATTCCAGGAGCGCGACTGATCGCGAGTCGCATCTGGCTGCTGCCGACCAACTTCAAAGTTACGCCTGGAACGCGCGGCCCAATGATGAAACGAAAATAACAGCCCCCGACCCATAAGTATATTGTGAATCGTCATTTTTCCGTGCCGTTTACGGGTAAAGAGCGGCTTGCGCTCTCGACTTGGCCTATAGTGACGTGGCGTCGCGGTCACGGCGATCCACAGGAGCGAACCGTGGCTCATCAACCCACGAAGATTGACGGAAGACGAGCGGAAGCGACTTCCCTCCCCCCCGGCGCGAACGACCTGCGGTCAGCGGTGCGATGAACAGGGTGCTTATTTTTACCGCTGTGGCCGAAATCGTGACCGGAGTGGCGTTGCTGGTCGTGCCGTCGTTGGTCGGGCAGTTGCTGCTCGGCGCAGAACTGACCGGCATCGCGGTGACCGTCGCGCGCGTAACCGGCATCGCCCTGATCGCATTAGGGCTTGCTTGCTGGCCGGGCACGCCGCCAGTCGGCATGTTGGTCTACAGCGCGTCCATTACGTTGTATCTCGCCTACGTCGGCTTTGCAGGCGGATCGGCCGGTATATTGCTGTGGCCGGTAGTTGTCCTGCACGCCATTCTGACTGCACTTCTGGCTCGGGCGATTGCAAGGGGCCGCCCGCCAAAAGCCTGACTGCTCCTTGAGGGTGGATATGGAAAATCTCGCTCTTTCCAAAGCCATTGTCGCGCCAGTGCCGATGTTCATCTCCTTCGCCAGCCCAGCCTGGAGATAGCCGACTTCAATTCTCAATTTAGCGGGGTCTTGCTTTCGTTTGCTCTGGAATCGTCCTGTGTCTGATCGGCCAGCGCACAGGGCCGGAGATAGGAGCGCCCGAAACATAGCCCTCAATTGGATCGCGGCCCGCCGAACTCGGGGCGACCCTTGGCGCTCTTGCCAGGCGCTGTTTTCCCGCAATTTTGCGGCGTTCCGCCGCGCGGTCCTTACCGCGCGGCGATAACCTCTACATTGCGTGTGCCGATCCCATCGAACAAGCTCTTGAGGGCAGTATCATTGTGCCCGCACTCATGAAATTGCACGGAGGGTCGCTGCTTGAAAGACATTTACCAGGTCACGAGCGAGGGCTATCTCGAGTTCAGCCCCGAATTTTTCCAGCAGTGCATGCGCGAGTATCTCGACGATCAGCGCCTGGCGGTGGTCGCCGCTCGTTACCTCGGCGAGGTTGGGGTGACAGCAACGACGCGGATGAAGTACACCGGGAATAGCGGCAAGCTATTGGGGTTGTTTCATTACGAAATCGAGTACCGGTCGCGTGGAGAGCCCCGCAAGGTCGAGATTCTCGTCAAGTCGAAGACACACTATCGCGAACTGGTGCAGCGCCTGGCCGACGTGCTGGCCAGCGGTGGCATCGAGGTGGCCGATGTCGCGGGCCTTTTGGCCCGGACTGAGCTCTTCAACACGCACATGAAAGAGATCAACGTATTCCGCATGCAGAAGACGGTGCCTGCGTTCACGCAGGTCTTGCCCGCCGTCTTCGGCACGTACGTCAACGAGGAGAGGCAGCAATACATCGTGCTGGAGGAATTTCTGACCGATGCGTACGTGATGAAGGATTATCGCGATATCTCGTACTGGACCCGAGACAGGATCGCGCAGTGCGTCGTCGACTTCTCGGCGATGCACGCGCCCTTCTACGCCAACGTGGAGGCTCTGGTCCGGGAGGGTTGGTTGGGCAAGACGATGGACGCCGCAACCATGACGGAGCTCACTCCGCTGTGGACAGCCTACGCCGACAAGCTGCGTCACTACGAAGGCGGGCTGTTCGAGGCGCGCTACCTTGAGCTGCACCACCGCTGGATCAAGACTCTCCCGAATTGGTGGGAACGGATCGATGCGCTGCCCAAGACACTGATTTATAACGACGCGCAGATCCGCAATCTCGCTGTTCGCAATCCTGCAACGCACCCGCGCTTGGTTCTGTTCGACTGGGAATGCGCAAGTATCCAGCTGCCACAGCGCGATCTCGTCGAGTTCCTGAGTTATGCCATCAGCGACAGCATTACAAACGCTGAGGTCGCAGATTTTATTGAAGCGGCACGCCGGGAGCTCGCGCGCCTAACGCGGCGGGAAATTGACCGGCACGCGTGGCTCGAAGGGTGTCGCTACGCGATCTGGGATCTCCATGTGAACCGGATGGCTTGCCAGCTGGTTCTGCACATCACGCTCAACCGTCCAGACATCGAGCGCGTGTTCCGCGCGTCGATGCGCATTCTGAGCGGGCTGGGTTCAAAGGCGTAGTCGTTGCCTGCGGAAGATTATCGGCCATTGATTTCACCGATGTCATGGCTCCCGTACCGAAGAATTACGGCCGAGTGTGATTGAATAGCGATCCCGCCAACACGATATCCGCGAAAGCGCCATGAATCGACGCAAGCTATTGCAGCGCGCCTGTGTGCTACCTTTGATGCCGTTCATCGGAGCGTCCGTTGGGGCGATTGCCAGAGGCGCAAGCGCTGCGTCCCGTGTCCCCTTTCGGCGCTGTCTTCCCGGCGATCCTGCGTGGCCGTCCGCAGGCCAATGGGAAGCTCTCAATCAGAGGGTTGGAGGACGGCTCGTCAAAGTGGTCTCGCCGCTCGCGGATTGCCTGTCTACGCCGGGCGGCCCAGCCTGTAACGACGTCTTCAAGGAGCTGAAGAATCCGTATTACATCGGCGATCAAAGTGCGTTGACCCAAACCTGCGGCTGGGTGGACGGCTGGACTTCGCAGCCGAGCGCCTATGCAGTCGTCGCGCATTCCACACAGGACGTTGTTCATGCCGTCAAATTCGCGCGCGAGAACAATCTGCGGCTAGTCGTCAAGGGCGGTGGACACAGCTACCAGGGTACCTCCAACGCGGCCGGCTCTCTGCTGGTCTGGACGCGGGAGATGAATGCGATCACGCTGCACGACGCGTTTGTCGGTGACGGCTGTGCGGGCCGCGAGGCGCCGCAACCGGCGGTCACCTTCGATGCGGGCAACATCTGGATGCGCGCCTACCACGCCGTGGTCACCGGCGCGGGCCGCTATGTGCAGGGGGGTGGTTGCGCGACAGTGGGTGTGGCGGGCCTGATTCAAAGTGGCGGTTTCGGCAGCTTCTCGAAGCGATACGGAACGGCTGCAGCTTCGCTGTTGGAGGCCGAAATCGTCACCGCCGATGGCGTCGTACGCCTCGCCAATGCCTGCGCGAACTCCGATCTGTTCTGGGGTTTGAAGGGTGGCGGCGGGGGCAGCCTTGGCGTGGTGACGAAAATCACGTTGCGCACGCATGAGCTCCCCGAGTTCTTTGGCGGTGTCAACCTGTCAATCCACGCGAATTCCGATACGGCGTTCCGCCGGCTGATCGCACGGTTCGTCGCGTTCTATGCCGACCGCCTTTTCAATTCGCAATGGGGCGAGCAGGCGGCGTTTCGCACCGACAACACGCTCGATATCGCGATGGTGTTCCAGGGCATCGACAAGCCGCAAGCCGACGAAGTATGGCGGCCGTTTCTCGACTGGGTGGCTGCAGCGCCGAACGATTTCTCGTACGGCTCGCCTCCGCGAATCGTCGCCGTTCCGGCGCGACATCTGTGGGATGCGGAGTTCCTGAAAAAAAATCTGCCTTCCGTCGTGCGCGCCGACGATCGCCCCGGCGCACCGGCAAGTAACGTGTTCTGGGTTGGCAACCTTGGCGAAGCGGGCCAGTTCCTGCATGGCTATGAATCAACCTGGCTTCCAGCGTCATTGTTGCGCGGGAACGCGCAGAGGCGGCTTGCGGACGCGCTCTTTGCAACTTCAAGAATCTGGAGGGTCTCGCTGCATTTCAACAAGGGACTCGCCGGTGCGCCTGCTGAAGCGCTCGTCGCAGCCGCGGACACGGCAATGAATCCTGTCGTACTCAAGGCGTTTGCCCTGGTTATCATCGCCGGCGGCGGGCCACCTGCGTTCCCGGGTATCGCGGGACATGAACCCGATCTCGGAATCGCGCGCGAAAATGCCCGCAGCATTGCGAGCGCGATGCGGGAACTGCGCAGGGCTTTGCCCGCGACAGGGGCGTATGTTTCAGAAGCGGGCTTCTTCGACAATTCGTGGCGGCAGGCTTATTGGGGGCCGCACTACTCGCGCCTGCGTGCAGTGAAGCGCAAGTACGATCCCGATGGCCTCTTCATTGTCCACCATGGCGTCGGAAGCGAAGACTGGAGCGCTGACGGAAACACCAGGATGAGCGGATGATCGTCGGCAATCGATCGATCAGCGCCCTTCATCGCCGCCGGGACCGCGTCCGGTCCGGCGGTCCCTGCACGCAGTCGCGGTCGAGCACATTGCGCACCGTGGCTGCGAATCCTTCCAGGGTACAAGGAAATCCCGGCGCGTTCGCGCTGCAGCCCGGCACGCGCAGCGCAGTGCGCTGCGGCGGAGCCTCGACAGTCAGCGTCGTCACGTTGCGCATCTGCTCGATCGACTGCGCGAGATACGACGTGTAGACTCGCAACACCTTGTCCGCGCCCTCGCGTACCTCGAACATCAGCGCGCCCGCTGGCGGCGTCTGGTTGCGGGAGTAGCCGGGCTGCAGCCACGTGACGTCCAGCATGCTCGCCAGCTGCCAGATGTTCGTGTCGTGCCCGACATACGCGACGAACTTTGCCTGGCGCACCGCCGGGTCAAGGACACCAAAGCCGCGCTGCCGTGCGCTGGTCACCGCCGCTCCCACGCGCGATAGCAGCGACGAGCCCATCTTACGCGCGAGATAGGGCGTGCGCTCCATGAGGTCGAATTGTTCGCCGTTCAGCGGCAGCGTGTCGCGAATCTGCGCAGGCGTGGCGCGGCCCCACCCGACATCGGCGGCCGGCATGCCGTCGCTATATTCGAGCAGGAGCAGCTCGGAGGTTGTCGAGGCGATCGCCATTGCCCCCAGGAGCTCCAGTCCGGACCCGTCTGCGCGCGGCGACAAAACGGTCGGCAGATCGCCAAGCTTGCATTGCTCGTTGCGACCCCACGCAGTGCACAGCGCGGGCTTGCAGCAATCAAGCACCGTCTGCAGGACGTCCAATGCCGGCTTCATGTCGCCCGTCAAGCGGTTGAGGTCGCCGCCCGCGCGCTCCAGCACGCGAGTCTGCGCGACCATCGGATCGACCTTGCATACGCCCGCCTCGAGCGGGTGGAAGAGCGGATCAACCTTGACGTCGCCCTTGGTGCGATAAGTGATCCCACAGCCGGGCGCGAAACCATCGATGAGCGCCTGCGCGGTGGCCTTTGTGCGCTCGAGGACGTCAGCGTAAAAGTAGACGCTGCCGGGCGCGGGGCAACCCATGCCCGGTACCGCGCCCTGCTCCGCGACATACTGCCGATAATAGTGGCCCATCAGCGTGGCGAGCTCGGCGCCGCGCGGCGTCAGCGCGGCGGTCGGCTGATTCCATGTCGGCCACGGTTGCGCAGCCCAGTTCGCGAGCTCGGCGGGGGCGGAGGTCGGTGTGCGCACCCCGTGCCGGCTGACGATGACAACCTTCCGCAGGACTTCGTCGGCACCTGCTGCGTCGGTCATTGGCGCCGCGAGCGCCAAGAGGCCAAGAATTGCAGCGGCAAGATCGGTAATCGACATTGCTCTTCTCCTTTGCGCTTCTGCGAAAACGTAGCAACAGCTTGGGCGGTGGATGCAATGCGAGGCTGCGGCCACGCCGGATGGCACGGCGCGCCATTCACCCGCCACATGACAAATCAGCGACCGTGCTGGCGGCGTTGCCCCCTGCTACTCATCCGTCTCGAGCGGTGGTTAGATTCCGGGTAAGCATGGGGTTATGATATTGCGTGTCGGAAGAGTCTGGGCTTGCGACGCGCGGAGAATGAGGAATGGATAGGGCAACGCCGGGGCGATCAACAGCGCCAACACGCGGGGAGACAAATGACTAACGGGTCAGTAGCGTCGATTATCAAATCGGCACGCAATATCGCACGCATGGGTGGAGGCGTCGGGTTGCTTGCTCTGGTTTGCGCATGCGCGCCCGTGCCGACTACACCGTTGTTGACTCATAATGTCAACATCTACGTTTATCCGAGTTCGTCACCGCCCAGCCCACCGCCTGGTCCATGCGGAGCCCCTAGCAACGGAAGCATCATTTGTGTGAGCGAGGATCCGGTCAATCTGACGCCCGATACGCGCCCAGTCGACATTCTCTTTATCTTGCAATCCCCGGGAAAATGGCAAATCGATAGGAGCAATGGCATCCGGATCAAGGGAAGCGGATGGAGCGAACACCCGGTAAGTGGCACTCAGACTCAATTTACCGCCCGGAGCAACAGTAAGGACGGTATGTACGTCAAGTACACCATCAATTTGGAAAACGACGGCACCACGGCCGCATGGGACCCGTTTATCTGGAATAACTGATCCACATAGCGTCAAGGGGGAAGCAAGGTGCGGGCTCGACAAGCGTCGAACCGAGCGCGTGCCAGCTAGCAGCTGATCGTAGGACCGCAGCCGGCCCGCGTGCTCCTGCTCGAGGGTCCCGGGCTAGTTTGCGTCGACCCGCGCCGGATGGAATAGATAGGAGTCGAGCGCGAGCGCACCCGCTTCGAAACCGTGAACGACTTGCTCGGCGCGCGCGTCGGTGCCCGCTGCCCCCCACGCCACGAACAGCGGCAGAAGATGCTCCTCGGTTGGATGTGCACGCATGGCATCCGGCGCGCGGTCGCGATAAGCGACAACTGCTTCGGCATCGTGCGCGGCGAGGCGATCCTTGAGCCAATCCGCGAACGACTCCGCATAGCGCAGGGGCTCGTGACGGCGCGGGTTCGACATCCAGTCCCGCAGGTTGTGTGTCGCATGGCCCGAGCCAATTATCAGAACGTCGTCGTCAGTCAGCGCCGCAAGAGCGCGGCCGAGCCGCAGATGATGCGCTGTTCCAAGCTCCGGTTGCAATGACAGCTGCACGACCGGCACGTCGTGCTCCGGATACATCCACTTGAGCGGGACCCAGGCACCGTGATCGAGTCCGCGGCAGCCATCGATCCCAGCGGCAATGTCCGACGTCTTGAGCAGCGAGACAACTGCAGCAGCAACCTCGGGCGCACCGGGCGCAGGATAGCGTTCCTGATAAAGCTCCTCGGGGAAGCCGCCGAAGTCGTGGATCGTCTGCGGTTTTGGATTCCCGGTCAGCATCGGCACCGACGTTTCCCAATGCGCTGACGCGATGAGCACACCACGCGGCCGCGGCAGCGAGCGCCCAAGGGCGCTCCACGCGCGACCCGCCGCGCCCGGATCGACGGCATGCATGGGCGAACCGTGCGACAGAAAGAGTGTAGGTAGACGGTTCATGCGCTCTGAACGAGACAACCCGGGCGCGTCGTTGGCACCCGGGGCGACGCAGGGTGTCTCGCTTCGGTCACACCGTCGCGGCGGTAGGTTGCTTGACCAGCCCTTCCGCGATCAGCGCTTCCTGCACCTTCGGGCGTGCCGCAACACGAGCTTCGTAGGCGGCGAGCACCGGCCACTTGGCCAGATCGATTCCCACGAACCCGCTCCAGCGCAGGACCGTGAACAGGTAGCCATCGGCCACGGTGAACTGCTCGCCCATCAGGTAATCCTTGCCCTTGAGCTCTCCGGACAACCAGTCAAAGCGCTTGACTATCTTCTCCTTGAGGATCTGCTTGTACTCGGGTGGCGTGTCGGGAGCGAACATCGGGCCGAACTGCTTGTGCAATTCCGAGGTGATGAAGTTAAGCCATTCCTGAAGCCGATAACGCTCCATTGTCCCGGCCGCCGGGGCGAGGCCCGACGCGGGATTGCGATCGGCCAGGTACTGCACGATTGCCGGGCCTTCCGACAGCCGCTCGCCGTTGTCCAACTCCAGCAAGGGTACATAACCTTTGGCATTGATCGTGTAGTAGTCGGTGCCGTTGTCCAATTGGTGTGTCTTGGTGCTCGCCTTGACGAGCGTCACCTGCAGCCCTGCTTCGCGGAACGCGATATGGGGCGAGAGCGAGCAGGCACCGGGGGAGTAGTAGAGCTTCATGCGGTTCTCCTGAAAACGGATCGATTCGTTAACTTCAAAAGTGAACGCCAACGACGTCACAGCACAATGATAGTTATTGTGACTATCGATATAAATATGTCATTTTAGTTAAGACTATTGCAAAATATGCAATAATTATGATTCAAGCACCATGGATCGCTTTCACGCCCTCACCATCTTCGCCAAGGTCGTCGAGACCGGCAGCTTCGTACGCGCCGCCGAGCTTCTCCACGTCTCGGCGTCGGCGGTGTCGAGGCATGTAGCCGAGTTGGAGGACCACCTCGATTCGCGGTTGCTCAACCGCACGACGCGGCGGCTCTCGCTCACCGAGAGTGGCTGGATCTTCTACGAGCGCTGCGTCCAGCTACTGGCCGACCTCGAAGAAGCCGAGCAGTCGGCCGGCGCAGGAACCGTCAGGCCCCGCGGCACCCTGAGGCTGACCTGCGGAACGACATTTGGCGCACGTTACCTCGCGCCGGTCGTCGCCGAGTTCATAGCCCGTTATCCGGAAATGCGCCTGGACGTCGAACTCTCCGATCGTACGACCGACCTGGTCGACGAAGGCTTCGATGCCGCGGTGCGCATCGGCGCGATTGGCAGTCAGAATCTGGTGGGGCGAAAGATCGGCGAGACGCAGCTTGTTTGCTGCGCATCACCCTCGTATCTCGAAACACACGGTGAGCCGAAGCAGCCGGAGGACCTCGCCACGCACGCCTGCTTGACCTACGAGTACGCGCCGGACAAGAACCTCTGGCGTTTCCGCGACCGTCTGGGCAACGACCGAAACGTCAAGGTTTCGGGTCCGGTCCACGCCAACAACGGTGGATTTCTGGAAGCGTTGGCGGTCGCTGGCATGGCGATCGTCCTGGAGCCGGATTTCGTCGTCGGCCCCGAGCTGCGCGCCGGGCGGCTCGTCACCATCCTTCGCGGCTTCGAGTCGACGCCAGCAGCCATCTATTTCGTTTATCCAAGTCGGAGGCACCTGTCGGCGAAGGTGCGTGCGTTTGCGGACTTTCTGTCCGCGCGCTTCGCGAAACCCAAGTGGGCTCTGGAAAGGCCTCGCCGGCGTGTCTGAATTGGCGACGAATATGGACCGAAGCGCAGGCTCGCCGCAACGCATGCGTAGGAGGTCGGCAGCGACCAGGGCGCCCCTTGAAGCCCACGCCCATGCGGGCAGGTGCGCCCCGCCGACGATTCAGCACCGAAGCAGCACCTAGCCAATCGCGCCGCCTGACAAGCGGCGAACGTCCTATCCCATGGGTGCAGATGCCGGTCGGAAGCGGTGCCTGCTGCCGCCAAGGCGAATTCTCAAAGCGATCGGTCGAGGAAAAAAGGAAAGACCCCGCAGCCGCGGGGCCCTGCTGCGTGATTCGTCGAGCTATTCCCTGACTTCACGTACTGCGCTGGAAATGCTCGATCGCGTTGTCAAGGCAGCTGTCGCGCTGAGTCTGATCCTGCTCCGTGACGCATTGCCGCAGTGCCTGGCGATAGGGGCTCTCGCTGCGCGCCGCGATCTGATCGGACCGGGCACGGCGCTTGGCGGTGTGGCGGGCTGGCTTGGCCGGTTTTTGCCCATGCATATGGGTGCCCGCGTCCTCCGCAGTCTGCTCCTGCGCGCTCGATTGGCCGGACATCTTCTCCGTAGACTGTGAAGAAGACGTCGTCTTGGCGACGGTCATGGCCCTAGTTGCCGGCAGGCGCGAAGTCGGCGATGCGGTGTTCATTCCTGTCTGGGCAGCCTTCTCCGGCGGCTGGGTCTGTAGGCTTTGCGACGCGTAATCTGTCGTTGGATACGGCGCGCCGGTGCTGGGCTGCGCACCGACCGCACCGACGAGCGCAGCGAGTGCGGCCCCGATGAGAATGCGATAAGGCTGTATGTTCATCATCGTGTCTCCAGAGGAAGATTGCATCGTCCCTTCTCGATCGGTAAGCGCAACGATGCTCCCGCGCCGCAGCAAAGGCTATCGGACGTTGGCTGATTCTCTTGTAGGAGAGCCGGGAACAGCTTACCGCGCGACGTTATAGCGCTCCCGGATCTGCTCGATTATTGCGTGAAGCTGTGAGCAGCAGGGCTCGGCATTGGCCGCGCGCACGGTGGGCCACTCCGCCTGCCAGTTGCAACCCAGTGCATCAGGCTCGGTGACGAATATGCGCCGAATCTGCACGCCATGGCATTCGGTATGGACAGAGATTTCTATATTCGCCAGTGCGCGCAGCGACTCGAGCGTCAGCAAATGCCTCCGTGCGCTTGCAGTTTCCGTTAATCCGGTTTGCATTGAACGACTGCCTTGCCAACGCCACACGCGCGCCCCAGCTAGTGCCTCTTGAAATACTGAACCTCGCGTTCATGTTTCTGTGCCGCCTCGCGGGTCGCGAACGTCCCAAGATTCCTCGCTTCGCCAGTTGCAGGGCTCTTCTTGCGCGAGTACAAGCGGTACCGCCCGGATTTAAGCTTGCGAATCATCAAACCCCTTTCATTTCGTCTCAAAGACCGCGCGCACGTCGATGCCCGGCGCAGGTACCGCGACGGCAGCCAGAACGGGAACGGAGGATACGGGCCCGCCATCGATCGCCGTAGGGTGGATATGAGTGCCGCCCCAGCCAAGTATCCCGATCAAGCCAATGACGATCAAATAGATCGCGACGATGTAATTGAGCAGGCGCGGGACGATCAGAATCAGGATACCGGCAATCAACGACACGAGTGGGCCAACTGCAAGATTGATGGTCACGATACCTCCTTGGTTCGTTGCAACATCGGCGCTTGCGCTGGCCGTCTGATACCGGCCAGCAAGCGCGTCGAGGCAGTCTTGGCCATTTGTCCTGGGTTTGGAATGATCGGTGCTGACTCGGTCATGGGAACGGTTGCCGTGTTCCTTGGCGGTGCGTTTGCCCTCATGGCTGCGCGCTCCTTTGCTCGCCGATCGCGCCGCGGCTGCACATCATGGCCTCCGCGGCGTTATGCGTTCGAATCGACGTCGCGATGCGCTACCGCAGGCTGGTCTTCGTGCTTGCGGCTCGGCTGATGGCTTCCGCGAGCCGATCCGCCTGCGGATTGTGCGCTCGGGCGGTCAATACGATATCCGTAGGCAGGACCGCGCGACCGTAGTAGGCCTGGTTCCAGTTGTCGGCCACCGAGATCACCGTACCATCGAGGTTCAGGCCCCCATAGATACCCTTGGAGCGACTGAAAGCCACGAAGTCGGTGGTGATATCGGAGTTTGCGCCGGCGCCCAGCGGGCCCGCGGCGATACTCGCATCCCCGCCAAGCTTGACCGAGGTGGCCAAAAGCGAATTCAAGCCCTTTTCAGTCATCACCAGCGTCACTGTTTCGGATACGGCGACGCCGGCTTGGAAGCCAACGCTAGCAGTCGCGAGATTGTAGAACGCAGGCCCCTCCCAACGACCCGTCTGTTCGTTGCGAGCGAACAGCACCGCACGGCCACCCGAACCGCCAAGAATCCAGCCTGCCTTCACCACCTGCGGTGCGATCAACACCGCCTTCGCGCTGCCGAGATGGTTCTGCAGCCATGTCATGTCCGGATCGCGTACGAAGTTCGAGAATGTCGTTTCCGCACCACTCACGAGATCCTGCTGATCTGTTTGCGCCAATGCCTGCTCGCTGAGAGCGAACAACGATGCCAGGGCGACAAGCCCCGTCAACTTGCGTGCAGCATGAGCTGCCGTTGCCATGGAAAACATAGGTTGTCCTTTCCAGATCAAGTCCGATGGCGAAAATCCGCACACGCTCTGTGCGGAAAGGTGCCTGGACGGATGTCGCTTAAGCATCCATCTTGCCCTTGCAAAGAGCTAGCGGCGAATCGCTGATTCGGGTGTAGGACGGAAACCGCGTCTCTGTAGGGCCTTCGGGTACATCACTTGTAGAGCCGGCTGGCCACGGCATGCCATCAACCGAGGCCTGGCTCGCTGAAGTTGCTTGCCGGCGATGAGCCCGCATCGGTTAGACCGCGGCAGGCTGCCCGAATCAACCACCCGGCACGTGGCATCGCATCCCGGCGAGGTGCCGTCCGCAAAGTCCTATACGTGCTCGACATTCTTCCTACATCAGGATCAGCAAGTCGCCGATAGGCAAGGATGCAGCGATCACCAAGAATATGTTCCGGTATCGAAGATCGATTTTCGGAGACTGTGACATGAAGACTGGCCTAAAGAACTGGATGACTCAGCCAATTGCCCGCGCATTGCTGCTCGCGCTGCTGACGTTCGGATCGACGAGCGCTTCGTTCGCGGCAGTGTTTGTTTCGGTCGATATCGCGCCACCGCCGCTGCCCGTGTATGCGCAACCGATCGCGCCTGGGCCGGGTTATATCTGGACGCCCGGCTATTGGGCGTACGGTGACTACGGTTTCTACTGGGTTCCGGGAACCTGGGTCCTGATACCGTTCGTGGGCGCATTGTGGACGCCAGGCTATTGGGGGTGGGGCGACGGGCGCTGCATTTGGCATGCCGGGTATTGGGGACTGCACGTTGGATTCTACGGCGGCATTGATTACGGCTTTGGGTACAGCGGGGAGGGTTACCAAGGCGGGCGCTGGAACAACAGCACTTTCGTGTACAACACGGCGGTCAACAACATCAACCGAAGCTATGTTCGCAATACCTACTATCAGCCTGTACAAAATACGAACGCGACGCGCGTCAGTTATAACGGAGGTGTCGGTGGTGTAACGGCCCAGCCGACTGCGGCGGACCGTCTCGCGGAGCGCGATCAACACCGGCCGGCAACGCCGGCCCAGATGCAACATGAGCAAGCGGCACGTGCCAGTAAGGCGCAGCTGGCGTCGGTGAACCACGGAGCCCCGGCTACTACGGTGACCGCTCATCCGGCTGTAATCAAGGAACATGCCACAGTTGCGGCCAACCGGCCGGCGAGTGCGCACCACGCCCCGGCTACGACCATGACGGCTCATCCGGCCGTGGTCAAGGAACACGCCGCGGTTGCGGCCAACCGGCCAGCGAGCGCGCACCACGCCCCGGCTACGACCATGGCGGCTCATCCGGCCGTGGTCAAGGAACACGCCGCGGTTGCGGCCAACCGGCCAGCGAGCGCGCACCACGCCCCGGCTACGACCATGGCGGCTCATCCGGCCGTGGTCAAGGAACACGCTGCGGCGGCCAACCGGCCAGCGAGCGCGCACCACGCCCCGGCCATGACGGCGATGCCCAAACCGGCAGCGAATAACGAACATGCCAGGAGCGGCCCACAGCAACCCGCACGGAGCACCAGCTCCAACGGCCCTGCGCCTGGAAACGCGAACCCCCATCTTGCTGCGTTACACGCCAGCAACACAGGCCCTCGCCCAAGCGTCGGGGCACCGCATGCACAGAGCGAAGCGCACGGGCGGAGCCCTCCCGCTGGTGGCGAGCATCGCGACGAGCATACGGGCCACTAACGTGAAACGCGGACCAACGCCAAGATTGTCTGGCGGGCGACGCCAGTCTGACTCGACTGATTAAAGGAGGAGCAAATGATTCGCCGCCTATTAATTGCCATGGCATTTCTGCCTTTATCCAACCATGCTTCGGCATTGCTTTATTGCAACAATAACCTGAACCAACAAGTGGAATGGACCGTGGGCCATCAGGTGCCTTACGTCGACACCTACAACACCGCCCTCTATTGCTGGGCAAATGGAGCTGAGTTGGCCTACATCCGAGCCAAATTCAGCAACGTTCGCATGACCACGTATCCCCTGGTTTACTGGATCGGCGAAGATGCCATATTCATTTACGACAACCTGGAAGACGAAGCCGGGTGACCGACGGCAGTTAGGCATTTGCTCGAGCATCGCGGCCACGAGGGACGGGTTGTCGGCATGCTCGGTAGCAGTGGCCTTAACCGGCGCTGTCGGCGCAAGAAGCCGGCCCCTCGGTAAGCGTGAATCGCTCTTCCAGCCTGGTCCGGCCTCAGCCGGACCAGCTAACGAGATCGGAAGTCGGGTTCCCGCCGACGGCACATTGGCCCCGTCTGGCGTGGCGACGCGCCCCGGTCAGCCTCACTGATTAGCACAAGCCCGGAGAGCGCCAGCTGCAATGGCGGGTCGCCATTTCCGCCTGTGATGGGTCGGACCCGCGCCGCAGCGCGATTCGTCAGCCATGACCCATCGCATTCTTGTCCACCGGGGTTTGCTTTTCCTTCTTGGGTCCCCTGAGCAACAGCGAAGGGTTCTCCTTGATTTCACTGGTGACGCCACCGACGTCAGTCAGCACCTTCTTAACTTGGCCCTCGATGGATGAGAACCTCTCGAGCAGCTTCGGCAACTGGTCGAGGGCGACGGCGAGGTTGCTCTTCTCCGCGGCAATTTCGGGAATTTGCCCCGCGCCTGTGGAGGCAACCAGGGCGGGCGCGGCGGGGCTGCCGCCGTCGAGCTCGATGAAGACGCCACCGGTGATGCCCTTGAGTCTCAGGGTAGCCTTGGTATCGGTCTTGACGGGGGCATCTTTGCGCAGGGAGACGTCGACCTGGACCAGGCGCGGATCGGCCGGATCAAGGCCGATCGCCTTTACCGTGCCCACGTCCACGCCCTGGAACTTCACCGGATCGCCAATCGCCAGTCCGCTTACCGACTCTGCGAAATGAACACGGTAGAGCACATTGTCGCGCTGACCGGTGCCAACCAGCCAGATTGCAAAAAGAGCCACGGCAATGGAAAAACCGATGACGAACAGGCCTGCGATGAAATAGCGCTTATCCGTTTCCATGGTTGCGCCTCCTTGCGATCATTGCACCGTGTTTTGCGCCTTCGGCTCTCGCCCCGTGAAAAAACTCGTGAATCCACGGCTGGCCGGATTGCATCAGCTCTCCTGGCGTACCGATCGTAATTCTGTTTTCGGTCAGCACCGCGACGCGGTCGCAGGTAGTAAGCAGCGTGGTCAGATCGTGGGTAACGACGACTACGGTGATGCCCAGGCTCTGGTTGAGCTTCAGGATCAGCGAATCGATGCCGCCGGCAATGAGTGGATCGAGACCGGAAGTCGGTTCATCGAGAAACAGAATCCGCGGGTCAAGCGCAAGCGCGCGCGCCAAAGCGGCTCGTTTGACCATGCCACCTGACAATTCGGCAGGAAACTTGACCCCGCCGTCTGCCGGCAAGCCTGCGAGGGCGAGCTTCATCGCCGCGATCGCTTCCTGGTCTTGAATCGGCAAATCGGTATGTTCGCGCATAGGTAACATGATGTTCTGCGCCACCGAGAGCGAGGAAAAAAGCGCGCCCTGCTGAAACAGCACACCGATGAGCGCGGCCTTTTCTGCCGGGCCGATCGTTTCGATCCTCTTGTCGTTCAGAACCACGGTGCCGGCATTCGGCCGACGAAGGCCGGTGAGTGTCTTGAGCAGAACCGATTTGCCCGATCCCGACGCTCCGACTATGCCGAAGATTTCGCCGCTGACGATATCGAGACTGATCTTGTCGTGCACGACCTGCTTGCCAAACCGGTTGACGATGCCGCGCGCGGAGAGTATCGGTTTGCTGGGCGATTTCCGGGTGTTCATATGCCAAGCTGTTCGAACAAGATCGAGAACAGCGCGTCCAGCATGATGACCAGGAAGATCGCCATCACCACGGCACGAGTAGTCTCCCGGCCAGCGCTTTCAGCCGAGCCCGTGACTCTGAGGCCGTGCATGCAACCGACGACTCCGATGCAAAATGCGAAAATTGGCGCCTTGAACAGACCGACGAACAGATCCCAGCCGCCGACGGCCTTCTGGACGTGATCCAGGTATTGCAGTGGCGATAGGTCAAGAAGGGCCAGGGAGATCATGGCCCCGCCGAGCAATCCCATGATGTCCGAGAAGAATGCCAGCAGTGGCAGTGCGATGATGAGACCGATCAACCGTGGCAACACCAGGACTTGCATCGGCTCGACGCCCATCACATTGAGGGCGTCGACCTCTTCCCGCACCTGCATCAACCCGATCTCCGCGGTAAAGGCGGAGCCCGAGCGCCCGGCTACCATGATCGCGGTGATCAATACCCCCATTTCACGCAGGACCGACACCGCCACCAGATTGACGGTGAACTCTTCGCCGCCGAACGGCCGCAACTGCGCAATGCTTTGATAGCCAATGACGATGCTGATCAGGACCGCCATCAGGCCGACTATCGGCAGTGCGTGAATGCCGGTCTCGGTAATGTGGCGGGCAATCGCAGGCAGCCGCAAGGATCGGGGGTGAATCAGCGCCCGGCCGATGAGGCTGACCGACCTGCCGACGAAGGTAATGACATCGATGCTCTCGTGCCAGGTGTCGTCGGCACCCCTTCCCAGCTGGATCACCAGTTGGCGCCACCCGGAGCCGGGTTCCAAGCTCGGAATTGGCTCGAGCTCGAACCCACCGATGAGATCGAGCAGCCTGCCGTGCTCTGCCCGGACGCCGGTCAGCTCCCAGCGCTTGTCACGGAGTCCGGATAAGAGCAGCGCGCCCGGCGTGTCCAGATCGCTCAGCTCGCTCAGGTCGAGCACGGCAGGCTTGCGTCTCGCTCGCCACGTTGCCAAGCCTCTCTGAGCCTCGGCAAGCGTTCGGATAACGAGCGCGCCCTCAATCGTCAGTCGATCGCCGTGGTCGGCAATCACAACCGTCGGCCGGATCGACTCCGCGGATGCTTGTTGCCCGGATTGCGCCAAATCCTCGTGGGTTCTCATGGAGCAGTGGCGTCGGAGCCGCGACTGCGGGCGGGCAATGCTCGATTCGCTGGAGATAAGAACCGGGCGGAAGGCGCCGCCCTAGAACGTCGTACCGCGAAATCCGCCGAACCAGCCGCTGCTTTGGCAACCCGCTGGATTGGCGTAGGTGGCGGCAAAGCTGCCGCTAATCGCGAATGGGGTGACTTGCATCTGGTCGATCGACGCCGTTCCTCCCGTGCTGTCGATGCAGGTGAAACCGACTTGAGCCGACCCCATCTGTCCCGCCTCTGACACGGTGCCGGTGTAGGTGCAGCTGCTGCCGGTCGGCGGGAAATTCTCGACGATGGTAATCGCCGTGCCGTTTTGTGTGATGTCGATGGTTCCGCTGACGTCAGTTGTCGTATTGAGAAGTGCATTGGCGCAACCCGTTACCACTTTGTGAAAGCCGCCGGCATAGTGTCCGCTGAAGTCGTCAAGCACCAGCGCCTGCCGGACCATGTTCTTGACAACCGTGATACCGTTCACGCTATAGGTGAGCGTACCGGTTTCCGGCGTTTGTGCCGCCCAGGTCAGCGTGCCAACCGGGTTGTACCCGACCAGCATCGGGTCAAAGGGCACGGTCGCGAAATAGGGGCCGCTTGTCGCATAGAGAATTCCGGTCCATATGGAGTTGGACGTGTAATCGAGCGTCGCGGTGTACCAGAGGGGTTCGCCGACTGGGCCGTAGACAAAAAGGGTCGCGAAGATAATCGACCCGCGCTGGACGAGCTGCATGCCCCATCCTGGCTCGGCTGCTATGTACCAAAGGTCGCTTTGGTCGGTCGAGAATGATGTGGCATACGCGGGCGGTGCGAGAAGACACGCGGCGGCGAGCGTAATACAGGCGGCACGACGAATTGCCTTCATGGTCGCTCCCTCTCAATCGGGCGGCCACTCTCCGGGGCCACCGTCCGGCTGGAATATCCTGCCGATAAATCTATGTCGACAGGTCCCCGGCGCTCAATCGGACGCCCGCCTTTTCGGCTGTCGGAGCTTGTTACCGGCTCGTAGGACTTGCTCCGACGCGGAGCCAGGCCCTCGAACGCGCTCCGCGCACACGATGCCCAAGCGCGAATGGATGAAAACACGGTGAAGGAGGCGGTGGAGTCGCCGTCAATGGTTGCGCTGGCCGGCGCCCGGCCGGGGTTGAGCATCACGATCGTGCCCCGGTCATTGGGGCCCTCGCGACAAGCGCCACCTCGGCGGCACACGCATCCAGCGGCGCCGCGGCAGATGGATCGCACCGCGATTCTGGTTCAGAACCTGCCCGCCACCCCTTACTGATCAGCGGCCCGATTCAGGAACGATAGGTTCCACCGGATGCCCTGCGGCGATCCAGGCGTCCAGCCCGCCCAGCAGCGGGCGCACCCGCATGAACCCTGCGTCAATGAGCGTCTTGGCAACCTGTGCGGCGGACGCTTCGTTCGGGCAGCTACAGTAAAGAACGATTTCGCGATCCCGCGGCAGGTCCTGGACATGCGCGTCGATGGATTTGAGTGTGACATGCAGCGCGCCGGGAATGCGCTGCGGCTGCATTGCACGCGCCGTGGACGTGCGCACATCGACGACCACAGGCGCGTGGCCGGCGTCCATAAGGCGATACAGCTCGTCGACGCTGATGCGCGCCGTGCGCAGCATGGCGTAAAAGCTGCGCCGCTCCCACCATTTGAAAGCAATGTATGCCGCCAGCAACGCGCCAACGACGATGATCGCGATCGACCCGAATTTGTGCGCGTATACGAGCAGCCGCTCGACTTGCGGCCCGAGCAGCATTCCGCCGCCGACGCCCGCTGTCACCCAAAGAGCGGAGCCAAGCGTGTTGAAAAGCAGATAGCGGACCCAGCCGATGCCAGTGGCGCCCGCAAGGGGCGGCGCAATAAGGCTTAGCCCGGGAACAAATTTCGCGATGACCAGTGCGTTGATACCCCAGCGCTCGAAGGTCAACTGCATTTCGCTGACGCACGAGTCTGGGGTGAGCGAAATTCGACACAAGGCCTTCATGACGCGGTTGCCGAAGTAGCGCCCGGACATGTACCACACGCCGTCGGCAACGACACAGGCGACAATCGCCGTTGCGGCCACCGCGAACAGCGACAACTTGCCGGACACCACGATCGCGCCGGCGACGACGAGTATCGGGATTGCCGGGATCGGGACGCCGAGTTGCTCGAGCAGCACGTTTGCGAATACGGCGGCCAGGCCGAACTGGCTGATTATCGCGGAAAGGTCGTAGTTCATCGGGGCAACACTCGCAACGGCATTATGACGTGGGCTACAGCCCTGAGCCTACATCGGGTCCAACGATCCCCAATTCAATCGCCTCCGGGCAGGGCGGGCCGTGCATTCGCAAACAGGTGCCGCGAGCGGCCAGGCTCGAATTTGCCGTTCCGGAGAGGGGCCTGTCGAATATTCCGTATAGATTTTCGGCCCCCATTGGGCTAACCTGCCAAGGTTCACTCGACCCTTCCGAACCTGCGCAACACGGCTCCTCGCACCGATGCAACCACAACACGCTGTGGCCCTGCTGGCACTGCTCGCCCAGGTTGGGTCCGGACCTGCGGGCGCACAGGGGTTCAAGTTTTCGCAGCCGGACGATTCCGACCGGCAGGAGCAGGAGGCCCGTCAGAGTCGCATTGCCGAACAGCTCTCGACGCCGTGCCGCGCCGCGCTCAAGGGCAAAAAGATCATGGTGGTGATCGGCGAACAACAGTCCAACGGCATCATTGCTGCGCAGCAACAGAACTATGGCCCGCACTTTCAGGCGATCAATACTCGCCTGCGTGCGCTGGGATTGCAGACCTATACACCGGAAGAGATCCGCAGGCAGATCGCGCAGGCCGAGATCGATGCGTACTTCAAGAACGATCCGGACGCAGCACTCAGTGCGTCGAAACGCCTCGGCGCGGCGTTCGTGCTAAGGGGTTTGATCTCCTCCCAAGCCACGCGCAATCCCATTATGGCAGTCAACCAGGTATCGGTGAACATGAAGTTCACCTTGTACGGCAGCAACGGCCGGCTCATTTCCGACACAGAAGCAAGTTCGAGCTCGTATGCGGGCGCAAATGTCGAGCAGATGGCGCTGACGCTCGTGAACGAGAAGGCGGACGAAGTGGTGCCTGCGCTCTACGCAGATTATTGCCGTAAAGCCGGGCCAGCCGCCGCGAGCAAGCCGGCACCGCAGTAAACTTACCGTTCAGCCCGGGATCAATCTCGAAAGGAGTGCATCGGCCATGAAACATCGCGCTTCCATCGTCTGCACCAAGTACCTTTTAGCGACGGCGTTCCTCGTTGCGGCAACGGTCGCGTCGGGACAGCCCACGTGGGGCAACCCGTCGCCGACTGCAGGCAAAGAGACCTCGGAAAAGGCGAACGCCGCGGCCGACCAGACGATCTATCAGCCGGTCACGTATACCAACGCCAGCAAGAAAGGCCCGGCGGTCATCGTCATCCCGGGAGAGATCAAGAGCAACAATGCGACCTTCCTGCAGAAGTTCACGGCGAACAACATCGCCGACTTTGGCGAAATCGAATTGAGCAGCGCCAACTTTACCGTTCTCGAGCGCTCGAACCTGGGCCCGCTGCTCAATGAATTCGAGCTCGCGTACAATCTCGGCGATCAGGACCAGGCGCGCAAGTTCCTGCGCATGGGGAAGCTCAAGACAACCAAATATGTCATCAAATTCGACATTCTGAAGACCGAACAGGTTGCCTCCGCCCAGTCCGGGTTCGACGGCAGGACGCTCGGCCAAATGGCGGGTCTGCTGGGCGTGTTCAGCGGCTCGCGCGGAGGCGCGGAGGCAGGCGCGGTAGGCGGTACCGCGGTCGGCTCGGTACATTCGAACGAGGCGACCAGCGTCTGGGTCATCGGCATGCGCTACAAGATCATCAATGCCGAGACGACCGAGCAGGTGGCCACCGGATACACCGAGGAAAAGATGGAGATCGGCGCGACGTCCTCGGGCGCGCTGGGCGTTTCCCAATCGCAGCAGGGCGGCGTGTCTCTGGACACTATGGTCCAGCGCCTGGTGCAGAAGTCGGTGTGGGATATCGACAGCAAGTACAAGTGACCCTCTGAGGATACAGTTCGCGACGCCGGCACACCGCCGGCGTCGCCGCTTTCGCGCACGGAGCAAGCCATGGCAGAGCTCAACAGCATCGGGAAATTCGAGGTCCGGCGCGAGATCGGGCGCGGTGCGATGGGCGTGGTTTACGAGGGCTACGATCCGTCGATCAAGCGCGTCGTGGCCCTGAAGACGATCCGCTCCGACCAGCTCGCCGGCAGCGATCCAGCGGCCGTGATCGCTCGCTTTCGTCGGGAAGCTCAGGCGGCAGGCAGGCTCAATCACCCCAACATCGTGGCCATCTACGATTTTGGCGAAGACAACGGTGTCTGGTATATCGCGATGGAGCTCGTCCAGGGGCGGGAGCTCAAGGAGTGCTTCGAAAGCAACGAACGCTTCCGCATTGCCGACATCGTGCGCATCATGTCCCAGATTCTCAGTGCGCTCGACTACTCGCATCGTCAGGGCGTCATCCACCGCGACGTCAAGCCCGCCAACATCTTCCTGTTGCCGGATGGCTCGATAAAGGTCGCCGACTTCGGCATCGCCCACATCGAATCGTCGAGCCTGACGCAGGTAGGCTCGGTGATGGGCACGCCGAGTTACATGTCGCCTGAACAGATCATGGGCTTGCCGGTGGATGGACGCTCGGACCTGTTCTCGGCCGGCGTGATTCTCTATCAGTTCCTGACCGGGGAGCGGCCCTTCGCCGGATCGGCGACCACGACCATGCAAAAGGTGCTGAAGGAGGACCCGCTGCCGCCGACGACGCTCAACGTTCAGTTGCCGCCCGCCATGGACGCCGTGGTGCGCAAGGCGCTCGCCAAGCGAGCCGACGAGCGCTTCCAAACCGCGCAGGAATTTGCCGACGCGATCCGCGCGGCCGCGCCCGCAACTACCACCCCCGCCGTTACGGCGGCACCGGCCGCGGCGGCAACGCCGGCAGGGCACTCCGAACCCACCGTCATCGCCAACGCCGCGCCGGCGGCGGTGGCGGCAACGACACGCGAAGCGGCACAGCCTCGCGCCACTTCCAGCGTGCCGGCGAAGCCGACGCCCGGGCTCGGTCTGCCGATCGCCGTTGTGGCTGCCGCGATCGCAGTGGGCGCGGGAGCATGGTTCGTCTACCAGAGGCAAGCGCTAGATGCGGCGAAGCCGGCGCCGGCGCCAGTCGCGCAGACTCCGGCGACCGCGGCAGCGGCGCCGCCAGCGCAGGCGGCCATCGCGGCGCCGAAACGCGAGCCCGGAACGCTCCTGATCTCCGCGGTCGGTCTGATCGACCCCAGCGATCCCCGCTACCGAAACGATAAAGCGTTGCTGCAAAGCGAGCTGCGCGCGGATTCCAAGAGCCAGCTCGTCGAGAAAGCCGTTGGTCTCCTGCTCGACACCAATTCGCTTAACAGGAACTACGACCTGCTCAAGGATCGACTGCTGTCGAGGAGCGGAACCTTCATCAAGACCGTGGTGCGCGAGGGTCAGCCGCGCATGGGCAAGGATGGTCTCATGTCCATCACCACCGAGGCCGTGGTCAACGTCAAGGCTGTCCAGAAATCGCTCAACCAGATGTCGCGTGACGAGCGGATCGAGTTCATTCGCGCGAGTGGAGACCCAAAGGTATCGGTGCAGATCGCGGTGCGCGATGCGGATCAGGCGGAGAGCCCACCCATCCCTTCCCCGGTCGCAGAGAACATACTCAAGGAACGCATCAAGTCGTTCGGCTTCCGGACCTGGTCGGAAGGCGGCACGGGAGCCGGCGAAGGCGGAAGGGGCGCTGACTTTGCGGTGATCGGAGAAGCCAGCATCAGGAAGCTATCGATGCGCCTGCAGGCCTCCGGCCTGACGGTGACCAAGTATGCGCTTACATCGTGGACGGTGAAGTGTATCGATCGTGAGACTGGCGAGGAGATCTACTACAACACGACCTTGCCCAAGGGGATCGGGAGCTGGGCGAGCGAGGAAGAGGCATTGAAGGCGATCGGCGTAAAGATCGCCGACGAATTCTCGCGCGACTTCTTTTTGCAGAACGCCAACGTGACCAGTCAGACGGTCATGCTCACCGTCGAGGCGATGCCGGATGCCTCGGCGGACCTGCTCGCGGGCGAGCTTGTTGGCCTGCCCGAAGTCATCGACGCATCACCGCGGTCCGCCGCGAAACCACGTGTCTACGACCTGCAGCTCGCGGGGACAGGGACCCCGAGCGACCTCGTCGCCAACGGCGTGCTCAAGCCGCTCAATGCCAAGCTCGGTGAGCCCTGCTTTGTTCTTGCGGGCATGAACGGGACCGAGGTATCGGTGGTGTTCGACAAGCGTTGCGCCGATGCGGCCGTGCTAAACCGGTTCGAAACCAATCCGCCCGCCGGCCTATACGGTGCTCCGCCGGGGCGGCAAAAGGCCGTCCTGAAGGACCCTGAATCGTTGCGCAAGCTCTCGATTTAGCCCATCTCGCTGCCGTCTGGCCAGTCGGGACCTGCGGGCGACCCGTGCAGCTGCGCCAAGCGGCGGGGAACGATCAAGGCCTACGCCGCTTCCAACAGGACCACGCTGCCCTGACCGCCATCCGCACAGATGCTCACGATCGCACGCTGTCCGGCGGGTCGGGTCGAGAGTTCCTTCACCGCCTGACTTAGGATTCGGGCTCCCGTTGCGCCAAAGGGATGGCCCACCGCAATGCTGCCGCCGTTCGGATTCATCCGCGCCCGCGGGAAAGAGCCGAAGGATGGGGTGACCCCGACCTTATCGCGAAGAAAATCGGGACTCTCAAGCGCCTTGACATGGGCAAGCACCTGGGCTGCGAACGCTTCGTGGATTTCCCAGATGTCGATATCGGAGTAGACAAGGCCCTGGCGCGCGAGCAGGCGCGGGATGGCATAGGCCGGCGCCATCAGCAGTCCCTCCCTGCGCAGGTCGATGGAGGCGATTTCCCAATCGATCAGCTTGGCCCGGTAGGCGCCGGAAGGCAGTTTCGCCAGCCCAGCCTTTGAGGCGACCCAAAGACTTGCCGCGCCATCTGTGAGCGGCGACGAGTTGCCGGCCGTCAGAGTGCCCAGTCCGCTCCTGCGGTCAAACGAAGGCGGCAACCGCGCCAGCTTCTCCTGCGAGGTGTCGGCGCGCGGAATCGCATCGCGGCGCAGGTCGGCCACCGCGATAACGAGGTCGTCGAAGAAGCCGCGATCCCACGCGGCGACGGCACGCTGGTGACTGTCGAGCGCGATCTGATCCTGCTCTTCGCGTCCCACCTGCCAGTCTCGGGCCGTGATCTCGGTGTGCTCGCCCATGCTCATTCCGGTGGTGCGGTTGCTCACGCTAGGGATATACAGCCTGACGTCGCGCAGCTTGAGTTTCATGGCATGCGAGACCTTCTGCCCGAGCGATCGCGCCTGCTGGAACCTGCGTATCCAGTCTGAAAGCGATTGTCCCAGACCGATCTGGACCCGGCTCAGGCTCTCCACGCCGCCGACCAACGCCAGGTTGCGGTTGACGCCATCGATCATCCCGGCGGCCTCGATGGCCCCGATCATGCTCGTCGAGCATGCCATGACGATTGCGAACCCCGGAATGGTCGGAGCGACTCCGGCGTCCAGAAGCACCTCGCGGGCGATATTGCTCCACGTCAGGTTTGGGATAACCGTCCCCCAGACTGCGAAGTCCGGCGTCGCCCCATCGAGCTGGGCAAGCATGTGCCGGACCACGGGAACGGAAAGGCTGATCGAGTCAAACGAGCTCAGCGCTCCATCGACCTTGGCGAAAGGCGTTCGAACGCCGGAGGCAAACCATATATCGGGGCTGTCTGCGCTGCGCATGGGTGCTCCCTTTCAGTTCTTTCCGCCAAAGCGCTCCGTGCGGATGCGACCGGGCGGTACCGCCTCCAGAACCAGGCCGGTAGTCACGGCCTCGACGAAGGCATTCGATCCACATACATAGACCGCGCGAGCCGTGTTGCCCCAGCGCATCAACACCTGGTGCAGAAGCGACTGATCGAGACGTCGGTCGAAGTCCTCGGACCGGTGTCGAGGACCGCGTGTCGTCGTCGCGATGAAGGTGAAATTTCGCTCGCGCGCCTGCGTGTGCAGCAATTCATCGCGGAATACCAATTCCTCCCAGGTGCGTGCCGAATAGGCGAGGAGCATCGGTGTCCGGGGCTCGGTTACCAGCCAATCGCGCACGATTGCCATGAGTGGCACGATGCCGGAGCCGCCGGCGATGAGCAGCACCGGGCCGCCGTCGGCCTCGTTCCAGACGAAGTGGCCGCCGATCGGACCGCGCACCTCGATCGTGTCTCCGGGTTGGGCCACGTCGTGAAAGTACGGCGACACTTCACCGTCATCCAGTCGCTCGATGGCGAGCTCGACTTCGTCGCTAGCGGGAGCCGAGGCGATCGAATAGCTGCGTTGCGCCTGATAGCCGTCGGGAGCGGTTAGCCGCACGTCGACATGCTGCCCTGCCATACGCGGGCCGAGCCGGAGGCGCAGGTAAACGCTGATCACGCGGGTCGTCCGCGGGACGATCCGGCCGATGACGGCCTCCTGCCAGCGCGCCGGTGCGGCGGAAGGTCCCTCCGCCGTCATGGGTCGTTGGTGTAGCGCTGCTCGCGCCATGGATCACCATACATGTGGTAGCCGCGCAGCTCCCAGAATCCGGCCTCGTCTCGGGCGGTGAAGCGCAGGCCCTTGATCCACTTGGCGCTTTTCCAGAAATAGAGGTGGGGGACGAGGAGCCTTGCCGGCCCCCCGTGCTCCGCCCCAAGGGGCTCACCGGCAAAGCGCGCCGCGATCACTGCTTTTCCGCCAAGCAGATCGGCCACCGGGAGGTTGGTGACGTAGTCGTCGTGCGATTCGGCCAGGAGGTACGCGCTGGGGGGCGTAATGCTTGCGGCTTGCAACAGGTCGTCGATGGCGACGCCGCTCCAGGTTGTATCCAGCTTCGACCACTTGGTTACACAATGGATATCACCGCGCCAGGTCGTCTGCGGCAGGGCCTCGAACTCGGCCCACGTCCAACTCGCCAGCGGTCGCGCGCCATCGCTGATCGTGAGTCTCCAGCGCGCCAGGTCGATACCCGGTGTAGGCCCTTTTGCCAGGACCGGGAAGTCTTCTGTCCGGTATTGACCCGGTGGCAGTCGGCGCGCTACGTCGTCGCTCGGCCGCCGTCCGAAGAAACCACGCGTTGCCATGAAGTATCTCCTGTCGATGGAGTCAATACCCGCTATGAACCGTTAACGTTGTCGAAAAAGTCAGCCGTGGCATTCACGTTTCCCGATCGGCGAGCAGGTGCCGTGACCTGGTCGAGGCGCCCTCCTCCAGATACTGCTTGGCGCGTTGCTGAATCTCACGATCGGCCACGCTCACGCGCTCGTGCTGGCGCAGGTGCTCGAGCCATGACTCGTCCATGAAGCACTCCACGAAGTGCGCGGAGTCGGCTGAATCGTGAAAGAGCTCCCAGAAATAGGCACCATTACGGCGGCGCATTTCCCGCACTGCCTGCATCGCGGTGACAAATTCGGCCCGCTTGGCGGGTTGTACCCGGTACTCGATCGTGACCATGACCGGGCCGCTATCGGGCTCCGGAGTTTCCGCAAGGAGCGGAGCGGGCCAGGCCTGCGAGGGGGTGAAATCGAGTACTTCGTGAAGGCCGAGCCTGTATCTCCAGGTCAAGCCGATGAACAGCACCGTGCCGAAGGCAGCTGTCGTGAGCGCCGTCGGAATCCCGACCTGGGTCGCGACCTGCCCCCACAAGACGCTTCCCAGCGCCATTCCGCCCATGAACACGACGACGAACGCGGACAGCCCCCTGGCACGCACCCAAGCCGGCAGCGTCATTTGCGCGGAGACCTGGAGCGCGGAGAGGATGGCGATCCAGGCCGCGCCGCTGGCGAGCATGGCCAGTGCCAGCAAGCCGATATGCTGCAGGTGGGCGAGGGCAAGCGTGGCGAGTGCGTAGAGCGCGCTCGCGCCCGCGACCACTGTGTCGCGCGACATCCTCGCCCGCAGCCGCGGCAAGAGCATGGCGCCTGCGACCGCGCCGACACCGATGCAGGTGAGCAAGAGACCGTAAATCTCCGGACCGCGCCCGAGTTCTCGCCGCACAACGAGAGGAAACAGCGACCACGTCGCGCTGGCAAACACGAAAAACGCGCCGCCGCGGATCAGCACGACCTGCAACGCGTGCGTATGCATGACAAAGCGCATGCCAACACGAATCGCACTCAGGAATCGCTCGGCGGGTAAGGTGCTCTTGCGGTGCTCGCGCCGCCACCGCAGCAGCACGACCAGGATGCCGATGTAGGACAGGGCATTGAGCACGAAGACAAGCCACGCGCCCACCGCCGCCACCAGGAGTCCCGCAATCGCTGGCCCGATTGCGCGCGAGGCATTGATGGCAATGCTATTGAGAGCGACCGCAGACGGCATCTCCTCGGCCGCGACCAGATCGGGAACGATCGCTGCCCACGCCGGCAACATCATTGCAGCGCCCACTCCAAGGGCAAAGGTGAATCCGAGGAGCACCCACGCGGTGGTGATCTCCAGCCTCGTCAAGACGCCGAGCGCGCCGGCCACAACCAGTAAATACACTTGGATGGCGATCAGGAGCCGGCGGCGATCCACGATGTCGGCAAGGGCACCCGCCGGCAAGGCGAGCAGCATCAGCGGAAAACTGTCAGCGGCCTCCACGAGCGCCACCATCGAGGGGGACGGGGAAAGCGAGGTCATCAACCAACCTGCCCCCACGTCCTGCATCCACGCCCCGACGTTCGAGACGATGGTGGCGATCCATAGACTGCGAAAAAGCGCATTCTGCAACGGGCTCCAAGGTGAACGCGTCGGCGCCGATGGGGTGGCCCCTGGGCCCGACGCGGATGGCGAAGCGCTCATAGCTTTCTCCGGGCGGGCGGACGCTCCCGCCCTACGATTCCGGCACGGGCGGCGGATTCATTCACCGCTGTGCCGGATCCTGGTGCCGCGCAAGCCGACGCGGTCACCGGCCGGCTTTTTGGGGACGGTGCATTCACGGTGCCGCCACAATCCGAAGCGGGCTATGGTCGTCCGGTCAGGGCCCCGCTGTCCACGCCTGCGATGACGAAGACAGCCGGTACCGTGCTATGCCGTTCACGGCGAGCAGGGCCCCACACCGATGCAGGAGCCTTCGAATCCGTCGCCCAGCCATGTCTCGGCAGCGCCCGATTTTGGCCGCAAACACGGCCTTTGCTGATGAGCAGTAGCGCCTCCGCGCGCGATTGGCTAACGATTGTAATCGTTCGAGTGCTTTCGATCGATTGCTCGCTTGCCCCGCATCGATCCAGGGCAGGGCGCAGGGAAGACCCTGGCCGCTACGCCTGCCCTGCCGCGGGGACCGACCCGAAGCCGTTGGGCGCCTGCAGGCGGGGCGAGCCGTTCGCACGTTACACCACGATCGCCGATAATTACCCGTAGGTTCTCAAGGGTCGCGGCGAAGGCGATCCCGGCCGAATGCGTGGTAAAGGAGGCAACAGGCGATGGGCATCGGCAAATTGTCAACGGTGCGGCCGCGCGGCCGGCACGACACCATGAGGTCGCCGTAAATCATGTCGAACAACATTCTGACGTTCATCGCCGGCATGCCCAAGGCGGAGCTGCACCTGCACATCGAAGGCACGCTGGAGCCCGAACTCGCGTTTCGCCTGGCCCGGCGCAACGGCGTGGCGCTTCCATACGCGTCGGTGGAGACACTGAGGGCAGCGTACCAATTTACCGATCTGCAATCCTTCCTCGGCATCTATTACGCCGTGGCTAGTGTCCTGAAAGACGAGCGGGACTTCTACGACATGACCCGGGCGTACCTCGAGCGCGCGAAGACTGATAACGTCGTGCACACCGAGATCTTCTTTGATCCACAGACGCACACGGCGCGCGATGTGCCCATCGCCTCGGTGATCGCCGGCATCGGTCGAGCCCTGGCAGAGGGTGAGCGCCAATTGGGCATCAGCTCGCGGCTGATCATGTGCTTTCTGCGCCACTTGAGCGAGGCGGAGGCGTTTGCAACCGTGGAGGCAGCGCTGCCGTTCAGGGACCGGATCG
Organism: uncultured beta proteobacterium; assembly: GCA_963750215.1. Lineage (GTDB taxonomy): Bacteria > Pseudomonadota > Gammaproteobacteria > Burkholderiales > Casimicrobiaceae > PALSA-1003. The sequence continues at coordinate 82,066 of CAVVQK010000002.1, forward strand.
TCGGGGTGGGCCTCGACTCCTCCGAGCGCGGACATCCGCCGCGCAAGTTCGAGCGGGTTTTTGCCCGCTGCCGCGAACTTGGCTGGCGAGTCGTGGCCCACGCCGGCGAGGAGGGGCCGCCTTCTTACATCATCGAGGCATTGGACTTGCTCAAGGCCGAGCGCATCGATCACGGAGTGCGCTGTGTCGAGGACCCGGCGCTGGTCGAGCGTCTCGCACGCGAGCAGGTGCCTCTCACGGTCTGCCCCTTGTCCAATGTCAAGCTGCGCGTGTTTCCGGATCTGCGGCAACACAACCTGAAGCAACTGCTGGCGGCAGGGCTGCGCGTCACGGTCAATTCGGACGACCCAGCCTACTTTGGCGGCTACGTCAATGACAATTTCGCCGCCGCGCAGCAGGCGCTGAAACTGTCCCGCGACGAGCTTTCGCGGTTAGCCCGCAACAGCTTCCTCGCCGCGTTCATCGCCGAAGCGGACAAGAAGCACTTGTGCGCGAACCTCGAAACCTACTGCAACACTCATTGAGTGCTGGTCAGCGATCCCGCGCTCACGACGAAGGGGCGCGGCGCACCATTTCCGCGATGATCGCGCTAAACTGCTCCCCAACCTCGTGCTCGAGAAAGTCCTTTGACAGCAATGCGCTCGCCAGGAGGCTTGGCACAATCTCCAGGTGATAGGTCAGCCGGGTGCCCTTGCCGTCGGGTTCGAGCACCATCTTCGATGCGACTCGACGCAAGCTGCCCTTGGTCTGCAGGCTGTTAATGGTAGCCTGCGGTTTAAGGTCTATTTTCCGTTCGGTGACGTAGGGAAAGCTCGCGAGGCCGTACTTGGCTACGCCTCGCTGTTCGATCGTTACCGACGCGTCGTCACGCTTCAGCACCTTGCTTTCCGTCACGTTCGGCACCCATTGCGCCATGTGATCGAAATCGGTGAGCACGTCCCAGGCGACGGTTTGCGCAACCGGTGCAAACATGACCGCATCGAGAACATAGGTCTCGCCGTCGTAGGTTACGTCGATGCTGCGTATCGGCGAATCTGCGGCAACTGAAGGGTTGCCGGCGAGGATGAGCATTGCAGCAAGCAGGCGACCCAAGGCTTTCAGGGCCACCAGCTTCGATCGCCATGTGGGCATAATGTGGACTCGACGTTGGTTGAACAACGCAGTCGGCGGGTTTGGCATTGCAGCCGCGCACCGGCTACGGTATCGGGTTTACAATCATGCGGCGCGTTGATCTTCGCTCCGCAGTGCGCGATTTTCACCGAATTGGACGCCGTCGGCAAATCCGGCGTCGCGCGCCCTATCCCGACATGCGACGGTCCCAATCGGCGCGGATGTGATGCGACGGCGTTCGATCCACAGGCGAAACTGGCATTCAGTTGCAACGGTGACGGGACGCTGACCGCGGTTGGCGAAGTAGCCCCCGACAGGTTCGTGGTTAGGGAATGTGCCCACGAAAGCCGGCGCACGCACCATGGCAGTTGATCCGCAGCAGCAACGAATCTATCTGGTGGCTGCGCAATTCGGACCGCGCCCGGCTGCAACCGCGAGCCAGCCGAATCCGAGGCCGACACCCATTCCTGGAGCATTCAGTTTGCTGGTGGTAACGCGCTGACAGCCCTCCTTTCGCGGCGTCTCGCGGTTTGCGCCGAGTCTTCCCGTCAGCTACTATGGGCGCAAGGCGCCAGTGTTACGGATTGAAATTCGGCCCGCGGCCGCCGTCATGGCAGAGGATGGTTTGGGTTGGCATGTCCGAGGCCACGCACGCGGAACCGACTCGGCGCTCCCTATCGTGCTTCGACGCCAAGGTAGCGACTGGCGCGGGCGCAGTCAGCCGGTCATAGCAAAGGATCGCGCCAAGCACTATGTGCGGCATTGCCGGGTACTGGAGCGCCGATCCACGCGCGCGGGAAGTGCTCCCCAGGATGACCGCCGCGCTCGCCCATCGCGGCCCGGACGCGGACGGTTTCTACTACGACGGCGCCGTCGGGTTGGGCCATCGCCGGCTGTCCATCATCGATATTGAAGGCAGCAGTCAACCGCTTGTCTCTGCCGATGGCTCGATCGTCGCGATCTTCAATGGCGAGATCTACAATTTCCGCGAGCTCAGGCGGTCCCTGAGCGCCGCCGGCCATCAGTTCACAACCAAGGGCGACGGCGAAGTGCTCCTGCATGCCTGGCGGGCGCGCGGCGAGCGCATGCTCGAATGGCTTACGGGAATGTTTGCATTCGCGCTGTGGGATCGCGCGCGCCAGCAGCTGTTCGTCGCTCGAGATCACTTGGGGGTGAAGCCTGTCTACTATGCATGGCACGCCGGAAGCCTGGTTTTCGGCTCGGAAATCAAGGCGCTGCTGCCATTCCCGGGGTTGCCGCTCGCCGTCGATCGGGACGCCCTCGCGCTCTACCTCGAGTGCCAGTACATTCCGGCGCCGTACAGCATCTACAGCGGGATCCGCAAGTTGGAGGCTGGCCACTGGCTGTCCGTGCGCGATGGGGCTCTGCGAACCGGAAGCTTCTGGACGCCATCCTATGTGCCCAAGCATGATGTTGACGGCGCAACCGCTGTCGATATGCTCGACGAGCGTCTCAAGCGATCCGTCGAGTCGATGCTGGTGTCGGATGTTCCCGTTGGCGTCTTCGTCAGCGGTGGCGTCGATTCCGGTCTGGTTGCGGCAATGGCGAACCAGCTTTCCGGCGGCGCAATCGATACGTTCAATCTGGGTTTCACCGGGCACGAGGTCGGGAGCGAGCATGAGCACGCGCAGCGCGTCGCGGCGCATATCGGGAGCCGCCATCATTGCTTGATGCTTGCGCCCGGGGACGTGCTGGCCGGCATGGATCGATGGGTTGAGACGTTCGATGAGCCATTTGGTGATCATGCGGCGCTGCCGACCATGGCGCTCGCCAAGTTTGCCCGCGAAACGGTCAAAGTCGTGCTTACCGGCGAGGGTGCGGACGAGGTATTCGGCGGTTACGCCAACTATGCCAAGCGTGTGCGAGAGGAGCGAATTACAACCATCCTTGGGGCGAGGGGTTCGCCGCTGCCGTTGCTGTTGCGCAGGCTTCCGGGCCGCCTGACGCGAGATCGAATTCTCAAGGCCGTGCAGGAGCCGGCTCGCCGTCGGTACACAACCATCCCCAATGTCTTCGACTCCGCTTTGCGGCGAACCTACCTTACCGATGCATTTCGCCTGTCCACGCAAACGACACTAGCTGATCGAGCGGAGCTGTTCTTCACCGAATGCGACTCGCCGTCGTACCTCGATCGGCTCCTGAATATCGACATGCGGCTTTGGTTGCCCGACGATCTGCTGGCCAAGGTCGATCGTGCGACCATGGCATTTTCGCTCGAGGCGCGAGTGCCATACCTTGACCAGGACCTCGTCGGATGGTGCGCGCGTCTGGATCCGGCGCTCAAGGTAGGCAATGACGGCGAAACCAAGGTGCTGCTGAAACGCCTGGCGGAACGGTATCTGCCGCGACAAACGGTCTACCGCTCGAAGCAGGGGTTCATCATGCCGCTCGATCGCTGGATGGCCAACGAGTTGAAGCCGGAGATCAGCTCGGCCCTCGGGCCAGAGGGTCTACAGCGGCGTGGGTTGATGAAGCTTCCCGCCCTTCGCAAGCTCTGTTCCGAGCACTTTGCCGGCAAGAAAAACCATGCCACCCGCCTGTGGACCCTCCTGGTCCTCGAGCGCTGGCTTGCGCGCTACCAACCGGATTTCGTGGTCTGATCGATGCGTCCTTTGTCGATCGTTCATACCGAGGCTTCTGCAGGGTGGGGCGGGCAGGAGATCCGCATCCTTACCGAAGCGTCGGGCATGCTTGAGCGCGGCCACCGTGTAAGGCTCGTCGCGCCGCCCGAGACGGCTATCGCAAATGCCGCGGGACGCGCGGGAATTCCAGTGACGCCACTGCCGATCCGGAGGAAGGGCCTGCATGATTTCTGGTCCATGCGCCGTTGGCTTGGCGCAGGCCGGACGCAGGTCGACGTCGTTAACACGCACAGCTCGACTGACAGTTGGCTCGCCGCAATCGCTTGTGCCACCATGCGCAATCCACCACCCATCGTGCGCACCAGGCACGTTTCCACCGTGATCAACGAAGGTGCGGCAACGCGCTGGCTGTACGCCCATGCGACGGCGCACGTCGTGACCACCGGCGAAGCGCTCCGGCGCGAGCTCACAAGTCGCCTGCGCATCCCGGAAAACCGGGTGACCTCGGTGCCGACCGGGATTGATCTCGCCCGCTTTGTTCCGGGCGACAAAGACGCGGCCCGGCGGCGGCTCGGAATGCGGCAACAACCTGCGCTCGGATGCATCGCGACGCTGCGCGACTGGAAGGGTCACGACTACCTGCTCGAGGCAATCGCGTTGGACCGAAGGGGCTGGAGCGGCTGGACCATCGTCGTTGTCGGCGACGGGCCCCACCGTCCGAAGCTCGAATCCCACCTTGCGGCGCTTAGCCTCGGGGACCTGGTCCAGTTCGTGGGTCAGCAGGACGATGTCGTGCCCTGGTTTCAGGCCATGGACCTCGTTACCCTGCCATCCTACGGAGAGGAGGGCGTTCCCCAGGCAATCATGCAAGCGATGGCTTGCGGGATCCCGGTTGTGTCCACGCCGGTGGGTGCGATCCCGGAGGCTGTCGACCAGGAGCTCACCGGGCTTCTGGTTGCGCCTCGGTCCGCCGGGGCACTGGCTGCCGGACTCGCGCGCTTGCGTGATGATGAGCCGTTGCGAGCTCGCCTTGGGGCGCAGGCCCGGTTGCGGGCCTTGCGCGACTTCGGGATGGGCCCGATGCTTGACCGCATGGAGGGCATCTTCCGTCAGGTCTCGGGAGTCGGCTGAGGTGTGCGGGATCGGGGGCTTTTTCGGCACGCGCACCGTGGCGAGCGGTTCGATCGAGCGGATGCTCGACGCGCTGCGTCCAAGGGGCCCCGACGCCGAGGCGGCCACGCTGTGGACGGCGGAACTGAAGCGCGCTGACGCGCCGGCTCCAAACGGCTTGCTGAGTACCCGTTTGTCGATCATCGACCCCCGTCCGGAGGCCAATCAGCCCATGGCCAATGCCGCCGGAGATGTCTGGATAGCCTATAACGGCGAAGTCTACGACTGGGCGTCCGACGCCAAGACGCTCTCTGCGGCCGGCTTCCGCTTTCGCACGCACTCGGATACCGAGTTCATCCTCCACGCATACGAGCATTGGGGACTGCGCTTCATCGAGCGGCTGCGCGGTATGTTCGCGCTGGCCATCCTGGACCTGCGCCAACGCACCGCTTACATTGTTCGCGATCGTTTCGGGTTGAAACCCATCGTCTACGCGCATCGTCCCGACGGGTTCGCCTTCGCTTCAACCGTGCGCGCCCTGCTGCCCTGGCTGCCGTCCGCAGAGCGCCAGCTTTCGGCTGAGAGCATCGACGCCTTTCTCGCGCACCGGACGATTCCGGCACCGCGAACGGTGTTTGCGGGCATGCGCAGACTCCCGGCGGCGCATTACCTGCGCTACGAACTGGCCAGCGGCAGGCTGACGGAGCACGAGTACTGGCGGCCTGAAGCATCGAGCGCTCCCTGGCTGTCGACCCTGGACGCCGCAATCCAGATGCGCACCGTTGCGGACCGGCCGCTCGGGCTGTTTCTTTCGTCGGGGATCGACTCCAGCGTGGTGGCTTGTCGTCTGGCAGGCATGGGGCATTCGGGCGTGCAGACATTTACCGCCGGCTTTCCGGGATCGGGCTTTGACGAAAGCGGCGAAGCGCGCGCTACGGCGACCCACCTCGGCCTGCCAAACCTCTCGATCGCTGTCTCGAATCGCATCGTCGACGATTTCGCTCGTCTCGTTGCCGATCTCGACGAGCCGTTTGCCGATCCGAGCAGCGTACCGATGTGGCAGCTGGCCCGGGAAGCGACGCGCCATGTGAAGGTCGTTCTGGGCGGCGATGGGGGTGACGAACTGTTTGGCGGGTATAAGCGCTATGCCAAGCACCTGCGCACGCGCTGGCGGCTGGGAACGAGCTTGCCGTGGCTGAAAGCCCCTTCGACAACTGGCGGTCGCGGCTGGCAGCGGGTCGCCGAGGAACTCCGACTCGACTGGCGATCCGCGTATGTGCTGCGGTTCTCCGGACTGAGGCCTCGCCAGCGCAAGTTCCTGGAGCCCGATTTTGCGCCGCAGCCACACTACTGGCGCATGCCTGCCGACACCGGCCGAGCGGACCTCCAGGCACTGCTCGAAATCGACCGCCTGAACTACTTGCCCGAGTACATTCTGCGCAAGGATGACCTCTGCACCATGGCGCATGGACTCGAATTGCGGGCGCCGTTCCTGGATCACCACTTTGTGGCTTGTGTGACGGGCATTGCGCCAGCCCAACGATTTACGACGCCAGCCAAGCTGTTTCTTGCGCCGGCCTTGGCACCCATCGCCGATCTAGACCCTTTCGCCCGCAAGAAGCGGGGCTTTAACCCGCCGCTCGACGGCTGGCTGCGTGGAGACTTGGCGCCGCGGCTGGACGGCTTGGGCGAGCGGCTCTCCGCCCTCTCAGCCGGTCAGCTTAACGCAGCTCGGGTCGACCGCTTCGTCGCTGCCTGGCGCGGCGGATCAGGAAATCTCGCCGAACAGCTCCTGCAGCTCTTGATTCTCGACGAGTCGCTCCGCCAGCTTGCCGAACTCTCGAGGCTGGCATGAGACTCCCGAGCCTGCAGCGACGCTTCAGCCGGGAATGCGGGGAATCGCCAATGACCGTTGCCTGATTTGGCGTCAGGCGGTGAAGCGCGCAATCGTCGAGCCGTCAAGCGTCCTCAAACTGGCGCTCATACAGTCGGGCATAAGTGCTTTTGCGCGCCAGCAACTCGCGGTGCGTTCCCTGCTCCGCGATTCGCCCCTTCTCGAGGACTACGATGCGGTCGCAATGTTCAATCGTCGACAGCCGATGCGCGATCACGATCGTCGTCCGGCCGCTCATCAGGTGATCCAGGGCAATCTGCACTTGTCGCTCGGATTCGGTATCGAGCGCTGAGGTCGCTTCGTCGAGAATGAGTATCGGCGCGTCCTTAAGTATCGCGCGCGCGATCGCGATGCGCTGACGCTGGCCTCCGGACAGTCGGACGCCGCGCTCGCCCACAATCGTGTCAAGGCCATGGGGCATGGCGCGAATGAAGTCGAGGGCATTCGCAGCCTTGGCCGCGCGCTCAATCGCCTCGCGGGATGTTCCGGCCAGTGCCCCATAGGCGATGTTCGCGGCTACGCTCTCGTTGAAAAGGACGATGTCCTGGCTGACCAAAGCAATTTGGCGCCGCAGGTCCTTCAGGCGAATCGCCGCGATATCCAGTCCGTCGAGAAGGACTCGGCCTTCGGTGGGGAGGTAGAGGCGCGGGACAAGGTTGGCCAGCGTCGATTTGCCGCCGCCGCTCGGACCCACCAAGGCGATTGACTCCCCTGGCGCAATGGCGAGATTCACCCGCGAAAGCGCCTCCGCGGCGTCTGCACCATAGCGCTTCGTGACACCCTCGAAAGTGATCTTGCCAGCTGCACGGCCAATTTCGACTGTGCCGCTATCGGGCTCCGGCGTCTCATCGATCAACCCGAACACGCTTTCGGCCGCGGCAAGTCCGCGCTGGATCGTGCCGGCCACGTTGCTCAGTGTCTTGAGCTGGTTAAGCAGATGCAGTAGCGCGAATACGTAGGTCATGAACTGGGGCGCGTCAAATCCCTGGGTCGCGCTCTGCCGCAACGCCGTCCAGACGATGACGCTGACTGCGCAGGCAACAATGATCTGCGTTATCGGGGTCCCAAGCGCCGCGGCGGAGGCCTGCTTGGCGACGGCTTGGCGGAGCCGATTGCTCATTTTTCGCATCCGCTCACTTTCGAAGGCTTCGCCACCGAAAACCTTCACCACGCGGTGCGCACTGATCGCCTCCTCCAGCACGTGGGTCAGAAGCCCGATGCGGTCCTGAACCAGCCGACTCATGCGGCGCAGCCGCCCGTGAACCATGCGGATCGCGATCCCGACCAGGGGAAACGCAACGAACGCGAGCAAAGTAAGTTCCCAATTCAAATAGAGCAAATAGGCGAGCATGAAGGCGATCGTCAGCGTGTTCCGGATGACGACCGTGATCGCTTCAGACGCCGCCGAGGAGATCTGCTGGGCGTCGTACGTTATCTTCGACAGCAGGATGCCGGCGGAGCTGTCGTCGAAAAATGTCGCCGACAGCCGCAGCAAGTGGTCACACGCTTGACAGCGCAGATCAAACACGACACGCGAGCCGATCCACGCCAGGCCAAACTCGCTGGCGTAGGAGCCTATGCCGCGCAGGACAAAGACGCCGACAATGCCGACAGCGAAGTACCATCCCGGCGTTGCGCCGGGCGTTTGCAAGCTGCGCAGCAAGGGTGCGAGGCCTTGCAGGAGCAGCACATCGGTGCCGGCTACAACGAGCATGCCGACGATCGCAAGCCCGAACACGCCACGATAGGGGCGCACGTAGCGCAACAGTCTGCGATAGAGTTTCACGAGCGGAACGGGGGAAGGTGCGGGATGTTCGGTGCCGCGGCAGAACGACTAGTGTACCGAGTCATCCAATCGATTACAAAAGCGCGCGCTGCGGTTGCGCTTCAGGCGGCCTGCCCGGCGGCATGCGCACGCGAGCTCGACGAGGCGCCTGCCGAGATTCCCACCCCTGCCTGGGGCGATTGGATTGTTGCTCCCTCACCGCGCGCCCAGCCAGACGCTCAGCATGCCGATCGAGCGGATTTCGATGCCATCGATGGCGACATGCAGCGCCTCGTCCTCATGCTGCGCCCCGAGCACATAGAGCAAGGGCAGGTAATGTTCCGGTGTTGGCACCGCGAGGCGCGCATCGGCCCCGGCCTGCTCATAGTTGACAAGTCGCTGGAATTGCCGCGTTGCAAGCGCTTCGCCCACGTAGTCGTTGAATCGGGTTGCCCAATCGTAGGGTGCGCCGCCGCCCCACCCGATCAGGCGCAGGTTGTGCACGACATTGCCGCTGCCGATGATCAGAATGCCTTCGTCGCGCAAAGGCGCGAGACGCGCGCCGAGGCTGTGATGCACTGCCGCCGGCTGTGTGGCGTCGATGGCCAGTTGTACGACGGGAATGTCGGCATTAGGGAACGCATGTTTGAGTACCGACCACGTTCCGTGATCGAGCCCCCAGGATTGATCCAGCCCGACGTCAACCGGCGCAAGCAGCCCGCGCACACGGGCCGCGAGATCAGGGTCGCCGGGAGCCGGATAGCGCGCGTCAAAAAGCGCTTGCGGGAAGCCGTAGAAATCGTGAATCGTCCTTGGCTGCCGCATCGCCGTGACTGCGGTCCCCTGCGTATACCAGTGCGCAGATATGGAGAGTATCGCCTTCGGTTGGCCGGCGATCGCGCCGAGCTGCCGCCAGGCATTGGTATAACGGTTGTGCTCGAGCGTGTTCATCGGGCTGCCATGCCCAAAAAAAATCGCCGGCATGCGGGAGCGGGTCGGAGTGGTCATGGAGAGTTACGCGTAAAACAGCCGGCACGGGCGCCGACCGCCGGCAGAGGATGCGGGCAAAGGGGCGCAATTGCAAGCCGGCACGATTCATGCGGATGGCCGTCGCAACCGCGCGCGCAGGCGCACGCCAAGCACGTTCTCGGCCAGGCCGGCAAGCACCAGCGCGGCACCGGCAAGCTGCAGCGGGGCCAGGCCCTCGCCGAGGAAAATCGCCCCGCTCGCCAACCCCGATACCGGGATTAACAATCCGAACGGTGCGATCAGCGCTGTCGGGTACTTGTGCAGCAGCCTCGCCCAGGACGCAAACCCGAACAGGGTGGCACCCCAGGCGAGCAACAGCACGCAACTCCAAGCCAGGGGACTCGCGGCAGCGACGGCGTTCCACACGCTGGCTCCGTCCTCGAAAGCGAAGGACATGAGGGCCAGCGGCAGGGGCGGCACAAGGCTCGACCAGACGACCAGGGCGAACATATCGGCATCGAATTTCGCCGCCCGTTTCGCGACAACATTGCCGACACCCCACGCAAAGGCGCTCGCGACCACGAGCAGAAACCCGATCAGGCTGGTGGTCATTCCGGATTGAAGCTTGTATACGCCGAGCAGAATGACGCCGACGGAGGCGATTGCGGCGCCAATCAGATCCTGCTTGCGCAGCCGATCGCCGAGGAACGCAATGGCAAGACCGACGGTGAAGAAAATCTGCATCTGGATGACGAGCGATGACAACCCCGCGGGCATGCCGAGCTTCATGCCGAGGAAAAGCAAGCCGAATTGGCAGACGCCGACGGACAAGCCGTAGCCGGCGACATAGGCCCACGGCATCCGCGGCAGCCTGACGAAGAACACCAGGGGGACGGCAGCGAAAAAGAAGCGCAGTGCAGCGAACGCGAACGGTGGAATCTCGCGCAAGCCTACCTTGATCGCGACGAAGGAGAAGCCCCATAGCGCGACCACGGCGACGATGAGCGCGAGATCGCGGCCAGCAAGGCGCGCCTTAGCGCTCAACGCCTACCCGTGCGCCGCGTCCGCAGCGTCTCGGGCTGCGCGAGGCAGACCCGGGACGGCGAGGCGCGGATCAATCGCGGCAGACGCATCGGGCGATCATAGGGAAAGCGCTTGCCGTTGGCAAAGCCGAGCCGGCTCTGCTAGGGCCTCTTCGCGAAATCGCCGGCGAAGACGTCGACGAATGCGTCGGGCTTCACGTACTTGCGTAATGCGGTGTTGACCGCCTCCGCGGAGAGGCTCGCGATTTGGGCGTCCACCGATGCCGAAAATTCGAATGTCCGGCCGAGATACGCCTGCTTCGTGAGCTCCCCCGCGAGGTGCGCATCCTGCGCCCTGGCAAGCGCGCGTTCCTGGAGCATGGCCTTCTTCGCGTCAGCGACTTCCCCGGCGGTGAAACCATCGCGCACTGCGCGCTCCATCTCTTCGCCAAGCGCGGTCTTGAACCGCGCTAGATTTTCCGGCGCAAAGATGGCCTCCAGCGTCAGCGTTGTGTTCGGCTCGAAGCTCGAGGTCTCGAGCGACGAATAGACCGCATAGCTCAGCCCCTCGCGCTGGCGGATGCGCTTCCAGAGGCGCGAATTGGGGGAACCGCCGAGGATGAAATTCGCGACCGCCAGCGCCGGATAATCCGGGCTGGTATCGGTCACCGGCAGGGCGAGCTGCCCCGAAAGCACGGCATTGGCCTTGTCCGGCGTCTCGGCGTGGATTTCCCCGGCCGGCTTGACGATAAGCGGCTCGGGTACCCGCGCGTAGGGTTCGCGACTCGACCACGAGCCGAACAATTCCTCGAGCAGCGGCTTCGCGGTCGCGGCGTCGAAGTCGCCGACCAGCGCGAGCTCGGCATGCGATCCGCCGGCGAAGCGCACGTAGAAATCCCGAACCATGTCGAGTTTCGCCATTTTGAGGCTTCGCACTTCCTCGTCGACGGTCGGCACGTAGCGAACGTCGCCTTCCACATACGGATTGCCGTACCGACCCAGCACGCGTTCGGCAACGTCTTCCGGATCGCTGCGCCGCCCATCGACGTCGTCCGAGCGCTCGCGCTTGAGCTTGTCGAACTCGCTCGCGGGGAACGACGGCTGGCGCAGTATTTCGGCGACCAGCCTCAGCGCGCGCGGGAGGTTTTCGCGCACGGTCTGGCCGCGCACCTGCGTGCCGGCACCATCACCGTCGATCGAGAGCCTCGTGCGCGAGGCATCGAGCGCGTCGTCGATTTCCTGGCGGCTGTGTTTGGTTGTTCCACGCTTGAGCATGGCCGCGGCGAGCGTGCCATCGGTATCCCGGCCGAAGAGCGAGTGCTCGTCACCTTGATGCACGCGCAGCGCAAACTGCACCATGCCACCGCGCGTCTTCTTCGGCAGCAACGCGACTTTCATGCCATTGGCGAGCGCGAAGCGCTGCGTGCGCGCTTCGAGATTGGCGGGCGTCGCGTCAAAGGTCTCACCTGCGCTAACCGCGGCGTCGCCCTTGTAATCCTTCACCATCGCCGCGACGTCGATGCTTGCTTGCGCCGGCGCGCGATCCGGCCGTGCATCGGGGATGAACTCACCGACCGTGCGGTTCGAGCGTTTGAGATAAGCGACCGCGACGCGTTGCACGTCGCCAACACTGACCTTGCGCCAGCGATCACGTTCCAGGAAGAACAGCCGCCAGTCGCCGCTGGCGGTCGATTCCGATAGCGACGCGGCCAACGCCTGGGGATTATTGAAGATGCGCTCAAACTCGTTCAGCGCCTGCGCGCGCACGCGCTCGAGCTCGGCCGCGGCGATCGGCTGCTGCGCAACGCCTTCCAGCGCAGCGAGCATTGCGTCGCGCGCCGCGGCCAGTGAACCGTCTCCGGCAACCTGCGCGAAGAACATCACGACGCCGGGATCGTGCATGCCCCAGTTATCGCCTTCGACCGCGCTTGCGAGATCGGCATCGACCAGGGCGTGATAGAGCCGGCCCGCGGGCGCGACGGTCATTATCTCGGTCAGCGCATCCATGGCGACATAGTCGGGGCTCGCCTCGGGCATGGTGTGATACAGCGCGCCGACGATCTGCGTGTCGCCGACGCGGCGCAACACAACCTGCCGCTCGCCGTCCTGCACGGGCTCATCGGTGTAAAGGGGCGGGAGCTTGCGCACCGGCCGCGGGATCGGGCCGAAGTACCTGGCGATCAGGCGCAGGGCTTCATCGGCGTCGAAAGAGCCGGCGACGATCAGCACCGCATTGTCCGGCTGGTAGTACAAGCGGTAGAACGCCTGCAGCCGCTCGATGTTCACGCGCTCGACGTCGCTGCGCGCGCCGATGGGCTCCTTGCCGTAGTTATGCCAGTTGAACGCGGCGGAGAGCATGCGCTGCACGAGGATGCTGCGCGGGTTGTTCTCGCCACTTTCCATCTCGTTGCGCACCACGGTCATCTCGCTGTCGAGATCCTTGCGGGCAATGAACGAATTGACCATGCGGTCGGCTTCCATTGCCAACACCCAATCCAGGCTGCCGGCCGACGCCGGGAACGTCTCGTGATAGTTGGTGCGGTCGAACCAGGTCGAGCCGTTGAAGTCGATGCCGCGGCGGCCGAGCTCGGTCATGATATTGCCGTGCGCGGGGGTGCCCTTGAACATGAGGTGCTCGAGCAGGTGCGCCATGCCGGTCTCGCCGTAGTTCTCTTGATGCGAGCCGACGAGGTAGGTCACGCTGACGGTCGTCTTGGGCTGGGTTGCATCGGGAAAAAGCAGGATGCGCAAGCCATTGGCCAGAGTGTATTCGGTGACCCCTTCGACCGTGGGACCCTGGTCGACGCCGGCAGGCAAGGCGATGGCAACCGTGGGCGCAACAAGGGCGAGGCAGGGAAGGGCGATGCGGGCGAGAGCGCGGAGCGAGAGCATGGGCTATGTGTTGGGTCGAAAACGGGCAACCCAAGCAGGATTCGGGTGCCGGCAGCGATAATCAGCGCGGGGCATGCAATGGAGCGCCCGGGAGGGCATTGGTTCCCCTGGGGGTATTCCGCGATCGGAGCATGGGCATCTCCCGCGCGCTCCAGGGGGCCTCGATTCCCCGGTTCGAGACGCCCCGGCACCGGAGGCGGGGGCTAGATTGACGTTTACGTAAACGTAAGGTAGTGTAACGTGGCTGTGGGCGTGGAGTAAGCTTTGCCTCCCGCCCGCGCGCATTGGCATGTACTTGCGCCGCGGGGAGCCGCCGATGAACGACGTTGCCATCGTCAAGAAGCCACCGGTCGTGAAACCGACCCACAAGGTGCGCTTCGTCACGGCCGCGAGCCTGTTCGACGGCCACGACGCGTCGATCAATATCATGCGCCGCATCCTGCAGGCGACCGGCTGTGAAGTCATCCATCTCGGGCACAACCGCTCGGTCGAGGAAATCGTGACCGCGGCATTGCAGGAAGACGTGCACGGCATCGCGATCTCCTCGTACCAGGGCGGGCACGTCGAGTTCTTCAAGTACATGCTCGATCTGCTGCGCGAACGCGGCGGTGCCAATATCAAGGTGTTCGGGGGCGGAGGCGGGGTGATCATCCCCTCCGAGATCGACGAGTTGCACGCCTATGGCGTGGCGCGCATCTTTTCGCCGGAAGACGGGCAGCGCCTCGGCTTGCAGGGGATGATCAACGAGATCGTCGCGCCCTGCGATATCGATCTCGCACGCGACCTGCCCACGGACCTAGTCGCGCTCAAGGCGGGCGACAAGCGCGTTCTCGCGCGCTTCATCACCGGTCTCGAGGCCGAAAGAGTGCCGCCTAAGCTGCGCAACGAACTTCTGCGCGCAGCGGAGGCATCCAAGGCCCCGGTATTGGGAATCACCGGAACCGGGGGCGCGGGCAAATCATCGTTGACTGACGAACTGATACGTCGCTTTCGCTTGGATCAGGACGACCGGCTGAAGATCGCGATCATTTCCATTGATCCATCGCGGCGCAAATCCGGCGGCGCGCTGCTCGGTGATCGCATCCGCATGAACGCCATCGAGCACCGCAACATCTACATGCGCTCGATGGCAACCCGCGAGGCGGGGACCGAGGTCTCGAAGGCACTACCCGATGCCATCGCCGCATGCCGAGTCGCCGGCTTCGATCTGATCATCGTCGAGACCTCGGGCATCGGTCAGGGCGATGCGGCCATCGTGCCGCTGGCGGACTGCTCGCTCTACGTCATGACACCCGAATTCGGTGCGGCGAGCCAGCTCGAAAAGATAGACATGTTGGACTTTGCCGACTTTGTGGCGATCAACAAGTTCGATCGCAAGGGCGCGGCCGATGCGCTGCGGGACGTGCGCAAGCAGTACCAGCGTAACCATGAGCTCTTCGCGCGGGCGGCCGACGAGATGCCCGTCTACGGCACGATCGCCGCGCGTTTCAACGACGACGGCGTGACCGCGCTCTACCAGGCGCTCGCCGCCCGGCTGGCGCAGGAGGGCTTGAAGCTTGCGCCCGGAAAGCTGCCGGCGACGACCGTGAGGCATTCGACAGCGCAGAACTTCATTGTGCCGGCGGCACGGGTACGCTATCTGGCCGAGATCGCCGATACCGTGCGTGGCTACCACGGTTGGGCCAAGGAGCAGGCGAAACTCGCGCGTGAGCGGCAGCAGCTCAGGGCGGCACGGACAATGCTCGGCGAGGCCACAGACCGCGTGCGGTCCCCCGTGGCCGGCGCCCCGGCCCCTGCGGGCGAAGCGGGCCCGCAGCAGCAGGCGACGGCGGAGAGCGCCGCACGGGCCCTGGAAGCGCTGGCCTCCGGGCGCGAAAATCGACTCGATCCGCGGACGCGCAAGCTGCTCGATATGTGGCCGCGGACCAAAGCGACCTATACCGGCGACGAGTACGTCGTAAGGATTCGCGGCACGGAACTGCGCTCGGCGCTGACCACCGTATCGCTGTCGGGCACGCACGTTCCGAAGGTCGCCCTGCCGAAGTTCGAAGACGACGGCGAAATCCTGCGCTGGCAGCTCGAGGAGAATGTCCCGGGCAGCTTCCCCTTCACCGCGGGAGTGTTCGCATTCAAGCGCGAGAACGAGGACCCCACACGGATGTTTGCGGGCGAGGGCGATGCCTTGCGTACCAACAAGCGCTTCCACATGCTTGCCGACGGCATGCCGGCCAAGCGGCTGTCGACCGCATTCGACTCGGTCACCCTCTATGGCAACGATCCGAATCTGCGTCCGGACATCTACGGGAAGGTCGGCAACTCGGGCGTATCGATTGCGACGCTCGACGACATGAAGGTTCTCTACTCAGGCTTTGATCTATGCGCGCCGAACAACTCGGTGTCGATGACCATCAATGGCCCGGCACCGACCATCCTGGCGATGTTCATGAACACCGCGATCGATCAGCAGCTAGAGAAGTTCGAGAAGGACAATGGCCGCGACCCAACCGACGATGAAGCGCAGAAAATAACCGCCTGGACGCTTTCGACCGTGCGCGGCACCGTGCAGGCTGACATCCTCAAGGAGGACCAGGGTCAGAACACCTGCATCTTCTCAACCGAGTTCAGTCTGAAGGTGATGGGCGACATCCAGCAATACTTCGTCCAGCGCCGGGTCAAGAATTTCTACTCGGTGTCGATCTCCGGGTACCACATCGCCGAGGCGGGTGCCAACCCGATCAGCCAGCTCGCGTTCACGTTGTCCAATGGCTTCACGTTCGTCGAGGCGTATCTCGCGCGTGGCATGCACGTCGACGACTTCGCGCCCAACCTGTCATTCTTCTTCAGCTACGGCATGGATCCGGAGTACGCGGTGATCGGCCGCGTTGCGCGACGCATCTGGGCCGTGGCGATGCGCGAGCGCTACGGCGCCAACGAGCGCAGCCAGAAGCTCAAGTTCCACTCGCAGACGAGCGGCAGGAGCCTGCATGCGCAGGAGATCGCGTTCAACGACATCCGGACCACGCTGCAGGCGCTGATTTCGACCTACGACAACACCAATAGCTTGCACACCAACGCCTACGACGAGGCCATTACCACGCCGACCGAGGAGTCGGTACGCCGCGCGATGGCGATCCAGCTCATCATCAACCGCGAGTGGGGCCTTGGCAAAAACGAAAATCCGAACCAGGGCAGCTTCATCATCGAAGAGCTGACGGATCTGGTCGAGGAGGCCGTGCTGAAGGAGTTCGAGGCAATTTCCGAGCGCGGCGGCGTCCTGGGCGCGATGGAAACGGGCTACCAGCGCGGCAAGATCCAGGAAGAATCGCTCTTCTACGAGCATAAGAAGCACGACGGCAGCTACCCGATCGTCGGCGTCAACACATTCCGCAATCCGCACGGCAACGAGACCCCGAAGAAGCTGGAGCTTGCCCGGTCGACGGAAGAAGAGAAGCAGTCGCAGCTCAGGCGGTTACACGAGTTTCACTTGCGCCATGCGGCGACCGCGCCAAAGGCGCTGGAGAAGCTCAAGCGCACCGTGATCGAGAACGGCAACGTCTTTGCCGAACTGATGCACACGGTGCGCGTGTGCTCGCTCGGGCAGATCACGAGAGCGCTATTTGAAGTAGGCGGCGAGTACCGGCGCAGCATGTAGCAGAATCGCAGCCGCCGGGCGCCATTCCGGGCAGTCTGCGATCGGATCGAATCAACTCGCGCCACGCCCAGACCAGCGGCATCGACCGACTGCACTGCTCCGGCACGGGCGAGCGGCCGCTGGCCGAGCGCATTGCGCCCCGGTGCGGGCCTGCGTGGCGGACTCTTTCCAGCAGCAACGCCGGCCGTGATTCCAGCCGCAAACTGCTCGGGCGCGGTGCCGGCAGGCCCGCCGCGGCCCGCCGAGTTTTGGGGTCAAGCCTCGGGCGGCACCTGCAGTGCCAACAGAAACCGAGCGACCATGTTGTAGCCGGCGATGACGGCGGTGAGCTCCACCAACTCGGTCGGCGCGAGGCGTCGGGACAGTTCGTCGCCCAACGCGTCCGGAATGCGGATCTCGCGCGTGCTCGCCAGCGCGTAGCGAATGACGCCCTGCTCGAGCGGGTCAAATAGGGGGCTGGCCGCCGCCGTATCGGGATCGCGAAGCGCCGCGACCTGCGCGGCGCTGCCGCCCGCCTTCTCGAATTCGGGCGCGTGATGGTGAAATTCGTAGTCTGCCTCTGTCGCACGCGCGACGACGCAGATCGCCAGCTCACGCAACTTCGGAGACAACGACAGTTCCTGGCGCAGCGTCCTCAGGAAAACGTTCCAGCCGCGCGCCAGCGGCTCAGACCACAGCAGCATCCGATCGAGATTGAGCAGTCGCCCCCCGCGCCGCTGCTCGATCGCCGCGACAAGCGCGGTATCCCGGCGGGCTTGTTGCGATGTCCAGAAGGGTACTCGCATGCAACGCCTCGTTGGCGACGGCAAGCGGATCCGCGCCTATTTGTAGTCCTGCGGATCGCCCGAATCGGCAGCAGGAATCGCAAGAACAAGCAATGTAAGCCACAAGACCGGTCGAACATCCATGACAGCCTCCTTGGCTGGTGTCGCCTGCGCAAGCGCGGCGAGCGTTCGCGGTAGATCAGGCGGGTATCTGCGCTACCGCCGCCAGGGCGGCATCGATTGCCGCCCCGAGTTTGTCGACGATCTCGTCAACGTGCCGTTCGTCGATGATGAATGGCGGGGCGATAAGGACGTGATCGCCACTCTCGCCGTCTGCGGTGCCACCCGTCGGATAGACAAGCAGCCCCTTCTGCATCGCTTCGCTCTTAATCCGGGAATGGAGGCGCAGCCCGGGATCGAACGGCGCCTTGCTGGCACGGTCGGCGACCAACTCGATCCCACAGAACAGCCCCCGGCCGCGGATGTCACCCACGTGTGGATGGTCGCCCAAGCGCGACTCGAGGCAGACCTTGAGCCGCGCGCCCTGAGAGCGCACATTGGCGAGCAGGTCGTGCTCGCGCATCGTGCGCTGCACGGCAAGCGCGGCGGCGCAGGCGAGCGGGTGCGCCATATAGGTGTGGCCATGCATGAAGACGCCGCTGCCGCGGTCGAATGCGGCCATTACGTGAGCCGACGCGAGTACCGCCCCAATGGGCGCATAGCCGCCGCCCAGCCCCTTGGCCAAGACCATCAGGTCGGGGACAACACCTTCCGCCTCGACGGCGTGCAGTGTTCCGCAGCGGCCCATGCCGCACATCACTTCGTCGAGGATGAGCAGGATCCCATGGCGGTCGCAGATTTCTCGAATGCGCTGGAAGTAACCCGGAACGGCCCCGACCGCGCCGAGCGTCGCGCCGACCACCGTTTCGGCCACGAACGCGATGACGTTTTCCGGGCCCAATTCGACGATCTTGGCGTCAAGTTCGTCGGCCACGCGCCGGCCGTATTCTGCCACCGTTTCTTCCTGCCTCATGCCGCGATACGCGTAACACGGCGCAATGTGGTGGCTCGGCACGAGGATCGGCGCAAACAGCCTACGCCGCCTGGCGTTACCGCCGATGGCCAGTGCACCGAGCGTATTGCCGTGATAGCTCTGCCAGCGGGCGACGAAGTACCGTCGGTTCGGTTCGCCCCGTTCCACGAAATGCTGTCGCGCCATCTTGAGCGCCGCCTCGATGCCTTCCGAGCCGCCCGACACGAAATACACGTGCGACATGGCTCCGGGCGCGTGCGCTATGAGATCGTCGCCCAGCTCCTCGGCAGCCTCGGTCGTGAAGAAACTCGTATGCGCGTACTCCAGCCGATCGAGCTGCGCGCGCATGGCTGCCAGCACCGCCGGGTGGCGATGGCCGAGGCAAGACACCGCCGCGCCGCTGCTGGCGTCTAGGTAACGCCTGCCGTCCTTGTCGAAGAGATGGACGCCTTCCCCGCGCACCGCCGTCGGATAGCTCTGGTGCAGCGCGCGACGCAGGACGTGGCTCGTGGTGCCGCCAGGGGAGGCATTCATGGCGTGCCGTTGCCCTTGCGTGCGCGCCGGCGCGCGCCGCGATCGGCGCCGACATAGGCGTACAGCGCGCGTAATTCCCGGTCGGCCTCCCGCGTCGCGTCCACCGCCTGCGGACCGCGCTCCGCCACAACCAATGCCGCGAGCGTCTCGGCAAGGGCAAAGGCCGCGCTCATCGAATGAAAGAACGACGGTGTCGCGGTCGAAACGGTGAGCACGGCGCGTGCACGAGCGGCCAGCGGCGAGAACGGATTGTCGGTGAGGGTGATCAGGCCGACGCGCCGCGCTGCCGCGTGCGCCGCGGCTTCTACCGTGGCGCGCGTATAGGGCGCGACACTGACGGCGAGCATCATGTCACCGACGCCGGCGTTGCGCAGCCGGTCAATGCCGATCCCGCCGGGTCCGTCAAGGAGGATGACGGGTGCTCCGGCAAACGAGGTCACATAATAAAAATGGTACGCGATCGGATAACTCGAACGGTTGCCGAGGACATAGATGCGCCGCCCGCGCGAGAGCAGGCGGGCCGCGCTCTGCAGTTTGGACAGGGTCGTCGGGTCGCGCAGCATGTCCAGATTGGCGGAGATCGCGGCGAGAACCCCCTCCGCGAGCGCCGTGCTCCCTGTCGCCTTGCGCCGCGCGACCATGCGCCGGGTTTCCGGCGCGAACGCCGCGGCCCGGGCGCGCAACCGATGCTGCGACACCCCACGCAACGCGTTGTAACCCGCGAAACCAAAGTGCTTGGCGAAGCGCGTCAAAGTCGCCGGCGCCACGCCAAGCGAACGTGCCTGCTGCCGCGTCGAGAGCAGCGCCACGTCATCCGGCCGCTCGACCAACCAGCGTGCCACACGCTGAGCCTGTGCCGGCAACGTCGCGTAATCCACCTTCACGCGCTCGAGCAGGTCGGGGAAGTCGGGAGCGGGATCGAGCATCGGTGCGGCAGCCAGTTTGGTCCGGACGGAGAAAACAAATGACCCGCAACAGTCAATCACGAAACAATCGTTTTGTACAGCCCGCGGCCGCCGCCGCGACCGATTCGGGGCCGGTCGGATTGCCTCGCCCCGACGAGCGGGCGATTGCAAGGTCCGCGACGCTGGATCGCGCGGCGGCATTGGCTCCGGGGCAACCGTCGGCGTGCGCCCGCACGCCTAACGCGGGCGCGCCCGACCTGCCGTGCGCCCGGCAATCGATGATAGGATTCCGGCAGCTGCAAATGCTAGGCTGCGGTTGCGCGACGGCCGCAGGAGGATGGGCATGCGACGGTTGGTTTCCACATCCAACAGGGACTACCACGGCGGCGCCTTGATGATCGCCATCGGCCTCGGCGCGATCATCCAGGGAAGGCAATACCCGATCGGCACGCTCAGCCGGATGGGCCCGGGTTTTTTCCCTGTGGCGCTGGGTGCGATCCTTGCGTTCACCGGACTGGCTATCCTGGTAAGCGCACGATTCGCCGCGCGCAAAGCCGAGCAACCTTCGCTGCCGCCGGAATGGCGCGGCTGGTTCTGCATCGGCCTTAGCATCGTCGCCTTTGTCGTGCTCGGGCGCTACGGCGGCCTGGTTCCGGCCACCTTCGCCATCGTGTTCATCTCGGCGCTTGCCGATCGCGAGAACACGATCCTCGCGGCGACCGTCCTCGCACTGGCCACCGTCGCGATATGTATCGTCGTCTTCTGGTGGGCACTGCAGTTGAACTTCGCGCTGTTCGGCTGGGGTTGAAGCGTGATCGGGCAGTCGCTCGCCGATCTGTGGTACGGTTTCAGCGTCGCGCTGCAGCCGCACAACCTGATGTGGTCGTTCTTCGGCGTGCTCGTCGGCAACCTGATCGGCGTCCTGCCGGGCATGGGGGCGCTTTCGGCGATCGCCATGCTGCTGCCGCTGACCTACACGATGCACGCGGTGCCCGCCATCCTGATGCTGGCCGGAATCTTCTATGGCTCCCAATACGGCGGCGCGATCGGGGCGATTCTGCTCAACATGCCGTCGCACCCGCCCCACGCCGTCACCTGCCTCGACGGCTACCCGATGACCAAGAAGGGCAAGGGCGGGACGGCGCTTGGGATCACGATGATCGCCTCCTTCTTCGCCGCCTCGTTCGGGATCACGGTGATGGTTTTCGCCTCACCGCTCCTGGTCGAGATCGCATTCAAGTTCGGCCCGACCGAGATCTTCTCCATCATGCTCCTCGGACTGCTTGCCGGGGCCACGATGGCGCGTGGGTCGCCGCTCAAGGGTGTGGCGATGACCGTGGTCGGGTTGCTGATCGGCGTCGTCGGCACGGACGTCAACAGCGGCGCGCTGCGCTTCACCTTCGGGCTGACCGAGCTGTCGGACAAGGTCGAACTGGTCGCATTGGCATTGGGCCTGTTCGGCGTGGCGGATTTTTTTCGCAGCGTCAATCGGATCCATTTCGTCGGCAACGAAGCCAAGGTGCGCTTGCGCGACATGCGACCGAGCAAGGCTGAGCTCAAGCAGGCGTTCTTCCCCATGGTGCGAGGCACGTTGGTCGGCACCCTGTTCGGCGCCATGCCGGGCACCGGGCCGACCATCACCACCTTCATTGCCTATGCCTTGGAGAGAAGGATTTCCAAGACGCCGGAGCGATTCGGCCGCGGCGCGCTCGAGGGCGTCGCCAGCCCTGAGGCGGCATCGCACTCAAAGACCCAGGTCGACTTCATTCCCACCATGAGCATCGGCATACCCGGCGACGCGGTCATGGCCCTTATCCTCGGCGCGCTGCTGATTCAGGGCATCCAGCCGGGCCCGCAGCTGATCAGCGAGCACGCCGATCTGTTCTGGGGCCTGATCGCGAGCTTCTGGGTCGGCAATATCCTGCTCGTCGTACTCAACGTGCCCCTGATTGGCGTGTGGGTGAAGGTGCTGCAGGTGCCTTACCGCTACATGTTTCCCTGCGCCTTGTTCTTCATCGCGGTCGGCGTGTACAGCACCAACAACAGCCTGTTCGAGGTCAACGAGGTGCTGGTGTTCGGCATCGCCGGCGCGGTATTTCTCGCGCTCGACTTTCCCGTCGCCCCGATCCTGCTCGGCTACGTGCTGGGCCCGCTGGTCGAGGAAAACTTTCGCCGCGCGCTCTTGCTCTCGCGCGGCGACCTGACCGTGTTTTTCCAGAAGCCCATCAGCCTGGGCTTCATGATCGTGTGCATCATGCTCATTCTGCTGCAGGTCTTCTTCGCGCTGCGGGCCTCGCTGCGCAAGCGCCGCGGCAACGACCTTGGGCTGCCCAAGGCCGCAGGCACCCTGGTGGACAATGAATGACGGCCTCGGCGCTCGGCGTTGACCAATACCTCGAACGCATCGGCTACGGCGGCGGGACCGAGCCGAGCTTCGCCACGCTGGCGGGCCTTCTCCGCGCCCACATGGCCGCGATCCCGTTCGAGAACCTCGACGTGCTTCTGGGCCGGCCGGTACGGCTCGACCTCGACGCTGTTCAGGACAAGCTCGTCCGTGCCAATCGTGGCGGCTACTGCTTCGAACACGCGACGCTGTTTGCGGCGGTGCTCGAGCGTCTCGGGTTCGACCCCGTCCGGCACACCGCGCGGGTGGTCCTGCTCTCGCCGCGCACCGAGTCTCCGCGGACGCACATGTTCCTCACCGTGCCGATAGGCGAGGAGACTTTCGTCGTCGACCCCGGTTTCCGCACGCTCGCACCGGATTTTCCGGTGTTGCTTGGTGACGACCCGGGAGCGGGCACCGGCGCGCTGACGCACCGCATGGTGCGCGACGGCAAGCACTGGCTGCTGCGGGCGCGGACCGAGGACAAGGTAGTCGACTGCTGGGTATCGACGCTGGATCAGGACAACCTGGTGGATTTCGAGGTCGGGAACCACTTCACCGCGACGCATCGAACCTCGCCTTTCGTCAATCGGATCATGATGCGCGCGCTGACCGCCGATGGTCGCGTCTCGCTGATGAATCGCGACCTTACCCTGCGCCGCGGCAGCGAGGTCTATTCGACCCAACTCGCGGACCGCACGGCGCTGCGGGCGCTCCTCGTCGAGTATTTCGGCTTCGACTTGCCCGAGGTCGAGCGTCTTCGTGTTCCGTCGATCCCGGAATGGACGTGAGTACGGCGACCTGAGCCGCGAGCAAGTCGTGGGATACCGTGGGATGCGGTCGTCGCTTCGGCAGGACGGCGGCTCCGACTAGGCGGCCACCGCCGCTTCGGGCACGGCGTCGGGATCGTATTGCAGCGGCACCGCTTTCGAATAGTCGTCCGGCTGGAAGTGGGCTCCCAGATATTGGTCGAGCGAAGCCGGGCGAAACGGACTAAGCCCTTTGTTGGGCGAACTGGTCAATTCTCCGAAATAGGCCTCGCCGCCGATTTCATACAAGTCGACGCGCACGAAGTCCACACCTGCGGACAGCGACCGCGCGGCTTCGAGCATCGCCGCAAGTGATCCCGGGCGGGCGATGGGCTCACCCTGGGCCGCTGCCACGGTTCCCTCGAGGCGATTCCAGCGCTCGTCGTAGAGAATTTGGGTGTGGCGCGTGAAACGATCGCGATCGACCTGAATAACGCGCACCTTGCCGCCGAAGACGAACAGCTTGTAGTCCGGTGGCGCGTCGTGCCGATCGTCCTGCAGCAGTTGCTCGGCGTAGACGGCGCGCCGGATATTCTTGTATGCCCACTCGCGGCCCACGAGCGTGAAATCCGATCGCAGCCAGGTCGCGGCCAGCTTGACGAGGTCCCGTCGTCGCACTGACGTCTTGTCCTGTACCACGTAGTTCCAGCCGCTGCCGTGGTTGGCCTTGAGCACGAATTGTTTCGGCAGCGCCTCGTAGGGAAGGTCTTCGGCACGGTCCGACCACCAGTACAGCGCGGGCAAAAGCAGCATGGGAGCCGTTCGTCGGACATAGTCCCGCACCCTGAGCTTGTCCGCGAAAAGCGTCAGGTACGGGCGGCGGTCGTTGAGGATCTTGAAGAGTATCTTCTCGTTGAACCCCCCCGGCCGCTCGAGGTCAGGCCAGCGCCCGAACTGCCTGTGGTACAGGCGCGCAAGGTAGGCACGGTCGCTGACCCATCGCATGGCGACCCTTCGCCGCAGGTCTTCCCTGGCGTCGTGCCATATCTTCGACAGCGATCGAGAGTGCATGTTCGCGGGAGAATGGTGAGAGAATGGGGCCCGAACAGGTCGTCGCGACGGCATAGCTTATGTCCGATCCGCATCCGGATGCCAGCGGGCCCGTCTGTAGGATTGGCAGGAGATTCGATGAATCCGTACCCGTTGTTGCCTGCCGCCGCGGCGCTTCTTGTAGGCGCCGGTTGCGCCGCGTTCCAGGCCGCAGCGACGGAGGACTACGATCGCGGACAGGCATCTGCGGCGCAATTCGCCAAGGACGGCGAAGTCTGCGCCAAGCAGGCCGAAGCCGATCAGAAGCAGTTCGGCATGGGGGGAGAGATGGATCCCACTCATGCAACCTATAACCGGATGTTCGACGCCTGCATGCGCGCCAGCGGGTATCGGCGCAAGCCGGGGCCATGACGTGATTACGCAGCGTTTCCCGATCTGACTTGGCCGACGCCGAAGCGCAATTGCCGAGCCGCGCGCTTGCAGGCATATTGCGCTTCTGTTACGCCTTGGCTGCAGGCGATGCCCTCCGACAAGCCCAAGCTCCACCCCGAAACACTCGCTGCGCAGGGCATGGGCCGTGTTGCCGATCCCTATCGTGACATCGTCCCGCCGCTCTACCTCTCCACAACCTACGAACGCGGCGCGGACGGCGCGTTTCCCGGCGGGCGCGTCTATTCGCGCGCGGACAATCCGAGCTACGACCAGGTCGAGGCGCTGATCGCCGCCCTCGAAGGCGCGGCGGCCGCGCTGCTGTTCGCGTCGGGCCAGGCGGCCGCGGCGGCGGTGTTTCAGGCGCTCGCACCCGGCGACGGCGTGCTTGCGCCACGCAGCATGTACTGGGCGCTGCGCAAATGGTTGCTCGACTTTGCTGCCCCGTGGGGGTTGGCGCTCGAGTTCTACGAGAACGCTTCGCTCGACGACCTCGCGGCGAAGGCGCAAAGGCTGCGCCCGCGTTTGATCTGGATCGAGACGCCGGCGAACCCGACCTGGGAGATAACCGACATCGCCGCGGCGAGCGACATCGCTCGCCAGGCAGGCGCGATCATTGCGGTTGATTCGACGGTGGCGACGCCGCTGCTGACGCGGCCGCTCGAGTTGGGCGCACACATCGTCATGCATTCGGCAACCAAGTATCTGAACGGCCACTCCGACGTGATCGCCGGGGCGCTGGCCACCGCCGGTGACGACGCACACTGGCAACGCATTCGTTACCTGCGCGGCGGCGGCGGCGCGGTATTGGGGCCGGTAGAGGCTTGGTTGCTGCTGCGTGGCATGCGCACACTGCACCTGCGCGTGGTGGCAGCCTGCGCGAGCGCACAGGCGCTCGCGCTGCGGTTGCATGGCCACCCGAAGCTTTCCGCAGTGCTCTACCCCGGACTGGCGTCGCATCCAGGGCACGCGATCGCCGCCAGGCAGATGCGCGGCGGCTTCGGGGCGATGATGTCGTTGCGCGTCAAAGGCGGCGAGAGCGCGGCCAAGGCATTTTGCGCCAAGCTTCGGGTATTCAAGCGCGCGACCTCGCTGGGGTCGGTCGAGAGCCTGGCGGAGCACCGCGCCAGCGTCGAAGGGCCGGGAACGGCCTGTCCCGCCGATCTGGTGCGTCTGTCGATCGGCGTGGAACACGCCAATGATCTGATCGGCGACATCGAACAGGCTCTGGCCTAGACCGGGCGCCATACCTGCGATCCTTACCGGAGAGCAACCATGCCCAACACGATTCATATCGCTGCCGAGCTCTCCGTACCGGCGGCGGAGATCTTCGACAGCTACCTCGATCCACGCGCGCACCAGGCCATCACGGGGCGCCCGTTACCGTCGCGCCCCGGGCAGGGGCCAAGTTCGCGGCGTTCGACAAGGCGCTGTCCGGGCGCATCCTCCAGCTCGTGCCAAAGCGCCTTATTGTTCAATCCTGGCGGGCTTCGCAATGGCGGACCCGCGACCTCGATTCGACCCTTATTCTGACTCTGACCTTGCACTCGCTTGGACGCGCCAGGACCCGGATCGAGCTGGTGCAAGTCAACGTGCCTGATCATGACTTCGCCGGCGTGAGCCAGGGGTGGGAGACCTATTACTGGGCGCCGTGGCGCCAAATACCTGAAGTCGCGGCGCGTACGGCCAGGAACGCCGGCGCAATCAAGCCGCCGCTAACTCCGCGTCAACGATCATGACGCTGCACTTCGTCGATACCACCTTGCTGCGCGTGGGCTACGAGGTCGAGGGGCCGGGCGATGGCCTGCCGGTGATTCTCCTCCACGGGTGGCCCGACGACGTGCGGACGTGGGACGCCGTGTTGCCGGCCCTGCACGAGGCGGGCTATCGCACCTACGCGCCATGGCTGCGTGGGTACGGTGCGACGCGATTCCTGCGCGATGACACGTTGCGCAGCGGACAACTTGTTGCGCTCGGACAGGATGTGGTCGAATTCGCCACTGCGCTCGACCTCGGGCGCCACGCGCTCGTCGGCCACGACTGGGGCTCGCGCGCGGCGTACATCGCATCGTCGCTGAACAAACCGGCCGTGTGCGCGTGCGTCGCGCTGTCGACCGGATATGGCACCAACTCGCCCAGCCAGACGCTCAGTTACGCGCAGACCCAGAACTACTGGTATCACTGGCTGATGGCAACGCCGCGGGGCGAGAAGGCGGTGCGCGAGGATCGCCGCGCGTTCACGCGGCACATCTGGGATGAGTGGTTTGTCGCCTATAAGCCCGATACGACCGAGTTTGAGCGCACAGCGATCGCGTTCGACAACCCCGACTGGGCCGCGATTGTCTTGCATTCTTACCGCGTGCGCTGGGGCCATGCGGCGCCCGACCCCCGATATGGCGAGCTCGAGGCGCAATTCGATCCGGCGCCGATGCAGAGCGTACCCACCCTGACCTTGCACGGCGCACTCGATCCGGTCAATTCGCCGCAAATGAGCGAGGGAAAGCAAGCTTATTTCAGCGGGCCCTACGAGCGGCGGCTGATCGATGGGGTGGGCCACTTCCCGCAGCGCGAGCGCGCTGCCGAGACGGCGCAGCACATTGTCGCCTGGCTGCGCCGCTTTGGCCGGTAGGCAGCGGCCGGTATCGGCAAACGGCCTGCGGCTCCGAAGCGGGGTCCGCAGCCGGCGGCGGGGGGTCGAGCCGGCCCTCCGCGGCGCCGGGATGTGCGCGGCAAGCGCACAGGCCGCCGCTGCCGGCACGCGCCGCAGCTCCGGGGCCAAGCCGGGTAGAATCGGCGAGAGCACACGCTGACCACCGGCCCCGAGACAACACCGTGTCCGACGAGGCAACCCCGACTCCCGACCCGCCATCCGCGCTGGAGCGCCGGCTGGCGACCATTCTGTCCGCCGACGTTGCCGGCTACAGCCGCTTGATGGGCGAGCACGAGGAGGCAACCGTGCAGGCGCTGCGCGGCCATCGCGCGGTCTTCGACGCCTTGCTCAAGCAGCATCACGGTCGGATTTTCAATACCGCCGGGGACGCCATCCTCGCCGAGTTTCCCAGCGCAGTCGAGGCGGTCCGTTGTGCGACGGAGATCCAGTCCGCGCTGCAGACGCGCAACGAGCACCTGCCGCCGGAGCAGAAGATGCTGTTCCGCATGGGCATCAATGTCGGCGACGTCGTGGTGCAAGACGGCGACCTGCTCGGCGACGGCGTCAACGTCGCGGCACGCATTCAGACAATCGCCGAGCCGGGTGGAATCTGCATCGCCGGCAGCGTTTACGACCAGATCCAGAACAAGCTTTCGCTGCAGTTCAGGCCGATGGGCGAACAGCAGTTCAAGAACATCGGGCAGAGGATCCGCACCTTCACCATCACGCACGGCGAGCGCGGGGCGCTGCCGACTGCGTTGCGCCGCACGAGCGCCAAATCGGCAGCCGTCCTAGGGCTCGTGGGGCTCGCCGTTGCGGCGCTTGCTGCGGGAGGCTATTTTCTCTACCGCGACTACGCGGCGAAGCGTGCCGAGCAGAGTGCGCTCTCCACCCAGCTCGAGGCGGAAAGGAAGGCGGCCGAGGACGCTCGTCATGCCGCGGAGGAACAAAGCCGGCGCGCCGCGGACGCCGAGGGCCGGGCCGAACGCGAGCGACTCATGGCCGAAGCCGCGAAGCGGGAGGCGGCCTTGCAGGCGCAGGTGCAATCGGCCGAAGAGGCGCGGCGTCGCGCCGAGAGCGACCGCCAACGGCTCGACGAGGAACGGCAGAAGGCGGAGGAGGAAAAGCGCCTGGCTGCAGCTCAGGCCGAGGAGGCCAAGCGAGCCGCTGCCCGGGCCGAAGAAACGAAGAAGAAGGGCGCGACGTACGCTCTCGCGCCGGGCGCGGAAAGCAACGCCGTGGTCGCAGCCGGGCCGGGACAACCCACCGCGGCAGGCAGCGACGGCGACTACGACGGCCTGTTATGCAACTTCCCCAACGACCCCAGCAAGCGGGCCTGCTGGCGCGTCGAATTCAGGGTCCAGAACGGTGCCGGGACCGCCAGTTGGTTGGCCCGATTGGTCGGAAAGACCGCTACCATGCAGGTAACGATCGACCATGCAGGTGCGGCCAAGCTGGCGCTTGACGGCTGGAACGCGAAGCTGGGCACAGCGATGACCGGCGCCCTGGCCGGGAACCTGGTCGGCAATCACCTCGACGCCCAAGGCCGGTGGTCTAACGGCGTGCGCATCGACGGGCATTGGACACGCGCGCCCTGACGATGCGCGCATCATCGCTGCGGCTCGCGTTTCTTGCCGCGTTCGTTGTGGCAATGGAAGGGGCGGCCGCTGCCCAGGCTGCAGGCCAGCGCCCATGCGAGCAGATCGCGGCGGCGTGCGCGAGCGCGGGCTTTGTTCGCGGCGGTGCGGCTGCGGGCAATGGAGTCGTACGCGATTGCATCGACCCGATCATGCAGGGTGTCGCCCAGCCGCACGGGGCGAGCAAATCGTTGCCTGAGATCAGTCCGCAGGTCGTGGCGGCGTGCAAAGCACAGAATCCGCAATTCGGGCAGGCGCAGGCATCCCCCGCGCAGAGTGCCAGGCAGCCCGAGTATGCAACGCCGCCAGCACCGGCCGCGCCGGCACTCCCTCTGGGCGCAACGACCGGAAGGCGCCCGAACATCGTCTTCATCCTCACCGATGATCTGGCGTGGAACCTCGTCCCGTACATGCCGCGCGTCCAGGCCATGCAGAAAGCGGGCGCCACGTTCAGCAATTATTTCGTCACCGACTCGTTATGCTGTCCTTCACGCTCGTCGATCTTCACCGGCCGCTATCCGCATGACACGGGCGTCTTTCGCAACACGGGCAAGGATGGCGGCTATCTTGTATTTCGTGACCGCGGCCTTGAGAACGCGACCTTCGCCACGTTGCTCTCCAGCGTGGGCTATCGCACCGCGATGCTGGGCAAGTATCTCAATGGCTATCTGCCGGCCGCGCATCGGCCCGCACCGGGCTGGACCACGTGGGCGGTGGCGGGCAACGGCTATCCGGAATTCAACTACAACCTCAGCCAGAACGGCCGGGTCGTGCACTACGGGAGCACGGCGGAAGACTACCTGACCGACGTGCTGTCCGGCTTGGCGGTGCGTTTCATCGAGCAGGCGGGTGACGCGCCCTTCCTGATCGAGGTTGCAACCTTTGCGCCGCACGCGCCGTACACGCCTGCCCCGCGCGATGCGGACGCGCTGCCGGGCCTGCGCGCACCACGCACGCCGGCATTCAACGCTGCGCCCGGCGCCGACACGCCGAAATGGCTGCTCAATCACCCTGAACTGTCCGCCTCCGACATGGCCATGATCGATCGCGATTTCCGCAAGCGCGCGCAGTCGGTGCTCGCCGTCGACCGGATGATCGGCGCGTTGCAGGCCGCGGTTGCGGCCATCGGACAGGACGGCAACACGTACTTCGTGTTCAGCTCCGATAACGGATACCACATGGGAGAGCATCGTCTGATGCCCGGGAAGATGACCGCCTTCGACGAGGATATCCGCGTTCCGCTCATCATCACCGGGCCTGGTGTCCCGGCCGGGGTCGTGCTCGAGATCGCCGACAACGTCGATCTGTGCCCAACCTTCGCCGAGCTTGGCGGCGCCGCGGTGGCGGCGAATGTCGATGGCCACAGCCTCGTGCCGCTCCTGCGCGGTCAGCCGGTGCCGCAATGGCGCAGCGTCGCCTTGGTCGAGCACCATGGGCCGCAAACCGATCCGACCGACCCCGATGCGCCCGCAGCCCGGAGCGGAAACCCGACGACTTACGAGGCGATTCGCGCGCTCACCTCCGTCTATGTCGAATACGCGGACGGCGAGCGCGAGTATCACGATCTGCTCACCGATCCACACGAATTGCGCAACACCTACTCGTCGCTTGTCAGCGCGCAGAAAGAAGCGCTGCACGCGACGCTCGAAGCGGTCAAGGACTGCCACGACGCGACGAGCTGCCAGGCAGCGGAACGTTCGGGTGGCGTCGCGGCGCGGCGCTGAGCCTGAGCTGGCAACCACCCTGGCACGCCCTTCCTTGAGCGGACACGCGGAGGATCGCGGCGAGCTTGGCGACCCGGGCCGGAGGGCTCGCTCCGGTGCGGCGTCTACCAGCGGCAACCGCTGTCGGCCGCGATCGCGCTGGCGATAAGGATCGGAGCGGCGAGCAGGCCCATGTTGGCGTACGCCGTGCGGCAATCGGGCTTGAGCGCCTTTTCCAGCGGGTTCGCTTTTTTCGATTGGGGCTCCAGCGACGGCGGCGACGGGATCGTGAACACGCCGCGCGACCCCGCGCCTTCGCTGACGATCTCCCGCGCCGCCTTCTTGCGTGCAGCGTCGAGGTCGATGTGTGGCGCCTCGGCCGGCGAGGCCCCGGTGTCGCGGCGGGACTTGAAGATGTCTTCACCGACCTCGGGGCTGCTCGGTGGGTGCGGGGAGAGCCCCGGCGCGGGCGGGGCGAGCGGTACCGCCGGCGGTGCAATCGATGGCGTGGGGCGCTCGGTCCGCGGCAACGGCACCTCGGCGGGAGCGATTTCGCGCTCGACATTAGCCGGCGCGAGGCGCTCGATGGGCGCCGCCGGCACCATCGGAGCGGCTCGCGCCGGCACCTCGATCGGCGGGGCGACGGGCCGCTCGATGGGCGCAGGAACCAGGCGCTCGATGGGTGCCGCCGGCACCATGGGCGCGGCTTGGGGCGGCAGCTCAACCGGCGGGGCGACCGGCCGCTCGATGGGCGCGGGCGCCATGCGCTCGAGCGGGGCTGCCGGGACCACCGGCGTTGCGCGCGGTGGCAATTCCGGGGCCGGGGCGAACTCACGCTCGAGCGGAGGTGGCGTCGTACGCTCGAGCGGTGCAGCGGGCGCCACCGGCACCGCGCGTGGCGCCAGCTCGACCGGCGGCGCCAGCGTGGGCTCGCTTGTCGGCGCAACGGATTTCTCGATGGGTGCCGCGGGAAGCTCCGGAATGGCGCGCAGTGACGGCTCGGCTGGAACCGCGAACGCGCGCGGCCGAGCGGGTGGGGCAATCGGTTCGATGGTCGTCGGCGATATTTCGGGGGGCGCCAGCGACTTGTCGACTTGCTCCGGCGCGCTCGGGTTGAGGCGCGGCAGCGTCTCGCCCGACGCCGGCGGCGTGGGGGG
This sequence comes from uncultured beta proteobacterium, assembly GCA_963750215.1. Lineage (GTDB taxonomy): Bacteria > Pseudomonadota > Gammaproteobacteria > Burkholderiales > Casimicrobiaceae > PALSA-1003. Next base: position 114,077 of record CAVVQK010000002.1, read on the forward strand.
TTCCACGGCGCGACGGGCCGATTCCGGCGGAACCTTCGTCGCCGCGCCGGAACGCCGCAACAGCGCGGAGCCCGGCGAGTTCGGTTCCAGCCCCGGGGCCACTCGAAATTCGGCCCCGGGCTCCGGCGCGGGCGGCCCCAGCGTCACGTCCAGCGGGCCCCACCAGGCTTCGTTGCGCCGCATTGCACCGCTCGGGTTACCGAACAGCACGATCAGCAAGATGTGGAGCAGCATCGACAGCAGCACGAACTGGAGCAGCGGCGGCGGATTGGCCGCGGCGACTCGATTTCGATGGCGCTGTCGGGGGCGGGCTGCGTTGCGGCGGTTCACGAGCGCTGGAACTGATAATCGGCCGGAAGCGGGTTCGTTCCCGCAAGCATACCGCGTTCGCGGCCGCGAGGAGGCAGGGATGAATCGGGTTAACATCGCCGCCGCATAGGCCCAATAGCGGCCCACATTCTATGCAGCGCTTCGAAACGATCGTGCTCGGACTGGGGGCGACAGGCAGTGCGGCGCTGTGCCAGCTCGCGCGAAAGGGCAATGCCGTTCTCGGCATCGATCAGTTCGCACCGCCGCATGACCACGGCTCGACGCACGGGGAGACGCGCGTCACCCGGCTGGCGATCGGCGAGGGCGAGCAATACACGCCGCTTGCGCTGCGCTCGCACGAGCTTTGGCGCGAACTGGAAGAGCAGACTGGAAGCGCGCTGCTCAGCACCAACGGGTGCCTGATTATCTCGAGCCGCGCCAAGAACTCGGTCACCCACGTCGAAGGTTTCTTCGCGACCACGCTGGCGGCGGCGCGGCGGTACGGGATCGCGCACGAGATCCTGGATGCGGAGCAGATCCGGCGCCGGTTTCCGCAATTCAAGGTCGCCGATGACGAAATCGGCTATCTGGAGCACGACGGGGGATTCCTGCGCCCGGAAGCGTGCGTTCTGGCGCAGTTGACGCTCGCCCGAGAGCTCGGCGCAACGATCCACACGCAGGAGAAGGTCGCCGGCTTCGAGGCCGCGGCCGGCGGGGTGACCGTGGCCACCGACCAGGCCCGGTACGGTGCGGACAAGCTCATCGTCGCCGCCGGGCCATGGCTTCCCGGGCTAGTCGGGGCGCGGCTCGCGCCCCATTTCAAGGTCTACCGCCAGGTGATGTTCTGGTTCGACGTCGAGGGCCCGCTCGACGCCTTTCTTCCGCCGCGTTGCCCGGTGTTCATCTGGGAGCTGCAGGGACGCACGCAGCCGATTTACGGTTTCCCGGCGGTCGATGGACGCCGTGGCGGCGTGAAGATCGCAACCGAACAATTTGACACGTCCACGACCGCCGATGCAGCCATGCAAACGGTCAGCGGCGAGGAAAAACGCGTGATGCACGACGACTATGTCGCTCCATATGTGTCCGGCATAAGCAGCCGTTGCCTCAAGGCCCGGTCCTGCCTGTATACCGTCACGCCGGACTTCGCCTTTGTCATCGACCTGCACCCGGACAGCGAGCGTGTGATCCTCGCCTCGCCGTGCTCGGGCCACGGGTTCAAGCACTCGCCGGCGGTCGGGGAGGCATTGGCCGAGCTGGTCATCGACGGCGCGAGTCGGTTCGACTTGGGCGCCTTCTCGCTGCGGCGATTTCTGCCGCCCGCGGGATGAGCGACGCCGGCCGCGGGTGGAAGGGGGGTTCGCCTGCAGCCTTACTCTTCGCCGGCAGCAGCAGGCAGACAGCGCAGGTCACGGCGACCAGGATGGCGGAGAACAGGGATACCTTTTTGCCGCCGGCAAGCCGGCGGTGCTCGCGATGGCCCGGTGCATCGCAGCAGCCGGCGCGAGCGCGCGCCGGCGCGGGCAGCCAACAGGCGTAAGATTGAAACGGCATCGATCCCGTGACGCGATAGACCCGATGGCCGAATTGCTCGACTGGGCCTTTCCCGCAGAGCTGCAGCCCTCGGCGAGCGAGCTTCGCTTCGATCTGCAACGGGCGCTCGACGCGGTGGTGATGCTGCGTTCTGAAATCCCCGAGGACGCGTTTACCGCTTCGATTCTCGGCACCGAACGCACGGGTAGCGCGGTCGTCATCCGAGACGACGGCTTGATGCTCACCATCGGCTACCTGATCACCGAGGCGCAGTCAATTTGGCTGACGACCAACGACGGCACCGTCATGGCGGGCCACCCGCTTGCATACGATGCGGTGACCGGGTTCGGCCTGGTGCAGCCCCTGGGGCGCCTTGCCGCGCCGGCGCTGGTGCGCGGTGACGTGACGACCGCGACGGTGGGCGACGAAGCGATCGTCATCGCCCACGGCGGCCGGGCGCACGCGCTCAAGGCCCGGATCATCGCCAAGCGCGAGTTCGCGGGCTATTGGGAATACCTGCTCGATGAGGCGCTGTTCACCTCGCCTCCGCACCCCGAGTGGGGCGGTGCGGCGCTCGTCGACACCCACGGCAAGTTGCTCGGCATCGGGTCGCTGCTGGTGCAGGAGGCGCTGGACGGAGAGCCGGTGCAGGGCAACATGTTCGTGCCGGTCGATCTGCTCGCGCCCATTCTCGACGACATGCTGAAGTTCGCCGGTCCGACGCGGGCGGCACGGCCCTGGCTGGGCATGTACACGGCCGAAAACGAGCAACGGTTGGTCGTCAGCGGACTTACCCGGGGCGGCCCGGCGGAGAACGCCGGGGTGCGTCTTGGCGATGTCGTCATCGAGGTCGCCGGCGAAACGCTCACGGGTTTGGCAGACCTGTTGCGCAAGATCTGGCGGCTCGGCCCGGCCGGTGTCGAAGTCCCGCTCACCGTCATGCGCGACCGTGAACTGTCGCGTTTGCGCATACGGTCCGCAGACCGCCGCGACTTTCTTAAGAAACCCCAACTGCAGTGACCGCTCCACGCCGCATGGGGTCCGGCTTGCGACAGGCCGGCTTTGGCTGGAGGTTGCGTGCCAGGCACCTTGCACAAAGCCGGCTCATGACATACAATCATGAATGTTTGTGACTTAACCTGGGTGCGTGGCCTGCCGATCGCCCAGCCGGATTGCATCGGGTGCGCAAGACCAAAGTTCAAGCTGCCGACACGCGAGACCAGCTGCTCGACGCTGCCGAGCAGGTGTTTCGCGCCCAGGGTGTGGCAAGGACCTCGCTGACCACGGTGGCCACGGCGGCCGGTGTCACCCGGGGCGCCGTGTACTGGCACTTCAGAGACAAGGCGGATCTGTTGGCGGCGATGTGCCAGCGCGCGCCCAGCCCCCTGGAGGCAATGCTCAATCCGGTTGGCCCGCCGGCGCCGGCCGACCCACTGGCGAGTCTGCACGCTCGCCTGCTGGCCACCCTGATCCGGCTGGCCAACGATGCGCGCATGCAGGCTGTGTTCGAGATCCTGATCCACAAAGCCGAGCTGACCGGCGAGCTGGCGGCAATCGCCGCGCGCCAGGAGCGCGACCGCCGCGATTGCCAGGCGAACCTCGAGGCGCTCCTCGAGCAGGCGGTGGGGGCCGGGCGCTTGCCCGTCGACACCGATACCGCCCTCGCCGCGCGCCTTCTTCACGCGTGCGCGGGCGGCATCATGCGCGAATGGGTGCTGGACAGGGGCGCCTACGATCTCGCCGCGCGAGCGCCGTGGCTCGTCGACATGATGCTCGGCGGATTGGCAGCCAATCCGCCGCGACGCAGCCACCGCGTCCGCCCCCGGGTGCGCCCGCGCGCCAATATGGTCTAATCGCGCGTGACGCGCCACGGCAACCCCGCTCGTGGCGGTGCGGACCTGAGGCAGACCGTGCGCATACGCCGTTTCGCCCTGGCAGTTGTCGCAAGCCTGGTTGCGCTGGCCGCGCAGGCGCAGACGCCCCTGCGGGTCATCGCCTTCGACGGCGGCTGGAACCTGCCGGTCTGGGCGGCACAGCGCCAGGGGTTCTTCGAGGCCAACGGTGTCACGGTGACGCTGACCTACACGCCGACGTCGGTATACCTGGTCAGCGCCCTGCTCGACGCGAAATTCGACATCGCCCTGGCGCTCATGGACAACGTTGTCGCCTATCAGGAGGGGCAGGGCGAAGCGCGCATCACCGAGCCTCCCGACCTGTTCGCATTCCTTGGCGGTGACGGCGGCTTTGCCGTGCTCGTGGCCGCGCCCACGGTGAGCCGCTTCGCCGATCTCAAGGGCAAGACTGTATCCGTCGACGCGATGACCACCGGTCTCGCGTTTGTCGCCCGCGACCTCCTGGCGCGCAACGGGGTGTCGGAAACGGATGTCACGTTCGTTCGCGCCGGCGGTACGTCAAGCCGCTACCATGACCTGATCGCCGGCAAGCAGGACGCGACCGTATTGCGTACGCCCTTCGAGCTGCTGGCGCGACAGCGCGGCTTCCGGGAACTCGCGGGCACGGAGTCGCTCGGCGCCTACCAGGGTACGGTCGGCGTCGCGCGCCGATCCTGGGCCGCCAGCCACGAAAAGGAACTCATCGGTTTCCTGCGCGCCTATCGCGCCGGCGTGGATTGGCTCTACGACCGCGCCCATCGCGATGTCGTCGAGGCGATGCTCGTCGCCAGCAACCGCGACATGACGCCTGCGCTGGCGAAGCAATCATATGATCTGCTGCTCGCCGACGAGGGCGGGATCCGGCGCGATGCCTCCCTCGACCTGGACGGCATTCGCACCGTGCTGCGGTTGCGCAGCCAATACGGCATGCCTCGAAAGCTGCTCACCGACCCCGCGCCCTACATCGACCTGTCCTACTATGACAAGGCCTTCGGGAAACGGTGAACGAGGAGCTCGCGCGATGGCAAAAAAGAAAGCCAAGGAGCCGACCATTGTTCGCCCCGACGATATCTCTGCCCATCACCGCTGGGACCGTCCGCTGGCGGCCCCGGGCCATTCCCAGGTCGACTTTGAGGAGCGCGTCAACTTCCGCCGGCTGCATGACTACCGACTCGCGCGCACGCGCGCTGCGCTCGCCCAGTCCGGATTGGGAGCGCTGCTTTGCTTCGACCAGCACAACATCCGCTACATGACCAGCACGGTGATCGGCGAGTGGGCGCGCGACAAGCTCACCCGCTACGCGCTGCTGACCGGCAACGGCGATCCGTATATCTGGGACTTCGGCTCGGCCGCCAAGCATCACCGGCTCCATGCCCCCTGGCTGCGGCACGATCACTGTCGCGCCGGATTGCTCGGCCTGCGCGGAGCGGTCGGCGGCGACGGCGCCCTGTTCCGCGACGCCGCGCGTGAAATCAAGGCGCTCCTCGACGCCGAGGGCGTCGGCGGGATGCCGCTCGGCCTGGACGTGGTCGAGCCACCGATGCTGTTCGAATTACAGAAGCTCGGGATCACGGTGCGCGACGGCCAGCAGACCTTGCTCTACGCCCGCGAGGTGAAGAATATCGACGAACTGACACTGCTCAACATGGCCGCGGCCATGGTCGACGGCGTGTACCAGGACATCGCCGAGGCCCTCAAACCGGGTGTGAAGGAAAGCCAGATCGTCGCCCTCGCAACTTCGCGCCTGTACGAAATGGGCAGCGACTGCGTCGAAGCGATCAATTCGATCTCCGGGGAACGCTGCAGCCCGCACCCGCACAACTTCACCGACCGTCTGATCCGCCCTGGCGATCAGGCATTCTTCGACGTAATCCAGTCGTTCATGGGCTATCGCACCTGCTACTACCGCACCTTCAACGTCGGCCTGGCGACGCCGGCGCAGCACACCGCCTATCGCTACGCACGCGAGTGGATGGACCGGGCTATCAGCCTGCTGAAACCCGGGGTCGGCAGCGACCGCATCGCACGCGCGTTTCCGAAGGCGCAGGAGATCGGCTTCAGCAGCGAAATGGAAGCGTTCGGGCTGAATTTCTGCCATGGGCTGGGCCTCGGCCTGCACGAGCGCCCGCTGATCTCGCGCCTGAACTCGCTGCAGGAACCCATCGAGCTCAAGGCCGGCATGGTCTTCGCGGTCGAGACGTACTGCCCTGCGAGCGACGGCATATCCGCGGCACGGATCGAAGAAGAGGTCATACTCACCCCGGGCGGGCCGAAGGTGATTTCGCTCTATCCGGCGCAGGAGCTGCCAATCGCCAATCCATATTGAAAAGGCCGGGAAAGCGATGATCGCAACACGACACCAGCCAGGCGAACGGACAACGCGATGAGCACAAACCCGGCGCAGACACGCATCGGCTGGATCGGCACCGGCAGGATGGGCTACGCCATGGCGGAGCGTTTGGCCCGAGGCGGCGCCGATCTCACGGTATGGAATCGCACGCGCGCGAAGGCCGAGCCGTTGAGCGCGTGCGGCGCGAAGGTCGCATCGGCGCTCCCCGATCTCGCCGCATGCGCCATCGTCTTCTGCATGGTCTCAACCTGGGGCGATGTGGAGGAGGTCGTGGCGGGCCCGCGCGGCCTGCTGTCGAAGCCGGGGCGCGCGCCGCGGCTGGTCATCGAGTGCTCGTCGATTTCGCTCGAAGGTTCAGCGCAGTTGCGCCGGTTGCTCCGGGATCGCGGCGTGGACATGCTGGCAGCGCCGGTCTCGGGCAACGCCAAAGTCATCAAGGCCGGGCGCCTCTCGTTCGTCTGTTCCGGCCCGAAGTCCGCCTTCGATGCGGCGTTGCCCTATCTCGAAATGATCGCACCCGCGGCGAGCTACGTAGGCGAAGGCGAGCTCGCCCGTATCGTCAAGATCTGCCACAACGTCTTCCTCGGCGTCGTCACGCAGTCGCTCGCCGAGATCACGGTACTGGCGCAAAAGGCCGGCGTGCCACGGCACGCGTTTCTCGACTTCATGAACCAAAGCGTGATGGGCTCGACCTTCACGCGCTACAAATCCCCGGCATTCGTCAACCTCGATTTCAAGGTCACCTTTACGCCGCAGCTTCTGCGCAAGGACCTTGACCTCGGTCTCGATGCCGGCCGAAGATTCGACGTGCCGATGCCGCTGGCCTCGCTCACGCGCGACATCGTGCAGACGCTCATCGGTCGCGGCATGGCCGACCAGGATTTCGCGCAGCTGCTGCTGTTGCAGGCGGAGTCCTCGGGGGTGAAACTGGAACCGGAGAACGTGCCGGTGAGCGACGGCCTGTGAGGCGGGCGGATTCGGCCACGCCGCAATGTCCAATGCGTCGACCCCTGCCTGAGATCGTCGAATTGGCCAGGGTAAGCAAGGCGGCGCGGGCCCAGGCGCAATAGCCTCGCGCACCGCGCGGGTCGCGGGAGTTGCGGCTGCGGCACCGGGCGCGCGGCATTGCGCCCGCACCGGCAGCGGGTATCATGGATGCGCGCAGCGCGACCGAGCCGGCCCGACGCGAGGCCGCCGCGCCGCACCGAATCACAGGAGGAGCTTCGATATGGCCGGCCCCGGATCAGGCGGCATGACCTTTCCACGCCTGCTGCAAGAGCACGCCCTCAGGCGAGGCGACCGCCCCGCGACCCGCGAGAAGGATCTGGGCATCTGGCAGACGTGGACGTGGGCCCAGGTAGCCGCCGAAGTGCGTGCTCTTGCCTGCGGCCTCGCCGCCCAGGGATTCAAGCGCGGCATGCATCTGGCGATCATAGGCGACAACCGCCCGCGGCTGTATTGGGCGATGACCGCGGCCCAGGCGCTGGGAGGCGTGGCGGTGCCGACTTACCAGGATGCGCCCGCCGCCGAATTCGTCTACGTTCTCAACAACGCCGCCATTGCCTACGCCGTGGTCGAGGACCAGGAGCAGGTCGACAAGATGCTCGAGGCGACCGGGCAAGTCCCGACGCTCAAGCACATCTACTACGACGATCCACGCGGCCTGCGCAACTACGAGGGCGTCACGAGCGTCGCGCACCTGCTGGAAATCGGCCGCGAATTCGACCGCGCCAATCCGGGCTTCTACGATGCGGAGGTGGCCAAGGGGGGGGCCGATGACGTCTCCATCATGCTCTATACCTCGGGCACGACCGGCAAGCCCAAGGGCGTTTGCCAGACCCACCGGGCGTTCATCGTTTCCGCCCAGGGCGGTTGCTCATTCGACAAGCTCGACTCCGACGACAGCATCCTGTCGTACCTGCCGATGGCGTGGGTAGGCGACCATCTGTTCTCGTACGCGCAGTGGCTCGTCGCGGGGTTCACCATCAATTGCCCCGAGTCTGGCGACACGGTAATGACCGACTTGCGCGAGATCGGGCCGACCTACTATTTCGCCCCGCCGCGCGTGTTCGAGAACCTGCTCACGCAGGTGATGATCCGCATGGAGGATGCCAGTGCGTTCAAGCGCTGGCTCTTCGCCTACTTCACGCAGGTTGCGCGGCGCTGCGGCGCTGAGACCCTCGATGGTCGGCCGGTAGCGTTCCTTGACCGCGTGGCATACGCGATCGGTGACCTGCTCGTGTACGGTCCGCTGCGCAACGTCCTCGGCATGAGCCGCATTCGCGTCGCCTACACTGCGGGGGCGGCAATCGGGCCGGACTTGTTCCGTTTCTATCGCTCGATCGGGGTCAACCTGAAGCAGCTCTACGGCTCGACGGAAACCTGCGCGTACGTCTGCCTGCAGCCCGACGGCGGCGTGAAGTTCGACACCGTGGGACAGGCGGCCCCAGGCGTCGAGATCAAGATCGCAGACAACGGCGAAGTTCTGGTCCGCGGTCCGATGCTGCTCAAGGAATACTACCAGCGGCCGGACGCGACTGCCGAATCGATCGATCCGGACGGCTATTTTCGTACCGGGGACGCCGGCTTCTTCGAGGACGGCGGCCAGCTCAAGATCATCGACCGCGCCAAGGACGTGGGCAAGCTCGCGACCGGCGCCATGTTCGCCCCCAATTACATCGAAAACAAGCTGAAGTTCTTCCCGCACATCCGGGAGGCGGTCGTATTCGGCAACAAGCGCGACATGGTGTGTGCGTTCATCAATATCGACATCGGCTCGGTCGGAAACTGGGCCGAACGGCGCGGCATCGCCTACTCGGGATACACCGACCTTGCCGCAAAACCCGAAGTAGCCCAGCTGATCAGGGAGTGCGTGGAGAAGGTCAACGCAGAGCTCGCCCAGGAAGGTTCGCTCGCGGACTCGCAGGTGCGGCGCTTCCTGATCCTGCATAAGGAGCTCGATCCAGATGACGACGAGCTGACTCGCACGCGCAAGGTGCGCCGCAATTTCATCGCCGAGAAATACGCGGTGCTGATCGAGGCGCTCTACGCGGGAAAAACTTCGCAGTTCATCGAGACGCAGGTGAAATTCGAGGATGGCCGCAGCGGCATCGCCAAGGCGGACCTGAAGATCATCGATGTGGCGCGCGCGGCGCCCCTGTCGAAAGCGGCCTGACGTGCCGGCTCGCCCTTGAGGGGAAAACTGGTGTCCTTGCCTCGCCTCGCGGCATCGATCAGGCGCAAATGAAGCATGGCTGAGCGCAGCCCCCGGGACCGGATTATCTTCCACGATGCCATCGAGACGATGGAGGTCGATTTTTCCGCCATGACCTTCGGCGACCCGGCGGATGTCGACGCCTTCTACGACGAGGCCGACCGGGTTCTGGCGGCAACCGGGCGGCGCTGGTACTTCCTGATCGTGTACCAGGATTGCGTCATCGCGCCTGCCGCTTGGGATCGCTTTACCTTGCGCGGGAAGCAGACCAACGTCGCGAATAGCCTCGGCACCGTGCGCGCGGGTGCCGGCGAGCAGATCCGCAGGGCGATTCGCGAGGACGCCGGACGGGAGATGTTTCGCGCCAACATGTTCGCGACGCGCGACCAGGCGATGCTCGCGCTCGGCGAGATGCGCAAGCGCAAGCTCGATCTGGGATCCGCCGCCGAGGGCGCGTTCCTTCGCGTGGAGAACATCCACCTGCGCTTCGGCGGGGTCCGGGCGATCACCGGGGTCGGCTTCCACGTGAATCGCGGTGAAATCTCCTCCATCATCGGCCCCAACGGCGCCGGCAAGAGTTCGATGCTAAACATCATCAACGGCGTTTATCGGCCGCAAACCGGCACGGTCAGCTTTCTGGGCAGGACGCACCACCACATGCGACCGCGCGAGGCGGCGGAGCAGGGCATCGCGCGCACCTTTCAGAACATCGCCCTGTTCAGAGGCATGACCGTGCTCGACAACATCATGACCGGGCGCAATTTGAAGATGAGGACGAACTTCCTCCTCCAGGCCGTCTTCTGGGGACCTTCGCGGCGCGAGGAATTGAAAAACCGCCTCAAGGTGGAGGAGATCATCGACTTTCTCGAGATCCAGCATATACGCAAGGTGCCGGTCGGCAGGCTGCCCTACGGCCTGCAGAAACGCGTCGAGCTCGGGCGGGCCCTGGCCGCCGAGCCCATCCTGCTCCTGCTCGACGAGCCCATGGCGGGGATGAATGTGGAAGAGAAGCAGGACATGTCTCGCTTCATCCTCGACGTGAACGAGGAGCTCGGCACGACAGTGCTGCTCATCGAGCATGACATGGGCGTCGTGATGGATATCTCGAACCATGTGGTTGTTCTGGATCACGGCGAAAAGATCGCCGAGGGCACGCCCGACGACGTGCGGGCCGATCCGGTCGTCATCCGCGCCTACCTGGGCGCCGGCTGACCGGCTCGAACGGCGAACAACCCGACACAACCCGGGCGATTGATCATGCAGTTCTTCTTCGAAGTCCTGATCGGCGGCCTGCTCTCCGGCGTCATGTACTCGCTCGTGGCCATCGGATTCGTGCTGATTTACAAAGCGTCGGGCGTGTTCAACTTCGCGCAGGGCGCGATGGTGTTCTTCGCCGCGCTGACCTGCGTGAGCCTGACCGAGCACGGCCTCCACTTCTGGCTGGCGCTACCGCTCACGCTCGCCGCGATGGTGGTGCTTGGCTTGTTGACTGAACGCGTCGTCCTGCGTCCGCTGGTCAACCAGCCCCCTATCACCCTGTTCATGGCCACTATCGGACTCACGTTTTTCATCGAAGGCCTCGCGCAGTTGCTGTGGGGGGCCCAGCCCCACGGGCTGGACATCGGGATTCAGGATGAGCCATGGCAATGGATCTCCGACGCGACCGGCATGGACATTTCCAAGTTCGATCTCTCCGCTGCCGGCATCGCCGCCGTGCTGGTCACTTCGCTGGCACTGTTCTTCAGCCGGACGCGCATCGGCCGGGCGCTGCGCGCGGTCGCCGACGATCACCAGGCGGCATTGGCGGTGGGGATTCCGCTGCAGCAGATCTGGGGAATCGTGTGGGCGGTTGCCGGATTCGTGGCGCTGGTCGCTGGCCTGCTGTGGGGCGCGCGCAACGGGGTGCAGTACGCGCTTACGTTTCTCGCGCTCAAGGCGTTGCCCGTGCTCATTCTCGGCGGCTTTGAATCGATACCCGGCGCGATCGTGGGCGGGCTCATCGTCGGTGCCAGCGAGAAACTGGCGGAAGTCTACGTCGGGCCCTATGTCGGCGGCGGCATCGAAGGGTGGTTCCCGTACGTGCTGGCGCTGCTGTTCCTGCTCATTCGTCCGGAGGGCCTGTTCGGTGAGAAGCACATCGATCGCGTCTAGATCACCCGCCGGGGCCCGACTGGCTCGGCCGACGATCCACGATTCCTGATGCTCTACAGAGAAGCCGGCCAGTTCAAGACCTCCTACGCGGAGGACCAGCAGATCTTTCCGATCCGCCAGGACCGGATCGCAGTCGCGTTGCTGCTCGCCTGCGCATTCCTGGTCGTACCGCTAATCGGCAACGAGTACTGGTTGTCGGCGATTCTGTTGCCACTCTTGATATTCTCGCTGGCAACGCTCGGGCTCAACCTGCTGACCGGCTACGCCGGCCAACTCTCGCTGGGTACCGCGGCCTTCATGGCGGTAGGCGCCTTTGCCGCGTACAACTTCATGCTCCGCGTGCCGGGCATTCCCCTGCTGGTCGCATTCGTCCTGGCCGGGCTGTGCGCGGCGCTGGTAGGGATCGTGTTCGGGTTGCCCAGCCTGCGCATCAAGGGTTTCTACCTGGCCGTGGCGACGCTGGCCGCACAGTTCTTCGTTGTCTGGGCCCTGACCAAATTCGGCTGGTTCTCGAATTACAGCTCGTCTGGCGTGATCGACGCCCAGAAGATGACGATCCTTGGCTACTCGTTCGAAACGCCGGTGACCAAATACCTGCTGGTCTTGTCGATCGTCTCGCTGCTGGCGCTGGCGGCAAAGAACATGGTCCGAAGCTCGATGGGGCGGGCCTGGATGGCGGTGCGCGACATGGATGTCGCCGCCGAGGTGATCGGCATCCGCATCATGCAAACGAAGCTGTTGGCCTTCGCCATCAGCTCGTTCTATTGTGGCGTTGCCGGCGCCCTGTATGCGTACGCGTATCTCGGCACGGTGGAGCCGGAGGCATTCAACCTCGATCTTTCGTTCCGAATCCTGTTCATGGTGATTATCGGCGGGGTAGGCAGCATCCTTGGCTCCTTTCTCGGCGCCGCCTTCATTACGCTGCTGCCGATCTTTCTCAACACCATGTCCGGGCCCCTCGAGCACTTGCTGGGCGTTACGCTGCCGTCCGGGCTCATGTCCAATGTCGAGGTGATCGTCTTCGGCGCGTTGATCATCTTCTTCCTGATCGTCGAGCCGAATGGTCTCGCCCGGCTGTGGCAGATCGGCAAGGAAAAGCTTCGCCTCTGGCCGTTCCCGCATTGACGTTGCGGCGCACAATCAGGCAACGCGAAACGAACCCATACAATCCTTGATCCTCGTCATTGACACCGCTTTCAGTCTGGCGAATCCTAGCAGGGTTGGATCGTCGTCAACGCGTCTTTCCTAGGAGGAACACCATGAAGTACCTTGCAAGGGCCCTGCTCGGCTTGCTTCTGGCAGGTGTCGCGGCCGTGGCCGCCGCCCAGAATGAACAGTTCATTCCCATGCTGTCGTATCGGGTAGGTGCCTATGCGGCCGGCGGCTCCGGCATCTTCGGCGGGTACATCGACTACCTCAACCTGATCAACTTGCGCGATGGCGGCATTAACGGCGTCAAGCTGGCATGGGAAGAGTGCGAGACCGAGTACAACAATGCCCGCGGCGTCGAATGCTATGAACGGTTGAAGAATAAGAGCACCGGCGCCTCGCTGGTGATGCCGCTTTCCACCGGCATCACCTACGCGCTGATCGAGAAGGCAACCGCCGACAAGATCCCCCTGGTCACCATAGGTTACGGCCGCACCGATGCCTCGGACGGCCGCGTATTCCCGTATGTCTTTCCGCTGATCACCAACTACTGGTCGCAAAACACCGCCAAGATCAAGTTCATCGGCATGAAGGAAGGCGGGATGGACAAGCTCAAGGGCAAGAAGATCGTGAATCTGTATCACGACTCGGCCTACGGCAAGGAAACGATCCCCATCCTCGACGCGCAGGCAAAGAAATACGGCTTCACGGTCACGCATATCCCGGTGCCGCTGCCCGGCAACGAGCAGGGGGCACAGTGGCTGGAGATTCGGCAGATCAAGCCGGACTGGGTGATCCTGCGGGGTTACGGCGTGATGAATCCGGTCGCGCTCAAAGCCGCGGCCAAGGTCGGCTTTCCACGTGACCACATCATCGGCGTCTGGTGGAGCGGCGCGGAGGAGGACACCATCCCGGCGGGCGATGCCGCGAAAGGCTTCATCGCCGCGGGCTTCAACGTCGCGGGATCGAACTATCCGGTGGTCCAGGATATCGTGAAGGTCGTCTACGGCAAGAACAAGGGCAACATGGAGGATAAGTCGCGCATCGGGTCGATCTATTACAACCGTGGCGTGGTATTCGGGATCGTTACCACCGAGGCCATCCGCACCGCGCAGGCCAAGTTCGGTAAGGGCAAGGTCATGACCTCCGAGCAGATTCGCTGGGCCCTCGAGAACCTCCAGATCAGCGAAGCGCGACTGAAGGAGCTCGGCGCGACCGGGTTCATGCAGCCGCTGAAGGTAACCTGCGCCGATCACGAGGGTGGCGGTGCCGTCAAATTCCAGCAATGGGACGGCCACAAGTGGAACATCATCAGCGATTGGATCCAGCCGGATCGCGAGCTGGTGCGGTCGATGATCGAGCAATCCGCGGCGGCATACGCCAAGGAGAAGAACATCACGCCGCGCGATTGCAGCAAGGAATCCTGACCGGCTTGGTCGCTACGGCCCTCTCCCCGACCGCCGGGGAGAGGGAGAATCGGTTACCCGACTGCGCAACGCGCCTTGTATCGCTACCATGACCCCACGGCCGAGTGCTGACGGCGGCGCGGCGCCTGACGCGGCGAGGCCCTACCTGTCGGTCAACAACATCGAGGTCATCTACGATCACGTCATCCTGGTGCTCAAGGGCGTGTCGCTCGAGGTGCCGCAGGGGAAGATCGTCGCGCTGCTCGGCGCCAATGGGGCGGGCAAGACCACGACACTCAAGGCGATCTCCAATTTGCTGCGCGCCGAGCGCGGCGACGTGACCAAAGGCACGATTGAATTCGAGGGCAGGCGCGTCGATCGCCTGACACCCAACGAACTGGTCAGGTTGGGCATCTGTCAGGTGATGGAAGGCCGCCATTGCTTCCAGCACCTGACGGTGGAAGAAAATCTGCTGACCGGAGCCTTCACGCGCAAGGTTACACGCGCGGAGCTCAAGGCGGCGCTGGAGAAGGTCTACCACTATTTTCCGCGACTCAGGCAGCGCCGGACGAGCCTGGCCGGATATACGTCCGGCGGGGAGCAGCAGATGACCGCGCTGGGGCGCGCGCTTATGGCGCAGCCGTCGATGATCCTGCTCGACGAGCCGTCGATGGGGCTCGCGCCGCAGATCGTGGAGGAGATCTTCGCCATTGTCCGCGATCTCAATCGCAACGAGCGCGTGAGCTTTCTGCTCGCCGAACAGAATGCGAGTGTCGCACTGCGCTTCGCCGATTACGGTTATATCCTTGAAAATGGCCGCGTCGTGCTGGACGGGGCGGCTACGGATCTGGCGCAGAACGAGGACGTCAAGGAGTTCTATCTCGGGCTGTCGACCGCCGGGCGCAAGTCGTTCCGCGAGGGCAAGCACTATCGCCGCAGGAAGCGCTGGCTGGCCTAGGGACCATGAAATTCATTCCGGACGCGCCGCGGATCGTAGCGAAGGGGCCGAGACCGGCTGCCCACCGGCGCGAGCGAGCAGATGCCCGGGCGCCCGGAACGGGGTCCACGGGCCGCTTGGCGTTGTGCTTCGACCGCCCCCGTGCGCGAATACTTCGATAGGCTGGAAACGCGGCCGCCGGAAGACCGCGAGCAGGCGCAGCTCGCGGCACTGCCGGCGCGGATTGCGCTGGCAAAATCGCGCACGACGGCCTACGCGCGCATCTTGGCCGCGTTCGAACCGGCGGCAATCACGACCCGCACGGCGCTCGCGCAACTGCCGGTAACACGCAAGTCCGAACTGCTGGACCTGCAGCGGGCGCAACCCCCCTTCGGCGGCTTTGCCACCGCGGGCCGGGGCGATGCCAGACGCGTATTCGCATCGCCCGGACCGCTGTACGAACCCGAGGGCCGGGAAGCCGATTACTGGCGCTTGGCCCGGGCGCTCTTCGCCGCAGGCTTTCGTGCCGGCGATCTCGTGCACAACTGCTTCTCGTACCATCTGACGCCGGCGGGCGCGATGCTCGAAGGCGGCGCGCACGCGCTCGGCTGCGCGGTGTTCGCCGGCGGCGTCGGCCAGACCGAGCTACAGGCGCAGGCGATGGCCGATCTCAAGCCCGACGGCTATGTGGGGACGCCATCGTTTCTGAAGATCATTCTCGACAAGGCCGACGAGTTGGGTATCCAACTACCGCGGCTGAGGAAAGCGCTGGTCTCGGGAGAGGCTTTTGCGCCGAGTCTGCGCGACGCGCTCGGCAAGCGGGGCATCGCCGCCTTTCAGGCCTATGCGACCGCGGACGTGGGGGCAATTGCCTATGAATCGGAAGCGCGCGAAGGCCTGATCATCGACGAGGGCGTGCTGGTCGAAATCGTGCGCCCGGGCACCGGCGACCCGGTCGCCGCGGGCGAGGTCGGCGAGGTGGTGGTGACCACCCTGGTCACGACCGCCTATCCCCTGATCCGCTTCGGCACGGGCGATCTGTCCGCGCTGCTGCCGGCGTCCTCGCACACGCCATCACCCTGCGGGCGCACCAACCTGCGCATCAAGGGTTGGCTCGGACGTGCCGATCAGACAACCAAGGTCAAAGCCATGTTCGTGCACCCGGCTCAGGTTGCCGAGGTTGCCCGGCGGCATCCACAAATCATCAAGGCGCGGCTGGTCGTTGACAACCCCGGTGGCGACGACCGCATGACGCTGCATGTCGAGGTACAGGGCACCGAGTCGACGCACGCGGAAGCGATCATTGCCTCGATCCGCGACGTGACCAAGCTGCGCTCCGAGATCGCGTTCTGCGCGCCGGGGGCGCTTCCGAACGACGGCAAGGTGATCGAGGATCGGCGCAAAAACGAGTAGACGGGTGCCGGATATGGTGGCGCATGCTACGATTGGCTTGCACCCGAAGATCGGAAGATCGCGCAATGGCCAGGTCCGAAACCCCTGACGACCCGCTCGGGCCACTCGCTCCCGAGACGCTGCGCGCGATCGCCTCCACCGGAGTCGTGCGCAGCTACCCGAAGAATGCGGTTCTCATCAACGAGGGCGACATTGGCGATTCGCTCTTCATCGTCCTGACCGGGCGGGTAAAAGTCTTCGCGAGCAACCCGGCGGGACGCGAGGTCGTCATCGCCTTTCACGGACCCGGCGAGTACATCGGTGAAATGTCGCTGGACGGCAGCCCGCGCTCTGCCTCGGTGCTGACCCTCGAGCCGACGACCTGTGCCATCGTCACCCGGGCAAGCTTTCGCGAGTTCATTCTCGCCCACCCCGATTTTGCGCTGCACCTGATCGAAAAGCTGATCCAGCGCGTCCGGCTGACGACCGAGAACGTGAAAAGCCTGGCGCTGTCCGATGTCTACGGGCGGCTGGTCAAGCTGCTGCTGGCACTCGCCGTGGAGCGCGACGGAAAACTGACCGTGCCGGAGAAGCTCACGCAGCAGGACATTGCCGAGCGCGTCGGCGCCTCGCGCGACATGATCAGCCGCCTGCTCAAGGACCTGGTCGCAGGCGGTTACCTGAGCGTGCGCGACCGGACCATCGTTATCCTGAAGAAACCCCCACCCGGGTGGTAGCCGCCGCGGCATAACGCGCACGGCGGGCGAGCGCCAGGATCGCCCGGCAGCGCGTGAATTTTCTGCGCCAATTCCCCCGAATTGTCGGGTTCGCGCGCCCGCCCCAAGCGGCTACAGTGGTTGCGTTCGATGGTGCAGCGAGGCGCCGTCGACGATGCGGTGAGCCGTCGCTACGGCCTTCGCCGCTTCGCCCCAAGTGAGAGGAGTGAACCATGCTGACCGAGCATTCTTCGGGATTGACCAAGTTCGTCACGTCGCTCAAGGTGGCCGCGCTGGCAAGCGTCCTCGGCGCGGTCGTGCTGGCCGCCGAGCACCGTTTTGACACGCAGCCCGCGCCGGACCAAACGGGCGCCGGTGTGGCCGCGGCATCCGCTGATTCGAAGGCGGATCGCGGCGCCGAGCAGGCCCCGGCCGACTATTTTCCCGCGCACTTTCCCGCGCCGTCGGGTCCGGTTTCGGAACAGCCTCCGACGTTCTGAAGCGCGATGAGAGCGTACGGCCAGTGGCTGCGCGGCGTTCGTCGGCGCGCGGCAGTGCGTTGGCGCTGCTGGCGATGGGTCGAAGACGCAGTGTCGGGCGCCTGGGGCAAGCGCTTCAGCGGCATCGCGGCGGTGCTGGCGACCGCGGCGCTGCTCGGCGCTGCGGTCGGCGTCGCCGCCAGGCACGCCGGCGCGTGCAACGCCAACGCCGGGCCGCCGCGGCTGCAGGCCTATGGAGGCGCAGCGTATCCGTCGCTGCCGCACGTCGGCGCATGCCGAGCGATCGTATGCTGGCGCAGTGGCGCCGCAAACCGGGGCCCGCGGAGCACTTCGCTACAACGCGCCCTGGTTTCTTAGCAGGGTCTGGCGACACGCGGCATAGATTTCGTTGCCCCGCCGCAAGACTGTCTCGGGGATCGGCACCTGGACACAGGTGCGGTGCCTGACCTCGGCGTCCGACACGATCTGCCCGGTCTTGATGTTGGGCGAAGGATCGCCATAGTGGTCCACCCCGGTGAACTTGAACGTGCGGTAGTTCGCGCTCAGCTTTTCGTCGAGTTCCAGCCACTGCGACAAGCTATCGAGCACGGTATCGGTATCGTCGATCAGCTTCTCCGCTTGCAGGAACTTCGCCTTGCGACCGAGCTGCGCGCTGTATTCCTCGAGCCTTTGCAGCCGGGCGGCGTAATAGTCCAGTGCCTGCTCCGGGTTGGATATGGGTCCGCTTCTATGCTCGCCAAGAAACAGGTTCACTATGCTCCTGAGGGTGTCTTCGGCGTTGCGTACCAGAAGCAGAATCTTCACATTCGGCCTGCTTAGGACACTTGGCGCAATGTATACATAATTGTGAAGCACCTTGTCGAGCGCATATTTGCGGATCGCCGGATCTCCGGTCGTCTCGCGAACCATTGCCGTCAGTCGATTGAGATCGATTCGGCCAAGGTACGACAGGTGCGTTTCCACGTACCCCGAGATCTCGCGGTTGCTGCCCAGAATATGACAGAGTAAGGTTGAAAAGCTTCGCATGTGACTTACGACGAAGATGTAGCCACGCGCGTGCCGACTCTGGATTGGCGCGTTAATGTCGATGTTGTAGGCCATGTTGCCGATGACGCCTTTGCGCTCCGACGCCGCGCGCGGTCCACGGCGATCGCGCCGCGGCGTATTGTTTCAGATTTGTGCCGAAGAAGCCGCTGGGAAGTCCAGGATCACCGGGCTTGCCTGGGTCAATTTCGGTCGCTGACATGGCGCGGGCCGGACTTGCTCGACTTCGGGTCCAGCCCCGCTCGTGCGGGCGCTCCGTCCATCGCCGCCGCAGGCAGCAGCCCGAACCCATGCCTGATCAATTGCCGGGGGCTGCGGCATTGCGCAGCGGGCGCGTGCCGGCCGCCCTTACGGATACCAGAGCCACTCCGCCGAGCACGAGCGCGGCCCCCGCAAGCTGGATCCAGTGCACCGGTTCGTCCAGAATCACCCAGCCGAGCCAGATGGTGAACACCGGCCCCAGTGAACCGAGCAGCGAAGAGCGGCTGGCGCCGATGCGCTGGATCGCCTCGGCGATGAGATACGTCGGCAGCACCGTCGAGAAGATGGCCATCATCAGCGACAGCAGCTGGATGCGCAACGGCGCGGCGAGCGCTTGCACCGGCCGGGTCGCCAGGAACTGAACGAGGACGAAAGCGGCGGAAGCGAGCATTGCCAGGGCGATGAAGCGCGCGCTGCCAAGTCGCTCAATGACCGCTCCGGCTCCGACCAGGTAGAGGGCATAGAAGAACGAGCCGGCAAAAACCAGCGCCCCGCCCACCCACAGACCGTGGGGGTCCCCGGCAAACGACAGGTCGCGCGCGAATACCAGCAGGATCCCTGCGTAGGAGAGCACCAGCGCGAGCATGACGCGCCCGGTGATCCGTTGCCCGAAAAAAAGCGCCGACAGCACGACGACGATCGTCGGATAGAGGTAGAGCACCAGCCGCTCAAGTGCCGCGGTGACGTATTGCAAGCCCATGAAGTCGACCAGACTTGCGAGGTAGTAGCCGATGAAACCCAGCCAAAGAATCCGTATCCAGTCGGCGCGTCCGATCGCCATCGCCCGGCCCTTGCCTGATGCGAAAAATGCCATGAGCGCGAAGAACGGTGTGGCGTAGATCATGCGCAGTGTGAGCAGCGTGATCGCGTCGATGGGCGCCCAGGCATAAGCGAGCTTGATCAGGATTGCTTTGAAGGAAAAACCGAGGACGCCCACAATTGCAAACGCAGGCCCAATCCACGCTTTGCCATGTGGCGGACTCACGTGACTAATCCCACCGCGCGAGCTCGGCGTTCGTTGTCTCGGGAAGATCGCGCCCGTTGCCTTCGGTCATCGACAAGAGCGGGCAACAAAAAGCCGGACGTCAAGCCGTCCGGCCCACGCACGTGAATCGCTCAGCTTGGCTTGCTCAGCATCGACAGCGCCTGCTTGAGCAGCTCGCCATGATCGGCAGGCACCTGGCCGTTGGGCGTCAAGTGGTCGATGAGCTGGGGTAACACCTGCGCCAGGCCCGCGCTCGCGTCGCCGTGCGACAGCCCGAGTTGTTGCGCGATCTGACCGATTGATCCCGAGCCAAGGATCTGCTGCAGCTGACTTCCGCTGATCGGCAGGTTCGCTCCGGTACCGACCCACGAACTGGCCTGGGCAGCCAGCCCGCCCTGCTGCAACTTGCTGATCATGCCCGGCAGCCCTCCCTGCTGCTGGATGAGCTGCAGCGCCATGAGCGCCAGGGGGCTTTGCCCCGGCCCGGCGGGGCTTTGCCCCGGCCCGGCGCCGCCTGAAACGTTGCCCAGCAAACTGTCCAGCAGCCCCATGATTTGCCTTCCGCGTGAATGGATCGATAGGAAAATTATACGCGGGCCGCAAACGCGAGGGTGGCATCGTCGGCGGAAATGTCTGCACCCGGCCATGTCCGCAGCGATGGCCATCGAGCCACCGGGAGCGACGCGCTAGTTATGCCCGTATGTCGCCGTGAAACTCGCCTCGCCGAGCTTGTTTGCACTGAGCATATACCCGACCAGCGCGCCACTCGCGTGCGCGTCGGCATCGATCTTGTCGACCTTGAGGGCATAGACCGTAAAGATATAGCGGTGCGGTTTCTCGCCTTTGGGCGGGCACGGCCCGCCGTAGCCGGGTTTGCCAAAGTCGGTGTTCGATTGCACGGCTCCTCTGGGGGCCCGGTCGCTGGCCGGGTTGCCGGCACCGGCGGGCAGCGATGTCACGGTGGACGGAATATTGAACATCACCCAGTGCCACCAGCCGCTTCCGGTCGGAGCGTCGGGATCGTAGGCGGTGATCGCGAAGCTCTTGGTGCCCGCCGGCGGGTTCTTCCACGACAGCGACGGTGAGACGTTGCCGCCGGTGCAGCCGAAGCCTTTGTACACCTGCGCTTCGGCGATGGCCGAGTTGGGCTTGATCTCCGCACTCTCCAACGTAAAAGGTCCCGCGGCAAGCGCGGCGAGCGGCAGCGAAGCGAGGCAGATCGTCGCGACGGTTCTCATCTCGTCCTCCGTGGTCCGAAGCGCGCTCACCGGCTTGGGTATGGTTCGGGTCGTATGCACCCGAGCCCGATGCTGCTATCGTACGGCCCAAAGCGCGCATTCTAGCGCCAACGCTTCCTCAAGTGGCCCCGAGCCCAGCACCTGGACCCGAATCATGCCCAATACCCCCGAAGTCACCAACATGGCCGTCTTCTGCGACTTCGAGAACATCGCGCTCGGTGTGCAGGACGCCAAGTACGACAAGTTCGATATCGGTAAGGTGCTTGAGCGGCTGCTGCTCAAGGGCAGCATCGTGGTCAAGAAGGCGTACTGCGATTGGGAGCGCTACAAGGCGTTCAAGGCGCCGATGCACGAGGCGAGCTTCGAGTTGATCGAAATCCCGCACGTGCGGCAATCCGGGAAGAACTCCGCCGACATCCGCATGGTTGTCGACGCACTCGATCTCTGCTACACGAAGGCGCACGTCGAGACCTTCGTCATCATCAGCGGCGACTCCGATTTCTCGCCGCTGGTGTCGAAGCTGCGAGAAAACAACAAGGTAGTGATCGGCGTCGGCGTCAAGAATTCGACTTCCGACCTCCTCATCGCCAACTGCGACGAGTTCATCTACTACGACGACCTGGTACGCGAGAAGAAGCGGCCGGCGGCGAGAAAGGCCTCGGCCCGCGCGGTCGAGCCGGGCCCGCCGGCGAAAAAGGGCGACGAGGAGCGGCGCCAGGAAGCGGTGGATCTGATCACGGCCACGGTCGACGCGCTGTTCGCCGAACGCGGTGCCGAGGAAAAGATATGGGGGTCGATGGTCAAGCAGGCGCTGAAGCGTCGCAACCCGGGCTTCGCCGAGTCGTACTACGGTTTCCGTTCCTTCAACGGGCTGCTGGAGGAAACCGAGCGGCGCGGCGCACTGGCGCTCGAACGCGACGAAAAATCCGGGGGTTATATCATCCGCCCCCTCGTGCACGACGAATGATCTGGCATCGGCTCGGGCTTGGCGGTTTGCTTGCGCTGGCCGCCGCCAGCGCCGCCGCGGAACCGGCGTTGACTGTTGCCACCGGGGGGCGGACGGCCATCTACACCGCGCCCGGGCTGCTCGCATTGCCGTCGGCGACGACCGTGAAGATTCCAGCGGACGTCGCCTACAAGCGAAGCATGACCTTTCAGGCGGTCCCGATCGCCGTATTGCTCGAGGGCGTGGCGCCTGATGACAGTATTCGCTTTGCGGCCGCCGACGGTTTCGCGACGACGCTGCCCGCGGCGGCGCTCCTCGCGCACGAGGGCTCGATTGCTTATCTCGCGGTCGAGCCGGCGGACGCACCGTGGCCGCCGCTCAAAGCCGGCGAGGCGGGAACCGCCGGGCCGTTCTACCTCGTCTGGACCACGCCGGAGAAAGCCGCGGTAACAAGCGAGCAGTGGCCCTACCAGATCGTGCGAATCGACGTGGTTCCGCCACTGGTCAAGCGCTTTCCCATGCTCGCGCCCGCGGCCAGGCTCGCGGCGAACGATCCGATCCGCGTGGGCTTTGCGGCATTCCAGAAGCATTGCATGGTGTGCCACCCCCTGAACGGCGGCGGCGATGCGGCGATCGGCCCTGACCTCAACATCCCCTACAACCCCACCGAATACCTGCGCCCGGACGCGCTGCGGCGGTTGATTCGCGATCCGCAGGCGCTGCGGCGCTGGCCCGGCGCCAAGATGCCGGCATTTGACAGCAAGGAACTCCCCGACCGCGAACTGGCAGAACTGCTCGCCTACCTGCGGCATATGGCGGATCGCAAGGTGGTGCCGCCGGTAGCCAAGTAGCGCCGTCAGCGCGACAATGGCTGTCCCAGCACGAGTGCGGGTAAGTCGCCACTCCTTGGGCGGTCGCCAACGACCGGTGAGGTGAAACGTGCAAAGTATCCGTCCTGCCGCCGTGGCCGGCATGTTCTATCCGGGGACGCCGGCGGTGCTCAGTGCGGCAGTGCGCTCCTTTCTCGCGGAAGCGCACATGCCAAGCGAAGAGACCGCCGGGGTGCCCAAGGCACTCATCGTCCCCCATGCGGGCTACGCGTATTCCGGCCCGGTGGCCGCGCTGGCCTATCGCCGCATTGCCGCCGGACGCACGACTATCCGCCGCGTTGTCCTGCTCGGACCGGTGCACCGGGTCCCGGTCCGCGGCCTTGCCCTGCCCTCGGCGGAGGCATTCGCCACGCCCCTGGGGACGGTCGGCGTCGACATGGACGCGGTCGCGCAGGCGCTCGCAATGCCCCATGTTTCGGTCAACGAAGCGGCGCATGCACTCGAGCACTCGCTGGAGGTGCAACTGCCGTTCCTCCAGACCGTGCTCGACGATTTTCGTATCGTGCCGTTTGCCGTCGGCGATGCGAGCGCGGCGGAGGTGGCCGCGGTGATCGAGCGGCTTTGGGGCGGGCCGGAGACACTTGTCGTCGTTAGCTCGGACCTTTCGCACTATCACCCCTATGCGGCGGCGCGGCAGATCGACCGCGGTACCGCGGCCGCCATTCTGGCGCTCGACCCCGGGCTCGACCACGAGCAGGCCTGCGGTGCGACACCGATCAATGGCTTGGCGCTGTGCGCGCGGCGACTCCATCTCAAGCCTGAGCTGATCGACCTGCGCAATTCCGGCGATACCGCTGGAGATAAGTCGCGCGTGGTCGGCTATGCGGCGTTCGCATTCACGAATCGGGGTCCGGCCGCGGCGCAGGACGCCGCGGCCGAAGTGCCCACCGAAGCGGCCCGTGCCAGGTGACGAGCTCGGTCGGGCGTTGATCGCTAGCGCGAGACACGCGATCGCCACCGAATTGGCATTGGCCGCGGAGGATCCCCCGGCACATGCCGAGCTGCTGCGACCGGGCGCGACGTTCGTCACGCTGTTTCACCGTGGCGAGCTGCGCGGTTGCATCGGCAGCCTGAGGGCAACGCGGGAACTCGGGTGCGACGTGCGCGAGAATGCCCTTGCCGCAGCGTTTCGCGATCCGCGCTTTGCGCCGCTAACCGCGGTCGAATTCCATGCCACCCGGGTTGAAGTATCGCTGCTGTCCGCGGCCGAGCGGGTTCGCTTCAATACCGAGAGCGAACTCCGGGCGCGGCTCCGACCGGGCATCGACGGGGTGACGCTCGAGCTCGACGATCGCCGCGCCACGTTCTTGCCCCAGGTCTGGGAGATGCTGCCCGAACCGGGGGAGTTTCTGGCCGCGCTCAAGCACAAGGCCGGATTTCCGGTCGACTTCTGGAGCCCGTTCTTGAACGTTGCCCTGTATCGGGTGACCAAGTGGAAGGAGCGCGAAAGCGGCAGTGAACGGGTGCGCAGCTGAGCCCAGCGCGGAGTCCCCGCAGCCGGCTCGGCAGGCAAGGCGTAGGCGCGTGGCTAGCGGGCCCCTTTCTGCGACGACAAGATGAGGCGGTTACCATGACCGATTACCCGGGGCGTTACTGGCACGCACTGGACGACGGGCGCATCCAGTGCGACCTGTGTCCTCGTGACTGCCGCCTGCACGAAGGGCAGCGCGGAGCGTGCTTCGTGCGCCAGCGCAAGGGCGACGCGATGGTGCTGACCACCTACGGCCGATCGTCTGGATTCTGCATTGATCCCGTCGAGAAGAAGCCCCTGAACCAGTTCTTCCCCGGCTCGAGCGCATTCTCGTTCGGCACGGCCGGTTGCAACCTGGCATGCAAGTTCTGCCAGAACTGGGACATATCCAAGTCGCGCGAGATGGATACGCTGATGGATCAAGCCTCGCCCGAAACGATCGCGCGTATCGCGCGGGCGCAGGGCTGCAAGAGCATTGCGTTCACCTACAACGACCCGGTGATCTTTGCCGAATACGCCATGGACACCGCGGATGCCTGTCACGAGCTCGACATCCAGACCATTGCGGTGACGGCGGGCTACATCGGCAGCGCGGCGCGGCGCGAGTTCTACGCCAAGATGGACGCTGCCAACATCGACCTCAAAGGCTTCACTGACGAGTTCTATTTCAAGCTCTGCGGCGCACGCCTGCAACCGGTGCTCGACACGCTCGTATACCTCAAGCACGAGACTGACGTTTGGTTCGAGATCACCACCTTGCTGATCCCAGGCAAGAATGATTCCGACGCGGAGATAGAGGCCGAGTCAAAGTGGATCCAGCGCGAGCTGGGGCCCGACGTGCCGCTTCATTTCACCGCGTTCCATCCCGATTACAAGATGATGGACCTCGCGCCCACCCCGCCGTCGACGCTGATCCGCGCGCGCAAGATCGCCTTGGCGGAGGGACTGCGTTTCGTCTACACGGGCAACGTGCACGACCGCGAGGGCGGTACGACGTTCTGTCCCGGTTGCGGCAAAGCGGTGATCGTGCGCGACTGGTACGAGATTCTGACCTACGCGCTGACGCCCGAGGGCCGTTGCCGGCATTGCAATGCGCAGCTGCCCGGACGGTATGGCGCAGTGGAACGCCCCTGGGGTCGCAAGCGCGTGTCGGTGCGCATTACCGCGTGAGTCGGCAGGCTCGGCGAGCGCCGACGCGCCACGCCTGACGCCAGAAGCAGACCGCGGCACCGGCCGCCGGGCGCGTGGCCATGCCGCGGGCGGATTTCCGGTCCTTGTCCTACCGGGACCGCGCATGTGGGCCGCGCGCTACGCTTTGCTGTAGACCTCCGCGCCTTTGCGCACGAACTCAACGGCCTTCGCTTCCATGCCCTTCGCCAGCGCGGCGGCTTCGTCGACACCGAGTTTCGCCGCGTAGTCGCGCACGTCCTGGGTGATCTTCATCGAGCAGAAATGCGGACCGCACATGGAGCAGAAGTGCGCCAGCTTCGCGCCTTCCTGCGGCAGCGTTTCATCGTGGAACTCGCGCGCCTTATCGGGATCGAGCCCGAGATTGAACTGGTCCTCCCAGCGGAACTCGAAGCGTGCCTTGGACAGCGCGTTGTCACGGATCTGCGCACCGGGATGGCCCTTCGCGAGATCGGCAGCATGGGCTGCTATCTTGTACGCCATGATGCCGTCCTTGACGTCGACCTTGTTCGGCAGCCCCAAGTGCTCCTTCGGCGTCACGTAGCAGAGCATCGCCGTGCCATACCAGCCGATCATCGCCGCACCGATGGCGGAGGTGATGTGGTCGTATCCGGGGGCGATATCCGTCGTCAGCGGCCCTAGGGTATAGAAAGGCGCTTCGCCGCAAAGCCGCAACTGCTCGTCCACGTTGTGTTTGATCAGATGCATCGGGATGTGACCGGGGCCCTCGATCATCGTCTGGACGTCGTGCTTCCACGCGATCTGGGTGAGCTCGCCCAGCGTCGCCAGCTCGGCCATCTGCGCCTCGTCGTTGGCATCGTAGGCCGAGCCCGGGCGCAGACCATCGCCGAGGCTGAACGACACGTCATACGCCTTCATGATTTCGCAAATGGACTCGAAGTTGGCGTAGAGGAACGATTCCCGGTGATGGGCAAGGCACCATTTGGCCATGATCGAGCCGCCGCGGCTGACAATGCCGGTCATGCGCTTCGCGGTAAGCGGGATATAGCGCAGCAGCACGCCCGCATGAATCGTGAAATAGTCCACGCCCTGCTCGGCCTGTTCGATCAGCGTGTCGCGGTAGATCTCCCACGTCAGGTCCTCGGCCTTGCCGTCGACTTTTTCCAGCGCCTGATAGATCGGCACCGTGCCGATCGGCACGGGCGAGTTGCGGATGATCCACTCGCGTGTCTCATGGATGTTTCTTCCAGTCGACAAGTCCATGACCGTATCGGCACCCCAGCGCGCCGCCCAGGTCATTTTCTCGACTTCCTCCTGAATCGACGAGGAAACGGCGGAATTGCCGATGTTGGCGTTTATCTTGGTGAGGAAATTGCGGCCGATGATCATCGGCTCGATTTCGGGATGATTGATGTTGGCGGGAATGATTGCGCGGCCCCGCGCGACCTCGCTGCGCACGAACTCGGGCGTGACCCATTCCGGGATCGCGGCCCCGAAGCTCTGTCCCAGGTGCTGGCGGGTGATGAGCTCTGGTTGCGTCTGCAGCGCCCGCTCCCGCTGCATGTTTTCGCGAATGGCGATGAATTCCATCTCCGGCGTGACGATGCCCTTCCGCGCGTAGTGCATCTGAGTCACGTTGGCCGAGTCGCGGGCACGGCGCGGGCTGCGCTGGAGGTGGAAGCGCATCCCCGACTCGGCGGCGAGCCGCTCGCGGCCATAGCCGGAGGAGGGCTCGGCGAGTACGACGGTGTCGCCCCGCTCCTCGATCCAGCCCGCGCGCAGCGGTGGCAGGCCGGCGCGGATGTCGATGCTCGCGGCCGGATCGGTGTAGGGCCCCGAGGTGTCGTAGACGACGATCGGTGGATTTTTCTCGACACCGAAGGACGCCGGCGTATCGGATTGGGCGATCTCGCGCATCGGCACCCGCAGGTCAGGCCGCGAGCCGTCGACGAAAATCTTGTTTGAATTCGGGAACGGCTGCACCGCCGCATCGTCGACATGCGCGTCGCGGGCGAGAAATCGGTCGTTGGCGTTCATTGCGCTCCTCTGCGCCTGCGGAAGGTCGGGGCGGGGGAGCGGGCAGGACGGGCACGCTTCCCTGCGCCGGCATTGTCCGCACAGGTACCAAGGGTCTGATCTCACCCATCGCGGTCGATCGCGACAGGACCCCTAGCGTCAACGGAGAAAGTTACGCCATTCCGGCAGCCGGGGCAAGCCGGTTGGCGCACTTTGCCGCTTGCCGCGGAAAACCGGCACGGGAACACCGGGCTGAATCATTGCGGCGACGCGTACACGCGACGTGCCCCCGGGCCGCAGGCAACCCCAAAGTCTGTGCGCCGCGCAAGCGTTGCGAGCTCGGGCTGCGCCGGCGGGCGACGGAGACGAATTTCGCCTTTGCTACAATGGCTCATCGAAGGTTCGCCCCGCTGCGGGTGGCGCGAAAGCCGCGCAAGGGCAGAGCCGGAGCATGTCCGGTCCGCGAGCGCCGCGCCGCGGAAGTGCGGCGTCGGCGCAGGCAGGTTACCCGCAAGGCAGAGGCGGTTGGGCGGCAAGCCGGTGGTGACCGCGTTTGTTCGAGGGACAGTGCGGGGGTGTAGCTCAATGGCAGAGCTCTTGGTTCCCAACCGTCGGTCAGCTGTGACCGCTGTCGATGTCTGACGGTTAACACAGCCCCCAGGCCGAACCCTCCCAATCCGTGCTCTCTTTGCGGCACAGGGTAAACCCAATATGGCGTCTGGCCAGGTTGGCAGCAGACAAAGGTGGCCGTAAGGCCATCCGATGCTTTGTTGGGTAGATGATCATGGAGAAAGCGAACGCCGGCCTGTAATGGGACGGATAGGGGCTGCAACGATCGTTGACTTCCATGTGGTAGCCTATCGCGAGATAGGTCTGTACCGAGACCCGAGAGGTGACGGAGCGTTGTCCCCTCGGGCGCAGTGCGTCCATCCCTCAAGGGACAGGGCGGGTGTAGCTCAATGGTAGAGCTCCTGCTTCCCAAGCGTGCGACCTGAGTGTCGCGTCGGTTTGCTGACCGCTGCACCGCTGACGTGAAAACGTCGATCAAGTGCAGTTAACCAGCAGATTTGTGCGGGCTTAACCCCGCACTGCGGCGTAAGCCGTGTAAGGAGCTGTCATGCCGGGGCTTTATCGCCCGGAGGATGACCTGGTGTTCAGCCACCAGTAGCCTAGGTGCAGTGCGGGGCTGGTAACGGTCCCGTGCTGAGCGCACCGACAATGTAGCCACCCTCATGGGTGTGCAGGCCCCGCGAGGGATCTGCATGAGCGCGGGAGTCACACTCGCGCGAGGCACTAGGCTGGATCAAAGGGTTAGCGTAACGCGAACCGCCGCAAACGTCGTGAAGCATGAAGAGCCAACGGTGACTTGGAGTATCGGGCTCTGGCCAAAACGGCATGTGATCGGCTATCCGCCTGCTTGGTGCGGATACGCTGACGAACGATCACCGGCGAATAGGCGGAACCCTTCTGATTCGTGCTCTTTGCACGGAACAGGGTAAGCCCGTGTGGGCGTCCGGTTCATCGGACAAGATTGGTTGCGAGATCGATTGCTGCCCATCCGGGTAGAGGATCATGGAGAAAGCGAATGCTGGCCTGTAATGGGTCGGATAGGGGATGCAACGATCGCCCCGCCGCGAAAGCGGGCTGACTTCCATGTGGTAGCCTATCGTGAGATAGGTCTGTACCAAGAACCCGAGAGGAGATGGAGCGCTGTCCCCTCGGGGGCGGTGCGTCCATCCCTCACGGGATAGCGCGGGTGTAGCTCAATGGCAGAGCTCTTGGTTCCCAACCAAGTGACGAGGGTTCGATTCCCTTCACCCGCTCCAACCAACTGGAGGTTGATATGGACGCAGTGCAGTCGGATTGTGATGTCGCCTCCGCGACGTGGCAGAGCTGGCACCAGATTCCTTGGTCCGGCGCCCACCAAGTCGTTCGAGGCTACAGACCCGTATTGCGAAAGCAGCAAAGGCAGGTGAGTGGCGGAAAGTGCGCTCCCTGCAGGGTTTACTCACTCGCTCCACCAGCGCGAAAGCACTGGCGGTTCGCCGAGTGACGGAGAACCGTGGTCGAAAGACTCCGGGAGTTGACGGCCAATGCTGGGATACTCCTGACGACAAATGGCAAGCGGTCAAGGTCCTTGGCAACAAGGGCTATAAGCCACGGCCACTGCGTCGGATACACATCCCCAAAGCCAGTGGTGGGAAACGCCCGTTGGGCATCCCCACCATGCGCGATCGGGCGATGCAAGCGCTGCATTTATTGGCGCTGGATCCTGTGGCCGAAGTAACGGGAGATCAGCACTCCTACGGCTTTCGCCGTGAGCGCTCGACCGCCGACGCCATCCAGCAAGTACGTAATATTCTTGCCCGAGGCTTTTGCGCGGAATGGGTGTTGGAGTGCGACATCAAAGGTTGCTTCGACAATATCAACCATGACTGGCTGCTCGCCAACGTGCGTATGCACAAAGGCGTGCTCAGGAAGTGGCTAACCGCAGGGTTTGTAGAAGGAGGTGTTCTTTTCGCAACGAACGCGGGCACGCCTCAAGGCGGAATTATCTCGCCGGTGCTTGCGAACTGTGCACTCGACGGCCTACAGCACGAACTCGAGACACTGTTTTCAACCGTGCGACAAGCTCGGGCTGCGAAGGTGAATCTTGTGCGGTACGCGGACGACTTTGTGATCACCGGCAGCTCACGCGAGTTACTGGAATCACAGGTTAAGCCCCTGGTGACGCGATTTCTTGCGGCACGCGGGCTAGTGCTCTCAGAAGTGAAGACTGTTGTCACGCATATCGATGACGGATTCGATTTTCTGGGTTGGAACGTACGAAAGTTTCGAGGAGCGCTGGTCATCCAGCCATCCAAGAAAAACGTCGACGCGTTCCTGAGCAAGGTCCGCGACACGTTGCGAAAGATGTGCGCGTCCCGTCAGGCGGACGTGATTGAGCAACTGGTTCCGGTCATCCGGGGCTGGGCGGACTTTCACTGAAGCCAGATGGCGTCACGCACATTCTCGCGTTGCGACCATCAGATCTGGCAGGCGCTATGGCGGTGGGCTTGCCGCCGACACCCCGGAAAGGGGTCGCGGTGGATTAAGCAGCGCTACTTTCGGCGCTTTAAGGGTCGCGATTGGCGCTTCGCGGAAAAGGACAAGCTTTTGCCGACCTTAAGTGAGTTCCGGAAACGGACTTATACTAAGGTCGATACGGAGGCGAATCCCTATGATCCGGCGTTCGACGAGTATTTCTCTAAGCGGCTCGCCCGCAAGATGGATGAGACGCTCGAAGGACGCCGGAAGCTGCGTTGGCTATGGTGGTGGCAGGACGGGATGTGTCCGGCCTGCGACCGGCGGATTACGCGAGAAACGGGATGGCATCTGCATCACGTGGTCAGGCGTTCCCGCGGCGGTTCGGATAAATTCAGCAACCTTATGCTGTTGCACCCGAACTGCCACATGCAGCTTCATGCAATGGAGTAATCGGCTCTGCTGGTCGGCCCCGACGGGACCGGCTTTCAGGCGGCTTGAGCCGCATGCAGGGAAAGCCTGCCCGTCCGGTTCTGAGGGGAGGGGGTCGCCGCGAGGCGGCCTCCTTACCCGAAAAGTGACGAGGGTTCGATTCCCTTCACCCGCTCCAACGATCGGGCGCCGCCGCAACAGCGCAACCCGCGTGCTGCCCGGGGGCTGATCCGATGTCGGCCGCAAACACCGGCGATCGCCTGGTGCAACTTCTCGACATCGCGCGCCTGATTGCCCGCGAGCCGGATACCACCCGCCTGGTCGAGCGCATTCTCATGACCGCAAAGGACGCCACGCGCGCCGACGGCGGATCGGTCTACCTGGTCGAGGACGATCGCTGCACGCTGTCCTTCGCGCTGGTAGTCAACGACACGCTCGGCCTGTATCTCGGCGGCGCATCGGGACTGCCCATCGGCATGCAGGCGCCTGCCCTTTACGATCGCGATGGCACGCCGAATCACCGCGCGGTGGTGACCCACTGCGCGTTGGCCCGCGAGTCGGTCCGACTCGACGATGCCTATGCCGCCGCGGGCTTCGACTTTGCGGCGGCGCGCGCTTTCGACGAGGCGCACGGCTACCGCTCGCGTTCCTTTCTCGCCGTGCCGATGATCGACCACGCGGGCGAGGTCGCGGGAGTGCTGCAACTCGTCAACGCGCGCTCCGGCGAGGGATCGGTCGGTCTGTTTTCCGCCGCCGACCAGGCATTCGTTGAGGCCCTAACGGGGCTGGCCGCGATCGCGCTCGACAAGCAGGGTCTCATCGAACGGCTCCAGGCATTGTTTGAAAGCTTGGTGCGGCTGATCAACGACGCAATCGACGAAAAAAGCCCCTACACCGGGGATCACTGCCGACGCGTGCCCGAACTGGCCATGATGCTGGCTGACGCGGCCCACCGCACCGAGGCCGGCCCACTGGCAGACTTCCGCATGAGCGCAAACGACCGTCGCGAGCTCTGGCTGGCTGCGATGCTGCACGACTGCGGGAAGATCACCACGCCCGTGCACGTCGTCGACAAGGCGACCAAGCTTTCGGGGATCTTCGACCGGATGACGCTGATCGAGGCGCGCTTCGAGCTCGCGGCGCGCGACGCGCGGATTGCGCACCTCGAGGCGGTGGCCGCAGGGAAAGCGCGGGCCGCCGCCGCCGAACGCTATCGCGCCGAACTGGCCGCGCTCGATGCGGACCGGGCCTTCCTGCGCGAGGCAAACCGCGGCAGCGAACGGATGGGCGACGAGGACGTTGCCCGTGTACGCGCGATCGGCGCGCGGCGCATCCGGGGAGCCGACGGGACGCTCCAACCCCTGCTTACCGATGACGAAGTCGCGAATCTGACCATTCGCTACGGAACGCTCAACGCGACGGAGCGCGCGATAATCAACAATCACGTGACCACGACGATCAGGATGCTTGAATCGCTGCCGTGGCCGCGGCAACTCGCGCGCGTGCCCGAATATGCGGGCGGCCACCATGAGCGTGTCGACGGCAAGGGGTACCCGCGCGGTCTCACCCGTGAGCAGATGTCGCTGCCGGCAAGGATGATCGCCATTGCCGACGTGTTTGAGGCACTCACCGCCGGTGACCGGCCCTACAAGCGCGCCAAGACGGTCGCCGAGTCGCTCGCGATTCTCGGCCAGATGAAACTGTCGAGCCATGTCGATCCCGACCTGTTCGATGTCTTCCTGCGCGAGCGCGTCTGGCTCGATTACGCGCGCAAATTCCTTTCCCCGGAGCAGATCGACGAAGTAGACCTGGCACGCGTGCCGGGGAGCCCCGCGCCCCAGGGCTAGGGGCGGATATACGCCCAGCCCTGTTTCTGGCGTTCCATGATTTCGACCACCCCTGCGCTGACGTAGCCGATCCCATTGAGCATATCGCTGTGCGAGAGGTGCTGGCCGCGCATCGTGTTTTCGCAGGCGACGATCTTCATGCCGGCGGCGGTCGCCTCGGCCACGCCGTTGGCGACCGGCGAATCGAGTTTGAGCATGGCGATCCCTGGCCCGTAGGCCACGATCTCGATGTCGACGTTCGCGGCCCCGAGTTCCTTCTGCACGTTGTGCGCGTTGTTCAGCGCGAGATTCCATTTCATCGTTTCCGCGTCGCTTACCTGAATGACCACCTTGCTGCGCGTCGCGACTTGGTGCGTCTGCGCAGTTGCGGCGCCAGCGAGAAGAACGATCGCCACCGCCACGACGAGACCGCCGGACAACTTCCTTCCGTTCATGCCGCCTCCTTCGGCTGCCTGCGCGCAGCGACCGCCGCCAACGGGCCGGAGGTGCGCCACCCGCAACAGCGCAAGGTTGAAAGCTCGCATTTTATCCACGATACTGCCGCAGGCGCAGCCCGGGCGGATTGACGCGCGCTGGACAATCATAACGAGCACCTACCCCGCCCGCGCCGATGGCGCCGTTTCGCGCGCCAGTCGATGCCTGCGGGGCCGATCCGCGATGAACATGCTCCATACGTGCCGATTGCGCCGCCTGCGCCAAGGTGATTTCGGGGCCTTGCTTGCGCCACAGGTCAAACCGCGCGGCGAGCGCCGAGCGTGAGACGCGGCGGCGCGCACCTGCCGCCCTCGGCGATCTTGCTGATCGTGGTGGCGAGCGCGTGCTTTTCGACGGTCGATGTCATGGTCAAGCACCTCGGCCAACGCTATCCGGTGCCGACGCTGCTGTGGGCACGCTGGAGCGTGCAGGCGCTGGTGCTCGTCGCCTTGCTGGGTCCGACCATGCGCCTGGGCCTGGTGCGCACGGCGCACCTGCCGCTGCATATCGTGCGTGGCGCCGTGCTCATCGTGTCCTCGTTTTGCTTCTTCTCGGCTCTGCGCTTTCTGCCACTTGCCGAAGCAACCGCGCTCAACTACACCTCGCCCATCCTGGTGACCCTGATGGCGGGGTGGCTGTTGCACGAGCGGCTGACGCGTCCGCGGTGGGCATTTATCGCCGCCGGCTTTCTCGGCATGCTGCTTATCATTCGCCCGGGAAGCCAAATGCTCACGCCGACGTCGCTTTTCGCCCTCGGTGCGGCCAGCTTCTACGCCATCTTCCAGATCCTGACGCGCAGGCTGGCCGGCGAGAATCTCATGGTGCTGCTGGCGTACCCGAGCCTGGTCGGGGCCGTGGGATTGTCACTCGCGGTCCCCTTCGTTCCCGACCCCGGCGTGTATCCGACGTCGGATCTGTTCGCCTTCGTTGGCATCGGCATCGTCGGCACGGTGGGCCATCTGCTGTTCGTGCGCGCGTTCCAGCGTGCGTCGGCGTCCGCGATCGCACCCTTCACCTACATGCAACTGGTGTGGTCGACGCTGGCCGGCTGGCTGCTGTTCGGGACGTTTCCGGACGGCTTGGCGCTGGCGGGCATCATGGTGATCGCGGGCAGCGGTGTGGTGCTCACCTGGTACGAGCGCTGGCGGGCCAGTCTGCCTCAGTCCGAACCTGCCGCTGTCGACTGATGCGCCTCGATGATACGAGCGCTGCGGTAGAATCGACCTGCATGCCCGCGCAGACTTGGCGGGTACCTCTTGCTGGCTTTCCGGGAGAATCACCATGGGCACCGACAAACCACGGGTCGGATTCATCGGTCTTGGGCTGATGGGTCACGGCATGGCAAAAAATTTGGTGAGCAAGGGATTCCCATTGACCGTGCGCGTGCACCGGAACCGCAAGCCGGCCGAGGATATCCTCGCCGCGGGTGCGCGCGAGGCACGAACCCACGCCGAGCTCGCGGAGACCTCCGACATCGTCATCCTGTGCGTTACCGGCTCGCCGCAGATCGAAGAGATCATCTATGGCGAGAACGGCATCCTGAGCGTCGCGCGCAAGGGCCTCATTGTCGTCGACACGTCGACGGCCGAGCCGGCGTCGACGACGAAAATTCGCGCCGACCTCGGGCGCAAGGAAACGCTCTACGTGGATGCGCCGCTGGCGCGCACGCCGAAGGAAGCCGAGGAAGGGCGACTCAACACCATGGTCGGCGCCGACGATGCGACCTTCGCCCGGCTGCAACCGGTTCTGTCCGCCTACTGCGAGAACGTGATCCATGTCGGGCCGCCCGGCCATGGCCACATGCTGAAGCTCATCAACAACTTCATCGCCCAGGCGATCGCCACCGCTACCGCCGAGGCCTGCGCGGCATGCGCGAAATCAGGGGTGTCGATCAAGAAGCTGCACGAGATCATTTCGGCGGGCGCGGTCAATTCGGGCATCTTCCAGATGATGGTCGGCAAGATGCTTGAAGGAGGCGATTTGAGCGGCCTCAAATTCACGCTGGTCAACGCCATGAAGGATCTGCGCTACTACACCCACTTCGCCGAATCGCTGCCGGTGCCGGCGATCGTCGGCGAAGCCGTGCATCAAAGCCTCGTCACCGCAAACCTGCTTGGCTTCGGCGACAAGTACGTGGCGTCGCTGCTGGAGGCACAGGAGAAGCTCTCGGGGGTCAAGATCGTACCGCGCTAGCAGGCGGCAGCCGAGGGTCGATGTGTGCGCCCACTATCGATCGGTGCTTTGCGTGCCTTGGGACCGCCTGGACACGACCATGGCCGTCACCCCGAGGCGATCCACCGGTCCCGGCCGGGCAGGAGGGCGCGCCGTGACTGTCTCGAACGCTGCGCGACCCCTCGCTTTTTGGGACCGCTGGCGCGGCGCCGACGGGCGGACAAGGCCGCTCTGAAGCCGCAACCCGACCCGGCTAGCCTGTCGCACCGGTTCGCGGGCGCCGACTGCGCTGCGGACGCGGCGCATGGGCCCGGATGCGCTGCTTGTGCCGAGGCGTTATGCTTGTGCGTATTCCTGGGGGGCCTGCCGGAACAACGCCCGTGAGCCAGACCAACCAAACGCTGTGGGAGAATCCTCTCGGCACCGACGGATTTGAGTTCGTCGAATATGCGGCGCCGGATCCGGCGGCGCTCGGCCGCCTGTTCGAGCAACTCGGTTTCGTCGCGATCGCACGACATCGCTCCAAGAATGTGCTGCTTTACCGGCAAGGCGAGATCAACTTCATCGTCAATGCCGAGCCGGGCAGCTTTGCCCAGGCATTTGCGCGCGTGCACGGGCCGTCGATCTGTGCCATCGCCTTTCGGGTGAAAGACGCCGCCGCGGCGTACCGGAGGGCAATCGAGCAGGGTGCCTGGGGCGTGGAAGCGCATCCCGGTCCGATGGAACTCAACATTCCGGCGATCAAGGGCATCGGCGACTCGCTGATTTATCTTGTCGATCGCTATTCCCGGGATGGAACCGGGATGTCGATCTACGATGTCGACTTCGTACCGCTGGCGGGCGTCGACCAGCATCCGCGCGGGGCGGGGCTCACCTATATCGATCACCTGACGCACAACGTACACCGCGGCCGGATGGAGGAATGGGCGAGCTTCTACGAGCGGCTGTTCAACTTCCGCGAGTTGCGCTATTTCGACATCGAGGGCAAGCTCACGGGACTGAAGAGCAAGGCCATGACGAGCCCCTGCGGCAAGATCCGCATTCCGATTAACGAGAGCGCCGACGACAAGTCCCAGATTCAGGAGTATCTGCTCGCCTATCACGGCGAGGGGATCCAGCACGTTGCCCTCGGGACGGCGGATATCTTCGCCACCGTCGAGATGCTGCGCGGGCGCCACGTCGCCTTCCAAAATACGCCGGACACGTACTACGATCTGCTCGCGACCAGGCTGCCGAATCATGGCGAGGACACCGCGCGCCTCACGAGGAATCGAATTCTTCTTGATGGCGCACCGGCCAAGAACGAGATGCTCCTCCAGATATTCACCACGCCGGTGATCGGACCCATTTTCTTCGAGATCATCCAGCGCAAGGGCAACGAAGGTTTCGGCGAGGGCAACTTCCAGGCTCTGTTCGAATCGATCGAACTTGATCAAATCCAGCGCGGCGTGCTGCAAGGCTAGCGCGGCGATGACGCGCTGCGTGGCTTGAGCGGAAACCGTCGTGCTCTCTCCGCTGGGGTTCACCTTGCTGCGCTGTCTGTCCGACGGCGAGATCCATTCCGGTGAGGCGCTCGCCGCCGTTGGCGGCATATCCCGCGCCCGGGTGTCGCAACTGCTCAAGGAAGCCGACGCCGCCGGCTTGCGGCTGGAACGCAAGCCGGGTCGCGGCTATCGCCTGCACGATGCGCTGCCCTTTCTGGAGCGCGGCGCAATCCTTGCGGCGCTGGAGACGCGGGCCGGAGCGCTGACTATCGAAGTCGCCGATACCCTCGATTCGACGAGCAGCGAGCTTGCGCGTCGCGCCGGGCGCGGCGAGGACGTTCATCGTCATCTGCTCGTGGCCGAATGGCAAACCGCAGGGCGCGGCCGGCGCGGACGAGGCTGGGCTGGGGTGCTTGGCGGCAGCCTCACCTTTTCCCTCGGCTGGCGCTTCTCTCGCGGCGCCGGCGATCTGTCGGCGCTGCCCCTGGCGGTGGGTGTCGCTCTGGCGCGGGCGCTCGAGGCCACCGGCTTCGTCGGCATCGAGCTCAAGTGGCCCAACGACCTGATCCACGGCGAGGCCAAGGTGGGCGGGATCCTGGTCGAACTCTCCGGCGACGCCCTGGGCCCTTCGCTCGCGATCGTCGGCGTGGGGGTCAATGTTCGGCTGCCGGCGTCCCTCAGGCGCAGTATCGGGAGGCCCGTCACCGACCTGACAGTCATCGCCGGAAGGGCCCTGCTCGATCGCAACATGCTGCTCGCGCGCTTTGTCGCTGAAATGGTCACGGTGCTCGAGGGCTACGCTGAGGCGGGGTTCGCGCCGCTGCGTGCCGCGTGGCAGCGGCGCCACGCGCATCAGGCTAAGCATGTGCAGGTTGTGCTGCCCGATGGGGGCAGGGTGCGCGGCATGGTGGTCGGCGTCGACGCGGCGGGCGCGCTGGTTCTCGACAGCGGCGGGCGCCGGATGCGCTTCGTCAGCGGTGAAGTTTCGCTGCGCCGCCCGTGATCCTGGTGCTCGACTGCGGCAACAGCAGGCTCAAGTGGGGGCTCGCGGGTCCGCACGGCTGGGTTTCCCAGGGCAACCTCGCCAATCAGGAAATTGGAACGCTGGCGCTGCGCGACTGGCAGAACCTGCCGCGGCCTGCCCGCGTTGTCGGCGTCAATGTCGCCGGCGAGGCCACGCGCGTGCGGGTCGAGGCGCAGCTCGTGCGCTGGCGCACGACGCCGGAGTGGCTGATCGCGCGCGAGGAGGCCGGCGGCGTGTACAACCGGTACGCGCGCCCGTCTCAGCTCGGTCCGGACCGCTGGGCGGCGTTGATTGCGGCGCGGCGGCGCGTCGCGGACGAACTCTTCCCTTCGCCCTGCGTGGTCGTCAACGCCGGCACCGCCGTCACCGTCGACGCGCTCGATGGCACGGGTGTGTTCCGCGGCGGCATCATTCTCCCCGGACTCCGCTTGATGCTGCAGGCGCTCGCTTCGAATACGGCGGCGCTACGAACGCCGCCGGGGCGGTACCACGACTTTCCGATCAACACCGCCGATGCGCTCGCGTCCGGCGCCCTGCAGGCGGTTTGCGGCGCAATCGAGCAGATGCGCCGCCGCCTGGGTGAGGGCGGTTCGCCACCCAAGGCGTTTCTATCCGGCGGCGCCGCCGCCGATGTCGCGCAACACCTTACCGCACCAGTGGAGATCGTGGATAATCTGGTGCTTGAGGGCGTGCTGGCGCTCGCTGAATACCCGGCCAAGGAATGAGAACGCTGGTCCTGTTGCTGTTGCTCGCCAATCTCACGCTGTTTCTCTACACCCAACTTGACAGCCTAGGCAGTGGCGAAGGCATTCGGCTGCAGCAACAGGTGCAGCCGGACAAGATCACGCTCCTTTCGCCGCAGCAGGTGGCCGCGCTCGGGCCGACCAAGGTTGCGACGCTCGCCGATGTCTGTGTCGAATGGGGTCCGTTTTCGGATAGCGACAAGGCGCGCGCTCTGGCTTCGCTCGAGCCACTCGACCTCAGTCGATTGATGAGCCAGAAGAAGGTGGAAGTTGTCACCAACTATTGGGTGTTCATCCCGCCCGCAGCCAATCGACCGGCAGCCGATCGGCGGATGGCCGAGCTCAAAGGGCTCGGCGTCAAGGACCTACTGCTGATCGACGGCGGACCGCAGCGATTCGCGATTTCGTTGGGCGCGTTCCAGACCGAAGCGGCGGCGCAGGCATACGTGGATACGCTGTCGGCGCAGGGCGTGAAGACGGCCAAGGTCGACGCACGCGCGCAGGCGGTCGTGCAGACCGCCCTCGTGGTGCGCGATCCTCCGGCGCCCGCCGTGACGCGCATGAAGGACCTGCAGGCCGCGTATCCGGGTACCGACATCAAGGTCGGCAGCTGCGACAAGGCGGGCTGACGATTAAGAAGTACGCCGCGCGGGCGGAAACGATCCGGCGTGCGCACTCGCCACGCGATATGGCGCTCGCACGGGCGCTCTTTGTCGAATACGCACGATGGCTTCAAGTCGATCTTTGCTTTCAGGGTTTCGAGGAAGAACTGGCGAGGTTACCGGGTGTCTACGCGCCGCCGCGCGGGCGCCTGTTGCTGGCAGGAGCGCCCGGCGCAGCCTTTGGCTGCATCGCCCTGCGTCCGCTCGAAGCTGACCCGGGTTGCAGCCTTAACGCGCCTGCGCGGCAGGGCGAGGGCCCGGTCGCGGAAGTGAAGCGGCTCTACGTCCAGGCGAGCCACCGGCGCCAGGGCTGGGGGCAGTGCTTGGCGCGCGCGCTGCTCGACGAGGCGCGGGCCATCGGCTATCGCGAACTCAGACTCGACACCTTCGACTGGATGACCGAGGCGCGTGCGCTGTATTTCGAGCTGGGCTTTCGCGACTGCGCGCCTTATTACAGGAACCCGCTTGCCGGGGCCGTGTACATGGCGTGTAGACTTTGATGCGCAGCTGAGCGCGCTGTATCCGCTTCCACCGTCGCGTATGGCGCACGTTGCTCTCCGGCCACGGCAATCGACGCCGGCGGCCGCTCGGGCAGCCACTCGCTAAGCCCTGGCCTGAAGCGCAAAGTGCCTGCCTCCCTCGCGTGACCAAGCGAGCGGCTCGGTGGCAATATCGCGGTAACCCGCATCCCCGACCAGCCTGAGGGCCTCTTCTTCGGAATACCAGGTCAGCGCCCGCGTCTCATCCTCGCGCGCGGTGATCGCGGTCCGGTCGCGTCTTTCATAGCGCGTTTTCACGTCGATGCGGCGCATGCCCACGTCGAGAAAGGTCTCAGAGCGCAGGCCGATCTGCACGCCCTCGCCTGGAGTGACGGTGCGCACCTCCACGATCGGCGCGCCCGGCGGATGCTCCGCCTGTGTCGGCACGAACAGGTCGAGCAGCAGTAGTCCCGGATCGATCAGGTGGGCGCGGATCCGAAGCAACGCGTCGAGAGCTGTAACCGCATCGGCCAGCAGCTGGAACGCGCCCGCGGCAATGTACGCCGCGGCGTAGCGCGACGGCAGGTTGAGCGTCGCGACGTTCTGACGGTAGAGGCGGGTTGTGCGGCCGGCCGCGACGAGTCGCCTCTCGCAGCTGGCAAGCATCGCTTCCGAGCTGTCGACGCCGTGCACCTGGATGCCTGCTTCGAGCAGCGGGACAAGGAGCCGTCCCGAGCCCGCCATGGCCTCCAGCACGGGGCCGGCGTCCCGCGGCAGGCGGCCCGCATACCAGGCGACTTCGGCGTCGCTCGCGCGCGGCCGATCCGCGTCGTAGAACAGCGTACCCAAGGTGCCGTAAGCCGACATGGTGAGGCAGCGCTTCAGGTGTGGCGCAACGTGAGGAGCTCGCGCGCCGTGACGGCGATGGCGTCGATCCAGAAATGCGCTGCGGGTACTTCGCCCGTCCAGCGCAGAAAACCATGGATCGTGCCCGCGCAATCGATGAGGCGCACCGGGACGCCGGCGGCTTGCAGCCGCCGGGCGTAGTCGATGCCGTCGCCGCGCAAAACATCCGCTTCGGCAAGCGCGAGGAGGACCGGTGGCAGGCCCAAAAGGCTCGCCGCCGCAAGCGGGGAGAGCTCAGGCGCATCCGGCGCCGCATCGCCGCGATACGCGCCCCAATACCAAGCCATATCGCTGGCGCTCAGGTTGTAGCCGGTCGCGAACTCGCGGTACGAGGCGCGCGCGCAGGTTGCGTCGAGCGCAGGGTAGAAGAGCAATTGCGCATCGGGTTGCACGCCTCCGGTGCGCGCGAGCCGCAGCGTCAGGGCAGCGACGAGATTGCCGCCGGAGCTGTCTCCGGCGACCGCAAAGCGGCGACCGTCCGCGCCGAGCGCTCGCGCTTCGGCACGCACCCACCCCCACGCTGCTTCGACATCGTCAAGGGCAGCCGGATAGGCTTGCTCCGGCGCCAGGCGGTAGTCGACCGCCACCACGACTGCCCCGAGGCGATTGGCGAGTATCCGGCAGAGCTCGTCGTGCGAATCGAGCGATCCCACGACCCATCCTCCACCATGCGCGTACAGCACGAGCGGCAATGCGCCGGGCCCCGGCTGGTATACGCGCACGGCGATCGGCCCGGAAGGTCCCGGCAGACGCAGGTCCCTGATCGATGCGACCGGTTCCGCCGCGCCACCGAGCAAGCGCGGCGCCGCTTCGGCGGCTGCACGCAGCTGCGCGACGTCGGGGACGCCCGCGCGCGCGGGCGCATTGAAGACCGTGTCAAGCAGACGACGGATGTCCGGATCGAGCATCGGGATTTCGCGCCAGGTGGCAAGCGATGGTACCGGATTCGCGCCGCCGGAGTTGAATAGGCGTTGTACACTATGCGACCAACCGATCACCAAGGAGACGGGGTGGAATATCCACCACCGAATCCCCAAGTGTGAGGGCGGCGCAAGCGGGTTCGCGAATCTGGTTCTGCTACATCCGAATTGCCACCGTCAACTGCATGCTTCTGATCTGACGTTGGTAGGCCGGTCCCTGTAGCAGTGGGCTTTCGAAAGGCTTGAGCCGGGTGCGGGGAAACTCGCATGCCCGGTTCTAAGGGGGGCAGCTCGGCAACGAGCTGCCCCTACCCGACAAAGCGGTTTTCGACCGGAACCCGCTCGGCGGCAAGCTGAACGGGTTTTTGTTTTTGAGGAGCGGATTGAGGCTAGAGCGAAATGACCGCCACCAACGACAAGACGGCGCAGCTTACCCAGCTGCTGCGCGAGCGCATCCTGGTCCTCGACGGCGCCATGGGCACCATGATCCAGGCCCGCAGGCTATCTGAGTCGGATTATCGCGGCCCGGCCTCCTGCGGCCTGCTCGACCATCCCCACGACCTCAAGGGTGATAACGATCTGCTCGTCCTGACCCGTCCCGAAGTCGTCGCCGCGATCCACGACGAGTTCCTGGCTGCCGGCGCGGACATCATCGAGACCAACACCTTCAACGCGACCCGCATCGCGCAGGCGGACTACAGGCTGGAGGGGCGTGTTCGTGATATCAATCTCGCGGCAGCGCGGATCGCGCGCGAGCGCGCGGACGCGTGGACCGCCAAAACGCCGGACAAGCCGCGGTTCGTCGCCGGCGCGCTGGGGCCGACCAACCGCACGGCGACGATTTCGCCTGACGTCAACGACCCGGGTTTTCGGAATGTGAGCTACGACGAGCTGGTGGCGGCATACGGCGAAGCCGCCGCGGCGTTGGTCGAAGGCGGGGTCGACCTGCTGCTCGTCGAGACGGTGTTCGACACGCTCAATGCCAAAGCCGCGCTGTTCGCCATCGACAGTTATTTCGATGCGCAAGGAATCCGTCTGCCGCTCATTGTATCCGGCACGATCACGGACGCCTCCGGTCGGACCTTGTCCGGGCAGACGACCGAAGCCTTCTGGAACTCGGTGCGCCACGCGCGGCCACTCGCCGTCGGTCTCAATTGCGCGCTCGGTGCGGCGCTGATGCGACCGTACATCGAGGAGATTGCACGGGTCGCGGACACCTTTGTCTCGTGCTATCCCAATGCGGGGTTGCCAAACCCGATGAGTGAGACCGGGTATGACGAAACACCCGAGACGACCGCGCGGCTGATCCGCGACTTCGCCGAGAACGGCTTCGTCAATATCGTGGGCGGCTGCTGCGGCACGACCCCGGAGCACATCCGCGCGATTGCGGCGGCCGTGCACAGCCTGCCGCCGCGGAGACTCGCAGCGGCCGCAAGTGACGCCATGGCCGGCTAAGGCTGCCGCCGGCCCTCTGCTCCCCTCGGACGGGGAGATGCCGGCAATTCGAACTGGACCCGACGTGTCACGCCCCATGAGGCTTGCCGGCCTCGAGCCGCTGACTATCGACGACGACTCGCTGTTCGTCAATGTGGGCGAGCGCACGAACGTCACCGGCTCGCGCGCGTTTGCCAAGCTGGTTCTTTCCGGCGACTTTGCCGGCGCGGTCGAGGTCGCGCGGCAACAGGTGCAAAACGGCGCCCAGATCATCGACGTCAACATGGATGAGGCGATGCTCGATTCCAAGGCGGCGATGGTGAAGTTCCTGCACTTGATCGCCGCCGAACCCGATATCGCACGCGTACCGCTGATGGTTGATTCGTCCAAGTGGGAGATCATCGAGGCGGGACTGAAATGCGTCCAGGGCAAGCCGGTTGTCAACTCGATCTCGATGAAGGAGGGTGAAGCCGAATTCTTGCGCCAGGCAAAGCTCGTCAAGCGC
The DNA here is from genome assembly GCA_963750215.1 of uncultured beta proteobacterium. GTDB lineage: Bacteria > Pseudomonadota > Gammaproteobacteria > Burkholderiales > Casimicrobiaceae > PALSA-1003. Next base: position 157,732 of record CAVVQK010000002.1, read on the forward strand.
TACGGCGCGGCGGCAATCGTGATGTGCTTCGACGAGAACGGACAGGCCGACAGCTATGCGCGCCGCATCGATGTCGCTCGGCGCGCCTATGATCTGCTCGTCGACCGCATCGACTTCGCTGCCGAGGACATCATCATCGACCCAAACGTGTTTGCGATTGCGACGGGCATCGACGAGCACGCAAACTATGCCGTCGATTTCATTCGTGCCACGGCGTGGATCAAGCAGCATCTTCCGCACGCGAAGGTCTCCGGTGGCATATCCAACGTCAGCTTCAGCTTCCGCGGCAACGATCCAGTGCGCGAGGCGATCCACACCGTCTTCCTCTACCACGCGATTCGCGCGGGCCTGACGATGGGAATCGTCAACGCCGGCCAGCTCGGTGTGTACGATGAGCTCGATCCGGCCTTGCGCGAGCGGGTAGAGGACGTCGTACTCAACCGTCGCGCCGACGCCACGGAGCGGCTGGTCGCGTTCGCGGAGACGTACAAGGCACTTGGGCGGAAGCCCGACGAGGATAGCGCCTGGCGGCAAGGCACGGTGGAGGAACGGCTGTCGCACGCGCTGGTGAAGGGCATCACCACGTTTATCGTCGCCGACACCGAGGAAGCACGCAACAAGTATGCACGGCCGATCGAGGTGATCGAGGGTCCGCTGATGGCGGGCATGAACGTTGTGGGCGACTTGTTCGGCGCGGGCAAAATGTTCCTGCCGCAGGTCGTCAAGAGCGCGCGGGTGATGAAGCAGGCAGTCGCGCATCTCATACCCTTCATCGAAGCCGAGAAAGCGATGTCGGGGAACGCCGGCAAGGCAAAGGGCACCATCGTCATGGCAACGGTGAAGGGCGACGTACACGACATTGGCAAGAACATCGTCGGAGTCGTTCTTCAGTGCAACAACTTCGAGGTAATCGACCTCGGCGTGATGGTACCGGCGCAAAAAATCCTCGACACCGCGCGCGACAAAGTAGCCGACATCATCGGGTTGTCTGGGCTCATCACGCCCTCGCTGGAGGAAATGGCGCATGTTGCGCACGAGATGCAGCGCCTGGGGATGCGACAGCCGCTGCTGATCGGCGGGGCGACGACCTCGCGCACGCACACCGCCGTCAAGATCGCGCCGAACTACGCCGGCGTCACCGTGTACGTGCCCGACGCGTCGCGGGCGGTCGGCGTGGCAAGCAATCTGCTGTCGACCGCGCACAAGGATGCCTTCGTTGCCGAAGTTGCGGCGGATTACGACCGGATCCGCTCACGGCACGCGGAAAAAAAGGGAGTGGCGCTGATTTCCCTCGCCGCGGCTCGCGCCAACGCGTTCAAGGCCGCTTGGGGCGGCTACCAGCCGCCGCCCCCGGCGTTTCCCGGCCGAAGGGAGATCAAGCGCGCCGACTTGGGCGAGCTTGCCCAATACATCGATTGGGGGCCATTCTTCCAAACATGGGAGCTCTCCGGTCCGTTTCCGGCGATCCTTGACGACCCCCTCGTCGGCGAAGCGGCGCGCAACGTCTACGCCGACGGCATGGCGATGCTGCGGCGCATCATCGAAGGGCGCTGGCTTACCGCCAGCGGGATCATCGCCCTCCTGCCGGCAAACTCCGTCGGCGATGATATCGAGCTGTACGGTGACGATGCGCGCAAGACCATCGCCCTCACTTGGCACAACCTGCGCCAGCAGAACGAGCGGCCGCAAGGAAAGCCGAACTACTGTCTCGCCGATTTCGTCGCGCCGAAGGCCTCTGGCCTAAAGGATCATGCGGGCGTGTTCGTGGTGACCGCGGGTTTGGGCATCGAGAAGAAACTCTCCGAATTCGAGGCCCAAAGGGACGACTACAGCGCGATCATGCTCAAGGCGCTGGCCGACCGGCTGGCGGAAGCCTTTGCCGAGTGGCTGCACATGCGCGTGCGGCGCGAATACTGGGGTTACGCGAAGGACGAGAGCCTCGACAAGGCCGCGATGCTGCGCGAGGAATACCGCGGTATCCGTCCCGCGCCCGGATACCCGGCGTGCCCTGATCACTCGGTCAAGGCACCATTGTTCGAGCTGCTGCGGGCGGACCGGGTTGGCATGACGCTGACGGAGAGCTATGCCATGCTGCCCGCCGCGAGCGTGTCCGGGTTCTACCTCGCGCACCCGGAGGCGGTTTACTTTGCCGTCGGCAAGATCGGCGAGGATCAGCTGCGCGACCTCGCGGCGCGCGTGCGCCAGGACGAGGCGACGCTGCGCCGCGACCTTGCCCCAAACCTGGCGTAGCAATCGGGTCGGCGGCTGTCGCAGGTGCAACGCGGGCCCAAGGCCGCGCGCCGCGCAGCCCCAGAGCGCAGGTGGGAGCGGCGCGGGTGCGGAGCACGTTCTCGACGCTGATCGACTATCATGAGTTCATTGCCGCATGTCGCGTTCGAGCATGGCCGTCATAACGCCGACTAGTCAGGGATCGGGAACGCAGGTACGGCGCTGGGCGGAACGCGCCACGCCCGCGGTCGTCTCCCTCTGCGCTGCTTGGTGCGACACGTGCACCGAATTCCGCGCGACGTTCGAACGAATCGCACAGGCGCGTCCAGGTATGCTGTTCATCTGGCTGGATATCGAGGACGACAGCGAGATCTGCGGCGACATCGACATCGAGAACTTTCCCACCCTGGCGATCTATCGTGGCGAGTCTCTGCTCCACTACGGCATCTCGTTGCCGCTGGAGGGAACCGTTTCGCGCCTGATCGACGAGATCGTCGCGCATGCAGACCGCGCGCTGCCCGGGCCGCAAGCAGTGCTCGATCTGCCGCAAAAGATTCGGTCGCATCTCCAGGATCGATCTGCCTAGCCGAGCGGGGTATCGGGCTGGGGCGGTACAATGGCACGTCCATGTCGCCATGCCCATGAACCCAACGACCGCCGACACGATCGTCGCACGGGCCGCGCCCCCAGCACGCAACCGCGGCCCCAGGCGGTGCGACGCGTGAGGTCGGGCGGCCGCCCGCTTGGCCCGAGGCAGCGCCTGAGGATGCGCAGGGGTGGACGGCCGCACCGTTGCCGGCGGCGGGCCCGGCCCATGACGGCATCGGGCGCGACGATCGCGTTCGCGCAAGCGGTCGCCATGCAAGACGCTAAGCCGCTGCGGGGCGGTTCCACGGGCCTCTGAGCGCGAAATGGCGTATCTGCCGGCCTTCGTCAATCTCGTCCCGAAGAGCAGACGCGTTCTGCGCATCGTCTGGCCATTTCTGGCCATAGTCGTCCTGCTGCTCATTCTCTGGAGCATCAGCATGGACATTCTGTCGGCGACGCGCGCCTACGTCGGTGGCGAGAGCCTGTGGTCCAAGGCGCAGAAGGACGCGGTCTTCTACCTCAACCGCTATGCCGCGACCCACTCCGAGACCGACTACGAGCGGTACCAGGAGGCGATCAAGGTTCCGCTCGGCGACCGCAAGGCGCGCGAAGAACTGGAGCAACCGCGTCCGAACCTCGAGCGCGCTCGGCTGGGCTTCCTCGAGGGACACAACCATCCCGACGACATCAGCGGCATGATCTGGCTATTCCGCCACTTCCGGAACGTAACCTATATGGATCGCGCGATCGCGATCTGGACCGAGGCAGATCAGAGCATCGCCGAACTGACCGGGGCAGCGGAGCGAATGCACTCCAGTGTGGCGGCCGGCCATGCGGACGAAGAGACCCTGCGGCCGCTGTTGGAGGAGATCCGCCGCATCAACGGCAATCTGACGCCGCTGGAGGACACGTTCTCGTTCACCCTCGGCGAAGCCTCTCGCCGGATGCAGATGGCGCTTACGACCGCGACCTTGATGGTCGCGGCCTTTCTGGTCGTGCTCGGCGTCATCTTGTCGCGCCGAATGCTGCGCGAGAGCGAGGAATTCGAGAGCGCGCTCCGGTTCAGCGAGGAGCGCTTCAATCTCGCCGTCATAGGCAGCAACGACGGCCTGTGGGACTGGGACGTGTTGACCGGCGACATCTATTTCTCGCCCCGCAGCAAGGAGCTCGCCGGCTACGCTGACCACGAGATCGAGAACACTCCCGAGGCGTTCTTCGCCCTGATGCACCCCGACGACCTCGAGCCGGCTCTGGCAGCGGCAAAGGCGCACATCCGCGACGATTGCCCCTACGATGTGGAGTTCCGCCTGCGGACCAAGACAGGCGAGTATCGCTGGTTTCGGGCGCGCGGCCGATCAGTGCGCAACGCGGACGGCAGGGCGGTGCGTATGGCCGGTTCGGTCAGCGACATCAACGGCAGCAAGCTCGCCGAGGCGCAGCTCTTCGCCGAAAAGGAACGCGCGCTCGTGACCCTTAAGTCAATCGGAGACGCAGTGATCACGACCGATCTCCGCGGACGAGTCGAGTATTTCAATCCGGTCGCAGAAACCCTGACCGGTTGGAAGGCGCAGGAAGCCGAGGGCATGCCGTTAGCCAATGTCTGCCGGATGCTTGACGAGACGACACGCCAGGTGCTGCCGGACCCGCTGGACCGCGTGGGGCGCGATGGCCGCGTGGCGAAAACCGCCAGCAACGTGCTGCTCCTGCGGCGCGACGGCACCGAGATCGCGATCAACGAATCCACGGCGCCGATCCGGAATCGCAACGGCGATATCGCCGGAGTGGTCTTGGTGCTGCACGACGTGAGACGCGAACGCGAGTACGCGAGCCAGCTCTCCTACCAGGCGAGCCACGATGCGCTGACGGGGCTTATCAACCGGCGCGAATTCGAGCACCGACTCAGCCTCGCGTTGGCGAGCGCGCGGGAGCTCAACCGGACGCACGCGATGCTGTATCTGGATCTCGACCAGTTCAAGATCGTCAATGATACCTGCGGCCACGCTGCGGGCGATGAACTGATGCGCCAGGTCAGCATGCTGTTGCAGGGGCGCCTGCGTGAAGGCGACACCCTTGCCCGCATCGGCGGCGACGAATTCGGTGTCATCCTCGAGAATTGCTCTCCCGAGCACGCCGAACGGATTGCGGACGAGCTGCGGCAGACCGTCACCGATTTTCATTTTGTCTGGCACGACCGCTCCTTCGCCATCGGCGTCAGCATTGGCCTGGTACTCATTGCCGAGAGCCCGCTCACCCTCGCAGACGTCTTGAGCGCGGGCGATGCCGCGTGCTACATGGCCAAGGAGAAGGGGCGCAATCGCGTCCAGCTCTACCACCGCAAGGACAGCGAGCTGGCGGTGCGCCACGGCGAGATGGAGTGGGTCGCCCGCATTCACGCCGCGCTCGACGCCGACCGGTTCTGCCTGTACTCGCAGCGGATCATCGCCGTCGGCGCGCCGCGCCGACCCGCGACGATGTTCGAGCTTCTGCTGCGGATGGTCGACGAGCAGGGGATGGTCGTGCCGCCGATGGCCTTCATTCCTGCCGCCGAGCGCTACAACCTGATGCCGGCGATCGATCGCTGGGTCATCCGCACCGCGCTGCCAATGATCGCCAGGGCCCGGGCGGCGCACGGCGGCGACGCGACCTATATGATCAACCTCTCTGGCGCGTCAATCGGGGATGAGCGGCTGCTCGACTTTATCCGCGAGCAACGCGTCGGCTGTGGCGTGCCGGCCGATAGCATCTGCTTCGAGATTACGGAAACGGCGGCGATCGCCAATCTGGCACAGGCCGCGCACTTCATCGCCGAGCTGCGAGCCGTCGGCTGCCGATTCTCGCTGGATGACTTCGGCGCCGGCATGTCATCGTTCGGCTATCTCAAGCACCTGGCGGTGGATTTTCTCAAAATCGACGGCAGCTTCGTGACCGACATGCTGATCGATCCGATCGATGGCGCGATGGTCGAGTCAATCAACCACATCGGCCACGTAATGGACAAGAAGACCATCGCCGAATTTGTCGAGAGCGACGCGATTCTCAACCGGCTGCGCGACATCGGTATCGACTATGCACAAGGCTTCGGTATCGAGGAGCCGCGGCCATTTCGCGTCGCCGATGAGGACGCGGTGCCCGAGGCACCGCGCACGCTCAATCCAGTGGCCCGATGAAATCGGCTTTGCCGATTTCGACGCCATTGTGACGGAGAATCGCATAGGCCGTGGTCAGGTGAAAAAAGAAGTTGGGCAGCGTGAACTGCAGTAGGTAATTGATGGCCGTGAAGGTCTTCGGTTGCCCGCGAATCGGCCGGACAATCTCGCGCCCCTCGGAAGCGTCGATCTCTGCGGGACTCAGCGTGCGAAGATAGGCGACCACTGCGTCAACGCGCGCAGCGAGGTCGGCGAAGCTCGTCGCGGTGCCCTCGAATGCGGGTGGCTCCTTTCCGGCGAGGCGCGCACCGGCGGCGCAGCCGAAATCGCAGGCGAGCTGAACCTGGCGCGTGAGGCTGAACATGTCGGGAAACAGGCGGGCATCGAGCAGCGCCGATTCGTCGATCTTCCTTGCCTGCGCATACGCGGCGGCCTTGTCAAGAATTCCGCGAAGGTTGTTGAGCATCCTGAGGACCACCGGCACCGAAGCCTGATACATCGAGAGCGTCATTGCGCTGCCTCCTTTTTCGGGACGGCGATTATAGCAAGCAGCGGCGCGCCGACGTCTCGTGCGGCCGCGAAACTGCAGCAACGCGGACCTCGACGGCGCCACGATCCGCTTCTGACGACGCCCCGGTTGACATAAACTATGAGGGTGAAGGCGCGAGAGCGCTGCGCGCCAGGATCCAGCCATGCGCAGCTGTACCATTCTGGAAGGCAGGCAACCGGCAGTTGAACGGCTGGCGAGACTTCACGCCGCGCCGACGCCCCGGGCCGGGGCCGGCAACACCTGCGGCAATCGAGCCGACCGTCCCATCACGGCGGCCGGATCCCGGGCGGACGGCGCGCCGGAGATGGAGGATCGGACCCATGGCAGCTGATCGGCAGGATTCGAAATGGCGCTTGCACGGCGTGCGCGTGGTGCACGCGGGTGAACTCGATGTCAACACGCCGCAGACACCGGGCATGAATCGCGCCGCTGCCATCACGGCGGCGCGCGCAGGCGCCGAGAAGCTCTGGGCCGGCACCGTGGTTATCCACCCCAAGGCGAAGACCGGTGCCCATCACCATGGGCCGGTCGAGAGCGTGATTTACGTGGTTAGCGGGCGAGCGCGCATGAAATGGGGCGATCGTCTCGAGTTCATCGCCGAGGCCGGGCCCGGCGATTTCATCTACGTGCCGCCATTCGTGCCGCACCAGGAAATCAACGCCAGCGACGACGAGCCACTATCCTGCGTGCTCGTGCGCAGCGGTCAGGAGCCGGTCGTGGTCAACCTTGACCTGCCCAACGTCGAGTCCAATCCCGAGGCAGTGCACTGGGTGGACAACATCCATCTGGCGCCGAAGCCGTAGGCGACGCGCCGCAGCGGCCGCATAGCCGCCGCCCGCGGCAGCCGGCGCACCGGGGCCTCATTCGGGGCACGAGAAGGCCAGGAACTCCGACGGATCGTCCTGAAAGGCGTGGCCGAAGCTGACCTGACCGCGGGAGCGCAGCAGCATCTCTTCGCGACGCAGCACGATTTCGGCCTCACCTTGGAGCGTGACGTAGGTGCCGTTGGAACTATGGTCGATGAGGACAAACTTGTCGCGCCGGCGCTCGATATGCGCGTGCATGCGCGAGGCTTTGCGGTCGGCGATCACGACATCGTTCTGCAGGTCGCGTCCGATGGACAGGGTCGGGGCCGCTTCGGAAAGCTCGATCTGGCGATCGCCGTGCCTTAGCACGAGTTGCGCCGGGCGGACCTTGACGTGGGTCGACAGCGCGGTCAGTTCGTCCTCTGCCTCCTGCCAGACGAGTTCGAACAGGTCGATGTCCTTTTGCTTGCCTTTCACCGTGTGCGCCTGCTGGCTGCGGGTTCGCACGCGTAGCGCCGGCGGCAGCTCCTGGACCGTCTGTGCCGACGTGAATATCTGCCCTCCCCTGGCGAGATTCGACAGGCGCGCGGCGATGGTCACCGAATCGCCGAAGACGTCGTTGCCTTCCTGAAGCACCGGACCGTAGTTGAACCCGACGTGAATGGCGAGCGGCGCGCCGCGAGCGGTCCGCTGGCCGGAGATGCGCGCCTGCATGTCGACCGCTGCCCGCGCCGCAGCATCGGCGGCGGGAAAGACCGCCATCACTTCGTCACCGATGGTCTTCACGACGCGGCCGCCGCTGTCGACGCAGACCTGACGGATGATCGCAAGGCAGCGCTCTACCGTCGCCAGCGCCTCGGCATCGCCCAGGCTCTCGTAGAGCTTCGCGCTGCCGCTGATGTCGGCAAAAAGAACGGCAAGGTTTCCCGGTAACTTGTCCATGGCGGCGCGCTCGGCAGCCGCCAAGTATAAGGCCGCGCGGGGCGTCACGGAATATTCACGTTGACAGTCGCCGAGGGCGCGGCCTAGTATCGTCTGCGCACCGCCGTCCTGGCGGACGATCATGCGGCCGTCCCTCGATGAATGCGATATGGTTGGTAGGATGTTCTGTCTTCCTGGCGTCGACGCTGTGTTACGGCGCGGATGTGGGAGTGGTCACGATCCTGGATGGCAATGCGCGCGTGCTGCGCGGCGTGAGCTGGTACAAGCTCATCGAGGGCGCGCGGCTGCAGGACGGTGACGTCATCGGCACCGAGGAGCACGAGCAGGTGCAGCTGGAGCTGTCGGCCGGGCCGGTGGTCAACGTAGTGGGCGCGGCGGAACTTTTCATTGCCGCTGCGGGATCGCGCGAGGGCAAGCAGGCCGCTGCGACGGAGCTGTATCTGGCCCATGGTTGGCTGAAGGTGGCGGCGAAGCCGGGCGGCGGCACGCTGCGTGTGCGCTCGCCCGCTGGCACGGTCGCTACCGGCGACGCGGTTGCGGTTGTCCATGCCGAGGCCGAATCCCTCGAGATGTTCGTCGAGCAGGGCGAGGCCAAACTGATCGAACCCGGCAAGACGTCCGCACACGATATTAAGGGCGGCGATTTTGCCATCCGTGCAAGCGACCGGCCGTTCGCAAGCGCGGGCGCGCCGCCGCAGGCATTCGTTGCCGCGATGCCACGCCAGTTCAGGGATCCGCTGCCCAGCCGTGCGCAGCTCTACCAGGTGTCGCACGTGCAGCTGGTGGCGGATCGGGCGATCAGCTACGCCGAAGCCGAACCCTGGCTGACCGGCCCCTACCGGCACGCGTTCCTGAAGCGCCTGCAGCCCCGGCTTACGGACCCCGAGTTCCGCACGCTGGCCAGCGCCAAGGCCCAGGCGTATCCAGAGTGGCATGACTCCCTTGCCCCGGCTCAAAATCCGCCGGCGGAGAAACCCCAGGCGCCGGCGCAGGCGGCAACGAAAGCCGAGAAACCCGAATCCACATGGGGCTGGCCGTTCGGCAACTCGAAGAAATGAGGACAAAGCCAAGACTGACGGGAGTCCAGAGAACGCCATGAAGCTGATGTGGAAATTCAACCTCGTGCTGCTCGCGGTGTTCCTCGTGGGTTTCCTTCTGACCGGTTTTATTTCCTACGCCGTGGTCCAGGCCAACGCCCGCGAGGAGATTCTGGACAACGCCCGCGTGATGATGGAATCGGCACTGTCCTCGCGCAGCTACACGAATACCCAGATCAAGCCGCTGCTCGAGACACAGCTCAAGTACACGTTTCTGCCGCAATCGGTGCCAGCGTACGCCGCCACTGAGCAATTCAACGACTTACGCAAGAAGTATCCCGATTACAGTTACAAGGAAGCGACACTCAATCCCACCAACCCGCGCGATCGCGCGACCGATTGGGAGGCCGACGTCGTCAACAAGTTCCGCGACGGGCAGGTGAAGACCGAGTTGGTCGGCGAGCGCGATGCGGCTACCGGCAGAGCCCTCTACCTCGCACGCCCCATCCAGATTACCGATGGGGCGTGCCTCGCGTGTCACAACACGGTCGCCGAGGCGCCGAAAACGATGGTCGAACTCTACGGGCCGGCCAACGGCTTCGGCTGGAAGCTCAACGAGGTCGTTGGCGCACAGATCGTCTCGGTGCCGAGCGCGCTGCCGATCCAGCGCGCCAACCATACCTTCAAGGTATTCATGCTGCTGCTGACTCTCGTGCTCGTCCTCACCTTTATCTTGCTAAACATCATGCTGCACTCGATCGTGATCCAGCGTATCAAGGAACTGTCCAAGCTGGCCGACGAGGTAAGCCTTGGCCATCTCGAGTCGGCCGAGTTCCGGAGCAAGAGCAGGGACGAGATCGGCATCCTTACGGCGGCGCTCGCGCGGATGAATAAGAGTCTGGTTCAGGCAATCAAGATGCTCGAGTCGTAGACGCAACGGCGACGCACGGCGTTCGTAGCGGTATGGCTGACCCGGAAAAAATCGGCAAATACGTCATTCAGAGCGTGCTCGGCAAGGGCGCTATGGGGGTCGTGTACAAGGCTTTCGATCCGCATATCGAACGCGTCGTCGCGGTCAAAACCGTGCGCAAGGACCTGGTCGACCCCGACCTCGCCGTGCAGGTGATGGCGCGTTTCCAGAACGAGGCGAAGGCGGCAGGCCGGCTGCTCCATCCGAACATCGTCAGCGTCTACGAGTACGACGAGGATGACGTGAACGCCTTCATCGCGATGGAGTACGTCGAAGGCACGGGCCTGCGAGAATACCTAAACCGCAAGGCCAGCTTCGATCTCGGGCAGATCGTCGCGATCGTGTCGCAACTGCTGCTGGCGCTGGATTTTGCGCACGAACGCGGCGTCGTGCACCGCGACGTGAAACCCGCCAACCTGATCCTGACCAGCGGAGGTACGCTCAAGGTGGCAGATTTCGGCATTGCGCGCATCGACACGTCGAACCTGACGAACGCCGGCATGGTCATGGGAACGCCGTCCTACATGTCGCCCGAGCAGTGCCAGGGCAAGGAGATCGATCGCCGGTCCGATCTGTTTAGCAGCGGCGTAGTCCTGTACGAACTGCTGACCGGTGAAAAGCCGTTTGCCGGATCGATCGAGGCCATCGCGTTCAAGATCTGCTACGAGGAAGCTCGGCCCCCATCGGAGCTCTCCAAGCTCGAGCTCTCGCCGGCGCTGGACGCGATCGTCGCGACGGCCTTGGCCAAGGATCCGACCACGCGTTTCCAGAATGCGAAAGCATTCAACCGCGCGCTGCGGCTTGCGCTTGACCCGGACATCAACATCAAGCGCGAAGCACAGGATGCTACGGAGATCAACCTCGCCGCGGTCAAGTTGCAGGCTCAGACCGCCCCGGTTTGGGATGACACAACGCTGCACACCATCGAACGGCAGCTCGCCGACCTCGTCGGGCCGATGGCACGGGTGATGGTCAAGAAGGCGGCGGCAAAGTCCAGAGACACGGCGCAACTCTACGCGCTTCTGTCAGAGAGCATTTCCGACCCCGAAGTGCGCAAGAAATTCGTTGCCGGGACGACCGGCGCCACCGCCGAGCGCGCGGTCAGCAACCAGACCGGCACCGGCGCGCGCCGCACGATACCGCCGCAGCTGCGCTCGCTCGGCGGCGGTACAGAGGCCCTCGCGCCGCTTGATCCGGGCTTCGTCGAGGAGACGACATCGAGGCTTGCCGTATACCTCGGGCCAATCGCCAAGGTCGTCACGCGCAAAGCCGCGGTCGATGCGGCCAACCGGCAGGAATTCGTCCAGCGCGTCGCCGATCATCTCGGGACTCAGGAGCGCGGCGCGTTTCTGCGCGAGTTCGGTTTCGTCGAATTCGAGTGAGCGCGTTCTATCACGACGGCAGCCGTGGGCTGCAGGACCGGTTCGATACCCGGCGGCTCGCCGATCGCATCGAGCAGCGGCTGGTGACGGATCGGATCGGCGACGACGACAAGCTGTTTATCGAGTCGCTCGACATGTTCTTCCTGGCGACGTGCGATGCGGACAATCAGCCGACTTGTTCGTACAAGGGTGGCGAACCCGGCTTCGTGCGCGTTGTCGACCGCGGCACGCTCGCCTTTCCGACCTACGACGGCAACGGCATGTTTCTGTCAATGGGCAACCTTGCGCAAAATCGCCGGGTCGGCATGCTGTTCATCGATTTCCTCCGGCCGAAGCGGCTTCGGATTTCGGGCGAAGCGTCGCTGCATCTCGACGACCCGCTGCTCGCCGCCTGCCCCGAGGCACAGCTTATCGTTCGCGTGGCCGTAACGCGTGTGTTTCCGAACTGCCCGCGTTACATCCACAAGTTCGCGCTTGTCGAGCGTTCCGGCTTCGTTCCGAGAGCTGGCTGCGAGACGCCCGTTCCAACCTGGAAGAAGAATGACTGGGCGAAAGACGTCTTGCCGGAAAATGATCCCGCACGCAGGAGATAATTTAGCGCTGCCTCGGGTCGAACGCGTCGCGTAACCCGTCGCCGAGCAGGTTGAACGACAGCACCAGCAGGAAGATCGATATCCCCGGCCAAACCGCCATCCAGGGCGCGTTGTCGATGTAGTTCTTGGCGGTGTTGAGCATGCTGCCCCAGGATGGCGCCGGCGGCTGCTGCCCCAGGCCCAGAAAAGACAATGCCGCCTCGGCGATGATCGCGGCGGCGATCGCGAGCGTGGCCTGCACGATCAGCGGCGGGACGATATTGGGGAGGATGTGCCGCCACATGATGCGCAGCGGCGAATTGCCCACCGCGCGCGCCGCCTCGATGTAATCCTCGACCTTTACCTGCAGGACCTGTGCGCGTGTGAGGCGGATGAAAACCGGCGCTGCCGAGACGCCGATCGCGATCATCGCGTTGGTAAGGCTTGGCCCCAGGAACGCCGCCAGCGCGATGGCAAGGATCAGGAAGGGGCAGGCAAGCATGGCGTCGGTCATGCGCGAGATCAGCGCGTCTACCCAACCCCCCGCGTACCCGGCCAGCAAGCCGATCGGTATGCCGAATGCGAGTGAGATCGACACGGATACTACGCCGGCGAGCAGCGACGCGCGCGTGCCCCAGATAACGCGCGACAGCACGTCGCGGCCGATCTCATCGGTGCCGAACCAGTGCGCCGCGCTCGGCGCCTTGCGGATTGCGCTCCAGCTTGTCGCCAGCGGGTCGTAGGGCGCGATTCCCGGCGCAAGCAGCGCCAGCAGTGCGAAAAACACGATGACACCCAGAGCGACCATCGCGCCGCGCCGTCGGGCGAGACGCTTGATCGCGCGCCTGCCCGGTGACAGCGGCCGAGGCGGCGATACCATGGTCGCGGTGGTCACGCCTGGCTGTCCCGCAACCGTGGATTGACGAGAAAGTATGCCAGGTCGGCAAGCAGATTCAGAGTGATGTATGCGGTGGCGGTACAAAGTACCACCCCCTGCACAACCGCATAGTCGCGGTTGAACACCGCGTCCACGATGAGCTTGCCGAAGCCCGGAATCGTGAACACCTGCTCGGTCAGCACGGCACCGGAGAGGAGCGTCCCGAATTCGAGGGCGCCAAGGGTTATTACGGGCGTCAGTGCATTGCGCAATGCGTGCTTGAGCACGACGACTCGTTCCTCCAGCCCCTTCGCGCGGGCCGTGCGCACATAATCGGCGCCGAGGACCTGCAGCATTGCGCTGCGCGTATGACGCATGAGCACCGCCGCGATCGCGTTGCCCAGAACGAAAGCCGGCATGATCATCGCCGCGAGATTGGCCCTTAGATCCACGAGCGGGCTCACATAGCCCGATGCCGGCAGCCAGCCCAAGGTGACCGAGAACAGGAGGATCAGCATGATCCCAAGCCAGAAATTGGGGGTCGACAATCCCCAGAGCGCCAATACGTTGGCGGCGTAATCCCAAACCGTATCCTTCGCCACCGCAGAGACGATGCCGGCGGTTATGCCGACAACGAGCGCGATGACGATGGCCAACAATGCGAGCTCCAGCGTGACGGGCAGCTTCTCGACGACGAGGTCGAGCACGGGCTTCTGTATTCGCACCGACTCGCCCAGGTCGCCCTTGAGCACGCCCTCGGCCCAGTAGAGATAACGCATGGGCAACGGTTCGTCGAGATGGAGTTTCTGGTGCAGATGCGCGATCACGGTCGGGTCGCGTTCCTCGCCGGCGAGGATCATCGCCGGGTCGCCGGGAAGAAGCTGCTGCAATCCGAAGATCAGGATGGAGACGAAAAAAAGCGTCGGGACGATTGTTGCCAGTCGCTGGATGAGAAACTTGACCATGCTCGGTATTCTCTGCTCCGGCGCGCCGCTTCCGCCGGCGCCGACCTGGTCGAGGCGCCAACGACCGCAGGCCGCTATCCCCTTCGATCACCCCGCTTCGCGCGGGGGGCCAAAAGCCCGGGGCGGCCGCTGCCTCAGTTCATCTTCAACCCCTGCACTCTTACCAGCCCGTCGGGGACGGTACGCAGCCCGGAGAGCTTGTTCGTGTACGCCCATAGCCAGTGGCGGTGGAAGAGGTACACGATCGGTCGATCCTTGAGCACGATGGCGGCGATCTCGCCATAGATCCGCTTGCGCTCGGCTGGATCGAGCGCGGTCCGCGAGCGGTTGAGCAGATCGTCGACGGCCTTATTGCAGTAACCCGCGTAATTGAGTGGCTGCTTACAAGCATCGAAGCTGAAAATGTTGCCGTCCGGATCGGCGCGGCCACTCCACGCCAGCACATATGCTTCGAAATCGCCCTTGTCGGCCATGTCGAGCGAGGTTGCGAATTCGGTCGATTGGATCTTTACGTCGAACCCCGCCTCCTTGACCATCGACTGCACGACTTGCGCGATCTTTTGCGCGTCGGAGGTCGTTGCGGTCATCAGCGTAAATGCGGGATGCGGTACCCCCGCCGCCTGCAGCAACGCCTTGGCCTTTGCGACGTCGCGCTTGGGTACCGGGACGTTTGCGGCGTAGAACGCGTTAGTCGGGGCGACCCACTGATTGCCGACATCTGCCTCGCCGTCCATCGCGACCTGGACGATCGCGTCGCGGTCGAGGGCGAGTTCGAACGCCTCGCGCACGCGCGGGTCGCGGCCCAGAGGACTCGCCTGCGCGCGATCGCCGTGGCCGACGTTGATCGTGATGCCCTGGTAACCTATTTCGGTGATACGCGAGATCTTGAACCGATTGTCGGACTTGAGCCCGGCAATGTCGGATGTCCCGACGCGCTCGATGAAATCAAGCTGACCCGACTTGAGGTTTTCCAACCTCACGGTCGCGTCGACGATGGGGAGATACACAATCCTGTCAAAATGGATCTCGCCCTTGTTCCAATAGCCCGGATAGCGTTCGAGCACGATGCGGTCCTGGGCGAGGCGCTCAACAAAGCGAAACGGCCCCGAACACACAGGGTGCGCGCCGAATTTGTCGCCTTCGGCCTGCGCGGCCTTGGGCGAGACCATCATGCCCGCGCGGTCGGCGAGCTGGGCAAGCAGTGGCGCAAACGGCGCTGCCAAGTCGAGCCGCACCGTCGATTCGTCGATGATGTCGACATTCGTCACGGGCGCAAGCTCGCCGCGACGGTTCGAGCCGGCCATGTTCTTGTGGCGCTCGATGTTGAACTTGACTGCCGCGGCGTCGAATTTCTCGCCGTCCTGAAAGGTCACGCCCCTGCGCAGCTTGATCGTGAGCGCCTTGTGGTCGGCCGACCATTCATAACCGGTCGCCAGCTGCGGCACAATCGCGAGCTTTTCGTCGATGTCGAAGAGCTTGTCGCACAGCGCCGCGAACACGATTCGACCAACGAACGTGCGGGCAAGGGTGGGATCGAGAACATCGGGATCCTCGGCGAGTCCGATGCGCAGCGTCTGCGCCGCAGCAAGCGTCGTCGTGAGCAGCAGCGCCGCGACGGGCAGCGCTCCTCGGGTCCAAATTCGCGCCATGTCCTTCTCCTCTGGTCCTAGGTTGCCTGTGCTACAACGTACCGGCCACGATATTAGCGCCAACCTCTCGCCGCCGAAACGTCTGGCGTCAGGTCGGTCCCGGGCTGCGGAAGGCGGCCTGCAGCCGCTCAAGGCGCACATTGGCACGCTGCGCCGCCCGCGGCAAGGCGGCCGCCGGGGCGACGATCTCACGCCAGAAGTGGCACGCTGTCGCGTGGCCGGCATCGGAAATGAGCGCCGGATCTGCTTGGGCACAATGCGGGCGGGCATAGGGGCAGCGCGTGCGGAAGCGGCAACCCGAAGGCGGATCGGTCGCGCTCGGCACGTCACCCTGCAGAATGAGACGTTGACGGCGCGCCGCAGGGTCCGGCACCGGTATCGCGGACAGGAGCGCCTGGGTGTACGGGTGGCGCGGGTTGGCGAACAGCTCACCCGTGGCTGCGCATTCGACGATGCGGCCCAGATACATCACGGCGACGCGCGCTGCGATGTGTTTGACGACCGCGAGATCGTGCGCAATGAGAACGAACGCCAGAGCGAACCGGCGCTGTAAATCGGTCAGGAGATTGACCACTTGCGCCTGGATCGAGACATCGAGCGCCGACACGGGTTCGTCGCACACGATGAGCTTGGGCTCGGCAGCGAGCGCGCGGGCGATGCCGATGCGCTGGCGCTGGCCGCCCGAGAACTCGTGCGGATAGCGGTCGGCATGCCCCGGAGCGAGCCCCACCAGACCGAGCAACTCGGCAACGCGCTCGCGGTGGCGGCCCAGCGCAAGTCCATGCAGCAAGAGCGGTTCGGCGAGCATCTGGCCCACCGTCATGCGCGGATTGAGCGATGTGTAGGGATCCTGAAAGACAATCTGCAGCGCGCGCCGCTGGGCGCGCAGCTCCGCCGAGTCAAGGGACAAGAGGTCGCGACCGTCGAATTCGATCGCGCCCGCGGTCGGCTCGAGCAGGCGCAGGACCAGGCGGGCAGTGGTCGATTTGCCGCAGCCCGATTCGCCGACCAGGGCGAGTGTTTCGCCTTCCGCCACGTCGAAATCGATGCCGTCGACAGCGTGTACCGCGCCCTTGCCGCGCCGGAAGGGACTCGCGCGCAGCGGGAAATGCTTGACGAGCCTGGTGACGCGCAGCAGGAGTTTCACGCCGGGGCCAGTGCCGCATCGAGCGGGGAACGCCAGCACGCGGATGTGTGTGCATGACCGACTGCCAGCAGCGCCGGGCTGTCGCGACGACATTGCGTGATCGCAAATGGGCAGCGCGGATGAAAGCGGCAACCGGGAACCGGCTCCAGCGGATTGGGGACGATGCCTTCGATCGCGGGCAGTCGCCGCTGCTCGACGTCGAGCCTCGGGATCGACCCGAGGAGACCAACCGTGTAGGGATGCTCCGGCCGCATGAACAGCGTCGCGACGTCGGCGTGTTCGACGATACGGCCAGCGTACATGACGGCGACTTCGTCGCCCAGTTCGGCGACGATGCCGAGGTCGTGCGTGATCAGCACGATCGCCGTTCCCGTCTCCTGGCGCAACGTGCGCATCAGGTCGAGGATCTGGGCCTGGATGGTTACATCGAGCGCGGTCGTGGGTTCATCGGCGATCAGCAGCCTCGGCTCGCAGGCAAGCGCCATCGCGATCATGACGCGCTGACGCATGCCCCCCGAAAGACGGTGCGGATAGTCGCTGAAACGTCGCTCGGGCGACGGAATGTGCACGCGCCGCAACATCTCGATCGCGCACTCCCGCGCCGCCGCATGCGACAAGGCCCGATGCCGCATGATGCCTTCGACGATCTGCTCGCCGACCGTGAACGCCGGGTTGAGCGAAGTCATCGGCTCCTGAAAGATCATCGAAAGCCGGTTGCCGCGAAGCTCGCGCATGGCCGCAGGAGGCAGGCGGGTGAGATCGACGCCTTCGAAGCGGATCTCTCCGCTCACGCGTCCCGGCGGCGCGATAAGGCCCATAATCGAGAGTGCGGTAACGCTCTTGCCACATCCGGATTCGCCGACGATGCATAACGTGCGTCCGCCTTCAACCTCGAAGCTCACTCCGTCGACCGCGGTGAACTCGCCGGCCTCGGCCGCGAACGACGTCCTGAGATCGCGGACCTCGAGTAGCGCGCTCATCGTTCGTGCCGGGTGCACTCGTCCTGGAAGCGCCGGATCTCGGCCTCGATCGTGGAGCGATCGGTGATTCCAGCCGGCCGGGCACGGCTCGGCAGGCAGGCGACAAAGGGCTGAAAGCGCTCGAGGCTCTTGACGTACAGGCGGTTGAGCTCGGTGAGCGGATCGTGATGATCGTCGACACGCAGATCAAGCGCCGGATACGCCTCGGTCGTGCAGATCACGAGTGCGGCCGCCTGCTTGCCTCTCTTGTCGCCCCCGGCGGCCTCGCCCGCCTGCATCGCGGCGATCAGCCGTTCGGCGAAGGGCAGCTCCCGTCCAGCGTCGTAGAACTGGGCCGCGTCCTCGATTACCTGGGGGCCGACGAGCATATTTCCTGCCACAGAAAAGCCGTCACCGGTTACGTGTCCGCACCACTCAATGCATTCGACGCCGGTGTGTACGGCGAGATTGCCTTCGGCATCGATCAAATGCAGCTGGCGATGTTCGCGGCCGGCATCCGGATAGATGAGCGTGCGGATGACGTCGGTTGGCGCCATTCCCTGCGCGAGCCGCGTCAGGCCGCGCAAGCCGTACAGCGGGTTAACTAGCGCCTGCGACGACAGCGCGCCGACGCCGCTGAGCGCGTACGGGCAAAGCGCGCCGACCGCGAAGAAACGGCTCGCAACGATCACGCCCAGAGCGCCCGACGCATCGCGCGCGACGATCGACCAGGTCATGTGCCATTGTGAAAGCTTGCCTGGCGATTGGCAATCTTGACCATCCCGAGCCCGTCGCGCCCGGCGCCAGCCCGGCGGGTCCGGTCGGAGGCGAAACCGGGACGCAGAAGCCGAAGCGAGCCGGCGAGAACGCAGGCACGCTCGCGATGGCTAGCATGCACGCATGACTCGGTACCGGCATGCTGCGTCGACCCCGCGCGGTTGCCGCCTTCAGCCGGGCGGGCGGTTAGCTCCCCGCGCCGCCGCGGCGATGGTGCGCTACAGACGCTCGATAACCGCGGCGATGCCCTGGCCTCCGCCGATGCACATCGTGATCAGGCCGTAACGGCCGCCGGTGCGATGCAGTTCGTATAGCGCCTTGACCGTAAGGATGCAGCCGGTCGCGCCGATCGGATGGCCCAGTGCGACGGCGCCGCCGTTGGGGTTGACTTTGGCGGGGTTCATGCCGAGCTCCTTGCTCACGCCCAGAGCTTGCGCGGCGAACGCCTCGTTCGATTCGATGACGTCCATCTGGTCAAGCTTGAGACCGGCCTTGGCCAGGGCCCTCTTCACCGCTGACACCGGACCCAGGCCCATGATCTTCGGGTCGACGCCGGCATGACCGTAGGCGAGCAAGCGCGCCATCGGCTTCAGCCCCTTCTTCTCTGCAGCGGACTTCTCCATCAGCACCACCGCCGCCGCCGCATCGTTGATGCCTGAGGCGTTGCCAGCGGTCACGCTGCCGTTTTCCTTCGCGAATACCGCTCGCAGCTTGGCCATGCCTTCGAGCGAGGCATCGCTGCGCACATGCTCGTCGGTATCAAATTGCAACGGGCCTTTCTTGCTCTTGAGCTCGATGGGCAGGATTTGATCCTTGAAGTAACCCTTGGCGATGGCGTTGGCCGCCCGCTTGTGGCTCTCGACCGCAAATGCATCCTGCTCGGCGCGTGAGATGCCGCACTTGGTCGCAACATTTTCGGCGGTGACGCCCATATGGATCGTATCAAAGGGGTCGGTCAGCGCGCCGACCATCATGTCGATATCCTTGGTGTCGCCCATGCGCGCGCCCCAGCGCTGCGTCACGTTGACGTACCCCGCGCGGCTCATGCTTTCGGCGCCGCCCGCAACCGCGGCATCGATGTCGCCCAGCATGATGTACTGAGAAGCGGTGACGATCGCCTGCATACCGCTGCCGCACAGGCGATTGAGGGTAAGCGCTCCCGATTCCGCGGGCAGCCCCCCGTTCATGGCGGCGACGCGCGACAGGTACATGTCCTTCGCCTCGGTGTGGATGACATTGCCGAACACGCACTGGCCGATGTCCTTGGGATCGATCTTGGCCCGGCTGACCGCTTCGCGTACGACGCGGGCGCCCAGCTCGGTCGGCGGGAAATCCTTGAGGCTACCGCCATAATCGCCGATCGCCGTGCGTACGCCGCTCAGGATGACTACTTCTCTCGATTCGTTCATTGCTGCTCTCCGGGAAAGGGACTGCGGAAAAGAATATCGATTATCGCGCGATTGGTGACTCCCGCACGCGTCTGATGCTTGCGCATCAGCACGGAGGAGGCTTGCGGCTCGTTTTGCAACTCTTGTTCGACAGCACAACGCCCGAAAGATTCGGGCGCGACACAGGCTTGGCCGGCGGGGAACGCCTAGGGCACGTCGAGCAGGCGCCTGCGGTGCCAATCGGCGATTCCCTCGTCGGGGTATTCCGCGAAGTGCGCGTGGTCCGGGCCCTCGGGTATCTCGGCCCAGGGCGCGGCGTAGTCCAGCATCATCTCGACTTCCTCGATCGGACTCGGCAACGGCGTGTCGATCGCAGACGCGAACGGGTAAATCCACTGCGCCCAGCGTGGATCCGATACCCACAAGGCGCTGCCGCACTTGCCGCAAAAATGCCGGCGTGCGTCGGACAGCTTCTTGCGCTTGCCCTTGCCCTCGGCGATCCAGGCGCGATACACGTGCACGTTTTCCTCGCCGGTGAGTTTGAGCGACTTGGCCTCGCCCATGATGTTGATGGCGTAGCCGCCACCGCCTTGGGTTTTGCGACAAATCGAGCAGTAGCAGCGCAGGTACGGATAGGGTGTATGGGAGTCAAGCGAAAACTTGACCGCGCCACAGGAACAGGAGCCCTTGAGCCGCATGATCTCGATCTTGGCCGGGGAAAACCATCATCATACCGCCGGCCGGCGCAAGCGTGCTCGTGCCGCGCGCGACGGGGCCCGGGGTTGGGCTAAACTCAGGCATCCCGGTCCGGTCGAAGGAGCAGCCATGGGGCGCATGAGCCAAGCCGTCACGTTTCCGGGGGCGTCGGGTCACGCGCTTGCCGCGCGGCTCGACCTGCCCTCGGGACTCGCTCCCCTCGCGTACGTCCTGTTCGCCCATTGCTTCACGTGCTCCAAGGATTCACGCGCCGCCACTTTCATCAGCGAGGCGCTGACCGACGCGGGCCTTGCCCTGTTGCGCTTCGACTTCACCGGCCTGGGCGATTCGGAAGGCGACTTCGCCAACACGACTTTTTCCTCCAACACCGCCGATCTCGTTGCCGCAGCGGCCTGGCTCAGGCGCGAACACAGGGCGCCGCTGATCCTGGTCGGTCACAGCCTCGGTGGTGCTGCGATCCTTGCCGCGGCTGGGAGCATGCCGGAAGCGGTCGCAGTGGCGACGATCAACGCCCCGGCCGATCCCGCGCACGTGGCGCATCTGTTCGCCGATCGACGCGCCGAAATCGACTCCGTCGGCGAGGCCGAGGTCGAGCTCGCGGGCCGCCGATTCCGCATTCGCCGCGAGTTCCTCGAGGACGTCGGCGCGCAAAAGCTCAACGCGGCGATCGCCGCGCTGGGGCGCCCGCTGATCGTGTTCCATTCGCCACGGGACACCATCGTGGGCATCGACAATGCCTCGCGCATTTTTCTGGCTGCCAAGCATCCGAAGAGCTTCATCTCACTCGACGATGCGGACCATTTGCTGACCCGGCGCGTCGATGCGCGGTATGTCGGAGCGGTGCTCGCGGCATGGGCTAGCCGTTATCTGCCGAAGCCGCCTGAGGTAAACCGGAGCGGCAATGCGCCGCGCGACACGGTGCTCGTGGTCGAGACGCACGAGGGCAAATTCCAGGAGGAGATCACGATCGGGCCACACCGCCTGCTCGCGGACGAGCCGACGTCAGCCGGCGGCAAGGACAGCGGCCCCTCGCCCTACGACTTGCTTACTGCGGCACTCGGCGCGTGCACGGCGATGACAATGCGCATGTATGCGGACCTGAAGCAGCTGCCGCTCGATCGCATTCGCGTCAATTTGCGCCACGGTAAGATCCACGCCAGGGATTGCAGTGAATGCGAAACCAAGGAGGGTCGCATCGATCGCATCGAGCGGGTCATTGAGCTGGAAGGTCCGCTCGACGCTGCGGCGCGGGCCAAGCTCCTCGAGATCGCCGACAAGTGTCCGGTGCACCGGACGTTGCATAGCGAAGTCCTCGTGCAGACAAGATTGGCACCGGCCGACGGGGCCACGCGCGAGGAGGCGCCTCCGCTCAACTGACTCTTGGTTAGCGCGCGCGCTCGGTCGCGGCAAGCACGGTGAACAGAGCCAGGCCGATGAACGCACCTCCGCTCAGATAATGCCCCGCCGCGCGGACCCGCCGCGCCCCGCCGAGTGCAGGCCCGATCGTGGCTGCTGCGACGGCATAGACGCTGTCCGTGATCGCGGCGATGGCGACAAATATCGAGCCAAGCGCGATGCTTTGCGCCAACGACGCGGTTTCGGGGTTCATGAACTGCGGCAGGAAGGCCGCGAAAAAATCGTGGTCTTCGGATTGAGCAACGCAACCACGAAGCCGTGGCGGAATACCCTGCGCAATCCGGCAGGCGCTGCCAACCGAGGCTCGCTGTTTGCCCCAGCGGTGCGCAATGCCTGGATGCCGAGGTAGAGCAGGTACAAGGCGCCGGCATACTTGACCGCGGTGAAAGCGAGCGACGAGACGGCGAACAGGGCTGCCAGCCCGATGGAGGCGCCGATCGCATTGCCGAGATTTCCGAGCGCTACGCCGGCAACCGATGCGAGTCCATGGCGCGGGCCCTGGGCGAGGCTGCGTGTGACGATGTAGAACACGCCAGGTCCCGGCGTGATGGCGAGGACAAAACTCGCGACCAAGAACGCCGACAGCAACGGCCAGCCAGGAAGCGGATACATCGTGCTATCTGTGCCCTTCGAATTCCCCGAAGCTCCTCGGGCCAGTCATTGCCATGGCCTGTGCCGGTGCGCGCTAGATCTCCATCATATTCGCTTCGTCCTCGGTCAACAGACCTTTGCGCCTGGTGTCCGGCATCGTGATCGCAGCGACGAGCGCTATGCCGCACATGACGGTCACGTACCAGAAGAACACTGATTCGTATCCGATCGACTTGAACTCGAGCGCGACGTATTCGGCACTGCCGCCAAAAATGGCGTTGGCGATCGCATACGAGAGCCCGACGCCGAGGGCTCGGACATGCATGGGAAAGAGTTCGGCCTTAACCAGCCCGCTGATCGACGTGTAAAAACTCACCCCGGCTAGCGCGAGGATGACCAGGCCGAACGCCATGTAGGGGTCGCTGACATGCGCCAGCGCGCTCAGGATAGGTACGGTGCCAATGACCGTGAACACCCCGAAGCAAAGCATCGAATTGCGTCGGCCGATCTTGTCCGAAAACGCGCCGAATAGCGGCTGCAGCAGCATGTAGCAAAAC
The DNA here is from genome assembly GCA_963750215.1 of uncultured beta proteobacterium. GTDB lineage: Bacteria > Pseudomonadota > Gammaproteobacteria > Burkholderiales > Casimicrobiaceae > PALSA-1003. The sequence goes on from CAVVQK010000002.1 coordinate 180,997, forward strand.
AGCACGACGGTCATCACCGCGCTCGCCATCCTAGCGCTCATACCGGCGGTGTTGACCAGATATTTCTGCATATACGTTGTAAACGTGTAAAAGATAAGCGAGCCGCCGGCGGTGAATCCGAGCACGGTGAGGAACGAGCGCGGATAGCGGAACACGCCCTTGAGCGTTCCCGCATCTTGCTGGCGCCGAACCGCGTCGGACGTCGTCTCGGCGAGCGAGCGCCGGAGGAAGAATGCGACGATTGCGGCAAGTGCGCCGATCGCGAATGGAATACGCCAGCCCCAGGCCTTGAGTTCGGCGTTGGTCAGATACTGCTGCAAGATCACCAGCACCAGCACAGCCAGCAATTGGCCGCCGATGAGCGTCACGTACTGGAACGAGGCGTAGAAGCCGCGATGGCGGTGAACGGCCACCTCACTCATGTACGTCGCGCTGGTGCCGTACTCGCCGCCCACCGACAAGCCCTGCAGCAATCGCGCGAGCAGCAGCAACGCCGGCGCCGCGACGCCGATGCTGGCATACGTCGGTAGCAACGCCACCATGAGCGACCCTCCGCACATCATGATCACCGCGATCATCATCGAAATGCGCCGACCGTGCTTGTCAGCGACGCGGCCGAAGAACCAGCTGCCGACAGGCCGCATCAGAAACCCCGCGGCGAAGACGCCCGCCGCATTGAGAAGTTGCGTTGTCTGGTTACCGGCAGGGAAGAATTCGGAAGCGAAGTAGAGCGCGGTGAACGAATAGACGTAAAAGTCGTACCACTCGACGAGATTCCCGGACGATCCGCCGACGATTGCCCAGATGCGGCGGCGTGTTTCCGTGGCGCCAATGCCGTGGGCGTGCTGAGGATGGGTGGTTGTGGTCATGGTTTAGCCCAGGAGTTTGAACGCGTGAGTCCAGTCATTGCGAAGAAATCCGGGAATGCACCACAGCATGCATAGCGGCTCGATTGCGCGCGCGGCCTCGGCCCTGCCCATGTCAGCCGTTTCCCAACCGAACTGACCGAGAATGCCGGTTACGACTTTCTTGGCCGCATCGTCGTTGCCGCAGATGAACATCGTCGGCTTGCCGCCCTGGAACTGGGGATTCACCATGCAGGCGTTGCCGACGGAGTTGAAGGCCTTGACGAAGCGCGCGCCGGCGAACTCGCGCTGCAGCCTCTCCATCAGCGACTCGTCGAGGCTGGTGAAAAACTTCAGCACCCCGTTGACGGGCGGGGCGTCGGCGATGGGGTTGGTCGCGTCGATCACGGTCTTGCCGGCGAGATTGGCCGCCGTCGCGGCGCGCAGTGCGCCCGCCGCGGCACTGCCCTTGACCGCCACGACGACGACCTCGCCGAAGCGAGCCGCGTCGAGCAAGCCGCCAACCTTGGCGGCGGAATTTTGCGCTTTCCAGTCCGCGAGCTTGGTGGCGTCGCGCGTGCCCAGCATGACCTCGTGGCCATGGGTGATGAAACCGCCGGCGAGCGCCTTCGCCACGTCACCGGATCCCAAGATACCCACGTTCATGACAATTTCCTTTCGTGTTGCGGCCGGGCGCCGCTACGACCACGTGTCCATGCCCCCTGTGCAGCCTCGACCAAGATCGTCGACGACATGAGCCCGGGTCGGGATTGCATCATCGCACCGTCATAGTGCTCCGGCAATGTTGCGACGCGCAACGGCGAGACGGATATTGCACGCCCCAAGCTCTCGCAGCCTGTGTAATTTCAGCTGCGGACCCGATGCGATCGCGCGACGTCATCGTCGTCGTTGTTGCCGGCGTGCGCCTGGTGTCGGGTCGGCGGCCCGACGCGCTCCCGCGAGCGAAACGCCAATCGAGCATCTGATTGTCGGCAGCGGCGAAAACATCCGCTTCGATTGCCTGTTTGCGGCCTACGAGCCGGCAGCGCGCGATCAGGGTGCCAACCTTGTGTCGGCAGGCATCGTCGACCGGCAAGGACAGCCCGGACCGCACTTCACGGACGCGATACAGCGCGGGGCGAGCGACCTCGATCGCTTTGCGGTAACGCCTCCAACCGGCGGTGGATTCGTCACTCCGGTTCTGGGCGCAGGCAGGCGCGGCGACCCGACCCCCTCCTTCAGGCTCGGGCCGAAGGAAATCCAGACTTGTTGCGCAAGCGTACGGCGGTAGCCAGTTCCTGCAGCACGTGGGTTGTGGTGTCCCAGCCGATGCAGGCATCGGTCACGCTTTGGCCGTAATGCAGGCCATGGCGCCCCTGCCGGATGTCTTGCCGCCCTTCGATGAGATGGCTTTCGAGCATGACCGCGCAGATGGCGGGCGAACCGGTGGCGATCTGGCTGGCCACCTCCGCGGCGACGCCTGGCTGGCGGCGGTAATCGTTGCCGCTGTTGCCGTGGCTGCAATCGATCATGAGGCGCGGCGGCAGGTCTGCCTTCTCCAGCGCGGAAATCGCCTCGCGCACGCTGACGGCATCGTAGTTGGGCCCGTCGCGACTGCCCCGAAGGACCAGGTGGCAATGGGGATTGCCGGTCGTGGTGACGACAATGGCGCGGCCGGCGGTCGAAATCGATGGAAACCTGTGCGGCTGCGCAGCGGCGAGGATGGCGTCTACGGCCGTCTGGATATTGCCGCTGGTCGGATTCTTGAATCCCACCGGGGCCGAAAGCGCAGAGGCCATTTGTCGGTGCAGCGGGCTCTCAGTGGTGCGCGCCCCAATTGCCCCCCAGGCCAACAGGTCCGCGTAATATTGCGGTGTCACCAGGTCGAGAATTTCCGAGCCCGCCGGGATCCCAATACGGGCGCAGTCCAGCAGCAGGCGGCGGGCGTCGTAGAGGCCTTTGCGGATGTTGCCGCGACCGTCAAGATCCGGATCGTAGATCAGCCCCTTCCAGCCCAAGCGGGTCCGGGGCTTCTCGAAGTAAACACGCATGACCAGGAACAGGGCGTCGCCCACGCGGGGCGCAAATTCGCGCAAACGCCGCGCATAGTCGAGCGCCGATTCCGGCTCGTGAATCGAGCACGGCCCGGCCACCACGAGCAACCGGGCATCGCGGCCGTGAATGATTTGCTGCACAACACCACGGGAACTGGCGATATCAAAGGCTTCAGCTTCCGCGACCGGCAGCTCGGCGTGCAGTTCGCTTGGCGCGGGCAGCGCTTCTTCCTGCGCGATATGGAGATCGGAAATCCGGGTCGGCATGCGAACGGTTCAGGTCAGCTTATGACCGTCTTTCGGGGCCTGGTGCCGGGCGGCGCCAGGCTGCATGGCAAGGTCCATGTCGCAGCCGGCTACTGCCGGGAGATCGACCGCGCCGCCCTTGTCGAAACGCCTGTCCGCACGTTCGGACAACGGGCCCGATTCCGGAGCGCTGGGCCGAACGATCATAGTCAATCTTCTCGCTTTCGGCTGGACGTGCGGTCCGTTGCGCAGTCAGCATGCCGCGACCAATTCCCGCGTCAGCTCCGCCGCAGGCAGCTCTTTGCACCCGCTCGGATTCTGGCCGGACCACAAAGGCGAGAAATCGCCGCGGCCCAGGCTCTCCGCTTTGGTGCGCAAAGGCGCGATGGCAGCGGCCGCCAGGGGAAACGCGGGCACGATGCTGCTGATCGGGCCCATCTCTTGCATCAGACGGTTGACGATGCCGCGGGCGGGACGGCCGGTAAACAGATTGGTTAGGGCGGTATGGCCGACGGCATTGCTCTTCAGTGCTGCGCGATGTACGAGGCTTGTCGTTGCTTCGTGGCAAAGCAGATAGGCCGTGCCGATCTGTACCCCTGCCGCGCCGAGCGCGATCGCCGCCGCAACGCCTTTGGCATCGGCGATGCCGCCAGCAGCGATGACCGGCAGCTTCACGGCTTGCACAATCCGCGGCAGCAGGGCAAGCGTTCCGATTTGGGTCGTCAGGTCTTCCGACAGGAAAGTGCCGCGGTGTCCGCCTGCCTCGAGGCCCTGCGCGATGATCGCATCGACGCCACGGTCCTCGAGCCAGCGCGCTTCCTCGACCGTCGTCGCGGAAGAGAATACCTTCGAGCCCCAATCGCGCACCCGTTCCAGCAGCCGTGCCGACGGCAGGCCGAAATGAAAGCTTACGACCGCAGGCTTGAAGGCGCCGAGCACGTCGGCGGCTTCGGCGCTGAAGGGCGCCCGGGCGGGCCCGGCGCGAATCCGCTCAGGATCGACCCCCAGCTCGCGGTAATACTTTGACAGCGCGGCGCGCCACGCAGTCTCGCGCTCGGCGTCGGGTTGAGGCTCGGCGTGGCAGAAGAAGTTGACGTTGAAAGGCTTGTCGGTTCGGGCTTTGATCGCCTCCAGTTCATCGCCCATGGCTTCGGGACCGAGCATCGCGCACGGCAGCGAGCCCAATCCTCCGGCGTTGGACACTGCGACCGCCAAGGCGCTGCCCTGCACGCCCGCCATGGGTGCCTGCACGATCGGCAACTCGATGCCGACAAGTTGTTGCAGGGTAGTCATCGAAGCCCCCATTTGTTCACGCAGCGGAAGCCTGTAAGCTTGAAAACACATCCAGGCCCGGCCCGGATTTACGGAATCACCACCATGCTCGACAATTCAATCAAGCCCAGTACGATCGTCAGCTATCTCGATCAGTACGTGATCGGCCAGGACGACGCCAAGAAGACCGTGGCGGTCGCCGTCTACTCGCATTTCAAGAAAATAGCACGATCGCAACGAGACAACACGCGAATCGAGAAGAGCAACGTCCTGCTGATCGGTTCTTCCGGAACCGGAAAGACTTTGCTCTGTGAGACGCTGTCGCGGGTCCTCAAAGTTCCTTTTGTGACCGCGGAGGCGACGTCATTGGCGCAAACTCGCTACGTCAATGAAGAGATCGAGGCGGTTCTGCGACGGCTCGTCGACAAGGCAGACGGCGATATAGCGGTCGCTCAGGACGGCATTGTCTACATCGATGAAATAGACAAACTCAAGGCCGGCGACGGCGAACGGCGGAGCAGTTCGGGGGAAAGCGTTCAGCATGCGCTGCTGAAGATCATGGAAGGCGTTCCGGTCCGGTTGGGCAACGCGCAATATCTCGACACGACCAACGTGTTGTTCATATGCGGCGGGGCGTTCGTCGGCTTGGACGAGATCATGGCGCAGACGCATGGCTACGGCTTCATCGCCATGTCGAAGGACGACAATCAGAAGATTCTGGACCGACTGAATTCGCGCGTAAAACCGACCGACCTGTTTACCTATGGCCTGATTCCGGAATTCACCGGTAGGCTTCCGATCGTCGCCCACTTCCGCGACCTGAGCCGCAAGATGCTGATTCGCATCATGACTGAGCCGAAGAACTCGATCTACGCCCAGTTCCGCGAACTGTTCCGGAACGAAGGCGTCGAGCTGACGGTCGAGCCGCTGGTATTCGAGCAAATCTCCGAAGTGGCGTTCGAGTACAAGACCGGCGCACGCAGTCTGCGCGGAATATTCGAGGAGCTCATCACGCCGATCCTCTATGTGATCCCCGATCAACCTGACATCGAAAAGGTGGTCATCACCTCGCTGTTCAGCGCGCCCTCCTTCGCAAGGCGCCCCGGACCTTCCTCTTAGACACAAGGTCCAAGCCTTAAAGGCGCTGACGGCCTCCCCGGAGAAACCATAGTCTCTACCGCTCATAGCGCGTACTGCAAATCGCTCACTTTCCAACATACAAGGCGCCCAGGAGCCGATCCGCGAGAGCCGTGAGGCTTGCCACGGCAAGGTCGACGGGCACCTTTGCGACGCGTTCGCCCGTGTCCGGGCCGTACTCGTCCGGGCGCGCGATAAAGGCCGTGCGCAGTCCCGCCGCGGCGGCGGCCTCCAGGTCGTACGAGTGCGCCGCGACCATCATGGCCTGCTCCGGCGCGCAGTCGAACGCTGCAGCTGCCGAGAGGTAGACGCCGGCACTCGGCTTGTAGTCGCGCGCAACTTCGGCGCCAAGAATGGCATCCCAGATGAGCCCGTTGCGTCGGGCGAGATCGACCATGATCGAGATGTTGCCGTTCGAGCAGGGCGCGAGGCAATACGTGGCGCGCAATCGTGCCAGGCCGGGTGCCGTATCCGGCCAGGCATCGAGGCGGTGCCAGGCGCGGGCGAGTTCGGCGCGCACGGGGTCGTCCAGGGTATCGAGTCCGAACTGCTTGAGGACCAGGTCGAGATTTCGCCGGTGCAGCACGTCGAGCGTCACAAAAGGCGCCCGGCCGCTTCGCACCTCGTCCATCGCCGGTCGGTAGCGACTGTGCCACGCATCGGCGAATGCCTCGCAGTCGATGGTCGCGCCCAGCGGGGCGAGGGTAGCCCGCGCTTGTCTGACGATCGACCCGCGCCAGTCGACCAGCGTACCGAAAACATCGAACAATAGTGCCTTGATGCGTTGCATGGCCGTTCTCCGGCTGGGGGTGCTCATTGTTGCACCCCGGGCCTGCGCGGCGTACTATGACAAAAGCATATTCCGGCGCCGCAGGGACCCCCCGGGTCTTGCCCGCCGCATGATTCGTGCGTTCGAACCTCATCCACCTGCCACTTGCGCTCGCCATGGGCCTTCTGCTCGGTAGAGCGGCGTTGGCGCAGTGCCCGGTATCGGTACCTGTCGAAGGCGCCGCGCCAACCGTCCCCCTGCCGCTCTTTCCGGCCGACAACTGGTGGAATCAGGACATTTCCTCCGCCCCCGTCGATGCGAATTCGGCGCAGTACATCGCTTTCATCAACAACGGCGGCACCCGACACCTGCACCCGGATTTCGGCGGCGAGGTGTCGCCCGGCAGCACGGCGATCTATGGCATGCCCTATGCCATCGTTGACGGGTCGCAGCCGAAGCAGGCGGTCACTTTCCTTTACTGGAGCGAGAGCGACGGCGTCAATTACAGCACCGGCCAGGGGATACCGTTCTACCCGATCCCGGCGCAGGCGATCGTGCAGCCGCACTGGATCGAGGGCGGCGCACCGGGCGATGTCGATCAGCGCAGCCAGGAGGACCGCCACCTGCTGATCATCGACTGCACCAACAATTACCTCTACGAGCTCTATAACGTCTACTACGACCCGGTGCAGGCGCACTGGTACGGCGGTTCGGGCGCATTCTTCAACATGAATACGAACAACCGGCGGCCCGAAGGCTGGACTTCCGCGGATGCGGCGGGCCTGGCGATTCTTCCGGGCCTCGTCCGTTACGACGAAGCTTGGAACCCCGCGGTGACGGATATCGGCCATGCTTTCCGCGTGACTGTCCGCGCGACCAACGGCTATGTTTATCCCGCTTCACACCGCGCGGGGTCCACCTCGGGCGCGTTGCCCATGGGCGCGCGACTGCGCCTGAAAGCGAACGTGGGCGGGCTCGATCCCGCGCTCCGGACGAGCGATCCCAATGTGCAGAAAATATTTCGCGCCATGCAGAAGTACGGCCTCATTGTTGCCGACAACGGCAGCGATATGTTTATCACCGGCACCTTCGACACGCGCTGGAACAACGATATCTTGAACCCTGCATTCGCGCTGCTGACGGCGGGTGACTTTGAGATCGTTCAGCTGGGTTGGCAGCCCCCCGTCGGCGCGGCCGCGCTTCTTTCCATCAGCGCGAGCCCGGGCACGGTGGTCGGCGGCAACCCGTCGGCGGGCACGGTGACGCTCACCTCGGCCGCGCCTGCCGGCAGCGCGGCGGTCGCCCTGTCGAGCGCCGGCAGTGCGGTTTCCGTACCGGCCAGCGTGACGGTAAGCCCCGGAGCGAGTTCGGCAACGTTCGGTATAACGACTGCGGCAGTTGCCAACCAGACCTTGACGACGCTCACGGCCTCGTACAACGGCGTGACAAAGACGACCACGCTTACGACCAATCCCGCCCCCTCGGCGGCGCTGGCCACGCTGACGCTTCAGCCGGCGAGCGTCACGGGCGGCAGCTCTGCCACCGGCACCGTGACGCTCACGGCGGCAGCCCCGAGCGGGGGCGCGGTGGTCGCCCTCGGCAGCTCGATTCCCGGGTACGCTTCGGTACCCGCACACGTCCTGGTGGCCGCCGGCCAGAAATCGGGCGCGTTCGCCATTGCAACCACGCGGCCGAAGAAGAGCGTCGGGGTGACCATTTCGGCGTCCTATGCCGGTGTGACAAAGACGGCAATCATCACGCTGACGCGGCGCTGAGGCGGAACGGTCGTCGACCGCGCGTGAGCGCCGAGCCCTAAGCCGCTCCGGGAGCCGGAGGCAACGCGATGGCGACCCTGGCTGCCCGCGATTCGATCGCGGTCACGATGGCGGCCGCCGCGGGACGATGAGCTTCGCGGTCAGCGTCTGCACGACCTCGCGGCGCTGATTGAATGTCTCGCTGCGCACGGTGACGGTGCCGCGGTCCGGGCGGGAACGCGACGGCCTGACGCTGAGGACCTCGCTTTCGACCTGCAGGATGTCGCCCGGCCGCGTCGGCTTGGGCCACGCCACTTCAGCCCCGCCAGCGATGATGCCGCCGGCGATCGGCATGCCGCCGACCAGCAGACGCATGGTCAGGGCAGCCGTGTGCCAGCCGCTGGCCGCGAGGCCGGCAAACAGGGTGCGCTTGGCCAGCGTGTCGTCGAGATGAAACGGCTGCGGGTCGAAGTCGCCGGCAAAAGCCTTGATCTGCCGCTCGTCCACCGCATGCGCTCGGCTGCTGAAGCGCTGACCGGCATGCAGGTCGTCCAGATACAGTCCAGCGTTGCGACGCTGCGGACCCGACTTGGCCATGGGACGTCGCGTCAATAAAGGGGCGCCGGGCGCGGCAGCGCCGGCAGCTCCAGCGACAGCCCCGCGACCTTGCCGCTGACGAAATCGGCGACCGCCCCGACTACCGCGGGGTCGCGCAGGAGGCGAAAGTGGCCGAGCCCGTGGGTCCTGAGCAAGCGCGCTCCGGGCATGCTTCCGGACAGGCGCAACGTGTGCTCGAACGGCACCTCGGCGTCCTCCAGGTCGTGCACGAACAACGCGGGCACGTGCAGATGTTCCAACTCTTCGATGCGGTCGATGTCGTCAAAGCGTACGCCATAGCGATGTTCGAGTCGGCGGCGCATTGCCTCGCGCACCCGCGGACTGATTCCCAGCAGGCGGGCAAAGTTGTGCGCATACTGGCTGATCGACGATGGTGGGCTGACGAAAACAACCCGCCCGAGTGCGACCCCACGACGCAGCGCCACGCCGATCGCCGCGGCTCCGAGCGAATGGCCGATCGCGGCGGCGATCGGCCCGTGGGTTGCGACGAGCGCTTCGAGGGCGCGCACGAAATCGGGCAGGGCGACGCCGCGACGCGGGTTCTCGCCGTGTCCTGGTTGATCGAACCAGACCACGCGATAGCCCCCCGCCAGCAGGGGCGCGACGAAGCCGCCCAACTGCACGCCACGCCCGCCCCAGCCGTGAACGAGCAGAACCGCTGGAGCCGATGCGGGCCCCGCCTGCCAGACGGCCAGCGAATGCTTTCCCGCCACGACGGTTTCCCGGCGCGCGTCGACCGGATGCGTCCTGTGGCCGGCGTAACGCGGAGGCAGGGTGAACAAATGCTCGGCATGACGGCGCGCCAAGTCGGGAAGCAAGCGCGAGGCAAGTGCGAAATAAGCCCGGGCGAAGCTCCAGACCGAATTTCTGGATCGCACGATCGTGCTATTTTTGGCCGCGGCCAAAGTGTGGTTCATCAGAGTCTCCGCAAATCTAGCGCGCCGGCAAGGCCGCGACGATCAGCCGCTCGAAGGCGGCTCGCGCTCGCGATTCGGCCTGGTCGCGCTGGAACAGGCGCGCGTTGTGGTAGTAGGCAAAGATGATACCCATCATCTCGAAGACGAACTGCCCGCGGTCCAGGTTCGGGTGCAAGTGGCCCTGGTCCACCGCCATTTCGACGGCTCGCCCCAAGCCCCGCTCCAGGCCCGCAAAGTGTTCGATCACTGCGTCCCGGACCGGCCCCGGCCGGTCATCGAACTCGAGCGCGGCGGCTTGCATCGGACAGCCGTGAACCAGCCCGCTTTGGGTGGTCCAGGCAAGCCATTGCTCGAACAGCGCGCGCAGGCGCGGCAGTCCTCGCGCTGCCTTGAGCGCCGGGATGAAGACGGTTTCGGTGAAACGTGCCGCGGCGGCCTCGATGGCGGCCACCTGCAGTTCCTCCCGGGACCCGAAATGGGCGAACAGCCCGCTTTTGGACAGACCCACGCGCTCGGCCAACGAACCGATGGTGAGCGACTCGAAACCCGCTTCGCTGGCCTGCGCCAACGCGGCATCGAGAATCGCGGCCCGCGTATGCTCACCCTTCCCCATGGAAATTACAATACGAACGTTCGTGCCTTTTGTCAAGTGGCCGAGGCGTCAAGCCCGTCGATCTCATCGCCATGCGCTGGCAGGCGTTCGGGCGGCGACGGGCCTGCGTTGGGTCCTGAGCGGTCGAGCATCGACCCGGCAAGCCGGTCGTATCGCCGCGCAGAAGCCGCTAAGGTGAGGGCAGGGCGATCGCCGCAGCGCCCACGAAGCGGTCGCGCCCCTCCGCCTTGGCGCGATACAGTGCCGCGTCGGCGTGCTGAATCCAGGCGCCAACATCCGAGGTCTTGGTCGTGGCCTCGGCAGCACCGATACTGACCGTGCAACGCAAATCCGGAGCGGCATCGAACGCCCGCGCATCCAAGTGGCGACGGATGCGCCGGGCGGCTGCTTCAGCTCCACCCAGATCGGTGTCAGGTAAGACCAGCAGGAACTCGTCGCCGCCGTAGCGGGCGGCGACGTCGACCGCGCGACAACATTCGCGCAAGGTTTCCGCGACGGCACACAGGACCTCGTCGCCGGCGGGGTGGCCGTAGCGATCGTTGATATCCTTGAAGCGGTCGATGTCCAGAATCACCAACACCACCGGCCGGCCCGTGCGGTGGTAGCGCGCCAGTTCCTTTTGCGCCTGGGCGAAGCCGTGGCGGCGATTGCCAAGACCGGTCAATCCGTCGGTACGGCCCAACGCATCCAGCCGTCGATTCTGCTTGGCAAGCTTGCGCCCCATGGAGTAGGTGACCATGCTGATGGCGAGCGGATACAACACGAGCAACGGTATGCACGCGACAATGACAGACATTGGAGTCGCGACATCGATCGGTACGCCAAGGGTCGCCGATGTCGCCACGCAGCCCAAAGAGAGCAGGGCCAAGGTCCGCAGCAGCAGCGACGGTCCCCCGACGCTGACCTTGTCAACCGAAAGCATTGCCGCAAGCAGCACGCTCGGCAGGAGGTTAAAGTGCATGACCGCGATCCACATGCCGCCGAGCATGGAATCGACCATCAAATTTCGCAGCTCGGCGCGCCGGGGATTGGCGCTGCGCCGTGCCAGCATCCAGGCTGCATGCGGCCAGACGAAGCCGTTTGCGAACAGCATCACCCACCAACCCGCGGACGCGTCATGCAGGCGAAGGACCGACCCGACGCACAGGCAACCGAGCCCTAGGCCCAGCGTGCGCAAACGGTAGATGCGGCGAACGAACCGCAGATCGCTCAGGTGGTGCGCGACTCCCGCCTGGCCGGGAGTTCCATTCCCGGCGCTCGCAGCAAACTCGCCCCGACCCAGATGCACGGTCGCGGCGTCGGAAGGCGCTGGCGTAGACGCCGTTTGCGCGCTGCCTTCAAAGCGCTCAGGGTCCATACGTGACCGGCGGCGGCATTGTTCCGCGCCTAGGGTAATATTGCTCGCATAGCATGGCTTTCAGCAAATACCTTGCCAACGGCGATCTCCGGTGCGGCTCGGCAACCCGCCACGGCTGTGTCGCGTCACACGCACCTGAACCGCGCTGACTGAAATGCGCAAGACGGTGGCAGGCATCGTCGCTGGACTGATCGTCTGGTTTGTCGTTGCGACGATCGTCAATCTGTTGTTTCGTGCTCTATGGCCGGGCTATGCCGAGGCTGAAATCGCGATGAAATTCACCCTTGCGATGATGATCGCCCGGCTATTGCTGGGGGCGCTGTCTTGCCTCTGCGCCGGCTTCGTGCTGGCGTGGATGACGAAGGGACACGGCGCGGCGGTGAGGATTCTTGGTGGCCTTTTGACCGTCCTTTTCATTCCGGTCCACTACGGCCTGTGGGCCAAGTTTCCGCTCTGGTACCACGCGATATTCCTGCTTTCCCTCTTCCCGCTCACGCTTCTGGGTTCACGCCTGTTCACGCCCGGTTCAGTTGACCGCCGGGGCGCCACCACCTAAAGTCTACGGTCGTTACGGGGTAGCTCGCTGGTTGCCGCAGCATGCCGAGGGCGACCGGATCGCATGCCTCCCTTCCAACCATGACATCCGCACCCATACCGCGACCAGAAATCGCTCCGCGCTGGACGTGGCTTCCCAGACCCGGCACGTGGAAGTATTACACCCTGCTCGGTGTCATCGGCATCTTCATCCTGGGCCCCCTGGGTGGACTCGCCGCGGCGTACATGAATTTTTCGCTCGGCTTCTTCGTTGGCGGACAGGTGCTGGCGGGAATACTCGGATCGACGGTGACGTTCGGCTACGGCGCGCCGGGACGTCACGGCGCAAATTACATCCAGACCACCGCTGCCTCGGTGGCCGGGATGAGCGCCATGGCGGTCGTCATTCAGGCCATGACCTGGCTGGGGCTGCCGCGGCCACCGATGTGGGAGTTGATCGCATACATGCTGTGCATTGGCATGTTCGGCGTTGGCGTTGGCATGCTCTACACGCCGATTCTTGTCGATCGACTGCAGCTCAAGTTTCCCTCGGGCCTTGCTGTCGCCAACATTCTGCGCGCGCTGACGGATCCCGAACTGCTGCGGCGATCGGTTGCGCGCCTGTTCGGCGGCATGGCACTGGGAATCGCCGGCGGCGTCGGCGCCGCCAAGGTGGCGCTGCTGGGTGCGATCGATCTGTCGACGTCCACGTTCGGCGCCGGCATGATCGTCGGTGCGCGCATCGGCCTCGCCACGATAGCCGGCGGGCTCGTAAGCTGGGCCATGATCCCGTACTTCGTGACGATCGGGTGGCTCCAACCCGGCGACCCGTTTCGCAAGATAACGTTTCTGATTGCACTGGGCATGATCATGGGCGCGGCATTGATCGACGTCACCCTGATCCTCTTCCGTGCATACCGGCGCGCGCGGCAGCGCGTCGCCCGCGCGGTCGAACAGGAGGATTGGAAGCGCACCAATGTTCGTAGGCTGGTTGCCTGGGTGGTCTTCTGGGGCATCGCCATCGTGGTCGTGGGCTCGCAGGTGCTGCACGAGCCGGTTGGTTACCTGGTGTTCGCGGTGGTGCTCGTGTTCATCTTCGCCCTGGTGAACGGAATCTCAGTCGGCATGGTGGACTCGAACCCGATTTCGTCGGCGTTCGTCGTCACGGTGATCCTGATGGCGGCAGTGGGGCTCACCGACCCGACCATCGGCCTGATCGCGGCCACCGTGCTGCTTGTTTCAACGAGCGAAGCCTGCGACATGCAGCAGGATCGCTCCACCGGCTGGCGACTGGGCACGAATCGGACCATACAGTTCCGCTTTCAGGTTGCCGGGATCGTGATGGGTGCGATCATGGCGGTCATATTCGCCGAGCTCTTCATGAGTGCGTACCCGGTGCTGCAGCTCGATCAGACGACGCTTCCCGCAAATCAGCAGCCGGAGAAGTGGACCTCGGCAATGACCTACAAATTCGTCGGGGTCTTGCGCAGCCTCACCGACGACAAACCCTATCAGCGCACGGCAATCTGGGTCGGGGTGGCGATCGGTTTTGCGACCGAAGTCCTGCGCAAGCTCATCAAATCGCGGGCGGCATACCAGAAGTTCGTCGCCGCGAGCAGGACCGGTTTCGCCACCGACTTCCTGCTCGATGCCGTGGTGCTGCCCTCTCCTTACGCGTCGTCGTTCGGCGGCTTTGTCAATCTGCCCACTTCTGCATGGTTCGCTGCCGGCGGCGTGGTCGCAAGCATCGCCAACAGCTTGCCGAAGGGCAAGGACAAGGGGGCAACGCTGCCCGAAGACATGAGCACAGCCTCCCTCTTGGGGGGCGGGCTTATTGCCGGTGACGCGCTGGCCGCACTCGGGTTGGGCATCGCCGGGTTGCTCGCCACCGTGTGGGGCTGAAGCCGACCGGCCAGGCCCGGGCGGGCAGGATCGTATCACCCGCCTCCGGCCGGTGGAGCGCCGCGGAGAGGTCGTGGCGCAGGGGCTTGCACCGGTCGCGGCCGGATCGAGGGCGGGTTCACACGCCGGCAAGCGAGTCGGCGCGGTGGCCGCCCGTCCTTCGCCGCCGCTGGTTCGCGGTACGATGCGCATCGCCATGGCTCGCGCGCAGAAGGAAAAAGCCCTCGCCACCTACGCCAGCAAGCGGGCGTTCGCTGTCACGCCCGAGCCCACGCCACTCGTCCCGACACGCTCCGGGCCGCTGCTCTTCGTCGTCCAGGAGCATGCGGCGCGGCGCCTGCATTATGACTTCCGGCTGGAGTGGGACGGCGTGCTCAAATCGTGGGCAATTCCCAAGGGTCTGCTAATCGAGCCGGGCGAGAAGCATCTGGCGATCCACGTCGAGGATCATCCGCTGGACTACGGGCCGTTTGAGGGTGTGATTCCGCCCAAACAGTACGGCGCGGGCAAGGTGATCGTTTGGGACTGCGGCATCTATTCCCCCGACGACGGCGGTTCGCTCGCCTTTCATGATCACACCGCCGCCGAGCAGCGCATGCGCGCCGACATGGCGAAGGGCAAGATCAGCGTCACGCTCGCCGGCACCAAGCTGAAGGGCTCCTACGCCCTGGTACGCACGGCGAAAGAACCGAACTCCTGGCTGCTGATCAAGCACCGTGATCGCTGGGCAAAACGGGTGCTGGCCGAGAAGGATCTTGGCCGCTCGGCGCTCACGGCGCAGACGGTGGAATCCATCGGCCCGTCGCCGCGGCGCACCGCCTTGGCTGCCTTGATTCCCCACGGCCCGCGCGAGAATCTGCCCTCGGAGCTCGCGCCCATGCTGGCCCGCGATGCGGCCGAACCGTTGGCCCGGCCCGGGTGGCTCCACGAACCGAAGCTCGACGGCTATCGCGTGCTCGTGTTTATCCGTGCCGGCAAGGCGACGCTGCGCAGCCGTAACGGACTCGACATCACCTCGGCCTATCCGGCCATTGTCGCCGAGCTCGAACAGCAACCGGTACAACCCGTGGCTCTCGACGGTGAGATCGTCGCCTTTGAAGACGGCAGACCTTCCTTCAACGCAATGCAAAGGCGGGCGCAGCTCTCCACGGCGCGCGAGATAGCCGACGCCGAGCAGACCCTGCCGGCGGTGTTCTATGCCTTCGACATCTTGCATGTGCTGGGGATGAACCTTCGCGGCGCGGCTTACGAGGATCGGCGACGCTACCTCGATCAGTGCCTGTTCCCGCTGCCCCACGTGCAGCCGGTGCACACCGAAACCGATGGCTACGCGCTCTACCAGGCGTCGATCGCGGCCGGGCTCGAAGGCATCGTATCGAAGAAGGCGGACAGCATTTACGAACCCGGGAGGCGCTCACCCTCCTGGGTCAAAGTGAAGGCCGTGCAGTCAGCGGAGTTCGTGATCGGCGGGTTCACGGCCGGCGAAGGTCATCGCCGCGATGGATTCGGTGCCCTGCTGCTTGGCTTCTGGGACGAGCAGGCGAAGTTCCGCTACGCGGGGCATGTGGGCAGCGGATTTGACGCCCGAACCGTGGCCGCAATCCGCAGGCGGCTCGACGCGTTGAAGATCGGGGAATGTCCGTTTTCCGTCAAACCGGAGCTGCATGCCCCGACCACCTGGGTGCGACCGGTAGTGACCGCGGAGGTGCAGTATCACGAGTGGACGCCAAGCGGGACCCTGCGCGCGCCGGTGTTCCTGCGCCTGCGCGAGGACGTCGATGCCAAGAGCGTTCGGCGCCGACCGGCGGGAGACACGGCCACTCGCAACGAGTCGACCGATCTGGTGACCGGCGTGCTGCAGCAGCTCGCGAGCAAACAGGCCTCCTTGTCATTGCGGGTTGGCGCACACCGCATAGGCTTATCCCAGCTCGACAAGGTCCTCTGGCCGGCGCACAAGAAGTGGCGAGCGGTCACGAAGGGCGACCTGCTGCGCTACCTGGCCGCGATGGCGCCCTACATGCTGCCCCATCTCGCCAACCGGCCACTGACCCTGATCCGCATGCCCGACGGCATCGACGGCGAGTCCTTCTTCCAGAAGCATCTCACCCAGAGGCTGCCGTCGTTCGTGGAAACGGTCGAGGTTTACTCGAAGAGCAAGACCGAGAACCATGTCTACCCCCTGTGCAACAATCTGCCCACGCTGCTGTGGCTGGGCCAGCTCGGCACGCTCGAATTCCATGTCTGGCATTCGAGCCTTGCCGAGCCCGGAGGCAGCCGCTCCGCCTATTCCGGGTCCCTGGCCAACCTCGAAGCTTCGGCGCTGAATCACCCCGACTACGTGGTGTTCGACATCGATCCCTATATCTATTCCGGCAAGGAAGCCGCGGGTGCGGAGCCCGAGTTCAACAAAAAGGCGTTCGTGGCGGGCAAGGAGGTTGCGTTCTGGCTGAAGGAGCTGCTCGATGCCCTGTCGCTGCGCTCCTTCGTCAAAACCTCGGGCAAGACCGGACTGCACATCTTCGTGCCCATCGCCCGCACCCTTACCTTCATCGAAGCACGCTCGGTGTGCGACCTTATCGGCCGCCACTTGATGGCCCAGCATCCGCATCTCATCACCATGGACTGGAGTGTGGAGAAGCGGCCGGGCAAGATCTTCTTTGACCACAACATGAATACGCGCGGGAAGACCCTCAATGCGGCGTATTCACCCCGCGGCGTGCCGGGCGCGCCCGTGTCCATGCCGGTAACCTGGGAAGAGCTGGCCGGCGTGCTGCCCCCGGATTTCCGCATCGACAACGTGCCGAAGCTCATGGATCCAAGGGGTGACGTCTGGCGCGACCTGCATAACACGCGCCAGAGCGTGGAGGCCGCGCTCAAGATGTCGGCCGGCTAGCTTGAGGCGAATCCGTTCCTGGTATACCCTTGCCGGTTCGTGAAAACGCGTGGCGGCGCGTCTTGGACGAACGGATACGCAGGGAGCCACACGGGTAGATCCAGCTTCGAACGAAGGAGGTCCGATGGCTGCGCGCTCAATTGCTTCCCTTTCCCTGACTTTCGGCCTGGTGTCGATTCCGGTGAAGGTCTTTCCCGCCACCGAAAGCTCCGGCGGCATCCGCTTCAACCTCTTGCACAAGGCCTGCGGCTCGCGCCTCAAGCAGCAGTACATTTGCTTGAAGGAGAACGTGCCCGTGGAGCGCGCGGACATGGTGAAGGGCTACGAATTCGAAAAAGACCGCTACGTGATGTTCACCCCCGAAGAGCTGGCCGCGCTCGAGGACAAAAGCGAACACACGATCGACATCGTTTCGTTCATTCCGAACAGCGCGATCGATCCCATCTATTACTACAAGGCGTACTACCTGGCACCCGACAAGCGCGGAGCGAAGCCCTATAACCTCCTTGTGGAAGCCATGCGCGAGACCGGCCGCTGCGCGCTCGCGACCTGGGTGTGGCGAGGCAAGCAGTATGTGGTTCAGGTGCGCATCGGTGGCGAGGGCCTGGTGTTGCAGCAGCTCCTCTACGCCAGCGAAGTGCGCTCGATGAAGGAACTCGAGATCGAAAAGACCGAGGTCAAGAAGCCGGAATTGACGCTGGCACTGCAACTCATCGACCAAATCTCCGAAGACAGCTACGACCCCAACGCCTACAAGGACGAGGAAAAGCAGCGCATCGAGGCAGCCATAGACGAGAAGATTGCCGGCAAGCAGATTGCTGTTTCGGCGCAGCCCGAGCAAGCCGGTGGACAAGTCATCGATCTCATGGATGCGTTGCGCGCAAGCCTCGAGAAAAAGAAAGCCGCCAAGGCCCCGACCGCCATCGCCGACGTCGCGGCGGAACCCAAGGCGCGCAAGACCGCGAAGCGCGCCGTCGAACCGGACGCCGAAGCTCCGAAAGGACGCGAACGCGCGAGGAAGTGATTGCCGAACGCATGACGACCTACACCCTGCGGGAGATCCAGGCCATGCTGGGCATCTCGCGGTCGGCAATAGCCAGCCTCATGGCCGCCGGATTCGTGTCACCCGGCCGGGGCCGGCGCCACGAATACCGTTTCACTTTCCAGGATGTGGTGATGCTGCGCACCGCCCACGGCCTGCGCGAGGCGCAAATTCCGGGGCGCAAGATCCTTGGTTCGCTGCGTCGCCTACGCGACAGCCTGCCCTCCGAGCTGCCGCTCAGCGGCCTGCGCATCACCGCCGCCGGCAATGAGCTCGCCGTGCGCAAGGGCGATACCCAGTGGCAGGTCGATACCGGGCAGTTGCTGCTCGACTTCGAAGTCCGGCCATCCGACGCGAGCGTGACCGTGTTGAGCAAGCCGCGCGCAGCCGGCGAAGGCGCAGCGCCCGCGGTGCCGGTGCGGGGGAGCCCGGATGAGGCAGCATCGAGCCCGGCAGACGTTGATGACCCCGCCTATTGGTTCGAACGGGGCACCCGGGTCGAGGAGGGCGATCCGGCCGCGGCGGAGGCGGCCTACCGCAAAGCGCTAGCCTGCGAACCCTCCTTCGCCGACGCCTACGTCAACCTCGGCTGTCTTCTTGGCGGCGCCGGGCGCTGCGCCGAGGCGATCAGTCACTACCGCACCGCGCTGCGGCACTGTCCGGACGAGCCCCTGCTCCATTTCAACCTGGCCGTCGCCCTCGAGGACCATGGCCAGCCCGCCGAGGCATTGGCCTGTTACGAAAAGTGCCTCGAATTGTCTCGGGACTTTTCGGATGCGCATTACAACGCGGCGCTGTTGTGCGAAAGGCTCGGGCAGCCAAGCAAGGCAATCAAGCACTTTAGCGCCGTGAGGCGGTTGCAGAAGCGTTCGAAGCATAACCGGGGGCACCCCGACTGAGGAGGTCCCGAGCCTGCGCATGAGCGCGGCATGGGGCCATTGATTCGCGGTCGCGCAACGCCCAGGCAAGACCGGGCCGCAGACCGAGGGCAATGCCCCGTCGCATCGGGTCATGGCCGGGGCGGGCCGCGTGCGCCGTTGCCAACCGGGCGCAATCCGGGCTGAGATAGCGTAGCGGCGCGGGAACTGCTGGAGACGGCGATGTCATTGCTGGCCGGAACGAGCGGCTACTCCTACAAGGAATGGCTGGGACCCTTCTACCCGGAGCAGCTTCCCGCCAGCGAGATGCTGCGCTACTACGCGGAACGTTTCGCGACCGTGGAAATCAACAACACGTTCTATCGCATGCCCGCACAGTCGGTGCTGGAGCAATGGTCGCAACAGGTACCCGATCACTTCACCTTCACCCTGAAGGCTCCGCGTCGCATCACCCACGAAAAGCGCCTGCGCGAGACCGAGCCGCAGGTAGCCGAATTCCTTCGGCGCGCCGGCACCCTCGGGAACAAGCTCGGCGTGGTCCTGTTCCAGCTGCCGCCGTATCTCAGAAAGGACCTTGGGCGACTGCGGGACTTTCTTGACCAGCTGCCGTTGGGCGGGCGCATCGCCTTCGAGTTTCGCCACGCCTCCTGGCAGGACGAAGACGTGCACGAGCTGCTGCGCAGCCGCGGGGTCATGCTGTGCGTCACCGATACCGATGAAGGTGATACGCCATTCGTCGCCACTGCCGATCGCGGCTACGTACGCTTGCGCCGGACACATTACGACGACAGCGAACTACGCGACTGGGCGACGCGCATCGCGGCGAAGTCTCTGGTTCAGACCTACGTCTATTTCATGCATGAGGACGAAGCCCTTGGAACCCAATTTGCGCGGCGGCTCAACGAGCTGTGGGCGGCGCGCGCTTCGGCGTGAAATCCCCTGCCCTGACGCGGCCCGGGTGCGGCGTCTATCCGCCGGGCGCCGTCTGCATTAGGCTAGGCGTGAGCGCTACCTCGCGGGACCGGCCTGGGCAGCTTGTCCAGGCCTGCGCTGCCCCGGCCCCCGCGCCGTCCTGCCCGCGGCCGCATCGTTGAAAGTTCATGCCATGGCCACCGACCTGCTGTTTCGAGGCGACGCGTACCTGACGACCGCGCAGGCGCAGGTTGTCGCCGTGCATGAGCATGGGATCGAACTCAACCGCACGATCTTCTACCCCATGGGCGGCGGACAGCTGGGCGATACCGGCTCGCTGCTGCGCGCGGGCGGCGAGCGAATTGTCATCGCCGACACGCGCAAGGGCGAGGCGCCGGAGACCGTGTTGCACATCGCGGCGCCCGGCATGCCGGCGCCACAACCCGGAGAGACGCTGACGCTGGCAATCGACTGGCCGCGTCGCTATGCGCTGATGCGCCTGCACACGGCGCTGCACGTCATGTCCTGCGTAGTCGTGGCACCGGTTACTGGCGGCAACATCGCGCCGGACAAGGCCCGGCTCGATTTCGACATCGACATGAGTCAGCTCGATGCGGAGAGGATCGAGCGCGACACGAACGCGCTTATCGCACGCGGTGCGGAAACCCAGACCGAATGGATCACCGAGGCCGAACTCGACGCGCGGCCGGAGCTGGTCAAGACCATGAGCGTAAAACCGCCGCACGGAGGAGGGCGCGTGCGACTGCTGCGGATCCCGGGCATCGATCTGCAACCCTGCGGAGGCACCCATGTCAGGAACATCGCCGAGATCGGCGCCATCCGCGTGCTCAAGATCCGCAGCGAGGGCAGGCGCAACAGGCGGGTGGAGATCGCGCTGGCGACCTGAGGCCATGCCGGCCGAGTGCAGAAGACCATGACGGACCTGAACCCGCAGGCCAAGCAGATGGCCGACGAATCCATGGTGCGCACGCTGGCCGCGCAGGCGGATGCCATCTGGCCGCAGGAAGTCCCGTTGTTCAGGCGCTACGCTTTGCCGCCCGAGCCACGAATCCTTGACGCGGGCTGTGGCACGGGCGAGGCGGCATCACGGCTCGCCGAGCTCTTCCCCCGAGCCAGGGTGCTCGGAGTCGACATCGTCGACGCCCACCTGGAGCGGGCGCGATCACGCTATGCAACCCTGGCGCCGCGGCTGACATTCGAGCATCAAAGCGTGTTCGAGCTCAGGGCTGCTGACCGCAGTTTCGACCTTGCCGTCTGTCGCCACGTCATTCAATCCATCCCGCACCCGGACAAGGTGATCGCCGAGCTCGCGCGCGTCACGCGCCAGGGAGGCTATGTACATCTTATCGCCGAGGACTACGGCATGCTGCACTTCCAGCGCGGTGCCCTCGATCCACGGGAATTCTGGCATGTGGCGCCGCCGAGCTTCGAAGCGGCAACCGGGACCGACCTTTTCATCGGCCGCAACGCGTTCGGGATTCTCGCCGCGATGGGCCTGGAGGAAATTACCGTCGACTACGTCATCGTCGACCCGCTGCGCGTAGCGCGCGAAACGATGGCGGCAATCTTCGAGGCCTGGCGCGACGGGTACGCCGAGGCGATCGGCGAACTGACTCCAGTCAGCGCCGAGGCCGCGCTGTCGTACTTCGAGCAGATGATCGCCAACGTCCGCGACCCGCGCGGCTATGCCGTATGGATGGTGCCGGTGGTGAGCGCGAGGCTGCCGCGGGGCCAGGCTGCATGAGCGCGGGCAGGGACCGGCGCGGGCGCGGGCATCGGGTCAGGTCTTGAGCCGGTATCCGGTCTTGAAAATCCACGCCACGATCGCAAGTGAGATGGCCATGAACACCATGGTCATGCCGAGGCTGACGGCGACGCTCACGTCGGCTATGCCGTAGAAGCTCCAGCGGAAGCCGCTGATCAGGTACACGACGGGGTTGAACAGCGTGACGGTCTGCCACAAGGGCGGCAGCATGTCGATGGAATAAAAGCTGCCGCCGAGAAAGGTCAGCGGCGTGACGATCAGGAGCGGCACGAGCTGCAGCTTCTCGAAGCCATCGGCCCAGATACCGATGATGAAGCCGAACAGGCTGAACGTAACCGAGGTGAGTACGAGGAAGAGGACCATCCACGCCGGATGGACCACCTGCAGCGGCACGAACAGCGATGCCGTGGCCAGGATGATCAGACCGAGGACGATCGACTTGGTCGCGGCCGCCCCGACATAACTCACGACGATTTCGAAATAGGAAACCGGCGCGGACAACAGCTCGTAGATCGTGCCGACGAAGCGCGGAAAGTAGATGCCGAACGACGCATTGGAAATGCTCTGCGTCAACAGCGAGAGCATGATCAACCCGGGCACGATGAAGGCGCCGTAGCTGATCCCGCCAACTTGCTGGATGCGCGAACCGATCGCCGCGCCGAAGACGACAAAATACAGCGAAGTCGAAATCACCGGCGAGATGATGCTCTGCATCAGCGTGCGCCGGGTGCGGGCCATTTCAAAGGCATAAATGGCACGGACTGCGTGCAGGTTCATTTATCCCCGCGCACCAGGTTGACGAAGATATCTTCGAGCGAGGTTTGCGTCGTGTGCAGGTCCTTGAAGCTGACGCCCGCGCTATCAAGCGCCGCGAGCAGCGCGGCGATGCTGGTGCGCTCGCCCTTGGCGTCGTAGGTATAGACCAGTTCGCTGCCATCGTTCGAAAGTTCGACGCGATATGCGGCCAGCTCGGGGGGAAGCTGCCCCAGCCTGCTCTGCAGCTGCAGAGTCAATTGCTTCTTGCCGAGCTTGCGCATCAGCTCGACCTTGTCCTCGACCAGAATAATCTCTCCCTTGCTGATGACGCCGACCCGGTCAGCCATCTCCTCGGCTTCCTCAATGTAATGCGTGGTCAGAATGATCGTCACGCCGCCGGCCTTGAGGGAGCGGACCAGATCCCACATGGCGCGCCTCAACTCGACGTCAACACCGGCGGTCGGCTCGTCGAGAAACAGAATCTGCGGCTCATGCGACAGCGCCTTGGCTATAAGCAGGCGCCGCTTCATGCCACCCGAAAGCGTCATGACCTTGCTGTCCTTCCGGCTCCACAAGGAAAGATCCTTGAGCACCTTCTCGATGTGGCCGGGGTTAGGCGGTCTGCCGAACAGGCCCCGGCTGAAGGACACGGTCCCCCACACGGTTTCGAACGCGTCGGTGGTCAATTCCTGCGGCACCAGTCCGATGAGGGTGCGGGCGGCACGGTAGTCGGTAACGATGTCGTGGCCGTCGACCAGGACCGTGCCCTCCGACCGATTGACAATCCCGCAGATGATGCTGATCAGCGTCGTCTTCCCGGCGCCGTTGGGACCGAGCAAGGCGAAGATTTCGCCGCGGCGGATTTCCAACTCGATGCCTTTGAGGGCCTGCAGGCCCGAGGCATAGGTCTTGGAGAGATTCGTAACGTATATGACGGGCGGCATGAACGCGACGCGGGCAGGACCGGATGGCTCAGGCTTGGCAGGGCGGGCGCGGCCGTTGGCGCCAGGAAGCTGCGCCGAGGCGGTGGCGGCGCGACTCAAGAAGGCTTCTTGCCATCGAGCAGCGCCTTGAGGTTGGCGAATGGCAGATGGGTTGCGCGGCCGACCCCGCTGTCGACATGGCCACCATCGCCGGTTGCTTCCAGCTGGCGCTGGTGCTCGTTGTCATGGCAGTAAAGGCACAACAGTTCCCAGTTGCTGCCATCGGGCGGGTTGTTGTCGTGATTATGGTCGCGGTGATGGACCGTGAGCTCGCGCACGTTGGCGTGGGTGAACTCGCGCCCGCAGCGACCGCAGATCCAGGGGTAGATCTTGAGCGCTTGCTCCCGGTACCCCAGTTCGCGCTCGCTGGCTCTGCGGCGATTCTCGGCCAGAATGCGGTCGAGCTTGCTCCGGTCGCTGACGGTCATGGCATGTCGTCCATCGCGCTCATGCACCCGCCAGGTCGCTGGTCTTGGCTGCCATGATGAAGTCGTTCTCGTGCAGTCCCTTTATTTTCTTGGTTTGCCAGCTGACGTTGGCCCAGCCCCAGCCGAAGCTGATATCGGGATGGTGGCCTTCGCGCTCGGCCAAAGCGCCGATCCTGAGCACGAAGTCCATGGCTTCCTTGAAGTTCTTGAAGCGGAAACTGCGCTCGATCGCGCGTCCCTCGTCGGCCAATTCCCAGCCGGGCACCCCGGCCAGGTAGCCGCGGGCCTCGGACTGGGCAAGCGGCGCAATCCCGCCGCGGCACGGCGTGCAAGTCTTGGACAGCAGGTCGTCGCTCATTGCGGTGTCCCAAAGAAAGAGGAATTATCCGGTCGACCCGACCACGGCTCATCGAGGCGGCGAGGCTTCGAGCGACCCGCGATCCCAGTGGCCCAGATTGGCCGCCGCTTCATAGCTGCTTTGGAGGAACGCGAGAAGCTTCTCCTCGGGAGCCTCCGCCTCGCTGACGGCGGCATAGGGTAAAACGAATTCGTGCAGCAGCGGGTCATACCCGGCGCCGGCGGGTTGCAGCGGCGCTGCCGCGAAACCCGCTGGCTCCGGGTAGGCATAGCTGTAGAAGAGCGGATACGGCGCGGCGGCGCCGCCGGGCCAGAACCCGCAACTGCTTACCTCGTGCGAATACGCATCGCGAGTAACCCGGTCGGGGAGGTTGGGCACGCCACCCGGATGAGGTGGCGCAGCGCGACCCGAAAAACGGGTGACCGCGAGATCGAAGCTGCCCCAGAAGAAGTGAACCGGACTGGCCTTGCCGCAGAAGCGCGAGCGAAAGCGCCAGAACACGTCCGCGGCCGAGCACAGGATGCGCCAGCAACGACCGACGTAGTCGCCATCGTAGGGCCGCTGTTCGGTGTCCGCGACAAACGGTACTTGCCTTTCCATTTCCGTGGGCTTGCCATAGATCCGAACCGGCATCCCGACCGCCTTGAGCGTCGCCATCAGGGCGTGATAGAAGTCGGCGACCGACATCGGAGCCAGGGCCATGTTGCGACGCTCGCCGCGGCTCGTTTGCACCACCAGCTCATTGGCAATGAAGTCGAAATCGATCTGCAGATGTTCCGCGCCGTACGGCATCGACCCGGTGGTAAGGCCGCGAGCGGTGGGATAGAGCGTCACCTGCCAGCAGTGGTTGAGCCAGGGCATCCGGGCAAGCCGGACCTTGCCCACAATCTGGGTCCACAAATGCAGCGCCTCGTAGGTGTCCTTCCAGGCCTCATAGGGCAGGGCCGGCCACCCGGGATGATTCATTGAACCCCCGTGCGCAGTGCGAGCGCGAAGCGCCCCGAGGTCGCGCGACCGCCGGGGCCCGCGGGCGCGCCTTCCGGCGCACCTGCGCTCGAGAGGAGCCGGGCCCGCCCTCCCAGGGTACCGATGTGGTGCAGGCGGTACGACAACATGCCGATCCTATGCTTCTGCCGAGCGCGTGGCGAGGCCGCCGGCCGATGCCCGGTGCTCGTGATGTTCCGCCCCCAGGAGTATGTAGACCGAGGGCACCACGAAAAGGGTGAACAGCGTGCCGATCGACATGCCGGTAAAGATCACCAGGCCCATGGCATGGCGACCCGCCGCACCGGCACCGGCGGCGATAACCAGCGGCACGACGCCAAACACCATGGCCGCAGTCGTCATCAGTATCGGCCGCAGTCTGACCGCAGCGGCCTCCTCGATGGCCTCGCGCTTCGCCCTCCCGGCGCGCTGCAGTTCGTTGGCGAATTGGACGATCAGGATGCCGTGTTTGCTGACGAGCCCCATCAGCGTGACCAGCCCAACCTGCGTGTAGATATTGAGCGTTGCCGCCCCGAGATTGATGAATATCAGCGCCCCGAACAGAGCCATGGGCACCGAGACGAGGATCACGACCGGATCGCGAAAGCTTTCGTATTGCGCCGAGAGCGTCAGGAACACGATCACGATCGCGAACAGGAGTGTCACGATGAATCCGCCCGACTCCTGCACAAACTGCCGTGACGGCCCCGAATAGTCGACCTGATAGCCGCTCGGGGCGACCTGGGCGATCGTCTGGCGCATGAAGTCAAGCACCTGCTTTTCCGTCAGCGAAGGCGCGAAGACTCCGAAAATCGTGGCCGAGTTAAGCTGCTGGAAGTGGTTGATCCCTTCCGGCACCGTTTCCGTCTTCTGCGTCGTCACGGTAGAAACCGGCAGCAGCGATCCGTCGGGTGCGCGTATGTAATAGTCGAGCACCTGCGCCGGGTTAAGGCGGTCGACCTGGAGCACCTGCGGTATGACCTTGTACGACCGCCCGGCAATGGAGAAATAGTTCACGTACCCCCCACCCAGCGCCGCGCTCAGCGATGCTCCGAGATCCTGCTGCGTGAGGCCGATGGTGGCCAGCATGTCGCGATCGACCGTGACGGTCGTCTGCGGCTTATCGAGCTTCAGATCGGTGTCGACGTAGAAGAACATCCCGCTGGCGCGCGCTTTATCAAGCACCGCCTGCGCCACCTCGTTCAGGCGCTCGAACGGTTCGGTGGTCTTGATCACGATCTGCAACGGCAGCCCGCGCGCGCCGGGCAGCGGCGGAAACTGGAACGCCGCGACGGTCGCCCCGGCGATGCCACTCCACTTCTGTTGCAGTTCCTGCTGCAGGGCGCCCGCGCCGCGCTTGCGTTGATCCCAGGGCTTGAACAGCACCCCGCCGAATCCCTGGTTGGTCGTGGGCGTGCCGGTGATCTGGAAGATCTGGTCGTATTCCGGAATCGCGCGCGCGATCTCGAATATTTGCCTTGAATACTCGTTCATCTGCTGCGGTGTTGCGTTCGGTGGCCCGATGGACTGGTAGAGCACGACGCCTTGGTCTTCCGCCGGCGCAAGCTCCGACTTCGACGTCATGAACAGATAAATCGTTCCTCCGAGCAGGAGCAGGCCCATCACCACGATCACGATCCACGTGTCGAGCAGGCTGTGGAGCAGGCGTTGGTAGCCGTGATGCAGGCGCCCGAATTGGCGATCGATTAAGTGCACGAAGCGGCCAGATTCCTGCTCCGAGCGAAAGATGCGCGAGGTCATCATGGGAGACAACGTCAGCGCCACGATGCCCGATACGGTGACCGCACCGACTAGCGTGAAGGCGAACTCGGTGAACAGCGCCCCTGTAAGGCCGCCCTGGAAACCGATCGGAATGTATACCGCGATCAGCACGATCGTCATGGCGATGATCGGTCCACCGAGCTCGCGCGCCGCGAGCAGCGAGGCTTCCAGCGGCGACTTGCCTTCCTCCTTCATGTGCCGGTCTACATTCTCGACGACGATAATGGCGTCGTCGACGACCAGGCCGATCGCGAGCACGAGCGCGAGCAGGGTCAGCAGGTTGATCGAGTAGCCCAGCACCAGCATGAAGAAGAACGCGCCGATCAGCGACAGGGGCATCGCGATCAGCGGAATGGCCACCGCGCGGGCGCTGCCGAGGAACAGGAAAATGACGATGCTGACGATGATCAGCGCCTGGATCAGCGTCTTCTCGACTTCGTTGATGGAGCTGTTGATGAACTTTGTCGCGTCGTAGACGATTTCTCCGGTAAGGCCGTTGGGCATCTGCGCCTGTATCTCCGGGAACACGGCGCGGACACGCTTGACAACTTCGAGCACATTGGCGTCCGGCGCGGATTTGATGCCAATGAACACCGCGTTGCGTCCGCCGAAGGCGGTGGTGAAATCGTAGTTTTCCGCGCCAAGCGTCACGTTGGCAACGTCTTCGAGACGGACGATGGCGCCATCCTTCTGCAATATCACCAGCTTCTTGAACTCGTCGACCGAGTGCAGGCTCGTGCTCGCCGTCAGGTCGACGCTCACCATCTGGCCCTTGGTTGTCCCCAGCGCCGCAAGGTAGTTGTTATTGGCCAGCGCGGTGCGAACGTCGCTGGCGGTCACGCCGAACGCCGCCATCCGCCGTGGGTCGAGCCATGCGCGCAGCGCGAACTGGCGCGCCCCGAGGATCTCTGCTGTCTGCACGCCCTCGATCGAATCGAGCTTCGGCTTAACCACGCGCACCAGGTAGTCGGTGACGTTGTTATTCGGCAAGACGTCGCTAAAGAATCCCATGTACATCGAGTCGATGGTCTCGCCGACCTGCACGGTCAACACCGGCTGCTGCGCTTCCGGTGGCAGCTGATTGCGAACCGAGCTTACCTGCGTGTTGATTTCGGTGAGCGCCCGGTTGGCATCGTAGTTGAGCCGAAGGGTGGCAGTGATAATCGATGCGCCGGAGGTGCTGGTCGACGACATGTAATCGATGCCCTGCGCCTGCGCGATCGCCGCTTCCAGCGGCTGGGTGATGAAGCCGGCGACGGTTTGCGCGTCGGCGCCGTAGTAGGCCGTCGAGACGGTGACGACCGCGTTCTGCGTCTTGGGGTATTGGCGTACCGAAAGACTGGTGAGCGACCGCGCCCCCAGCACCAGGATGAGCAGGCTGATCGTGGTCGCGAGGACCGGCTTGCGTATGAAAATGTCGGTAAAGTTCATCGCCGGCCTTTCACTTTTCCTGCGGAGCGGGATTGGGGCTGTTCAGGGGCTGAATCGAGTTGTTGATGACCAGCGGCGTGCCGTTCTTGAGCTTGGCCCCTCCGCTGGTCACGACTTCCGTTCCCGGCTCGATGCCGGTGAGCACCGCGACCTGATCACCCCGCGTCGCCCCGGTGGTGACAAACACCTGCTCCGCAACCAGCGACGGTTTCGCCTTTTCGTCCTTGTTCCCGTCCTTGCTCTCGGGTCGCTTGACGACGAAGACGGTCTCGCCATACGGGTTGTACGTTACCGCCGTTTGCGGCAACGTCAGGTAGCGCTGTTCGGCGCCGGAGTTGACCCGCACGGTGGCGAACATGCCCGGAAGCAGCAGCCGCTTCGCGTTTGGCACCGTCGCTTCGACCTGGATGTTTCGCGTACTGGGGTCGACCTTGGGATTGATCGCGGTGATTTTGCCGTTGAAGTTCGTGTCGCCGTAGGCATCGGCCGTGACAGTGACCTGCTGGCCGATGGCGACCTGCGGCAGCTGCTGCTGAGGGAAGTAGAAGTCGATATAGATCGGGTCGATCGTCTGCAGGGTTACCAGCTTGTCACCCGGGTTGAGGTACTGCCCCGGATTGACCGTGCTGATGCCCAGCTTGCCGGCAAAGGGAGCGCGAATGGTCTTTTTGTCGACTGTCGCGACCTGCTGCGCCACCTGGGCCCGCTTGCTCTTGAGATCGGCCGCATCGTTATCGAGCTGTGCCTGGCTGAGCACGTCGGCCGCAAACTGCGCCTTGTCGCGCTCGTACACGGTCGCCGCAAGCTCCGCCGCGGCTTCCAGCGAATGCAGTAGCGCCACATCCGAATCGGCGTTGAGCTCGGTGAGCACCTGCCCGGCCTTCACCTCGTCTCCAGACTTGAAGTTGATGCTGCGGACGAGCCCGGCAACCTCGGTGGTGACGTCGACGCCGCGCACTGCGCGCAGCGTGCCGACGGCCGTAAGCTGCGGCTGCCATTGCTCGAAGTCGGCTTTCTGGGTGCTTACCGTCGCCGGAGGTACCGGACTGTTGGCCATGAACTTCTGGATCATGTAGCCCTTGAAGGTATTGAACCCGATCACGCCACCGAGCAGCAGCCCTACGGCGATGAGCATAATCGCCATGCGTTTTTTCATTGCTTCTCCGATCGAATGGTTGCTAATCGCGGGCAGCTGCCCGCGGTCGCGGCTAGTCGGTCTTGCCTTCGACTGGTGTGGCAGCCTCGTCCTGGCGTCGCCACCAGCCACCCCCGAGCGCCTGGAACAATGCGGCCGTGTCGGCGTAGCGGGTGCCCTGAGCCGCAGCCAGCGCAAGCCTCGCCAGCTGGTACTGCTGCTGGGCGATAAGCAATGCGAGCGAACTGGCCCCGCCAAGCTGATACTGGTGCTGGGTGAGATCGAGGGTCTCGCGCGCCGACATCTCCGCGTCGGCCTCTGCGCTCAGGGTTCTCGCGTCGGATTCGAGCGCGCGCAACGAGTCGGCGACGTTCTGAAACGCGACCAGCACGGTCTGGCGGTATTGCGCCTGGGCCTGGTCGTAGGCCGCGATGGCGGCGCGCCGATTGGCCTCGAGTTCCCCGCCATTGAAAAGCGGCTGCAGCAGAGAAGCCGCGAGATTCCATACCGGCGGCCCGAAAAAGCTGTTCAGCTGCGTTGCCTCGAAGCCGAAGGCCCCGGAAAGGTTGACCTTCGGATACAGGTCCGCTGTGGCGACGCCGATCTGGGCACTGGCCTGATGCAGCAAGGCCTCCGACGCTCGGATATCAGGGCGTTGCCGTGCCAAGAGCGATGGAACGCTGATCGGCAGGTCCTGCGGCAACACCAACTGGTCCAAGTCGAATTCCGGCAGCGCCGCCTCGCTGGGGAGACGTCCACAGAGCACGGCCAGCTGGTGGCGCGCTTGCGCGAGATTGCGTTCCAGGGGGGGCAGCGTTGCCCGGGTTTGATCGAGCTGCGTGCGCAGAATGGTTACGCTCAGGCGGGCGACTCCACCCAGCTCATATTGGCGCTCGACGAGACTGAGCTGCTTTTGCTCCGCGGCGATGATGTCTTGCGTGGCCCGGATTTCCGCGCGCAGCGTCGCTTCGTTCACCGCCGTCGTGACGATATTCGAAGTAAGGCTCAGATAGGCGCCCTCGAGCTGGTAGCCCTGATAGTCGACGAGCGACTGCAGCGCCTCCAGCTCGCGGTGGTTGCCCCCGAACAGGTCGAACATGTAGGAAACGTTGACCGACGCGTTGTAGAGATTGAACAGGTTGGTGCCGGAATTGGGCGCGCCGACCGATGCGCCGCTGAACTTCTCCCGCGTCGCGGCGGCATTCAGATTGGCCTGCGGATACAACAGCGCGCCCTGCTGCGCAGCAAGGTTCTCCCTCGCCACCCGCAACGTCGCTTCCGCCGCGGCGAGATTCGGGCTGTCGTCGATCGCCTGGCGAATCAGCGTATCGAGCGCCTCCGAGTGGAAAAGAGTCCACCACTGGGCAGGAAGGTCGCGGCCTGGCAGCAGGTGTTGCACCGCGCCGCCGACACCGGGCACCGCGACGGTCTGCTGTGGCATGGGCGTCTCGGTGTAGCGACTGGCGATGGGCGGCTCGGGTTTACGAAAATCAGGGCCAACCATGCAACCTGACAGCAGTGCGCAGGCCACCAACCCCACCATGGCCGGCCCGAAGCGCCTTGCGGGCGTGCCCTGCGGGTGCGCGCCTGCGCCGCGCTCGGCGAAGACGCCCGGCCGTCGCCGCAAGCGCGTGCCAAACATCCGCGCCGGGCGCCGAGCCGCTTCGCTTTCGGCGCGCGCTTTGCCGCCGGATTGATCGCTCATGCTTTCTCCTTGGCGCCGGGCGAAACGCGGGACCTGCATCGTAGCTTCGCGCGGGCGAGGTCCTTGCGCAGGCCAATCCAGCTGCTCCTCAGCCCGCCGACATCGCGCTTGATGTCGGCAAGAAGCTGCTCCGAGAACCTGCATTCGGCTCGAGTCATTTCGCTGTGGTATTCGCGTTCGAGGGTAAACAGTCGCGGCAGCTTCATTGCCTTGCAAAGACGACCTTCCTCGCCATAGTTTTCGAGTGCCTTCTTGAGGAGACCGATGCGGATCTCCAGCAGTTCGACGACCTCGTCAGGCGGAAGGGCCGGAAGGAGCGACAGCGCCGCTTCAAACTGGGGAAATTCCTTGACCGGGTCGCTGACGAGTTCACGCATCCAATTGATCAGTTCGATCTTGCCGGTGGCGGTGAGTTCATATACCGTCTTCTGCGGACGCTTGCCTTCACGGAGGGTTTCGCGCGGAAAGATCAACTGCTCGCGCTGCAACTGCTCAATTATGGTGTACAGCGAGCCGTAATTGAGCTTGATGCTTGCTTCCTTGTGCCGTTCCCGAAGGGTGCAGGCCATCTCGTACGGGTGCATGGAGCGCTCGTAGAGAAGGACCAGGACCGCGAGGGCGAGCGGGTTGGAGAGGCGGCGCTTATCGTCAACCATTCGGCAGCAATTATACGTATCAAGATACTTGGAGCCGAGTATATTGCAACGGCAGCCGTCTTTGCAACCCTGACGATGACTAGCCGCACGATTGCCCTGCGGCGCGCCCACGCGATGGTCGCATCAGGGGTGCTGTGCAAGCGCCCACTGCGGGCCCTGGCCTTTGCGCACGGCTTGAGCGCCGCGCCGCGCGGGAATCATCGCAGTTGGCCCGGCTCATCGAAGAAATCATGCATCAGGAAACGCTCCAACGCCGCGTTGTCCGAAAGCCGCGCCGACAGCGTGATGTCGCGGTTATGTGAACGCCAGACGAAATCCTCCTTGGAATACTCGCGAATGATGGAGATCATCTTGCGCACGACGGCGATCTGCATGTCGGCGTTGTTGCCTTTGCGCACCTCGATGAGCTGCGGAGTCTTGCGACCCATCTCCGCGTTCCAGCCAAAGAACAGAAATGCGGCGTCGTCATAATCCATGCGCTTGATTTCGAAGATGCCACCGCCCCGGTTGGGGTCCGGCGTGGCCACGCCGGTAGCCGCGGTCGGGAGATTGGCCGCCAGGCTGGCATTGGGCTGGGCCTTGGGAGCATCGATCGCAGGCGCCTCCGACTCACCGCGCTCGCGGCGCCGTGCCTGCATGTAGGACCACAGATCGCCTTCGGCCGGCGGACGCGGCGGCGCGGGAGTGGGCGGCGTGGGCAGAACCGGCACAGGGACAGGCCGCGCGGGCGCCGTTAAGGCGACCATGGGCGGCGGCTCCTTGGGCGCCGTAGGCCTCGGCGCGCGCGCCGGTTTGGGCAGCGCCACGACTTCGCGCGGCAGCTGCGGCGCCGGACGCATCGGCACCGGCGTGGGAGGGGCCGTAAGGCGCACTTGCAGCTGCTCAGGCCCCTCCTTGAGTCCCTCGTCAAAAGGTGCCAAAAGGCGCGTTCGCTCCAACACCACGGAAAGCGCAATGACGTGGACCAGCAGCGATAGCAGGGCCGTCACCCAGAGGGTGCGAACCTTCACGAATTCGTGCTGGTCACGCGGTTCGTCGAGCCAATAGACCATCGGCATGTCGATCGTGCGCACCGACTGCACGGCCGGCGCTGGCACGGCGGCTGTGTCGGCGCGTTTGACCCGCGTTGCCTCCCGAAAATCCTGGTCCATGCCCAATTTTCGCACACGCGGCTCAGGCGGCCGCCTCCGCGCAATGGCGCACTCGCTTGGCGCGGCGCTCACCATTGGCGCCAGCGACGCCCCGGGTGCGGCGTTGCCGGTTGGGTGCGCGCCTTAGCGGGGCTTAAGCCACCCCCGGCGGCAATCCGGCGGCGGCCAAGGCAGTGTCAGGCGAGGTTCCGGGCGGCGACCCACCGGCTGCCCGGGATCGGACTACAGCAGTTCCTTCGTGCGGAAGCGCCACATGGCCAACAGCAACATGATCGCCACGAAATCCAACGCGTACAGGCTCAACAGCGCCACATCTTTCCAGTCGACGAGGCTGCCTTGGAGCACGTCAAAAAAGACCCCGAAGTCCGAGTAACTGGGCAGGATGAAGTACAGCGGGTTGGGAGGTGAGTAGAAGCCATTGCCGGCGAAGAATGCCAGGACTGAAGCAACGATTGGGTGCATGAACAGTGAGAGCAGCAGGGCAAGTGATCCGAGCATGAGTTGCTCGCAGAACATAAGCCATGGGGCCCATTTGACGGCGGGGTTCAAGTTCAGGCCCTGGGTTTCGGCGAACGCGAGCAACGCCAGGCCGGCGATGACGGCGTAGCTTCCCATGACGGCCACCCCGCCCAGATACTTGCCGAGCAGGAACTCGGTTCGCGACACGGGCTTCGAAAGGGTGAGGCGGATGGTGCCTCTTCGAATCTCCGAGGCCACCGCCGTGCTGAAAATGAACAACGCGACCAAGCGGCCGCCAAAAGAGGTAACGCCGTAGAAGCCGGCCTGAAACATCGATGACATCGTGCCCATTTGCTCCTGGAGCTTGCGCCGGTCGGATTCGCTCCTGTGTTCGATTCCATTGTACGAACCGGATGCAATTTGCTCTTCGGAAAACGACGCGGTGACGTTCTTGCGGGCGGAATTCAAGAACACGGAGAACGCGATGGTCAGCGCCAGCGATGCCAGCACCAGGCCCACGAACAGACGCTGGTGAATGAGCGCCCGGATTGCGTCAGTCGCGATGAGCAGGATCGTTTTCACGTCGCAGGGTCCTGTTTGATCGTGGAGAAGAAGATCTCGTCGAGCGACTGCGCCTCGCTTTCGATGCGCAGGATCTCGATCTTGTGCTGGCGCAGCAGCGCCTCGACGGTTTGCCTGATCGCGTCATCCTGACAGCGGATCGTCACCTGGCCCTGAAACCAGGTCACCTCAGCGGCCGTCGCGGCCAAGGCCTCCATCACTGGGCCGGAGACCTCCTTGACGATGATGCGCGTGCCTCCGCCAGCCGAAAGCTCCTGCAAGGTCCCGACCCGCTTGAGCAAGCCCCGTTCGAGAATTGCTACCCGATCACAGACCGACTCGACTTCCGACAAGATGTGCGAGCTGATTAGGATGGTCTTGCCCCGACGCTTGAGTTCGAGCAGAAGGTCACGGAACTGATGTCGTGCGACCGGGTCGAGACTTGAAGTGGGCTCGTCGAGAATCAACAGGTCCGGATCGTGCAACATTGCTTGCGCAACCCCGATGCGCTGCGCCATGCCTTTGGAATACTGCGCCACCTGCTTGTCCGCGGCGTCTTCGAGGTCGAGCAGCTTTAGCACCGCGGTTACCCGACTTTGGCGTTGCTCGGACGGAACGCCACACAGCGCGGCATAGAAATTTAGCAGTGCTCGGCCTCGATAGTAGGTGTGCAAATTCACTGATTCGGGCAGGTAGCCGAGCCGCCGATGCACCGCGGTTTCGGTGACAGGGCGATCGAACAGGAACGCGGCGCCAGTCGTCGGGCGGATCAGGTTGAGCAACAGATGAATGGTGCTGGTCTTGCCGGCCCCATTGGGCCCCAGAAGGCCGAAGACTTCGCCCTGCTTGACCTCGAGATTCAACATCTTGACGGCAGAGGTTTCTTTCTTCCCCCAGGGCGTTTGGTAGGTCTTGCTCAAATTCTCGGTGCGAATCGCCGGCATGGGCAGTCATTCCTTGGAGATCCACTCGAACCGCTTCCGTATCTCCTCCGCGGTCGACACGTTGCCAACCGATATCGACCGCACGACGCCGGCCCGGTCGATGAGCACGGATGTCGGAAGGCCCCGCGCGCCATAGATGTTGCCTATGGCGCCGTCCGTGTCGAGCAGGACCCGAAACGAGAATTGCCTGCGGTCGACGAAGGAGCGCACCTGATCGACGCCCTCTCCTTCGTCGATTGTCACGACCTCAAGGCCGTGATCCTTGTACTTGTCCGTCAGCTCTTGCAGCCCGGGCAGCGCCGCCCTGCATGGCGCGCACCACGTCGCCCAGAAATCGACGTATACGGCCCTTCCCCGGTACGAGCTCAACGTGGCCGGTTGGCCTGCCAGATCGTGCAAGATGAAATCGGGTGCAGGCTCGCCCACCTTGAGACGTCCAAGCTCCTGCACCGACCCTAAATGCCGGTGCATGCCGATCTTGACTTCGTAGTGGATGGCGATGCTGCCGGCGGCAAAGAGGGCTCCGGCGACGATCCAACGTAGCTTGGGAACCTTCATGACCCGAGGTGGAGGCGAAGCATTGAAGTTGCGCGTTCGCGTATGACCGGAACCCGCCGTGGTTGTCGCATCGCTAGCCGAATTTTGCCTTCATCCGCTCGGATAATTTCGCCAGCTGTATTACCACGCGTTCGTGTGTGCCAACGCCAATTTCCTCGCTTCCGTCGGTCGCGTGGATCGCAAACTCGATGCGCCGCCCATCAACCTTGGTCACTTTCGCTTCGCCGGTGACACGCTGTCCGGCCGCCGTCGCCGCCAGGTGGCGCACGTCGACACGCGTGCCAAGCGCGCTCTCGCCGGCATCGAGATAAGGCTTGATCGCGTTGAGTGCCGCGTTCTCCATGACCATGATCATGACCGGAGTGGCCAGAACCGGGGGCAGCGTCGCATCCTTGAATCGGCTGGCGAGATGGTCGGGAAGGACAATAAGACTGAACGAGCCCGTGGCGCCAACCGGTATCGATTGCATGGGCTTTTCCTTGCCTTGAACGACACGGCTGAGCTTAATGCTTGTTGATGCGGATGAATAGCTTTTCCGCGCCAGGCCGGGATGCGCAGCGTCGTGCGGATGCCGCAGGCCAAAGGCCGAATCGACAACCCTACCCCAGCGGGCTTGACGGACTAGGCGCCATGCAGCTTAACGCCTAGAATCACGGCCACCACCGACGTCGTTCCGAGCGCGTGCAGGACGAGTGTGCGCCAATCGGGGCAAGTGAAAGAGCGAATATGAGTTCCGGGCATTGGTCCTCCGCCACCGCGTTGCCGCCGCGCCGGCTCGAGACCATGCCGGAGGCCCCGCGGCGATGAAGTGTACGTTGGTCGGATCGCGCTTCTTCGGGGCCAAGGTGTTCGAGATCCTGCACGCCGACGGCGCCGAAATCGCGCGCGTCGTTGCACCGGCGGGCGACGACCGGCTGGCGCTGGCCGCGCAGGCCGCGGGTGTGCCCGTCCACGTGCTCGAAGATCCCAAGAATGTGCCCCCGGGGGCGATTGCCGACGGGACGGAACTGATCGTGGCGGCGCATACCCACGCCCGGGTCAGCCGGGAGGCGCTCGCCCGTTCGCGCCTGGGCGGTGTCGGCTATCATCCCTCGCTGCTGCCACGGCACCGCGGCATCGCCGCCGTCGAGTGGACGATCCTGGAAGGCGATCCGATCGCCGGCGGCTCGGTCTACCATTTGGCCGAAACCATGGACGCGGGCGCCATCGCCGCGCAGGACTGGTGTTTCGTCCTCAAGGGCGAGACGGCGCGCGAATTGTGGGAGCGCGCGCTGGCGCCGATGGGCCTGGACCTCCTGACCCGGGTGGTCCGCCACGCCCGGCAGCATGGCGAGTTGCCCGCCCAGCCGCAAGATGAGCGCTTCGCCACCAAGGCGCCCATGATCCGCAGGACCGTTTCGTTGACCGAACAGGGAAAATCGACGATCACGTCGCTCGTGGCAACGGTTACGGGACCCGATCGTCCGGGCATTGTCAGTCTGCTGTCGGAGCGGGCCCAGGGGTTTGGCGCCAACTGGGCCGGAAGCCACATTGCAACCCTCGCCGGTCAGTTTGCCGGCCTGGTGCGATTCGAGGTTCCGCCGCCGAATGCCGAGCCACTAGCCGCGGCGCTGGTCGGATTGCAACCGTCGGGAGTGCACGTTGCCATCGCCAAGCAGGAGCCGATCCAGGTCCCCATCGGACGCCGCGCAGTCAGACTCGAGCTGGTCGGTCACGATCGTCTGGGAATCGTGAGCGAATTATCCGGAAGTCTCGCCCGCCGCCGGATCAGCATTGGCGACCTCCACACCGAGATCGTCGATGGCGCTATACCGGCTGAACACCTGTTCAAGGTCAAGGCGCTCCTGGTCGTACCCGAGACGGTTGCCATCGATGAGTTGCGGCGGGCGCTGGAACCGCTCATG
Organism: uncultured beta proteobacterium; assembly: GCA_963750215.1. Lineage (GTDB taxonomy): Bacteria > Pseudomonadota > Gammaproteobacteria > Burkholderiales > Casimicrobiaceae > PALSA-1003. The sequence goes on from CAVVQK010000002.1 coordinate 218,321, forward strand.
AACGAGATGACGGTCGACGTCGCGCTCGGAGAAGATTCGACCGGCGGGTGACGGGACCTCCGATAGGGTGGCGATCGTGCGCGCGGCGTCCCGGCGCGGGGTCTCGCTAGCGAGCCGAATTGCCACGCACTTCGAAGGCGACCATGGCCAGCGTCCGCCCATCCACGCCGACGAGTGCCAACGTGTGCTTCCCTGGCGCGGGCGTCCAATCGGCACGGCCATAAGCATCGGTGTTCGGTAACGTCGCGCCATCCAGCCGCCAGCCCAGCCCGCCGATTGCCGGCGAGGCTTCGAACACGACGCGCTGCGAGACGGTTGGGATGTCGGGATCGAGCGCGATGATCGTGTCCGCGGCCGGATAGCGAATGCGCGGTGTCGCCACGCTCACCCGGCCCGCGCCGCCGGCATTGCTCTCGATGACTGCCATCTCCGTTCCGCGCAGGAACCACTCCTTGCGTTCCGACTCGACTGCGGGATCGAACCAGACGCTGATGCGAGTGAGCCCGGCAGGGGCCGCAGGCTGAGTTGACGGCTCGGTTGCCTGCAGCCATTGCACGAGGTCGCGCCAGATCGGCGCGGCGCCGGTGACCCCGGAGACATCGCGCATCGGCGCTCCCGAAAAATTGCCGACCCACACACCGACCGTGTAGCGCGAGGTGAAGCCGATGCACCAGTTGTCGCGCATGTCCTTGCTGGTCCCCGTCTTGGCCGCACTCCATACCCGTGTGGCCAGCGGATTCTCCAGTCCGAAGGAGAGCGCGCGGGCGCCGCGATCGGACAGGATGTCGGCGATGATGTAGCTTGCGGCCGCACCAAACACGCGTCGCGGTTGCCCTTCGGCAGGTACGGCCTGCGGCGCGGACAGGAATCGAACCGGTCCGGCCATGCCGCCATTTGCCAAAGCGCGATAGGCATTGGTCAGGGCCAACAGCGTCACGTCAGCATCGCCCAGGGCCAGTGCAGCACCGTAGAACTCGTCATCCTGCGTGAGGGTGTCCAAGCCGAGACTTTTCAGCTTGTCGTGAAAGCGATCGACTCCGACAAGCTCCAGCGTTCGCACCGCCGGCACGTTAAGCGAACTGGCGAGGGCGGTACGCACGCTCACCAGCCCATGAAAATCGCGGTCATAATTCTGCGGCACGTACATGCCCCGCGCCGTAGCGATCGCCACCGGGCTGTCGTCGACCAGCGAGGCCGCGGTGAGCATCGCGGAGTCCAGCGCCAGCGCGTAGAGGAAGGGCTTCAGCGTCGATCCCGGCTGGCGCAGTGCGGTCGCGCCGTCGACCTGCGGCGCGGAGGACAGAGGCCCGGCGCTGCCGACGTAAGCCAGGACCTCGCCGCTGGCGTTGTCGAGCACGACCAACGCGCCGTCGCCCACGCCGCGTTCGGTCAGCTCGGCGAGATGGTCGCGAAGCGTCGCGGTGGCGAAACGCTGCGCCTCGCCGTCGAGGGTGCTGCGGACGCGGTCGCCCGGATGTTTCAGCAGCTTGGCGGCGACATGGGGCGCATCGTTCCAGCGCGGTGCCATGCGATACGGGCCGGCGAGCGTCACCATCGCCGTCGCCCGCACCTCCTCGCAGGCAATCGTTTCCGACGCGAGTGCCGCGACCGCGCAGGCGCGCTGCGCGACCGCTGCCGGCGGCGCGTTGGGGTTGCGCAGCAGCGCGACCAGGATCGCCGCTTCGCGTGCATCGATGCTAGCAGGAGCTTTGCCGAACAGCCCCCGCACCGCGGCATTCAAGCCCGTGAGTTCACCGCGGTATGAAGCAAGGTTGAGATAGGCCTCCAGGATTTGCGCCTTGGTCCACGTCCGCTCGAGAGCCAGCGCCGCCTGCGCCTGGCCCCATTTCTGCGCCAATGTTCGCGTCCCGCCGCTTGGTAACAAGGCGGGGTCCAGAAGGCTCGCGAGCTGCATGGCGATCGTCGACCCGCCGCGCGGCCGGCGGCCGTCGAGCGCACGCCAGACACTGTCCCAGGCCGCGCCGGCGAGGCCCGACCAGTCGACCCCGGCGTGGTCGTAGAAACGTTTGTCTTCCGCCGCGATCAGCGTCGCAGCCATCGCCGGCGAGATGTCGGCGAGCGACACCCAATCGAGGCGGCGGAGCCTGCCGTCGAGGCGCAGCTCGGACAGCGGCGCGCCTTGGCGGTCGAGCAGCAGCGCGTCGGAAGATACGTAGGCGGCCCTGACCGCAGCGAAGGAGGGTGGCGTCGCCAGAGCTTGTGCCGCAAATGCCCAGGCGGCACCGGCGCAGGCGAGAACGGCCCCGAGACGGATCACGGCAGCACGCTCCAGTCGGCATTCGGCAGCTCGCCGAACATCTCGGGTGCGTACATCGCTTCGACGCGCGTCGTCGGCAGATGAAACCGCCCTGGATTGTTGAGCCTTACGCTGTACTCGAGCACGAACTTTCCCTTCGGTACATAGCGAAAGTACGCTCGATAGGCCGCGAACGTGCGTTCCTCGTATGCGGGCCACACGGTGCCGCGCTTGACCTCGCCCTGCGCCAGGAGCGCCGAGTCGCCGCCAAGGCCCCGACCGAGCGCCGTGCTGCCGGCAGGAATCGGATCGTCGACCACTACCCAGGTCATGTCGGATTGCGCCTCGACTTCGAGGCGCACGCGCGCGACGTCGCCGCGGCTCCATTTGCCCTTGACCTGCTGTTGCACTGCGGTCACCTCACGGGCGACCTTGTATCCGGTCGACAGGGCCTCTTTCAATGGGATCGCGGCAATGCTCTGCAGCGTGATCCAGGGTTTTCCGCCGCCATCATGGGCGAGCGCAAGATCGGCACGCAGGGACGGCCAGGAGAGCCTCTTGTCGAAGAACTTCGCCGCGTCATCCGCCGTCCACGCGTGGACAATGCGCTCGGGCGCGAGCGTGGCGCTGGTCGTGCCGGTAACCGGATCGGATTCGAACGCCGCCGAGAATTTCTCCATCGCCAGCACGCCCCAGGCGTTGGCCACCGTCGTGTTCCAGTGCCCCCGCTGCATGCGCCCGAGCGCGCCGCGTACCAGCCGCGGCATATCCTCCTTCCATGCCGGTGCGTCGAGCAGCGCGAGCAACAGGCGGTTCGCATTGGAATCGGTCGAGACCATGAGCCACCACAGCGCGTCGGTCTTCTCGGTCGAAAAACCCATCGTCGTGCCCTGGAAATTCAGCCGCGAGCGCAGGATCTGCTCGGCCGCCTTCAGGCGCTCGTCGCGCTGCGCCAGCTTCGGCGAGCGCTTGAGCACGAGATACCAGTCGATTACCGCCGAGGTCGGCCACAGGTTCGGCTCGATGGCGATGCTGTCAAGCCACTTGGCGTCGATCGCTTCCTTGCGCCGCGACAGCGCCTCGAGCGCGGCTACCTTGCGTATGGCGAGGTCTGCCGTCTGCAGGTCCGAGTCGCGTACCACACGACCTTCGAGAAATCCGACCAGCGCAGCCTCCATGCGCTGGCGCGAATCGTCGGGAATCGCCCATCCCGCTTCATCGCCAACCGAGAGCACGTAGGCGGTCAGCGCGTCGCTGCCATAGCGCAGCGGCGGCCAGTACTTGACCATCCCGTCACGGTCGAGATACTCGGGAAGAGCGCCCATCAGCGCGCTCCAGGCGGAGCGATCGCGCAGGCCGACAGCAACCGAAGCCTTCTGCTCGAAACACGAGTAGGGGTAGAGCGAAAGGAATTCCTTCACCCCTGGCAGGTCACCACCAAGCCTGGCCTGCATGCGCACATTGACGCCCCCGCGGCCCGGAATCGCGTCCGATGGGCGTTGCACGGCAATGGTCAGCGGCGCGGCAAGCTGCAGAATGGTCGCCTGGTAGGTGCGTTCGGGGACGGCAGCGAGCACCGATTGCGAGACCTTCATCGCATCGTGTGCCGCTGCGGGCGCTTGCGCACGCGGGTTCTGGGCCGGCGCGCCGGCCATCGGCTCGTCGCTGCGCTCGACTGCTTCCACGTTCCAGTCGAGTTCGGTCGCATCGATCGGAACGGTCACGTCCCACCCGACCTCGCGTGCCTCGCCCGGTGCGAGCTCGATCTGGCGCGGTTCGAGCGATGGCAGGGCCTTGCCGGTCGCGGCCACGCGTGCGGTCAACTGCACCGGCATGCGCCGGACGGTGGCATTGCGCAAGGTGAACGAGGCGCGGAACCGGTCGGACTCGCGCACGATGGGCGGCAGGCCGGAGAGCAGCATCAGGTCCTGGGTCGAGCGGATTGCGGCGTCGCCGGTGCCAAATAGCTCGGCGCCGCTCGAAGCAATGGCGACGATGCGAAAACTGGTGAGCGAGTCATTGAGGGGAATCTCCACCATGGCATCGCCCGCCGGGTCCAGCGGCACCCGCGCCCGCCACAACAGCAGGGTATCGAACAGTTCGCGCGCCGACGCTCGGCCCCCGCCTCCGCCGGCAGCAATCGCCTTTCTGCCGAAATGGCGCTTGCCGATCACCTGCGTCTGCGCGGTCGAGGTCTCCACTTCCTCGCCGCGCCGCGTCATCATCGCGTCAAGGAGCTTCCAGGTGTCGTTGGGCAGCAACTCGAGCAGGCCTTCGTCGACCGCGGCCAGCGCGACCTCGCTCCCCGCCGGCGGTGCGCTGCCATCGGCGCGACGCACCGCGATCGCCACGCTCGCCTTGTCGCGTACCTTGTAGACGGCCTGTGCAGGAGTGACTTTGACCGAGAGTTCGTGTGCCGACCAGCCGACGCGGAGCTCGGCAAGACCCATCTTGTAGGAAGGCTTGGCGAGGTCGATCAGCGCGGTCGGCTCGACGCCGCCGATTCGTCCGCGCACGACGAACGCGCTGACGAATACGTTCGGTGCGTAGCTGCCCTTGATCGGCACCTCGAGCACCGGATTGCTGCGCTTGATGGTGCGCACGAACGCGTCGAGCACGCCTTCGCGCTCAAGGGTGACCAGTACCGTAGCCTCCTTGAACGGCGTGCGCAGCTGGAAGCGTGCCGTGTCGCCGGGTTCATAGAGCTTCTTTTCTGGCAACAGGTCGATACGGTCGTTGTCCGACGCGGCGAACCACCAATCCTCGCCCGTCGCTACCCAGGCGTCGGCGCGTGTGATCGCCACGTTGCCATCGCCGTCGGCGGCGCGCGCGCGCAGGATGAGGTTGCCGGCGGCAGGCGAGGCGACCTCGCAGATCAGCAGCCCATGCGCGTCGGTGGTGCCGGCGCAAAGCTCCTTTACGCGCTTGGTCTCGCTGCCGTGCTCGTAGGCATAGAAGCCGCCGATCAGGCGGCGGCGATGCGAATACGTCTCTCGCTTGAACACGTCGGTCTGCACCCGCACACCGGCCACGGGCTGGCCCGCGAGGTCGACCGCGACCACCGTGAACTTGAGCCGTTCCTTGCTCGCAACCCAGCTGTCGGGTTTGAGGCCAAGGACAATCCGCGACGGCCACAGCGTGGTTCGCACCGACGACGTCAGCGTTTCGCCGTTGGGATCGCGGTACTCCACCTCGGCGACCAGATCGCGCGGGGCGGAATCCTTGCCGACACCTTTCACCGTCGCGCGAGCGCCGCCCGCGGCGTCGAGGGCAAGGTTAAAGTCGGTGGTGCGTCGTCCGCGGACAGCGGGCGGGGTGTCTTCGTCCTCGGCCACGTAATCAGGATCGGCAAACGTGTAGTCGCCGAAATGCGCGTACGAGTCGCCCTCCTCGTCGCGTCCCTCGGTCACGTCTCCTGCGGCGAAGCTGTAATCCTCGAAATCGGCGAAAACGACGGACTTGGGCTCCACCTGCGTACGCAGCTTGACCGGCAATCCGCCGGCGCCACCGCCGGACAGATACGACACCTGCAGATCGAACTGCACATCGGTGGGGTTGACCAGCGGCGCCCCAACCGGCTGCAGCCGCGCGCGCATGAGCGGCACGCGGAATGCCTCGACGCGGAATTGGCCTACCGGACGCTCGTCGCTACGGCTGCGCCGCGCGCCAAGTGAGTCGTGCATCGCGATCCGGTACGTTCCGAGCGCGGCGTCCTTCGGAATCGCGAAGCTCGCCTCGCCGTGGTCGGCTCCGGCCCCGACCTGGTCCCAGCGCACGGGCACCTTGTATTCGCGCTCGGAGCCCTGGTGGCGGATGGTGAGCGTGTCCTCGAGCGCTTCGCGCGCCACCAGGGAAAAGCCGGTGCCGGTCTGTTGGCGCACGAAAAGCTTCATCGACACCGTCTCTCCGGCGCGGAAGAGCGAGCGGTCAAGCACGGCGTGGGCGACGTAGGGGCCGTTCCAGTTGCCGGTCGGTACGTTGAAGCGCCACGGCGAGATGCCTTCGCCCCAACTCGAGAAGGCGAAGCTGAAGTCGTCACCGACGCGAGCGGTGACGAAGTACGCCTTGTCACCGTCCGGACAATCGGCAAGCTCGTCGCGGTCGGGCAGTGCCGCATCGACACGGGCAATGCCCGAGGCGTCGCTCGTTCCGTCCCAGTACGGGTGTCCGCCGCAATCGCGGATCTCGACGCGCGCGTTCTTCACCGGCTTGCCGTCGGCAAGCCGCGTCACCCAGACCAGCGAAGACTCGCGGCCCAGCTTGAAGTGCACGCCGAGGTTGGTGACCAGCACGGTGGTGCGCGCGAAGTACGGCCGGGCGTTGCCGTTGAGGGCAGCGCCAAGCTTCGGACTGGCCAGTTCAACGACGTAGAACCCCGGATCGGGCAGCGGAATGCCCACCACCTCGAACGCCTTGTCGCCGTCTGGCTTGGGCACGTCGAACGCGCGTAACAGGTCCGAAGCGCGGAACATCGACAGCGCATGCCCGTTGTGCTTGACGCTCCAGCGCTCGGTTTTCTGGTCGTACTCCGCGTCGACCTTCTGTGCGTGCGCGAAGCGCTGAAGCCACTCAACGACCCGCATCTCGTCGCCGCGGGCGACGCGGGCGATCCGGGCCGGAATCGGCTCGCCGCCAGCTGCCTGGCTGGCCGCGGCCGTCGCCCGCCCGGTCATGCCGATCGTGGTTCGGAGCGATGCTTCTACGTTGCGCAACGTGACCGGCAGGAGCGGTGGCGACTTGTCGGGCAACACGCGCTCGAGAATGCCGAAGTCGGCGGGGAACTTGGCCAGCGGCGGGTTCTCGTCGGTGCGCACCTTGAGCGGGAATGACGACGCATTGGCGAGCCTGCGCCCGGCATCGTCCTTCAGGCCCGCGGGGAGCTCGAGGCGGAACGATTCGCTTTCCGGCAGGCCGGGGCCGAAGGCGACGCCGTTGACCACGTCGTCCTCGCGGGTGAGCTGCGGCTGGAAGATTCGGCCCGAGCTGGCGACAAGGCGAATTTTGGCCGCATCGCGGGCCGCGACGGGCGCGGTGAACGACAGCCTCAGCGGCTGGATTGGAATGCATTGCGCGTCCTTGTTCACGCGCTCGCAGGAAAACGAGGCGCGAAACGTCGACCGCACGCGGTACGCCAGCGTCTGGTCGGTGGAGGTCGGCACGCCGGACGAGGAGGCGATGCCCTTGCCCCATACCAGCTTTACTTCGGCGTTGGGCGGCAGCGTGCGCGCGCAAGCCAGAGTGACGAGCGGGGAGTCGGGTGCGTCGCGCAAGCGCAGGAACTTCTCGTCGTCGCTGCCGGTGAGCGGCAACCGGAACAGGAAGCTAGCGCGGGTGGCGCCCGCGCCCGAGTCCAGGAAGATGAAGCGCAGATAGCTCGCGGCGAACGACTTGCGATTGTCGAGGATCGTTTTGCGCTCGTCGCCGGTGACCAGTCGCACGCCGATCTTCTCGTTGACGCCGGCGGCGATGCAGTACGCGTGGGTCGAAATGGTGTCGGCTGAAACGGGCGCGTCGAGGCCGAGGATGAACGCCTGGTTTTCGTCGATGCGCGAATCCTCCCAGGGCAGGCTGCGCACGATCGCCGGACCACCGGTGTCGAACTCGAAGCGCTGGCCGGCCGCCAGCGGCGTGCCATCGAGCGCCGTGACCCCTGGCTTCACGGTGAAGCTGCAACGCGCACCGGCGGGCAGGTCGCGGTCGAAGTCGTAGACCCAATTTTTCATGTCGGCCCAGCGCCCCTTGCCTTTCTCGATGCAATCGATGGCGAAGGGATCGACCGCGCGCGGGTCCCCGAACGGAACCATAGCCTGAGCGAAGCGCGCCGTGACCTGGCGCACCGCCTTGACCTCGCCCTGCGGGGAGAAAAATTCGACGCCTTGCGCCGAGGCGGTGGCGTACCACGGCGCCAGTAAAGCGACGAGCAAGCAAGCGATGCGGGAAAGAAACCTTCGGCACAGCGACATGCGCGTCCTCGAGGCGTTGGGCGGAGGCAGCGTCGTCCGGTGGGCGGATGGGCGCTGTGGAGCGGATTTAACCACGAGATCGCAAGCGCTGTTGCGGCACCATTGCGGCGCCACACGGGCCAATCGTGGTCGACTGGAGGCAAAGGACAGGCGGCCCGGGCCGGCCGATCAACGGCAACTGGTAGCATTCGCCCATGGCCTATTCCGTCGATCCTGACATCACCGTCGCCTCCACCGTCGATGGTGCGTTCTACCGCGACGAGGAAACGTATGCGCGGGTGCGCGAGCGCGTCTTCGGACGTACCTGGCAATGGATCGGCGATCTCGACGACGTCGCCGATGCCGGCTCGCTGTCACCGCGCGAGCTTCTGCGCGGACTCTACGACGAGCCGCTGCTGCTCTCTCGCGACCCGCAGGGCGCGCTGCGCTGCCTGTCGAACGTGTGTACCCACCGCGGCAACATCCTGGTGCGCGAACCGCGCACCAAGGTCGAACAAATCCGCTGCGGCTATCACTCGCGGCGCTTCGATCTGTCCGGGCACATGATCTTCATGCCGGAATTCGCGGAAGCGAAGAACTTTCCCTCGGCGGACGACGACCTGCGGCAAGTTGCATTCGCCGCCTGGGCGAATCACGGCTTCGCCTCACTCGAACCTGTCGCGCCGCTGCAAGCCTTTCTGGGCGACCTGGAGGCTCGGCTGGCATGGCTGCCTTTGGCGCAATTCCACGCTGCCGTCGCGGCGAGCCGCGATTACGTCATCAACGCGCACTGGGCGCTCTACGTGGAGAATTATCTGGAAGACCTCCATATCCCGTTCGTCCATCCGGGCTTGTGCAAGGTAGTGAACTGCGGCCGCTACACGCATGAGCTCTTCGGCTACTCCAGCCTGCAGCTCGCCCTGGCCGCGGATGGGGAGCTCGCGTTCGACCTACCGCAAAGCGCGGCCGAGCGCGGGCAGCGTGTCGCAGCGTATTACTGGTGGATTTTTCCCAACCTGATGCTCAATTGCTATCCCTGGGGCCTGTCGCTCAACCGGGTCGTCCCGGAGGGGCTCGATCGCACGCGCATCGAGTTCCGCTCGTACGTGTGGGACGAGTCGAAGCTCGGGCAGGGCGCCGGCGGGGCCCTGCATCGAGTCGAACTGGAAGACGAGGCAATCGTCGAGGCGGTGCAGCGTGGCGTGCGCTCGTCGCTCTATCGGCGCGGGCGCTACTCGCCCACGCGCGAACGCGGCACGCACCATTTTCACCGCCTGCTCGGGGAGTTCCTGACGGGGCCCCCTGAGGGCCCGGCGGCGCGGTAGCCTCCAGCAGCGCCCCATCAGCGGTGAACGAGGAACCCGCGCAGCCGCTGCACGCCGTCGAGCAGCCGCTCGTGGCTGGACGCAAAACACCAACGCAGGAAGCCCTCGCCTTCGGGTCCGAACGCACTGCCAGGCGCAAGGCCCAGACGCGCCTGGCGGACCAGGCGCTTGCATAACGCGAGGCTGTCAGCCATGCCGGCGACGCGAAAGAACACGTACATTGCGCCGGGGGGCAGCGCGGCCTCGACACCCTCGATCGAGATCAATTCCCGTACCAGCAGGGCACGCGCCGCGCGGAAACGCTCGAGCGTGTGCGCGACGGTCGGCTCGCCGTCGCGGAGCGCGGCAACTCCGGCACGCTGCACGAATACCGGCGAACACGACGTGTTGTATTCGATGAGCTTGCCCAGATCGGGCATCAGGGCCGGCGGCGCAACGATCCAGCCCAGCCGCCAACCCGTCATCAGCCATGCTTTCGAGAAACTGTTGGTGCTGACGAGGCGATCGGCCGGATCGGCAAGATCGAGGAATGAGGGCGCACAGCCCGCGTCGGCATAGTACAGGCGCTCATAGACATCGTCGGCAACGATCCAGATGCCAAGGCGGCGGCAATGCGCGAGGATCGCGCGCTGATCGTCGCGGGCGAGCGTCCAGCCGGTCGGATTGTTCGGCGAGTTGATCATCACCGCGCGCGTGCCCGGGATCAGGGCATCGAGCAAGCGATCGACGTCGAGCCGCCAACCATCCCGACCGAACTGCAGCGCGACGCGCACGACGTCGGCACCAAGTATCTTCGGGATTTCGGTCAGGTTTGGCCATAGCGGCGTTACGCAAACGACCCGATCACCCGGATCGACGAGCGCTTCGATCGCCAGCATCAGCGCCGACATGCCCGATGCGGTGACCGCGACATTCTCCACGGTGGTGGGGCGATGTAGCCTTGAGACGTACGCGGCAATCGCGGTACGCAGCTCGGCGATGCCGAAATTCTGGGTATAGAACGTCTCGCCGGCATTGATGGAGGCCACCGCCGCCTCGCGGATGTAGGCCGGGGTAACCTCGTCGGGTTCGCCGAACCAGAACGGCAGGATGTCCGCTTCGCCCAGTCCCGCGTTGGCGACCTCGCGGATCTGCGAAGCGACCAGGGTGCGTACGGCATCGCGCGCAGCGGCGTCGAGACGCGGAGGAGAAGCGCGATCGTTCATCCGCGATAGAATAGCAAACGCGGGCGCAGCGGCTGATGCGCCGCACCTTGCATCCAGGAAACGGTGTCATTCCTCCTTCGGCTGCTTGCCCTCATCGCCTGCGGCGGCGCCGGGGGCCTTATCGCCTGGCTGACTGTCTCCTGGCTCGGTGGGGCCGGGGTTGGCGGCGGGATCGCCAGCGCCGTGATCGGCATGGTCCTGGCGGCGTCGTTCTGGGTTGGCGCGATCGCGCTTATCGGCGCTGTGAAGCGCGGCCGTTGAGCGCATGGTTTGAGCTGCCGACCGGGGAAGACTCGGCCGGTGCCGTGGAGCACGAGCCGCGCATTGGCGGCGCGCGCCGGAGCGCAGCGGCCGAATGGTCCTCCCCGCTCGGCGGCGTCCGAGTTATGCCACCGCGAATACCGCAAGTCCGAGCAGCACGCTCGCGACAAGGCCGATGGCGAGACTTTGGATCGCCAGCAGTGCGAGATCCCACCAGAGCCGCGAATTCAGGGGGGTGGCGACAGCGCGCTCAGTGGTTTGCATGGCGTGGCTCCTCAAAGAAGATGGCGTTCCGTAGCGACGGCCGGCGCCGGCGACCCTGGCCATTTGCGGCGCAGAGCAGTGCGCAGCGCGGCGCGACGATGTGCGCACCGCGGCGCTTGCAGCGCAACCCGCGCCGGCAGCGGGCAACGCAATCGAGGTACGTACGGGCTGTGTTCTTCACGGGCGCTCCAATGTGCCCAGTTGAACCTGGCGGCATGGCGCGGCGCGGGACCGAAACATGGCCTACCGGCGAAGAATGATGGCGCAATTATGGCCGTCGCGCCGTTGCGTCCGGTCGCCGGCCCCGGGTGCGCTATAGTCGCTCGTTAACTCGCCAACGTGGAAAGGGCATGAGCCGCCGCATCGCCATCGTCGAGGACGAGCCGGCAATACGCGGAAACTACGCCGACGTCCTGCGCAAGCAGGGCTACGAGGTCGCCGCATACGCCAACCGCGCCGATGCGCTCGCCGCGTTCCGCATGCGCCTGCCCGACCTCGCGGTCATCGACATTGGGCTCGGCGACGAGATCGACGGTGGATTCGCCCTGTGCCGGGAGCTTCGCGCGCTGTCGCCGACGGTACCCATCATTTTCCTATCGGCCCGCGATTCTGATTTCGACATCGTCGCGGGCCTGCGCCTCGGCGCCGACGACTATCTGACCAAGGACGTTGGCCTGCCGCACTTGAGTGCGCGCATCGCGGCGTTGTTCAGGCGCAGCGATCTGCTCACGGCGCCTCCGGTGTCGGAGGACATGCTCGAGCGCGGCGCGCTGGTGCTGGACCTGAAGCGGCTGACCGCCAGCTGGTCGGGCCGGCGGGTCGAGCTGACCCTGACCGAATTCTGGATGGTGCACGCACTCGCCCGCTACCCCGGCCACGTCAAGGATCGCGACAGCTTGATGCGTGACGCCAAGATTGTGGTCGACGACAGCACGATCACCTCGCACATCAAGCGCATCCGCAAGAAATTCCTCGCGCTCGACCCGCAGTTCGATTGCATTGCAACGGTCTACGGCATGGGTTACCGCTGGAACTCTGCGGCATAAGCGGCCCCGCCTTGAATGATGAAACGGCCGCGTATCACGTTGGGCATCCGCGCGCAGCTGCTGCTGGTGCTGACGGTGTTCCTGGCCATCCCCTGGCTGGGCTACGAATACGTGCGCGAGCTCGAGCGTTTCTTGCGCGACGCGCAGGAGCGCACCCTGGCCGGGACCGCGCAGGCGGTGGCTACGGCGTTGCACGACCGGCCACGACTATTCGAGACGCGAGCGGCACCGCTCGAATCGCTGCGCGCGGGCCGCGCGAGCGACGAAGGCAACACGGCGCCGAGCCCGCCAGCGATGACCGTGCCCGCGTCGCCGGAGATCGAACAGATCATTCGCGGCCTGTCACGTACGACGGCGCGCATCTGGGTCGTCGATCGCGAGCAAAACGTGCTGGCGCGCGCAGGCAGCCTGCGGCGCGTGGAACTACCCCCCGGCGATACCGCGCCTGCGCGGGCCTCGCCCTTCGCGCGCGGCGGGCAATGGCTGGAGCGCGAAGTCCTGCAGCCCCTGTACGCCAGGGTGCTCCAGCAGCCGACTGAAGATTTCAGCGACGAGCGTTCCGGCCGCGCGATCGCCGCGGGCCGGGATGTCGAGGGAGCACTCGCCGGCATCCTGACCGTTGAGCGCCGCCCGACAGCCGACGGCAAGGCGGTAATCGTGTCCGCCGCGCAGCCGATCTGGGTCGGCGACGAAGTGAAGGGCGCAGTCATCGTCGAAGAGACAACCAACGCGGTACTCGCGGAGCGCAACCGCGCCTTCGCGCGCCTGTTCAACATTGTGCTCGCCGCACTGCTCGTCGGTTCGGTCGCCTTGACACTGTATGCATCGTGGCTGTCGACGCGCATCCGCCGACTTCGCGACGAGGCCGAGGCTGCGATCGACGCGCATGGCCGCGTGCGCGGCGTGGTCGCCGGCTCCACAGCAGGGGATGAGATCGGCGACCTGTCGCGGAGCTTCGGCAGCGCGCTCGCGCGCCTGGCGCAGTACGCGACCTACCAGCAGGCAATGGCAAGCCGGCTGTCGCATGAACTGCGTACGCCGATCGCCGTCGTGCGCTCGTCGCTCGACGCGCTGCGCATGCAGCGGCTGCCTGATGATGCACGCGTTTACATGGAGCGCGCGCAGCAGGGGCTAAACCGCCTCGCGCACATACTTACGCGCATGACCGAGGCAACGCGGCTCGAGCAGAGCCTCGCCGACGCCGAGCGCGAACGCTTCGAACTGGCGCGGGTGATAGCAGGTTGCGTCGACGGTTATCGTGCCGCGTATCCGCAACATGCAATCGAGCTCGACCTGCCCGCAGGCGAGGTTCCGTTTGACGGCGCGCCCGAGTTGATTGCGCAAATGCTCGACAAGCTGGTCGCCAATGCGGTCGAGTTTGCTTCCGCCGGCACGCCCATCACGGTTGCGCTCGAGCGCGATGTCCTGGGCCTTCGCCTCAGTGTCGGCAACCAGGGGCCGCCTTTACCGCCGAGCATGCACGGCCGGCTTTTCGACTCGATGGTGTCGGTACGCACCGAGCAGCCCGGCGACCAGCCGCATCTCGGACTGGGGCTCTACATCGTGCGGCTGATCGCCGAGTTCCATGGCGGCCGGGCAACGGCGATCAACCGTGCCGATGTCCCGGGCGTGATCGTCCGCGTCGACTTGCCTCTGGTTCGCGCTCTGCGGTGAGCGGCCTCGGCTCCATCCCGCCGGGGAAGCGTCTTCGGTGCAGGCGGCAATCGGGGATAATGTCGGTCGCGCCACCGCCGCAACCCATCGTGACCGCCACCCCCTTCCTGCCGCCCCGGCGCAGCATCGCGTTTGCCGCGGTTCGGTTGCCGGCAAGGCTGTTGCCCGCGTTCGCGCCATGACGAGTCTGCGCGCCCTGCTCGACGAGGCCGCGGATCGTGCCGCGGCCGGTCGGATCGACGATGCGCTCGCCGCCTATGCCGCGGCGCTGGCGCATGCGCCGATCGCCGAAGCACATTACAACGTCGCGGCACTGCAGATGGCCAAGGGCGATCTTGCCGGCGCGGAGGCGAGTCTGCACGACGCGACCCGGATCAAGCCGGAATGGGTACCGGCATATTTGGGACTTGGACATCTCTACTTCCGGCAGAACAGGTTCGAGGATGCGGAGCGCGCGTTCGAGCACGCCGCGCAGCTCGCGCCGGCTTCGGTCGAGGCACTGTTCAACCGGGCGAAGGCGCTCGACCGGCTTCGCGCCTGGGGCGAGGCACTGCCGCTGCTGCGGCGCGCGCGGGAGCTCGCACCGGCAAACGAAGAAATCTGGTTCGCGTTGCGCCGTCATCTGCTGCTGTTCCAGCTGGAGGAGGAGGCCTTCGACGATTTTCGCGCCTTCGAGGCAAGTGCAGAGCTTTCGGCGCGCGTCGTGTCCGCAGGACTGCTGTCCGCGCGCATCGCGCCAGGAACCCACTACGAGGACAAGTACCTGCCGCTCGCGCTCGACTGGCCTTACCGCAGCCATGAAGCGGGGTTTGCCGGCGTCGCCCTGGCGCAGGCCGAATACTTCGATGTCGCGCGATCCACGCTCAAGCGCCTCCACGACACCTATAACCGCTTGCTGCAGGAGGAACGGGCCGGAATAGCCGACTTTGCTGTCGCAGGATCTCGGCCGCCAGTCCCCCGCGCCCCGGCGCGCATAGGCTATCTCTCCGCGGACTTTCGCGATCACGTCATGGGCCGGCTGATGCTCGAGGTATTGCGCCGGCACGATCGCACGAAAGTCTCGCTACACGCCTACTCGGTGGGGCTGCGCGAGCTGGAGGACGCCGTCACCGAGCAATTTCGGGCGTGCTGCGAGCGATTCGTCCCGCTCGACGATCTCGACAATCGCGGCGCCGCGCAGGCCATCGCGCGGGACCGGGTCGATCTGCTCGTCGACCTGATGGGTCATTCCCGGTCGTCGCGGCCCGGCATCCTGCTCTACAAGCCGGCGCCGGTGATCATCTCGCACCTCGGCGCGCACGGCACAGTCGGATTGCAGCAGGTCGATTTCAAATTGAGCGACCGGTACGTTGACCTGCCCGACGCGGCTCAGTATCAGATCGAAGCGCCGTTGCGCCTCGACCGCTGCGTGCTGCCGCTGCGACGCGTCGCACCGGCGGCGGCGCCTGCGGCCACCCGCGCCGAGCTCGGCATCGGCGCCGATGCAGTCGTGTTCGGTGAGTTCGTGAGCCTGCTCAAGCTCTCGCCGCGCTGTCTGTCCCTCTGGCGCACGATCCTGGAGCGGGTTCCCGCCGGCGTGCTCGCCTTTTCGCCGCACAGGGAAGCCGAGCGCGCGGTCTATCTGCGGCGGCTGGCAAGCTTCGGCATCGACAGCGGGCGGGTCGCATTCGTGCCATGGACGATGGACGATGCGACCGATCGCGCCCGCTACCGTCTCGTCGACATCGTCCTGGACACGTTGCCGTACTCCGGTGGCGATACGACCGCCGCGGCGCTGGACATCGGCGTACCGGTTGTCACCCGCGTCGGCGAGCGCGCGGCCGAGCGTATGACGTGGAGCCTGCTCGCCCATCTCGGGGTGACCGGCACCGCTGCGCGAACCGACGCCGAGTACGTGGCGATCGCCTGCCGGCTCGCCGACGATGCTGCCTGGCGGGCAACGATCGCCTCCGCGATTGCTTCCCGCTTGCCGCAATCGGGCCTCGCCGATTTCGACCGCTACGCGCTCTCTCTCGAGGGCGCCTACGAGCGCGCGCTCGCGCTCAAGCTTGCACCGACAACCTGAAACTGAGCCCATGCATCTTCATATCCTCGGCATTTGCGGTACTTTCATGGGCGGTCTTGCCGAAATCGCCCGGGCGGCAGGGCATACCGTAAGCGGGTGCGACGCCAACGTGTACCCGCCGATGAGCAGCCAGCTCGCTGCCTCCGGCATCGAATTGAGCGAAGGCTATGAGGTCGCGCAGCTCGAAAAGGCCGCCAAGCAAGCCGACGTGTTCGTCATCGGCAACGCGATTTCGCGCGGCAACCCGCTGCTGGAAGCGATCCTCGACAGCGGGCGCCGCTACACCTCGGGGCCGCAATGGCTTGCCGACGCGGTGCTGCACGAAAAATGGGTCCTTGCCGTCGCCGGCACACATGGCAAGACGACCACTACGGCCCTGTTGGCGTGGATCCTCGATCGCGCCGGACTCGACCCGGGATTCCTGATTGGCGGCGTGGCCCCGGACTTCGGCGTCTCGGCACGCCTTTCTGACGGTCCGTTCTTTGTCATCGAGGCTGACGAATACGACACGGCGTTCTTCGACAAGCGAGCGAAGTTTGTCCACTACCGGCCGCGCACGGCGATTCTCAACAATCTCGAATACGATCATGCCGACATCTTCCCGGATCTCGCTGCGATTGAAACGCAGTTTCATCACCTCGTGCGCACGATACCGCGCAGCGGGCGGCTGATCGTCAACGGCACCGACGAAAAACTGCGCCACGTACTGGAACGTGGCTGCTGGAGCGAAATCGAACGCTTCCGCCTTGCGGATGCCGCCGGAGCCTTTGCCGACTGGACCATCGCAAGCGACGGCGCGGTGCAGTTGCGCGGCGCAGCGCAGGGAGTGCTCTCGCCGTTCGCGCTCCTCGGCGAGCACAATCGCCTGAACGCGCTGGCTGCGATCGCGGCTGCACGCGATGTCAGCGTGCCGGTGCAGGAGAGCCTTGCGGCGCTTGCGACATTCCGCGGCGTCAAGCGCCGAATGGAGGTGCGCGGGACGATCGGGGGCATCACGGTCTACGATGATTTCGCCCATCACCCCACCGCCATCGCCGCGTCGCTGAAGAGCCTGCGGCGGCATGTCGATGGGGCACGGATCCTCGCCGTGTTCGAGCCGCGCTCGGCGACGATGAAACGGGGCACGATGAAAGACCTTCTCGCGGACAGTCTGGCTGCGGCCGACCTGGTGTTCTGTTACGCCGCGAATCTGAACTGGGACCCCGCGGCGTGGCTCAAGCCGCTCGGCGAACGCGTGCATACCGACTCGGATCTTGGCTCGCTGCTCGACGCGATCGTCGCCGCCGCGAAGCCAGGCGACCATGTTGTGATCATGAGCAACGGCGGCTTTGGCGGCATCCACGACAAGCTCCTGGGTCGCCTGGGCTCGCCGCCATGACGCGGATCGCATACCTGCACGGGTTCAACAGCGGCCCCGCATCCGGGAAAGGGCGGGCCCTGGCGCATGCAATCGCGGCACTTCCGGCGAGCGGGCGGCCGGAGTACTTCTTGCCGCGCCTATCGCCTCGGCCCGCTGCAGCGATGCAAGCGGTGGAACGCTGGGCGAACAGCGCCGGGCGCGAGGGCCTGAGCTTCGTCGGCAGTTCGCTCGGGGGGTTTTACGCCACGCATCTCGCGGAAACGCATGGCGCGAAGGCGATCCTGGTCAACCCCGTGATCGACCCCGAGCACGCTCTCGCACCCTATCTCGGGCGACAACGCAATCCGGCTACCGGCGAGGAATACGAACTGACGCCACAAGACCTCGGCGAGCTCTCTGCGCTCAAGGTTAAGCGTCTCACGCATCCGGAGCGCTATCTCCTGCTGGCGCAGGCAGGCGACGAACTGCTCGATTGGCGCCGGGCGGCTGCGTTCTACGCCGGCGCGTGGCAGTTCATTCAGGGCGGCGGCGATCACGCTTATTGTGACTTCGCCCGGCAGGTTCCGCTGATTCTGCGCTTCGCCGGAGTCGATGCAGAGCCCGCGGCGTAACATGGGGCTCATGGCGCCCGCTGCTTCGACCGCGACTGGGGTCGATGAACGTCGCTCGCTTTGGCGCGCGACGGCGCCGCTTGCGCCCGCCACGACGACGCTCGAAGGTCGCGCCGACGCCGACGTGGTCGTCGTCGGGGGCGGCTATACGGGCTTGGCGTGCGCGCTTGCGCTTGCCGAAGCCGGCCGGTCGGTGATCCTGCTCGAGGCCGGCGACGTCGGCTACGGTGCGTCGGGACGCAACGGCGGACAGGTGATCCCGGGCCTCAAGCTCGACCCGGATGAGCTCGTCGCGCGATTCGGTCGGGAGCGCGGCGAAGCACTGGTTCGCTTGGCCGGTGGCGCGGCGGATCGCGTTTTTGCCTTGATTGCGAAGCACCGCATCGATTGCGCGGCCACGCAGTGCGGATGGATCCAACCTGCGCACTCGGCTGCGGCGGCGCAGGCGATCATTGCCCGTGCCCGGCAATGGACCGCACGCGGTGCGGCGGTCGAATTGCTCGCGCCGGACCGCCTGCGCGGGCTCCTCGGCAGCGATGCCTACGCCGCCGGCTGGCTCGACCGCCGCGCCGGCGCGCTGCAGCCGCTCTCGTATGCGCGCGGGCTCGCCCGGGCGGCGATCGCCCTTGGCGCGCGCGTTCACACCGGCTCTCCGGCCACGCGAATCGTTCGCGACGACGACGCATGGGTCGCGACGACGCCTCGCGGCGAGGCGCGAGGACGACACGTGGTTCTGGCCACCGACGCCTACTCCGGTGGCCTGTGGCCGGAGCTCGTGGCCAATCAAGTGCTCGCCACCAGCGTGCAGATTGCGACCGACCCCCTGCCCGAGGCCGATCGGCACGCGATCCTGCCTGGCGGCAACGTGGCTTCCGACACGCGCAAGCTCGTGTCCTACTTCCGTCTCGACGCGGACGGCCGCTTTATCATCGGCGGTCGCGGGTCGGTGGCGGAGCCCGTGCCGGAGCGCGTCTATGCGGCACTGCGGCGCGCCGCCGAGCAGATGTACCCGCGCCTCTCCGGCGTCGAGTGGCCCTTTCGCTGGTACGGCCGGGTCGGAATCACCCGCGACTGGCTGCCGCACTTGGCCGAAGTGGCGCCGGGGGTCTGGGCCGCGCTCGGCTATTGCGGCCGCGGCGTGGCCATGGCGACGACGATGGGACTGGTGCTCGCCGATATGCTCAACGGCGGCCGCCTGCCCGCCTATCCGGTTGCCGCGCTCAAGCCGATTCCACTGCATGCGCTGCAGCGGCCGCTGCTGGGGGCGGCTATCGCGTACTATCGGGTCCGTGACGCAATGTCACGGCCCTACCGAGGGAGACGACCATGATCCTGCAGTCCACGATTCGCCTGCTTGGCCGCGCGCTGGCGGCCGCCGCGCTCGCTGCTGTCGCGTATTCCGGCCTTTGCTGCGCGCAGATGCCGACCTACAACGTTGGATCGACGCCAACCGGCGTTCCCTTCACGTTCCTTGACGTCAAGACCAATACAATTCAGGGCGCGATGGTCGACCTGATCACCGCCATCGGCGACGACGCGGGCTTCAAGGTCGTCATACAGGCGACGCCTTTTTCCGCGCTGATCCCGTCGCTCACGAGCAACAAGATCGACATCATCTCTGCAGCGATGCTGATCACCGCGCCACGCAAGGAGGTGATCGCTTTCAGCGACCCGGTGTTTCCTTATCCCGAAGGCATGGTCGTGAACAGCGACGACAATACGCCGTACAAATCGTTTGCCGAGCTCAAGGGGCAGGTCGTCGGCGCGCAGGTCGGTACAGTGTATATCGACTTCCTGAAGAAGAACGGCGAGTTCGCGGAGGTCAAGGTTTACGATTCGCTGGCCGACATCCTGCGCGACGTCAGCCTCGGCCGCATCAAGGCCGGCTTCGGCGACGCGCCGATCCTCAAGTACCAGCTGGCGCAGAACCCGGACTTCAAGGCGAAGCTGGTTCCCACCTACGAGCCGAAGATGGCCGGAAGCGTAGGCATCGGGGTGCGCAGGACCGATACCGAGCTGCTGCAGAAGATCAATGCCTCGCTCGCCAAGCTGCAGGCCAACGGCACGCTCGACAGGATCCTGGTGAAATGGAATCTGAAGTGACCGGCGGGTAAGCGGGTTGCGACCGGGCGATGCAGTCGTTTCTGCGCGACGCGCAGGATTTTCTTCCGATCCTGTTGCAGGGCTGCGTCGTCACAATCGAGCTCACGCTTTGCGCGCTGGTGCTCTCCACGCTGCTTGGCTTCGTGTGGGCTGTCCTGCGCCTGTCGCCGGTGCGCGTCCTCTGCTGGAGCGCGATCGCGCTCATCACCGTCATTCGCGGCATCCCGATTCTGGTGCAGCTGTTTTACATGTACTTCGTGTTGCCCGATCTCGGCGTCCAACTCTCGGCATTCCAGGCCGGATTCATCGGCCTCGGCATCGCGTATTCGGCGTATCAGGCAGAAAATTTCCGCGCCGGCATCGAGGCGGTTGATCCGGGCCAGGTCGAGGCGGCGCAGTCGCTCGGCATGCGGCCGGCCATGATCATGCGGCGGGTGATTCTGCCGCAGGCGGTACGGGTGTTCCTGCCGCCGTATGGCAACACGATGATCATGATGCTCAAGGACTCGTCGATCGCTTCGGCCATCACGGTGGCTGAGCTCACGCGCGGCGGCCAGCTCATTGCCGCTTCGACGTTCAAGAACATGACCGTGTTCACGCTGGTCGCGCTGCTCTATCTCGCGATGAGCCTGCCGCTGACTTTTCTGGCGCACCGCCTCGAGCGCACGTTCGGACGCAAATGATCTCCGTCTGCAACGTGGGCAAGGCGTATGGCGCACACCGCGTGCTCGACCAGGTGAGCCTCGAGGTCGCCAAGGGCGAAGTGGTATGCGTAATCGGGCCGTCCGGTTCGGGCAAATCGACGCTGCTCCGCTGCATCAACGGCCTCGAGCACTACGACGAGGGCAGCATCTCCATCGACGGCGCGCCGGTACAGCGCGAGCACAAATCGATCCACGCGCTGCGCAGCGAGGTCGGCATGGTGTTCCAGCGCTTCAACCTGTTCCCGCACCGCACCGCGCTGGAGAACGTGATGGAAGGCCCGGTGTACGTGAAGGGCGCGGCGCGCGGCGAGGCGAAGGAGCAGGCCGCCGCGCTGCTGGCGAAGGTCGGATTGGCGCCGAAGCTCGATGCCTATCCGGCGCAGCTCTCCGGCGGCCAGCAGCAGCGCGTCGCGATCGCGCGGGCGCTGGCGATGCAGCCGAAGGCGATCCTGTTCGATGAGCCGACCTCCGCCCTCGACCCGGAGCTGGTCGGCGATGTGCTCAAAGTCATGCTCACGCTCGCGCTCGAAGGCATGACAATGGTTGTCGTGACGCACGAAATGGGCTTTGCCGCCGAGGTGGCCCGCCGGGTCCTGTTTCTGGACCACGGCCGCGTGGTCGAAGAAGGGTCGGCGCGGCAGATTCTGGCCGAACCCAGGCACGAGCGCACGCGCGATTTTCTGCAACGGGTCTTGCGACCGGTTTGAGCCGGTCCGTTTGTGCACTGCAGCGGGCGGGGCGCAAGGATCGGAGGTAAACTGCGCGACATGTTCTGGCGAAGTCGCCTCCCGCTTCATTCCTGATTCGCGCGCCCGACTTCAAGTCGGGGCCGCGCGCGGCCGTGGTCTGCATCCCCGTCGTTTTCGGCACGCTGCGCGAGTGCGCACTCACGGTGAACCGCGCCTGAATCAACCTGAACCGGGGGCCCGAAGGAGCCGCGTCATGAAGCCGGAAGTCCAATCCACCCACCCTGCTGCAGGCAGCGAAGAGCCCATGGGCTCGGCTGCGCCGGCATCTGGATTCATCGCAACGGAACGCCAGTACGGGGCGCGCAATTACCAGCCGCTGCCGGTTGTCATGGCCCATGGCGAGGGCAGCTGGCTGTGGGACGAACACGGTCGCCGTTATCTCGACATGCTCTCGGCCTATTCAGCGGTCAGTCACGGTCACGCCCATCCGCGCATCGTGCAGACGTTGATTGCACAAGCCCAACGCCTCGCGGTCACTTCGCGCGCGGTCTACACCGACAAGCTGCCGCCCCTGCTGCAGCGCCTGGCCGAGTTGACCGGACTCGACCGCGCGCTTCCCGTCAACACCGGGGTCGAAGCGGTCGAGACCGCGCTTAAAGCGGCGCGCAAATGGGGCTACCGCGTCAAGGGGATTCCCAGCGACCGGGCCGAGATCATCGTCTGCGAGAACAACTTTCACGGCCGCTCGATCACCATCGTCGGGTTCTCGTCCGATCCGCAGTACGGCGATGGATTCGGCCCCTTCGCGCCCGGATTCCGGCTGATACCGTTCGGCGATCCGGACGCGCTCGCGGCCGCGATCGGCCCGCATACGGCGGCGTTTCTGGTCGAACCGATCCAGGGCGAAGGCGGCATTGTCGTTCCGCCCGCGGGCTATCTCGCCGAATGCGCGCGCATTTGCCGCCGCCATCGCGTGTTGTTGCTCGCCGATGAAATCCAAACCGGCATGGGACGCACGGGCAAATTCCTGGCTTGCGAGCACGACGGGGTGCGGCCCGACGGGGTCATGCTCGGCAAGGCGCTGGGAGGAGGCATGCTGCCGGTGTCGGCGTTCGTCGCGAGCGACGAAGTGATGCAGGTGTTCCGACCTGGTGACCACGGCAGCACGTTCGGCGGCAACCCGCTGGCAGCGAGCGTCGCGCTCGAGGCGCTGGCGGTGCTGGTCGAAGAGAATCTCATCGAGCGCTCGGCGCAACTGGGAGAGCATCTGCTCGCCCAGCTGCGGACGGTCAAGAGCCCTCTGATTCGAGAAATCCGGGGCAAGGGGCTGTTTGTCGGCCTCGAGATCGACGCGCGACGCATCGACGCGCGCGCCGTCGTCGATCGCCTGCTGGCGCGGGGGCTGGTTTCCAAGGACACCCACGGTACGGTCGTGCGCTTCGCCCCGCCCCTGGTGATCACGCGGGCGGAAATCGACTGGGCCGTCGAGCAGGTGCGCGCGGTGTTCGCCGAACTCGGCAACGGCGCGCGCCGGGCGGCATAGGCGCAGCGTCAGGCCGCCGCCGCGGCATTGCTCCGTGGTCACCGCCGCCGCCGCCGCGCGGCGCGCCTTGGCATCGACAACGGAATTTTCTGTGCGCCGCCATAGCCACGACGGCGGCTCGGCGCTACGATGGCGCATGCCCAAGCCGACGCTCACCGACAAGCTGGTCGTGGCGATCTCCTCGCGCGCGCTGTTCGACCTGTCGCAAAGCCATCGTATCTTCACCGAACAGGGCGTAGAGGCGTACCAGCGCTACCAGATTGAGCACGAGGAAGAGATTCTCGCGCCCGGGCCCGCGTTCACGCTGGTGAAGAAGATGCTGCGGCTCAATCGCCCCGACAAGCAATACGTCGAGGTGATTCTGCTGTCGCGCAATTCCGCCGACACCGGACTGCGCGTGTTCAATTCGATCAAGCACTATGGCCTCGACATCAGTCGCGCGGCGTTCACCAAGGGCGAGCCGACGTCCCGCTACGTGCCGGCGTTCGGGTCGCACTTGTTTCTGTCCGCCGACACCGAGGATGTCAAGCGTGCACTCGACGACGGCTACGCCGCGGCAACGATCTTCCCCAGCGTGTACAAGAACGAAACCGACGAGCTGCGCATCGCGTTCGATGGCGATGCGGTCATCTTCTCTGACGAGGCCGAGCGGGTGTATCAGTCCGGCGGGCTCGACGCCTTCGCGACTCGGGAAACGGCCTCCGCGCGCGACCCGTTGCCCGGTGGGCCGTTCAAGAATTTTCTGGCCGCGCTGCATCAGATCCAATCGGATTACCCGGACGACAAGAGCCCGATCCGCACTGCGCTGGTGACCGCGCGCAGCGCCCCGGCGCACGAACGGGTCATTCGCACCCTGCGCGCCTGGAACATCCGCATCGACGAAGCGCTCTTCCTGGGCGGCCTGGACAAGGGTGAATTTCTACGCGCCTTCGGCGCCGATTTCTTCTTCGATGACCAGCGCAGCCACGTCGAATCGGCAGCGAAGCATGTCGCAGCCGGTCACGTGCCCCACGGGATCGCCAACGAGTAGGCACAACTCGCGCGCCGCCGGCCGCCTAGCGGGTCGTTTCGGGCCGTTCCGGGAGCAGGCGCGCAAGGGGCCGCTGCGGCGCAGCGCGGCGGCGGGTTGGCGCAGGGCTGCCCCGAACCGCTGCCGCGAGTGGCCTCGAACAGGACGGCGAGGCGATATCAGCCGACGATGCGGCCGTAGAACGGGTACTGCGGATCGTTGTATCCTGGCGTCGAAGGATGCCCCGGCGCGACCAGCGAATCGATCAATGCCTCGTCGTCTTCGTCGAGCGTCTTGCCGACTGCCGATAGGTAATCGGCCCATTGCTCGAACCTACGCGGCCCGGCAATCACTGCGCTGACGATCCGATTGCTGAGTACCCAGGCGAGCGCAAACTGGGTCGCGGTAAGACCCTTGCTTTCGGCATGCGCCTTGATCGTCTGTGCCATGGCGATCGATTCGGGGCGGAATTCGGTCTCCATCATCCGCTGGTCCTTGCGCGCGACGCGCGACTCCGCGGGCGGCGCGGCATCCGGTGCATATTTGCCCGTGAGTATGCCGCGCGCGAGCGGGCTGTAAGGCACCACCCCCAGGCCGTAGTATTCACAGGCGGGCAGGAGTTCGACCTCGGGCATGCGATTGAACAGATTGTAGTATGGCTGGCAGACGATCGGTCGCGGCACGTTGAGTTCGGCGCACAGACCGACCACCTCGGCGACGCGCCACCCGCGATAGTTCGAAACACCGAAATAGCGGATCTTGCCCTCGCGTATCAGATCGCCAATGGCTTCGATTGTCTCGGCGAGCGGAGTCTCGGGGTCGTCGCGGTGCAGATAGTAGATGTCGATGTAGTCGGTGGCCATCCGTCTTAAGCTGTCCTCGCAGGCCTGTACCACCCAGCGCCTCGACAGCCCGCCGTCATGGGGCTTCGCCGTCAGCACGTTGCCAACCTTGGTCGCGAGGATCCAGTGGCGGCGGTTCGCGGCGATCGCGGCGCCGACGATGGTTTCCGACGCGCCCCTGGCGTACGCGTCGGCGGTATCGATGAAGTTGATGCCCGCATCGTGCGCAGAGGCAATGATCCGCTGCGCCGTGGCGTGGTCGGTTCGGTCGCCGAACGTCATGGTGCCGAGGCAGATTACCGATATCTCGATGCCGGACTCGCCCAGGCGGCGGAATTCCATGGTCGTCCTGAAGAAGGTGGTTCGCGCAAGAGCGCCATGCTGAAGCAATCCACGGACCCGCGCAATGGCCCGGCGCATCCGGCTTCGCCCTGTCGCTGGGGTATAATCCGGGCCCTCTTTCCGCGGCGCGCGCGGCTTGCATCCGGCGGACCGCGCGCCAAGATCCATGCACGTCTTTTTCGAGGACGACGGCACCTTCAAGGCCGGCACCGTCCTCGCCGACAACGACACGTCGCTCCAGGTTGAGGCGGCATCGGGCAAGCGGCTGAAGATCAAGTCCGCGAGCGTCCTGCTGCGCTTTGCCGAACCCACGCCCTCGGCGCTGCTCGCCGACGCACAGACACTCGCGGCCGGACTCGATCCGGATTTTCTGTGGGAGGTGAGCGACGGGCGGGAGTTCGCGTTCACGGATCTGGCCACGGAATACTACGGCCACGCGCCGCGGCCGGCCGAGGCCGCGGCGCTGGCGCTCTGCCTGCACGCCGCGCCGGCCCATTTCTACAGGAAGGGCAAGGGCCGCTATCGCGCCGCGCCGGCCGATGCGCTCAAGGCTGCACTGGCGGGAGCGAAGCGTAAGCGCCGCGAGGCGGAGGAAGTCGCGGCGTGGGCGGAGGAGCTCAAGGCACATCGCCTGCCCGAATCATTCCGCGCCGTCCTGCCGATGCTCCTTTACAAGCCCGACAAGCTCGCTCTCGAGACCAGGGCCGTGTCCGCGGCTTGCTCTGCGCTGCAGACCAATCCGGTCGCTTTGCTGACGGCCTGCGGCGCGATCCCATCGACGCACGAATTCCACTTCAACCGTTTTCTGTTCGAGGCGTTTCCGCACGGTACCGCGTTCCCGCCTTGCCCCGACCTGCCGGTGCCCGCGGAAGGGCCCCTCGCCGCCGCGCGCGCGGTGTCGATCGACGACGCGGAGACGACCGAAATCGACGATGCGTTCTCCGTCCGGCCGCTCGCCAACGGCCACATCGAGATCGGCATCCACATCGCTGCCCCGGCCGTGGCCATGACGCGTGGATCGGCACTCGACGCCATTGCGCGCAAGCGCCTCTCGACTGTTTATATGCCCGGCCGGAAGATCACCATGCTGCCCGGTGCCATCCTTGACACCTTCACCCTGGCGGCGGGTGCCGCACGGCCCGCGCTTTCGCTTTATGTCGAAACGGCGCCGGACGGAACACCGCTGCGGCACGAGACGCGGCTCGAACGCGTGCCGGTAGCGGCAAACCTCCGCCTCGACGAGATAGGCGAGCGTTTTGCGCTGCCCGCCGAACCGGGCGAGGCGGATTGGACCGACGAGCTGCGCATTCTGTGGCGACTTGCCCAAAAGCTCGCCGCCGCGCGCGGCAAGCCGGAAGTGTCGCGCAGCGAATACAGCTTCCGCGTCGATTGGTCCGCGGCGCCCGACGGCCGCGTGACGATTGTGCCGCGGCCACGCGGCTCGCCGCTCGACAGGCTGGTGGCTGAGTTGATGATCTACGTCAACAGCACCTGGGGCAAGCTGCTCGCCGACGCACGCGTACCCGGGCTGTATCGCACGCAGCAAGCGGGCAAGGTGAAGATGAGCACCAAGCCCGAGCCGCACCAGGGGCTGGGCGTCGCGCAGTACCTGTGGGCCAGCTCGCCGCTGCGCCGCTACAGCGACCTCGTCAACCAGCGCCAGCTGCTCGCGGTCGTTGCCGGCGACAGGCCGCCCTATGCGGAGGGCGACGCGGAGCTCTTCGCGGCGGCCGCCGACTTCGAGATCACGTATGCGCAATACGCCGAGTTCCAGAACCGCATGGAGCACTACTGGTGCCTGCGATGGCTGTTGCAGGAGGGCGTGACCCAGACCACGGCGACGGTGATGCGCGAGAACCTGGTGCGTCTTGATTCGCTGCCGCTGGTGACCCGCGTCGCCGACCTGCCGCTGCTCCCGGCCGAGGCGCGCGTGCGGCTGGCCATCGGGCGCGTGGACCTTCTCGCCGCCACGCTCGAGGCGCGGTATGCGGGGCTCGCCGCAGATTAGCGGGCGGCCGAGGCCGCGGGCCGGCGCTCCGGCTGGCAAGACAGGGGAGCTATACTTGCACCGACATGCCCGCCAAGTCCGCGCGCAAACGGAGTGCACCGGTAGCCCGCACCGCCGCGCGCAAGCCCGCTCCGCGACGAGCCCCGCGCGCCGTGCCCATCGCCCAGCCGCGCACGGTGTCGTTGCCGTTTGTGGTTGCCGACAACACCCGCAGCGATCAGCTGCTGACGGTGGCAATCGCCGGCTCGATCCTGCTGCACGCGCTCGTGCTCGCGCTCAAATTCAGCCCGTTCGAACTTTCCGCGCTGGATCGTAACGGTCCTCCGCTCGAAGTCGCACTGGTCAACGCCAAGTCGAAGACGAAGCCGACCAAGGCCGAGATTCTCGCCCAGGCCAATCTGGACGGCGGAGGAAATACCGACGCCAACCGGCGCGCCAAGACGCCGCTGCCCGTGCTGCCGCGCGACAGCTCCCGCCGTGAGCTTGCCGTGGCCACGCAGAAAGTCGAGCAACTGGAGAACCAGGCGAAGGAGCTGATGACTCAGCTCCGGTCAGCGCCCTCGGTCCCTCCGCCGGTCTCCAAGCCGACCGAGGCGCCCGATCCCGCGGACCTGCCGAGTTCGACCGAGCTGATGCAGCGTACGCTCGAAGCGTTGCGCCTGGAGGCGCAGATCGCCAAGGAGATGGACGCCTACGAGAAGCGGCCGAAACGGCGTTTCGTCGGCTCGCGCGCGGCCGAATACCGCTTCGCGCGTTACGTCGAGGACTGGAGGGTCAAGGTCGAGCGCATCGGCAATCTCAACTACCCGGAGGCAGCGCGCGCGCGGAAGCTCTACGGCAGCCTGCTGCTTACGGTCGGCATCCGCGCCGACGGCAGCCTCGACAGCATCGCCATCGACCGAACCTCGGGGCAGAAGATCCTCGACCTGGCGGCGAAAAGGATCGTCGAGATGGCCTCACCCTATGCTCCATTCCCGCCCGACATCAAGCGCGATACCGACATTCTCTACATCACGCGCACCTGGACGTTTGCGCCCGGCGACTCGCTGGTTTCCCAGTAGCACCTGACCGCATGGATTACGTAGGCCGCTGGCTGCTGTGGATATTCGCGCTGGTGACGGCGGCGCTGGTGCTGTTGCAGGGCTGGTACGCCATCCACATCTGGTGGTGGCGCGACCATCCGCCGCGGCAGACGGCGTTTATGACAATGCGGTTGGCCGAGATTCGCGCCGAGCATCCCGACGCGCGAATCGCGTACACCTGGGTCCCCTATGAGCGCATCTCGGTCGAGGTCAAGCGCGCGATGATTGCCGCCGAGGACGCCAGGTTCATCGAGCACGAGGGCTTCGACTGGGATGGGATCCAGCAGGCACTCGACCGCAACGCACGCCGCGGCCGAATTGTTGCCGGCGGTTCTACGATCACGCAGCAGCTGGCGAAGAACCTCTTCCTCTCGTCGCAAAGGAGCTACTCGCGCAAGAGCGAGGAAGCGCTGATCACGCTGATGCTCGAGGCAATCCTGGACAAGCGGCGCATTCTCGAGCTCTATCTCAACGTGATCGAGTTGGGCGACGGCATTTTCGGCACCGAGGCAGCGGCCAGACACTACTTCGGCATCGGCGCGGGAGCGCTGACCGCCGAGCAGGCGGCGCGATTGGCGGCGATGGCCCCCAACCCACGCTACTACGAGAAACATCCCGCCGCCCGCGGCCTGGCGCGCAAGATCCCGATCATCCTCGCGCGCATGCCCGCGGCGGAGTTGCCGTAGTCCGGATTGTCGGGCACGATTGACGGCATGGCTGCCACCCACCGCGCGCTGCCGACGCTGCTGCGCATCTGCGCAGGCATCGATCAGCTGTTCGTCGTCGAGGTGGGACCGTTCGGACAGCAGCTGGCCGAGGACGCGCGCGTCGCGTGGCTGGCGACGGGCAACAAGATCCGCCCTGCCGACATCGAACAGTACATCGCCCTGCTCGCGCAGCATATCGAGGATCGCGAACGCCGTGAGGCGTTCGTGACCGACGCAATAAACTGCGTCAAACTGTAGGCACCCGCCCGGCCAGCCCTAGCACGCCTTACAAGGGAGAAAGACATGCTCCTCAACCGTTCGATTACCACCCAGTTCGCCATCGTGTTCGTGCTCGCGCTGCTGCTGGTCGTCAGCTCGTTCTACCTGGTCCTGGACAGCGTGTATCGCAACGAACTGAAGTCGCAGGCGGAGACCGTGGCCGACAACGTCGATGCCTTCGGCAGCTGGGTGTCGCAGTATGGCCGCGTCTGGGTGCGCGACGACAACAAGAGCTACCTGGGCCAGGTGACGCTTGTCAGCGCTCCCGATGCCAGCGGCACGCCGGGCGATGTATGGCATTTCTATTCGAAGAATCCGGCGCTGGCGCAGCGCGAGTTCTCCGAGGTCGTCGAGAAATCCTCGTCACCGGCGAAGTTCCGCGTGACCTCGCACAATTTCATGAATCCGGTCAACAAGCCGGACGCCTTCGAGGCCAAAGCCCTGGAACGCATCCGTGCCAACCATCTGGCGGAGTACTACGAGATGTCGCCGGACAGCTTCCGCTACGCACGCACGCTGTATGTGAAGGCCTCGTGCCTGACCTGCCACGCCAGCGCCGAGAGCGCGCCCGCCGACGTCAAGATCCGCTACGGTACCGAACACGGCTTCGGTTTCAAGGAAGGGGAGGTTGCCGGCATCATCAGCGTCCGGCTGCCCGTTCGCTCATTTTGGAAGGTGACCGGCGACGTGGTCGGCCCGTTGCAGATCGGGCTTCTGGTCAGCGCGTTTCTGGTCGCCGTACTGTTCATCCAGTTCGCGGTGGTGCGCCCCATCAAGCGCGTGACCCGGGCGGCGGAACGAATCTCCGTCGGCCAGCAGGCCGATCTGGGCGCAACGGGTTTGCAGCGGACGAGCGCCAACGAGATCCATCAGCTGATCCTGGCGACGGAGCGGCTGCGTGCCAGCCTGGCACTGGCGATGCAGCGCCTGGTGAGGAAGCCGAATCCGCCGGCGTAGGCGGACCTCGACCCGGCCCGCGCCGTTCCCGGGCCATTCGACCCCGCGGCGGTGCAATTCGTCGCATCGCCGCTTGCCCGCCGTGCGCGCGTTGGCGATCCTTGGCCGCACGATGCCCTCCGCGATCCCGATTCCGGTCCTGCTGCACCTCGCCGCAGCCCTCTCGGCGGTCGTTCTCGGCATCGTCATGCTCGTGCGGCGCAAGGGCACGATCTCGCACAAGGCGCTCGGCCGCGCCTGGGTGGGGCTGATGTTGACCGTGGCGATAAGCTCGCTTTGGATTCCCCGCTTTCTGCACCTCACCTGGATCCATCTGTTTACGCTGCTCGCGCTGGTGGCCATTCCGCTGGCGATCTATCGCATTCGCAGCGGCGACGTCAAAGGTCACGCCAGGGCGATGAAGGGGTTGTTCATCGGCGGCCTGGTCGTGGCTGGCCTCTTCACTCTCATCCCGGGCCGCCTTCTGGGCGACTTGCTCTGGCACGCAACCTGGAGTCATTAGCAGGCTGTTGAATTTCGCCTAGAAGATGACACGAGTCGGATCATCGAAAGTGCCACTGTCTATACAAACTGCAGCGTTTGCGATTTGCGTCGACCGCACCGGACATGAATTTGCCCGTGAAGCGTTTGTCGGTGACTCACGGCACCGCTCCGGGGGGCACCGCCATCGGTATTCGGGCGAGGCGCATCAAGTTGCTGGCAGTCATAGTGAGCTTGAACTGCTGATCGACGCGATGCAATCCGCGAAACACGGTTTGTCGAATGCGGCCGATGGTCTTGCCCCACCCGAAGTGCTCCTCGATCCGTTTGCGGATGATCTGGCTGATGCGGTAACTCAGATGGCGGGTCGTACGGCCGTCGATGGCGCTGCCGCCGCGACGGGTATCGTGAGCAGCGACGTGGGGCGTGACGTTGCGCTGGCGACACCCGGTCACGAAATCGCGTGTGTCGTAGGCTTTGTCGGCGCCGAGGCTGCGGCGACGGGCCGTGGTCGGCATCGCGTCGAGCATGGCCAAAGCCGCTCTGCGTTCGCCGAAGCCATCGGCATAGGAGACCACGGCGCTAACCACCAAGCCATTCCGGTTCTCCATCAGTACATGACCTTGGTAGCAGAGGATCGATGCCGTGTTATGGCTCTTGCGATAGCTCCTGGCGTCGGGATCGGTGGTGCTGGCATGGGTGTCATTGCTCCGCGGCTGCCCTTTCCAGTCCGCTTGAGCATTGCGCCCGCCGCCGCCAGGGGGCTGGTCATCGGTGCCGTCCTTCGGCCGAAAGCTCTTCTGGCTCGCCCACGCCTGAATCAACGTGCCATCGACCGAGAAGTGTTCCTTAGACAGCAAGCCACGGCTATCGGCCAGGCGCAGGACCTCAGCAAAGAGGCCTTCCACTACCTGATGCGCCAGCAACCGGTCGCGATTCTTCGTGAACGTCGAGTGATCCCAGATCGGATCATCGAGCGCCAGACCGACGAACCAGCGAAACAGCAGGTTGTAGTGCAACTGCTCGCACAGCTGCCGCTCGCTGCGGATCGAATAGAACACCTGCAGCAGCAGGGCGCGAATGAGCTTCTCCGGCGCAATAGAGTCCCGCCCGCTAGCGGCGTAGATCGCGTTGAACTGCGCATTCATCGCCGTCAGCGCATCGTTCACCAACACGCGAATCAGCCGCAATGGATGATCGGCCGGCACGAAGGAATCCAGCTTCGCCACCGTGAACAGGCCTTCCTGCATCGAATCGGCACCACGCATCGCTCGAACCTCGAAGGACAAACAATGAAAACCCTTAATCGAACGATAGCCGCAATTACTGGACTTACAAGCCGAATTTCAACAACCTGTTAGAGCGTGACGGGCCCACGCGGCGTTTGCAGCATGGCGACCAGTCGCGGCTGCCCCCCATAGGTGACCTTGATCGTGTCGGTGAGCGCGAGCGCGGAGAGCGCCGAGCGGATGACGCCCGGCTGCGGGTGGGCGCCGGCGAGCGCGAGCAGGCGAAGACCGCGGTCGGGAAGCCCGTCGGCAGGATGGCGGGTGTCGGCCCACTGGATGAGCGTCGGCAGCAGGCCGCCGGCGGGAAGCGCTCCGTCGCCCGGAACGGTGATCCGCCATTCGAATGCGCCCCTTGTCATCGTCTCGACGGCGCCCGGATCGATACACAGGGCGCGTCCGGCGGCATCGATGTCGCCGGTGCGCGCGACCCAGTGGATCAGGCGCGGCGCCTCGGCCAACGCGCACCGCAGTGCGGTCGTGTCGAGGGCGAACCAGCGCGGGCGGCGCGGTGCGATTGCCTCCGGGTCGATGGCGATCACTTCGATATAGCGCCTCGCGCCGAGGCTGACGAGGCTGTTGTGCGTGCCCATCGCGACATGCTTGCCACCGCGCTGCGGACGCACGCCAAGCCGCTGCTCGACGTAGGTCTCGCCCTGCTCGAGCGTTGCCGCCGCGACGACCAAGTGGTCGAAGGCGGTCTGCGCCATCAGGCTTGGTCTGACTCGTCGGCCGCGAAATCGAGCTCGACGCGCGCGCCGTTCGGATCGAAAAAGAACACCTGCCACGCGCCCGAGCCAACCTGCCGCCGGCAGACGTGCTCGACCTTGTGCGCGGTCAAGGTTTGCAAAGTCGTCGCAAGTCCGCTGGCGGTGAATGCGATGTGGTCGATCACGCCGGGCCTGAGCGCCTCAGCTGAGCGTCCGCCGACGATATGCAGTATCGCCCGGCCCTGGGCGTAGAGCCACGCCCCGGGGGACTGCAAATTCGGTCGCTCGCCGGGAACCAGGCCGAGCACGGCAGCGTAGAAGCGCACCGTCTTCGCCACGTCGTCGGTAAGCACCGTGAAATGGTTCATGCCCTCGATGGCCATCGGCGCGTCCCTTTGTTCGCCTGCCCAGGCTTGCAGACCTTAGCGCAGCCGTTGCGCGAAAAACGCGCCGAACAGGGCTGTCGCGTCAGGCGGCTGGGGGTCATTGTACGCAAAGGCGCCGTCTCCGCCGCTCCAGGCGTGGCCCAGTTCGGCCACGCGGACGAGCCGGGCTACCAGGCGCCCATCGAGGCAATAGTCGTCGGTCGTCATCGTGCGCCCGCCGGGCAGCGTGGTGGTGGCGGTCGCATCGGCCGCCGGAAGCGCTTCGCCGCGGCCCGCGGTCGCACGCGGATAACCGTTGAAGACCAGAAACTGGCGCACCGTGTCGGTTGCATTCCTGCCCGCGACGACATCGTCGCGCTCGCCGTGAACGACGCATAACGGCAGCGGCAGCGCGCGCGAGGAGGTACGCTCGCGCGCCTGCCGTGCGATCGCGGCGAGGTCCGTGTCCGCTCCGCTGGCCAGCGCCTTGAACGCGGCAGCCGGACTCGAGGCCGCTCCGCAGGCGACTCCGGAGTGCAGGCCGACCGCGGCGAACAGCTCGGCGAAGCGCAGCCCAAGCACCGAGGCCAGACCGGCGCCGGAGGACATGCCGACGACGAACATGCGCCGCGGATGCGCGCGGTAGAGCCGGCGCACCGCGCGCACCTGCGCGGCGACGATCGCGGCTTCCCCCTTGCCCTCCGCCGTGCGCTGGTCGAACCAGTTCCAGCAGCCCCAGGCATTGGCGTCCTTCGCCTGGCGGGGCAGCAGGACGAGCCAGTCGCGCTCGTCGGCCAGCGCCGTGATGCGCGTTCCTGCGGCGATCTCTTCCGGCGACTGCCGGCAGCCGTGCAGAAGCACCAGCAGCGGCCGGCGGCGCCAGCGCGAATGGCCGCGCGGCACGTAGACCAGGTAGCTGCGCGCCGGCCATACCCACGGCGCGAACGGGACCCAGCCATGCCAGGAGAACTTGCTGCCTGCCTCGAAGCGCCCGGCTGGGGGCGGCGCGCGCCGGAAAAGCCGGCCGAAAAAGCCGCGCACGCGCTGCCAGAGCGGGGCGTCGGGGTCAGATGAGAATGACGTCGTACTGCTCCTGCGTATACAGCGTCTCGACCTGCAGCGAAATCGGCTTGCCGATAAAATCGCCGAGCTGCGCGAGGCTCTGCGACTCCTCGTCCAGGAACAGATCGATCACCGACTGCGAGGCGAGTATGCGGAACTCGCGCGCGCTGAACTGCTTGGACTCGCGCACGACGTCGCGCAGGATTTCGTAGCAGACCGTCTGCGCAGTCTTGATCTCGCCGCGACCGCCGCAGGTCATGCAGGGTTCGCACAGGATGTGGGCGAGGCTCTCGCGGGTGCGCTTGCGCGTCATTTCCACCAGGCCCAGCTGCGTGAACCCGTTGACCGTCAGCCGGGTGCGATCGCGGTCCAGGGCCTTGTTGAACTCCTGCAGCACGGCGGCGCGATGGTCGGCGTTCTCCATGTCGATGAAGTCGATGATGATGATGCCGCCCAGGTTGCGCAAACGGAGCTGGCGCGCGATCACCTGCGCGGCTTCGAGATTGGTCTTGAAGATGGTGTCGTCAAAGCTGCGCCCGCCAACAAAGCCGCCGGTGTTGACGTCGATTGTCGTCATCGCCTCGGTCTGGTCGATGATGAGGTAACCTCCCGACTTGAGCTCGACCCGGCGCGCCAGAGCCTTCTGGATCTCGTCCTCGACGCCATTCAGGTCGAACAGCGGGCGGTCGCCGCTGTAGTGGTCGATCTGCTGGACGATGGCCCGCGTGTACTGCTCCGCGAAGTCGAGCATCTTCTGGTAGGTCTCGCGCGAATCGACCAGGATGCGCACGGACTCCTCGGTGGCCATGTCGCGCAGCACCCGCTGCGCCAGGCTCAGGTCCTGGTATATCGGCGAAGGCACCGGCAGCGATGCCGACT
Organism: uncultured beta proteobacterium; assembly: GCA_963750215.1. Classification (GTDB taxonomy): domain Bacteria; phylum Pseudomonadota; class Gammaproteobacteria; order Burkholderiales; family Casimicrobiaceae; genus PALSA-1003. The sequence continues at coordinate 253,378 of CAVVQK010000002.1, forward strand.
TGGCGGTCAGGTCGTGCCAGAGCTTGGTGAGATACTCGATATCATTCTGCAGCTCGCGCTCGGTTGCGGTCTCCGCCATGGTACGGATGATGAAGCCGCCGGCCATGCCTTCGGGAAGCAGCTGCTGCAACTTGCCGCGCAGGCTTTCGCGCTCGGCCTCGTCCTCGATGCGTTGCGAGATGCCGATGTGCGAATCCTGCGGCAGGTAGACGAGCAGCCGGCCGGCCAGGCTCACCTGCGTGGACAGCCGCGCGCCCTTGGTGCCGATCGGGTCCTTGATCACCTGCACCAGCAGCGATTGGCCCTCGTGCAGGATGCGTTCGATGGGCTTGCTGTCGTGACCGTGGCCATTCTGGCGGTGCTCCCAGATGTCGGCTACATGCAGAAACGCCGCACGCTCGAGGCCGATCTCGACGAAGGCCGACTGCATGCCGGGCAGCACGCGGGCGACGCGACCGACGTAGATGTTGCCCACCAGGCCGCGGGCCGACGAGCGCTCGATGTGCAGCTCCTGCACGACACCCTGCTCGAGCATGGCGACACGGGTTTCCTGCGGCGTGACGTTGATGAGAATCTCGTGGCTCATGGCGCAGTCGTTATAGCACCGCAAAGCCGATGCGGGCCAGGATGCCTGCCGTTTCGTACAGGGGCAGGCCCATGACGCCGGAGTAGCTGCCTTCGAGATGTTGCACGAAGGCGGCGCCCCTGCCCTGGATCGCGTACGCGCCCGCCTTGTCCAACGATTCACCGCTGGCGACATAGCGGTCGATCTCATCGCTCGCTATCGCCCGCAAGGTAACGCGCGAGGTCGACACCGCCGCAACGAGCTGCGTCTGCCAGCGCACGGCTATCGCGGTGATGACCTCGTGCGTCCGTCCCGACAGCGCCGCGAGCATCGCGACCGCGCCCGCCGCGTCCTCCGGCTTGCCCAGTGCCGTGCCGTCGAGCACGACTTCGGTATCGGCGCCGAGCACGGGCTTGGGCGGCAGCCCGCGCCGGCCCATTCGATGCCAGCCGACGGACGCCTTCAGACGCGCGATCCGCTTGACGTATTCGAGCGGCGGCTCGTCCTTGCGCGGCGCTTCGACGACGTCGCGGCGACGACCCGCCGCCTCGCGCAGCATCAGCGCGTCGAACTCGACACCGAGTTGGCGCAGCAGCTCCTGGCGGCGCGGGCTCTTCGAGGCGAGATAGATCGCCGGACGCTCGGTGAGAACGAAGAGTTCGCTCATTCGCGGTGGTAGGGGTGACCCTGCAGGAGGCTCGCCGCGCGGTAGATCTGCTCGACGAGCACGACCCGGGCGAGACCGTGCGGCAATGTTAACGCGGAAAGTGCCATTATGACATCGGCATCACGCTTGACGGCCGCGGCGAGGCCGTCGGCGCTGCCGAGCACGAACGCGAGCGGCCGCCCGCTGCGGCTCCAGGCGCGCAAACTCGCGGCGAACTGCGGCGTGCTCCAGGACTCGCCGTGCTCGTCCAAGGCGATGACCATGCAGCCTCGGGTCGCCGTTGCGATGCGCTCTTTTTCCGCGGCAAGGATCTGGGCCAGGCTGTTGCCGCGGCCACGCGGCGCGGGCTTGAGCTCGACTAGCTCCAGTGCGAACTCGCGCGGCAGGCGCCGTGCATAATCGCCGAAGCCGGCGACCACCCATGCGGGCATCCGTTGGCCGAGCGCGACAATGCGCAGTTTCATCGACGAGCGCGAGGCCGATTCGCGCTGCCCACAACGTCAGGCAGGCACGGCGGCCTTGGACCTTCGACGCGGCGCCTGCGGCGTCCACAACTCTTCGAGGTTGTAGTACGCCCGTGCCGCAGGTTGCATGATGTGCACGACGAGGTCGCCGGCATCGACTAGGACCCACTCGCCGCTTTGCTCGCCTTCGACGCCGATGATGGCGGCGCCGGCCGCCTTCAGCGCGTCGCGCACATGCTCTGACAGAGCCTTCACCTGCCGGCTCGACTCGGCGGTGGCGATGATCAGGGTGTCGTAGAGGCTGGTCAGCTTGCGCACATCGAGGACCGTGATTTGCCGGGCTTTGATGTCTTCGAGGGCGGCGAGGGCGACTTTCTGGAACTTGGTGGAGCTGCGAAGACGATGAGGCGGGTGGTGCGCGATCACGATCGGGCTCAAGCGCGCGGGCGTTGCCGCCGCGCTTGGCGGCAGGCACCGCGCCAAAGCCCTGCGACCGGGCCGCTGTTCCCCCGCGGGGCCGGGTTGCTTGGCTTGCGCGGTGTCTTGCGCACCGCGCCGCCGCACGCCGCCCTGCGCGTCGGCTGCGCCATGGGCCGTGCCCTGCCCCGCACCTGCGGCGCCCTGGGGCGGGCCACACGCGCGTGTCGCATCAGGTCGGGGTTTCCATTAAGGCGCAGCGGGGGACGGCAGGTACAGTTGATTGCGATCAATATAGTCTAGAACCGCGGCGGGAAGCAAACCACGAACCTCGGCCCGGCCCTCGGGCCCGCGCGCGAGTGCGGCGCGGATCGCGGTCGCAGCGATCGGCTGTGGGGTCACCCGCACGCGCACGATCGAACCGGCGAGGGTGCGCTCGAGGCGCGCCGGGTCGGTGGTCAGCCTGCGCTGCCAGTGAACCTCAAGCGCGGGCGGGAGAGCCACCGCGGTTGCCGCTGCGCCGGGTCGGTCCACCACGACGAAATGGGCGAGGGTGAACAAGCGCTCCCAGCGCCACCACTGCGTGAGCCCCGCGAAGGAGTCGGCACCGATCAACAGCGCCAGGGGCAATGCCGGCTGCTCGGCGTGCAGCGCTTCGAGGGTCTCCACAGTGTAGCTCGGTCCCGCGCGCTCGACCTCGCGCCCGTCGGCGACAAGTCCGGGAAACTCCGCACAGCCGAGCGCGGTCATCGCCAGGCGGTGCACAGCCGAGACCAACGGCGGCCTGCGGTGGGGGGGGCTGCCGGCCGGAATGATGCGCACCTCGGGCAGCGACAGCGCCGCCTTGACCTCGGCGGCCAGGCGCAAATGTCCGTAATGGATCGGATCGAAGGTGCCCCCGAGCAGGGCCAGCACGCGGGTCGAACGGCTCATCGCATCAAGCCGCTGCGGCCGTGCCTGCGCGACCGGGCATGACGGCGGGACCTCATCGCCGCTCCCGGCCGGGTCGCGCGACCAACGACTCGGCATGATCGAGGTCCGATTGGATGGTGCGGAGCACTTCGTCATTGATGACATCGGTCTCGCGCAGCTGCATGAGTTCGGCCCGCTCGGCATGCAGCGCGGAAAGCCGAAGCCGCCGTTCGGCGTCGCGGACGGCGTCGACGTGACGTCGGCGTTCCGCATTGGCGGAGTGATGCTGCACGCGGCGTTCGTATTCCACGATGAGCCGGGTCGCGTACGCCCGCTCGCCCGGATCGTTGAGGCTCGGCAGTTGTTCCCGGATGGCGGCGGCTGCGGCCTGGGCCGTGGCAAGCCGCGCCGCGCGCTCTTCGCGCTCGGCCACGCCATCGCCGCGGATGCCGAGCCAGCCGATGAGCCAAGGCAGCGTGAGCGCATTGACCAGGAGCGTGACCACGATGACGCTTGCTGCGAGCAGGATGATCAGCTCGCGATAAGGAAACGGCGTGCCCGCAGCGGTTGCCAGGGGCAGCGACAGCGCGGCGGCGAGGGTCATCGAGCCGCGGATTCCGGCCCAGCCGACCAGGAATACGTTGCGCGGGTTGTGGATGCCCTCGCGCTCGCGGATGCGCCGGGACAGGAGCAGCGGAAGATAGGCCGCAGGAAACACCCAGAGGATGCGGAGCACGATGACGACGGCCGACACGGCAAGCGCGAGCAGCGCAAGCCCGAAGGCGCTCGCGTGCGGGATGCCGACAATGACCCTTTGCAACTGCACCCCGAGCAGCAGGAATACCAGGCCGTTGAATGCATAGGTAAGCATTCGCCACACCTCCCACGCGTGGGTGCGCGTCGGAGTGTCGAGATGGCGTGTGTCGTCCACGCCGGCGTACAGGCCGGCGGCGATCACCGCCAGGATGCTGCCCAAGCCGACCGCCTCGGCGGCAAGATACGCGGCGTAGGGCGTGAGAATCGAGATCACCGTCTGAATGGTCGGATCATCGATGCAGAAGCGGGCGAGATGGGTGCGCAAGCGGCCAATCGCCCAGGCGACGGCGAGTCCGAGCAGCAGCCCGCCGCCGGAGAGCAGGACGAACTGCGTCGCCAGCTCGCCCCAGCCGAAGACGCCTGTCATCGCCGCGGCGAGCGCGAACTTGAACGCGACCAGCCCCGACGCGTCGTTGATCAGGCTCTCGCCGTTGACGATCATCATCACCCGGGCGGGAATCGTGAGGCGGCTGGTGACCGCGTTGACGGCGACCGCGTCGGTGGGCGAGATGGCGGCGCCCAGCGCGAAGGCGGCGGCGAGGGGCATCCCCGGCACGAGCCAATGCAGCAGGTAGCCCACGGCGACCACCGTCAGCAATACCAGCCCCAGCGCGAGCGTCAGCACCGGTCGCAGGACGCGGATCAGGTCGCGCTTAGGGATCTGCCAGGCATCGGCGAACAGCAGGGGCGGGATAAACAAGAGGAAGAAGACCTCGGGCGGGACGCGCAATGAGGCGAATGCGGGAACATAGGACAAGGCAACGCCCGCGCCCACTTGCAGGATCGGCATTGGCACCGGCAGCCATTTGCCGATCGCGCCGACGAGCGCGACCGCGAGCAGCAGCCCCAGCGTGGTTTCGATAATGCCCATCGGCTTATTGTAAACGCCGACGGCGTCGCTTCGTCGCACACCGCGTGTGCGCTCTAGAAGCGTGACCCGGGTGTGCTCAGGAAGGCGATCTCCTCCGCGGTTGATTCGCGCCCGAGAATCGCATTGCGGTGCGGAAAGCGACCGAACAACTGAATGACTTTCGCGTGCCTTTCTGCCCACGAGAGCGGCTCCGCCATCCCGGCCACCTCCCGAAGGCGCTGGAACAGAGCGAGCGCGCGCTGCTGCGCACGCAGCGACTCGGCGTGCACGAACGGCAGGTACATGAACCAGCGCTCGACGGGGAGCAACTGTTCGTCATCACCGCGCCCGACCGCCTCCTCGGCCAGCGGCAGCGCCAAGGCGTCACCGGCAAAGGCGCGCGACGTGTGGCGGAAGGCGTTGCGCGTGAACTGGTCGAGCAGCACAATGCGCGCCAGCACGCCGCGGGGCGAGGTCCAGGTCGCGAAACCGCCCGCCAGCGCGGTCTCGATCGCCGTGCTGAAGCGTGCACGGATCAACGCATCGAACGCCGCATTCTTTCGAAACCACTCGTCGCGCACGCTGCCGTGGACTGCCGTGCCCGGTCGTCCGAACCAGAATTCGAGAATCTCCTCCGCCATGAGCTCCGCCCCGCCCCAGTCGCACAGGGCTGATATAGTGCAACGACCTCGAGCGTGCAAGTAGGTCCTGCATCTGGAGTCGCAAAGCACCCTGTCGATGCGCACCTCCTACCGCGACATCTTTCTGCTCGCCTGCTGCCAGGCCTTGCTGCTGGTCAACGCCTCCGGCCTGACTGCGATGAACGGCCTGGTGGGTTATGCCCTGGCCGGCAACAAGGCGTTCGCCACCGCCGGGGTGACCACCTATGTGCTCGGATCGGCACTCGCCGCCATGCCGGCGGCACTGTGGATGGCGAAGGTCGGTCGCCGCCGCGGCTTCATGACGGCGTCGCTGCTCTGCGTCGGCGGCAGCGCTATCTGCGCGCTGGCGCTGCTGCGGTCGAGCTTTGCGTTGTTCTGCCTCGGCACCGCGATCATGGGCATCTACACGGCGTTCGGGTTGCAGTACCGCTTCGCCGCGGCGGAGGTCGCGGTTGACCGATTCAAGGCCAAGGCGATATCGCTGGTGCTGGCAGGCGGGATCGCCGGCGGGTTTCTCGGTCCGGAGGTGAGTCGTTGGGGCAGGACGCTGCTGCCCACGCCGTTCCTCGGCTCGTTCCTGGTGCTCGCTGCGATCGCTGTCGTGGCGCTGGCCGTGCAGTCAGGGGTTCGCGTTCCCGCGCCCGGGCCGGCGAATCGGGGCGGCGGCCGGCCGCTGGGGGAGATTGCCCGCCAGCCGGTGTTTATCGTCGCCGCGTTGTCCGCCGCCCTGGGCTACGGCATCATGAACCTGCTCATGACCGCAACCCCGCTGGCGATGAGCTTCTGCGGCTATCCTTTCACGGCTGCGGCGATGGTGATCGAATGGCACGTGGTCGGCATGTATGCCCCGGGGTTTGTTACCGGAAGCCTGATCCAGCGTTTCGGCGTGCTCAGGGTCATCGCCTGCGGCACGCTGCTCATGGCCGCGTGCATTGCGGTCGCGCTCGCAGACAGCCAGATCGCCCATTTCTGGACCGCGCTGGTGCTGCTCGGCGTCGGCTGGAACCTGATGTATACAGGGGGTACGGCGCTTCTGACCGGGGCCTACACCGGCGCGGAACGAGCGAAGACACAAGGTCTCAATGACGTGATCGTGTTCGCGGTGATGCTCGTGTCGTCGTTCTCCTCGGGCGCGCTGATCGATGTCGCGGGCTGGCAGCGCATGAACGTCGTTGCACTTCCCTTCCTCACCGTGGTGATCCTTGCCGTGGCGTGGCTCGCCGTACTGCGCCAAAGGGGCCAGCCGCCGCAGGCGATATTCGAAGGAGAGCGGAGCCATGACAGCAGCCGATAGCGAGACGCTCAGCTCCTGGGTGGGTCGCAGCGAGACGCGCGTCGATAGCATCGACGCGCGTCCGATCGCACTGCTGTCGGCGACGCTCGATCGGGACGATCCCGATCCGCGCCCGGGCGACGTCGTGCCGCCACTCTGGCACTGGCTGTACTTTCTGCCGGTGTTTCGCCAGTCCGAGGTTGGCGCCGATGGCCACGCGCTGCGGGGCGGCTTCCTGCCGCCGGTGCCGCTGCCGAGGCGGATGTGGGCCGGAAGCCGCATCCAGTGGCATCGGCCATTGACCATCGGCGTGACCGCGACGCGCAATTCGCGCATCGTCTCGGTGACGCCCAAGCACGGCCGAAGCGGGGACCTGGTGTTCGTGGTGGTCCGGCACGAAATATCGGTCCCGGGCGGCCTGGCCTTGACCGAGGAACACGATATCGTCTATCGCGGCCTCGCCGCTGCGCCTCCCCGATCGGGCGCGGGCCCGGACCGGTCGACGCCGGCGGCCGCCGCGTGGGTGCGCCGCATCGTTCCCGACGACGTCCTGCTGTTCCGCTACTCGGCCCTCACGTTCAACAGCCACCGCATCCATTACGATCGTCGCTACGCCACCGCAGTCGAGGGCTATCCGGGGCTCATCGTCCATGGGCCCCTGCTCGCCACCCTGCTGCTCGATCTGTGGCGCCGGCAACAGCCCGAGGCCGCACTTTCGGGCTTCGAGTTCCGGGCGCTGCGGCCGCTGTTCGATACCGAGCCGTTCGACCTCTGCGGCCGACTCGACGGCGATGGCCGGGTGGCGCTGTGGGCCCAGGGACCGGACGGGGAACCGGCCATGCATGCCACTGCAACGCGCGCGGAGCTGCCCCGACGCACCCGGGAGGGCGACCTCCCGGGTCCATGATCGTGCGCCCGCTCGACGGCATCCTCGTCGTTTCGCTCGAGCACGCGATCGCCGCGCCGTTCTGCACGCGGCAGCTGGCCGATCTCGGCGCGCGGGTAATCAAGATCGAGCGCCCGGGCGTCGGCGATTTTGCCCGCGCTTATGACCAGCGCGTGCGCGGGATGGCTTCGCATTTCGTCTGGACCAACCGCTCCAAGCAGAGCCTGACGCTGGATGTGAAGCAGGCGCCGGCGCAGGCGGTGCTGCGCACGCTGATCGGACGCGCCGACGTACTCGTACAGAACCTCGCGCCCGGGGCCGCGAAGCGCCTCGGCTTGGGCGCGGCGACGCTGCGGCCGCAGCATCCACGGCTGGTGGTCTGCGACATCTCCGGCTACGGCGCCGACGGGCCTTATCGCGACAAGAAAGCCTACGATCTGCTCATCCAGAGCGAGGCCGGCTTTCTCTCGGTGACCGGCACGCCGACCGAGCCGGCCAAGGCCGGGTGCTCGATCGCCGACATCGCCGCGGGCATGTACGCGTACAGTGGCATCCTCGCCGCCCTGCTGCAAAGGCAACGAACAGGACAGGGGTCACACATCGAGGTGTCGATGCTCGAGGCGCTCACCGAGTGGATGAGCTACCCGCTGTATTACGCGTTCGAGGGCGCAAGCGCGCCGGACCGCGCGGGCGCGGCGCACGCCACCATCTATCCGTACGGGCCGTTTGCGGCCGGCGACGGCAAGACCGTGATGCTCGGGCTGCAGAATGAACGCGAATGGATGGCATTTTGCGGCAACGTTCTGCGTCGACCGGAACTCGCCGTCGATCCGCGTTTCTGCACCAATGCGCAGCGTCACGCCAACCGGGCGCCTCTGCAAGCGATCATACTCGACACCTTCCGGACGATGACCGCGGCCGCAGTCGTCGCCCTCCTCGATGAGGCACAGATCGCCAATGCGCGCGTGAACACGATGGAGGAACTCTGGGTGCACCCGCAACTCGCCGCGCGCGGCCGGTGGGTCACGGTCGATTCGCCGGTGGGACCGTTGCCGGCGTTGCAGCCGCCGGGCAGCAGCGACGCATTCGACTACCGCCTCGACGCGATACCCGCACTGGGCGAGCACACCGACGCCATTCTGCGCGAGCTGGGCTACGCCGATACGGACATCGCCGCGCTGCACGCGACCGGCGCGGTCTGAGCCACCACGGGGCAGAAACGCCGCTACTGCGCCGGTCCGCCGGTGGGGAACTTCCAGTAGACCGCGTCGATCGTCTTGCCGAGCCCGGATCGGGCGTGCGCCTTCAGCGCCTGCCCCAGCGCGTACGACTCGGCCTCGTGCCCGGCCCAGCGTCCGGGCCTGACGCGCACGAAGACCACGCTGCTGTCGGCGTCGAGCACGATCGAGCTGACGTCCGCCGGCATGCCCTGCGCGGCGAGGAATTCCTCCGCGGCGCGATCGAGCGCGACATCGGCGCTGTCGATGAGCAGCCTGCGGTTGAGCGCGGCGAGGAACAGGGCCATCGCGCCGAGGATCACACCCACGACAATCGCCACCACGGCGTCGAACGCCGGATGCGGTCCGGCCGCAAGCGACACGCCGGCAACCACGAGCGTGAGCAATATCCCCAGCAGCGCCACCGCGTCCTCGAGCACGACGGCGAGCACCGTCGTCTGGGCGCGGTTGGCGACAAGCCCCTTCCAGCCGCCTATCTCGCGCAGGGCGACGACGAAGGTCAGCGACTCGAGCCCAAGGGCGAACAACAGCAGCCCGAGCACCAGGGGGGTGAACGGCTCCACCGCCACGGGAGAGAACAGCGCCAGCAGGCCATGATAGAGGTTGACGCCGCAGCCGATGAAAAACACGCTGACGGCCGACACCAGCGCCCAGAAGAACGTTTCCTGGCCGCGGCCGAACGGATGCAAGCGGTCCGGACCCCCTCGGCCGCGGACCTCACCCACCTTGAGCAGGATCTGGTTGGCGACATCGGCGACCGAGTGGATCGTCTCGGCGAACAGCGTCGGCGATCCGGTGACCAGCCAGCCGAAGCCCTTCGACGCGGCAATCGCGGAATTGGTGGCGATGGAGAGCGAAACGGACGACGACACGCGCTATGTGCGAACCTGACCCGCCCCGAGCACGATCCACTTCTGGCTGGTGAGCCCCTCGAGGCCCACCGGCCCGCGCGCGTGCAGCTTGTTGGTCGAGATGCCGATCTCGGCGCCAAGCCCGTATTCGAAGCCGTCGGCAAAACGGGTCGACGCATTGATCATCACCGAGCTGGAATCGACCTCGCGCAGGAAGCGCATCGCGTGCGCGTAGTCCGTCGGTGACGATGGCGTCGGTGTGCTGCGAACCGTACTTGGCGATGTGATCGATCGCGGCGTCGAGCGAAGGCACGACACGCACCGCAAGAATGGGTGCCAGATACTCGGTATACCAATCGTCTTCGGTGGCGATCCTTATTTCCGGCACGACCGCCCGTGCGGCCGCATCGCCGCGAAGCTCGACGCCCTTTGCCGCGTAGATCTTCGCCAGCGGCGGCAACACGCGCGCCACGATCCTCTCGTGCACGAGCAGCGTTTCCATGGTGTTGCACGGGCTGTAACGCTGCGTCTTGGCATTGTCGGCGATGCGCACCGCCATCTCGACATCGGCGTGTTCATCGACGTACACGTGGCAGACCCCGTCCAGATGCTTGAGCAGGGGAATGGTCGCCTCCTCGACGACGCGCTGGATGAGCCCCTTGCCGCCGCGCGGGATGAGGACGTCGACGTACTTGTCCAGCGTGGCGAGCAGCCCTACCGCGGCACGGTCGGTCGTGCCGAGCAGCTGCGCCGCGTGCTCCGGCAGGCCGGCCGCGCGCAGCCCTTCGTGCACGCAGGCGACGATCGCCTGATTCGAGTACAGCGCTTCCGAGCCGCCGCGCAGAATGCAGGCGTTGCCGGCCTTTAGGCACAGCGCCGCAGCATCGGCGGTCACGTTCGGGCGCGCTTCGTAGATCATTCCGACCACGCCCAGGGGCACCCGCATCCGGCCAACCTGGAGGCCGCTGGGACGGTACTTGAGCTCGCTGATCTCGCCGACCGGGTCGGGCAGCGAGGCGATCTGCCGCAATCCGTCGGCCATGGCCACAATCGCCGTGGGCTTCAGCGTCAGCCGGTCGACGAAAGCGGCGTCATTGCCCGCGGCGCGCGCGCCGGTGAGATCGTGCGCGTTGGCGGAGAGCAACCGCTCGGTATCGCGCAGCAGCGCTGCGGCCATGGCTTCGAGCGCCGTGTTCTTCACTTGGCTGCCGGCGCGGGCAAGAACGCGCGCGGCAGCCCGCGCGCGCTCGCCGACCTCGCGCATGTACGCGGGCAAATCCAGGCCGGGAACGCTGAGGTTGGTCATGCGGCCATTGTAACGCCAAGCCCTCGCCGGCCCCGCAGCCGCCGCTGGCTAGAACTTGTGCGCATCGAGCGTCTGCACGCCGTCGTCGGTGCCGACCAGGATCACATCGGCGCCGCGCCGCGCGAACAGCCCGTTGGTAACCACGCCGGCGATGTTGTTGAGCTTCGTCTCCAGCTCGGCCGGGTTGAGGATGACCAGGTTCTCGACGTCGAGAATGATGTTGCCATTGTCGGTGAAGAAATGCTCGCGCAGCTTCGGCTCACCCCCGAGCCGGACCAGCTCCTGCGCGACATGACCGCGCGCCATCGGGATCACTTCGACCGGCAGCGGAAATTTGCCCAGCACGCCGACCAGTTTCGAGCGGTCGACGATGCAGACGAATTGCTTGGCGACCGCGGCGACGATTTTCTCCCGGGTAAGCGCACCGCCACCGCCCTTGATCATCGCCCCGTGCGCGGTTGTCTCGTCCGCACTGTCGATGTAGACCGGCAAGTCGCTCACGCCGGTCAGCTCGACCTGGGGAATGCCATGCAGCTTGAGCCTCTCCACGGTGTTGACCGAGCTGGCGACGGCGCCCTTGATCCGGTTCTTGATCGTCGCCAGTTCATCGATGAAGCAATTGGCGGTCGAGCCGCTGCCGACCCCGACGTACGCGCCCTCCACCACGTACTTGATCGCCGCGCGGGCGACCAGCCTCTTCTGTTCGTCCTGGGTCATGGTCTCTTTCGTGCCGGCGGCAAGTCGGTGCACACACCCTCAAACACCTCGGCGGCAAAGCCGACCGATTCGGACAGCGTCGGGTGCGGGTGGATGGTCCTGCCGACGTCGACCGCGTCGGCGCCCATTTCGATCGCCAGCGCGATTTCGGCGATCAGGTCGCCGGCGTGCGTACCGACGATGCCGCCGCCGACGATGCGGTGCGTGTCCGCGTCGAACAGCAGCTTGGTGAAGCCTTCGTCGCGGCCGTTGGCGATCGCGCGACCCGAGGCGGCCCAGGGGAAAAGGCCTTTCTGGATCGCCACCCCCTTGGCCTTCGCCTCCTCTTCCGTAATGCCCACCCACGCAATTTCCGGATCGGTGTACGCGACCGAGGGAATCGCGCGCGCATCGAAGAACGCTTTCTCTCCAGCGGCCGCCTCGGCTGCCACGTGCGCCTCGTGCACCGCCTTGTGCGCCAGCATCGGCTGCCCGCTGATGTCGCCGATGGCGTGGATGTGCGCCACGTTGGTGCGCAGCTGATTGTCCGTCGGAATGAAGCCCCGATCGGTGACGGCGACACCGGCCTTGTCGGCGCCGATCTTCTTGCCGTTCGGGCTGCGACCCACCGAAAGCAGGACCATGTCGTACGGCTGCGCTCCGGGCGGGGCCTGTTCGCCCTCGAAGGTCACGTAGATGGCATCGGCTCGCGCCTCGGCGGCGACGGTCCGGGTCTTGAGCATGATGCGGTCGAAGCGCCCCTTGTTCATCTTCTCCCAGACCTTGACCAGATCGCGGTCGGCGCCGAGCATCAAGCCGTCGAGCATTTCCACGACCTCGAGCCGGGCGCCGAGCGTCGAGTAGACCGTGCCCATTTCGAGGCCGATGATGCCGCCGCCGACGACGAGCAGGCGCTTGGGCACGGCGGCAAGTTCCAGCGCGCCGGTCGAATCGACGACCCGCGGGTCGTCGGGCATGAACGGCAGCCAGACCGACTGCGAACCGGCGGCGATGATCGCCTTCTGAAAGCGCACGATCTTCTTGGCGCCGGTTTTTTCCTGACCCGGGCCATCGGTCAACTCGACCTGCACATGATGCGGGTCGAGGAACGCGCCCACGCCGCGCAGCACATCGACCTTGCGCGCCCTGGCCATGCCGGTCAGGCCGCCGGTCAGCTTGCCTACGACCTTGTTCTTCCAGCCGCGCAGCGCGTCCAAGTCGACCCGCGGCGGTCCATAAGCCACACCGTGCTCGGCCAGCGCCGCCGCCTCGTCCATGATGGCCGCGATGTGAAGCAACGCCTTCGACGGAATGCAACCGACATTCAGACACACGCCGCCGAGCGTCGGATACCGCTCGACGAGCACCGTTTTCATCCCCAGATCGGCGCTGCGAAACGCCGCGCTGTAACCGCCCGGGCCGGCGCCGAGGACGAGCATCTGGCATTCGATGTCGACGGCGCCCGTGTACGACGCCGCGCCAGGCGCCGGAGACCGGGCAGCTGGTGCGGGCGCCGGTGTGGCCGCAGCCGGCGCGGCCGCCGGAGTGGGCGGCGGGGCGGTTGCGGCCGGCGCCGCCTTCGCGCCGCCGGCGGCCGCCTCGAGCGTCAGGATCGGGCTGCCTTCGCTCACCTTGTCGCCTACCCTCACCTTGAGTTGCCCGACCACGCCGGCCGAGGGCGCGGGCACGTCCATGGTCGCCTTGTCCGACTCGAGCGTGACCAGCGAGTCCTCCGCCTTCACCGTATCGCCGGGCTTGACGAAGACCTCGATGACCGGCACGTCCTTGAAGTCGCCGATGTCGGGAACCTTGACTTCGATTGTGCTCATTGGGGCCCCTAAGATAACGCCAGCAGAAAGACCTCAAGGACGCTTCGCCCGGGCAACCGACCGGCGGCCAGCCGCACCCGTGCAGCCGGTGCGGCGAGCCACTTTCTTGTCGCGCTAGCGCCGACCGCCATCATCGGCTGTCGCGGGCGCCCGCAGACACCACGGGGCGACCGCGGTCACGCGGAGCGGCATGCGTGGTGACATTCCAGGCCGGGTTGGTCCGCATCACAAAAGCGACCTTCTCAGGTCTGCGAGCAGCGCGGAGAGGAAGCTGTTGAAGCGCGCCGCCGCCGCGCCGTCGATCACGCGGTGATCGTAGGAAAGCGACAGCGGCAGGATCAGCCGGGGGACGAATTGCTTGCCGTCCCACACCGGTCGGGTGGCGGAGCGACACACGCCGAGTATGGCGACCTCCGGCGCGTTGATGATCGGGGTGAAATAGGTGCCGCCGATGCCACCCAGGCTCGAAATCGAAAAGCAGCCGCCCTGCATGTCGGCGGGGCCGAGCTTGCCCTCGCGGGCCCTGGCGGAGAGCTCGCCCATTTCCTTGGCGATCGCCAGCACGCCTTTCTGGTCGGCATTCTTGATCACCGGGACGACCAGACCGTTGGGCGTATCGGCGGCGAAACCGATGTGGTAGTAGCCCTTGTAGACCAGGTTGTCGGCGTCGAGCGAGGCGTTGAATTCCGGAAACCTCTTGAGCCCTGCAACGCAGGCCTTGATGAGAAACGCGAGCATCGTCACCTTGATTCCCGTCTTCTCGTTTTCCTTGTTGAGCTGGACGCGGAACGCCTCGAGGTCGGTGATGTCGGCATCCTCGTGGTTGGTGACGTGCGGTATCATGACCCAGTTGCGGTGCAGGTTGGCACCCGAGATCTTCTTGATCCGCGACAGCGGCTTGATCTCGACCGGGCCGAATTTCGCAAAATCGATCTGCGGCCATGGCAGGAGACTCAGTCCCGCGCCGCCAGAAGCCGGCGCCGTTTGCGCCGCCGACGCGCCAGAGAGCGCCTGCTTCACATAGCCCTGCACGTCCTCCTGCAGGATGCGATCGTTGGGCCCGGTGCCCCTGACCTTGGCGAGGTCGACGCCGAGCGCACGCGCAAAGGCACGCACTGAAGGCGACGCGTGCGCGGCGCGGAACGCGACATCGTCCACCGGCGCGGCCGATGCAGTCGGTGCTTCCGGCGCTGCCGGTGACGCCGGGCGCGGCGCGGCAGGACCCTCGGTCTTCGCCTCGGGCCCGCCGCCTGCGGCGCCCACCGCATCGAGCAGAAGGATCACGCTGCCTTCGCTGACCTTGTCGCCGAGCTTGACCTTGAGTTCCTTGACCACGCCTGCCGAAGGCGAGGGCACATCCATCGTCGCCTTGTCGGACTCGAGCGTGACCAACGGATCCTCGCGCTTCACGCTGTCGCCGGGCCGGACAAAGACTTCGATCACCGGCACATCCTTAAAATCACCGATGTCCGGCACCTTGACTGCAACCGGCCCGCCGGGGGGCGCGCTCGGGGCCGGCTTCGAGGCAACCGGCTCACTCGGCTGCGGGTGGGGCGCGGCATCGGGCGCAGGCGGGGCGGTTGCGGCCGGCGCCGCCTTCGCGCCGCCGGCGGCCGCCTCGAGCGTCAGGATCGGGCTGCCTTCGCTCACCTTGTCGCCTACCTTCACCTTGAGTTGCCCGACCACGCCGGCCGAGGGCGCGGGCACGTCCATGGTCGCCTTGTCCGACTCGAGCGTGACCAGCGAGTCCTCCGCCTTCACCGTATCGCCGGGCTTGACGAAGACCTCGATGACCGGCACGTCCTTGAAGTCGCCGATGTCGGGGACCCTGACCTCGATTGTGCTCATGGTGGCCTTCTTGTCTTGGCGCCAGGCACAGAGGCGCCGAAAAAACTTCCCGAAGCTATCGGCGCCTCTGCGTCACGCGGCAAGGTGCCCTATCACACCGTCCACGGCGCGGGCTTTGCCGCATCGATGCCGTATCGCTTGATGGCATCGGCGGCAGTGGAGGCCGGCAAAACGCCGTCGTCGGCGAGCGCCTTCAGCGCCGCGACGATGACGTAGTGACGGTCGACTTCGAAGAAACGGCGCAACTTCTCGCGCGTGTCGGAGCGGCCAAAGCCGTCGGTCCCGAGGACAACGTAGCGTCCGGGAACGCGGGGACGGATCTGCTCCGCGAACGCGCGCACGTAGTCGGTCGCGGCGATGACCGGGCCCTGCGCCGCCTTCAACGACTCCTCGACGTGCGACAGCCGCGGCTTCGCCGTCGGGTTCAGCATGTTCCAGCGCGCGGAGGCGTATCCGTCGCGAGCGAGCACCGTGAAGCTCGGGCAGCTCCACAAATCCGCGGCGACGCCCCAGTCGCGCTGCAAGAGCTCCGCCGCGGCGATTACCTCGCGGAAGATCGTGCCCGAACCCAGCAGCTGCACCCGCGGTGCCTTGCTCTTCGGGGCACCTGCCTTGAACAGATACATGCCCTTGATGATGTCCGCTGCCGCGCCCTCCGGCATTGCCGGGTGGACATAGTTCTCGTTCATCAACGTCAGGTAGTAGTAGACGTCTTCCTGCTCGGCGTACATCCGGCGCAGGCCGTCCTGCACGATCACGGCGACCTCGTAGCCGAAGGTCGGGTCATACGAGACGCAGTTGGGAACGGTCGCCGCGAGGACGTGCGAGTGACCGTCCTCGTGCTGCAGCCCTTCGCCGTTGAGCGTGGTGCGTCCCGCTGTTCCACCGAGAAGGAAGCCGCGCGAGCGCATGTCGCCCGCTGCCCAGGCCAGGTCGCCGATGCGCTGGAAGCCGAACATCGAGTAAAAGATGTAAAACGGAATCATCGGCACGCCGTGCGTCGAATACGACGTGGCCGCCGCGATCCAGTCGCACATCGCGCCCGGCTCGTTGATTCCCTCCTGCAGGATCTGGCCGTCTTTGCTCTCCTTGTAGAACATCAGCTGGTCGGCATCCTGCGGCGTGTAGAGCTGGCCAAGCTGGCTCCAGATCCCGAGCTGGCGGAACATGCCTTCCATTCCGAACGTGCGCGACTCGTCGGGCACGATCGGAACAATGTGCTTGCCGATATTCTTGTCGCGCAGCAGCGTCTGCAGGATCTGCACAAACGCCATCGTGGTCGAGATTTCGCGCTCGTCGGTGCTCTTCAGGAAGCGCTCGAAGGCGGACAGCGGCGGGATGACCAGCGGGTCGGCCCGGCGCCGGCGCGCGGGCAGGAAGCCACCCAGATCCATGCGCCGGGCCTTCATGTACTCCGCCTCGCGCGAGTCCGGCGGGAAGGTCATGTAAGGCACGGACTCGATCTTGTCGTCCGGCACCGGGATCTGGAAGCGGTCACGCATGGCCCGGATCGCATCGATCGACATCTTCTTCTGTTGATGCGTGATGTTCTGCGCCTCGCCCGATTCGCCCATGCCGTAGCCCTTGATGGTCTTGGCAAGCACAACCGTGGGCTGGCCCTGGTGATGGACCGCGGCGTGATAACCCGCATACACCTTGAACGGGTCGAGTCCGCCGCGATTGAGGTGCCAGATTTCCTCGTCGGTCCAGTCGGCGACGAGCTCCTTCAATTCGGGGGTGTTGAAGAAGTGTTCGCGCACGTAGGCACCGTCCTTCGACTTGAACGTCTGGTACTCGCCGTCGACGCACTCCATCATTCGGCGCATCAGGATGCCCTTGCGGTCGCGGGCAAACAGCGGATCCCAGTGCGTGCCCCAGATCACCTTGATGACGTTCCAGCCCGCGCCGCGGAAATCGCTTTCGAGTTCCTGGATGATCTTGCCGTTGCCGCGCACCGGGCCGTCGAGACGCTGCAGGTTGCAGTTGACCACGAAGATGAGGTTGTCGAGCATTTCCCGTCCGGCCATGCCGATCGCGCCCATCGATTCGGGCTCGTCCATCTCGCCATCGCCGCAGAAGCACCAGACCTTGCGCCCTTCGGCCTGCGCGAGGCCCCGGTCCTGCATGTACTTCATGAACCGCGCCTGGTAGATCGCCATCAACGGCCCGAGGCCCATTGACACGGTCGGGAACTGCCAGAAGTCGGGCATCAGCCACGGGTGCGGGTAGGACGAAATGCCGATGCCGTCGACCTCCTGGCGGAAGTTGTCCATCTGCTCCACGGTGAGGCGACCGAGCATGAATGCGCGCGCGTAAACACCCGGCGCCGAGTGGCCCTGCGCGAAAACCAGGTCGCCGCCATGGTTTGCCGACGGGGCGTGCCAGAAGTGGTTGAAGCCGACGTCGTAGAGCGTCGCCGCCGATGCGTAGCTCGCAATGTGCCCGCCGACGTTGGTGTGCTTGTTGGCGCGTACTACCATCGCCATCGCGTTCCAGCGCGCGTAGTTGCGGATCTTTTCCTCGATTGCCTGGTCTCCGGGCATGTGCGGCTGCCGGTCGGCGGGAATCGTATTGATGTAGGCCGTGTTGGCCGAGAAGGGCACGTACGCGCCGCGCCGGCGCGACTTGTCGATCACCTGCTCGATCAGGAAATGGGCCCGCTCGGCGCCTTCGTGGTCGATGACGCCGTCGATCGCATCCTGCCACTCCCGCGTTTCTTGCGGGTCGACGTCGGACTTCATGTCCATGGGGAACTCCTCGCGATGGGTTGCCGCGTTTCTGCTTTGCTTGTAGGCGTGGCGCCCGGCGAGCGCATCGCCTGAGCACAGGCCGCCCGCGAAGCGACGGCAAGTCCATGCTACCACGCAGCGAAAGAGGCTTCTAGGAAGGCCGGGCGCGGGCGGGGAGCACCCCCCGGGCGGCGAGCGCAATCCGCTTCACCGCCGCGCGGTGCAAGCGAAGCCGGCGGACCGGCGCCGGCCGACACCGCCGTCCGCGCTACGCCCGGAGTCGCGGTTCGAGCGTGCGCCGCTCGGTGACGATCGCATCGACGGCGATGTCGTGCGGCGCGGCGGGGACGCGGTCGACGAGCTGGAGCTCGAAGGCGCCGGATACGCGGCGCGCATCGCGGCGAAGCAGCGGCAACAAGCGGTCGTAATAGCCGCTGCCATAGCCGATGCGGTAGCCATGGGGGTCGAAGGCGACGCCGGGTACCAACACCCAGTCGATCGCCGCGAGGGTTACGGCTGGACAATGCGGCAGCGGTTCCGGGATGCCTTGAAACCCGGGCGCAAGGTCGCGATCGGGATCGCTGATCCGCCACGCTTCGAGCATCCGGCTCGCGATATGAACTCGCGGCGCGGCGACGGTCTTTCCCGCCGCAAGGCCCGCGGCGAGCAGGGAACGGCTGTCCCACTCGCTGCGAAAGGACAGCGCCAGCAGGACGGTGCGGGCGGCACGGAAGTCGGCCCGCGTCGCAATCGCCGCGGCGATGGCATCGCCGGCGCGAAGGCGGTCTATGGCGGGCAGCTCGTCACGCGCCCGCAGCACCCGGTCGCGCAGTGCGCGCTTGGCCTCGCGCAGCGTGGCGCCGAAGACGGCCCCTGAATCGGGCGACGGCGTGGTCATGAGCGGATAGTAGCGCACCCGGACGCAGCGTCGATTGCCGGCGACGAGCCCACGAGTGCCGCGGCAAGATCGCGAAGCAGCCTATAATTGCCCCTTCGTTTGCCTACGCTCGACCGAGCTCCCGATGCACCACAGCCACCAGCAGCAGCGCGACCGCCGCGCACGACTGATCGCGGAAATGCGGGCCCAGAGCGGCGGCGGCGTCGCAGCCGTTCCCACCGCGCCGGAGGCGATCCGCAATGCCGACACGCATTACCCGTATCGGCCGGACAGCCATTGCTACTACCTCTCCGGCTTTCCGGAGCCCGAGGCCGTCGTGGTCCTCATCGCCGGACGCGAGGCAGGCGATGAGCGGCAGATTCTGTTCTGTCGCGAAAAGAATCCGGAACGCGAGATCTGGGACGGGTTTCGCTACGGCCCCGACGCGGCGCGCGAGATCTTCGCGTTTGACCAGACTTTTCCGATTGCCGAACTCGCGTCCAGACTCGTCGACTGGACCTGCGACCGGCCTGCGCTGTATACGCCCCTGGGTCTGTATCCGGCCTGGGACCAGACGATCACGGCAACGCTCAACGAGGTCCGCAATCGCGTGCGTACCGGCGTCGCCGCACCGGAAGCGGTGGTCGACGCGCGGGGCGTGATCGCCGCGATGCGCGTGGTGAAGGACAGCGAGGAGCTGAAGCTCATGCGGCGGGCGGCAGCCATCTCCGGCGACGCCCATCGCCGCGCGATGCAACGCACCCGTCCGGGCTGGTTCGAATACCAGGTCGAAGCCGAACTCGCGCACGAGTTCCTGCGTGCCGGCGCGCAGGCGGTCGCGTATCCATCCATCGTCGCGTCCGGCCCCAACGCCTGCGTGCTGCACTACCGTGAAAACAACCGCCAGGCCCAGGCAACCGATCTGCTGCTAATCGACGCCGGTTGCGAGTTTCAGGGCTACGCCGCCGACATCACGCGCACGTTCCCGGTCAGCGGCAAGTTCAGCGGTGCGCAAAAAGCGGTCTACGAGCTGGTGCTTGCCGCGCAGCTCGCATGCATCGATGCCGTCCGTCCGGGGCGCCCCTTCCACGACTATCACCAGGTGGCCGAACGCGTTCTGGCGCAGGGCTTGATCGACCTCAAGCTGTGCGAAGGAACGCTCGACGCGGTGCTCGAGTCGGGCGCCTACAAGCAGTTCTACATGCATCGCGCCGGGCACTGGCTCGGCCTCGACGTCCACGATGTGGGCCTGTATCGGGTCGGGGGCGAATCGCGCCTGCTCGAGCCCGGCATGGTGCTGACCGTCGAGCCGGGCTGTTACATCCGTCCGGCGGACAAGGTGCCCGAAGCGTTCTGGGATATCGGCGTGCGGATCGAAGACGACGTTCTGGTCACTGCCGCGGGCAACGAAAACCTCACCGGCTCGACACCGAAGACGCTCGCCGAGGTGGAGGCCGCGTGCGTGCGCTAATCATCGCCATCGATGCTCCATGATCTCATCATCGTTGGCGCGGGACCGGTCGGGGCAACGCTGGCGCTGGCGCTCTCCGACGGCGAGCTCGACGTGGTCGTGCTCGACGCCCGCGCGGCAGGCACGCTCGGGCGCGGCGACCGGTCGCTCGCGCTGTCGCATGGCGCGCGACTGATCCTGGAGCGCGTCGGGGTCTGGAGCGCCGTCGCGGCCGGCCGCGACGCGGTCACGCCAATCACCGCCATCGAGGTCTCGCAGCGCGGCGGCTTCGGTCGCACCCGCCTCGATGCGGTCGAGCAGGGGCTGCCCGCGCTTGGCTACGTCGTCAGCTATCGCGCGCTGCAGACCGCACTCGATGCCGCGCTCGCGCGCGCCGGTCTCGACGTGCTCTACGGCGCCGCGGTGGGCGAGATTCGTGCCACGCCGGCGTACGCGGTGGTCGGCGCCACGCGGGACGGCGCCCGGACGGAGTTGACGGCGCGGTTGGTTGCGCTTGCCGACGGCAGTGGCGACATCGCGGCCGCGATAGCGCGCCGCCGCCACGACTACCGCCAGGTGGCTCTGGTCGCCAAGGTCTGGACACGTGAGCCGCATCGGGGCGTCGCGTTCGAGCGCTTTACGCCGCAGGGCCCGATTGCGCTCCTGCCGGAGGGCGATCACTACGGCTTGGTGTGGACGACAACTCCCGAACAGAGCGAGTCCCTGCTTGCACTGCCCGGGCCCGAATTCCTCTCGGCGCTGGAACAACGCTTCGGGCTGCAGCGCTTCGCAAGCAGCGCGCCGACGCCGGCGCGACCAGCGGCGTTCGAACGCGTCGCCGACCGCCGTGCTTTCCCGTTGCAGCTCGACTATGCGCGCAGCGTGACCGGCGAACGCATCGCGCTGCTGGGCAATGCGGCGCAGGCATTGCATCCGGTCGCCGGGCAGGGGTTCAACCTGGGAATGCGCGATGCGTTTGAGCTGGCGCAGGAGTTGCTTGCGACGCCACGCGATGCAATCGGCTCGCGCGATCGTCTCGCCGCGTACGGTCGCCGGCGGCGCAGCGATCGCATTGCCGGCATCGCGTTTACGCATGGGTTGCTCGCCGTGTTCGGCAGCGACGCAGCGCTGCTGCGCTGGCCGCGAGGGTTGGCGCTCACTATGCTCGATTCGTTGCCCGAGGTGAAGCGCGCGTTTGCGCGCGCCATGTCGTTCGGCATGCGCTGAGAACTGCGCAGGACGGCGTGCACCGCAATGCATCGCACGAATTGCGGCGCGCGCTGATAGCACCGGTGCGCAATCTCGGTATAATAGTTTGCCTTTCCGAAACGAACCCCGACGAATTTCACTCACCGGCTTCCTGCTGTGCGCATCGGCTCGTATTCCATTGCCAACAACCTCGTCGTCGCACCGATGGCGGGGGTGACGGATCGGCCGTTCCGGCAGCTGTGCAAGCGGCTGGGCGCCGGACTGGCAATTTCGGAGATGGTCGCAGCGAACCCGCAGCTTCGCGCCACCGAAAAGTCGCAGCGGCGCACCGACCATCACGGTGAAGTCGAGCCCATCGTGGTGCAGATCGCCGGGGCCGAGCCGGCGCTCATGGCCGATGCCGCGCGCTACAACGTCGAGCGCGGCGCCCAGATCATCGACATCAACATGGGCTGTCCGGCGAAGAAGGTCTGCAACGTTGCCGCCGGGTCGGCCCTGCTCCAGAACGAGCCGCTCGTTGCCGCGATCGTCGCGGCGGTGGTGCGCGCCGTCGAGGTGCCGGTGACGCTCAAAATCCGTACCGGCTGGAGCCGCCAGCAGCGCAACGCGGTGCGCATTGCCCGCATTGCCGAAGAGGCGGGCGCCGCCGCGCTGTCGATCCACGGGCGCACGCGCGAGTGCGGCTTCGTCGGGCCGGTGGAATACGACACCATCCGCGCCGTCAAGCAGACCGCGCGAATCCCGGTGATCGCCAACGGCGACGTCGACTCGCCGGCCAAGGCGCGCGACGTGCTCGCGCGCACCGGCGCCGATGCGATCATGATCGGCCGCGCTGCCCAGGGGCGGCCGTGGATTTTCCGCGAGATCCGCCACTACCTCGACCATGGCGAAGAGCTGCCGCCGCCGGAGGTCGAGGAGATTCGCCGGGTCATCCTCGACCATCTCGCCGATCATTACGCCTTTTACGGCGAAGACATCGGGGTGCGCAGCGCGCGCAAGCACCTCGGGTGGTATGCGACGAGCCTGATCGGGGGCGAGGCATTTCGGCACGAAATCAACCAGCTTGTCACGTCCGCGGCCCAGGTCGCGGCGGTGAACCGGTTCTTTGATCGACTCGCGGCGAACGCCGACCGGCTCGAATACGCGCCGGCGGCGAAAACAGCCGCAGCTTCGTGGGAAGAGGAGGCCCTCGCAGCGTGAAAAGAAGCGTACGCCTCAATGGCACCAATGAAATCGGGCGCAGCGTCGAAAAATCGCTCGAGGAATATTTTCGCAAGCTGGATGGCGAAGCGCCGCACGGCATCTACGACATGGTGATAACCAACGTCGAGCGATCCTTGCTTGCGACCATCATGCATCGCGCCGGCGGAAATCAATCGCAGGCAGCCGGTATGCTGGGGTTGAATCGCAACACCCTGCGCTCGAAGCTTTCCAAGTACGGAATCCGGTAAGTGCCCCGCCGCATAGAAACTGCGGGGCCGGTTTGCGTCACGGCGCGCTCGCCCGCGGGCGCCTAGCATCGCGGACCGCTCGCGGCCGTTGCAGCGGACCCCCGATCTTCGTTCGGACTGAGCCAAGCACTCGTTCCTCGTGGCCGCACCGATCACACTGG
The DNA here is from genome assembly GCA_963750215.1 of uncultured beta proteobacterium. Taxonomy (GTDB): domain Bacteria; phylum Pseudomonadota; class Gammaproteobacteria; order Burkholderiales; family Casimicrobiaceae; genus PALSA-1003. Next base: position 276,535 of record CAVVQK010000002.1, read on the forward strand.
CGCTGCTGTCGGTCTCGGACAAGACCGGGCTGGTCGCCTTTGCGCGGGGCCTGCAGGCACTGGGGGTGCGCCTGCTTTCGACCGGCGGCACCGCGCGCACACTGGCCGACGCCGGCATCGCGGTGACCGAAATCGGCACCCACACCGCCTTTCCGGAAATCCTCGATGGCCGGGTCAAGACCCTGCACCCGAAGGTACACGCCGGGATCCTTGCCCGGCGCGACCTCGCGTCGCACCGGTCGGCGCTCGCCGAGCATGCCATTCCGCCGATCGATCTCGTCGTCGTCAATCTCTACCCGTTTCGCCAGACCGTAGCCAGGCCCGGTTGCAGCCTGGACGACGCGATCGAGAACATCGACATCGGCGGGCCGGCGATGGTCCGCTCGGCGGCCAAGAATTACGCCCACGTTGGCGTCGTCGTCGACCCGGGCGATTACCCCGCCCTGCTCGACGAACTGCGCGCCAATGACAAGACGCTTTCGCTCGCGACGCGGTTTCGCCTCGCGCAAAAGGCCTTCGCGCACACCGCGGCCTACGATGGCGCGATCAGCAACTACCTCAGCGCGCGCGACGCCACCGGGACCGCCGCGACGTTTCCGGGGCGCTGGAACTGGCAGGGGGCGAAGCTGGACAACCTGCGTTACGGCGAAAACCCGCATCAGCAGGCGGCGCTGTATCGCGACGAGCCACCGGTCGCGGGAAGCATCGCGACTTTCAGGCAGCTGCAGGGCAAGGAGCTCTCGTACAACAACATCGCTGACGGCGACGCGGCTTGGGAGTGCGTCAAGACCTTCGACGAACCGGCATGCGTCATCGTCAAGCACGCCAATCCCTGCGGCGTCGCGATCGCGACGGCCACGCTCGACGCCTACCGCAAGGCGTTCGCGACCGACCCGACCTCGGCGTTCGGCGGCATCATCGCCTTCAATCGCGCGGTCGATGCGGCAACCGTCGAGGCGGTAAGCGCGCAGTTCGTCGAAGTGCTGATCGCGCCGGGCTACGCGCCGGACGCGCTGGCGGTGATCGCCCGCAAGGCCAACGTGCGGGTGCTCGAGATCGCGAGCGCAACGCCGGCGGGCGCGTGTGCATGGGACATGAAGAGCGTCGGCGGCGGCATGCTGGTGCAGACCCCGGATCGGCGCAACGTGCGACCCGATGAGCTCAGGCTGGTCACCCGCAAGGCCCCTACGGCAAGCCAGCTCGCCGACCTGCTCTTCGCCTGGCGCGTCGCCAAGTACGTGAAGTCCAACGCCATCGTCTATTGTGCGGCCGGACGCACGCTCGGCATCGGCGCCGGCCAGATGAGCCGGGTCGACTCGACGCGAATTGCCGCGCTCAAGGCGGCCAACGCCGGCCTGGCGCTCGCGGGATCGGTGGTCGCCTCGGATGCGTTCTTCCCCTTCCGCGACGGCCTGGACGTGGTTGCCGACAACGGCGCGGTCGCGGTCGTCCAGCCCGGCGGCAGCATGCGCGACGGCGAGGTCATCGCCGCTGCGGACGAACGGGGCCTGGCCATGGTATTTACCGGTGTGCGCCATTTCCGCCACTAGCAGCCAGTCGGCAGTAACCAACCGCAGGGAGGCAGTTCTTGAAGCGATTCGTCATTGCCGCCGTCGTACTGGGCTTGTCCGGCCAGGCCCATGCCCTCGAATGCGCCGACTTCTGGCCGTGGGTGGAAGCCGGCTGCCGGCATGTGGTCGACACCTATGAGGAGGGCGACAACGCGCTCCTGGTCTCCGGTTATTCCTGGCACGTTCCATGGACCTGGACGGCCGAGCGCCGCGCCATGGAGAACCAGTATGCCTGGGGCGGTGGCTTGGCGCGCTCGCGGGAACATCCCAACGGCGACACCGAGAACGTGTTCTTCCTGGTGTTCGACGATTCGCACCGGCAGGCGCAGTACAACCTCGGTTACAGCTGGTCGACCTACTGGCTCGATCGCGATGGCATTCAACCGGGACTGGGCTTCACGGCGATGATCATCCAGCGGCCCGACATCGCGGGCGGCTGGCCGGTCCCGGTGGTGCTGCCGCTGTTCTCGCTGCGCTATCAGAAAGCCGAAGTGCTCTCCACCTACATTCCGAAGCTCAACGGCGGCATCAATCACGGCGCCGTGCTCTACGTCTTCGGCAAGATCGATCTCAAGTGAAGGCCCTGCGTTGAACGTACTCGTCGTCGGTGGCGGCGGCCGCGAGCACGCCCTGGCGTGGCGCATCGCCCAGTCGCCGCGCGTGGCCAAGGTCTTCGTCGCCCCTGGCAACGCCGGCACGGCACTCGAACCCGGGCTGAGCAACGTCGCGCTCACCGCCGTCGCGGACCTGGTTGATTTTGCGCGCGGCGAACCGGTCGGCCTGACCGTGGTCGGCCCCGAAGGGCCGCTCGCCGCCGGCATCGTCGACGCGTTTCGGGCCGCGCAGCTGCGGATTTTTGGACCGACGCGCGCGGCGGCCCGACTCGAGAGTTCGAAGGATTTCGCCAAGGCCTTCATGCTCCGCCACGGCATTCCGACCGCGGCCTATCGATCGTTCGCCGATGCCGCGGCCGCGCACGCCTACGTCGCCCTGCGCGGCGCGCCGATCGTGGTCAAGGCCGACGGCCTGGCCGCGGGCAAGGGCGTGGTCGTGGCGACCGAGCTTGACGCGGCCCACGCGGCGATCGATGCCGTCCTCGTCGCGGATCACCTCGGCATCGAGCACAATGAAGGTGGCGCGCGGGTGATCGTTGAAGATTATCTCGCTGGCGAAGAGGCGAGCTTCATCGTCATGGTCGACGGCCGGCATGTGTTGCCGCTCGCCTCCTCGCAGGATCACAAGCGCCTCGAGGATGACGATCGCGGCCCCAACACCGGCGGCATGGGCGCGTATTCGCCTGCGCCGGTGGTGACCCCGGCCATGCATGCGCGCATCATGCGCGAGATCATCCTGCCGACCGTCAACGCCATGGGCGCCGAGGGCATTCCGTATACCGGGTTTCTCTATGCCGGCGTGATGATCGATCAGGCCGGCACGCCACGGACGCTGGAGTTCAACTGCCGCCTGGGCGACCCGGAAACGCAACCGATCATGCTGCGGCTGAAATCGGACCTAGTCGAACTGCTCGAGCATGCGACCGACGGCACGCTCGATGGCTGCGCAGTCGAGTGGGATCGTCGCGCCGCGCTCGGCGTAGTCCTCGCGGCGGCCGGCTATCCCGGCAAACCGCGCAAGGGCGACCCGATCTCCGGCCTCGACGCGGTCGCCACGGACTGCAAGGTCTTTCACGCCGGAACCGCGCTCGGTGCCGACGGGCCGGTCACGGCGGGCGGGCGCGTGCTTTGCGTCACCGCGTTGGGCGAAACGGTCCGCCAGGCGCAGCGGACCGCGTACGAGGCCGTCGCCGGGATCTACTTCGACGGCATGCAGTACCGCAAGGACATCGGCAAGGGTGCGCTCGCGGCGCGCCGCGCTTGAATCGAGGAGCGGAGCACGATGAGCATGGATACCGCCGCCGTGCGCGACTATTTCGCCGACCTTCAGGCGCGCATCGTGGCGCGGCTCGAAGAGCTCGATGGGGGTGCCTTTGCCCGCGACGGGTGGGAGCGAGAGGGCGGCGGCGGCTTAAGCCGCATCATCGAGCAGGGCGCGCTGTTCGAGCGCGGCGGGGTCAATTTCTCGCACGTGCAGGGGCAGCGCCTGCCGCCATCGGCCAGCGCAACCCGCCCCCAGCTCGCCGGACGCGCATTCGAGGTCATGGGCGTATCGCTGGTGCTGCATCCGCGCAATCCCTACGTGCCGACGGTGCACCTCAACGTGCGCCTGTTCGTCGCCGGCGGAACCGGCCCGGGCGGCGAGGGCGAGCCCATGTGGTGGTTCGGCGGGGGAATGGACCTGACGCCCTACTACGGCTTCGCGGAGGACGCGATTCACTTTCACCGCCACTGCCGCGAGGCCCTGTCCCCCTTCGGGGCCGACTACCATCCGCGCTTCAAGCGCTGGTGCGACGAATACTTCTTCCTGCGCCACCGCGGCGAACCGCGCGGTATCGGCGGCATCTTCTTCGACGATCTCGCCGCCGGCGGCTTTGACCACTGCTTCGCGTTGACGCGCAGCGTCGGCGAGCATTTTCTGCCGGCCTACGAACCGATCGTGCGCCGCCGCCGCGACATCGCCTACGGTGAGCGCGAGCGGGACTTTCAGGCGTACCGCCGCGGCCGCTATGTGGAGTTCAATCTGGTCTACGATCGCGGCACCTTGTTCGGCCTGCAGTCGAACGGCCGCACCGAGGCGATCCTGATGTCCTTGCCGCCGCTGGTCAAATGGCGCTACGACTGGCGGCCGGAGCCCGGGTCGCCGGAAGCGCGCCTGTACACGGACTTTCTGCTGGCCAAGGATTGGCTGCAGGCATGAGCGGCGCGGACCCCGGATCGGGCAGCGCGCAACTGTCCGAGTCGAAAGTCGACAGCGAGGCGGTTTTCGACGGCAAGCTGCTGCACGTTCGTCGCGATACCGTGCGCCTGCCCGACGGGACACTCGCCACGCGCGAATACATCGTCCATCCCGGCGCGGTGCTGGTCGTTCCGGTGCTGGCCGACGGCAGGCTCGTCGTCGAACGCCAATACCGCTATCCGCTCGGTCGCGTCATGATCGAGTTTCCCGCCGGCAAGCTCGACCGCGGCGAAACGCCGCTCGACAGCGCGCGGCGCGAACTGCGCGAGGAGACCGGCTATCTCGCCGCGAGCTGGGAATGGCTCGGTCGCGTGCACCCGATCGTCTCCTACTCCACCGAGTCGATCGAGTTCTTTGTCGCCAAGGGCCTGACCCACGTCGGGGCACGGCTCGACGCCGGCGAGTTCCTGGAGATTGCGCTGATGTCCGTCGCGGCAATGCTCGGCGCGATCGATCGCGGAGAAATCACCGACGCCAAGACCGTCGCGGCACTGCTGCTGTACGCGCGACGCCAGGGGGCGACGCCCGCCGCGGCTTCATGATCGCCCGCCGCCTGACCATCAGCGGCCGCGTGCAGGGCGTTGGATTCCGTTACGCGCTCGCCGACGAGGCGCGTACGCGGAAACTCTCCGGCTGGGTCAGGAACCGCCGCGACGGCAGCGTCGAGGCGCTCGTCGCCGGGCCCGAGGCCGATGTCGAGGCCGTCATCGCGTGGGCCCGCCGGGGACCGCCGGCGGCGCGCGTGAGCGCAGTCGCGGTCGAGCCGGCGACAACCGACGCGCGCGGGTTCGAGATCATCACGACGGCCTAGAGCGCGGGTCCACCGCCGTAGATGTCCTTCCAGGCGGCGTAGTTGGCGATCGCCAGGATGGGAAAGACGGCGATTAGCGCCACCCCGTATGCCATCAACCCGAGCACGATCAACCCCAGCGAGAAAAGACCGAACAGCAGCAGCGGGCCAACGTTGAGCGCGAATGCGCGCACGCTCGTCGCGAACGCGTGGCCGAACGTGGCGTTGTGCAGCAGCACCGCCAGGGGTACGAAAACCATGGGCAGCGACGCCAGCGACGCCGCGCCGAAGACGACCAGCAGGTCGGCCGGCGTGATGCGCGCATCGGCCGGGTCCACCAGCAGATTGGCGCCGGTCGTGGCGTAGGCCACGAGCGTTTCGATGGCGAACACCCACAGCGCCGAGAGGACGATGGCCGCCAGAGCCGCCGGGGGCGCCCTGAACGCGGCGGCCGCATAGCGGATCTCGAGCGGGGCGCCGCGATCGACCGCGGCGGCGCCGAGCAGCATGCCGCACTCGACGACCGGGACGATCACGTTGGCCGCGGCGACGCCGACGCCGGGCAGCAGGTCGAGGAACAGTTCGCTGGCGAGGGTGATGCCGCCGAGCGCGCACCAGCGCCAGGGCGCGCGCTTGAAGATGCGCATGGCGGCCTCGAACCAGGCAAACGCGTGGGTGAGTGGCACCGCGCGCGGCACGAGCGGGGCGGGCGGGCAAGGCGGCGCGTCCATCGCCCGCGACCCTTCGGGTGGCCTAAACCGCTTCGCCGAGATACGCCGCGCGGACCTTCGGATCGGACAGCAGCTGCTTTGCTTCCCCATGCAGCGTGATCTCGCCGCTTTCCATCACGTAGCCGCGGCGGCTGACCTCCAGCGCCAACTTGGCGTTCTGTTCGATCAGAAGAATCGTCACGCCCTCCTTGGAGATGGCGATGACCGTCTCGAAGACCTTCTGCACCATGAGGGGAGCGAGTCCCATCGACGGTTCGTCGAGCAGCAACAGCTTCGGCCGCGACATCAGGGCCCTACCCATGGCCAGCATCTGCTGCTCGCCGCCGGACAGCGTTCCGGCGGTCTGCTTGCGCCGCTCCTTGAGCCGTGGAAACAGGCTGAACACGCGTTCGACGTCGCTCTTGATCGCCGCCCGGTCGTCGCGGGCGTAGGCACCCATGGCAAGGTTTTCCTCGATGGTCAGCGCGCCGAACACGCCGCGGCCCTCCGGCACCATCGACAACCCCCGGCGCACCAGTTGGAACGCCGGCTTGCCGGTGATGTCGGCACCGGCATAGTGGATCTTGCCCGATTTGACCGGCTGCAGTCCGGTGATTCCCTTGAGCGTGGTGGTCTTGCCCGCGCCGTTGGCGCCGATGAGGCAGACGAGCTCTCCCTCCGCGACCGAGAGATCGATGCCCTTGACCGCCTGGATGCCGCCGTAGGCGACCTTCAGCGCCTTGAGTTCGAGCAGCGGCGTGCTCACGTTACGCGCCCTTCAGGCTGAGGTTGACCTCGCCGCCGAGGTAGGCGGCGATGACCTTCGGATCGTTTTGCACCACGGCACAGGAGTCCTCCGCGATCTTCTTGCCGTAGTCGAGAACCAGGACCCGGCCGCACACGCTCATCACCAGCTTCATGTCGTGTTCGATCAAGAGGATGGTCGTGCCGTCGCGTCGGATGTCTTCGAGCAGTCGCTTCAGCGCCTGGGTCTCGGTCGCGTTCATGCCCGCAGCCGGCTCGTCGAGCGCAAGCAGCTTCGGCTCGGTCGCCAGCGCCCGGGCGATCTCCAGCCGGCGCTGGTCGCCGTAGGCCAGATGCTTGGCGAGATCGTTGGCTCGCTTGGCGACGCCGACGTAGTCGAGCAGCTCGTAGGCGCGTTTTTCGATCGCCGCCTCTTCGGCCAGCGTGCGCTGGTCGCGCAGGATCGCGCCCAGCACTCCGGCCTTGGTGCGCACGTGACGGCCGATCATCACGTTTTCCAGCGCGGATAGGTTCTGGAACAGGCGGATGTTCTGGAACGTGCGCGCGATGCCGCGCTCGGCCACCTGGTTGGGCTTCGCGCCGGTGAGCGGTTCGCCGTCGAAGACGAACGACCCGCCGTCCGGCGCGTAGATGCCGGTCAGCACGTTGAAAAGCGAGGTCTTGCCCGCTCCGTTGGGCCCGATCAGGCCGTAGATCTCGCCGTGGTTGATCGTGAAGGACACGTCAACAAGCGCCTGCACGCCGCCAAAGCGCTTGGAGATGTCCTTGGCCACGAGCAGGCTAAGCGGACTCATTGGTCGGCAACCTTGGTCGCCTCAAGCTCGCGCTTGCGCACCGCCGACGGCCATAATCCGGCAGGCCGATACAACATGATGGCGACCAGCGCGATGCCGAAGACGAGCAGTCGAACCGTTTCCGCGTCGAGCAGCACGCGTCCGAACAAGGCGTTCTGCAGCGGCTCCATCGTCGAGCGCAGCACCTCGGGCAGCAGCGTGAGCAGGACCGCGCCCAGGATCACCCCGGGGATGTTTCCCATGCCGCCGAGCACCACCATCGCCAGCACGATTATCGACTCCAAAAGTCCGAAGCTCTCCGGGCTGACGAACTCCTGGGTCGCCGAAAAGATGCCACCGGCGATGCCGCCGAAGGACGCGCCCATGGCGAATGCCAGCAGCTTGACGTTGCGCGTGTTGATGCCCATCGCCTTGGCCGCGACCTCGTCCTCGCGAATGGCCTCCCAGGCACGACCGAGCCGGGAGTTCTGCAGGCGCAGGTTGATCACGATGACGGCGATGGTAAGGAGCAGCAGCACGTAGTAATACTTCTGCGGACCGGAGAACGGAATGCCGGCGAGGGTCTCCGCCTTGGCAAAGGAGAAGCTGCCGATGCGAAACGGATCGATCAGGTTGATACCCTGCGGGCCGCTGGTCACGTCGATCGGCGCGTTGAGGTTATTGAGGAAGATGCGGATGATCTCGCCGAAGCCCAGCGTGACGATCGCCAGGTAGTCGCCGCGCAGCTTCAACGTCGGTGCGCCGAGCAGTATGCCGAAGATGCAGGCCAGCCCGGAGCCCAGCGGCAGGATGACCCAGAACGGCAGGTGGATGTTGAAGTGGGGCGAAGCGAGCAGCGCGTACATGTAGGCACCGACGGCATAGAACGCGATGTAGCCGAGGTCGAGCAGGCCCGCGAATCCGACCACGATATTGAGTCCCAGCGCGAGCATGACGTAGATCATCGCGAAGTTCAGGATGCGCACCCATGCCTGGCCGGCGAGAGCGGCAATGAACGGCAGCAGCGCCAGGGCCAGTGCCACCAGCGCCACGCCGGCCCAGGCCTTGGGCGGGATCGCCTTCCTGTGCCGGGGCCGGTGGGCGGTCATGCCCGCTCGCTCACCCGCTCGCCGAGCAAACCCGACGGCCGGAAGATGAGCACCAGAATCAGCACGAAGAAGGCGAAGACATCCTGATAGTTGCTGCCGAACAGGCTTACCTGGCCGTCGTTGGCCACGCATTGCTGCTGCAGCGAATCGGAGAGGAACGGGAAGCCGCAGATATTGGTCAAGTCGCCGATGTAGCCCGCGCCGAGCGCCTCGATGATGCCGAGCAGGACTCCCCCCAGCATCGCGCCGGCCAGGTTGCCGATACCGCCCAGCACCGCCGCCGTGAACGCCTTGAGGCCCAGCAGGAATCCCATGTAATAGTGGGCAATGCCGTAGTAGGTCATGACCATCAGGCCGGCGACGGCGGCCAGCGCGGCACCGATCACGAAGGCGGCCGAGATGACGACGTTGATGTCAATGCCCATCAACCCGGCCACCTGCGGGTTCTGCGCCGTCGCCCGCATCGCCATGCCCAGGCGCGTGCGTTGCACGATGAACACCAACCCCGCCATCAGCAGGCCGGCGAGCACCACGATCACCACCTGCAGATCGGTTATCGACGCGCCGAGAACGTTGTATGGCTTCGGGTGGATCAGGTCTGGGAAGGTGCGGTAACTGCGGCCCCAGATGAGGAGCGCGACATTCTGCAGGATGATCGACATGCCGATGGCGGTGATGAGCGGGGCCAGGCGCGGCGCCTTGCGCAGCGGCCGATAGGCAATCTTTTCCATCGTGTAGGCGATCGCCATGCACACCAGGATGGCGACCAGAAGCCCGGCCAAAATCATCACCACGGCCGGCAGCGGCGCGTGCATTCTGAGCAGCGCAGCGACCACCGAGAGCGAGACCATGGCCCCGATCATGACCACCTCGCCGTGGGCGAAGTTGATCAGGCCGATGATGCCGTACACCATGGTGTAGCCGAGGGCCACCAGTGCGTACACGCTGCCCAGCGTCAGGCCGTTGATCAACTGCTGCAGCAAGATGTCTAAACGCATTGTCTTGTGCCCCCGGCGCGCCAGTCGAGTCGGGATTCTCCACCGCGCGGGGCCGCGCAGCAATCCCCGCCGCGGAGCGGCGGATAAAAAAACGGCGCCCAAGGGGCGCCGTGGTCAGGGCTGTGTTCCGGTTACTGCTTCTTTTCTTCCTTCTTCATGTCGTCCTTCTTCATCTCGCCCATCGGCGCCGCGGGAGCAGCGGCCGGCGGCGCTTCGGCCTCCGCGACCTTCTCCGTCTTGCCGCCGACGTTGACAGCCATGGGCACCAGCTTGCCGTCCTTCACCGTATACAGGGTGATGGCGCCGTTCTTGGTGTCGCCGTGCTCGTCGAACTCGATCTTGGCGGTGATTCCGTCATAGGAAATCTTCGCCAGTTCCGGCAGATACTTCGCCGGATCGGCCGAGTTGGCCTGCTTCATCGCCGCGATCAGGGTCATCGCCGCATCGTAGGAGTACGGCGCGTAAACCTGGATCGGGCCGTACTTGGCGGTGAAGCGGGTGACGAAGTCCTTGGCGTTGGGCATCTTGTCCGGCGGCAGGCCAGCCTGGGTGCAATACTCGCCCTCCGCGGCGCCCCCGGCGAGCTTCGGCCATTCCGCCGAGCACACGCCGTCGCCGGCGATGAACTTCGCCTTGATGCCGAGTTCCTTCATCTGCTTGACCATCGGGCCGCCTTGCGCGTCCATCCCGCCGTACATGATCACGTCGGGGTTCTTGGCCTTGATCTTGGTCAGAATCGCCTTGAAGTCGGTCGCCTTGTCGTTGGTGTACTCGCGCGCGACCACGGTGGCACCGGCGGCCTTGGCCGCCTTCTCGGTCTCGTCGGCCAGGCCCGCGCCGTACGCCGTCTTGTCATCGATGATCGCGATCTTCTTCGCCCCGAGCGAGGTGACCGCTTCCTTGCCGATGACGCTGCCTTGCTGCACGTCGTTGGCCATCACCCGGAAGACGTCCTTGAATCCCTGCAGCGTCAGCTTCGGATTGGTTGCCGAGGGCGAGATCATCGGAATGCCCGCGTCGTTGTAGATCTTCGAGGCCGGGATCGAGGTGCCGGAGTTCAGGTGGCCGACCACGCCGGCGACCTTGTCGTCAACGAGCTTCTGCGCCACGATCGTGCCCTGCTTGGGATCGGCCTGATCGTCCTGCGCATCGAGTTCGAACTTCACCTTCTTGCCGTCGATCACGATGCCTTGGGCATTCGCATCATCGATGGCCATGCGGGCGCCGTTTTCGTTGTCCTTGCCCAGGTGCGCCTGCGGGCCCGTGGTCGGGCCGACATGCCCGATCTTGACCACCATCTCCGGCATGGCCGGTGCGGCAGCCGGGGCGGCAGGCGCGGCGGCCTGCTGCTTCGGTTCTTCCTTGCCGCAGCCATAGACCGTCAGCAGGGCCGCGGCGACGAGCGAAAGCCCGAGCGAGCGGTTGAGTGTCATGAATCTCCTCCCAGAAAAGGGTAAATGAAGCGGTAGGGACGGGCGAACAGGTAAAATAACGTCCAGCGGAACCGCGAATTATTCCCTGCCGGGCGTAAGCTGTCAATTCGGGGCGGACCGCGCCGACCTGCCGGACGGCTCCCGACGGTCTGTCGGCGAAGGTTGCGCCTGCCGGCCGCGTCTCGGCGTTTCGTCGCCGTCGACTTGCCCGGCCGCCCAGGGGCTCCTAAACTCGCGCACTTTTCGAATCCGGCGCGACCTTTCCCGGCATCTAAGCGGGGATGGCGCAGGCAAGGGTCGCCCCGCCCCGGTTGCGACTGCGACCGTGGCCCTACGGGTGTGGCATCCAGGGGGAGAGGTAGGCTGATGGCAAGACGGTTCACGCGGCGGAGCACGGTCGGCGGCCTAGTCGCGCTGCTGGTGCTCGTGGCACTGGCGGGAAGCGTCGTGCTAAGGGCGAGCAAGAGCCGTACCGACGCGCCGGATCCCAAGGCACCGGTCACGCTCGAGTTCGCGGCCTCCGACTTGGCCCGCGTCGAGGCGCGAGCGCTTACCCGGTGGCTGCCGCTTTCCGGCACGCTGCAGCCGGTCAACCAGACCACCGTCACGGCTAAGGTCGCCGGCGAGATCCGCCAGGTGACCGTGCGCGACGGCGAAGCGGTCAGGGCCGGGCAGGTCATCGTGCGTTTCGACACCGCCGACCTCGAGGCGCGGCTCACCGACCGCATGGGCGCCCTGGAGTCAAGCCGCGCCCAACTTGCCCTGGCCGAGAAGACGCGGACCCAGAATCAGCTGTTGCTCAAGCAGAAGTTCATATCCCAGAACGCCTACGACGCCGCGGAGAGCAACTTGTCGGTGACCCAGGGAGCGCTCAAATCCAACGAAGCCCAGGTACAGCTGGCGCGGAGTGCGCTCAACTACGCGGTCGTTACTGCGCCGCTGTCCGGCGTAGTGGCCAAGCGCGACGTCCAGCCCGGGGAGAAGGTGGCCATCGATGCACCGCTGGTCACCATCGTCGATCTGTCCCAGATCGAGCTTCAGGCCTTGGTACCTGCCAACGACGTCCCGGAGCTCGGCATCGGCATGAAGGTTGACGTAGCGATCGACGGCTTCGGCGACCGGCGCTTTCCGGGCACGATCGAGCGGATCAATCCGACCACCGAGGCCGGCACGCGGGCGATCCTGGTATTCATTCACATTCCCAACCCGGATGCGGAGCTGCGCGGCGGCATGTTCGGGACCGGCCGGGTGACACTGGCAGCCGGCGCGCCCGTGCCGACGCTGCCGGAGGGGGCGATCCGAACCGACGCGGGGCAGACTTTCGTCTGGACAATCGAGGGCGGCAAGCTGGTGCGGCGCATCGTGACGGTCGGCAGGCGCGACGACAGCGCGGGCCGGGTGGAAATCAAGACGGCGCTCAACCCCGCCCTTCCCATACTGGCTGCCCCGTTCGACAACCTCAAGCCGGGCATGCCGGCGCTGGTGCGCGCGGCAACCGAGCAGAAGTCGGCTGGCGCAAGCTAGCGGCGCGGCGCCGGGCACAACGGGAGCGCACGTCGATGTGGGTCACACGAGTCTCGATCAACAACCCCGTCTTCGCCACCATGGTGATGGTGGGGATCGTCGTGCTCGGCCTGTTCTCCTACGCACGGCTGCGGGTGGAACAGATGCCCGATGTGACCCTGCCGTATGTGCTGATCGAGACGGCGTACCCCGGCGCCTCGCCGGAGGTGATCGAGGCCGACGTCACCAAGCCGATCGAATACGCGGCTAACACCGTGTCGGGCGTCAAGCGGATCTTCTCCAATTCGCGCGAAGGACAGAGCCAGGTATTCGTCGAATTCCGCCTCGGCACCGACGCCACGCGGGCGATCCAGGACGTGCGTGACAAGATTGCCGCCGTGCGCCCGGGCTTCCCCCGCGACGTCAAGGAATCGCTGATGGTCCGCGAGCAGATCGACGACAACCAGCCGACGGAGTCGCTCGCCGTGTTGTCGCCCACCGTCGACCTGCGCGAACTCACCTCGCTCACCGACCAGACGATCGTCAAGGCGCTCGAAAACATCCCCGGTGTGGCGAGTGTGGACGTCAATGGGCGCGTGACGCGGCAGATTCTCATCCAGATCAAGCCCTCCGCGCTGACCGCGCTCGGCATCGGCATCGATCAGGTCATGACGGCGATCCAGAATGCCAACCAGGACGTCGCCGCCGGCCGGGTTACGCGCGGGGCAAACGACGCGGTGGTACGGGTCGAGGGCAAGATCAAGGATCCGGAGCAGTTCGGGCGGATCATCGTGGCGCAGCAGGGGGGCGGCCCGGTCTATCTCAGCCAGGTCGCGGACGTGATCGACGGCGAGAAGGAGCCCGACTCGATCTCACGTATCAATGGCAGGCCGGCGATCACCATCGACCTGCGCAAAGCGCAGGACGCCAACGTGATCGAGGTCGGGCGCAACGTGCGTGCGGCGCTGGAGACGTTGCGGCCACGATTGCCGCCCGATGTGGACGTGCGGGTCGTTTATTCCCAAGGCGACGAAGTCCAGGCAAGCATCGACCAGGTCAAAAGTACGATCTTCGAGGGCGCGCTGTTGACAGTGCTGATCGTGTTCCTGTTCCTGCATTCGTGGCGCAGCACGATCATCACGGGGCTGACGTTGCCGATCGCGGTTATCGCGACCTTCATCGCCCTCTTCGCGTTCGGGTTCACGCTCAACATGATGACGTTGATGGCCCTGTCGCTGTGCATCGGGCTGCTCATCGACGACGCGATCGTGGTACGCGAGAACATCGTGCGCCATTTGGGGTTGGGCAAGACGCATCTCGCGGCGGCGCGGGAGGGGACCGACGAAATAGGCCTGGCGGTGATGGCGACGACCTTCGCCATCGTCGCGGTGTTCGTCCCGATCGCATTCATGCAAGGGATTATCGGCCAGTTCTTCTTCCAGTTCGGCCTGACCGTCGCCGTCGCGGTGCTGGTGTCGCTATTCGTCAGTTTCACGCTCGACCCCATGCTGTCCTCGGTCTGGCGCGACCCGCCGGGATCGCGCTTCAGGCGTGTCCCGTGGCTCGGTCGGTTCATGGACCGCATCGAGCACTTTATCGAATGGGTGCACGCGGTCTACGGGCGCATCCTGGGTTGGGCCATTGCCGAAACCAAGCATCGGCTGCACGTCCCGGTCGTGCGCGTCGCAACGGCGTGGCGGAGGGGCAGCTGGGGCGCACTCAAGCCCGAGCTGGTGCCCTTGCCCTGGCCGAAGCTCAGCAATCGCGGCATCGTCCTCTGGGTGGCGGTCGTCATCTTCTTCGCCAGCTTCGGGCTCCTCAACGGCATGGAGAAGGAACTCATGCCGCAGGTCGACGAGAGCTTTATCTCGCTGCGGCTCAACACCCCGGTCGGAACGAGCCTCGAGTTCACCGACCGCAAGGTGCGCGAGGTCGAAGCGGTGCTCAAGCAATTCCCCGAGATCGTGTTGGCGATAACGACCGTCGGCACCGAGGATGGGCGCAACTACGCGCGCGTCAACATGCGGCTGACCCCTCGCGGCGCGCGCGCGCGCACCCAGAAGGATCTGGAGAAGGCGATCCGCGCCGCCTTGCGACCGATCCCAGGCATCGTGCCCGCTCTGGGCTACGACTGGCCGATCTGGTGGAATCTGCTCGGGCCCGATCCGGACACGCTCAAAACGCTCATCAACCAGTTCGCGCAGGAAGTCGCGAAGGTCCCGGGCATCGCCGACATGGAAACCTCGGAGAAGGCCGCCAATCCGGCGCTGTCGATCCGGCTCAACAACGCCGCCGCCGCCGACCTGGGCATCTCGGTGCAGGAGGTGGGGGCCACGGTGCGCCCGCTGCTGGCGGGGCAGACGGTGAGCTACTGGCTCGGACCCGACGGGCAGAACTACGAAGTCAATGTGCAGCTGCCCCGGGACGATCGCAGGCTGGCGTCCGACCTGGGCAACCTTTATCTGTCGACCAACCAGCGTGGGCCGGACGGCGAGCTGCGCATGGTCCCGTTGCGCCAGGTCGCCGAGATCGTCGAGAGCACCAGCCCGCAGATCATCAAGCGGCAGAATCTGCAGCGGCGCGTTGCGCTGTACGCCAACGCCGAAGGCCGCGCTTCCGGCAACGTCGGGGACGACGTCAAGAAGATTGCCGAGAAGATGCACCTGCCGCCGGGATATCGCTTCTCGGTCGCGGGACAGCAGGAAGACCTGCAGGAGTCGACCGACGCGCTGTTCGCGTCGCTCGGCCTGGCGGTCATCTTCATCTATCTCGTCCTCGCCTCGCAGTTTGCGAGCTTCACCCAGCCCGTCGCGATCATGGCCTCGCTGCCGTTCACCCTGATCGGCGTGTTGCTCGCCCTGCGGCTGACCGGTACCACGCTCAACATGCTGTCGATGATCGGCTTCGTGATGTTGATGGGGCTGGTGACCAAGAACGCCATCCTGCTGGTCGATTTCGCCAATCGCGCGCGGCGCGGCGGCGCGTCGCTGCACGACGCGCTCACGACCGCCGGCCAGGTGCGTCTGCGCCCGATTCTGATGACCACCGCGGCGATGATCTTCGGCATGCTGCCGCTGGCGCTGGGGCTTGGCGAAAGCGGCGAGACGCAGGCGCCGATGGGACGCGCGATCATCGGCGGCGTGATCACCTCGACGCTGCTGACACTCGTCGTGGTGCCCGTTATCTACACGTACCTGGATCGCCTTACCGAGTGGCGGAAGGCGCGACGCGCGGCGCACGGTAGCCATGTCGCCGCCGCGGACGCGCCAGCGCCGGGCGATTGACGTGCGATAATGACGTGCGGCACGATGGGTTGCATTCAGGCTTGCTAGGCTCGAGGGCGACGCGTGGACTTCGAACAGGCACGGTTCAACATGGTCGAGCAACAGGTGCGCACCTGGGACGTACTCGATCAGGAGGTGCTCGATCTGCTGTTCGCGGTCAAGCGCGAACATTTCGTCCCCGCCGCGTACCGCGCCCTGGCATTCGCGGATCTCGAGATTCCTCTCGGCGACGGCGAGTCCATGTGGACGCCGAAGATGGAGGCGCGGGTGGTGCAGGAACTCGAACTCAAAGCAGATGAAACGGCGCTGGAAATCGGCACCGGCAGCGGGTACCTGACGGCACTGCTGGCGCGGCGCTCGGCGGAGGTGACCAGCGTCGAGATCAATCCGCGCCTTCTGGCACAAGCCCGGGGCCACCTCGCCAGCGCCGGGATAGGCAATGCCCGACTGGAGAATGGCGACGGCGCCCGCGGCTGGCGCGACGAGACCTATGACGCGATCGTCCTCACCGGTTCCACACCGGTGCTTCCCGACTCCTGGTTCAGGCAGCTCAAGCCCGGTGGGCGGCTGTTCGCGGTCGTCGGCGACGCTCCGGTCATGACCGCCCGGCTGGCGCGCTGGAGCGCTCCGGGAGCGATAGTCCATGAGGACCTGTTCGAGACGGTGATCGCGCCGCTCAAGAACGCACCGCAACCCGCGCGCTTTGTCTTCTGAGCAATGCTGAGGCGTACGCTCGCGCTCGCCCTCGGCGCCGCCCTGGGTGCTGTCATGCCCGCCGCGGTCGCGGAGGATCTGGTGCAGATCTATCACGACGCCGTCGCCAACGACCCGACGTTGGCCTCCGCGCGCGCGACCTGGCTGGCGACGCAGGAAAACGTGCCCCAGGCGCGCGCCAACCTGCTGCCGTCGGTGACCCTCGCGGCGAACGCGACCGAAACGGATTTCTACGAACGCCTGCACACCGACCCGTCGCTCGCGTTTACGCAGCGCTTTCCGCAATATCAGTACACCGTGACGGCAAGCCAGCCGCTGTATCGCAAGCAGAATTCGGTCGCGCTCGACCAGGCCGAGCAGACGCTCGGGCAGAGCGACTACGTGCTCAGTTCGGCGCAGCAGGACCTCATCGTCCGTGTCGCGCAGGCGTACTTCGACGTGCTGCTGGCGCGCTTCAGCATCGAGCTGACCGAGAGCCAGAAAGCGGCGGTCAGCGAGAACCTGGCGCAGGCGAAGCGCAACTTCGAGGTGGGCACGGCGACGATCACCGACACCAACGACGCTCAGGCCAAGTACGATCAGATCGTCGCTCAGGAGATCTCGGCGCACAACGATTTCGACAACAAGGTCGCCGCGCTGCGGGCGATCATCGGCCGGCCGCCAAAGGAGCTCCGGCGCTTCGAGGCCAAGTACGAACCCCAGTTGCCGACGCCGAACGCGATCGAGGCGTGGATCGAGGCCGCGCTGCGCGACAATGCCCAGGTGCGCATCGCGCAATCGAATTACGATATCGCCGTGCTCGAGGTCGAGCGCCAGCGCGCCGGCCATTACCCGACGCTCGATCTGGTGGCCAGCTTCAACCAGGGATACGCCGGGGCCGCGACGCAAGTGACCATCAGTTCGTTTGCCGCCTACGACGCGCGCCAGGGCCAGATCGGGGTGCAGTTCAACATGCCGCTCTACCTCGGCGGCTCGATCGACTCGAAGGTGCGGCAGGCGGTCGCGGGCCAGGAGAAGGCGCGCCAGGATCTTGAGGCGGCCCGCCGCGCCGCGGAACTGCTGGCGCAAACGGCGTTCACCGGCGTGACAAGCGGCGCGGCGCAGATCAATGCCTTCAAGCAGGCGCTCGTCTCCGCGCAGGTTTCCTACGACTCGACCAAGCTCGGCCTCGAAGTCGGGGTGCGCACCAATCTCGACGTGCTCAACCAGCAGCAGCAGGTCTATCAGACGCGTTTCAATCTGGCCCAGGCCTATTACAACTTCATCCTCAACAGCCTGAAGCTCAAGCAGGCGGTCGGCACGCTCTCGGAGGCCGACATCGAGGAGGTCAACCGGGCGTTTGGCGGCTGAGCGCGGCGGCGGAGGGCAGCTGCGGCGAAAGCCACGTCCACAGGCGATCGGCGGCGCCGCGATGGATGCCGTGAAAGCTGCGTGCGGCCGCGCTCATCGCGCTGCGCCGAAGCGGATCACCGAGCAGGTCGGCGAGGGTGGTGAGCAGCGCATCGGCGTCGGCGACGCGCAACGCCGCGCCGGCAGCGATCGCGCCGGCAGTCGCTTCGGCGAAGTTGAACATGTGCGGCCCGACCACGACGGGCGTGCCGACGGCCAGCGCCTCGATCAGGTTGTGCCCCCCGAGCGGCAGCAGGCTGCCGCCGACAAAGGCCACATCGGACGCGGCGCAATACGCGGCCATTTCACCCATTGAATCGCCGAGCATGACGCCGACGTCGGAGGGCACCGGCGCTGCATCGCTGCGGCGGACGAAGCGAATGCCACGAGCGTGCAGCAAGTCGGCGACCACGGCGAAGCGCTGCGGGTGCCGGGGCACCAGCACGAGCAGCGGGTTGCCGGGAAGGGCGCGCCGGGCGAGGGCATGCAACAACAGCTCTTCCTCGCCGTCGCGGGTGCTCGCCGCCAGCCAGGTCGGGCGTGTGGCCCCGAAGCGCAGGCGCAAGCCGGCGGCCAGGTCGAGCGCGGCGGAAGGGATGCTGACGTCGAACTTGAGGTTGCCGGTGACGATCGGATCGGGGGCGCCCAGAGCGCGCAGGCGCGCCGCGTCGGCCGCGGTCTGCGCGGCGACCCCGGCGAGTCGCTGCAGCATCGGCCGGGTGAGCAGGCGAAAGCGTCGATACAGAGCCGACGAGCGCTCGGACATGCGGGCATTGATCAGGTACACCGGAATGCGCGCCGCGTGCGCCTTCGCGATCAGGTTCGGCCACAACTCGGTCTCCAGCAGAAACCCGGCGGCAGGGCGGAAATGGGCATAGAAGGAGCCCACCGCGAAGGGCGCGTCATACGGCAGCCACGCCTGCATCACGCCGTCCCCAAACAACGCGTGCCCGGTTTCGCGTCCGGCCGCGGTCATGTGCGTGAGGAGCACGGCGGCGTGCGGGTATGCGGCCTTGAGCCGCTGCACCAGTGGCGCCGCGGCGCGCGTCTCGCCGACCGACACCGCGTGGATCCAGAACGTCGGGCCGGTCAGCGATCCCTGGTAGCGCCCGAAGCGCTCGCCGACCCGGCGCCGATAGCCGGGCTCGCGCCGGCCTCGCCACCAAAGCCGCAGCGGCAAGAGCGGCAGCAGCGCGAGCCCGAGCAGCGTGTACGCGGCGCGCGCCGGTTCCATCAGCACGCCGGCCGCGCGCGCAGCAGGGCACCGGCCACGGCGATCACCTGCGCCGGGGCGGGGATCCTGCCCGGACCGCCCAGATCGCGCGCCAGCGCGCTTTCGGGCTCCGCACCGTTGAGCAGCGGGCTGGTGGCGGTGAAAAGCGCCACCGTCGGCCGCCCCAGCGCCGCGGCCAGATGCGTGGGTCCGGTGTCGACCCCGACGACGAGCAGCGCGCGCGCGAGCAGCGACGCCAACTCGGGCAGCGTGCGCGACGGCGGCACCGTCGTGCCCGGGATGCCCGAGGCCAGGCGCTCGCTGCGGACCGCTTCGGCGTCGTTGCCCCAGGGCAGGACCGCCGCCAGACCGGCGTTGGACAGATGCTCGAGCAGCGCCCTCCAGTGCGGCTCGGGCCAGAGCTTTTCATCCTGGCTCGTGCCGTGCAGGCACACCACGTACGGCGCATCGGGCGCGCTGTTGACGGCCGGCGGGGTGAGATCGAAGCGCGGCGGGCCCTCCGGCTGATAGCCCAACACCATGCCGGCAAGTTGCCGGCAGCGCACGATCAGATGCTGCCGCGTATCGATGCGGTGCCGGTGCCGATAGAACATCGCCGCCAGCGACTCGTGCGCGCTGGCGTGATCCGGCCCGTGCACCGGCCCGTGCGCAAACCAGGCGATCAACGCGCCCTTGATCTGCTCCTGCAGGTCGATGACCGCGTCGTAGCGTTCCTGCACGAGCTCGCGCCGGAACGCCTGCGCCTCGCGCCAGGTCGCGCGCGAAAGCAGGCCGTGGCGCCAGCGCCGCAAGGCGACCGGGACGACATGGCGCACGCCATGATTCAAGCGCACTAACGCCGCGAAGGGCTCCTCGGCGACCCAGTCGATCGCCAGATCCGGGCAATGGCGGTGCATGTCGTGCACGACCGGCAGGGAGTGCACGATGTCACCGAGCGACGATGATCGGATGATCAGGACCTGCTTCATGGCATGCGTCTCGTCCCGCGCCGGCAATGCAGTGCCGGCGCGGGACGCGGCCGGTGGCTTGCGGGCGGGTTTGGACGTAGAATTGGCGGCGCCTTCGGGAACCTTGCGCGGTGCAAGAGCAAGAATCCTTGCCGCGCCATCCCGTCCGACGCGATGTCCGATCTGCTCCCCCCGCTTGCCTTGTCGCTTGTTGTGATCACGCGCGATGCCGGCGCACTTCTCGCGGACTGCCTTGCGTCCGCCGCCTTCGCCGGCGAAACGCTCGTCGTTGATTGCGGCAGTGGCGATGATACAGTAGAAATCGCCCGCCGCTGCGGCGCTCGGGTGGTGGCGCACCCATGGCTCGGGTTCGGCCCACAGAAGAATTTCGCGGTCGCGCAGGCGACGCACGACTGGGTCCTGTGCCTCGATGCCGATGAGCGAGTGTCGCCGCAACTCGCCGCCACGATCCGGGCCGCGATGCACAACCCGCAGTACAAGGCGTATGCGATGCCGCGACGCAATCGCTTCCTCGGGCGCTGGCTCGCCCACGGCGAGGGCTATCCGGACTGGAGCCTGCGGCTGTTCGACCGCCGCCACGCACGCTGGAGCGACGATGAGGTGCACGAGCGCGTCCTGTGCGACGCCGACGTGGGCCGCCTCGATGGCGATCTGCTGCACGCGTCGGCCGAATCGCTCGACGCCTATCTGGCCAAGCAGAACCGCTACACCACGCTGCAGGCGGCGGCGATGCACGCCCGCGGCGAACGCTTCTCCTGCGCCCGCCTCGTGGTCGCGCCGCTGGCCCGGTTCCTGCGCTTCTACCTGCTGCGCGCCGGCTTTCTCGACGGAACCGCCGGACTGGTGCACATCGCCATCGGCAGCTTCAGCAGCTTCTGCAAGTACGCCAAGCTGCGCGCGCTGGAGCAGGCGGAGCGGGCACGATGACCGGGACCGTGCGCGGGGGCGTCGCGGGCGCGGGGCATGCCGTCGGCAACCGGGGTGTTGCGCCGCACCGGGGACTGCCCGGATGAAGGTTCTGGTCACCGGCGCGGCAGGATTCATCGGCATGCACCTGGCGCTGCGGCTGAAGCGCGACGGCGCGACGGTAACCGGAGTCGACAATTTCGACCCCTACTACGATGTCGGCCTGAAACGCGCCCGTGCCGATCGACTCGGTGCCGCGGGCGTGACCTGCGACACGGTCGATCTTGCCACGGACGCCACCGGCGAGCTGCTGCGGCGCGCAGAATTCTCGCATGTCGTGCACCTGGCCGCGCAACCGGGCGTGCGCTATTCGCTGGTCAATCCCGCGGCTTACCTGCGCAACAACATCGACGCCTTTGGCGCTGTCCTCGAGGGTTGCCGCCACGCCGCTGTCGCGCATCTGGTCTACGCCTCGAGTTCGAGCGTCTACGGCGCAAATCACACGCTGCCCTTCTCCGAGGAGCAAAACGTCGACCACCCGGTGAGCTTGTATGCGGCGACCAAGAAGGCGAACGAGCTCATGGCGCACAGCTACAGCCATCTGTATGCCCTGCCGACGACCGGGCTGCGTTTTTTCACCGTCTACGGGCCCTGGGGCAGGCCGGACATGGCGCCGATGCTGTTCACCCGCGCCATCCTCGCCGGCGAGCCCATCAGCGTGTTCAACCACGGTGACATGCAGCGTGATTTCACCTATGTGGACGACATCGTCGAAGGCGTGGTGCGGGTGCTCGCGCGACCACCGCGAGCCGGCCCCGCGGGCAGCGCGCCGTACGCGATCTACAACATCGGCAACCATCGGGCGGTGCAGCTCGAAGCGTTCATTGCCGAGCTCGAGCGCCTGCTCGGCCGCCGCGCCATCAAGCACTACCTGCCACTGCAGCCGGGGGACGTTCCGGCGACCTTCGCGTCCATTGCCAGGCTGGCGGCTGCGACCGGCTTTGCGCCGACGACGCCGCTGGCGGAAGGACTCGCGCGTTTTGTGGCCTGGTACCGCGCCTATTACGACGGCGGAGCGGCGACCGGCGCGTGTTAGAATTCGCGCCCGTTCGTTAGGCAACGCTCATGCTTCTGGTGACCGGAGGTGCCGGCTTCATCGGCTCCAACTTCATCCTCGACTGGTGCGCGACGGGCGCCGAGCCGGTGGTCAATCTCGACAAGCTGACCTACGCCGGCAACCTCGGTAACCTTGCCCCGCTGGCGCTGGATCCGCGCCACGTCTTCGTCCGCGGCGACATCGGCGACGCGGCCCAGGTCGAAGCCCTTCTGGCGCAGTACCGGCCGCGCGCGGTGCTCAATTTCGCGGCCGAAAGCCACGTCGACCGCTCCATCCACGGTCCGGCCGAGTTCATCGCCACCAACCTCGTGGGCACGTTCGGTCTGCTCCAGGCAGTGCGCGCCTACTGCGACGCTTTGCCCGCGCCCGAGCGCGCGCGCTTCCGCTTCCTGCACGTCTCGACCGACGAGGTATACGGCTCGCTCGATCCGACCGCGCCGGCGTTCCGCGAGACGACGGCGTATGCCCCGAACAGCCCGTACGCTGCGTCCAAGGCCGGCTCCGATCACCTGGTGCGCGCGTACGGCCACACCTACGGCATGCCGACGCTCACGACCAACTGCTCGAACAACTACGGGCCGCGGCAGTTTCCGGAAAAATTGATTCCGCTCATGATCCACAACGCGATCGCCGGCGAGCCGCTGCCGGTGTACGGGGACGGCTTGAACGTGCGCGACTGGCTGTACGTCGGCGACCATTGCGCGGCGCTGCGCACGGTGCTCGAACGCGGACAACCCGGGGCAACGTACAACATCGGCGGCAATGCGGAAATGACCAACCTGGAGGTCGTGCACGCGCTCTGCCGCGTCCTGGGAGAACTCCGGCCGGGGCGCGACTATGCGGCACAAATCACCTTCGTCAAGGATCGTCCCGGCCACGACCGCCGCTATGCAATCGACGCCGGCAGGATCCGCCGCGAGCTGGGGTGGACGCCGGCCGAAACCTTCGCCTCCGGGCTCTCGCGCACCGTTGCCTGGTACCTCGACAACGAGGCCTGGCTCGCGGCGGTGACCAGCAGGGAGTACCGGCAGTGGATCACGCTTAATTACGCCGCCCTGTCCACGGCCGCATGACCGTGCGCAAAGGCATCATCCTCGCCGGCGGCTCGGGAACACGGTTGTATCCGGTAACCCAGGTCATCTCCAAGCAGCTGTTGCCGGTCTACGACAAGCCGATGATCTACTATCCGCTGTCGACGCTGCTGCTGGCGGGCATCCGCGACATTCTGCTCATCTCCACCCCGCAGGACACGCCGCGGTTCGAACAGCTTCTGGGCGACGGCGTGCGCTGGGGCATCCACCTTTCGTACGCGGTACAACCCTCGCCCGACGGGCTCGCCCAGGCATTCATCATCGGCCGCGGATTCGTCGGGCGCGATCCTTCGGCGCTGGTGCTCGGCGACAACATCTTCTATGGCCACGAGCTGCAGCCGCTGCTGCAGCGGGCCAATCAGCGCACGCAGGGGGGCACCGTCTTCGCCTATCCCGTCGCCGACCCGGAACGCTACGGCGTGGCCGAGTTCGACAGCCACGGCCGGGTGCTGAGCCTGGAGGAGAAGCCGCAGCAGGCAAAGTCGCGCTACGCGGTCACCGGATTGTATTTCTACGACAACCACGTACTCGACATCGCTGCCTCGCTCAGGCCATCGGCGCGCGGCGAGCTCGAGATCACGGACGTCAACCGGATATACCTGGCGAAGGGCGAACTCGCGGTCGAGGTGCTCGGACGCGGAATGGCCTGGCTCGATACCGGAACCCACGAGACGCTGCTCGAAGCCGCGCAGTACATCGAGACCATCGAGCGACGGCAAGGGCTCAAGATCGCCTGCCCGGAGGAGATCGCCTATCGCCTCGGCTACATCGACGCCGCCGCGCTCGAGGCGCTCGGCCAGGCGATGGCCAAGAACGCCTACGGCCGCTATCTGCTCGGCCTGTTGCGCGAACCACTGATCCGCTGAGTCGCGCCTCAGCGCAGGCGCTCATCGCGACCGACCCCGCCGTGAACGTCACTCCCACCGCGCTGCCCGACGTGCTGCTCATCGAGCCCCGGGTATACGGCGACGAGCGCGGCTTCTTCTTCGAAAGCTGGAACAAGCGCGCGCTCGCGGCGGCAGGGCTGGACGCAGATTTCGTGCAGGACAACCACTCGCGTTCGGCGCGCAACGTCTTGCGCGGATTGCACTATCAGATCGAGCACGCGCAGGGCAAGCTGGTGCGGGTCTGCAGCGGCACCGTGTTCGACGTGGCCGTCGACATCCGCAGGACATCGCCGACTTTCG
Organism: uncultured beta proteobacterium; assembly: GCA_963750215.1. Lineage (GTDB taxonomy): Bacteria > Pseudomonadota > Gammaproteobacteria > Burkholderiales > Casimicrobiaceae > PALSA-1003. The sequence goes on from CAVVQK010000002.1 coordinate 300,930, forward strand.
GCCGCTGGGTCGGCGTGACGCTGTCGGCGCGGAACAAGCAGATGCTCTGGATCCCGGCCGGGTTCGCCCACGGCTTCCTCGTGCTCTCCGAGGCGGCCGAGTTCCTCTACAAGGCCACCGACTACTGGTATCCGGCGCATGAGCGCACGCTGCTTTGGAACGACCCGGCGCTGGGCATCGACTGGCCGCTCGCCGGCGCGCCGACACTGGCGGCGAAGGATGCGGCGGGGCTGCCGCTGGCGCGCGCCGACGTCTTTCCGTGACGCGGCCGACGATCCTGATCACCGGCGCGAGCGGGCAGCTGGGCTACGAACTGGGCCGCTTGCTGCCGCCGCACGGGGAGGTTACTGCGCTCGACCGCACCCGCCTCGACCTCGCCGACGTCGACGCGATCCGGGCCACGGTCGGCGCGATTCGACCGCAACTCATCGTCAACGCCGCGGCGTATACGGCCGTCGACCAGGCCGAACGCGAGCCCGAGGTTGCCGAGGCGATCAATGCCCGTGCGCCGGCGGTCCTGGCCGAGGAAGCGAAGCGCGCTGGCGCGGTGCTGATCCACTTTTCGACCGACTACGTCTTCGACGGCAGCGCGTCGACGCCCTACAACGAAGAGGCGCCAACCCGCCCGCTGAATGTATATGGACGCAGCAAGCTGCACGGGGAGCGGGCCATTGCCGCGACCGGCGCGGCCGCCGTCACGCTGCGCACCAGCTGGGTGTACGCGCGGCGCGGGCGCAACTTCCTGCTGACCATGCGCAGGCTGGCAGCGGAGCGCGACGAACTGCGCGTGGTTGCCGATCAGTTCGGCGTTCCCAATTGGAGCCGGCAGCTGGCCGAGGCGACGGCAACGCTCGTCGCCGGCGGCGTGTCCGCGCTGGCCGCTCGTTCAGGGCTGTTTCACCTGAGCGGACATGGCCAGGCGAGCTGGTTCGAGTTCGCTCAGGCAATCCTTGGCAACGCCCCGCGGACGAGGCTCGTGCCGATCACCAGCGCCGAATATCCGACCGCCGCCGTGCGCCCCGCCTATACCGTGCTGGCGACGGCAAAATTCGAGCAGACATTCGGTTTCAGCCTTCCGCACTGGCGCGACACGCTACAACGCTGCCTGGCCGCGGCGGAGTAGACGGCGCAAGAAAAAGGCGGCCTCGAGGCCGCCCGTGGCGGTGCACGATCCCACAGCTCAGTGCAGCCCGGCAGCGTACTCGGCAACCGCGCGCATGTCGTGCTCGCTCATGCGCGAGGCGATCTGGTTCATTATCTTGCCGCTGCTGTCCCTGCCCGCTTTGTCCAGGCCACGCTCGCCGGCCTTGAACGCCTGCAATTGGGCGAAGGTGTATTCCGCATACTGCCCCGAAAGGCGCGGATAGCGGACCGGAATGCCGCCGCCGTTCGGGGCATGGCAGGCGGCGCACGCGGGTGTTCCGCTCGCCGCGTCGCCGCCGCGAAACAGCTTCTGCCCGGCTGCCGCAAGGGCGGGGTCCTTGGCCGCGAGGCCCTTGGGTGTCTTGGCGGCGAAGTAGGCGCCGAGCGCCTGCATATCGTCCGGCGTGAGATTCGCCACGATCCCCACCATGATCGGGTTGCTGCGAATTCCGCTCTTGAAGTGCTGCAACTGCAGGGTGATATACTCGGGCAGCTGTCCGGCGAGCGAAGGATTGGCGGCGCTGGTGCTGTTGCCATCGCTGCCGTGACAGGCTGCGCAGACCGTTTCGACGATCTTCTGCGCTTTGGCCAGATCGGGCTTGCTGCCGCTTTCCTGCGCCGAAACGCCGGTCGCGATCGCCGCGCACGCCGCCAGCAGCACCCACGTTTGTTTCATTCCCAAACTCCCCTCGCGCTGCCTGAGCTTCGCCCCACCGTTTCGGACAGGCCCGGAGGTTTCGTGGTGGACCGATTCTGCGCGCCGCGTATTCTACCCAAAAGGTCCGCCGCGGCGAAATGCAGGTCGGGCGCAGCCCGTGGCCTGGCGGTGGCGCAACCTTGAAGCATCCGTTTCACCATGCCGAGTTTGTGACCACGGCGGCGAGCTGGCGGCAGCTGCCCGATGGCGGCTTGCCGGAGGTCGCGTTTGCCGGCCGCTCGAACGCGGGCAAATCCTCGGCGATCAATGCGCTTGCGCAGCGTGCGCGCCTCGCCTACGTCAGCCGCACCCCGGGTCGCACCCAGCACATCAATTTCTTTCGCGCCCCGTCGGGGGTCCTGCTGGCCGACTTGCCGGGCTACGGCTACGCCGCAGTACCGGAGAAAGTCCGCCGCCAATGGGAAGCGCTCGTCGCCCGTTATCTCGGCGAGCGGATGCCTTTGCTCGGTCTGGTCCTCGTCATGGACGCGCGGCACGCGTTCACCACGCTCGATCGACAGCTGCTGGCTTGGTTCCTGCCCAGCGGCCGCCCGGTGCGCATCCTGCTCACCAAGGCCGACAAGCTCAGCGCGAGCGAACAGCGCAACGCCCTGCGCGAGGCGCGCCAAGTCATCGCCCGGGATTTTGCCGCCGGCTGGATCGAAGTGCAGCTGTTTTCGGCGACCAAGCGCGTCGGCCTCGCCGAAGTCGAGGACGCGCTGCGCGCCTGGCTTGAATTGGCCGATGGCGGCAGCGCAGAAAAAGAAAGGCCCCGGCATCAAGGGGAGTGACACGGGGCCGAAAACGCCCTGCGATTGGTGAAAACTCACAACCGAAGGGCACCCGCTCAGGGAGGAAAGCGGGAGACGTTCCAACCGTCTGCAGACATGGACCGTGGAGCGGTGCGAGAGTTCCTCGCATGCGCCACGGCAATTGGTCGAGATTCCATCATGGTTAATGCCGACCCGTCGCTACGTGCAGGCTTGCCCGTGACGGAGTGTGCGCGCTAGGATGCGGCGAGCCGGCGCGCTGCCGGGCGCGGTTGCGCCCGCGAGCCGGCGCAGGTTCATACCCGACCCCAATGCAATTTGCGGGAAAATTCCCGGAACGACGACCGCGCCGCATGCGGCGCGACGACTTCTCCCGCCGGCTGATGCGCGAACATCGGCTCGGGCCCGACCACCTGATCTATCCGGTGTTCGTGCAGGAGGGCCACGGGCGTGAAGACGCCGTGCCGTCCCTGCCCGGCGTGGCGCGCAAGAGCATCGATCGGCTCCTGGGCGACGGCGAACGCTGCGTCGAGCTCAACGTGCCGGCGATCGCCCTGTTTCCGGTCATCGATCGCGACCTGAAATCGCTCGACGCAGCCGAGGCCTGGAATGCGCAAGGGCTCGTGCCGCGCGCGGTGCAGGCGCTCAAGAAGCGCTTCCCCACGCTCGGTGTAATCACCGACGTTGCCCTCGATCCGTACACCAGCCACGGTCAGGATGGATTGGTCGACGCGAGCGGGTACGTGGTCAACGATCCCACCGTGGCGGCATTGACCCGGCAGGCCCTGTGCCACGCGGCGGCGGGCGCGGACGTCGTCGCTCCGTCGGACATGATGGACGGCCGCGTCGGCGCCTTGCGCGCCGCACTGGACCAGGCGGGGTTCGATCGCGCGCGCATCCTCGCCTATTCGGCCAAGTACGCGTCAAGCTTCTACGGGCCGTTTCGCGATGCGGTGGGCTCGGCGGGCAATCTCCAGGGCGGCGACAAGTACACCTACCAGATGGACCCGGGCAACTCCGACGAAGCGCTGTGGGAGGTCTATCTGGATTTGCGTGAAGGGGCGGACATGGTGATGGTCAAGCCGGGCCTTCCCTACCTCGACATCGTGCGTCGGGTCAAAGACACTTTCGGGGTCCCGACCTTGGTCTACCAGGTCAGCGGCGAATTCGCCATGCTCAAGGCCGCGGCCGAGCGCGGCTGGCTGGAGGAGCGGGCTTGCGTGCTGGAGACGCTCACCGCCTTCCGGCGCGCCGGCGCCGACGCGATCCTCACCTACTTCGCCCTGGATGCGGCGAGCTGGCTGCGGTCTTAGGCCGGCCTAGGCGTCATTGCCGGCGGCAAGCAGCGCGCGCAGCTCGTCGAGGGTCAGCCGTTCCTCGGGCGGTGCCGTGCGCTCGCGCCGCGGGCGGTTGCGCCGCTGCTGCGGGGAGAGGATGACTAGGCGCACCGTCGCCTGCTGCGACTCGAGCCGCAGCTGCGCGGCCTGCACCTCGCGCCCGGTTGCGGCCACGGCGGCGTAGGCGACCCCGGCGTTGATCAGCGACAATTCGACTGCCTTGGCGTCCTCCGCCTCGAGCTCGAGCCGGACCTCGCTGTGCACCGTAGCCCAGCCGGCGGCTACCGCGCCGGTGAGAAGCGGCTTCCATTGCGCCAGGCGCTCCATCCAGCCGAGCGCGTCGAGGCGCTGGGCACGCAAGGATGCCTCCTGGGCAGTGCCCTGGAACAAGGTGTTGTAATCGCGCAACGCTTGCTCCACTTCTTCGTTCCCCGGCAGCGCTTCGTGGTCGGGCAGGCCGAGCTGGCGGCAGGCCTTGCGCTTGGCGGCCTGCCAGTCGTTCAAGCCATGCTCGGCGATCAGCCGTGCGGCGGCCTGAGCGATTCGCGCCCGATTGCGAAGTGCGCGCGGAGACTCGGGGCGAGCCACCGCGGCGCTCAGAAGAGCTGGTTGCGGACCTCGCCAGGGGTCCGCTGGCTTCCCGGCGCGAGCATGTCGTCGCGGTCCTTGGGCGGGAATTCGCTATAGAAGTATTCGCTGATGCCGCCCCGGTCATCGGGCTCGCGCAGTCCCGTGTCGGGGTTGATCTTGGCGACCAGGATGCCGTCGGGCTGCGCGAGCGGAACCTCCGGCACGCCCTTGAGCACCTTGGCCATGAAATTCATCCAGGTCGGCAGCGCCGCCACCGCGCCGGTCTCGTTGGTGCCCAGCGTTCTCGGCTGATCGAATCCGATCCACGCGACCGTGACCCTCGAGGCGTTGAAGCCGCAGAACCAGGCGTCGACAAAGTCGTTGGTCGTGCCGGTCTTGCCGGCGAGATCCTGCCGCCCGAGCTGCATCGCCCGGGCACCGGTTCCGGCGCGCACCACGTCGCGCAGCATGGTGGTCATGATGAAGGCGTTGCGCGGGTCGATGGCGCGCTCGGCCCCCTGCGCCGCCACGCTCGGCTGCGTGCTGGACACCACATTGCCGTGGCTGTCGACGACGCGATCGATCAGGTAGGGCGTAACCCGAAAGCCGCCGTTGGCGAAAATCGCATACGCCCCGAGCATCTGCAAGGGGGTCACGGACCCGGCGCCCAGGGCCATCGGCAGGTACGGCGGGTGCAGCTTCGGGTCGAAACCGAAGCGCGCGATGTAATCCTGCGCGTACTGCGGACCGATGGCCTGCATCACGCGCACGGTCACCAGGTTCTTGGATTTCATCAGCGCCGTGCGCAAGCGCATCGGCCCCTCGAACTTGCCGTCATAGTTCTTCGGTTCCCACGGCTCGCTGCCGGTCTGGGAGGCATCGAAGTAAAGCGGCGCGTCGTTGACCACGGTGGCCGGGCTGAACCCCTTCTCTAGCGCCGCCGAATAGATAAACGGCTTGAAGGACGAACCCGGCTGGCGATACGCCTGGGAGACGTGGTTGAACTTGTTGCGGTCGAAATCGAAGCCGCCCACCAGCGCTAGGATCGCGCCGTCGCTGGGTCGGGCTGACACCAGAGCGGACTCGACCTGCGGCATCTGGGTGATCTGCCAGTGCCCCTTGTCGTCGCGGCTGACGCGAATGATCGCACCCCGGCGGATGCGGCTTCCCGCCGCGGCCTTGTCCGACAGGGACCGCGACGCGAACTTGAGTCCGTCGCCATTGAGGACGATGGTGTCGCCGTCGCTCAACACCGCCTTGACCTCGGCGGGCGAGGCGGCAAGGACGATCGCCGCCTCCAGGTTGTCGCTGTCGGAGAGGTCTTGGAAGGCCGCGTCCAGGGCCTGCTCGAACTCCGCCGGGTCGTCGGGCATACTGGCATAGCCCTCCGGGCCGCGGTAGCCGTGGCGGTGATCGTAGTCGAGCACCCCTCGCCGCACTGCAGCATAGGCGGCCTCCTGATCGGGCTTGTGGATGGTCGTGTAGACGGTCAGGCCGCGGGTGTAGGTATCCTCACCGTAGGTTTCGAACAGGGTCTGGCGCACCATTTCGGCGACGTATTCGGCGTGGGCGGTCATGTCGCGCTGGGCCTGCTTGACCGCCAGCGGCTCGTCCTGCGCCTGCTCGAGCTGGGCGTCGGTGATGAAGTGCAGCTCAAGCATGCGCCGCAGCACGTAGGCTTGGCGCGCGCGCGCCCGTTTCGGATTGGCCACCGGGTTGTACGCCGAGGGCGCCTTGGGCAGGCCCGCGAGCATGGCCGCCTCGGCGACATCGATCTGGGAGAGCGGCTTGCCGAAATAGATCTGGGATGCGGCAGCGAAGCCATAAGCGCGCTGGCCGAGGAAGATCTGGTTGACGTAGAGCTCGAGGATCTGGTCCTTGCTCAGATTGTCCTCGATCTTGTAGGCGAGCAGCACCTCGCGCAGCTTGCGCGTCAGGGTCTTTTCCCGGGTCAGGAAGAAGTTGCGGGCGACCTGCATCGTGATCGTTCCGGCACCCTGCTGGCTGCCGCCGGCGGCGTTGCTGAGCGCGGCGCGCAGCACCGAAACGTAGTCGACGCCGCCGTGCTGGTAGAAACGCTCGTCCTCCGCGGCGAGGATCGCCTCGCGCATGACCAGGGGGACGTCCTGGATCTTCACCAGCGCCCGCCGCTCCTCGCCAAACTCTCCCAAAAGCTCTCCTTCCGCGGAGACGATCCGCAGGGGGATCTTGGGTTGATAGTCGGTCAGGGCCTCGAGCGAGGGCAAAGTGGGATAAAGCAGGGCAAAGACAAAGGCAACCAGCAGGGTTCCCACGAGCGCCAAGCCAAAAAGCACGGACGCCAGGTAGATGAGCCACCGCTTTAGCATGGGTGAATGAAAGTTACCGGGGGACCGGGCAGGAGCCGCGATTATATGCAGGGTTAGGAGCCAAATTAAACTTGAAAAAAAGAAATTGCCATGGTTTATACTTGCTGCTAGGATTTAATGTAGTTTATATGTAACGCGGCTAACCTTCCCATGCTGAAGGAAAAACTCGCCCCCGCTTTTTCGTTCTTGCAGACGACGGCGCCGCCGTTGATCGGCGTCGATATCAGCTCGTCCGCGCTCAAGCTGGTCGAATTGTCGGAAGCCGGGAAGGGTGTCTATCGTCTCGAGCGCTATGCCGTCGAACCGCTGGCCAAGGACGTGGTCACCGACGGCAACATCGCCAACCTCGATCAGGTGACCGAGGCGCTGCGCCGGGGACACAAGCGCCTGGGCTCGCGCAACCGCAATGTCGCCATGGCGCTGCCCACGGCGATGGTCATCACCAAGAAGATCATCGTCGCTGCCGGCCAAACCGAGGAAGAGCTGGAACTGCAAGTCGAGGCCGAGGCCAACCAGTACATCCCCTTTGCCCTGGACGAGGTCAATCTCGACTTCCAGATCCTCGGTCCGGCGCCGAACAATCCGGACGAGGTCGAGGTCCTGATTGCCGCCTCGCGCAAGGAGAAGGTCGAAGACCGGGTGGCGATCGCCGAGGCCGCCGGGCTCAAGCCGCGGGTCATGGACGTCGAATCCTATGCCACCGAGGAAGCGTTCCAGATGATCGCGCCGTCGCTGCCGGCCAACGGCCGCGACCAGAACATCGCCCTGGTCGACATCGGTGCCCACGTGATGCATTTCTACGTCGTGCGCAACAATCAGATCCTGTTTTCGCGCGACCAGGCCTTCGGCGGCAACCAGCTCACCCACGAGATCCAGCGCGCGTTCAACCTCTCGCCCGAGGAGGCCGAGTCGGCGAAGAAGAACGCCGGCCTGCCCGAGAACTATGACGCCGACGTGCTGCAACCGTTCATGGAAACGCTCGCCCTGGAGGTGACCCGGGCGCTGCAGTTCTTCTTCACCTCGACCTCCTACAACCAGGTCGACCAGATCGTGCTTGCCGGCGGATGCGCGCTCATTCCCGCCCTGGACGAGCTGGTCGCCAAGCGTGCCGGTGTCAACGCCATCATCGGCAACCCGTTTGCCAACATGACGGTGTCGGACCGCATCCGGCCGCGGCAACTGGCCGCCGACGCGCCGCTGCTCCTGATCAGCTGCGGTCTGGCGATGCGCGGTTTTGACTGACATGGTGCGCATCAATCTACTCCCGCACCGGGAGCAAAAACGCCAGGCCCGCCAGCGGCAATTCATCTCGCTGGTTATCGGGCTGGTGATCCTCGCCATTGCCGTCGTGGGACTGGTCCACATCATCATCGCCGCGCGCATCGAGGATCAGAACAGCCGCAATAGCCTGCTGAAGACCGAAATCGCCAAGCTCGACGAGCAGATCAAGGAAATCGACCGCCTCCGCGACCAGACGCAGGCGCTGCTGGCGAGAAAACAGGTGGTCGAAACGCTGCAGGCGAATCGGACCGAGGCGGTGCATCTTCTCGATCAGCTCGTCCGCCAGCTCCCCGACGGGGTCTACCTCAAGTCGGTGAAGCAAAACGGGGCCAAGGTCACGCTCGACGGTTATGCGCAATCCAATGCCCGGGTGTCGACGCTGATGCGCAACATCGAGAGCTCGCCCTGGCTGACGGCGCCGGACCTCATCGAAATCCGGTCGGTGGCGCTGGACAAGCAGAAGGTCAATGAATTCACGCTCGCGCTGGAGATCAAGCGCGCGCAGCCGCCCGAAGCCGGCCCAGCGGCCGGTGCCAAGCCGGGGGCCAAGCCCGGGGCAGGCGCCAAGCCCGGGTCGCCGCCGCCCAAGGCGCCGGCCGGCAAGACGGCGTCGGCGCCCGCTGGGGAGCCGCCCGCATGAACCTCGACGACATTCGCCGCCTCAACATCCGGGACGCGGGCAATTGGCCCCTGCCGGCGAAGGGTGCCGCGCTGGGGCTCGTCTTCGTGGTGATCCTCGTCGCCGGCGGCCTGCTCGACTGGCGCGATCAGTTCGACACCCTGGATCGGGCGCAGGCCGAGGAGGGCAAGCTGCGCGAGGCGTACGCGACGAAGAAGGCGACGGCAGTCAATCTGGAGCTCTACGTGCAGCAGCTCAGGGAGATCGAACAGTCCTTCGGCGCCCTGCTCAAGCAACTGCCCAACAAGTCGGAGATGGATGCCCTGCTGACGGACATCAACCAGGCCGGCCTCGGGCGCGGCCTGCAATTCGAGCTGTTCAAGCCGGCGACGACCGAAAAGATGGCCGACTTCTATGCCGAACTTCCGATCGCCCTGAAGATCACCGGCAACTACCACGACATGGGCGCGTTCGCGAGCGACGTCGCGCAGCTGCCGCGGATCGTGACGCTCAACGATATCAACATTACTTCCGACAAGGGCACCTTGACCATGGATGCGGTGGCCAAGACGTTCCGCTATCTCGACGAGGACGAGGTAGCCAAGCAGCGCAAGGCCCTGAAGGACGCAAAGGGCAAGAAGAAATGAGGCCGCGACTCGCCTGCTATCTTGGCATCGGCCTGCTCCTTGCGGGCTGCGGCGGCGAGAGTCATCAGGACCTGCGCGCCTGGATGCAGGAGCAGGGCAAGGGGGTGAAGGGCAGGCTCGAGCCGCTGCCCCAGGTCAAGCCCTACGAGCCGTTCACCTACAACGCCTTCGATTTGCCCGATCCGTTCAAGCCGCGAAAGATCGAGCCGCTCAAGGGGGGCAATAACCTTGCCCCGGACCTCACCCGGCGCAAGGAGCCTCTCGAGGCCTATCCGCTTGAATCGCTGCAGATGGTCGGCACTCTGCAGCGCGGGCGCTCGACTTACGCGCTGGTGCGCACCACCGAGAAGGACGTCTACCAGGTCAAGGTCGGCAACTACCTGGGCCAGAATTTTGGCGTCATTGTTGGCATCACCGACAGCGAGATCAAACTCAAGGAACTGGTCCAGGACGGCACGGGGGACTGGACCGAGCGATCGAGCACCCTGCAACTAGCGGAAGCGACGGATCAAAGACAGGAGCGAAGACGATGAGCCCCTTGCCATCCACCGGATCCCTACGCCGTCGCTGGCGCGTCGGGGCGACCATGGTTGCCCTGAGCGCGCTTGTGCTCGCCCTCGGCGTCGCCGTGCCCTCCGGGGCGCAGACGGCGAACAGCATCGATGCCATGAGCGTGTCCAAGTCGGAATCGGGGCGCACCGTGGTCAAGTTCACGCTGAAGTCACCCCTGGCGAACCCGCCGGCCGGCTTCACCATCATCAACCCACCGCGCATCGCGCTCGACTTCCTCGATACGGGGAACGGCCTTGGCCGGTCGGCGCAGGATATCGGCGATGCGACCCTGCGCAGCGTCAACGTCGTCCAGGTTGGATCGCGGACCCGGGTCGTGTTCAACCTCAACAAGGCGCAGACCTTCGATACCCATGTTGAGGGCAATACCGTCCTGGTGACACTGACCGATCAGGGAACGGCCACCACCAGTCCCGAGACGACGGTGGTCTCGCGCTTCGCCGAGTCACGGGCGGGCGAGGCGACGCATACCTTGCGCGACGTCGATTTCCGCCGCGGCAAGAACGGCGAGGGCCGGATCATCGTCGACCTGTCGGACAGCTCGACCGGCATCGACATTCGCCAGCAGGGCAAGACGCTGGTCGTCGACTTCCTGAAGACCACCTTGCCGCGCAACCTGGAGCGCCGCCTTGACGTCGCGGATTTTGCCACGCCGGTCACCTCGATCGATACCTTCGCCCAGGGCGGCAACACCCGCATGGTGATCGAGCCGCGCGGCCTGTGGGAACACTCCGCATACCAGACGGACAACCGTTTCATCATCGAAGTCAAGCCGGTGCAGGAAGATCCGAACAAGCTCACCCAGGGCACGCGGCAGGGTTACAAGGGTGAGAAGCTGTCACTGAACTTCCAGAACGTCGAGGTGCGGGCGGTGTTGCAGGTGATCGCCGACTTCACCGGACTCAACATCATCACCAGCGACACGGTGACCGGGAGCCTGACGCTGAGGCTCAAGGACATTCCCTGGGACCAGGCGCTCGATATCATCATGCAGACCAAGGGCCTGGACATGCGCAAGAACGGCAATGTCGTTCTGATCGCTCCGCGCGAAGAGCTGGCCCTCAAGGAAAAGCAGGCGCTGGAAAGCAGGCAGCAGATCAGCGACCTGGAGCCGCTGCAGACGGAGAGTTTCCAACTCAACTACCAGAAGGCCCGCGACGTCAAGAATCTTCTTGACGGCGTATCGACGAGCGTGAGCGCTACGGGCCCTGGGGGTGCGGTATCCGGAGCCGCAGGCGGGTCCAGGCAGCGGTTTCTATCCGCACGCGGCAGCTCGGTATTCGACGAGCGCACCAACACGCTGTTCGTGCAGGACACCGCGTCCCGCCTCGAGGAAGTGCGGCGCGTGATCCACCAGATCGACGTCCCGGTGCGGCAGGTGCTCATCGAAAGCCGTATCGTCGTCGCCAGCGACACGTTCAGCCGCCAGCTTGGCGTGCGTCTCGGGGTCCAGACCGGCTTTACGCTGAACAACCGTTACGCCGGCGGCATCGGCGGCAGCCTGTCGACCCAGCCGGTGGTGACCTGTAGCGGCAGCGGCGCGACCCAGACCTGCACCCGGACCACCAACACGCAGACGCCGTTCGAGCTGGCCTCGGGCATCGCCACCGCCGGCTATTCGACTCCGAACCAGCTCAACGTCGACCTGCCGGTGGTAAGCCCCGCCGGCCAGATTGCGCTGACCCTGATCAACCTCGGCAGCGGCAACCTGGTCAACCTGGAGCTGTCGGCGCTGGAAGCCGACACGCTGGGCAAGGTCATCTCCAGACCGCGGGTCGTGACCGCCGACAACGGCAAGGCGCACATCGAGCAGGGCACCGAGATTCCCTACATCATCCAGGGGACGAACAACACCGTGCCGACGGTGGAATTCAAGAACGCGGTCCTTTCGCTCGACGTCACGCCGCAAATCACGCCCGACAACCACATCATCATGAAGGTTGAAGTGCGCGATGACACGGTGGGCCAGGTCGTTATTGTCCAGGGCAGTGAATACCCGTCGATCGATACCAAGAACGTCACCACGCAGATCATGGTGAACAACGGCGACACGGCGGTTATCGGCGGCATTTACCAGGAGACCGTCAATAACAACACCACCAAGGTGCCGTTGCTTGGCGACCTGCCGATTCTTGGCTACCTGTTCAAGCAGACCTCGAAGGATATCGAGAAGACCGAGCTCTTGATCTTCCTTACGCCGCGCGTGGTCAAGGAATCGGTCACTGCGGAACGCTAGGCGCCGGAACTCGCGCCTGCTGCGAGGCTAAACTACAATGCCCCGATGCGCCTGCATCGGGGCAATCTTTTTCTGGTCGGCATGCCGGGCTGCGGCAAGTCAACGCTCGGTCGCATGCTGGCCAGGCGGCTCAACAAGCCGTTCTACGACGCGGACGTCGAACTCGAGCGGCGGCTCGGGGTGAGCATTTCGGTCATCTTCGAGCTCGAGGGCGAGCCCGGCTTTCGCGACCGCGAAGAAACCGTGCTGGCCGATCTCGTCCTGCAGAGCAATGCAATCGTCTCCACCGGCGGGGGCGTGGTCCTGCGGCCGTCCAACCGCGAACGGCTGAGGCAGGGCGGCACGGTGCTCTATCTGCATGCCACGCCCGCCACGCTCTGGGAGCGCACCCGGCACAGCAAGCATCGGCCGCTGCTCCAGGCTCCGGACCCGTTCGCGCGCGTGCAGGAGCTCTACGCTATGCGCGACGCGCTCTACCGCGAGGTCGCCGACGCGGTCGTCGAGTCGGATCGCGAGCAGGTGAGCCGCCTCGCGCATCGCCTGGAACAGCAGCTCCGGGCCGCGGCCGGGGCCTGACAACGTGACGCTGCTCACGGTCGCGCTCGGCGCGCGCAGCTATCCGATTCACCTCGGTGCCGGGCTTCTGCGCCGCAGCGGCGAATTGCTCGCCGCGCTGCCTTCGTCGTACGTCGTGGTGGTGACCAATCCCACCGTCGCACAGCATTACCTCGAGCCGCTGCAGCGCGCGCTGTCGGCTGCTTCCCTGCGCCACGATGTCATCGTCGTTCCCGACGGAGAGCAGTACAAGGATTGGGCAACGCTCTATGAGATCCATACGCAGCTGCTCGAGCTGGGCGCGCAACGCTCGACCACGCTGCTCGCCCTCGGCGGGGGCGTGATCGGCGATCTCGCCGGCTTTGCCGCGGCGACCTACCAACGCGGCATCCGCCTCGTGCAGCTTCCCACCACCCTGCTCTCGCAGGTCGACTCCTCGGTCGGGGGCAAGACCGCAGTCAACCATCCGCTGGGCAAGAACATGATCGGCGCGTTTTATCAACCGCAGCTGGTGATCATCGACACCGCTACGCTGGAGACGCTGCCGCAGCGGGAGTACGTGGCCGGGATCGCCGAAATCATCAAGTGCGGGGCGGTCCGCGATCGGACGCTGTTCGAGTGGCTTGAGGCGAACATGGAACCCCTGCTCGCCCGCGCGGCGACCACCATTGCGCACGCGGTGGGCGAGTGTTGCCGCATCAAGGCCGAAATCGTGGCAGCGGACGAACGCGAGCAGGGCGAACGGGCGCTGCTCAACTTCGGCCACACGTTTGCCCATGCGATCGAAGCCGGGACCGGCTACGGCACCTGGCTGCACGGCGAGGCAGTCGCCGCCGGCATGATCACGGCGGCCGGCTTGTCGCAACGCCTCGCCGGCTTGCCGGCGCCGGATCGCGATCGCCTGCATGCCTTAGTCACCCGGGCCGGGTTACCCGTGCGGCCGCCATCGCTTCCGATCGATCGCTGGCTGGGTCTCATGCTGCACGACAAGAAGATGGATCGCGGGTCGATGCGCCTGGTGCTCCTCAGCGCCCTGGGGTCCGGCCGCGTCGTGGGCGATGTCCCGGAGCACGAGCTGCGCCGCGCGCTTTCACCTTAGCCGGGCACGTGCCGACCTGGCTGCCAGGGTAGTCCGTGCGCCCGATGCAGGGATCATGGCGGGCGGGCGGGTAAGCGCGGCGGCAAGCAGAGCCGCTGCGGTCGGTCGCGCCCTCCTGCCGGCCGACGCGCCCTAACACGAGGCGGCCAGCCTGGCGGGAAATCGAGGGCCCAGGGACAAGAAGATCCGCCGCGGCTGCCCGCGCTTCATCCCGCGGGAGGACCCGGCCGCGTCGGCGACCGATGGCGTCGCGGCGGCGCGCGGCTGCGGGCACCGGATCGCGGCCTGGCTTGGCGACGCCGGAAACGCATAGCGGCGACCGGGGCCGCCGCTACTTGTCTCTGGAGCCAACCGACGCTTCGCTACATACAGGTGATCGTGAAGGGGAACGTTTGCTGCGGTTTGCTCGCGTCGGACACGAGGAAGCTGTATTTCGTGGCGGCAGCCATGCCGCTGATGTACACATAGCCCGGCGCGGGCAGTGGCGCCGGCGAAATGACGACGCCGGGAGTCGCTGTCGAGACGCTGTACGGCGCCGTGCCACCGGTAATCAGCACGCTGATGGTCTGCGCCGGGCAAGTAACCGGCTGGCTCGGAGCCGCCGCATTGAGCGGCGCCATCGGAGTTACCGGTGTCGCGGTGCCGAGCTGGTTGACCAGGCTGGCCGTCGTCTCCAGGCCGGTCGCGTCGCGGATGGTGAACACCAGCGGGTTGACACAGGCGCCGTTGGTAACCGCCGTGAAGGCACCTCCGCTCATCAGCACGGGCACGTTGAACAGCCCCACCGCATTGGGGAAGGTGGACGCCACAGTGTAGGGCGGCGTGCCGCCATAGATGTAATAGCTAATGGTGAAGCCGCTCGTACAGGTCGCGGTATCGGGTCCGATGATCGTCGCGGTGGACGGAACGACCGAGAGTACGCTCGAACCGTTGATCGTCTGCACGATGGTGAACTGTGCGGTCTGCTGGTCGCCGGTCGTGAGCTCGGTGGCCCGGAGCAGCCCAGGCTGCGTGGGCGCGCCGGCGGTCGCCAGGAGAATCACCTGGGCGTTGCCAAACTGGTCCGACGTCACCGTAAGCGTCGCGACCAGCGGGTTCGCCGGGTCACTGCTCTCGATGGCGAAGGCACCGGCGACGACGTCGAAGCGGACTTGACGCCCGGGAATGCCGGCGCCGCCAGGTCCGGTGACCGTCACCGCCGCGGTGGCAGTCTGGCCCGTACAGACCGTGTTCGTGCCGCAGGCGGCCGATGCCGGCGTGATGGTGAGCGTGTTGAAAATGGGCGCTGGTTGGACCGTGGCCGCGGCTTGGGCCTGGGTGCCCACGGAGTCGGTCACGGTGATGTTCACTGTCTCGGGGGCCGTGACGTTGCCGGGAAGCAGCACGATGGTGCCGGTGCTCGTGGACGAACCCAGCGGCAGGATCGTCGGATCGCTCGAGACGACGAAATACGGTGGCACGCCACCGATCACGCTGAGCGACGCGGGCGTGTTGGAGTAAACCGTGATGGTCGAGGGCAGGATGAGCAACGGACCGGGCGGAACGGGTTTGGGCGCGTACGGATTGTTCGGCGCGCCGCTTCCGCCACCGCAGCCGCCGAGAACCGCCAGCGCTGCAAGCGCCAGCGTGGCGAAGGCAGCCCGCAGCCAGCGAACATTCAAACGGTTTGGCGCCATGAGCGGATCCCTGATGATGTTGTCCTAAAGATTGACCGCCCGCCGGCGGTTTTGAACGTTGCTACAAGTATATAGGGCACTTTGTTGAGATTAAAGCGCAAGTCTTAGCCCGGCGCAAGTGCTTTCGGCAGCCCAAACGCGCCGCAGGTCCGTGCCGACATGGCTCGGTTGCCGCGATGCAACAATGCCGCTAGTATGAGGATGCGCTGCCGCCTCGGCAGGCAAGCGATGCGTGTCGCGTGGCCGGTCGCTGCGGCTGTGGGCCGCATGGCAACTGCGGTGAGGACGACGTGACCCAGATTTCGAGCGAAGCGGACCATCTGCGCCCCGCCCGGCAGGGCCTGTATGACCCGCGCTACGAGCATGACGCCTGCGGTCTGGGCTTCATCGCTCACATCAAGGGTACCAAAAGCCACGCCATCATCGCCCAGGCGCTGCAGGTGCTCAAGAATCTCACGCATCGCGGCGCGACCGGAGCCGATCCGTTGCAGGGCGACGGCGCCGGCATACTCATTCAACTGCCCGACGCATTCCTGCGCCGCGTCTGCGGCCGGCAGGGCCTGACCCTGCCGGCAAACGCGCAATACGGCGTGGGCATGGTGTTCCTGCCCAAGGAACCGGCTTCGCGCATGGCCTGCGAGCAGGAAATCGAGCGCGCGATCGCCGGCGAAGGGCAGGTCCTGCTCGGCTGGCGCGACGTGCCGACCGACAACGCCGGCCTCTCCGAGCGGACCAAGGAAGTCGAGCCGGTGATCCGGCAGGTATTCATCGCCCGCGGGACCAACGAGATGGACCCCGACGCCCTGGAGCGCAAGCTCTACATCATCCGCAAGAAATCCGGGCACGCGATCCAGGCGCTCAAGCTGCGCCACGGCAAGGAGTTCTACGTGCCGTCGATGTCGACGCGCACCATCGTCTACAAGGGCATGCTCTTGGCGCACCAGGTGGGCGAGTATTACCGTGACCTGAAGGAAGAGAGCATGGTCTCGGCGCTCGCCATGGTGCACCAGCGCTTCTCGACCAATACGTTTCCCACCTGGGATCTGGCGCACCCTTTTCGGCTGGTGTGCCACAACGGCGAGATCAACACCCTGCGCGGCAATGTCAACTGGATCCGCGCCCGGCAGCAGGCGATCGCGAGCTCGGTCCTCGGCGCCGATCTCGACAAGGTGTGGCCGCTGATCTACGACGGTCAATCCGATTCGGCCTCCTTCGACAACGCGCTCGAGCTGCTGCTCATGGGCGGATACCCGCTCGCCCACGCGATGATGCTGATGATCCCGGAGGCGTGGGCCGGCAATCCGCTCATGGACGAGGATCGGCGCGCGTTCTACGAGTACCATGCCGCGCTCATGGAGCCCTGGGACGGACCGGCGGCCATGGCGTTCACCGACGGGCGGCAGATCGGCGCCACGCTCGACCGCAACGGCCTGCGGCCGGCACGCTACATCGTCACCGACGACGATTACGTGATCATGGCCTCGGAGGTGGGCGTGCTCGACATTCCCGAGCGCAAGGTGATCAGGAAATGGCGCCTGCAGCCGGGCAAGATGCTGCTCGTCGATACCGAGCAGGGCCGCATCATCGACGATGACGAGCTCAAGCGCACGCTGGCGACAGCGAAGCCCTATCGCGCCTGGATCGACCGCTCCCGCGTCGCGCTGGACTCGCTACCCGATCCGGCGCCGCCGCAGCAGTCGACCGTGTCACTGCTCGACCGGCAACAGGCATTCGGCTACACCCAGGAGGACCTCAAGATCCTGCTCGCGCCGATGGCGCAGAACGCCGAGGAAGCCGTCGGCTCGATGGGCAACGACGCGGCGCTGCCCGTGCTGTCGAGCCGCCCGAAGGTCTTGTACAGCTACTTCAAGCAGCTCTTCGCGCAGGTGACCAACCCGCCGATCGACCCGATCCGCGAGGAGCTCGTCATGTCGCTGGTCACCTTCATCGGCCCGCGGCCGAACCTGCTCGCGGTCGACACCGGCGCCGACGGGTCGGATCCGCCCATGCGCCTGGAAGCCGAGAAGCCGATCCTCACCGCGGAGGAGATGGAGAAGATTCGCCATATCGCGCTGTTCACCGGCGGAACGTTCCGCTCGCTGGAGCTCGATATCTGCTATCCGGCGACCTGGGGCGCGGCCGGCATGGAAGCCGCGCTGGCGAGCCTGTGCGCGCACGCCGAAGACGCGACCAAGCTCGGCTACAACATCCTGATCGTCTCCGACCGCAAGGTGTCCTCCGAGCTCATGCCCATCCCGGCCCTGCTCGCCACCGCGGCGGTGCACCAGCACCTGGTGCGCAAGGGCCTGCGCACCAGCACCGGGCTGGTGGTGGAAACCGGTTCGGTGCGGGAGGTGCATCAGTTCGCCTTGCTCGCAGGCTACGGTGCCGAGGCGATTCACCCCTACCTGGCGCTGGCGACGCTCTCCGGACTGCACGAGTACATGCCCGAGGTGGCGCCCGAGGAAGCGGCCAAGCGCTACATCAAGGCCCTTTGCAAGGGCCTCTACAAGGTCATGTCCAAGATGGGCATATCGACCTACCAGTCCTACTGCGGGGCGCAGATCTTCGAAGCGGTGGGGTTGAGCTCGGGATTCGTCGACAAATACTTCACCGGCACCGCGAGCAATATCGAGGGCATCGGCCTGTTCGAGGTGGCGGAGGAGGCCTTCCGCCTGCACCAGCTTGCCTTCGGCGACAATCCGTTGCTGCGCGACGCGCTCGACGAAGGCGGCGAGTATCGCTATCGCGTTCACGGCGAAGAGCACATGTGGACGCCGGACTCGATCGCCAAGCTGCAGCACGCGACGCGGTCGAACAGCTACGCGACCTACCGCGATTACGCGCGGCTGATCAACGACCAGAGCAGGCGCATGCTGACGCTGCGCGGCCTGTTCGAGTTCAAGCTCGCGCCCGAACCGGTGCCGCTCGCGGAAGTCGAGCCCGCGTCCGAAATCGTCAAGCGCTTCGCCACCGGGGCGATGAGTCTCGGCTCGATCTCGACCGAGGCGCACGCGACGCTGGCGGTGGCGATGAACCGCATCGGCGGCAAATCGAACACCGGTGAAGGCGGTGAGGATGCGCGCCGCTACGCGACCGTGCAGAAAGGCGAGACGCTCAAGTCCCGCATCGACGCGGTCGTGGTCGATATTCCCTTGCGGGAAGGCGATTCGCTGCGCTCCAAGATCAAGCAGGTCGCCTCCGCGCGCTTCGGCGTCACCGCCGAATACCTGGTCAGCGCCGACCAGCTGCAGATCAAGATGGCGCAGGGCGCGAAGCCCGGTGAGGGCGGGCAGCTGCCCGGACACAAGGTGTCGCAATACATCGCCCGGCTGCGTTTTTCGGTGCCGGGCGTGGGCCTGATCTCGCCGCCGCCGCACCACGACATCTACTCCATCGAGGACCTCGCCCAGCTCATTCACGACCTGAAGAACGCCAATCCGCAGGCGTCGATCAGCGTCAAGCTGGTGTCCGAAGTCGGCGTCGGCACCGTGGCGGCAGGCGTAGCCAAGGCCAAATCCGATCACGTGACCATCGCCGGCCACGACGGTGGCACCGGCGCCTCGCCGGAATCGTCGATCAAGCATGCCGGCACGCCATGGGAGCTGGGACTCGCCGAAACCCAGCAGACGCTGGTATTGAACCGCCTGCGCGGGCGCATCGCGGTGCAGGTGGACGGGCAGATGAAAACCGGACGCGACGTGGCGATCGGGGCGCTGCTCGGGGCCGACGAATTCGGCTTCGCCACCGCCCCGCTGGTGGTCGAAGGCTGCATCATGATGCGCAAGTGCCACCTCAACACCTGCCCGGTGGGCATCGCGACCCAGGACCCGCAGCTGCGGCAGAAATTCACCGGCACGCCGGAGCACGTCGTCAACTTCTTCTTCTTCGTCGCCGAAGAGGTGCGCGAGATCATGGCCAGGCTCGGCATGCGCCGCTTCGATGAGCTCATCGGGCGCTCCGACCTGCTCGACATGCGCGAGGGCATCGAGCACTGGAAGGCGCGCGGTCTGGATTTCTCGCGCGTGTTCTATCAGCCCAAGATGCCGCCCACGGTCGCGCGCTATCACTGCGAGGCGCAGGATCACGGCCTGGAGCGTGCGCTCGACCATCGGCTCATCGCCGATGCGGCGGCGGCGATCGAGCACAAGCAGCCCCTGCGCCTCGAGTACCGGATCCGCAACGCGCACCGCTCGGTCGGCGCGATGCTCTCCGGCACGATCGCCCGCCGCTACGGTCATGAAGGCTTGCCCGAGGACACGCTGCACGTGGCCTTTACCGGCACCGCCGGCCAGAGCTTCGGGGCATTCCTCTCCCGTGGCATCACCTTCGAGTTGCAGGGCGCGACCAACGACTACGTCGGCAAGGGCCTCTCGGGCGGCCGGGTGGTCGTCTATCCCGATCCGGAATCTCCGGCGCGGCCGGAAGAGAATATCGTCGTCGGCAATACGGTCATGTACGGCGCCATCGCTGGCGAGGCTTACTTCCGCGGCGTGGCGGGAGAGCGCTTCTGCGTGCGCAATTCCGGCGCGCTGGCCGTCGTCGAAGGCACCGGCGATCACGGCTGCGAATACATGACCGGCGGCACCGTGGTCGTGCTCGGCCGCACCGGGCGCAACTTTGCCGCCGGCATGAGCGGCGGCATCGCCTACGTCTACGACGCCGACGGCACCTTCGCGCAGCGCTGCAACAGCGCGATGGTGACGCTCGAACTCGTGCTCTCCGATACGGCGCAGGTCCAGGTCGAGCTCGAGCTCGCGGCAGCCGGCAAGGGGCGCCTGCTGCATGCGGGACAGCCCGACGACACGCTGCTGCGCGGCCTTGTCGAACGGCACCTGCGCTACACCGGCAGCACGCGGGCACTGTCGCTGCTCGATCACTGGGAATCGGCGCGGGGCAAGTTCGTCAAGGTGTTCCCGCACGAATACCGGCGCGCACTGGGCGAGCAGTACCTGGCGCAGGTCAAGGCGGACAAGGCGGTCGAAAGCAGGCACAAAGAGACCGCGTGATGGGCAAGATCACCGGTTTCATGGAGCTCGAGCGCGTGCAGGAGGCCGCGCTGCCGATCGCGGAGCGCGTGCGCAACTACCGCGAGTTCATTCTGACGCTCAAGCAGGACGAGGCGGCCAAACAGGCTGCCCGCTGCATGGACTGCGGCATTCCGTTCTGCCAGTCCGGCTGCCCGATCCACAACATCATCCCGGACTGGAACGACCTGGTCTACCGGCAGCAGTGGCGCCAGGCGCTCGACGTGCTGCACGCCACCAACAACTTCCCCGAGTTCACCGGCCGGGTGTGCCCGGCGCCCTGCGAAGCGGCATGCACGCTCAACATCAATGCCGACCCGGTGGGCATCAAGTCGATCGAGCACTTCATCATCGACCGCGGTTGGGAAGAGGGCTGGGTCGTGCCGCAACCGCCGCTGGCCAGGACCGGCAAGCGGGTGGCGGTGGTGGGCTCCGGGCCGGCGGGCATGGCCTGCGCGCAACAGCTCGCCCGAGCCGGTCACGACGTGGCGCTGTTCGAGAAGAACGACCGCGCCGGCGGGCTGCTGCGCTACGGCATTCCCGACTTCAAGCTGGAGAAATCGCACATCGACCGCCGGGTTGAGCAGATGCGCGCCGAAGGCGTCGACTTCAGGCTCGGGATCCGCGTCGGCAGCGCGGCGGCGCCGGCAGCGGCCTTGCTCGACGAGTTCGATGCCGTGGCGCTGACCGCGGGCGCTGAAAAGCCACGCGACCTCGCCGTCCCGGGACGCGAACTCGACGGCATCCACTTCGCCATGGATTTCCTGCCGCTGCAGAATCGGCGCGTCGCCGGCGACCCGGATCTGCCAGCGCTCACGGCGCGCGGCAAGCACGTGGTGGTCATCGGCGGCGGCGATACCGGCTCGGACTGCGTCGGCACATCGAACCGCCAGGGAGCCGCCTCGATCGTGCAATTCGAGCTGCTGGCGCAGCCGCCGGAACACGAGAACAAGCCCATGGTGTGGCCTTACTGGCCGATGAAGCTGCGCACCTCGTCGTCGCACGAGGAGGGCTGCCAGCGCGACTGGTCGGTGCAGACCAAGGCCTTCAAGGGGGAGGGCGGCGCGGTCAAGGCGCTGTGCGCCTGCCGCGTCGAGTGGAAGGATGGCAAGCTGCACGACGTGCCCGGAAGCGAATTCGAGCTCAAGGCCGACCTGGTACTCTTCGCCATGGGCTACCTGCATCCGGTGCACGAGGGAATGCTCGCGCAACTCGGCGTCAAATACGATGCCCGAGGCAACGTCGCCGCCGACACCGAGAGCTATCAGACCTCGGTGCCGAAAGTCTTCGCCGCGGGCGACACGCGACGCGGCCAGTCGCTGATCGTCTGGGCGATTCGCGAGGGCCGGCAGTGCGCCCGCGCAGTCGATGAATTCCTCATGGGAAATTCCGAGCTCCCGCGCTAGCCGATCGTCGCCGCGGCGTCGACCCAACCCGACACCGGGCCCGCCGCAATGCCTCGAGCGCAACCGTTCGCGCCATGACCACCATCGTCTCCCTCGACCTGGCGCGCTGGCGGGCGCCACCCGACCGCGCGGACCAGCAGAGCACCATCCGGGCCCTCGAGCGGGGGGACGTGCTGCTGCTGCCCCAGCTGGGCTTCGAGTTGGCGGCGGATGAACGACGCTTCCTCTCGCCGTCATGGTCGGACGCGCGGGCGAAGAACATCAGCCTCGAAGCGGGCGCGCTCAAGGGAGCACGCGGCCAGGCCCAGGATCTCGACGCCCTCGCGCGCATGATCGAGCGCTTCGCGGCGTGCGCGGGCGACCTGGTGTCGAGCCTTTTTCCGCGCTACGCGCCCTATGTCAAGCGCGCCCGCACCAGCTTTCGCCCGCAACCGGCAGTCGGAAGAGCCCTGTCCTGGCGCAAGGACGACTCGCGCCTGCATATTGACGCTTTTCCGTCGCGGCCAAACCAGGGGGAGCGGATCCTGCGCGTGTTCAGCAACGTCAATCCGACGGCGGACCGCGTGTGGCGCGTCGGCGACGAGTTTGCGCCGATGGCGCAGACCTTCCTGCCACGGCTGCGCCGGCAGCTGCCAGGGTACCCGGCGCTGCTCGCGCTGCTGCGCGTGACCAAGGGCATGCGCAGCGAGTACGATCACCTGATGCTGGGTCTGCACGATAGCGCCAAGGCCGACCGCGGATACCAGCGCAACTGCCCGCAGCAGACCGTTCGTTTCCCTCCCGGCTCGACCTGGCTGTGCTTCACCGACCAGGTCATGCACGCCGCCGTGTCGGGGCAGCACATGCTCGAGCAGACGATCCATCTGCCGGTGAGCGCGCTCTACGATCCAGAAAGCTCTCCGCTGGCGATCCTGCAGCGGATTTGCGGACGCGCCCTGCTGCCGGCCCACTGAACCGGGCAGACGCGGGGCGACCGCCGGGTCGCCGTTTGCGGTCCGACGAGAATGCAACTACGCAACGATTCGCTGCTCCGCGCGCTCCGGCGCGAAGCCACCGAGCACGTGCCGATCTGGCTCATGCGCCAGGCGGGCCGCTACCTGCCCGAGTACAACCAGACGCGCGCGCGCGCAGGCAGCTTTCTCGGCCTGTGCGCGGATCCGGGGCTTGCCGCGGAGGTCACTCTGCAGCCGCTCGCGCGCTATCCGCTCGACGCGGCGATCCTGTTCTCCGACATCCTCACCGTACCCCACGCCATGGGGCTCGGCTTGGCATTCGCCGAAGGCGAGGGCCCGCGCTTCGAGCGTCCGCTGGTCGACGAGGCTGCGATCCGCCGCCTCCTGGTGCCCGATCTCGCCAGCCTGCAGTACGTGTTCGACGCGGTGGCGGCCATCAAGCGCGCCCTCGCCGGCAGCGTACCGCTGCTCGGCTTCGCCGGCAGCCCGTTCACGCTCGCCTGCTACATGATCGACGGCGGAGCGAGCACCGATTTCGCCCGCACGCGCCGCCTGCTCTACGCGCGCCCCGACCTGCTGCAGCGGGTACTGTCCATCAATGCCGACGCGGTGGCATCGTATCTGGTCGAACAAGTCCGTCACGGCGCCGACGCGGTGATGATCTTCGACACCTGGGGCGGGTTGCTCGCCGCCGATGCCTACGGCCGCTTCTCGCTCGCCTACATCGAACAGGTTCTCGCCCGCTTGCGCGCGGCCTGCGGCCCGAGCGTGCCGAGCATCGTCTTTACCAAAGGCGGCGGGCAGTGGCTCGAGCGCATCGCCGCGTGCGGTTGCGACGCGGTGGGAGTCGACTGGACGACCGACATCGGCGCGGCCCGGGCGCGCGTGGGCGCGCGCGTTGCCGTGCAGGGCAACCTCGATCCGCAGGTCCTGCTGACGACCCCCGAGGCAATCGAGCGCGAGGCCGGAGCGGTTCTGCTTGCCGCGGGAGCGCAGCCGGGACATATTTTCAACCTCGGACACGGCGTGCTGCCGCAGACCCCGCCGGAACACGTCGCCGCCCTTGTCGCATTCGTGCACGCCGAATCGCGCGCCCGGCGGGCGAAAACAGCTCCCGCCGCCTAGAGCAGGAATCGGCTGAACCCCGCGCTGCGCTTGGCTCTCCGAGGGCTTGACAAGCGCCGAAATTTGCGTTCCCGCTGGCTACTTATGCACATTACGATGCGATTCGACGCGGCGCGGGACGCGCCCGGCCGCGTCGCCGGAACAAGGCTTGCAAGTCGATGAACGATATGCGCAAATTGCCTCTGCTTCCAGGCCGGACCGATACCGGGGAGCGCACCATGCACCGAAGCCGTGCGATCGAGCGTCGCTTATACACAAACTTATCCACATTTTGGAAGAGTCTCGCGCGGAATCCCGCAAAAAGAATGACTTGGCCGACAAAGTTGCTGTCTGCTGTCAGCATTCAGAACACTACAACCGCGACCTGGTCGCGCGTCTTGCGCTGCGCGTAGATCAAGGCGACGCGAAGTCGTGGCCATCGTCCGCGTTGCCCTGCCGGTAGCGACCGACCAGCTGTTCGACTACTGGCTGCCCGCCGGTCTCGCCGTCGAGACCGGGAGCGTGCTGCGCGTAACCCTCGCGCGGCGACGCATGCTTGGCATCGCCATGGAACTCGTCGACACGCCTGCGGTTGCGCCCGAGCGCCTGGCGCCGGTCGACGAAATCGTCACCACCTTGCCTCCCCTGCCCGAGGACCTGCGCGCGCTGGGGCGCTTCGTGAGCGAGTATTACCAGCAACCCATCGGGCAGTGCCTGGCGCAGATGCTGCCGCCGCTCGGCGGCGGCGGTATCCGGCGCGAAGCACTTGCCGCGCGCTATCGCCTGACCGCGGCCGGACGCGTCGCGCTGGCGGAACTCGAGGCGAAACCCGGATCGCGCCTGCGGCCGCTGCACGCCGCACTCAGCGCGCCGGAGGGCGCGTCGACGGTGGCGTTGCGCGGCTGCGGAGCGCACGCCTGGCGGACCTTCGCCGCATGGCGAAGGTCCGGCCTGGTCGAAGCGGTTGCGCCGCCGCCCTGCGAGCGTGCTGCGCGCGCCGCGGCGCTCAACGCCGATCAGCAGGCGGCCCTTGGCGCGGCGCTCCCCGAACCGTGGGCATTTGCGCCCTCCCTGCTCCAGGGCGTAACCGGCAGCGGCAAGACCGAAGTCTATTTTGCCGCCGCGGCGCGCACCATTGCCGCCGGACGCCAGGCCCTGCTGCTGGTACCCGAAATCAATCTCACGCCGCAGCTCGAAGCGCGGATCGCGCAGGCGCTGCCGGGTGTGGCGGCGACGGTATTGCACAGCAGCCTCCCCGCCGCCGTGCGGCTCGCGCGCTGGCTTGCGGCGATGCGCGGCGAGACCGAGCTCCTCGTGGGCACGCGGCTGGCCGTGTTCGCGCCCCTGCCGCGGCTCGGGCTGATCGTCGTCGACGAGGAACACGATGCGTCCTTCAAGCAGCAGGAAGGCGTGCGCTACCACGCCCGCGACGTCGCGGTCTATCGGGCGCGGTTGCGCTCTGTTCCGGTGATTCTGGGCAGCGCCACGCCCTCGCTGGAGAGTTACACCAGCGCCCGCCGCGGCCGCTACCGTTGGCTCAAGCTGCCCCGCCGCGCGATTGCCGGCTCGAGCCTGCCCGCGGTGCGCATCGTTCCAAACCGCTCCGCCGCAAGCCGGGACGGCCTCGGAGCAAGCCTGCGCGAAGCGATCGACCTGCGCCTGGCGCGAGGCGAGCAGACGCTGCTGTTCATCAACCGCCGCGGCTTCGCGCCATCGCTGCTGTGCGTGGCTTGCGCCTGGAAGGCCATGTGCCCGCGCTGCGCGGCGAGGCTCGTCGTGCACCGCGAGGCCGGCGTGCTGCGCTGCCACCATTGCGGGCATGCACAGGCCATTCCGGTCGCATGCCCGCAATGCGGCAACCAGGACCTGCTGCCGCTTGGCTTCGGCACCCAGCGCCTCGAGGGCGCGCTCGCGCAGCTCTATCCCTCGGCCAGGGTGCTGCGCATCGACCGTGACAGCACGCGGCGCAGGGGCTCGTTCGTGGCCATGCAGCGCGCCATCGCCGCGGGCGAGGTGGATATCCTGGTCGGGACCCAGATGCTGGCCAAGGGACACGACTTTCCGCGGCTCACGCTCGTCGGCGTGCTCGGCGCCGACAACGCGCTCTACAGCGCCGATTTCCGCGCCACCGAGCGCCTGTTCGCGCTGCTCGAGCAGGTTGCCGGCCGCGCCGGGCGCGGCGAGCTCCCAGGCGAAGTCATCGTGCAAACGGACTTTGCCGAGCATCCGCTCTACGCGGCGCTGACCACCCATGACTACGACCGCTTCGCCACCGCGCTGCTGGCCGAACGCGAGCTGCTCGATCTGCCGCCGTTCACTCACCTCGCCTTGCTCAGCGCCGAGGCGCCGCGGCGCGAGGCGGTCAGCGCTTTTCTCGAGCAGGCGGCGGCAAAGGGGCGCGCCCTGCTGGCGGCGAACGCGCTGCGTTGCGAAGTCTATTCGCCGGTCGCCGCGGGTCTCGCGCGCCGCGCCGGCCTGGAGCGCGGCCAGGTGCTCGTGCAGAGCGCGGAACGCTCCGCCCTGCACGGGTTCCTGCCGCGCTGGCGGGCACAACTGGAGGGCTTGCGGCAGCGGCGCGTTCGATGGGAGCTCGACGTCGACCCGCTGGCGTTCGCCTAGAGCGCGTCACGGGGCGAGGCAGGGCGCCACGCTATAATGCGCAGCTTTGCCGCCCGCCAAGCCTCGCGGCGCTGCCTTGATCGATCCCCGAACCCTGCTCGCCGACAGCCTGCGCGCCGCGATCGCCCGCGTCGCACCCGGGCTCGCGCCTCCGGCGCTCGCGCTCGAACGGCCCAAGCACGCCCAGCATGGCGACTACGCGAGCAATGCCGCGTTGCAGCTCGGCAAGGCGCTCCGGCGCAATCCGCGCGAACTCGCCGCCGCCATCGCCGAGGCGCTCGCGCCTTCGCCTTGGCTCGAGCGGGTCGAAATCGCCGGTGCGGGCTTCATCAACCTTTTTCTTTCGCCCGCCGCCAGGCAGGCGATCGTCGCCCGCGTGCTCGAGGAAGGCGAGCGCTACGGGCGCTCGCCGCGCGCCCTCACCGGTCGCACCATGGTCGAATTTGTGTCGGCGAATCCCACCGGTCCGCTGCACGTCGGCCACGGCCGGGGGGCCGCGGTCGGCGACGCGATCGCGACGCTGCTCGCATGGCAGGGGGCGGAGGTCTACCGCGAGTTCTACTACAACGATGCCGGCGCCCAGATCGCCAACCTGGTGGCGTCGGTGCAGGCCCGGGTGCGCCAGCGATACGACGCGGCGGCGCAGTTTCCCGACGACGGCTATCGTGGCGAGTACATCCATGACCTCGCGGCGGCCTACTGCGCGGAACATCCGCAGGATCGAACCGCGGACGATGAGGAAGCGGTGCGGCGCTTCGCCGTCGCCGCGCTGCGCCGGGAGCAGGATGCCGACCTGGCCGCATTCGGCGTTCGCTTCGACCGCTACTACCTGGAATCCTCGCTCTACGCCGACGGCCGGGTGCAGGCGGTCGTCGACCGCCTGGTCGCCAACGGCAAGACCTACGACAAGGACGGCGCCTTGTGGCTGAAAACCACCGCCTACGGCGATGACAAGGATCGCGTCATGCGCCGCTCCGACGGCAGCTTCACCTACTTTGTCCCGGATATCGCCTATCACGTCACGAAGTGGGAGCGCGGCTTCGATCGCGTGGTCAACGAGCAGGGCGCCGATCACCACAGCACGATCGTGCGCGTGCGCGCCGGACTGCAGGCTCTCGCGATCGGCATTCCGCAGGGTTATCCCGATTACGTCCTGCATCAGATGGTCACGGTGATGAAGGGCGGCGAGGAAATGAAGATCAGCAAGCGCGCCGGCGACTACGTCACGGTGCGCGACCTGCTCGACGAGGTCGGGCGCGATGCGGTCCGCTTCTTCTTTCTGATGCGCAAGGCCGATTCGCAGCTCACCTTCGACATCGACCTTGCGCGTTCGCAGAGCGAGGAGAATCCGGTCTATTACGTGCAGTACGCGCACGCCCGCGTGTGCAGCGTGCTGGAGAAGGCCGGCATCGCCCGGGCGACGGCGCCCGCGGCGCTCGGCGCGGCGGACCTGGCGCCGCTGACCAGCCCGTACGAGGAGGCATTGCTGCGCCGGCTCGCCGATTTTCCCGATGAGCTGGCCGCCGCTGCGCGCGACCTGGCGCCACACCTCATTCCGTTCTATTTGAAGGAATTGGCGGCGCAATTTCACAGCTACTATAATGCGGAGCAATTTCTGGTCCCGGATCCTGGCTTGCGCCAGGCGCGCTTGGCGCTGGTCGCCGCAGTGGGACAGGTCGTCGGCAATGGCTTGGGCGCGCTCGGAGTGGGCGCGCCGGAAAAGATGTGACTTCAATACGTATGGCCCATCGACATGCGACGCGCCGCCGCCGCACAACCGCCGGATCCCGCGACGCCGGGCGCGGCGGCACGGTGCTGGGCATCTTCATCGGCCTGGTGCTCGGCCTGTCCATTGCCGCCGCGGTGGCCTTCTTCCTCGGCCGCAGCGGACTTACCACGCCGCTGCCCGCCCCCGGCGCGAACAAGGACGCCGCGAAGAGCGCCAAGGGCGACCTCGGCGCGGCGGCAGCGGCGCCTGACAAGCCGCGTTTCGACTTCTACAAGATACTTCCGGGCAGCGACGAGTCCAAACCGGGGCCCGAGCGACGCCCTGCCGACAAGGTGCCGGAGCGCGCGGCCGAGAAGGCTCCGGACACCTCCAAGTCCGTTGCCACCGCGGCACCGGGCGGCGACCGTTTCTGGCTGCAGGCGGGCGCCTTCGCCAGCGCTTCGGACGCCGAAGACATGAAGGCGCGGCTGGCACTCTCGGGCTGGGAGGCGACGGTCCAGACCGTCTCCTTGCCGGACAAGACCCTGCGTTACCGCGTCCGGCTGGGCCCGTACGACAATACCGACGAACTCAATCGCATCAAGACGGAACTCGGCAATCGCGGGTTCGACGTTGCCGTTATCAGGAATCAGTAGCCGCGACGGCTGACCAGGCATGAACTTTGGTGCCGAGCAAGGGCCCAAAGTCCATTTCGACATCACTGTATTTCGGGAGTATCGATGAAGCGTCTGACACTGCAGTTCCTCGGGGTGCTCGCGTGGCTCGCCGCCACGACGGCCTGGCCGGCCGACCTGGTCGAAGGCCAGGACTATCTGCGGCTGAAGAATCCGCAGCCGGTGGAGACGGGCAAGAAGATCGAGGTGATCGAGTTCTTCTCCTATGGCTGCCCGCACTGCGCAGATCTCGAGCCGATCCTCGACAAGTGGCTGCGCACGCTTCCTCCGGACGTGCAATTCCGCCGCGTGCCGGTGATCTTCCAGCAGCGCTGGGAGAGCCTGGCCAAGATTTACTACACGCTCGATGCCCTCGGCGTCGAGGAACGCCTTTCCCCCGAGGTGTTCAAGGCCGTGCACGTCAGCGGCCTGCCCCTGTACGAGGACAAGGCATTCTTCGACTGGGCGGCGAGTCAAGGGCTCGACCGCGCGCGCGTGATGGAGACGTATAACTCGTTCGGAGTCAGCAGCAAGTACAACCGCGCCAAGTCGCTGGCGCAGGCCTATAACATTCAAGAAGTGCCGACGATGATCGTCGACGGCAAGTTCGTGGTCAAATCGGTTCCGCACCCCGAGGTGCCCGCCGCGGTCGACACCTTGATCGCCAAGGCTCGGGCCGAACGCCCGAAGACGTAAGCGCCCGGGCGGGGCCGGGCCGGCGCCACGGCATGAACGTCTTCGTGACCGGTGCCTCGTCGGGCATCGGCGCGGCGCTGGCGCGATGCTATGCCGCGCAAGGCGCGCAGCTCGGGTTGTTCGCACGCCGTGCCGACGCACTCGCCGCAATCGCGGCGTCGCTCGCACCGGCAACGCCCGCGGTCTACGCCGGCGACGTGCGCGACGAGGGCGCGCTGCGCGCCGCGGCGGAGGATTTCACGACCCGCCACGGTGCGGCCGACGTGGTCATCGCCAACGCGGGAATCTCGCGCGGCACGCTCACCGAACACGTCGAGGACAACGCCGTGTTTCGCGCGATCCTCGACAGCAACGTGCTTGGCGTGCTGTACACGTTGCAGGCCTTTCTGCCGCCGATGCGCGCGGCGCGCAAGGGCAAGCTCGTCGGCATCGCCAGCGTGGCCGGCTTTCGCGGCCTGCCGGGCGCCGGGGCCTATTCGGCGTCGAAGGCCGCGGCGATCAACTACCTCGAGAGCCTGCGCGTCGAGCTCGTCGGCAGCGGCGTGGAGGTGATCACGGTGTGTCCCGGCTACGTGGCCACGGCGATGACCGAGGGCAACCCGTATCGCATGCCGTTCCTGCTCTCCGCCGAGCGCGCCGCCACCCTGATCGTGCGCGCGATCGCCTCGGGGCGGCGTTTCTACATCCTGCCGTGGCAGATGCGCGCGTTGGGGCGCCTGTTTTCGATCCTGCCGCGGCCGATCTTCGACCGCTTGCTCGCCGATTCTTTGCGCAAGCCGCGCGGCGCCGCGTAACGCCGGCGCTCAAAGGGCCGCGGCGCGGCCCGTGCTAGAGCGGCACGCGGACGCCGACCGTGATCGCCTGGTAGTTGCCGTCGCTCTTGCCGGCGGTGGCGTTGACGGCGATGAAGCCGGTCACGTTGCTGTTGCCGAGCTCGCCGGCCAAGCCGAAGACGAACAAGGCGTAGCTGTTGCTCGGCTTGAACACCGGCAGCGCGAAAGTGCCGGGCATCGACACCAGCCCTGCGCGAACGGTCCGATCGTCGTTATTCCAATCCTTCTCCCAGGTCACGCGCCCCCAGGGGCGCGCCCAGCCCAGGTTGCCGTCCGCCTGCCAGCCTAAGCTCGTCAGGAATGCGTCCCGGTTCTGCTGGCCGAAGGTCATCGCCGTGCTGCTGGTTCCCGTCTCCGCAAAGGAGTCGACCTGGTCCTGCTGGTAGGTCAGGCGCACGAACGGACCGTGAATCCAGCTCTCGTAGTTGAACCAGTACCCGCCCAGCAGCCGGGCAATGAAGTGCGAGCCGTTGGTCGACCCGCTTTCGGTCCGGGTCAGGGGACCGAGGACGACGTTGCGGTTGATGTCGTTGTAATCGAGGCTGCCCCCGCTTAAGGTCGCGCCGACGTACCACGGGCCCTCGCCATAACCCGCATAACCGGTCAGCGTCGCCTCGTTCAATTTGAAGCTGCCCGCGTTGTTGCCCAGCGACGATTTGTCGTCGGTGTAGCCGAAGGCGATGCCGACCAGCGTGTGGTCGGAAATTTTCATGTCGCCGCCCAGCACGACGGTGTTGGTGTAGCTGTGACCGCCGCCTAAGTCGCCGCTGTAATCGTAGTTGCCGTAGTCGTAGATCGCATAGGTGTCGAACCGGTTGAGCGCGAGCGGCGCGCCGACGCCGGAGATCATGCGGGAATCGAGGGCCCGGAAGTTCGCCTGCTCGACCTGCAGCGGCGCCTCGGCGAGCAGACCGATCTGCTGCGGGGCCTCGATCTCGGCGATGGCATAGTCGGCGATGATCTGATGCCCGGCGGGGGTCGGGTGCACGCCGTCGGCGAAGAGGAAGGTCTTGTCGGCGTTGGGCGCGACCAGCGTCGCGGGCGTGCAGGTGATCGAACTCGAGGTCGTGCACGCCGGCGTGGTGACGTTGGTGAAGCCATACGCCGCGGGGTTGGCGATCACCTCGTTGAACAACCCGTACATGTTCATCGGGATGATGTCGACGTGCAGCGACCCGAGGCCCGCCTGCAGCGTCGAGTTGAACAGGCTCGACAGCGCGGAGAACGGTGCCGCCGGTGTCGCGCGACCATCCGGCGTCAGGCCGATGTCGGGCAGGTTGAAGACCATGATCGTCTTGGCACCCGCGTCGCGCAGGCGCGCGATCTGCTGCAGCGTCTGCTGCGCCGCGGTGACGATATTCGCCTGCACTTGCGCCGGCGTGATCTGCCCGACAGCGGCCTCCTCGACGTTGACAAAGATGTCGTTGGCGCCGATCCAGACGGTGTAGAGCGTGTGGGGATTGAGCGTCGGCGTGGCAGCCAGCAGCTCGTCGATCTGCGTCGACAGCGGCCGCTGTGGCGCGCCGGGTGGCGTGAGCGGCGAGGGCAGGGTCACCCGCTCGCCGCCTTGGGCAAAGTCGTCGCCGCCCACGGTCACCGGCGTGACGGTCACGCCGAAGCGCGCGCCCAGATCCTGCGCCCAGACCTGGCCGGGGTTGACCGTGAAGCGCGAGCCGTAGAAGCCCGCGTCGGTCAGGCTGTCGCCGAAAAAGGCAAAGCTGTTGAACTGGGCTGCTGCCTCGCCTTGCACCAACCCCAGACCGGTGGCCAGCGCCGCCACAAGCAGGGACTTCCGCATCCTGCGCATGATCGATCTCCTCCTCAGTAGTAGGGCGTCAAACCTGTTTGGGGGCATTGTATGTCAAAACACAGTGCGCGCCGCGGCGACGGGCAATCCGTCTGCAGTCGTCGCCATGCGAGCGGGCCAAGGCGCGACGCTTTCGGTCGCGCCGTAAGAAGATGCGGCGAACACGGGTGTCGGCGCCACCGCACTGGCACGACGCCGCAATCGAAGCGGCTGATCAAAATGCGTTGCAGCCACCGCACAGCGCATGGACAGCCTTAACCGGTGCAGGCGGCCGCGCAACGCGAGCCAGGCCGCCGGGCACGCCCGGCGCTTCAGTTGCTGATCAGCGCCAGCCGCTTGCCATCGATGATCTTGACCCGGTCGCCCTGCTTGAACGCAGGCTGCGAGCTCGACGAGATCGATTTGTGCGTCCCGTTGTCGAGCTTGACGCTGACCACCCAGTAGGTCTTCTTCTTGGAGTTCTTCTCGACCTGGTTGCCGGCGTACGCGCCGGCTCCGGCGCCGATGATCGTCGCCGCCGTATTACCTCTTCCGGAACCGATCTGATGTCCGAGCACGCCCCCGAGCACGCCGCCGGCGACGAGCCCCACGCCGGAGGCCTGGCCCTGTTGCTCGACCGCGCGCACCGACTCGACGACCCCGCAGGCATCGCAGGGCGCCGTGCCGGGCAGCGGCGCGGCTTGCGACGACGGCGAAGTCTGGGCCGCCGCGCTACCCGCAGCGGCGAAGGCCAGCGCGGCAAGCATCAGCATGTGCTTCATCACGACCTCCGAATCGAATAAAACACCCGCCCCAGGCGCAAATATAGCAAACCGACGCGCGCGCTCGTGACCGATGCCTAGCCCGCGTCCACGCGCTGGCGCGCATAACTCCCGGGCGCGGCCTCGAGCGCCCGCAGCCGGCCGCGGCCGTTGCCCTTGCCCACCTCGCGCGCGCTCACCTGCGACCCGAGGTGCGGCCCAATCCACGAGAGCCAGTCCGTCCACCACGATCCGGGACGCTGCTGTGCGCCCTTGAACCACTCCTCGGCGGTGGCGGGCAGCTTCTCGTTGGTCCAGTAGCCGTACTTGTTGGCCGCCGGCGGGTTGATCATGCCGGCGATGTGGCCCGATCCGGAGAGCACGAAGCGCCCCTTGCCGCCGAGCAGCAGGGGGCCGGCATAGGTCGTCTTCCACGGCGCGATGTGATCCTCGATCGCCGACACGAAGTAGGCCGGAACGGTGACCTTCGCCACGTCGATGGGCGTTCCGGCGAGCGAGATGCCGCCCGGTTCGCGCAGCTTGTTGCCCACGTACATGTTGCGCAGGTAGAAGCTGTGCATCTTCGCCGGCATGCGCGTCGAATCCTGGTTCCAATGCAGCAGGTCGAAGGGAAACGGATCGCGGCCGAGCAGGTAGTTGTTGATGACGAACGACCAGATGAGGTCGTTGCTGCGCAGCATGTTGAAGGTGTTCGCCATGTGCGAACCCTCGAGGTAGCCACGCTCGTTCATCTTGCGCTCGAGCGAGGCCACCTGCTCCTCGTCGATGAAGACCTCCAGCTCGCCCGCGCCGCTGAAGTTGATGAGCGAGGCCATGAAGCTGGCGCTGGCGATGCGCTTTTCCTTCCTCGACGCAAGATAGGCGAGCGTCGAGGCGAGTAGCGTGCCGCCCAGACAATAGCCCAGGACGTTGGCGTCCTTTTCGCCCGTCGCCTTCTCCATGGCATCGAGCGCCGCCAGCGGCCCTTCGAGCATGTAATCGACAAAGTCCTTCGCGGCGTGGCGCTCGTCCGGGTTGACCCAGGAAATGACGAAGACCGTGAGCCCCTGCGCGACGCACCACTTGACCAGCGAGTTCTTCTCCCGCAGGTCGAGGATGTAGTACTTGTTGATCCACGGCGGGATGATCAGCAGGGGGCGCTTCGAGACCTTCGCCGTCGTCGGTTCGTACTGGATGAGCTGCATCAGGTCGTTCTGGAACACCACCTGCCCCGGCGTCGTGGCGATGTTGACGCCGAGCTCGAAGGCCTTGCTGTCGGTCATCGATATCTTGAGCTGGCCGTTGCCGCGCTCGATGTCGTCGAGCAGATTGTTCAGGCCCTTGACCAGGTTCTGTCCACCCGAGGCGATCGTCTCCCGGAACACTTCGGGATTGGTCAGCGCGAAGTTCGACGGCGCCAGCGCGTCGATATACTGGCGGGTGAAGAAATCGACCTTCTTGCGCGTGTGCTCGTCGAGCCCTTCGACATTGGCCACCGCCGTGTGCAGCCAGCGCGCCGTGATCAGGTAGGACTGCTTGATGTAGTCGAACAGAAAGTGCTCCTCCCAATCCTCGTGCCGGAAGCGCTTGTCGCTCTGCGCCGGCTCGACGACCGGAGCCGCCGAATGCCCGAGGAGCTTGAGCATCGACGTCTGCCACAGGGCCGAATACTCCCACCACAGGTTCATCTGCGTCTCGGCGAGCCGGTAGGGGTTCGCCAGCATCTTCGCCGCCAGCTCGAAGAACGCCTTGGTCAGGCCGAACTCGTCGCTGACCAGCGACTGTCCGCTGGCGGCCTGGCGCGTGACGAAGTCGCCCAGCACCTTGGCACTCTTGTCGGCGGCGCTGGCGAACGATTCGGCCAGCGCCACCGGGTCGTATTGGGGCGGCTGCGGGTCGGCGGCCGGGCTCTCTTGGCGGGTTTCGGCGGCGGTCATTTGGGGCATCTCCTTAGGTCCCTATTGTAGTCGGCTCTCGTCAGCTGCGGCCGAAACGCAGTACGCCGTCACGGGACGAGCGCACGACTCGCCCCGCATGCCAGAGGTGGTTCAGGTGGGCGATCGCCTCGCCCATGGCGAAATAGCGTTGCTGCAGGTCCAGCGGGCGCGGGAACAGGATCGACAGCACCTCGGAGGCCGTGACCGGCCGGCTCGCCGCGGCCTCGAGCTCGGCCAGGCGCGCGACATGGTGGGCGCGCAACTGCGCGACCCGGGCATGAATGCCGACGAAGGGCAGGCCGTGGGAGGGCAGCACCAGCGTCTCGGGCGGCAGGTCGGCAAGACCGTCGAGCGAGGCCAGGAAGCGGGCAAGGGGGTCGCCGTCGGGCTCCACCGGCCAGACGCTGACGTTGGTGCTGATGGTGGGCAGAAGCATGTCGCCGGAGATGAGCACCCCCAGTTCGGCACAGTACAGCGAGCCGTGCTCGGGCGAATGACCGTAGCCGGGGATTACGCGCCAGCGGCCCGGCCCGATGGCGAAGTCGTCGCCGGCGAGCAGGCGCTGGTAGGCGCTTGGCAGTTCGGGCACGCCGCGCCGGTAGGTGTTGCCGCGCGCTTCGATCTCGGCGACATGCGCTTCGGACAAGCCGTGCATCCGAAACAGCGCCGAGGTCGGGCCCGTGCCGTAGCCACCGCGCTCGTCGGCGACGGCGTGCGCGGTCAGGTATTCGGCCTGCGGCATGGCCACCGTGCACGCCCAGCGCGCGGCAAGCCACGCGGCATTGCCCAGGTGATCGGGGTGGTAATGCGTCGCAATCACCTGCGCGATGGGTTCGCCGGCCAACGTAGCGTCGAAGTGCCGCTCCCAAAGCGCGCGCGTGGCCGCATCGCCGTAGCCGCAATCGATCACCGTCCAGCCCTCTTCCGCGGAGAGCAGCCAGAGATTGATGTGGTTGAGCGCAAACGGCAAGGGCATGCGCAGCCATTTCAAGCCCGAGGCGACATCGAGCACGGTCCCCGGCGGCGGAGGCGCCGGCCAGCCCATGCGCAGCGGGCTGTCCTTGGGGGCGGCGACGGAGGCGTTCGCGACGGAGCTGTTCATGATTCGGGGCGGATTCGCGCCCCGAGCAGGCGGGATGGTGCGACGCAACATCGTCATCGATCCGTTCGCCCCTGTCAAGTCGGGGCGCACCGACCTTTATGGTATCTTGGCCCCATTTCGCCGCCCGAAGCTTGGCGCTTGTGCCGCAATGTCCTCCCGCGCCGATTCCACAACGTTCACCATTTCCGACCTCGCCCGGGAGTTCGCGCTGACCACGCGCGCGATACGCTTTTACGAAGACGAGGGCCTGCTCGCCCCGCGCCGCAGCGGTCGCAGTCGCATCTACGGCGAGCGCGAGCGGGTGCGCATCAAGCTCATCCTGCGCGGCAAGCGGCTGGGCCTGACGCTGTCGGAAATTCGCGAATTGCTCGACCTGTATGCGGCGACCCGAAGCGAGCGGCCGCAGCTCGTCAAGTTCCTGCAGGTGCTTGCCGCGCGCCGCGCGATGCTCAAGCAGCAGCAGGAGGACATCGCCATCGTGCTCGAAGAAATCGACGCACTCGAGCGGCAGTGCCGCAAGCGCTTGCGCCAGGGCGCGAACGGCGGCAGCTAGCCCTCGCGGCGGCGCCCGGGCCGGATTGACGTTTACGTAAACGTCATTCACAATTCCCTCTGCGCCGCCGTCCGCTTTCGCGCCCGTTCGACGATGTCCAAACCCGCCGCCGCCGCCCCGCTCGCGCCCGAACCGGCGCCGCTCGACCCGAATGTCGAGGCCCGTGTGCGCGCCAGTTTCGCCCGCCAGGGGGCGATGCGGCTCATCGGGGCGCGGCTTTCCGCCCTGCGTCCGGGTTACTGCGCCGTCGAGTTGCCATATCGCGACGACCTGACGCAGCAGCACGGCTACTTGCATGCGGGCATCGTCAGCGCGATCGCCGACTCCGCCGGCGGCTACGCCGGCTTCACCCTTTTCCCGGACGATGCAAGCGTCCTGACCGTGGAATACAAGCTCAACCTCATCGCCCCGGCGGCAGGGGAGCGTTTCGTCGCCGAGGCCGAGGTAATCAAGCCGGGGCGAACCCTCGCCATCACCCGCGGCGAGGTCTACGCGGAAGGCGCAGGCAAACGCACGCTGTGCGCGATCATGCAGCAGACGCTCATGGTCATGGCCGGCAGGCCGGAGCGCTGATCGTGGCGCACTTTCCGGCACTGGATTTTCATCTCGGCGAGACCATCGACATGCTGCGGGCGACGGTGCAGCAGTTCGCCGCCGCCGAGATCGCACCGCGCGCCGCCGAGATCGACCGCAGCAACCAGTTTCCGGCGGAGTTGTGGCGGAAGATGGGCGATCTTGGCCTGCTCGGGATCACCGTGGAAGAAGAGTATGGCGGCACGCATATGGGCTATCTTGCCCATGTGGTAGCGATGGAGGAAATCAGCCGCGCATCCGGATCGGTGGGCCTTTCCTACGGCGCGCACTCGAACCTGTGCGTCAACCAGATCCGCCGCAACGGCAGCCCGGCACAGAAGGCAAGGTACCTGCCCAGGCTCATCTCGGGCGAGCACGTCGGCGCCCTGGCGATGAGCGAGTCGGGGGCCGGGTCCGACGTCGTGTCGATGCGCCTGCGTGCGGACCGGAAGGGGGACCGCTACGTCCTCAACGGCAGCAAGATGTGGATCACCAACGGTCCCGACGCCGATACCCTGGTCGTCTATGCCAAAACCGATCCGCAGGCCGGGCCGCGCGGCATCACCGCATTCGTGGTCGAGAAGGGCATGAAGGGCTTTTCGACGGCGCAAAAGCTCGACAAGCTCGGCATGCGCGGGTCCAACACCTGCGAGCTGGTGTTCGTCGATTGCGAGTTGCCCGCGGAGAACGTACTCTCCGCGGAGGGGCAGGGCGTCAACGTGCTGATGAGCGGTCTCGACTACGAGCGTGCCATCCTTGCCGGCGGGCCCTTGGGCATCATGGCAGCGTGCCTGGACATCGTGCTGCCCTATGTGCACGAGCGGCAGCAATTCGGAACGCCGATCGGCGAATTTCAGCTCATGCAGGGCAAGATCGCCGACATGTACACGACGCTCAACGCCTGCAAGGCCTACGTCTACGCGGTGGGCCAGGCCTGCGACCGGGGCGAGACCACGCGCAAGGACGCGGCCGGAGCCATACTGTATGCGGCGGAGAAGGCGACCTGGATGGCCGGCGAAGCGATCCAGGCTCTGGGCGGTAACGGTTACATTAACGACTATGCAACCGGTCGCCTCTGGCGCGACGCCAAGCTGTACGAGATCGGCGCCGGCACCTCGGAAATCAGGCGCATGCTGATCGGGCGGGAATTGTTCAACGACACGAAGTAGCGGGGACGATCATGGCTCTGGAAATGCGCGAACGCTGCGAGCGCTGTGCCTGGCCGCTGGCGGTCGACGACGACACGGCCTACATCTGCAGCTACGAATGCACGTTCTGCGCGACGTGCGCCAACGCGCTCAACGGCGTGTGCAAGAATTGCGGCGGCGAACTGGTGCGCCGGCCGCGCCGGGCGCGCAAGCCCGGCGCCGGATCGCCGCAGGCGGGCGCCTAGCACCCCGCCCGGCGGCGTCGACACGAGCCGCCGCGGGAGCGCGCAGTCGAAACGGACGGGAGCACCATGCGCAACGACCCCATCGCGATCGTCGGCGCCGCGCGGACGCCGATCGGCGGCCTGCAGGGCGACTTCGCGAGCTTATCCGCCAGCGATCTGGGCAGCGTCGCCATCAGGGCGGCGCTCGAGCGCGCCGCGGTCGCCGGCAGCGCGGTCGACGCGGTCATCATGGGCTGCGTGCTGCCCGCAGGACAGGGCCAAGCCCCTGCGCGGCAGGCCGCGCTCAAGGCGGGCCTGCCGCTGGCGACCGGCTGCACCACCGTCAACAAGATGTGCGGCTCGGCGATGCAGGCGGCGATGCTCGCACACGATGTGCTCGTCGCCGCGAGCGCCGACGTCATCGTCGCCGGTGGCATGGAGAGCATGACCAATGCGCCGTACCTGCTGCCCAAGGCACGCGGCGGCATGCGCATGGGCCACGGCACGGTCTACGACCACATGTTCCTCGACGGCCTCGAAGACGCCTACGACAAGGGCCGGCTCATGGGCTCGTTTGCGGAGACCTGCGCCGAGCGCTATCGCTTCACGCGAGAGCAGCAGGATGAGTTCGCGCTGCGCTCGCTCGCGCGCGCCCGCGCCGCCGCCGAGGACGGCTCGTTCCGCTGGGAGATCGCGCCGGTGACCGTCGCCGGGCGGAAAGGCGAGGTCGTGATCGACCGCGACGAGCAGCCGGCCAAGGCCAGCCCGGAAAAGATTCCAACCCTCAAACCGGCATTTCGCAGCGACGGCACGATCACGGCCGCCAATTCGAGCTCGATCTCCGATGGCGCCGCGGCGCTGGTCCTGACTCGCCGCTCCACCGCCGAGCGCAACGGCTGGCGACCGCTGGCCCTGATCCTCGACCATGCGAACCACGCCCAGGAGCCGGGCTGGTTCACCACCGCGCCCATCGGCGCCATGCGCAAGCTGCTCGCGAAGGTCGGCTGGAAACCCGGCGAGGTCGATCTGTATGAAATCAACGAGGCGTTCGCCGTGGTGCCGATGGCGGCGATGCAGGAGCTTGGCCTCCCGCCGGACAAGGTCAACGTGCACGGCGGTGCCTGCGCGCTCGGCCATCCCATCGGCGCGTCGGGCGCGCGCATCGTCGTCACCTTGATCGGGGCGCTGCGCCAGGCCGGCAAGCGGCGCGGCATGGCGAGCCTGTGCATCGGCGGCGGCGAAGCGACCGCGATGGCGATCGAGCTGGCCTGAAAGCGCGATGGCCAGCAAGATCGTCTACGAGTCACCTCGGTTCGTGCTCGCCCACGGCCCGGGGAAGCGCGCGGACCCGAGGCGCTCTGCAACCGGGGTCGAGCCGGCGCCGAGAAGCCCGCTGCCGGTGGTCGTTGGTTGCCCGCGCTCCGGCACCTCGCTTTTGGCCGTCATGCTCGACAGCCATCCGGATTTGGCCGTCCCCCCCGAAACCGCCTTCCTGGGCGCAATCGCCTCCCTGCCCGGCGCATCGCCCAGCCTGCGCCGGGACTTCTTCAATTGCGTCACCGCGGACCGGATCCCGCTCTCCAACTGGTCGGACTTCGGGCTGGAGCGCGAGGTGCTGTGGCGCCGCCTAAGCGCGATCGAGCCGTTCACGGTCGCGGAGGGGTTGCGCGCGTTCTACGCCCTCTACGCCGAGGGCCAGGGCAAGCCGCGCTACGGCGACAAGACGCCGGGTTACGTGTTTCTGCTGCCGCAGATCGCAGCCCTGCTGCCCGAAGCGC
The DNA here is from genome assembly GCA_963750215.1 of uncultured beta proteobacterium. Classification (GTDB taxonomy): domain Bacteria; phylum Pseudomonadota; class Gammaproteobacteria; order Burkholderiales; family Casimicrobiaceae; genus PALSA-1003. The sequence continues at coordinate 341,360 of CAVVQK010000002.1, forward strand.
ATTTCATCCACGTCATTCGCGATCCAGGCGATACGGCACTGTCGTGGCGCAAGACCTGGTTCGCGCCCAGCACAGATCTGCGTGTACTAGGCACCGAGTGGCGCAAGCACGTCGAGGCCGGCCGCCGCGCCCGCAACCTGGTGCCGCATTACCTCGAGGTTCGCTTCGAGGATCTGGTGCGCGACCCGGAGCGCGAGCTCAAGGGCCTGTGCGAGTATCTGGCGCTTCCCTGGGATGCGCTGATGCTCGACTATCGCGCCCAGGGCGCGGCGCGACTGGCGCGCCTGCAGGGCCGGCTGCACGCGCGCGGCGCGATGATCGCGCGCGAGGAGCGCACGCGCATCCACGCCAACCTGACCCGCGCGCCGGACGCCGACCGTCTCGAGGTGTGGCGGCGCGAGATGACGCCCGCCGAGCGAGAGCTGCTCGAGGCAGCGGCCGGCCCGCTGGTCCGTGCGCTTGGCTACGCGGCTTGATCGCTCCACGCCACCGCTTCGCCGCACCCGTGCTGCCGATCCCATGCGCAACGTCCTGATCACCGGCGCGAGCCGCGGCCTCGGGCTCGAGTTCGCCCGCCAGTATGCTAAAGAAGGCTGGCAGGTCGTCGGCTGCTGCCGCCATCCGAAAGCGGCCCGCGCGCTGGCGGACAGCGGAGCGGAGCTCGTCAAGCTCGACGTGACCGACGCCCGCGACGTCACCGCGCTGTCGAAGCGACTCGCGGCGACGACGATCGACCTGCTCATCTGCAACGCCGGCGTCACCGGTGCGCGCAACCCGGTGCTGACGGGGGCCACGCAGGCCGACTTCGATGCCGTGATGCACACCAACGTCCTGGGACCGATGTGGCTTGCCGCCGCGCTCGCCGACCGCATTGCCGCCGGCGGCGACGGGCGCGGCGGCAAGATCGCCTTCCTGTCGAGCCGCATGGGCAGCATCGCGGCGATGGCCAACGCCGGCAGCGCGCTCTATCGCGCCAGCAAGGCGGCGCTCAACGCGATCGCCAAGGCCGTGGCGCTGGAGCTCGCGCCGCGCGGCGTGGTGGCGATCGCCCTGCACCCGGGCTGGGTGCGCACCGACATGGGCGGAGCCGGCGCGGATATCGAAATCGAGGCGAGCGTCGCCGGCATGCGCTCCGTGATCGCCCGCGCGGGCGCGCGCGACAGCGGATGTTTTTTCGATTACACCGGCAAAGAGGTGCCCTGGTGAGGTCGGCGCCGATCGACCGCGGCTCCGCACGGGAGGCCCGCCGATGCTGCTGAGCGAAGCGCAGCGAATGATTCGCGACACCATGCGCAGCTTCGCGCGCGAGCGCCTCGCGCCGTTCGCCGCCGAGTGGGACCGCAGCCACAGCTTCCCGCGCGAGGCGCTGGGCGAACTCGGCCGCCTCGGCGCCTACGGCATCGCCATCCCCGAACGCTACGGCGGCGCCGGGCTCGACTACGTCTCGCTCGCCGTCGCGCTCGAGGAGATCGCCGCCGGCGACGGGGCCACCTCGACCATCCTGAGCGTGCAGAATTCGGTCGTCTGCGGGCCGATCCTCGCCTTCGGCAGCGAGGCGCAGAAGGAGCGCTACCTGAAGCCGCTCGCCAGCGGCGCGAAGCTCGGTTGCTTCTGCCTCACCGAGCCGCAGGTCGGCTCGGACGCGGCGGCCATCACCACGCGTGCGGAGCGCTCCGCTGACGGGTACGTGCTCAACGGCGTCAAGCAGTTCATCACCACCGGCAAGCACGCCGACCTGGCCGTGGTGTTCGCCGTCACCGACCGCTCCGCCGGCAAGAAGGGCATGTCCGCGTTCATCGTCGCCACCGACACGCCCGGCTACATCGTCGCCCGCGTCGAGGACAAGCTCGGGCAGCGCGCATCGGACACGGCGCAGATCGTGTTCGAGAACTGCCGCGTGCCCGACGCGAATCGGCTCGGGCGCGAGGGTGAGGGGTATCGTATCGCGCTGGCCAATCTCGAGGCCGGGCGCATCGGCATCGCGGCGCAAAGCGTGGGCATGGCCCGATCGGCATTCGAGGCCGCGCTCGCCTACGCCGGCGAACGCAAGTCTTTCGGCAAGACGCTCGTGGAGCACCAGGCGATCAGCTTCCGCTTGGCCGACATGGCCACCGAAATCGAGGTCGCGCGCCAGATGGTGTGGCACGCGGCGACGCTGCGCGATGCAGGGCAGCCCTGCCTGAAGGAAGCGTCGATGGCGAAGCTGTTCGCCTCGGAGATGGCCGAGCGGGTGTGCTCGGCGGCGATTCAGATTCACGGCGGCTACGGCTACGTCGCGGATTTTCCGGTCGAGCGCATTTACCGCGACGTGCGCGTATGCCAGATCTACGAGGGCACCAGCGACATCCAGCGGCTGGTGATCGGCCGCGCGCTGGCGGCATGAGCGGGGCCGAACGACGCTCATGAACCAGCCACTCGACTGCGGCAACCCTTTCTCGCCCTGGCGGGCGACTGGCGGGCGCTGACATGGCCGCTGCCGACACCTTCACGCTGTACTGCTTCGCGCAATCGGGCAACTGCTACAAGGCGGCGCTGGCGCTGCAACTCGCCGGCGCAGCCTGGACACCGCGTTTCGTCGACTACTTCGGCGGCGAAACGCGCACGCCGGCATACCGCGAGATCAACCCGATGGGCGAGGCGCCGGTGCTGGAGCACGGCGGCGGGCGCTGGACCCAGTCCGGGGTGATCCTCGACTATCTGGCCGAGGCGCTCGGCCGCTTCGGCCCGCGCGACGCAGCCGAGCGGCGCGAGATGCTGCGCTGGCTGCTGTGGGATAACCACAAGCTGACGAGCTACACGGCGACCTTGCGCTTCCTGCGCACCTTCAGCAAGGAGCCCGACCAGGGCGTGCTGAAGTTTCTGCGCGGCCGGGCGGAGGCCGCATGGGGCGTGCTCGAAGCCCATCTGGCCATGCGCCGCTACGTGGTCGCCGAGCGGCTGACCATCGCCGACTTGTCGCTGTGCGGTTACCTGTTCTGGCCCGAGGAGATCGGTGTCGACTGGTCCGCCTATCCGTCGCTTCGCGACTGGCTCGCGCGCATTCGCGCCGAGCCGGGCTGGGTTCATCCCTACGAGCTGATGCCGGGGCACCCGTTGCCTCGACTGGCGTGAAGGCCATGCCCGCCATCGAAACCCGCCTCGACAGCCGCGACGCGACCTTCGCCAGGAACCGCGCCGCGCTCGCCGCGCTCGTGGCCGACCTCAAGGAGCGCGTGGCCGCGATCGAGCAGGGCGGCGGCGAGGAGGCGCGCGCGCGGCACGCCGGGCGCGGCAAGCTCCTGCCGCGCGAGCGCGTGCGCGCGCTGCTCGATCCCGGGACGCCATTTCTCGAACTGTCGCAGTTTGCCGCCTACGGCATGTACGACGACACCGTCGCCGCCGCCGGCATCATCACCGGCATCGGCCGCGTGTCGGGCCGCGAATGCGTGATCGTGTGCAACGATGCGACCGTCAAAGGCGGCTCGTACTACCCGATGACGGTCAAGAAGCATCTGCGCGCCCAGGACATCGCCCGGGAAAACCACCTGCCGTGCATCTATCTGGTCGACTCGGGCGGGGCGAACCTGCCCAATCAGACCGAAGTCTTTCCCGACCGCGACCATTTCGGCCGCATTTTCTACAACCAGGCGACGCTGTCCGCCGCGGGCATTGCGCAGATCGCGGTGGTCATGGGGTCGTGCACCGCGGGCGGCGCCTACGTGCCGGCGATGGCCGACGAATCGATCATCGTCAAGGAGCAGGGAACGATCTTTCTCGCCGGGCCGCCGCTGGTGAAGGCGGCGACCGGGGAGGTCGTCAGCGCGGAAGAACTCGGCGGCGCCGATGTCCACACCCGCGTTTCGGGCGTGGCCGACCACTACGCGCGCAACGATCATCACGCCCTGGCGATCGCGCGGCGGATCGTCTCCCAGCTCAACCGGCCCAAGCAGGTCGGGCTCGAAGTGACCGCACCGCGCGAGCCGCTGTACGCCGCCGACGAGCTCTACGGGGTCATCCCGGCGGACATCCGCAAGCCCTATGACGTGCGCGAGGTGATCGCGCGCATCGTCGACGGCAGCGAACTCGACGAGTTCAAGGCGCGTTACGGCGCGACGCTGGTGACGGGCTTCGCGCGTCTTTGGGGCTATCCGCTCGGCATCGTCGCCAACAACGGCGTCCTGTATTCCGAGTCGGCGCAGAAGGGTGCGCACTTCATCGAACTGTGCGCCCAGCGCGGGCTGCCGCTTCTGTTCCTGCAGAACATCACCGGCTTCATGGTGGGGCAGAAGTACGAGGCGGGCGGCATCGCCAAGGACGGCGCGAAGATGGTCACCGCGGTGTCCTGCGCCCAGGTGCCGAAGTTCACCGTCATCATCGGCGGCTCGCACGGCGCCGGCAACTACGGCATGTGCGGGCGCGCCTTCGGCCCGCGCTTTCTCTGGATGTGGCCCAACGCGCGCATCTCGGTGATGGGGGGCGAGCAGGCCGCGACGGTGCTGGCGACGATTCGCCGCGACGCGATCGAGGCCAGGGGCGGTAGCTGGAGCGCGGACGAGGAAGAGGCGTTCAAGGCGCCGCTGCGCGCCCAGTACGAACGCGAAGGCCATCCCTATTACGCCAGCGCGCGCCTGTGGGACGACGGGGTGATCGACCCAGCCGACACGCGCCGGGTGCTGGCGCTGGCCATCTCGGCGGCACTCAACCGGCCGATCGAGGCGACCCGCTTCGGCGTCTTCCGCATGTAGCTAAGCGCCATGGCACACCGCACTGCAAAGAGCGAGGGCAGGCGCCGCGGCCGCGGCGGGGCGGCGGCGCCGGCCGGCTATTCCACGATCGCGCTGACGATCGAAGACGCCGTGGCGGACGTTGTCCTCAACCGGCCCGACGTTCGCAACGCGTTCAACGCCACGTCCATCGCCGAGCTCACCGCGCTGCTGCGCAGGCTCGAGGCGGCGCCCGAGGTGCGCATCGTCGTGCTTGCCGGTGCAGGCGCGAGCTTCTGTGCTGGCGCGGATCTCAACTGGATGCAGCAGATGGCGGCGTTCAGCCCGAGGCAGAACCGGGCCGATGCCGGTGCGCTGGCCGCCATGCTCCAGGCGCTCAACGGCCTGTCGAAGCCGACCGTCGCCCGCGTCCACGGTGCGGCCTTCGGCGGTGGCGCCGGCCTGGTCGCATGCTGCGACGTCGCCATCGGCACCGCCGATGCCACGTTCGCCTTTTCCGAAGCCCGGCTGGGATTGATCCCGGCGGCGATCAGCCCCTATGTCGTGGCCGCGATCGGCGCGCGCGCGGCGCGCCGCTACTTCCTTACCGGCGAGCGATTCTCCGCCGCCGAAGCGCATCGCCTGGGCCTGCTGCACGAGCTCGCGCCGGCGTCGGAGCTCGACGCCCGGATCAGCGCGCTGGTCGACGCGCTGCGCGCCGCCGGACCCCACGCGCAGGCCGAGTGCAAGGCGCTGCTGCGAGCGATCGTCAACCGACCGATCGATGCGCGCCTGGTCGCCGACACCGCGCGCCGCATCGCGCGCGTCCGGGTCTCGCCCGAAGGCAGGGAGGGCGTTGCCGCATTTCTCGCCAAGCGCAAAGCGGCCTGGCTGCCGCGCGGCGACTAGCGCGGGGCGGCGATGGAAAAACTCGATACGCTGCAACTCATCGCGCTAGCCGCGGCACTGGGCTGGGCGAGCGGGATACGCCTGTACGCGGTGCTGTTCATCGTCGGCGCGCTGGGCTATCTGGGCTGGTTCGAGCTGCCCGCGCACCTGACGGTGCTCTCGCATCCACTCGTCCTCGCCGCGTCGGGCTTCATGCTATGCGTCGAATTCTTCGCCGACAAGGTTCCGGGCGTCGACACGCTGTGGGATCTGGTGCATACGCTGGTGCGCATACCCGCCGGCGCCGCGCTCGCCGCAAGCGTGTTCGGCAACTCGCCGCCGGCATGGACGCTCGCCGCAGCGATCCTCGGCGGCACGCTGGCCGCCGGCAGCCATTTCACCAAGGCGGGCGCGCGCCTGGCGATCAATACCTCGCCGGAACCGTTCTCCAACTGGGCGGCGTCACTGGGCGAGGATCTGCTCGTCGGCGTGCTCATCTACCTCGCGCTCGCGCATCCGGTCGCCTTGCTGCTCGTGCTCGCGGCGCTCGTCGCGCTGACGATCTGGCTGCTGCCGAAACTGTGGCGGTTCCTGCGCGATTTCGGCGCGCGGCTCGCGGGCTGGTTGGGTCACTCGGCAGGCGCCGCCGCGGCGGCGCCGGAATCGCGGCCGGCGAACGATGTTTGACAAGATCCTGATTGCCAACCGCGGCGAAATCGCCTGCCGCGTCGCGCGCACGGCGCGGCGCATGGGCATCGGCACGGTCGCCGTGTACTCCGATGCCGACGCCGGGGCGCTGCATGTGGCCGCCTGCGACGAGGCCTATCTGCTCGGCCCGGCACCGCCGCGAACGAGCTACCTCGATGCACCCCGCATCGTCGCCATCGCCAAGGCGGCCGGAGCGCAGGCTGTCCATCCGGGGTACGGCTTTCTGTCCGAGAACGAGTCCTTCGCCACGGCGGTTGCCGCCGCCGGACTCACCTTCGTCGGCCCGCCGCCTGCGGCGATCCGCGCCATGGGCTCGAAGGCGCAAGCCAAGGCGATCATGGCGGAGGCTCGGGTACCGATCGTTCCGGGATACCACGGCCCGGCCCAGGACGACGCGGTGCTGCTCGCCCAGGCCGACGCAATCGGTTACCCGGTGCTGATCAAGGCCTCCGCCGGCGGCGGCGGCAAGGGTATGCGCATAGTCGAGCGGCGCGACGCATTCGCCGCCGCGCTCGCGGCCGCCCGGCGCGAAGCGCAGGCCGGCTTCGGCGACGAGCGCGTGCTGCTGGAGAAATATCTGCCCCGGGCACGGCATATCGAAATCCAGGTTTTTGCCGATGCGCGGGGGCACTGCGTGCATCTGTTCGAGCGCGACTGCTCGGTGCAGCGCCGGCACCAGAAGGTACTCGAGGAAGCACCCGCGCCCGGGATGACGGCGGAGCGGCGCCAGCGCATGGGCGCGGCGGCCGTCGCTGCGGCCAAGGCGATCGGTTACACCGGCGCCGGCACCGTGGAATTCATCGTCGCCGAGGCGCCCGCGCGCGAGGCTGCGTTCTACTTCATGGAGATGAACACCCGGCTGCAGGTTGAGCATCCGGTAACCGAGATGATCACCGGACTCGACCTCGTCGAGTGGCAACTGCGCGTTGCTGCCGGCGAGAGCCTGCCGCTGACTCAGGAACAGCTTGCCTTTCACGGTCACGCGATCGAGGCGCGCATCTACGCCGAGGACCCCGAGCGCGATTTCCTGCCCTCCATCGGGCGCATCGCCTACCTGCGCGCGCCGGAGGCATCCGCCCAGGTGCGCATCGACACCGGAGTGCGCGAGGGCGACGCAATCAGCCGGCATTACGATCCGATGCTGGCCAAGCTGATCGTCTGGGGTGAGGACCGGGACGCGGCACTGCGTCGCCTCAAGGCCGCGCTCGCCGCATATCGCGTCGGCGGCTTGACCACCAACGTGGCCTTTCTCCAGCGCCTGGTCGCGCACGACGCCTTCGCCAGCGCGGACCTCGATACCAGCCTGATCCCCCGCCATCACGCGGCGCTGTTCCCGCCGCCGCCGCCTCCCTCCGAGCGCGTGCTCGCGGTCGCCGCGCTGGGCGAACTCGCCCGCATGCGCGCAGCCGCCGCGGCACAGGCGCGCGCCTGCGCCGATCCCGCGTCGCCCTGGCATGACATCGCTACGTGGTGGCTCAACAGCGACCGGCACGCGATCGAGCTCACGTTCCAAGCTTCCGCCGCGACCTACCCGGTGCGGCTGCGCACGGACGGCAATGCCGTGGCACTCCACCTCGGCGGCCGCGACATGGCGGCGAGCGTGGCCTCCGAGGGCACCGAACTTCGCGTCGGGCTCGACGGGGTCGAATTCGCCGCCGCCTTCGTGGTCCAGGGCGAGGAATGTACCGTGTTTTGCGGCGGCGAGATGCACCGGCTGCGCCGTGTCGATCCGCTTGCGCACTCCGGCGCGGAGGAGACCCACGCCGGACACCTCGCGGCGCCGATGTCGGGCACCGTCGTGGCGGTACTGGTTCAACCAGGCGAGGCGGTGCCGAAGGGCGCGCCGCTGCTGGTGCTCGAGGCGATGAAGATGGAACACACGATCACCGCTCCGGCGCCGGGCACGGTTCAGGCAGTCCACTACCGCTCCGGCGAGCAGGTCGCCGAAGGCGCCGTGCTGATCGACCTCGACGACGATCCGGCGACGCCCGCGGCGTGAGGCTGCTCCTCTGTACCGCGGACGAAAACGCGCCCGCCTGGATCGCCGCGCTCCGGCATGCGCTGCCAACCGCGCGCGTCGACCTCTGGCCCGCGGCGGAGGCGAATGCGGCCGACTACGCGCTGGTCTGGAAGCCACCGCATGAGCTGTGGCGCGATCTCGGGCGCGTCAAGGCGATCTTCAATCTGGGCGCCGGCGTGGACGGGCTCGCCGGCGCGGTCGGCCTGCCGCGCAGCGCCCGCATCGTGCGCCTCGAAGACGCGGGCATGGGGCAGCAGATGGTGGAGTACGTCTGCCACGCCGTGTTGCGCCGCTATCGCGAATTCGACGTCTACGCCGAGCAGCAGCAAGCCGGCCTGTGGCGGCCGCGGCCGCGAGCGAACAAGCAGGGATTTGGCGTCGGAATTCTCGGCCTGGGAGTGCTCGGCACGGTCGTTGCGACCGCGCTGCGGCCGTTCGGATTCCCGCTGCGCGGGTGGAGCCGCAGGCCCAGGCGAGTGGCCGGGGTGGCGACCTTTTCGGGCGTGGGCGAGCTCGACGCTTTTCTCGCCGCGGCGCAAGTCCTGGTCTGCCTGCTGCCATTGACGCCCGACACCGAGGGCCTGCTCGACCGCGCGAGGCTGTCGCGGCTGCCGCGCGCGGCGTGCGTGGTCAACGTGTCGCGCGGCGCGATCATCGACGAAGACGACCTGCTCGCCCTGCTCGACAGCGGCCAGCTTGCCCACGCGATGCTCGATGTCTTTCACGACGAGCCTCTGCCGCCGGCGCACCGTTTCTGGCATCATCCGCGGGTCGCGCTGACACCGCACGTTGCGGCGATTACGCAGGTCGAAGAGTCGGTCGCGCAGATCGCCGAGAAGATCCGCCGGCTCGAGGCGGGACTGCAGGTCACCGGCATGGTTGCCCGCGAGCACGGATACTGAACACCGACCCGATGATCGACGTCGCTACCGCGGGCGCCCGGGCATGAAACTGCCGCAGCGGGTGCGCATGGTCGAGGTTGCCCCTCGCGACGGCTTGCAGAACGAGCAGGCGATGGTGCCCACGGCGGTCAAAGTCGGCCTGATCGACCGGCTCAGCGACGCCGGACTGCCGGCGATCGAGGCGACGAGCTTCGTTTCCCCGAAGTGGGTGCCGCAGATGGCAGACAACGCACAGGTGATGGCGGCCATCCGGCGCAAGCCCGGTGTCCGGTATCCCGTGCTGACGCCGAATCGAAAGGGCTTCGACGCGGCGCTCGCCGCCGGTTGCGACGAGGTCGCGGTCTTCGTCGCCGCGTCGGAGACGTTTTCGCGCCGGAATACCAATTGCTCCATTGCCGAAAGCATCGACCGGGCGCATGCGGTGGCGAGCGCGGCGCGCGCGCACGGGGTACGCCTGCGCGGCTACATTTCATGCGTGCTCGGCTGCCCCTACGAAGGCGAGGTGGCGCCCGAACGGGTGCGCGACGTCGCCGCCGCGCTGAGGGCCATGGGCTGCTACGAGGTTTCGCTCGGCGACACGATAGGCACCGGGACCGCGGGCAAGACGCAAAAGCTCGTCGCCACGGTGGCCGAAGCGGTTCCCATAGCCGAGCAGGCGGGGCACTTTCACGATACCTACGGCCAGGCGCTGGCCAACATCTATGCGGCGCTCGAGCTCGGCGTCGCGACTTTCGACAGCTCAGTCGCAGGGCTCGGCGGTTGCCCCTACGCCAAGGGCGCGACCGGCAATGTCGCCAGCGAGGACGTGCTCTACCTGCTTACCGGCCTGGGCATCGAAACCGGGGTCGACATGACCCGGCTGCGCGTGGCTGGCAGCTACATCCTGGCCTTTCTCGGCCGGCCGCCGGCTTCGCGCGTTGCCCGGGCGCTGGAGGCGAAGGACCCGCTACCCGGGCAGCCTTCCCCCTGAGCCAGGCCCATGCGCGACGACGCCGACGTGGTTTCCCCCTGCGTGAGCATCTGCGTCATCGACGCACCGACCGGGCTGTGCGCGGGATGCTATCGGACCGTCGCTGAAATCGCCGCCTGGATCGATCTCCCGCCCGCGGCGCGCCGCGCGGTCGTGGATGAGGTGCGCGAGCGTCGCGCGCTGCACGCCAAGGCCATCGCGGCGCGGCTTGTCACCGATGGCGAGCGCTGACTGGTATTTCGATTTCGTCTCGCCCTTCTCGTACCTCCAGTGCGAGCAGTTGCCGCGCCTGGAGCAAACCATCCGCGTGCGTTACCGGCCGGTCCTGTTTGCCGCCCTGCTCAAGGCGCATTCCAGCCTTGGCCCGGCCGAGATCCCGGCCAAGCGTCGCTTCACCTACCGCTTCGTCGTCTGGCAAGCGCAAAAGCTCGGCATCGGACTCAAATTTCCCGCCGTGCACCCCTTCAATCCGCTGCCGCTGCTGCGGCTTGCGCTGGCGGCGGAGTGCGAGCCCGAGGCAATACGCTGCATCTTCCGTTTCGTCTGGCGCGACGGGCGGCTGGGCGACCTGCCGATCGAATGGGCCGAGCTCACGGCCGCACTCGGGCTTGCCGATGCGACGGCGCGCGCGGCCAGCGCGGAAGTCAAGGCCGCGCTGCGCCGAAACACCGACGAGGCGATCGCGCGCGGTGTCTTCGGCGTGCCGACGCTCGCGATCGGCGACGAACTGTTCTGGGGCGCCGACGCGACGGCGATGGCGGCGGACTACGTTGCGCAGGGCTGCCGCTACACCGACCCGGAAATGGCGCGGGTGGTGAGCCTGCCGATGGGCGCAGAGCGCGACACGTCGGAGCGCAAATAGCGACCCAGGCGAGGGGTCATTTCTCCCGCGCCGGAAGCGTCGCGGCGCGGACGGCGGCAGTCTGCTTGGCGCGGAACGCGGCGAGCTTGCGCGCGAGCGCCGGATCGGTGCGCGCGAGCATGGCGACGGCGAAAAGCCCGGCGTTGGCAGCCCCGGCCTCGCCGATGGCAAAGGTCGCCACCGGCACACCCTTGGGCATTTGCACGGTCGACAACAACGAATCCTCGCCGCGAAGGTATTTCGACGGCATGGGCACACCCAGCACCGGCAAGGTCGTCTTCGCCGCAAGCACGCCGGCTAAGTGGGCTGCGCCCCCGGCGCCGGCGATGATGCAGGCGAGCCCGTTGCCGAGCGCATTCTCGGCGTAGGCAATCGCGTCGTCGGGTGTGCGGTGCGCCGACAAGACCCGCGCTTCATAAGGCACCCCGAAGGCGACTAGTTGCGCCACCGCCTGCTGCATGATTTCCCAGTCGCTGGCGCTGCCCATCACCACCCCGACCTTGGGAGCGCTGTTGCGTCGAGCCATGTTATCCCCTGTGGCTCCGCCGCGCGCAAAGGCTGCCGCGACGCAAGCTTTCCAGGACGATTTTACCATCGGCCCCGGGTGCGCCCCGCGCCCGAGCGCGGCGAAAACTTGTCGGACGAGGAACCCTCGCTGACAATGCGGCCCATGCCCTTGCCATCACTGCGTCCATCGATCCGCAGTCGCGCCGCGGCCGCCTGTGCCACCGCGTGCATCGCCGTTGCCGCGTGGGCCCAGCCCAGCGACGCCGATTTCGCCGCCGCGCGCGACGCCTACCGGGCCGGCGACGCGGCCCGGCTCGAACGCATCGCGCCCCGACTCGCGGGCTATCTGCTCGAGCCCTACGTGACCTACTGGCGCTTGCGCCTGAAGCTCGATGAGGCCGATCCGGCCGCGGTGCGGGCCTTTCTCGAGCGCTATGCCGACCTGCCGCTCGCCGAGCGCCTGCGCAGCGAATGGCTCAAGGTGCTCGGCAAGCGCGGGGAATGGACGCTGTTCGCCTCCGAGTATCCCAAGGTTGTCGCCGAGGACGTCGAACTTGGCTGTTACGCCGCGCAGTTTCGGGCGCAGGGCAAGGAACCGGGGCAAGCCGAGGACGCCGCGGCCGACGGCAGACGATTCTGGTTCAGCGGCCAGGAACAGCCCGAATCGTGCCAGCCGGTCTTTGCCATGCTGCTCGCGCAGGGCGCCCTGACCACGCAGGATGTATGGGCGCGCTTCAGGCTGGCACACGAAGCCGGCAACTTCCGCCTGGCAGCCAAGATTGCCGCCCTGCTGCCGGCTGCCGAGCGACCCTCGGCGCACGAAATCGAACGCATCGACCACGGTGGGCGCGGCGCGCTCGCCAAGGGCGATTTTCGCTTCTCCGCCCCCACCGGACGCGAACTGGCCCTCTACGCGCTCGACCGCGTCGCCCAGAGCGACGCGCTTGCCGCCCACGACGCGTGGAGCGCATGGCGGGCGCGGCTTCCCGTCGCGGATCGCCTCTACGGCAACCTCCTGGTCGCCTATAACGCCGCACGCCAGCTCGTGCCCGCGGCGGACGCGTGGTACCGCGAAGCCGACGGCGCGCCGTTCACCGAACCCCAGCACGCCTGGCAGGTTCGCGCCGCGTTGCGCGTCGGCGCGTGGGCCGATGTAGCCGCGGCGATCGATGCGATGCCTTCGGAGCAGGCGCAGCGCGCTGCCTGGCGCTACTGGAAGGCGCGCGCCCTCACCGTGGCCGGGGAGACGCAAGACGCGACCCGGATGTTTGCGGGGCTCGCCACCGAGCATGATTACTACGCCTTCCTCGCCGCCGAGGCGCTCGGGGCGAGCGTCATGCCGCTGAGCGAACCGCTCTCGCCCGATGCGGCGGCGCTCGCGGCGTTCGGCGCGCGCGCGGCCGTGCAGCGCGTAGTCAAGCTCTCCGAGATGGACCTGCGCTCCGACGCGCAACGGGAGTGGGTTGCCGTCGTGCGCGGGCTCGACGACGAAGGCTTGCTGCTCGCCGCGTCCTTCGCCCAGGCCCATCGCCTGTACGATCGCGCCATCAATACCGCCGACCGTACCCAACGACGGCATGACTTCAGCCTGCGTTATCCGACACCCTACCAGGCCGAAGTCGAGGACGCCGCCCGGCAGAACAGCCTTGATACCGCCTTCGTCTACGGCCTGATGCGCCAGGAGAGCCGTTTCGTTGCCGACATCGTTTCGGCGGCCGGCGCCGTCGGCCTCATGCAGTTGATGCCGCCGACGGCGCGCTGGATCGCGCACCGGACCGGCCGCACGTCCGTGCGCGCCCCGGAGCTCGAGGATCCGGAACTCAATATCGAGTTCGGCGCCTACTACCTGCACTATGTGCTCGACCGACTCGATGGCCTGCAGGCGCTCGGAGCCGCTGCGTATAATGCCGGTCCGGGACGGGCGCAGGCGTGGCGGGGGGCGGTGCCGCTGGAGGGCGCCATCTACGTCGAGACGATACCGTTCAAGGAGACGCGGGATTACGCGAAGAAAGTGCTGGCGAACGCGATGTTCTACCAGGCGCAGCTCGGCCTGCGCTATGTTCCGCTCAAGGATCGTCTGGGCATCATCGCCGCCCGCGGCGGCGATAATGGCAGCGCACTCCCCGACGCCGTCGCGCCGGCGGGAGGGCACGCCGAAGGAGCGCGATGAGCGCCGGCATGATCCTGGTCCTGGGCGGTAGCGGATTCATCGGCCGCCACCTGGTCAATCGCCTCGTCGGCGCGGGCTGGCGGGTCGTCGTTCCGACGCGGCAAAGGGAGCGGGCGAAGCACCTGATCCTGCTGCCGACCGTCGACGTGCTCGAGGCCGACGTTCACGATCCGCTCGCTCTCGCGCAGCTCGCCGCCGGTGCGGATGCGGCGGTCAACCTCGTCGGCATACTCAACGAGACGCGGCGCGGCGATTTCGAGCGCGTGCACATCGAACTCGCGCGCAAGCTGATCGTCGCCTGCGGCGCCGCCGGTGTCGCGCGCCTGCTGCACATGAGCGCCCTGCACGCCGACCCCGAAGGGCCGAGCCGATACCTGCGCAGCAAGGGCGAAGCGGAAGCGCTCGTGGCCCAGGCAGACTTGGCCTGGACGATCTTCCGCCCTTCGGTGGTTTTCGGTCGCGAGGATTCGTTTCTCAACCTGTTCGCGCGCCTCGAACGCCTGCTGCCGGTGATCGCGCTTGCCGGCGCGGCAGCGCGCTTCCAGCCGGTGTACGTCGGCGACGTCGCCAACGCCTTCCTGCGCGCGCTCGACGATGACCGCACGCAGCGAGAGCGCTATGCGCTGTGCGGGCCGAAAGTCTATACGCTGCGCGAGCTGGTGGCCTACGCAGGCGAGCTCACCGGGTACCGGCGGCCCATCGTGCCGCTTGGCGCCGCGCTGGGAGTGCTGCAGGCGCGCGTGCTCGAACTGTTGCCCGGAAAGCTCATGAGCCGCGACAACCTGGCATCGATGCAGGTCGACAGCGTCTGTGATGGCGCATTCCCGGCCCTGTTCGGTTCCGCGCCGACCGCGCTCGAGGCCATCGCGCCCGAGTATCTGACTCCGGTGGCGCTGCGCAGTCGTTACTCGGGCCTGCGCGCGCAGGGCGGGCGCTGAAGATCTATCGCGTCGGCGGTTCGGTGCGCGACGAGCTGCTCGGGCGGCCGGTCGCGGATCGCGATTTCGTCGTCGTCGGTGCCACGCCGCAGGAGCTGCTCGCGCGCGGGTTCCGCCCCGTCGGTCGCGATTTTCCCGTGTTCCTGCATCCGCAAACGCACGAGGAGTATGCGCTGGCGCGCACCGAGCGCAAGACCGGGCGCGGACACCGGGGTTTCGCCTTTCACGCCGCGCCAGGCGTCACGCTGGAGCAGGACCTGGCGCGGCGCGATCTCACCGTCAACGCCATGGCGCGCGCCGAGGACGGGGCCCTGATCGATCCATTCGGCGGCGCGCAGGATCTGCGCGAGGGCGTGTTGCGGCACGTCGGCCCAGCCTTTGCCGAAGACCCGCTGCGCGTCTTGCGCGTTGCGCGCTTCGCCGCGCAACTCGGCTTCGCGGTGGCGCCGGAAACCGAGGCGCTGATGCGCTCGATCGCTGCCGCAGGCGAGCTCGCCACGTTGACCGGGGAACGCGTCTGGCAGGAACTCTCCCGCGCCCTCATGACGGCGACGCCGTCGCGCTTCTTTGCCGTGCTGCGCCGCTGCGGAGCGCTCGCGCAGCTGTTGCCCGAAGTCGATGCCCTGTTCGGCCCGCGGCGTCGCGGCAGCCACGATCCCGATGCGGATGCCGGCGTTCATTGCTTGCAGGCGCTCGACGGTGTGGCCGCAGCCCCCGCGCCCCTGGCGATCCGCTACGCCGTCCTCGCCGCCGGTTTGGGTTCGAGCGCGAAGGCCGCGGCGATGAGCAGCCGGCTCAAGGCGCCCGCCGCTTGTCGCGATCTGGCCCGGCTCACCGCGCGCTACGCGGCAACCGTGCGTCGCGCCGCCGAGCTAAAGCCGGCGGCGCTGCTCGATCTGCTGCTCGCCACCGACGCGCTACGCCGGCCCGAGCGACTGCAGGGACTCGTGCGCGCGAGCACCGCCGCGCCATGGTGGCGCGGCGGGCCGGCTGCCGCCGCGGCCGTGGTGGCGCGACTCGCCGCCGCGCTTGCCGTGGTCCGCGGCGTCGATGCGGGCGCGCTCGCCTCGCGCGGGCCGCGGGCGAAAGACCTTCCGCGGCGCATCCGGCAGGCGCGCCTGCGGGCCTTGCGCGAATCAATGCGCTCGCCGACGGTCAAGGCGACCGCGCGCCGCCAGGGCTGACGCGGATTGCGGCGCTGCTCAGAAGAAATGCGCCATGCCGAACACGACCCCTGGCAGCCGCGCGCCCGGAACCGTGCTGTAGGGGTTGATGTTGAAGCCGTAGGCGGCATTGGCCCGGTTGTTCACCTGCACGTATCCGGCGTAGAGCAACGTGCGTAGCGACAGGCTGTAGCTGTAGGAAATCTCCCATTGGTCGGCTCCCGAGTCCGGGCCCTTGGCCAGGCCGCCGACCTGGGTTCCGTCCACGGCGCTCCCCGTGCCGTTTTCTGCCCGGCCCCAGAAGGCGTAGAAGGAGCCGCCGCCGAAGGGGACGGTGGCCGAGACGCCCCAGAAGTCGCGCTTCAAATCGCCCGTGAACGTGTCGTACTTGAGGCGTTCGTAGACTGCGCCGATGCGCAGTCCCAGGGTATTGGCCAGCGTGCCGAAATCGTAGCCGCCGGCGATCGACAGCGCGTAGTCGTTGGCGGTGGGGTAGCGAACCTTGTTGTTCTGCTCGTACGCCACGCCCAGGTCGAGCGGGCCCTTGCTGTAAAAGGCCCCCATGCTCACCACGTTGGCGTGGCGCAGTCCCGACACATGGTCGCCGCTGTTGGCGGCAATGGCAGGATCGTCGGTGTCGGTGGAGCGTGTCGCGTACTGGAGTTCGCCGCTGAAACCGTCCAGCGGCGGCGTTTCATAGCGGACCGAATTGCCCAGGCGCGCATCGAACCCACCCTCGATCTTGGACAGCGGTCCCTGGGCCCAGATGGCGGCGGTGGAAAAAATCGAGGTCGTCAGGGTCGGCGTGTTGCCGAAGATGGGCAGGATGTCGTCGTAGGGCGTCAGAAAATTGCCGGCCTTCAATGTGCCCCAGTCGCCCTGCACGCCGACGAAGGTTTCGCGGCTGGCAATGGTGCCGCCGCCGGTGTTGGCCTGCAGCTGGGATTCGAGCTGGAATATGGCGACCTGTCCGGCGCCCAGGTACTCGTTGCCGCGCATGCCGAAGCGCGACGAGTTGCTGCTGACGCGAACGACGGTCGGATCGTTGCCCTTGGGCTGCTTGCCGCTGACGAATTCAAGGTCGAGATTGAGGTCGCCGTAGAGCGTGACGTTGGTGAATTGCGCCTGCGCCACCGGAGGCAGAACTGCGGCGCAGGCGGTGATGAGGGCGACGAGGGATCTCTTCATCCGATTGTCTTGGCGAGGGCACACCCGACCTCCGGCCGCACTCATTGTCCCACGTTGCGCCGCGCGCGGCTCGCGCAGGCCCTACAGCCGATAGGCAACAACGGTCATCACCCGCGCGGTGGCGCGCATGAGCGCGCGCGCAATCCAGGGCAATTCCGTTGCGCCGGCATCGCGCGCCACCGCGCCATGGCGTACTTCGTCGTCGCGCATCGCGGCGACGATGACTCTGCTCTTCCGATCGCCGGCGGGCAGACGGTCCATGTGCGTGCTCAGATGGGCCTCGACTTGGCGCTCGGTCTCGACGACGAAACCCAGACTGGTGCGATCGCCGGTGACCCCGGCCAACAGTCCGATGGCGAACGAGCCCGCGAACCACAGCGGATTGACCAGGCTGGGGCGATCGCCGAGCTCGGTGAGCCGCTGTTGGGTCCAGGCCAGGTGTTCTTCCTCTTCGCGCGCGGCCTGCGCGAGCCGGTCACGGTTCGCCGCGTTGCGCGCGGCCAGTGCCTGCGCCTGATAGAGCGCCTGGGCGCACACCTCGCCGGCATGGTTGACCCGCATCAGCCCCGCGGCATGGCGTCGCTCATCGGGCGTGAGGTCGGATTCCGGCAAGCCGCCGGCTGGATTGGGACGTCCGCTCACGACGCTCCCGGAGAGGGTGCGCAATGCGCGGTCGAAACCGAGGATCAGGTGCTCGATCATGTCCATGCGTGCCTCGCAGGACCGCACCGCGCCGCCACGGTCGCGCCCCGCTGATCCCGCAGCTGCCGGCGGTCAAGCCGGCACGATGCGGGCAAAAAAAACGGGCGCCCACCGGACGCCCGCATGATCACTTCAAACCCAGCTGAACCTGGGCACTGCGGTGTGCAACAGATTAGAAGAAGTGCACCATCCCGAACACCAGGCCCGTAGGCTGCCCGTCGTTGCAGTTCGACGCATTGTATTCGCAGACCTGTATCGTGTACGGGTTGATGTTGAACGTGGTCTGGTTGTACGCCTTGTTGGCAAGCTTCACGAAGCCCGTGTAGAGCAGGGTCCGCGGCGACAGGCTGTAGCTATAGCTTAGCTCCCACTGCGTCGTAGCGGTGTTGGCACCGTGCGTCACGTAGCCGACGGTGGTGCCGTCCGGCGCGCTGCCGCTGCCGTTGGCCGCATGGCCATAGAAGAAGTACATCGTGCCGCCGCCGATCGGAACCGTCGCCGAGGCGCCCCAGAAGTTGCGGGTCAGGTTGGCAGTCGACGCGTCGAGGTTCTGCACCTGGTAATTGGTATGCTCGAACACCAGGCCCACGCGCAGACCGAACGACTTCATGACCGTGCCGAAGTCATAGGCGCCGGTCAGCGTGTAGTCGTAGTCGTTGGCGGCGTAGATGCAAGGCGACGCGACCGAACAGCCGGCCGCCACCGTGTTCGCATACTGCCGAACCTTTTGGTTGAACTCACCCGAGGCCGCCAATTGCAACGGGCCGTTGGTATAAATGCCGTTCAAGCCGATGACGTTCGCATGGCGCACGGCTTGCGCCTGGCTGCCGTTGTCGCCGCTAAAAGATGGTGAGATGCCATTTGGCGGCTGATTGACAACAAAGTTACCGTTCGTATTAGCGGCTGTGGCGCCGCCGCCATCCTGGGCCGAGTACTGCACCGCCATGGTGAAGCCGTTCCAGTTCGGGCTGTCCCAACGCACGTTGTTGCCGAGGCGCGCATCGAAACCACCCGCGCCTTTGCTGAGGTTGCCCTGTCCCCAGACGTCAGAGGTGGCGAGGATTGACGACAGCAGGGTCGGCACGTTACCAAACACCGCGTGCACGTCGTCCTGCGGCATCAGGAACTTGCCCATCGTGACCTTACCCCAGCTCCCTTGCAGGCCGACGTAAGTTTCCCGGCTGGCCAAGCCCGAGGCCGAGCTGTTATTCGTGGTCCAGCTCACGTTCGATTCAACCTGGAAGACCGCGAGCAGCCCGCCGCCCAGGCTTTCCTGGCCACGCAGGCCGAAGCGCGACGTGTTGCTGTTGACGCGGACGACGGTCGGGTTGTTTCCGGCTGCAATGCCGCAGTTCACGCAGGCTGGCTGCGCGCCGCGGTCGAACTCAAGGTCCACGTTCGCGCGCCCGTAGAGCGTCACGTTCGCGGTTTGCGCTTGCGCGGCCAGCGGCAGCGCAAATGCGCCGGCGACGGCAAGAGCGACGAGCTTCTTATTCATGGAGTTTCTCCTCTAACGGAAAAAATAGGCAAGTAACCTGCGTTTGCGCCTGCCATCGGAACCTTCTCAATTGGGTAAGCGAGAAGTTGAGTCCATTGTGCCAAACCGGCGAATCCATTGGCAAGCTAAAAGCCGCGACCCCAAAACACCTCGAGAAGCCTGTTGCTTAATTGCAACAAGAGGCCGCTTCCGGACGCACGCGTGCCGAGCGGGCCGCGGCGTATAATTCCGCTTGCCGATCGCCTCTGCAGCGTGCGGCCGCCAAGGGCGACAAAATGGTCGCAAACAACAGCTTGCGGGGCCTGTGCCGGTTGCCCAGCGCGGGATTGTGGGGCAGGGTAAGGCAATGACGGGCTTGGCGGCAATAATCGCCGCCGTGGTGAGCTGGGCGGTACTGCGCGCGTTACTGGGGCGCGCGGGCCTGCTGCCCCTCGATCGGCCCAACGCGCGGTCCCTGCACGAGCACCCCGTTCCGCGCGCCGGCGGGATCGCAATCTGGGCCGGATGGTTCGCCGCCACCCTCTGGCTGCCCGGCGCAAAGCCGTGGCTCGGGTCGCTTGCGGCGGTCATTGCCATTTCGGCGCTCGACGACTGGCGCGGCGTGCACCCGGCGCTGCGCCTGCTGGTGCAGGCCGGGGCGGCGGCGGCCTGGGTCTGGCTCGCCGCGCCGCCGCTGCCGGCTGCCCTGGTCGTGCTGGCCATCGTCTGGATGGCCAATCTCTACAATTTCATGGACGGCAGCGACGGCCTGGCCGCGGCCATGGCCGTGGTCGGATTTGGCGCCTACGCCGCCGGGGCACGGCTCGCCGGTGGCGCGGGCACGGCGCCGCTTCTGGCCTTGGCCGCGGCCACGGTCCCGTTCCTCGCCTCCAACCTGCCCCCGGCGCGGGTCATGCTGGGCGATGTCGGCGCGGTGCCGCTGGGCTTCCTGGCCGCGATCTTCGGCCTGGAAGGCTGGCAGGCGCGCTGGTGGCCGGGGTGGTTTCCCGTGCTGGTGTTCCTGCCCTTCATTGCCGATGCGACGCTCACCCTGGGCTACCGCCTGCTGCGCGGTGCGCGCATCTGGGACGCGCACCGCGAGCATTACTACCAGCGCCTGGTATTGATCGGCTGGGGCCATGGCCGGACGCTCGCCGTCTACGCCGTACTCATGGTCGGCGCGGCCGCATCGGGCGTGGCCGCGCTCGTTTGGGCGCCCCGCGCCGGGACGGTCTTGCTGCTGCTGTGGGCGGCGATTCTCGCGCTCGTGTTCGCGGCGATCGAGTATCATTGGCGGCGGCGAGGTGTGCGCTGTGAAGAAAGTAAGGGCTAACTGGCGAGTCTGGCTCGCGTTTGTGCACGACGTTTGTGCGGCCGCGATTGCCTGGGCCGGGCTGTACTGGCTGCGCTACAACACCGACCTGCACGAGCCGCAGTTCTCCGACATGGTGCATACGCTGGCGTGGATCCTGCCGCTGCAGGCCGGCATCTTCCTCGCCTTCGGCCTCTATCGCGGCCTGTGGCGCTTCGCGAGCTTGCCCGACCTGCAGCGCATCGTGCTCGCAGCGGGCCTGGGCGCGGTCGCCATTCCGCTCGTGCTGGTGATGCTGCAGCTGACCTCCGTGGTGCCGCGCAGCGTGCTCATCCTCTATCCGCCGGTGCTCATTTTCCTCATGGCGGGGAGCCGCTTCACCTACCGCGTCTGGAAGGAACACCGTCTCTACAGCCCCCTGGCGGCGCTGGGCGAGCCGGTGCTGATCTTGGGCGCGGGCGAAGCCGGCGCGCGCCTGACCAAGGAGCTCGCCCAGAGCCGGCAGTGGCGCGTGGTCGGACTGCTCGACGACGACCGCGCCAAGCAGGGGCGGTTGCTGCGCAACATCCGGGTGCTGGGACCCATCGCCGAGCTGCCCGAATGGGTGCGTCGCTTTGGCGTGCGCACGGTGATCATCGCCCTGCCGTCGGCCGCGCACGGCGTGCGCCGGCGCGTGGCCGAGCTTTGCGCGGCGGCCGGCCTCGAAGCGCTGACCGTGCCCTCGTACGAGGACTTGATCAGCGGCCGCTCCCAGTTGACGACCATACGCCATGTCGAGCTCGACGATCTGCTCGGCCGCGATCCGGTCGTGCTCGACAGCGCCGGCTTGCGCGAATGGCTGGGTGATCGGGTGATACTGGTCACCGGCGCGGGCGGCTCGATCGGGGCCGAGCTCTGCCGCCAGATCGCGCGCTACAAGCCGTCGCGGCTGGTGCTGCTCGAGCTGTCCGAATACGCCCTCTACCAGGTGCAGCAGGCGCTGCATGACGACTACCCCGGCCTGCAGGTGAGCACCATCGTCGGCGACGCCAAGCACGCGACGCTCGTCGAGCAGCTGCTCGCGCGCGAGCGTCCGTCGGTGATCTTTCACGCCGCGGCGTACAAGCACGTGCCGTTGATGGAGGAGACCAATGCCTGGCAGGCCGTGCGCAACAACGCCTATGGAACCTGGGTGCTGGCGCGCGCGGCGCTGGCCGCGAAGGTGGAGAAGTTCGTGCTCGTATCCACCGACAAGGCGGTCAATCCCGCCAACGTCATGGGTGCCTCCAAACGCCTGGCGGAAATGATCTGCCAGAGCCTCCAGAACGGCGGCACGCAATTTGTCATCGTCCGCTTCGGCAATGTCTTCGGCAGCACGGGCAGCGTGATCCCGCGCTTTCGCGAACAGATCGCGCGCGGTGGCCCGGTGACCGTCACGCACCCGGAGATCAAGCGCTACTTCATGTCGCTGTCGGAGGCCACGCAGCTGCTGCTGCAGGCCGGACTGATGGGCGGCGGCGGCGAAGTGCTGGTGCTCGACATGGGCGAGCCGGTGCGCATCGTCGATCTCGCGCGCGACATGATCCGCCTCTCCGGCGCCGATCCGGACGCGATCCGCATCGTCTTCACCGGGCTGCGTCCGGGCGAAAAGCTCTACGAGGAGCCGCTCGCCTCCGAGGAGACCCCGCTGGCCACACCGCATCCGAAGCTCTATATCGCCCAGGCGCGGTCGAACGGCGCGGATGCGATCGAGCAGATGATCGCCTGGCTCGAGCGCGATCGCGCCGCGAGCGATGCCGAGGTGCGCTCGTGGCTCAAGGTGTGGCTTCCCGAATACGCGCCCCCGGGCGAGGCGCCCCGGGCGGCGGCCGGCGCGGAGCGGGCGGTTGCGCGCCACGCCCGCTGAGCCTTTCGCAACCGCGCTAGCCCCCCAGGTCGATTCCGAGCGCCGCCGCCGCGGCGGCGACGGCCTCGACGCCGATGGCATCCATGCAGCGCGGGTGCGGGCACTGGGCGGGCGAGCGTTCGCAGCGCCGCACCCAGGCGATCTCGCGCTTGAACAGCGTGCGCTGATCGCGACAGGGAAACGGATCGACCGTGACCGCACGGTAGGGCATCTCACGCCAGAAAGCGCCGGCGCCGGTGATCGTCACCGCCCCGGGCCCGAACAGCGCCACGGTGGGCGCGCCGACGATGCGACCCAAGTGCGCGATGCCGGTGTCGGGGCACACCAGCAGCGCGGCGCCGGCGATCAGCTGCCAGATTTGCGCGAGCGCGAGCGTGCCGGCGAAGGAACGATAGCGCGCACCAGGGTCGCAGGCGCGGACGATCGATGCTTCCGCGGCTCCCGCCGACCACACCGGTTCGATACCCTTGGCCGCCAAACGCAAGGCGAGCGCGGCCCAGCGCGCCGCATCCCATTGCTTGAGCGGCGTGCTGGCCCCGACATGCAGCACCGCGTAAGGCGGCGCCAAAGCAGGCGCGATGGCGGGGGCGGGCGGCGCGGGCCAGTCGGCAGGCCGATACGCGGCCGGCGCCGGGCCGGCGATGAGGCCGGCCACCATGTCGCCCCAGGCGGCTGGCCGGTCCGGATAGCGCCACTGCTCGTCGATTGGCCAGCTCTTGCTCGGCGGACGATCGCCGGCGAAGGCGACGATCCAGCGCGCTCCCAGCGCCAGGGCGAGCCAGCTCATGCGGTTGTCGGCGGGAATGAGCGCCAGATCGAAACCGCGTTCGCGCCACAGCGGCGAGCGATGCGGTCGCAGCGGATCCCAGCCGATGGCGCGCACCCCGTAGGGGGCGCGCGCGTACAACGGCGCGTAGGCCTCGGGCACGGCCATCACGAGGTCGGCTGCGGGGTGGCGCGCGCGCAGCTTGGCCAGCAGCGGGGTCAGCATCAGCGTGTCGCCGAGCAGAAGATGATGGGCGATGAGGACGCGCTCCGGATCGAGCGACGGCGCGCGGCGACCGCCGCTTAAGAGTCGCCACAGCAGCCCCCGCCCGACGACCAGCGCCCGGCCGGCCAGGCGGCCCGGGCCGTCAGCGGTAGCGGTTGCCATTGGCCGCGCGCCGGAACACCGCTTCCATCGCATCGAGCATCGGGTCGATGCCGAACCGGGTCTGCGCGCGCTCGCGCGCCGACCAGCTCAGGCGCGCCCCCAGCGCCGCGGCGTCGAGCAGGCGCTCGATCCCGGCGGCGAGGGCGACCGCATTCTGCTTGGCGACGAGGAGCGCGGTCGCATCGTGAATGGCAACCTCGCCGATCGCACCGGCGTCGGTGGTGACGCAGGGGATGCCGACCGCCATCGCCTGCAGCAGCGCCTGCGGCACGCCCTCGAAGGCGTGCGACGGCAGGGCAAACACGTCGAGCGCCCGCAGCCACGGCACCACGTCCTGCTGCGCGCCGGCAAAACGCACCCGGGAGCCCAGCCCGAGGGTGCGCACCTGGTGCCGCAGCGCTTCGCGTTGCGGACCGTCACCGACGATGACGAGCTCGGCCCCGGGCCGCGACAGCAGCGTCATGGCCTCGATCAGATAGCGGTGGCCTTTGCCGTTGCGCAGCGGCGCCACGATGCCGACCAGGGGCGCGCGCTCGGGCAGCTGCAGTGCCCGGCGCGCCGCCATCCTATCGCCGGGCGCGAACCGCTCCAGGTCGATGCCGGTGGGAATCGATGCGACCCGCGCCGGCGAGACGCCGAGGGTACGGATGAACTGCTGGCGGATCGCCTCCCCGGTGGTGACGATCTCGGCCATCCCCCGGGTGTAGAGCCAGCCGGTTGCGGCGCCGCGCGGCAGGGGCGACAGGCAATGGTGGGTGAGCACGAGCGCGGGCGGGCGCTTTTTGCCGAACCAGCCGGCGCGGCAGGCCAGTGCCGCCAGCCAGCTGTCCGTGGCGCCATGGCTGTTGACGACGTCGACGCGCTCGCTGGCAAGCGCGCGGCGCAGCGCGAGCAGGCCAGCCGCACCCGGGCGACGGATGGGCAGGGCGAGGACCGGGACTCCGAAGCGTTCCGCCTGGGCAAAGATGGGCGCCTGGCGCGGACTGGCGATGCGCACGTCGTGGCCGCGGCGGCGCATGCCGGCTGCTTCGGTGAGGATGCGCAGCTCCGGACCGCCCCAGTCGAGCGAGGATGCCGTGTGCAGAACGTGGAGCGCGATGAAGGGCCTCTCAGACGCTCTCGGCGCGCCGGCCCGGCGCAGCGCGCGCAGGCAGCAGCCACCGCCGAGCCGGCCGAACGCAGCACAACGGGCGCGGGGAGAAACGCAGGCCGGTCGACACGATGTTCGAGTGGCACCCGCCGCCAGGCACAGGGGCGGACGTGGCGCCGATTATAGCGCGGCGCCGCTGCGCCGCCGCCGTGCCTCAATGCCGCGGTGGCGGCATCGCCGCGTGCGCGGCGGCGAGCAGATCGCGGTAGAGCAGAACCAGCTGCAGCGTCATGGCCGCCGGCGTCAGCGGCAGCACCGCTTCCCGGGCGCGCGCACCCAGCGTAGCCCGCGCACTGGCGTCGGTGAGCGTCATCATGTGCCAGGCGAGCGAATCGACATCGCGCGCCGGACAGGCGAACCCGGCATCGTTCTCGACCACGAGCGCGGCTGCGCCACAGGTGGTGCTGGTTATCACCGGCAGGCCACAGGCCATCGCCTCGAGCGCCGCGTTGGGGCAGGGATCGTACAGCGTCGGCAGCACGAATGCGTCCGCGGCGCCGAAGAACGGCCGCGTATCCTCCTGCGCGCCGAGCAGCGCGACCCGATGCGCGATGCCGAGCTTGCGCGCCAGATTCTTGTAACGGCGCCGCGACTTGTCGCGACCGACCACGAACAGATAGGTGTCACCGGGCAGGCGCGCCAGCGCGGCGATCGCGCGCGCCACGCCCTTGCGCTCGTAACCGGAGCCGACGAGCAGGAACACGGTGGCATCTTCCGGCACCCCGAGCTTGGCACGCACCGTGGCGCGATGCGTTCGCAACTGCGGCGAGTACACGTCGCTGTCGACGGCGTTGTAAATGACGAACAGGCGTTCCTCCGGCAGGCCGAAGCGCTCGTGGATTTCCTCCTTCACCATGGCCGAATTGCAGATCACCGCGCGCAGCGCCGGGCTGGCGAACAGGCGCCGCTCCATGTCCAGGACATAGCGGTGATAAGGGCTCCAGGCGACGAGGCGGCGCAGCAGCGGCGAGGCGTCGCGCAGGCGCTCCTCGAGCCAGACCTGGTGCACCCCGTCGCCGGCGCGATAGACGTCGCAGCACAGCAGCCGCTCGTGCGACTGCACCAGTTCCGGCGCTTTGCGGGCGATCGTGCCGCACACCGCGCGGGCAAAGCTCCAGTCGCGCCAGAGCCGGCCCAAGTAGGGCGGGTTGCACAGCACCGGCTCGATCAACTGCAGGCGCGTCTGCGGCCAGCGCCGCGTATAGAGCGTGATGGCGATGCCGCGCTCGAGCAGCGCCTCGAGCGCGCTCTCGACGAAGCGCTCGGCGCCGCCGTAGGGCGTGTAGCGCTGGCGGATGATCGCCAGCCTCATCGCGGCAATCCCTCGGTCTCGGCGAGCAGCTCGAAGAGCGCCGCGCGGACCCGCTCGACGGGCAGCGTGGTGAGGCATTCGGAGACCTTGCCGCCGCCGCAGCCGTCGTTGCCACAGGGGCGGCAAGGATGGATGGTCGAGGCGACCACGCGGTGGGCCACCTGCCAGGGGCCCCATTCGAACTCGCCGCTGGGCCCGAACAGCGCCACCACCGGCGTCTGCATGGCCGCGGCAATGTGCATCGGCGCCGAGTCGACGCCGACGAACGCCCGCGCCTCGCGCGTGAGCGCGGAGAGCTCGCGCAAGCTGAGCGCGCCGGCCAGATCGACGACCCGCCCGCGCGCCGGCTCGGCGAGCTCGTCCAGAACGGCCGCCACCAACCTCTGCTCGGAGGCGTCGGGCGCGCCGGTGATGACCACCTGCCAGCCGGCAGCGACGATCTGCGTGACCAGAGCCGCGTAGGCTTCCGCCGTCCAGCACTTGAACTGCCAGCGCGAGCCCGGATGCAGCTGGATGAAACGGCGCGCCTCGAGGCCGTGCTGGGCGCAGCATTGCCGCGCCCGCGCCACGTCGGCTGCGCCCGGGACGAGCACCAGCTGCCGCTCGCCGTGCGCCGGTTGCAGGCCCAGCCGCCGCAGCGCGTCGAGGTTGCACTCCACCGTATGCCGCGGCCGGGCGCGGGGCAGCCGGTAGTAGTGGGTGAAGCTCGTCCGCCACAGCCAGTGCGCGCGGGGCAACTCGCGCCCGACCGCATAGCGCGGACGCAGCAGGCGGCACAGCCACGCTCCGCGCGGATGCTCGGTGAGATGCACGATCAGGTCGTAGCGGCGCTCGCGCAACACGCGCAGCAAGCCGGTCTCGGCGCGCCACTGGCCGACCAAGCCGCGCCGCTTCCAGTCGCGATCGATGGTGTGCAGGCGGGCGAGCGCCGGATGACCTTCGAGCAGCGGCGCGGTGTCGCGGTACACCAGCGCGTCGACCTCCGCTGCCGGCAGCGCGCTGCGCAGCGTCGTGAACACCGGCGAGGCCAGCAGGACGTCGCCGTGATGGCGCAGCTTGGTAACCAGCGCGCGGTGCACGAGACTTACGTCGATGGCGTCCGGCGGCGCGTCTTGCATCCGCGCAAGATACCAAAGCGCTTTGTCGCTTACAAACGCGTTTGCGTCGGCGCCAGTCAGGGCTTACTTGTCGAGCAAGCGGCGCGGTTACTTTGTTTGCGCGCGATCGGGTAGAATCGTTGCCACCGAGCCATCCGCCGCGACCCCTGCCGCTATGCCCCCCGAGGCCGCCTCCGCGCTCAAGGCTCAGATCCTGGCCGAGGCCCTGCCCTACATCCAGCGTTTTCACAACAAGGCCATCGTCATCAAGTACGGCGGCAACGCGATGACCGAGGCGGTGCTCAAGGCGGGATTCGCCCGCGATGTGGTGATGCTCAAGCTCGTCGGCATGAACCCGGTCATCGTCCACGGCGGCGGACCGCAGATCGGCGACCTGTTGAAGACGATGGGCATCCCAAGCGAGTTTCGCCAGGGCATGCGCGTGACCGACGAAAAGGTGATGAACGTCGTGGAGATGGTCTTGGGAGAGCTCAACCAGGAGATCGTCGGCCTGATCAACCAGCATGGCGGCCGGGCGGTCGGCCTGACCGGCCAGGACGGCGCCTTCATCCACGCCCGCAAGATGCTGCTCAAGAGCGAGTCCGACGGCGGCGAGTCGGTCGACATCGGCCTGGTGGGCGAAATCGAGCACATCGATCCGGAGCTCATCCAACTGCTCGATTCGCGCGATTTCGTCCCGGTCATCGCGCCGATCGGCGTCGGCCCGGAGGGCGAGGCTTATAACATCAACGCCGACCTGGTGGCGGGCAAACTCGCCGAGACGCTGAAGGCGGAGAAGCTCGTGCTGATGACCAACACGGTCGGCGTGCTGGACAAGGACGGCGCGCTGCTGACCGGCTTGAGCGCGAGCGAAATCGAGCGCCTGTTCGCCGACGGCACGATCCACGGCGGCATGCTGCCCAAGATCGGCTCGGCGCTCGACGCGGTCAAGAACGGCGTGCGCAGCTCGCATATCATCGACGGTCGGGTCGAACATGCGTTGCTGCTCGAGGTGCTGACCAACGAAGGCGTCGGCACCATGATCAAGGCGGGTTGACGCAGCGCGAAGGAGCATCTCGATGGCGACCAAACCGGGGGAACGCCGGCTGCAGATCCTGCAGACGCTGGCGGCCATGCTCGAAAGTCCGCGTGGCGAGAAGATCACCACCGCCGCGCTCGCCGCGCGCCTGGAGGTGTCCGAGGCCGCGCTCTACCGCCATTTCGCCAGCAAGGCGCAGATGTTCGAGGGGCTCATCGAGTTCATCGAATCGACCCTGTTTTCGCTCGTCAACCGCATTACCAGCGAGAGCACCGACGGGGTGGCGCAGGCGGCACAGATCGTGTCGGTGCTGCTCGGTTTCGCGGAAAAGAATCCCGGCATGACGCGGGTGCTCATCGGCGATGCGCTGGTCAACGAAGACGAGCGCCTGCAGGTGCGCATGAACCAGCTCTACGAACGCATCGAGGCCGCGCTGCGACAGGCATTGAAGATCGCCCAGGCCGGGAGCGGCTGGAGCGGCGATCCGGTCGCCGAAGCCAACGCCCTGCTCGCGTTCGTGCTCGGACGCTGGGCGCTGTTTGCCAAGTCGGGCTTCAAGCGCCTGCCGCAGGAGCACTGGGACACGCAGCGCAAGTATCTGTTCGGCTAGTCGACCCGGACGGTGAAAGGGGCCGGGCGGCCGCCGTTGCGGTGCCAGCCGCCCGGCCGTTTCTCCAGCGTGTCGCGCGCAAGGCAGAGCTTATCGCCGCGCGATTCGCGCGTTCACCGTCCTTGCGCCTGCGCGCACACCGGGCAGGCGGGATCGCGCGCAACCTTCACCTCGCGCCAGTCCATGGTCAAGGCATCGAGCAGCAGCAGCCGCCCGCAGAGCGTGCGCCCGGCCGGGGCGAGCAACTTGAGCGCCTCGGCGGCCTGGGTCGCGCCGATGATTCCGACCAGCGGGGCGAATACCCCCATCGTGGCGCAGCGGGTTTCCTCGAACTCGTCGCCCTCGCCGAACAGGCAGTGGTAGCAGGGACTGTCGGGCTCGCGGGCGTCGAACACGGCGATCTGGCCGTCAAAGCGTATGGCTGCGCCCGAGACCAGCGGTTTTCGGGCGGCGACGCAGGCGCGATTGACTGCGTGCCGAGTCACGAAGTTGTCCGAGCAGTCGACGACGACGTCGGCCCCTGCCGCCAGCGGCGCCAACTCGCCCAGCCCGACCCGCTCCGCTCGGGTCAGCACGCGCACCTCGGGGTTGACCGCGCCAAGCCGCGCGCGCGCTGCCTCCACCTTCAGTTGGCCGACGGCACCGGTATCGAACAGCGTCTGGCGCGCCAGGTTGGTGAGATCAACCCGGTCGGCATCGACCAGGGTGAGGGTGCCGACGCCGGCGGCGGCGAGAAACTGCGCCACCGGGTTGCCCAGGCCGCCGACACCGACGATGAGCGCATGCGCCTCGGCGAAGCGCTGCTGGGCGTCGACGCCGAGTTCGGCGAGCAGGATGTGTCGGCTGTAGCGCAGCAGTTGCGTGTCATCCATCGGCGGGACGGTTGTCTCGGTCGCTTGCGCGCAAGCGTAACAACCCCATGCGGCATTATGAACCGGTTGCCGGAGCCAAAATGCCGCTGCGCTTCACCACCGAACCGGGACGGAAGTGCTGCGGTGTCGCCCACCGCCGGCGACGCAATGCGGCTTGGCACCGAGGCTTCGGAGCGGGCACCTAAAGCTTGCCGGCGATATCCTGCAGGCGGCTTGCGTTTGCCTGGCAAAGCGCGCGAAAGGCCTCGCTGATCCGCAGGTCGGATGCTGCCGCAGACCAGAAGGCGACCGCCTCGCGCGCCGCCGCGAGCCATGCCGGCTGCTCCCGGGGCAGCGGAAGCGCTGGTGCGAACTCCCGCACCGGCAACTCTCCCCCCGGCAGTGGGGCATAGGCCATGGGAAGCATGTCGTAGGCGGGCGTCAGCCGCAACCTTTCCTGGACGTGAAAACTGAGGTTCCCCAGATGCATGTCGGCGTTGGCAATCAGCCTGCCAAACCACCACAGGTACTCGACTGCTGCCATGTCGGTGGCCGCTACGAGCCCCATACGATGCAGCTCGCCCACGAGCTCCGGCCATTGCGTGCGAGCGCTGCCAAGGAAGGCAGGGCTGAGCGCATCGAGTCCGCACTGCGGCAGGCGCCCATGCATGCCCACGCGGTCGAAGCGCTCGACCTCGATGAACACCCGGCCCGCAAAGGTGAGGATGCGCGATCTTGCCGTGGAGACGCCGGGCAACTGGTGCGCGCGCTCGAGCGCCAGGTGCTCGCACACCAGGAGGTCGCCCCAGCGCCGCTCTGCGGCCGACTGCCCGGCACCGGAGAACTTGACGATGACGTGCGGCGTGCTCGCGCCCGAAAGGTCGCGCAGCGCCGCGAATTTGGGAAATTCGCCTGCAGCACTCGATCCGCTGCGGGCGCGCGCGACCGCATCCTCGGCGCCTCGCAAATAGGCTTCAGCCAGGCGCTTCGGCGGGATGGAATCGGGCGCTGCGAGCTTTCGCTCAAGCCACAGCGAGTACGCCTCATTGCCCAGAACGAGGTTACCGACCGTGTCGGCTCCACGGCGGGACAGCACCCACAGAATGTCATCGTCGGTCCATTCATCCGGATTCGCGGAGACGCCCAGGGTGCGGTGCTCGTTAAGCGCGAACGCGCGGCCCAGGTAGCCTTGGGGGCGCATGGAGTGGACCGGATACGGCAAACCATCCCACCACCCGTCCCGAGACTGCGCAGGCACCGGCCATGCCGTTGCCTCGAGTGGCAGCAGCGTCCCTTCCGGGGCCACCAGCGACAGCGCGCCGAGGGCCCGTGCGGACCCCGCGTCGTCAATCGCATAGAGGGGGATGTCCGCGAGTTCGCCCCGAAGCGGCCGCCGCAGCGCATAACGCGCCCGCCGGGCCAGGCCGGCGGACAGAACATCGCCCTCCGGCAACCGCCGCAGCAGCTGATTGACGAGCTGTCGGCTCACGCCGAGTCGCTCGGCGAGTTCGGTGCCGCTTGCGCGAGGGTTCGCCCGCAGCGTGCGTAGCAGCTCGTCACGCCGGTGGAGGTTTCGCTTGGCTATGGTGTTTACTTTACGATTAATTTGACGATGTGTAAATTATTATATGTTCAATATCAATAAATTGCAATAGCGTTAGCAAGAATTACTTAACGATTATATGGACAATCAGGTATGGCGTCGCGCTCATGCTTGGGTGCCTCCTGCTTCGGTGGCAGCGCCGCTGGAGGAATGAAGCGGGGGAAGACATGCCCATCCGGCCTCCGGAAACCAACGCCTGCCTTCAGGGCCGGGCGCCGGGCAGCGTAGGTATTTCTGTGAGGGACAACTCGTAGCGAATTCTGCTGCTGACAGAAAAACGCCCGGGCGAGCCGGGCGTTTCCGGGGACCACTCCGCGGCGCGATCTATTGCGGCTTCGCCTGCGCGGCGACCGCCTTGTTCGAGGCGAGAACTGGCTGGCCCTTGAGCTCGTTGAGCGCCTGCTTGAGCTGGAAATCGTCGCTCGCGCCGAACTCGAAGCGCGGCGGCAACGCGTCGGGATCGAGCTGCGCCGCCGGCTTGCCCTGGTTCCTGGCCACCGGCTGCGCGGACGCGCTCTTGCCCTTCATGTTGGACGCATCGCCTGTCCCGGTCGCCGTCGGCGTTTCGAGATGATGGTCGAGATTGGCTTCGCGCAGGCGGTTGGGCGAGTCGCGTCCGTCGTCGACGACGATATCCGGTTCGATGCCCTTGGCCTGGATCGAGCGGCCGTTGGGCGTGTAGTAACGCGCCGTCGTCAGCTTGAGGCCGGTGTTGTGGCCGAGCGGCACGATGGTCTGGACCGACCCCTTGCCGAAGGTCTGCGTGCCCATCACGACCGCCCGTTTGTGGTCCTGCAGGGCGCCGGCGACAATCTCCGATGCAGATGCCGTGCCGCCGTCGACCAGCACCACCATCGGCACCGTCTTGATTCCCGGGGGCAGATCACGCAGGTAGTCGTCGCCCCGGCTGCGCATGTAGTTTTCCTTGTTCGCGCCCAGACGCATGCGGGCATCGGGCGTCCTGCCGTCGGTGTAGACGACCAGCGCGTCCTGAGGCAGGAACGCCGCCGAAACCCCGACCGCGGTCGGCAACAGGCCGCCCGGATCGGTGCGCACGTCGAGCACCAGACCGGAGAGATCGCCGTGCTTGTAGAGTTCCTTGATCGCCTTGGCAAGATCCTCGCCGGTGCGCTCCTGGAACTGGGCGACGCGGATGTAGCCGTAGCCGGGCTCGACCATCTTGTACTTGACGCTCTTGACCACGATTTCTTCGCGCGTCAGGGTGAAGGTGATCGGGGCGTCGACATCCTTGCGCGCCACGGTGAGCACGATTTGCGTTCCCGGCCGGCCGCGCATCTTCTGAACCGCCTCGCTGAGCGGCATGCCGCGGGTGGCGATGTCATCGATCTTGACGATCAGGTCGCCGGCCTTCACGCCGGCACGGAAGGCGGGCGTGTCCTCGATGGGCGAGATCACCTTGATGATCCCGTCTTCGACGCCGACCTCGATGCCCAGGCCGCCGAACTTGCCCTGGGTCGAGACCTGGAGTTCGCGGAAGGCGTCTTCGTCGAGAAAGTCCGAGTGCGGGTCGAGATCATGCACCATGCCGTTGATCGCCCCGCGGATGAGCTTGTCGTCGGGCACGGCCTCGACGTAGTCGCTCTTGATCCGCCCGAAAACGGCCGAGAAGAGCTGCAGGTCGTCATAAGGGATCGGCAGCCTGGCTTCCTTGTCCGCCAGCGCCGAGAAGTTGAGGCTCAGCAGCAGCCCGAGTACCGCGCCCAGACCGACCAAACCCGCTTTCTTCCAGCCGTCACGCATCGCAAACCTCATTGGTGGCACCGCAACCCGCGAGCGCGGATCGCAAGACTGCTCTTCGCGCCCAAGTATACGCCCGTTTGTCGCCGCGCAAGGCGGGCGGCGACGTATGTGACGACCGAATGCGGCAGGATCGCTTGGGCAAAGCGCGCAGGCCCTGGTGCGCCTGCGCCGCGAACCCGAACGCTAAGCAAAGAAAAACGCCGCCACGCGTCGCCAACGAGCCGACCGGCGGCGGCCTCAACAGTGCATCGATCGGACCCCGGTCGCGGCGGTTGGTTCCCGAAAGCCGGGGCGCGACCGGAACGCAGTCGAGACTACGTTATCATTTCCGCTCCGCCGCCGGGCGCAAAGGGCCCTGACGATCGATGAACCTGCAATTCCTTCGAGACAACTGGCCGCTGCTCCTGGTCATGCTCGCCTCCGGGGTGATGTGGCTGTGGCTGACGCTTCGCCCGCGCTTGTCGTCGATCCGCGAGATCGGCGCCCTGGAGGCGACGCAACTGATCAATCGCCGCGACGCGCTGATGCTCGACCTGCGCGAACCCAAGGAGTACGAAGGCGGCCGGGTGCCCAACGCCATGCACCTGCCGCAGTCGCAGCTCGCAAGCCGCGCCGGCGAACTCGAGAAACTGACCGCTCGGCCGGTCATTGCCTATTGCGAGCGCGGCCAGCGCAGCCGCACCGCGGCCGCGGCGCTGAAACGGCTCGGCTTCGCCGAGGTCTACACGCTGCGCGGCGGCTTGCGTGCGTGGAGCGAGGCCGGCCTGCCGGTCGAAAAAGGAATCTAGGGCGGGCGCGATGGAGCAACTCGACCCAGCCAAGGCGACCATCACCATGTACACCACGGCGGTATGCCCCTATTGCGATCGGGCAGAACGGCTCCTGCGCACCAGGGGTGTGGCGGACATCGCCAAGGTGCGCGTCGACTTGGAGCCCGCGCGGCGCGAGGAGATGCTGCAGCGGACCGGCCGCCGCACGGTGCCGCAAATCTATATCGGCGCGCGGCATATCGGCGGCTACGACGATCTGGTGGCGCTCGACCGCGCGGGCGAACTCTCGCCGCTCCTGGCCGGGGAGTCGGGCTGACGGGTGTCCCCGCCGGCGCTGCGGCGCTCCGGTATAATTGCCGGTTTCGCCTCCAACCCGCTTTCCACAGGAAGATCGCATGGCCGACCCGCAGCTCCCCAACGCACCGATACTCAAGATCGAAAAGATCTACGTTAAGGATTTGTCGCTCGAAAACCCGGGCGCGCCGCAATCTTTCTCCACCCAGCAGGAGGCACCTCAGGTCGAGGTGAGCCTGCGCAGCCGCGGGGAGCAGCTCGACGACAGCCACTTCGAGTGCATCCTGACGGTTACCCTGACGGCCAAGGCGGGCGAGCGGACGCTGTTCCTGGTCGAGGCGGCGCAGGCGGGCGTATTCCGCATCGAAGGCGTGCCGCTTTCGGACCTGCAGCCGATTCTCGGCATCCATTGCCCGAACCTGCTGTTCCCCTACGTGCGCGAGGCGATCGCCGACGCGGTCATGCGTGCCGGGTATCCGGCGGTGCATCTCGATCCGATCAACTTCGAGTCCCTGTATCAGCAGCAGCTGGCCAGCATGCAGCAGCCGCAGGTGGCGGCGCAGGCGTAGCGGCGCATGGCGCGGCGCGCTCCGCGGTACCTCACAGCGCTTCTCGCGCTCTTTGCCGCGACCGCGGCCGCGACCGATTTCCGCGCCACCGCCGAGGTGGCCGTGCTCTACGACGCGCCTTCGCTCAAGGCCAAGCCGTTGTACGCGCTCGGCCGGGACTATCCGCTCGAGGTCGTCGTCAACGTCGAAGGCTGGCTCAAGGTCCGCGATGCGAGCGGCACGGTGGCCTGGATCGAGAAGAAGTCGGTCGCCGACAAGCGCGTGCTGATGGTGCGCAGCACCGTGGCCGATGTTCTCGCCGGCCCCGACGCCGCGGCCCCGGTCGTGTTCAGGGCGGAGCAGAACGTGCTGCTGGAGCTCGTCGATCCGGACTACGCCAGCACCACGCCCGGCTGGGCCAAGGTCCGGCATCGCGACGGTCAGGTCGGCTTCGTCCGCATCCAGCAGGTCTGGGGCCTGTAGCCGCGAGCGGCGGGCCGTAAGCCACGATGGATACCATCGCCATCCTGGGCGCGGGCGCGTGGGGCACCGCGCTCGCGATCCATCTCGCCCGGGCGCGGCCCGCGCCGGCCGTGCGCCTCTGGGCGCGCGACACGGCCGAGGCGCAGGCGCTCGGCAGCGCGCGCGAAAACCTGCGCTACCTTCCCGGCTTCCCGCTGCCGCCGGCGATTGCCGTGGGCGCCGCGCTGCCGGAGATGCTCTGCGGAGCCTCGCTCGTCCTCGTCGCCACGCCGATCGGCGCGCTGCTCGAAGTCGCCGCCGCGGCGCGACGCCTGGTCTCGGCGCCGCTGTTCTGGCTGGGCAAGGGATTTGTCGCCGCCGCGCAGGCGCCTGGCGTTACCCTGGCGCACCAGGTCCTCGGCCCGGCCTGGCCCACGCCGGTGGGCGTGGTCTCCGGTCCGAGCTTTGCCGCCGAGGTCGCCCGCGGGCTGCCGACCGCGGTCACGGTGGCGGCGACCGACGCGCGCCTCGCCGAGACGGTGGCCCAGCGCCTGCGCGGCGAGACCTTCCGCGCCTATGTGAGCGACGACCTGATCGGCGTCGAGGTCGGAGGCGCGGTGAAGAACGTGCTGGCGATCGCCGCCGGCGCCAGCGATGGCCTGGGCTTCGGCGACAACGCGCGCGCGGCGCTGATCACGCGCGGACTGGCCGAGACCGGGCGCCTATCCGCGGCCCTCGGCGGAAAACGCGAAACGCTCATGGGCCTGGCGGGGCTGGGCGACCTGGTTCTGACCTGCACGGGCGATCTGTCGCGCAACCGCCGCGTCGGCCTGGCGCTGGCGCATGGGCAGCCGCTGGCGGCCATCCTGCGCGAGCTCGGACACGTCGCCGAAGGCGTCGCCGCCGCGCGCGACGTGCGCGTGCTGTGTCGCGCGCTCGGTGTCGAGATGCCCATCTGCGAGGCGGTATTTCGGGTCCTCTACGAGAGCCAGGAACCGCGGCGCGCCGTCGCGGCGCTGCTCGCGCGCGAGCACGGCCCCGAATTCCACTGATGGAGGGAGGCGGAGCATGGATCCACGCCCGCGCCGCGTCGGCCACGGTGGCGCCGTCGCTCTGATCATGGCGAGCACGCTCGCCGCCGCGGCGCCGGGGTTCGATCCGCCGCCGACCCCGGCGCGTCCGGTGGTCGATATCGTCCACGGCGTGAAGCTGACCGACGCCTATCGCTGGCTCGAGGACGGCGGCAACCCGGAAGTGCAGGCGTGGACGAAGCGCCAGCACCAGGCGACGCTCTCCTGGCTCGATGCCAACGCGCCGCCGGTTGCCGGCCTGCACGACGAGCTCGCGGCCTATTTCGACCGCGACATCACACAGCCGCCGTTCTTCAAGAAGGGGCGCGAATTCTTCGAGCGCACGCGCAAGGGCGAAGCCCAGGCCAAGCTCTACACGCGGCTCGACGGACGCGAGCTGCTGCTCTTCGATCCGCTCGCGCTCGATCCGTCGGGGAAGACAAGCATGGGGGCCGTGGTCCTCAACCGCGACGGCAGCCGCGCCGCGGTGGCGACCTACAGCCGCGGCTCCGAGATCACCGATTATCGCGTCATCGACACCTTCACCGGCGAACAGATCGGCGCCTTGCTGCCCGGGATCGCGTCGTTCCAATGGGCGCGCGACGAGCGCTACGCCTTCGTCACGCCGCGCACCAAGGAATCGATCGAGCGCCAGGAGCCGCAACGCTGCTACCGGCACCGGCTGGGCGATGCGGCGCAGAACGACGAGCTGCTGCTGGCCATGACCGACGCCAAGGACTGGTGCTCGGTGTACGAGCCGGAGCAGGCCGAGGTCACGGTGTTCGAGACCGGCGACTTCTATTCCAACACCATTCGCATCCGGCCGCTGGGCTCGAGCGCCGAACCGAAGACGATCTACAGCAGCAAACAGTTCCGCGCCAGCGCCGACTTCCGCAAGGAGCGCATCTACATCGTCACCAACGACCATGCGCCGAACTTCAAGCTCATGGCGGCGAGCTACGAGGCGCCGGAGTTCGAGCACTGGCAGGTGCTCTGGCCGGAGCAGGAAACCGTGCTCGACGGCGTGGACGTCACCAGCGACTGGCTGCTGGTGCGCGACAAGAAGGACGTGCTCACGCGGGTCTGGGTGCACGACCTGTCCGGCAAGCGCGTGCGCGAGCTGCCGCTACCGGAGCTCGGCAACGTCAGCGCCAGCGCCTACGACATCGACAAGGACGTCGTCTACGCCACGCTCTCGACCTTTACCGCGCCCGGCCGCCTGTACCAGATCGACGGCAAGACGCTCGCCTGGTCGCTGCTGTGGGAAGACAAGCCGCCGCTCGACACCACGCAGATCGAAACGAAGCTCGTGTTCTACCCGTCCAAGGACGGCACCCGCATCCCGATGTTCCTGTCCTACCGCAAGGGCCTGGTACAGGACGGTTCGAACCCGCTGTTCCTGTACGGCTACGGCGGATTCAACATCGGCATCAGTCCCGATTACCTCCGCAGCTGGGCGACATTCATCAATCGCGGCGGCGTGTACGCCGAAGCCGGCATCCGCGGCGGCGACGAATACGGGGAGCGCTGGCACGACGCGGCGAAGTTCGGCAACAAGCAGACGAGCTTCGACGACTTCATCGCCGCAGCCGAGTGGCTGGTGCGCGAGCGCTACACGACCCGCGACCGGCTGATGATCGGCGGCGGCAGCAACGGTGGCCTGCTCGTCGGCGCCGTGCTCACGCAGCGCCCGGATCTGTTCGCCGCGGCGGTCTGCCAGGTGCCGTTGCTCGACATGGTGCGCTTCCACAAGTTCCTGATCGCCCGCTACTGGATCGCCGAATACGGTGATCCGGACAAGGCGGAGGACTTCGCCTACCTGTTGCGCTATTCGCCCTACCACAACATTCGCGAGGGCGTGAACCTGCCGCCGACGCTGGTCAGCGCCGGCGAATATGACTCGCGGGTCGACCCGATGCACGCGAAGAAGTTCGTGGCCGCGGTGCAGAACCACCTCGGGCAGATCGATCCGTTCCTGCTGTACATGGACTTCGACAGCGGCCATGGCTACGGCAAGGCGAAAGAGCAGGTGATCCGCGACCGCGAGTACGAGTTGCGCTTCATCTTCTCGCGCCTCGGCATGCACTAGCGGGAGCCGACGAAGGCGGCCTGCCGCCAAGCCTCGTAGACCGTGACCGCGACGGCGTTGGACAGGTTCAGGCTGCGCACCTCGGGTCGCATCGGCAGGCGCAGCCGCGCCTGCGGCGCGAACTCTTCCAGGATCGCCGCCGGAAGCCCGGCCGTCTCGCAGCCGAAAACGAACACGTCGTCGGGGCGAAGCGCGCAATCGAACAGCGAGCGCGTGCCGCGGGTCGTCAGCGCGTACCAGTTTCGCCGCCGCTCGGCGTCGACCGCGGCGCGAGCGCTCGCCCAGTCGCGGTGGGCCACCACGCGCGCGTACTCGTGGTAGTCGAGGCCGGCGCGGCGCAGCTCGGGGTCGGTCAGGCGGAAACCGAGCGGCTCGACCAGGTGCAGTTCGGCGCCGGTGTTGGCCGCGAGGCGGATGACGTTGCCGGTGTTGGGCGGAATCTCCGGCTCGACTAGGACGATGGCAAGCATAGGCGCTGCGAGGGCGCGGGTCAGCCGGCGCCCCGCGACGGACCCGCGGCGCGGGGCGCGTTGTCAAGCGCGCGAGCCAGAGAATTTGACAACCGCACCCCCTCCCCGGACACTGCCCGGCATTCTAACCACACTGTCTGGCGACCATGCAGTCCACTCCGCCGTCCCTGTGCGCCGCCGCCGGGCAACCGGCGCAACAGCCGGGCCCGCGCCTGAGCATCGGGGAGGTCGAAGCCCTCTTCGCCCTGCCGTTCAACGATCTGCTCGCACGCGCCCACCAGACGCATCGCGATCACCACCCGCCCAACGAAGTGCAGCTCTCGACCCTGGTGTCGATCAAGACCGGAGGCTGTCCCGAGGATTGCGCCTACTGCCCGCAGGCCGCGCGCTATGACACGGGGCTCTCGAGCGGGGCGCTGCTGCCGCTCGCCGCGGTGGTCGCGGCGGCAACCGCCGCCAAGGCCGCGGGCGCCACGCGCTTCTGCATGGGCGCGGCCTGGCGCGGTCCGCGGCAACGTGATCTCGAGCCGGTGCTGGCGATGGTGCGCGAGGTCAGGGCGCTCGGTCTGGAGACCTGCGCTACGCTGGGCATGCTCAAGCAGGGTCAGGCCGAGGCGCTGCGCCAGGCGGGGCTCGACTACTACAACCACAACCTCGACACGGCGCCCGAATTCTACGGCGAGATCATCACCACGCGCGCCTATCGCGATCGCCTCGAAACGCTCGCGCGCGTCCGCGACGCGGGCATCAACGTGTGTTGCGGCGGTATCGTGGGCATGGGCGAGTCGCGCGCCGAGCGCGCGGGCCTGATCGCCCAGCTCGCCAACCTCGATCCGTACCCGGAGTCGGTGCCCATCAACAACCTGGTGCAGGTCGAAG
Source organism: uncultured beta proteobacterium (assembly GCA_963750215.1). GTDB lineage: Bacteria > Pseudomonadota > Gammaproteobacteria > Burkholderiales > Casimicrobiaceae > PALSA-1003. Next base: position 380,892 of record CAVVQK010000002.1, read on the forward strand.
GCACGCCGCTGTACGGCACCGAGCCGATCGATCCGCTGGAGTTCGTGCGCACCGTTGCCGTCGCGCGCATCGCCATGCCGCGGGCCATGGTGCGATTGTCCGCCGGTCGGCGCGAGCTCGGCGACGGCATCCAGGCGCTGTGCTTCTTTGCCGGCGCGAACTCGGTGTTCTACGGCGACAAGCTGCTCACCACCGGCAATCCCGATGTCGCGGCCGATCGGGCGTTGTTTCGCCGCCTTGGATTGATGGCGCAGGGCGCCGCCGCTACGAGCGCTTGATTACGCGCGCGCTGGAACAAATCGCGGCCGACCTCGCCGCGCGCGAGGCCGCCGGGCTCGGCCGCCGGCGGCGGGCCGTCAGCGCGCGCCGCGGCGCGCGGCTCACCGTCGACGGGCGCGAACTGTTGCACTTCGGCGGCAACGATTACTTAGGCCTCGCCGCCGAACCACGGGTGATCGCCGCGGCGCAGAAGGGCGCGGCGCGCTACGGTGTCGGCGCCGGTGCCGCGCACCTCATCTCCGGGCATTTTGCCGCGCACGAGGCGCTGGAGCGGGAACTCGCGGCGTGGGTCGCGCCGTGCGGCGATGCGCGCGCACTGCTGTTCTCGGCCGGCTACATGGCCAACCTGGCGATCCTGACCGCGCTCTGCCGCCGCGGCGACGCCGTGTTCGGCGATCGCCTCAACCACGCCTGCCTGAACGACGCCGCGATCCTGTCGCGGGCGCACTTCGTCCGCTACCCCCATCGCGACCCCGACGCGCTGGGCCGTCGTCTTGCCGCCAGCCGCGCGCCGCGCAAGCTCATCTGCACCGACGCGGTGTTCAGCATGGATGGCGGCATCGCCCCGCTGCCGCGGCTGCTCGACCTCGCCGAACGCCACGATGCCTGGCTCGTGGTCGACGATGCGCATGGCTTCGGCGTTCTGGGCAACGGCCGCGGCGCGGTGGCGCACTTCGGCCTGAGCTCGGCGCGGATCGTGTACATGGGCACGCTGGGCAAGGCCGCCGGTGTGGCCGGCGCGTTCGTCGCCGCGCATCCGAGCGTCATCGAGCAGCTGCTGCAAACCGCGCGCACCTACGTCTTTACCACCGCCTCGCCGCCGCTGCTTGCCTGCGCGCTGCAGCAGAGCCTCGCGCTCATCCGCGGCGAGCCGCGACGCCGCGAACGCCTGCAGGCGCACATCGAGCGCTTCCGCACCGGGGCGGCGGCGCTGCCGTGGCCGCTTCTGCCCTCGGAAACCGCGATTCAACCGCTGCTCGTCGGCAGCAATGCCGCGGCGCTCGGTGCAAGCGAGAGCCTGTGGCGCCGTGGGCTGTGGGTGCCGGCGATTCGACCGCCCACCGTGCCCCGGGGCACGGCGCGGTTGCGCGTCACCCTGAGCGCCGCGCACACCCAAGCCGACGTGGCGCGCCTGCTCCGGGCACTCGCCGCGATCGCCGCATGAGCGAGAGCGGCGTGCGCATCGATTCCGCCGGCGCCGGCCCGCCGCTGGTGCTGTTGCACGGCTGGGCGATGCATTCGGGGCTGTTTGCGCCCCTGCTGCCGCGGCTCACCGCCCGCTTTCGCGTGCACCGGGTCGACCTGCCCGGGCACGGGTGCAGCGCCCCCGTCGCGCCGTACGCGCTGGACACGATCATCGCCGCGATCGCCGCCGCGCTCGCCCGCTCGGCGCACGCCGACCAGACGCCGCTGACGCTGCTCGGCTGGTCGCTCGGCGGAACGGTCGCGCTGCGCTGGGCGCACACCGATCCGGGGCGCATCGCCCGGCTAATCCTGACCGGCACCACGCCGTGCTTTGTGGCGCGGCCCGATTGGCCGCATGCCATCGACGCGATCACGCTGCAGCGGTTTGGCGACGAACTGGTGGTGTCCTATCGACTGACGCTGCAACGCTTCGTCACGCTGCAGGTCCGCGGCAGCGACCACCCGCGCGCGGTGCTCTCGCAAGTGCGGCGCGAACTGTTCGCCCGCGGCGAGCCGTCGCGCGCGGCGCTGCAAGCCGCGCTGCAACTGCTCGCGCGCACCGATCTTCGCCCCGAGGTGGGGGCGATCGCGCAGGCGACCACGGTCATCGCCGGCGAGCGCGATGCGCTGACACCTCCGGCGGCCGGCGAATGGTTGGCGCGGGCCCTGCCCCACGGCACGTTCCGGCTCATCCGCGGGGCAGCGCACGCGCCCTTCCTGTCCCATCCCGACGCGTTCGTCGCCGCTGTCACCGATGCCGCCTAGCAACGATCCGCATTGGCTCGATGCGCAGCGCGCGCGGCGTGCCTTCGAGCGCGCCGCGGCGACCTACGACGCGGCGGCGGTACTGCAGCGCGAAGTGGGCCAGCGCATGGCCGAGCGCCTGGCCCTGGTCAAGCTCCGGCCGGCGGCGGTCCTCGACGTCGGCTGCGGCACCGGCGACGCCCTGGGCGAGTTGTCCGCGCGCTATCCCGAGGCCCGGCTGCTCGGCCTCGACAGCGCGTACCCCATGCTCGAGACCGCGCGCGGGCGCACCGCCGCGGCGCGCGCTTCCGGGCGCTCGCTGTTCGCGCGCTGGTTCGGGGCCCGGGCCGGGACGGGGGCGGAGCCGGCGCTCGTCTGCGGCGAAGCATGTCATCTGCCCGTCGCCAGCGGGTGCATCGATCTGCTGTGGAGCAACATGACGCTGCAGTGGATCAACGAGACGGCGGTCGCGCTTCGCGAATTCCACCGCGTGCTGGGCAGCGGCGGATTGCTGCTGTTCTCCACCCTGGGCCCCGACACGCTCAAGGAACTGCGCAGCGCTTTCGCCGGCATCGACCAGGCGACGCACGTGAGCCGTTTCATCGACATGCACGATCTGGGCGACATGCTGGTGCACGTCGGCTTTGCCGACCCGGTGATGGACATGGAGATCATCACCCTGACCTACGACGACGCGCATACGATGATGCGCGAACTCAAGGCGATCGGCGCCCGCAACGCGACGCGCGGCCGGCCGCGCGGGCTCATCGGCCGCGCGCGCTGGCAGCGCGTGCTGGGCGCGCTCGAGGCGTTTCGCCGCGACGGCCGGCTGCCGGCAACCTACGAGGTCGTGTACGGTCACGCATGGAAGGCGGATCCGCGCTCGGCCGCCGACGGGCGTGCGATCGTGCGCTTCGCACCGCGCGCCGGCCGCTGAGGAAAGCGCGCATGCGGGGAGGATTGGCGCAGGGGATCTTCGTCACCGGCACCGACACCGGCGTGGGCAAGACCGTGGTGGCCTGCGCGCTGCTGCGGCGCTGGGCGGCGCGGGGTGAGCGCGCCGTGGGCATGAAAGCGGTGGCCGCCGGCATCGCACCCGGGGCCGAGTGCAACGACGACGTGGCCGCGCTCGCGGCGGCGGGCAACGTCGAGGCGCCGCACGCGGCGCGCAATCCGTTTGCCTTCGCGCCGGCCATCGCCCCGCACCTCGCCGCGGCCGAGGCGGGCGTGGCCATCGATCTGCAGCGCATCCGCGCCGCCTACGACCTGCTCGCCCTGCGCGCGGACCGGGTGGTGGTCGAGGGCGCGGGCGGAGTGTGGGTGCCACTCGATTCGCGCCGGGACATGCTCGACGTGGCGCGGGTGCTGTCCCTGCCGGTGCTGCTGGTGGTGGCAATGCGCCTGGGCTGCCTCAATCACGCGCTGCTCTCCGCGCACGCGATCCACGCCCGCGGGCTCTCGTTCGCAGGCTGGGTCGCCAACTTGGTCGAGCCGCAGCTGCCGCGGCTCGACGACAACGTGCGCGCGCTCGACGCGCGGCTGCCCGCCGCGCGCGTGGCGACGCTGGACTGGGGCAGGGCGGATGCGCCGCAGTGGGGTCCGGGCGCCGCGGCGCTCGGACTGGCGTGAACGGCACTCGCGCCGCCGCATGTTGCGGCGCAGCCATCCATGCTAAGATTTCCGACTTTTGCGACGTCGCTGTCGAGTCGCGCGCGAAAAGGTTTGCATGCCGGGCGTCGAAATCCCACCGCTTGCCACCGAACCGGAGTTTTGCATGGTCTCGCGCCGGCACGATTCGCTCGGCTCGCGCTGGCGCTGGTCGCTGTTCGCATCGCTGTGCTGCGTGTCGCTCGGCCTGGGGCTCGGTTTCGCCGCCGTGGGCGCATGGCTGGTGTTGCCGTACTCCGCGCTGGAAATGGCCGTGCTGTTCCTGGCGTTTCGCTGGATCGAGCGCCATGCCGGCGACTGGGAGCGGGTGAGCGTCTGCGGTGACCGCGTGATCGTCGAACGGGAGCGGGCAGGAGCGCGCATGCGGCAGGAGTTCAACCGCTATTGGGCGCGGGTCGAGGTCGAAGCCGGCGGATTGAATCGCCGGCCGCGGCTCAAGCTGCGCTTCGCCGGACGCGAGGTGCCTTTCGGCGATGAGCTGCCGGCGGGTGAACGCCAGAGCGTCGCACGCGAGCTGCATCGCGCGCTCAGTATGCGCTAGCGGGCAGTCGGCAAGCGCAGATCATCGAATTGTTCGGGGAAAGCATGGAGCGCAAGGGAGCGATGGCAAGGCGAACAGCGGGCGCTGCGGCGTTCGCGGCAGGACTGGTGCCGACGCTGGCGCTGGCGGCGAAGGAGTACAACCTGCAGCCGCCGGTGACGCCGATCGCGACGCAGATCTTCGACCTGCACACCTACATCATGGCCATCTGCGCCCTGATCTTCGTCGGCGTGTTCTCGGTGATGTTCTACTCGATCTTCGCCCACCGCAAAGCGAAGGGGCATCAGGCCGCGCAATTCCACGAGAACACCCTGGTCGAGGTGGTGTGGACGGTCATCCCGTTCCTCATCCTGCTGCTGATGGCCGTTCCGGCCACGCAGACGGTGCTGGCGATGAAGGACACCTCCGCGCCCGACCTCACCATCAAGGTCACCGGCTCGCAGTGGAAGTGGAATTACAGCTATCTCGACGAGGGCTTCGACTTCTACAGCAACCTCAAGACGCCGGTGGCCCAGATCGAAGGCCGGGAACCGATGGACGAGCACTACCTGCTCGAAGTCGACCAGCCGCTGGTCCTTCCGGTGGGCAAGAAGGTTCGCCTGCTCATCACCTCCAGCGACGTCATCCATGCCTGGTACCTGCCCTCGGCGGGGGTGCAGCAGGATGCCATTCCGGGCTTTGTTCGCGACGACTGGCTCAAGTTCGACCAGACCGGCACCTTCCGTGGCCAGTGCGCCAAGATCTGCGGCAAGGAGCACGGCTTCATGCCCATCGTGGTCGAGGTCAAGAGCGCCGACGACTATGCGCAGTGGGTCGCGCAGCACAAGAAGGCCGCCGCCGCCGCGGCCGACGATCCGAACAAGACTTGGGCGCTGCAGGAGCTCGTGGCGCGTGGCGAAAAGGTGTTCAGCGCCAACTGCGCGGCCTGCCACCAGGCCAACGGCAAGGGCGTGCCCGGCGCGTTCCCCGCCCTCGACGGCTCGAAGGTGGTCACCGGACCCAAGCAGGCGCAGATCAACACGGTCTTGAACGGGGTGGTGAAGAACGGCCAGCCGACGGCGATGATCGCCTGGAAGGGCAAGCTGTCGGACACCGACATCGCGGCGGTGATCACCTATACGCGCAACAGCTGGGGCAACCACACCGGCGAGGCCATCGAGCCCGCCGAGGTGAAGGCCGACCGGTCTTGATCGCTGCGGCCGTTCAAGCCAGCCGACCGCCAGTCCGAATGCTAAGAGCATCAGCCAGGAGCAAGCAATGAGCACTCTTCCGCACGATCACGCCGCGGGCCACCCGGTGGGCCATGGCCTGGGGCACGACGAGCACGCGCATCACCCGGCCGGCATCATGCGCTGGATCATGACCACCAACCACAAGGACATCGGCACGCTGTACCTGTGGTTCTCGATGATCATGTTCCTCACCGGCGGGGTGATGGCGTTGACCATCCGGGCGGAGCTCTTCCAGCCGGGCCTGCAATTAGTCGAGCCGGAGTTCTTCAACCAGCTCAACACGCTGCACGGCCTGATCATGATCTTCGGCGCGATCATGCCGGCGGCGGTGGGATTCGCCAACTGGCAGGTGCCGCTGATGATCGGCGCGCCGGACATGGCGTTCGCGCGCATGAACAACTGGAGCTTCTGGCTGCTGCCGTTCGCCGCGACCCTGCTGCTCGCCTCCTTCCTCGTGCCCGGCGGGGCGGCCAGCGCCGGCTGGACGCTCTACCCGCCGCTGTCGGTGCAGGCCGGCATGGGCATGGACATGACCATCTTCGCCGTCCACATCATGGGCGCGTCGTCGATCATGGGCTCGATCAACATCATCACTACGATCCTCAACATGCGCGCGCCCGGCATGACGCTCATGAAGATGCCGCTGTTCGTATGGACGTGGCTGATCACCGCCTACCTGCTGATCGCCGTGATGCCGGTGCTGGCGGGCTCGGTGACGATGCTGCTCACCGACCGCCATTTCGGCACCAGCTTCTTCAACGCCGCCGGCGGCGGCGACCCGGTGCTGTTCCAGCATGTGTTCTGGTTCTTCGGGCATCCCGAGGTCTACATCATGATCCTGCCTGCGTTCGGGATCATCTCGACCATCCTGCCCACGTTCTCGCGCAAGCCGCTGTTTGGCTATACGTCGATGGTGTACGCCACGGCATCGATCGCGATCCTGTCCTTCCTGGTCTGGGCGCACCACATGTTCACCGTCGGCATGCCGGCGGCGGGCCAGCTGTTCTTCATGTACATGACGATGCTCATCGCCGTGCCGACCGGGGTGAAGGTATTCAACTGGGTAGCGACCATGTGGCGGGGCTCGATGACCTTCGAGACGCCGATGCTGTTCGCCATCGGCTTCATCTTCCTGTTCACCATGGGCGGCTTTACCGGCCTGGTCCTGGCGCTGGTCCCGGTCGACATCGTGCTGCACGACACCTACTACGTGGTGGCGCATTTCCACTATGTGCTGGTGGCGGGGTCGCTGTTCGCGTTCTTCGGCGGCATTTACTACTGGCTGCCGAAATGGTCCGGGCACATGTACGACGAGAAGCTGGGCAAGATCCACTTCTGGCTGACGATGATCTTCTTCAACGTCACCTTCTTCCCGATGCATTTCCTCGGCCTGGCCGGGATGCCGCGCCGCGTGCCCGACTATGCGCCGCAGTTCACCGACTGGAACATGGTCGCCTCGATCGGCGCCTTCGGTTTCGGCTTCTCGCAGCTGCTGTTCCTGTACGTCGTGCTCAAGTGCATCCGCTCGGGTGCTCCGGCACCGGCCAAGCCGTGGGAAGGGGCCGACACGCTGGAATGGACGTTGCCCTCGCCGGTGCCTTACCACACCTTCGAGACCCCGCCGCAGATCAGCTGACCTAAGGCGGCCGTGGCCAGCATGAAACTTGCGCAGCTCAGTCCGGACCGGGCGAGGGACGCGCGCCGCGCGGCGAATCGGCGCACGGCGCTGGTTCTGCTGTCGGCCGCGGTCGTTTTCTTCTGCGGCATCATCGCCTCGCAATACGTCGGCGGCACGACCATCGGCATCGGTGTCCTGGGCTTCGGCATCATCGCCTTCCTGCTGGTCGCCATCGCGCGCGGACGCAAGTAGGCCGGCCGTCGAGCCCAGCATGAACCGCAACGCAGATGACGATCGGCAGCGCTCGAACCGGCGCCTGCTCGTCCGTCTCGCCGGGATCACCGTGCTGATGTTCGGCTTCGGCTTCGCGCTGGTGCCCTTCTACGACCAGATCTGCAAGGCGACCGGGCTGCGCGACATCGACCGACCCGATGCCGTGAACAACACGCAGGTCGACCTCACGCGCAGCATCCGCCTCGAGCTCGACGCCAACGCCAACAAGCTGCCGTGGCGCTTCCGGCCGCTGACGCCGATCGTGCAGGTCCATCCGGGCGAGGTCACGCAGGTCCTGTACGAGGTCGAGAACCTGTCATCGCATGCAATCACCGGCCAGGCGGTGCCGAGCTACGGCCCGCAGCTGGCGGCGCAGTATTTCCGCAAGCTCGACTGCTTCTGCTTCACCCGGCAGGCGTTCGCTCCGCACGAGAAGCGGCAGATGCCGGTCGTTTTCGTCGTCGATCCGAGGCTGCCCAAGGACGTCGCCACGATCACCCTGTCGTACACTTTCTTCGAAGTCGAGGGGAACCGCTCATGAACGCATCGTCGAACGGCGCCAAGCCAATCTATTTCGTACCCCAGCCGTCGTACTGGCCGATCACCGGCTCGTGCGCGCTGCTGTGCATGGCGTCCGGCGCGGCGGCCTGGTTCAACGCCTACGCCTTCGGCCCGTGGCTGGTGCTCGCCGGCTTCTGCATCCTGCTCACCATGATGTTCGGCTGGTTCGGTCGCGTCATCGACGAATCCCAGCACCGCCTCTACAACAAGCAGGTCGACGTCTCGTTCCGCTGGGGGATGAGCTGGTTCATCTTCTCGGAGGTGATGTTCTTCGCCGCGTTCTTCGGCGCCCTGTTCTACGTGCGCAACCTGTCGGTGCCCAACCTCGGCAGTCCGGAGCAGAAGCTGCTGTGGCCCGATTTCACGGCCATGTGGCCGACCAACGGCCCTTACCTCAAGAATCCGTTCACGCCCATGGCGGCGATCGGCATCCCGCTGCTCAACACCATCATCCTGGTTTCGTCAGGCGGCACGCTGACCGTGGCCCACCACGCGCTCAAGACGGGCCATCGCGCCGCGCTCAAGCTGTGGCTGTTCATCACCATCGCCCTGGGCGTCACCTTCCTCGCGCTGCAGGCACACGAATACGTGCACGCCTACAGCGAACTCAACCTCAAGCTGTCGACCGGCGTCTACGGCTCGACGTTCTTCATGCTGACCGGCTTCCACGGCTTTCACGTCACCATCGGCGCGATCATGCTGTCGGTGATGCTGGTGCGGGCCTTCCGCGGGCACTTCGATGCGCAGCATCATTTCGCCTTCGAGGCCGCGGCCTGGTATTGGCACTTCGTCGACGTCGTGTGGCTGCTGCTGTTCGTTCTCGTCTACTGGCTGTAACGCCTCGCCCGCACGCGCCAGGGCCGCACCGGGAAAGCGCGCGCGGCGCGCGGCGCGAGCCTTCCCGCTCAGCGCAACCCGGTCGCGCCGATCCAGCCGAGCTTGTAGCTGACGACCAGGAAGATGATGAGGCTCGCCGACAAGGCGACGCGGATCGCCAGCGCCGTGACCATGCGCATGCCCTGGCCGCGATCGTGGTAGAGATAATAGAGCGCCGACGCCAGGGTGGCGACGATCAGGATCAGGGCGGCGATGACGATGTAGCGCATGCGCGGTTGCGGCGCGACGCAGGGCCGCGCCGCGGCGACGGTCGCAACGAGCATAGCCCAACCCCTTGATGCTGCCAAATCGGGCCGCCGCGTTTTTCGCCACGCGCCGCTTCCGGCCGCGCGCGCTGCCGACGCTGGCCATGCTGGCGTTCGTCGCGCTTACGCTGGCGCTGGGAAACTGGCAGCGGCACCGGGCGGCGGACAAGGAGGCGCTCTCGGCGCAGTTTGCGGCGGCGGCGGGGCTGCCGCCGATCGATCTGGACGCGGGCGACGCCGAAGCGTCGCGGCTGCGGTTTCGGGTCGTGCGCGCGCGCGGAGAGTACGACGGCGCGCGGGAGCTCTTCATCGACAACAAGGTGTACGGCGGTCGGGCGGGGTACGACGTCGTCGCACCGCTCAAGCTCGCCGAAAGCGGGCGCTTCGTGCTGGTCGATCGCGGCTGGATCGCCCAGGGAGCACGGCGGGCCGAGCTGCCCTCGGTGCCCCCGCCGGCGGGCATGCAAACGGTGATCGGCCGCGCCAACCTGCCCCCGCAGCGCTACCTCGAGCTCGGGTCCGAGCAGGGCGCCGGACCGCTCTGGCAGAATCTCGATGTCGGTCGCATCGCCACCGCCACCGGCCTCGATCTGCTGCCGGTGATTGTCGAACAGCTCGATCCGGTAACGCCTTCCGACGGCCTCGTGCGGGACTGGCCGGCGCCGGATCTGGGTGCCGATCAGAACCGTTCCTACATGCTGCAATGGTATTCATTCGCCACGCTCTCGGTCGTCCTGTGGCTCACGCTCAACTGGCGCGCGCGTGACGGCGATGGGCCCGCCTGACCTGCGCTCGCGCCGCCGCGCGCGGCGCACGCTCGCGCTGCTGGCGCTGGTGTGCATCGCGCCGGTGGTCGCGTCGTACACCGCCTATTACTGGCTGCGCCCTTCCGCCCACGTCAACTACGGTGAATTGCTCGGCGCGCCGCAGGCGCCGGAGATCGCCGGGCTCGGCGCCGACGGCGCGCCGTTGCGCCTCTCGGCGTTGCACGGCAGGTGGGTGCTGCTCGCCGCCGACGCGGCGGCCTGCGATGCGCGCTGCGAACACAAGCTCTACGCCACCCGCCAGGCCCGGACCATGCAGGGTCCGGAACGCGACCGCGTGGTGCGGGTGTGGCTGCTTGCAACCGACGCGCCGACGCCGTCCGCGCAATTGCTGGCGCAGCATCCCGGGATGATCGTCATCCGGGGCGAGGCGCGGCAGTGGGACCGCCTGCCCGGACCCGGCGGCGCGGCGGCGAACATCTACATCGTCGATCCGCTGGGCAACCTGGTGTTGCGCTACAGCGCCGACCCGGACATCAGGCGCCTGGCCAAGGACCTCGAACGCCTGCTGCGCGCATCGCGCATCGGATGACCCTGCGGCAATGCTAGAATCCCCCCCTTTTCGCCTCGACTCCATGACCGCTCTCGCGCTCGCCCACGGCCCTTTCTACCGACTGCGCCGGTTCCTTGCGCTGACCAAGCCGCGCGTGGTGTTGCTCATCGTGTTCACCGCGGTGATCGGCATGGTCCTCGCCTCGCCCGGATTGCCGCCGCTCAACGCGGTGGTGTTCGGCACGCTCGGCATTGCCCTGGTCGCCGGCGCCGCAGCCGCGATCAATTGCCTGGTCGAACAGAAGATCGACGCGCTCATGGCGCGCACCCGCGGCCGGCCGCTGCCGCGCGGCGAACTCTCTTCGCTGCAGACGCTGGCCTTTGCCGCCGTCGTGGGCATGGCCGGGCTGGGCATCCTCTACACCGCGGTCAACGCGCTGACCATGTGGCTCACCCTGGCGACGTTCGTCGGCTACGCCATCATCTATACCGTGCTGCTCAAGCCCGCGACCCCGCAGAACATCGTCATCGGCGGCGCGGCAGGGGCGATGCCCCCGGTGCTCGGCTGGGCCGCGGTCGCCAACAGCGTGGCGCCGGATGCGCTGCTGCTGTTCCTGATCATCTTCGTCTGGACGCCGCCCCACTTCTGGTCGCTGGCGCTCTACCGCACCAAGGATTACGCCAGCGCGGGCCTGCCGATGCTGCCGGTGACGCACGGGCCCGAATACACGCGGCTGATGATCGTTCTCTACACCACGGCGCTGTTCGCCGCGACCCTGCTTCCCTACGCCGTGCGCATGAGCGGCATGGCGTACCTGGCGGCCGCCGTGGCGCTGGGCGCCATGTTCCTGGAACGCGCCGTGCGGCTCTATCGACGCTACAGCGACGCGCTCGCGCGGCGCACCTTCCGCTTCTCCATCCTCTACCTGGCCGCATTGTTCTCGGCGCTGCTCCTCGACCACTTCTGGCATTGATGCGTGCCCTTGTCGCGCCGATCGCGGCGCTGCTCGTGCTCGGCCTCGCTGCGTGCGGGCCGACGACGCCGAAGTTCCGCGGCTCCGATGTCACCGGCGTCGGCTACGGCCACGACTTCCACCTCAACGACCACACCGGCAAGCCGCGAAGCCTGGCCGATTTCCGCGGCAAGGTCGTGGCGATCTTCTTCGGCTACACGCAGTGTCCGGACGTTTGCCCGACGACCCTGGCCGAACTCGCCGCGGCCCTGAAGCAGCTCGGCCCCGATGCGGCGCGGGTGCAGGTGCTGTTCGTGACCGTCGATCCGGAGCGCGATACCCCCTCGCTGCTGGCGCAGTATGTGCCGGCGTTCAATCCGACTTTCCTCGGCCTCTACGGCGACGCGGAGGCGACTGCTGCAACGGCCAAGGAATTCAAGATCATCTACCAGAAGCAGCCGGGACCGACGCCCGGTACGTACACGGTGGACCATTCCGCCGGCACCTACCTGTTCGATCCCCAGGGAAGGCTCCGCGTGTACGAGAGCTTCAGCCAGGGCCCGGACGCCTTCGCGCACGACATCGGCGAGCTGCTCAAGTCCTCCGGCTAGCGGCGGGGCCACGTTAAGACGGCGCGAAAAGGCGCGCTTCGCGACCATGGAGCTCACGGTTCAGCAAGCCTTCGCGCTCGCGGCGCGGCACGAGGCGGCCGGTCGCGCGGGCGAAGCGCGCGCCATCTACGAGCAGATTCTCGCGGCGCTGCCGGAGCACCCCGGGGCGCTGCTCAAGCTCGCCCTGCAGGACCACGCGGCCGGAGGCCACGACGCGGCGCTCGAGCGGCTGACGCGGGCGTTGACCGCGGCGCGGGCGCAAGGGCTGCCGCAGCAGGAAATCTGCCTCGCGCTCGCCCGGGTCAGACTGGCCCGCGGCGAGCAGCAAGCGGCGGCCGCCGCGCTCGAGCAGGTGCACGGTATCGCCGCGCAGCTCAAGGCCGCCGGCGCGGCGTCCGCCGCACGCGAGTTGCTCGAGCAATGCGTCGCGCTCGCTCCCGAAGTCGCCGGGCTTCGGGTGAGCCTGGGCGCAACCCTGCTCGACGAAGGCCGGGCCATGGCGGCGCGGACACACCTGCAACGCGCGGTCGCGCTCGGCGCCCGCGATGCGGAGGTTTGGGACAACCTCGGGCTCTCCGAGCGGCGGCTGGGCGAGGACGAACAGGCGTTCTTCGCCTTCGAGCGCGCCGTCGCCGCCTCGCCCTCGCTGACGCCCGCCCTGGCCAACCTCGTGTATGCCCGCTACACCCTGTGCGAATGGGATGGCCTGGAGGCGTGCGAAGGGGGGCTCATCGCGACGCTGGATGATGCGCAGAGCGACCCGCGCTGGTCGCCCTGGATTGCGCTCGCCATGCCGACGACGCCGGCGCAGCAGCTCGCCGTCGCGCGGCGGTGGGCGGCGGCAACGCTGCCGCCCGTCGCGCCGCGCCGCCCCCCACCGCCGCGCGGCACACGCTTGCGCATCGGCTATCTCTCCGGCAACTTTCGCGACCACCCGACCGGGCGCCTGATGGCCGGTCTGTTCGAGCAGCACGACCGCGCCGCCTTCGAACTCTACGGCTACAGCTATGGACCCGAGGGCAGCGGGCCGGTGGCCGAGCGCATCAGCGCGCCGTTCGCGCATTGGCGCGACCTTGGCGCGGTCGGCGACGCCCAGGCCGCGCGCCTGATTCGCGACGACAACCTCGACATCCTGATCGAGCGCCACGGCTACACGCAGGGCGGCCGCCTGTCCATCCTGGCGTCGCGACCGGCCCCGGTGCAACTGCACTACATGAGCTTTCCCGGGACCCTCGGCTATGACGCGATCGATGGCTTAATCGCCGACGCGGAAGTGATCGCGCCGTGCGACGAGGCGTATTTCCACGAGCGCGTGTGGCGCCTGCCGCGCTGCTATTACGTCAACGACAGTCGTCGCGGACTTCCGGCGCCGACGCCGCGTGCCGCCCACGGGCTGCCCGAGGGCGCGCTGGTGCTCGCCTGCCTCAACCAGGGCTACAAGCTGCGCCGGCCGCTGTTCGCCATCTGGCTCGCGGCGCTCGCCGCACGGCGCGACGCCGTGCTGTGGCTGCTCGCCGGCCATCCGCGGATGCAGCAGAACCTGCGCGCCGAGGCCGCTCGCGCGGGCGTGGACCCGGCGCGCCTGATCTTCGCCCCGACGCTCTCGCAGGAACCCCACATCGCGCGCCTCGCCTGTGCCGACCTCGCGCTCGACACCTTGCCCTACGGCGCCCACACCACCGGCTGCGACGCGCTGTGGACCGGCGTGCCGATGCTCACCTGCCGCGGCCCGACCTTCGCCGGACGCGTCGGTGCGAGCCTGCTGTTGGCGAGCGGGCTGCCGGAGCTGGTCGCCGATTCGCTGCGGGCCTATCAGGAGCGGCTGCTCGACCTGACGGCCAAGCCTAAGCGCCTGGGTGAATACCGTGCCCGGCTCGGGGCCACGCGCGAAACCAATCCACTGTTCGACACGGCAGGCTTCACCCGCGACTGGGAGGCGCTGCTCATCGGCATCTACGACGAGCTGCAGCAGGGGCGCGCGCATCGCTAGCTGACGGCGACAGCACCCGGGCGCGCGCGCCGCGGCAGCGCGCCCGGGCAGGCTACGATCCGCTCGCCTTGCGCTCGATCAGCTCGATCTTGTAGCCGTCGGGATCCTCGACGAAGGCGATGACGGTCGTGCCGCCCTTCACCGGCCCGGCTTCGCGCGTCACCTTGCCGCCCTGGCTGCGCACCGAGGCACAGGCCGCGGCAGCATCGGGCACCTCGATGGCGACATGGCCGTAGCCACTGCCCAGGTCGTACCGGCCGACGCCGTAGTTGTAGGTCAGCTCGAGCGCCGCCTGCGCCGATTCGTCGTCGTAGCCGACGAAGGCGAGCGTGTATTTCTGCTCGGGCCGGTCGGTCGTGCGCAGCAGTCGCATGCCGAGCACCCGGGTGTAAAAGTGCAGCGACCGCTGGAGATCGCCGACGCGCAGCATGGTGTGCAGGATACGCATCAGAATTCCACCAGCTCGTAATCCTCTTTGCGGGCGCCGCAATCCGGACATGTCCAGTTCGGCGGCACGTCTTCCCACTTGGTTCCGGGCGCGACGCCCGTGTCGGGGTCGCCGAGCGCCTCGTCGTAGATGTGGCCGCAGATCAGGCACATGTATTTCTTCATCGGTGCGAAGACGATTGGAGTAAAATCGAATTCTACCAAGTTCGTCCGCGCCCAAGGCGGCTCACGCCGCTCGTCGCGGTCGTGCATGAGGTGTAGCCGCCCGCGCTCTTCAGTCTTCGCCGCACGTCACGCACCGTTCATGCACCCATCCGCCGAGCAGGCTGCCGCGTTCCCGCCGATCGTGCTGACCTTCGCCGCCTCCGATCCGAGCGGCGGCGCCGGCCTGCAGGCCGATATCCTGACGCTGGCGAGCATGGGCTGTCATCCTTTGTCGGTGCTCACCGCGATCACCGTGCAGGACACGCTCGGGGTCGAGGGGGTGCAGCCGCTCGACGCGGAATGGGTCGCCGATCAGGCACGCTGCCTGCTCGAAGACATGCCCGTCGACGTATTCAAGATCGGGGTGCTCGGCAGCGTGGAGAACATCGCCGCCATCGCCGAAATTCTCGCCGACTATCCGGACGTGCCGCTGGTACTCGACCCGGTGCTGGCCTCCGGCCGCGGCGATGAACTGGCGAGCGACAACATGCTGCACGCGCTGCGCGAGCTGCTGCTGCCGCGGACGACGATCCTCACGCCCAACGGCACCGAGGCCCGGCGCCTGGCCGACGCCGAGGACGACGAGGAGCCGACGCTGGCCCTGTGCGCGCAGCGGATGATCGAGGCCGGATGCGAGCACGTGCTCATCACCGGCACGCACGAGCCGACCGAGCAGGTGATCAACACCCTGTACGGCAAGGGCGGCGTGGTGCGCAGCGACAGCTGGGAACGGCTGCCCGGCAGCTATCACGGTTCGGGCTGCACCCTTGCCTCCGCGATCGCGGCGATGCTCGCCAACGGCCTCGAGCTGCCCGAAGCGGTGCGCGAGGCGCAGGACTACACCTGGCACACGCTGTCCAAGGCCTACCGCCCGGGCATGGGCCAGCTCCTGCCCGACCGGCTGTTCTGGGCGCGCGAGGAAGACGCCGAGCCTCCGGTCGACGACGAGCAGGCGCCGCGCACGCCCAACCTGCATCGGCATTGATGCGCGCGCCTTCGCCCAAGCCGACGCGCCCGCCGCTCGCCGGACTGTATGTGCTGACCCCGGAGCTTGCGGACACCGACTTGCTGGTGGCGCGCGTGGCGGCGGCGATCGGCGGCGGCGCGGCCGCGGTCCAGTATCGCAGCAAGCAGGGTAGCGCTGCGCTGCGGCGCGAGCAGGCCCTCGCGCTGTGCGCGCTTTGCACCGCGCGCGACGTGACCTTCATTGTCAACGACGACGTCGAGCTTGCCTGCGAGGTTGCCGCCGATGGGGTGCATCTGGGCCGCGACGATGCCGCCATCGGCGCCGCCCGGCAGCGGATCGGCGCCGGGGCAATCATCGGCGCCTCCTGCTACGACTCGCTCGACATCGCGCAGCGCGCGCTCGCCGCCGGCGCCGACTACATCGCCTTCGGGAGCTTTTTCGCCTCCCGCGTCAAGCCCGACGCCACGCGCGCGCAACCCTCGCTGCTCACCCGCGCCAAGGCGCGCTGGCGCGTTCCGGTCGTGGCCATCGGCGGCATCACCGCGGCCAACGCCGCGGACTTGATCGCCGCCGGTGCCGACGCCCTGGCGGTCATCAGCGCGGTGTTCGACAGCGCCGACGTCACGGCGGCGGCCTTTGCGTTCCACAGCGCCTTCGCGCGCCGTTCCGCCGTCCCGCCCGTCGCGCGGGGTGGTGCCGATGCGCACCACGGTGGCCCATGAGCCGTAACGACGAGCTTTTTGCGCGCGCCCAGCGCAGCATCCCGGGCGGCGTGAATTCGCCGGTGCGGGCGTTTCGCTCGGTCGGCGGCACGCCGCGTTTCTTCACCCGTGGCAAAGGCGCCTACCTGTGGGACGCCGACGGCAAGCGCTACATCGACTACGTCGGCTCCTGGGGACCAGCGATCCTCGGGCACGCGCACGCGGCGACCGTGCGCGCCGTGCAGGAAGCCGCGCGCCACGGCCTGTCGTTTGGAGCGCCGACCGAAGCCGAGGTCGAGCTCGCCGAAACGCTGTGCGCATTACTGCCCTCGCTCGAACTGGTGCGGCTGGTGAGCTCGGGCACCGAGGCGACGATGAGCGCGTTGCGCCTCGCGCGCGGCCACACCGGCCGGGCGAAGATCGTGAAATTCGAAGGCTGCTATCACGGTCACGGCGACAGCCTGCTCGTCAAGGTGGGATCCGGCGCGCTCACCTTCGGCCAACCCTCTTCGGCCGGCGTCCCGGCGGCGATTGCCGGCGAGACCCTGGTGTTGACCTACAACGACCTCGACGCCGTGGCCGCCGCGTTCGCGGCGCACCCCGAAGACATCGCCTGCATCATCGTCGAACCGGTCGCCGGCAACATGAACCTGGTCCTGCCCGCGCCGGAGTTCCTCTCGGGCCTGCGCGCGCTCTGCGATCGCTATGGCGCGGTGCTGATCTTCGATGAGGTGATGACCGGTTTTCGGGTGGACCGGTCCGGGGCGCAAGGCCTCTACGGGGTGGTCCCCGATCTGACCACGCTGGGCAAGGTGATCGGCGGCGGCATGCCGGTCGGCGCCTTCGGCGGCAAGCGCGCGATCATGGAAAAAATCGCGCCGCTGGGCCCGGTCTACCAGGCAGGGACGCTGTCGGGCAATCCGGTCGCGGTCGCGGCCGGATTGGCCACGCTCAAGGCGATCCAGGAGCCCGGCTTCTATGCCGAGCTGGCGGCGCGCACCCGCGAGCTGACCGACGGGCTCACGGCGGCGGCCAGGCGCGAGGGCGTGCCGTTCTCGGCGCAGTCGGTCGGCGGCATGTTCGGCATCTATTTCGCTCCCGCGGTTCCGGATTCGCTCTCCGCGATCATGGCCTGCGACCGCGAGCGCTTCAACCGTTTCTTCCACCGCCTGCTCGATGCCGGCGTGTACCTGGCGCCCTCCGCGTACGAGGCCGGATTCGTGTCGGCGGCGCACACCGCAGCGGATATCCGGACCACGGTGGAGCGCGCCGAGGCGGCCTTTCGCGCCCTCGGCTGAGGCCCGCGCCGCGCCCGCGGCTCTACCCCGACAGCGCCTTTCGCGTTGCCTCGAGATAACCGCGGCCGTATTGCGCGTCGGGCTCGAGGTAGCAGCCTTCGCCCCACTCGTTCCAGGCGTTGATGAAGACCAGGCGCTGTTCGGGCGGTCGCGTCCGCGTCTCGGCGACGACCGCGGCGAGCCAGCGGCGATAATTCTCCGGGTGGCTGTTGACGAAGATCTGGCCGTTGTTCTGCAGCCGCGGCGTGTTGTCCCAGCCGGCCATGACGCCGCGGAAAGTCGATGCCGGGGCGGCGCGGGCGAGTGCGCTCTGCGCCGCCGAGACGTAATCCCACACTTCGCCGGCGAAGGCGGGGTTGGTCCGCTGCACCTCTCCGGTCAGGGTCCTGGCGTGGACTCCGTGCGGCGGAAACTCCACCGCCGCATCGAACCCGTACGCCTCGGGGGAGGGCGAGCCCGGATGCTCGATGCAGCACAGATACGGTTCGGCTTCGCCCGCGGCGCGCGCGACGGCGCGGAACGTTGCGGCGCTTCGCCGCGCTTCCGGCAGGAGGCTCGGGCGATAGACGAGCAGCAGGGGCCGGCCACCGATGCGGATGTAACGCCGGTCGGAAAACAGCGGCAGGAGCTCGTCGATGAAGCGCCGATCGTTATCGGCGCTGTAGGTCTGCGCGATCAGCAACTCGTCGTTGCCGCCGTCCCAGCGGCGCGACCAGTTCTCATTGGCCCAGCAGACGCAGAACGGAAAATCCGGCTCGCCGCTCGCGAGCACCGCGTCGAGCGGCTGCTGCAACAGCCGCCTGCCGCCGAACCAGTAGTGGTAGTAGCAGAAGCCGTGAATGCCGTGCGCGCGCGCGAGCTCCGCCTGCGCGGCGCGCGTCGCGACGGCGCGCAGGTCGTAGTAGCCAAGCTCGGTGGGCACGTGCGGCTGCACGTGGCCGACGAAGTTCGGACGCGCCCGCCGGACGTTGGTCCAGTCGGTGAAGCCCGCGCCCCACCAGGCATCGTTCTCGGGGATCGGATGGAACTGCGGGAGATAGAAGGCGATCGGCTTGACGTCGGACACGAAAGGCGTGGGCGCAGGCGGCGGGCGGCGCTCATTATGGCCGAAAGGTGAACTGTAAGCGCTCGCGGCCGTCCAACCCGGCGCGGCGCAGCTGCCCCGCATGCTAGAATTTCGGGTTTTTAACGGGCATTTAGGCCATCTTGGACACCTCGGTACGCAAGCGCATCGGCGAGATTCTGATCGAGCGCGGCAAGCTCGACGCAGCCGGCCTGGAGCGCGCGCTGCGCCTGCAGCAGGAGACCCACGAAAGGCTGGGCGCGCTGCTGGTGACGCTGGGCTTGGTCGCGCAGCGCGACATCGCCGAGGCGCTCTCGCAGCAACTGGGCATGCCGCTGGTCGAAGCCGCCGGCTACCCCGAGCTGCCGATACTCGAGGAGCGCGTCTCGGCGCGCTTCCTGCGCGAAGCGCGGGCCCTGCCGCTGGCCGAGGACGAGCACGAGCTTTCGCTCGCCATGGCCGATCCGACCGACAGCTACACGGTGAGCGCCTTCGAGATGGTGACCGGGCGCACGGTCAAGCCTCGGGTGGCCGTCCCGACCGAACTCGAAGCGGCGCTGGAACGGCTCTACGGCGCGGGCAAGTCGGTGCTGGGACAACTCGTCGGCGACGTCGAGCAGCGCGACGAGCTCGCCTTCGACGCCGACATCCAGCAGTTGAAGGACCTCGCCTCCGAAGCGCCGGTGATCCGGCTCGTTTCGCTGCTCATCACCAACGCGCTCGAGCTGCGCGCCTCGGACATCCACATCGAGCCGTTCGAGAATCGCCTGATCGTGCGCTACCGCATCGACGGCGTCCTGCACGAGGTTGAATCGCCGCCGCGCCGGCTCTCCGCGGCGGTGATTTCGCGCATCAAGATCATGGCCAACCTCGACATCGCCGAGCGGCGGCTGCCGCAGGACGGGCGCATCCGCCTGCGGGTGCAGGGCAAGGACATCGATCTGCGCATCTCGACGGTGCCCACGATGCACGGCGAATCGGTGGTGATGCGGATCCTGGACAAGGGCGGCGTCGCGCTCGACTTCAAGCGCCTCGGTTTCGAGGACGACACGCTCAAGGTCTTCCTCGACGTGTTGCTGGAGCCGCACGGCATCCTGCTCGTCACCGGGCCGACCGGGAGCGGCAAGACGACCACGCTCTACACCGCGCTCGATCGCCTGAACAAGCCCGACGTCAAGATCCTCACCGTCGAGGATCCGGTCGAATACCAGATGCCGGGCATCAACCAGATCCAGGTCAAGCCGCAGATCGACCTGACCTTCGCCAACGCCCTGCGCTCGATCGTGCGCCAGGACCCCGATGTGATCATGATCGGTGAAATCCGCGACCTGGAAACCGCGCAGATCGCGGTGCAGTCGGCGCTGACCGGACACCTGGTGCTGTCCACGGTGCACACCAACGACGCGCCGTCGACGGTCAACCGCCTGCTCGACATGGGCGTCGAGGACTACCTGCTGACCTCGACGGTGATCGGCATTCTCGCCCAGCGGCTGGTGCGCACGCTCTGCCCGCACTGCAAGGAGCCGTACGTGGCGCTGCCGGAGCTGGTCGAGGAAATGGCCCTGCGCAAGTTTGCCGGCGAGGGCGAGATCCGGCTCTTTCACGCCAGGGGCTGTCGCGAGTGCGCCAACACCGGCTACATCGGCCGCATCAGCATCATGGAGATGCTGCCCATGACCGATCCGCTGCGCAGCCTGGTCATGCGTCACGCCAGCTCGACCGACCTGCGCGCCGAGGCGATCAAGGGCGGCATGGTGAGCATGTACGAGGACGGCGTGCGCAAGGCGGTGGCGGGCATTACCACCTTCGAGGAAGTCCTTCGCGTCACGCGCGAAGATTGATGCCGTCCTAAACCATGCCGGTCTTTAGCTACAGGGCGGTAAACGCGGAGGGCGAGGTCGCCGCGGGCGAGCTTGACGCCGCGAACGAATCCGAGATCGTCGATCGGCTGCGCGATCAGGGCCTGATGCCGATGCGGGTGGTGGCGGCGGCAGGCGATCGCGCGGCGGCGGCGCAGAAGCGTTCGCGGCAGTCGTGGTTCGCGCCGCGGCGCGTCACGCGCGACCACGTGCTCGCCATCACCCGCGAGCTGTCCACGCTGCTGCGCGCCGGGCTGCCCCTCGACCGCGCGCTGGAGATCCTGATCGGCCTGGCCACCGCAGCGCCGGTGGCGGTGCTGCTGCAGGGGGTGCGCGACAGCGTCCGCGGCGGCAAGTCGTTGTCGCAGGCGCTCGACGCGCGGCGCGATCTGTTCTCCCGCTTCTACATCAATGTCGTGCGCGCCGGCGAGGCCGGCGGCGCGCTGGGCACGGTGCTCTCCCGGCTGGCCGAGACGATGGAGCGCAACAAGGAGCTGCGCGAGAGCGTGAAATCGGCGCTCATCTATCCGTCGATCCTGGTCTGCGTTGCGGTTGCCTCGGTGATGGTGCTGCTGGTGTGGGTGGTGCCGCAGTTTCAGCAGACTTTCGCCCAGGCCGGCAAGGCGCTGCCGCTGCCCACCCAGGTCGTGATCGTCGTCGGCACGGCGCTGCGCCGCTATTGGTGGCTCATGCTGCTCGGCGTCACTGCCGCGGTGTGGCTGTTCCGGCGCCGGCTCGCGCGGCCCGAGGTGCGCTTCCGCTGGGACGGGCGCATGTTGCGCGCGCCGTTGCTCGGCGACCTGCTGGCCAAGGTCGAGGTGGCGCGCCTGGCGCGCACGCTGGCGACCCTGCTCGGCAACGGCGTGACGCTGCTCGCGGGGCTGTCCATCGTCAAGGAGACGATGACCAACAGCGTGCTCGCCAACGCCCTGGACGGGGTGGTGACGCGGCTGCGCGAGGGCAAGGGCTTCGGCCGCCCGCTGGTCGAAACCGGTCTCTACCCGCGGCTGGCCACGCAGATGATCCTGGTGGGCGAGGAATCGGGGCGGCTGGAGGAGATGCTCCATCGCGTCGCCGACGTGTACGACCGCGAAGTGGCGGCCGCGATCAAGCGCTTCCTGGCCGTTCTCGAGCCGGCGCTGATCTTGAGCCTGGCGGTGTTGATCGGCGGCATCGTGCTTTCTATCCTCATGGGCGTGATGGCCATGAGCGCACTGGTCGTATGAGCCGGCGTCCCATGGCGCCTGCGCGCAGCGACGACCGAGGAGGAATATTCATGCGTACCCAAGCATTGCGGCGTCTGGCCGCCCCACGAGCGCACCGGCGCAGCGACGGCATGACCCTGATCGAAATCCTGGTCGTGCTGGTGCTCATCGGCATCGTCATGAGCATCGTCGGCGGCAACTTCCTTGGGCAGGGCGAGACAGCCAAGCGCAAGGCGGCGAAGATCGAGATCGGACAGATCAGCCAGACGCTCGACTTGTTCAAGCTCGAGATCGGCCGCTATCCGACCGCGCAGGAAGGACTGCAGGCGCTCATCACCGCGCCCCCGGGCGTAACCAACTGGAACGGCCCGTACTGGAAGCGGGGCACCGTTCCCAAGGACCCCTGGGGCAACGAGTACCAGTACGTGTTCCCCGGTCAGCATGGGGAGTACGACCTGATCTCCAACGGCCCCACCGGGAAGGAAGGCGGTGAAGGTTCCAACAAGGCCATCACGAGCTGGGATCCGTGACCACGCCGCGGCTGCCCGGCTGTAGCGTGAGGCGCGCCCGCGCCGCAGCGCGCGACGCGTCGGGCTTCACGCTGCTCGAGCTATTGATCGTGCTCATGCTGATGGGGCTCATCACCGCCCTGACCATTCCGGTGTTCAGCGGCAGCGTCTCGACGACCCAACTCCGGAGCGCGGCGCGTGAAGTCGCCGCCGGCCTGCGCCTGGCGCGCGATCAGGCCATCGCCCAGAAGTCGGAGGCGGTGCTCGAGCTCGACGTGACCGGCCGCGCTTTCCGGGTGCTGCCCGACCCGCGCGTGCATGCATTGCCTGCCGGCATCGACATCAAGTTGTTCACTGCCCAGAGCGACCTGGTCAACGACCGCGTCGGCGCGATCCGCTTCTATCCCGACGGCGGCTCGAACGGCGGCCGGGTTACGCTGGCCGCAGGCGAACGCAAATACGACGTCGACGTCGATTGGCTGACCGGCCGCGTGGCGATTCTGGAGTAAGCGTGAGCGGCGGGGCCGGACGCATCGCCTCGGCACGGGTTCGCGGATTCTCGCTGCTCGAAGTCCTGGTCGCGTTCGTCATCCTGGCGCTCGTCGGCACGGTGCTGTTCCGGCTCTTCGGCGCCTCGCTCAACAACGCCGGCGCCGCCGACGAATACAGCCGGGCCGCGCTGTTCGCCGAGAGTCGCCTCACGGCGGCGGCGGCCGTGGTGCCGCTGCGCGAGGGCAGCGATCAGGGCGTCTCGGAGGACGGACGCTACACGTGGACGGCTTCCGTCACGCCCTACGTGGCCCCTGATTCCACCCCCGATCAGCTCCGCTTCGGCGAGGCGGCCGTGGTGGTGCTGTGGCGCGTGGCGGTGACCGTCACCTGGCCCGGCACGCTGGGCAACGAGCGCTCGGTGACCCTCTCAACCGTGCGCCTGGCGAACAAACAAGTCGGCCTCGGGCCAAGGTGATGGCGCGCGCCCCCATCCGTCGCCACCAGCGCGGCTTCACGCTGATCGAGCTTTCGGTTGCGCTCGTCCTGCTGGCGCTCATGTCGTCGGTGCTCTACGGCACCCTGTCGCTCGCCGGCACGAGCTGGAACCGGGGCGAGGCGAAGGCGCAGCAATCG
Organism: uncultured beta proteobacterium; assembly: GCA_963750215.1. Classification (GTDB taxonomy): domain Bacteria; phylum Pseudomonadota; class Gammaproteobacteria; order Burkholderiales; family Casimicrobiaceae; genus PALSA-1003. The sequence goes on from CAVVQK010000002.1 coordinate 404,383, forward strand.
AGCGAGATGCGCTTGACCGAGGGCTTCCTGCGCCGCACGCTGAGTGCGCAGCATCCGCTGCGTCTGCACAAGGTAGTCGCGCAACCGCTGTATTTTTCCGGGACCCGCGACACGCTCGCCTACGCGGCGGCGTTGACCGGCCGCGCCGGAGCGGGCATGTACTATTTCCGCGTCGCTGTCACGGCCAACGGCGAGAGCTCGCGGTTGACTCTCGCGCGCGTCATTCCCGACTATGGCGCCACGCAGCTGCCGGAATTCGGCAGCGACTTTTCCGTGCTCGCGGATGGTATCGCCGCGGTCCGCTTCGGCTATTTCGGGCGCGATGCGGGCGCCTCGAACCTGGTCATTCCCACCTGGCGCGATCACTGGGACGATCCGCAGCGCCTGCCGGACCTGATCAGCGTCGACGTGACGCCGGTGAGCGGCTCGCCGTGGCCGACGCTCCTGGTCGAGCCGCGTCTCGCGCCCGAGGCGGGCTGCCTCACCTGGAACGCCGCGGCGCAGCGCTGCGGCTGATGGCCACCATGCCCGAAGCGAACCTCGGCTTTTGCGGCGGCGCCGCTGCCGTCGCGGCGCAGGAGCGAGCGGCTGCCATGCGCTGGTTCGTGCCCGCGCTCGCCATTCATCCGCTGAGCACGCAGCTGTGTTGCGTGCGCAATCCGCTCAATGACGTGGCGCTGGTGTTGTCGGCCGGCGAGTGCGCCGTGCTCGCCGAGTGCACCGGCTGTCGCACGCTCGAGGAACACGCAGCCGGCGCCGCGGTCGCGCTCGACGCGCCGCCGGAGCACCGGCCGGCAATCAGCGCCTGCCTGGCGCTTTGTGCGCAAGTGGGCCTGCTGGTCTCGTTCCCGGAACTCGTCTCGCGCTGCGGGCCTGCCGACCAATCACCGTTGCCACCGCTTGGCGCCGTCGCGATCCGCACCGCCGATCGGCCCGCCATGCTCGAGCGGCTGCTGGCGAGCGCGGCGGGGCTGCAGGCGCGAACCGGCACGGCTTATCCGTGGCACGTCATCGACGATTCGCGCCGCGCCGATAATCGCCACGCCAACCGTGACGCGCTGGCGCGGCAGCGCGCGCTCGGCATCACCTATCACGACCTCTCCGCGGCGACGCTGGAGAGCGAACTGAAGTCCGCCTTTCCCGGACTCGGCGGCGAAATCGGCTGGTTGCTCGGCGCCGCGCAGGGTGACGAAGCGACCTACGGGCGCCCGCTCAACTACGCGCTGTTGCGCTTCGCCGGACGCAGGCTGCTGCTGGTCGACGACGACGCGACGCTGCAGCCGCGACGCTCGCCAAGGAACGGCCACGCCTTCGCCATCGCCGGGTTGGAAGACGAGCTGCGCTGGTACGCCGATTTCGATGCCGCGTGCCTGGACTGTCCGGCGCTCGACGTCGATCCGCTTGCCGAGCACTCGAAATGGCTTGGCCTGCCGCTGGCGCAGGCCTGGCCCCAGGTGCTGCGCGACGCGGGTGAACTCGGCCTCACTGAGCTCTCGCCCAAGTGCGCCGAGCGCTTTCGTCCCGAAGCGCGCGTGCGCTTCACCCACAACCACGCCCTCGGCGACCCCGGGTGGTCGGGATTTCCGCACAAGGAACTGGCCCTGCCGGCCGCATCCCGGCGCTGGCTGAGCGGGCATCCCGAGGCGGTCCCGTTCGCCTTCGACACCGCCTTCAACTGGCGTGGCGTGCCCGGCTTGCAACTGTCCCCGGAGGGGTTCCTGAGCACGACCACCGTAGGCGGCATCGACAACACGCTCATGTTGCCGCCGACGGCGCGCGCGACGCGCGGCGAGGACGTGCTGCTCGGTCGCGTCGCCGGCATGGTCTGTCCGTGGACTTGGTCGGTCGATCTGCCCTTTGCGTTGCCGCACCTGCGGGCGACACCGCGCCGACGCCTGACGCCGCGCGATCGCGGTAGCCCCGAGCCGATCCAGTTTCTCATCCAGTATGCGCACCGGCGCTGCGCCACGCTCGCCGCCGACACGGTGGACGGACGCATGGCGACGCTGGCCGCCTGCTTTCTCGAACTCGGCGCCGCCAGCGACGCGGTGCTGCTCGAGCTGCTCGCCGAGCAGGCGACAGGCTGGGTATCGTGGCAGGTATTCAACCTCAATTTGCAGCTCGCCGACCCGACACTCCCGGCGGCGTGGAAGCAGGCGCTGCGCGAGTGGCTGGACTCGCCGCATCTTAAGCTCGATGCCGCCTCGGTGCGCGCGAGCGTGCCGACGCCCGCGATCGCGCGCACCATGGCGCGCGACTACGGCCGCGCGCTCATCGCCTGGCCGCAACTCTGGTCCTTCTGCCGCGAGCGGTTCGCATGAACACGCAAGGTCACGCCGCCGCGACGCAGACACCTCTCGCCGCGCAGGACGGCACGGGCCCGAACAGCGGCCCGCACCCGGCCGCAGCAAGCCTGTGGTTTGCGCCGTCCCTGGCGATGCTGCCGCTTTCCGCCCGGCGCTGCCTGGTGCGCAACCCGCTCAATGGCGCATCGATGGAATTGTCCGCTGGAGAATTCGCCGTCCTGTCGGCGTGCGAGGGATGGCGGCCGCTTGCGGCGCATGAAGCGCGTGCGGCGCAGCAGTTATCCGCGCCGGCCGAGCACCGGCCGGCGTTTCGTGAACTCATCGAACGCTGCGCACGGCAAGGCCTGCTGATGGCGCTGCCGGATATGGTGGCGCGCTTCGGTGCGGCCGCGACGGCATCGCCCTCCCCACTGGGCGGCATCGCCATCCGCACCGCCGACAGGCCGGAGCTGCTCTCGCGCCTGCTCGCCAGCGCCGAGGCGCTCGAGGCGCGCGGGGCGCCACGGCGGCGCTGGCTGGTGTTCGACGACTCGCGCCATCCGGCGCACGAAGAGGCCAACCGCGCCACGGTGGCGCGCTGCCGCAGCCTCGACGTTGCGCATCGCGGACGCGGCGAAGCGGCATCGCTCGAGGAGGAACTGCGCGCGCAGTTTCCGCACGCGCAGGGCGAGATCGCGTGGCTGCTCGGCGCCGGATCGGCGACCGAGGCGACCTACGGCCGGCCGCTCAACCATGCGCTCCTGTGTTTCGCCGGGCGCGCCTTCATCAGCGTCGACGACGACGTGATCCTCGATGCGCGAGCGCCCGCGCTGGGCGAGCCGGGCTTCGCCGTCGGCGACGCCGCCGACGAGCTTGTCTGGTACGACGACGCCGAGGCCTTGTGGCGCGACTGCGCCCCCATGGCGCTCGACCCGCTTGCCGCGCATTCGAGCTGGATCGGCATGCCGCTCGCGGCCGCCTGGGCGCGCGCCGAAAAAGACGCCGGGCCGCTGGCCGAGATAGGCGTTGCGGCGGCGCAGGCGCAGCGCTTCGCGCCGGATGCGCGCGTGCTGTTCACGCACAATCACGCCTGCGGCGATCCAGGGTCTACGATCCTGCCGCTGCAGTTGCTTGCCCTGCCGCAGCGCTCGCGCCAGTGGCTGGTGGCCCATCCCCGGGCCGCGGCATCGGCCTTCGCGCAGCGCATCGCCTGGCGCGGCCAGACGCGGCTGCGGCTCGCGCCGCGGCGGGTGCTGACGTTGACCACGCTCGCGGGCATCGACAATTCGCAGCTCATGCCGCCCGCAGCGCGGGCCCATCGCAACGAAGACGTGCTGCTCGGCATGCTGGCGCAAATCACCCACCCCCACGGATGGATCGTCGACCTGCCGTTCGGGGTGCCGCATCTGCGCCTGCCGGCGAAGCATTGGCTGCCGCCCACGGTTTCCTTCATGCAGGAGCCGTTGCACGTGCTCTACGCATTGCTCGACGAGCACGCGGCTCGCGTCCTGGCCGAGTCGCCACAACAGCGGCTGGCCGCCGCGGGCGCGCTGTTGCTGGACGCCGCGGCCATGAACGACGGGGCCTGGTCGGAGATGCTGCTGCACCACGCCTGCGACGAGGGCAGTCGCACGCTGTTCGCTCTGTCCGAGCAGCTCGACGCCGCCGACACCACGCCGCAATGGAAGGCGCTGCTCGTGCCCTGGCTCAAATCGCCCGCGCTCGCCATCGACGCCGATGCGCTGCGCGGCCGGGTCCTCGCGCCCTCCGTCGTGCGTTCAATCGCCGCCGCCTACGGCCGGGCGATCGCGGCGTGGCCGCAGCTGTGGCAATACTGCCGGGAGCGGTTGCGGTGAGCGCCCGGGCCCCGGTACGCAACCAGGACGGCATCGCGCTCGTGCTCGTGCTGTGGCTCACGATCCTGCTCACCGTGATCGCATCGGGGTTCGCCTACAGCATGCGCACCGAAGCGCTTGCCGCACGCAATGCCATCGCGCTGGCACAGGCACGCGCGCTCGCCGACGGCGCCATCTCGCGCGCGGCCTTCGAAATGATTCGACCGCGGATGGTGAACGAGACCTGGGTCGCCGACGGCTCGGTGCATTACTGGAACGAAGGCGACGCGCTCATCGCCGCCAGCGTCGTGGACGAGTCTGGTAAAATCGACCTTAACGCGGCGCCGGATGCGCTGCTGAAAAGCCTGTTGCAGTCGGTAGGGGGGGTGGACGCCGACACGGCGGACCATCTGGTCGCCGCGATCGATGACTGGAAAACCGCCGGCGATCTGAAGCGCGTGAACGGGGCGAAGCTGCCCGAATACCAGGCGGCGGGACTGACTTACGGACCGGCCAACGCGCCTTTCGAAACAGTCGCCGACCTGCAACGGGTGCTGGGGGTGACACCCGCGCTCTACGGCGCTGTCGCCGACAGCCTGACGATATTCAGCCGCCAGGCCGGTGTGAATCCCGCCTATGCGTCGCGCTCGGTGCTGCTGGCGTTTCCGAATGCGACGCCGGAGATTGTTGACGCGTATATCGCCCTGCGCAGCCAGGCGCTCAGCAATCGGCAGCCCGCGCCGCCGTTTCCGGTGGCCGGCGCGGGCGCGGCGCCGGCCAATGTGTGGAGGATTCGCGCCGAAGTGACGACCGCCGACGGGGCGACGTTCATCCGCGAGGCGGTGATACGGCAGGGCTACGACCCGCTGCATCCGGTGACGGTGCTGCTGTGGCAGGAAGGCGATCAACGTCGGCTGCCGCCGCCGCCGACACCGCAATGAGGCGCGCCGTTTCGCCTCGAAATGTGCAGCCGAAGCCAGTGCACGAACGAACCATTGTCGTGCCGGGCTGTCCTGAGCCTGTCGGTAACGGCGTTGCATGCGTTTCTCGCCGGGCGCGAAAAACGCGCGTGATGCGGCGCAACAGGGAAGAGCGACCATCGATGGCGAAGCAATGAAATTCGACTTGAACCGCTGGCGGCAACGCCTTCGAGACGCGGTCGCCCGCACCGGGCTGCTGCGCTTCTGGCGCTGGTGGATGAGCGAGCTCGGCCCGCTGTTGCCCGACGCCTGGCGGGCGGCGCTGCAGCGGCGATTCACGCGCCCGGTGATCGAGTTCTCCAACAGCGAAGCGCTCATCTGGCGTCCCGAATTCAGCAACACGGCGACGCGGCTCGCGGTCGCCGAGACGGTGTCGCTGATTGGCGACGCCGCGGCCGTGCTCGCCGCGGGTCGCGCTGCGGTGGCGCGGATCGCCCGCAGGGCCTCTGGCGGGATCGCCATGCCTCGAGTCGCCGTTGCACTCGGTCCGCGGCAGGTATTGCGCAAGGAACTCGTGCTGCCCGCGGCGGTCGAGGACAGTCTTGCGCAGACGCTGGGGTACGATCTGGACCGGCACACGCCGTTCCGGCCCGAGCAACTGTATTTCGATGCGGTCGTCGTCGGCCGCGATGCCGTTAAAAAAACCATCCATGTCGACTGGGCTGCGGCATTGAAGACTGTGGTCGACGATGCGTGCAAGCAGGCAAGGGACTGGGGCGCGGTGCCGGTTTCGGTTTTTCCGGGCCCGCCGGTGGCGGGCGGAACGCGGCTCAATCTCATTCCCGGCACGGCGCGCGTGCGACCATTGCAATGGGGACGCTGGCAGGTGTGGGCACCGCTGGCGGCGGTGGCGGTGGTTGCGCTCGCTGCCGTGGTGGTGCCCCTGGTGCAGAAGCGGCAGTACGCGATCGCGCTCATTGCGGCCAATGCGGAGGCGGCGCAGCGGGCGCAGGCCGCCGATGCGGTACGGCAGCAACTCGACAGCATGCAGAACGAGTACAACTACATCCTGGCCAAGAAGTACGCCTATCCGAGCATCGTGCACTTGCTCGACGAAGTCACGCGCGTGCTCCCCGACGACACCTGGCTCACGCAGTTCGAATTGAAGAGCAGCGGCCGCGGCAAAGATGCGCAGCGCGATGTGTACCTGCGCGGCGAAACCGCCGATGCCGGGAAACTCATCGCGCTGCTCGAGGATTCGCAGCTCGTCGAGCAGGCCGCGCCGCGCTCGCCGACGACCAAGATCCAGGGCGCCAGCGGCGAGGTTTTCGACTTGAGTGCGCGCCTGCGCACGCTGCCGCCGCCCGCGCCGGTGGCCCTCGCCGTGGCCGATGCGCCGACTGCATTGCCGCCTCCACCGCTACCGCCGCCGCCAGCGCAAGCGGCCAGTCCGGAAGCGGCGGCCGCAGGGCCGACAACGGCCACACCGGCAGGCGATGCCGCGCCGCCGGCTGCCGCGGCGTCGGCTGCCGCACCGCCGGCTGCTGCGCCGGCTCCCTCGCAGCCCGCGTCGCCGCCCTCTCAATCCGAGCGCCGCGCACGCCATTCACGACCGGCACCCGCAGCGGCAGCCGCACCGGCGCTGTCGCGCGATGCGCCGGTGCTGCCGCATGCGTCGGCATTCGGGACAGCGGACAATGGCACGGGCCATGCGCCCCCGCCAACCACGCCGCCAGCGGTGGGCGATGAGACCGTCGCCGCGCCCCCGCCCGGGCCGAAGCCGGACGAAGCGAACTGATGGCCACGCTGGCGCTGCCTCTGCCGCCGCGGCAAAGCCGCATGCTCGCCGTCGGCCTGCTGGCGTTCGCCGTCATCCTGGGCCTCGCGCTATTGGCTACGCCTTTCCTCCTGCTGCATCGGCACTACGACCTCGCCATCGATGCCACGCAGGACCACCTCGAGCGCTATCGCCGCGTCGCCGCGCAGATGCCCGAGCTCCAAAAGGCCCTCGACGCGGTGCGGGCCAGGGACGGACGCCGCTTCTTCCTCCATAACACCGCACCCAATCTCGCCGGAGCGGAGCTGCAGGATCTCGTCCGCAGCGCAATCGAGAAGAACTCCGGCCGCATCACGACCATCCAGGGTGCGCAACCGCGCGATGACGGGCGATTCCGGCAGATCGGCATCAACGTGCAGCTGTTCGCCACGACGCCGAATCTGCAAAAGATCCTGTTTGCGCTCGAAACGCAGACGCCGTACGTGCTCATCGACAACATCACCATCCGACCGCTCAATGCATTCCGGGGATTCAAACCCGCTCCGGGGATCGATCCGGAGCTCTCGGTGATGCTCGAGGTTTCCGCCTTCACGTTGGCCGAGGGAGCGAAGAAATGAGCGCGCTGCCGGCGTTGCTCCAAAGCGGTCGCGCTCGCGCCTGGGCCTGGTGGCTGGTGCCGACGCTCGTGCTCGGGCTGCTGGTGGGCTGGGAGATCGACTGGGGCCGGCAACTCGTCCGCGTGCCGCCTGCGGCGGTGCCGCTCCAGCCCAAGCCGGTCGCGCCCATGCTGCTGCCCGACTACGCCATCGAGGGCGGACTTGCGGCCAACAGCGAGACGGTGAACCGGACCCTGTTCATCGCCACGCGCCGCCCCGCCCCTGTGCTGGCCGGGGAGGGCGGGCCGCACTCGCTCAAGGCGGGCCAGTTCGTGCTGGTGGGAACCTCGATGAACGGCAATCAGAACGTCGCTTTCCTCAAGGAAGTGGCGGGCGGCAAGTCGCACGCCGTGCGCCAGGGCGAAAAGATCAACGGCGTGCTGGTCGCCTCGGTGACTCCCGATCGGGTGAAACTCACCGTCGGCGACGACGCGGAGGAGCTCGTTCTCAAGGTCGCGCCGGGCCCGAAGACGACGCTGGGTGCGCCGCCTCCGCCGCCGGTCGCGGCGGCAAACAACGTAGTGACCGCGGCGCCGGCCGGCGTAGCGGCGGCCAGCACCGCGGTGCTGGCCCATCCGGTGCGCGCGGCCGCAGCCCCGGGGCTGCAGCAGGTCGAGAACGCCAGGGCCGCGCGCCGCGCCGCACACGAGGCCCAGGCGCAGGGGGGGCAAAGCACGCAAGCTGGCTTCGGACCCATGCCGCCGCAAGGGGCAGGCAAGTGAGTGCCCGCTTTTGCCGCTTGGGCGGGGTCGCTGTCAGGAGCGGGCGTACGCGCCAACAACACGGAAAAACGATGACCGAACGCCATGCCAAGCTAACGCTCGTCCTGACGCTCTCGCTGCTGCTGTCTGCCTGTGCAACCACGCACGCCCCGCCGCGCCAGGCCCCGCCGCCGGCGCCGCCCGAGGCTCCGGCGCCGGAAACGAGCACCGCCGTTACCGTACCGGAGACGCACGCGCCAGCGAAGATCTACGAGGGCTCGGGCATTTTTGTCGAGGGCCAGACCAAGGGTGGCGACGTACCGTCTGCGCCCAAGCCGGCATCCCCTCCCGGGGCGCCGGTGATGCTCAATTTCGAGGGCGCCGATATCCGCGACGTGGTGCGCAACATCATCGGCGACATCATGGGTGAGTCGTACACGATCGATCCGAACGTCGGCGGCACGGTCACCATCCGCACCACCTCGGGCATCCTGCGCTCGGCGCTGCCGGCCACCATGGAGATGCTGTTGCGCATGAACGGCGCGACCATGACCAAGGAGGCCGGCGTGTGGAAGATCCTGCCGGCCGCCGCCGCGGTGCGTGGCAACCTCACCCCGCAGCTCGGGGGCTCGAACCGGGCGCTTCTGCCCGGTTACTCGGTGCTCGTCGTGCCGCTGCACTACGTCGGCGTGCGGCAGATGGCCGCGCTCCTCGAGCCGTTCGTCAAGGACCAGACGACGGTGCGCGTCGACGACATCCGCAACCTGCTGATCCTCTCCGGCACCGAGCTCGAGCTCAAGCACCTGCTCGACACGATCGACATGTTCGACATCAACTGGATGACGGGCATGTCGGCGGGCGTGTTCACGCTCGAGAGCGCCGACGTCAAGACGGTGGTGGCCGAGCTCGACAAGGCCTTCGGGACGCCCGACAAGAGCCCGCTCTCCGGCATCCTGCGCATCATCCCCATCGAGCGCATGAACGCGCTGCTCATCATCACCCCGCAACCGGAATACCTCGAGGAAGCGAAGAAGTGGATCGAGCGGCTCGACAAGGCCGGCACCGACAGCACCGGCATCCGCTTCTACATCTACCGCGTCCAGAACGGGCGCGCGGAGCGCATCGGGCCGCTGCTGCAGCAGGCCTTCACCGGGCGGGTGACGCAGCAGCTGCAGGGTCCGGGCGCGCCCCAGCTCGCGCCCAGCACGCCGGCGGGAACCATCGTTTCGGCCCCGAGCTTCCAGCCCACCCCCGCTCCGGGCGCGCCGCAGACGTCCTACGCTCCGGGAGCAAACCCGTTTCCAGGCCTGGGCCAAGCGCCGCAAACGCTGGCGCAGACACCCGCCGGGCAGGCACTGCAAGGGGCCGCGCAGGGCGCGCTACAGGGCCAGGGAAGCGGGGTGATCCGCAACGTGCAGGTGGTCGCCGACAAGGACAACAACATGATCCTGATCGTCGCCACGCCGGCCGAATACGCGGTGATCGAGACGGCGCTCAAGAAGCTCGACGTGCCGCAGCGCCAGGTGGCCATCGAGGTGACCATCGCCGAGGTCACGCTCACCGACGAGCTGCAGACCGGGCTCGAGTGGTTGTTCCGCGGCGCCTCGCCTTCGGGCCGCGGCAGCGGCGGGAATTTCACGACCTCCACGCCATTCAACCCGGCTGCCGCGGTTGCCGCGACCGTCGCGGGGGCCTCGCCGGTCGGGCTCGCGGTATCCGCGGGGTTCAACTACCTCATCAACAATGCCAACTTCCCGGGCGGCGTGCAGGCGGCGCTGCATCTGCTCGACACCTACGGCAGCACCAAGGTGATCTCCAATCCGTACCTCTCCGCGCTGGACAACCAGAAGGCGACCATCAAGGTCGGCGACAGCATTCCGATTGCCTCGAACAGCACGGTGGGAGGGACAACCAACGTCATCACCACGACCTCGCAGTACATCGATACCGGCGTGCTGCTGCAGGTGACGCCGCACATCAATGCCGGGGGCCTGGTGACGATGGAGGTCGACGCCGAGGTGAGCACGCCCGGAACGGCGACCAGCCCCGACCTGGCGCCGCCGATCAATACCCGTTCGGTGCAGACGCTGCTCGCCGTGCCCACGGGCGAGACCATGGTGATGGGCGGGCTCATCATCGAGAACAAGCAGAACAACTCGGCCGGGCTGCCGCTCATTTCGCGCATCCCCGTGCTGGGAGGGCTGTTTGGCAATCAGACGCTGACCAACGACCGCACCGAGCTCATCCTGTTCATCACCCCGCACGTGGTTGCCAACGAGGAAGATGTTGGCCGCGTCATCGATGAACTGAGGCGCAAGATGGAGCGGCTCGACGACGCGTTTCCGAAGGAGAAAACTGCACCGGATAACGGTACAACGCAGTAAACCGTCGCCAAATGGCGACGGAATCAATGTTGCGAGAATGCAACACACTGGAGCAAGAGGGAAAATTGAGGATAAGGCGATTGACGATGGAAAACCGTTTATATAGGCTTTGTGACGAAAGCAAGGGGGCAACGCAGGGGAAAACGGGAGCGCAGCGCTCTCTTGCGGTGGGGCTGAAGCGGGCCTTGCGACTCGCGGCGGCTTTGGCGGGACTGGCGGTAGCTGCCTGCGCAACGATTACGGTGGACTCGGCGCCGGCAGAGAAGCAGAAGGTTGTGGCGGAGCGGGCCCAGGCGCGGTGGCAGGCGCTGATCAAGGGCGACGTGGCTGGGGCGTACGCGTTTCTCAGCCCGGCGTCGAAGAAGGCGACACCGCAGCAGGCTTACGTCAGTAGCATCAAGCCGGGGATGTGGCGGGACGTGAAGGTAGACAAGGTGGACTGCGAGACCGAAGTGTGCAAAGTGCAGCTCGAGGTCACCTACGACGCCAGGACGATGAAGGGGATAACGACCCCGATTTGGGAGACTTGGGTCATCGAAGACGGGTCGGCCTGGTACGTTTATCACTAAGTGCTGGTTGCGAGGCGTTGCAAATATCAGACAGACGGCCTGAAGGCTGGCCAGGGCTAGGGTATGATTTGTTTGTCAACACGAGCAGGGTGTAATAAACTCGACGCGCGGTCGATCTAAAGTGATCACTTTAAATCCGAAACAGAGGAGTCATCAAAAACCATGAACTCGTTCCAAAGAAAATCGCTGTACGCTGCTCTAGCCGGTGTGGGCGCGTTGGGCGTGACGGGGGCCGCGGATGCGGTAAACGTCAATCCTAACGGCCTGGGCCAGGTCCTCATCTACCCGTATTACACCGTCAACACAGACGGCCGAGGCAACGCGTTCAACTCGCTGATTTCGGTGGTCAACTCGACCGGTTCCGCGAAGTCGGTCAAGGTGCGCTTCCTCGAAGGCAAGGACAGCCGAGAAGTGCTCGACTTCAACCTGTTCCTGTCGAAGTTCGACGTGTGGACTGCGGCGGTCATTCCGAGCCCGGTTACCGCCGGCGGACGGGTGATCACCTCCGACCAGTCCTGCACCATCCCGTCGAACACGCTGCTGCAGGCCGGGGTGGACTTCGTCAATTTTGCCTATACGGGAAGTGGCGAGGACGGTGCCGGCGATGGGCTGGATCGGACGAAGGAAGGCTACGTCGAGATGATCGAGATGTCGACGTTCCCGACTTTCACCTGCACCTACGCGGACATCACGCACGTCGCCGGCGTGCCGTTGGATTGCGCCGGTATCAGCGATGCGCAGGCGAAGAGCGACTCCTCCAGCGCCACGGGCGGGCTCTTCGGTGCCGTGCAGCTCATCAACGTCGACAGCGGTGGGGATTACGACGCGGACGCGGTGGCTCTGGAGCGGTTCAACCCCAAAGCGAATTATCAACCCTCGAACAGCGTCTCGCCGCAATTGACCGACGCGTTCCCGCTGACGAGCGTCACCTTCGGCAACCCGAATTTCGGGGGCGACCTGGGCATCTATGTCTCGCAGTGGCCGACGGCGAGCTATTTGCCACAGGACGTGGTAAGCGCGAGCCTGATGCACGACACGGTTCTCAACGAGTTCGTGCTCGACACGGTCACCAAGTCGGGCACTGATTGGGTAGTTACGTTCCCGACCAAGCGGTTCTATGTGCATCGTGGCACCGGACCGGCGGACAAGCTCTTCCAGCGCAATTTCAACAACGCTGCGGGATCCTGCGACGACGTTACGTTGAACATCTACAACCGCGAGGAGCAGACGACGTCGACACCGACGACGTTCTCGCCGCCGCCGCCCACGCTGACCAACTCGATCTGCTGGGAAGCCAACGTCATCACCTTCAATAACAGCAACGTGTTCGGTTCGCAGAACTCCGCGAACATCAACACCGGCTTCCAGAACGGTTGGCTGAACCTGGGCTTCGCGGCGCCGAAGTCGCCCGCGACGTATCACACCCTGGGCAACACGACCAACACGACGCACTTCTATGGTGGAATCCCCGCCAATCTGACGGCTGGGGAAACCAAGACCTACGTCGGTCTGCCGGTCGTCGGCTTCGCGGCCGTGTCCTACACCAATGGTGTGTTGCTGGTCAATGGCACCGAGGTGCTGGCGAACTACGGCAGCAAGTTCACTCAGAAGGCCACGACGTTCATCAAGAACTAAGCGAGTTGTGCAATCCAGGAAAGGGCGGAACTTCGGTTCCGCCCTTTTTTTGCGCTATGCGGCCTTGGGCTCACGCTGCTGCGCTTGCCATTCTCGCGCGCCCGGCGATGACGGGAAATGACCCCAGGGCACACCGAATTGGTACGTGTCGAGCTAATGTGCCAAGCGGCAGGATGTTACTGACGGACGGAATGCCAATCGGGTTGTTGCGCCGTGGAGAAATGGAGTACAATTAATTGATATTATTGGAAAGAGTTGGCGCGGAACTTGCAGGCGCCATCAGTCGCCGCCTAACCGGCATTTGCAGGGAGTTACTGATGAATCGATCGTTTTTGCGCTGGGCCGCGTTGGCGTGTGCTTCCGCGACGCTTGCTCTCACCTCCGCCGGTGCGTTCGCACAGTCCATTACCCTCGTTGATTCAAACTGCAGCTCCTTCACACTGAGTTTGCCACCCGGTCCGCAAACGCTGAGTTGCGTCGTATCGTCGGTACCTACTTGCACGGTGCAGGGGCCGACTGCGACCACGATCGGCCAGCAGGCCGTATTCACCGCGCAGTGCAGCCCGGCCGCGACGGGTTGGGCGTGGGTGGCAACGAACGGAGCTCTGTGCAACGGCGGAAACGCCAGCCAAACATGCACAGACCTCGGCACGCAATATACGACCAGCCCCACCGTCGTCACGTACCAAGTGACCGGCTCGAACTTGGTCGGTACGGGATCGCCGAGTGCGCCACTGACGGTCACCTGGTCGAACACGCCGCCTCAGGCGCCGTCGGGTTGCAGCATCAGCGGCGCGCCGACGGGTAACCAGAGCGCTGGTGTCATAGTAAACCTCACCCTTACTTGCACTGGCGGCGGCGCACCGAATCCGACGGGCTACGTCTGGACGGGTGCGGGTACGTCCGGCATGACCGGGCCAACAGCTGGTCCGATCACGGTCAATACGACCACCACCTTCACCGCGACCGCCAGCAACGCGGGCGGCACCTCGTTACCGGCGTCGGCGACGGTCACCATCGGCAGCAGCGGCGGGATCTCCTGCAACGGCTTCCCCGGCGGCACCCTGGTCGAGGTCATGAACTACGATGACCCCGGTGGCGCGCCTTACACCACCGCCTATACGTACAACACCGGCAACTTTGCGGCCAATGGCGCACTGGTCGTGCAATTCACCACGCCCGCCGTCCCGAATCCGCCATCAAGCCACACGGGGCAAATCGTCGTGACGGAGTTCAGTGGTCCCACAGCGGACCGTTCCGGTTCGCTTTCGACGACGCCGTGCGACTTTACCGGGGGCATCGGCGGTTACGGTGTATTCAATGGGGCACCGGCTGTGAACATTTACTTCACGCTCGGCTACAAGAACAGGTCCTATCCCATCCAATTGCAGCCGAGCACGACGTATTACCTGAACATGTACAACCCGCTCGGTTGCTCGCCCGGCCCGGACTGCGACGTCAAGATCACGCTGACCAAGAACCCCGGGACTTAGAAAAGCAGCAACGCGGGCCGGTACGTGACGCAAAAAGCCCCGCTCCGGCGGGGCTTTTTGTTGCGCGCGTTCGACCCCAAACCGTTTCGCGCGCCCGGCTGGACGCGCACCGCCGCGGGGCGTCATAATTGCAATTTTCCTTTCTCCACCCACATGCCATTACGAGGTTCCATGCAGCGCATCGCTTCAACCCTTCTGATTGCCGTCCTGCTCGTCGCCGCCGACTGCATCGCGCAGACGCAGGGCTCCCCGGACGACGTACTGGTCGAGAACGGCTCGATCAAGCTCACCCGCGGCGACTACGAACTGGAACTCCTGCGCGTGCCTCCAGGCATGCGCGCCGAGTTCGCCATGAGCCCGCAGCGGCTTACCACGACGCTCAACCAGATCCTGGTCGACAAGACCCTGGCGAAGGAGGCGCGCGACAACGGCCTGGATCGCGATCCGGAGATCGCTGCCCGCCTCGCGCACGAGATCGACCGCTTCTACGCCGAGGCCGAGGTGCTCAAGATCGAAAAGGATGCAGGCGCGTATTTCGACGCCCACTTGAGCGACTACCTGCCCAAGGCGCGCGAGATCTATCTGCTCGACAAGAAGAAGTATGTCCAGCCCGAACAGGTCAGCGCCTCGCATATCCTGTTCGCCACCACCAAGCGCGACGATGCCGCGGCCCTCGCGCTGGCGAAGGAAACGCGCGCGAAGCTCGAGGCGGGCGCTGATTTCAGCACGCTGGCGAAGCAGGTATCGGACGATCCGAGTGCGGCAACCAACGGCGGATCGCTCGGCTGGTTCTCCGGGCCCAAGATGGATCCCGCGTTCGCCAGGGCCGCCTTCGGGCTCAAGAATGTCGGCGACCTGTCCGAACCGGTCCTGACCCGATTCGGCTATCACATCATCCGGCTCGACGGCCGGCGCCCCGCGCACGAGCGATCGTTCGACGAAGTGAGCAAGGAGATCCTGGCCCAGTTGCGCGACCGCTACGTGAAGGAAGCCCGCGACGCGCGCATCGAAGCCATCCGCACCGACCCGCACACCAAGGTGAACCAGGCCGCCATCGACGCGCTCGTGGTGAAGGAGCCCGAGATACCCAAGCTTACGGGCCCGCGCAGCCCCGGCAGTTGAGTCACCCGCGACCGATGCGGCTCTACGGCGCGTCGATGGTGCGCAACGAGGCCGATGTCATCGAGGCCTTCGTCCGTCACAATCTGG
The DNA here is from genome assembly GCA_963750215.1 of uncultured beta proteobacterium. Lineage (GTDB taxonomy): Bacteria > Pseudomonadota > Gammaproteobacteria > Burkholderiales > Casimicrobiaceae > PALSA-1003. Next base: position 419,847 of record CAVVQK010000002.1, read on the forward strand.
CCGTGCTCGACGGGCTGGTGATCGTCGATAACGGCTCGCTCGACGGCACCTCCGAGATCCTTGCCAGGCTCAAGGCCGAAGGGCTGCCGTTGCGGGTCGTGCCCGATCCGGAACCGGCATACTGGCAGTCGGCGACCATGACCGGGCTCGCGCGAGAAGCGCTGGCGCAAGACAACGCGGATTTCGTCTTCGCCCTCGACGCGGACGAGTTTCTCAAGCTCGAGACGCGCGCGACCCTCGAGCGCGCGCTCTCCGAAGTACCCGCGGGCGCGCACGCCGTCATCGACTGGCTGACCTACGTGCCCGACTCCTTCGACAGCGACCCGGGCACTTTCGGCCCAGGGCATCTGTGGTGGCGCCTCAAGACCGAGCGCCACGGTCTGTTCAAGGTCGCCGTCGGCCGCGGCCTGCTCGAGCACCCTGCCGACGCGGTGGTCATGGGCAACCATGGCGTCCAGAGCCCGGGCGAGACCCGCGCGCGGCCCCACGCACATCTGCGCCGGGGTGCCGTCGCGGTGGCGCATTGTCCGGTGCGCAGCCGTCCCCAGCTCGAAGCAAAGATCATCCTAGGTCATCTCGCGCTCCTCGCATCACGACAACAGGATCATCGCCTTTCGCACCACTGGCGCGAGCTGTACGCTGAGCTTTGCGCCGGCGCGTCGCTGTCCGAGGAACGCCTGCGCGAAATCGCCTGCAACTACGGCCTGCCGATGAAGCTGTGGCAGCCGCCCGCGGCGACCGAGTTGGTCGAGGACCCGGTGGCGCTCTCCTTAGAGCAGCGCTATCGGGTCGCGGTCGCGCCCGGTCCGCTGTCGCTGCTGATGCGCTTCACCGAAGCGCTGATCGCCGCGCAACCCCAGCGATCGGGCCCCACACCGAACTACTACGTGCTTTGAACGGGGATACGGCTCGCCTGGCGAGGCTTCCGCCGCAACAGCCCGTGGCGATCGCGGCAATCAATCGCGGGGCGGCACCGCCGGCTCGCTAGCGCCAGGCGTCGCCCCGGCGCGCCCGTCGCAACGCTGCTATTCTCCGATCATGAATTTTGCGCCCCGCCTGGCCAGGCCCCGCAGCGTTGCCGCCACGGTGCCGCAGTTGGCACGCGCCCGAGCGCTCTTCGTCCGGTTCTTCCGCCGCGAACTGTTTTCGCGCTACCTGGGCAGCATCACCGGGCTCGCCTGGGCGTTCATCCACCCGCTGGCACTGCTCGCGGTCTATCACTTCGTGTTCACCAGCGTGTTCCGCGCCGGCGCCATGGATGGCAAGAGCTTCCTGCTCTTCGTCGCCGTCGCGCTCTGGCCATGGCTCGCCGCGCAGGAGGCGCTGCAGCGCGGCACCGTCTCCATCGGCGGCTACTCGGGACTGATCCGCAAGGTCGCCTTCCCGCACGAACTCGTCGTCTACGCGTCGGTCGGGGCAAGCCTCCTGCTGCAATTCGCGGGCTACCTGGTCGTGCTATCCGTGCTCGCGCTCTTCGGCGAGCCGGTGCACTTCGAAGGACTCCTCATCGCCGTGCCGCTGTGGCTCATTCTCGCCGTGGCCATCACCGGCATCACCCTCGCCCTCGCCGCGCTGCAGGTGTTCATCAAGGACGTCGAGCACATCCTGCTGCCGGTGCTGATGATCCTGATGTACCTCACCCCGATCCTCTATCCGCTGTCGATGGTCCCCGAGAACGTCCGGCCGTGGGTCGCCGCCAATCCCTTCGGTTACCTGGTCGATCGCCTGCGCGACGCGCTCCTCGACGGGCGGCTCGCGATGCATTGGGGCGATGCCGTCGCGCTCCTGGTCGCCTTGGTACTCTTCGCCGGCGGGCGATGGATCTTCCTGCGCCTGTCGCCGCACTTCGAGGACTTCGTGTGACGCCCTCGCCGCTCCTGCACCTCTCCGGCGTGGGCAAGGACTACGCCAAGCTCGACACCGACGCGGCACGGGTCAAGCTTGTCTTCGACCTGCTGCGCGGGCGCGGAGTCGCGCGCGCCTTCTGCGCCCTCGACGACGTGTCGTTCGATCTGGCCGCCGGCGAGTCGCTCGGCATCATCGGCGAGAACGGCGCCGGCAAGTCGACCCTGCTCAAGATCGTCGCCGGCGTGATCACCCCGACCCGCGGCCGGGTCGACGTGCGCGGTCGCGTCAGCGCGCTGCTCGAGCTGGGCTCGGGTTTTCATCCGGAGTATTCGGGGCTCGCCAACATCGATCTCGCCGCCGCGCTCCTCGGGCTCACCCCCGGCGAGATCGGCGCCCAACGCGAGGCGATCGTCGCCTTCGCCGACATCGGCGAGCACATCCACGATCCGATCAAGCACTACTCCTCGGGCATGGTGGTCCGGCTCGGCTTCGCCGTCGCCACGGCGCTCAAGCCCGACATCCTGATCACCGACGAGGTGCTCGCGGTGGGCGACGAGTCGTTCCAGAAGAAATGCATCGCCTGGATGGAGAATTACCTCGCCGGCGGCGGCACGCTGCTGCTGTGCTCGCACAGCATGTATCACGTGCAGAAGCTCTGCCGCACCGCGCTCTGGCTCAAGGACGGGCGCACGGTGCGCTACGGGCCCGCGACCGAGGTCGCGCAGGCCTACTTGGCCTACCACGAGGAAAAAAGCGCCGGCACCGGGCAGCCGATCGCCCCGCCGCTGGCGCGCCAGGCCGGCTACTACGCCATCCAGACGCTCAACCTCGACCCGCCCGAACGCCTGGCCTCGGGCGCCAAGCTGGTCGTGAGCGGAGAAGCGTTCTCGCCCGACGACCGCGCGCCGGTCGTGCTGATCGGGCTCGTCCGCGCCGACGGCACGCCCATCTACGGCGTGGCCACGGACATGGACGGCGTCACGCCGGCGCGCATCGGCGCCCAGCGCTTCGCCTTCTCGCTCGCCTTCCCCCAGCTGCCGCTCCTGCCCGGCAAGTACATCGTCCGCGCCCACGCGCTCGATCCCGAGGGCGTGCGCCTGTTCGACAACGTCGAGCGCACGTTCGTCGTCGAGGGCGCCTCGCGCGAGCTCGGTTTCGTGCGCATCGGCCACGGCTGGAACGGCGACGACCCGCACTGATGTCGGGACCGTCCGCCAAGGACCTGGCACGCTCCCAGCTCGCCCTCGGCGAGTGCCAGGCGGCTGCGGCGAGCGCCCGCCGCGCGGTCGAAGCCGAACCCGACGACGCGCAGGCGTGGACCCTGCTCGGCGTGTGCCTAGAAGGCGTCGAGCCCGAAGCGGCGCTGTCCGCGTGGCGCAAAGCCATCACGCTCGCACCCCACGATGCGGAACCGTACTTCAGGCTGGGCGACTTTGAACGCCGGCGCGGCCGTCACGATCAGGCCATCGCCGCCTACCGCGCCGCTCAGGCCACCGGCTTCCACCATCCCGCGCTGTGGAACAACCTGGGCCTCGCGCTGCAGGAGCAAGGGCAGAGCGACGAGGCGATCCGCGCGTTTGAGGCGGCGACGCGGCTGCAGCCCGACATGGCCCCCGCGCACGCCAACCTCGGCGATGCATTGCGCGCGCAACATCGCACCGCCGAGGCGATCGCCGCGTACCGTCGGGCATGCGAGCTCGCGCCCGACGTGTCCCGCCTGTGGCTCAACCTCGGCGTGTGCCAGCACCGGGTCGCGGCGCTTGCCGACGCGCGCGCGAGCTTCGAGCGCGCCCTCGCGCTCGACCCCGATTGGCCGGACGCGCTCGTCAACCTCGCCGCGAGCCTCAATGCGGAGAGCCGCTACGCCGAATCGCTGCCGCTCTTGCACAAGGCCCTGGCGCACGCGCCGGATCACGCCCAGGCACAGAGCACACTGCTCTACGTGCAGCAGCAGACCTGCGCCTGGGACGATCTGGACGCGAGCATTGCCCGGCAGCGCGCGCTCCTCGGGCGGCCCGACGCGCCGGCCGTTGCTCCGCACCATCTGCTGGCGCTGCCTTTCACGCCCTCCGAGCAGCTCGCGGCCGCGCAGCACTGGGCGCGACAGCAGTTGCGCCCGGCAGCCGCCAAGCCCTCGCCGCTGGCGTACCGCGGCGAGGGCAAGCTGCGACTCGGCTACGCCAGCACCGATTATCGGGCGCACCCGCTGGCCAACCTGCTCACGGAGGTGATCGAAACGCACGATCGCACCCGCGCCGAAGTGTTCGCCTATTCCCTCGGCCCCGACGACGGCAGCGCGGCCAGGGCACGCTTCGAGCGCGCGTTCGATCACTTCGCCGACGTGCGCAGCGAGGCTGACGAAGCGATCGTGCAGCGCATCCGCGACGATCGCATCGCCATCCTCATCGACACCAACGGTTATGTCCTGCACGCGCGCAGCGACATCTTCGCGCTCAGGGCCGCGCCGATCCAGATCAACGGCATCGGCTTCGCCGGGACCCTGGGGGCGGACTGCTACGACTTCATCCTCACCGACTCGTTCGTCACGCCGCCCGAGCAGCAGGCGTTCTTCACCGAGCGCTTCATGCTCCTGCCGCACTGCTACATGCCCAGCGACACGCGCCGTGCCATCGCCGCCGTCCCCACGCGCGCGCAATGCAACCTGCCCGAAACCGGCGTCGTCCTGTGCTGCTTCAACGCCAGCCACAAGATTCTTCCCGACGTCTTCGCCATCTGGATGCGCCTGCTGCAACGCGTCGCCGGAAGCGTGCTGTGGCTGCTGGCGACGAACCGGGAGGCGACGGCGAATCTACGCGCGCAGGCGCGCCGGCACGGCGTGGCCGAGGCGCGGCTCATCTTCGCTCCGAGCCTGCCGCTGCCCGCGCACCTGGCGCGGCACGCGCTGGCCGACCTCTTCCTCGATACCTTTCCTTACAACGCCCATACGACCGCCAACGATGCCCTGTTCGCCGGCCTGCCGTTGCTGACCTGCGCCGGCGAGACCTTTGCCAGCCGCGTCGCCGGCAGCCAGCTTCGCGCCATCGGCCTGCCGGAACTCGTCGCCAATTCGCTGCCGGCATACGAAGCGCTCGCGCTCGAACTCGCGCGCGAGCCCGCGCGGCTGTTGCAGTACCGCCAGCGCCTGGCTAGCAACCGCGGCACACAGCCGCTGTTCGATGTCGCCGGATATACGCGCGCGCTCGAAGAGCTGCTCATCAAGGCCTGGGAGGAACACCGGCAAGGGCCGCATCCGGATGCGGTAAAATAGATGGTTATTCGCCGCGGAACCCGCGCGGCGACCGCGACCGACGCCTGCACGCTTTATGTCCACGATCGTTCCCGTCCCGGCATCCGACCCCGGCACATTCACCGGTGAGCGTTTCCTGCCGAGCTGCAGCGGCGAGATCGCCTACGAGCACTGGCACCGCTACGCCTTTGCACGGCGCTTCGTGCAGGGCAAGCGGGTGCTCGACGCCGCCTGCGGCGAAGGCTACGGCACCGCGCTCCTGGCCACGGTGGCGGCGAGCGCGGTGGGCATCGACGTCGACCTGGCGACCATCAACCACGCCAGCGCGACCTACGGCGAAGGGCGGCGAGTGCGCTTCGTCCCCACCTCCTGCACCGGCCTCCCGCTCGCCAGCGCCTCGTTCGACGTCATCGTGTCGTTCGAAACCATCGAGCACCTGTCGGCGGAGGAGCAGCCGGACATGCTCAGCGAATTCGCGCGCGTGCTCGCCCCGGATGGCCTGCTCATCATCTCTTCGCCCAACAAGCGCCTCTACAGCGAAGCGCGCAACTACGCCAATCCCTATCACCTGAATGAGCTCCAGCGCGAGGATCTGGCGCGCCTGCTCATGCGGCGCTTTCCGGCCCAGCGGTGGTATCACCAGCGCCTGGCCTGCTGGTCGGGAATCTGGTCGGAGCCGCCCGCCGCGCCCGCGAGCGACCCGCCGCCGGGTGCAGCCGCGCTCGAGGCCTGGATCGGCGATGCAGCGAGCATCGTGCCCTACCGCGAAGCCGAGGGCATGTACTTCATCGTCGTGGCTGCGCGCGACGCCGCGGCGCTGCCGGCCGAACAGGCGAGCGTATCGCTGTTCACCGACGTCGACGACAGCGAGCTCAAGCGCGCCGAGGCCAACGCCCGCGAGGTGCTGCGGCTCGATGCGCTGCTGCGCGAGAGCGCCGATGCGGTCGCGCGCCACACCCACCACATCCACCACCTCGAAGCCCTCGTCGCCGAACGCGAGCGACTCGTGGTCGAGCGCGATGCCGCCATCAAGGCTTATGCCGAAAGGATGCGCCAACTCGAAACGCAGGCGGCCGAGCGCGATGCGCTCATCGGCGAGCGTGACCGGCAGCTCGAGGAAGCGAGCGCGGTAGGGGCCGAACAGGACGCCGAGCTTGCGCGCCGCAACGAGACCATCGCCGGCCTCGGCAAGCGCGCGGCCGCTCTGGAAGCCGACAAGGCGCGGCTCGAGACCGCGCAGCTCGCGCAGGCGCCGCGGATCGCCTACCTGGAGAGCTTTCGTGGCTGGATCAACTGGCCGTGGCGGCGCCTCGGGCAGTGGATCGCCCGCTAAGTCCGGCGGTGCAGGGCGTGCCGATCGACATCGTCATCCCGGTCTACAACGCGGCCGGCGACCTGGCGCGCTGCGTGGACAGCGTGCTCGCGCACTCCAGCGGCGACTGGCGCCTGCTGCTCATCGACGACGCATCGCCCAGCATGGCGATCCGCACCTACTTTTCCGGGTTGCGGGCGCGCCGCCTGCCGCAGGTGAGCCTGCACCGGAACGAGCGCAACCTCGGCTTTACCCTGACCGCCAATCGCGGCCTCTCCGAAGCGCGTGCCGAGGCCGACGTCGTCCTGCTCAATTCCGACACGGTGGTGACCCGCGACTGGCTCTCCAAGCTCGCGCGCTGCGCCGCGTCCGATCCACGCATCGGCACCATCACCCCGTTTTCGAACAACGCGGAAATCTGCTCCTGGCCGCGCTTCTGCAGCAACAATCCGTGGCCGCTCGCGCAGGATCCCGGCGCGGTGGTGGCGGCGCTGGAACAGTCCGCCGTGCCGACGTATCCGGACCTGCCCACCGGCGTGGGCTTCTGTCTCTACATCCGCCGCGCGCTCATCGCCGCGATCGGCGCCTTCGACCCGGCGTTCGGACTCGGTTACGGCGAGGAAAACGATTACTGCCTGCGCGCCGTCGCGGCCGGCTTCCGCAACGTGCTGTGCGAGGACGCGTTCGTGCTGCACCTGGGCGGCAGCTCGTTCGGCGACAAGCGCGCCGAACTCTCGCTGCGCAACACCGCGCTCCTGCTCGAGCGCCATCCCGGCTATCTCGACCTCGTCCACGCCTACATCGCCGTCGATCCGCTGCGCCCGCTGCGCGAGCTCGCGCGCAGTCGCGAGCGCGTGCTCACCGGCGCGCGACACGGCGTGCTGCACGTGCTGCATGGCCACGGCGGCGGCACCGAGTACCACGTGCGCGCGCTCATCGCCGCGTCGTCGACCGCGTTTCGCCACTATCTGCTCATCGCCGTCGGCGACGACTGGCAGCTCGAGGAACACGTCGACGGCGAAGTCACCGGCTACGACTTCCGCCGCGCCGCGAATGAGAGCTGGGGCGATTTCCTGGGCGGGCTCCTGGCGCGCTTCGGGGTCGACCTTATCCACCTGCACAACATCTCGACGTCGCGCGAGGCGATGCTGACCGCGCTCGCGGCCCTGCAGATACCCTACGGATACACCGTTCACGACCTGAATTTCGCCTGCCCGACGATCACCTTCCTCGGTCCCGACGAGCGCTATTGCCGCGGGGTCACCGACCGCGCGGCGTGCAGCGCCTGCCTGGCGGCGCAAAGCGCGTTCGCCGCGGTCGACATCGACGCCTGGCGGACGAGGCATCAGGCGCTTTTGCAGCGCGCGGCGTTCGTCATCGCCCCGTCGCAATGGGCGGCGGCCATGCTCCGGCGCTACTTCCCCGAGCGCTCGGTTACCGTGGTCGCGCACGGCAGCTGGGCGGGCACGACACGCGAGGACGCCGTCTACACCCGGCTGGAGTTGCCCGCTGACGGCGTGCCCAGTGTGGCGGTCATCGGCGCGATCGGCAGCGACAAGGGCTCGCGCCGGCTGGAGCGGCTCATCGAGCTCACGCGGCAACGAGGCGCGCGACTGCGCTGGGTGCTCATCGGCTATCTCGATCGCAGCCGCGAGCCGATGCAAAGCGAGGACGCGGTGTTCACCCAGCATGGGCCGTTCGACTCGCGCGAAATCGGCGCGCTGCTCGAGCATTATGGCGTGCGCCTGGTCGCCTATCCTTCCGCGGGCCCGGAAACCTTCAGCTTCACGCTGTCCGAAGCCTGGGCCGCGGGCCGGCCGGCACTCGTGCCGCCGATCGGCGCGCTCTCCGAGCGGGTCGCGGCAACCGGCGGCGGCTGGGTGCTCGCCGACGACGAATGGGAAGATGATGCGCGCGTGCTCGACCGCATCACGACGCTGCTCGAGGACAAAAATGCCGCCGCCTGGAGCGCCGCCGCGGCGCGAGCCGCGGCCGCGCCGCAGCCGACGCTCGCCGCCATGGCGCAGGCGACGATGGACCTCTGGCACGACGCCCTGGCGCGTGCGCCCGCGCGCGCGACCTTCGCGCCGATCGCCGCCGCGCGCTGTCTCGCCGCGCTGCATTACACGCCGTGGAAGCCGCCGCGGCCACCTGCCGCCGCGGCGCTCCCCGCCAAGACGAATGGCGTGCTCGGGGTCGTGGCACGCGCCGCGCTTGCGCTGCGCCACACCGCTCCCGGCAGGCTCCTCTATCGCCTGGCGCCGCGGCCGCTGGTCGATGCCCTGAAACAGCGGCTGTGAACGCAGCCTAGCGCCTCATGCAAGAAGATTACGGGCAATGGTTCGCGCGCGGCAGGGCGCATCAGAAGGCCGGCCGGCCCATCGATGCGATCGTCTGCTATCGGCGCGCACTGCGATCGAACCGGCATGCGGTCCAGGCGCAGTATCGGCTCGGCGAAGCCCTGCGCGACATCGGCCGCCATGAGGAAGCCCGGCGCGCGTGGCGCGCCGGGCTCGCAATCGCGCCCGAACACGGTGGCATGCTTCTTTGCGCCGCCGAAGCGGCGCGGCGGACCGGTGCCTACGACGAGGCACACGACGCCTACGGGCGCATCCTGGCGGCTCGCCCCGGCGATGCGGAGGCGCTGGTCGGAGACACGCTTGCACGCATCGGACTGGGCGAAGAAGCGGCCTGCGCGCAGCTCGAGCCCATCCTCGGCAACGGCGCAAGCCAGCCGCGCTGGGACGCGCTCGCCCGGGCGCTCTCCGCCGCGCCGCCCTCCGCCGCCCGGCACGAGCTGCTGCTGCACCTGGTGGCGAAGCGCGCCGGCGAGTTGCCGCCGCGGCTGCTGGCGCTTGCGGCGGAGGCGCTGCTCGCCACCGGCGCGCGCGAACCGGCTCGCGCCGCGCTGGCACAGGCCCAGGTTGTGCTGCCGACGATCGACGATCCGGAGGTCCTGCGCCAACTCGCTCTCGCCGCGGCGCGTCTGGGTACCCCAAGCCCATGGGCCGAAAGCTACGCCCTGTACTGCGCTGCGCTATTCGCCGGCGCCGCGTCCGTGCGCTGGCCGCGCCGTACCGCGGGCAAGGCGCTGCGCGTCATCTATCTGCTCAACCCGGATGCGCCCATCGCCCTCGGCGGCGTGGCGATCGATCCCGAACGCTACCTGCGCACGGTGATCGCCGGCCATGCGCGCGAGCGGATGGCGGCGACGGTGTACATCGTCGGCAACGCGTCGCGGCCCGAGCCGGACCGGCGCCTGCCCGCCGACCTGCCGCTCGCGATCCTGGGACCGACACCGGTGCCGGAGACCGCGCGCGCGCTGGGCGAGACCGACGCCGACGCGCTGATCGACCTGGCGGGCCTAAGCGCGGCGCTCGGGCCGCTGCTCGCGCAAGCGCCCGCACGCACCGCGTGGACATATCCGGCGCTGATGGGAGCCAACGTCGCGCCGCTGATTACGCGTGCCTTGCCGCAGCCTGCGGGCGGCGACGAAGCGACGCTGGCGCAGCATCGGCTTGCGCTCGAAGCCGCGCTGATCGAGGGCTGCGTCGGCGAACCGTGGTTCGCCGACGTCACCGCGCACTCCGCGGTTGAACTCTCCACCCGCTGGCGAGCCGTGGTCGCCGCGCACCAGGCGGGCGATTTCGAAACCGCGCTCACCGGCTATCGGGAACTGCTCGCCGAGCAGCCCGGCTATGCGCCGGCGCAGCACCTGCTGGGCATGCTGCTGCGGGTGCGCGGCAAGCCTCGCGACGCGGCCCTCGCCTTCAAGGCCGCGCTTGCCGCCGCGCCCGTCTACATCGAGCCGCGCACGGCGCTGGCCAACCTGTGGCGCGAGAACGGGTTGGCCGCGCAGGCCGTCGAGCTTTGCGAGCAGGGGCTCTCGCTCACCCCCAACGATGCCTCGCTGTGGCGCGCACTGGGGATGGCGCGGCTCGCGCAGTACGACGGCGCCGCCGCACGCCGGGCGTTCCTGCGCGCGCTCGAGATCGAGCCCGACGACGCGACCACGCATTACAACCACGGCGTCGCGCTGCAAATGCTGCATCGACTCGATCCGGCCCTGCGCGCGTACCAACGCGCGCTGGCCCTGGACCCGGGGCTGTTCGCCGCCGACTTCAACATCGGCGCCATCTTTCGCGAGCAGGGCCTGCACGACGCCGCGATCAAGGCCTTCGAAGCGGTGCTCGCGCGCGAGCCGAGGCACGTGCCCGCACACAAGGCGCTGGCCGAAACGCTGCTGCGCGCGCGCCAGCTCGGGGCGTGGTTCAAGGCCTTCGATCGCTTCGAGGCGATGTGTCCGGACTGCCTGCCGCTGGCGGTAATGGCGCTCGAAGTGCGCCAATACCGCGCCGACTTCGCCGCGCTGGACCGCTATCTCGAGGGGCTGCGGCAGGACCGGTTCAAGGCCGAAAGCGAGGCCGAGCTTGCCGACTGCCTCGAGGAAGTGCTCTACCTGCTGCTCTTCTTCGACGGCGAGCCGGAGGCCCAGTTCAGCCTGTACCAGGCCTACGACACGGTGGCCGCACGGGTTTACGGCAAGCCGCTGCCGCTGCCGGAGACTCGGCGCCCCGGGCGCATTCGCCTGGGCTACCTCTCCGCCGATCTGCGTAACCACGTGATGGGCAAGATGATGTGGGCGGCGCTCGAGCACCACGACCGCGATCGGTTCGAACTGTTCTTCTATTCCCTGTCGACGACGAGCGACGCCTGGACTGAACGTTTCCGCGGCCTGGCCGATCATTTCGAAGTCATCGCCGGGATGGCGGAGCGCGAGGCGGCCGAGCGCATCGCCGCCGACGAACTCGATCTTCTGATCGACCTCGGCACCAACACCCTGGGCGCGAAGCCGGGCATCCTGACGTTCAAGCCGGCGCGGGTGCAGATCACGCACGTAGCCAGTGCCGGCGTGGTCGGCTTGTCGACCATCGACTACAAGCTCACCGATGCCTTCGCCGATCTCCCGGAAAACCAGGAATTCCAGCTCGAAACGCTGTTGCCGATGCAAGGCTGCGTCTACCCCTACCGGCATGTACCGCCCGCCATCGAGCATCCGTTCCAGCGCGAAGCGGTTGGCCTTGCGCCGGACCAGGTTGTCATCGGCGCCTTCGTCAATCCGCTCAAGCTGTCGCGACGCTGCCTCGCCCTGTGGCGCGAAGTGCTCGAGCGCATCCCCAACGCCGTGCTTGCCCTCTCGCCGTCCTCGCCGGAGCGGCGCGAGGTCTACGGCTGGCTGTTGTCCGCGGGAGGCATTCCCTTGAGCCGTGTGTGCGTGCTGCCGCAGGGACGCGACGAGGCGGAGAACCAGGCGCGCTACGGGTTGATCGATTTCGCGCTCGACCCGATGCCCTACGGCGGGGTCAACGGCACGCTGGAGGCGCTCGACATGAACGTCCCGGTGGTGACGCTGGTCGGACGCAGGCACGGCGAGCGCTGCGGCTACAGCATTCTCACCAACCTCGGCGTGCCGCAAACCATTGCCGCAAGCGGCAGCGACTACGTCGCCATCGCGGTGCGACTGGCAACCGACGCGGCGTTCAAGGCCGAGGTCAAGGCGGCGATCCGCGCCGGAATCGAGCGCTCGCCGCTGACCGACATGCCGGCGCACACGCGCCATCTCGAGCAGGCGTATCTGCAGGCGCTGGAACGCAGCTATCCGCCCGCGCTCGCCGTGGCGGGCGATGGCTGAGACGGCAGCCTGGCCCGACCGCCTGGCGCAGGCGCAACGGCAGCTTGCCGCCGGTGACCTGGCTGCGGCCCGCGCCGAGGCCGAGGCGATCGTCGCCGGCGCGACCGGCGAGGGCGAGCGCGAGCAGGCACACCTGGTGCTCGCGGCGTGCCACCGCAAGAGCGGCGATGTCGCGGCGGCGCTCGCGCACGCGCGCCGCGCCCTCGCCTGCGCACCGCGCGACCCGCTGGCGCATTACGCCCACGCCGAGGCGCAGGAGGCCGCCGCCGATATGGACGGCGCGCGCTCGAGCCTGCGTCGCGCCATCGAGCTCGCACCCTCGTTCGCGCCGGCGCAGCGCTACCTCGGGATCCTGCTCGGCGAGAGCGGCGACGCCGGAGGCGCAGTCACCGCGTTCGAGGCGGCGTTGCGCATCGATGCCAATCACGCCCGCACCTGGAACAACCTGGGCAACGCGCAGCGCACGCTCGGACGCCTGGCCGAGGCCGAGCAGTCGTTCGCGCGCGCGCTGGCGCTGACTCCTGACTACCCGCTGGCAGCAGCCAACCTCGCCCAGGTGCAGCGCGATCAGGGCGAGGCGGTGCGCGCCGAGGCAACCCTGCGCGCGGCGCTGGCGCGGCAGCAGGGGGCGCCGCCGTTTCGTCCTCTCGTCGTGCTCCTCGCCGGACTCCTGCGCGAGCGCGGCGCGCTCGACGAGGCCGTCCCGCTCTACCGCCAGGCGATCGCGCTCGCGCCGCACGACTCCGGCAGCCAATGGTTCAACCTGGGCTGGGTGCACGTGCAGCGCGGCGAGGTCGCCGCCGCGCGCCACGCCTACACCCAGGGACGGGCAGCGGATGCGGGCGACTTGCGCAACCTCTTCGGCGCGCACCTCGCGCTGCCGATGATCTATGCCGACGCCGCGGCTCTCGCCGCCGCGCGCGCCGGGTTTGCGGCGGGGCTCGAGGCGCTGGCAAGGGAATTGCCCGACGCCTTGCGCGGCCTGTCCGAGGCGCAGGCATTGGACGGCCTGCGCTGGACGAACTTCTTTCTCGCCTACCAGGGCGAGGACGACCGCGCCCTGCAGGCGGCCTACGCGGCCCTCGCCGCGGGCGCGATCACGACCGCGGCGCCGCAGTGGCGCCAACCCATCGCCGCACGCGCCGGCGGCGGCCGCAGGCTTCGCATCGGCTTCGCGTCGGCGTTCTTCCACGACGGCACCTGCGGCCGGTATTTCAAGAGCTGGGTCACCGATCTCGACCGCGATCGCTTCGAGGTGTTCGTCTATCACCTCTTTCCGGGCATGGATGAGGTGGCGAGCGCCATCGCCCAGCGCGCGGACTGCATGCGCAGTTTCGGCGGCAGCCGCGCGCGGCCCTCGATCGTCGCGCCGATCATTCGCGCCGACGAGCTCGACGTCCTGGTCTATCCCGAACTCGGGATGGACGCATGCTCCTTCGCCCTGGCCGGGCTTCGCCTCGCGCCGCGGCAGTATGCCGGATGGGGCCATCCGGTGACCACCGGCCACGCCACCATCGACACCTTCATCAGCTGCGCGCCGATGGAAACCGCGCAGGCGCAGGCGCATTACACCGAGAACCTGATCAGCCTCCCGGGCATCGGCACGCGCTACGAACCGCTGGTGCTTCCCACCGACGCGACGCGGGCAGAATTCGGCTTTCCCGAGGATCGCGTGCTGCTGCTCTGCCCGCAGTCGCTGTGGAAGATCCACCCCGACAACGATGCGCTGTTCGCGCAGGTGCTCGCGGCCAATCCGCAGACCTTGCTGCTGCTCTTCAGCGGCCGCCATCCGGCGGTCACCGACCAGTTCATGCGCCGCCTGGAGCGCACCTTGGTGCAGCACGGCCTGTCGATCCGCGAACGCACGCGCGTGCTGCCGGCCCTGGGGCACGAGGATTACCTGCGCATCAATCTGGTCTGCGACGCGATGCTCGATACGCTGCACTGGTCGGGCGGCAATACCAGTCTCGACGCGCTCGCCTGCGGACTGCCGATCGTCACGCTCCCGGGCGCATTCATGCGCGGCCGGCAGAGCGCGGCCATGCTGGAGCTCCTGGGCCTTGCGGAGCTCATCGCTGGCAACCGCGCCGATTATCTGGCCATCGCGGCGCGACTCTGCGGCGATGCGGCATGGCGCCGCGCCTGTGCCGCGCGCATCCGCGCCGGGCACTCGCTGCTGTTCGACGTTTCCGAGGCGATCGAATCGCTGCAGACGGTCCTTCAGACCGGCGCCCTGCCCGCGTGATCCGCCCAGATACGCTGCATCGCGTCTTCGAAGTCGCGGGCGTAGCGGTCCATGTCGAACAGGGGGTGGGTGTGGCGGTTGGCGGCCAGGCGCTGGCGATAGTCGTGCAGCAGGCCGGGCGCGGTGGCGAGCTTGCGTGCGAGCGTCTCGTAGTCGGTGAGGCGGGTGGTGATGAGTTCGGGCAGGCCGATGGCGGCGAGCTGGCTGCCGGCGATGCGGCTGACCAGGGTGTCGCCGACGCAGGTGAGAAGCGGCAAGCCGGCGAGCAGCGCATCGTTGGCGGTGGTGTGCGCGCCATAGGGATAGGTGTCGAGGAACAGGTCGGCGGCGGCGTTGCGCGCCACGTGCGCGGCCACGCTCACCCGTGGGGCGAAGACCAGGCGGTCGGTCGCGATGCCGGCGGCCCGGGCTTCGCGGCGCAGATTGGCGGTGGCCTCGGCGGAGGCCTCGAGCAGCCACAGGACGCTGCCCGGCAGCGCGGCGAGCAGGCGCATCCAGACGGCGAAGACCTCGGGCAGGATCTTGTAGGCGTTGTTGAAGCAGCAGAACACGAAGCCGGTTTCGGGCAGGCCGCAGGCGGCGCGGGAGGGTAGCGGTCCGGGCGGCAGGCGGGTGGTGTCGCTGGGGAAGGCCATGTGCGGCATGTACAACGCGCGCTCGGTGTAGAACGGCGCCAGGTGCTCGGGCAGGCTGAAGCGGTCGGTGAAGATGTAGTCGTACCAGGGCGCGCCCAGCGTTCCGGGGTAACCGATGCAGTTGATCTGCAGCGGCGCCGGGCGCAGGGCGAAGATGCCCTCGCGGGCGTTCTGGGTGTAGCCGTTGCGATCGATGAGGATGGCGATGCGGTCGTCGCGGATGCGCTGCGCGATCGCGCCCGCCGCCAGGCTGCCGACGTCGACGAAGTGCTCGAAGGCGGCTTCGGCGCGCTGGCGGAAGGCATCGATCTGGCCGCCGCCTAAGCTGTAGGCGAACATCTCCAGTCGCGAGCGATCGATCTTCTCCCAGAACTCCAGCGACAGGTGCGCGGTCGGGTGATCGCGAAAGTTGGCCGAAACAAACGCCACCCGCAACCGCTCCCCGGGCGCGACACGCAGCAGCGGCGGCGCCGCTCCGGCGACGGCGAGCGTGCGCGCCCAACGCTGCGCGACGTGCAGCAGCGACAGCGGCGAGAGCGGCAGGGCCAGCACGTAGAACGGCGCCATGGGGTTCTCGGTGTCGGCGCTGTCGGCGTCAAGCCGCGAGCGGACCTCGGCGATGAGCCCGTCTAAACCGGTCCAGGCGCAACGCTGCTGGCGGGCGTGAACGCGCAGCGACAGCGCATACGGGTTGCCCGGATCGAGCTCCAGCGCGCGCCGCAACGGAGCTTCGGCCTCGGCGAAACGCCCGTGGCGGACGTAGAAGGTGCTCAGATCGATCTGCACCTTAAGACTGCCAGGCTCGAGCCGTTGCGCTTCCAGGAAACTCTGCTCCGCGCCGCGAGGATCCTGCTGCCGGTCCTGCGCAATGGCGCGCTGCATCCACAGCGGCGCGGGCAGATCCGGCCGCACCGCGACGAGTTGCTCGAAAACCGCCGCCGCCTCCGCGAGCGCGTCGCGGGCGAACAGAATGCTGGCCAGATTGGCAAGCGCATCGGGGTGCCGCGGCTCTCGGGCGAGGACCTGGCGATAGCAATGCTCGGCGCGCTCGCTCTGCCCGGTCGCCTCGAGCGCCAGACCGAGGTTGTTGAGCACGCCCGAATGGCCCGGCGCGCGCCGCAAGGCGCGCTCGTAATGGATGATCGCGGCGTCGTACTCGCCCTGCTCGCGGCTGCGGTTGCCAAGATGGAACGAGGCTTCCGGGTTCTCCGGGTCGAGACTCAGCGCATGCCACCACGCCACGCCCGCCGCAGGGGCGTCGGTGGGGTGGAGGATCTCGCCCAGCAGGTTCCACGCGAGGACATCGTCGGGTGCGCGTTCGAGCGCGGCGCGGCAGGTCGCGGCGGCAGCCGGCTCGCCCAGCGCCCATTCGATGCGCGCCTGCTCGCGCAGTAGGTCGGTGCGCCCGGGCGCACGCGCGAGCGCGCCCTCGAGGAAGCCCTTGGCGGCGACGAGCTGCCCCGCGGCGAACGCCTGCTCGGCCTCGCGCAGCAGCGATTCGGGGGTCGCCCCGAGCGCACCGTGGCAGTCCTTGTAGCGTTGCCCGCTGCCGCAGGGACACGGCGCGTTGCGCGACGACGGCGGGGCGACGGCGGACGCGGTCACGCTCTTCGCTCGCGCTCGGCCCAGATACGCTGCATCGCGTCTTCGAAGTCGCGGGCGTAGCGGTCCATGTCGAACAGGGGGTGGGTGTGGCGGTTGGCGGCCAGGCGCTGGCGATAGTCGTGCAGCAGGCCGGGCGCGGTGGCGAGCTTGCGTGCGAGCGTCTCGTAGTCGGTGAGGCGGGTGGTGATG
Source organism: uncultured beta proteobacterium (assembly GCA_963750215.1). Classification (GTDB taxonomy): domain Bacteria; phylum Pseudomonadota; class Gammaproteobacteria; order Burkholderiales; family Casimicrobiaceae; genus PALSA-1003. The sequence continues at coordinate 436,620 of CAVVQK010000002.1, forward strand.
AGTTCGGGCAGGCCGATGGCGGCGAGCTGGCTGCCGGCGATGCGGCTGACCAGGGTGTCGCCGACGCAGGTGAGAAGCGGCAAGCCGGCGAGCAGCGCATCGTTGGCGGTGGTGTGCGCGCCATAGGGATAGGTGTCGAGGAACAGGTCGGCGGCGGCGTTGCGCGCCACGTGCGCGGCCACGCTCACCCGTGGGGCGAAGACCAGGCGGTCGGTCGCGATGCCGGCGGCCCGGGCTTCGCGGCGCAGATTGGCGGTGGCCTCGGCGGAGGCCTCGAGCAGCCACAGGACGCTGCCCGGCAGCGCGGCGAGCAGGCGCATCCAGACGGCGAAGACCTCGGGCAGGATCTTGTAGGCGTTGTTGAAGCAGCAGAACACGAAGCCGGTTTCGGGCAGGCCGCAGGCGGCGCGGGAGGGTAGCGGTCCGGGCGGCAGGCGGGTGGTGTCGCTGGGGAAGGCCATGTGCGGCATGTACAACGCGCGCTCGGTGTAGAACGGCGCCAGGTGCTCGGGCAGGCTGAAGCGGTCGGTGAAGATGTAGTCGTACCAGGGCGCGCCCAGCGTTCCGGGGTAACCGATGCAGTTGATCTGCAGCGGCGCCGGGCGCAGGGCGAAGATGCCCTCGCGGGCGTTCTGGGTGTAGCCGTTGCGATCGATGAGGATGGCGATGCGGTCGTCGCGGATGCGCTGCGCGATCGCGCCCGCCGCCAGGCTGCCGACGTCGACGAAGTGCTCGAAGGCGGCTTCGGCGCGCTGGCGGAAGGCATCGATCTGGCCGCCGCCTAAGCTGTAGGCGAACATCTCCAGTCGCGAGCGATCGATCTTCTCCCAGAACTCCAGCGACAGGTGCGCGGTCGGGTGATCGCGAAAGTTGGCCGAAACAAACGCCACCCGCAACCGCTCCCCGGGCGCGACACGCAGCAGCGGCGGCGCCGCTCCGGCGACGGCGAGCGTGCGCGCCCAACGCTGCGCGACGTGCAGCAGCGACAGCGGCGAGAGCGGCATCGACAGGGCCGAAAAGGCATCCACGGGCACCGCGCCCTGCGCCCCCTCGCCGGCGAGCAGCGCTTCGAGCCGCGCAAACAGCGCCGGCAGCTCTGCCCACAGACATTGATGCTGGCGCGCGTGCGCGAGCATCGACAAGGCGTAGGCACTGTCCGGCGCAAGCTCGAGGCTCCGGCGCAACGCCTGCTCCGCTTGCGCATAGCGCTGCTGGCGCACCCACAGCGTGCCGAGATAGGCGTGCAGCGTCGCCTCGTCCGGAAAGCGCGCCACCGCGTCGCGCAGGCTCGCCTCGGCCGCCGCGGCATCGCCAAGACGGTCCTGCGCGAGCGCGCGCTGCAGGCGCAGCGACGGCGGCGCGTCGGCTGAGAGCGCGAGCAGGCGCTCGACGGTGGCGATCGCGTCCGCGTATTGCTCGCGCTGAAACAGCACGTGGGCGAGATTGATGAGCGCCTCGACATGCTGCGGCTGGGCGGAGAGCGCCGCGCGAAAGCTCTCCTCGGCGCGGTCGACGGCGCCCGTCGCCTTGTAACTGAGGCCTAAGTTGTTGAGCAGCGCCGCGTGCCGCGGCGCGCTGCGCAGCGCGCACTCGTAGTGGATGATCGCCGCGCCGTGCGCACCTGCTTCGCGCTGGCGGTTGCCGAGATGAAACGACGCCTCGGCATTGCTCGGGTCGAGGCTCAAGGCATGCCACCAGGCATCGCTTGCCGCGGCGCCGTCGGTCGCTTTGCGGATCTCGCCCAGGAGGTTCCAGGCGGGAACGAGCGTGGGCGCAACCTCGAGCAGCCGGCGCAGCAGCGCTTCGGACGCGGCACTCTCGCCGGCGGCAAACGCGGCCTGCGCTTGCTGCAACAAGGCATCGGCATCGGCGGCCGCGTGTGCGCCGTGGCAATCCTTGAAGCGCTTGCCGCTTCCGCAGGGACACGGAGCGGTGCGCACAGTGGGCGGCAGCATGGGTTTTGGGTCAGGCGGGTGCGGTGGAGGGGCGATTTTCCCATGCGGCGAGCAGCAGGTCATCGAGCGCCCGGGTAAAGCGCGCCATGTCGAACAGCGGTGCGCTGCGGCGGTTGTCGCGCAGCCGGGCGCGGTATCGAGCCAGCAGCGCCCGGTCGCGGGCGAGCTTAAGCGCGAGCGCCTCGTAGTCGGCCAGGTTGGTGGTGATGAGTTCGGGCAGGCCGATGGCGGTGAGCTGGCTGCCGGCGATGCGGCTGGCCATGGTGTCGCCGGCGCAGGTGAGCACCGGCACGCCCATGAACAGCGCGTCGTTGGCGGTGGTGCCGGCGTTGTAAGGGGTGGTGTCGAGGAACAGGTCGGCGTGCGCATGGCGGGCCAGGTGCTCGGGCAGGACGAGCCGCGGCGCGAAGATGAGCCGCGCCGGATCGACGCCGCGCGCGAGCGCTTCGCGGCGCAGGTTGGCGCAGGCGGTCGCCTCCGCCGGAGACAGCCACAGCACGCTGCCGGGCACGGCGCTAAGCAGGCGCATCCAGACGTCGAATACCGGCGGCAGGATCTTGTAGCTGTGGTTGAAGCAGCACCACACCATGCCCTCGGCGGGCAGGCCGCAGGCGGCACGATCGGGCAGCGCCGTCGCCACCGCACGCTGCGTGTCGCTCGGACAATAGCAGTCGGGCAGATACAGCAGGCGCTCGGTGAAGAAAGCCTGCTGCGCGGGCGGGACGACGAAGCGATCGGTGAGCACGTAGTCGTACCAGGGCGCCCCCAGCGTGCCCAGGTAGCCCAGCCAGCTCACCTGCACCGGCGAGGGCCGCAGCGCAAAGATCTCGCTCCTCGCGTGCGTCGTGTAGCCGTTCAGATCAAACAGGATGCCGATGCCGTCGCCGCGTATCCGCTGCGCGAGCTCTGCCCCCGACTCGGCGCTCGCGTCCACGCAACGGTCGAACGCGCGCACGACGCGCTGCCCGAACGCGCTCGCATCCGGAGGTACCAGGCTGTAGGCGTAGGTTTCGATACGCGTCCGATCGAGGCGCTCGACGCATTCGACGAGCAGGTGCGCGACCGGGTGATCGCGTAAGTCGGAGGAAACGAAACCGACGCGCAAGCGTGCCGCGCTCGCCGTTGGCGCCACCGCGGCCGCGGGCTGCGCCGCGATCCGGGCGGCGACCTGCTGCGCCCAGCGGCGCGCGGCGGCGAGCTCGATGCGCGGGCCCAGCGGCATGGCCAGGAGCGGGAACGGCACCGCGGGGCAGGCCGAATCCGCGGTTGCCGCCTCGATGCAGCGGCGCACCGTCGCGAAGATCTGGTCGAGGTCATCCCAGGCGCAACAGTGCATGCGGCTGAAGGCGAGCAGGGTCGCCACATACGCATTGCCCGGATCGAGCTCGGCGGCGCGGGCGAGCGCAACCTGCGCGGCGTCGAACTTCCCCTGGATCACGCACATCGAGCCCACATCCATGTGACTCTGCGCGCGCTGCGGATCGAGCCGTACCGCCTCGCGAAAGGATGCCTCGGCCGCGTCCGGCGCGCCCGTCTCGCCCAGGCTGATGCCGCGCGAGATCCAGAAGTCGAGCGGAAAATCGCGCCGCAGCGCGAGCGCCTGTTGGTACGCGGCAACCGCTTCGCGGTAGCGCTTCTGCCGGAAGAGCAGCGCGGCGAGATTGGCGTGCGCGTCGGCGTAGCGAGGATGCGAGCGCAGCGCGTCGCGATAGCAGCCTTGCGCACGCTCGAGGTCGCCGCGGGCCTCGAGCGCGAGCCCCAGGTTGTTGAGCACGCCCGGATGCTCCGGCCTGCGCGCGAGCGCGCGCTCGAAATAGTCGATCGCGGCGTCGTGCTCGCCGCGCTCGCGCCGGCGGTTGCCGTGGTGGAACAGCGCTTCGGCGTCGTGCGGGTCGAGACGCAACGCCTCAGCCCAGGCACGCTCGGCGGCGGGGGCATCGCCGGGGCAGAGGATCTCGCCGAGAAGGTTCCAGGCCGCGGCATCGGCCGGGGCGCGCGCAAGCGCGGCGCGGCAGGTGGCGGCGGCATTCGCATCGCCGGCGAGCCATTGCAGGCGTGCGCGTTCGCGCAGCAGGTCGGCGCGATCCGGGGCAAGGCCAATGGCCGAATCGAGCAGCGCGCCGGCGCCGCTCAGCTGCCCGGCCTCAAGCGCGAAGCGGGCGCGACGCAGCAGTTCGTCGACCGACGGGGGCTCCGGCGCGGGCGGCTCGATGGACCCGTGGCAGTCCTTGTAGCGCTTGCCGCTGCCGCACGGGCACGGCGCGTTGCGCGCCACGGCGGCGCGGTTCATGCCGCCATGCGCTCGACGGCGGCTTCGAACGCGCGCGCGTAGGCCGCCATGTCGAACAGCGGCGAGCTCCGCCCGTCGCGGCCAAGACGCGTGCGCAGCGCCTGCAGCCGGTCGCGATGCTGCGCCAGATCGCGCGCGATCGATTCATACTCGGCGAAGGACCCGGCGACCAACTCCGGCAGCCCCACCGCGCGCAGCTGCGCCGCCGACGCGCGCGCCGCCATGCTGCGCCCGGCCAGTGCCAGCACCGGGAGGCCCGCGAACAACGCATCGTTGACCCCGGTGTGGGAGCCGAACGGATAGGTGTCGAGAAACAGGTCCGCCAGCGCATAGCGCGCGAGGTAGCGCGCGGTGGCGTCCATCGGCGCGAAGACCAGGCGGCCGGGATCGATGCCGCGCCGCGCCGCCTCGGCGCGCAGGTTATCCGCGGTGATCGCCGCGCCCGCGCGCAGCCACAGCACGGCATCGGGAATGCGCTCGAGCAGCCGCATCCACAACGAGAACAGGGGCGGCAGGATCTTGTACGCGGCCGCCTGGGTGACGAACACGAAGGCGGAGGGCGGCAGGCCATAGTCGGCACGCGCAGGCGCCGGTTCGCCTAGGCTGCGCTGCGTGTCGCTCGGCAGGTAGCACGGTTCGACGTAGCAGAAATGCTCGCTGAAGTGCGCCTGTTCTGCCGGCGGGGTGGTGTAGGCGTCGGTGAGCACGTAGTCCCAGTAGCTTGCGCCCAGCGTGCCGGCGTAACCGAGGTAGTTGACCTGCACCGGCGCCGGCCGCGCCGCGAACACGTCCGGGCGGGCCTGCCCGGTGTGGCCGGTCAGATCGAACAGCAGGTCGATTCCGTCGCCGCGAATGCGCGCCACCGCGTCGGCGGTCGCCAGGTGTCCGAGCTCGACGAACGCGTCCACGCTACGCTCGACGCGCTCTCGCAGCGCATCCTTCGGACCCCGGCCCAGCGCATAGGCATGGATCCGATAACGCGTCCGGTCGAGGCGCTCGAGCAACCCGACGAGCAGGCGCGCGACCGGATGGTCGTGAAAGGCGGACGAGACGAAGCCAAGGCGCAGGCGCTCTTGGCCTCGGCGCCGCCCGCCGGCAGCCCCCGCGCCCTCGCCCTGCGCCGGCCAGGCCCAGCGCCGCGCGGCCGCAAACTGCAGCGCCGGGTCATCGCACACGGCGAGCAGCACGTAGGGCGGCACGCTGTCGGTCGGGCGTTGCTCCAGCGCGGCGACGGTGGCGACGAGTTCATCGCGTCGCCGCTCGAACGCGCTCCACTGGGCAAAATGCAGGTCGACGTGGAACAGTTGCGCGGCGACGAGCGCACGCCGCGGGTTGAGCGCCAGCGCGCGCTCGAGTGCGGGCTTGGCCGCGTCGAGTCGCCCGGCATCGAAGAGCAGCAGCCCGAGATTGGCCGCGATCGCCTCCGAGTCGGGCTCGAGCGCGAGCGCGCGGCGGAAGCTCTGCTCGGCGCCGCCACGGTCGCCCAGGTTCTGCTGGCAGACGCCGCGGTTGTTCCAGATCTCGGCCCCGGCCGCGGGCGCGACCGCCAGCAGCCGATCGTAGTGCCCGAGCGCCGGCGCGAACGCCGCGCGCTGGAACAGCGACTGCGCCAGGTTGCCGAGCGCGCCCGGATGCGCGGGCTCGCGGCGCAGAACCTCGTTGAAACAGCGCTCGGCGCCGGCGAAGTCGCCGGTCTGGCCGACGGTGATGCCCAGGTTGACCCGCAGTTGCGCGTGCTCCGGCGCGATCTTCAGGGCGCGCTCGTAGGCGGCGATGGCGGCCGTCGTCTCGCCCTGCATGGCCAGGAGATTGCCGAGGTGGAACGCGGGCTCGGCATCGGCCGGATCGAGCGCGACCGCCCGTTGCAGCAGGGCGATGGCCGCGCCCGCGCCGTCCCGCGCAAGCGCGGCGTGTGCCTGTTGCAGCAGCGCGGCGACGGCAGCCCGGTCGCGGGCGCGCGGGGGCGGGGGCGGCAGCATGGGTTTTGGGTCAGGCGGGTGCGGTGGAGGGGCGATTTTCCCATGCGGCGAGCAGCAGGTCATCGAGCGCCCGGGTAAAGCGCGCCATGTCGAACAGCGGTGCGCTGCGGCGGTTGTCGCGCAGCCGGGCGCGGTATCGAGCCAGCAGCGCCCGGTCGCGGGCGAGCTTAAGCGCGAGCGCCTCGTAGTCGGCCAGGTTGGTGGTGATGAGTTCGGGCAGGCCGATGGCGGTGAGCTGGCTGCCGGCGATGCGGCTGGCCATGGTGTCGCCGGCGCAGGTGAGCACCGGCACGCCCATGAACAGCGCGTCGTTGGCGGTGGTGCCGGCGTTGTAAGGGGTGGTGTCGAGGAACAGGTCGGCGTGCGCATGGCGGGCCAGGTGCTCGGGCAGGACGAGCCGCGGCGCGAAGATGAGCCGCGCCGGATCGACGCCGCGCGCGAGCGCTTCGCGGCGCAGGTTGGCGCAGGCGGTCGCCTCCGCCGGAGACAGCCACAGCACGCTGCCGGGCACGGCGCTAAGCAGGCGCATCCAGACGTCGAATACCGGCGGCAGGATCTTGTAGCTGTGGTTGAAGCAGCACCACACCATGCCCTCGGCGGGCAGGCCGCAGGCGGCACGATCGGGCAGCGCCGTCGCCACCGCACGCTGCGTGTCGCTCGGACAATAGCAGTCGGGCAGATACAGCAGGCGCTCGGTGAAGAAAGCCTGCTGCGCGGGCGGGACGACGAAGCGATCGGTGAGCACGTAGTCGTACCAGGGCGCCCCCAGCGTGCCCAGGTAGCCCAGCCAGCTCACCTGCACCGGCGAGGGCCGCAGCGCAAAGATCTCGCTCCTCGCGTGCGTCGTGTAGCCATTCAGATCGATCAGCACATCGATCGCGTCGGCGGCGATGCGGCGCGTCGTTTCCTCGATGGTATCGTCGGCGCAATCGACAAAACGGTCAAAAGCCGATTCGATGCGCCGGCGCAGCGAGGAGTTCTCGCGCGCGCCGATCGAATAGGCGTGCGTGGTCATTCGCCCGCGGTCGTGCCGCTCCCAGACCTCGGCCAGCAGGGCGGCGATCGCGTGGCTGCGGAAGTCCGCCGAGACATAGCCCAGGCGCAGCTTGCTGCCGCGGCGTCTGCCCGGCGCCGGCGGCGGCGAAGCGGGCGCGAGGTCCCGGGCCCAGCGTCGCGCCACGCGCAGCTGCAGCGCAGCCGACAGCGGCAGCGAGAGCGCGGTAAAGGCATTGATGGGCTGGTCGCTTCCGGCCTCGAGCTCGCGCCGGATCGAGTCCTGGCGCGCGGCAAGGCCGGCCCAGCTGCACAGTTGAGCCTGGCAATAGGCGAGCAGCGAGGAGGCGTAAAGCAGGCCGGGTTCGAGCGCGCTGGCCTGCGCCAGAACCTCCTCCGCGCCCTGGCAATCGCCGCGCTCGACGAGCACCGAGCCGAGGTTGACCAGGATCAGCGCGTCGTCGGGTGCGAGGCTGCGCGCCCTCTCCAGGCTCGACTGCGCGCGGTCGAGGTCGCGTGCCTGCCGGGCGCAGATGCCCCGATCGGTCCAGACCACCGCGTCGGCATCGGCATAGCGGCGCACATAGTCCTCGCACAGGCGCGCCGCCTCGGCATGACGGCGCAGGCGACAGAGCAGATGCGCGAGGTTGCCCAGTGCCTGGCGGTGGCCCGGTTGCGCCGAGAGCGCGGCGCGGTATTCGGCCGCCGCGCGCTCGCGCTCTCCGGCGCCTTCGAGCGCCAGGCCGAAGTTGTTGCGCAAGCCCGGATGCGCGGGCGCCAAGGCAACCGCGGATTCGTACGCCGCGACCGCGGCGGCGAAGCGCCGCTGCTCGCGATGCAGGTTGCCGAGATGAAACCACGCGTCGGGATTGCCCGGATCGCGCTTCGCCGCGCCCTCGAGCGCGGCGAAGGCCGCCGCAGGGTCGCTGCGTCGCAGGACGATGCCCAACAGCAGCAGCGCCGCAACGTGCCCGGGATCGAGTGAGAGCGCCTCGCGGCAGCGCGATTCGGCCAGGGCCGCCTCACCGCGCTCGCGTGCGGCGCTGGCCTCGCGCAACAGTGAGCCGATGGCTGCGGCCTGATTCGCAGCGCTCATGCGACTTGGCGCGAGCCCGCCTGCAGCGCGGCCGCGACGCGGGCGAGGACCTCCGGCCAGTCGCCCGGCCGCGGCTGGCGGAACAGGCGCAAGGTCGGATACCACGGGCTGTCGTCGCGGCCGAGCTGCCAGCGCCAGTCGGGCGCGAAGGGAAGCAGCAGCCAGGTCGGCCGCGCCAGCGCGCCGGCCAGGTGCGCGATGCCGGTATCGACGCTGATGACCAGGTCGAGCTCGGCAATGCGCGCCGCGGTGTCGACCAGCGCCGTCCCCGCCGGCAGCGGCACGACGCCACGCGCAGCGGGAGTGCTCGCCAGCTGCGCCGCCGCATCGCCTGCCTGCAGCGAGAACCAGGTGATCCCCGGAACGGCGAACAGGGGTGCGAGCTCGGCGAGGGTCAGCGAGCGGCGGCGATCGTTACCGTGCCTGGGATTTCCCGCCCAGCACAGGCCCACCCGGCGGGTGGCGCCGGCCTGGGCCAGCGCCGCGCGCGCCGCGGCACGCTCCGCCGCCGGGACCTCGAGATAGGGCACGGTTGCAGGAATGGTCGCGGGCGTGGTGCCGAACACGCGCGGCAGCGACAGCAGCGGCAGATACGCGTCATGGGCAGGCAGCGGCTCGCCCTCGATGCTGACCTCGGCGACGCCCGGAATGGTCGCGAGCAACGGCGCGAGCTTGTCCGGGCAACGCAGCACGCAGCGCGCCCCGGCGGCGGCGAGCAGCGTCGCATAGCGACCGAACTGCACCGTGTCGCCGAGGCCCTGCTCGACGGGCACGAGCAGGGTCTTGCCGGCAGGCTCGAGGCCGTCCCAGAGCGGACCCGGAAGGCGCGACTCGTTGCCGCCGAGTTCGGGCAGCAACAGCCGGACCTCGTATTCGCGCCAGCCCTCGGCGAACTGGCCATCGAGCAGGAGCGCCAGGGCGAGATTCCAGCGCGCGCGGGCGAAGTCGGGCTTGAGCGCGAGCGCGTGCCGGAACGCGTCGATGCCCTCGCGCACATCGTTCTGCAACTGCAACGCGAGGCCGAGATTGTTCCAGGCCACGGCGTGGTCGGGCTTGAGTGCCAACGCGGCCCGATAGGCCGCGATCGCTTCGACCGTGCGATCGGCGGCGGCGAGGGCCAGCCCCAGGTTGTTGTGGAACTCCGGCTCTTCGGGCCGCAGCGCGACCGTGCGCTCGAGCAGCGGCAGCGCGGCGGGGAGATCGCCGCGCTGGTAGTGAATCACGCCGATGAAATGCTGCGCCAGCAGGCTGTCCGGATGCTGCGCGAGCACCTCCCGGTAGAGGCGCAGCGCCGCCTCGGCGTTGCCGCGCTCGTGCAGGCGCAGCGCCTGCTCCATCGTCTGCGCCGCGTTCGACCCCGAAGCCGCCGCCGCGGCGCTGCCGGCCGGCGCCCCATGACAATGCTTGTAGCGCTTGCCGCTGCCGCAGGGGCAAGGATCGTTGCGGCCGGCTGATGGCGCAGCCGCAGCACGGGCGCTCGCCGTGGCATGGCCCGCCTGCGCCTCGGCGTGGTCCGGTGCCTGCTCGAGGATGCAGCGGAAGATCGCCGAGGCCGCCTGCCACTGGCCCAGCGCGAGGCAGTTGCGGCCCAGCTGCAGCAGCTGCGTCGAGCGCGCGATCGCCGGGGTGAACGAAGGCGTCAGCGCGACCAACTCGTCGGGCGGCAGTACGCGGCAGAAGTTGTACAGGCCGTGAAAGCCGAACGGCTTGCCGATCGGATACGCGGCCTCGAAGGCGAACGCGTCGGCTGTCTGCTCGGAGGCGAAGACGATGCCATGTTCCCGCTCCAGCAGGGGCCGAAAAGTGCGGCAGATCGTCTCGTCCTCGGCGCCGGTGAGCACGATGCGCGGGTCCTGCAGGGCGCGCAGGAGCTTGCGCGAGCGCAGCGAAAAGCCGCCGTTGCCCACGCGCGTGCCGGCGTCGCCCCAGAACCACTTCGCGCCGATGTAGTCGCAGGCCAGAAAATCGTCCCGCCACGACTCGGGATTGACGACGAACCCGTCCCATTGGATCAGCAGCACATGCGCCGTGTCCACGTGGGGGACGAGCTGCTTGAGGACAAATGTGGAGTACGCCTCGCGCGAGGCGAGCGGCGCGATGACGCGCACCTCGATGTCCTGCGCCCGGTCGCCGCGGTCGGTCAGCAACAGCGTGCGCGCGAAGCGGATGCCCGCCGCCGAGCGTCGGAGCGCGCGCAGGGCGAGGGCCGGATGGACGGTATCGACGCAGCAGAGCGTGACGCCGGGAAGCTCACGCATCGGCGGTGGCCAAGGCGATGGGCTCCGCCGCCGCCGGCGGCGCTCGCGACAGCTCTTGCCACAGCAACACGCACAGGACCACGAGCAGCGGCGCGAGGTGCAGCGTCGCGCGGTTGACGGTGGTGAAGTCGGCGACCCACGCGGCGACGTTGGTGAAGGTGAACGCCACCCCCAGGAAGGCCAGGCCCGAGGCGGCCACCACCGACAGCGGCGCGAGCGGCGGCCGGACCAGGCGCCGCGCGCCGATGATCGCCAGCGCCACCACCGCGTACCACAGCAGATGCCAGTTGGCGAACAGGAAATAGGCCTCGGCGAGCGCGCGCCACGGCGCCTCAAAATTGACATGCAGACGATGGCCCAGAATCATCGGCGAGGACTGGGCGAGAAAAAGCAGCGCCAGCACCCCGACGCCGAAGGCAAGCGCGACCAGGCGCGGCCCCTGCCGCGGCAGCAAGGCGACGACCACGCCCGGCAGCAGCGTCAGCGCCCAGATCGCGCCCGGAATCTTGATCAACGGGCAGCAAAGCGCCAGCAGGAACGCGAGCGCGGCGTCGCGCGGATCGCGGCGAAGCGTCCAGCGATAGAAGGCGAGCGCGGCAAGGGTATAGACACAGGCCATCATCAGATCGGCGTAGCCGGCGAGCGCGACGTGGGCGTCGAGCAGCGGCAAGGAGGCGACCAAGTAGGCACCGACGAGCGCGCCGAGCAGCGACAGGCCCGCGTCGCGCAGCGCGCCGTAAACGCTCAGGGCCAGCGCGACGGCCATCAGCAGCCAGGGCCAGTTCATCGCCGAATCGTCCCAGCGGCCGAGCGCGACGCAGCTCCAGACCTGCAGCAGGGGCACGGTGGCCGGGTAGTTGGGCGAGGCGTCAAAATAGGCGCCGGGCGCGCCGGCAAGCCAGACGTCGGCGCGCACGAAGGGAACGATGCGCGCGAGCTCATACCAGACGCGCGCCTTGGTCGCCCATTGCGTCCACGCGTCCCAGGGATAGAGCGGCCGCCACGCGACCTCGGCGGCGAGCAGGGCGAAGCGCAGCGCCAGCCAGCACCACAGCAGGGTCCAGGCGAGCCGCTGCCAGCCAGGCAGGGGCGCTCGCAGGAGCAGGCGCGGCGCAGCGCGCAGTGCCTGCAGCGGAATCCGTTGCCGCCGCAGTGCCCAGGCGAGCAGCCCCACGGCGAGGGCGAACAGCGGCATGCCGATCGACAGCCGGCCGAAGTCGATCCCGGCCAGCGACAACAGGCGCATCCACAGCGTGAGCAGCAGCGTGCCGACAAAGTAGGCGCAGCCCAGGCGCAGGGCCGTGCCGCCTGCGGCACCGCCAGGCGCGGCTGAGCTCCTCGGCCAGTCGAACGCGCACAGCAGTGCGAAGCCCAGCAGCCAGGGCAGGAAAAGTCCGCACGCGAGCGACAGATAGGCCATTCAAAGAATCCGGAACAGGGAGCCCAGCCCGTCGAGGAGCACCAGTTCGGCCTTCACCGGCGGCGAGTCGTCCCAGCGCAGGCTCTGCTGCGGGGCGTTGTAATACACGCCGTGGCGCTGGTAGACGACGAGGTAGTCGCCCGAGTGCACCGCCGAGGCCGGCGGGGTCGTGTTGTTCCAGGGATCGAAGTAGACGTTGTACGGATAGAGGTGATAGGCGCCGCGATCGCGGAAGTAATGCGCGTCGGCCACGACGAACACGCGCACCGGCGGCGGGGGCAGTTTCGCGCGCACCTTCTCGATGAACGCGAACAGCGGACCGTCCTCCGCGGCGAGGTGTCGCTCCTCCCATGACTTGCCGGCGTACTGGTGATACGTGCGCTCGACCTGGCGGACGAGGTTCCATTGCCAGCGCGCGTCGAGGAGGAGCCAGGCGGCGACGAAGAACGCGGCGATGACAGTGCCTTGCGCTTCGCCCAGCTCACCCGGTTTCCAGCGCGCGAGCGCGGCGAAGGCAAGCGCCGCCACGCCGACCACGGCGGCGAGCAGCACCGGCAGGGGCAAGTCCTGGGCGTCGGCGCCGCCGGTCAGGGTGTTGATCGACGTGCCGCTCCACGGCTCGAAGGCCAGCCATTCCTTCACGCGGTCGCCCATAACCTGCGCCGCGGTCATCGGTCTGGCCGCCACGCCGTGCACGCTGATGGGCGTGGCGAAGGAGCCGCGCAGCACCAGTGCCAGGCCGCCGATGCGGCCGATCCAATGCTGGTCCCCGGCGACCAGCGCCGGCGCGATGCGCCCTTCCTCCACGGTCAACGGACGGGAAAACACGCGCGAGGGCTGGTAGTCGTTGTACCAGAGCAGGGCGGCCTCGATGCCCTCGGGAACGGCGGTGACGTTCCAGGCGATGACCGGATAGTCCTCGGCCCGGAACGAGGTGCCGAGCGAGACCACGGCCGTGCTCGTCGCGTCCGGCGCGGTCAGCGCCATCCGGCCGCCGATGAATCCTCCCGCGCCATGGGTGAGCGAGAACTCGCGCGCCGTCCACTGCAGCTGTGGCGCACCGCCGATCCACGACCCCGGCACCGCGAGCGCGAGGTAGCCCACGACGCACAGCACGAGGGCGAAGCTAAGCGCACCGAGGACGGCAACGCGGACCACCTTGGAGGCCGCCGCAGGCGCGGGGGCCGGCGGCACGGACGAAACAGGCACGGGTAAACCCAGTGAGCGTTGCGGCTGCGCAGAATTGGACCTTGCCTGGTGGCGAGGATGCGTCGAGCCGCTCCCCGCGACCGCCTGGCGAGGTCGCACGGGGCGTATTGTATCCGCTTGCGCAGCGCGCGACGGCAGCGGCGGCCGCTCACGGCCGCGGCGTCGTCACCCGGGCGACGAACTCCTGCAGCGCCCGGCGGAAGCGCTCCGGCGCAAAGCGCGCCGCGTTGCTCCGGCACGCTTGCGCCGCGATGCGCGGCGAGCCCGCCTCGAAGCGGCCGATGGCCGCGACGATGGCCGTGCTCGATTGCGCCTCGAACAGCACGCCGGTCGGAGCCCCGGCGTCGAGGCGCACGATCTCGGCCGCTCCGCCGCCGGCGAAGGCGATCACTGGCGTGCCGGCGGCCTGGGCTTCGACCAGGGCAATGCCGAAATCCTCTTCGGCGGCATGGACCAATGCGCGCGCGCGCTGCATCAGGCCCACCAGTTCGGTTGTGTCGACGCGGCCGCGAAACTCCACGTTGGCCGGAGCGGTGCGCGCGAGGCTGGCCGCCAGTGCCCCGTCGCCGACGACGATCAGGCGGCGCTGCGGCAGGGCGCGGAATGAGTCGACGAGCAAGTCGACGCGCTTGTAGGGCACCAGCCGCGACACCGCCAGGTAATAGGCTTCGCGCGCGCCGCCGTCGGGGTCGGCGCCCGCCGCGAACCGCGCGCAGTCAACCGGCGGGTAGATGACCGTCGCCTCGCGTCCATAGCAGCGCGCGATGCGGCGGGCGATGTGCTCCGAGTTGGCGATGAAATGGTCGACCCGAGCCGCGGTGCGGCGATCCCATTCGCGGAAGCGATCGAGCAGGCGGCCGGCGAGCGCGGCGCGCAGGCCGCGCGGCGCGACGTAGCGATCGCGCTGCTCCCAGGCGTAACGCGCCGGGGTGTGGCAGTAGCAGATATGGATCTGGCCCGCTCCGGTACGCGCTCCCTTGGCCACCGCATGCGAGCTCGACAACAGCAGATCGTAGGCGGCGAAGTCGAAGCGCTCGACCGCGGCGGGCATCAACGGCAGGCAATAGCGGAACCACGCCCGCGCGCTGGGCAGATGCTGCAGCCACGAGGTGCGCGCGCGCCGGGTGCCGAGACGCTCTCGCAGCGCCGCGGGCATCACGTCGATCAGGGTATACAGATCGGCATCGGGGAACAGCGACAGCAGCTCGACGAGCACGTTCTCGGCACCGCCCCAGGTGTCGAGCCAGTCGTGCACCAGCGCCACGCGCAGCGGACCGGGCATCGGCGCGCCGGGGCTAGCCAAGCGGCTTGCCGCCGGCGGCGACTGCGAGCACGGCCTCGAGCGCCGCGTTGGGCGTGATCTTCTGCATGCAGAGGTTGTCGGCGCAGGCGGCGAAATCGCGTCCGTCGTAGCACGGGGCGCAGGGCAGGTCCCGGCCGGGCCAGAGCACCACCGCGGTCTTGCGCTCGCCGGCGAATGCCGCCGGGTCGGTCGGCCCGAACAGCGCCACCCGCGGCACGCCGGCGAGCCGTGCCAGATGCAGCGGTCCGGAGTCGTGCGTCACCACGGCCGCGCAGGCGCGAAACAGGGCGATCAGATGCGGCAGGCTCGTGCGCCCGATCAGATCGATCGTGGCCATGGAGTCGAACGCGCTGCGCGTCCAGGCGTCGCTTGCGGCGCCGACGAGCACGGTGGCGTAGCCGCGTGCCTCGAGCAGGCCCGCCAAGGCGGCGTAGCTCGACAGCGGCCAGCGGCGCAGCGGGTTGTCGCGGGCGACGTTGCGCGCACCCCCCGGAGCGAGCGCAACCAGCGGCTTGGCGGCGCGATTGCGGCTGGTGAGGAGCGTGCGCAGCTCCGCCGACAGGGCGGCCTCGATCGGCGGCGCGGGAAACGATTGCGCGCGGTAATCGTCCAGGCCGGTGACCAGGCGCACGTATTCGTCGCCGTGATAGCGGCCCGGGACGATGCCGCGGTTCGCCATTCCGGCTCCGAGGGCGCGTCGCGCCCCGGCCCGCACCGGCCGCGTGAGGCGGCGATAGCGCGGGTCGGCATGCGCGGTGAGGACCAGGTCGAAGCGCCGCCCGGCGAGTTGCCGCCAGAGCGCGAGGGTCGCCGCGACACGCGCCCGCGGCGAGCCGGCGAGCAGGGCGCGATCGTCGGCGACGATGAGCTCGTCGACGGCGCTCACGCAGGCGAGCAAGGGGCGCGCGCTCTCGCCGCACAGCCAGGCGATGCGGCAGCCCGGGTGCTGCGCGCGCAGGGCGCTCACCATCGGCAGCGCCATCGCCACGTCGCCGATGGCGGCCAGCTTGACGATGAGCGCGTGGAATGAAACCGGGGAGGAAATCGCAGCCATCGTGCAGGACTCGCGCGGCGCGACCGCGCCGGGCGCGCGAGTCGGAAGGGCATTCTAGCAGCGCCGGCGCGGCCGCTCTGCGCAGGCCGAGCGCCTCGTGAAGGCGCTTGTCGACGCGTGCGCTGCGCCCCATCGCGACCTTCGCCCGCGCTCGGGAGGCGCAGGGACTGTTGACCACACCGGTTTATGAGGTATAATCGCGCCTCTTCGCGTCTAGTTTTCGAAGGCGCCGCTCTTTAACAAAATGAACAACCGATAGGTGTGGGTGCTTGGGGTGGGGCCGCCCGGGTAACCGGGTGCTCGAAACTTCGTTGTACTCACACTGAAGGAAGCGGGTCTGGCGGCTGTCACGGCTGTCGGGCCCGTGGCCAAATCATTGATCCTCTAGCGCGTCCCGGGCAACCGCGGCGCGTGGAGGGGTAAGGTGGATTGGTCAACGTCAGTATGAGTTCTTGCAGAGATTAAACTGAAGAGTTTGATCCTGGCTCAGATTGAACGCTGGCGGCATGCTTTACACATGCAAGTCGAGCGGCAGCGCGGGGGCAACCCTGGCGGCGAGCGGCGAACGGGTGAGTAATACATCGGAACGTGTCCCGTAGTGGGGGATAGCTCGGCGAAAGCCGGATTAATACCGCATATGCTCTACGGAGGAAAGCGGGGGATCCGCAAGGACCTCGCGCTATGGGAGCGGCCGATGTCCGATTAGCTTGTTGGTGGGGTAAAGGCTCACCAAGGCGACGATCGGTAGCTGGTCTGAGAGGATGATCAGCCACACTGGGACTGAGACACGGCCCAGACTCCTACGGGAGGCAGCAGTGGGGAATTTTGGACAATGGGGGAAACCCTGATCCAGCCATGCCGCGTGAGTGAAGAAGGCCTTCGGGTTGTAAAGCTCTTTTGGTCGGAAAGAAAAGGCTACGGCTAATACCCGTGGTCCTTGACGGTACCGGCAGAATAAGCACCGGCTAACTACGTGCCAGCAGCCGCGGTAATACGTAGGGTGCGAGCGTTAATCGGAATTACTGGGCGTAAAGCGTGCGTAGGCGGTCCCGCAAGTCCGTTGTGAAAGCCCCGGGCTTAACCTGGGAATGGCAGTGGAAACTAGGGGACTTGAATCTGGCAGAGGGGGGTGGAATGCCACGTGTAGCAGTGAAATGCGTAGAGATGTGGCGGAACACCGATGGCGAAGGCAGCCCCCTGGGCTGAGATTGACGCTCAGGCACGAAAGCGTGGGGAGCAAACAGGATTAGATACCCTGGTAGTCCACGCCCTAAACGATGATCACTAGGTGTTGGGGAAGCGATTTCTCAGTACCGCAGCTAACGCGTGAAGTGATCCGCCTGGGGAGTACGGTCGCAAGATTAAAACTCAAAGGAATTGACGGGGACCCGCACAAGCGGTGGATGATGTGGATTAATTCGATGCAACGCGAATAACCTTACCTACCCTTGACATGTACGGAAGCCTAGCGAGAGCTAGGTGTGCCCGAAAGGGAGCCGTAACACAGGTGCTGCATGGCTGTCGTCAGCTCGTGTCGTGAGATGTTGGGTTAAGTCCCGCAACGAGCGCAACCCTTGTCCCTAGTTGCTACGCAAGGGCACTCTAGGGAGACTGCCGGTGACAAACCGGAGGAAGGTGGGGATGACGTCAAGTCCTCATGGCCCTTATGGGTAGGGCTTCACACGTCATACAATGGCCGGTACAGAGGGTTGCCAAGCCGCGAGGCGGAGCCAATCCCAGAAAGCCGGTCGTAGTCCGGATTGCAGTCTGCAACTCGACTGCATGAAGTCGGAATCGCTAGTAATCGCGGATCAGCATGTCGCGGTGAATACGTTCCCGGGTCTTGTACACACCGCCCGTCACACCATGGGAGTGGGGTGCACCAGAAGTAGGTAGGCTAACCGCAAGGGGGCCGCTTACCACGGTACGCTTCATGACTGGGGTGAAGTCGTAACAAGGTAGCCGTATCGGAAGGTGCGGCTGGATCACCTCCTTTCTCGGAAGCAGAAGACAGCCCGGCAACGGGCCGAAGGGGCAGCGCGCAAAGCCGCCCCTAAGGTTCGCGGTGGGTTGCTCTTCCAGCCTCTTCCAAGTGCCCACGCTTATCGGTTGTTGCCGCCAGGAAAATCGCAGGCGGCTTTTTTGGATGCCGGCAGCGGGCCTGTAGCTCAGTTGGTTAGAGCACCGTCTTGATAAGGCGGGGGTCGATGGTTCGAATCCATCCAGACCCACCAGTGATTCGAGGCAGGGTCGGGCCCGCGCGAGGCGCGCCCCGGTCGCAAGCGTGCGGGGCTGTAGCTCAGTTGGGAGAGCGCCTGCTTTGCAAGCAGGAGGTCATCGGTTCGATCCCGTTCAGCTCCACCAATGCGGAGGGAGCAGTCTGGAAACGTGGCATTCTCAAAGTGCACAGGCAAGCCGCGAGGCTTACCTCTGATCTTTGATCGGACCGAGAGCATTCGGTTGTTCTTTAACAAAACGGAAGAAGTAAAGCGCACACGACGGAGCATCGTCGTGTGCTGGGTTAGATTGTATCGACCCGCCCCCCTCGAGTTCAGGGGGAACGGGTATCGCAAACACCCGTGATGCGAGTGCAGCAGTGCTCAGCGTTATGGGATCAAGCGACTAAGTGCATGTGGTGGATGCCTTGGCGATCACAGGCGATGAAGGACGTGGCAGCCTGCGTTAAGCCCCGGGGAGCTGGCAAACGAGCTTTGATCCGGGGATGTCCGAATGGGGAAACCCGGCCCGCAAGGGTCACCGCCGCCTGAATTCATAGGGCGGCAGGAGCGAACGCGGAGAACTGAAACATCTCAGTAACCGCAGGAACAGAAATCAACCGAGATTCCCAGAGTAGTGGCGAGCGAAATGGGAGCAGCCGGTACCTTTTAGCTTTCGACCTAATGGAATGCTCTGGAAAGGGCAGCCACAGTGGGTGACAGCCCCGTACGTGAAACGTCGGAAGTGGAACTGAGGGTACGACAAGTAGGGCGGGACACGTGAAATCCTGTCCGAAGATGGGGGGACCATCCTCCAAGGCTAAATACTCGTGATCGACCGATAGTGCACCAGTACCGTGAGGGAAAGGCGAAAAGAACCCCGGAAGGGGAGTGAAATAGATCCTGAAACCGCATGCATACAAACAGTCGGAGTCCCGCAAGGGATGACGGCGTACCTTTTGTATAATGGGTCAGCGACTTACGTTGTGTGGCGAGCTTAACCGAATAGGGGAGGCGTAGCGAAAGCGAGTCCGAACAGGGCGCATCAGTCGCATAGCGTAGACCCGAAACCGGATGATCTAGCCATGGCCAGGCTGAAGCGGGGGTAACACCTCGTGGAGGGCCGCACCCACTACCGTTGAAAAGGTAGGGGATGAGCTGTGGCTAGGGGTGAAAGGCTAATCAAATCCGGAGATAGCTGGTTCTCTCCGAAAACTATTTAGGTAGTGCCTCACGTATCACTCGCGGGGGTAGAGCACTGTTATGGCTAGGGGGGCATGGCGCCTTACCAAACCATGGCAAACTCCGAATACCGTGAAGTGCGAGCGTGGGAGACAGACTCCGGGTGCTAACGTCCGGGGTCGAAAGGGAAACAGCCCAGACCCTCAGCTAAGGTCCCCAAGCCACAGTTAAGTGGGAAACGAGGTGGGAAGGCTCAGACAGCCAGGATGTTGGCTTAGAAGCAGCCATCATTTAAAGAAAGCGTAATAGCTCACTGGTCGAGTCGTCCTGCGCGGAAGATGTAACGGGGCTCAAACTGTGTACCGAAGCTAGGGATCATCACGCTCTTCGGAGCGTGTTGATGGTAGGAGAGCGTTCCGTAGGCCGGTGAAGGTGGCTCGTGAGGGCTGCTGGAGGTATCGGAAGTGCGAATGCTGACATGAGTAGCGATAAAGCGGGTGAAAGGCCCGCTCGCCGAAAGCCCAAGGTTTCCTGCGCCACGTTCATCGGCGCAGGGTGAGTCGGCCCCTAAGATGAGGGCGAGAGCCGTAGTCGATGGGAAGCGGGTTAATATTCCCGCACCGATCTGGCATGCGATGGGGTGACGGAGAAGGTTAGGCAGGCCGGGTGTTGGATGTCCCGGTTTAAGCGTGTAGGCGTGGCCCTTTGGCAAATCCGGGGGTCTTAGCTGAGGCGTGACGACGATGGCGGGCTTGCCCGCCTGAAGTTGCCGATACCCTGCTTCCAAGAAAAGCCTCTAAGCTTCAGTGCCAGGTTGACCGTACCGCAAACCGACACAGGTGGGCAGGATGAGTATTCTAAGGCGCTTGAGAGAACTCGGGTGAAGGAACTCGGCAAATTTGCACCGTAACTTCGGGAAAAGGTGCGCCCCTGGTAGGTGAACGCGTACAGCGGGAGCCGATAGGGGTTGCAGTGAAAAGGTGGCTGCGACTGTTTAACAAAAACACAGCACTCTGCAAACACGAAAGTGGACGTATAGGGTGTGACGCCTGCCCGGTGCCGGAAGGTTAAATGATGGGGTGCAAGCTCTTGATTGAAGCCCCGGTAAACGGCGGCCGTAACTATAACGGTCCTAAGGTTAACAATTGCTAGCCTTAGTAAAACTTGGCTAAATGCTGGAAACTCTGGAGCATCCGACGGTACGCGAATAGCGTGACAATCCGCGCGGTGCAGACAATCAGCAGGAAAGGTTTGGACGCAAAGTCCAAGAATCCTCAGAGACTACACGCCAAGCGTCTCGATTGAGATGAAGATATAGTCCGAGCTGCATGGCGACATGCAGAGGTTGGCAGAAATGACCAGCCCGTCGATTCTCGACGTAACAATACTGAGCGAAATTCCTTGTCGGGTAAGTTCCGACCTGCACGAATGGCGTAACGATGGCCACACTGTCTCCACCCGAGACTCAGCGAAGTTGAAGTGTTTGTGAAGATGCAATCTCCCCGCGGCTAGACGGAAAGACCCCGTGCACCTTTACTGTAGCTTTGCATTGGACTGTGATGAGGTTTGTGTAGGATAGCTGGGAGGCTTTGAAGCGAGGGCGCTAGCTCTCGTGGAGCCAACGTTGAAATACCAGCCTGACGTCATTGCGGTTCTAACCCAGGACCATTATCTGGTTCGGGGACCGTGCATGGTAGGCAGTTTGACTGGGGCGGTCTCCTCCCAAAGAGTAACGGAGGAGCTCGAAGGTACGCTAGGTACGGTCGGCTATCGTACTCATAGTGCAATGGCACAAGCGTGCTTGACTGCGAGCCTGACAAGGCGAGCAGGTGCGAAAGCAGGACATAGTGATCCGGTGGTTCTGTATGGAAGGGCCATCGCTCAACGGATAAAAGGTACGCCGGGGATAACAGGCTGATACCGCCCAAGAGTTCATATCGACGGCGGTGTTTGGCACCTCGATGTCGGCTCATCACATCCTGGGGCTGAAGCCGGTCCCAAGGGTATGGCTGTTCGCCATTTAAAGTGGTACGTGAGCTGGGTTCAAAACGTCGTGAGACAGTTTGGTCCCTATCTGCCGTGGGCGCTGGAGATTTGACGGGGGCTGCTCCTAGTACGAGAGGACCGGAGTGGACGTACCGCTGGTGTACCGGTTGTGACGCCAGTCGCATTGCCGGGTAGCTATGTACGGAAGCGATAACCGCTGAAAGCATCTAAGCGGGAAACGTGCCTGAAGATGAGATCTCCCGGAGGGTTAACCTCCCTGAAGGGTCGTGGCAGACCACCACGTTGATAGGTCGGGTGTGGAAGGGCAGTAATGCCTTGAGCTAACCGATACTAATAGCCCGTGCGGCTTGATCCCATAACCGTGGGCACTTATGCAAGCGGTCAGGGTGTTTGCGCAATCTAATCCAGACTTTACTTCTTCCCCATCGGTCGGCTGCGCGCGGCAGCCGCTGCTCTCGTGCCGACCGCTGATCAATGCCTGACGACCACAGCCCGCTGGAACCACGCCTTCCCATCCCGAACAGGACCGTGAAACGGTGGCGCGCCGATGATAGTACGGATTGCCCGTGCGAAAGTAGGTCATCGTCAGGCACCCCTTGAAGCAAAACGCCCCGGCTCATTCGCCGGGGCGTTTTGCTTTGTGCGTGAGCGCGCTCGCGGTCGCCGAGGTCACCATGATGTTGACATCATAGGTGTTGTCGAGGAAGGCTTGGCCAACGACCAGCACCGAATCCAGAAATCCGCCGCTCGATCCGGGCGTCATGTCGAGTATCTCGGTATCGTCGGCGCCGGTGGCTTCCTCGAACGGGCTCGACAATCGAATCTGTGCTCCATTGTTGGGGTGTGTCGCCAACGGAGCATCGAATCCGATCGGTTGCCGGTATTCCGCCCAGTACGTTCGCGACGGGTTCGCAGTCGGAATTTCCACCGCATAGGTCGCGCCACCGCCGGTCTCGGTGGGCGTAAACGTGTAGGTTGCGGTACCTGCCCCGTGCACCTTGACCGACGAGTTCGGAATCCAGCCGAGGATGGATTTCTGCGCGGCGTTGAAATGCATCGCACGCGCATTGCCCATGATGTCCCACGGGTCGCCGTATTCGGCAACGGCACCGCCCGTGCTGCAGATGGTGGTACCGCCGCAATTGAGGCTCCCGGCATGGAGCAGGCCGAAGTTGTGGCCCATCTCATGCCCGACAACCTCGGTCACAAAACTGTTCGAGCCGTCGATCCAGGACTGGTGCGGGAAACCGACATAAGCGAGGCCGGACCAGCCGCACCCGGGTCCGCCCTGCGACGAGCCCGTGAACAGGTACACGACGAATCCGTAGTTGGAAGGATTGAAGCCTGCCGCCGTCGCTGCAGCGTCGGCGGCGGTTCCGATACTGGAGAAATCGCAAGTCGACGGCTTGGCCAGATTCATGCTCAGCCAACCCGGGGTCACCGTAACATTGAGCTGCTGCTGCCCATACGACACTTCGTTGTAATAGTTGGCGACGCTGCCCGCGTTCGTGGTCATGACCGCCTGCGCCTGGGCCTGGGTGAACGCAGGCGCGACGGTGTTATTGAAATTGGCCATGATCACCAGCACGCTGTTTATCGTCGGGGCCTCTTCGACGGCCGATGGGGCCAACGCTGCGGACACGATGATGATGCTTTGCACGCGCAGCGACGCTGAGCTGGTGCTCTGGCCAGACACGATGACCCGCGTGCCGCCGCGCAGCACCGGGGTGAAGGGCGCAAGCTCAAGGGAGGTGACTGCGCCGGAATCATCACGGACCTGGTAGATGAACTCGCTCTTGCCGTTGGCGAAGTCGTCGCTGTGGATCACGACGAGCGTCCCTTCAAGCTGAACGCTGCCCTCTACCGCCGGCTGAGGAGGCGCAAGGATGTCGGCGTGCGCGGTCTCAAATGCGCTGCCGTTCCAGCGCCCGGTGAGCGCTACGCGGTTGCCGGTCGCCAGCGCGGCGACCGGCTCGCCGGTTAGCGCGACCGCGCTGCCGTCCTCGAGGCGCAGGCGGTGGTAGCGCAACGTGGTGCCTTTGACGCGATCCTCGACAACCAGTTCCTCGACAACCCCGCTGATGACCGCGCTCTGCTGCGCCTGCAGTTCTTCGGCGGCGCTCCGCGCCTCCATGTCGTGCGCGTGCGCCGGCGCCAGGACGACCCATAGAACAGCGGCCAGCAGACGCAGCGATCGAATGCTCATGGTCGGAATCATTGCCCCCCCCCGGCAATAAGAACAACTGCGCCGCGCGATGCGGACGCAACGCCCTCGAACCCGCGTCACGAACGACGCGGGCACGTCCGGTGGCGGACAGGCGGCCGATGTATGCCGCAGAGGCGCTGCGCCAGGCCGCAGGCGCGAGCGCCTTGGTTCTTGAGCCGTTTAGTGCTTGGACTTCACGACCTCGGACAACGGGGTTGCGGCCGACGGCGGGTTGGTGCCGTCGCCGCCGTAGTTCGCGCCAATGGTGTAAGTAGCGACTGTGGCGAAACTCGTCGTGCACTGCGCCGTCTTCGAGTTGCCCGAGCCGGTCAGGGCCACCGCGCTGCAGCCGGCGATGGGGCTGCCGTTGCTGGTGAAGGCGACGTTGCCGGTCGGATTGGTGCCGGTCACGGTAGCGGTGAAGGTCACGCTCAGGCCGACCCTGGAGGGATTGGCCGAGCTTGCCAGCGTCGTCCCCGACGGCGGCGGTCCGGTGCTCGTCCACGCCTCGACCTCGGTCAGGCGCGAGTAGCCGGCGAGCGCGGCGGTGATGTTGACCCGGATCTGGGTGGTGGTGAAGGCGCTGAAGTTCACCGTGCGCTTGACCAGGTTGTTACCGCTCACCGCGGCGCCCAGGTTGACCCAGGCGCTGCCGTTCCAGCCCTGCACCTGGAAGGCGGTGACGCCGTAGAGGCTGAAGGTCAGGGTGGCGGGCGGGTCGACCGGGTTGGCGTAGTTGTCCTGCAGCGTGTAGACGATGACCTGGTCGATCGTCTTTGAACCGCTGAAGTTGATCTGCACCCAGTCCGGCCAGGCGTTGAACGTGGCGTCGTTCCAGCCGCCGCCGTTGCCCCAGTTGAGCCCTGCGCGATCGCCGTTGATGATCGATGCGACCGGGAAGGCTGCGGAATAGGTGCTCGAGGCCGAGGCCACGCCGCCGTTCGAGGCCAGCGCGACGTCGATGCTGCCGCCGACGGCATTGACCACCTGCGACAGCGCGCTACTGGCCGAGGGCGTGTTGCCCGTGTCGCCGCTGTATTTGGCGACGACGGAGTGCGTGCCCTGCGTAAGCGCGCTGGTCGTGCACGTGGCGCTGCGGGTGTTGCCCGATCCGGCGAGCGCCACGGTGGCGCAGCCGGCGATCGAGCTGTCGCTATCGGTGAAGTTAACGCTGCCGGTGGGACTGGACCCGGTCACCGAGGCGGTGAAGGTCACGCTGGCGCCCACGGTGGACGGGTTGAGCGAACTCGCAAGCGTGGTCGTGCTCGCGGTTGGCGTCACAGAGTTATCGGTCACCGTGACACTGAGCGCGCTGGCCGTGGCGCTGTTGACTGTTATGCTGACGTTATAGGTAGTATCGGTGTAGGTCTGGCCAACGAGCAGCGCGGCGTCATAGAAGTTGCCGCCGTTGCCCGGCACCATGTCGAGGATCTCGGTATCGTCCGCGCCCGAGGTGTACTCGAACGGATAGGCCACGTGGACGATCGCCCCCAGGTTGGGATAGCCCGAGAGCGCGCTGTCGAAGCCGATCGGCTGCCGGTACTCGATCCAATAGGTTCGGATGGGGCTCGCTGGAGGCGGCGGCAGCGGAATCTCCACCGCGTAAGTCGACTGGCCACCGGCCTCGATCGGCGACAGGCTGTAGGTCTTGGTGCCGGAGGTTTGCGTCACCACCGAGGTCGGGGGAATCCAGCCCAGGTGCGACTTCTGCATCGCATTGAAGTGCATCTGCTGGTTCAAACTCGAGTTGTTGCCCATGACATCGAACCGATCGCCATACTCGGCGACGCTGCAGGTGCCGCCGATGACCACCCCCGTGCACTTGAGGCTGCCGGCGTGGTAGAGCGTGAAGTTGTGCCCGAGTTCGTGGCCGTAGACCCATAGCTGGTTGTAGGCAGCACTCCACGCCTGATAGGGAAAGCCGATGTAGGCGAGCCCCGCCCAACCGCAACCGCTGCCCGGCGGCAGGACGTAGAAACGGTTGTTGTAGTTGGCGACGTTGTAGCCTGCCGCGGTCGCCGCGGCGTCGGCCAGGTTGCCCATGGTGGTGAAGTCGCAGTTGAGGGGAAGGTTGGAGCTCGACTGCAACCACCCGCCCGCCGATATATTGGGGGCCACGCAACCTGCCGGCTTGGTGGTCTGGCAGGCGACGGTGACGTTGAGCACCTGCTGGCCAAAAGAGACCTCGTTATAGTAGGCGGCGGTGCTGGTGGCATTGGTGCGCATCACCTGATCGATCTGGGCCGGGGTGAACGGGTCGCTCGATGCCGAGTTGGCGAACTTGATCGGCATCACCAACACGTTGTTGGTGGTCACCACCGGTCCTGTTCCGTGCAGGGGATTTGCCTGCGGCGGCGAGAGGATCGTGATCTGCGTCGCATCCAGAGTGACCCCGTCGGAGGCAGTCGTTCCGGATGCGCTGACCGTCATGCCGGGGCGCAGCGTGTCGGTGGACGCCGCCAGGTTCAACGGCGTCATCTGCGTGCCGTTGTGAACGCCCAGCCCGAACTCGCCCCGCTCCTCGGCGAAGTAATCCTTGTGCCAGAACACCAGCGTGCCCTGTAGCACCCTGAGGCCGGGCGCCGAAACGCCGGCCTTTTCAACCGCCGGCGCCGCGGCCAGGACGCTTGATGCGGCGACCTCGAGCCGGTCGCCGCTCAGAACCCCGCTGACCTCGACCTGCGCGCCCTTCTGCAGCGTCTCCGCCTGCGCGCCGGAAAGCGTGATCACCGACCCGTTGTCCTGGCGCAACCCGTGGACGCGCACGAGGGTGCCATTGACGCGATCGTCGATCACCAGCTCGCTGACGCTGCCGCGGAGGACTGCCGGCGACGGCGCCGGCAATGCGGCGGTCACGTCATGGGCGCGCGTCGGACCCGCCGCCACGGCGGCCCATAGGAGAGCCGCCAGGAACGGCAGCAGTCGAACGCTCTGTGTGGTCGGAACCATAGCTCTCTCCCCATTCCTTGTCGCGTACCGCAAGCCAGACGCGAAGCCGTGAGATTATGCCCTCGTCATAGACAGGCACGCAAACGGCGCCGACGCATTGCATGAGCGCGCGCCCGGGCGGCACAACACGGGCTGCGGAGTGCTCCTGAAGCAAGGTCAATGCCGAAAACGGCGGGGTCGCCCCAGCCCACCGACAAGCGGGCCGAAGCGTCGTCTGCGAGCGATACGAGACGGCATAAACGCAGCAAAAGCAATAGGTTACGCTTGGTCTAATCCGGGGTGGCCGGGGCGCCGGGATGACCGGCGGTCGTGGAGACCACAGCCGCCCGATCCTGCGCCCGTACCGTCCCATGCCGCGGCACGGCGGACTCTGGCATTGGTGGACAGGCAGTCGCCGAAAGGTTTGTGCGGCGCCGCATCGCCTGCCGCAGGCGCTCGACGCGCCTGCGGCCCGGCGTCGGGCCTAATGCTTCTTATTGATGACCTCGGAGAGCGGGGTTGCCGCGGACGGCGGGTTGGTGCCGTCGCCGCCGTAGTTCGCGCCAATGGTGTAAGTAGCGACCGTAGCGAAACTCGTCGTGCACTGCGCCGTCTTCGAGTTGCCCGAGCCGGTCAGGGCCACCGCGCTGCAGCCGGCGACGGAGCTGCCGTTGCTGGTGAAGGCGACGTTGCCGGTCGGATTGGTGCCGGTCACGGTGGCGGTGAAGGTCACGCTCAGGCCGACCCTGGAGGGATTGGCCGAGCTTGCCAGCGTCGTCCCCGACGGCGGCGGTCCGGTGCTCGTCCACGCCTCGACCTCGGTCAGGCGCGAGTAGCCGGCGAGCGCGGCGGTGATGTTGACCCGGATCTGGGTGGTGGTGAAGGCGCTGAAGTTCACCGTGCGCTTGACCAGGTTGTTGCCGCTCACCGCGGCGCCGAGGTTGACCCAGGCGCTGCCGTTCCAGCCCTGCACCTGGAAGGCGGTGACGCCGTAGAGGCTGAAGGTCAGGGTGTCGGGCGGGTCGACCGGGTTGGCGTAGTTGTCCTGCAGCGTGTAGACGATGACGTGGTCGATCGTCTGCGGGCCGCTGAAGTTGATCTGCACCCAGTCCGGCCAGACGTTGTACGTGGCGTCGTTCCAGCCGCCGCCGTTGCCCCAGTTGAGCCCCGCGCGATCGCCGTTGATGATCGCCGCGACCGGGAAGGCCGCAGAATAGGTGCTCGAGGCCGAGGCCACGCCGCCGTTCGAGGCCAGCGCGACATCGATGCTGCCGCCGGCGGGATTGACCACCTGCGACAGCGGGGTACTGGCCGAGGGCGCATTGCCGCTGTCGCCACCGTAATTGGCGACGATGGAGTGGGTCGCCTGGGTGAGCGCATTGGTGCTGCACTGCGCGCTGCGGGTGTTGCCCGAGCCGGCGAGCGCCACGGTGGCGCAGCCGGATATCGAGGTGCCGTCGGCGGTGAAATTGACGTTGCCGGTCGGACTGGACCCGGTCACGCTGGCGGTGAACGTGACCGTGGCGCCGACCGTGGACGGATTGAGCGAGCTCATCAGTATCGTCGTCGTCCCCGGCAATCCGCCACACGACGGAAACTTGAACGAGCCGATGCGCGTCTGCCAGTTGCCGTTGCTGCCGTTGACCTGGCTGCTGTAATACTCGTTGACGTACCAGAAGGTGCAATCGTCGGCAGGGTCGACGCTCATCCCGCTGTAGTCGCCCCAGCGAATGCACGGCGCACCGCCGCATTGGTTCTCCTGCGAACCGGAACCTGCGATCAACTGCGTTTCGGTCTGCGGCAGCAGATTGGGCGGATCGCTGGCGAGCCGGCCCGAATAGGCGACGCTGGGAAAGTTCGGCGCGGTCTGATTCGACGTCGTATAGCCGAGCGCCATGTTGCCCTGGCTGTCGACCGCGAGGCTGCCCATGAAGCGATACAGCGTCGTGTCGGGCTGGTAGATCTGCTGCTGCACCGGCGCGGGGGCAATCGTCCCCCCGGTAATATCGAGCTGAGCCCACTGCATGGCGATCAACACCGCCCCGCGGTGACCCTGCGACACGCCGACCGGGTGCGTCACCCACAGCGACTCGGCGCTGCCGATCTTGCGGTACCACGCCTTCTGCATGATCCGGTCGTCGATCATGTCGAGCTTCTGCGAGGTGTTGGGCTGCGGAATGAGCCCACCCTGCTCGTAGATATA
Organism: uncultured beta proteobacterium; assembly: GCA_963750215.1. Taxonomy (GTDB): domain Bacteria; phylum Pseudomonadota; class Gammaproteobacteria; order Burkholderiales; family Casimicrobiaceae; genus PALSA-1003. The sequence continues at coordinate 464,919 of CAVVQK010000002.1, forward strand.
GGGCGCCTGGCTCACCAGGGTGGCTGCGGAGAGCGTGCCTCCCCCACCGCAGTTCGTGCCGGCCGTGAACTTGCGCACTTCGAAGGCGTTGGACGAGCCCGATTCGGAGACGAAATACTCGGGCGTCCCCGGCTGGACGCCAGTCCCGCCGCTGCCCAGGTTGTTGGCCGGCATCAGGGTGAAGGCATTGGTCGACCCCGGCAGATAACCGAGCGCGTAGGTGAGCGGGTTGCCGGCGTACATGTCGGCGCGACTGAACGAACCGAACATCACCCCGTCGTAGGTGCCGGCGGGGAACTTGAATTCGTTGGCGCTCAGGTACAGGCAGTCGTCCCAGAGCCCGAACTTGTCGTAGTCGTTGAGGTCGTTTTGCGGCGGCAACCCCGGACCGCCCGGGTCCATCCGGATGGTGTACAGCCACCAGCCGCCGGCGACCGGATCGTTGGTCTTGGACGCGGCGATGCACTGATAGAACGGCGAGATCGGGTTGCCCGAGATGTCGGACCCGAAGGCGAACCAGGAGAGCACGAAACGGTCGGCCAACCGGTCGTAGGTCACGATCGGATCGCCCTGCGAGCTGCCGTTGCAGAGACTTCCCGCGACACCGCTCCACAGATTGTCCTCGGTGAAGGAGGCGAGCAGGGTCCCGGTCTTGTTGTAGATGGCCACCGCGGTGTTGACCGCTTCGACGTAATCGTTCGGGCCGACGTCACCGTTCGGATCGGGTGGCCAGCCGCCGCCGCATGGTCCGCCGGTGCAGTTGTCATTGAGACTGAGCCCGGGGAAGTTCTGGATTGGGCTCGGCATCGGCGCCAGCGGACCCACGTTCGGTTCCGGCGCGGCTGGCGGGGGCGTTTCCGTCGACAGCTTGGTCGGCCGCGGGCCTTGCAGCAGGGGTCGATACACTTTCGGTGCGGGGATCGCCTGCACCGCCGGCGACAATTTGGACAGGTCGCCGTTGAATTCGCCCGGAACGACCTTGGGCTGGCCGTACGTTACCCCGTCATAGGCCGGAGCCTGCGCATAGACGCCGGCCGCGAACAGGAACAGAGCCGAAAGCGCCAGCAGGGGGGTGGATCGGACGGCTCGCTTCAGGGTATTGATCTGCCTGGTTTCCATCTCGTTTGGTCACGATCGGCGGGGGCAGATTTTATCATGGCGTGCGAGCACGGCCCTGCCGGCTGGCCGCCGCGACCGCAGGTCCGTCAGCCGCCGCTCCCGCAACGCCTGCTGCAGGCAACCGATCAGTGCTGCTGGCCGTAGGTCGCGAACTTCGCGAGCACGACCTCCATCTCCGCCTCGGAAAGCAGATTCGGCACCCCGATCTGCAGCGCGCGCCAGTACTGCTCGGCCAGGGCTTCGACTTCGACCGCGAGCGAGAGCGCGTCGCCCAACGACGAGCCGACGGCGATCATGCCGTGATTGGCCAGCAGGCACGCCCTGCGACCTTGCAATGCAGAGAGCGCGTGCTCAGCGAGCTGTTGCGTTCCGAAGGTCGCGTACGCGCCGCAGCGGATGTTGTTGCCGCCGGCCACGGCGACCATGTAATGGAACGGCGGGATATCGCGGCCGAGGCAGGCGAGCGTGGTTGCAAACGGCGAGTGAGCGTGCACCACCGCCCCGACTTCCGGTCGCGCCACGTAGAGGGCGCGATGAAAACGCCATTCCGACGACGGCAGGAGCGCGCCCTGCGCTTCGCCCTCGAGGGTCATCGCCACGATGTCCTGCGGCTGCATCGCCGCATAGGAAAGGCCGCTCGGGGTGACCAGAAAGCCGTCGTTGCAGCGGGCGCTGACGTTGCCCGATGTGCCGCGGTTGAGCCCGCAGGCATTCATCTCCCGGGCGGTGGCGACGATCTGCGCGCGCAGGTCGAGTTCAGCCACGCGCAAACTCCGGAAAAAGGCTCGCCAGCCCCGCGCGCGACGCCGCACAAACGCCACGCTCGGTGATGAGCCCGGTGAGAAGGCGCCCGGGCGTCACGTCGAATGCCGGATTGACCACCCGCGTACCCTGCGGCGCGATCGACTCGCCGTTGGCGGGATTGAGCACTTCGCCCTCGTCGCGCTGCTCGATGGGCACCTCGGCCCCGGAACCCATCGTCCAGTCGATCGTCGGTGAAGGGACGGCGGCGTACATCGGCACCTCATTGTCCTGTGCCGCCAGCGCTTTTTCGTAGGTCCCGATCTTGTTGCAGACGTCGCCGTTGCGGGTCACGCGGTCGGCGCCGACGAGCACCACGTCGACGCGGCCGGATTGCATCAGCGCGGCGCCAGCCGCGTCGACGATCAGCGTGTGCGGCACGCCGAGCGCGCCCAGCTCCCACGCGGTCAGTCTCGCGCCCTGCAACCGCGGCCGCGTTTCGCTCACCCAGACGTGCAGCGGCACACCGGCCGCGTGCGCGAGGTAGATCGGCGCGGTCGCCGTGCCCCAGCCGAGCGTAGCCAGCGCGCCCGCATTGCAATGGGTGAGTATCTGCAGCGGTTCGCGGCGTCCCGCAGCAAGCCGCTCGAGGATGGGCAGGCCGTGCGCGCCGAGCGCACGGTTGATGGCGATATCCTCGGCGGCGATCGCATCGGCTTCGGCCCAGGCCGCGGCGGCGCGTGCCGCTACGGCGAGCGCCGATACCCTGTGCCGGACGCGATCGAGCGCCCAGCGCAGGTTGACCGCCGTGGGACGCGCCGCGAGCAGCAGCGCATGGGCCGCCGCCAGACTGGCATCGGACGGGTCGGCGCGCAGCGCCAGGGCGAGGCCGTAGGCCGCGGTCGCGCCAATCAGCGGCGCGCCGCGCACCTGCATGGCCCGGATCGCATGCGCGGCATCGGCGGCGGTGGAAAGCGACACGGTCGCCCTGGCATGCGGCAGCCGCGTCTGATCGAGGATCTCGACCCGGTCCCGACCGGGCGCGCCACGCAGGGTGCGCAGGTCGGGAGTCTGCACGCGCAAACCCTCAGGCGGGATATCCTTTGGGATGCCGGCCACGGCTCAATCCTCGCCCGCCTTCTTCAGCACCTGCACGACGTTGTTGAAATCGTCGGTCCACAATCGCCACTCGGGGTGCGCCGCGACGGGTCCGGCTGCCTCCTTGATCGGGTCCCGGGCGAGCGCGTCCGCGCTGTCGGAGAGCAGCACCCAATCGCTGCGACTTGCCAGGCCCTCGTCGCCGTCGTCGGCGATGAGAACCGCGTTGAGCCCCGCCGCCGCAGCCAGCTGCTGCACCACCGGGGCCAGGTTCAGATAACGGTTGGTCACGTGAAAGGCGATGATGCCGCCCGGCTTCATGTGTCTCAAGTAGACCGCCAGCGCCTCGCGGGTAATCAGGTGCACCGGTATGGCGTCGCTCGAGAAGGCGTCGATCGCCAGCACGTCGAAGCCCTGAGGCGCCTCGCGCTCCAGGCTCAGGCGCGCGTCGCCCAGCGCGATCTCGATGGTCGCCTCGCTCTGGCCGATATAGGTGAAATAACGCTTGGCGATGCCGACGACGGCCGGGTTGATGTCGTAGAAACGGTAGACGTCTCCCTTGCTGCCGTAGGTGGCGATGGTACCGGTTCCAAGCCCGATGATACCGACCTTCAGCCGGCGCAGCGACGGGTGCAGCGACTCGATCGCACGGCCGATGCCCGAGGTTTGCGTGTAGTAGGTCGTCGGCTGCCGTTCGAGCTCCGGACTCAAGTATTGGGTGCCGTGCAAAATGGTGCCGTGGATGAGCGAACGGTGATCGTTAGCCGTCCCCGCATCCCACTCCTGCACGCGCAGGACGCCGTAGAAGTTGCGCGTCGCCTCGATCGTGTTGTTGTAGAAGGCGTGAATTGCCCAGCCGGCAGCGCCGAGCGAGAAGAGCAGCGCCGCAGCCGCGAGCGCCGGAAAAACCTTGTGCAGGCTCCGGGTCTGGAAGACGAGCAGCGCGGCACAGATGACCAAACCGAACGACAGCTCGAAATACGCCGGCAGGACCAGTGGCGCAACCAGCCCGACTAGCGCCGAACCGATCGCGCCGCCAAGCGAGACCATGAGGTAGAAGCGCGTCAGGTAGCGCGGCGCAGGCTTCAGGCGCGCGAGCTCGCCGTGGCAGAACATGCAGGCGAGGAACAGTCCGGCGCAGAACACGCCGATTTGCAGGCCCAGCCGCTGCGTGAGGTCGGAATCGGCGAGCGTCCAGCCCATGACACCGAGCCCCGCGGCAAGCAGCGCCAGGAACAATTCGCGCCGATACCAGCGCGTGCTGTCGAAGCACAGTATGAAGGTGAGCAGATACAGCGACAGCGGAGCGATCCACAGCAGCGGAATGGAGGCGATGTTCTGGCAGATATGGTTCGACACCGCGAGCAGCAGGTAGGAACCGGTCGCGGCCAGCGCCGCCCAGAGCAGTTGCCGGCCGAACGGCGATGGCGCCTCGCTGCGGTCGCCCCGCGAAGCCGCAGCTGGCATCGACGCCGGCCCCGCACGCAGGCTCAGCCACGCCGAGCCGGCCGTAAGCAGGGCGAACACGACATAGGCCGCCGACCAGCCGTACGACTGCAGCCGCGTCGCCACCCAGGGTTCGAGCGCAAACGGATAGCCCAGCAGCGCCAGCATCGACGCCAGATTCGACAACGCAAACAGGCGGTAAGGGCTGCGTCCGGGGAAGCTCCGCGCGAACCACGCCTGCACCAGCGGGCTCGTCGTCGCCAGCAGAAAATAAGGCAGGCCGACCGTCGCCGCGAGCAGACCAAGGATAAGCAGCGCAGGATTCTCGGCACCCAGAGGCTTCCACTGCGCACCCGGAACGATCGGCAGCAAGGCGCAGCTCAGCGCGAGCAGCGCAACGTGCAGTTGAACCTGCGCCTTCGGCGCCAGGCGCCGCGACACGGCGTCCGAATAGGCGTAACCGAGCAGCAGCGTTGTCTGGAAGAAGACCAGGCAGGTGGTCCACACCGCGGCCGAGCCACCGAACCAGGGCAGGATCTGCTTGGCGGTGATCGGTTGCAGCAGAAACAGCAGAAACGCACTGACAAAGATCGTTATCGCGTAGAGCGGCATGGTCTTCGCACCGGCGTCGCGCCGGCGCAACCGGCGAAAGGCAGCGCGCATTGTACGCGCTATTGCGCAGCGTCCCGGCCGCGGCGACGAAGGCCCGCGCCGGCCCGATCCGCCCGGCCGGAACGGCGGCAACACCGCGATCAATGCATCGGCTTGTGGCGGAAGGATTCGCCGCGGTCCGACCGGCCCTGACCTCGTTGACTGCGTTCGTCCTGCAGCCCGCGCAACGGGATCTCGCTCCTGGCGGCGCCGCGGCCCCACACCTTGAGCTGGGAATCCGCCTGCGTGTGCATCGCCTCACCCGAGCAGCCCCGGGGGAGCATCGGCTTGAGCAAATCGATGGGTACGAACATGTTTCGAGGCAGACGCGGCCCGGTCTTTGGTCACCTCGCGCAGGACGAGCACGACGTTACGCAGGGCGTGCGTCGCGCTGTGCCCCGAAGTCCCTGCCTGGAGCCGGAGGCTGCCGCCGGGGTTCCGCCGCTATAATGCAGCAAGCGTTGCCTTCCTCGAGGAGACTCCCTGTGCTGACCCGTGCAGTGACCGCGCCCGATCTGGCGCGTTCGGTGATTGCCGTGCCACCGTTCGCGCGCCTGCCCGACCTGACACCGAACGCGGCGGCGAACCTGGCGTTGATTCGCCACCTCGAGGCGGGTGGGGTCGGCACGCTGATGTACGGGGGCAATGCAAATTTCTACCATGTCGGCCTCTACGAGTACGCCGCGATTCTCGACTTTCTCGAGCAGGCGGTCGCGGCCGACACCTGGGTCATCCCGGCGGCGGGCCCGGACTTCGGCAAGCTGCTCGACCAGGCCCGGGTGCTCAGGACCCGCGCCTTTCCCACGGCGATGGTGTTGCCGCAGACGTTCCCGGCGACGCCCGACGGCAGCGAGCGCGCCATGCAGCTGTTCGCCGAGGCCTTCGGCCGCCGCATCATCATCTACCTCAAGGCCGAAAACTTCCTTACGCCTTCGCAGGTGGCGCGGCTCGTCGACGCCGGTGTGGTGAGCGGAATCAAGTACGCCGTGGTGCGCGCCGACCCGGCCCAGGACGCCTTCCTGCACGAGCTGCTCGATCGGGTCGACAGGGCGCTCGTCATAAGCGGTATCGGCGAGCGGCCGGCGCCCGCGCACCTGCGCCACTTCGGGCTCGCCGGCTTTACCTCGGGTTCGGTGTGCATCGGGCCGCGCGGCTCGACGCGCTTGCTCAGGGCTCTCAAGGACGGCGACTGGGAGAGTGCCGAGTCGCTGCGTGGGGCCTATCTGCCGCTGGAAGACCTGCGCGACGCGCTCTCGCCGATCCGGGTGCTGCACGAAGCGGTAACCCTCGCCGGCATCGCCGACATGGGGCCCCTGCTGCCGCAGCTGTCGAACCTGGGCGCCGAGCACCATGCGGCGGTGCGCAGTGCGGCGCAGGCACTGCTGGCGCACGACCGGGCCCTGGCGACCACCGCGGCGGCGGAGACCGCATGAGCGCGCGCAAGACAGCGGAGACGCTGCGCTCGCAGCGCTGGTTCGGCGCGAGCGACATGCGCCAGTTCGGCCATCATTCGCGTGCCGCACAGATGGGCTACTCGCGCCGCGATTACCTCGGCAAGCCGATCATCGCCATCATCAACACCTGGAGCGACATCAATTCCTGCCATTCGCATTTCCGGCAGCGCGTCGAGGAAATCAAGCGCGGCGTGCTGCAGGCAGGCGGATTCCCGCTGGAGATGCCGGCGATCGCGCTCGCCGAAGTGTTCCAGAAGCCGACCACGATGCTCTACCGCAACCTTCTCGCGCTCGAAACCGAGGAGCTGCTGCGCTCGTACCCGGTCGACGGCGCCGTGCTGATGGGCGGTTGCGACAAGACCACGCCGGCGCTGCTGATGGGCGCAATCAGCATGAACCTGCCCGCGATCTTCATGCCGGCCGGACCGATGCTGCGCGGCAACTGGCGCGACCAGCCGCTCGGCAGCGGCTCGGACGTGTGGAAGTATTGGGCCGAAAAGCGCGCCGGCCATGTCAGCGACGCGCAATGGGCCGAGCTCGAAGACGGCATCGCCCGATCGCCGGGCCATTGCATGACCATGGGCACGGCGTCGACGATGACCTCCGCAGCCGAGGCGCTGGGATTCACCCTGCCGGGCGCGGTGTCGATTCCGGCCGTCGATTCACGCCATGCGCGCATGGCGACCGATACCGGCCGGCGCAGCGTCGACTTGGTCTGGGAGGACCTGAAGCCGCGCGATTTCCTCACCGCGGCCGCGGTCGACAACGCCATCACGACCATCCTCGCACTGGGCGGCTCGACCAACGCGGTCGTGCACCTGGTGGCGGTGGCACGGCGCGCCGGCATCGCGCTGTCAATCGACCGCTTCGACGAGCTCGCGCGCCGGACGCCGCTGCTCGCCAACATCCGCCCTGCCGGCAAGTATCTGATGGAGGATTTCTATTACGCGGGCGGCCTGCGCGCCCTGCTGCGGGACATTTCCGACCTGCTTGCCGTCGATGCGCGCACCGTCAACGGCAAGACGCTGGGCGAGAATATCGCCGATGCCGAGGTCTTCAACCGCGACGTGATCCTGCCGCGCGACAAGGCGCTGGTGGCGACAAGCAGCCTCGCCGTGCTGCGCGGCAACCTCGCGCCCGACGGCGCGGTGATCAAGCCCGCCGCCGCCGAGCCAGGGCTGCTCAGGCACACCGGGCCGGCGGTGGTGTTCAGCGATTACAATGACCTGGCGGCGCGCATCGACGACCCCGCCCTGGCCGTTTCTGCCGACTCGGTGCTGGTGCTGCAGAACGCGGGCCCGCTGGGCGCGCCGGGCATGCCCGAGTGGGGCCAGCTGCCGATCCCGCAGAAACTGCTCGCCCAGGGCGTGCGCGACATGGTCCGCATCTCCGATGCGCGGATGAGCGGGACGAGCTATGGCGCCTGCGTGCTGCACGTCGCGCCGGAGTCCTTCGTCGGGGGCCCGCTCGCCCTGGTGCGAACCGGCGACCTGATCGAACTCGACGTTCCCGCACGCCGGCTGGAGCTCAAGGTCGATGCGGCGGAGCTCGCGCGCCGGCGCGCGGCATGGCAAAAGCCCGCACCGCGCTATGAGCGCGGCTACGGCGCGCTCTACCAGCGGCACATTACCCAGGCCGACCAGGGCTGCGACTTCGATTTTCTCGAGGGCACGGCAGCCACGGCCGAGCCGGAGATTCACTGACGTGCGCCGGGTTGCCGCGCCCAGGCTCGTCGCGCTCGTCACCGCCATCATGGGCGCGGCCGGCTGCAAGCCAACCGAGGCCGCCACGATTGCCTCGCGCCTGGTGGACTCCAACCTGGTCGGCCACGATTCGCACGGCGTGCTGCGGGTGGGCAGGTATCTCGAATGGATGCGCAACGGCTGGGTCAAGGCCAATCAGGCGCCGGCGATCACCTTCGCCAGCGACGTGATCGCCATCGTCGACGGCAACCGCGGCTTCGGCCAGGTCGTGGGCGAGTTCGCGGGCAAGCTCGGCATCACGAAGGTGGCCAAAGCAGGGATCGCCATGGTCGGGCTGCGCAACTGCGGGCACCTCGGCCGCGTCGGCGACTGGGCCGAGCTCGCGGCGCAGGCCGGCCAGGTCTCGCTGCACTTTCTCAATACCTCGAGCGGGCTGCGCGTCGCGCCCTTCGGCGGCAGCGATCGCCGCCTGTCGACCAACCCGATCACCATCGGCATCCCCGTCGCCGGCGGCGACCCGGTGATCATGGACATGACCACGTCCATGGCCGCCGAGGGCAAGCTGATGGTCGCGCTCAATCGCGGCGAGATGGTTCCGGAAGGCTGGATCATCGACCCGCAGGGGCGACCGACCACCGAGCCGAAGGACTTCTACGCCGGCGGCGCGTTGCTCCCGGTCGGCGGCCATAAGGGATCCGGGCTGTCGATCGTCACCGACCTGCTCGCCGGGGCGATCTCCACGGGCAAAAGCTCGGATCCGGCGGATCAGGTTCTGTGCAACAACATGCTCTCGATCTACATCGCGCCGGAGGTCTACGATGCGCAAGGCACCGTCGCGCGCGAAGTGGCGCGCTTCCTCGACTGGGTGAAGGCTTCACCACCGCTGCGGCCCGGCACTGCGGTGCTGCTGCCGGGCGAAGTCGAGCGCCGGACGCGCGCCGAACGGGCGGCGCAGGGAATTCCGGTCGACGACAAAACGCGGTCCGATCTCATCGCCGCCGCCGCATCGGTCGGCATCGCCAGCCACGAGGCCGAAGCGCTGACCGCGTGAGGCGACCGAGCGCAGAGCCCTACGGTGAGCCCGCAACGATGACATTGTTTCCCGAGTTCCAACCGCGCCGGATACGCACCTCCGGCACCGAGATCAACCTCGTCGTCGGCGGCAGCGGACCGCCCCTGCTGCTCCTGCACGGCTATCCGCAGACGCACGCCATGTGGCACCGGATCGCGCCGCGGCTCGCCGCGCATTTCACCCTGGTCTGCGCCGACCTGCGCGGTTACGGCGAGTCCGGCAAGCCGGTAAGCGAACCCGATCACCGCACCTATTCCAAGCGCGCGATGGCGCAGGACCAGGTCGAGGTCATGCAGGCGCTTGGCTTCTCCCGCTTTGCGGTCGCCGGACACGATCGCGGCGGGCGCGTGGCACACCGCATGGCGCGCGATCATCCGCAACGGATCGAGCGCCTCGCGGTGCTCGATATCTCGCCTACGGCCATCATGTACGGCAAGACCGACCAGGCGTTCGCCACCGCCTATTACCACTGGTTCTTCCTGATCCAGCCCTACGATCTGCCGGAGCGGCTCATCGGCGCCGACCCCACCTACTACCTGCGCAAGAAAATCGGCGGCTGGGGAAGCGGAGGGTTGACCCTGTTCGATGCGACGGCGCGGGCGGAATACGAACGCTGCTTCCGCGACCCGGCCACGATCCACGCCACCTGCGAGGATTACCGTGCAGCGGCAAGCATCGATCTCGAGCACGATGCGGCCGACGTGGCGCACAAGCTGCGCTGCCCGCTGCTGGTGCTATGGGGCGAGAAGGGCGTCGTGCACCGGCTGTTCGACCCGCTCGCCGACTGGCGGAGCGTTGCCGAGGACGTGCGCGGCAAGGCGCTGCCGTCCGGACATTACCTGGCCGAGGAAGTGCCCGACCAGACCTTCGCCGAGCTGCTGGCATTCTTCGGCGCCACGGATCGCCGCACCCCCGATACCCGGAATCCCTGATCAACATATGTCCGACCCCATGACGCGGCGCCAGGAAGCCACCGGGAATGCATCGGACGGCAACCCGCTGCTTGCCGAGTGGACCGGCGCTCACGGCGGGGCTCCGCGCTTCGACCGGATTGAGGTCGACGCCTTCAAAGCCGCCATCATCGAAGGCATGGAAGCGCAACGCGGCGAGATCGCCGCGATCGCCTGCAACAGCGCGGCCCCCACTTTCGACAACACCTTCGCGGCGCTCGACGACTCGGGTCGCCCGCTCAAGCGGGCGACACAGATTTTCCAGATCTACACCTCGACCATGAACGACAAGCGCACGCAGGCGGTCGAGTCCGAACTCGCACCGCTGCTGTCCGCCTTTCGCGACGAGGTGGTGCAAAACGAGGCGTTGTTCGAGCGCTTGAAAGCGGTTTACGCCGCGCGCGCCGATGCGAGCCTCTCGTCTGAGCAGCAGCGCCTCGCCGAGGTGGTGTATACGCACTTCGTCCGCCAGGGCGCGGCGTTGGGCAAAGCGGAGAAGGCGCGGCTCAAAGAGATCAACCAGCGCCTGGCCAGCCTGTTCACGACCTTCCGCCAAAACGAACTGGCCGACGAAGAGAACCACGCGCTCGTCATCGACGACGAAGCCGATCTCGAGGGGCTGCCCCAAACCCTTCGCGCGGCGGCGGCCGGCGCCGCGGAAGCGAAAGGTCAGAAAGGCAAGTGGATTTTCAGCAATACACGCTCATCGATTGAGCCGTTCATCACCTATTCTTCACGCCGCAAGCTGCGGGAGAAGGGGTGGCGCATGTGGATCATGCGCGGCGACAACCCCGGCCCGCACGACAACAAGCCGGTGATCACCGCGATCCTGCAGCTGCGCGCCGAGCGCGCCAGGTACCTCGGTTTTGCCAGCCACGCGCACTGGGTTCTGGACAACAACATGGCCAGGACGCCTGCCGCAGCCATGGCGCTGCTGCTGAAGGTGTGGCCGGCGGCGGTGGCGCGCGCGCGCGAGGAAATCGCCGATATGCAGGCGGTCGCCGACAGCGAAGGCGCTGGCATCCGCATCGAACCGTGGGACTACCGCTACTACACCCAGAAGGTACGCAAGGCAAGATACGACCTCGACCAGATCGAGACCAGCCAGTATCTGCAGTTTGAAAAGATTCGCGCGGCGATGTTCTGGACCGCGAAAGAGCTCTACGGGCTGGACTTCGTCAAGCTCGACGACCTGCCGGTCTATCATCCCGACGTGGGCGTCTACGAGGTGCAGCGCGACCGGGAGCGCGTCGGACTGTGCTACTTCGATCCTTACGCCCGCGCCGGCAAGAAATCCGGTGCCTGGATGAGCGCCTACCGCAGCCAGGAGAGGTTCAGCACCGAAATCACACCCGTGGTGTCCAACAATACAAACTTCGTGAAGGGCAGGGCGGGCGAGCCGGTACTTATCTCCTGGGACGATGCCCTGACCATGTTTCACGAATTCGGCCACGCGCTGCACGGCCTGAACTCCAGCGTCGGCTATCCCTCGCTCGCCGGTACCTCGGTCAAGCGGGACTTCGTGGAATTCCCAAGCCAGCTCAACGAACACTGGCTGCCCACGGCGGAAGTGCTCAACACGTTTGCGCTCCATCATCGGACCGGCAGGCCGATTCCCGCCGACCTCGTCGCCAAGATCGATAAGGCGAAGAATTTCAATCAGGGGTTCGCTACCGTCGAATACCTGACCGCGGCCATCTATGACATGAAAATCCATCTCGCCGCAACACCGGAGCGCAAGATCGACCCCGGCGCGTTCGAGCAGCAGACGATGGCCGAAATCGGTTGTCCGAGCGCGATCGTGATGCGGCACCGGCCAACCCATTTCGGTCATATCTTTGCCAGCGATGCCTACTCGGCGGGTTATTACGTCTACATCTGGGCTGATACCCTGACCGCCGACGCCTTCGAGGCGTTCAACGAGGCGGGAGGGCCTTACGACAAGGCAGTGGCCAGGCGCTATTGCCAGACGATCTTGAGCGTCGGCAATTCGGTGCCCCCGGACGAAGCGTACCGGCGCTTTCGCGGCCGGGATGTCGATACCGATGCGCTGATGCGCGAACGCGGTTTTGCGGCGCCCCGGAGCTAGCGCGCGAGTGCCCGTAGCCGAGGCATCCTCGCCGGGCCGCCCGACCGTTCGGGATTGCACTTTCTCCCATTGACCCCAAGCCAGATCCTGCAGGAGGGGCTGCGGCTGCACCAGTCGGGCCGGCTGGCCGAGGCGGAATCCCATTACCGGCAACTGCTCGCGCAGCAACCGCAGCACCCGGACGCCCTTCATTATCTCGGCTTGCTCGCCTACCAGAACGAGCGCTACGCAGAGGCGGCGCAGCTGATCGGTGATTCGATCGGCGTCAAGGCCGACAACCCGGCCGCATGGAGCAATCTCGGCAACGCCCTGGCGATGCTGCGGCGCCACGTCGAGGCGGAAGACGCATTGCGGCGCGCACTCGTGCTCGACCCGCGCCTTGCCGACGCCTGGTTCAATCTGGCCAATATCCAGCGCGAACAGCAGCGCTTCGACGCCGCGGTCGCGGCCTATCGGCAAGTGATCGCGCTGCAGCCGCAGCACATCGGCGCACTCAACAACCTGGCCGGGCTGCTTCTGCTTCGCGAGCGCAAGGAAGAGGCTGCCGAAGCCTATCATTACCTCGGCAATGCCCTGCAGGACGTCGGACGCACGGCCGACGCGGCGAGCGCCTACCGGCAGGCAATCTCGATCTGGCCCAACCCCGGGGTGGAGGTGAAGCTCGCTTTCCTCACCCCGGTGCTTCCGATGTCGGTGGCCGAAATCGAGCGCACGCGCGAGCGCCTGTTCGCCGGCATCGCGGAGCTGACGGCCAAGCGTATCGAGCTGGCCGATCCGTTGCGCTACGCCAGCAGCGCCATTTTCTACACCGGCTACCACGGCCGCAACGACCGCGAATTGCGGCAGCGATTCGCGGCGTTCTACCTGCGTGCCAGCCCCCACCTTGCCTGGCGCGCCGCGCACTGCGACCCCTACGCCGGCCCCGGCGAGAAGATGCGGATCGGATTCATTTCCAGGTATTTCCAGCCGGAACATCCGATGACCAAGCTCTTCCTGGGGTTGAGCGCGAAACTCGACCGCCGGGCGTTCGACGTCACCGTGTTCCGCTTCGATCGGCCCGTCACGGCTTTGCCCCTCGCCGACACGCAAGTGACGCTGCTTGGCGAGGATCTCGCGGCAGCGCGTCAGGCAATTGCCCAGGCGCAACTCGATGTGCTGTTCTATACCGATATCGGCATGGAGCCGACGACCTATTTTCTGGCTTTCAGCCGCCTCGCGCCGGTGCAGGTGGTCACCTTCGGCCATCCGGTGACGACCGGCATAGGCAGCATCGACTATTTCCTCTCCGCCGAGGACCTCGAAACCGGCGAGGCGCAGGATCACTACAGCGAGACGCTGATCCGGCTGTCGACGGTCCCGACTTTCTTCAGGCGGCCTGCGCCCGCCGCCTCCCCGCCGACGCGCATCGACCTGGGGCTGCCTGCCGCTGCGAGACTCTATTTCTGCGCCCAGAACCTCATCAAGCTTCACCCTGAATTCGATGCCGTTCTCGCGCGCATCCTAGAGCGCGACCCGAATGGCCTGCTGGTGCTGATCAACAACAAGTCGGCGCAGCTGGGGCAACTGCTGAAGGAACGCTTCCGGCGATCGATGCTGGACACCGACCGCGTCGCCTATTTGCCTTTCCTCAGGCTCGATGCGCTGCTTGGTTTTCTGCAGTACGTCGACGCCGTTCTGGACACCCCCGTCTTCGGCGGCGGGACGACGAGTCTCGAGATGTTCGCCGTCGATGCGCCGATCCTGACGTGGCCCGGGCCGTTCGCCCGCAGTCGCATCACGCACGCTTTTTATCGCCAGATGCACATCGAGGGCCTCGCGGCTGAAAACGCCAACCACTACGTGGAGCTGGCGCTTCGGCTGGCCAACGATCCAGGCTGGCGCCAGGAGTTGCAACAAGCCCTGCGGGAGAGGACGCACGTGCTCTACGAGAACGCCGCGCTGGTGCGGGAACTGGAACGGTTTTTCACCGCCGCGGTCGCCGCCGCGACGCAGGGCCGCAAACTTCCGAGCTGGAGCGGCCGCGAAACGGCCGCCCGCGCGCCGGCCGCTCGGCATGAATCCTGACGCTCGCCGCGGGGAACGCATCGCCCAAGTTACGGAAACGAGGCACACCGCGTAGACGTTCCGCGCCATTTGCCCTACGCCGGACGACCCGTTTTGTGCAGTTCAATCTTGCGCATTACAGGCGTTCTGCATCCGATTGCCCCGTCGGTCGACTGCACGAGTCAGCGCAACTCGCCGACAGCGAGCGATTGGGACCGCTGGCACGAGTTGTGCATGAGCGATGGTGGCCGTAATCGTTCCCGGTTCAACGCACATGTCCACTGCTGACGCTGTCGCACCTGCTGTTACCGACAAGATCGGGCGCCTGCTCAGCGGGGCGGCCGATAGCCTTTGGCGCCCTTTGTCGAGCCATGATCCGATCCAGGCCCAGAACCTGACCTGCGCATCGATCGCCAACCTTCTCGAGGATGGCCAGCCCAGCCCAAGCCAGCTTGAGGCGCTGTTCATGCTGGACCAGCAGGCGCAGCCCATGAGCCAGCAGCTGCTCAACCTTTACGTCGAAGGCGAAGCGCAGTTGCGCCCGTTCGAACGAAGCTTCTGGATTTCCGCCTTGCGCCTGAGCCAGTCTTTTTTTCAGGCCTACGACCATTTTCTGCGACACATCCGCACTACCGCCGACGCGTACTGGCTCCAGCGCGCGCACTTGGTCGTCGCTCACCTGTTTCATCATCGACAGACGGAATTCCTGCTCCGGTTCATCCGCTTTAAAAAACGGATCCCCGGGCAATGGAAAGAGATCCACGAGACTTACCGGTTTGCGCGAACGCGTGGCATCGCGACGCATGCTATCGACGCGAGCCAAACCGACGACGCGCACGACATGCCAACGACGCCCGAGCAGCAGTACATCCGGCTTTTGTTGCTCGAGGCAATGAACGATGGACAGTTCTCGCCGCGCGAGGCGCTATGGGCGGATGGTTGGTTCAAGCGCTGGTGCAAGCGGTTGCACCTGCAATCGCCCGACGCGACGGGCGGAAGCGGCGTCGAACAGAAGGGCTTCGTGGTCGATCTCGATGCGACGGACGGTCTGCAGTGGGCCTCGACCGCAGCAGCGCGCAATCCCATATTCCTGGATCCATCGCCTTTGGTGGCGTTGATCGACAAGGAACTGGGCACACTGCGCGTCTCGGATGCGCTTGGCGGCACATTGGCACCGTCGGGGAGTGCGGGAAAGACCGCATTGCTGGCCAAACTCAAAGCCGTCTTCGATCCGAGCTCCAGTCGCGTTGCGCGTGTCGAGGAGCGCACGCCGGTCGATCTTGCCGTGCAAACGATCTTCAGCGCCTCCAGTATCATCCAGGTCCTGCGCGACGAGGCCATAGCGCGCGCCAGGGAAATGCCGGTGCAGCCACAACTGGAGGGGATCACCATCTCGCCGCTGGGCGCAGGCGCGCGCTCGACTGCGAATGGCGGCGGAGGCGGTGCAACACCGATGTCGATCGCTGACAACCCGGGCGTCGTGCCCGAAGTCTGGCAGTTAAGGGACCGCAGCGATTCGGGGTCGCGACTGCGCGGGCAGACCGACGACCTGAATCGCATCATTCCCGGAACGCTGCTCGCCTATCGCGAAACCGACGCTGCGCCGTGGACCGTGTCCGTGGTACGTCGGTTCAGGCGACTCATGGTGGACCACGTCGAGATCGGTGTGGAGCATATCGGCCGCAGCCCGCGTTTCGTCAAGCTGGTAACGGATTATTCGGGCAGTGGCGTCGCCGAGGAACTGGCGGACCAGGCCCAGCGCTGCTTTGCCGCACTGTATCTGCCGCCAAGCGCCCGGCAGCCGACGATGCCGATAAATACCTTGCTGCTGCCTGAATGCCATTTCAAGGTCGACAGCACCGTGACGCTGCTGTCTTCTGACGCAACCTACACGCTGCGTCTCAACGAACCGATCCAACAGCAGTTCGAGTTCATCTGGACCTCGTTTACCGTCGTCGAAAAGGCATCTGTTTCGAGCAGCGGGGAGTAAAGCGCGCAGCGCACGCGGGCGTGGCCGCCGGCCACGGCGGCACCTGCAGCCGTGCGTTGTCTAAGACTTGCGCGCGACCAGGTCGATGAGCGCCGACATGCCGTTGTGCGCCTTTCCTTCCCGAATCACGGCGTCATACTCGTTGAGCAGCAGAACCTCCCAGCCGGCAAACACGGTCTCAAGCCAGTCCCGGGTGTACATGTGCTCCCGACGTGGCGGCCCACCTGTGCCGTAATCCACCTGCTCGGGGCGAAAGCCTTCGAGCAGAAACAGGCCGCTCGGTTCGACGGCCGACATCATTCCGGCAATCACGGCATCACGGGTGCCTGGCGGCAGGAACTGAATGAACACCGCGACCAGCGCGTCATAGCGTTTGCTCGTCCACGGCCAGGTGTACACGTCGCCCAGTTGACAGGCCACACTGACATTGCGCCGCTGCGCCAGGCGGCTGGCCTTGGTCACGGCATTGGGTGCAAAGTCGAAGGCGGTTACCTGAAAGCCTTGCTCCGCGAGCCAGACACTGTTCCGGCCCTCACCGTCGGCGACACAGAGCACCGAGCTGCCGGGGCGCAGCCAGTGCGCCTGCGTACGCAGGAACGCGTTTGGCTCTTCGCCGAAGTGGAAATCATCGCGCGCGAAACGCGCGTTCCAAGTCTCGAGCGGATTGTCGAAGCCCGCCATGCCCTAGCGTCCCCCGCATACCGAAAGATACGACGATAAGTTACAATACGCGACTTTCACCCTGGCGACGATTTTTGTTTGGGGGACAGCGGTGGAACGATTGGCAATTCGCTAGGTTTCGTCCGATCACGGGAGAAGGGCGACTCACCTCTGTTGCCTCACCAGGCGACGCGGTGAGCCGAGTCATGTCTCCCTCTGGCGCGAAGCTTCGCATCGTGGTTGCAGAATGGCCAAGTAGCTCAGTTGGTAGAGCAGCGGACTGAAAATCCGTGTGTCGGTGGTTCAATTCCGCCCTTGGCCACCAGATTTCGTGCCTGTTAGCGCGAGCGAGCACTAACTGGCTTTTCCAGCGTAGCTAAATCGTAACCGCCGAGCAGCGGATCGAGCCTATTAGCTGCCTTTGCGAGATGGTCTGGCGCCAAATGCGCGTAGCGCTCGACCATCACCGAGGAGCGCCAGCCGCCAAGCCGCTGCAACTCATGCGTCGGCGTCCCGGATTGCCGATGCCACGTTGCCCAGGTGTGCCGAGTATCGTGCCAGCGGAAATTCTCGATCCCGGCACGCTTCAAGGCTTTGCTCCAGGCGCGCGTATTGGCCCTCGCAAGCGGCTTTCCACCATACGTAAACACCCTTTGTGGATGCTTGCCTAGCTGGCGTCGTAAGACCTCCAGCGCGGTCGCGTTGAGCGGTACGGCAATGGGCCTGCCGTTCTTCGACTGATCCGCATCAACCCAGGCATGACCCGCCACTAGGTCCACGTGCGACCACTCCAGACCGAGCACATTAGCGTGCCGCAACCCCGTCGCCAGCGCGAAAGTGACGATGTCCCGCTGATGCTCCGGCAACTCGCCCAGAAGCGTCTGTGCTTGTTCCACGGTGATCGACCGTTCCCGTCCTGGGCCCTCCTTGAGGAGCCTCACTTTCGGCACCCTGTCGAGCCATTCCCACTCGTCTCGTGAACGAAGAAGGATGGCTCTTACCAGTGCCAGGTAGCGGTTCACTGTCGCCTTACTAGCTGTCTTCAGCTTCTCGGTCTTGACGCCGTCAATCACATCGAGCGTAATTTCGTCGAGCATCAGGTTTCCTAAGAACGAATTCAGCCAGCGCAGCTTTCTAATGTCTTCGCCGTGCGTGACCTTCTCCGACGTTTCCGCAAGCCAACGAATAACTGCTTCCTTCCATGAGCGACGCGGTTTGACGCCGAGACGCCCTTGTTCCCACAGCGATGCTTTCAGCTTGTCGTGATACTCCCGGGCTTGAGCTTTGTCTTCAGTCCCAGTGCTGTGCTGTATTGTTCTTCCGCTATGACCGATCTTGACCCACCAATGTGGCGAGTCGGTGCGCCTGTAGAGTGACATGGTGCCATCTCCTTGCGTTCACTCTGCAACACACGCCGCGGGCATTGTGACCGGATGTGTTCGATCAGGTCAACATCGACGAACACCCAGCACTTGCCAATCTTCGCCCCGGGGATCTCTCCGGCGCGGGCCTTCTCCTGCAGCGTTACTGGATGGATGTGCAGGAAGGCGGCGGCGGATTGCAGATCGAGCGTGTTCATGGCGCGATGCCTTCCGATGTGTCGCAATAAAGCGTTAACAACTCAAGTACACCGACACTGCAGTAATCTCCTCGCGGTCGCTCTTGTTCCAGGAATCCTTGAGCACTAGCCACTCGCCATGTTCGACTAGCGCTGGGACGATCTTGATCGAGGCTTCAAATTCGGCCTCCCTCCCGGTCAGCCACCCGTCAAAGGACTGCAGCAGAGGTGATTCCTCCATGGTAAGAAGTTGTGACAGAACCAGCACCATGATGCGTGGTCGCCAAAGAGAAAAACACCTTCTCCAGCGACGATGAGCGCATTCCAGCGCACACTAGCGCAGATGAAGGCCGACGACTAAGGTTCTCGCCGAGTCCGTAGGCATTGCTTTCTGCTTCACGATCTGCGTGAACTTGTACGTGTCGGTGAACATCGGTAAGCGAAGGTCCGCCACCGAAACACCAATTCCGCTAAGGGGCGCTGCCCCTCGCGTCGCACAAGGGCAAACCTTCGCCTCCTGGCAGGTTTCCCCAACCTTCCGCGCTTCGCTTGTGCAGGCCGGGTGATCCCCCTCCCTGCCATCCGCCCTTGCTCTTTGCTACCCCCGGCTTCGCCAACGGGCAGGGGTGCATTCGCAGCAACCAAGCGCAGCACCCGAAGCCCTAAAGGAGACCGACATGACCAAGAGCACCACCACCCGCGCCGACGTTTACAGCCGCGTGACCGACCGCATCATTGCCGACCTTGAGCAAGGCGTGCGCCCCTGGCTGAAACCATGGAGCACTGACAACGCCGCGGAGGGCATAACTAGGCCGCTGCGCCAAAACGGCACCCCTTATCGCGGAATCAACGTTTTGTTGCTGTGGGGTGAGCGATGGCCAGGGGTTACGCCTCCGCAGTGTGGATGACCTACAGGCAGGCTGACGAGCTCGGCGCCCATATCAGGAAGGGCGAGCAGGGTTCGATGGTTGTCTATGCCGACCATTTCACCAAGACCGACACCAACGACCAGGGCGAAGAGATCGAGCAGGACATTCCGTTCATGAAGGCCTACACCGTCTTTAACGTCGAGCAGATCGAGGATTTACCGACCCACTACTACAGCAAGCTGGAGCCCAAGGACGAACCGCTGCAATTGATCGCGATTGCGGAGCGTTTCTTCACCGCCACCGGCGCAAGCTTCCGGCACGGCGGCAATCAAGCGTTTTACGCTCCCGGTCCGGATTTCATTCAGCTGCCACCACCCGAAGCGTTCGACGATGCAGAGAGAGCTATGCCGCCACCAAAGCACACGGCTTACCCACTGGACGGCCCACCCAGCCCGCCTGGCGCGAGTCCTGGGCAAGCGCTTTGGCGACAATGCCTATGCCGCCGAGGAATTGATTGCCGAACTCGGAGCAGCGTTTCTGTGTGCTGATCTCGGCATCACACCCGAGTCGCGCGACGATCACGCCGCCTATCTGGCGCACTGGCTGAAGGTGCTTCGCGAAGACAAGCACGCCATCTTTTCGGCAGCCGCGCACGCCCAACGTGCCGTTGACTACCTGCACAGCCGGCAACGACACGAACAACAAGAGGCCGCATAGGGCGGTTCCTTCCGGTTGAGCGCTTCACCTTGGAAACAACGTGACGCCTACTACCGCGAAGACGCACCACGCCGCGCAACCTGAGCGTCGTGTGCTACCACGGAACGAAGACTGGCTTAATTTGCTGAAACTGCGTCCTGACCAAACAGACAGCGTCAGCGTCGATCTGCATCAGCAGCGATTGAATGGGGATGGGCGCCTGTTGTCCTTCGGCCATCTTTGCGGCTGCTTGCGCAGGCGAAAAATAAAAAGCCGCCATTCAAGGGTGCTGAGACGCCGGCGGCAGTCGGCCAGAACCAGTCACTGGCGCGCGTTCTCCGAAGCGGTCATTGGCTCTTTGCCGGTGAGTTCCTGGCGCGTACACTCTCACGCCTGCTACCGCTTTGCGGACAGCGCGGTGGTTGAAGACTTCCAGGGGAGAGGATCATGAAGAAGTGCCATTTATCTGGGTTGGGGCTGTTTGTCGTCATCGCTGTGTCATATGTCGTACCTGGCGTGGCTCAGCAGGTAACCGGCGTTCCCGGTTCGCCCAGTGCCACGACGACGATCGATGGCAAGCAGCTGCCTCCACCACCGGCCAAATTCGGCGGCGTCATCAAGGACAGTTATCTGAATTCGACGCCCTACTGGCCGCCGCGAGTGGTGCCTCCCAAGGGTGCACCGAACGTCCTGCTCATCATGACCGACGACCAGGGTTACGGGGTTTCGAGCACGTTCGGTGGCGTTATCCCTACGCCCGCCCTCGATCGCATCGCCAAGTCGGGGTTGCGTTACACGCAGTTCCACTCGACGGCGCTTTGTTCGCCGACGCGCGCGGCGCTGATCACCGGCCGCAACCACCACTCGGTCGGCTTCGGCGTCATTGGGGAATTGTCCACCGGCTACCCCGGCTACGACTCCATCATCGGGCCGGAGAACGCCACCATTGGCACAATCCTCCGCGACAACGGCTACGCAACCTCCTGGTTTGGAAAAGAACACAACACGCCAGCCTTTCAATACAGCGTCGCCGGGCCTTTTGATCAATGGCCAGTCGGCATGGGCTTCCAGTATTTCTACGGCTTCTTGGGCGGCGAGACCGACCAGTGGATGCCTTACCTGTTCGAGAACACGACACAGGTCTTCCCTTGGATCGGCAAGCCCGGCTACAACCTCACCACCGACCTCGCGGACGTGGCGATCAAGCATCTGCGCAATCTGAACGCAGCCGCGCCCGACAAGCCGTTCTTTCTCTATTACGTCCCCGGCGGCACTCACTCGCCGCACCAGCCGACCAAGGAGTGGATTGCGAAGTTCAAGGGCAAGTTCGACATGGGCTATGAAAAGCTGCGCGAGCAGATCTTCGCCAACCAGAAGCGGCTTGGCGTGATCCCGCCGGGTACCCAGCTCACCCCGTGGCCGGACGGGCAGGCCGAGTACGCCGGCGCCAAGCTGCCGCGGTGGGACTCGCTTTCATTGGTGCAAAAGAAACTCTTTGCGCACGAAGTCGAGGTCTTTGCCGCCTACGCCGCCTATACCGACCATGAGATCGGACGGGTCATTCAGGAAGTCCAGGACGAGGGCAAACTCAACGACACGCTGATCATCTATATCGTTGGCGACAACGGCACCAGTGCCGAAGGCACGCTGTTTGGAACCTTCAATACGCTGACCGCCTACAACGGCATTCTGGATGTCCCGGAGCCGTTGCAGTTATTGCATTACGAAGACTGGGGGTCGGACGCGACCTACCCGCATATGGCCGTGCAATGGGCGTGGGCCTTCGATACGCCGTTCAAGTGGACCAAGCAGGTGGCTTCGCATTTCGGCGGGACCCGGCAAGGCTTAGCGATCTCCTGGCCCGGACATATCAAAGACGAGGGCGGCATGCGCACCCAGTTCCACCATGTGATCGATATTGTTCCGACCATCCTCGAGGCCGCCGGCATCAAGGCACCCGAGGAGGTCAATGGCATCAAGCAGAGGCCGATCGAAGGCGTGAGCATGGCGTACACGTTCGACAAGGCGAATGCCAATGCCCCGAGCAGGCGCGAAACGCAATATTTCGAGTTGGCTGGCAACCGCGGGATCTACCACGACGGGTGGATGGCCAACACCGGGCCCCCGTCCCCGGTCTGGGAGCTGGGAACGGGCAAGCTGCCCGACCTTGCCACGGGCTATAAGTGGGAGCTCTACCACATCACCGACGACTACTCGCAATACGATGACCTCGCGGCAAAAATGCCGGACAAGTTGAAGGAAATGCAGGCCTTGTTCGCGACAGAAGCGGCTAAGTACAACGTTTTCCCCCTGGATAACCGGGCGTTTGCGCGCCTGCTTACGCCGCGGCCAAGTGCGGTCGCGGGAAAGACGGTGTTCACCTATACGGGTGAAAACGCCGGCATTCCTCCCGGCAATGCACCCAGCATCCTGGACAGGGACTACACCATCACCGCCGAAGTGACGATTCCCAAGGAGGGCGCGGAGGGAATGATCGTGACGCTTGGCGGGCGTTTCGGTGGTTATGGCCTCTATCTGCTCAAAGGCAAGCCGGTCTTCGTCTACAACCTGCTCGATCTGGAGCGCTACCGCTGGGAGGGCGGCGTGGGCGGTGCTGACTGGCTTGGCAAATCGCTCAAGACCGGCAAGCACACGATCGCGTTCGACTTCAAGTACGCTGGCCCCGGTCCCGGCAAGGGCGGCACGGGCGTGCTCTCAGTTGACGGCAGGGAGTTGGCGCGCAAAACGATCGAACACACGATTCCGCTTCTCATGTCCATCGACGAAACCTTCGACGTCGGCGTCGATACGCGCACGCCCGTGGACGACAGCTACAAGGTGCCGTTCCGCTTCAATGGCACGATCAACAAACTGACCTTCAAGCTCGGACCGGAGCAGTTGTCAGCCGAGGACCATGAAAGGATCGAACGGGCGCTCGCGATCGCGCACGATTAGAAGGAATCAGCGGGGATCGGTGGCGCCGTCTCGTGCGGCGCTGCCGCTTGCCCAGTCGCGATATCGACAAAGGCCCTTGGCGGAGAAGCTGTTCGGACGATACCTGTGAGCAAAACAAACCTCAACACTTTCCAGAAGATCCTTGCCTTTGCCGCGCTCGTGGAAATAGGGACGGGCCTCGTCCTGATGCTCGATCCTGGGATTGTCGTCACATTGTTGCTGGGCGCGGAGACCTCTGTCGTCGACATCCCGTTCGGCCGATGCTTCGGCATTGCGTTGCTCGCCCTGGGACCGGCGTGCTGGCCCAGCCGCGAACGCATAGAGAGCAGCTTGCCGGCCTTCCGGGGGATGTTGATCTACAACGTGCTGATTGCGCTGTACCTTGCCTACCTGGGGGCGGCAAGGCACCTCGTGGGCTTGCTGTTGTGGCCTGGCGTGGCACTGCACGCCGTCGTGGCGGCGCTGTTGGTCTGGGCGTGGCGTAGCGAGCGATTGAACAAGCAGACCTAGTAGTCACCGTTTCACGCACTCGATGTCTATCAACTATTCGACGAAAGTCCGCTTACGCGCGAAGCAAACGGCGGCATAGGGTCGCTCACGCTCATCCGCTCGCCGGTGCTGAGCGGCGGCTCCACGATCCACAGCGGCCCTGTCGATGACTGCCAGTCCCCCGTGCCGGCCGAATGGCTGCACCCAAGCCGGGTGCAGCCGTTCAGCGATTAGTTGTGGGGCGCAGGCCCTCGCCCGCTCATGGCGAGGCAGCTATCGCCGACCAGCGCGGTCACCCATGCCAGCTTCTGCCTTTTGCTGAGTTGCTTGAGTGCGTACTCGGCCCGCAATGCAGCGCTCCTCGATTCATGGCGCTGTCGTGCCATGACCCGCAGTGGCACGTTCAATCGAGTGTAGAACGCGCCCTTACCGGAGCAGTGCAGCGCGAAGCGCGCGTCCACATCCCTGGCGATGCCGACATAAAGGCGTTCGTTCGCGCACAGCAGTACGTAGAGCCACCAGGCATCTGAGGCCGCGCCTCGCGTGCGTAAGCTGGCCGGACGAGGCCGCCGAGTGGCCGTGGGGCGTGGCGTGGCGCGTTCGGTATCACGCGACGGCATGGGCGGCGCTGGTTATACTCGATTTGGAGAATGCACCGCCATTGATCACGACGTCCGCCATCTGTGTGAGCTCCGGATCTGCGACGCAAAGTATTCGCGCACATAGCCGCTCAGCCTTAGCGCCTCCAGTTTCATCTGCATGAACATCCGCCTGCGCTCACTGTCGAGCGCGCCGTCGGCCTCGTCGCATAAGAGCGTTTCGTAGTAGCAACCGGAGGCGCGCGAGATAAGCGCAATCGCCCGCGTCAACGCTTCGTTGACCCAGATACGCTCGCCCCGCTGAGGCCGCAGAAGGTTGCGCCAAGATTTCAGTCTGCAGAAATGGCGTGGTGGTTTCAAACGGCAAAGAACGTCGCGGTCGCTTGTCCGAACATTCCCTTCCCGGCGAAGACAGGTTGCAGCGTCACTGCGTCATCTGCCGTGAAAATCGCGTACAGGTCGCCCTTGTCCAGGATGGCCGCCACCGGGCTGTCGCCGTGCTCGAGCGACCTGGGCAGGGGTTTACCAACCTCCGCTTCGACCAACTCTCCATGATGCAGCCACAGCAGTTGCCATACGCGCCGGCTTACGTCCGGCACCGGCGCGCCACATCCGTTGGCTAGCCAGGCATAGGACAACTCGGCCTGGGCGCGGTCAGGAGTGAACGGAACGAAGAATGTCGGGGGCTGCACGGCGTACAGCGCGCGCTATGTCCGATGTTTTGACGGCATGGCTATCTCCCACAAGTTTTCCGGGAAAATCTGGCCGAAGCTCTCCAATTTCTTTGTTACGCGTTACGTCTACGTCGTATCTCTCGAAGCGGGCTAACTTGGCAGCCACGTCGCGCAAGGCTCAGTGGCGCGCCATAGGTTCACGTCGCGCCAATAGGCGCACCCTTCGCGTCATGTCAGTGAATGAAGCGGAAGGTAAGATTGATTCGACTGGCGCTGCCGGGCTCCTTAGGCACGCGGTGGACCCAATGGTGTTGCGTTGTCCCCCGCATGACCAGGATGCTGCCAGAGGTCAATGGAAGCTTCGCCACCTTGCCTGTCGTTCGCTTACGAAGTTCAAATGTTCGCGTTGCACCAAAGCTTAGCGAGGCGATGACGGGCCGCCTGCCCAACTCGGGCTCGTTATCGGCGTGCCAGCCAACGCTGTCGCCTCCGTCCCGGTAGTAGTTGACCAGCACACTGTTGAAGGCGCTCTCGGCGCAGCCTTCCGCCTTAGCCTTCAGCGCGAGCAGCAACGCTGTCCAAGGCAGCGGGTGGTTGGTGATGCCGGAATAGACATACGTCTTCGCCTCATCTCCGTACCAGGCCGTCAGCCGCGGCTGCGGCACTTCCCGGCGACCGAAGCGCAAGAACTCCTGGCGCCACCTGATTTGCGCCTTCAGCTGTTCGAAAATCCGCGCGCTCTCCCCGGTCGTGAAGAAGTCCGGCTTGATCACGATGTCGGGGCCGTCATCGAACAAGTCAGCTAAGCGCGTTACGTCCGCTCGCTCACCCTCGCTTGGACCATCCAGTGCGCGCGTTGTCATGGCGAAGCTATCCCAAGGTATACAGCTGCAAAAGTACTCAGAGGACCGACGGTGGGCGGCCGGCGGCCTCGCGCCCGGCGGGGCTGCACCTGCCGAACGATGGGATAATACCGCTATGCATGCACCCCAACCGATGCCCCCCCGCGCTCGCTTGCAAGAGCTTCTGGCGATACCGGAGAGCCAGCGCACTGACGCCCAGTGGGAAGAGATCCATGAGCTTGAAATCAAGCTCTCTTCCGCCAATCGCGAGCCGGCTCCGGAGCAAGGCGCTCGGCGAAACACCGCTGTAACCGCCGCCATTCATCCTAAGCGGAACTCCGTGCACGGCACGTTCGTACACGATTGAGTCAGGCTCCACCGCGCGACCGGCCGAGATACGTCGGCAGGACCTCCTCCACCGCTTTCGGCTCGATGTTGAGCTCCCGCAGACCCGGCAGGGTCCCGCTCGCCACGTTGTCCGTCTTGAGCAGGTCAACCTGGCCGGTGGTGAGCGGCGGGCTTGGCAGGAGCTCGAATAATCGCGCCTGCAGCTCGGCCACCGCGAAAGGTACCGGCACGAGCAACCGGCGTCTGCCCGTGAGGCGCAGCGTGATCTCGAAGAGTTCGCGCAGTGTGTACACCGCAGGGCCGGCGAGCTCGTAGGTTCTGCCAGCGGTCGCGTGGTCAACGAGTATGCGGGCAATGGCTTCTGCCACATCCTGCACATAAACGAGTTGTAGGTGGGTGTGGCCGCCGCCGATCAGCGGCAGCACCGGGAGCAGCCGGGCGAGGTGGGCGAGCGTTCCGAACAGGGCGTCGCCGGGCCCGAACATTGCACTCGGGCGGATGATGGTCGCGCCTGGAAACGCTTGCTTGACCACCCGTTCACCGCGTCCGCGTGCGCGGATGTACGGAGAGGCGGACTCGGGATCGGCGCCGATGCCGGAAACGAGCACGAAGCGGGCGACACCGACAGCGGCCGCCTCCCGCGCTAGCGTCTCGGCACCTTGCTCGTGCACCGCCTCGAACGTTACGCCGCCGGTCTCGACATAGGCGGAGACCGCGTTAACGACCGCGTCGGCCCCGGCAACGGCGGCGGCGACCGCAGCTTGGTCGCGCACGTCGGCGCCGAAGACCGTGACCCGGTCCAAGCCTGCCGCCCGCAGGGCGCTGCGGGCCAGGTCGGGATGCCGGACCGCGACGCGCACAGCCGTTCCCTCGGTGGCGAGGCGCCGCACGAGGCGTGTGCCGAGGAACCCCGTGCCGCCGAACACGCTGATTGTAGTCATGGTATTCCCTTCAGGATGCTGGACAAGATCGACCCGCACAGCCGCCAATTCCTCGCTTTCAATTTCCCATCCTCCGTTAGCCCGGCGGGCGACAAATACCTATCTATTTGGACAGGTTGCACGTGAACGCATACGGCATCACCACTCTACTGCTGCTGGCAGTCGGGAGCGAAGTCAGGTCGAGTACAACGCGGTTGGGAAACACACGAGATTTGCGCCGCCCCACCCGCGAAAGGGTTTCGGTCACGCGTTCGAGTAAAAGAGAGCGTCGGGGCAGTTGCTTGAGCTTTTGCGGAACCCATCGGGAGCCCACACGCGCGTCCCGACTCGCTGATTAACGCAACAACTATTCTCAACCGTCACCTTAATAACGGTCGATTAAGGTGAAATTCCTGAGTCCGAGCCATTGAATGGTTGCCGTTGTGATCCCATCTTGGCAATCATAGGTATTGGTGCTAACAACGAAGCCCCTCGCGTCCGCAAGACTCCGTGGCCAATTGTCTGACGACCCCCGCGACTGCCCCCGGCAGCATCCGGCCCCCAGCGACGTAACTCGCTGTAATTGCAATAAACTTTCTCAGAGGTGAGTGCAACCATGAAACTCCGTCCCCTGCACGATCGCGTTATCGTCAAGCGTCTCGAGGAAGAGCGTCAATCCGCCGGCGGCATCGTGATTCCGGATACCGCCGCAGAAAAGCCCTCGATGGGTGAGGTCGTCGCCGTTGGCCCTGGCAAGACCAACGAGAACGGGAAGCTTCAGCCGATGGGCGTGAAAGCGGGCGACAAAGTCCTATTCGGCAAGTACTCAGGCCAGGAATTTAAGCTGGACAACGAAGATCTGTTACAAATGCGCGAAGAAGACATCATCGGCATCGTCGACTAACCGCTCACCCAAACCAAGCATCAGCGAACCAAGCATCAGGAGAAACGAATTATGGCAGCCAAAGACCTCCGCTTCGGCGAAAACGCCCGCAACAAGATGGTCAACGGCGTGAATATCTTGTCGAACGCCGTCAAGATTACGCTCGGCCCCAAGGGCCGCAACGTCGTGCTCGAGCGAAGCTACGGGGCGCCGACGATCACCAAGGATGGTGTGTCGGTCGCTAAGGAGATCGAACTCAAAGACAGGTTCGAGAACATGGGCGCGCAGATGGTAAAGGAAGTCGCGTCCAAGACCTCCGACGTCGCCGGGGACGGCACCACAACGGCCACCGTGCTCGCGCAATCGATCATCGCCGAAGGCATGAAGTATGTCGCCGCCGGCATGAATCCGATGGACCTCAAGCGCGGCATCGATAAGGCGGTTGCTGCGGTTGTTGAGGAGCTCAAGAAGATCAGCAAGCCGTGCACGACCAGCAAAGAGATTTCCCAGGTTGGCGCAATTTCGGCCAACGCCGATGAATCGATCGGCAAGACGATCGCCGAAGCGATGGACAAAGTCGGCAAGGAAGGCGTGATCACGGTCGAAGACGGTAAGGGTCTCGAGAACGAACTCGAGCTAGTCGAAGGCATGCAGTTCGACCGCGGCTATATCTCGCCGTATTTCATCAACAACCCAGACAAGCAGGTGTCGCTGCTGGAGGATCCATACGTCCTCCTACACGATAAAAAGATTAGCAACATTCGTGATCTGCTGCCGCTTCTCGAACAGGTGGCCAAGGCTGGCAAGCCGCTGCTTATCATCGCCGAGGACGTCGATAGTGAAGCGCTTGCGACGCTGGTCGTCAACAACCTCCGTGGCATCCTGAAGACCACCGCGGTCAAGGCGCCGGGCTTCGGCGACCGCCGCAAGGCGATGCTTGAAGACATCGCGATTCTCACCGGGGGCACGGTGATCGCGGAAGAACTCGGACTCAAACTTGAAAATGCGCAGTTGAAGGACTTGGGCCGTGCGAAGCGCATCGAGGTCGGCAAGGATGACACGACGATCATCGACGGCGCTGGCGAAAAGGCCGCGATCGAAGCGCGGGTGAAGAACATCCGCAAGCAGGTCGAAGACGCGACCTCGGATTACGACAAGGAAAAGCTGCAAGAGCGGGTGGCCAAGCTCGCTGGCGGCGTGGCCCTGGTCAAGGTCGGTGCGGCGACTGAAATGGAAATGAAGGAAAAGAAAGCCCGCGTCGAGGACGCGCTGCATGCGACTCGTGCCGCCGTCGAGGAAGGCATAGTCGCCGGCGGCGGTGTTGCGTACCTGCGGGCACGCGCCAACCTCAAGAATCTGAAGGGCGAGAACCACGATCAGGACGCTGGTATCAAAATCGTGCTGCGTGCCCTCGAGGAGCCGATGCGTCAGATCGTCGCCAACACGGGCGACGAGCCGTCGGTCGTCGTCAACAAAGTCGTCGAAGGCAAGGGCAACTTTGGCTTCAACGCCCAGACCGGCGAGTACGGCGACCTGGTGGAGATGGGGGTCGTCGATCCGACCAAGGTGACGCGCTTCGCGCTGCAGAACGCGGCGTCAGTCGCGGGATTGATGCTCACGACGGACGCGATGGTCGCCGAACTGCCCAAGGACGACAAGGGCGGTGGCGGCGGCATGGGTGGTGGCATGGGCGGCATGGGCGATATGGATATGTGACGCCGCAACATCGCCACGCTCTGCCATCCGTTGCCGTTAACTTGACAAGTTCCCTTGCGAGCGGTGCCGATCAGCCTTCACCGTCGAGGAAGCTCCTGAGCTTCTCGGAGCGCAAAGGGTGCCGCAGTTTGCGCAGCGCTTTGGCTTCGATCTGGCGGATACGTTCGCGTGTGATGTTGAACTGCTTGCCGATCTCGTCGAGCGTATGGTCGGTGTTCATTTCGATACCGAAGCGCATGCGTAGCACCTTCGCCTCGCGCGGTGTCAGTGTGTGATCCAAAACGTCCTTGCACACATCGCGTAAGGACGCGTTGACCACCGCATCGATCGGATCGACCGTGCTCGCATCCTCGATGAAATCGCCGAGGTGCACGTCGTCTTCGTTGCCAATCGGCGTCTCCATCGAGATCGGTTGCTTGGAGATCTTGAGGATCATCCGGATCTTTTCCTCTGGCAGTTCCATCTTCTCGGCGAGCAGCGCCGGATCCGGCTCCTGTCCCGTCTCCTGCAGGATCTGGCGCAAGATCCGGTTCATCTTGTTGATCGACTCGATCATGTGCACTGGGATGCGGATCGTGCGCGCCTGGTCGGCGATCGCGCGTGAGACCGCTTGCCGAATCCACCATGTCGCATAGGTCGAGAACTTGTAGCCGCGGCGGTATTCGAACT
The DNA here is from genome assembly GCA_963750215.1 of uncultured beta proteobacterium. Lineage (GTDB taxonomy): Bacteria > Pseudomonadota > Gammaproteobacteria > Burkholderiales > Casimicrobiaceae > PALSA-1003. The sequence continues at coordinate 495,153 of CAVVQK010000002.1, forward strand.
TGTCGACCGCTTTCATCAGCCCGATGTTGCCTTCCTGGATCAAGTCGAGGAACTCCAGGCCGCGGTAGGTGTATTTCTTGGCGATCGAGATCACCAGTCGCAGGTTGGCCTCGATCATCTCGCGCTTGGCCGTGCGCACCTTGGCCTCGCCAGTGGACATCTGTTTGTTGATTTCCTTCAAGTCCTTCAGCGGAATCATCACACGCTTCTGCAAGTCCAGCAGTTTGTGCTGCTGCTCGACGATAGCCTGCCGATAGCGCGTCAGCGCTTCGCTGTACGGCTGCGTGGCGGCGATTTCGCGGTCTATCCAGCGCAGCGAGGTCCCGTGTTTGGGAAACTTCTTGATGAAGTTCGGCCGCGGCATGCCGCCCTTGTTGACGACCAGGTCCTGGATCTTGCGTTCGATCAGGCGGATGTTGACGACCTCGCAGCGCACACTGCCGCAGAGCCGCTCGACCTGACGCGCGGCAAATCGAATCTGGATTAGCTCGGCGGAGATCTTCTTCTGCAGATCGAGATACTTAGGCGTCTTGTGGCCTTCCTTGCGCAGCACGCCCAGCATTCGCGTGTGGAGTCTGCGGATCACCGCGAAGCGTTCCAGCGCTGCGACCTTCAGCCGCTCGAGGTTCCTGGCCGCGATCGCCCCGCTGTCAGCTTCGCTCTCTCCGCTTTCGTCGATGTCGTTGATCACATAGACCTGCTCGGTGAAATCCAACAAGCCGTCAACGACGTCGTCGATCATGAGCTCGTCGCGCTCGATCTTGGCGGCGAGTTCAAGAATCTGCGCGACCGTCAACGGACACGCCGAGATCGCCATGATCATGTGCTTCAGGCCTTCCTCGATCCGCTTGGCGATCTCGATCTCGCCTTCGCGGGTGAGGAGCTTGACCGAGCCCATCTGGCGCATGTACATGCGCACGGGATCGGTCGTGCGGCCGAACTCGGAGTCCAGCGTCGACGCCACGGCTTCGACGGCTTCTTCGTCGACGTCGTCGACCGCGGCAGTCGGTGCTGCTTCCGATATCAAAAGCGTCTCTGCGTCGGGCGTTTCGTCATAGACTTGGATCCCCATGTCGTTGATCATGGAGATGATGCCCTCGATCTGCTCCGCGTCGAGGATATCGTCTGGCAGGTGATCGTTGATCTCGGCGTAGGTGAGGTAGCTACGCTCCTTGCCGAGCACGAGCAGATTCTTGAGTCGCGTCTTGCGTGCTTCGGCCTCTGCGGGCGAAAGCTTGAGCTTGCGCAGCACGATACTGCCGTTCTTGCCACCTTTCGCCTTGCCTTCGGTGAGCGCTTTCTCGGTGCGCTTGGCGGAAAGCCTTGCGGCGATTTCGCCGGCGCTGGGCTTCGCAGCGTGGCCGGAAGCCGGTGTGGGCACTATTCCGGACGGGGCCTGCGGCTTTGGCGGTTGCCTCACGTTCGCCTTTGGCAACGGCTTGGCGGGCACCTTGGCCTGGGCCTTCTTCGCGACCGGATTGCGCGCCTTGGCCTTTGCCTGCGCTCTGGGCGTGCCTTTAATCGCCGGTTTCTTCATCGGCCGGGGCGACGCCGTACGCGCCGTTTGCTTCGCCACCGGCGTTCTCGCGGGGCGGGTAGTCTTTACGCCGCGCTTCGCCGGTTTGCCCGTCGTCCTCTTCACGCTCCGGGAAGCCTTTGCCCCCCGCTTCCCGCCCGGCTTGGCGCGGCCTGAGGCCATTACCTTCCTGGCGCCCTTGACTTTGGCCTTCGCGGAGGATTTCTTAACCTGCTGAGAGAGTTTTTTCGCCATGGTCGTCAGACGAGTCTGAGCGCAATCTCGGAGTATGTCCACGCCGTGATCCGCAAGGCCGCGGCCCGCGCGGCACCTTTCTCGAGCTCAACGCGCATCCTGAGCGGCTCGACCCGCTGGACACCAATTGCCGCATGGCGCGCGATGAGGGTGTGTTGGTCAGCATCAGCTCGGACGCGCACAGCGTGCTGGAATTAAACAACCTGAAGTACGGCATCAGCCAGGCGCGGCGCGGGTGGTTCTCGACGGACGATGTGTTGAACTCCCGGCCGCTGTCCGAGCTGAAGCGGCTTTTCGGGCAGCGGTTCATGGCAGACCCAGAGAATCTTCGGCGGGCAAAGGAGCTGCATTTTGAACCGCCGCTGGATGAGGGAATACGCGAGACGGTCGAAATTCTAATCGCGCATGGAGTAGAAACATGCGAGTCTTGTCAGGGCGGCGAAGGACACAGTTATCCCGAGCCGACCGTTCGCTTCGAAGGTCAACTTTCTCAAGGACTTAGCAGGCTGTTGAATTTCGCCTAGAAGATGACACGAGTCGGATCATCGAAAGTGCCACTGTCTATACAAACTGCAGCGTTTGCGATTTGCGTCGACCGCACCGGACATGAATTTGCCCGTGAAGCGTTTGTCGGTGACTCACGGCACCGCTCCGGGGGGCACCGCCATCGGTATTCGGGCGAGGCGCATCAAGTTGCTGGCAGTCATAGTGAGCTTGAACTGCTGATCGACGCGATGCAATCCGCGAAACACGGTTTGTCGAATGCGGCCGATGGTCTTGCCCCACCCGAAGTGCTCCTCGATCCGTTTGCGGATGATCTGGCTGATGCGGTAACTCAGATGGCGGGTCGTACGGCCGTCGATGGCGCTGCCGCCGCGACGGGTATCGTGAGCAGCGACGTGGGGCGTGACGTTGCGCTGGCGACACCCGGTCACGAAATCGCGTGTGTCGTAGGCTTTGTCGGCGCCGAGGCTGCGGCGACGGGCCGTGGTCGGCATCGCGTCGAGCATGGCCAAAGCCGCTCTGCGTTCGCCGAAGCCATCGGCATAGGAGACCACGGCGCTAACCACCAAGCCATTCCGGTTCTCCATCAGTACATGACCTTGGTAGCAGAGGATCGATGCCGTGTTATGGCTCTTGCGATAGCTCCTGGCGTCGGGATCGGTGGTGCTGGCATGGGTGTCATTGCTCCGCGGCTGCCCTTTCCAGTCCGCTTGAGCATTGCGCCCGCCGCCGCCAGGGGGCTGGTCATCGGTGCCGTCCTTCGGCCGAAAGCTCTTCTGGCTCGCCCACGCCTGAATCAACGTGCCATCGACCGAGAAGTGTTCCTTAGACAGCAAGCCACGGCTATCGGCCAGGCGCAGGACTTCCACAAGCTCTACGCGCTCGACACCGTACTGCCCGATCTGAAGTGGCCCGACAAGGCTGCGCTCGAGAAAGCGATGGAGGGGCACATCCTGGCGCAGGCCGTGCTGATAGGCACGTATCAGAAGGGCCGGTGACCGGCGCGAGCGCCCTCTGACCCGGTTGGGCGCGCCGGACTGCTGTGGTAGTGGTCGAGCGGCCAGCGCACGATCAGGTAGCGCAGCACCTCGTCGTTGAAGCCGTGCGAGTAGAAGGTCCACGCCGGACCCTCACGGTCAAACTTGGCGAGCTTCCTGTGCTCGATCAGTACGTCGCTCGTCACCCAGCCTTCTCTCGCGTAGACGGCCTTTTCGACATCGAACCGGAGGTCGCCCTTGAACACCAGCCATTCCGCGACAAAAACATCCTCCAATCGGTCGAGCACGTGGCACAAGTCATCGTCGACCGGATCAGGTGGATCAAGCTCGCTGTCGCCGCGAGCGTAGTCGTATCGCCAGCCGCCGTAGATGTCTGAACCAGCAGTCGCCCAAAAACGCTTTTGCCCGGCCGAAAAGAAATTCTCGACCCGGAAATACGCCGACGGATAGGAGCAGCCTTTTGCGCCTACGAACCACCCGACGATGTCGGGTCCGCCCGAAACGTAGGTGACGGCGCACAGCAAGCCCGCGCCGCGCGGCGCATAGGCGAGAAAGCACTCATGTTGCATCATGTCTCTGTTCCTTCACCTGCATCGGCCTCGGCAATATCCGTGCGGACCGCCGGCGCACGCGGGTTGCGCGATGAATCTCGTCAGTCCGCGTGCGTGCAGCCGCCGAGCCCCGTTGCAGGATCGCCGTCTTGACGCAAGTCAACGAATACGAATCGGGAACGGCGTGATCATTCAGCGTGTGGGTATTGTGATCTTGAGCTGTGGCTGATGCAATGGCCGCATGAATACCTCAACGAGCCCGATCTACGGATCTGCTGCAGCAACATCGGACGCATTGTGGGTGTAGCGTAATCAGCTGAACCGCCCCTGGCTTTCTGGAGACGTCCGGGTTTGAGTCAGGCCGCCAACGGTAGCTGACTCGTTGAATGATAGTACTTCGCTTCGAGTTCTGCCGGCGGTACATTGCCGATTGGCTCCAGCAACCGACGGTGATTGAACCAGTCGACCCACTCCAGCGTTGCGTACTCCACGGCCTCCAGGTGTCGCCAGGGGCCGCGGCGGTGAATGACTTCCGTCTTGTACAACCCGATGATCGTTTCGGCCAGCGCGTTGTCGTACGAATCGCCCACGCTGCCCACGGACGGCTCGGCTCCCGCTTCGGCCAATCGCTCGGAGTAGCGAATCGACAGATACTGGCTACCCCGGTCGCTGTGATGCACGACCCCCTTGAGCAATGAAAACGTTTTCACGTCGATTGCGAACTCGACTACGACGTGGCCCAGCAATCGCTGTTTGTGTTCAATCTCGCCGCGCCGTCCACGCTCGCGCAACGAGTCATTACCCAAACTGTCTCGACTTCGGCCGGCACGGTGCTCGATGAGTTCCGCGATGATGCCTTCGGTGTGACGCACCGAACCAGCGAGCTGCCGCCCGTGCGCCAGTTCATTTGTTCTTCCAGAAGCCCATCGCCTCGAGGATCAGGCGTCGCGCGAGTTGCTGGGCATTCGCAACATCGACGATCGTCAAATCATGCGCAAGCGTGCCGATTGCGTGCGCGCCAGCTCGGTTGCGAAGCCAGGCGGCTTGATGTATCGCGTCGATGAGAGGGAGCTTAATATCATGAATGGCGTCCTCGGGATCCGACCATTCGGAACGCGTCGATGGCCGCGATTGTCGCTGTACCTTGTCCAGAGCGCGGCCGGAACCTCGAATGTGCCACGCGAAAGGGCTGTTCGTATCGATTCCCCGCCTGATCAACCGCTCTTCCAGTCGCCTGCGCATGGCGGGGTCCCAGTCCGACGTCCGGCGCGGTTTTTGGGTTTGACGAGGCGTGGCTCGTTCGGGAGGCGTGATGCTCACTCCCAGATCCTCAAGGCAGGCGTAGGCCGAGAAAATGGCTGTGCCAAGCGCGACTTGAGTTGCACGCAGGCGGGAGGTCGCAAACACCTCGTCGCCGTATTTGGGATGCAGTGCGGCCAGATCGACCGTGAAAATGCTTAGGCTTTGATAATACCGATGCAGTGCGTACTGGGCGGTCTCGTCTTTGGAGATGCGCGCCGCAAGCGCAGCGGCTGTCAGCAGCTTTTCGCCCTGGCGCGGACTGCCGGCGTTCCGGCGAACAAAATCGATCTCCTCAGGTTCCAGGCTCGTTAAATCGTCTTGCCGCTTTGGCACGGGTATAGGCGGCAAGTCCACCCGAAAAACCGTCGGCCCGGAATATTGCCGCCGAGCAGAGCGGCGGCAAAATGGAACAACAACAGCGCCTCGCGCGCGACTGCCCAAGACTCGCCGAGCACCACCAACTCCCGCAGCCCGCGATACGGCTTCAACCCGGGCGGCGCATCCCTTATTTTCAGGCTTGGGTTGGCACGCGAATTGACCGGCTTAAGGTCCAGTACCCATCCTGCGCCTTCAAAGGGCGGCGCACGGCTATGATTCGCCCGTGGGACCAATACACCGCTTCGATACGCTGAGCTCATCGGGTACTGGTAGTCTTTAGATTGGCGTCCTGTAACACATTCTCGCGTGCGCGCGAGCCGCGTGCTACGCTTCGGGGATGCCGAAACGTGACATTAACCAGGTGGCATTCGACGTGGTGCAAAAGGCCACAGGCCAGGTAGTTACCCCGGAGCCTAGCGTAAAGGCCGTTTCTGGGCGCAAGGGTGGCCTGACCGGCGGCGCAAGACGTGCGGCGGTCCTCACTCCTGAGCAACGCCGCCAGATAGCCAAGAAGGCTGCCGAGGCCCGTTGGCGCAAGTTATATGGATAGCGTAGGACCGGACGAACAGGCCCATCTGGATTTTTTGTCTTCATGATCTTGTGTCCTTAATTTGTTACCGAGTTCACCTTAGACTGAGCCAGTACCGCTCATCGCGGCCGCTTGATATTGATATGGGCCAAGCGTAGCATCACTCCACAACTCCAATGCGTGACAAGGGAGACTCGCGGGTCGCTTGATACGGAAAGGAGCCTGGTTATGTGTTACGAGTATGAGGAATTCTTCCTAAGGGCGCGCATAGCCAAGCAGTTGCGCAGAAACAAAGAGACAGCTGTCGAGCTGCAGAAACAAAGCAGCACAGCAACTCCTGCCAAACCGGCCGAGCCGGAAAGACGCGTCAAAGATAAGGAACCGGATCCGGTTCCGGCATGAGATCTGCGAGGCGCGAGCTTCGAGACAAAAAATCCCGCCTATGCGGGGTTTTTTGTTTGCAAAGGGCCAAGGCGATCCCAACTCCTACTGGGGCTCCGCAACGTCAATGACTGCGGCGGCACGATGCCGTGGCATAGTGGTGCATCGAACAACGGGTCGGCGCGCAGCTACTCGGGCAAGCGCGTTGACGCGGCTGCCAGGGCTGCTGGTCGCGCGCTATCGCGACGCATCGCCGGAAGCCGCGCGCATGTATTTCGTCGAGCTTTGGCGCCTTGTTCGGCCGGTCTTGGCCGGACGCGACGCGGTGCCGCCGCGAATCTGGAACACCTGAAAATACCTTAGCGATGAAATTGACGCCACGCGAACGGGACAAGCTGTTGATCTTCACCGCGGCGCTGGTCGCCGAGCGGCGGATCGCGCGTGGTGTCAAGCTCAACTATCCCGAGGCGGTTGCATACATCAGCGCGGCGATCATGGAGGGTGCCCGTGACGGACGCAGGGTGGCCGATCTGATGAGCTTCGGCACGACGCTGTTGTCTCGCGCGCAGGTGATGGACGGTGTGCCGGAGATGATTCCCGAGATCCAGGTCGAGGCGACCTTCCCCGACGGTACGAAGCTTGTGACAGTTCATCAGCCGATCCCATGATTCCCGACGAGATCCTTCCACGCGACGGCCAGATCGAGCTTAACGCCGCTCGATCTTGGTTACGGCGGTGCACTCCATGACGTCGTGGAGGCGCGCGGCGGCAAGCCCCTAGGCATCGAGCCGCCACTGCGACCGGATGCTCGCTACGGCCAGCGGATGCGTGATGTAAGGCTCACCGGATTTGCGGAACTACCCTTGATAAGCGTTCTCGGAAAACGCGAACGCGCGCTTGACCAGCGCGACGTCAGGAGGGGGCAGGTAGTGACCGAGGTGCCGGGTGAACTCCGCAATTTCCGACATGCCTAGTCACCTTGAGGCGCCCCGAGCGCATTTCAACTCTAGGGCTTCAGGAGCATTTCGATCCCGACCTTGCCGGCGGCGATTTCGCGCAGCGCGATGACCGTGGGCTTGTCGCGATCGGCGTCGACCAGAGGCTCCGAGCCGGCGCTGATCTGCCGGGCCCGGTTGGTCGCCGCGAGCGTGAGCTCGAAGCGATTGGGTATTTTGGCAATTGCATCTTCGATCGTGGTGCGGGCCATGGTTTTTGCAGTCAAGTCAATTGCGCGAGCAGCGCCGGATGCGCTGCGCAGCCGCGACGCCCGCACGATGGCGGCGCAGTCGTAGACAGCCGAAGCAAACTCCTGATTAATAATAACATAGTCGAACTCGTCGCAGTGCCGCATCTCCTCGCGTGCCGCGTTGACCCGGCGGTCGATCGTACCCTCGTCGTCCTGACCACGACGCACCAATCGCTCCTCGTACGCAGCGAATGAAAAACGGCCGGGCTTCGAGGCGTCGACGACACTGGACCCTCGCGGAAAACAGCACCAACAAGCCCTTTCCAGGCTGTTCCAAGAAAAAGGAAGTACTGTTTTAGAAGCTCTGTCTTAGAAGACAGTACTGGAATCATAAAAAAAGCGAATCGGAAGACCCTCAGAAGGCTTTGCCCCGCGAGGCTCGCCTTTGGTCATGATATGCACCGCATCTGGGTTCCATTCCACCTCGGCCGCGCTGCGCAGGCGTTCGATCGCGCTGCGCGCTACGGGCTGCGTAATGAACACGCGTGGGCGCATGGCAATTCGCGACAGTGCATCAGCGCATCCAGCGCACCACCCCAGCGACACCGTCGACGGCGATCTGCACCCCATCCGGGATGCGCCGTGTAGCATCGAGCACGCCCAGGACCATCGGAATGCCGCGCTCTCGGGCGAGCGAAGCGAGGTGCGACGTACTGCCACCGAGCTCCGCCACCACGCCGGCTACGCGCGGGAGCACCTGACTCAACGCCGGGCCGGCGACCTTCGTCACCAGGATGTCGCCCGGCGCGACGCGGGCGAGTTCGCATTCGCAGTTGATCACGCACGCGCGCCCGGAGCCCCAGCCTACCCCCGCCGGGTGCCCGTTGAGCCCCGGGTGGCGCAGCCAGATCTCGTCTGGGGCTCGCGCCGGTTCCAGGTGCAGCGGCCGCGCCTGGAGCAGCTTGAATCCCGCATCGTCCTGCGCCCATTCGATTTCCACCGCCATGCCCAGGATGTCCTCGACTTGCTGGAGCAACTGGCCAAGCTCCACTGCCTGCGCGCGATCCAGGCACGGCTTGGAAGCGAGCGCGCGCCGCACGGGACGCGTACCGTGAATACAGCCGACACGATCGAATTTTCGGCCGAGCACTGTGTCGCGGGGCGTCAGTTCACCTTGGTTGTCGCGGCAGAGGACGATGCGGTCCGGCACCACCTCGCCCTGGGCGATCGCCGAGCCGAGTCCCCAGGTCGCGTTCAGGACCATGTCGCCGTCTGCGGTGCGGCTCAATCCGCCGCCGGCGATCCGGGCCGCCACAAGCGGCTGGACGAGGACCGCCATGGCGGTGTCCGCGGGGTCAGCGTCATGGGTCGCCATGTAACGCAGTACGCGCGTCGACCAGAGCGCCGCCCAGCATGAACGCACGGCGGTGACAAAGTCGGTCTCACCCTCCAAGCCGAGGTAGCTTTCGAACTGTCCAGCGAAGCTTGATCCAAAACGGTCCTCGACCAGCGCGGAGGAACGCACCACCGTGAGTGCGCCAATCGTCTCGACGAGCGCTCGCCACGCATCGAGCAGTGGATCGAGCACTTCCGGCACGATCGGTTGGTCGAGGAGGCCGAGCTTCATCGCGAGCGCGGCGCGGCGCGCCGTTGCAGGCTCCTCGGAGCTCACACCGCGTGCACAGTCCGTGAGGCCCAGTGCCGCCACCTGAATGCGATAGGCCTCGGCATCGACGCAAAAGCCGTCGGGAATGGGCAAGCCCGCGCGTCCGAGGCGGGCGAGGTTCGCCGTCTTGGGCCCGAATCGGTCGGCGTCGGTTGCCTCAGGAGAAGTCAAAGAGACGATAAGCGGCTGCATTTACATCCTCAGGACGCTCTAAGACTTTCCATAAGTGGAATAGCCGGGCATCAGGTCGACAACGCTGATCTGCTCGACCGGGAAATTGGAGTTGATCTCGATGCGGCCCTTGATGGTCGCCTGGTCGAGGTAAAGCGAGAAGCCAAGATCGTGGGCGAAATCCAGATGCGCCAGGCGGGCTGGCCCCTGGCCGAGATCGCCGACACCTTGAACACGCAGGGCATCGGGTGGTGAAGAAGCTGCGGGCAGACTCTCTAGATGCATCCCGCTCCGCCGTATGCGTTGTGTTTCGCAAGCACCTCCGGGTCGTTCATCTTGTCCGCTTGGTTCAACGCCTTCGTTAGCGGACCCTGGTCTGCGTAACAGTTCGATCTCACCCGGCCGCACGCCATTGTTTATCGCGGCCACCTCTCGGTCACTTTGGTCCCTCGCTCGGCGCGCGACATCCATCCGGCTCCTTTACAGGCCCTACGCCCGCTTCTGCAAGACTTGGTCGATCAAACCGTACTCTCGCGCCTCGTCGGCGGTGAGAAAATTGTCACGGTCCGTGTCCTGCTCGATCTGCTCGATCGGCTTGCCGCTGTGCAGCGCCAGCAGGCGATTCAACCGCTCGCGCAGGCTTAAGATGAATTTGGCATGGATGGCGATGTCCGACGCCTGGCCCTGGAATCCACCCGCCGGTTGATGGATCAGGACCGTCGAATTGGGCAGCGCGAAGCGCTTGCCCTTGCTGCCTGCAGCGAGCAGGAAGGCCCCCATGCTCGCCGCCATCCCGACGCACAGCGTCGACACGTCGGGCTTGATGAACTGCATCGTGTCGTAGATGGCAAAGCCCGCGGCGATCGAGCCGCCGGGCGAATTGATATAGAAGTTGATCTCCTTGTCGGGGTTTTCCGACTCCAGGTACAGCATCTGCGCCACGACCAGATTGGCGGTCGCCTCTTCGATCGGGCCGACGAGGAAGACGATCCGCTCCTTGAGCAGGCGCGAGTAGATGTCGTAGGCCCGTTCCCCGCGCCCGCTCTGCTCGATCACCATCGGGATCAAGCCGAGTCCCCTCGGTTCTTCGCCTCTTCTGTCGCTCATCGTCTGCCCACCCGCTTTGGTTGCCGCCTTGCCCGCTAGTTTGCCAAGCCGCCTTGCTCTGCGGGCGGCTCCATCAGGGACGAGGTATTCCGCATCGATTCATACGCGGCAATTCCCCTGTGAAGTACCTCTAGTGCAGCCATGGATCAATTCAACGTAGACCGCACTAAGTGATCCTT
>CAVVQK010000003.1:0-1124757 GCA_963750215.1 uncultured beta proteobacterium
TGATCTTGTCAAGTTTCCGTGGACGACTTAATCGGTACCTGAGCGAACGGATTCCTTCTGCTCACTCCAATAGCGCTTCTCAAATGCTCGTGGCGAGAGATAGCCCAGCGACGAGTGCCTGCGTTCAACGTTGTAAAACATTTCGATGTAGCTGAACACATCTTGCTTGGCTTGCGCTCGCGTCTCGTAGCCAGCGCCGTGCACCCGTTCCACTTTGAGGCTGTGCCAGAAACTTTCCATCGGCGCATTATCAAAGCAGTTGCCCGTACCACTCATCGAGGCGAGCATCCCGTATTGAGTAAGTAGCGTCTGGAAATCGCCGCTGCAATATTGACTCCCCCGGTCCGAGTGGTGGATGAGCCCGGGCGCAGGGCGCTTCCTGAACCACGCCATGGTCAATGCATCCATCACCAGGTCGCGGGTCATCCGCTCCTTCATGGCCCAGCCCACGATCTCGCGGTTAAACAGATCGAGCACGCAGGCAAGATAGAGCCAGCCCTCTCGCGTCCGGCAGTACGTGATGTCAGCCAACCACACGCGATTGGGCGCTCCCACACTAAAGTCCTGCGCCAAGCGATTCGGCGCCACCGGCAGCTTGTGTTGTGAGTCCGTGGTGGCCTTGAACTTGCGCTTGCCCTTGGCCCGAATGCCATGCTCGCGCAGCAATCGCTTGACCCGGTTAAGGCTGCCCGTGTAGGCGTGCTTGTCTTTGAGCTCGGCATATATGCGCGGCGCACCGTACGTCTCACCGCTCTGATGATGGATCGTCTTGATCAGAAACAGCAGTCGCTGCGCTTCCAGTGTCCGCGGTGCCGGGGGTCGTCCCTGCCACGCATGGTAGCCCGATACCGCGACACCCAGCGCCGCACAACTCATGGAGAGCGGGTAATCCTGCAGCTGCGTTTTCACAAAGGCGTACTTCACTTGCTCTCCTTGGCAAAGTACGCCGCCGCTTTTTTCAATATGTCGCGCTCCATCCGCAACCGCTGCACCTCTTGCCGCAGCTCCGAGAGCTCCATCTGCTCCGCCGTCACCCGCAGCTTCGGTGCACCCGCAATCAACTCGCCCGCCTCGTACTTCACTACCCAATCCCGCACCAGCTTCGGCAACACCCCCAAGCGCTTACCCACCTCCGCAAAGCTCTTGCCCTCATCGAGCACATACCTTGCGGCTTCCAGCTTAAACTCCGCCGTAAACCGCCGCCGCTTTAACCTCTCCATGCAACGACTCCTCTCGGTCGACATCCTGCATAATCATCTCCGATTAAGTCGTCTGCGAAAAGCTTACAGGATCAAATTGCGGTGATCACACTTGTCTGCCTTATGGCATTTGGAATTCTGAGCCTTGGTGCGAGAGTAATTTTAGCTGTCTATTTTTACGGTGTGTACTACGCAGTCGGCTTCGGAATGGTTGCTTGTTTTCTCCTCAGTAGCCATCTCGCGCAGCCAATGGCAGAGTTCCTGCGAAGTAAACGTCGAGAGAGTTGATGAAGGCTAACCTGTCGCCGAACGTCCGCTCTTGCGACAGTCGACTGTCTGCAACGGGTCGGGCACGGCCGCCCGGTCCTCGGCGATGAGCGGCGGCTCTACGATCTACACCGGCCGTTCACGCCTCGATGGCCGGTAGGCGTTGTGCAGCCGCCGTTCGTATCGGAACGGTGGAAGTCCCTGACCGGGCCTAGAGAGGACAAATTGCATAGTCGGCGAGCATCTAGCGCCGCATGCGGAGCTTATGGCCGAACATGTGGGCACGTTTTGGGCAAAGCCCGTGGACGACAACCAAAAGCCGCGCAAGAAGGCGGCCACATAGCATTGTTTCCACGGCAAAAATCTGGTGGCCAAGGGCGGAATTGAACCACCGACACACGGATTTTCAGAATTGGCCTCAACAAGCATTCTATTCTAAATCAAGCTCTTGCGACACACGCCAAGTTCCAAGAGCAGCTGCGAGCAGCCTAAGAGTACTTGCAAAGAGCCGCAGGAGGTTACGAACTGGCTACGCTGGTCGCGAGCCGCCGCGCAAGGTGCCGAGAAGCCGCGGTCGAACTGCAGAAGCTTGGGGCCTAGAAATCCGAGGGAACGGTGAGACGCGATGCTCATTTCGACCCGAAGCAATTGCGGCGTGCCGCCGAGCGACTTGCTACGGTTTGGTCTACAGCTTTGGAAGAAACTGCGCCCGAAGCGCCGCAAGTGATTTTGGTGCGGTAGTAGGAATCAAAAACCGGGGCGTCGAACGTTGCTAGGTCAATTTGTACCCCCAGCACTACCCCCAACACCGAAGCCCCAGGGAGGGCCAAGGGCGGCGATTTTGGGCGGTGACTCCCTCCGCGAGTGCCTACGGTACAGGACGCGCCCGCCGGCGCCGCAAAGCACCTTACGAGGCTCGCTTAGAACTCCTCGAGTCCACGACGATGCCCCGTGCCGACGCCTGCGACCTGCCAATCCAATCAACGCCACCGTGGCTCTGCTCAATGTTGGCCGCGATAACCGGCAGGTTGCCGCCAAAGTCCGCGCGCAAGTCCTCTCTTTCGCCGGCGTCCGCGTCCATGTATTCCTCGATGGCTTCATCCCGCCACCGGATCAAGATCGAGATTGGAAACTGATATCTCGCCCGAGCAGTACGTCGCGCGCTGGCAACGATGCCGGGGCGCCCAAGCTCCGATAGGTTGAGCGTCGTAAACGTAATCTCAGGAAATATGGCGCGCAGCGGCTCCGCCAACGCATCCAGGTTCTCCGCGAATTCATCGTACTGTTCTGGCCTAAGCATGGTGACCTTTTCAAAGACTTAGTCGATGGAGAACATCGTGAACTTCCTCACTCGTCAGCTCGATCGCAGCGGAAAGCACCGCTCGCGAGCCGTTTTGCAAGCACCGTCCAGTCCGGGGAACATCGAGGCGGGAATCGTCGACTCGGGGGCTATGCCGCCAACGATGTCCAAGGTCTTCACACCAAATACCACGCTCAGTGATAGTCATTCATGCCTGCGCCGCCTAACCGAAGCTAACCGGCCCCGAGCGGACGGCGCGCAGGGCCGCTGGCGAGGGGTTGAGCAAGTGTCCACCCGCTCTCAATTCTTCACTTATATAGCGCAACAAGATAAACCTGCAGCGCGGCCGTCGCACGAGCAAACCCGTCAACGATATCGCGTAGTTCGGAGAAACGAAAGTACTTCTCGGCGTCAACAAACTCCCGGATATTTTCTTTCATCACCAATAACTCCCACGCGGCATCCGATATGTCCACCGCTAAGTACGGCGTGCCGCCGTGCGCCACGAAGTTGCGATGTCGGTCGAGCAGCTTGAACCATCCACCACTCACGCCCTGCTTAGCAAGGGCATCTCTAAGCGTGCGTGTGAGTTTGTCCGGCGAGATCGGCCGACCCGCGTGGCTGTGGAGTAATCCGAAGAATGTGCACATCAGGTCGGCACACGAGTTGACCTCAAAAAGTAGAGAGTCAATATCGGCGATCAATTTGTATTTGAGATTGTTGTCAACGAAGATCGTGGTGCCTTCTCCTCTGATCGTATAAGCATGCTTCGGTCCGTAAGACTCCTTCACAGCAGCAAGCAGCGAGGCCTCCTCACTGTTCAGGCGTACGATCACCCGAGGCAAGACATTGAGCCGCGCAGAAATGTGCACGGCGAGTTCCGACATTTCGCTTGTAATTGGTGTGACTCGTTTTGAAGCGATTGCCTTGTTAACCGCAGTCCAAATCGGCAACACCCAAGGATCGCCACCACGTTCGTCAAGATGCAACCACCGCGTCACCATTTGGTGTGCACCATCGGACGAAGGTGACCAGCGCCGAGCGGACGGCGCATCATCGGGTCCACAGCAGCATGGGAGCGATGATAGCGCGCGCTGGCGCGGGCGGCTCGAACAGGTTAAACGGCTGCGCGCTCGTTTCCGTGACGTGCCGAATCTCCGGCGCGCCAGTTATTTCCCACGCGGAGTAGTGCCGTTGCAGCTCTGGCATCTGAAGCTTGTGCCGAGCGCGTACCCACTTCCCTGTAGGGGTATAGCTCAAACGTCGGCAAGCGGCGATTCTGGCGTGGCGTACACAAGCGCAGCGACGGTTCCGGTGCTTCGCGGCGCGACGCTGGCCGGTGGCGGCCACCCCTGGTGCGGTAAGTCCAGTCAGTAAGCTAGCTGGTCGGCCCGGTGTTAGGCTATCCTTTTAGGTTATACAGGGCATTCGGGCTGGCGAAGGGAACGCCGTTATCGGAGCGAATGCGACCGGGCAGCCCGTACTCCTTGAACAGCCTTTCAAAGACGGTGAAGGCGTATTGTTCCTGGGTGCTCTCCAGGCCCTCACAGCCGATCAGGAAGCGGGTGGTGAAGTCGGTGACGGTCAGAGGGTAACAGTACCTCTTGTTGCCCATCATGAACTCGCCCTTGTAGTCGGTGCACCAGAGCTCGTTGGGAGCGCTCGCCAGGCCCAGCCCGGTGCCTGCGGCCTTGTTACGCCGCCGCTTCTTGCTCTTCACCAAGCCGTGGCGGGCCAGAACGGCGTGAACCGTGCTTTTGGCCGGGGGGTGGACCGACGGGATCTGCGTGAGCAGCCGTTCCCGGATCTTGGGGGCTCCCCAGTTCGGCCACTCCTGTTTGATCTGCAGGATCCGCTTCTCCACCTGAAACGGCAGCCGGTTGGCTTGCCGATACGGTCGGCGACTTCGGTCGGTGAAGGCTTCCATCCCACTTTCCCGGTACCGATCGATGATCTTGTGGCCGGTGACCCTCGATATCCCAAACTCCCGACACAGGGCGGCGATCTTCTCGCCGTCAAGATACCGGGACACGAACCTCAACTTCTCGTCCATCTTCTGACACTCCTTCCACGGCATAGCGAGTCCTCCTCTCTATGCCGAAAACTGTAAAGGATGTGTCCGGTATAATCTGTAAACCAAGTGCCGCTACGCACACGGGGCATCGGGCGCGGCGCCTGACCGGACTGCAGATCGTGCAAACGACATTCAACAATTACGTGGCCGGCGAATGGATTGCCGGCGCGTCCTTCGCGCCCAACCGCAACCCGTCGAACTTGGCCGATGTCATCGGCGATTACGCGCAGGCCGATGCCGATCAGGCGAAGAGCGCGATCGCTGCCGCGGCGCGCGCCTTCCCAGCGTGGGCGACCGGGTCGATACAGGAACGCGCGAACAGCCTGGACAAGATCGGTTCCGAGATCCTCGCGCGCAAGGAAGAATTGGGCCGCCTGCTCTCGCGCGAGGAGGGCAAGACGCTGCC
The DNA here is from genome assembly GCA_963750215.1 of uncultured beta proteobacterium. Classification (GTDB taxonomy): domain Bacteria; phylum Pseudomonadota; class Gammaproteobacteria; order Burkholderiales; family Casimicrobiaceae; genus PALSA-1003. Next base: position 5,247 of record CAVVQK010000003.1, read on the forward strand.
CGAGGGCATCGGCGAAGTCGCCCGCGCGGGCCAGATATTTCGCTTCTTCGCCGCTGAAGTCGTGCGCATGGCCGGTGAAAAGATTCCCTCCATCCGGCCCGGGGTCGAAATCGAGATCACGCGCGAGCCCTTCGGCGTCATCGGCATCATCACGCCGTGGAACTTTCCCATCGCCATTCCGGCATGGAAGATCGCGCCCGCGCTCGCCTACGGCAACACGGTGGTGTTCAAGCCGGCCGACTTCGTGCCCGGCTGCGCCTGGGCGCTTGCCGACATCATCGCCCACGCCGGGATCCCGCCGGGAGTGTTCAACCTGGTGATGGGCCGCGGGTCGGTGGTCGGTGAGGCGATGGTGAACGATCCCAGGGTCGCCGCGATCAGCTTTACCGGCTCGGTAAGCACCGGGCGCGGCATCGCCGCCAAAGCCGTCGCGCGCATGGCCAAGCTGCAGCTGGAGATGGGCGGCAAGAACCCGTTGGTCGTGCTCGACGATGCCGACCTTCCGACCGCGGTCAACGTCGCGGTGCAGGGCGCCTACTACTCGACCGGCCAGCGCTGTACGGCATCCTCGCGCCTGATCGTCACTGCGGGCATTCACGACCGCTTCGTGACCGCGGTCGCCGACAAGGTGAAGACCCTCAAGGTCGATGACGCCCTTGCGCCCGGCACCGACATCGGCCCGGTGGTCGACCAAAGCCAGCTCGAACAGGACCTCTCCTACCTCGACATCGGCCGCCGGGAAGGCGCGCGCCTGCTCCTGGGAGGCGAGCGGTTGAAGCGCCCGTACGAAGGCTACTACCTTGCGCCGGCGCTGTTCACCGACGCGAACAACGGCATGCGCATTGCGCGCGAGGAGATCTTCGGGCCGGTGGCAACCGTAATTCGGGCCAGGGACTATGACGAGGCGCTGGAGCTCGCCAACGACACCGAGTTCGGCCTGGCGGCTGGCATCGTCACCACCTCGCTCAAGCACGCCTCGCACTTCAAGCGCAACGCGCAGGCCGGGATGGTCATGGTCAACCTGCCCACTGCGGGGGTCGACTACCACGTCCCCTTCGGCGGTCGCAAGGGCTCGAGCTACGGCCCGCGCGAGCAGGGCCGCTACGCGGCGGAATTCTTCACGGTCGTCAAGACGGCCTATATCGCGTCCTGATGCGCACCCTCTCGAGGCACCCATCTTGAGCGAGCCCGCGCCCACCCGGGCCCCGGCGGCACGCGCCGCGGGCGTCGAGCAGTGGATCACGCTCGTCGTCCTCGTCGTGCTTATCGCCGGCTGCTACCTGGTGCTCGCGCCGTTCCTCTCCGCTGTGCTGTGGGCGGTCATCCTCTGCTGCACGACCTGGCCGGCGTTCGACTATCTGCAAAGGGTCATGCGTGGCCGCCTGACGCTGGCGAGCCTGGTGGTGACGCTGGCCATGGCGCTGGTTGTGGTCGCGCCGTTCGTGATCGTCGGCGTCTCGCTCGCCGGAAACGCCAACGAGCTCGTCGACCAGGCCAAGCGCTTCATCGACACCGGCCCACCGGATCCGCCCTCCTGGGTGGGCCAGATTCCGTTGATCGGCGCCTCGGCGCAGGATTACTGGGCCAGCATCGCGCACAATACCGCGGAGCTGATGGGCGACCTCAAGCAGTACATCAAGCCACTGCAGGCCTTAGCCCTTGGCGGCGGCGCCCTGCTCGGGCGGGGCCTGCTGGAGCTCACGCTGTCGATCTTCATCGCCTTCTTTCTTTACCGTGACGGCGAAGCGATCTCCCGCCGGCTCATGGCTGGCGTCGACCACATCGCCGGCGAGCGCGGGCGGCGCCTGATGCGGGTGGCGGTGGGCACGATGCGCGGCGTCGTCTACGGCATCCTCGGCACGGCGATCGCGCAGGGGGTGCTCGCGGGGATCGGCCTGTGGCTCGCGGGCGTGCCCACCGCGCCGCTGCTGGGGCTCGCCACCTTCTTCCTGTCACCGCTGCCGATCGGCCCGCCGCTGGTGTGGGGGGCTGCCGCGATCTGGCTCTTCTATCAGGGCCACACCGGCTGGGCGGTGTTCCTGGTCGCCTGGGGCATCCTGGTGGTGGCCAGCGTCGACAATTTCATCAAGCCGCTCATCATCAGCCGCGGCAGCAACCTGCCCTTCATCCTCGTCCTGCTCGGCATTCTCGGGGGCGTGGTCGCCTTCGGCTTCATCGGCGTGTTTCTCGGGCCGACGCTGCTCGCCATCGGCTTCGCGCTCATCCACGACTGGAGTGAAGAGCACAGCCGTACGGCCGGGGCGGCCTAGCGGCCCGCCGCCTCGGTTGTGGCGTAAAATTGCGCCCGCCGGAGAGGTGGATGAGCGGTTTAAGTCGCACGCCTGGAAAGCGTGTTTAGGCTAATACCCTAACGCGGGTTCGAATCCCGCCCTCTCCGCCAAATCTACATCTGCAGACCAAGTGCCGCTACGTACAATCCGGGGAAGTCCAAAGCGATCCAGGAATCCCCGGTTCTACCTATGGCCTTGTTTTCCTCTACGTGTCGACAATTGCCATACCCAACCAGATGGCGATATTGGCTCTATGGTCACCCGCGGCTATCCTTTTCTTCGCAGCTTTAGCCGGTGCAATACCCCTCGCTCGATCGCGACATAGGCATCATTAGATACAGCCTTCCGTCTCGCACACCCTGCAACACCCCTCTGATTGCTCAGGCTATAGTGTGTTGCATCGACCGGTTGAAACCGCACCCCAAATCGGACAGTCGCGCCAAGTCTCCTCGGCAACCCCCGTGCCGGTTATCCCCACTCTCAATAGCAATGCTGCATTGACCCTCAAAATCGTCTGGCGTAGATTGGTTTCGGATTTGCGCGTCATCCAGGAATCAACCAATTTGTCTTAGGGGAGACACGCATGAGCGGCACAAAAATACTCGGGATCGTCCTTCTGGTTGGCGGCATTTTTGGCCTGCTCTATGGCCACTTCGATTACACCAAGGAAACGCATGAGGGCAAATTCGGGCCATTCAAGTTCTCGATCGCCGAAAAGGAGACGACCGTCATTCCCAGCTGGGCGAGTGTCGTGGTAATTGTCGCGGGCGTTGTGCTGTTGGTCATCAAACGCAGGTAAGCCGCGCACGGCCGTAATTGGCTGGACCCACGACGGCACGGAACCCTGAGGTGCATATGGCTCCGATTTTCGCTAATGCCAGCGCGATGGCGTAAGCGGCGCGGATTCGAAGTTTCGGCATAAAAAGGAGGGATCTAAAATGATGAACTTCGGCTACAACGGCCTGTTGGGCGTCCTGATACTCGCCGGTGACATATGGGCGATTATTAATATTTTCCAAAGCTCCGCTTCAAATGAAAAGAAATTGATCTGGACAATCGCGGTTGTGCTGCTTCCAGTGCTGGGGCTGATCCTTTGGTTCTTCCTCGGACCGCGGGATCGAAAGGTGTAGCGCTGGTACCGACGTAGGACTACCCTCAGGTTCCTGGGGGTAGGATGCGTCAGCCCCTTCGGCTGTAGGCTTGACAGCGTCGAGAAAATAAACCTTCGACTGCGCGTGCCGAAATCTTGTGAGAAGTATGTCGAGATCCATAAAGCCGGCGCCCACGATGCTCTACCCACTGGGCCACGACGGAGCCATTCCGCGACACTACGACGCTTGAGCATTTCGTTGATGGCTACCGCAAGGCCGGTCCTTCATGGACGCCCGACGGGGTTCGTTGTAAACGTTCCGACCGCTTGATTTCAGAGGAGACGCAGCATGGACCGATTCACGGGCGGTTGCCTGTGCGGCAACATCCGAATTGTGGCGTCGGGACTCCCATACCGGGTCGGCCTTTGTCACTGTCTCGACTGCCGCAAGCATCACGGGGCCCTTTTTCACGCTTCCGCGGTGTTTCCTCAGAATGCGGTGACGATCGAGGGTGAAACACGCGACTACGCCGGGCGGTTTTTCTGTCCCCGCTGCGGCTCGTCCATTTTCGCACGCACCGCCGACGAAATCGAAGTGAACCTAGGATCCCTGGATGCCCCTGACCAACTTATGCCAACCTACGAAAGCTGGATCGTCCGTCGCGAGTCCTGGTTGCCGCCGTTTCCGCTCACGAAACGATACGAGCGCGATCGTGACGCCACGCGCCGCTTTGAGGTGTAGGTCGCACGAACGGTGCGAAGGCGCCCTCTCCGACCGTCCGCTGCAGCGGCGGAGCTGCCGTCCGTCGGAAACGGTCGAACTTCTGCAACGGGTCGATTTCTGCCGTCTGCGAGCGACGCAGTTTGGCCAGAAGGCATACGGCATTCCATTGCCGGTGGCCTGACCCAGAACGGGTCACGAATTCTTCCCGCAATCTTCTTACGTACAGGGCGTCGGATTATCGCCAGGAACCGATCATTTGCGGGCATGCATTGATGTAATGCTTTCAACAGGGGCTCTAATTTCGAGTTAGGCGCCTTTGACCACTCGGCCACCTCTCCGCAACGGCTTGATTATGCCGTTATCGACGCTCCGTCGAAGCGTCTCGCGCATTTCATTTGCGCTATACACGATTGATTATTGGCCGTATTGTCCCAGGCACGACTCGATGGCGGGGCAGGATAGCCACAAGGTCACGGCGATCCTGGCATCTAGCCGGAACGCAGGGCGCCTCGCCTGCATCTAATGTAGCGGGAACCCAGGCTGACCATGGGGTGGGGATGATTTCGCGGAGCGGGGTTGAGTTCGCGCCTGACGACGACACCGGCCTTGCGCGCCGGATCGCAGAGCGCGACGAGCGCGCCTTCGAGGCCGTGATGCGCGCGCACAATCGCCTGCTGTATCGCCTTGCACGCTCGATCCTCAAGGATGACGCGGAAGCCGAGGACGCCGTGCAGGAGGCCTATTTCGCCGCCTACCGCAACATCGGCAGCTTTCGTGGCAGCGCGAAGTTGTCGACCTGGCTTGCGCGCATCGTCATCAACGAGGCATACGCGCGATTGCGCAGGCAGAAAGGCGCGAGTGTTGTCCTATCGCTGCAGTCAGGGGCCCGGAGCGATGAGCGCGGCGAGTCGCGCCCGGAGGAGGGAACAATGGCTGACGAGACCGTCGAGAGGCCGGACGCTGCCGCGCTGCGCACCGAACTGCGACAGTTGCTGGAGCGCAGGATCGACGCGCTCCCGCAGCAGTTCCGCACCATGTTCATCCTGCGCGACGTCGAGGAGATGTCGGTCGAAGAGGCCGCGCAGTGCCTTGACCTGTCGCCGGCCACAGTGCGCACGCGCGCCTTTCGGGCGCGGGCAATGCTGCGCGAGTCGCTATCCCGCGACATCGATATGGCCACCGTGAAAGCGTTTGGGTTCGCGGGAGAGCGCTGCGATCGCATCGTCCACAGGGTGCTCAACCGCCTGCGGTTGAAAGCGCCGGGTGGTGAATTCGATACGTCGGAAGGGCCGGCGTAGGGCTTCATTTCATTAACCATCGGAGGAATCTCATGAGATTTTCGACTATCGTTTTCACAAGCGCCCTGTTCATCCTGGCCGGCGGAGCCCTTGCCCAAGGGGCCGCGCCCGCTGCCGCCGGGCCCACCGACGCGCAGATCGCGCACATCGTCGTCACCGCCAACCAGGTCGACATCGACGCCGGCAAGCTTGCGCAGTCCCGGGGCCACAGCAAGCAAGTGCGGGCGTTCGGCAAGCAGATGGTCACCGACCATAGCGGGGTCAACAAGCAAGCCGTCGCGCTGGTCACCAAGCTCAAGGTCACGCCGGAAGACAATCCGACCAGCCAGGCCCTGAAGAAGGGTGGTGAGGACAACCTCGCGAATCTCAAGACCCTCAAGGGGACGGCCTTTGACAAGGCCTACATCGATCACGAAGTTGCCTACCACGAGCAGGTGATCGACGCCGTCGACAAGGTGCTGATTCCGAATGCGAAGAACGAGGAGCTGAAGGATCTGATCATCAAGGTGCGACCGGCGTTCGTCGCTCATCTCGAGCACGCGAAGATGATTCAGGCGAAGCTGGCCAAGTAATGGCTGGCATGGGTCGACGAAACTTTCTGCGACCCTGGCCGTTCGTGGAGCGCCTTTCGCAAGGCTCAGACCGACCAGCGAGGTTCTTTGCGCTGGCTTGCGCAACGGCGCTCTCGCTGCTCTTCGCCGGCGGGGGAATCGATGTGGCGGCCGCGGCGCAGGTGACGACGCATACGGTTGTCATCGACGGCGTGAAGTACGAGCCCGAAACGCTAACGGTCAAGCGCGGCGACACGGTGGTCTGGGTCAACAAGGACCCTTTTCCGCATACCGTCACGGCGAAGGGTGTGTTCGACTCGCACGAGATCGCAGCCGGCAAGTCGTGGAGGTACAAGCCGCGCAAGGCGGGTGAGTACGCCTACGTCTGCACGCTGCACCCGAACATGAAGGGAACGCTCAAGGTCGAGTAGCGGCGAGGCGAGCTGGCGTAGGGCCCGACCTGGCTATCTTTAGAAAGGATTGTGATGGCACGCGTCGTGAAACGCACGCATCAAGGACCGTACAAGCTCACCGTCGGCGGCGAGGAAAAGTATCTCTGCCGCTGTGGGCTGTCCAAGAATCAGCCGTTCTGCGACGGCTCGCACAAGCTCACCCAAAACGAGGAGGTCGACCGGCTCTACTGGTACGACGACGCCAGCGGGCGCCATGACTGCACGGATACTTTTCCGGACATCCGCACATTCTGACAAACAGGGATCATTGGCCGGATTGAGCGCGGCAGGGCCTGCAGTCCCTGGCCTCGGTCGCGTTGGCGCCGGAGGGGCGCCGGGACCGCTGCACCTGGATTGGCGATGGCACTTCATGAAGTCCCGTTGACCGGGCACGAGGCCGTGGCGGAAGGCACGATGGCCTTCCATTTCGCCAAACCTGTCGGTTTCAAGCATCGCGCGGGCCAGTCTATGCTGGTGACGCTTGTCAACCCGCCGGAGACCGACGGCGAAGGCGATTCGCGCACCTTCACAATCGCGAGCGCCCCCCACGAGCCGGCTCTGATGATCGCCACGCGCATGCGCGACAGTGCTTTCAAACGCGTGCTCAAGTCGGCGCCGCTCGGGACGATGGTCACGATAGATGGCCCCAACGGGCAGATGGTACTGCACGACGACACCTCGCGGCCCGCCATACTTCTGGCCGGCGGCATCGGCGTTACGCCGTTCCGTGCCATGGTGAGCCAGGCGGCACATGAAAAGCTGGCCCATCGGCTTTGTCTGTTCTATTCGAACCGACGGCCCGAGGATGCGGCTTTCCTCGCCGAGTTGCAACAACTCGAAGAGGTCAACCCGAACTACCACCTGATCGCGACCATGACCGAGCCACAGAAATCGAGCCGCCACTGGTCGGGCGAGACAGGGTCCGTCCGGCGCGACATGTTGCAGCGCCATCTACCGGACCTCTTGAGTCCGATTTACTATTTCGCGGGGCCACCGGCGATGACCATGGCGATGCAGCAGATGCTCGAAGAGATCGGGGTCGGCGCGCAGGCGATGCGCTACGAGGAGTTCTACGGCTACTGATGCGCGGAGCGCGGCGACGGGGGCAGCCGGAACCCCTGTCAGCTCTGCTTGCTCATTGCCAACAACACGTCACGCAATACGACGGCCTGATTGCGCTGTTCATCCTTCGCCCCGTACACGAGCGTGAGGGGCCCTTTGCCGCTGGCGTCGAGCAGCAGTCGCATCCGGGAGCGCTGCACCGGTGAGGCAAGCTCCTCGTGATAGCGATCCTTGAAGCTGTCCCAGCGCTCCGGGTCGTGCCCGAACCACTGCCGCAGCTTCGTGCTGGGTGCAAGCTCCTTCGTCCATTCGGCCAGCGCGAGGCTAGCCCGGCTGCGTCCGCGTGGCCAGACACGATCGACCAGCACCCGGTACCCGTCGTTCGGCGCCGCGTCATCGTAGGCGCGCTTGATCGAAATTTTCATAGTCGCTCGCACCTCGTCTTGGAAGCGGCGTGTCAGTGCGCCAGGCGATAATCGACCAGGCCCTGAACAACAGGACAACAGGGCCCGCGAACTCAGCAGCGCAGCTGCAATCTAATGTATGGCCACTCGGTGTCAAGCGAGGCGATTTGGTTTTGTATGAATTATTTCGAGGAGACACGCCCCATGGATGATTACCGCAGACTGTCGCGACGCTCGCTCCTGGTTCAGATCGCGCTGCTGGGCGGTGCCGCATTGGCCGCAAGTGTAGTGCCAAGTAAACAGGCCTCCGCGCAACAGAAGGTATCGAAAGAAGCGATGAAGTATCAAGACAAGCCGAACGGCGACAAACAATGCAGCAACTGTATGCAATTCGTTCCGCCAGCAAGTTGCAAGATCGTTAACGGCGTCATCAGCCCGAACGGTTATTGCCTCGCATGGGTGAAGAAGGCATGAACTGAGAAACACGTTGGATAATCATTCCGTTGCGCAAGTGCGGCAGGCCTCCTGACGGGAGCGTGCAGTTGGTGGGCGCCGCGCGGATCGCCCAAGCCAGGCACCTGCCGCGTGCAAAGTGTGACCGAACGAAGCAAGGTCATTAGGCATATGCGTATGCGAACCCTGATCGCAGCAGTAGTCGCCGCATTATTGACCGGCGCAGCAGCCGAGGGGCTGTACGTCGTGACCGCAGCCTCGTCCGCAGCAACCTCCGCGCTCCCGGGACATGAGACGAAAAAATCGGGCCGGAACGCCATAGAGTTTGCCGGACCCGCCAGCAAAGGCAGGGCCAACAAGCATTACGTCACTGCGCCTGTGAGCGGCAAACCGATACGGTGAAGTGGTGTCAAGCTCGGGTCAGGCGCTCGCCGACGCCGCATTGTTGAACTAGACCTGGTGCAGGTGTAGCCCACCGCCCGCGTTCGGCGCTTCGCCCGTGGCAATCGGAGAATCTACCGCACGCGATCGTGGCAACCGCTGCCCAGACATCTTCGCGTTTACGCAACCGCTTGAGCGGCACCCTCCGTTCCGGAAAGCGTGTCCTTGGTCGCGCAATAATCGGCCTGATTGAGGTCCCCGATGCCTGCATTGGCAGACGTGATCGTGACGGACGATCTCGGTGCGGCGCCATGCCTTTGAACGTTTCTGCCACGCCCGGTGTCGAACTGCGGGAGTCTTGCGTATGACCAACCCGGCGCTTGATCACGTCCATGGGCGGGCCGCGGTAGCGCCGCGGCGCTGGCGGCTTGCGGACATCGACTTCGACGGCATCGATCGCGCGGTGATCGCCAACGACGCGATGGCGTTCAAAATCGTCTTCCTCGCCTCGTTCATCGAGACCGGCTCCGATCTTTACGCCAGCAATCTGATCAATTATTTCGCCGATGACGCCGGGCTTTCCTCGTGGTTGCGGCAATCCTGGCAGCCCGAGGAGATGCAGCATGGCGAGGCGCTGCGTGAATACGCCGAGCGTGTCTGGCCCGATGTCGACTGGAAGCTCAAGTTCGAAGAGTTCTTTGGCGCGTACTCGCGCACCTGCACCATGGGTGACCTCGAACCAGCTCGCGCGCTCGAGCTAGCAGCCCGGTGCATCGTCGAAACCGGAACCTCGACATTCTATAGTGCTCTGCACAACTACAGCCGGGAGCCGGTGCTCAAGGATCTGGCGGCGCGAATCTTCTCCGACGAAGTCCGCCACTACAAGCACTTCTACTATCATTTTCGCCGCTACAATCGGCTTGAACGGCATTCGCGCTGGCAAATTGGCCGGGCGTTGCTCCGCCGGCTATTTGCAACTCGGACGACCGACGGTCACTACGCCTACCGCACCTTTTGGGACGGGGAACGAGCCGACGACACGATAGCCTTTGAAGGCGACTATCGCGCGTTCGCCCGCGCTTTCGCCGCCTTCGTGCGGAGTCATGCTCAACGTGAAATGCCGATTCGCATGTTTGTCAAACCGCTGCAGCTTCGGCCGGCGCTCGTGACTTGGCTGACCCGGCATGACGCTCCCGTGTACGCACTATGGAAGGGCTTCGGTGGCTGATACTGGCTACATCTGCCGCTGCGGCAGCTGCAGACGCTGATCCTACCTATTGCTCGTATTCACCGGCCAGGTCACCGTCTACCTGGTGCGAACCAGCGACCATTTCTGGCAGTCGCATCCGAGCCGCTGGCTGCTGCCCGCCTCCGCTCTGGATATTCTAGTGGTGGTGGTTCTCGCCACGCAGGGCATCTTGATGACGGCTTTGACCCCAGGGCTTGTCGCCGCATTGCTCTTGGTGGCGGTCGCGTACATGGGAGTGCTTGATTGGCTCAAGGTGAGGCTGTTCGACTACGTCGCACTTCAATGAAAGCGCCACGTTCCAATCGGGGAAGTGTCCGCGGCCCCAAGCGACGCCATTACACCGGTCATTTGCCAGCCCCAAGGACGCCACCTGTCAGGCATTGCCAGAAGGGTACTGCGGAACCGATTGATCGCCAGATGTCGGAGGGTCAGTGACCTATGTCAGACTCCCTCCGACTCGTTAGCGGAACACTGCCCTCCCCGTCCTTGTCCAACGCCTATCGTCGACCGGAGGTCCATCCCGTCGGTTCCGGCGCGCGGTCGACGCGGCACTGAGCGATTTGAGAGTCGCTCAAGCGGCGGTGGCGGCGGGCCGGCGGCGCGACCTGCGGCGCTCCGTCCGGCCCGACCTCACTTATGGCGGACGAAGGAGATCAAATGAGACGCACGAATCGACTGCTACCAAGCGCATGCATAGCGGCGAGCTTGCTCGTCGCGATTCCGGCAATGAGCGTGGAGAATCATGCAACGATGAGCCAGCTGCCTCCGGAACAGAGGCAGGGAAACATCACGTACCTGAGCGGTGGCATCGGACAGGATGAGTCCGAAGCGATGAAGACGCAGGAGCCGCATTTCGCACTGGCGCTCGAGTTCATCAAGAACGACAACGGCAAAGGCGACTATCTTTCCGGCACCAACGTGACCATCAGGGATCAACAGGGCAGGATGGTGCTCAGTACCGTGGCCGATGGCCCGTTTCTTCTCGCAGACTTGCCCGACGGCGCCTACACGGTGACCGCGAACGACAATGGCCAAACCAAGGAGCGACACGTTGTCATCGCGGCGCGGAAGGCGGAGCGGATCGTCTTCGAGTGGTAGCCCCTTGAGCCGCACCCCTGGCCGATCGGACGGCGGCGGCTGGACAGCGCATGGCTAGCCGGCTGCCGGCCCAGCCGGTCATCGGCATTGCGCCGGAGCAGCGATGTATACGCTTCCGTCCCTCCCTTACGATCGTGCCGCCCTGGCGCCGGTGATCTCGTCGGGTACCGTCGACTTCCACTACGGAAAGATTCATAAGGCGCATGTCGACAACCTGAACAAGCTCGTCGACGCATGGGGCTATCGGGATGTGTCGCTGGAGAGGGTCATCGCCGAAACCGCGGGGCGTCCCGAACGATCTGCCACCTTCCACCACGCGGCACAGGTCTGGAATCACAACTTCTACTGGCGCAGTCTGCGGCCACGCGGTGGAGGTGCACCGCCCGCTCTTCTGCGGCAGAGAATAGAAGACTCGTTCGGCACCGTAGCCGAATGCCGAGCGCGCTGGGCCGCGATGGCAAGTTCGCAGTTTGGCAGCGGGTGGGCGTGGCTGGTCCAGGACGGCGACCGAATCGAAGTTATCGGCACCGGCAACGCGGACGGGCCCCTGACACTCGGGGTACGGCCGCTGCTGACGATCGACTTGTGGGAGCACGCCTACTACCTCGATCATCAGAATCGCAGATCGGAATATGTCACCGCGGTCCTCGACAGGCTCATCGATTGGGGTTTTGGCGGCGACAATCTGGGCGAACGCGAACGGTCCCAACCCCGGGTGGGCTCGGTTTGGTAAGCGACGAACGTCTTGCGCGAGCGCACGTCCGGCGCTGGCGCGAGTCTGCCCGACGCCCCGCTTCGGCACGCCCCGAGTGACCAACGGCGCGATGGCAAGCGGCTGAGGCTGGTGAGCGCGGAATATCCAGGCGCGGGATGCTGTTTGCCAAGACTGGGTCGCTTCGTGGAGCCGCCCTTGGCCTCTGTGGGCATATGCGCCGACTGATTGTCCTCGCCATTCTGCTTGCGACGGCTGCAGCTGCGCCGGTCGCGAACGCGGTCATCTGCTATACCCTGCTCGATGGCAGCGACAAACTGCTGTATCGGGGCTCGTCGCCTCCGGTCGACATGAGCGACCGGGGCGCGGCGCAGCGCGAAAACCTCCGCCGCCGAAACGAGTTCCTGATGATCTCGGAGGTCGAGACCTGCGAGGCTGTGGCGGCCGTCGAAGGCACCGCCGGCTATCACCCGGCGACCGTGGCAGAGATCGTCCGCGAGATGCGTGGCTATCTCTCCTACGGCGGCATCAGCAGCATGCCCGGAATCACCGGAAGCTCAAGCGTGGGCGGCGGCGGGGTCGTGAGCGCTGGCGGCGGCGGGGGCGCGGCGGCGGCGCCGGCACCAAGCGGCGGCATGAGCCGCGGCCGTTACTGATACCGCCTCGGTCGCGAGGCACTTTGCCCCAAGGCTCTGGGACCCGCGACCGCAATCGCCTTCACCCCGGCTCTGGATTGTGCTTCGGGCGCAGGCGCGGCCCCAAAGGCCGGCCATGCCCGGATTCGTTGCGCCGGAGCTCAGATTGATAGGCTTTGCTCGATGGGGGCGGGATCGGAGACCGCATATCGCATTGCGCCCCCGCCACCTCCCATCGACGCGCAACTCAGCAGCGTCCCGGCGGTGCACGCCAGCGCTGCCGTCGCCAACCACGTGAATGTGCGGCGAATCAGGCTCAAGGCGTCCTCCATTTGTTCCAAGCCGGGCCGGCTGCGCCATGCGGCATGGGAATTCTTCCATTCGTGGCACCGGGCGGGCGACCGTTTGCCTGTCGACACCGATAGCCTCGCCACATTCGACCGTCGACCCCGCAATCGCTCCGACGCCCGTTATTCAAGTACCTTCAGCGTGTTGTCGCCGTCGTCGACGAAATAGACCCCTCGTCCACCCAGCACGATGACAACCCCGAACAGCGACCCGGCGCGGGTGGTCTCGACGAGATTCCCGTCATTCCCATTGGCAGTAATGATATGGCCGTTGGGCGCGATGGTGAGCCCAAGCGGGTCGTTGAGAGCGCCGTCGATACTCACGTCGATACCGGTAAAAGCCGTGGTTTGGCGCGTCAGCGCATTGGGTATAGCGGCGATCCGATTGCTCAGGCTGTCAGCAACATAGAGAGCGCCATTTTCGGCCAATCCGACGCCTGTCGGACCAATGACCAGCGCGTTCGGATCCGCCGTCTCCGCGAACCCCGACCCGATCACCGTGGTTGACGCGAGCGCCGGTACGCCTTCGCCCTGGTGCGGGACCTCGAGTGCGATGCGCAGCACCGTGCCCTGATCGACCACGTGAGGAGGTCCCGCCGTTACGTCGCCGTTGAGCACGTTGGTGACGAACAGCCAGGCATCCTCCCCCTCGTCCAGGCTGGTCATGTCCCAGGGCCCGTTGATGCCGCCGCCCTGGAACGTTTCGACCACCTGGCCGGCGCTGTTGAGGACGATCAGGCAGCCCGCCCCGGCCGTCGACGACGTTCCATCCAGCGTGGGAAGACTTCCAACGATCACCCAGCCTCGTCGCAGGATGGTCAGCGCAGTGGTCAAACCCACGCCGCCAGGACACTGGCTGGCCAGAGCAACGGGGTCGATTTCCGCGAACAGGGTCACATTTCCCTCCGGGCTGACCTGCACGATCGTGGTTCCGGTTCCCTGCAGATTGTGAAGGTTATTGAAGTTGCTGATGAGGATATGGCCGGTCTTGAGCAAGCCAACCGAATCGGGAACAACTGCGATGCCATAAGGGTTCACGTCTCCGTTACCTGGCACGGTCGAGGCGATAAGGCTCACGCTATCGAGGCGGTCGAGAAGCGGACGCGGATCGGCAGCCAGGACACGAGCTGACGAGGCAAGCGCTGCGACGGCCAGAACGGCCAGCTTGAGACGTGCCCAAAAACGACAATCGCAATCGAACATGGCGAACTCCTGTCAAGACTGATGCGTATCGGAAACCGGCCAAGCGCAATCGTTCATGCAGACAATGCCGATCCAACGCGCCGGCCCGGGCTGGTCCAGTTCCGGCTCCGGCATGATGCATCAGCACCCTGGCCAAAGCTCTCGGGGGCCAGGGACGCCGCGCACGTCGTAGTCTTCTGCGGGCGCCATTGCACCGGCAGGCGCTACGCTTGCGCAAACAGCCATGCGCAGCGCGCTATTCCTGCGCTTCATCGCGGGTCGGCACGAGCGCCTTAGGAACTGGCAGCGAGGCTCAAGGACGGGTAATAATTACAAAACCGATTGCAGCATGTCGACTGTCGGCCTCGAACGTACCTGGAATCCGACAACGGGTGAGGCCGGCGGATCGCGATTCGCAAAGACGCGGTGGAAGGGGTTTTCAGTGTTTCGAAGACGGTTAAGCCGCTCTCTTCCAGACCGGGTGGTTCGTTGAATCCCTGCTCTCGCAAACGCTTATCATCCACATCATTCGCACGAGGCGAATTCCGTTCGTCGAGAGCCGCGCAAGCCTGCCGCTGATCCTTACCAGCCTGATCATCTGCGGGGTCGGAGTGTGGCTTCCGGTTTCGCCGTTTGCTCGCGCCTCGGCTTCACGCCGCTTCCGTCACTCTACTGGCGCATCGTCGTTCTCGTGCTGATAACCTATTTGTCGCTCACGCATTGGATGGTTTCACCGTCGCTTCGGGCTGGATTGACGGTAGGCGGGCTCACGCGGGAAATAGGCCCTCCGGCTTCATGCCGTTGCCGCCTGCAGCGCAAGCCGGATCTTCACAGCCTCCGGCTCGGCCGAGGGAACGATCGCGAAGCCATTGCGCTTCACCAGCGCCAGCATTCGCGCGTTCTCTCGCAACACGTACCCCATCAGCTCGAGGGTGCCCGCGCTCCGGCAATAGCGGATGATCTTGTCGAGAAGAACCTCCCCGAGGCGCGCGCCTTTTAGATCCGAGCGCACCACAATTCCCAGTTCCGCTTCCACGTTGTCCGGATCCGCCACGGCGCGCACGACGCCAAGGGTTTCCGGTTGTTCGCCGGGTCCCACCGCGGTGGCGATGAACGCCATTTCCCGGTCGTAGTCGATTTGCGTCAGGCGCGCGAGTTCGGAGTGGCCGATTTCGCGTCGACTCTGAAAGAACCGCATTCTCACGTCCTCGCGATCGAGCGCTTCCAGGAAGCGCCGATGCTGGGGCTCGTCGTCAGGACGGATCGGCCGCAGCGTCACGCGCCGACCGTTCCACAGCACCGACTCTTCGAGTTCGCGCGGATACGGACGGATGGCAAGGCGCTCCGCTCCGCGGGCTTTGGTCGCCGCGACTTTCACCCGGGCATCCAGCGCGAGCACCCCCTGCTCGTCGACGAGCAGGGGATTGATGTCGAGCTCAAGGATCTCCGGGATGTCGATCATCAGCTGCGAGATCTTGATCAAGGTCAGGTACAGCGCATCGAAATCGGCGCGGGGACGATTGCGGTAGCCTGCCAGGAGCCTGGCAATCCGGGTCCGCGAAACCAGGTCCCGCGCCAGCGGTTGATTGAGCGGCGGCAACGCGACGGCACGGTCGCCGATGACCTCGACCGCAGTCCCGCCACGGCCAAACAGGATCACGGGCCCGAACATCGGGTCGGTCGTGGCGCCGGCAATGACTTCGTGCGCACCGGGTTTGCGGATCATTTTCTGCACGACGAAGCCTCCGCGCCGCGCGTCGGGACGCAGGCGCGACAGCTCCTTGAGCATGGCTCGCGCGCTGCGGCGGACCTGTTCACCGGTATGCAGGTTGAGCATCACCCCGCCGACGTCGGATTTGTGGCTGATGTCGGGTGACAGGATCTTGAGTGCCACCGGAAAACCCAGGTCCTTGGCCGCCAGGGCGGCCGCGACCGCGGAAGGCGCAACCCGCGACTCGACCACCGGTATGCCATAAGCCTCGAGGATCCGGCTCGCCTCCGGCGCGCTCAGAAGCTCACGCCCGGCGGCGATGCCTTTGGCGATCACCTCCCGCGCCGCCGCCACGTCCGGCGTGAAATCGGTGGCGATCGACGGCGGTGTTTCCATCAGCAGTTCTTGGTTGCGGCGATAGGTCACCAGTTGCAGGAAAGCCCGCACGGCTTCCTCCGGGGTGCCGAAGGTGGGTACGCCGGCCTCCTCGAAGACTGCGCGCGCGCGCGCGACCGCGGCATCGCCAAGCCAGCAGCTCAAGACTTTGCGCCGTGCCGCCTTGACGACCGGGACGCAAGCCCTGGCGATGACCTCGCTGTCGACGATCGCTGTCGGGGCGTGCATGAAGAGCACGGCATCGATCTCGGGAGCCTCGACCAGGGTCTTTAGCGTCTCGACGTAGCGCTCGGGGGGCGCATCGCCGATGATGTCGACCGGGTTTGCCCGCGACCATGTGGGCGGCAGACCGGCGTCGAGATGCGCCACCGTGGCGGCGGACAACTGCGCCAGCGTCGCGCCCCCGAGCGCGGCAAAATCCGTGGCCATCACGCCCGCGCCGCCGCCATTGGTCATGATGGCCAGGCGGTCGCCGTCGATCTTCTGCGGGTGGGCAAGCGCCTCGACCGCCGCGAACAGGTCCAGCAGCGTATCGACGCGCAGCATGCCGGCGCGCCGAATCGCCGCATCGATGACCGCGTCGGCACCGGCGAGGGCGCCGGTGTGCGAGGCGGCGGCCTTGGCCCCTGCAGGGGCCCGACCGCCCTTGACGACGATCACCGGCCTGTTGCGCGCCGCCGCCCGTGCCGCCGACATGAATTTGCGCGGCGCTTTGATCGATTCGATGTACAGAAGAATGGCCCTGGTGCTCGCGTCGCTGCCCAGGTAATCGATCAGGTCGCCGAAGTCGACGTCGGCCGAGTCGCCCACGGAAATGAAATGCGAGAAGCCAATGCGGCGCGCATTGGCCCAATCGAGCACGGCGGTGACCAGCGCGCCCGATTGGGAGACAAATGCGAGGTTGCCACTCAGGGCGTTGGCGTGCGCGAAGCTCGCATTGAGCCCGATGCCGGGCACCAGCAGGCCGACCGAGTTCGGGCCCAGAATGCGCAGCAGGTGCGGCTTGGACGCGTCGAGCATCGCCTGGCTCAAGGTCCGGCCTTGCCTGTCATGCACGCGCCCAAGCCCGGCGGTCAGCACCACCGCCGCCTTGGTCCCCCGCACACCCAGCTCGGCGATCAGTTCCGGCACCGTGGCCGGCGGCGTGCAGATCACGGCCAGATCCGGGGCGCCGGGAAGCTCCCGGATGCTTCCGTAAGCCCTCACGCCGGCCACTTGGTTGTGACGGGGATTGACCGGGTAGACAGGTCCGCGGAAGGCAGCGGCGATCAGGTTGCGCATCACGATCGCCCCGATGCTGTGGGGCCTGTCTGATGCGCCGATCACGGCGACCGAGCCCGGACGCAGCAACGCCTCGAGGTTACGAATGGTCAACGCGGTCCTCTTTGTTCTTTGACCGGCGTCCTGGCCGTGACTGGCCCTGCAAGTCGGGCGTCATGGCCTTGCGGGCTTGCGGCGGCGCCGATGTGCGCGCGATCGCCATTCTTCGTCGATCCGATCGAGCGCGGAGCGACCGAAGCGTTGCCGTCGATCGCGGCTGAGGGTCGCGAGCTCGATACGCGCCTCGACACCGGCGATCCCGCGTGACAACACCTTGCGGCTCGGCAGTCACCGCGCCGGGCCATGCGCATGCGCAGCGCATGAGCCGTGGCGACGCTTGCCGACCAACACCAGCGGCAAGCCTGGCCACGGCCAGCGCGAAGAGCTGGCTATTTCGATTGCACGTAGGCCGCAACGGCCTGGATTTCGCTTGGCGTGAGATCCTTGACGATACCGTGCATCACAGGCGCTGCGCGGACGAGCGTCTGGATGTAATTGAGCTGCTTGATCACATACTTGGCATGCTGGCCGGCGAGGCGCGGAAAATTGTCCCTGCCCTGCGCATCGGGTCCGTGGCATACCTGGCAAGCCGGGATCCCGCGCTCGGGGACGCCCTTGTCGAAGAACTGCTTGCCCTCGGCGACGAGCGCCGGGTCAGTGACGCGGCCCGGTGCGGGTGGCTGGGACGAGTAGTAGGTCGCGATACCGTCGATGATCGATTCGTCGAGATTGCCGGCGATGCCCCACATGAAATCGTGGGCGTCCTTCTCGCTGCGAGTCTTCGCCCGAAAGTTTGCGATCTGCGCTTCCAGATAGGCCTTCTGTTGGGCGGCCAGAATCGGGAATTCCGGAGAGGTGCTGATTCCGCGCGGGCCGTGGCATGTCGAGCAGAGGTTGACCGCCTTCTCCTCCGCCGCCTTCTGGACCGCCGCTGCGTTGTCCTGGGCGTTTGCCGCGCCCACCGCGCCGGCCAAAAGCATCGCCGCGAGAGCCACCTGTTTGCGCTTCATAGCACAGTCTCCAAATTGGTCATGCCCGTGAAATGCCCGTCGCGTCGCGTTCCGACGCAGGCCTCATGTTGCTTCAAAACGCGACCCATACGTTGAAGAACGCGGTGTTGTTGTCGTGCGCATTGCGGCCGTTGCCGTCGTAATTGGTCGACGCACCGTCGAACTTGTTGTACGCGGTGTACTGGAACATAACGCGGACATTCTGAATCGGCAGGTAATCGAGTTCGAAGATCCAGCCGTTGCTATTCGGCGTATTGGGATTGCCACTGGCATCCGTGCCGTACAGCCCGCTGTCGGAGCTGCCGGTGGTCGAGAAGTAGGCGATCGTTCCGCCGTACTGGCGATTGTAGTAATAGGTCGCCTTGCCCAGGAACTGGTGCAACGTGTCGTTCGGATTCGCCGGCGCCGGGCCGGCGCCAATGCCCGCCCCGGTCGCGACCACGGACGGGTAGCTTGCATCGTAGTTCTGCTTTTCGTAGATGTAATTGAGCTGCGCCGTGAAGGTGTGCGGATCGGTAATGTACTGGTACTGGGCATCGATCGCGGCGTCCTTGTAGCGGTCCGTCGGGGTGGACTGCATCAGGTTGTCCGGGTAGCGGTCGAGAAACAGCCCATAGGTACCCACCATGATCGAGTTCGGGCCCCATTCCTTGTTGTACGCCAGGCGCCAGTACGCGTTGTACCCTTTGAGCGCGGCCACCCCGCCGTCGACGTGCGTGGGCAGCCCTTCGCTCAAGATCGAGAACGCGCCATCGGCGGTGCGGTAGAAGGAGAGCTCGGCATAGATGGTCTTCTGCCAGTAGGCATAGGCGCCCAGGCCCGCGACCTGTTGCGCCAGCGCGCCGTTGATTTGCGCCTTGGCCGACGGCAGGATCCCGAGCGGAGCGATGGTGTAGGGAAATCCGAATGCAGGCGAGCTGTTCCAGACGTCCTGCACGGTCGGGTTGTTGTTGATGGTAGCCCCGAAGATCCAGTCCGGCTCCGCTGCTCCCTCGCTGCTGTACTTGTACGCGGCACGAATATCGGTGTTGTCCATGTTGCTGTGGCCGCCCAGGGAGCCGTCTGTCGTCGTCGCCAGATTGTTGTATGTCCACTGGATAAATGCGCCCGCCCAGTCGGTCATCTTGGAGCCCAAGAATAGGCTCGCACAGCAGAACACGAGGTCGTTGTTGCGCTGCGTCACCGGCGTGGACTGACCCGTCGTGGGGTCAACCGAATTGTTGTTCCGGGTATTGGTGACCGATGCCTGCGCCATGACCGCAACCGGCACGTAGTTGAAGCCTTCCGACGAAATCCAGGTCTTCCCGATCGTATACCCCGTCAGCTTGAAGTAGCGGCCGTACGGGGTGAGTTCGGGAAAGCTCACGTGACAGGCAATGCACTCCTGGCCGGTCTGTCGCGCATAGACCGGGACCGCCTGTGCCGGGCTGATCAACGCCAGAAACAGCAGAAAACCAAACACCGCAACCAGCAACGTGAAGCCGGCCGATCCCGCCATCGTTCTTGCACCTCGACATTCCATCGCAGCACTCCTTTATTGGCTTGGCCACGCAACGCTCGGTCAGTCTACCGTCCTCCTGGGACCGCCGCCAAGCCTCCGCATGACCGGCGTACAGTAAGGGCGATTCATCGCCGCAATCCTGATCTAGATCAAGCCGCCACCATTCGACGCGGGCCCCCGGCTCAGGCGCGTTGGTCTGACGCAACACCCCGCGCCGGCGGGCGGAGTCAGATGGGACTGCCGGGGGTACCAACGGCGCCGCCGCGGATCCATTCCCCGGGGTGGAACCGCACTCGAGCGGCGAAGGGCCTGGCATCTGGCTGGCGCTGCCCGAACGGGCCTCACGCCGGGTTGATCTAACTCAAAGTCGAGGCCCTTGTCGGCTGGCACGATGTGCGTATGGATTATGCCCTACCGACCACGGGCGTCGCATTCGACCCGGATCTCATCCGCAAGTACGACGGCTTCGGTCCGCGCTATACCTCCTATCCGACGGCCGACCGCTTCACGGAGGCCTTCAGCGCCGATCATCTGGCGACCGCGCTTCGCAACCGCCCGGCGACCGGCGCGCCGTTGTCGCTGTATGTGCACATCCCGTTCTGCAACACGATCTGCTACTACTGCGCGTGCAACAAGATCGTGACCAAGGATCACGGCCGGTCGGCGAAGTACATCCGCTATCTTGGCAAGGAGGTGGCTCTGCTGTCCGAGCTGGTCGGGCCGGAGGGGCCCGTCAAGCAACTGCACTGGGGCGGGGGCACGCCGACGTTCCTGTCCGCAGACGAAATGTCGCGGCTGATGGACATCCTGCGCGAGCATTTCACCTTTGACCCGGATGCGGAGCTGTCCATCGAGATCGACCCCCGCCAGGCCAGCGGCGGCTGCGTCGAGTTGCTGGCCCGATTGGGCTTCAACCGGATGAGCCTCGGGGTCCAGGACTTCGACCCGGAAGTGCAAACGGCGGTCAACCGCATCCAGAGCGAGGCCGAGACACGCGTGGTCCTGGACGCCGCGCGGGCGAACGGCTTCAGCTCCATCAACGTCGATCTGATCTATGGCCTGCCGCGGCAAACGATCCCCGGCTTCTGCCGCACGCTCGACCAGGTAATCCAGACGGCGCCGGATCGGATCGCCTTGTACAACTACGCCCACGTCCCGCATCTGTTCAAGCCGCAACGGCGGATAAACGAAGCCGAATTGCCGACGCCGGACACCAAGCTTTCGATCCTCGACCTGGCCATCGAGCGGCTGACCGGTGCCGGTTATGTCTATATCGGCATGGATCACTTCGCCAAGCCCGACGACGAGCTCGCCGTGGCGCAGCGCGAGGGGAAGCTGCATCGCAACTTCCAGGGGTACTCGACACACGCCGATTGCGACCTGCTGTCGGTCGGCATTTCGTCCATCGGCAAGATGGGCGCAACCTACAGCCAGAACGTGCGCACCCTCGACGACTACTATGCTCGCCTCGACGCCGACACGTTGCCGTGCTTTCGCGGCTGGAAGCTGTCTGCCGACGACCTGGTGCGGCGCGAGGTGATCCAGGCGCTCATGTGCCAGTTCACCGTCGCATTCGAGCACATCGAAGCGGGGAATGGCATCGCCTTCGACGACTATTTTGCCCTCGAACTCGAGGAACTCAAGCCCCTGGCCGACGACGGATTGGTCAAGATCGCGGCCGACGCGATCACCGTGACCCGGCGCGGCCGGCTCCTGGTCCGCTCCGTGGCGATGGTATTCGACCGCTATCTGCGCGAACAGCGCGAGCGGGCGCGCTACTCGCGCGTGATCTGACGCTCATACCACCTCCGGCTCGGGCGGGACGGGCGCCTTGCCCCCGGGCGTGATCGCGAGCTTGCTAACCCGGGCTGCGCAAGGCAACCGCTCGGCCAATGGCCCGCGCGAGGCGCGGCGCCGGGTCAGCGCAGCACCAGCACCGGGATCGTGCTATGGGTCAGCACCTTCTGTGTTTCGCTGCCGAGGACGACACCCGCCAGGCCACGACGGCCATGCGACGCCATGCAGATCAGATCGCATTTCTTCTTACTCGCAATCGCGATGATTTGCTTGTAGACGTCGTCGCTTTCAACATGCGCCGTATCGACCGGAACCCCGACAGCGTCGGCAAGTTTCTTGACTCCGGCAAAAATCTTCGCGGCCGCAGCCTGGCGATGTTGCGTGTGCGCCTCGGCAAGTATGTCCTCCGAAGGCCCGAACGTGCCATAAGGGCTGCCGGAGAATTTGGGATAGACATGCAGCACGACCAGCTTCGCGCCGGTGAGCTTGGAGAGCTCGACGGCTTCTCCGACCGCTTTCTGCGACAGCTTGGAACCGTCGGTTGGCACCAGAATGTTCTTGAACATGGTTGTTCTCCGTAGGGAATTCGGACGTACCGCCACCGTTTTGCAATTCTGGGCCGGGCGCGGGCTGCGTTTCTTGATCTGGGCCAAACATCGTGCTCAGGGAATCCTCCGGATGCGGATTGATCTGGGTCAAGCCGTTCCGGCACTCCTGGCCTAACATGGCTTTACCTGCGGAAGCGACGGCGCCGCGCGGGCATCGGATCGGCAAAAAATGCAGTCCATCGGCATCATTCAAGACGAACATCGATCGCTCTCGGCCGTCCTGCACGGCCTGCACTACCTCGTGCGCCAGATCCGCGACAAGGGCGCGAGGCCCGATTTCGAGCTGCTGCGGGCGATGGTCTATTACATGGATACGGTTCCCGAACGCTTTCACCACCCCAAGGAGGAGCAGTACCTGTTCTGGCTGTTGCGCATCCGCCACCCCAGCGCCGTCCCGCTCCTCGACCGGCTCAAAGCCGAGCACCTGGCCAGCGCGGAAAAGGTGCGCACGCTCGAGCAGGCGCTGGTGCATTATCAGCAGGGCGGCAAGGCCGAGTTTCCCGCCTTCCTGGCGGCGGTGGAAGACTATGCGGCCCTGTATCGCGAGCATGTGAAAGCCGAGGAAAACGAGGTTCTGCCGCTGGCCGAGAAGCATCTCACGGCGAGCGATTGGGAAGCGGTCGATGCGGCCTTCCTCGGCCACAGCGATCCGCTGCTGGGAGTCGACGCCGGCGCCAAGCACGACGAACTGTTCCGTCGCATCATCAACCTGGCACCCCCGCCGATCGGCGTGGGACCCGTCCGTCGTCCGGGTTAGCGCAAGGCGGTCCCGGTGGCAGGGCCCGCCTGCCACCGTTCGCGCACACGTTGTAGATCCTGCCGACGATCGCGCGCCGCCGCCCGGCGCCGCCCGGGCGTCCGCGGGCATGCTTCCTGCAACTTCGCTGTTACCTGCACAGGCGTCGTGCTGCAAGCCTTCGTCCCGTTGCAAAATTTACACGCGATTGCAAGGAGATCGAGATGCCGATTGTGAACAGTGACGGCCCGGCAGGGCGGCGCCGAGGCGCCCGCTGAAGGGTGCCGTCAGGTTCGGCTTTCCTGCCGGCATGGCCGAAGGCGAAGCAATGCGCAAGACCGCTCCCCGTCGCCTAGCGCTGCACGCCGCCTGCGCCGCGCTGGCGCTCACGCTCTACGCCTGTTCGGCGCTGCCGCCGAGCGCCACGCTGCCGCCCGGCGCGTATGCGCCCCGACCCGAATCGGTCGCACTGGCACACCCAGAACAAACCGCGCTCGGGCAACGCCTCGAGCCGCTCGCCCGCGACCATCCCGGCATGTCCGGGTTTCGTCTGATTCCGAGCGCGGTCGGTTGCTTCCACGCCCGCATGGAAATGGCCGCCCTGGCGGAAAAGACCCTTGACGTGCAGTACTTCTCGATCGATAGCGACGATACCGGGCAGCTGTTCATCAAGGGCCTGCTCGATGCAGCAGACCGCGGCGTGCGCGTGCGCATCCTGCTCGACGACAGCAACGACGTCGGCCGCGATGCCGCGATCGGCGCGCT
The DNA here is from genome assembly GCA_963750215.1 of uncultured beta proteobacterium. Classification (GTDB taxonomy): domain Bacteria; phylum Pseudomonadota; class Gammaproteobacteria; order Burkholderiales; family Casimicrobiaceae; genus PALSA-1003. Next base: position 29,020 of record CAVVQK010000003.1, read on the forward strand.
CACCGCGCAGCCTAACATCGAGCTGCGCGTCTTCAACCCATTCACCTATCGCGGCCCGCTCGAGTTCATGCGCGCCGCCGAATTCGCCTTGAACGAGGCCCGCCTCACCTACCGCATGCACAACAAGCTGTTCGTGGTCGACAACGAGCTCGCGCTCATCGGCGGACGCAATATCGGCGACGCCTATTTCGCCGCCAGCGATGCCATCGAGTTCGGCGACTATGACCTGCTCGTCGCCGGGCCGATGGTCAGGCAGCTGTCCAGCAGTTTTGACGCCTTCTGGAACAGCCCGCTGGCCATCCCGCTGCAGAACCTGGTGGTGTTCAAGCCGACCAGTGCGCGCCTCGACGCCTACCGCGAAGCTCTTGCCAGCCACTACGCCGCGATGGAAGGCAGCACCTACACCCGTCCGGTGGCCGACGGCGGCCCGATCGCCCACATGTTCTCTGGCAAGCGACCGCTGCTCTGGGCCCATGCCGAGGCGATTTACGACAGCCCGGAGAAGGCCAAGGTCGAAGCCAGCGAGCAAGCCGGAGCGCTGCTGCGCGATCGCGTCGAGCATGCCGCGGCGGCGGTGCGCTCGGAACTGCTGCTCGTCTCGCCCTATCTCGTACCGGGCGACGACGGCATGCGCCTGCTCACGGGCCTGCGCGCGCACGGCGTTCGCGTGCGCGTGCTCACCAATTCGCTGCAGTCGACCGACGCGCCGATCACCTTCGCCGCCTATGATCGCTACCGCGTGCCGATGCTCGAAGCCGGCATCGAGCTCTACGAGGTCCGGCCGCAGCTGGGCGAGCCGAACATGCCCCGGGGAGGGTCGCTGAGGTCGAGCAGTGCGACCCCGTTTGCGCTGCACGCCAAGGTTTTTGTTTTCGATCGTCGCCAGGTGTTCATCGGCTCGATGAATTTCGACGAGCGATCGCGCCGCCTCAATACCGAACTGGGAGTTCTGGTCGACAGCCCGGAGCTCGCCAAGCAGATCGCGGACCGATTCGAGGCGGCCGCCCAGCCGGCCAACAGCTACGTGCTGGGCCTCGGCCCGCCAGGGCCCTCGGGCAAGCCGACGCTGACCTGGACAACCGTGGACGGCGGCGCTCGGGTTACCTACGACGAGGAGCCGCCGGTCGACCCGTGGACGAGCCTCCGGGTCGAGATGCTGTCGCTTCTGCCCATCGACGGCCAGCTCTAGCCGGCCGGGTTACTACTTCCTGGGCGGCGTGCGCGTGCCGGGCTTGGCGGGGGCGGCCGCTGCTTGCGCCGTCCGGCCCATCTGCGGCGTGACCACCTTGCCCTTGGCCCGCTCCTCGGCGATGTAGCGCGCGGCGACGCGGTCCTCGGCGCGCGCAAGCGCGGCCGCATCCGCCGCCGCCGCCGCGGCATCCTTCGCCTTCTTCTCTTCCGCCGCTGCCTTCGCCTTTTCGTCCATCGGCGGCGGCGGCGGGAGCTTGGCCACCGCCAAGCCAAACGTGACGATGACCAGGCCCGCCGCGATCAGTGCACGCAAGGTTGTCATTCCCGTCTCCCCATGGAACTCGATCGGACCCCGGCTTCAGGCCGGCCGCGTGCGCGGTGCGGGTGCCGCCGCCGGCGCCGCAGCCGGTGCGGCGAAGCGCTCGCGTGCCCGCCCCGCCGCCACGTCCCGATACCAGCGCTCATGATGATGCTTCGCCCAGCTTTCGTCGACATAGCCGTAGCGCATCGCGCGATAGGCATCGACCATCCCGATGGTGCCCAGGTAGACGTGGACGAGCGCCAGCGAGATCGCCAGGTATGCCGCCACCATATGCACGACATTGGCGATCTGCATGGTCGATCGCGTCTGGTCGAAATTCGGGAACAGCAGCACCAGTCCGCTGCCGATGAGGACGGTCGAAAGGATCACCAGCACGACCCAGAACACCAGCTTCTCGCCCGCGTTGTACTTGCCCGACGGATACTCGTGGCCGGTGAAGTACCCCCAGATGTTGAAGAACCACTTGATGTCCTCGATGCCGATGCCGTTGTCGCGAACGAAGCGGACGAACAGCAGCGGCACCGCGACGATCAGCACCGGGCCGACGAAGTTGTGCAGATTCTTGGCCACGATGGCGAGCCACGAGAACAGCGTGTAGCCGATCACCGGCAGCAGCACCAACTTGCCCAGCGACAGGACGAGCCCGGTGAGCGCCAGCGTGACCCAGACGATGGCCAGCAGCCAGTGCGCGTAGCGGTCCATCGGCGTGAAGCGCGCGATTGTCCGCCCGCCGCGCTTTTCATCGGCCGGGACGTCGAGCGGGCCGCGGATGAGGTAGAACACCGCAAGCCCGAGTATCGCCAGTGCCACCAGCATGCCGCCCCAGAAGACGATCGGCACGCGCAGGTTGCGCCAGGCTTCGCCTTGCGCCTGGATCAGGACGTTGGTTTCCCTGCCGCGCACCTGCGTCACCTGCGGCGCGCCCGAGCGCACGTCGCGCCAGACCGGCGCGTTATTGAGCGGCTGCGCGGCCGCTCGCTGCGCTTCGGCGGAGGGCGAGGCGTTCTGCGCCGTGGGCGCGGGCGTCGGCAGCTGGTCCTGCGCGTAGGCGCCCGTCGGCGCACTCAACCAGAGCGAGAACGCAGCGATCAGCAGCAAGGCCACTCGCGGAATCGTTGAGTCAGCCATCGCCGCTCCTAGTGGGTGCGCTTGTATTCGTTCTGCGCCTGCGCGCGCGTGGCAAGCTCCCGTTCCCACGCCGCCTTGTCGCCGTTGAAGGGCGCATTCTGGTACGGCGGGGTGTCGGGCTTGCCCTGGTAGGTGCCCTGCTTGTAGTTGACCACCTGCGCGCGCTCGCCGCAGGCGGCGAGCGCCAGGAGCAGCGACGAGAGCAGCAGAAACCACACGGCGCGCATCATGACTTGCTCCCCGTTGCCGCGGCGGGAGCCGGCGAGGGCGCCGGCGCGGCCGCTGGCGCTGCGGATCCGTAGGCGGAATCCCAACCCCACGGCGGTCCGCTGCGCGTGCCGCGAGCCGCGCGCATGGTCACCCGGTTGCGATAAATGTCGGAAATCACGTCGCCGTCGCCGGCGAGCAAGGCCTTGGTCGAGCACATCTCGGCGCACACCGGTAGCTTGCCCTCGGCCAGCCGGTTGCGGCCGTACTTGGCAAACTCCTCGGGCGAATTGTCCTTCTCCGGGCCGCCGGCGCAGAACGTGCACTTGTCCATCTTGCCGCGCACGCCGAAGGCGCCGGCCTGCGGAAACTGCGGCGCCCCGAACGGGCAGGCGTAGAAGCAGTAACCGCAGCCTATGCACAGGTCCTTGTCATGCAGGACCACCCCTTCTTCGGTGTGGTAGAAGCAATCGACCGGGCACACCGCCATGCACGGCGCATCGGAGCAGTGCATGCATGCCACCGAGATCGAGCGCTGCCCCGGCACTCCGTCGTTGATGGTGACGACGCGGCGCCGATTCACCCCCCAGGGTATGTCGTGCTCCTGCTTGCACGCGGTGACGCAGCCGTTGCAGTCGATGCAGCGCTCGGCGTCGCACAGGAATTTCATCCGGGCCATGGTATCTGCCTCCTCCTCGTCACGCCTTGAACGTTTCGACCTGGCACAGCGTCGTCTTGGTCTCCTGCATCATCGTCACCGCGTCGTAGCCATAGGTCGTCGCGGTATTGACCGCTTCGGCCCGCACGATCGGGTGCGCGTCCTCCGGGTAGTACTCCAGCATGTCCTTGCCCATCCACCAGCCGGAGAAGTGGAACGGGATGAAGGTCGTGCCCGAAGCGACGCGGTCGGTCACCACCGCCTTGACCTTGAGCTGCGCCCCGGTGGGCGTCTTCACCCAGACATACTCGCCATCCTTCACGCCACGGTCGTTGGCGTCCCGGGGATTGATCTCGACAAAGTTCTCTTGCCGCAACTCGGCGAGCCACGGGTTCGAGCGGGTCTCTTCGCCACCCCCCTCATACTCGACCAGCCGTCCGCTGGTGAGAATGAGCGGGAATTTCTCGGCCACCTTGTCCTCGACGTTCTTCTGCTGCACCGACTTGAACAGGGTCGGCAGGCGCCAGAACGCCTTCTTGTCGTCGTGGGTCGGGTACTTGGCGACCAGATCGGGGCGCGGCGAGTACAGCGGCTCGCGGTGCTGGGGAATGCCGTCGGGGAAGTTCCACACGATCGCGCGCGCCTTGGCGTTGCCGAACGGATGGCAGCCGTGTTTCATCGTCACGCGCTGGATTCCCCCGGAGAGGTCGGTCTTCCAGTTCTTGCCCTCGGCGGCCTTTTTCTCGGCGTCGGTCAGATCGTCCCACCAGCCGAGCTTCTTCAGCAGCACGTGGTCGAACTCCGGATAGCCCGTCGTGAGCTCGGATCCCTTGGGATACGAGCCGTCTTCGGCAAGCAGGTTCACGCCGTCGCGCTCGACTCCGAAGTTGGCACGGAAGCAGCCCCCGCCGTCCATGAGGCTCCTCGATTCGTCGTACAGGTTGGGGGAGCCGGGATGCCTGAGCTCGGGCGTCCCGTAGGCCGGCCATGGCAAGCCATAGTAGTCGCCGTCGCACGGTCCGCCTTTCGCCCGCAGCGACTTCACGTCGAAGGTCGCCTGGTTCTTCATGTGCAGCTTCAGTCGTTCCGGCGACTGCCCGGTGTACCCGATCGTCCAGGTGGCGCGGTTGATCTCCTTCAATATCGACTCGGGCGTCGGCTCGTCGAATTTGGCGTCGCCGTCCGGTTTCCAGATCTCGTAGTTCTTCACCAGTTCCTTGCCGAAACCGAACTTCTTGGCGAACTGGTACATCAGCGCCTGGTCGGTTTGCGACTCGAACAGCGGCGTGATGACGCGCTCGCGCCATTGCAGCGACCGGTTCGACGCGGTAACCGAGCCGGAGGTCTCGAACTGCGTGCACGCCGGGAGCAGGTACACCCCGTCCTTGCGCACCATCGCCGCCATCGCCGCCGTCGCAGACGGATAGGGATCGACGACCACGATCATGTCGAGCTTCTTCATCGCCTCGATCATTTCCTTGCCGCGCGTCTGGCTGTTGGGCGCATGGCCCCAGTACACCACCGCGCGCAGGTTCGGCCCCTGGTCGATGTTGTCGTTTTTTTCCAGCACGCCGTCGATCCAGCGCGACACGGTCATGCCCGGCTTTTCCATCAGCGCCTGCGAAGCGTAACGGCCCTTGATCCAGTCGTAGTCGACGCCCCAGACGGCCGCGTAGTGCTTCCACGCCCCCGCGATGACGCCGTAGTAGCCGGGCAGCGAATCGGGATTGGGGCCGACGTCGGTCGCGCCCTGCACGTTGTCATGGCCGCGGAAAATATTGGCACCGCCACCCGAAACGCCGATGTTGCCCAGCGCGAGTTGCACGATGCAGGTTGCACGCACCATCGCATTGCCGGTCGTGTGCTGCGTCTGCCCCATGCACCAGACGATCGTCGACGGCCGGTTCTTGGCCATCATCTCGGTAACCTTGTAGAGCTGCGCCTCGGAAACACCGGTCACATCCTGCACCTTGTCCGGCGTCCACTTGGTCAGCGCCTCTTCCCTGACCTTGTCCATGCCGTAAACGCGGTCGTGAATGAACTGCTTGTCTTCCCAGCCGTTTTTGAAGATGTGGTAGAGCATGCCGAACATGAACGCGATGTCGGACCCCGACCGCAGACGCACGTACTCGTCGGCCTTGGCCGCGGTGCGGGTGAAGCGCGGATCGACGACGATCATGCGCGCACCCGTTTCCTTCGAATGCAGCATGTGCAGCATCGACACCGGGTGCGCTTCGGCGGCATTGGAGCCGATGTACATCGCGCACTTCGTGTTCTGCATATCGTTGTACGAATTGGTCATCGCCCCGTAGCCCCAGGTGTTGGCTACGCCGGCGACGGTGGTTGAGTGACAGATGCGCGCCTGGTGATCGCAGTTGTTGGTACCCCAGAAGGACACGAACTTGCGCAACAGGTACGATTGCTCGTTGCTGTGCTTGGAGCTGCCGATCCAGAACACGGCGTCGGGCCCGCCCTTGTCCTTGTCGTTGCGAATCGCAAGCAGGCGATCGCCGACCTCATTGATCGCGTCGTTCCACGACAGCTTCTGCCATTTGCCGCCAACGAGCTTCATGGGCGATTTCAGCCGCTGTGAGCCCTCGACGACGCCGTGGTGGCGGACCGAGGCGCCCTTGGCGCAATGCGCGCCAAGGTTGAGCGGGGAATCGAAGACCGGCTCCTGGCGGATCCACACGCCGTTTTGCACCACCGCATCGATCGAGCAGCCGACCGAGCAATGCGTGCAAACCGTGCGCTTGACCTCGAGTTTGCCGGCCGCCGCGTCGGCGGCCTTGGCCTTGCCAATCACGCCGTAGGGCAGCTGACTGGCGAACGCTCCGGCCCCGGCCACGAGACCCGAACGCTGTAAAAACGTTCGCCGATCCATCGTCGGGAGCTTGGCTCCCGAGGGGCGGCGGAAACGTGGACGCGCTGCCGGGGCGCTTTCTTCCGCGCCAGTGTCGATCTTGGTAAGCAGCATGATCCGTCCTCCTCCTAGAAAATCGTCACTGCAGCTACTGCGGGCCGCTCAGCGCCCGGGCCCTACCTTGATCTTCTCAATCGCCCTGCCGCCATGCATCGGCACCGGTCGCAGTCGGCAACGGGTCCTTAGGCGGGCGACCGAGGCACTCGGGATTGCTCCTTACCTCGCCGACCGCCTCATGTCTTCGCCGTCCGGTAATAACGCTTGACGTGGCTGGTCTCACGGTAACCCGCTCCAGAGGCGGTGTCGCTTTCGCCTCCTGCAGCGGCTGGCGCCGTACCCGTCAGGGAGCGCGCCGCGATCGCCGCTGCGCCGATACCGCCCGCGCCGAGCGCCAACAGAAAGCCGCGCCGTTTGGCAGTGCCGGCGCGGGCATCTGATTCGGGACGGAGGGGTGCGGTGCTGGGTGCCTTAGAAGATTTCGAGCGCATGCCTGCCTCTGCGAATGACCTGCGGCGTGACGTTATCGAGTCGCTCGCGTCGATCGACCCGTCATTCGATGGCGAACGAGTCACGTTCGATCACCATGAAGAATTGCGTGAATTCTGCTACCCGACGATAGTAGTTGGCAATAGGTGAAGCGATTATTGCGTTGCAGCATGAGGCAACCCAAGGTAGCAGGTAGACAGCAAAAAACTCGCGTTGTTGCTGCAGCGTACCCGGATCGATACCGGGCGCCCCGCAAATCAGGATCCGCATCGTCTCGCAGATCGCGGCCAGGTGGTCCTCGTAGACGCTTACCGCTTCCTGGCGCCCCAGGCCCAGGCGCGAGAGCGTGGTGCGCAGCTCGGAGAGCACGCTGCCAGCCACCCGGCCGAGGTAGCCCGATGCATGCAGGCTGACGGGGCTTTTGCCCACGCCGATGAACAGGCTCTGGTATTCCTCCGCCGCGGCCGCCGCATCGGTGGCGGCGCTGGCGCCGATCAGCATGCGCCATGAATCGGCCAGGTCCTGCGCCGCACCGCTGCCTACCACCGGCAATTCCGTCGCCGCGGCGAGCGTCGCGAGCAGCGGCGCGTCGGGCGCGGCGTCGTAAAGGCGGGCCAGCAGGGCATAGAAGTTGGCGCGAGCCTGGTCCTCGGCCGCAACCGGGCCGCGCACTGCCGCGGGCGCCTCGCTCATGGCTCGGCTCCCTCCACCGGGCCGCTTCCGGTCGGAATCTGCGTCCGCATCCGATCGAGCACGCGGCAATCGGCGCACATCTTGAGCTGCTCGAGCGCGCCCGGCGCCGCGAACATCGAATGGCCCGCCAGCCGCTCGAGCATGCTGGCCACCATCTTTTCGGTCCCGAGCGGCTTGCCGCAGCGGATGCAGGCAAAGATCGCCGCCTCGTTGAGCACGCGCGGCTCGCGCGCCGCGGGCGTGAGCAACAAGCGGGGCTCGAGCGCGATCGCGTCTTCCGGACAGGTCGCCGCGCAAAGGCCGCATTGCACGCACTTCGCTTCAATGAAGCGCAGCTGCGGCACCTCCGCCTGCGGGTGGTCGAGCAGGGCTCCCGCCGGACACGAGCCGACGCAGGCCAGGCACATGGTGCACGCATCGCGGTTGACGAGGAGCGTCCCGAACGGCGCCCCCGCGCCGAGGGCAACCTGCGTCGGCGGCGTTGGCGCGTGCGAGAGCAGGTGCTCGACGGCCAGAGCGATGCTCGCGCGCTTGTCGGCGGTCCAGTGAAATGTCGCCGGTACGCGCACCGAGAGCGCCGGTCGAAGCGCCCACACAGCCGTCTCCAGCGTTGCGCTGTCGGGTGCGCGGATGAGCGTGGCGTGCGTTCCCTGGTAGCCCAGCGCCTGCACGATCGCCTCGGCAAAAGCCATCTGCTGCTCCAGCGCAGCCGCGTACTGCGGCGCCTCGGCGCCGGTGGCGAGCACCGCGATTTCGCTTGCGCCATAGGCGAGCGCGCCCAGCCAGGCGTCGATGCCCGCCGCAGCGATGTGGTGGATTTCCACCGGGATCACCCGCGAGGGCAAACCCCTGCCCTGCCGGCCGAGGCGAAGGATCAATTCCCGCCCGGCGGCGTCGTGAAACAGCAGGCACGCATCGCGGCCACCGGCGGCGCGATAGGTCGCCAGCAGCGTGTGCACTTCGGCTCCGAGCGTCGGTAACGCCGGATAGGCATAGGTCATCGCGCCCGAGGGACAAACGGTGGCGCAGGCGCCGCAGCCCATGCACAGGTGCGGCTCGACCAAGACGTGATCGCCGTCGGCATGAATCGCCTCGGTCGAGCAGATGTCGAGACACCGGTCGCAACCGGGCTGCCGGGCACGCGAATGCACGCACAGCGACGCCTGATAGTGGAAAAATTTCGGCTTCTCGAAGCTGCCGACCGCGGCTGCGATCTCGGCCACCGCGAGCGCTTGCGCGACCGCATCGGCGCCGGGGCGCCAGTATCCCTGCGGCGGCTGGTGCATGCGGAAATAAGGCTCGCGCGAAAGGTCGAGCACGAGATCGAAGCGCTCGCTGCGGACGGTGTCGGAGCGGTCGAAGTCGATCGCACCGATCGCGCCACAGGCGACGACGCACTTGCGGTGATCGCGGCAGCGGTCCAGGTCGATCTGGTAGCTGAAGTCGATCGCCTGCTCCGGGCAAACCCGGATGCAGGCGTTGCAGCGTGTGCAGACCTCGAGGTCGATGGGGTTTTCCTGGGCCCAGTGTGCCTCGAACGCGCCGAGCCATCCCGACAAGCGCTCGAGCTTGCCCGAATAGACCGGGTAGCTGCGCTCGGGTGGCAGCTCGCCGCCCACCGCCCTGCCGGCAAGCAGCAGCGTGACGTCGAGCTGTTCCTTGAGCGTCTGCGCCCAATGCAAGGCCGCGTCCGCCTGGCCGACGATCAGCAACCGGCCTTCGGAGCGGAAGGTGACCCGCGGCACCGGCTCGGGCTCGGGCAGCGCGGCGGCCGCGAGCAGCGCCGCGATCTTGGGCGTCGCCGTTCGTCCCTCGGCGGACCAGCCCGCTGCCTCGCGGATGTTGACGAAGACAAGCTGCTGCGTCCTGCCCCCCTCCTCTGCGGCCTCGCCGATGCGTTGTGCCTCCTGGGTGCAGGCGACAACCACCTCGCCGCGGCTGCCCTCGGCAAACGCGGCGAGCTCCTTCTGGCAGAGCTGGGTGTGAACGGGCAGCGGGCCGGCAAGCTCGAGTACGCGCGCGAGCGCCTCTGCGTCAACGGGCAACGTGCCGTTGCAGTTGCACAGGCGCAGGTCCTTGTCGCGCAGCGTCATTGCGTCGCGTCGGCCGGTTTCGCGCTGTCCGGCGCGGCCCCGGCCCCTTCCGCGTCAGGGCCGGCCGCCTCGGCGCCCGGCGCGCCGGGGTCGGGCTGCCCGGGCGGCAACGGGGGCGTGGCGGCGGAACGCGGTGCGGGCGCAGTCGCCTCGGTCGGCGCACCGGCCGGTGCCGGCGTTACGCCGGCCGCCGCTGCGGCGCCGCCTTCCGGCGCAGCGCCGAAGCCGCGCTGCAGCAGGTCGGAGAGAACGTCGGGCGCGATCGGATCGGCCTGGGTGTAATCGTCGATATAGGTATCGAGCCCGTCCATGACGTTGAAGCGCGGATCGCGGAAGAGCTGCTTGAGCGCGGCGCGCCTGAGCTTGTCGTCGACTTCGGGCCGCAGGAATGCGGTGAAGTCGGAAGCAAAGTTGAGCGACTCCACCGGCGGCAGCTCGACCGCGGCCGGTGCCGGTGGCGCTGTCGGCGCCGTGGGCGCCGGCAGCGTTGCCGGCGCCGCCTTGGCCGCCTCGAGCTTGCGCCGCGACCAGCGCGCGAGCGAAAAGCGCCGCCCCGGGCCGCGCGTAGCCGTCATCGACGGCGTCCCGTGCGGGCCTCGCCAGCGTGCGCCTGCACGTCCTCGTAGAGCTCGTTGCGTTGGCCCTTCTTGTGCGGCTCGGGCTTGTAGTAGGCGGCGACAAACGCCTCGAGCGCGGCGAGGATGGCCGCCGGCATCGCCACCGCGTCGACCTGCTCGCCGGCATCGAGAAATCGCGCCGCCTCGCCGTAGCTTACGGTGACGATCAGCGGCCGCGCGCGCGGCTCGGCCACGTCCTCCGGCTCGGCCATGCGCCACAGCACGAACACTTTCGGTTCGCGCGTGGAGGTGTTGAGGTAATAGCCTTCGCTTTCGACCGGATGCAATTCGATCGCGTGTCCGCCGCAGCGCCACCGCGTGCCTTCCGGCCCGTCGGAGAGCAGCGTGCATCCGGGCGCGCTGTCGGCATCGACCTCGATCGCGGCCGCCTCCCAGCGCTCGCTTGCCCAGCGGTTGGCAAGCGGGACGCGGTGCATGATGACGGAAACGGGAAACCGCAAAGGCAACATGGATATGAGTCGCTGCCGGCGCGCGCGCGGCCGACCTGCGGCGCGATGATACACCAGTGTACAACTCGCTCTGCTAACATGTTTGGCTCACGCATTCGAACATCGTCATGGCCCGAGTCATTCCACTTGCCGACGCGCGCGCCACGCTGCCGCGCGGCGCAGCGTCACCGCGCCTCACGCCCTCGGGCCTGCTCGCCGACGCGCACGGACGCAACCTGCGCGACCTGCGCATTTCGGTCACCGACCGCTGCAACTTCCGCTGCGTGTATTGCATGCCGAAGGACGCCTTCGGCCGCGACCACGCGTTCCTGCCCCACGCCGACCTGCTGAGCTTCGAGGAGATCACGCGGCTGGCGCGCGTGTTCAAGGCGCACGGCATCGAGAAGATCCGGCTGACCGGCGGGGAGCCGCTGTTGCGCAAGCGCCTGGAGCGGCTGGTGGCCATGCTCGCCGCGATCGGCGATCTGGACCTGACCCTGACGACCAACGGGGCCCTGCTCGCGAAAAATGCGCGCGAACTCAAAGCGGCCGGATTGAACCGCGTCACGGTAAGCTTAGACGCCCTCGACGACGGTGTCTTTCGCGCCATGAACGACGTCGATTTCCCGGTGGCGAAGGTGCTCGAGGGCATCGACGCCGCCGCCGCGGCCGGACTCGCCCCGGTCAAGATCAACATGGTCGTCAAGCGCGGAATGAACGAGCGCGAGATCCTTCCCATGGCAAGGCGCTTCAAGGGCAGCGGGCATATCCTGCGCTTCATCGAGTACATGGACGTCGGGCATACCAATGGCTGGCGCATGGACGACGTCGTCCCCTCGGCCGAGGTGCTGCGCATCGTCGGCAGCTCGCTGCCGCTCGTGGCGGTCGACCCGAACTACGGCGGCGAGGTCGCCTCGCGCTGGCGCTATGCCGACGGCTCGGGCGAGATAGGCGTCATCTCCTCGGTCACGCAGGCCTTCTGCAGCGACTGCACCCGCGCCCGGCTGTCGACCGAGGGCAGGCTCTACACCTGCCTGTTCGCGACCCAGGGCTTCGATCTGCGCGCGCTGCTGCGCGACGGCAGCAGCGACGAGCGCATCTCCGACTACATCGCGGCCATCTGGCTGCAACGGGGCGACCGTTACTCTGCGATCCGCTCGGAGCATACGCTGGGGCTGCCCAAGATCGAGATGAGCTACATCGGCGGCTAGCGAAGCGCCAACCCGTCGCGGCCTCCTGCATGCACGTCCAAGCGCTAGTCGAGTTCTTAAGCGGCCTCGAGCAGAACAACAACCGGCCCTACTTCGTCTGGCACAAACCCGCCTACGACGTGCTGCGGGAGGAATTCGAGGCGCTGCTCGTTGAGATCATCGCCCGCGTGGCCAAGTTCGACCGCGCTCTGGGTCCGGTCGAGGCGAAGAAGGCGATGTTTCGCATCTACCGCGACACGCGCTTCTCCAAGGACAAGACGCCGTACAAGACCCATTTCAGCGCGGCGATCCGCGACCGTGCCAAGAAGGGCCTGGAACCGGGCTACTACTTCCACATCGACCACCAGGGCGTGCTCCTGGCCGGCGGCGGCATCTACAATCCCGACCCGATAATCCTCGCCCGCATCCGCCGCCACATCGCCAAGCATCCCGCGTTGCTGACGCGCGTGCTGCGCGAGCCGCGCTTCCACAAGACCTACGGCGGGTTGGTCGAAGACGATGCCCTGGCGCGGCCGCCCAAGGGCTTTGCCGCCGACACGCCGCACATCGATGCCATCAAGCTCAGGCATTATTTCGCCGTGATCGAAGCCAATATCCTGGCCCGGCCGCCGAAGCACCTGGCGGGGGCGATCGCCGGCTATTTCCGCGACGTCCTGCCGTTGATGCGCTGGCTGCGCCGCGCGGTCGCGGCTGAACGCCCGTGAACGCGCCCAACGCGCCGTATCGCCCGGTGCTGACCGACGCGGCCCGACCGGCGACCTTCGCCGTGCGCGCTGTCGACGAGAACGGCGAGCCGCGCGACACGGCGATCGCCGGCGAACATCCCCTGACGCTCTACGTCGACAAGCGCGAGCTGCTCACCATCATGACGCTGGGTGCCGCGCCGGAGGCGCTGGCCATCGGCTACCTGCGCAACCAGCGCCTGCTCGAGCGCATCGAGGATGTGGTGTCGGTGCAGGTCGACTGGGACGTCAACGCCGTGGCCGTGACCACGCGCCACGGGCTCAAAGACCTCGAGGAGAAGACGGCGCGGCGCACCAAGACCACCGGCTGCGGACAGGGGACCGTGTTCGGCGACCTGATGCAGGAAATCGACGCCGTGCGCCTGCCGCCGGGCGCCACACTGTCGCGCGCCGCGCTCTACGCGCTGCTCGAGCGCGTGCGCCAGCACGAGACCATCTACAAGCAGGCCGGCGCCGTGCACGGCTGCGCGCTGGCCACCAATGCCGAGGCGACCAGCGAGATCCTGTACTTTATCGAGGACGTCGGCCGGCACAACGCGGTCGACGCGATCGCCGGCATGATGTGGCTCGACCGGGTCGAGGGCGGCGACAAGATCTTCTATACCACCGGCCGGCTGACCTCGGAGATGGTCATCAAGGCCGCGCAGATGGCGATCCCGTTTCTGGTCTCGCGTTCCGGGCTCACGCAGATGGGCTACGAGATCGCGCGCCAGGTCGGCATGACCATGATCGGGCGCGCCACCGGCAAGCATTTCCTGCTTTTCACCGGCGGCGAGCGATTCCGCGGCGATGCCTGACCCTCACCCTGCCGCCGCGCCGAACCGGGCCAGCAGCGGGCAATGAGCCCGGACCCCGCCCCCCGCGAGGCACACGGGCAATGCCACTGTGGCCGAGTGCGCTTCGTCGCGCGCTTTCCGTCGCGCTTCTGCTGTCATTGCCACTGCCAAAGCTGCCGCCAGGCACACTCCGCCGGATTCGTCACCTGGATCGGGTTCAAATCGGAGCAGGTGGCCATCGTCTCCGGCGCCGAGGAACTGGTCGGCTACGAGTCCTCGCCCGGCACGCGGCGTACTTTCTGTCGCGTCTGCGGCACCAAGCTCTTCTTCGAATCGTCGCGCTGGCCGGGCGAGACCCACATCGCGCTCGCCGCGTTCACCACCGCGGTCGACCGGCCGCCCGAGGGCCACGCCTTCTACCAGGAACACGTGGAGTGGCTGCCATGGCCGCACGAGCCCGCGCCGGCTACGCCGAAGCGCGGCGTCACCGGGCTCGTTCTCGCCGGCGGCCAGGGCCGCCGCATGGGCAGCGCCGACAAGGGGCTCGTGCGGCTGCAAGGGCAGCCGATGGTGCGGCACGTGCTCGACCGCTTCGCGCCCCAGGTTGACGAAATCCTGATCAACGCCAACCGGAACATAGCCGAGTACGAAGCGCTGGGGCATCCGGTGATTCGCGATCAATTCGACGGTTTCGCCGGTCCGCTCGCGGGGTTTCATGCCGGGCTCGAGCACGCGCAACATCCGCTGCTCGCCACGGTGCCCTGCGACTCGCCGTTCCTGCCGCTGGACCTGGTTGCGCGCCTGCTCAGGGGCATCGAGGCGCAGCACGCCGACCTCGCCGTCGCGCGCACGCACGACCAGCCCCATCCGGTGTTCGCGCTGCTGCGCCGCGAGGTGCTGCCGCACCTCAAGGTTTTCCTCGAAGGCGGCGGACGCAAGATCGACGCCTGGTACGCTACACTGAAGACGGTCGAAGTCGCGTTCGATGACGAGGCCGAAGCGTTCCGCAACATCAACACCATCGCCGAGCTCGAACAAGCGAGCCGCTGAATGCCATGTCACCCAAGACCCTGCGCGAAGCCTCCTGCGCCGACGATTACGATCCGAATTCGATGCCGGTGGCGAAGGCGCGCGAGCTGATCGCGAGCTTTCTCGCCCCGGTGACGGCGGTCGAGCGCGTGCACGCGCGCAGCGCCCTCGGCCGCGTCCTGGCCGAGGACATCGTCTCGCCGCTGTCCGTGCCCGGGCACGACAACTCGGCCATGGACGGCTACGCGGTGCGCTTTGCCGACCTGCGTGCGGACGGCGAAACCGTGCTGCGGCGGGTCGGCGAGTCGTTCGCGGGCAAGCCGTGGGCGGGCGCCATCGGCGAGGGCGAATGCGTGCGCATTTTCACCGGCGGGGTCATGCCGCAGGGCGCCGACAGCGTGGTCATGCAGGAACGGGCGCGGGAAGACGCGGGCGCGGTGGTCATCGCGGCCGGCGCCATCACCAAGGCCGGTACCAACCGCCGCTTCGCCGGCGAAGACCTCAAGCAGGGCCAGACCGTGTTCCAGGCGGGGCAGCGCCTGCGTCCGGCCGAACTCGGCATGATCGCCTCGCTGGGCATCGGCGAGGTCAGCGTGTACCGGAGGCTGCGCGTCGCGTTCTTCTCGACCGGCGACGAGCTGGTCTCGATCGGCACGCCGCTGGCCGCCGGCGAGGTCTACGACAGCAACCGCTACACCCTGCACGGCATGCTGACGCGGCTCGGCTGCGAGGTAATCGACATGGGCGTGGTCGCCGACGTGCCCGCGGCGCTCGAGCGCGCATTCGCGAGCGCCGCCGCCGCCGCCGACGTGGTCATCACCTCGGGCGGCGTGTCGGTGGGCGAGGCCGATTACGTCAGGGCGCTCCTCGACAAGCTAGGCGAGGTGCTGTTCTGGAAGATCGCGATGAAGCCCGGGCGGCCGCTGGCCTACGGCAAGATCGGCAACGCGCATTTTTTCGGCCTGCCCGGAAACCCGGTATCGGTCATGGTGACCTTCTACGAGTTCGTGCGCGATGCGCTGCTCGTGCTGCAGGGGCAGCGCGAAATCCAGCCGGTGCCGACCTTCAAGGTGCCGCTGGCCGTGGCGGTCAGGAAGGCGCCCGGCCGGACCGAATTCCAGCGCGGCATCCTCTCGCCCGACGGCGCCGGCGGATGGACGGTGCGCACCACCGGCGACCAGGGCTCGGGCATCCTGTCGTCGATGTCGCGGGCCAACTGCTTCATCGTCCTGGGCAGCGACACCGGCAATGTCGCTGCCGGCGAACTGGTCGAAGTGCAGTTGCTCGAAGGGCTTGCCTGACGCCCGTGCCCGCGGGCGCGCCGCGACCGCCGGCGCGCCGAGGTCTTGTTTGGCTACCGCGCCGGCGTGATCGCAGCCATCGTCAGGCGGCGAATAGTCCGGTGCTGCCGCAGCGCTCCAGATGCCGCATGCGCCGCTCGAGATCGTAAATGTCGTTCGCCTGCGCGAGGTATGCCTCGCGTCGGCGCTGTTCCTGCCGCCAGAACCAGTGATCGAGACGATCGAACAATCCGGCCGACGGCGCGGTCGTGCGCGCCGGCGCGCCGTCGCGCGCCAACGGGTTGAAGACAAAGGCCCGGGTCAACCTCGCCCAGGCGCCGGAAAACCCCGGGCCGTCCCACAGAAAGCCGGTCGCTTTCATAGCGCACTCCACCGCGGGCGCTCGAGCCGGCAGGCCGGGCGCCCTTTTGCCGATGCACGTCGCATCCATGACTCAATCTAGGGGCAGGGGCAGCCCGAGTCCAATCGTATTTGCAGAAGTCGGCGATCGGATTCGCCGATCGTGACCGCGCTGCGGCCGTACTCGAAGCCGCCGCGAGCCCGGGTCAGCGGCGCGCGGCGGAGAGCACGCCCGACACGTCGCGCACCAGCGACAGCGCACGGCGCAGATCCTCCAGGCCGCGCACTTCGAGCGTGAATCCCATCCGCGCCTGGAGGTTCCGGGTCAGCGTCTTGACCGCGGTGACATTGATCTTCTCGCGCGAAAAGACCTCGGAAATATCGCGCAGCAATCCCTGCCGGTCCATCGCGTCGACCACGACATCGACCGGAAAAACCTCGTCGCGCGGCGCGCCCCAGTCGGCGCTGATGAGCCGTTCCGGCTGGCGCTCGCGCATGCGGGCGACGTTGCTGCAGGTCTGGCGATGGATGGAAATGCCCTTGCCGTGGGTGACGAAGCCGACGATTCTGTCCGGCGGTGCGGGTTTGCAGCAGCGCGCCAGTCCGGTCATCAGCCGGTCGACGCCGACGATGAGTATGCCGCTGCCCGCACCCGCCGCCTTGCTCTCGCGCGCGACGACCGGCGCCTCTTCGGCGACCGGTGCCGCGTCGGGCTTGCCGACGGCGCGGATGGCGATCTGCAGCGCACGCATATTGATCTCGGCGCGGGCCACGGCGGCAAAGAATTCGTCGATCCGGGCGAATCCGGCCTCGGCGGCGACGGCGTCGAGGTTGAGTGCGGCCATGCCCGCACGCGCGAGCTCGCGTTCGACCAGGTCGCGGCCGTGGGCGATGGTCTCGCCAACCTGCTGCGACTTGAACCATTGCCGCACCTTGGCCCGCGCCCGGTGGCTGTGCACGTAGCCGAGTTCCGCATTGAGCCAGTCGCGCGACGGGCCGCCCTGCTTCACCGCCACGATCGCCACCTGCTGCCCGCTCGACAGAACGAAATTGAGCGGCACCATGGCGCCGTCGACGCGCGCACCGCGACAGCGATGCCCGAGGCTGGTATGGACCGCGTAGGCGAAGTCCACCGGCGTGGCCCCGCGCGGCAGGTCGATCACCCGGCCCTGCGGGGTCAGCACGTAGATCGTTTCGGTGAACAGGCTCGACTTGAACTGCTGCAGCCACTCGCCGGCATCGGCGACAGCGTCCTTCCAGTCGAGCACCTGGCGCAACCACGCGATCTTTTCCTCATAGCCGGGATCGCGGCGGCCGGCGTGCGCGCCTTCCTTGTAGCGCCAATGCGCCGCCACGCCGTACTCCGACTGCCGGTGCATGTCGAAGGTGCGGATCTGCACCTCGAGCGGCTTGCCCTCCGGCCCGATGACGGCGGTGTGCAGCGACCGGTAGTCGTTGGCCTTCGGCTTGGCGATGTAGTCGTCAAACTCGCGCGGCACCGGCGTCCAGAGGTTGTGCACGACGCCGAGCGCGGTGTAGCAATCCTTGACCTCGGCGACGAGGATGCGCACGGCGCGGATGTCGTACAGGGACTCGATGCCCGCCTGCTTGCGGCGCATCTTGGTCCAGATGCTGTAGATGTGCTTGGCGCGTCCGCTGACCTCGGCCTTGAGGCCCGCGGCGGCGAGCTCGCGCCGCAGCACCGCCTGCACGCTTTCGATGTAATGCTGGCGATCGAGGCGGCGCTCGTCGAGCAGGCGGGCGATGCGCTGGTACGCCTCGGGCTCGAGCGCGCGCAAGGCAAGATCCTCGAGCTCCCACTTGAGCTGCCAGACTCCGAGCCGGTTGGCCAGCGGCGCGAACAGGTCGAGGGTCTCGCGCGCGCTGTGCGCCCGGACCTGGTCGGCCACCGCTTCGGCGCCGACCAGGAAGCGCAGCGCCTGCGTGCGCTCGGCGAGCTTGATCAGGACCACGCGGATATCCTCGACCATCGCCAGCAGCATCTTGCGCAGGTTCTCGGCCTGCAGCGCGCGCTCCTCCTTCGCGCCGATATCCGCTGCGGCGCGGATGGCGCCCATGCGCGCGGCGCCGATCACGATTTGCGCGACTTCGGCACCGGACGACTCGGCGAATGCGGCGGCGTCGAAGCCGGAGAGCGCCGGGATGCCGAGCAACACCGCGGCCCGCACCGACTCGGCGTCGAGTTTCAGCCCGGCGACGATCGCCGCAGTGCCGAGCGCGCGATCGAGCCAGGGCTCGCCGTCGGCGGTGCGCGCCTCGCCGTAGCTCGCGCGCGCCGTGGCGAGCGCGTTGCCGATGCTTGCGCGCTCCTCCGGACCGTAGGCGGCGCCGACCTGCTCGAGCCAGGCCGCGAAGGTCTCCGCACCCGCGCTGATAAGCGAGCCCGCCGGCGCTGCGCCGATGAGCGCGGCCATGCGCTCAAGCCGCCGCTTTGGCCACCGCGGCGGCGAGGTCGCGGGCGCAGCGATCGGCCGCTTCGGCTTCGCGCGCCTCGACCATAACCCGCAAGACCGGCTCGGTGCCGGAAGGCCGCAGCAGCACGCGCCCTCCGCCTTCGAGCGCCGCGATCGCGGCGCGCTCGGCGCGCTGGATGAGGTCGCTCGCGCGCCAGTCGAAGCCGCGCCGGACCGGGACGTTGATAAGGCGCTGCGGAAACAGCGGCGCATCCGCGGTCACCGCGGCGAGCGTGGTTTCCTGCTCGCGCAACGCGCGCAAAACGGCCAGCGCGGCGACGATGGCGTCGCCGGTCGTGTGCTTGTCCAGGCAGATGATATGGCCGGAGTTCTCGCCGCCGAGGATCCAGCCTTTCTCCTGCATCTTTTCCAGCACGTAGCGGTCGCCCACGGGGGCGCGTTCCAGCGGAATCCCGCGCCGCGCGAGCGCCTGTTCGAAGCCCAGGTTGCTCATCTGCGTGCCGACGACGCCGCCCGCCATCACGCCCCGTCGCCAGTAGTCGAGCGCGATCACGTACAGCAGCTGGTCGCCGTCATAGGCGCGACCCCCGGCATCGACCATGATCGCGCGATCGCCGTCGCCGTCGAGCGCGAGACCGAGATCGGCGCCGTGCTCGACGACCGCCGCCTGCAAATGCTGCGGGTGCATCGCCCCGACCCCGGCGTTGATGTTGATGCCGTCCGGCTCGCTGCCGATCGCGATCACCTCGGCGCCCAGCTCGTGGAACACCGGCGGCGCGACGTGGTAGGCGGCGCCGTGGGCACAATCGACGACGAGCTTCAGGCCCTTCAGATCGAGCTCGTTGGGAAAGGTGCCCTTGCAGAACTCGATGTAGCGCCCTGGAGCGTCGTTGACGCGTCGCGCCTTGCCCAGTCGCGCCGACGGCACGCAGACCAGCGGCGCGTCGATGCCGCGCTCGATCGCCTGCTCGACCGCCTCCGGGAGCTTGCTGCCCGCGGCAGAAAAGAACTTGATGCCGTTGTCCTCGAAGGCGTTGTGCGAGGCGCTGATGACGATGCCGGCGGAAAGGCGCAGAGCACGCGTGAGATAGGCCACCGCAGGAGTCGGCAAGGGCCCGCTGAGGTAGACGTCGACCCCGGCGGCAGACAGCCCCGACTCGAGCGCGGCTTCGAGCAGGTAACCCGAGATGCGCGTGTCCTTGCCGATCAGGACGGCCGGGGTCTCGCCCGGGCGATTCGCCGATTGCGTGGCCAGCACGCGGCCGGCCGCGTAGCCGAGCTTGAGCACCAGCTCGGGCGTGATCGGCGCTTCGCCGACGCGGCCCCGCACGCCATCGGTACCGAAGTAGCGGCGCTCGGTCATGTCTCGCGCATCACGAAGTCTTCCCATTCACCGCGCTCCACACCTTGAGCGCATCGACGGTCTCGCGCACGTCGTGCGCGCGGACGATGCTCGCCCCGCGCGCCACCGCCGCCAGCGCCGCCGCAATGCTGCCCGCCATTCGTTCATCGAGGGCGCGGCCGGTCAATGCGCCGATGGTCGACTTGCGCGACAGGCCGACCAGCACCGGATAGCCCAGCGCCACGAGCTCAGGCAAGCGCCGCAGCAAGTCGAGATTATGTGCCACCGTCTTGCCGAAGCCAAAACCCGGGTCGACGGCGATGCGCTCGCGGGCGATCCCGGCCGCCTCGCACGCGGCCGCGCGCTCGGCCAGAAAGGCCCGGACCTCGGCCGGGACGTCGGTGTAGGCCGGGTCTTGCTGCATCGTCTCCGGCTCGCCGCGCATGTGCACGAGGCAGACCGCGACCGGTGTCGGGGCGAGGGCGATCGCGTCCAGGGCGCCGGGGTCGCGCAGGGCGGAAACGTCGTTGATCATGTCCGCCCCGGCAGCGATCGCCGCCCGCATCACGCCGCTCTTGCGCGTGTCCGCGCTGACCGCAGTGCCGAACCCGGCGATGCGCTCGATAAGCGGGACCACGCGCTCGAGCTCGACGCGCTCCGGCGTTGCCGCGGCACCCGGCCGCGTCGATTCGCCGCCGATGTCGATGATGTCCGCGCCGGCGTCGACCATCTGCCGCGCGCGGTCGACCGCGGCCGCGGGATCCAGGTGCCGGCCGCCGTCGGAGAACGAATCGGGCGTGACGTTGAGCACGCCCATGACCAGCGGCCGGTCAAGGGCGAGGCGGTGGCGGCCGCAGACGAGAAAGCGGGGCGGGTTCAAGTCGCGGTGGCGCGCAGGCCAGGGCCGCGGGCGGGCGCGCGCCCGATGCCCGCCGACCGTTGCCACGGCGCCTCTCCCGTGGGGGGCGCCACGCCTCAGGCGGGGTTGGCGGAGGGCGCCGCGTCCGGGCCGGCGTTCGGGCCGAAAGTGGGGTTGGCCGGCGTCGAGGCCGGCTTGGGGGGCCGCGGCGGCCGCCCCTGCATGACGTCCTCGATCTGGTCGGTGTCGAGGGTCTCCCACTCGAGCAGCGAGCGCGCCATCGCCTCGACCTTGTCGCGATTCTCCTCGATGAGCTTGCGCGCCAGCCCGTACTGCTCGTCGATGATGCGCTTGATCTCCTGATCGACCTTCTGCATGGTCGCCTCGGAGACGTTCTTCTGCGTCGTGATCGAGCGGCCGAGGAACACCTCGCCCTCGTTCTCGCCGTAGACCATCGGACCGAGCATGTCGGACATGCCGTAGCGGGTGACCATGTCGCGCGCCATCTGCGTCGCGCGCTCGAAGTCGTTGCTGGCACCGGTGGTCATCTGGTGCATGAAGATCTCTTCGGCGATGCGCCCGCCGAAGAGCACGGCAACGCGCTGCAGCAGGTAGTCGCGGTCGTAGGAGTAGCGATCCTGCTCGGGCAGCTGCATGGTCACGCCCAGCGCGCGGCCGCGCGGGATGATCGTCACCTTGTGCACCGGATCAGATTTCGGCAGCAGCTTCGCCACCACCGTGTGCCCGGACTCATGGTAGGCGGTGTTCTTGCGCTCCTCTTCGGACATGACCATCGACTTGCGCTCGGCGCCCATCATGATCTTGTCCTTGGCCAGCTCGAAGTCCTCCATGTCGACCAGGCGCTTGCCCTTGCGCGCGGCAAAAAGCGCCGCCTCGTTGACGAGGTTGGCCAGGTCCGCGCCGGAGAATCCCGGCGTGCCGCGGGCGATGATCTCGGCCTTGACGTCGGCGGCGAGCGGCACCTTGCGCATGTGCACGAGCAGGATCTGCTCGCGGCCGCGAATATCGGGCAGCGGCACGACGACCTGGCGGTCGAAGCGGCCGGGGCGCATCAGCGCCGGGTCGAGCACGTCGGGCCGGTTGGTCGCGGCGATGACGATCACGCCCGAGTTGCCCTCGAAGCCGTCCATCTCGACCAGCAGCTGGTTGAGCGTCTGCTCGCGCTCATCGTTGCCGCCGCCCAGGCCCGCACCGCGCTGGCGGCCGACGGCGTCGATCTCGTCGATGAACACGATGCACGGCGCGTTCTTCTTTGCCTGCTCAAACATGTCGCGCACCCGCGCCGCGCCCACGCCGACGAACATCTCGACGAAGTCGGAGCCGGAGATGGAGAAGAACGGCACCTTGGCTTCACCCGCGATCGCCTTGGCGAGCAGCGTCTTGCCGGTGCCCGGATTGCCCACCATCAGCACGCCGCGCGGGATGCGGCCGCCGAGCTTCTGGAACTTGGACGGATCGCGCAGGAATTCGACCAGCTCGGATACCTCTTCCTTGGCCTCGTCGCAGCCGGCGACGTCGGCAAAGGTCACCGTGTTGTTCGACTCGTCGAGCATGCGCGCCTTGCTCTTGCCGAACGAGAACGCGCCGCCGCGCCCCCCGCCCTGCATCTGGCGCATGAAGAACACCCACACACCGATGAGCAGCAGCATGGGGAACCAGGAGATGAACACCTGCGCGAGGAAACTCTGCTCCTCCTCGGGCTTGGCCTGAACCTTGACCCCGTAACGCACCAGGTCGCCGACCATCCACAGGTCGCCCGGGCTGTAGGTGATGTTGGACTTCTTGTCGGTGCCGGTCCATTTGATCGTGCGGCCCTCGATCGACACCGAGTCGACGTGGCCCTCCTTGGCCTGCTCCATGAAATCGGAGTAGGGCACGGTATCCTTGGTCCCGGGCCGGGCGTCGAACTGCTTGACGACGGTGAGCACGACCAGGCCGACAACGAGCCAGATAAGCAGGTTCTTGAGCAGGTTATTCAACGTTCTTCCTTCGCGCGCGTCGAGCGCCGATTACCCCTTGATTCTAACAGGATGGGGCCCCCTTCCCCTCTCATGGCCGCCCCTCAAGCCGCGGGGCGAAAACCCTTGCCGACCAGGAAAACCTCCCGGCTGCGATCGCGCGAGGCCTGGGGCTTGCGCACATAGGCCTTGTCGAACTGCGCCTGCACGGCCCGCTGCAGCCCGGCAAACCCCTCGCCCTGAAAGGCTTTGACGACCAGATCACCGCCGGGTTGCAGCCGCAGGGCCGCGAACTCGAGGGCCATTTCACCCAGGTGTACGCCCCGCGCCTGGTCGGCGGATTCGATACCGCTGATATTGGGCGCCGCGTCGCAGAGCACAAGGTCGGCCCGGCGACCTGCCAGGGCAACCTCCACGGCCTGCAGCGTCGCCGGGTCGCTCAAGTCGCCGCGGACGAAGCGGACACCGGCAATCGGATCCATGGGCGCCAGGTCGACCGCGACGATCCGGGCCGAGGGCCCCAGGCGCTGGCGCAGAACCTGGCACCAGCTCCCCGGCGCGGCGCCCAGGTCGACCACGGTCATGCCGGAGCGCAGGAGCCTGTCCCTGGCGGCGAGCTCGATCAGCTTGAACGCGGCGCGCGAGCGGTACCCCTGCCGCTGCGCCTCCTGCACCCAGTGGTCCGAAACGTGCTCATGCATCCAGGCCTTGCCGAATTTGTGCTTCTTACCGGCAGGGTTGAGCGTTTTGGCCCGGGCGCGCATGCCCGTGATTGTAGTTTTGACTTCGACCGCGTGGAAAGGAGCACGCCATGAAGACCTATCGGGTGACCGTACCGGAAATCGGCGTCGTCGCCGCGACGCGCGGCATCGCCGGCGCCGGCGCGGGCCTCCTGCTTGCGGGCTTCCTCCGTCCCGACACCCGGCGTACACTCGGCTGGTCGCTCTTGGCCATCGGGGCGCTGACGACCATCCCCATTGCCATGGCGCTCTTCGGCAGCCGCGAACCGCCGCAGAGCGCCGACTGACGGCCCGACCGGCCGCCCGCGCTCTGCTGCGGCACAACGACATGGAGAAGCCATGGACGGCAAGAAGATCCTCGGCATCCTGCTTCTCGTCGGCGGCCTGGCCGCGCTTTTCTACGGGCATCTCAGCTACACCCGGGAAACACGCGGGGCCGAGCTCGGCAACGCCAGCTTTTCGGTCGCGCAAAAGAAGGACTTCGCCGTTCCCACCTGGGCCCGGATAGGTGCGCTCGCCGGACCCGCGTTGCCGGCGGCCGGACGCAGATAGGCTCGCGCCGACGCGTCGGGAAGCGTAGACCCTTCGGGCCGCCGGAGTCTGCCAATGGTCGCAACCTTGCCGTTCGAGGGCGCGTGCACTTGTGGTGCCGTGCGCTACCTAATGACCTCCAAACCCCTGTTCGTGCATTGCTGCCACTGTCGCTGGTGCCAGCGCGAAACCGGTACGGCGTTTGCGCTCAACGCGCTGATCGAGGCCGATCGGGTGCTCCTGCTGCAAGGCGAGCCCGACCTCGTGCACACGCCGTCCAACAGCGGCAAGGGGCAGAAGATCGCCCGCTGCCCGTCTTGTCGCATCGCCGTGTGGAGCAACTACGCCGGGGCGGGAGATGCGGTGCGCTTCGTCCGCGTGGGCACGCTTACCGAACCCGACCGTCTTGCGCCCGATATCCATATCTTCACCGCATCGAAGCAACCGTGGGTCGTGCTTCCACCCGGCACGCCCGCAGTCGCCGAATATTACGACCGCAACGAGTATTGGCCGATGGAAAGTCTGGAGCGCCGCCGCGCCCTGATGGCAGGCTTGCGTGGCAACTAGATTGCTGCCAGAGTCGCGCGGAGCAATCCTGAATCAGGACCGATTGTTTCTTCGGAGCGCGGCGCGACCGGATTGTCCGGGCATCAGCCGGCGCATGAGCACACGGCTTCTCCTCGCCCGGGAGCGGCGTGCGCGCGCACACCGCAGGAGACCCTCGTGAGCGACTTCAATTCCACCCACAATCGCGCGGTCTGGTTCGACATTCCGGTGGCCGATCTCGATCGCGCCGCGGCCTTTTACCGCGGCGTGCTCGGCATCAAGGTCGACAAGACCCAGTTCGACGACTTCACCTTCTGCCTGCTTCAGCACGACGCCGGCAACGGCGGCTGCCTCATCCTCAAACCCGGCGAAGTCGCCTCCGCCGCCGGCATTCTGCTCTACATGAACGTGGACGGACGCATGCGCGACGCCATGGGCCGCGTCACGGCGCTGGGCGGAAAGGTGCTCGAGCCCATGCATGCGATCGGAGCGCACGGTTACCGCGCGGTCGTGCTCGACAGCGAAGGCAATCGCATCGCCCTGCATTCGAGCACCGATGCCTGAGGCTGCGTTCGAGCGCAGGAACGCCGAGGCGCGATTGCGGCCGCGGGCCGGGCGCACCCGCCGCGACTAGCCCCGATGCGCCAGTTCTTCCAGATCAGCCTGTTCTGGGCGGCGGTGTTCGTAGCCATCTGGCTGCTGGCGCGCTTTCCCGAAAGCTGGCTGGGGCGGATCGTGTTTGCGCGCCAGGGTCCGCTTCCGCTTCGCGGCGAGGCGCACAGTCGCTACCTGATGCGCTGGGCCAGGTACGCCGCGGGCTGGTTCGCGCAGGCGGTTCTCGTGCTGGGAATCGGCTGGGAGGCGCGGCGCCTGGATCCGTCGCTCGGCCAGGCTCTGTTCTTCGAGGTCTTCTGGCTGGCGGTGGTGCCGCTTTTGGCTGCCGTCGCGCTGCTGGGCTCGCTCTTCGCCCTGGCCGCTTCGCTCTGGCGACGCTACCTGGGCGCCGAGCGGCGCAAGCGCGGGCCCTCGCACGCCGTGCAGGCGTGAAAGGGCACGCCATCGGGCGCGCGGGACGTCGATGCGCTGCAGCAGTTGCCCGCAGCGCAGCAGCCCGTCAGCGCGCGGCAGCATCTTCGCGACCGCGCAGCGCAGCGCAGCCGCGCTATTGTCCGCTGCACCGGCTGGCCCTAAACTGCGTGCCGTGACCCTGGTCCTCTTCCGTCGCTCGGCCATGGAACCGCTCGTCGTCCTGTTCGTGCTGCCGGTGCTCATCGGCATCGCTGCGGCGGCGCTTTTTCGCGACACGACCCGGGCTTCGTGCGCCGCGACGTTTGCCTCTCCCCTGGTTGTCTTCTGCTGCCTGAGCTCGCTCGACCCCGAAGGGCGGTGGAACTGGCTCGCCACGCTGCTCGTAGCGCCGCTGGCGATTGCCTTTGCGCTGGCCGCAGTCATGATGCGCTACGGTCGCTCGCACGTCCGCAAGCGTCACCCCGGCAATGGCGCGTAGCGGCGCGAAGGCCGGGCGCGGCGCGAGATGCCGCAGCGCCGCGGCGCGAACCCGGGCCGCGGGGCCGAGTTGGCCGCCGCGGTCAGGCTAGCCGGCTGGAAGCGCGCATGGGCGCCGGTACCCGCCTCCTCAAGCTGACGGTCATCCTGCTGTGCTGCATCAACTCTGCGCTCTGGGAGCTCTACACGGAGTCGACGATGATGGCGCTGTTCTGGGGCGGCATCGCCCTCGCATTCGTCTTCTGGATCTTCGACGACATGCGCCGTTGAGGCCCGCCTTGCTTTCCCGCGCCGGCCGGAAATCGCTTACTCTATCGTCTCGAAGCCAACCCCAACGAGGATCGCCAATTGCCCAAGCCCAACTACGCGTTTGCCAAGCGCCAGAGAGACCTCGCCAAGAAGCAGAAGAAGGAAGAGAAGCGGCAGCGAAAACTGGGAACGACTGCTCCACCCGCAGCCGACACCGCGCCCCCGCCCCCGGCCAGCGACAAGGCCGCCGAGTAGAAGCCGCTCGCGGCGACGGCAGGGTCGCCGGCGGCGCGACTCGCGCCGCCCCTTGAGGGCCGCTGCCACCCTCGGCTCCAAGGCGGCGCTCCCGCGCCGGCCGCCGAACCGTGATCCGAGCGCACCCTCGGCGCTCGCACCGAACACGATCCCGCCCCGGCGATGGAAACACATATCTTCGACGTCACCCGCGTCATCCAGCTCGCCGTCGCGCCGGTATTCCTGCTCACCGCGATCGGGACCCTGATCACCGCGCTCAACAACCGCCTGGCGCGGGCCGTCGATCGCCGCCGCGTCGTGCGGCAACTGCTCGACGCGAGCGGCCCCGACTTAGCCGAGCTGCGTGCCGAGCTCGCCCAGCTGCAGCGGCGCGCCCGCCTGATCTACTTCGCCATCCTCGCCTCGGTCATCGCCGCCCTGCTCGTGTGCCTGGTCGTCGCCAGCGCGTTCGTCGGGGCTTTGCTCACCATCCAGCTTTCAACCATGGTGGCGCTGTTGTTCATCCTGGCGATGTGTGCCCTGATCATCAGCCTGAGCCTGTTCCTGCGCGAGATCTTTCTCGCGGTCAGTTTCGGGAGCGCGGCACAGCGCTGATCCTCCGGGCCTTGACGCGCGCAGCGCGCGGCCACAAAGTGTCGCCTCACGCCGGCGCGGAACAACAGCCGCGCAACCGATGGAGGAAGCCATGAGCGATCGTGTGCGGAAGGTCGATTATTTCTACGTCACCGTGCCCAATACGGCCGGGCAGGGCGCGAAGGTGCTCTCCGGACTGGCCGCCCAGGGTGTCAACCTGCTCGCATTTTCCGGCTTCCCCAGCGGCGGCAAGGGCCAGCTCGACCTGGTTCCCGAGAACTCCGCGCAGTTGAAGCGCGCGGCAAAGAAGCTCAAGCTCAAGCTGTCAAAGAGGAAATCCGGGTTCCTGCTTCAGGGCAGCGACCGCGTCGGCGCGATGACCAAGACACTCAACACCCTGGCGACAGCCAAGATCAACGTCACCGCCATGGATGCGGTTGCCGGCGGCGGTCACTTCGCCGCCATCTTGTGGGTCAAGCCGAAGAAGGTTGCCAAGGCGGCGAAGCTGCTGCGCGCCAAGTAGCGCCAGGTTGGCAGTTGGCCGGTGGTAACCTCTCCGGTGCCCGGCCCGCCGGGCGGCGCGTCGCGCGGCTGCGCCTGGCCGAAGCGCGCGACGTACCAGCGCTCGAGGCGCTCATCGCCCTGTCGGCGCGCTCGCTGCAGGCCGCAACCTATGCGCCCTCGCAGATCGAGGCCGCGCTCGGCAGCGTGTTTGCCGTCGATACCCAGCTCATCGCCGACCGGACCTATTATGTCGCGCAGCGCGGCGAGGCGATCGTCGGCTGCGGCGGCTGGAGCCGGCGCCAGACGCTTTTCGGTGCCCACGCGGCCGGCGCGGCAGGGGACGATTCGCTGCTCGATCCGGCCTGCGACGCGGCGCGAATCCGCGCTTTCTTCGTGCATCCGGAGCATGCGCGGCAAGGCATCGGGCGCGAGCTCCTGGCCACCTGCGAGCACGCCGCCGTCGAGGCGGGCTTCCGCCGCCTCGAGCTGGTCGCGACCCTCGCCGGCGAGCCGCTTTACCTCGCGTTCGCATTTCGCGCGGTCGAGCGCTACGAGGTGAGGCTGCCCGACGGATCGGCGTTGCCGGTCGTGCGCATGGTCAAGGTGCCTCCGGTCGCCCTCGCCGCGCCCAGCGGCGCGGGCCGGTGACAACGCCCTCTCTCGCCGGCTGCGGACGACGAAGGCGGCAGGGCACAACGCCAACCCCCTTAGCGGCGGATCGCCGGCCACGGCGCGGGGGCGTGCCGCGATGCTCACGCCGCCCCCTTGCGCTCGGTGAGGCGAAGCCCGCGTGCGCGCCACGGCGCGTCGGCGCAAGCGGTGGTACGATGTTGTGGCTGCCCACACGCGGAGTATTGTCATGACCCTATGTCCTATCGCACTCGCGGTCGGCTGCAAGAAATGCCCGGCCTTCGCCGTCTGCCCGCTCAAGTCGGTCATCGGCGATTACCGGCCTGACGAAAAGACCCCGGGACCCGCGGCCAAGTCCGCAACGGCCAAGCAGCACGGCCGCAAGCGGGCGAGGTAAGGCGCCCGCCGGGCGCCGCCCGCCTCGAGCCATGCTCGCGCTGACCCCGGCCGAGCGGCGCGACCTGCGCGCCAGGGCGCACCGGCTGCAGCCGGTCGTCAGCGTCGGCCAGCACGGGCTCAGCCAGAGCGTGCTGCACGAAATCGACGTCAACCTGCGTGCGCATGAACTGATCAAGGTGCGCGTGTTCAATGCCGGCCGCGATGCGCGCGCGGCGGTGCTCGCGCGCATCTGCGCGGAGCTTGAAGCCGCGCCGGTGCAGCACATCGGCAAGCTGCTGGTGCTGTGGCGACCGGCGCCACCCGAGCCTCCGGCAGCGGCGCAAGCGGGCAAGCCACGCGGGCACCGGCAACGCCATGCGGCGAGCGCAGCGCGAGGGCGGGAACGCGGTCGCCCGGCCCCGCGGCGTGGCGCTCGGGCAGCGGCTCTTTCCGCGGCGAAATCGACACCGAAGGCGCGCCGCCCACGCGAACCGGCGGCGCGCACGCCCGGCCCTCCGCCCGTCGCCCGCGGTCGGCGCGGCCGCGGCGTGCCGCCCGCGACCGGCGGCCGGCGACGCCGGGGCGGCGGACAGGCCCTGTAGCGACCATGCACCCCGCGCTGTGCTCTCGGCCATTGCGGCCGCGGCGGCAATGCAAGTCCCGGCGCCGGGCAGCTCGCGCGTGGCGGTCGCGGCGCAGCGACGCAGCGGCGCTGGATTCCCGCTAGAGGCCCAAGGGCAGGCGAGCAGCCGATGCCGCTGGGGTTTCCGCCGCTGCGCATCGGGCTCGCCGCCAGCGCGCGGCATCGGTCCATTCCCGACGGCGCGCTGTTCCGCCTGTTCGCGCCGCTCGAACGCACCATCCGCGAGGAATTGCGCGCCGAGCTGCTGGTGCTCGGGCAGACCTGCGACGCGCTCGCCGCGGCGAGGGTGCTCGACGCGTATCCCCGCATCACCCGCCTGCCCCCGCGGCGCGAGGGCGGCCTGATCAATCTGGTGGGGGCCGTGGTCAGCGGAGATCCGGGGCGCCGGCTCGACGCGGTGATCTACCTGCTCGATGCCGATGACCCGACTGCCGTGTTTCCCGAATGCCTCGCCCTGAAGCGCGAGTGCGTCATCCACGAAACGCTGTTCATCTCGACGCTGGCGCACGCACGGGAGTGGTTCGAGCTGGCGCGGATCGAATGCGGATTCGCACCCAACCCGCTGCAGGATACGCAGTTCGATTTCGCCTCGCAGACGATCGCGCTGATCGCGCACGACGCGCGCAAGGACGAGCTGGTCGAATTCGTCCGTCGCCGCTTCGCCTTCTTCGACCGCTTTCGCCGCCGCATCGCCACCGGCACCACGGGCGAGCTCCTCAACGACCTGGCCACCGGCATGTCGCCTTCGCACCTGCCATGGGTACGCCGTTTCCACTCCGGCCCGCTGGGCGGTGACGCCGAGATCGCGCTGGAGATCCTCGAGAACCGCTGCCGGCGCGTGATCTTTCTGGAAGATCCGCACGTCGCGCGGCAGCACGAAGCGGACATCCAGCTGCTGGAGCGCTCGGCGTGGATCACCACCGAGCGCACGATGTGCGTCAGCGACCGGGCCAGCGCCGAGGCGTGGGTGGCGAGCTGCGAGCGGCGGCGGCAGGGCCGGGGCAGGGAGCCGTCATAGGTAGCGCACGGCAAGAACCTCGTACCCGCGCGTGCCCGAGGGCGCCTCGACCTCGGCGGTGTCGCCCACGTGCTTGCCGATCAGCGCCCGCGCGATGGGCGAGCTGACCGAGACCTTGCCCGCCTTGATGTCGGCCTCGTCGTCGCCGACGATCTGGTAGCTCACCTCGTCGCCGGATGCCAGGTCCTCCAGGTCGACGGTAGCCCCGAACACGACCCGCCCGCCGGCGTCGAGCTCGGCGGGATTGACGATGTGCGCGTGCGCAAGCTTCGACTCGATGTCGCGGATGCGCGCTTCGAGAAACCCCTGGCGTTCCTTCGCCGCGTCGTACTCCGCATTCTCGGAAATGTCGCCGTGCAAGCGCGCCTCGCCGATCGCCCGCACGATCGACGGCCGCTCGACGGTCTTGAGGCGCTGCAGCTCGACCTTGAGCCGCTCGGCGCCGGTCGTGGTCATGGGGTGCTTTTTCATGCGACGTGCGTCGGCAGGACCCGTTGCGGCGCCGGGCGTGATTGCAGCCGGCGATGCAGCGCCTGGGTCGAGTAGGGTACCAGCTCGCGCAGGCCCTGCATGCCCATCGCCGCGGCCCTGGCGCCGGCGAGCGTGGTGTAGGTGGGGACCTGCGCGTTGAGCGCCGCACGGCGGATGACGTAGCTGTCCTGGATCGCGCTGCGTTTTTCCTCGACCGTGTTGACGATGAGCGCGATCTCGCCGTTGACGATCATGTCGACGATGTGCGGCCGCCCTTCGGCGACCTTGTTGACCGGCGTCACCTGCAGCCCGGCGGCGGCGAGCGCCGCCGCGGTGCCGCGCGTGGCGACCAGGCGAAAGCCCAGGCGCGAAAGCGTGCGGGCCACATCGAGCACCCGCGGCTTGTCCGGATTCTTGACGCTGACGAAGACGTTGCCGCGGTCCGGCAGCCTGACGCCGGCGGCGAGCTGCGACTTGAGAAAGGCCTCGGCAAACGACTCGCCCACGCCCATGACCTCGCCGGTGGACTTCATCTCCGGGCCGAGGATCGTGTCGACCCCCGGAAACTTGATGAACGGAAACACCGCCTCCTTGACTGCGAAATACGGCGGCACGATCTCGCCGCTGACGCCCTGCTCCGAGAGCGTCTGTCCCACCATGCAGCGCGCCGCGATCTTGGCCAGCGGCCGCCCCGTCGCCTTCGACACGAAGGGCACGGTCCGCGACGCGCGCGGATTGACTTCGAGCACGTAGACCACCCCCTTGCCGCCGTTCTCGTGCTCCGGAAACTGGATGGCGAACTGCACGTTCATCAGGCCCACCACGTCCAGGCCGTGCGCCAGTGCCACCGTCTGCCGGCGCAGCTCGTCCTGCAGCTCGCGCGAGAGCGAGAATGGCGGCAGCGAACACGCCGAGTCGCCCGAATGCACGCCCGCCTGCTCGATGTGCTCCATGATTCCGCCGATGATGACGTCCTTGCCGTCGGCATGATCGTCGACAATCGCGTCGACGTCGACCTCGATGGCGTCGTTGAGGAAGCGGTCGAGCAGCACCGGCGAATCGTTGGACACCTTGACCGCCTCGCGCATGTAGCGCTCGAGATCGCGCTGCTCGTGCACGATCTCCATCGCCCGCCCGCCGAGCACATACGACGGTCGCACCACCAGCGGATAGCCGATCTGGCCGGCGGCCGTGAGCGCGTCGGCCTCGGTGCGCGCGGTCCGGTTGGAGGGCTGGCGCAGCTTCAGGCGAACCAGGAGCTGCTGGAAGCGCTCGCGGTCCTCGGCCATGTCGATCATGTCGGGCGCCGTGCCGATGATCGGCACACCGTACCTCTCCAGGTCGCGCGCCAGCTTGAGCGGGGTCTGTCCGCCATACTGAACGATCACGCCGTAGGGTTTTTCGACGCGCACGATCTCGAGCACGTCTTCGAGCGTCAGGGGCTCGAAGTAGAGCCGGTCGGACGTGTCGTAGTCGGTCGAGACGGTCTCCGGGTTGCAGTTGATCATGATGGTTTCGAAGCCGTCCTCGCGCAGGGCGAGCGCCGCGTGCACGCAGCAGTAATCGAATTCGATGCCCTGGCCGATGCGGTTGGGCCCGCCGCCGAGCACGATGACCTTCCTGCGCGAAGTCGGCTGCGCCTCGCACTCCTCCTCGTAGGTCGAATACAGGTACGCGGTGCGCGTGGCGAACTCCGCGGCACAGGTGTCGACCCGCTTGTAGACCGGGTGGATGCCCAGCGCGTGGCGCCTGCCGCGCACCGCGAACTCGGTCGTCTTCCACAGATGCGCCAGGCGGCGGTCGGAGAAGCCCATGCGCTTGAGCGCCCTGATCTCTTCGGCCGAGCATTCCTCCAGCTTGCCTTTTTCGACGGCGAGCTCGGTGTCCACGATGTCCTTGATCTGGGCGAGGAACCAGCGGTCGATCTTGGTGTGCTGGTGGATCTCCTCCAGCGGCATGCCGATGCCGAAGGCGTCGGCGACGTACCACAGCCGCTCGGCGCGCGGGTAGGCGAGCTCGTCGGCGATCGTGTCCGGGTCGACGGTCTTGAGATTGAAGCCGTCGACGCCGGTCTCGAGGCCGCGCAGCGCCTTCTGCAGCGATTCCTGGAAGGTGCGGCCGATGGCCATCACTTCGCCGACCGACTTCATCTGCGTGGTCAGCCGATCGTCGGCCTGGGTGAACTTCTCGAAGGCAAAGCGCGGCACCTTGGTGACCACGTAATCGATCGTCGGCTCGAAGGATGCCGGCGTTGCGCCTCCGGTGATGTCGTTCCTGAGCTCGTCGAGCGTATAGCCGACCGCCAGCTTGGCGGCGACCTTGGCGATCGGGAAGCCGGTCGCCTTGGAGGCGAGCGCCGAGGAGCGCGACACGCGCGGGTTCATCTCGATCACCATCATCCGGCCGTCGGCCGGGTTGATCGCGAACTGCACGTTCGAGCCGCCGGTGTCGACGCCGATCTCGCGCAGGATGGCGATCGACGCGTCGCGCATGATCTGCAGCTCCTTGTCGGTGAGCGTCTGCGCCGGGGCGACCGTGATCGAGTCGCCGGTGTGCACGCCCATCGGGTCGACGTTCTCGATCGAGCAGACGATGATGCAGTTGTCCTTCCGGTCGCGGACGACCTCCATCTCGAATTCTTTCCAGCCGAGCAGCGACTGCTCGATCAACAGCTCGTGCGTGGGCGACGCCTCGAGCCCGCGCTTGCAGATCTCGACGAATTCGTCCCGGTTGTAGGCGATTCCGCCGCCGGTGCCGCCGAGCGTGAACGAGGGCCGGATCACCGCCGGGAAGCCGATCTCGGCTTGCACCTCGAGCGCCTGCTCGACGTTGTGCGCGATTCCGGAGCGCGCCGAATCGAGCCCGATGCGGGTCATCGCCGCCTTGAACTTCTCGCGGTCCTCGGCCTTGTCGATCGCCTTCTTCGTCGCGCCGATCAGCTCGACGTCGAACTTGGTGAGCACGCCCTCGCGCGCGAGGTCGAGCGCGCAGTTGAGCGCGGTCTGCCCGCCCATCGTCGGCAGCAGGGCATCGGGTCGCTCGCGCTCGATAATCTTGGCCACCATCTGCCAGGTGATCGGCTCGATGTAGGTGACGTCGGCCATCTCCGGGTCGGTCATGATGGTCGCCGGGTTGGAGTTGACCAGGATGACCTTGTACCCCTCCTCGCGCAGCGCCTTGCACGCCTGCGCGCCGGAATAGTCGAACTCGCAGGCCTGGCCGATGATGATCGGCCCAGCGCCGATGATCAGGATCGATTCGATGTCGGTTCGCTTCGGCATCGTCAGAGCGCGCCTTTTTCCATCATCCGGATGAAGCGGTCGAACAGGTAGCCCATGTCGTGCGGCCCCGGGCTGGCCTCCGGATGGCCCTGGAAGCTGTACGCCGGCTTGTCGGTCAGGGCGATGCCCTGCAGGCTGCCGTCGAAGAGCGACACGTGCGTCACGCGCACGTTCGCCGGCAGCGTCGCCGGATCGACGGCAAAGCCGTGGTTCTGGCTGGTGATGAGAACCTGGCCGGTGTCCTTGTCGAGCACCGGGTGGTTCGCGCCGTGGTGGCCGAACTTCATCTTCAACGTTCTGCCGCCCGCGGCGAGGCCGAGCAGCTGGTGGCCCAGACAGATGCCGAAGGTCGGAATGCCCAGCTCCAGAAACCGCCGGATGGCCGCGATGGCGTAGTCGCAGGGCTCGGGATCGCCCGGGCCATTGGACAGGAAGATGCCGTCGGGCCGGCGCGCGAGCACGTCGCTTGCCGCGGTCTGCGCCGGCACCACCGTGACGCGGCAGCCGCGCTCGGCGAGCCTGCGCAGGATGTTGTGCTTGATGCCGTAATCGTAGGCGACGACGTGGAAGCGCGAATCCCCCTGCGCCCGGTACCCGGTGCCAAGCGCCCAGGTGCTGCCCGCCCACTCGTAGGAGCTGCTGCAGCTGACCACCTTGGCCAGGTCGAGGCCGGCCATGGACGGCGCGGCGCGCGCGCTCCTCTGCGCTGCCTCGGCATCCACGGCGCCGGCCATCAGGCAGCCGTTCTGGGCGCCGTGCTCGCGCAGGATGCGGGTGAGCTTGCGCGTGTCGATGCCGCAGATGCCCAGGATGCCGGCTTCACGCAGGTACGACGACAGGTCCTGCGCGCTGCGCCAGCTCGAGGCGGCGCGCGGCAGATCGCGAATGACCAGGCCGGCGGCAAAAATCCGCCTCGACTCGACGTCCTCGGCGTTGACGCCGGTATTGCCCACGTGGGGATAGGTCAGGGTGACGATCTGGCCCGCATACGACGGATCGGTGAGAATTTCCTGGTAGCCGGTCATCGCGGTGTTGAACACCACTTCGCCCGCGGACAGGCCCGACGCGCCGATCGCCTGGCCGCGAAACAACGTCCCGTCGGCGAGCGCGAGAATCGCTGGGACGGGCGCGATGGGCACGGCGAGATTCCTCGTTGACGAGAAGCAGATGTGCAAAGCGGGGAAGGCTGCTCAGCCTGCCCCGCTCCGAAGGCTGCGAATTATACCGCGACGGCGCGCGCGCCTCAATCAGGCCGCGCGTCAGTACGCCGCGCCGAAGCCTCCATCGACGGACAGCAGATGCCCGGTCACGTAATCGGCGGCCGCCGACGCCAGGAACACCGCCGCACCGGCGATCTCCGGCGGCATGCCCCAGCGGCCCGCCGGCGTGCGCCGCGCGACCCAGGCCGAGAATTCAGCATCGTCGATCAGCGCGGCGTTCATTTCGGTACGGAAGAATCCAGGCGCGATGCCATTGACCTGGATGTTGTGCGGCGCGAGCTCGACGGCCAGGGCGCAGGTCAGCATGCGCAGCCCGCCCTTGCTCGCAGCGTAAGGGACGATGTTCGGCCGGCCGATATCGCTCGCCAGCGAGCAGAGGTTGATGATCTTCCCGCGCCGGCGCGCCTTCATGCCGGGGATGACTGCGCGCGCGACGAAGAACGGCCCGTCGAGGTTGGTCGCCATCAGCGCGCGCCACTGGTCGGCGCCGAAGGTGTCGAGCGGCCCGCGGCGGTTGACCGCGGCGTTGTTGACCAGGATGTCGAGCGGCGAATCGCGCTCGAGCGCGGCGATCGCCGCGCCGACGGCCGCGGCCTCGGTCACGTCGAATGGCGCGGTGGCGACGGCGTAGCCCTCGCGGGCGAGGCCGGCGGCGGCGGCTTCAAGCCGCTCGCTGTGGCGACCGTTGATGACCACATGCGCGCCGGCCTGCGCCAGGCCGCGCGCGATGGCGAGCCCCAGGCCGGACCCGCCGCCGGTAACCAGGGCGTTACGTCCGGTCAGGTCGAACCAAGTCGCTGCCGCGGCGCCGGCCATGCGGCTTCAACCAATCCCCAGCACGTCCTGCATGTCGAACAGGCCGGCTGCGCCCTGCGCGCGCTTGGCGGCGACGAAGCGCGCCGCCCGCAGCGCACCCCGGGCGAAGTTCATGCGCGATCCCGCCTTGTGCGTCAATTCGAGGCGCTCGCCGGCGCCGGCAAAAATCACGCTGTGATCGCCGACGACATCGCCGCCACGCAGGGTGGCAAAGCCGATTGTTTCCGCTCGCCGCTCGCCGGTCACGCCCTCGCGGCCGAACACCGCGTCGCGCTTCAGATCGCGCCCGAGCGCCTGCGCCACCGCGGCGCCAAGCTGCAGCGCCGTCCCCGACGGCGCATCGACCTTGTGCCGATGATGCATCTCGACGATCTCCACGTCGTAGCCGTCGCCCAGCAGCTGCGCGGCCTGCTCCACCAAGCGCAGCAGGACGGTGACCCCGACACTCATGTTGGGCGCAAACACGACCGGGATCGTCCCGGCCATCTCGGTGAGCGTGCGCTTGTCGCTCGCTGTAAGGCCGGTGGTGCCGACCACCGCGGCGATCCGGGCGCCGGCGCACTGGCGCAGGTGGGAGAGCGTCCCTTCGGGGCGGGTGAAGTCGAGCAGCACGTCCGCTTGGGCGAGCGCGGGCGCAATGTCGGCGCCGATGCGAACCCCGGTGGCGCGGCCCAGGCGCTCGCCCGCGTCGCGGCCGAGCAGCGGGCTGCCTGCGATTTCGAGCGCGCCAACCAGCGCCATCTCGGGCTCGGCCAGAACGGCCTCCAGAAGCGCCTGGCCCATGCGCCCGCCGGCGCCGGCGATCGCCACCTTGAGAGGGATCGTTACTGCCACCAGCCGAGCTTCTTCAGCAGATCCTGCAGCCAGTTCGTCTCGCCGACCTTCGGCGCCGTCGACAGCGATTTGTCGAGCAGGGCATCGCCGCCGCCCGAACGCGCCACCTCGGCCGGCGGCGGCGGCATCTCGTCGCCCTCCCAGCGCGCCAGCTTGTCGTCGACGAAATAAAGCGTGAGCTGGCGGTGCTCGAGCAGCTTGCCCTGGCGGGCGAACAAGTAGGGGAAGTCCCAGCGGGTGGCGTGGAACGGATCGGCGAGCAGCGGCGTGCCGAGCACCAGCCGGACCTGCTGCCGGGTCTGCCCCACCTTGAGCTTGTCGACCTGGTCCACCGTGATGTAATTGCCCTGGTTGATGTCGAGCTTGTAGACACCGAAGTGGTAAAGATAGTCGTAGTCGGAGACGGTGGCGCAGCCGCCGAGTAGCAAGCCCAGGCAGGCGGCGCCGAGGAGAGGACGCATGAGAAGCACGTGTGCTGCCAAAAGACAATTGGAAACTATATCATAGGCGACGGCCCCTTCCGCTGCGCCCGCGCGCGGCGCCCAACCGCCCATGTCGACGTCGCACGATCTGAAGAATGCCGGCCTCAAGGCGACGCTGCCGCGGCTGCGCATCATCAACCTGTTCGAGCAGAGCACGGTCCGGCATCTGACGGCGGAGGACGTCTACAAGCAGCTGCTCGCCGACGGCGTCGACGTGGGCCTGGCCACCGTCTACCGCGTGCTCACCCAGTTCGAGCAGGCGGGGCTTTTGATTCGCCACCATTTCGAGTCCGGCAAGTCGGTGTTCGAGCTCAACCAGGGCGGCCACCACGACCATCTGGTGTGTCTGCAATGCGGCCGGGTCGAGGAATTCTTCGATCCCGAAATCGAGAAGCGGCAGCTCAAGATTGCCAAGGAGCGCGGCTTCGAGATCAGCGAGCACGCGCTGTATCTCTACGCCGAGTGCGTCAAGCCGAAGTGCCCGTACCGGAAGCCCGGCGGAAACCATTGACCGCGACGGCTGCCTTCGCCGCGGCGCGGGTCGCCCGGCCGCTGTCCTCGGCAGCGATCGCGCGTCCGGGTTGTTCGCCCGGTGTCCCGGTCCCTGCTACAACGTTTCGCGGCGGTTGAAGTCGGCCAGGCGAAAGCCCAGCAGCCACAGCGTGCAGAAATAGGCGAACGCGCCGCCGGCGACCACCAGCGTCAGCCGTCCCACCTTCGACCACAACCGGGCGGCGGTCCAGAATTCATCCGGACCGGCGCTCCACCACAGCACGGCGGCGAGCACGCCAAGGGCTATCGCAACCCGGCGCAGAAACCGGCCCCAGCCCGGCAGCGGGGCGTAGATGGCGGTGCCGCGCATCGCCCGGTAGAGCAGCAGCGCGTTGAGCAAGGAGCCAATCGAGGTGGCCAGCGTCAGCCCGGCGTGACCGATATGGAACATCAGCGCGATCGCCAGCGTCTGCGACACCAGCAGGCTCAAGAAGGCGGTGCGCACGGGGGTGCGCATGTCGTGGCGCGCGTAGAACCCCGGGGCGAGGATCTTCACGGTGATGAAGCCCACGAGCCCCACGCTGTAGCCGAGCAGGGCGGCGCGCGTCTGCCACACGTCGGCGACCGTAAACCGGCCGTACTCGTAGAGCGTGGCGATCAGGGGCACGGCGAGGAGCGCCATCGCCAGCGCCGCGGGCAGCGCCAGCAGGAGCGTCAGCCGCAGGCCCCAGTCGAGCAGGGCCTGATACTGCCCCTGGTTGTCTTCGTGATGGTGCATGGCGAGGCTGGGAAGCAGGATCGTGCCCAGCGCGACGCCGAGGAGCGCGCTGGGAAACTCCATCAGCCGGTCGGCGTAGGTGATCCAGGAAATGCGGCCGTTGCCGAGATAGGCCGCCAGCTGGGTGTTGATGAGGGTCGAAATCTGCGCCGCCGACACGCCGAGCAGCGCCGGGCCCATGGCGTTGAGCACCCGCCGCACGCCCGCGTCGCGCCAATCGAGGCGCCAATGCGGCAGCAGGCCCAATCGCAGCAGAGGGAAGACCTGCAGCGAGAGCTGCAGCACGCCGCCGACCATGACCCCCCAGGCGAGCGCCACGATCGGCGGATTGAAATGCGGCGCCAGGAAGATCGCCGCGCCGATGATCGCCAGGTTGAGGATGACCGGAGTGAATGCCGGGATGGCGAAGCGGCGGTAGACGTTGAGCACGCCGCCGCAAAGCGAAATGAGCGAAATGAAGAGCGCATACGGGAACATGATGCGGATGAGTTCCGCGGTGAGCGCGACCTTGCCCGGCGTCCGGGCAAAGCCGCTCGCCAGCAGGTAGACCAGCCATGGCGCGGCGAGGACGCCCAGCGCGGAGATGCCGAGCAGCACCACGGCGAGCAGCGCCCCGACCTTGCCGAACAGGTCGCGCGTGGCCTCGTCGCCGCGCTGCCGTTTGTATTCGGCGAGAATGGGGACGAAAGCCTGCGAGAACGCGCCCTCGGCGAACATGCGCCGCAGGATGTTGGGTAACCGGAACGCCGCCTCGAAGGCGTCCATCTGCAGGCCCGCGCCGAAGGCCACGGCCTTGAGGCTTTCGCGAGCCAGGCCCGAGATGCGCGACAGCAGCGTCATGGCGCTTACCGTCGACAACGCGCGCAGCAGATTCATCGCCGGGCGAGGGTGTCGGGGAAGGACGGCGAAGCGGATGGCGTGGCGGACATCAGAGGGCGACGGGCGGGGGTTGGCTTGCGGCAAGGGCGAAAAACGATTATTATGCCCGGTCTTTTTTTGTCACTCCAGAAAACAGGGAATCATTCATGGCGAATACCGCGCAAGCGAAGAAACGCGCCCGGCAATCGGCCGCGACACACAAGCGCAACGCCAGCCTGAAATCGGCGCTGCGCAGCGCCGTGCGCAACGTCAAGAAGGCCATCGCCGCCGGCGACAAGGCGGTCGCGATGAAGGAGTTTCGGGCCCAGCAGAGCATCATCGATCGCGTCGCCGACAAGAAGATCGTGCACAAAAACCTGGCCTCGCGCAGCAAGCACCGCCTGGCGCACGCGCTCAAGGCAATGCCCTGAGCGGCAAAGCGCGCGGCCGAACGAAGAGCGCCCGCCCGGGCGCTCTTTTTGTTGCGGGGTCGCGCTCCTCGCCGCGCGGCACCCCATGCTAGTATCCTGTTTTAACAGAGGTTAAGACGCACCGCGGGCGTGGTAAGCGCCGCGATCGTAGCCATGGCGCCGAAGCATTTCCTGCAATTCAAGGATTTCAGCCGGGACGAACTCGATCACCTGTTCGAACGCACGCGCTGGATCAAGGAGCGCTTCAAGCGCTACGAGCTCTACCAGCCGCTGCGCGATCGCACGCTGGCGATGGTGTTCGAAAAGACCTCGACCCGCACCCGCGTCTCCTTCGAAGCGGGCATGAACCAGCTGGGCGGGATCGCCATCAACTTGAACCGCGGCGACACGCAGCTCTCGCGCGGCGAGCCGATCGAGGACCTGGCGCGGGTGGTCTCGCGGATGGTCGACGTGGTGATGATCCGCACCTTCGAGCAGGCGCTCATCGAGCGCTTCGCGGCGCATTCGCGGGTGCCGGTGATCAACGGGCTCACCAACGAGTACCACCCCTGCCAGATCCTTGCCGACATCTACACCTGGGTCGAGCAGCGCGGAGCGATCGAGGGCCGGATCGTGGCCTGGATCGGCGATTCCAACAACGTCTGCCGCACCTGGCTGCAGGCGGCGCCGATCTTCGGCTTCAGCGTGCACGTCTCGGCGCCGCCCGGCTACACGCTGCCGCCGGACGTCGCTCGCGACGAGGCGACGCACTGGCAATGCTTCGCCGATCCCGGAGCCGCGTGCCGCGGCGCGGACCTGGTCACCACCGACGTCTGGACGAGC
This sequence comes from uncultured beta proteobacterium, assembly GCA_963750215.1. Classification (GTDB taxonomy): domain Bacteria; phylum Pseudomonadota; class Gammaproteobacteria; order Burkholderiales; family Casimicrobiaceae; genus PALSA-1003. The sequence continues at coordinate 69,859 of CAVVQK010000003.1, forward strand.
ATGGGCTTCGAGGCGGAGAACGACGCGCGCAAGCGCGCCTTCGCCGACTGGATGGTCGACGCGGCGATGATGCGTCAGGCAAAGCCCGACGCGCTGTTCATGCATTGCCTGCCGGCGCATCGCGGCGAGGAAGTCGCCGCCGAGGTCATCGACGGGCCGCAGAGCGTGGTCTGGGACGAGGCGGAAAACCGGCTGCACGTGCAGAAGGCGCTGCTCGAGTATCTCGTCTGCGGGCGCGTCAACCCTTGAGAATCGGCGATGATCGATCACACCGGCGTGGGCGTCCGCGACATCGCCAGGAGCAAGGCGTTCTATCGTGCCGCGCTCGCGCCGCTGGGCTACGCGCTGATCATGGAATGGGAGCAGTACGCCGGGTTCGGGGTACCGCCCAAGCCCGACTTCTGGATCGGCGCCGGCGTGCCCAACGCGCCACCGATCCACGTCGCGTTCCGGGCCGAGAATCGGCGCCAGGTCGAAGCCTTCCACGCCGCGGCGCTAGCGGCCGGCGGCCGGGACAACGGCGCGCCGGGGCTGCGCGGGCATTACCACGCGAATTACTACGGCGCGTTCGTGCTCGACCCGGACGGCCATAACATCGAGGCGGTGTGTCACGCGCCGGAATGAGGCGTTGCGCGGCCGCGGCGCTCGCCGTGGCGTTGTGCGCGCTGGGCTGCGCCAACGCCCAGACGTGGCCGGCGAAGCCTCTGCATTTCTTCGTCGCCGCGCCGGCCGGCAGCTCGCTCGACGTGCTCGCGCGCATCATCGGCGAGAAGCTCGGCGAACGGCTCGGGCAAAAGGTCATCGTCGACGATCGACCCGCGGCCGGTGGCACCGCGGCCACCGACCTCGTCGCCAAATCGCCGCCGGACGGGCAGGCGCTGCTCATGTCGTTCAACGGCCCGCTGGCGTTCGGCCCGCATCTTTACCCGAAGCTGCCCTACGACCCGCTCGCCGATCTCGCTCCGGTCATCATCACCTCGAGTCAGCCCAACGTGCTCGCGGTCACCGCGACGCTGCCCGTCGCCTCGGTGCCCGAGCTCATCGCCTACGCGAAGGCGCATCCGGGCAAGCTCAGTTACGCCTCGGTGGGCAATGGCAGCTCCTCGCACCTGACCATGGAGCTGTTCAAGGCGGCTGCCGGACTGGACATGGTGCACGTGCCGTTCAACGGCTCGCCGCCGGCGGTGACGGCGACGGCGCAGGGCGAGACGCAGCTGATGTTCGCGGTCATGCAGCCGTTGCAGGCGCAGGTCCGGGCGGGCCGCCTGCGCGCGCTGGCGGTGACGAGCGTCAAGCGCTTCCCGCTGCTGCCCGAGCTACCGACGATCGCCGAGGCCGGCTTTCCCGGGTTCGAGGCCCTGGCCTGGAACGGCGTGCTCGTTCCCGGCGCGACGCCGCGGCCCATCGTCGAACGGCTCAACGGCGAGATCAATGCGATCCTGCAGGAGCCCGCCGTCAGAACGGCCCTGAACGCGCAGGGCTTCGAGCTGATCGGCGGCACGCCGGAGGACTTCAGGCGCCTGATCAAGAGCGAATCCGACAAGTGGGGGCCGGTGATCAGCAAAACCGGCGCCCGGATCGACTGACATGAAAATCGTCCTTGCCTATTCCGGCGGCCTCGACACCTCGGTCATCCTGCGCTGGCTGCAGGACGTGTATCGCTGCGAGGTGGTCACCTTCACCGCCGACATCGGCCAGGGCGAGGAGCTGGAGCCTGCGCGCGCCAAGGCGAAGGCGGCCGGCGTCAAACAGATCTACATCGACGATCTGCGCGAGGAATTCGTGCGCGATTTTGTGTTTCCGATGTTTCGCGCCAACGCAATCTACGAGGGCGAGTACCTGCTGGGCACATCCATCGCGCGGCCGTTGATCGCCAAGCGCCAGATCGAGATCGCGCGCGAGACGCAGGCCGACACGGTGGCGCACGGGGCGACCGGCAAGGGCAACGACCAGGTCCGCTTCGAGCTCGGCTATTACGCGCTCGAGCCCGGCATCCGCGTGCTCGCGCCGTGGCGCGAGTGGGACTTGAACTCGCGCGAGAAGCTCCTCGCCTACGCGCAGGCGCACGGCATACCCATCGAGATGAAGCACCGCGGCAGCGGCGCGCCCTATTCGATGGACGCGAACCTGCTGCACATCAGCTACGAGGGCCGCGCCCTGGAGGATCCGGCGCTCGAGCCGGAGGCCGACATGTGGCGCTGGACGGTCGCGCCGGAAGCCGCGCCGGATGCGGCCGAACGGCTCGAGCTCGATTACGCCCGCGGCGACATCACCGCGGTCAACGGCGTGCCCATGACCCCGGCGCAGGTCCTGACCGAGCTCAACCGCATCGGCGGCAAGCACGGCATCGGCCGGCTGGACCTGGTCGAGAACCGCTACGTCGGCATGAAGTCGCGCGGCTGCTATGAGACGCCCGGCGGCACGATCATGCTCAAGGCGCATCGCGCCATCGAGTCGATCTGCCTCGATCGCGAGGTCGCTCACCTCAAGGATGAGCTGATGCCGCGCTACGCGAGCCTGATCTACAACGGCTACTGGTGGTCGCCGGAGAGAAAGCTGCTGCAGACGATGATCGATGCCTCGCAAGGAGCGGTGAACGGCCGCGTGCGGCTGAAGCTCTACAAGGGCAACGTGACGGTCGTCGGGCGCGAATCGAAGACCCATTCGCTGTTCGACCCGGTCGTGGCGACATTCGACGACGACCGCGGCACGTACGACCAGAAGGATGCCGGCGGCTTCATCAAGCTCAATGCCTTGCGCCTGCGCATCGAGGAAGAGCTCGCGCGCAAGGCGAAGAAGTAACCGCAGCGCGTGCGTCGCGCCCCGGCCCATGGGCGCAATTCGGCGCACTGGCCGTGCCGACAGCGCTTCGCGCCCGGGCCGCGCGGGCGGTCTTTGTCGGGGCGGCGGATCGTGCTAATTTCAAGTCTTTGCCGTCAGGCCTGAGGTATGCCCTCGTTCGACATCGTCTCCGAAGTGAACCAGGTCGAGGTCCGCAATGCGCTCGATCAGACCAACAAGGAGCTCTCCACGCGCTTCGACTTCAAGGGCTCCGACGCGCGCGTCGAGCACAAGGACAACGAGCTGACGCTCTACGCCGACGACGAGTTCAAGCTCAGGCAGGTGACCGACGTGCTGCTGGGCAAGCTCGCCAAGCGCGGGCTCGACGTGCGCGCGCTCAAAGCCGGCAATGTCGAAAAGATCGGCGGCGACAAGGTCAAGCAGGGGATCACCATCCGCGTCGGCATCGAGCAGGAACTCGCCAAGCGAATCGTCAAGGCGATCAAGGAATCCAAGCTCAAGCTCCAGGCGAGCATCCAGGGGACCGCGGTGCGCGTCTCCGGCGGCAAGAAAGACGAGCTGCAGAGCGCGATCGCCCTGGTCAAGAAAACCGTCACGGATTTCCCGGTCCAGTTCGGCAACTTCAGGGATTGAGCTTTAGCGGAAGGCGAGAGAGCCTTGCTTCCCGAGCGCGCGCTGGCATTCCCGGTTGCGCTACGCCCGTTCGCTCCCGGCGATGCGGCGCGGGTCCAGCTGCTGGCCGGCGAACGCGCCGTCGCCGAGACGACGGCCCTGATTCCGCACCCCTATCCCGACGGCGCCGCCCTGAGCTGGATCGCGGCGCAGGCGCGCGACCGGGCCGCGGGCCGCGAGTACACCTACGCCATCACCGTGGCCACCGACGGGCTGCTGATCGGGGCGATCGGATTGCGACCGGCTGCGACCGAGCAGGAGAACCTGGGCTACTGGATCGGCCGCGCGCATTGGGGTCGCGGCTACGCCACCGCGGCGGCGGACGCCGTGATCGCGCTGGCCTTCTCGCTCCTTGACCTCGATCGGCTCACCGCATCGCACCTGGCGCGCAATCCGGCGTCGGGGCGGGTGCTGGAGAAATGCGGGCTTGAGCCGCTGCGCACCGAGCGGCGCCGTCACCGCGGCGTGGAGGAGGAGTTCTGCGTGCGCGCGATCACCCTCGCCTCCTGGAAGCGGCACACCGGCGCCATGGCGTGATTTGCACGTGGCGCGAGGGCGTCCTCAAGCGAGGTCGGCGAGCAGCGTCCGGCGCGTCGCCGCGGGCACCGGGTCGAGGGTGGCATGGTAATGCGGGTGATCGACGCCCATCGACAGCTCCGCCCCCGCCTTGAGCGCCGCGATCATCGCCGCCGTGAGCTCGAAGCGCACGAAATGCACCGACGAGGTCTTGTCAGCGGTCTCGCGCTCCAGGTCCTCGTCGGCGATCGCCGCCACCCGCGGCTGGCCCGCGACCTGAACCCAGACGCGATCCTCGATGCCCTGCAGCCGGGAAAGCGCGAGCTTGCGCTCCGCGGCGTCCTCGTATTCGACCAACAGGGTTGCCTTCCAGTTCTGCCCGTCCGGCACCAGCGGATTGTAGGCTTCGAGCTCGTCCCGGATGCCGGCTTCCTCGAAGGTCTTCTCGATGCGCAGCATTTCCTGGATCTGGTAGCGGACGGTGAGCTCGTCCTCGAACAGCATTGTCAGGTGCGCGCCCAAGTGAACCGTGCGCGGCTTCTTGTGCTCCAGCACGCGCCTGCGGAACGCCTGCCGCTCCTTGGCGTAGGCTTCCAGCGTCAGCAGGCTCTCGCGCGCGATATGCGGCATGCAGCGTCTCCTTGGCTTGGGGTCGAAACGCGGATCGCCGCCGCAGTCAGAGGCCGTAGGCCATGCGCATGAGCGTCAGCGGGTGCGCCTTGCGCAGCTTTGCCGCCGCATTCTTGCCGGCGGTCTCTTCGATGCCCTGCACGATCGCACCGCCGGCGATCGGGCAATCGGAGCTCACGTAGTCGGGCGCGCCCTCGGCCATCTGCCGGAACAACGGCCGGCCGATCTTCATCGACGCGGCGTAGAACTCGCGCTTGACTCCCCAGGTGCCGTCGTGGCCCGCGCAGCGCTCGAAGGTGCGCACGGTCGTGCCCGGCACCCATTCGAGCACCTCGCGTGTCTTCTGGCCGATGTTCTGCACCCGCGAATGGCAGGGAACGTGATAGGCGACCTTGCCCAGCGCGGTGTTGAAATCCCTCTTCAGCAAGCCGTCCTTGTCGCGTTGCACCAGGTACTCGAACGGGTCGAACATCGCCGCGGAGATCGCCTTCACCGCCTCGTCCTCGGGGAAGAGCAGCGGCAGTTCGCTCTTGAACATCAGCGTGCACGACGGCACCGGCGTGAGCAGCGCGTAACCCTCGCCGGCCAGCGCGGCCAGTCGCGGCGCGTTGGCGTCCTTGAGCCGCTGCACCGATTCGAGGTCGCCCAGTTCCAGCTTGGGCATGCCGCAGCAGCCTGTCTGGCCCACGACGGTGTACGGGATTTCGTTGTGATCCAGGATGCGGAGCAGGTCGAGGCCGATGCCCGGTTCGTTGTAGTTGACGTAGCAGGTCGAAAAGATCGCGACCTTGCCGGGCGTGCGCTCGCCGTCCCGGACCGGCCACGCGCGGGCCTCTCTGGCGAGCGCCGAGAAGCGCTTCGAGGCGTAGGCCGGAAGCCTCCGTTGCGGGTGCACGCCCAGCACGGCGCCGAGCGCCTTGCGCGAAAGCGCACTGGCGTTGGCCTTGTTGACGAGCTCGACGACGACCGGGATCGTCGCAAGCTTCCCGAGACGGTCGGTGCTGGTCAGAAGCCTGTCCCGCCAGCGAGTCTCGCCGCGCTCGAACTTGCGCGCCTTGGCGCGCAGCATCAGGTGCGGAAAGTCGACGTTCCAGGGATGCGGCGGCACGTACGGGCACTTGGTCATGTAGCAGACGTCGCACAGATAGCACTGGTCGACAACCGCGCCGTAGTTCGCCTTGTCGACGCCCTCCACTTCTCCGCCTTCGGTCGCATCGACGAGATCGAACAGCGTCGGAAAGGCGTTGCACAGGCTCACGCAGCGCCGGCAGCCGTGACAGATATCGAAGACGCGGGCGAGCTCGGCGTTGAGCGAGGCCTCGTCGTAGAAATCCGGATTGCGCCAATCGACCGGGTGCCGGGTCGGCGCTTCAAGGCTGCCTTCGCGGAAGCTCATGCTACCTCGCCCTGTGTTTCGGCTGTCAGGCGGACCGTCGCGGCGCGCGGCGCTTCGCGCCTGGCGCGACGTGGGCGCGGCGCCGTGGCGGCGCCGCGCCCGATCCCGGTGGCGCTGCGACGGCCGTCAATCGGCCAGCGCGTCGAGCGCCTTCTTGAAGCGGTTGGCGTGCGAGCGCTCCGCCTTGGCCAGGGTCTCGAACCAGTCGGCGATTTCCTCGAAGCCCTCGCCGCGCGCGGCCTTGGCCATGCCCGGATACATGTCGGTGTACTCGTGCGTCTCGCCGGCGATCGCCGCGGCCAGATTCTCGCGCGTCTTGCCGATGGGCAGATCGGTCGCCGGGTCGCCCACCAGCGCGAGGTAATCGAGGTGGCCGTGCGCATGCCCGGTCTCGCCCTCGGCGGTCGAGCGGAACACCGCGGCGACGTCGTTCTGTCCCTCGACGTCCGCCTTGTTGGCGAAATACAGGTAGCGCCGGTTCGCCTGCGATTCGCCGGCGAAAGCCGCCTTCAGGTTGTCGTGCGTCCGGGTGCCTTTGAGATTCATCGCTGGTCTCCTGTCGTGATTCGTGCGGCCCATTGTGCGCAACCGGGCCCCATATGTCCAATTGACTGTTGCAATGCTTTCGATAAACAGCGTCTATCCGGGTGCCGGCCGCGCCGCGAACCCGTCCTAGTCGATGCGCTCGTACGCCGGCAGCGTCAGAAACTCGACGAAGGTGTCGTTGTTGACCAGGTCGGCGAACAGGCCGGCCGCTTCGTCGTAGCGGCCGTCGCTGAAGGCGGGGCCGAGCAGGACGCGAATCTTCTGTATCTCCTCGGGGATCATGACCGCGACCATCTCCCGGGTTACCTTGCGCCCGTCGTCTAGCCGGCCCTTGGCCGAGCGGATCCACTGCCACACCTGCGAGCGCGAGATCTCCGCCGTGGCGGCGTCCTCCATCAGGTTGAAGATGGGCACCGCGCCCTGGCCGGCGAGCCAGGCGCCGATATACTGGATGGCGACGTTGATGTTGAGCCGCAGGCCCTGCTCGGTGATCGGCTGCTCCGGCTCGAAGCGCAGCAGGTCGGCTGCCGTCACCCGCACGTCCTCGCGCTTGCGCGACGCGATCTGATTGGGCCCCGGCATGAGGCGGTCGAAGGCTTCCTTGGCCACCGCCACCAGTCCCGGGTGCGCGACCCAGGTGCCGTCGTGGCCGATGCTCGCCTCGCGCTCCTTGTCGGCCTTGACCTTGGCAAACGCCTCCCGGTTCGCCTGCTCGTCGTTCTTCACCGGGATCTGCGCGGCCATGCCGCCCATGGCGTGGATGGCGCGATGGTGACAGGTCTTGATGCACAGCTCGGCGTAGCTCCTCATGAAGTGGGTGGTCATCGTGACCAGGGCGCGATCGGCCAGGCAGAACTCGCGGTTCAAGCGAAGCTTCTTGATGCAGGAAAAGATGTAGTCCCAGCGGCCGCAATTGAGCCCCGCCGAATGCTCGCGCAGCTCGTGCAGAATCTCGTCCATCTCGAAGGCGGCGAGGATGGTCTCGATGAGCACGGTGGCCTTGATCGTCCCGCGCGGCACGCCCAGCTCGTCCTGCGCCATGACGAAGATGTCGTTCCACAGTCGCGCCTCGAGATGGCTTTCGAGCTTCGGCAGGTAGAAATAAGGGGCGCTGCCGCGGGCGACGAGCTCCTTCGCGTTGTGATAGCAGTACAGGGCGAAGTCGAAGATGCCGCCCGAGATCGGCGTGCCGTCGACGCGCACATGTTTTTCGGGCAGATGCCAGCCCCGGGGACGCACGAACAGGGTCGCAAGCTTGGGGTTGAGCTTGTACGCCTTGCCTTCGGGCGAAACGTAGTCGATGCGGCGGCGGATCGCGTCGCCCAGGTTGATGTGGCCCTGGATGTTGTTGTCCCACTTCGGCGTGTTGGCGTCCTCGAAATCGGCCATGTACACGCTGGCGCCGGAATTGAGCGCGTTGATGATCATCTTGCGATCGACCGGCCCGGTGATCTCGACCCGGCGATCCTGGATGTCCGCGGGCACCGGGGCGCACGTCCAGCCGGCCTCGCGGATGGCCCGCGTCTCGGGCAGGAAATCGGGGAGCTTGCCGGCGTCGAGCTCGCGCTGGCGCGCGCCGCGGCGCGCGAGCAGCTCCGCCCGGCGGGAACCGAAGGCGCGTTGCAGACGGGCCGCGAATTCCAGCGCCTCGGGGGTCAGGATCTGCGCGTAGTCGGCGGTGATGCGGCCGGTGATCTCGATCCCCGGGCCGTAGGTCGGCGTAGTCATGAGCGATCCTTGTTCTTCAAAACGGGTAGGCGCTGGTCGATTGCAAACTTGCCGCCGAAGGACGCGGGCGGCGTACCGGAAGCGCCAGGCGGGCCGATCGCGCCACCGGCGTTGCTGCAATGCGGCAATGATAGCAGGACAAGCCGGCGACGGCTTGGCGCCGGAGGGTGCCGCCGGCTTGCCGCCTTACTCCCAGCCCTCGCCCGGCCGGCCGGCGAGCCGATCCAGGGTGATGTTCCACGACAGCGTGATGCGCGGCCGGGTGCCGTGATAGGGATTGACGCTGTGCAGATAGTCGCTGGCGAAGATGAGCATCGTCCCGGGAAGCATGGCCGGCATCATGTGCCGCGTGACCCGGCCGGGCTCGTCCGGGCAGCAGGCGTCGATGCGCGGATCGGCGAAGCACAGCTTGCCGGCCACCGGGTCCTCCGGGTCGCCATCGCCCGGGTCGAGCATGTAGACGATGCTCACGTTCGAGCGCAGATGGCTGTGCGGCATGCAGTAGTCGCCGGCGCGGTAGACCGAGGCCCAGGTGTCGTCGGCGTAGACCGGCCGCCGCGACAGCGTGCGGTGCGCGAGCATCAGCGCCCGGGCGTGGACGAGCGAGGCTGCCGCGGCGTTCCAGGCCGGGATCTTGCGCACCTTGGTGCCGCAGCCGCCGCGGAATATCTGCCCGCGCCAGCGCGGATCCTGCTCGGCGGCGAGCACGGCGGCGACGAGCTCCGGATGAAATGCCTCGAAGTCGGCGAAGCCCGCCGCCGCCATCAGCGGCGCCGACAGCGCCTCGACCCGCTGCCCGTCGGGCCAGACCGGCAAGTCGACGCCGGCGACGGCGATCGCGGCGGGCAGCGCGGCCTCTTCGCCCGCCCTCGGGTCGACCTGCCCCGCCGCCATAACCTACGCCGCCAGCTGCGGGTTGAGCCGCTCGTGCCTGCTGTGCAGCTTGTTCAGGGCGTTGAGGTAGGCCTTGGCCGAGGCGACCAAGATGTCGGTGTCCGAGCCCAGGCCGTTGACGATCCGGCCGTCGCGTTCCAGCCTGACGGTCACCTCCCCCTGGGCGTCGGTCCCGGTGGTGATGGCGTTGACCGAGTAGAGGACCATCCTGGCCTTCGAGTGCACCATCTGCTCGATGGCGCGGAAGGTGGCGTCGATCGGGCCGTCGCCGCGGGTGTGCACGCTGTGCTCGCTCGTGCCCACCGCGAGCGTTACTTCCGCCTGCGGCACTTCGCCCGTCTCCGAGACCACCTTGAGGGCGATGAGCTTGTAATGCTCGCGCTCGGGCGTGACCTGCTCGTCGGAGGCCAGCGCATGCAGGTCCTCGTCGAACACCTCGCCCTTCTTGTCGGCAAGCTCCTTGAAGCGGGTGAAGGCATGGTTGACCGCTTCCTCGCTGCCCAGCTCGATGCCGAGCTCGGATAGCCGCGTCTTGAACGCGTTGCGGCCGGAAAGCTTCCCCAGCACCAGCTTGTTGGCGCCCCAGCCGACGTCCTCCGCGCGCATGATTTCGTAGGTCTCGCGGTGCTTGAGCACGCCGTCCTGGTGGATGCCCGATTCATGCGCAAACGCGTTCGCGCCGACGATCGCCTTGTTCGGCTGCACCGGGAATCCGGTGATGCCGGAGACGAGCTTCGAGGCCGCGACGATCTGCGTGGTGTCGATGCGCGTGGTACAGGGAAACACGTCCTTGCGGGTCTTCACCGCCATGACGATTTCTTCCAGCGACGCGTTGCCTGCGCGCTCGCCCAGGCCGTTGATGGTGCACTCGACCTGGCGCGCCCCGTGCATGACCGCCGCGAGCGAGTTGGCCACCGCCATGCCCAGGTCGTTGTGACAATGCACCGACCACACCGCCTTGGCGGAATTCGGGATCCGCTCGCGCAGCGAGCCGATGAGCGCGCCGAACTGCCACGGCATGGTGTAGCCGACCGTGTCGGGGATGTTGACCGTGGTCGCCCCGGCCTTGATGGCCGCCTCGAGCAGGCGGCAGAGGAAATCCGGCTCCGACCGGCCCGCGTCCTCGGGGGAGAACTCGACGTCGTCGCTGTACTCGCGCGCCCATCGCACCGCCCTGACCGCCTGCTCGAGCACCTGCTCGGGCGTCATGCGCAGTTTCATCTGCATGTGAATGGGGGAGCTGGCGATGAAGGTGTGCACGCGGCCCGACTTCGCACCCTTGAGCGCGTCGCCGGCGCGGCGGATGTCCTTCTCGTTGGCGCGCGCGAGCGCGCACACGGTGCTGTCCCGGATCACCTGCGCGATCGAGCGCACCGCCTCGAAGTCGCCGTTCGACGACGCCGGGAAGCCGGCCTCGATCACGTCCGCCCGGAGGCGCTCGAGCTGGCGGGCGATGCGCATCTTTTCCTCGCGTGTCATCGAGGCCCCTGGACTCTGCTCGCCGTCGCGCAGGGTGGTGTCAAAAATGATCAACTGGTCGGGCATGATGAGCTCCTGCAAAGCTGGTACGGTGATTCCTTCCCGCCGCCAGAATCGGGGCGGGCGCGCACAGGCAAAAGGTGGGGTGGATTATCTGCGCGCGGGGCGCAGCAGCAGCTCGCCGAGACCGGCGGGCGCAAGGAGACGCGGCAGGACAAGAACGCGGGAGCGTTGGCGGCTCATGCGACGGACTATAGCGGGATTGGCGCCGCCCCGCAACCTGCGCCGGGCTCGCGCCCGCCCGGTGCGCCCTAGCCGCGCCGGCGCTTGAGCGCGAGCCATGCCCAGCCGGCGCATCCGGAGAGCGCGTAGAGCACGAAGCCGCTGAACAGCACCACCGGCGGCTGATAGCTCACCAGGACAAAGAACAGCACGATGAGCAGCAGCACCACGAACGGCACGCTGCGGCGCAGGTTGATCGTCTTGAAGCTGTAATACCTGATGGTGCTCACCATGCCGAGGCCGGCGGCGACGGTGACCCCCAGCGCCCACCAGCGCACGCTGTCCGGATCGATCGCGTAGTCGTCCATGGTCCACACGAAGCCGGCGACCAGCGCCGCCGCCGACGGGCTCGGCAAGCCCTGGAAGTAGCGTCGGTCGGCGACCTCGAGCATGGTGTTGAAGCGCGCCAGCCGCAGCGCCGCGGCCGCGCAATACAGGAACGCCGCCGCCCAGCCGAAATTGCCCATGCCGAGCAGCGCCCACTCGTAGACGACCAGCGCCGGCGCGGCGCCGAAGCAGACCATGTCGGAGAGGCTGTCGTACTCGGCACCGAACGCGCTCTGGGTCTTGGTCAGGCGCGCGACGCGGCCGTCGAGACCGTCGAGCACCATGGCGACGAAGATGCCGATCGCGGCATAGTCGAAGCGCCCCCTCATCGCCTGCACGATCGCATAGAAGCCGGCGAACAGCGCCGCGGTGGTGAGCAGATTCGGCAGCAGGAAGATGCCGCGGCGGCGGACTCGGTTCTTGGCGAACGCCCGCTGTTGCTGGAAATCCTCCATGCGCCAGAGCCTAGCAGGTCGGTCGGGTCGAGACAACGCCGCGACTTCGCCTCGCTTCAAGCGAGCGCGGCCACGATCGTCGTCGTCGCCTGCACCGTGTCGCCCACTGCGACCCGCGGCGTCGCATCCGCGGGCAGGTAGACGTCAACCCGCGAGCCGAAGCGAATGAATCCGTAGCGCTGCCCGCGCGCGAGGCGGTCGCCGGGAACGGCGTAGCAGAGGATGCGCCGCGCGATCAGACCGGCGATCTGCACGCAGGTCACGTCGCCCCGGTCGGCGGTCGCGATGTGCAGCGCGCAGCGCTCGTTTTCGAGCGAGGCCTTGTCCAGCGCGGCATTGAGGAAGCGGCCGCCGTGATACCACTTGTTCCGCACTTCGCCGTCGACCGGGCTGCGGTTGGAATGCACGTTGAACACGTTCATGAACACGCTGATCTTCAGCGCGTCGCGGTCGAGATACGGATCGCGCGCCTGCGCGACCAGCACGACCCTGCCGTCGGCAGGCGACAGCACCGCGTTGGCCTCCGCCGGCGCGACCCGCGGCGGGTCGCGGAAAAACTGGGCGATGAAGACCACCGAGAGCCAGGCGAGCGCCGCGAGCGGCCACGGCGCGGCCCATGACAGGGCCAGCGCGAAGGCGACCGCGAGGGTGAGAAACGCCCAGCCTTCGCGGGCGATGATCGGATGCGGATAGCCAGGCGCAGCCATCGCGGGCTATTTGCTCTGCTCGTCGATGCGCTTGCGCTGTTCCTCGGCTTCGCGCTGCAGCTGCTGCTCCAGGCCGCGCGCGCGCTGGATGGTGGCGGCGGGCGTGGCCGGCACGCTGGTCGGATCGACGTCCGCCGGACTCGCCCCGGGCGGCACGCGGCTGCCGGCAGCGGTGGTCTCATCGGCGCCGGGCAGCAACCCGTAGCTCTTCAGCGCCTTCTGCGCCAGCAGCGCGACGATCACCAGGGCAATGAGGATGACGACCAACCCCACCCAGCCGCGCTGGCGGCGAGGACCGGCGCCAAGCGCCAGCCGAGCGCGGCCTAGTTGCGCGACTGGTCGACGAGCTTGTTGCGCCTGATCCACGGCATCATCTCCCGCAACTTGCCGCCGATCTGCTCGATCGGATGCTCGGCGGTCATGCGCCGCCGCGACAACAGCACCGGTGCGCCGGCGCGATTTTCCAGGATGAAGCTGCGCGCATACTCGCCGCTCTGGATGCGCGCGAGCGCGGCGCGCATCGCGTCCTTGGTCGCGGCGTTGATGATAAGCGGTCCGGTTACATACTCGCCGTATTCCGCGTTGTTGGAGATGGCGTAGTTCATGTTGCCGATCCCGCCCTCGTAGAGCAGATCGACGATGAGCTTGAGCTCGTGCAGGCATTCGAAGTACGCCATCTCCGGCGCGTAGCCGGCTTCCACCAGCACCTCGAAGGCGTTCTTCACCAGTTCCACGCAGCCGCCGCAGAGGACGGTCTGCTCGCCGAACAGGTCCGTTTCCGTTTCTTCCTTGAACGACGTCTCGATCACCCCGGCACGCGCGCCGCCGATCGCGGCGGCGTAGGACAGCGCAAGGTCGCGCGCCTTGCGGCTCACGTCCTGATGCACGGCAATGAGCATGGGCGTGCCGCCGCCCTGGACGTAGGTCGAGCGCACGGTGTGTCCCGGGGCCTTGGGGGCGATCATCACCACGTCGAGGTCGGCACGCGGCATCACCTGGCCGTAATGGATGTTGAAGCCGTGGGCGAACGCGAGCGTCGCACCCTTGCGGATTTTGGGCTCGACTTCCTCCCGATAGACCGCGGCGATGTGCTCGTCGGGCATGAGCATCATCACCAGGTCGGCGCCCTTCACCGCGGCGGCGACGGCGGCCACCTTGAGCCCCGCCTTCTTCGCCTTGTCCCAGGAGGTGCCGCCCTGGCGCAGGCCGACGGTCACCTTCACGCCGGAGTCGTTGAGGTTCTGCGCGTGCGCATGGCCCTGCGAGCCGTAGCCGACGATGCTGACCTTCTTGCCCTTGATGAGCGACAGGTCGGCGTCTTTTTCGTAGTAGACCTTCATGCGTTTCTCCTAAACTCTGAGTATGCGCTCGCCGCGGCCGATGCCCGAGGCCCCGGTGCGCACGGTTTCCAGGATCACCCCCGGCTCGATCGCCTGCAGGAAGGCGTCGAGCTTCGACCCGGTGCCCGTGAGCTCGATGGTATAGCTCTTGTCGGTGACGTCGAGAATGCGGCCACGGAAGATGTCCGCGAGCCGCTTCATCTCGTCCCGGTCCTTGCCGGCGGCACGCACCTTGACCAGCATCAGCTCGCGCTCGATGTGGTTGCCGTCGGTCAGATCGATGACCTTGACCACTTCGACGAGCTTGTTCAGCTGCTTGGTGATCTGCTCGATCACGTCGTCCGAGCCGACGGTCACAATCGTCATGCGCGACAGCGTCGGATCCTCGGTGGGCGCGACGGTGAGCGACTCGATATTGTAGCCCCGCGCCGAGAACAGGCCGGAAATGCGCGACAGCGCGCCGGCCTCGTTCTCCACCAGGATCGACAGGATGTGGCGCACCGCTACAGTTCCTCGGCGAGGATCATTTCCGTCAGGCCCTTGCCGCCGGGCACCATCGGAAACACGTTCTCGGCCTGGTCGGTGATCACGTCGACGAACACCAGGCGGTCCTTGAGCTTGAAGGCCTCGCGCAGTGCGCCGTCGACGTCGCGCGGGTGTTCGACCTTCATCCCGACATGACCGAAGGCTTCCGCCAGCTTGGTGAAGTCCGGCAGCGCATCCATGTACGACTCCGCGTAGCGGTTGCCGTAAAAGAACTGCTGCCACTGTCGCACCATGCCCATGTACTTGTTGTTCAGGTTCACGATCTTGACCGGCAGGTGGTATTGCTTGCAGGTCGACAGCTCCTGGATGCACATCTGGATCGAGGCCTCGCCGGTGACGCAGGCGACCGTGGCGCCCGGGTTGGCCAGAACCGCGCCCATCGCCGCCGGCAGGCCGAAGCCCATGGTGCCCAGTCCCCCCGAATTGATCCAGCGCCGCGGCCGGTCGAACTTGTAGTACTGCGCGACCCACATCTGGTGCTGGCCGACGTCCGAGGTAATGATCGCATCGCCGCCGGTTATCTCGTAGAGCTTCTCGACCACGTACTGGGGCTTGATGAGCGCGCTCTGGCGGTCGTACTTGAGGCAATCCCTGCGCTGCCACTCCTTGATCTGGGCCCACCACTCCTTGAGCGCCTGGGCATCGGGACGATGCGGCGAGGACTCGATGAGCTTGATCATTTCGTCGAGCACCTCGCCGACGTAGCCGACGATGGGCACGTCGACCTTGACCCGCTTGGAGATCGAAGACGGATCGATGTCGATGTGGATGATCTTGCGGTCGGCGCGGAAGAAGTGCGTCGGATTGCCGATCACCCGGTCGTCGAAGCGCGCGCCCACGGCGAGCAGCACGTCGCAGCCCTGCATCGCCATGTTCGACTCATAGGTGCCGTGCATGCCCAGCATGCCGGTGAACTGGGGATCGGTGCCCGGAAAGCCGCCCAGTCCCATCAGCGTGTTGGTGCACGGAAAGCCGAGCAGTCGCACCAGGCGCGTGAGCTGGGGCGCGGCGTTGTTGAGGATCACCCCGCCGCCGGCATAGACCATCGGCCGCTTCGCCTCCTGCAGCAGCTGCACCGCTTTCTTGATCTGGCCGGCATGGCCGCGGGTGACCGGATTGTACGAGCGCAGCGCGATCGTCCTCGGGTAGCTGTATTCGGCGCTCGCCTGGGTCACATCCTTCGGGATGTCGACGAGCACCGGACCCGGGCGGCCGCTCTGCGCCAGGTAGAACGCCTTCTTGATGGTCACCGCCAGCTGCGTCACGTCCTTGACCAGAAAGTTGTGCTTGACGCAGGGCCGGGTGATGCCGACGGTGTCGCATTCCTGGAAGGCGTCCTGGCCGATCGCGTGCGTGGGGACCTGGCCGGTGATGACCACCATCGGGATCGAATCCATGTAGGCGGTGGCGATCCCCGTGACCGCGTTGGTGACCCCCGGGCCGGAGGTGACCAGGCACACGCCGACCTTCTGCGACGAGCGCGAATAGCCGTCGGCGGCATGCGCCGCACCCTGCTCATGGCGGACCAGAACGTGCTTGACCTGGTCCTGCCCGAACAGGGCGTCGTAGATGTTGAGCACGGCGCCGCCGGGGTAGCCGAAGACGTATTCGACGCCTTCGTCCTGCAGGCAGCGGATGACGATCTCTGCGCCGGTGAGCTGCATTGCTTTAAGCCTCGAGCTTGTGATGAACACGTTTACCCGGCGCCGCTCCAGGCGGGCCGGGGCCTGCAAAACGCGCCGCGCCTCGGTCAGGCGCTTGGGCTATAAGGCTTTTCCGGGTTGAAAGCCGGTCACGTCGCATCCCATCGGGTACTCCTACGCGCTTGTGGCGCGTCCGGAGGGGAGGCCAACGGCCGTTTTTGCAGCACCACGCGAATTCCCCAAGAATTCGCATACCCACGTTACCGGCATCGCTCGCCCCGGTCAAGCCTGGGTATCGGGCCCGTAACGCACGCCCGCGCACGCGAGGCGCGCGCAATGGATCCGGCCCCAGCCAGCCTGCTGCGTCGCGTCGAGGGCGAGCGCGGCAGCGCCCGGCGCGCCGGCTTTTGTCCCGCCCGCCGGGTCCGGCATCGAACCGGCGCGACTATAATCGCCGCCATTACGCGCCGGGAGGATGGCAATAGCTTCGCACCAGGAGATCGCGAACTTTCTCGCCGAGGTCGAGCGCCGCGCCTTCAAGCAGGCGGTCTTCGCCGTGCGCGACGAGGACACCGCGCTCGACATCGTGCAGGATGCGATGCTGAGGTTGGCCGAGAAATACGCCGCCAAACCGCTGCCGGAGCTGCCGATGCTGTTTCAACGCATCCTGCAGAACGCGATCCACGACCACTTCCGGCGGCAGAAGGTGCGCTCGACCTGGACGACGCTGCTCTCGGCCCTCGGACAGAAGGAGGACAAGGACGAAGATTTCGACCCGCTCGAAACTTTGCCCGCGAGAGCGGACTCGAATTGGGCGGATCCGGCGCAGCAGCGCGAGCGGGCGGAGGTCGTGGCCCTGGTCGAGCAGGCGCTCGCGCGGCTGCCGGCGCGTCAACGCGAAGCATTTCTGTTGCGTTACTGGGAAGAACTCGATGTGGCGGAGACCGCCACCGCCATGGGCTGCTCCGAGGGCAGTGTGAAGACTCACTGCTCAAGGGCGGTTCATGCATTGGCCGCAATGCTCAAGGCCAAGGGGGTCAGCTTATGAACGAGCATGAAACCGCAAAGAATATAACGGGTTATCTCGATCGCGGCACGGCGGAACTCAAGGCCGGGACGGCCTTCAGGCTACAGCGCGCCCGGCAACGGGCGGTCGACCGGCTGGCCGAAGAGCCCCAGCGTGCGCCGCAATTGGCGTTGGCCGAGCCGGGCGGCAGCTCGTTCGGCTCGCACCGCTTCCTCAGCGCGGCGCGGGTGGGCATCGGCGTGCTCCTGCTCGTCGGCGGCGTGCTCGCCTATCAGTACTGGGAAACGGCGCAGCAGGCGCAGCAGGCGCGTGACATCGAGGAAACCGACGCGGCCATCCTGTCCTCGGAACTGCCGATCGAAGCTTATCTGGACCAGGGATTCGAGGCTTGGCTCAAGCGCTCCGAGCCCTGATCGCGACGGCGTTCCTGGCGGCGGCGATCGCCAGTTCGCCGGCCACCGCGGTGGGGATTGGGCCGCACTCCCCGTCGTGGTCGCAATTGTCGCCAGCCGACCGGCAGGTGCTCGCGCCGCTCGCCCCCGAGTGGGACGGCTTTGACGCCCAGCGCAAGCAGAAATGGCTGGGGATCGCCAGCCGCTATCCGAAGCTCGCCCCGATCGAGCAGCAGCGCATCCAGCAGCAGATGAGCGCGTGGGTGCACCTGACCCCGGAGCAGCGGCGCCTGGCGCGCGAGCAGTACAAGAGCTTCCGCCAACTGCCGCCCGAGCAACGCCAGCAGGTCACGCAGAAATGGCAGGAGTACCAGCGCTTGTCGCCCGAGCAGCGCCGCGCGCTGTCCAGCCGCGCTGCGGCCGCGTCACCCCGGCGGCCGTAGCGTTGGCCCAGCGGCACGCGTGACCGCCCGCGGCGGCGCGGAGAGCGCCGGACTGGCGCGCCGGCTCGGCGCCTCGGTGTACGAGGCGCTGCTGTTGACCGCGTTGCTGGTGGGCATCGGCTTCGCGCTCCTGCCGCTGCTCTCGCCCGCACCCGACCCCCGCGCCCCCGCCGCGACCGCGGCGCCAACGCTCTACCTGCCCACCGCGGGCGCGAGGGCATGGTCGGGGGCGCTGCTGTGCGCAGCCTGCGGCGTGTATTGCATCGGGCTGTGGAGCGGCGGCCGGCGCACGCTGCCGATGCAGACGTGGCGGCTCGAGCTCAAAACCACGGCCGGCTCCCCGCTTTCGCTCGGCGCCGCCAGCGTGCGCTTCCTCGCCTGCTGGATCGGCCCGCTGCTCGCGCTTGGTGCCTACGCGGCACTGCAGCCGATCGGCCTCGGCCGCTTCGCGCTGCCGCTGCTGGCGCTCAATTACCTCTGGGCGCTCGCCGATCCGGAGCGCGCGTTCCTGCAGGACCGCCTCGCCGGCACGCGCCTGCGCGCGCGGCCGCCCGCGCGCGGCTGACCGAGGGCGCCCGCGTCAGCCGCCGCCCGAGGCACTCTGCGCCTCGTAGCGGTGCGCGCTGTCGACGATCTCCCGCTTCGCCTCCTCGGCACCGACCCAGCTCGACACCCGCACCCACTTGCCCGGCTCGAGATCCTTGTAGTGTTCGAAGAAATGCGCGATCTGCCGCGTGGTGATCTCGGGCAGGTCGCGCGGCGACGCGATGCCCCGATACAGGCTCGACAGCTTGTCGATGGGCACGGCGAGGATCTTGGCATCGCCGCCAGCCTCGTCGTCCATCTTGAGCATGCCGATCGGCCGGCAGCGCACCACCACCCCGGTGATCAGCGGCACCGGCGAGAGCACCAGCACGTCGCAGGGATCTCCGTCCCCGGACAAGGTGCGCGGGATGTAGCCGTAGTTGCACGGATAGCGCATCGCCGTCGACATGAAGCGATCGACGAACACCGCGCCGGTGCCCTTGTCCACCTCGTACTTGATCGGGTCGCCATGCATCGGGATCTCGATGATCACGTTGCAGTCGTGGGGGATGTCCGTTCCGGAGGAGACGCGGTCGAGATTCATGGCCTGCGCTGACGAGTAGCTCGCTTGGGCATTATAGCCGGCAGGTCGGTGCTCCCTGCGCTGCAACACCGCGAGCCGGCCCTTGCCGCGCTTCGCCGCCGAGGCCTGGTCAGAGGCTCGGTTTCGGACCTTCCTGCTCACGCTGCCGGCGACGCGCCGGCGGCCGTGAGATAGGCGCGGCCATAGCCGACGTACACGTCCACACCGCGGGCGAAGAGTTCGCGCTCACTCGATCTTAGTTCGCGCAATGCCCGCGCCGGACGCCCGGCCCAGATCCAGCCCGCCCGGACGACGGTCCCCGGCTCGGCCCACGCGCCGGCGGCAATGCAGCCGCCGCGTTCGACCACGACCCGCGCGCCGAGGATCGACATCATGCCGATGAGCGCGTCATCGCCGATCTCACCCGAGCTCATGCGAACGTTGTGTCCGAACGTCACGCGCTTGCCGATGATGAGGTCGCCGCGCGCGCGATCGGTGATGAGCAGCGAATTGTCCTGAATATTGCTGCACGCTCCCACCTCGATGCGAGCATCGCCCGCATCGAGCACGCAACCGAAATAGACGCCAGCATCTGCAGCGAGGGTCACGTCACCGACGAGCGCACAGGTCGGGGCTACGTACGCGCGACCGCTTCGCGGCGCGCGCACCTGCAGTGGCATGGGTGAGGGCGCCAGGGCGGGCGGCGGCAACGCGACCGGCGCAAAACCGGGCACCGCCTCGCCACGACGCAGCGCGAGCGCCGCTGCAGCGAGCTCATCGCTCGCGATCGCGCGCGTCGGTTGCGCCGGGTTGCCCTCGTACACGAAGCCCCCGGCGAGAGTCTTGCGCGGAGGCACGAGGGCCCCGGGCGCGATGAGCGAGTGCGGGCCGACGCGCGCCGCGTCCATCACCACGGCCGCGTCGGCGACGACCACGCCGTGGCCGACCGTACACGCATGGACGATGGCATAGCGGCCGACCGTGACCGCATCGCCGATCAGCGTGCCGAACTCGCCGTCGGCGATGTGTACCGTCGCGCGCTCGCCGAACCATGCATCGGCGCCGACCCGGATCGATTCGCCGTCGGCGCGCAGCGTCGCGTAGGCGCGCAGGGTGAGCCGCGGCCCCGCCGCAGTGCGTCCGATGGCCGCCGCGGCGGCGGCCAGATCGAACGGCGCGGTCAGCGCGGGCGCGAATTCACGATAGGCGAGCAGCATCGCGGATTCAACCGTCGCGCCATTTCCGCTCGGCCTCGTCCCACGCCGCCAGCGGCTGCAGATCGGGCACCCAGGCAAGGCCGGTCCTCGCGTCGGAGGACACGGCCTCCGGCGTGACGGCCACATCGAGCAGCGCGGGACGGTGCGCAAGCGCGCGGTCGATCGCGCCCGGAAGATCCTCGGCGCGCTCGACGCGCTCGGCGTGCATGCCGAAGGCGCGCGCCATGGCCGCGTAGTCGGCCATGGAAAGCCGCGTTCCGATGACCTTGCCGTACGTGTGCTGTTGGTCGTGCACCTCGATCTGCCATGCGCCGTTGTTGGCCACCACGATGAGCACGGGTGCGCGGTGGCGGACCGCGGTGTCGATTTCCATCGCGTTGAAGCCGAACGCTCCGTCGCCGGTCACCGCCACCACCGGCCGATCGGGGCAGGCGAGGCTCGCCGCGATGCCGAATGGCGTGCCGACGCCGAGGCAGCCGAGCGGACCGGGATCGAGCCAGGTCGTCGCTGCCATGCCGACCCGGGCGAAGCTCAGCAGATCGCCACCGTCGGCGACGACCACCGCGTCCTCTCCGATCCGATCCTGCAGGCAGGCGAGCAGGCGGTTCGGGTGCATGCGCCCGTCGCTGCCCGCAGCCGCTCCGCGCATCGCCGCGCGCAGCTTGCTCGCGCGCTCCTCGTGCCGCGCCCTGAGTCCCCGCGCCCACTCGCGATCGATCGCTGGCGCGCGCCTGCCCGCGACCTCGACAATGCCCTCGAGCGCGGCCGCGCAGCTCGCGAACAGCTCGACTTCGCCGCGGCGATTGTCGCGCAGCTCGGAGGCGACGTCGGCGATGCGCACGAAGCGGGCCTCGCCGAAAATCGCCGGCGAGCCGTAGGCGAGCTGGAAGTCCAGGCGCCGGCCGACGGTCAGGACGACGTCGGCCTCGCCCAGCACCGTTCCCCGCATCGCCGCAACCACCGCCGGATGCCTCTCCGGCACGAGGCCGCGGCTCTCGCCGGTGTCGAGGTAGGGTGCGCCGAGCCAGTCGAGCAGGCGCAGGAGCGACTTCCCTGCCCGGCGCGCACCGCGGCCGCTGATCACCAGCGGGCGCCGCGCGCACGACAGCAATTCGGCCGCCGCGCGCAGCGCGGAGGGCTCCGGCGCGATCGTCCAGCGCGGCTTCGGCCGCAGGTGCTCTTCGCGCTGCAACGCGCGCGGCACCTCGGCGCGCAGCGTATCGGTGGGAAAGTCGAGATACGCCGGTCCGGGCTCGCCGCCCTCGCCAAGAGCCCGGGCCACCGCCTCGTCGAGCTCCGGCAGCACCCGCGAGGGCTCGCGCACCGTGCGCGCGTAGCGCGTGATCGGCCCCACCATGTCGGTGTGGACGAGATCCTGCAGCGCGCCGCGATTCTCCTGCGGGCGCGGCGGCACGCCGGAGAGCACCAGCACGCTCGCCCGCGCAACGTGGGCGTTGGCGATTGCCGTGATCGCGTTGGTCACGCCGGGGCCGGCGGTCACGAGCGCGACGCCGAGCCCGCCGGTGAGCTCGCCGTAGGCGTGCGCCATGTGCACGGCGGCGCGCTCGTCGCGGACGTCGACGATCGCGATGCCCTGCGCGTCGATGCGCATCCAGATCGGCATGATATGCCCGCCGCAGAGGGCAAATACGCGATCCACCCCGCGCGCCTTGAGGAAACGGGCGATGAGAGCCGCGGCGGAATCTGCGCCGGGCGCAGCGGCGTTCATCGCGGGCGGCTGCATCGGGTTTCGGATGGGCTCAGAATACCGGCGTCTCGCGGTAGGTGCCCCAAAGGCCCTTGAGCTTCTCGACGATGTCGCCCATCGAAGCGCCCGCGGCGACGAGCTCGATGGTCACCGGCATGATGTTGTCGCGTTCGTCCCGCGCCACCGCGACCAACCGGTCGAGCAGCGCCGCCACCCTGGCGTTGTCGCGCTCACGTCGCACGCGGTTCAGGCGCGCGATCTGCCGCTCGGCGGTGGTCGGATCGTACGGGTGCAGCTCGATGTCGAATCGCTGTTCGGGGTCGACGTACTTGTTGACCCCGATCAGCGGCCTGCTGCCGTCGGCTTTCTTCAGCGCGGTGTCATAGGCAAAGTCGGCGATGCGGCGCTGGAACCAGCCCTCCTCGATCATCCTGATCGTTCCGCCGCGCTGCTCGACCTCCTCGATCACCTTGAAGATCTCGCGCTCGTATTGCGTGGTCAGGTTCTCCACGAAATAGGAACCCCCGAGCGGATCGACGACCGCGGGGATGCCCGATTCCTCGGCGACGATCTGCTGGGTGCGCAGCGCGATCTTCATCGCCTCCTCGGTAGGGATCGCGAATGCCTCGTCCATGCCATTGGTGTGCAGGCTCTGCGCGCCGCCCAGAACGGCGGCGAGCGCCTGCAGAGCGGTGCGCACGACGTTGATCTGATACTGCGGCTT
Organism: uncultured beta proteobacterium; assembly: GCA_963750215.1. Classification (GTDB taxonomy): domain Bacteria; phylum Pseudomonadota; class Gammaproteobacteria; order Burkholderiales; family Casimicrobiaceae; genus PALSA-1003. The sequence goes on from CAVVQK010000003.1 coordinate 92,441, forward strand.
GGTGAGGGAGGCTGCCGCCGTCTGACAGTGGAACCTCAGGCGCATCGACTCGGGATTCTTCGCCCCGAAGCGATCGCGCATGATCTTCGCGTACACGCGGCGCGCCGCGCGGAACTTGGCGATCTCCTCGAAGAAATCCGACTGGCAGACATAGTAGAAGGCGAGCCGGGGGGCGAACTCGTCCACACCGATCCCGGTCTTGGCGACTTCCTCGACGTAGGTGATCAGGTTGCACATCGTGAACGCGACCTCGTCGAGGGGCGAGCTCCCCGCCTCGGAGATGTGGTAGCCGGAAATGTTGATGGGGTTGTACCGCTTCATGTTGCGGGCGCAGAAGCTGATGCAGTCGCGCACGATGCGCACCGACGGCGCGATGGGGAACGCCCACTCTTTCTGCGCCTGGTACTCCTTGAGGATGTCGGCCTGGATCGTTCCCGAGAGCTTGTTCAGGTCGTAGCGGCGCTTCTGCGCTAGCGCCACGTACATCGCGAGCAGGATCCAGGCGCTGGGGTTGATCGTCATCGACACCGAGATCTTCTCCAGGTCGATGCCGTCGAACAGGTGCTCCATGTCGGCGAGCGTGTCGATCGCCACGCCCTCGCGACCGACCTCGCCTTCGCTCATCGGATGATCGCTGTCGTAGCCCATCAGCGTGGGCATGTCGAAATCGGTCGAAAGCCCCGTCTGCCCGTGCTCGATCAGGTACTTGAAGCGCCGGTTGGTGTCCTCGGCCGTGCCGAAGCCTGCGATCTGCCGCATCGTCCACAGCCGCCCGCGGTACATCGTAGGGTACGGGCCGCGGGTGTAGGGGTACTGTCCCGGCAGCCCGATGTCCTCGAGCGGCGTGCCGGCGAGATCGAGCGCGGTGTAGGTGCGCCGCAGTGGGAAGCCGCCCAGCGTGCGGAACTCGGGTTGCCGCTCGGGCGCGCGGGCAATGAACTTCGCGACTTCGTTCTTCTCCCATGCCTCGACCTGCTCCGCGAACGCCTTCACCGTCTCGGCATCCAGTGCGGCTGAGCCGCGAAAGATTGGGTCGTTCATGGAGTGTCTCCGATGTCTGCGATGTGCAAGTCTGCGAGCAGTCGCTCGGCTGCCCGGTGCGGGCTCAGCGCGCGCGCGTTGAGCTCGGTCACCAGCGCTGCGATCTTCCCGTCGCGGTGGCGTACGTACCGGTCGCGCAGGATTTCCTCGCCGGCCTTGAGCAGCCGGCGCTCGTTGATCTGCAGGCGGCGCGTGGCGATTTCACCCGTGTCTTCGAGCGACCTGCGGTGCTCGTCGATCGCCGCGAGCAGCGCGACGATGCCCTCGTCGCGCTGCGAGCTGGTCGGCACGACCGGGACCTGCCATCGCGCACGCCGGGACAGCGCGAGGCCGAGGGCGAGCATGTTGCGCAGGTCGGCGATGGCCTTGTTGGCATCGGGCCGGTCGCACTTGCTCACCACGTGGACATCGGCGATCTCGAGAATTCCCGCCTTGATCGCCTGGATGTCGTCGCCCAGGCCCGGCGCGGAGACAACCACCGTGGTGTGAGCCGCGCGCGCGATCTCGACCTCGTCCTGCCCCACGCCGACGGTCTCGATGATGACGAGCTCGTAGCCTGCGGCGTCAAACACGTCGACCGCCTCCAGCGTGCCGCGCCCGAGCCCGCCGAGCGAACCGCGGGTCGCCATGCTGCGCACGAACACGCCCGGATCGCCGGCAAGCTCGCCCATCCGAATCCGGTCGCCGAGAATGGAGCCTCCCGTGAACGGACTCGACGGGTCGATCGCCACGATCGCGACCTTGCGCCCGGAGCGGCGAATCTCCGCGGCGAGCTTGGCGACCAGCGTCGACTTGCCGCTGCCCGGGACGCCGGTGATGCCGACGATGTGCGCGCGGCCGGCGTGACCGAAGATCGCGTCGAGGGCGGCGCGCGCTTCCTCGGCCCCCGACTCGGCGCGGGTGAGCAGGCGCGCGATCGCGCGCAGCTCGCCGGCGAGAACGCCCGGCACCAGGTCGAGCGAGGCAACGTAGGCCATCAGCGTGCTAGTTTCCGAGCCGCGCGTTGAGCTCGCGGAACACTTCGCGGTCGTCGACCACGCGCCGCGCCTTGAAGTCGGTGCGCGGAAACGTTCCGGGCGCCACGATTTCGACCTTGGCGCGCAGCCCCAGCATCTTCTGCAGCGCTCGCGAGGCGTCGTCCTTGAGCGTACGCATGGGCGCTTCCCCGGCGGCGTGCACGTCCGGCGCGGCCTCGATCCGGATGACGAGCTCGTCCATCGCGCCTTCGCGCGTGATCACGATCCGGTGCTCGCCGCCGTAGCCCGCGAGGCGGTTGACCACCGCGTCGACTTCGCTGGGGTAGACGTTCTCGCCGCGGATCGTGAACATGTCATCGATGCGGCCGAAAACGCCTTGCGGCAGCCGGGGATAGGTGCGCCCGCACGGGTTGGGCCCGTTCTCCCACAACGTGAGATCGCCGGAGAGCAGCCGGATCATCGGCTGCGACGTGCGCTCGAGATGGGTGTACACCGGCGTTCCGCGCTCACCGTAGGGCACCCGCCGGAACGTCCTGGGGTCGCAGACCTCGGTGTACACGATGTCCTGCCAGCACAGCATGCCGTCGGTCTCAGCCGTGCCGCTGACATTCATGAATGGCGTCATTTCCGCCATCGAGCCGCAGTCGATCACGCGCGCGCCGTACGCGTCGGCGATCTTGTCGCGCACAGCGGGGACCGATGCGCCCGGCTCGCCGGAGAAGAACATCGTCTTCAGGCCGAATGCGCGCGGATCGTAGCCTTCGTCGCGCGCGACCTCGGCCAGATGCAGTGCGAACGAGGGCGTCGCATAGAGCGCCGCGGGCTTTGCCAGATCGAGCCACATCGCCGCCCGCGCCGTCATGCCGGGTGCGCCGGCGCCGAATGGAAACGACTTGGCGCGCAGCCTCTCCGCGCCGATGAGCGCGCCCCAGGAACCCAGATACAGGCTCATGATCGCGGCGATGAACACCATGTCGCCAGGGCGCATGCCCATCGCCCACATGATGCGCGCGTGCGCATTGGCGATCGCGTCCCAGTCGCCGCGGCCGATGGCGAATGCTGTCGGGCGGCCGGTCGTGCCCGACGTGCCGTGGATGTGGTGGATCTCGGCGTCGGCAATGCAAAGATAGTCGCCGAAGGGCGGCACACGCGCCTGCGATTCGCGCAGGTCCCTCTTCGCGACTACCGGCACCTTCGCCTCGAAGTCCTCGAGAGAGCGCAGGTGATGCGGATGAAATCCCGCTTCGTCCCACTTCCTGCGATAGAGCGCCGAGTTGTCCCACGCGTAGCGGGTGACTTGCTTCAGCCGCTCGAGGATTGCCTGCTCGCGCTCCGCAGCCGGCATGGTTTCGCGCTTCGGGAACCAGTAGCGCGAACCGGCGGGGGGAAAATACCCCGGATCGTAGCGCGGCGGAAAGGACCAGGATTCCATGCGCGCAGCGCCTTTCAGCGCGGGCCGCGCTCGGCGACTACCCTTCGCACGGTCGCGACGATGGTCTCCGGCGCGCTATCCTGCAGCAGCAGCTCCCTCACGCCCAGCGCCTTGAGCTTGGCTACGTCCTCGTCGGGGACGACGCCGCCGCCGATGATCAGGATGTCGCGCGCCCCGCGCTCGTCGAGCAGCTTCAGCAGGCGCGGGAACACGGTCATGTGCGCGCCGGACAGGATGCTCACGCCGATGACGTCAACATCCTCCTGGATGGCGGCTTCCACGACCTCTTCCGGCGTGCGGTGCAGGCCGGTGTAGATGACGTCCATGCCGGCGTCGCGCAGCGTGCGCGCGACGATCTTCACGCCCCGATCATGGCCGTCGAGCCCGACCTTGGCGACGATGACGCGGATCGCCTGCTGCGGGGATTGCACGGTTTCCTCCTCATGCCGGAAGTTGCCCGGGTTACGCTACCCGGAAAGCCTGGCGGCCGGTGCACGATGCGGTTCAGTCTACCGCACTCGGGCGCTCGCGCCCCGGGGCGAGCGCTGCCCTGACCGGACGCCCGGGCGTTACGCGCAAGCGCGTGGCGCGAGAGCGCAGAAACAACGAATCCACGCTGGCGGGTCGGCGCATCTAAGCGCTATTCTCCCTCGGAAGAAATGGCCCAGCCCATGAAAGGTCTCCCAGACCTGCTCCCCGTCGCGGTCCTGATCGCGCTCGGGGCGATGGCCGCGCTGCCCTGCGGCGCCGCGTCCGCGGTCGAACTGCAACAGGAAACCCGGGCGGTGGCCGGATTTCACCGTATCGAGATCGACGGCCAGGCCCGCGTCACCCTGGTGCAGGGTCCGACCGAGGACGTCACGATCGAGGCGGCGGCTGCAGCCATGCCGCGCATCCACACCGATGTCCGCGGCGGCACGCTCTCCGTCGACGTCGAGACCTCGCGCTCGATCTGGCAGTGGTTCTCGGGCCGCGGCGCAGGCCCGACGCCGCACCTCACCATCCACCTGCGCGACGTCGACCGCATCGAGGGGGCCGGAACGGTCACCCTGGACGCCGGGCGCTTGAGCAGCAGCGACCTGCACCTGGACTTCGCCGGCGCCTGCACGCTTCGGGTCCGCGATCTGCAGGCCACCTCCCTTTACCTGGACGGATCGGGCGCCATCAAGGCCGAAATCGGCGGCAAGGTCGCCCGGCAGAAGGTCGACATCTCCGGCGCGGGCTCGTACCAGGCCGGGGAGCTGGTCAGCTCCGATGCCGTGATTTCGGTCAGCGGCGCCGGCAAGGCGCTGGTCAATGCCAGCAATTCGCTCACGGTCGACATTTCCGGAGCCGGCAAGGTCGAGTACCTGGGCGACCCGAAGCTCAAGCAATCGATCAGCGGCTTCGGCAAGGTCACCCGCCGCGAACCCGACTAGGCTCCTGCGCCCTCCCCGCCGTCCGGACCGTAGAAGAACACCCAGGCCCGGAAGTCGGCGGAAAAGTCCTCGAACCGGTGCACCACACCGGCCGGGACGAACAACACGTCGAGCGGCCCGAAACGCTCGCGCCGAGCGCCGCAGACGAAAATGCCCTCGCCCTGGGCCACGACGTAGATTTCATCGCGCCGATGCGCCGCCTGCGGATCCTGACCGCGCGGCGCGTAGAGCTTGACCTCGAGCGAGCCGTGCGCAAACACCGATGCCGAGCGCTCGCCCCCGGCTGCCGGCACGAGGGCTGCCGCCGCCTCGAACCTCACGCGGCAGCCCGGGATCGGCTCGGCCTCGTCGCCCTGTCGCGCCATCGCCAGTCCTTCAGTGCAGCGACGCCTGCTCGGCGGCGGCCAGCGCATCGGCCTTGAACAGGAGCGTCAGTCCTGTCTGCGGGTCGCGATCCGGGTGCACGCCGGGCAGGATGCGAACATCGGCGACACGGCAGTCGTGCAGCAGAGCGACGAGCATCGCCGCCACATCGCCGGCGCGGTCGGTCGGGAACAAAGGGCAGCGAAATCCCTCAGCCTGTCGGGAATCGAAAGGGCTCGACAGCGACAGGCGCAACTCGCCGCCACCGGGCGCGGTCGCGGTGCGATGGGCGCTGATCGCCGCCGCGGGCTCACCGACCGAGGCGCGCAGCTTGCGGATGGCGTTGCTGGCGAACAGCTGCGCGCCGACTTCGCGCTGTGCGGCGCGTCCTTGCTGCAAGGCTGCCGGCGGCGACTGCGGCGGCCGCGGCAGGGCGAGCACGGTGAGCCCCGGGACGGCGAGCTGGCGCGCGAGCTCCTGCGCGAGCGGCATCGCCCACCCGGTCAGGTCCGCCAGCCCCGCCAAGCCGGTGTCGGCAGCGACGAGCGCGGTCCCGATCAGGAAACGCAGATGCACGGCCTGCGCTCCCGGCTGCACGGCGATCGGTGTCGGCGGCAGGTCGCGCGTCGCGGCGCCGGCGCCGCCATCCAGGCTCTGCCAGGACAAAAGCGCGCTCCAATGCGGGATATCGATGGCGTCGGCGGCGACGAGCGCGTTGGCGAAGGCGAAAGTCTGGTTGCCGGCCAGCGCACGATGCTCGCGCAGAATCCCTGCCAGCCGCTCGGCGTCGGTCAAGACTCCCGCGATCGTCGCCGGCGGCTGCGCGCCGTCGGCGCGCTCGCCGCTGCCGGCGACGACGACCACCGGCAAGGCAAAAAGCGCCGCCGCAACGCCCTCACCGGCAGCCGGCCGGGACGCCAGCGCCCAGGCATCGATGAGCCCGCGCCACAACTGGCGGGCGATGGCGACCGTCGGCGCAGCGGCCACCGTCTCGGCCAGCGACAACGCCCGCCCCGACGCCAGCCGCTCGCACAGCGCCCGCGCCAGCGCGGAATCGATCTCGGCCGCCCGGGCCGCGGTCGACGCCGCAAGGCTCGCCGCGGCGAGCTCGATGAGCGGGGAGGCCGCGGCCGGGCTCGCCGCAGGCGCAATTCTCGGGTCGGAGATGTCGATGCTCATGCGGGCATTCTCTCACGCGCCCGCGCGGCGGCGGCTGTCGGCGCGGCGGGGATATCGCGTAAGATCGGCGGGCGTCGTTCGGCGCTGTTTTCGGAGAACTCCATGTACAAGCAGATCCTGGTCGCGACCGACGGCTCGAGGTTGTCGCACAAGGCCGCCGCCCACGCCATTGCGCTGGCCAAGGTCATGCACGCCGGACTCACCGGCTTCCATGCATCGCCCGATTTTCCGCTGCCCGTCTACGCCGACGGCGTGGTCTTCGAGGCGTTCTCGCCGGAGCAATACCGGACCGAGTGCACCAGGGAGGCGCAGCGCATGCTCGACGCCATCGCCGTCAAGGCCCGCGCCGAGGGCGTCGCCTTCACCGCGGCGCACGTGTTCTCGCCCACGCCCTGGTCGGCGATCCTCGCCGCGGCGAAGAAGAACCGCTGCGACGCCATCGTCATGGCCTCGCACGGCCGCCGCGGCGTGGCGGCGCTGTTGCTCGGCAGCGAAACGCAGAAAGTGCTGATGCACTCGAAGCTGCCGGTGCTGGTCGTGCGCTAGGCTTTAGCGCAACGTGTCGTTGTCCCGCCGCCGCCGATGCGCCTGAAGCGCCAGCTCTTTCGCCCCGGCCGACGCATCGAGCAGATCGGAGGGCTCGCTGCGCACCCTTTCTTCGCCCGGCAGGCGTCGGCGCGCACCGACCCGCCACGGGCCGATGGCGCGGCGCGGCGACGGGGCCTGTTGCCAGGCCTGGCGGAAAACGCCGGCGCCCTGTTTTCGATCGCCATGTCGCTGGTGCTGCTCGCCGCGCTCATCGCCCTGACCTATGCCTTCGTGCGCGACATACGCCGCAATGTAATCGAGTTCGACACCTTCACCGCGCCCAAGGAGATCGCCGAGCGCGGCTACACCTCCACGGCGATCGCCGAAGCCGTGCTCGACGAGATCCATGCCATCCAGGCCCAGGCCTTCACCCTGCAGAGCCGGCGCGAGATCGACGTCGCGGCCACGCTTCCCGACGTCCAGATAGCCGGCGGTGGCCTGTCGATGAAGGCGATCGTGCGCTACGCCCGCCGCCTGGTCGACCTGCCGGACAACCGCATCAGCGGTGAAATGCTGCAGGACGGCAAGGCGCTCAAGCTGGCGCTGCGCGTGCGCCAGGGTACGCAGACGCAACTGATCACGGTGCAGCGCGACGATGCGGACGTCGACCGCCTGCTGCGCGACGCCGGACGCGCCCTGGTGCAGATCGCCGATCCGTCCCTGCTCGCCGTGTACCTGTACGGGCACGAGGCCAAGGCCAGGAGCTTTCCGGAAACGCGCAGCGCCATCGATTACCTGCTCGCCCACGGCAGCACCGACGAGCGCGCGTCCGGCTACCGCATGCTCGGCAACGTGCAGCGACTCGAAGGCCGCGCCGACAACGCCTTGGCCTCCTATCGGCGCTACGCCCAGCTCGACCCCGGCGACGGTTCGGTCTACGTCGTGCGGCAACTGGTGCGCATGGGGCGTGACAGCGAGGCGCTCGAACTCGCGCGCGAGCGGGCGAAGCTCTCGCAGAGCGCGGACGAACTGATGAACAGCGCGGTCATGATGGGCGCGCTCGGCCGCAACGCAGAGCAATTCGACTATGCGCGCCAGGCGTTGCGGCGCGATCCGCAGGATGCGGAGACGAACAACCTGGTCGCCGATTCGCTCTACCGCCTGCACCGGCCAGCCGAGGCCCTTGAGAGCGCCGAGCGCGGGTGGAAGCTGCATCCCGACGACCGGGACCTGCCCTCGACGGTTGCGTTCATGATGGCGGCGGTCGGTCGCGCTGCGGATGCGATCGACGTGTGCAAGGCGGAACTGGCAGCCTGGCCGGGCGACCTGTGGTGCCACGAAGCGCGCGCGGACGCCTTCGCCGCGCTCGGGCGCATGGACGAGGCGTTCCTGGAATACCGCTACGCCATCGACAACGGCAACGAGTCGGCGAATCTGGCGACCCACTTCGGCGATGCGCTGCTCGGCAGCGGCCAAATGCAACAGGCGGTGGCGCAGTACGAGGCGGCGCTTGCGTTCGAGCCGCATCATTGGCCGGCGCACACCGGTTGGGCCCGGGCGGAGCTTGCGTTGGGCCGTGCGCAGGTGGCGTCCGACCGCTTTGCCTTGGCCGCCGCGGGCGACCCCGACGATGCGCTGCTCTACCGCGAGTGGGCGCGCGCGCTCGAAGCGCTCGGGCGCGCGGACGAGGCGGCGGCGAAGCGCGCCGAAGCGGTCAAGGTCGAGGCCCGCCTGCGCCAGCCGCTGGCCCTCGACTGACCGGCCCGGGTCCGGTTGCGCGGCGCGCTTCGGGCGCAGGGCGCCCTTCGGGCCCCGGGACCGGCGCAAACTGAGTTAGAATCAAAGCTTTACCGTTAACGCCGGCCATGCGCTCGTCCCGGTTTTTCTTGTCCACGCTGAAGGAGGCTCCGGCCGAGGCCGAGCTCGCCAGCCACCGCCTCATGTTGCGCACCGGCATGATCAAGCGCCTGGCCGCCGGCATCTACACCTGGATGCCGCTGGGGCTGCGCGTGCTGCGCAAGGTCGAGGCGATCGTGCGCGCCGAGATGGACCGCGCCGGCGCGATCGAGCTCCTGATGCCGGTGGTGCAGCCTGCCGAGCTGTGGCAGGAATCCGGACGCTGGGACAAATACGGCCCGGAGCTGCTGCGGCTCAAGGACCGGCACCGGCGCGACTTCATCATGCAGCCGACCTCGGAAGAGGTCGTTACCGACATCGCCCGCAAGGAGCTCAAGAGCTATCGCCAGCTGCCGCGCAACTTCTATCATATCCAGACCAAGTTCCGGGACGAGATCCGGCCGCGCTTCGGCGTGATGCGCGCGCGCGAGTTCATCATGAAGGATGCCTATTCATTCGACGTCGACCGGCAGGGCATGCTCCATTCCTACCAGGCGATGTACGACGCCTATGGGCGCATCTTCACCCGCCTGGGCCTGAAGTTTCGCCCCGTCGCCGCCGACACCGGCCCCATCGGCGGCAGCGCCTCGCACGAGTTCCAGGTGCTCGCCGATTCGGGCGAGGATGCGATCGCCTGGTGTCCGCACTCGGACTATGCCGCCAACGTCGAGCTCGCCGAAGCCGTCGCCCCGGCGGCGCACCGGGCGCCGCCGGCGGAGCCCTTGCAGAAGGTGCCGACCCCGGGACGCGCCACCTGCGAGGAGGTTGCCGCGCTGCTGGGACTGCCTCTCGGGCGCACCGTCAAGTGCATCGTGCTCCACGCCGACGGCCGGGTATGGATGTTGCTCATACGCGGTGATCACAGCCTCAACGAGGTCAAGGTGGGCAAGGTTCCGGGCCTCAACGGCTTTCGCTGGGCGAGCGACGCCGAGATCATCGCCGCCACCGGGTGCGCGCCCGGTTACCTCGGGCCGGTGGGCCTCCCGCTTGACGTGCCGCTGATCGCCGATCGCACGGTGGCGCTGATGAGCGATTTCATCTGTGGCGCCAACCTCGTCGACCATCACCTGCGCGGCGTCAACTTCGGGCGCGACTGTCGGGAGCCTGACCAGGTCGCCGACCTGCGCAACGTGGTCGCGGGCGATCCCTCGCCCGACGGCAAGGGCCGGCTTGAGATCGTGCGCGGGATCGAAGTCGGGCACGTGTTCGCGCTCGGCACGCTCTATTCGCAGGCGCTGGATGCAACTTTTCTCGACGCCGACGGTCGACCGCATCTCATGGAGATGGGTTGCTACGGTATCGGGATAAGCCGCATCGTGGCCGCGGCCATCGAGCAGAACAACGATGAGCGCGGCATCATCTGGCCCGTGGCGATGGCCCCCTTCGCGGTGGCCATCGCCCCCATCGGCTACGATCGCAGCCCCGCCGTCCGGGCCGCGGCCGACCGCCTGCACGATGAACTCGAAGGGGCCGGTATCGAGGTTCTGCTCGACGATCGGGGCGAGCGCCCGGGCGTCATGTTCGCCGACCTTGAACTGATCGGCATTCCGCACCGGGTCACCATCGGCGAGCGCGGGCTCGGCAAGGGCGAGGTCGAGTACCAGGGACGGCGCGAGACGGCCGCCACGGCGGCCCCGGCGGCCGATATCGCCGCATTGCTGCGCACCAAGCTCAACTAGGCGTGGCCATGACCAGGATGCGAGCGACTCCACCCAGGCCATCGCGGTCGATCGTGCGGCTCGTGCTCGCGACGCTGACCGCTTTGGCGGCCACGGCGGCCTGTGCCGGCACGCAGGTCGAGGAAGCGCTATCGGCCAGCGTGCAGAACTCGCTGCACCGGTCGGTCAGCGATTATCCGGCGCCGCACCTGGAGTTTGCCACCCAGGTCGAAGGCTGGGCCTGGCTCGCCGACATGTCCTCCCGGCTGGCATCGAAAATCCCCGACTGGCCGACCCGGCGCGATTTCCTGATCACCGTGCAGTACGAGGCGACCCGCGCCGGCCTCGATCCGCAGTTGGTGCTCGGGCTCATCCAGACCGAGTCCAACTTCCGCAAGTACGCCGTCTCCGCCGCGGGCGCGCGCGGCTACATGCAGGTCATGCCCTTCTGGCTGCGCCAGATCGGCAATCCCGAGCATGATCTTTTCACCCTGCGCACGAACCTGCGTTACGGCTGCACGATCCTGCGCTTCTACCTCGATCGGGAAAACGGCGACCTGTACCGGGCGCTGGGCCGCTACAACGGCAGCCTCGGCCGCCCCGACTATCCGACGGCCGTGCTCGCTTCCATGCGGCACTGGCTCTGGAATCCGCAGCCGGCAAGCGCCATCGAGCCCGCTCGCGCCCAGGTCGGCGCCAACGCCGCGCAGTGAAGGGCGCCGCGCGTTACCGCGGCCGATTCGCGCCCTCGCCCACCGGGCCGCTGCATTTCGGCTCGCTCATCGCCGCGCTGGCAAGCTGCTGCGACGCGCGCGCCGCCGGCGGCGAGTGGCTGATGCGCATCGAGGACGTCGATACGCCGCGCAGCCGCAGCCGCGTCGGCGCCCAGATCCTTGCCACCCTGGAAGCCTTTGGCTTCGAGTGGGACGGCGCCGTCGTGCACCAGAGCGAGCGAACCGAGCGCTACGAGGCCGCCCTCGAGTGCCTGGTGGAAAACGGCCAGGTTTTCGCCTGTAGCTGCACGCGCAAGCAGCTGGCCACGGCGGCGCTCGGCCCCGCCGGCGAGCGCGTCTATCCGGGCACCTGCCGCGGCGCCGCGGCCCCGACGAGCGGCGGTTGCGCCTGGCGGCTGCGGGTGGGCGAGGAGCCGATCGGATTTCGCGACCGCCTGCAGGGCTGGCAGCAGCAATGCCTCGAGCGCGACATCGGCGACTTCGTGGTCAGGCGCGCCGACGGCGTGTTCGCGTATCAACTCGCGGTCGTGGTCGACGACGCGGCGCAAGGAATCACCCACGTGGTGCGCGGCGCCGACCTGCTGGCATCGACGCCGCGGCAGATCTGGCTGCAGCGTCAGCTCGGGTTGCCCACACCTTCGTACCTGCACCATGCGGTGGTGATCAATGAGAACGGCGAGAAGCTCTCCAAACAGACTGGCGCGAGCGCACTCGACTCAAGGCATCCGCTGCCCGCGCTCGCGCGCGCGTGGGAATTTCTCGCCCAGCCGCCGCCACCCGCGGCGCCCACCTCGGTGGCGGACTTCTGGCAGTGGGCGCGCCTGGCGTGGACGCCGACGCTGCTGCCGCCGGTGGCGATGCTGCCCGCGCCGCGCTAAAGCGAAGCCGCACGCGGTATAATCGCTCTCTCCCGCTGTGCCGACACGCTGTGCCGACACCGGCACGGCGCCCTCGTCACGATCGCGGCCACGCTGCGACACGCGCTTTCCCGCCCGCCATGACTACGCTGGTCGTCGTCCGCAAAAACAACGAGGTCGCCATTGCCGCCGATTCGCTGACCACGTTCGGCGATACGCGGCTCTCGGCGCAGTTCGACCGCGTGTACGACAAGATCATGCGCTACCGCGACACCTACGTCGGGCTTTGCGGCAGCGCGGCCCATCAGCTGGTGTTCGAGAGCCTGCTCAGGCAGCACACCGATCTGGATTTTGACAGCAAGGCCGCGATCTTCGAGACCTTCCGCAAGCTGCACCCGATTCTGAAGGACCAGCATTTCCTCAATCCCAAGGAGGAGGAAGACGATCCCTACGAGTCGACCCAGATAACCGCGGTGATCGCCAACACAAAAGGCATCTTCGGGGTGTACTCGATGCGCGAGGTATTCGAGTACACGCGGTTCTGGGCAGTCGGGACCGGGCGCGAGTTTGCGCTGGGCGCGATGCACGCGCTCTACCCGCGGCTGCGCACCGCCACCGCGATCGCCAAGGTGGGGATCGAGGCCGGCACAACGTTCGACAAGAATTCCGCGCTGCCGCTGACGCTCTACACCCTGCCGCTGCAGAGCCCCTGAAGGACCTGTCCGCGGTGCCCCCGCCGTTCGCCGACAACCTGACCCGCTTCGTGCTGGAACGCGCCGCCGTGCGCGGCGCGGTCGTGAGCCTCGACGGCGCCTATCGCGACATCCTGGCCTGCCACGCCTATCCGGCGGGTCTGCAGCGGCTGCTGGGCGAAACGCTCGCCGCCGTGTGCCTGCTTGCCAACGCGCTCAAATTCGACGGCAGCCTCATTCTGCAGTTGCATGGCGACGGGCACCCTGCGCCTGCTCGTCGTCGAGTGCGACGCAGCGCTCAGCCTGCGCGCCACCGCGCAGTGGGACGGGGCGGTCGGCGATGACGCGCTGCTCGCCGATCTTGCCGGCGCCGCGGGCGGCGGCCGCATGGTGCTCACGCTCGATCCGAAGGACGGCGGGCCGCTGTACCAGGGCGTAGTCGCGCTCGAGGGCGGCTCGGTCGCGGCGCTCTTCGAGCACTACCTGGCGAAGTCGGAGCAGATCGAAAGCCGGCTCTGGCTGCGCGCCGGCGGCGGGCGCGCCTGCGGGTTCCTGCTGCAGAGGATGCCCGGCGCAGGCGAGGGCGACGCCGCGACATGGCAGCGCGCCGCGCGCGCTCCCGCTACGGCGGCGGCCGCCTTCGACGCCGCCGACGCCCATGCGCTGCTGTCGACGCTGTTTCCCGACGATGACGTGCGCGCCTTCCGCGCCCGCACCCGCGCTTTGGCTGCTCCTGTTCGCGAGCAGCGCGTCGCCGGAGCGCTCAAGCTCCTGGGCAGCGCCGAAGTCGAGGCCATTCTTAGCCGAGCAGGGTACCGTCGGCGTCAATTGCGAGTTCTGCAACCGCCGCTACGAGTTCGATCCCGGGGAAGCGCGCTCGCTGTTCGCCGCGCCCCCGGCCACCGCAGTGCACTAGGAGCCGGACTTGAGCATCTACACGCCGCGAGCTTTCCACGTCGATGACGAGGCCGCGATCGCGCGCCTTCTCAACGACCATCCGTTCGCGACGCTGATCACGCCGGGCGAGCCCGAGCCGTACGTCAGCCACCTGCCGCTGCAGCACCGCGCTGCGCCGGGAGGCAAGGGCATGCTGCTCGGGCACCTGGCGCGCGCCAATCCGCATTGGCAGCACTTCGCCGGTCGCGTCTCGGTGGCCGTTTTCCACGGCCCGCACGCGTACGTATCGCCGTCGTGGTACGCCGATCCGGCGGGCGCGGTGCCGACCTGGAACTACGCCGTCGCGCACGTGCACGGCGTGGCCGAGACCATGGCCGACCCGGCCGAGACCCGGGCGCTGCTCGACGAACTGATCGCCCGTTACGAGGGCGGCCGCGAGCAGCCGTGGCGGCTGCAGCTCGAGGGACGTCCGCTCGCGGCCATGCTCGAGGCGATCGTCGGCTTCCGTCTCGCGATCGAGCGCATCGAGGTGAAGTTCAAGTTCTCGCAGAACCGCAGCGCCGACGATCGGGAACGGGTGATCGCGGCGCTGCGCGGAGAGGACTACGCCGAGGCGCTCGCCACCGCCGACTGGATGGACCGCTACGCGCGCGAGCGCTGAGCAAAGGGCGCGGCGGGGCTCAGCACAGCCGCATGTTGCCAAACTCGAGGATCAATTCCGGCTGCTGATAGCCGCGCCAGGCGAGATAGCCCAGCGCGGCGATCAGGACGAGCGCGATCAGGCGCCACGGCCAGCGCCAGAGCGCATCAGGCACGCCGCGGCGCCTCCGCCCCATTGCTCGCCACGACCCCCAGCTCGCGCATGGTCGCCATCACCGAGCTGAAGTCGGCCGCGGTGCGGACGTTGGCGATCGGCTTGGCCAGCAGGTTGACCGCGCGGCCGCTGACGATCAGCGGCAGGTCGTCGGGCAGTTCGCTGCGCAGCGAGCGGATCTCCTGGCCGGCGATCTTGCCCGAAATGCCGCGATCGAAGAGCAGGATGGCGAGGCAGACGCGGTAGGCGCGCGCGGCGCCGCCGATTTCCTGCGCCGGCACGCCGGCACCGAGCGTCAGGCAATTGATGCCCTCGGTGAACAGCAGCAGCTCGAGAATCGCCAGCCCCAGCTGGTTGGGGTCGTTCGGCGGCGTGGCAAGCAGGATCTGGCGCGCGTCGCGGGTGGGGCGAACCAGGCGCGTCACGTCGCGCAGCAGGCGCTGCGCCAGGTCGGCGAAGCGCAGTTCCTGGAAATTCTGCATGTCGCCGCGCACCACGCGCTCGTGCACCGCCTCGTTGAGCGGGATCAGCGTGTGCTCGAGAAAGCGCCGCAGGCCAAGGCCGACGAGAAGCTTCGACAGGTGGTTCTGCAGCTCGCCGACGCGATGCTCGGAGAGCAGCTTGACCGCGGTCTCGATCTCGCGCGGGCAACGGCTGCGGACCCTCGACGGCGATGCCGAGCATCGACTGCAGCGCCGACTCGGCCAGCGGAACCACCGCGCCGGCGCGCCAGCCCTCCGACAGCAGCTGCTTGATGAGCTTCAGACGCGCGACCTGGTCCGGCGGGTAGACGCGGTCGCCGAAGCCGTCGCGGGAAGGGTCGGGAAAGCCGTAGCGGCGCTGCCACATGTACAGCTGCTCGCGGCGCAAGCCGGTGATGCGCACGACCTCGCGGATGTGCAGCGCGCCGCGGCCGTCGCCGTTGACCGCCGGCGCGACCACCGCCATGCCCGTTTCGCGCCGTCGGGTCGGCGCCTTGATCAGGATGCCCATGAACGTTTCCTTCCGATTCTGTGTGCCACAAGTATAAAGAAATCCTTTGTCCGTTTCAGCTTGACGCAATTGCGGCAAGTCGCGCCGCAGTACGTCAGCCATATGGGCCGTTCGGCGGCTCGTGTTGCCGCCCATGGTGCTTTGCCCCATCATCTCGCTTTCGGAACAAGGACTTCCGGCGCAACCTGCCGCAAGGTACCTGGCCTGATCGCGGATGATGATCGGTACTGCTGCAAGCACCGTGCCGGCGGTAGTGCGCCATCCCATGTTCGGATTCGGCAAGACCATCAAAGACCCGCTGGCCGACGCGAAAACCGCGGAGCGCTGGCTCGGCCTGTTTCCGACCAACGATCCGCTGGCGATGCATGGCGCGGTCTTAGCCGAGCTTGGCCGTCTCACCGAGCGCGTCGCGAAGCGGACACCCTCGCGCCTTGAGGCGGTGTTCCTGACCGACCGCTACACCGACCCGCTGCGCAAGAACCTCACGGCGCAATACCTCGAGCACGGCAACCGCTCGACGCGGGTCGAGAACCAGCTGTGGCAGGCGCTGTTCGACCTGACCCAGGGTTTCCTGCTTTGCTATCAGGCATTCGCGCGCGAAGTCAGCGATCACGCGCAGAGCAACAAATGGCAGTCGCTGCTGCCCGAGCTCATCGCCCGGCAGATTACGCATCAGGGCCTCGACGCGAAGGTCCGCCTGTTCCGCTACGAGCAATGGATACCGGCCAAGTGGACCGATCTGCACGCGCTGTTCCAGATGGCGTGCTCGGCGCAGCTCGAGCGGTATCCGGTCGCGGTGCTTGCCGACGGTGGCCTGACGACCATCGAGCAGGAGTACCTGCGGGTGCTGGTGCTGCAGCTGATGAACTCGGGCAACCTCACCCCGCGCCACCTCGAATGGGTCGCCGAGCAGCTCTCCGAGTGGTGCGCGCCGCTTAGGCTTTCTCTCGAGTCGTCGACGGTCACGAGCTTTTATGTCGATCTGGGCTCGCGCACCGGCCTCAAGCGCCGCGCGCCGCAGCCGCTCGAGGGTCGAGTGCTGTTTCTCGACACCCGGCCGCTGCACGCGGTATTGATGCAGAATGTGGTGATGCTCGATCAGAAGGTGCGCAACAACCCGCTGTCCGACCGCACGCCGCGCCGGGCCGACCAGCTCAACCTGCTCTCCAAGCTCGCCTCCCAGGTCGATCCCGAGTTCAAACCCTTTGCGCGCCGCGGCGAGCGCACCAGCGCCGAGGGCAGCGTCGACGCGATCATCGGCTTCACCCGGATCGCCGGCTTCCTGCGCGACGAGGAAGCCGAGCCGTTCATCGACCGCAGGCGCAACCCGGGCACGTTCGACGAAAGCGTCGAAATTGCCACCTTCGGCCGCATGCGCAACGAGAACCGGCGGGTGCAGGAGGCGGCGCGCCGAAGGCTCGCCAACTTCGCCGCACCCGGCGGGGCATGGCATATCCGCGACGTCTCGCAGACCGGCTTCCGCCTGGTGGCGCCCATGAGCGTGATCAATGCCGTGACCCTGGGCACGCTCGCTGCCATCCGGCCGCCGGCGCAAGTGCGCTGGACGCTGGGGATCGTGCGGCGCATGAAGCGGCTCACCACGGAGCGCGCCGAAATCGGCCTGCAGGTGATCGCCAACAACCTGGTCGGCGTCGAGTTGACCGAAGCGAAGATGGACGACCCCGAGACTTTGATCGGTGGCGACGTGTCGACGCTGAGCAAGCGGCGGTTCAGCGGCCTGTTCCTGTCGCTGCGCAAGCGCGACGGCGAGACGGCGGTGCAGACGCTGGTGGTCCCGCCGGGCGAGTATCAGCCCGGCAAGCGCCTTTACATGAATGCCGCGCAGTCCTCGCAGCGCATCGCCTTCGGCCGGGTGCTCGAGCAGCACCCCGACTGGGTGTGGGCGACCGTCGAGCCGCTGGTCGACGCGCCGCAGGCGGCGAGCAGCGCAACCTCCTAGGCCGTTCATCGTCATGCCACCGGCGACCGATCGGTACCAGGAGATTCGCGCCGCCTACCGGTGGGAAGTGCCGCCGGATTTCAATATCGCGCACGCGGTCTGCGGACGCCATGCCGGCGCGGGATCGCGCCTGGCCATGTTCTGGGAAGACGAATCCGGGGCGACGGCGAGCTTCACCTTCGGCGACCTGCAGCAACAGGCGAACCGGTTGTGCAACGCGCTCTCCGCGCGCGGCGTCGGTCGTGGCGACAAGATCGCCATCGTGCTGCCGCAGCGGCCGGAGACCGCCATCGCCCACATTGCCTGTTACCAGCTCGGCGCGGTGGCCGTACCGCTCTCCTTCCTGTTCGGCCCCGATGCGCTCGAGTACCGTCTGGACAATTCCGAGGCGAAGGTCGCCCTGGTCGACCCCTCGTCCCTGCCCAACCTGGCGCCGATCCGCCCCCGGCTTGCGCGCCTCGCCCACGTCATCGGCGTGGCCGGCGCGCGCGAGGCGTGGAGCGAAGACTGGGACGGCCTGCTCGCACGCGCCTCCGACCGCTTTGCCGCGGTCGCCACGCGCGCGACCGATGCGGCGCTGCTCATCTACACCAGCGGCACCACCGGGCCGCCCAAGGGCGCGCTGATGCCGCAGCAATGCCTGCTCGGCAACCTGCCCGGATTCGTCTACTCGCACGATCTGTTCCCGCAGCCGGACGACCTGTTCTGGTCCCCGGCCGACTGGGCGTGGACCGGCGGGCTCATGGACGCGCTCCTGCCCACGCTCTACTTCGGCGTTCCGGTGCTCGGCTTTCGCGGCCGCTTCGATCCCGAGCGCGCGCTGGCGCTGATGGCGAAGTACCGGGTGCGCAACGCCTTCATCTTCCCGACGGCGCTCAAGATGATGATGAAGGCCGTGCCGCAGCCGCGCGCGCGCTTCGATCTGGTGCTGCGCAGCGTGATGAGCGCCGGCGAGGCCGTGGGCAGCACCGTGTTCACGTGGGCGCAGGAGGCGCTGGGGGTGACGATCAACGAGATGTTCGGGCAGACGGAAATGAACTACATCGTCGGCAACTCGCACACGCTCTGGCCGGCGAAGCCCGGTTCGATGGGACGGCCGTACCCGGGTCATCGCATAAGCGTGCTCTCCGACAATGGCGACGAAGTGGCCGGCGGCGAGTCCGGCGAGGTGGCGGTGCATCGGATCGGGACCGACGGCACGCCGGATCCGGTATTCTTCCTCGAGTATTTCAAGAACCCCGAAAGCACGGCCAGGAAATTCGCCGGCGACTGGTGCCGCACCGGCGATCTGGCGCGCAAGGACGACGACGGCTATTACTGGTACCAGGGCCGCACCGACGACATGTTCAAGGCCGCCGGCTATCGCATCGGACCCTCGGAGATCGAGAACTGCCTGGTCAAGCACGCCGCGGTGGCCAACGCCGCCGTCGTGCCGAGCCCCGACCCGACGCGCGGCAACATCGTCAAGGCGTTCATCGTGCTGGCGCCGGGCCGTTCCCCCTCGCGCGCGCTGGAGGAGGACATTCAACGCCACGTGCGCGAGTTCCTCGCGCCCTACGAGTATCCGAAGGAGATCGAGTTCATCGACGCCCTGCCGATGACGACGACCGGAAAAGTGCAACGGCGCGTGCTGCGCGAACGCGAGCGCGAGCGCAAGACGCGCGGGGCCGAAGCCTGATGGCGCGCCGCTATTCGCTGACCCTGCTGCCCGATCCGATCGCCATCTGTCGCCTCGAGGCGGCCGAACCGGTGCCGGTCTGGGCGACCGCGTCGGCCTGGTGGTCGATCACGCGCACGCCCGATGAGTTGTCGGTGGTGTGCGCCGAATCGCTGGTGCCGGCGGGCGTCAGCGCCAGCCGCGGCTGGCGCGCGCTGCGCTTCGCCGGGCCCCTGCCGCTCGATCAGACCGGCATTCTTGCGAGCGTCACCGGACCGCTGGCGGCCGCGCGCATCTCGGTATTCGCCATCGCCACCTTCGACACCGACTACGTGCTCATTCCCGATGCGCAGCGGCCGACGGCGATCGACGCGCTCGAGCGGGCCGGCCACCGGGTCGGCAGCCCCGGCTACTGATCTGACCGGCGCGCGCCGTCGCGGCGCGTGAAGCGCTCGACAAACGCGCGGTGGGTCAGGATCCAGAACACCGCCGGAGCGACGGTGGGCAGGATCAGCGACCCGAACTGGTAGGCGAAGGCAATCGCTTCCCGCTGCAGGGGCCCGAAGCCGGTCTGCGCCGCGACCAGCGGCGGGGTATCGAACACCACGTGCTTGAGGAACTCCGCGACCAGCCCCCAGCACACCAGCGGCGCGAGCACCACGTAGCCGAGGACGAGCTTGCGCAGCGCATGCGGCTCGCGCGCGGCGAGGATCAACGCCGCGAGCAGCGGCAGCCCGAAGCTGTAGAGCAGCGTGTTGACCTCCACCGAGAGCACGCCGCCGGAGAGCCCCTGCGTGATGGCGAGCGCGGGCTTGAGCGTGGTCACGATGGTGAGCAGATGACCCTGCTGCTCTACGCCGGAGACGAGATCGGCGAAACCGAGCTTCAGTACGCCCGCGGTCAGCAGGCCGATGGGCCAGGCGAGAATCGGTCCGGCGAGATACCAGACGAGAAATGCCAGTGGCAGCCACGCCGCGACGTGGAGAACAAAGCGGCCGAGCGATGTGCCGCGCATGGCCCCGGGGCGGCGCGCTAGGCGGGCGCGGGAGCGGCCGCGCCGCGGGGAAGCGTGCGCACCCAGAGCAGCCAGACGATGAGCACGTCGAGCATGATGAGCGCCTGCCACACGTATTGGTGGGCGAATTCGAACACGTCCAGGCTCCACTGCCCGATATAGAACAGGCTGATGACGCGCACGATGTTAAGCCCCTGGACGGCGAAGATGCCTACCGCGAGCCCGATCAGCTTGCGCTTCCACGGTGCCGGAAAGGCAAGCATGGCGGCCACCAGCACGATGGAGGCCTCGACGCCGTTGCATCCGGCCTCGATCGCCACGGCGAACCCGCTGTGCGCGCTCTGCAGCACGTTGCCATCGGCGATCACGCCCGGGTCGAAGACCTTGACCAGATCGGCGCTGATCGCCGCCAGCGTATCGGTCCACGGAACGACGAACCAGCGCTGGGCCCACGGCGTGAGCTCCAGGCCGAACAGCAGCGCCTGCAGCGAGATGAACCCCAGAAAGAAGCGGACCATTGCGCGCCTAGATCCGGCGGGCCGCGCCGGCGAGCCGCGGCCGGGCCGGTCTGACCGGCGCCGCGGCGGGCGCTATTGTACGCGATCGCCCCTGCATTCGACCCCGGCTCGACTAGAGCTTGGCGCGCGCGAGCGGCGGATTCTGCGCGAAGTAGCGCTTGATTCCGGTGCGGATCGAGGAGGCGAACTGGTTCTGCTGCCCTTCGTTGCGCAGCTTCATCTCCTCGTCCGGATTGGAGATGAACGCGGTCTCGACCAGGATCGAAGGAATGTCGGGAGCCTTGAGCACCGCGAATCCGGCCTGCTCCACCGTGCCCTTGTGCAGGGGATTGAACGCGCCGATGCCATCGAGAACCGAACGGCCGACGCGCAGGCTGTCGTTGATCTGCGCGGTTTGCGAAAGATCGAGCAGCGTCCTCGCCAGGACAGGATCCTTCGCATCGACGTTGACCCCGCCGATCAGGTCGGCCTCGTTCTCGTGCTGCGCCAGCCAGCGCGCGGCGGCACTGGTGGCGCCGTGCTCGGAAAGGGCGAACACCGACGAGCCGTGCGCGGTCGGCGTGGTGAAGGCATCGGCATGGATGGATATGAACAGGTCTGCCTGGACCTGGCGCGCTTTCTGCACCCGCACCTCGAGCGGCACGAAGTAATCGTCGTCGCGGGTGAGCATCGCGCGCATGCCCGGCTCCTGGTCGAGCAGCGCCTTGAGCTTGCCGGCGATGGCCAGGGTGATGCTCTTCTCGTAGGTTCCGCGGTGGCCGATCGCGCCCGGATCCTCGCCGCCGTGGCCGGGGTCGACGGCGATTATCAGGGGCCGCGTCGCACCCGCGGGCCGGGCCGGGTGCGCATGGTCGGGAGTCATCGGCTCGGCATCGGGCGCCTCGCGCGGATGCCCGTCACGCTCGCCCTCGAGCAGCGCCATCAGCGGGTCGGGAGGGGTCAACGGATACAAGTCGAGGACGACCCGGTGTCCGTACCCGCCGACGGGCTTGAGCGCGAAGAGCTGGGGATTGACCTCCTCCTTCAGATCGAGCACGACCCGCACCACGCCCGGGCGGAAAACCGCGACGCGGATCGCGCGCACGTACGGATCGCTGGGCGACACGCGTTGCGGCAGTTGCATGAGCTCGGCGTTGAGATCGACGTCCTGGAGATCGAGCACCAGGCGGTCGGGGTTCTTGATGACCCGCAGCTCGTGGGCCATCGGCACCGGCGCTTCGAGGATGAGGCGGGTATATTCCTGCGCCGGCCACATGCGCGCCGAAGCGACCGTCGCCGCCCCGGCGCGAGCCGACGCGAAACCTTGGGCAACGGGCAAAAGCAGCCACGCGCACACGCGTCGTCGCTGCAGCGAAACCCGGCTCATGCCACCGCGGCGGAGAATGCGTCCAGGCATGTCCTACCCGCCGCGGTGCCCGCCTGCAGAGACAGCCCGCGTCCCGGCTCGGCATGCCACAGGCGCGCCGCCACGTCGGCCGTCGGCAGTCGGGCCGCGGCGCGCTCCGGCCACTCGATCAGGCACACGCTGTCGGGGCGGAAGAGTTCGGCAAAGCCCGTGGTATCCCATTCGCTTGGATCGTTGAGGCGATAAAAATCAAAGTGATAAAAGTATAAGCTCGAAATTGGATAATGTTCAACCAGGGCGTAGCTCGGACTCTTCACCGGCCCGGTCCAGCCCAGGGCGCGCAACAGCCCGCGGACGAGGGTGGTCTTGCCCGCGCCGAGCTCGCCGGAAAGGGTGACGATCATGCCCCCGCGGAGTCCCGGCGCCAGGAACGCTCCGGCGCGCGCGGTGGCGTCGGCGTCGGGCAGGTAACGCTGCAGCGCTTCTATAATCCTCACCCGTCCTATCGCGTCTTGTCATGACCGCTGCAGGGTTGCCCAAGCCGGTCGACCTCGCCCACCTGGCGCGAGAGATCCAGCACTGGGGCCGTGAGCTCGGCTTCGCCGAGATCGGCGTCACCGACACCGGGCTCGATGCCGAGGAAGCGCGGCTGTCGGCGTGGCTCGCGGCCGGGCGGCACGGCGAAATGGATTATATGGCACGCCATGGCACGCGTCGGGCGCGGCCGGCGGAGCTCGTTCCGGGCACCATCCGCGTCATCAGCGCCCGTCTCGACTACCTGCCGCGGCAGGCGCGCGACGCCGTCGATGTGCTTGCCGCGCCGCGGCGAGCCTACATCGCCCGCTACGCGCTCGGCCGCGACTATCACCGCGTGGTGAGGCAGAAGCTGGAGCGACTGGCCCGGCTGATGACCGCGGCGGCGGGAAGCTTCCGTTATCGGGTCTTTTCCGACAGCGCGCCGGTGCTCGAAGTCGCGCTCGCCGCCAAGGCGGGCCTGGGCTGGCGCGGCAAGCACACGCTGTTGCTCACCCGGGATGCCGGTTCTTTCTTCTTCCTCGGAGAAATCTACACCGATCTGCCGCTGCCGGTCGGAACCGCGACGCAGGAGCATTGCGGCAGCTGCCGGGCCTGTCTCGACGCCTGCCCGACCGGGGCCATCGTCGCGCCCTACCAGCTCGACGCGCGGCGCTGCATCTCGTATCTCACCATCGAGCTCAAGGGAAGCATCCCGGAAGCGCTGCGGCCGCTGATCGGCAATCGCGTCTACGGCTGCGACGATTGCCAGCTCTGCTGCCCGTGGAACCGGTTCGCCAGCGCGAGCGGAGAGCCGGACTTCGCCGTGCGCAACGGCCTGGATGACGCCGACCTGCTCGCGCTCGTCGCCTGGACCGCCGCCGAGTTCGAGGCGCGCATGCGCGGAAGCGCGATCCGGCGCATTGGCTATCGGCGCTGGCTGCGCAATCTCGCCGTGGGCCTGGGCAATGCGGACTATGACCCGGCGATCGTGGCGGCGCTCGAGACCCGCCGCGACGATCCGTCGCCGCTGGTGCGCGAACACGTGGCGTGGGCCTTGGCGCGGCAGCGGTCGAAGCGCCCCGCCGCCGCGCCGGGCCAGGGCTAGCGAATGAGCTGGTTCATCGACACGATCGGCAGCATGACCGCGAGGACGAGCACCAGCACGATGCCGCCCATGATGACGATCAGTATGGGCTGCACCAGCGCCGCGAGCCAGGTGAGGCGGCGCTCCACGTCGGCATCCTGCTCGCGCGCGGCGCGATCGAGCATCGCCGGCAGCTGTCCGCTCTGCTCGCCGTTGGCGACCAGGTGCACGAGCAGCGCCGGGAACACCCGCTGGCTGGCCAGCGCGCGGGCGAGCGAGACCCCCTCCCGAACGTGCGCCGCGGCCGCGTGCGCGGCGCGCCGGATCGGCGCCGCCCAGATGACGCCTGCCGCCGTTTCGAGCGCGCGCAGCAGCGGCGCGCCGCTGCCGGTCAGGATGGAGAGCGTGCTGGCGAATCGTGCCGTGTCGAGTCCGGACAACACCGTGCCGATGACCGGCGTGCGCAGCAGCAGCCCCTGCGCCCGTTCGCGCCAGCGCTCCCGGCGCAGCAGCAGTGCCGCCGCCACGCCGCCCAGCGCGAGCAGGCCGAGCGCATACCATCCGGTCTCCCGCGCGAAGGCGCTGCTGGCGATGAGCGCGCGGGTGAGCCAGGGCAAGGTCTGCCGGCTTTGCTGGTAGACGGCGACGATCTGTGGCACGACATAGAGCAGAAGGGCACCGATGACGGCCAGCGCAACCACGGTCACCAGCGCCGGATAGATCAGCGCCGCAACAAACTTCTGCCGCAGCACCTGCCGCGCCTCGAGGTAGTCTGCCAGCCGCGACAGCACCGCACCGAGTTGGCCGCTTTCGGCCCCTACCGCGGCCAGGCCGCGATAGAGCGCGGAGAAGGTGCGCGGGAACCGCGACAGCGCGCCGGCGAAGGATTCACCGGCTGCGACCTGTTCGCGGATCGCGCCGAGCAGGCGCACTGCGCCGGGATGATCGGCCTGCTCGGCCACCGCCGCGAGCGCCTGGTCGAGCGGCATTCCCGAGGCGACGAGCGTCGCCAGCTGGCGCGTGACCAGGGCGAGGGTCGCCGGGGCAAGCCGCGTGGCGTCGGCGCGGGCGGCAAAGCCCTGGGCAGCCGGCTCGACCGCGGTAGGGAACAGGCCCTCGCCGCGCAGAACGTCGCGCGCCGCCCGCGCCGACGCGGCCTCCAGCAGCCCGCGGCGCGGTCGCCCCGCATCGTCGACGGCCTCGTAGCGGAACGCCACCATCAGCGCCTACCGCGGCGAGAAACCGCGCCGCGGCGCGCGCAGCAGCAACTCGCCTGGCCTGGCGAGCATGAAATGGACCGGCGATTCGCCATCGGGGGCGCGGCTAGCCGGCGTCGCCAGCCACGCGCAGCAGCTCCGCAAGCGAGGTCGTTCCGTCGGCGAGCCAGCGCCCGCCATCGGCGATGAGCGGCCGGGTGCCAGCGCGCATGCCGGTGTCGCGCAGGGCCGCCTCCCCGGCGCGGTCGTGAATAAGCCGACGCAGCGCATCGTCGACGAGCAGCAGCTCATAGATGCCGGTGCGGCCGCGGTAGCCGGAGCCGCCACATGCGCTGCAACCGGCCGCGGCGCAGATCGGCTGCGCCGGCGACAGGCCCAGACGCTCGAGCACCGCCGCCTCTCCCGGCGTGGGCGCCGCCGCGGCGCGGCATTCGGGACAAAGACGGCGTACCAGTCGCTGCGCGAGCACGCCGAGCAGGCTCGAGGCAAGCAGGTAGGGCTCGACCCCCATGTCGGCAAGGCGGGTGACCGCGCTTGCCGCATCGTTGGTGTGCAGGGTGGCGAGCACCAGGTGCCCGGTGAGGCTCGCCTGCACCGCGATCTGCGCGGTTTCCAGATCGCGTATTTCGCCGATCATGATGATGTCGGGATCCTGGCGCAGGATGGAGCGTAGCGCGCGCGCGAAGTTGAGCTCGATCTTCGGGTTCACCTGCGTCTGCCCGACGCCGTCCAGGGCAAACTCGATCGGGTCCTCGACGGTCATCACGTTGAGCGTGCCGCGGTCGAGCCGCGACATCGCGGCGTAGAGTGTCGTCGTCTTGCCCGAGCCGGTCGGACCGGTCACGAGCACGATGCCGTGCGGCTCGCGGATGAGCCGGTCGATCGCGGCGAGAGTCGCCCCGCTCATCCCCAGCGCGGTGAGGTCCAGACGCGCGGTATCCTTGTCCAGAAGGCGCAGGACCACGCGCTCGCCCGGCCCGGTCGGCAGGGTCGACACGCGCACATCGACGCTCTTGTCGCCCAGCTTGAGCGCCATGCGGCCGTCCTGCGGCAGGCGCTTCTCCGCGATGTCGAGACTTGCCATCACCTTGAGCCGCGACACCAGCGCCGCGTGCAGCGCCCGCGGCGGCTCGATCACGTCCCGCAGCATGCCGTCGACGCGAAAGCGCACCACCGAGCGCCCCTCGTAAGGCTCGAAATGCAGGTCCGACGCCTGCTCGCGCAAGGCCTGCAGCAGCAGCGCGTTGATCATCCGGATCACCGGGGCGTCGGAGGTCGCGCCGAGCAGATCCTCCGCCTGCGGAATGTCCTGCAGCAGTCGGGCCAGATCGGTGTCGCGCGAAAGATCCTCGGTGAACTGTGCCACCGGAGAAGCCTGGTTGTAGGCGTTGGCGAGCTCCGCGGCGAAGCGCTCGGCGTTCACCGTCAGCGTCTTCAACGGCCGCTGCAGGACGCGCTTCAGCTCGGCGATGCCTTCGAGCGAGGCATCGCTGCGGGCGAGGACGAGCACCGCATCGCCCTCGTCGCGCAACGCCAGCACGCCGTGGGCGCGGGAGAAGGCGTACGGAATGCGCCGGATGGGGGCCGGATGGATCTCTGCCACCGGGCCGGGTAGCGGCGCCGCCATGGCTATTGTGGCGGCGCACCGCCCGGCGCCGCAGTGCCGTCGCCGGCAGGAAGCGGCAGCGGCGGCAGCATCGGCACCTCGGGCTCGGTCCAGAACGGCGCGGCCACGGGCTTGAGCCGCTGCTGTTCGCCCATCAGGTAGTCGTAGCGGTCGGCGGTGAGCGAGTTCGCCGCCGTTCCCGAACGCACCACCGTGGGCTTGAGGAACACCATCAGGTTGGTCTTGGTGTGCTCCCGATTGTCGTAACGGAAGAGCGAGCCGATGACCGGGATGTCGCCAAGGAAGGGCACCTGGTTCGCGTTGTCGGTCAGCACGTCCTGGATCAACCCGCCCAGCACCACGATCTGGCCGTCATCGACGATCACCGACGAGGCCAGCGAGCGCTTGTTGGTGATGATCCCGGCCGGATTGCTCGTCGAGGCAATGCTCGAGACCTCCTCGTAGAGCGCCAGGCGGATGCTGCCGCCCTCGGTGATCTGCGGCTTCACATTGAGGATCAAGCCCACGTCTTCGCGCACGATGGTCTGAAACGGGGTGACGGTGGAGGTGGAGCCGGTCTGCGCGTACTGGCCGGTGATGAACGGCACGTTCTGGGCGACGACGATCTTGGCTTCCTCATTGTCGAGGGTGAGCAGATTCGGCGTCGACAGGATGTTGGTCTTGGTATCGGTCTCCAGCGCCTGGGCGAGCAGGGCGAGGTTGGTGATGGTGCCGATACCGGGGATGGTGAGGGTGCCCCTGATGATCCCCAGGTTAAGACCCTGCGATGCCGAAGCGGGGTTGGCCTGTACGTCGAAGATATTCTGGCCGGTGCCGCGGGGGTTGAAATTGGTGCCGCCGGCGACCTGGGTGGAGTTGCTGTTGTAGGCGTTGGGATTGAGAAGGTTCCATTGCACGCCGAACTGGCCCACCTTGTCGGCGCTGACTTCGACGATCAGCGCCTCGACGTAGACCTGGGCGCGCCGGATGTCGAGCTTCTCGACCACGGCGCGGATGTTGTTGTAGACGGGCTCCGGCGCCATGATGACCAGGGCATTGTTCGCCGTGTCGGCCTGGATCATCGCGCCACCGGCGCTGAAGCCTGTCCCTCCGCCACCCTGCGTCGCCGGACCCAGCGGCGAGGCCGTCGGACTCAATACCGGAGTGGCTGCCGGCGCGGTTGGGCCCGTCGCGCTGCTGCCCAGCGGCGTGGGGGGACTCAACTGCAGCGTGCCCGCCCCGGCGGCACTGTCGCTGCCGCCGCCGAGCAGCGCGCGCAGCGTCTGGGCGACCTGCTGCGCTTCGGCGTTCTTGAGGTAGATGATGAAGATATTGCCGCCTTTGCGGCCGGGCGTGTCGAGCTGCTCGATGAGCGAGCGCACGCGCGCCAGCCGCGACGGACTGTCGGCTCGCACCAGCACGCTGTTGGAGCGACCGTCGGCAACGACGGAGACGCGCTGCTGCGGGTCCGGCACGCCACCGGGCGCGCCGGAGTCGGCGAGCAGCCGATTGAGTATCTGCACCAGGTCGATCGCCGAGGCGTTGTGCAGGGGCACCACGATGGGCTCGCCGGCCGGAGGCACATCGAGCGAGGCGATGATGCGATCGATGCGCTGCAGAT
This sequence comes from uncultured beta proteobacterium, assembly GCA_963750215.1. GTDB lineage: Bacteria > Pseudomonadota > Gammaproteobacteria > Burkholderiales > Casimicrobiaceae > PALSA-1003. The sequence continues at coordinate 120,459 of CAVVQK010000003.1, forward strand.
TGTCGGCGTAATCGGTGATGACCAGCGCGTTGCCGGTCGGAACCGCGGCGATGCTGTTGTTGGGCGTGATCAGCGGCCGCAGCACGTTGACCAGCTGCGCGGCCGATTCGTTCTTGAGCGCGTAGACCTCGGTCACCAGCCGGTCGCCCCCGGCGTTGACCGAACCCTGCGTCACCGGCGAGGCGTGCTGCTTGGCGTCCGCCTCGGGCACGATCTTGGTGATGCCGTTGCCCTCGACCGCGGCGAAGCCCTGCAGCCGCAGCGCGGAGAGCAGCGTGGGATAGACCAGGCTCACCGGCACCGGCCGGGCCGACACGATGTTGATGACGCCCTTGACCCGCGGATCGAGCACGAAATTGCGCCCGGTCATCTCCGCCACCGCCTTGACCACCGCTTCGATGTCGGCGTTGACGAAGTTGAGGGTCACCGGCTCGTCCTCCGCGGCCACGGCCGGGCCGGCGGCAAGCAGCGCAAAGAGCGCGGCGGCGAGGACAAGTCTAAAGATGGACGTTGGCACGTGGCGCGTGTCGGGGCGCGAGCGATTGCGGCGCTCGTGACCGTAACGGAGCCGCCGCGTCGCGGCAATGATAGCATGGGCTTCCAAGGTCCTTTCCGGCGCGGGCGGGGCGCGAGCCTGAATCCGGATGGCGCCATGGCGCCATCTAAGTTGCAACGGAATTGACTCGAGGGGAGTTCGCCATGCCGACTTGCCGCCCTGCTCCAGCCCGCCTGCCCCCCGCGATGGGCGCCGCGCTCATCGCCCTGGCGCTGGCCCTCGGCGGCATGGCCCACCCGGTGCGCGCCGACGAGGCGGTCGCGAAGCCCCAGACCGATGCCACGGTCCGGATCAAGGCCTTTCCGCCCTCCGTCCAGATCGACACCCGCGCAGCGGAGCAGAAGGCCGACGCGGACGCGGCGACGCGCGAGGGCAAGCACGCCGACGGGCATATTCAGGTCGACAGCGACGAGGATTTCGATGTCGACCAGTTCCGCAACCAGGTGCAGAAGATGCCGTGGGTGATCGGACTGATCTTCCTGGTCGTCGGTTCGATCTTCCTCACCCCGGTGGTGCTGCTCATCGGCATCATCTGGTACAAGCTGCGCAAGACCCGCTTGCAGAACGAAGCCATGCTGGCTTTGGCCGCCAAGGGCGTCGTTCCCCCGGCGCAGGCCGCCGACGCCTTGGCCACGGGCGCAGCGCCGGCGGCGGTGGCCCCGCAGGTCTACCAGCAGGCGCTCGCGCTGCGCCGGCGAGTGGTCTGGTCGGACCTGCGCAAGGGTGTGATCATGGTCATGGTGGGCCTCGCCTTCCTGCTCTACGGCATCACGGCCAACGGCGAGGCCAGCTGGGTCGGGATGGTCCTGACGTTCGTCGGCATCGGCTACCTCGTGCTGTGGTGGCTGGAAGGACGCCACCTGGCACACAACGCCAGCGCGCCGCCGGGCAACGGCGCCGGCACAAGCTCGAGCGGCGGATGAGGGACGCATCCGGTCGCCGTCCATGCCGTCAGCCGCGGTCAGCGATGAACAACTTATCGCCCGTGCCCTGGTCCAGGATGACCGCCATGCCTTCGGCGAACTGGTGCGCCGACACCAGTCGGCGGTGCGCGCCTGCCTGCGCAAGCTCACCTCGGGTAACCACGCGCTCGCCGACGACTTAGCCCAGGAGACGTTCTTGCTCGCCTACCGCAACCTGCGCTCCTTCAGGCAACAGGCCAAGTTCTCGACCTGGCTGTACCGAATCGCCTATAACGCCTTCCTTGCCGAGCGCCGAAAAATCAGGGAATCGCCGCTCGACGAGGACGCCGAGCCGGGCGAGGACGCCGGGCCGGCGGGCGAGCCGGCCGCGGGCGTGGCGCGGTCGGTGGCGCTCTCGCTCGACCTGCAGCGGGCCATGGCGGATCTGAGCGACGGCGAGCGGGCGGCGCTGGTGCAGTGCTACCATAATGACCTCACGCACGAGGAAGCGGCATTCGTGCTCGGCTGTCCGGTCGGGACGGTGAAGACGCATATCCTCCGGGCGAAGCAGAAACTCAAGGCGAGGCTGGGCGCCTGGGAAAACTAGGGCATGGACACGGATCACGCGGATAGCGACGAGGTCTGGCTGGAGCAGGCGCTCAGGGCCGACGCGCGGGCGCACGCCGCTGCCTACGTCGCCGACGACGGCTTCACGGCCAAGGTGATGTCGCGCTTGCCGGCGCCGGCTGCGTTGCCGGCGTGGCGCGGCCCGGCGATCGCGCTGCTGTGGCTCGTTGCCGGTGGTGCCGTGGTGGCGTTGCTTCCCGACCTCTTCTACGCGGTCTTCAGCGGCTTGGCCGCCCTGCTCTTCGGGCAGCCCTTGCTGACCTGGTCGAACCTCGCCGTGGCGCTCGTGGTGCTGTGCGCCGCCACCTGGAGCACGCTGGTCTACGCGATGCGCGCCGAGTAGGATCGCACGCCGCCGTCGGGTCTGGCCGACGGGCCCGAGGTCAATCCTTCAAGCTGAAGTTGATATCGACTTCGCCGATGTACTTCGTGCCGTCCGGCGCGAACTTCCATTCCTTGAGTGCCCGAATCACCTCGCGGTCGAACGTGTGCATTGGGCTGGATTCCCTGATTTGCACCTCGGTGACGTTCCCCTTCTCGTCAATGCTCAGCCACGCCACCACGTGGCCATGGTCGATGCCTGCCCGAATCGCCTCGCGCGGATAGGTCGGGGGGTCGCCGGATATTTGGGTCAGGCTCGACTGCTTCCGCACCGCCGGTTTCGGCGGCGCCGGTGGTGCCGGTGGCGCAATGACCGGTGGCGCAACCGGCGGCGTCGCAGTCACCGCCGAAATCACGGGTGCGGTGGTCGGCGGCGTCGGCAGCTGCACGTCCGGCGGCGGCACATAGACCTGCGGCGGAGGCGGCGTCTTGGGTATTTCGATCTTCTTCGGCGGCGGCGGGGGCGGCGGCGGGAGCTTGATCTCTTCGACGATGGTGGCCGTAAGCGGCTTCTTGATGATCTCGACCGCCTTGCGCGCGAGCCCGGTGACGAGCCCGTAGATCACCAGCACATGCAGCAGAATGACTATCGTGATACCGATGAGGTGCCGGGTCGGGTCTCTCTGTTGTCGTGCGAAATCCATTGCCTTTTGACTCCCGGTGGCCTGCTGCCGTTCGCGCTGCGGGCTAATCCTCGATGAACTGCTCGCTGCCGACGATGCCGATCTTGGTCAGGCCCAACCGCTGCGCCGAGGCCATCACTTCGGCCGCCACCGCGTAACGCGACGCCTTGTCCGGGCGCAAATGCACCTCCGGCTGAGGAGTCTGGGCCGCGGCATCCCTGATCTTGTCTTCGAGGCTCGTCCGATCGGGCACCACCTCGCCATTCCAATACACCGTCCCGTTGCCGTCGATGTCGATCTTGACGACCTGCGGCAAGACCAGCGGCGGCGGCGGATTGCCCACCGGCATGTTGAGATTGATCGCGTGCAACTGGATCGGCAGCGTGATGATGAGCATGACCAGCAGCACCAGCATCACGTCGATCAGCGGGGTGGTGTTGATATCGATCATGACGTCCATCTCGCGTTCTGAGCCGGTCCCGCCGACGTTCATCGCCATGGTGCACTCCTCGCGTAAAGGGTCGCGGTCATCGCCTAGCTCGAGCGGGGAGGCGGCTCGGTGATGAAGGCAACCTTCGCAATCCCGGCGCGCTGACAGGCGTAGATGATCCTTCCGACGCCCTCGTACCTGGCGCGGCCGTCGCCGCGGATCTGTACCTCGGGCTGCGGCGTGAGCACGGCGATCTTCTTCAGCCGGTCGATGAGCGCGGTGGTGGTGTCGATGCGCAGCTCGTTCCAATAGATCCGGCCGGCCTCATCGACCGAGAGCGTGATGTTCTCCGGCTTGGTCTCGCGGATCTCGTTGCGCTCCTTGGGCAGCTGCACCGGGATCGACGTCGTGACCACCGGAATGGTGATCAGGAAGATGATCAGCAACACCAGCATCACGTCGACGAGCGGCGTGGTGTTGATATTCGAGACGACCTCGTCCTCGTCGACGGACGGGCCCACGCCCATGGCCATGGTCTAGCCCCTCGCAGCAGCGGTCGCGGTCTTGGGAGCGCTCAGCAGCACCGCGTGCAGGTCGGCGCCGAAACTGCGGACCTGTTCCATGGCGTTCTTGTTGCGGCGGATGAGCCAGTTGTATCCGAGCACCGCCGGAACGGCAACGGCGAGGCCCATCGCGGTCATGATCAGCGCTTCGCCCACCGGACCGGCCACCTTGTCGATCGACGCCTGGCCGGCGATGCCGATCGCGGTCAGCGCGTGGTAGATGCCCCAGACCGTGCCGAACAGGCCGACGAAGGGAGCGGTCGAACCGACGGTCGCGAGGAACGCGAGTCCGTCCTGCATGCGGCTCTGCACGTTGTCGATGGCGCGCTGGATCGACATGCTGATCCAGGTATTGAGGTCGACGTTACCGAGCAGCCCGGTGTGCGTGCTCGTGGCCTCCAGTCCGGATTCGGCGATGAAGCGGAACGGGCTGCTTTTTTTCAATCCGTCGCTTCCCTGGCGCACGGAAGGCGCGCGCCAGAATGATTTCTCGGCCTGCCGCGCCTGCCCGCCCATCTTCGCCTGCTCATAGACCTTGGTCACGATGACATACCAGCTGCCCACCGACATGATGACCAGGATCGCCAAGGTGATGCGGGCGACGATGTCGCCGCCTTGCCACAGCGCTTGCAGCCCGTACGGGTTGTCGACTACTTCGGTTGTCTTCACCGCAGCCGGGGCTGCGGGTGGCGTCGCCGCCGGCGTGCCGGCATCGGCGGGTGCTGCCGCTGCGGCGGGTGCAGCCGGTGCGGCAGGTGCAGCGGACGGCGCTGCTTGGCCCTGCGCCCACGCGACCGGACCGACCGTTGCCGCACTGGCAACGAGCACAATCGCTGCCAGCGCGGCCAAACGGGTCATCTTAAGCATGTTATCTCCCTACGATAAAAGCGGCGTTGACTGATGAGGCGGTTCGGCCTGTTCAGATGCAGGCAAAGCGACCAGATACCCTGTCGGCTGCCGCCAGCCCACGAAATGCGGTCCACTCCAAGCCGCTTCCAAATGGCACTGCGCGGTACCGCTTCGTGTCGTGCGCCGAAACGCCAAAGTGCGCCGATGCCGTCGACCGGTCGGGCATGGCACGGCAATACGGTGCCCGGAAAGTCGCAGGATTGTACACAAAGAAGATTCAAAAAGTCCATCGAAAGTCGGGTTCCATGGCGTGGGTTGGCGAAGAAATATACGGCGCGCTTTTAGCGGCGGATGCTCTGCGGCCAACGCAGGGTAGCGCTTCGGCCGCCTGCGCCTGTCCTGGCAGCGCCTCGAGCGCTCGGCGCGCCCCATGCGTCCACGTCGGTCGCGCTTCATCGCCCGCTTGGCGCTTTCGGCCACCGATTCCGCCGTTACGTCGCCGGCGCATTGAGGCGATCAGGCCCCTGGCGTACGTTGCGTCGTGACCCGGCCAACCGCCGACCCACGCAACGCTGGCGTGAATCTGGATAGCCGGTACGGCGCATCCAAGAATGGGAAAGCCACCAGGAGACAGACCATGAACCGCTACGACATCGACGAGACCTTGGGCCGCCGGGCGGCGCTCGGCGCGGCTGCCATCGCCAGCACCGCGCTTGCCATCTGCCTGTTGCTGGTCATTCCAGCGACCATGACGCCCGAGAGCCGCGACGTGCGCTCCGCAGCGGTTCCGCCGGCCGCGTCGGCAAGCGACAAAGCGCGCGGCCGCCTGCGCGTCGAGGTGACCGCCGTGCGCGAACGCAGCGTTGCCACGGCACAGTCCCGCACCCCCCAGGCCAGGCTCGGGCAACCGGGCTAAGCGTAGCGGCCTGTCCACCGTCGCCGCTCTCGCGAGCGGCGCGATCTGCACACCCGGCCCACGGCAATCGGGCCGGCTCGCTCCTGGCATCGCTCGATGCGCCGTTGCCGTCGCGGCGGCGGCCCGGCATGCAGTCGCGGCCCGCTGTATTGCGACCCGCCGCACACCCACGCTCCGCGCATGGCCGCTTGAGCGGATTCGTCTGCAGGCGCGCCAAGCCCCGACGCGACAACAGCGCACGAAAATCGAGTAACCTTGAGCGCACGACTGTTTCCAACGCGGCGGGCGGCCCCGAGGGTGGCAGGGAGCCCGGGCACCCTGCCTTTCCTACGGGTGCGCAAGCTCCGAGACCGCCTTCCCGGGGATCGTGGCGAGCCTGGCGCCTCGCGAGCAAGCGCTGACCCCTGATCCAAGGTGGCTTGTCGGACTGAAATCGCAATGAAAAAAATCGGCCGTAACGACCCGTGCCCCTGTGGCAGTGGCAAGAGCTACAAGAAGTGCTGCATCCAGTCGGAAGGCGTTCAGGCGCTTGGGGGCCACGGGCCGCGGTCGATCCCCGCGGCGATGCAGGCCGCAATCAAGCACTATCAGTCCGGGCGCCTGCCTCAAGCCGAGGCGTGCTGTCGGCAAGTCCTGCAACTTGCTCCAAATCACCCCGACGCCCTGCACTTGCTGGGATTGATTGCCTATCAAGTAGGGAAAAGCGAGAGCGCCGTTGAACTCGTCAAGCGGGCGATCGCCATAAAACCGTCCGATCCCGATTATCACCTCAGCCTCGGCAACGCGCTGCAGGTTCAGGGCAGGCTGCACGAGGCGATAGCGTCCTACCACCACGCGCTTGGGCTCAAGCCGGATTTTGCCGACGCCCTCGGCAACCTGGGGACGCTGCTCCACCGCCAGGGCAACCTCGACGAGGCGGTCGCCCGCTATCGCCAGGCACTCGCGTTCGCGCCAGAATCTTCTGAGCTGCACTACAACCTTGGGAACGCGCTCAAGGACCAGGGCAAGCTCGATGAAGCAATCGCTTCCTACCACAAGGCGCTCTCGTTCGAACCGGACCGTGTTGTGGCGCACAACAACCTGGGCACGGTGCTCCAGCAGCAGGGAAAGCTGGACGAGGCGCTCGTCCACTACGACAAGGCGGTGTCGTTCAAGCCGGATTACGCGGAGGCACACTACAACAGAGGTCTGGTTCTCCAGGCTCAGGGCAACCTGGACGCGGCGATCGCCCGCTACCGCAAGGCAATCCAGTTCAGGCCGAATTTTGCCGAGGCCTATCACGATCTCGGCAATGCGCTCGCTGCCCAGGGCAAGCTCGACGAGGCCATCGCCAGCTACGGCAAGGCGCTCTCGTTCAGGCCCGATTTTGCAGACGCGCTCAACAACCTCGGTAATGCGCTGACTGAGCGCGGGCTGCTCAATGTGGCGCTGGACAGTTGCCGGCGCGCGCTCGAAATAAAGGAGACGGGCGAATTCAAGACGAGCTTTGTTCGGTGCATCAGGAACATCGATTTCGTTGAGGTCGACGCCGATCTTCGCCGCCTCGTCACCCGCGCGCTGTCCGAGCCATGGGCTAGGCCAGGCGACCTGGCGGACGTGAGCATCAAGCTCATCATGCTCGACCGGGGCATCGGAGAATGCGTGGAGCGGGCAATGCGTGCATGGCCTGCCCGACTGACCGGCGACGAACTGTTCGGCGCCACCGGCCTTGCCGCCCTGGCCGACGATTTGCTGCTCCGCTCCTTGCTCGAAAACGCCCACGTGTGCGAGCTCGCCCTGGAGCGGTTGCTAACCCTGGTCAGGCACGTGCTGCTCGATGCCGCGGAGGCGGTTGGCAGCGCTCGTCCCGAGGATGAGACCCTGGCCTTTTACTGCGCCGTGGCACGCCAATGTTTCATCAATGAATTCGTCTTCTGCTACACCGACGAAGAACTCGATCGAGCGCAGCGGCTGCAACAACGACTGGTTGCCGCTGTGCAAGCCGGGGAGGCCGTTCCCGCCTTGTGGATCGTGGCTGTCGCAGCCTATTTTCCGCTGTGGTCCTTGCCCGGCATGGACACGCTAGGGCATCGACCTTGGCCGGAACCGGTTCGGGCACTGCTCGTGCAGCAGATTGCCGAGCCGCTGGAAGAGCGACGCTATCGCGATGCAATGCGGCGACTGACGACCGTCGCGGACGGGGTGTCGCATCGGGTGCGGCAGCAGTACGAGGAAAACCCCTACCCGCGATGGATCAAGTTGCCGCCGGCGGACCAGCCCCGCTCCCTCGATGGCTATCTGCGCCACCAATTCCCGTTCGCCTCGTTCCGCGCCCTCAACAAGGGCGGTGACCTCGATATCCTCGTTGCCGGCTGCGGCACCGGGCAGGAATCCATTGAAACCGCGCAGCAATTCCCCGAAGCCCGGGTGCTCGCGGTCGACCTGAGCCTGTCGAGCCTGTGCTATGCGCAGAGAAAGAGCAACGAGCGCGGCCTGAAGAACATCGAGTATGCCCAGGGCGACATCACGCAACTAGGGTCGATCGGGCGCAGGTTTGACATCGTCGTGTCGGTCGGTGTGCTGCACCATCTGGCGGACCCGATGGCGGGCTGGCGCGAGCTGCTCTCGCTCCTGCGGCCGGGCGGATTGATGCTTCTGGGCTTCTATAGCGAATGCGCGCGTCAATCGATCGTCGCCGCGAGAAGGTACATAGCCGAACGGGGATATGCCCCGACCGCCTCGGACATTCGCCGCTGCCGCCAGGATCTGATTGCCCTGGAAAACGGCATGCTGTTCAAGCAACTGACCCTGTTCAGGGATTTCTATGCGATGAGCGAATGCCGCGATTTGCTGTTCCACGTTCAGGAGCACCGCCTCACGCTGCCGCAGATCAAGGCGATGCTCACCGAGCTCGGCTTGGACTTCATTGGGTTTCTTCTCGAACCTCGGGCCAGCAAGCGCTACAAGCAGTGCTTCCCACACGACGCATCGATGACCAACCTAGACTGCTGGAACGACTTCGAGACCCGGTTTCCCGCCACGTTTATAGGTTCGTATATCTTCTGGGCCCAGAAGTCCGCCGCGGCGCCCTGACAAGGCAAGCAAGCCCCGTCTCCGCGCCGCCGTCGGTCGCCCGCGAAGGCGGGCGACGCAAAGGCTACGAGGGGCCCCCGCTCGTCGTCGCGAATCAGCCCGCTCTTTACTTGACCAGGGGAATGTTCGCCGCGATGTCGTAGGCCTGAACAGCGCGGATTTTGGATTCGAGCTGCAGGTACCGGGCCGCCTTTTTCGCCGGCAACACCTTCATCACGCGGTTCTGGAGCGTGCGGCGGGCTTTGAGTTCGGTCTCGTCGGCAGCGATCAGCTCAGCCGCCAGGTTTTTGGCATAGAGGTCGGAAAGCGGCTTATCCAGGGAAACTAAGCTTTCGACGATGACGTTGCGCTGCCGACCGGTCACGTCGAGGACTCGCTGGTAGGTATCGTAGAGCGGCCAGAACTTCTTCGCCTCGGCGTCGGTCAGCTTGAGCGTCGACGCCACCAGGGCCTTCTTGTCGGTCCGGACCGCCGCACGCAGGGCCTGCATGTCGGTCACGTCGGCGATCTTGTCTTGCGCCCGGACCGGCTGCGTGGCAAGCACCGTCGCGGTGAGCAGGATGGCAACCAGGTATTTCGTCATCGGCGTTCCTTGATGTCGGTTGCAGCCCTTTCGAGGCTGCGTGTCTTTGGATCGGCTGCGCCACCGCTGGCAAGCGGGGCGACAAATTGAGGCAACAACACGGTAGCGCGGGTCGGCCGGCCCGGCCACCGCCGGTTCGCCGAACCTTCTCTCCCCAGGACACCGTCCGGCCAGGCCGCCCCCCCCCAGCGGGGCCCTTTTTAGCACATTTTGACGCCGCTGGCGCCCGCGCCCGAAACCCGGGCGGGCTTGCATTTTGATACACCTTGCCCGGAACTTCCAGCGCTTGCCACACCCCCAAATACAGGTGCGGCGGGCCGCGCTCGTTGCAGGTGGCAACCGCGCCCCGGACGGAGTAATCTTATTGCCAGGGCGGGTGGCGCAGCCGCGGGCTGGTAGCGCGGTGAGCCGCGCCTTGCGGCCGCGAGGGAATAATGGCCGGGTGGTTGGTGTTTCGTTGATTGAGCAGTGATGACATGAAAGGGCCCGAGGAATGACAAAATCTCCGATCTATGTAGCCGCCGCCGTCGTGGTCATGGCAACCGCGGGCTGCCAGACATGGGGGCCGTCTTGGAGCGAGCTTTCCGGCACTCGTCAATACAACCTGACCACGTTGTACCGCAAGCCGGCGATTATCGAGCGCGTCGATGACCAAGCGTCGTTCGCGCAATACCCGATCAAGCTCGAGCCGGGAATGCACGTGGTCACGATCCAGGGGCCGTATCGCCAGCCCGGTCGAGGTTATCTCAACACCATAACCATCGACATGCAGCCGTGCAAGCGCTATTACGTCAATGCCCAGTTCGATAACCGGGTCCGGCCCACCTTTGAGCCGGTCATCGATTACGTCGAAGACATCGCCGGGTGTCCTGGTTCTCCCGCGCTGGCTTCCAGGTAACTGTCCCTCCGCCGGCGGCGCCAGCGGTTCGCGGGCAACCGCCGCGGCGCCGCGTTTGAGTTCGCGGCGCCTCTGAGGGCGTCGCGGGCGGCGCTGCCGCAGGGCGACGGTTCTTTCGCGCCATCGGCGTGAAGCCGTGAACAAAGCCGTGGAATTTGAGGGCGGCCCGGGTGCCCTTGGATACGGGGGCGAATCGGGCGGCAGGAGCGCGCCAGCGCCCGATCTCTCGGCGCAAAGCCGGCCGCCGGTCAGGCATCCAATCCAAACGCGGCTCGGCCGACCGCCTCAATTCGTCCTCCACGGTCAAGCGCAAGACGCGCCCTGAAGCCCGTGCCGCGGCTGCCACGGAGCAGCTTTGTCCACCCCCACGGGCGAACGGCGAGCCACGCCCGCGAAGCCCTACCCCAATTTCCAATCCCGCAGGGCAAAAAAACGGGGCCCGAAGGCCCCGGCGAAGCGTTGTTGGGGGGTCTTGCGGCTACTTGAACACGTACTTGATCGAGCCGTAGAGGAACTGACCACGCGGGTCGAAATACGTCGGGTCGTACCCGGCCTGGAACGTGTTGTTCTGATTGGTCAGTGGCGGATTCGTGTTGAGCACGTTCTTCATGCCGATGGTCAGCGTCGTGCTCTTGAATCCCGTGTACGAGACCTCCGCATCCCAAAGGCACAAGGCGCCGACGTTGCGTGGATTCCCATTCGGATCCGGGTTGTCGTCGAGGTAACCGCTCTGATAGGTGTTGGCGATCGTCGCCGACCACGGGCCCCAATCCCAGCTCACAGGGATATAGCTCTTCCAGCGCGGAACCACGCCCGTGACGCTCGAGCCAAACGTGTTCGAGATGATGCTGCTATAGGTGCCGTCGGGATTCTGCGTATCGTAGCGGGTGTAGTACGTCCCTGTGACCGCGACTTTGAAGCGGCCTAATTGGCTCACCGGCGATATGAGCTGCACATTGACGTCCACGCCCTGAACCCGGTTCTTGCCAAAATTGGCAAACTGCTGGTTGATGGTGGTGATCGGGCAGGGCTGGCCGCCGACGCAGGTCGCTGCGCGGGTGACCAGGTAGGCGTACTGGGCATAGGTCGCCGGGTTCAGGATCGTGCCGATCGGAACCCCGTTGGAGACAATATTCGACAGATTGAGCTGAAAGTAGTCGGCGCCAAACGAGACGCCGGCATAGGGCGACAACACCCCGCCCACCGACCACTGGCTTGACGTGGTGGGCTTCAGCAGCGGGTTGCCGCCAAAGGTGGCCGTGTACTGCGTGTTGCAGTCAGGATTGCTTCCGGCGTTGGGCGCGAACGGGTTGGGGCAGCGCAGCGGGTCGGAAACACCCGGCGATGACAGACCCGAGGTCTGGGGTACCCACAGTTCGTACAACGTGGGGGCCAGGAAGCCGGTCCCGAACGAAGTGCGCAGCAACAGCCAGTTCGCGGCTTGCCAGCGCAAGCTTATCTTCGGATTGGTGGTGCTGCCGAAGTCGCTGTAGTGGTCGTAGCGGACCGCCACGTCACCGTCAAGATTCTTGACGATCGGAACGGCTAATTCGCCGAACAGCGCCCATTGGGTACGCGAATGGTCTACGTCCAGGAAGTTGCCGCCGTAGCCTGACACATCACCGGTTTGCAGAAATGGGTTGTAGGTCTGCGTCAGCTTCGAATTGGCGGTCTGGACGCCCAGCGCGAGCGACAGGGGCCCCGCAGGCAGCTGATAGATATCGCTGGACCCCTTGAGGTCGATGCCGTACTGGTCGAGCTTGCCCGAGGCGGTCTGTTCATTGAAGTTGGTCGCCGCAAGCGCCGAGCTCTGGTCGGCCGGAAGCATCCCACTCAGCACGTCGATGTTGCCGCTATTGAGCAGCGGCAGGATTTCCGAATAGATCGGAAAACCGCCCTTCAGTTGTTCCGTGAAGGTATTCTGGCTGTAGTTGAACGATCCGTCGAAGTCCCAGTTCCACTGCGAGCCCTTGGCGCCGGCGACGACTTGGTAGGCATCGAGGGTGTCCACCGTGTCGCGATTGCCGCACGGATAACAACGCCAGCGCACATTGAGCGGCTGGCCGTTGACACCGGCGGCGATGGCCTGCGCAGTCGGGTAGTAGGGGCTGCTCGGCGGCAGGTTGATGTTGGCGGCGCCGGTCGGCGTTGCGATCGTGGCGATCTGGTCCGACAGCGGCACCGGCTGGATGATGTATTCGTTCTTCAGCTGCGAGTACATGCCGGTGAGGTACGCCTGCCAATCGTTGTTGATCTGGTAGCGCGCGGCGCCGAAGAAGTTGAACTGCTTGGTATCAGGTATCGACTCGACCCCGGGTTCCGCATTCGGGTCATAGCGGCAGCGGCTGCCGATGACCGTCGACGGTGCGCAGTTGGGGAACGTGGTGTTGCCGATGCCGCCGGTCGAGATGTAGCCCGGGAACGTCTGCCCCGAGGTCGAGTTCAGGCCGATGTAGGGGATGTAGCTCGTGTTCGAGAAGCCGCGATCGACGTCGTACAGGGGCTTCTGTTCCTGATAGTTGAACGAGCCGAAGACGTTGTACTTGTCCTTGGCCAGATTGCCGAACCCGGCCGTGGCCGAAACCTGGTATTGCTTGCCGTTGCTGCCCTGGGTCGGCTTGCCGCCCCACAGCGTCGCCTCGGCCCCCTCATAATCCTCGCGCATGATGAAGTTGATCACGCCGCCGACCGCGTCGGCGCCGTAGATCGCCGACGCGCCGTCGAGCAAGACTTCGACGCGCTGGATCGCCGCGAACGGGATGGCGGCAAGGTTCGTTCCTTCCGCGCCGGTGATTCCACCGGCATACGCCCCAAGACGCTTGCCGTTGACCAGCACCAGCGTGGCGGTGCCGCCCAGGCCGCGCAACGAGGCAGTCTGGTTGCTGAATGTGGTGGCGCCGATGACGTTCGGAATGGAGACCGCACCGAAGCTGTTGTTGGCGGAGATCAGGTCCAGGAGTTCGGTCGTGGTTTGCGCGCCACTGCGATCGATATCATCGCGGGTGATAACCTGCAGCGGCACCGAGCCTTCACCCTCGAGGCGCGGGATGTTCGACCCGGTCACCTCCACCTTGATCTTGCCCGCCGGCTCCGTCGACCCGGTTTGCTGTGCCACGGCAGGGGCGGAGGTGAGCATCCCCGCGGCGCCGCCGAAACCGAGAGCGTAAGCAAGGGCAACGGCGATCTTCTTCTGTGGAAATTTCATGATTTCGGCACCCCCCAAGAAAGAAACGGAACAGAACCAGGAAGAACTACAATCCCGGCCTTTAGAAACGACCTGTTCCAACACTACAGCAGACCGAAATCGAACTGCAACAAAATAATGCGCTGTTAGAATCCGGCCCATCAGGGTTGTTGCAAATCTGCCAATAATGCGGCCGCGCCCGCCATCCGTCGCGCCCGTCTGCCGCTCGCGCTGCGGTGCAGTGCCGGCGGTGCGTGCGCTCGAGGTCGCGTTGTCGAGCACAGCGCAGTCCGCGCTGTAGGATCAGCCGCGGCGCGCCGAATCACATGGCTTCCGCTCCACGGTTTCGCATCGCGCCGGCAAGGCAGGACGACGTCGCGGCGGTAGTATCGATGATCAGGGCGCTGGCCGACTTCGAACAACTCTCGCACCTGTGCGTGGTCACCGAGGAGAGCCTGCGCGCGGCGCTGTTCGGGCCCTCGCCGGGGGTCGAAGTGCTGGTTGGCCTGGAAGGTCACACGGCTGTCGCATTCGCGCTGTTTTTCCACAACTTTTCGACGTTTCTCGGCCGCAAGGGGCTGTATCTCGAGGACTTGTTCGTGCAGCCGGCCCATCGTGGCCGCGGCTACGGCCGAGCCCTGCTGATCCGCCTCGCCCAGATCGCCGTGGCCCGCGACTGCGGCCGCTTCGAATGGGCGGTGCTGGACTGGAACGCGACGGCGATCGGTTTCTACCAGTCGTTGGGAGCGGCCGTGCTGCCCGACTGGCGCATTACCCGGGTCAGCGGTGCGGCTTTGACGCGGCTGGCGGGGCTTGCGCCTTCGGACGCGTGAGCGCGTGGCCCGCAGGCGCGTGCCTTTGGGCGCCCGATGCGGTCATAATTATGCTTTTCCCGCAGGCGGCGTTGGCGATGCCGCAGTGCAACTAAAAAGGATACTCATGGCCGATCGCGTTGGCGCGACCTTCCAGCAGCTCGCTTGCGGCGCGGATTTCTGGTCGCTCCGGCTGACCGAGGAGCGCGCCGAAAGCTACTGCGTGCGCAAGAACGTGGCGCAACCGCCGGACCTGCTGATCGATCGCGGCGCGATGTTGACCGCCTACGCGGGCCGCGGCTGCGGCTACGCGGCGACCAGCGACCTGTCCCTCGCCGGCCTTCAGTCAGCCCTCGACCGGGCCACCGCTTGGGCCCGGGCGGGAGCACGGCGCTCGCTGATCGATTTTGCGGCGTTGCCCAAGCCCGCTCCTCGCGGCGAGTACGCCTCACCCGACGCTGACCTGCCGGGCCGGTCGCAGCGCGATTGGTATGAGCTCTTGGCCGACGAATCGCGCCAGGCCGGTTGCGATCCGCGCATCGTCGATTGGGAAGCGAGCGTCGAGACCCGCAGCGCCGTGCATCGCTACCTCACCAGCGCCGGCGGCGACGTCACCCAGCGCTTCCGCTTCGTCATGCCCCTCATGGCGGTCACGGCGCATGGCGACGGCGACACCCAGACGCGCACCCTGAACGGCTACCGCGGACTGGCGCAACAGGGCGGCGAGGCCATGCTCGAGCGTTTCGGCTTCGTCGGCAGCGGGCGGCGGATTGCCGCCGAGGCCCTGCAGCTTCTGCACGCGCCCAACTGCCCGCGCGGAACCATGGACGTGCTGCTCATGGCCGACCAGATGGTGCTGCAGATCCACGAGTCGATCGGCCATCCGCTCGAACTCGATCGCATTCTCGGTGACGAGCGCAATTTCGCCGGCACGAGCTTCGTCACCCTCGACATGTTCGGCAGCTACCGCTACGGTTCGGACCTGCTCAACGTCTGCTTCGATCCCACCCGTCCGGAAGAGCTCGCGAGCTACGCCTTCGACGACGATGGAACCCCTGCGGACAAGGCGTATCTGATCCGCAACGGCATTCTGGTGCGGCCGCTCGGCGGCGCGATCTCGCAGGCGCGCGCGCAGCTTCCGGGGGTGGCGAATTCGCGCGCCGACAACTGGAACCGACCGCCGATCGATCGCATGGCCAACATCAATTTGGAACCGGGAGATTCGAGCCTGCAGGACATGATCGCCGGCATCGAGCGGGGCGTGCTGATGAGCACCAACAGCTCCTGGTCGATCGACGACTCGCGCAACAAGTTCCAGTTCGGCTGCGAGTGGGGCCAGTTGATCGAGGACGGCAAGCTGACCACCGTAGTCAAGAATCCCAATTACCGCGGCATTTCCGCCAACTTCTGGCGCAGCCTCGCCCGGGTCGGCGATGCCTCGACCGTACAGGTGCTCGGCACGCCCTATTGCGGCAAGGGCGAGCCCTCGCAGGTGATCCGCGTCGGGCACGCCTCGCCGGCCTGCGTCTTTACCGCCGTCGACGTCTTTGGCGGCGATGCGCCATGAGCCCGCGCAACCTCGAGGCGTATTTCGGCGACGTCGCGGCGCTCCTCGACCGGTCGATCGCCGGCGATGAGATCTACACCTGCCGCCTGGACGCGGAGACCTCCGACTTTGTCCGTCTGAACCGCGGCAAGGTGCGCCAGCCCGGGACCGTGACCCAAGCCTACCTGCGCCTGCACCTGATCGACGGCGGCCGTCACGCCGAGCAGTGCCTCGCGGTGTCGGGCGACCTCGGCCAGGACCGCGCCGCCCTGGCCGCGTCGCTCTCGACGCTGCGGACCTCGGTCGCGGCGCTGCCCCAGGACCCGCATCTCGACTTCGCCACGGACGTGCGCACCAGTCGGGTCGTCTCCGGCTCGGCCCTGCCAGCGGCCGAAGAAATCGTCGAGGCCGTTCTGGCCGCCGCCGACGGCCTGGATCTGGTCGGCATCTACGCCGGCGGCCCGGTCTACCGCGGCTTTGCCAACTCGCTCGGGCAGCGGAACTGGCACGAGGTGCGCTCGTTCAACCTCCAGTGGAGCCTCTACCATCGCGCCGACAAGGCGGTCAAGACGGTGTATGGCGGATTCGCCTGGGCGCCGGAAGTGCTGGCCGCCAAGATGGCCGATGCCCGGGAGCGGCTCGCCCTGCTCGCCCGCCCTTCACGGTCGCTGCAGCCCGGACGCTATCGAGCCTACCTCACTCCGACCGCAATGGAGGAGATTGCCGGCATGCTTTGCTGGGGAGGATTCTCGGGGCGCGCGCTGGAGACGCGGCAGAGTTGTCTGTTCCGCCTCAAGGACGGTGCTGCCGCCCTCAACCCGGCGGTCGCCTTCGCCGAGAACACCGCCGAGGGCATTGCGCCCGGGTTCCAGGACGAGGGCTTCGTGCGTCCGGACGCCGTGCCGCTCGTTCGCGGCGGGCAGCTGGTCGGCTCGCTGGTGAGCCCCCGCACCGCGCGCGAATTCGCGCTGGCCCACAATGGCGCGAACGCGGGGGAGGCGCCGGAATCGCTCGACATGGCCGGCGGCGACCTGCCCGCTGCCGATGTCCTCGCCGCCCTCGACTGCGGATTGCATATCGGCAACCTCTGGTATCTCAACTTCTCCGACCGACCCGCCTGCCGGCTGACCGGGATGACCCGCTTCGCCTCGTTCTGGGTGGAGGGCGGCAAGATCGTGGCACCGGTCGACGTGATGCGCTTCGACGACAGCGTCTTCCGCCTGTTCGGCGAGCAGTTGCTGGGCCTTACCGCCGAGCGCGAGCTGCTCCTCAGTGGCGATTCGTATCGCGAGCGCAACACCACCAGCATGCGCCTGCCGGGCGCGGTTGTGCGCGACATGGCCTTTACACTCTGACCGGCGAAGCGCGCCCGGCCCGTGGCAACGCCTCGGCGGGCGTCAATCCGCGCCGTGGTGCCAGCCCCTCGGTATCGCCGACAGCAGCTTCTGCGTGTAGGGCTGGCGCGGATGCAGGTAGATCTCGTCGGAATTGGCGATTTCGACGATCTCCCCCTGATTCATGACCATCACCTCGTCCGAAATGTATTTCACCACGGCCAGATCGTGCGAGATGAAGATATAGGATAGGTGGAATTCGTCCTGGAGGTCCTGCAGCAGGTTGAGAACCTGCGCCTGTACCGAGACGTCGAGTGCCGACACCGACTCGTCGCAAATCAGGATATCCGGCTTGAGCGTCAGGCAGCGGGCGATGGCGATTCGCTGCCGCTGGCCGCCGGAGAATTCGTGCGGATACCGGTAGAAGGAGGCCTCCGGCAAGCCGACCTTGTGCAGCATCTCGAAGGCGAGGCCGGTGCGCTCCTGCGCCGAGCCGCCGATGCCGTGGATCAGCATCGGCTCGGTCAGGATCTGGCCGATGATGAAGCGCGGGTTGAGCGACGCATACGGATTCTGGAAGATGATCTGGATGCGCCGTTTGTAGGCCATGAACTCGCGCGCCGACATCGACAGGATGTCGCGGCCCTCGAACAGCGCCTCGCCGGAAGATGCCTCGTGCAGGCGCATGAGCGTAAGACCGACCGTGGTCTTGCCCGAACCCGACTCGCCCACGAGCCCGAGTGTCTTGCCCTTGGGCAGCCTGAACGAGACGTCCTTGACCGCCTGGAACCGGCGCTTTCCGAACACCCCTTCGCGGCTGTAGAAATCCTTGCCCAGGCCGCGCACGTCGAGGATGATCGGATCGGACGCCTGGATGCCCCGCCGGCGTTCGTTGAGATTCATGGCCGGTTCGCCGCCGTCCATGAAATCCTCGATCACCGGCAGCCTGACCGGACGGCGATCCAGCCGCGGCCGGCATTGCAGCAACGCCTTGGTGTAGGCGTCCTGCGGGTCCTGGAACACGGACTTCGCCGGTCCCTGCTCGCGGATCTCCCCGTTGCGCATGACCACCACGTAGTCGGCGATCTCGCCGACTACGGCCAGATCGTGGGTGATGAACAGCACCGACATCTGGTGCTTCTTCTGCAGCGCGGCGATCAGGTCGAGGATCTGCTTCTGGATGGTCACATCGAGCGCCGTCGTCGGTTCGTCCGCGATCAGCAGCTTCGGCTCGCAGGCGATCGCCATGGCGATCATCACCCGTTGCTGCTGTCCGCCCGACAGCTGCGAGGCAAAGGCGTTGACCTTGTACGCCGGATCGGGGATGCCGACCTCGTCGAGCAGGGCGATGGCGCGTTCCCTTGCCTGGCGCGGCGACAGGCCCTTGTGCAGCCGCAGGACTTCGCCGAGCTGGAACCCGACCGTGAACACCGGGTTGAGCGAGGTCATCGGTTCCTGGAAGATCATCGACACATCGGCGCCGCGAAGCTTGCGCAGCTCGGTCGCATCGAGTTCGACCAGGTTGCGACCGGCGTAGAGGATTTCGCTGCCCGGCAGAAGCTGCGAGTTCTCCTTCGGCAGCAGGCCGAGGATCGACAGCGAGGTCACTGATTTGCCGCTTCCCGACTCGCCCACCAGCGCAACGGTGGCATTCCTCGGAATGTCGAAGCTGATTCCTTTGACCGCCTCGAACGACGTGTGCTTGTCGAGGCGGAATGTCACCCGCAGGTTGCGGACGGAAAGTAGGGGTTCCATGGCGGACGGGGGACCGCGCTACCCGTGACGGGGGCTGCGGGTCATTTCAGTTTCGGGTCGAGCGCGTCGCGCAACGCGTCGGTGAACAGGCTGAAGGCGGTGACCAGCACCGCCATCGAGGTCCCGGCGGAGGCGAGCTGCCACCATTTGCCGAGGATGAGCTCGTTCTGCGCCTCGTTGAGCATCGAGCCCCAGGAGACGACGTCGACCGGCACGCCGAAGCCCAGAAACGACAGGATCACTTCGGATTTGATGAAGGCGACGGTGTAGATCGACAGCTGCACCAGCACCACGTGACTGATGTTCGGAAAGATGTGCACGAACATGCGGCGCGCATTGGAGGCGCCGATCGCGTCGGCTGCCTGCACGTATTCGCGCCCCTTATGCTTGAGGTACTCGCCACGGATCAGGCGGAACGTCCCGGTCCAGCCGGTCAGGCCCAGGATGAGGATGATCGTGAGGGTGCCCTTCTGCTGCAACACCGCGGCGACGGCGAGGATGAGCAGCAGGTACGGGATCGCGGTGAACACGCTGTAGAACCAGTTGAAGAAATCGTCGAGCCAGCGCCCGTAGTATCCGGCCACCGCACCGAACACGGTTCCCAGGAAGGTGGCGACGAAGGCGGAGGCGAGGCCGACGAGGATCGAGGTCTGCGAGCCCTTGATGGTCTTCTTGAGCACATCGCGGCCCCACTTGTCTCCACCCAGCGGCAGCGTGGGCGCGCGCACCTCGGCGGTGGCCGGCTTGACCTCCTTGCTCTTGATCTCGGCCATGACGTCGGCCAGCGGGTCGACGCTCCGGCTCTCCGAGGCGGTGTCGCCGCCGCCCGCCTTCGGCGCCGCCGTGCCCGCGTCGCGGATGGCCTTGAGGGCATCGGCCAGCGGGTCCTCGACCGGCAAGGGGGTCGGCTCTTCGGAGGTCGTGGTCGTTGCCGTCGCCGGCGCGTTGGCGGCACCGGCGGCAGGCTCGGCCGCGCCGAGGAACGACGGCGGCGCGTAGTTGACGCCAACCTCCTTGGCCCAATCGCTGGCGATGAGGCCCGTCGCCGACAGCACCACCATCACCAGGAAGGCGGCGACGATGGCCAGCGAAACCATCGCCACCCGGTCGGCACGCAGCCGCTTCCAGGCGAGCGTCCACAGCCCGGGCGAGACCGCATGCGGCACGTCGTAGGGCATCACCGGCTCCTACTTGAGCTGCACGCGCGGGTCGACGGCTTTGTACATCAGGTCGGCCAGCAGGTTGAAGATCATGGTCGCCACCGCGACGTACACCGTTATCGCCTTGATGACCGGAAAATCGCTGCGCTCGACGGCGAGAATCACTTCCCGGCCGATGCCCGGAATCGAAAAGAAGCGCTCCACCAGGAACGCCCCGATCAGCAGCCCGGGCAGGGTCGACATCACCTGGGTGATGATCGGGATCGAGGCGTTGCGCAGGACGTGCACCCACATGATGCGGTTCTCGGACAGGCCCTTGGCGCGCGCCGTGCGCACGTAGTCCTGGTTGATCTCGTCGAGCACGAAGGTGCGGTACAGGCGCAGGTCCGGAGCGATGCTCACCACCAGCAGGATCAGGATCGGCAGCGACGCATACACCACGAGGTTCTCCCAGAAGCTGTCGCCCCAACCCTGCACCGGAAACCAGCCCAGCTTGTAGGCAAACACATACTGGAAGACGATGATGTAGACCAGGATCGAGATCGACAGGCCGACCGTGCACGAGATCATGACGGCGCGATCGGTAAGCGAGCCGCGTACGTAGGCGACGGCGAGCGCGAGCCCGATCGAGACCAGGGTCGACAGGATCAGCCACGGAACGAGCAGGGTGAGCGACGGGCCGAGCCGCGTGGCCAGAATGTGCGATACCGCCTCGTTGGTGCTCCAGCTGGCACCGAAGTTGGCGGTCACGACCTGGCGGATGAAGATCCACAACTGCACGTAGTAGGGCTGATCGATGCCCAGCTGCCTCCTGATGTTGGCAATCTGCTCGGCGCTGGAGATCTTGCCGGCGAGAACATAGGCGGGATCGCCGCCGACCCAGTTGAACAGCAGGAAGACGAGCAAGATGACGCCGAGCAGGGTCGGGATCATCTGCCACAGGCGTCGGGTGATGTACGCGGTCATCGGATGCTCCTGCCTGACGGTTTCCCGGCGCTAAGTCCGCCGCGCCCCGGCGACGGCATCAAGCGCCATATGCTACCCCATGCCCGCGCGCTGCAAGCGCAAAGGGCTCGCGCCGGCGGCAGCGCTCACGGTCGCCGCCGCCCGTTGTCGAGATCGTAATACACGAATTCGGCGGCCAGGATCGGATGCTTCTTGTAGCCGATGACCTGCGGCTGGACGAGCATATTGCGATAGCGCGTGTCATGCAGTTTCCACACGCCGTTGACCTCGGCCATGCGCCAGAGCTGGCGATAGAGCCGGTCGCGCTCGGCCGACGGTGGCATCGCCCGCGTTTTTTCGTAGATCCGGTCCCAAGCCGGCAGCTGGAAGCAGGCGTTGTTGTTCTGGTGGCTGTTCGGCCCGTAGAGGAGCTGCATGAAGTCGTCGCCGTCGGGGTAGTCCGCGATCCAGGACGCGGTTCGCGACAGCAGCTGGCAGGCGCGCTCGCGCTTGAGCTCCTCGGGGAATTTGTTCTTGTCGATCTGGATGCGCACGCCGATGCGCTGCACCGATTTCGCCCACAGCTCGTCGAGCTCGCGGTCGCGCGACGAGGGCGTCGACGAGTAGTGCCAGACGAGCGGCCGCCCGTCCGGCCAGCTACGATAGCCGTCCGCGCCGCGACGGTAGCCGAAAAAATCCAGCAGCTTGTTGGCGAGCTCGACGTCGTACGGGAGGCTCGTGCGGTAGCTCGGGTCGTATCCAGCCACGCCGGGAGGGATCGGGTATTGCGCCTCGATCGCCTGGTTCTTGCGGATGACGCGAATGTACTCGGCGTTGTCGAACGCCATCAGGATGGCCCGGCGCAGCGCGATCTTGGCCACGTCGAAGCCGCCGAAGTCCGGATCGGTCATGTTGAAGTACGTGTAGTTGATGTCCGGGTCGCTACTCCGGTCGAGCCAGACGCCCCTCGCGGCGAGCGTGGCGTTGACCCGGTCGCCGGGGATCGCGATCGGAGCAAATTGCTCGCGCAGGTCGAGTACGTCGAGCTCGCCGTTCTGGAACGCCAGCCAGGCCGCCTGCTGCTCCTCGATAACCGAGATCTCGACCCTTCCGATCTGCGGCATGCGCTTGCCCTGCATCGCCGCGACGATCTGCTGATCACGGTGGTCGGAGCCGGCTTGGAAGTTCCAGGTGAAGCCGCGAAAGCCGGGGTTGGCCTCGAGCACGATCCGGTTCGAGCGCCTCCACTCCTGCAGCCGGTACGGACCGGTCCCGACCGGGTGGGCATTGGTATCGACGGAGTATGCCTCGATCACCTCGCGCGCAACGGCGCCGAAATTGGGCAGCGCCATGAGGTAGGGAAAGCTGTAGTCGGTGGCCTTGAGCTTGACCTGCAGCGTGTAGCGGTCCAGCGCCTGCAGGCCCTCGACCTTGCGATCGTAGTCAAACTTGCCGGTCTTCTCCGCGTCCTTCTTCAGCGCGTCGAGCCCGACGATGCCATCGACGAAGCTCTCGTAGGGCGCGTGGATGAGCGGATCCTTGAAGCGCTCGATGGTGTAGACGTAGTCCGCGGCCGTCAGCTCGCGCCGCTTCCCCTTGAACGCAGGGTCGGCGTCGAAGTAGATGCCCTTCTGCAGTCGGAATACGTAGGTTCGCGCCCGGTCGCTCACCGCCGGCAGGGCCTCGGCCGCGCGCGGCACCAGCTTCGCCGGTCGCGCCAGGTAGTCGAAGGTCAGCAGCGTATCGAAGATCGCTTCGTTGACGGCCTGCGAATAATAGTCCTGGACCTTCACCGGGTCGAAGCCGGTCTCGGCGACGTAGAACTCCAGATGCAGCACCTTGGCGGGGTCCGCGGCACCGGCCGGCGCGGCGGCAAGCGCCGCGGCCAGCGCAGCGGAGGCGATCCATGTCGGTGTATCGGCCACCGCAAGCGACCTGCGTCGAAAAGCCGCGATGTTACACGAGCGCCCGAATTGCCGGAGCGTCGGGCTCAGGGCCGGCGCGCGGCGAGATCGATATCGAGGTACTGATACACCGCCGGCATGATTGGGTGATAGCGATAGCCCAGCAGCCACGGTTGCACCAGTACGTTGCGATAGCGCGCCACACCCATGCGCCACACGCCGTCGACCTCCATCTGCCGGCTCATCATGTCGAACAACCGGGTTCGCTGCGGCGAGTCAGGCATGCGCGCGGTGGCAAGGTAGAGCTTGTCGAAGGCTGCGGACTGGTAGCACGAGTTGTTGCTCTCGTGGGTATTCGGGCCGTAGAGCAGTTGCATGAAGTCTTGTCCGTCGGGGTAGTCGGCACCCCAGGCGGACCCCCACATGGCGAGCTGACATGCCCGCGCCGCCTTGATGTTGTCGGAAAAGGCGTTCTTGCGCGTCGCGAAGCGCAGGCCGATCGCGTCGAGGCTTTTCTTCCACAGCTCGTCGTACTCGCGACTGATCGCCTGCGGTTCCGAGGTCAGGACGATGGTCAGCTTCGTGCCGTCGGGGTTGTTGCGGTAGCCGTCCGGTCCCCTGCGGTAGTGGTAATAATCGAGCAGGGCGTTGGCCAGCGCCGGGTCGTAGCGGATGATGCTGCGATACGCCGGATCGTGGCCGACGACGCCGGGCGGAATCGGGCTTTGCAGCGCCATCGCCTGGCCGTTGCGAATGACGCGGATCTCCTGGTCGATATCGTAGGACAGCAGGATCGCCCGGCGCAGCGCGATCTTCTCGACGCTGGCGCCGCCGACGACCGCATCCTGGAAGCCGAGGGCATAGTAGGTGATCTCCGCCTCGACGCTGCGATCGAGCGTGATTCCGCGCGCCGCCAGGGCCGTGGCGAGGCGGTTATCCGGGATCGCAATGGGGGCGAAGGCGCCAAAGCGGTCGATATAGTCGATCTCGGCATGATCGAAGGCGAGCCACCGCGATTGCTCTTCGGGGATGATGCTGATCTCCACCCGGCCGATCTGCGGAATGCGCTTGCCCCGCATGGCCGCGACCGCAGCCTGGTCGCGCGGATCGTCCGAGCCCTTGAAGTCCCAGATGACCTCGCGGTAGTCGGGGTTGGCCTCCAGCACGATCTTGGACTTGCGCAGCCAGCTTCTGAGGATGTACGGGCCGGTGCCGATCGGGTGCGCGTTGGTATCCTCGGGATAGGCCTCGATCACCTCACGGGCCACCGCCGACATGGCCGGCATTGCCAGGATGTAGCTGAAGTTGAAATCCGCCGCGGTCAGGCGAATGCGCAGCGTATATCGATCCACGACTTCGAGCCCCGGTACCGCCGCATCGTAGTCGAACGGCGCGCCCTGCTCGGCTTTTTTCGCCACCTCGTTCAGCCCGACGATGCCTGCGACCAGGGAGCGCCAGGGCGAGTGGTTGTGCGGATCGGCGAAACGCTTGAGCGAATAGGCGTAGTCGGCGGCGATGAGCTCGCGTTTCACGCCCTTGAAGGCGGGGTCGGGGTGGAAGTAGATGCCGCGGCGGATGTGGAACAGGAACGTCTTGCCTTCGTCGCTGATCTCCGGCAGCGACTCGGCGGTCAGTGCTACCAGCTTCGCCGGACGGGCGAGATAGTCGTACGTCAGCAGAGCCTCCATCACCTCGAGGATCACCTGGCTGGAATAGTTGTCGCTGACCTTGACCGGATCGAACCCGGTTTCTTCGATTTCGAAGCCCACGCGCAGCACCTTGTTGGGATCGGCCGCCCCGCTCGCCGCGGGCGCCACAAGCAGGATCGAGCAACCCAGCGCCAGCGCGGTGCAGCGGGCTGCCCTGCGCGCACCGGCCAGGGTGATGGCCCGGAACATGCCCGCGGGGCGCTTGACGGGCGCCATGTCAGCCGCTGCCCGAATCCACGCGAAACGCTGCGCGTGCGCCAGCGCGCGCCTGTTCCGCCATGCGGGCGTAGGCAGCCTCCAGGGCTCGCGTGGTCGCCACCGTGTCGAACAGCGCGCTGTGGCGACCCGCGCCGGCGAGGTGTTGCCGGTAGCGGGCGAGCGTGCCCGCATCGTTTGCCAACTCGATCGCCCGCGCGATATATCCCCGCCGATCGGGCGCGATCAACTCGGGCAATCCAACCGCGGTCAGCAGGCTTGCCGCGACCCGGCCCGCGAACGTGTCACCGAGCCAGGTCAGCACGGGGCAGCCCGCCCACAGCGCGTCGCTCGCCGTCGTATGCGCGTTGTATGGCCACGTGTCGAGAAAAAGATCGGCGTGCCGGTACAGACCGACATACTCCGCATGAGGTCGACGCGATGCAAACACCAGGCGCGAAGCATCGACCTCGCGTGCGGCGGCTTCGCGCAGCAGATTGGCTTCGACCAGTCGGCTGAGGCCCGGTTCGCCGCCGTCGAGCAACCACAGCACGCTACGCGGCACCGCCGCGAGGATTTGCGCCCAGGCGTCGAATGTTTCGGGATTGAGCTTGTAGGCCTGGGCGAAGGCACAGAAAACGAAGGCATTTTCCGGCAATCCGAGCTCGCTCTTCGGCGGTGGCTGCAGCAACGATCGCTTGGCGTCGTTGATCTGGTAGCACACCGGCAACTGCACCAGCGTCTCCGAGTAGTCGGCGGCATGCGCAAACGGCGTGACCACCGGGTCGCCGATGAGGTAGTCGACGAATGGCGCCCCCATGGTGCCGGGGTAGCCCAGGTAGTTGACCTGGATGGGCGCCGGCCTTAGCGCAACGGCATGCGTGGGCGCGGCGTTGGTATGGCCCTTGAGATCGATCAGAAGGTCGACGCCGTCCGCAGCGATCTGCGTGGCGAGCCGCCGCGCCGTCCAGTCGCGGGCGTCGACAAAACGGTCGAAGCCGGCCACCAGCCGCGCCCTCAGCGCGCTCCCGTCGTCCGCTCCGGTCGAATAGCCGAATACGGTGAAGCGCCGGCGGTCATGGTTTTCGAACAAGCCGGCTGCCAGCACGCCGGTAGCGTGCTGGCGAAAATCCGCGGACAGATAGCCTATGCGCAGGATGCCGCCGGATGGTTTGCGCTGCGGTTGCGGCAGCTTGGGGTATGCCGAACTCCAACTCTCGGCACAAAGCCGCTGTTCGGCACGCGTCGACGGATCACTGAGCAGACAAAACGGCGACAGCTGCCCCCGCTTTGCCGCCACGCCGGCTCGAAATCGCGCCCTGAGGACGCCCAGATCGTGCCAATCGGCGAACTGCTTGCGCAGGAAGAGCAATTCGGACAGCGCCACCGGCAGATCCGAATCGAGCTCCAGGACCCGTTCCAGCGAGCTTGACGCCTCGATGAGCTTTCCCTGCTGCTGCTCGACGTTGGCGCGTTGAAAGTAGAGCGCCGCCGCAGCGGGTCGCTCGCCGTTACGCGCGAGCGCCGTCGTCAGCGTTGCCCGCGCCGCGTCGAGTCGGCCCAGGGACTGCTCGATCTGTGCCTTGAGCCCGGCGGCGGCGATCGCCTCCGGCGATGCGCGCAACGCGGCCTCGGTCTGGCCCAACGCTTCCTCGAGTCGGCCCTGCGCCTCGAAACACAGCGCGAGGTTGAACTGGCTGGCGGGATTGGCGGCATCGATCTGCAGCGCGCGCCGGACCGCCGTTTCAGCTTCTTGGGCGCGACCCGATGCCAGCAGAACGCCGGCGAGGTTATTCCAGATTTGCGGCAGGCCGGATTCGTGGCGCAGCGCCTCGGTCAGCGCTGCGACCGCTTGCTGCGGGCGCCCCTGCGCCTGGTAGACGAGCGCCAGGTTGCACCAGGCATCGGCCGAGTCCGGCACGCTCTTGAGCGAGCTCTCGATCTTGGCCACGGCCGCGTCCAGGCGACCCGCCTGATAGAGCAGCACGCCGGAAAAATGCAGCGCCTGGGCATGTCCGGGCCAGCGCTCGAGCAGCGCCTCGTAGGCCGCAAGGGCCTGCGTGAGCTTGCCGTCGCGGTGCAACTCGAATGCGCGCTCGAAAGCGCTTTCGGAATCGGTCGTCACGCCGGTTGCCGTCACGGGCCACGCCGCCTTTGCGCCCGCGAGTCGGTCGCCATGACGAAGGTTCCCCGCACGAGCCGCCGGCCAATGGCGCCTATTCGGTTCGACCCGACGCTCGATGCGGAGCACCGGCCATGGCGGGGGACGAACCCTTGCTCATGAAACATTTGCCACGGGCATCGGGCGATGGTTGCGATCATCGGATTCGTCTGCGCCGCCGTTGGCTGGCGCCAAGTCAGCGGCATAATGGAATTCAACATCGAACGGAACTTCGGTGGACCGGCAACAGCCGTCTCGTCTGCGCGCGTGACCCGACCGGCCGCTGCCCGAGCTTACGCGGTATCAAACGCTTCCTCGCCGAACGGCCGGTAATGTAGCACCTTCAGCCCTTCCCGACGCCGCTGCCCGACGGCCTGCCGCCGAAGCGCTCGCGCGCGCGGCGCCGCACCGAAGCCGCCCAAGCCCGCGGCTCAATGCGCGACCGGATCGATATCGAGATACTGGAAATCCGCCTGCAGGATCGGATGCTTCTTGTAGCCCTTGATCCAGGGGCGAATGAGTTCGTTGCGCAGGGTCGACACGCCCAGACTTTGCGCGCCATCGACCTCCATCTGGCGCGACATCAGCAGGAAAAGGCGGTTGCGCTCGGGCGAATCGGGCAGCGTCTTCGACTGCTCGTAGAGCCTGTCGAAGGCCTTCGAATCGTAGCAGCCGTTGTTGCTCTGGCCGATGTTCGGGCCGTAGAAGTTCTGCACGAAATTGTCCGCGTCGGGGTAATCCGCGATCCAGCCCTGCCCCCACATCTGCAGCTTGCACGCCTTGGCCGCCTGGCGGTTGTCGGAAAAGGGAGCCACGACCTCCAGCATGCGCACGCCGATGCGCTCGAGCGATCGCTGCCAGAGCTCGTCGAGTTCGCGGGTAGCACTATCCGGCTCGCTCGCGAGCCGAACCGTCAGCGGCTTGCCGTCCGGAAGCGTGCGCCAGCCGTCGCTGCCGCGCTTGTAGCCGAAATAGTCGAGCAGCTTGTTGGCCAGTTCCGGGTCGTAGCGGATCAGGCTGCGGTAGTGCGGATCGTAGCCGACCACGCCGGCCGGAACGGGCATCTGCAGTTGCACCGCCTGGCCCTTGCGGATCACTTCAATTTCCTGGTCGACGTCGTAGGCCATCGCCATCGCCCGCCGCAGCGCGATCTTTTCCTTGGCGAAGCCGCCGATGACCGGGTCCCTCACATTGAATGCGGTATAGGTCATGGAGAGGTCGTTGGTGCGGTAGAGCCGCACGCCCTCCGCGGCCAGCGCCGGCTTGACCTTTGCGCCGTCGAGCGCATCGGGTGCGAAGGTGGAGGGCAGGTTTATGTAGTCGAGCGCCTTCTGCTCGAACGACAGCCATATCGATTGCGGCTCCTCGATGATGACGATCTCCACCCTGCCGACCTGCGGCATGCGCTTGCCCTTCATCTCCCGCACCAGTTCCCGATCATACGGGTCGTCGCCGGGCTGGAAATCCCAGACGAAGCCGCGGTATCCGGGATTGGCCTCGAGGACGATTTTCGAGCGCGGCGTCCAGCTTTTCAGCAGGTAAGGCCCGGTCCCCACCGGGTGCGCCATCGTGTCCTGCCCGTAGGCTTCGATGACTTCCCTCGCCACCGCACCGAGCGAGGTATGGGCGACGATGTAAGGGAAGTTGTAGTCGATCTTGTTGAGGCGAAAGCGGATGGTGTAGCGGTCGAGCGCCTCCAGCCCCGGGATCTTCGCGTCGTAGTTGAAGTGGCCGGTCCGCTTGGCCTCGTCGGCGAGCGCGTCCAGGCCCACGAGCGTTCCCTGCAGCAGAAAGGCGTAGGCGGAGTGGTTGGCCGGATCGAGGAAACGCATGTAGCTGTAGATGAAATCCTGCGCCGTCAATTCCCGCGGCACGCCCTTGAATGCCGGGTCGGGCGCGAAGTAGATCCCCTTGCGCAAGCGGAACGTGTAGGTCTTGCCGTTGTCGGTTACCTCGGGCATGGATTCGGCTACCATCGGCACGAGCTTGGCAGGCCGCGCCAGATAGTCATAGGTCAGCAGGCGCTCGAATATCGCCTCGTCGACGGTCGCCGAATAGAGGTCGCTGACCCGGCACGGGTCGAAGCCGGTTTCCCCGGTGGGGAAATACCAGTGAATGACCTTGTGCGGATCGGCGGCGGCTTCGAGGGTGGGCGGGGCCAGGAGTGCAGAGCACAGCAGCCCGATCAGGGCCGCGCGTTTGCGCCAAGACATGCCGATCATCCCGCCCGGTTTAAACAACCGCCGGTAATGTACCATTCCCAGCCTCTCCGAAACGCCCCGACGACCATGCCCGCGACTCCGTTCCCCGACCGCTCGCGCAGGCGCGGCACGCCGCGATGAAGCCGCGCTACTGGGACGAAGCGGCGCGCGCGCTCGCGCGGGCCGATCGCGTCCTGCGCCGGCTCGTTCGCCGCCATCCCGGCGTCCATCTCAAGCGCCGCACCGATGCGTTCACCACGCTCTCGCGGGCCATCGTCGGGCAGCAGATTTCGGTCAAGGCCGCCGATGCCATCTGGCAGCGCTTTGTCGCGCTCGTCGGCGAGCCTCCGCGCCGCGGTTTCCCGCGCCTGGCGCCCCAGCGCGTCTGCCTGCACGACGTGGCGGCGCTGCGCGCCTGCGGCCTGTCGGCCCGCAAGGCGGAATACCTGACCGATCTTGCCGATCACTTCGCCTCCGGTCGACTCGATCCGCGACGCTGGAAGCGGCTCGACGACGAGGCGCTCGTCGCCCTGCTGATCGACGTCAAGGGCATCGGCCGCTGGACTGCGGAGATGTTCCTCATGTTTCACGAGCTGCGTCCCGACGTGCTTCCGGTCGACGACCTCGGCCTGCAGCGCGCTCTGGCCGACCACTACAACGGCGGCACGCCCCTCAACCGCGCGGCGATGATTGCGCTCGCCGAGCCGTGGCGGCCATGGCGCTCGGTGGCGACCTGGTATCTCTGGCGCAGCCTCGACCCGATCCCGGTCGAGTATTGAACTCTCCCGCCTTGGCCGCACCGTTTGCCGGCCTGACGCCGGACGTCGTGCTCGACGCCCTCGACAGCGTCGGCCTCAAAGGCGACGGCCGCATGCTTGCGCTCAACAGCTACGAAAACCGCGTCTACCAGGTGGCGATCGCCGACGGGCCGACCTGCGTGGCCAAGTTCTACCGTCCCGCGCGCTGGACCGACGCGCAGATACTCGAGGAACACCGCTTCGTGCACGAACTCGCCCGCGAAGAGATTCCGGCGGTCGAGCCGCTGGCGTTCGCCAGCGCCGGCACGCTGGTGCGCTTCGCCGCTTTCCGTTTCGCCGTCTACGCGAACTGCGGCGGCCGCGCGACGGAGCTCGAGCAGAAGGAAACGCGCGAGCGGCTGGGACGATTCATCGGCCGCATACATGCCGTGGGCACGCGCCAGCCGTTCGCGCACCGGCCCGCGCTCGACGTGGCGGGCTTCGGCGAGGAGCCGCGCGACTGGCTGCTCGCGCACGGCTTCATCCCGCCCGACCTGGCCGACGCGTATCGCAGCGTCGCCGCCATGGCGCTCGCCGGCGTGCAGCACTGCTTCGCGCGCGCGGGCGAGGTGACCCGCCTGCGCCTGCACGGCGACTGCCACGCCGGCAACGTCCTGTGGCTGCCCGACGGCCCGCTCGCCGGGCCGCATTTCGTCGATTTCGACGACAGCCGCATGGGGCCGGCGGTGCAGGACCTGTGGATGCTGCTGTCCGGCAAGCGCGCCGAGATGGCGCAAGCGCTCGGCGATCTGCTGGCGGGCTACGAGGATTTCCGGGCCTTCGACCGGCGCGAGCTGCATCTGATCGAGGCCCTGCGCACGCTGCGGCTCATTCACTATGCGGCCTGGATCGCCAGGCGCTGGGATGACCCGGCATTTCCCGCGGCATTCCCCTGGTTCAACAGCCAGCGCTATTGGCAGGATCGAATCCTGGAGCTGCGCGAGCAGATCGCGGCCATGGACGAGCCGCCGCTGCCGGTCTAGGCGCGCAGCAGGCCATCGACGAGGTGCAGCGTCCGATCGGTGCGCGCGGCCAGTGCGGCATCGTGGGTGACGATGACCAGGCTCGTCCCCGCGCTGCGATTGAGCTCTAGCATCAGCTCGAATACCTGCTCCGCGGTGTGGCGATCCAGATTTCCGGTCGGCTCGTCGGCGAGCACCACGGCGGGGGCGGTCACCAGCGCGCGCGCCAGCGCCACCCGCTGCCGCTCGCCTCCCGACAGTTCGCCGGGACGATGCTCGACGCGCGCGGAGAGCCCAACGCGATCCAGAATCGCCGCCGCCGCGGCGCGCGCCTGGGCGCGGCCCTCGCGGCGAATGAACAGCGGCATCGCGACGTTGTCGAGCGCGGAGAATTCCGGCAGCAGGTGGTGGAACTGGTAAATGAAGCCCAGGGCGCGATTGCGCACCCGTCCGCGATCGGCTTCGCCCAGGCCCGCGAACGGCTTGCCCTGCACGAGCACGTCGCCCGCGGTGGGCGCGTCCAACCCGCCGAGCAGGTGCAACAGCGTGCTCTTGCCCGACCCCGACACGCCGACGATGGCCAGCCGCTCGCCGGCCATGACCGACAGGCCGATACCGAGCAGCACCGGCACTTCGAGCGGGCCGCCGCGATAGGTCTTGCGCAAATCGCGGCATTCGAGCACCGGCACCGGGCTATTCATAGCGCAGGGCCTCCGCGGGATTGATCCGCGCCGCGCGCCAGCTCGGGTAAAGCGTCGCCAGCAGGGTCAGCACGAGCGCGATCGACGCGACCGTGACCACGTCGCCGCGCTGCACCTGCGATGGCAGCTCACTGATGTAATACACGGTCTTGTCGAGGAACTGCACGCCGAATACGCGCTCGATGAACGGCACCACCGTGTCGACGTTGAAGGCCAGCGCGAGCCCCCCGACGACGCCGAGCAGCGTACCGATCGCCCCGACCAGCGCGCCCTGGATCACGAAGATGGCCAGAATGCTCGCCGGCGCCGCGCCCTGGGTGCGCAGGATCGCGATGTCGGCCTGCTTGTCGGTCACGACCATCACCTGCGCCGAGACGATGTTGAACGCCGCCACGGCGACGATCAGCGTGAGGATGAGGAACATCATGCGCTTCTCGATCGCCACCGCGCGAAAGAAGTTGGCGTGACTTTGCGTCCAGTCGCGCACTTCAGCGTCGAACGGCAGCGCCGGCAGGAGCTCCCGCGCGACCATCGGCGCGGCGAACAGGTCGTCGAGCTTGAGCCGGACGCCGCTCACGGTGTCGCCGAGGCGGTAGAGCTTCTGCGCATCGGACAGGTTGATGAGCGCGAGCCCGCTGTCGAACTCGAACATGCCGATTTCGAACACGCCGACGACGTGGAAGCTCTTGACCCGCGGCAGCGTGCCTGCCGGGGTGACCGTGCCCTGCGGCGTGATGATCACCACGCTGTCGCCGACGCGCACGCCGAGCGCGCGCGCAAGCTCGGCACCAAGCACCACGCCGAAGGCGCCCGGGCGCAGGGCGTCGAGCGACCCCGCGCGCATATGGCCGCCGATGTCGGCAACCTTGGCCTCGAGCGCCGGATCGACGCCGCGCACGAGCGCACCCCGATTGACCTCGCCCGCCGACACCATCGCCTGCCCGAGCACGTACGGGGCCGCAGCCCGCACCCGCGGGTTCGCCAGCGCCGCCCGCGCGATCGCCTGCCAGTCGGCCATGGCGCCGCCGATCGCGCGAATTTCGATGTGCGAGACGACCGCCAGGATGCGCGTGCGCAACTCCTCCTGAAAACCGTTCATCACCGACAGCACGACGATCAGCGCGGCGACGCCCAGGGCGATGCCGAGCATCGACACCGCGGCGATGAATGACACGAAGCCGTTGCGGCCCGAGCCGCGGCGCGCGCGCGTGTAACGCAAGCCGACGAAAAGCTCGTAGGGTAGGTCAGACATTGTCGCCGCCCGGTTCGAACATGGCCGGCTCCGCCTCGCGCTGCACCGGCAAGCGCGAGAGTTTGCCACAACGCCGCGCCGGGGACGCGCACGCGCATGCTACACTCGGCGCGCTTTCGCCCGCGCCACTCCGATGCGTTGCACTCTGGTCGTACCCGGCCTGCTGGACTGGCCTTCCTCCGCGCTCGCCGGCGTCGCAACACAAGCCCCGGCGCTGTCGCGCCTGGTGGCGGCCGATGCCTCGCCGTCAACCGAGCCCGACGGCCTGGCCGCCACGGCCTGCCGCGTTTGCGGCATCGCGAAACAGCAGGACTGGCCGGTCGCTCCCTGGCTGGCACGCGCGGCAGGCATCGCCACGGGCAGTGCCTACTGGCTGTGCGCCGACCCGGCGCGATTCATCGTTGGCGCGAGCGACATTCGTCTGGGCGGACTGGTCACGGATCTCGACGCCGCCGACGCCGACTCGCTGCTGTCGATGCTCAACGCGCATTTTGCTGCCGATGGACTTCGCTTCCTCGCCCCCTCCCCGGCGCGTTGGTTTGTGCGTGCCGACGCGGCGCCGCGAATCGTCACCCGGCCCCCCGAGGCAGCGCTGGGCGCCGCGTTGTTCCCCTATCTCGCGGCCGGCGTCGATGCCGGCCGCTGGCGCCGCTGGCAGAACGAGCTGCAGATGCTGCTGTTCGAGCACGCGGTCAACCGCCGGCGCGAGGCGAACGGACGGGCGAGTGTCGACAGCCTCTGGTTCTGGGGCGGCGGCACCCTCGTGCCGCCGCCCGAAAAGGCGAACCGGATCTTTGCCGAGGGCGGCCTGGTCTGCGACCTTGGCCGCAGCGCCGGTCTTGCCTGCGCGCCGCTGCCCAGCGCCTTCCCGGCCATGCCCGCGGCCGCGGCAGGCGTGCTCTGGCTCAACCCGATTGCCGGGAGCGCGGCGGCGCAGCTCGCGGCCGTCGACCGCGCCTGGATCGCTCCAGCCGAGCGCGCACTGCATGCCGGAGGCTTGAGCGAGGTCGAGCTCGTTGTCACCGGCCGCGCGCTGGCGCTGGCCTTTCGCGTTTCGCGGCCGTCGCGCGCGCAGCGCTGGCGCTCGCGCATCGCCCCGCGGCGGGCCGCGCCGCTGCTCGCGCGCCTGGTCGCCGAGGCGACCGCGACCTGACGGTGGACATCGTTCGCCGCCCTGTACCCGATGCCGCTGCGGCGGCGGCGCTGGTGGCGGCCGGGGTCGCCCCGGTGCTCGCCCGCGTCTATGCCGCCCGCGGTGTGCGCGCGGCCTCCGAGCTCGACCTCGAGCTGGCGCGGCTCCCGCCATGGACGACCCTGAAGGGCATCGATGCCGCAGCCGCGCGGCTCGCGCGCGCGATCGACCGGCACGAGCCGTTGCTCATCGTGGCCGACTACGATGCCGACGGCGCCACGGCGTGTGCAACCGGAGTGCGGGGTTTGCGCGCCATGGGTGCCCAGGTCGATTTCCTCGTCCCCAACCGCTTCGAATTCGGCTACGGGCTCACCCCGGAAATCGTCGCGCTCGCGGCCGAACGGGAGCCTTCGCTGATCATCACCGTCGACAACGGCATTGCCAGTGTCGAAGGGGTCGCGGCGGCGCGCGCGCGCGGCATCGACGTGCTCATCACCGACCACCATCTGCCCGGCGCCGAGCTGCCCGCCACGCCGTGGATCGTCAATCCCAACCAGCCCGGCTGCGGCTTTCCGAGCAAGCATCTCGCCGGCGTCGGCGTGATGTTCTACGTTCTTACCGCCTTGCGCGCGCAGCTGCGGCAGCAGGGCCGCTTCGCCGAGCACGGCGAGCCCAACCTCGCCGCGCTGCTCGACCTGGTCGCACTCGGAACGATCGCCGATGTGGTGCAACTCGATCACCTCAACCGGATTCTGGTCGGCCAGGGATTGCAGCGCATCCGCAGCGGACGCCTGCAGCCCGGCGTGGGCGCGTTGTTCGCCGCGGCCGGACGCAACCCCGCCCGCGCGACCGCGTACGATCTGGGCTTCGTCGCCGGCCCGCGGCTCAACGCGGCCGGACGAATGGCCGACATGTCGATCGGCATCGCCTGTCTCCTCGCCGAGGACGAGGCGCGCGCCGCGCCGCTCGCCGCCGCGCTCGACGAGCTCAATCGCACCCGGCGCGAGGTCGAAGCGGCGATGCACGAGCAAGCCCTCGACGGACTCGATGCGACCGTCGCCGCGGATCGTTACACGCTGTGCGTCTACCGCCCCGAGTGGCATCAGGGCGTCGTGGGCATCGTCGCCTCGCGGCTCAAGGACCGCTTCCACCGTCCGACGGTCGTTTTCGCACGCGGCGGCGAGGGCGAGCTGCGCGGTTCAGGCCGGGCCATCGCCGGCTTTCACCTTCGCGACGCGCTCGACCTCGTCGCCAAGCGCGCCCCGGAGACGATCACCCGCTTCGGCGGCCACGCGCATGCCGCGGGACTGACTCTGTCCGAAGCGGCGCTGCCGCGATTCAGCGCCGAATTCGAGCGCGTGGCGCGCGAGTGGCTCTCGCCCGCGGCCTTGCGCCAGACGCTTGAAACCGACGGCGAACTCGATGCGGCGGAGCTCACCTTGGGCTTGGCCCAGGAGATCGCCACCCGGGTCTGGGGACAGGGCTTTCCGCCACCGCTTTTCGACGGCGAGTTTGCGGTGCTGGAACAACGGCTCGTGGCCGAAAAGCACCTGCGCCTGTCGCTGCTCGGTGCCGGGCGGCCTTGCGCGGCCATGCTGTTCAACGACCCCGGCCCGCTGCCGGAGCGGATTCGGGCCGCGTATCGCCTGGACGTCAACCATTACCAGGGGCTCTCCAGCCTCCAGCTCGTGCTCGAACGCTGGCAACCGGGTTGAGAATCCGCAATGTAAGCACCCACATACCTCCTGTTTTGTCGTCTGGCTGCGCCGCAAAAGCGCCGCGCCCCAGGCCCGCGATGGTGCGGGAGGCAGGTCCCGCATGTAAGCGCATGCTTGTGTGTATATTGATGATTTATAACACTTTATCTCAAATACAACACTCTGGCTGCGAACGACGTTTTTCATCGTATTGCCATATTGTGCGTCGCAATCAAACGCGGTAGAGTCCGCTGCGGCGCAACAGGGCGCGCGAGCAAGCAGGGCGCGATGACTCTGGCCTGACGTTGGGGGTCGAAAGGGGCAGCATGGGCTTGAACGGGAACGGTTCGCTGCGGCTGCACGGCAAGGTATCGATCATCACCGGCGGGGGGCAGGGAATCGGCCGGGCAACCTCGATCAAGTTCGCCCGGGAAGGCGCGAAAGTCGCGGTTTGCGACATCAATATGACCTCGGTGGCGGAGACCCTCGCCCAGATCCGGGCCTTCGGCGGCGAGGCGCTCGGCTTCCAGGTCGATGTGACCGACAAGGAAGGCATCGCGCGCATGGTCGAAAGCGTGATGTTCGCCTGGCAGCGCATCGATACCCTGGTCAACAACGCCGGCATCGTCCAGGACGCCCGCCTGAGCAAGATGACCGACGACCAGTTTGAGCGCGTGATCGACGTCAACCTCAAGGGCGTCTACAACTGCACGAAGGCGGTGGTCGACATCATGCTGCGGCAGAATTCCGGCTGTATCCTCAACGCCTCGTCGATCGTCGGGCTGTATGGCAATTTCGGGCAGACCAACTACGCCGCGACCAAGTTCGGCGTCATCGGCATGGTCAAGACCTGGGCGCGCGAACTGGGCAGCAAGGGCATCCGCGCCAACGCGATCTGCCCCGGATTCATCGAAACGCCGATCCTCGATTCGATGCCGGAGAAGGTATTGCGGTCGATCGAGGAAAAGGTGCCGCTGGGCCGCCTGGGCCGGCCCGAAGAGATCGCCAATACCTATGCCTGGCTCGCCTCCGACGAGGCGAGCTACATCAACGGCGCGGTGATCGAGGTTTCCGGCGGCGTGACCATCTAGCGTCGCGGCATGGCCATCGGCGCTTGAGCGGCGAGGGCACGCGCGGTAGCATTGACGCGCTCTTGGCGTCCGTCGATTGCATCGGGAATTCCTCCATGCGCCTTCGCTTGGCTACCGTCTTCGTGCTTGTCTGCGCGGCGCTGACGCCGCATATCGCCGCAGCGCTGGACAAGGTCAATCCGTACATTTGCCCCACCGCCGCGCAAGGCAGCGGGCTGGACTGCTTCCTCGAGGCGGTGCCGCAGACTTACACCATGTGCCGCGAGATCAAGAGCATCGAGATCATCGAGTACGGGATGCAGGGAGCGCAGGAAGGCGTCAACGGCGCCAAGACCGAATCGTGCATCGACAAGCACAAGCTTTCGATCGTGCGCCCCTACCAGGCCGCGCTACGCGAGGAGGCTCGCAGCAAGGACGTCGTCGAGAGCCTGCGCCGGCTCTATGACTTCTGGCTCGACAGCCTGGCGAAGCTGCTGCCCACGCCGGGCGAGGCCGACGCGAGCTACAAGCTTCGCGTCACCGCCCCCTATGCAAGCTTCGCCCAGCAGATCGGGGCGATCCGCGCCCTGGCCGCCGTACCGGTCAAGCCAGCCGCCAAGCCGGCGCCGTCCAAGCGCAAGCCGAAGAGCTCTTGACGGGGGCCACGCCCTGCGCCGCGGCGCGCTGGGAGGGCGCCCCGGTGAGTGCCAATTTGGGCATTGACTTAGCAGCCGTATTCGCCGCCGGTGGTCCGCTCGCGCGCGCCCTTCCGGCCTACCGCTTCCGGACCCAGCAGCTGGAGATGGCCGAGGCGGTCGCGCGCGCGATCGCCGAGCGCGCTCCCCTGCTCGCCGAGGCCGGCACCGGGACCGGCAAGACCTTTGCGTACGTCGTCCCGGCGCTGCTTTCCGGCGGCAAGGTCATCGTATCCACCGGCACCAAGACGCTCCAGGACCAGCTCTTCCAGCGCGACCTGCCGCTGGTCCGCGATGCGCTCAAGCTTCCTCTGACCGTGGCGCTGCTCAAGGGACGCGGCAACTACGTCTGCCATTACCACCTCGGCCGGGCGCGCCAGGCCGACAGCTTCGCCTCGCGCGCCGACGGGGGCTATTTGCAGCGCATCGAGGCGTTCGCGCGCACATCGGACAGCGGCGACAAGGCCGACCTGACCACGGTACCCGACACCGCCACCATCTGGGCCCTG
Organism: uncultured beta proteobacterium; assembly: GCA_963750215.1. Lineage (GTDB taxonomy): Bacteria > Pseudomonadota > Gammaproteobacteria > Burkholderiales > Casimicrobiaceae > PALSA-1003. The sequence continues at coordinate 158,580 of CAVVQK010000003.1, forward strand.
GTGACATCGACCCGCGACAACTGCCTCGGCGGGGAATGTCCGCATTACGGAGAATGTTTCGTGATGCGGGCGCGGAAGGAGGCGCTCGGCGCCGACATCGTGGTCATCAATCACCACCTTTTCTTCGCCGATGTGGTGCTCAAGGACGAAGGGCTCGCCGAGTTGCTGCCGGCCTGCAACACCGTGATCCTCGACGAGGCGCACCAGTTGCCCGATACGGCGACGCTGTTCTTCGGCGAAGAGCTCTCTGCCGGTCAGCTCGCCGAGCTCGCCCGCGACGCCGAGCTCGAGAGCCTGAAAGTCGCGCGCGATTACGCGCCGCTGCCCGACGCCGCACAGGGACTGTTGCAGGTGCTGCGCCGCGTGCGGCTGGCCGCCGGCGAGGCGCCGGGCAAATGGTCACATGCCGAGGCGATGCGGCGGCCGGACCTCGTCGCGGCGCTCGATGCCCTGGTGGCGGCGCTCGATACGCTCGCCACCGAGCTCGCCCACCAGTCGGAGCGCAGCGAGATGCTCTCGCTCTGCGCGAGCCGCACGCGCGAAGTCGTGAACCTTCTGGCGCGCTGGCGCGACCGGGAGGATCCGGAGTGGATCCGCTGGTTCGACGTCAGCGGGCGCGGCTGGCAGCTTCATGCATCGCCGCTGTCGATCGCCGAGATCTTCGCCCGACAGGTGGCCGATACGGCCCGGGCGTGGATCTTCACCTCGGCGACGCTCGCAGTCGGCGGCGACTTCAGCCACTTTCAGCGCGAGCTCGGCCTCACGCACGCCGCCACCGGCTGCTGGGACAGCCCTTTCGATTACGCCGAGCAGGCTTTGCTCTACCTGCCGCGGGATCTGCCCGAGCCCAACAGCTTCGAGCACACCGATGCCGTCGTCGCCGCCGCCCTGCCGGTGCTCAAGGCGAGCGCCGGCCGCGCCTTTCTATTGTTCACGACGCTGCGGGCGCTCGCGCGCGCCCGCGACGGCATTGCCGCGGCCCTTGCGCGCGAGGGCCTCGACTACCCGCTGCTGGTACAAGGCGAGGGCTCGCGCAGCGAGTTGCTGTCGCGCTTCCGCCTGCTTGGCAATGCGGTGTTGCTCGGCAGCCAGAGCTTCTGGGAAGGCGTCGATGTGCAGGGCGAGGCGCTGTCGGTGGTCATCATCGACAAGCTGCCCTTCGCGCCGCCGGACGATCCGCTGTTCGCGGCGCGACTCGAACACATTGCACGCCAGGGTGGCAATGCGTTTCTCGACTATCAGCTGCCGCAAGCCGCACTGGGCCTCAAGCAGGGGGCCGGTCGCCTGATCCGCTCCGAAACCGATCGCGGCGTGCTCATGCTTTGCGACCCTCGCCTGGCCGACAAGCCCTACGGCCGTCGTATCCTGGCTGCCCTGCCGCCGATGCGCCGCACCAGGGAGCTTTCCGAGGTGATCGCTTTCCTCGCGCGACCGGACGGCTAAAGGCGCGCGCGCCGGATTCCCCGCTTTAGCCTGGCGCCGGGCTTACCAGAACTGCCACCACGGCTTCGAGTTGGGGACCGAACCGGGGGGAAGCAGCGTGTCCTCCGACGGGAGCAGGGTTTCCTTCGGCACCCAGAACTTCCACCACGGCCTGGCGACGCCGGAGTAATACTTGCCGTTGGGGAACGATTCCTTGAGTACGCGCTGCGCGTCGTCGCGCAACTGCGTCAGGCCGAGCCGGTCGTAGCCCAGGGCCATGAGGATGAGCGCGTCCTCGTTCGCCGGCGTCTGCGGATAGCCGAGCAACGACGCCTGCGCGCGGTTGACCGCCGCCAGGTAGGCGCCGCGCCGGTAGTAGTAGTCGGCGACGTGCACTTCGTAGCTCGACAGCGCGTCGGTGAGGTAGCGCATGCGCTCGCGTGAGTCCTGCGCGTACTTGCTGTCGGGGAAGCGGGCGACCAGATCCTTGAACGTGCTGAACGATTCCCGCGCCATCTTCGGGTCACGCTCGGAAAGATCCTGCTCGATGATGTAGCCGAAGATCCCCTGGTCCTCGCGGAAGTTCACCACGCCTTTGAGATAGTACGCATAGTCGACGTTAGGACTGTTGGGATAGGTGCGGATATACCGGTCGCACGCGGCGATCGCGGTCGCCGTCTCGCCCTGCCGATAATTTGCGTACGCGCCCTCGAGAATCGCCTGTTGCGCATAGACTCCATAGGGAAAGCGTCCTTCGAGGGTGTCGTAGAGCTTGATTGCCCGCGTATAATTGCCGGTCGTCAACATGGTGTGCGCCTCGTCGTAGAGGCGCTCAGCCGACCAGCTCGCGGTTTCGTCCTTGACGTCGGGAAGAAGGCCGCACGCGGTCACGCCAAGCGCAAGCACGATCGCGACGATGGCTCGAGTTCCCAACAGCGACATTCTCAACATGGTTGCAACTCCGGCGCGAGGGGCGAATTATACCGCAGTGCCCGACGCGTCCTCGGCGCGCTGCGAATTCACCGTCGCCGCGGAACTCGCCGGATTGCGCCTCGATCAGGCGCTTGCGCGACTCATGCCCGAGCACTCGCGCAGCCGCATCCGCACCTGGATCGACGCGGGCCGCGTCAGCATCGGCGGCGAAGCAGGGGCGGCAAAACGCAAGCTCTATGGCGGCGAGCGCATTGTCGTCTCGCCTTTGGCGGACCCACGTGCGAACGCCTTCGTGGCGCAGCCGTTGCCGCTCTCGATCGTCTACGAGGACGATGCGCTGATCGTCGTCGACAAGCCGCCAGGGCTGGTCGTTCACCCCGGCAGCGGCAACTGGGACGGCACACTGGCCAACGCCCTGCTGCATCACGCGCCGCAGCTCGCCGGCGTGGCGCGCGCAGGCATCGTGCACCGGCTCGACAAGGACACCAGCGGCCTGCTCGCGGTGGCGAAGACCCCGGCGGCGCAAACCGATCTGGTCCGGCAGCTGCAGGCGCACACGGTGCGACGCGAATACCTGGCGCTCGTCCACGGCATCATCGCCCACGGCGGCCGCATCGATGCGCCGCTCGGCCGCCACCCGGTCAGGCGTACCTCGATGGCGGTCGTCGCGGCGGGCAAGCCCGCCGTCACCCATTACGAGGTGCGCGAGCGCTTCGCCGCTTGCACGCTGCTGTGGTGCCGGCTCGAGACTGGCCGCACGCACCAGATTCGCGTGCACCTGGCGTCGTTGCAGCACCCTCTGGTGGGCGATCGCACCTACGGTCGCCGCACCGGACTCGCGTTTCCCCGCCAGGCGCTGCACGCGTGGCGACTTGCGCTCGCCCATCCCCTCACGCGAGAACGGATGCAGTGGGAATCGCCGTTGCCTGGAGACTTCGCGGCGCTGCTTGCGTCGTTGCGGCGCGCCGCATGAGCTACCGAGCTGCGCGCAGCGCCCTGGCGGCGCAGGTGGCCGCGGCCGGACTCGACTGGATCGTTCCCGACTGGCCGGTGCCCTCGCGGGTCTGCGCCCTGTCGACGACGCGCAGCGGGCGCGCCGGCGCAGCCTTCGATCTCGCGCGCCATCATCCGCAATTCGAGGCTGCGAAGAGCGAGCTGCGGCGCTGGCTCCCCGCCGACCCCGTGTGGCTCGCCCAGGTGCATGGCGCGGCGATCTGCGACGCCGACGCGGCGAGGGCGCTTGGGCGAGCCGAGGCGCCGGTAGCCGATGGCGCCGTGGCGCGGCTTGCTGGCACCGTGTGCGCGGTGCAGTGCGCCGATTGCCTCCCGGTGCTGCTGTGCGACCGCGACGGCAGCGTCGTCGCCGCTGCGCATGCCGGCTGGCGCGGGCTTGCCGCCGGCGTGCTCGAGGCGGCATTGGCAGCGATGGGCGCTTCGCCGGCGGAGGTTTGCGCCTGGCTGGGGCCGGCGATCGGACCGCAGGCATTCGAAGTCGGCGCCGACGTGCTCGCCGCGCACTGCATCGACGATCCGGATGCGCAGGACTGCTTCACGCCTCACCGCTCCGGCAAATGGCTCGCCGATCTCTACGCCTTGGCGCGCCGGCGCTTGCGCCGTGCCGGCGTCACGTCGATTCATGGCGGCGACCGCTGCACGGCGACCGAGGCGTGCACCTTCCATTCCTACCGCCGCGACGGCGTCGCCGCATCGGGCCGCATGGCGACTCTGATCTGGATCGCGGGGCATTGAAGCGCCAGGGGCTGATGCACGCGGCTTTCGAGCCGACGGCCGCGCACGGCATGCGGGGCTGCCGCGGCGCGCGCGTCCCGCTGGCGTTTGTGCGCGGCATGGTGAGTCGCTACACTCGCGGCGACGCGAGAGCGCATGGCGATGGACCCCCAAACGGCCGGCAATAACTGGGCCGAGCTCGTCGGCCAGTGGCAGGCGATGAGCCGGCAATGGATGCAGTGGTGGTCGGGCGGTGATGCCTCGCCCGCGCCGGCAAACCCCATGCCCGTCGAACTGGGCAACGCGGCACTGGCCGTGATGGCGCCGACCGAGGCATGGATCGATCCGGCCGCCGCGGCCGAGCTCACCGAACGTTACAACCACCGCCTCGAGGCCCTCTGGCAAAAGCTGCTCACAGGCTATGCCGCGCCCGCGCCGCAGGCCGGCGCCACGGCGCGTGCCGCGGATCGGCGCTTCGCCGCCAAGGAATGGCGTGAGCAGCCCTACTTCGCCTGGCTCAAGGACAGCTACCTGCTCTACGCCGACTACGTGCGCGAGCTGGCGGCGCTGGCGGAGGGAGATGCGGGCGCGAGGAAACGCCTGCGCTTTCTCGCGCAGCAGTACGCGGAGGCCATCGCGCCGTCGAACTTCCTGGCGACCAATCCCGAGGCGCTCAAGCTCGCCCTCGAGTCCGGCGGGGCCAGCATCGCGCAGGGCCTGAGCAACCTGATCGGCGACGCGCAGCGCGGCCGCATCGCGATGACCGATGAATCGGCATTCGCGGTCGGCGGCAACATCGCCTGCACCGCCGGCAGCGTCGTATTCCGCAACGAGCTCATCGAGCTCATCCAATACAAACCGACGACCGCCGAGGTCTACAAGCGCCCGCTGCTCATCGTGCCCCCGTGCATCAACAAGTTCTACATCCTCGACCTGCGACCGGAGAATTCGTTCGTCCGGCACGTCGTCGGCGCGGGACACACGGTGTTCATCGTCTCCTGGCGCAACGTACCGCCGCAGCTCGGCCACCTGACGTGGGACGACTACCTCGAGCAGGGTGTGCTGCGGGCGATCGAGCTTGCGCGCGAGATCTCCGGCAGCAGGACGGTCAATGCGCTGGGCTTCTGCGTCGGCGGGACGCTGCTCGCCTGCTCGCTGGCGGTGCTCTCGGCGCGGCACGAGCACTCGGTCGTGAGCGCAACGCTGCTCACCACCCTGCTCGACTTCGAGGACCCGGGGGAGATCGGCGTCTACGTCTCGCGCGAGTATCTGGCCGCGCGCGAGCCGACCCTGCTCGCCGGGGCGCGTGTGCACGGCAGCGAGCTTGCCAACGCGTTTGCCAGCCTTCGTCCCAATGAGCTGGTGTGGAACTACGTCGTGAGCAACTACCTCAAGGGCAGAACCCCGGCGCCTTTCGACCTGCTCTTCTGGAACGGCGATTCGGCCAACCTCGCCGGCCCCATGTACGCCTACTATCTGCGCAACATGTACCTCGACAACCGCCTGCGCGAGCCCGCTGCCCTGACGATGTGCGGCGAAGCGATCGACCTGTCGCGCATCGCGCTGCCGACCTACGTCTACGCCTCGCGCGAGGATCACATCGTGCCGTGGCGGTCGGCCTACCGCACGGTCGAGCTGCTGGGCGGCGATCCGATTTTCGTGCTCGGCTCGTCGGGGCACATCGCCGGCGTCGTCAACCCCCCGGCGAGCAGCCGGCGCAACTACTGGACCAACGAGTTGCTGACCGACGCTGCGGACGACTGGCTGGCGCGCGCCGTGTCGCATCCCGGGTCGTGGTGGCCGCACTGGACCGAGTGGCTCGCGCATTTCGCGGGCGGGCGCCGCCCGGCGCCGGCGCGCGAGGGCAACGCGCGCCATCGGCGGCTTGCCGCCGCGCCGGGCGCCTACGTGCGCGAGCAGGTCGCCTGATGCGAGCGACCGCGCCACGCATTGTGTGCCCGCAGCGGCATGCGTTAACATCGGGCTGAATCCCGCCCCCCGGGCGCCGGCCTCGCCGGAAGCCTGCAGTGCGACCCTCGACGGAGCCCCTTATGACAGACATCGTGATTGTCGGTGCTGTGCGCACCGCGATCGGAAAATTCGGCGGAGCCTTGGCCAAGACCCCGGCTCCTGAACTTGGCGCCACGGTGATCCGGGCGCTGCTCGCGCGCGCGAACCTCAAGCCCGAGCAGATTTCCGAGGTCATCCTCGGCCAGGTGCTCGCCGCCGGCAGCGGCCAGAATCCGGCGCGGCAAGCCTCGATCAAGTCCGGGCTACCCGTCTCGGTCCCGGCGATGACCATCAACAAGGTGTGCGGCTCCGGACTCAAGGCCGTCATGCTGGCGTCGCAGGCGGTGCAATGCGGCGATGCCGACATCGTGATCGCCGGTGGCCAGGAGAACATGAGCGCGGCGCCGCACGTGCTCTTGGGCTCGCGCGACGGCTTTCGCATGGGCGATGCCAAGCTGACCGACAGCATGATCGTCGACGGCCTGTGGGACGTGTACAACCAGTATCACATGGGCACCACGGCCGAGAACGTGGCCAAGCAGTACGCCATCTCGCGTGCGCAGCAGGACGAGTTTGCGGTGGCGAGCCAGAACAAGGCCGAGGCGGCGCAGAAGGCGGGCAAGTTCAAGGACGAAATCGTTCCGGTCATGATCCCGCAGCGCAAGGGCGACCCGGTCGCCTTCGCGGCCGACGAGTTCATCAAGGCGGGCACGACGCTGGAGTCGGTGAGCGCTCTCAAGGCGGCATTTGCCAAGGACGGGACGGTGACCGCGGCCAACGCGTCGGGGATCAACGACGGCGGCGCGGCCGTGCTGGTGATGAGCGCGGCGCGAGCGCAGCAGCTGGGCCTCAAGCCGATGGCGAAAATCAAGGCCTTCGCGGCGTCGGGCGTCGATCCGTCGATCATGGGCATGGGCCCGGTGCCGGCATCGAAGCGCTGCCTGGAGAAGGCGGGCTGGAAGCCGGCGGACCTCGACCTGATGGAGATCAACGAAGCTTTTGCGGCGCAGGCCTGCGCGGTCAACAAGGAGATGGGCTGGGATACGAGCCGGATAAACGTCAACGGCGGCGCCATCGCGCTCGGTCACCCGATCGGGGCGTCGGGCTGCCGCGTCCTCGTTACGCTGCTCCATGAAATGGCCCGGCGCGACGCGAAGAAGGGGCTGGCGTCGCTGTGCATAGGCGGCGGGATGGGCGTCGCCCTGGCCGTGGAGCGCTGATCGAAGACGCGGGCCGGCACGGCATCTCGAACCGGGAAAAAAGGAGGAAACGATGGCAGACAACAAGCACCGCGTCGCGCTGGTGACCGGCGGCATGGGAGGGCTGGGCGAGGCGATCTGCGTCAAGCTCGCGGCCCTGGGCTATAGCGTGGTGACGACCCATTCGCCCGGCAATACCAAGGCGCCGGAGTGGCTCGAGGCGATGAAGAAACAGGGCTACACGTTCCACGCCTATCCTTGCGACGTCGTCGACTGGGACTCGTGCGTGGCCTGCGTGGCGCAGGTGGTCAAGGACGTCGGCGCCGTCGATGTCCTGGTCAACAACGCCGGCATCACGCGCGACATGACATTCAAGAAGATGGACAAGGCGAATTGGGATATCGTGATCAAGACCAATCTCGACAGCTGCTTCAACATGACCAAGCAGGTTTGCGACGGCATGGTCGAGCGCGGCTGGGGCCGCGTCATCAATATCTCGTCGGTGAACGGGCAGAAGGGCGCCTTCGGACAGGTCAACTATTCCGCGGCCAAGGCCGGCATGCACGGTTTCACCAAGGCCCTGGCGCTCGAGGTGGCGAAGAAGGGGGTCACGGTCAACACCATTTCTCCCGGATACATCGGCACCAAGATGGTCATGGCCATTCCGCAGGAAGTGCTCGACAGCAAGATCATTCCGCAGATCCCGATGGGTCGGCTGGGGAAGCCCGACGAGATCGCCGGCCTCGTCGCCTATCTTGCGTCGGAGGAGGCGGCCTTCGTCACCGGCGCCAACATCGCCATCAACGGCGGCCAGCACATGTTCTAAAGAAAGACGGACTGCTCGCGGCCGAGGCAGGATCGTTCAGGAGGAAGCAATGACCCGGCACCCATCGCGACATCGAAGCGAGGGCAGGCTGCACGGACGAGGGCGTGCTCTGGCGAACGTGCTTGTAAGCGACAGGGCGGGTCCGGTTCCGCACCCTCGGCGCGGAGAAGCCGCTTCGTTCATTGGCAACTGTGCGTGGCGGATCGCTCTGCGGTCGCAGCATTGCCATCTACAGCAGCGCCCACTTGCCGCCGGTGATGGGGCAATCCGTACGCGGCGGCGGCAAACCTCGCGCCAGGTGCCCCGGAGCGGGGCTCAACCCGGCCGGTCTGGCGCAGATTATTCTTGACGCCTACCGGCCGCACGCCGTAGTGTTCTCCGCTTGCCGCATCGTAGGTTGCCGGGTTCGACAATAACTCTCGACGGATAGGAAAATCCCATGAGCTACTTGCGCACCATAGCTTGCGTCTGCACCGGGCTCCTGCTCGCGACCTTCGCGTTGCCCAGCTTCGCCGATGACGATGACTGGTGGAAGCAGTACACGCTTAACATGGCCATCGTGTCTGCGCCTCCGGCCTCACCGCCGTTTACGGTAACAGCCAAGATCAGGAACAAGGGTCTTTTGCCGATCGGCTCGTTCACCCTCTCGGTTACCGGGCTGACGATCGTCGGGGTATCCCCCCCGGCTAAAGGCCGGGTCGTCGGTTCGTTCCCCGGATCATCGGTCTCGATCACATATATGCGTCCGTTGTTTTGGTCGCAGTCGCTCACCCTGACGCTGCAGGTGAGCAGCTGCGGCGACGGTGCATGGACCCCGGTCGCCTGGCTGGGCCCGGACTTGAAAGGCCCGACCCTCGACTTGTCGCCGGGCGATTCCAGTCTTGAAACATCGATCACCTGCGCAAGCGTCGCCAGCGGGGCCACGTTCACCGTTCCGAACAGCCTCACTCCGACCTGCACCGTTACCGGAGAGCGCGGATACTATGACAAGAACGGCGCCGTTCCTTCGGGCACCCTTCCGATCGTCGTGACGAACACGGTTCCCACCGACGACCAGATGCACTTCCGCTGGCCCGATTTTCAAACCGGCGGTGATCCTTACGCGACTTTCGAGTACAGCGTCTGTGGTCCAGGCGAGCTGCCCTCGCTTACGGACGTCGCGTGGCTCAACATCGACGGCACCCCGGCGAGCGCGCCGGGGACACCGGCGTACATCACGGCAAACGATTGTCTTGCCAACGCCAATTTCCTGCCGGCGCCCTACGGGACGCTGAAAGCGAACGTGGGACTCACCGATACCACGCTCTCCGTCGATACGACCATGCCGCCACGCCAGTCGCCCGCCGGGACGCCGCCTGGCAGCGTACCTTACCCAGGGAGCGCCCCGGGGAGCCCCGCAATGCCTGGGACGGCGTTCGACGTGGTGATCGACACCGAACGCATCACGGTTCAGCTGGTTTGCCTGGACAATGACGGCGACCCCACCGACGCCAGTGACTGCACCGAAGCAGGCGAAGGGGAAGCCTTGATGGTGACCCAGCGCGGCGTGGGTGGCACGATTGCGACGACCCACTCGACTGGTGCCTTGGTCATGAGCACCCCGTTGCCGCTCCTGCCAGCCGGCGTGCCCGCACCGTACAAGGCGGGCAACCAGGCGCTGATGTGTATCCAGAGTCAGACGCCGGAATGCGGCCAGAACGAGACGGAGGGTTGTGACGCCGGCGTCCACTCCAGCACCTTCCTCGACATTGGCGGTGACGGCTGGGCCAACCATCCGTAACCTGTCAGAAACCCTGTCGTAGACGCGGAGCGGCCCTGCGGGGCCGCTCCGCGCTTTCGTACCTACAACGCTGGCAGCGGGACGGGCGGGACGGCACGCACCTTCAGGCTGGACAGAAGCGCGCGGCTTTCGTTGACCATCTCCAGGGGCGGCTCGACGCCCTCGAGTCGGTCAATCTCGATCAGCGACAGCATGGTGAGGGCGGCCTCGAAAAGATTGCGCCGCTCTCGGGCTGAGGCGAGACTGGCCTCCAGCGCGTCGCGCGCCCCCCACAGGTCGCCCTGCTGCAGCAGCACGTGGCCCTGGACCCGCTCGAGCAGCGGGACCACTCTCGCCACGCCATTCGATTCGCTCGCGCGGCTCAGCAGGCCGCACACGAGCTCAATGGCGGCGTCCCCATCGCCGCCGGCGAGCCGGCACTCCGCGATGCGCGCCTCGACGGCCGGGACCTCCTCCGCCGCCCCGACGTGCGTGAAGTTGGCCTTCGCCTCTTCCAGGCGGCTCAGTGCCTCGCCCAGGCGCCCCATGCGCAACGACACGCGCCCGAGCAGCGAAAGGCAGGCGGCCAGAAAGAAGTGAAACTGCGAGGCCTTCCAGAAAGGCAGTGTTTCCAGCAGCAGCGCCTCGGCCTCTGCCCATTCGCCGCGATCGGTCAGAACCTCGGCCATGTTGACGCGAGCGAGAACGGCGCTCACCGTGCTGCCGATCTTCAAGGCCGCGTCGCGACCGCGCTCATAGTATGACAAGGCTTCGTCCCAGCGGCCCTCGAACTGGCACACGATACCGAGATCGGCGAGCAGCGCGGCTTGCCGAACGGCATTGCCCGCGCGCTGGTAGGCCTCCAGCGAGCGCTGCATGTACTGCAACGCGCCTTCCTTGCCGAGTTCGCCGTAGGCCAGGCCCATCACAAAGTAGGCATCGGCGAGCGCCTCCGGGTCATCGGCGGCCTCGGCTTCGGTGATGGTACGTTCGGCCCACTCGATCGCTTCCGCCTTTCGGCCCTGGAATTGAAGGATCATGGCGTGCCAGGCACTCGCCCGCGCCGCCCGTCGCGCGGCTTCCGGGCCTGTCCGCCCCTGAAGAAGGTCGCGAGCCTGCTCGGTCCAGCGCAGCGCCTCGGCGTAGTTGCCGAGCTTGTCCTCCAGGTGCGACAGCTTGAGCATCAGATCCGCATCCATGAACGGATCGCTCGCGACCAGCGGGCGGGCAGCCGTGTAGGCCGCGGAGGCCTTGCTGAATTCGCCCACTTGGTACCAGGCATCGCCAATGGCCTGGTGCACCCCGGCGATCGCCTCCGACCCGAGCTCCGGCAGCCGGCGCCCGGCTTCCAATGCGCGCGAGTACAATTCGGCCGCTTCGACGTAGGCGTAGACGCCTTCGGCGTGCTTTGCGGCAGCCGTGGCGTAGCGCCACGCAGGTTGGTACTCGCCGGCCTCGAAGTAGTGCAGCGAGAGCGTGCCCGCGGCCTCCTCCGGATAATCCATCTCCTCCTCGAGCCGCGCCGCGACGACGAGGTGCAGTTTTCGCCGCAGCTTGTATGGAAGCCCCTGGTACGCCGCGTCGCGCAGGAGCGAACGCCGGAATCGCATGTACCCGTCGGGCTCCTCGTCGAACAGTTCGCGCAATCTGTCCCAGGCCCCCGGCCCGGCCGGGGGCGGACCTTCGCCGTCGTCGGTGAACCAGTTGAGCATGCGCGGGTGGAACGTGAGGCCGAAGACCGCAGCGTGGCGGACCACCGCGCGGTCGTCCGGCGCGAGGCCGTCGATCTGCGCCATCGCCGCGGCTTCGGCCGAGTCGGGCAGATCGGCGATGCCGCCGGATGCGATCACGGTACGCAACAGGTCGCGCAAGAACTGCGGATTCCCTCCGGAGCGCTTGGCCACGACCTCGAGCACGTGCGCGGGCAGCGGAGTCCCCTTGCTCGCCAACTCGGCCATGCGCAGCGCGTCTTGTGAAGCGAGCGGTTTGAGCTCGATCCGGGCCACCGCAGGCGTCTCGGGCGCGGCGAATCCCGTGCTGGCGGGCCGTCGCGCCACCGCGAAGAGCCAGGACTTGCCAGTGATCTCGCCGGTGAGATACGCCAGCAGCTCGGCCGAAGCTTCGTCCATGTGGTGTGCGTTCTCGATTTCGACCAGCACCCGTTCCGGCAGCATGACTTCGAGAAATCGGCGCACCGTTTCGTGCAGCTTCGCCCGCCGGTTCTTCTCCGCCAGCATTTCCACTTCCGGGGTCGGCGCGAGGTCGACGCCGAAGGCGATCGCGAGCAGCGGCAGCCACGGGGCCAGGTCGGGGGCGCGCTTCGCCACCTCGTCGCGCAGACGCTCGATGATGAGCGCATCCGGATCATCGCGCCCCAAGGCAATGAGCTCGCGCAGCAGCCTGCGCCAGAGCGCGTACGGTGTCGAAGCGGTATAGGCCTCGCACGCGGCGTGCTGCTTGGCGAATCCCGCCGCCGCGTCGCGCAGGGCTTCGAGCAGCCGGGTCTTGCCCACGCCGGCCTCGCCCACGACCTCGACCAACCGACCGGTTCCAGAGCGCGCGCTTGCGAAGGACTTGCGGATCTCACCGAGTTCGGCGTTGCGCCCGGTCAACGGCAGCCGCTCCTGCGAGCCCTGCCGGACCCTCGAGCCCTGGGCACGGCCGACCGACCACGCGACCACCGGCTCGCTCCTTCCCTTCACCGCAAAGGGTTCCAGCCTGGTCATTTCGAACAGGGTGTTGGATTGCTCGAGCACCTCCGCCGTCGCGTAAATCTGGCCCGGCTCGGCCTTGGCCATCAGTCGAGCAGTCAAATTCACCGCGTCGCCCATCACGGTATAGGTGCGGCGGTATCGGGGCCCGATGTCGCCGGCGAATACGGCGCCCCGATGCACGCCAACGCGCAGGGGAATCGGCAGGTCGCTGGTGGCGATCTCGCGCAGCGCGAGCAACATGCGCTCCTCGTCGTTGCCGGTCACCTTCGGCGCGCCGCCGGTCAGGATCAGCTTGCCGCCGTTGGCGTCTACATCCGAGGCGAGAAATGACACCCCCTGCTCCTCGGAGGCGGCTTCGACCACGCTGACCACGCGCTGCAGTGCCTCGGCCGCCGCTTCCGGGCCCCGCTCTTCGATCAGCGCGTCGGTGCCCTCGAAGCGGATGAACGCAACGGTAACCGGACGGTGCTCCGGCGTGCCGCCGCCTTCGAGGACGTGCGCGCGGACGGCGGGCGACAGGCAACGCACGAGCGAATCGGGCGGCACCGGCGGCGGTTCGGTCAATGCCCACGCACCGCTGTCGCCGGGCGGCTCTCGCTGCAGCAGCAGTCCGGGCCCCCTGGTCTCGCCCACGCAGCCGCTCTCGAGCAACGCCGCTGTTTCCGGGCTGATGACGATCTCGCCCGAACCGGCTTCGCGCTCCATGACGACAAGGCGGCTCCAGGCCGGCCCCACGGTCAGGAACTCGAGGTGCGACGTGCCGATCGCAAAGAAATGAAAGTGGCCCGAATGCACGCCCTGCGACATGCCGAGCGTGACCTGCGCGTCGCGCAACTCGATCCGGCCCACGCTCTGCAGCACCCTGGACATCAGCACTGCCGCGCGACACGCCCGCGCGGCGTGGCCCTCGCCGTGGAACCAGAGGAGCAGGCCGTCGCCGCCGAACTTGAGCAGGCCGCCGCCGTTTTCATAGGCAACGGCCAGGATCGACTCGAAACTACCGCCGATCGCATCGGTAATTTGTTCCGCGCCTTCCCGGCCCTTGCGGGCGAGCTGTTCGGACAATTGGGTGAACCCGGAGATGTCAACGAATGCCGCGCTGCCCTCTGCGATCCAGGACTGGCCGGCCGGATCGTCGAGCAGGTGCTGCTGGAACGCCCGCGGCACGTACGGCCTGACGCGCTCGGCCTCGAGCTCGCCCACGCGCCCTGCGGCTTCGCGCGCTGTTGCGGCGTCGGCGGCCCGCGCGCGATCGGCCGCACCGCACGGCAGGTTTGGCGCGTGCAGGGCGAGTGACTCGGCGGTGCTGTCCTCGTCGAGGCGGGAACAGGAATCGGGCGTACCGATCATGGCGCGGGCGGACTTCCGGTCTTGCACTGCTGCGGATAATAACTCGCCTTGAACCGAACCTGCCCCGGGCAGGGCAGGCACGGGGGCATTCGCGGCGCTCCGCACGCTTCCGCGACGTCGCACCCCGGATCGCCTTGGAAAGCTGGTCTCGAACCTTGACCGGTCCGCACACGACCCGGAGATCCGTTGCAGAAGCCAGCGGCCCGGGAGCGGATTATGGGCAAGAAATCCAGATCGTTATCGCGCGCGATGCTGCACAAGTAGACCATCAACGTGGCCAACGGAAGCATCGATGTGCAATGGTGCGCTTCGGATTTCGTATAACCGATCCGCCGCCGCTTCGGCAACTCGCTCACCTGCGCAGCGGCCACATTGCGGGCGCCCGGGCGATTCAGGCGAAAAAAAAAGCCCCGACATCGCTGTCGAGGCTGTGAGGCTGCAGAGCTAGGAGGAGGAAGCTACTGCAGTATCCGTATCATCTTGTTACAAGGAAAAGCCGTAATGTCGACGATACGGATGGAGTCATCAACACCAATATAAAGACCGCCCTTCAGGATTCAAGTTCCCGCCGTTTGGCCTATGCGTCAACCTTAGGCAGCCTTGCGACCCTTGGTCGTGGCCTTGGCCGCTGTGGCCGCATTCGCAGTCGCGGCGCGAACCGACGCGTCGGCGAAGTTCACGACCTGCTTGGTCGCCTTCGAGAACTGGTCGAATGCCGCTGTGGTGGCCGCGACCGTCGACTTGAGTGCCGTCACGGCAACGTCCGAGCCTGCGGGCGCGTTCTTGGCCGCCTTTTCCACCCACGCCGCTACACCCTTGGTGTACGAAGCCCAGGCTTCTTCGGCCAGCGCCGAGAAGTCGGCTTGGGCTTGCGAAGCGATTTCGTACACACCGCGCGAGTAACCGAGCGCGTTCTGCACACCGGCTTCAGCGAGCTTGGCGCGCAGCGTGAAAAACTCCTGCACGTCCTTGACGCCGGCAACCGCGTTGGCGCTGTACACCCCTTGCTCCAGCGCGGCCTTGGCGGCCTGGAGGTTGAGCTTGGCCAGGCGCTCGGCCTTCTCCAGCGAGAGCGAGGCGAGCTTGACCGCATTGTCATAGCCTGTCTTGTTGATTTCAGCGAATTGTTCGGTTGCGTTGTACATGATGTTCCTTTCGGTCGAGGTAGGTTGCTTTCACACTAACGGCCCGTTGGGCAGGGCTCGCGCCATCTAATCCTGGCGCCCCGCCCGCAGTTGAGTGCTTCTATTCGGGTTCACTCAACCACTTGTTTTGTTGCATCGCACAAAACACATTCTAGGAGCGGCCAGCCTCCTTGTCAAGGTTTTTTTGGTGCGTCGCAACACCCGCTTTTCCAGGGTTGTTGAGCCAAATCAAACGCTCAAATAAATCAGCGGGTTATAATGCGCGACCGCTTGCTGGAGCACGGCATGAACAAGTCTCACCGCGTGATCAAGAAATACCCCAACCGGCGCCTGTACGACACCGCCAACAGCGGCTACATCACGCTGGCCGACGTCAAGCAGATGGTGCTGGACCATGTCGATTTTCAGGTCATCGATGCCAAGTCCGGCGACGAACTTACCCGCAGCATCCTGCTGCAGATCATCCTCGAGGAGGAGTCGGCCGGGATGCCGATGTTCTCGAGCGAGATGCTCGCGCAGATGATCCGCTTCTACGGCAACGCGCTGCAGGGGATCATGGGCAACTACATGGAGCAGAACGTCAAAGCGTTCCTCACCATCCAGAACAAGCTGCAGGAGCAGGCCAAACAAATCTACGGCGACAAGATGCTGCTCACGCCGGATCTGTGGAAGCAGTTCCTGCAGATGCAGGCGCCGGCGATGCAAGGTATGCTTGGCAACTACCTCGAGCAGAGCGCGAAGCTGTTCATGGACATGCAGCAGCGCATGCAGGACCAGACCCGCGGGCTGTTTACCGCTTTTCCCTTCCCCAATTTCGCCGCGCAGGGCCCGGGCGAAGACGACAATAAGCGCTGATTCCCGCCGCCGCCCGAAAGCGGCGCACAAGCTGCATTGCAGCGTAACGATTTACCGCAGCGCGCAAGCGAAGTCCCCATGACGCGTCGAAGCCCGCCGACGCCGCGAATCGGATTCGTCTCCCTCGGCTGCCCCAAGGCGCTGGTCGACTCCGAACGCATCCTCACCCAGCTGCGCGCCGAGGGCTACGCGGTGGCCCCGAGCTACGAGGGGGCCGACCTGGTGGTCGTCAACACCTGCGGCTTCATCGACGCCGCGGTCGAAGAGTCGCTCGGCGCGATCGGCGAGGCGCTGGCCGCGAACGGGAAGGTCGTGGTCACCGGCTGCCTCGGCGCCAAGGACGGCGGCGAGTTCGTGCGCCGGGCTCACCCTCGCATTCTGGCCGTCACCGGCCCGCACGCTACGACGGAAGTCCTGAGCGCGGTGCATGCGCAACTCCCGAAGCCGCACGATCCGTTCAGCGATCTGGTGCCTGCGCAAGGCGTCAAGCTGACGCCGAAACACTATGCCTATCTCAAGATCGCGGAGGGTTGCAACCACCGCTGCAGCTTCTGCATCATCCCCTCGATGCGCGGCGACCTCGTGAGCCGGCCCTTAGGCGAGGTCATGAACGAGGCGGAGAACCTGTTGCGCGCCGGCGTGCGCGAGTTGCTGGTCATCTCGCAGGACACGAGCGCCTACGGCGTCGACATCAAGTATCGCACCGGTTTCTGGCGCGGCCGGCCGATGCGGACGCGCATGACCGAGCTCGTGCGCGCGCTGGGCGGGCTCGCCGGCGAGCACGGGGCATGGGTGCGCCTGCATTACGTCTATCCCTATCCGCATGTCGACGAGGTCCTGCCGCTGATGGCGACCGGAAGCGTGCTGCCGTATCTGGACGTGCCCTTCCAGCACGCCAGCCCGCGCATCCTGAAGCTGATGCGCCGGCCGGCCAACGCGCAGAACAATCTCGACCGCGTCCGCGCCTGGCGCTCGATCTGTCCGGATCTCACCATCCGCTCCACGTTCATCGTCGGCTTCCCCGGCGAAACGCCCTCCGAGTTCGCGGCGCTGCTCGAATTCATCGAGGCCGCCGAACTCGACCGGGTCGGCTGTTTTGCCTATTCGCCGGTCGCGGGGGCGGCCGCCAACGCGCTGCCGGATCCGGTTCCGGAGGCGGTGAAGGAAGAGCGGCGCGCGCGCTTCATGGCGGCGCAGGCGAGGATCAGCGCCCGCCGCTTGGCCGCCAAAATCGGCCGCAGGCTCACCGTGCTCGTCGACGCGGTCGAGGATGGGCGGGCGATCGCTCGCAGCAGCGCCGACGCGCCGGAGATCGACGGCACGGTCAGCATCGAGGATGGCCAAGGGCTCGCCCCGGGCGAGTTCGTCCCGGTGCAGATCGTGGGCAGCGGCGAGCACGACCTGACGGCGCGCCGGGTCGCCTAGCGGCGGCCCGGCCTGTTCCGCGCCGGCGGATCGCTATTTGTCCGGCAGCGAGCGCAGCACGGCGGCGAGTTGCTCGAGCACGTCGCCAAGGGCCGCGTTGAGGCCGCTGACCAGCGCCTCCGGGGAGCGCGACGCAACATCGCGACGCCCGCGCAGCTCGCCGGTCCAGAGAAATGCCCCGGAGGCGCGGGCCGTGGACACCAGAAAGAACTTGATGGTCACGACCGCCGTCGGCTTCTCCGCATCGCGCAAATCGCAATAGAGCTCGCTCACGAACGCCTCGAGCGACAGGTCGGCGTCGAAGGTGGAGGACGGCGGCAGCACGGCCCGGTAGAGGCCCGCGGCCGCCAGCCAGCCCGCAATCGCTTCCCCGAGCATCTGCGCCGGAGGTATCAGGAACTCGTTGTAGAAGTCGGCCTCGTACTTGAGATCGCTTTCGCGGTAGACGAGCGATCGCTCCCG
The DNA here is from genome assembly GCA_963750215.1 of uncultured beta proteobacterium. GTDB lineage: Bacteria > Pseudomonadota > Gammaproteobacteria > Burkholderiales > Casimicrobiaceae > PALSA-1003. Next base: position 176,408 of record CAVVQK010000003.1, read on the forward strand.
GAACGGACCGGCCACCGTCACCGCGTCGACCCGCAGCGTTGCCGGGCGGGAGCCGACGCCCGAGGGCGCCGGGCGGGTCGGCTCGAGAATGAAGGTCGACTTGAGCGGCGCCGGTTGCGAGCAGCCGGCGATGAGCAGCGCCGCGGCCGATGACAGCGCGCGCCGGCGCGAAAACGAAACGGGTGAACTCACGGTTGGATGCCTTTGGCTGGCGGGGGCGGCGCGCCGAAGATCAGCCGCGATGGATTGCGCTTGGCGTCCTCGGTCAATTCGCGCAGGTTGTCGGTGATCTGGCGCAGGTTGTCGAGCGTTGTTCTCAGGTCGGGCTCTCCCCCGCCCACAACGCGGTCCAGCCGCGCCAGGACATTCTCCAGGTGCGAGAGCGCCTTGGGCAGGTCGGGATTCTCGAGCAGCTTGCGGGCCTGCGCGACGGCGGCTTCGCTGTCGCCGGGAAGCTTCCGCAAGGCGGGATCGTCGAGGATCGCGGCGAGCTTCTGATTGCTCTGCCGCAGCTCCGCGAGCAGCGCCGTGCCCTCCTTGGAAATCCGCTCGACGTCAAGCTGATCGAGCTTGGTGTCGGCCTTGGACAGCACGCGTTTGGCCCGGTCGGACAGGGCCGCCGTGTCGACCGCCGCCACACGCTCGTTGACGGTGTCGAGCAGACGGTTGACGCGCGCCACCACGCCCTCAAAGTCGATGTGCGAGAGTTTATCGACCAGGTCGCCCACGGCGGTGAAGAATTGCGTGAACGTCGAATGCGTGCTTGGAATGTATTCGTGGTCCGGCTCCCACGAGATCGGCAGCTCCGGGTTCTGCTTCGGATCGACGTAATCGATCTCCAGGTAATTCGTGCCGGTGATGCCCTGCGGCGCCAGGCGGATGCGCAATCCTTTCTCGATTTCCACATGCACCGTCTCGGGCCGCGTGAGGTCTCCGCCGCCCCGGGTGCCGATCAGGCGGCCGATGAGCGTCGCCTCGACGAGCACGTAGCGCAGGCGTTCCGTCACCGGCTTGTCCTGCTGGTACTTGTTGTAAGTGAAGTCGATGCGGGTGACCTCGCCGACCGTCACCCCGCGATACTTCACCTTCGATCCGATGTCCAGCCCCTGCACCGACTCGTTGAAATAGGTCTCGATCACCGTCTTCGACTGGAACCACCGACCCGAGCCGACGACGAGCAGCAGCAACACCAGGGCGGCGATTGCACCGATGACGAACAGCCCGAGCTTGAAGGTGTTCGCCTGCGCGCTCATCACGCCGTCTCCGTCGCCGATTCCACTTCCCGCCGGAAGAACTGCCGCACCCACGGATTGTCGCTGCTTTCGCGCAGCACCCGCGGATCGCCCTCGGCGATGATGCCCTCGGCCCGCTTGTCGAGCATGATGACGCGGTCGGCGATGGCATAGATGCTCGCCAGCTCGTGCGAGACGATCACGAACGTGATGCCCAGGCTGGCGGCGAGCCGCCGGATCAGCGCATCGAGCTCCGCCGAGGTGATTGGATCGAGCCCCGCGGAGGGCTCGTCGAGGAACAGGATGCCTGGATCGAGCGCCATCGCGCGCGCGATGGCAGCCCGCTTCTGCTGCCCGCCGCTGATCTCCGAGGGCATGTGCCCGCAAAGAGTCTCGAGCCCAACCAGTTCGAGCTTCATGCGCGCGATCAGGTCCATCGCAGGCAGCGGAAGAACCGTGTATTCCTCGAGCGGCAGCCGCACGTTCTCGAGCAGGGTCATCGAGCCGAACAGTGCGCCACTCTGATACATGACGCCGAACTTCTTCAGGATCGTCTGCCGCGCCGCGCCCTCCGCGGTGACGATATCGGCGCCGTCGATGAAGACGTGACCCGCCAGCGGTTGGTAGAGCCCGATCATGTGCTTCAACAGAGTGCTCTTGCCGGAGCCGGAGCCGCCGAGAACGATGAACACCTCGCCGCGGCCGACCGTGAAGCTCACCTCGCGCAAAAGCACGTTGCCGTCGTAGCCGACGGTGAGGCCCTCGACGCGGACAATCGGCGCGGCGGCCGGCACGGGGCTCATATATCGAGGATGTAGTAGATGACGGCAAATACGCCGTCGACGGCGACCAGCATCACGATGCCGGAGACGACCGCGCGCGTTGCCGAAATGCCCACTGCGCTCGCCCCGGTCTGCGTTTGCAGGCCGCGCAGGCAACCGATGCCGGCGATGAGAATGGCGAAGACCGGCGTCTTGACCAGCCCGGCTAGGACGTCCTTCAGGTCGACGCTGCTGGCGACCTCGTGCAGATACGTGACGATGGGGATGTTGAACGACAGCATCGTCAGCCCGCCGGAAAAAACGGCGATCAGGTCGGCGAAGAGCGACAGCAGCGGCACCATCAGCACTGCCGCGAAGATGCGGGTCACGACTAGGAAGCGCACCGGATCGAGCCCCATGGTCGTCAATGCATCCAGCTCCTCGTTGACCTTCATGGTGCCGATCTCGGCGGCAAACGCCGCGCCCGAGCGGCCGGCGAGCAGGATCGCCGTCACCAGCGGCCCGAGTTCGCGCAGGACGGCCAGGCCGATCAGATCGGCCACGAAAAGTTCGGCGCCGAACCGCCGCATCGGCACCGCCGCCTCGAAGGCCAAAATGACGCCGAACAGGAACGAGATGAGCGCAACGATAGGCAGCGCATCCGCCCCGACTTGCTCGCAGGTGTACCAGACGTCCTTCCACCGCACCCGGCGCGGATGCGTGATCGCGTGCCACAAGGCCGCGGACGTCTCGCCGATGAAGGCGATCAACATGCTCAGGTCGCGCCAGAGGATCGCCGTCGCCCGCCCGATCTCCTCGATCGCGTTGGCGCGCACCGGTGGTGGCTCGGCCGGCGCGGCGAGCACCGCAGGATCGAACTGGTTGAGCAGCGTCTGGAATTCGGGCCGGAGCCCGCGCACGGCTAAGGCGGCAGTGGTCTCGCGCGGCTGGCGCAAAAGGTCGATCAGCATCGCCAGACCCCCGCCGTCGCAGTAATCGACGGCTGCGGCATCGACAACGACGCGCCGGGCCGGTGCCGCGGCGAGAGCGACGCGAGCCTGCGCCCACACGGGCGCGATCGAATAGGCATCGAGCCGGCCGGCGAAACTCAGGACCAGGCTGCCGTCCGCGGCGTCGCTTATCCCCAGGCGCGCCACCGCGCCCGGGAGGTCAGACGCGGCCGCAACCGCTGCGCTCACTGGATGATTTCGAGCTGCGTCCCCAGGACCCGGACGCGGTCGCCTTCGCGCAGCATCGGCTCGTAGTTCTGCGTCACCGCGCGCGTCCCGCCGGCGTCCATGCGCACGATGATTTCCCAGCGCTGGCGATTGAGATTGTCGGGCCGAGAGCCGTACGCCGCACCGCCGGCGGCGCCGATGAGCACCGCACCCTGATTGGAGAATCCCGGCCCGATCTGGACCATCGTCACGGCCGACGGATTGCCGTTCGCGCCCGCGCCAAGGGGGCTGGTCGACACGGAGCCCAGGGGGGTCCACTGATCCTTGGCGGTGACCGGACGAATCGATTCGATCTTGCCGCAGCGGGCGCATTCGTCCGACGGGGGCGGGGCGGCCGAGGGCGATTGCGGCGGCCCCGGCGGCGATTGCGCCGGTCCCGGGGGCAACTGCGCCGGCCCTCCCCACGGCGACTGCGCCGCTGCCGTCAGCGCGGCCAATGCGGCGGCGAAGGCGATTGCCAAGCGGTAGACACGGGTCATTGCGGCAGGGTACTAAGATAAAACATCGCGTTCAACAACGGTCCCGGCTTGCCCAACCCGGCCAGCCAGCGATAGAAGATCGCATCGATGTCGCCGCTGCGGTAGAGCTCGACCAGGCCGCGGTTTACGGCGAGCCGGAAATCCGGATCGTCGCGACGCACGACCAGTGCGTACGGCTCGAAGGAAAAGTCGGTATCGAGAAGCTGCCAGCGCGACGGGTCGGCGCTTGTTTCGCGCAGCGCGACGAGCACGATGCGATCGCTCGCGTAACCGTCGACCTTGCCCGAGGTCAGCAGCGCAAACCCTTCCATACTGTCCTTGACCGGGACCAGGTCCGCCTTCACGCCCAGAACGCCGAACTGCCGGTTCAGCGCCGTCTCGGTGGTCGTGCCGGGAATGAACGCAATCTTGCGCGAAGCCAGGTCGGCGAAGCGCTCGATCTTTGCCGCCACCGCGGTGAGCACGCTGCCGCCGTCGACGAAGATCGGCAGGCTGAAATCGACCTTTTCGTAACGCGACAAGCTGATCGTCGTCGTGCCGCACTCGATGTCGACCCTGCCCTTCGCGACCGCGTCCAGGCGGTCGGCGGCGTCGAGGGGCGTCCACTCGATACGCAGTGCCGCAAGACCGAGTTGCTTCTGGATCGAGGCCGCAATGCGAGTGCAGAGTTCCACGCTGTAGCCGCGCACGGTGCCGTCGCGTTCCTTGAACGAAAACGGTGCCGCCCCCGCGCGGTAGCCGAGGCGGATGCTGGCGTCGGCGCGGATGCGCTGCAGCGTGGGCGAACCCTCCGCGGCATGTGCGGCAGCGGCGGCGAACAGCATCATGCATGCCGCAACCCGAGCCCAGATGACCACGGCGCGACATTGAGACAAGCTTGCGCTCCCTCGAGAAATATTCCGGCCGACGCAGGCGCGGGACCGCGTCGCAGCGAAGGCCGCTACAGTGTAGCATGCGGCTTGGCGCCGCACCGCGGGCCTTTCGGCACAGTATAATCGTATCGAGGCGTCGTCGGTCCCTCGACGATGCACGATCGCGCGCCGCGCGCGCCGCCGCTCCGAACACCCGCCGCGAGGTATCCCGTGAAACGTTCGTCACTTGCCGTCCTTCTGGTCGTCCTGCTGCCCCTGTGCGCCGTGGCGCAAGAGCGAGTTCCCGACACGTTGTCGAAGATCAAGGCGGCGAAGTCGATCACCGTCGCCTTCTCGGCCGACTCGTTGCCGTTTTCCTATGTCGAAACCGACAATCAGCCCGCCGGCTATTCGATCGATCTGTGCAAGCGGGTGATCACCGGCATCGGCCGCGCCGTCGGCATCCCGGACCTGGCGGTCAAATGGGTCGTCGACACCGTGCCCAATCGCATCGCCATGGTCGCCAGCGGCAAGGCGGATCTCGAATGCGCCAACACGACGCAATCCCTGTCGCGCATGAAGGAGGTCGATTTCAGCAACCTGATCTTCGTCGACGGCGGCGGTTTTCTGGTGCGCGCCGATTCGGGCATCAACAGCTTCGGAGATCTTGCCGGCAAATCGATCGCGGTCACTTCCGGGACCACCACCGAGACCCGCCTCAACGCGAGGCTCAAGGAGCGGCTGGTCAACGCCAAGATCGTCCACGTCAAGGACGGTGTCGAGGGTACGGCACTGCTCGAATCCGGCGCCGTCGCCGCATTCGCAAGCGACAAGATCAAGCTCATCGGCCTGGCTGCCCAGGCGAAGAACCCGAAGATATTCGCCATGCTCGCCGAGGATCTCTCGTTTGAGCCCTACGCGTTCATGGTGCCGCGCAACGACTCGGCGTTCCGGCTCGAGGTCAACCGCGCACTGACGCAGGTGTATCTGTCGGGCGAGATCGACCAGATCTTCGCCAAGTGGCTCGGCAAATTGGGCCGACCGAGCGGCCTGCTCGCGGCGATGTACCTGCTCAACGCAATCCCCGAATGAGCGCAATGGGATCATGCTCAGGCTCTTGCAACCGCTTTTCTCCGGCGCCGGCACCGCAGCGACCGGGGCGCGCATCGCACTGTGTCCGTGACCGAGTACCGGACCGGGCTGCCGTGCTGATCCATGGGGAATTCCGCCGGCGGCCGGCGGCCGGGGGGCGGCAGGGTATATAATAGCGCCGCGGCGAACCATTCCTTGCCGAAAACCAAACGGAGTGCACTATCGTGAACAAGCCTATCCAATACTTCGCCCGTGGGATCTTTGCGTTGCTGCTGTTCGTGGCGGCGCAGGGGATCGCGTTGGCGCAAAGCGACCAGCAAGCCCTCGTCAACAAGGCCGAAAGGACGCTTTCGAACTTCCTGCGCGACCCGGACATGACCTGGCTGCAACAGCATCTTCGCGAAGCCAAGGGGGTGATCATCGCGCCCGAAGTGCTCAAGGCGGGATTCATCTTTGGCGGCTCGGGCGGTCGCGCGGCGACCTTCGCACGTGACCCGAAGACCGGCCGGTGGGTGGGGCCTGCGTTCTACACACTGGCTACGGCAAGCGTCGGCTTTCAGGCCGGCGTCTCCGTATCCGAGGTCGTAACGCTGGTGATGACGGACAAGGCCATGAACGCCATGTTGGCACCGTCGGCGAAGCTCGGGGCCGACGCGAGCATTGCCGCCGGACCCGTTGGCGCCGGAGCGAGCTCCGCCCTGCTGGCCGATTTCATCTCCTTCGCCCGCGCCAAGGGCGTCTACGGCGGCGTCAACCTCGACGGATCGGTGGTGACGGTTACCAACGATTGGAACGAAGCCTACTACCATAAGCCGGGGATCCTGCCGCCGGATATCCTCGTCCGGATGGACGCGCACAACAAAGGCGCCGCCAAGGTGCTGGCGGACCTGGCCCGCGCCGGGAAGTAGCCGGACCGTTTCATATGGCGCGGTCCGGCGCATCCGCCCGGTCCGCGCCACGCTCCGGTGGCGGGGCGCGGTTCGTGCTGGACGGAGACATCGTCCGCCCGGGAAACATCTCGCCGCAGACTACGGTGCTCGAGTTCCTGCGCGAGCACCTCGGCCGCACCGGAACCAAGGAAGGCTGCGCCGAAGGCGATTGCGGCGCCTGCACGGTCGTGCTCGCCGAGCTCGCCGGCGCCCGCGATCTGCGCTGGCGAGCCATCAACGCCTGCATCCGGCTGCTGCCCACGATCGACGGCAAGGCGCTCGTCACCGTCGAAAGTCTGAAAGCTCGAAACGGCGCGCGGCATCCGGTGCAGCAGGCGTTCGTCGAGTCGCACGCCTCGCAGTGCGCTGCGCCGGCGACGAGCGAAGCGATTCTTCTCGCCGTGGAGGAGTCGAAGGCGCGCGCCGTTGGGCCCACTGCCGTCGCCCCCGCGCCTGCGTTATCGCCATGAGCACGTGGATCGACCCGATGCGCGATGCGCTCCGCACCGAGGGTCGCGCGGTCCTGGTAACCGTCGCCGCGACGCGCGGCTCGACGCCGCGCGAAGCCGGAGCGTGGATGATCGTGACCGCGAACCAGGCTCAGGGGACCATCGGCGGCGGCCACATGGAGTTCGAGTCGCTGCACGCCGCCCGCGAGGCGCTGCGGGCAGGCAAAGCCGGCAGTTGGCTGGCGCGCTTTCCGCTGGCAGCGCGCTTGGGCCAGTGCTGCGGCGGCGTGGCCACGGTGCTGTTCCGCTGTTTGGACCCTGCCGCCACCTGGCTCGACGTGCTGGCGCGCAGCGTCGAAGGCGAGACGATGCTCGCCTTGGCGACGCCCGTCGCGTCGGGCGCGACCGCGCCGACGCCGGTCACCTTCAGCGGCGAGCTCGCGACTGCATTGCCGGCGCGAGTCCGGGCTGAAGCGCAGGCGTTGTTCGCACAGGCAGATGCGCCGCCCAGGGTCGTCGATGACGGCGGCCACGCCTGGTTCATAGAGCGCGTCACCGCGCCGGATTTCCGTGTCGTCGTGTTCGGCAACGGCCACGTCGGCCGCGCCCTGGTGCAGGTGCTCGGCGCCGTTCCCTGCAGCGTGACCTGGGTCGACGAGCGAGACCAGGATTTTCCGGCCACCGTGGCGTCGAATGTTGCCATCGTCGCCACCGGCGTGCCGGAAGCGGAGGTGCGCGCCGCCGCCCCGGCAAGCATCTTCCTGGTGATGACGCACAGCCATGCGCTGGACTTCGATCTCGTCGCCGCGATCCTCGCCCGCGAGGACTTCCGTTATGCGGGAATGATCGGCTCGAAATCCAAACGCGCCCAGCTCGAGCGGCGCTTGGCGGCGCGTGGCTTCGCGCCGGCGCTCTTCTCGCGCGTGACCTGCCCGATTGGCCTGCGCGGCATCACCGGCAGGGCGCCGGGCATCATCGCCGTCGCCGTGGCCGCCCAGATCGTCCAGCTGTACGGGGGCGCTGCCGCGACAGCACTGCGCCGCGTTGGCGCGCACGCCTGAACGGGCACGACATGGACCCGCGCCCCCGAGGCGAAATGGCGCCGCCCCGACTCGAGCTGCAGGGCATTACCAAGGTCTACCCCGCGGTCGTCGCCAACGACGGCATCGACCTCAGCGTCATGCCCGGAGAGATCCATGCGGTCCTAGGCGAAAACGGCGCCGGCAAATCGACGCTGATGAAGATCATCTATGGCGTCGCCAGGCCGGACGCCGGAACGATCCGCTGGAACGGCAAGGCCGTCTCGATCCCGAATCCCGCCCACGCTCGCGCCCTGGGCATCGGCATGGTCTTCCAGCACTTTTCGCTGTTCGAGACGCTCACGGTGAGCGAGAACATCGCGCTCGCGCTCGAGCCCGGAGCCGCAGATGCGACCCTTGACGGGCGCATTCGCGAAGTTTCCGAACGCTACGGCTTGCCGCTCGATCCGCGCCGCCACGTGCACTCCATGTCCGTCGGCGAACGGCAGCGGGTCGAGATCGTGCGCTGCCTCATGCAGCAGCCGCAGCTGCTGATCATGGACGAGCCGACCTCGGTGCTGACACCGCAGGCGGTCGAAAAGCTCTTCGCGACGCTGCGCCGGCTCGCCGGCGAGGGCTGCAGCATCCTCTACATCAGTCACAAGCTCGACGAGATCCGCGCGCTCTGCCAGCGCGCGACGGTGCTGCGCGCCGGCAAGGTCACCGGCGAGTGCGATCCGCGCCAGGAGACCTCGTCCGGGCTCGCACGCATGATGATCGGCGCCGAGCTGCCGCATCCGCGGCATCGGCAGGCCAGGACGCGCGGGGACGGGACGCTGGTCGTACGCGGTCTGTCGCTGCGGGCCACCGATCCGTTCGGCACCGACTTGATTGACATCGACCTGTCGCTGCGCGGCGGCGAGATCGTCGGCATCGCCGGGATATCCGGCAACGGCCAGAAAGAACTGCTTGCCGCCCTGTCGGGCGAGCATCCGGTTGTCGACGCGAAGGCGGTGGTATTGAACGGCATTGCCGCGGGTAGACTAGACGCCGCGGCCCGACGCGGGCTCGGCATGGCCTTCGTGCCCGAGGAGCGAATGGGTCGCGGCGCCGTGCCGGAGATGTCGCTGGCCGAAAACGCGCTGCTGACGGCCCACCGCCAGGAGCTCACCCGGCACGGGTTCATCCGCTCCGACGCGGTGCGCGCCTTTGCCCAGGCGACCATCGCACGCTTCAGCGTCAAGGCACCCGGCCCCGAGGCAACCGCGCGCAGCCTGTCCGGCGGCAACCTGCAGAAATACATCGTCGGTCGCGAGATCCTGCAGGGTCCGCGCGTGATCATCGCCGCGCAGCCGACCTGGGGAGTGGACGTCGGCGCGACGGCGCTCATCCGTCAGGCCCTCGTCGATCTGCGCGACGAGGGAGTCGCGGTACTCATCGTTTCCGAAGAGCTCGACGAATTGTTCGAGATCTGCGATCGCCTCGCCGTCATCGCGCGCGGGCGACTCTCGCCGGCCAGGCCCACGCGCGAAACCAATGCGGAAGACATCGGGCTCCTGATGAGCGGATCGTTCATCGGCGCCTTAGGCATCGCGCGCGCCGAGGCTTCGTCCGCGGGCCTGACCGATGCGCGTTAGGCTCGAAGCGCGCCCCGAGCCGTCGCGGCTCATGGCCTGGCTATCGCCGCTTTTCGCGGCCGCGGCGACGCTCATCGTCGGTTTCGTGCTGTTCGCAAGCCTGGGCAAGAACCCCTTCGAAGCCTTCCAGGTATTCTTCCTCAAGCCGGTCGAGAACCTGTATGGCTTTGGCGAGCTTCTGCTCAAGGCGTCGCCCCTGATGCTGTGCGCGGTCGGCCTTGCGGCTGGTTACCGCGCCAACGTCTGGAACATCGGCGCCGAGGGCCAGCTCACGCTCGGTGCGCTGTGCGGCGGCGGCGTTGCCCTCGCGCTGCAGGACAGCGGCGGCGCGTGGGTCCTACCGCTGATGCTCGTTGCCGGCGCCGCGGGCGGGATGGCGTGGGCCGCGATCCCCGCCTGGCTCAAGACGCGCTTCAACGCCAATGAAATCCTGGTGAGCCTCATGCTCGTCTATGTCGCGACGCTGACTCTGTCGCTTATGGTTCATGGTCCGTGGCGCGACCCTGAAGGCTTTAACTTTCCGCAGTCGAAGATGTTTACCGATGTGGCGTTGCTACCCAACCTCCTGCCCGGGACGCGCCTCAACGTCGGGTTTCTGCTTGCCCTCGCCGTCGTCGCCGTGGCCTGGCTGTTCATGCGCAAGAGCCTCGCGGGCTTCCAGATGCGCGTTGCCGGGCTCGCTCCGGCCGCCGCCAACTACGCCGGCATCTCCGCGCGACGCACGGTGTGGCTCGGCATGCTCATCGGCGGCGCAACCGCAGGCCTCGCCGGCGTCAACGAGGCGGCCGGCCCGATCGGGCAGCTGCTACCCTCGATGTCGCCCGGCTACGGCTTCGCCGCGATCATCGTCGCCTTCGTCGGGCGCTTGCATCCATTGGGCATCCTCCTGTCGAGCCTGTTGATGTCACTGCTCTATCTGGGCGGCGAGGCGGCGCAGATCAATCTCGCCCTGCCCTCGGCAGTCACCGGGTTGTTTCAGGGCACGCTGCTCTTCTTCTTGCTGGCCGCCGACGTGTTCATCAATTTCCGCGTGCGCGTCACGCGGCGTGCGCTGCCGGCGCTCGCCGGCGCCGGCACCGTTGCGGCTGGCAAGGGCGCCTAGTGGAGCTTCTCGCCACGCTCATCGCGCTGACGCTTGCCGCGGGCACGCCGCTCGTCCTGGCGGCGATCGGTGAACTCGTCACCGAACGCGCCGGCGTTCTCAATCTTGGCGTCGAAGGCATGATGCTCGTCGGCGCGGTGGTGGCATTCATCGTTGCCGCGACGACCAAGCTGCCCTGGCTTGGCGTCGTGGCCGGCATGGCTGCCGCGGCGACCCTGGCGCTGGTGTTCGCCGTGCTGACATTGACGCTGATGGCCAATCAGGTGGCGACCGGGCTCGCGCTGTCGTTGTTCGGCGTCGGCCTGTCCGCCTTTGTCGGCCTGCACTACGTCAGCACCGTCATCGATGGCATCAAGCCGCTGTCGGTTCGAGGCCTGTCCGATCTCCCGTTCTTCGGCCAGCTGCTGTTCGCGCACAGCCCGTTCGTCTATCTTTCGGTAGCCCTGGTCGCCCTGGTGCAGTGGTTCCTGTTTCGCACCCGAGCCGGCCTGATCGTCCGTGCCGTCGGCGAATCGCCCGACTCGGCGCATGCCATCGGATACCCGGTGATTGCGATCCGCTACGCCGCGGTGCTCTTCGGCGGTGCGTGTGCCGGCCTGGCCGGAGCCTACCTGGCCACCGCGTACACGCCCCTGTGGACCGAGGGAATGACCGCGGGCCGCGGCTGGATTGCGCTCGCGCTCGTCGTGTTCGCAACCTGGAAGCCATGGCGCATGCTGGCGGGCGCCTACCTGTTCGGGGCGGTGACGCTGGCGCAGTTCCAGGCCCAGGCACTGGGCGTCGCCATGCCCTCGCAGCTGCTGTCGATGCTGCCCTATCTGGCGACGATCATCGTGCTGACCATCATATCGCGCGATGCGGCGACAATCCGCTTGAATGCTCCGGCATCGCTCGGCAGGCCGTATCATCCGGAGGCTTAGCAGCCTCGGGTAGAATGTCGTTCCGCCCGTCGCGCCACTATCTTCAGGCCGTGCCGGTTCACTTCAGGGAGAGGCAGATGTCGCCGATGTTCAAGCGCTGGACACGTTGCTCGCTGCACGCAACGATCGTTGTGCTCGCCGCCGCGTTCGTGCCGGGGATGGCAACGGCGGTCGCCAACGAGCCGTTCAAGGTCGGCTTTGTCTACGTGGGCCCGGTCAACGACGCGGGCTGGACGTTTCAGCACGACTCCGGCCGCAAGCAGATGGAAAAGGCGCTCGGCGCTAAGGTCGTCACCAAATATGTTGAGAATGTGCCCGAGGGTGCGGATGCCGAACGCGTGATCCGCGAGCTGGCGCAAAGCGGCAACAAGCTCATCTTTACGACTTCGTTCGGCTACATGAATCCGACCCTCAAGGTCGCCGCGCAGTTCCCCAAGACCTACTTCGAGCACGCGACGGGCTATAAGACCGCCCCCAACGTCGGCATCTACAACGCGCGCTTCTACGAGGGACGCTATCTCGCCGGCATCGTCGCCGGCAAGATGACCAAGTCGAACGTGGCCGGCTACGTCGCGGCGTTCCCGATTCCGGAGGTCGTCATGGGGATCAACGCCTTTACGCTAGGGATGCGCAGCGTCAATCCCAAGTCCGAGGTCAAGGTGATCTGGGTCAACTCGTGGTCTGACCCCGGCCGCGAGCGCGAGGCGGCGGAAACGCTGGTCTCGCAAGGTGCCGACGTGCTCACGCACCACACCGACTCGACTGCCGTGGTGCAGGCCGCGGAGGCCAAGCACGTGTACTCGATCGGATATCACTCCGACATGTCGAAGTACGGGCCGAAGACCGAGCTGACGGCCGTCACGCATCAGTGGGGCGCCTTCTACACCAAGACGGTCCAGGAAGCGATTGCGGGCACGTGGAAGCCCACCAGCGTGTGGGGCGGCATCAAGGAGGGCATGATCAAGATGGCGCCGTTCAATCCGATCGTGCCCAAGGACGTGCAGGACCTGGTCAACCGGACCGGGGTCGAAATCGGCGCCGGCAAGGTCCATCCCTTCACCGGCCCGATCAGGGACAACGAGGGCAAGGAACGGCTTGCGGCAGGCAAGGTGATGAGCGACGACGTGCTGTCGAAGATGGACTATTACGTCGAAGGCGTGCAGGGCCAGCTGCCGGTCTCAAAATAGCCTGGGGAGCTGATTCGACCTGCGCGCAGTGCCGTGCCTGGTAAGCCGGCAGACGATCCCCGGCCACGTCCACGCGGTTGGTTCGGTGCCCAGCTACGCCTGGTCGCGCTGTTCGAGTTCGCCAAGGGCGCGCTGGCGCTCGCCGCCGCCGCCGGCCTGCTGGCGTTCGTGCACCGCGATATCCGCCGAGTCATCGGCGAGCTGCTGCCGCACCTGCATCTGGATCCCGCGCGGCGCATACCAGGAGTCTTCCTGCTGCTGGCGGATCGGCTCGAGTCGATGGACCTGTGGCTACTCGCCGTCGGCGCCGCCCTCTATGCCGCCATACGCTTCGCCGAAGCGTACGGCCTGTGGCTCGATCGCGAGTGGGCCGAATGGCTCGGCGCGGTGTCGGGCGCCATCTATGTGCCACTCGAGCTCTACTCGCTGACCAAGGGCGTGACCCCGCTCAAGCTCGCCACGCTCGGCATCAACCTGCTCGTGGTGGCGGTGCTGTGCGATGCGCTCTGGCGCAGGCGGCGCGCGGTCGGCTAGGCAATGATCTTCAGGAACCTGAGCACCGCGTCGAAGCGCTTGCCGTAGGGTGGATAGAGCAGCGGGCTCAGCGCAAAGCGGGGCTGCACGAATATCGACTTCTCATGGCTGAAGGTGAGAAAGCCGCGCTCGCCGTGATACGCACCGCTGCCTGATGCGCCCACGCCGCCAAACGGCAGCTCTTCGTTGCAGAAGTGGCAAAGGGTGTCGCCAAGGGTCATCCCGCCGGCGACCGTCTGGCGTCGGAGGTGCTCGCGCGCACGCTGGTCGCCGCCGAACGCATAGAGCGCAAGCGGACGCGGCCGGGCGTTGATCTTGGCGATCGCTTCGTCGACCGTGGCATAGGCTTCGATGGGCAGAATCGGGCCGAAGATCTCTTCGCGCATCGCTGCCATGTCGTCGCGCACGTCGAGCAGAAGCGTCGGGGCGAGCTTGCGCGTGCGTTCGGGCAAGACTTCATTTCCCGGATTGAGACGGACGACGCGCGCGCCGTTGCGCTCCGCGTCATCGATCAGTGCAGTCAGACGCGCGTAGTGGCGATCGTTGACGATGCTCGTGTAGTCAGGGTTGGCTCCGAGCCGGGGATAAAGGGCGGCGACCGCCGCGGCCAATGCTTCGACCAGCGCCTCGATGCGACCCGCGGGCGCGAGCACATAGTCGGGCGCGATGCAGGTCTGGCCGGCGTTGAGCAGCTTGCCGACGACGAGCCGCGGCGCGAGCGCGCCAAAATCCGCGTCGGCATAGACCAGCGCCGGCGACTTGCCGCCGAGTTCCAGCGTCACCGGTGTCAGGTTGCTCGCCGCGGCAAGGGCGATTTGCCGGCCGACGGAGGTCGAGCCGGTGAACAACAGGTGATCGAACGGCAGACGGGAGAACGCTTCGCCGACATCCGCTCCGCCGTTGACCACCGCCAACTCGTCGGCGGCGAAGCGCTCCGCGACGGCGTGCTCGAGCAGGGCCGAGGTCCGTGGCGCGAGCTCGCTGGGCTTGAGCAGCACCCGATTGCCCGCGGCCAGTGCGGCAACGGTGGGCATCAGCGCCAGCTGCAGCGGATAATTCCACGGGCTGATGACCCCGACGACGCCGAGCGGCTGGCGCGCGATACGACTCCGGCCGGGCCGCAAATACAGCGGCGTCGGCGCGCGGCGCGGCCGCATCCACCGCGCCAGATTGCGCTGCGCGTGGCGCACGCCCGCGGCCACGAGAAACAACTCGGCCAGTTTCGTCTCCTGCGCCGAGCGCACGCCGAAATCGGCGGCGATCGCCGCGATCATCTCCGCTTCCCGCGTCGCGATGAGCGCGCCGAGACGATCGAGTCGGTCGCGACGCACGGCAAGCGGTGGATCGCGCTGCGCGGCGTAGGCCCGCCGCTGCGCAGCGAACAGCGCGCCCAGCCTGTCGCTGCCCTGTTGCTCGTTCATGCGTCGGCGCAGGCCGCCGTGATCGCCTCGAGTAAGGTTTCCGGATCGTGCGCGCCCGAAACCGCAGTGCGGCCATTGAAGATGAAGAAAGGCACGCCGCCGATGCCCGCCTCGCGCGCCTCGCGACACTCGCCTTCCACTTCGCTCTTGTAAGCGTCCGAAAGCAGCATCGCCCGGGCTGCGTCCGAGGGAAGTCCGGCCTCCGCCGCCAACGCCACGAGCGCGCCAGTCTCGCCGATGGAACGGCCCTCGGTGAAATACGCACGGAACAGCCGCTCGACCAGCGCCTCGGCGTCGCCGCGCTGCTGCGCCCAGGCGATGAGGCGATGCGCAGCGAGCGTATTCGGCTGCAGGCGGATACGCTCGAAAGCAAACGGAATGTCGACCTCTGCACCGGCCGCGCGTACACGCGCGTAGATCGCATCGGCCGACGCAACGCCGCCGAACTTCGCTTGCAGGTAAGCCTCTCGCGGCATGCCCTGGCTGGGCAGATCGGGATTGAGCTCGAACGGATGCCAGCGGACGGTAACCGCCTGGCCGCGCGCGGCGTCCAGCCGGGCGAGCGCGACTTCGAGCTTGCGCTTGCCGATGTAGCACCACGGACACACGACGTCGGAGACGATGTCGACGATAAGCGCTCCCCCGGCGGGTGCGGTCACCTCGGCGGCCGCGGCAGTGGTCATGGCTGATCCCGGTTAACGATGGCTCCAGCCTTGCGATTGTACTGCAGCGCCCACCCCGTACCGCCGTGGCAGAAGCAGCGCTCGCTTGCCGCGCGCCGCGCCACGGAGCCCCCGGGCCGCGCCCCGCGGTCAGGCTTCATGCGATTATCCTGCCTTTGCCCGCGGCGCGCTTCCGGGTAGCTCTATGCGTGGAGCCAGCTTCGCGGCGACCCCTTCGAATTCACAGCCGGTCGCATTTCGCCATGCCCGCATCCGCCCCGCGCTGGGACATCTTCTGCGCCGTCGTCGACAACTACGGCGACGTCGGCGTCGCCTGGCGGCTCGCGCGCCAGCTCGCCCGCGAGCACGGCATCAGCGTGCGTCTGTGCGTCGACGATCTCGTCGCGCTCGCCCGCCTGGCGCCGCAGATCGACGCGGCGAGGGACATGCAGACGGTGCTGGGAATCGAGGTGTCCCGCTGGGACGGCCTCGGCGCGTATGGAGTCGCCGTTCCCGGTGATGTCGTCATTGAAGCGCTCGGCTGCGGGCTCCCGGACCGGTACCTTGCGGCGATGGTTGCGCGCGGCCGGCAGCCGGTCTGGATCAATCTCGAATATCTCTCCGCGGAGCCGTGGATCGAAACCTGCCACGGTCTTGCATCGCGCCACGCCACGTTGCCGCTGACGCGCTACTTCTTTTTCCCCGGCTTTACCGCCGCCAGCGGAGGTCTCCTGCGCGAGCGTGACCTGTTTGCCCGCCGCGATCGCTTCCGCAGCGATGCGGGCGCGGGCGAGGCATTGTGGCGGATACTGGGCCTCACGGCGCCGGCGGCCGGAACCTTGGTCGCGTCGCTGTTCTGCTACGCCAACGCGGCCTTGCCCCAGGTGCTCGACGCATGGGCGGGCGGCGATCAGCCGCTGCTGTGCGTGGTGCCCGACGGCGTCGCCCGCGCGACGCTCCAAGGCTGGCTCGGGGGCGGCACGCCGGTTGTCGGCGGGCACTGGACCCGCGGCCGGCTCACCCTCGCGGTCGTTCCCTTTGTGGCCCAGGATGATTACGACCGGCTGCTGTGGGTCTGCGATGTCAACTTCGTGCGCGGAGAGGATTCGTTCCTCCGCGCGCAATGGGCGGCGCGGCCGCTGGTGTGGCAGGTGTATCCGCAGACTGAGAACGCGCACCGGCTGAAGCTCGAGGCGTTTGCCGCGCGCTACGGCGCGGGACTTGAAGGCGACGCCGCGGCCGCATGCCGGAACTTCCTGCGCGCCTGGAATGGCGAGGGCGACGCCGGGACGAGCTGGCGGCCCTTCGCCGCGGCGCGGGCGCTTCTGCGCACCCATGCCGAGGCCTGGGCCGCGGCACGTGCCGGGGAAACCGATCTCACCTCCGCTCTGGTCAAGTTCTGTGCCGATCGGGTATAATTATTGGTTTATCGAATCAATGGATTAGCACAGGGCACCGCAATGAAAACCGCACAGGAGATCCGCGCCGGCAACGTCATCATGATCGGCAAGGACCCGATGGTCGTGCAGAAGGCCGAATTCAACAAATCCGGCCGCAACGCCTCCGTCGTCAAGATGAAGCTCAAGAACCTGCTTTCGGGCTCGGGCACCGAGTCGGTGTATCGCGCCGACGAGAAGTTCGATGTCATCCAGCTCGAGAAGAAGCCGGTGACCTTTTCCTACTTCGCCGACCCGATGTACGTCTTCATGGACGAGGATTACAACCAGATCGAGGTCGAAAAGGACAACCTCGGCGACGCGGTCCCGTACCTCGAGGACGGCATTGCCTGCGAGCTCACGCTCTACGATGGCAAGGCGATTGCCGTCGAGCTCCCGAATTCGGTCGTGCGCGAGATCACCTACACGGAGCCCGCCATTCGCGGCGATACTTCGGGCAAGGTGCTCAAGCCCGCCAAGCTCGGCAGCGGACTCGAGGTGCAGGTGCCGCTGTTCGTGGCCACCGGCGACAAGATCGAGATCGACACGCGCACCGGGGAATACCGCCGCCGCGTGTAACGCCGGCGTTCCGCTCGACCCGCCGCCCCGGACGTCGGGCGCATCCTCGCCGCGTTCCCGGCATGCGCGCCCGCCTGGGCGTCGGGCGAATGGGTCTCTCAGCGTTCCTCTGCCGCCTGCTGCTCGTCCTGCCAGCCGCCGCCCAACGCCGTCATTAGATCGACGTCGGCGGAAAGCAGATTCTGGCGGCTGCGGATGAGCGCCAACTGCGACACGTTCAGGCTGCGCTGCGAATCGAGTACGTCGAGAAACTGCGCGTAGCCGGACTCATAGCGGATATTGGCCAGGCGCAACGCCTCGCGCGCCGCATCGACGCTCGCCTGGGCATCGCGCTCGGTGGCCGCGTACTGGCGCACGTTAGTCAAGGCGTCGGAAACCTCGCGAAACGAGGTCTGGATCGTCTTCTGGTAATTCGCCAGCGATTGCTGCCGCCGCGCGTACTGAACGTCGACCTCGGCCACGAGCCTGCCGCCCTCGAAGATCGGTGCCGACAATCCCGCTCCGAGGGTCCAGATGCGCCCTGGCAGGGTGAACAGCCCGGCAAGCGCGGCGCTCTCCCCGCCAAAGCCGCCGGTGAGGGTGATCGTCGGGAAAAGCATGGCCTTGGCGACGCCGATTTCGGCATTGGCGGCGACCAGGTCCTGTTCGGCCTGGCGGATGTCGGGGCGGCGCTCGAGCAACGCCGAGGGCAGGCCTGCCGGCGGCAGCGGCGACAACGGCATTTGGGCGAGGTCGCCGGCGGAAAGCGCCAGGTCGAGCTTGCCGGTGAGCGTGCCGAGCAGGTGCTCGGCCAGATCGCGCTGGCGCAGGAAGTCGTCGAGCTGAAACGCCACATCGGAGCGGGCGCCCTCCGCCTGTCGCACGTCGAGGTCCGAGGCGAGGCCGCCGTCGGCGCGCCGGCGTACGATGGCGAGCGTCTCATCCCGGGAATGGAGCGTGGAACGGGTCGAGGCGATCTGCGCGTCGAGGGAGCGCAGCGCAAAGTACGTTTCCGTGGTCAGCGTCGCAATGGAGAGCGTCACCACGTCCTTCGCGTACCGCGTGCTCAGGTCCTGCGCCCGCGCCGCTTCGGAAGCGCGCCGCAGCTTGCCCCAGAAATCGATTTCGTATGCCGCGGACAGTTCGAGCAGCAGGTTGTTCTGCAGCAGAACGTTCGGGGGCTCCGCGACCTTGCTGCTGTTGGCGGTCCGGCCGGCGGTGCCCCCCAGATTCAGCTGCGGAAACAGCGCCGAGTTCACCACGCGCAGATTCGCGTCGGCCTCCTCGACCCGTCCGACTGCCTGGAAGATGTCGGTGTTGTTGGCGAGCGCGGTCGCGACCAGATCATTGAGCGTCGGATCGCCAAACAGGCGCCACCATTCAGCGGGCACCGTGTCCGCAGCGGCGGGCGCAGCGGGCGCACCCGCAAAGGCACCTGGCAGCGGCACGGCGGGCCGCTCGTAATCGGGGCCCACCATGCAGGCGCCCAGCGCCAGCGCGCCCAGACCAGCCAGAAGGCCGCGCTTCATTCCGGCTTCTCCTCGGCTTCCGCCGGCGCCCGTGCGGGCTTGATCTTGCGCCGCGACAGCAGGACAAAGAAGAGCGGAATGAACACCGTGGCGATGAAGGTCGCCGCCAGCATGCCGCCGAACACGCCCGTGCCCATCGACCGCCGCGCGGAGGCGCCCGCGCCGGTTGCCAGCACCAGCGGCAGCACCCCCAGCACGAAGGCGAGCGAGGTCATGACGATCGGCCGGAAACGCAGCCGCGCCGCCTCGAGCGCCGCGTCGATCGGCGACAGCCCCTTCGCCTGCTCCTGGGCCGCGAATTCGACGATCAGGATCGCATTCTTCGCCGCAAGGCCGATCAACACCAGAAGGCCGATCTGGAAGTACACGTCGTTGCTGAAATTGCGCACGAATACGGCGGTGAGCGCACCGAGCATGCCGAACGGCACCGCCAGCAGAACCGCGGCCGGCAGCGCCCAGCGCTCGTAATTGGCGGAGAGAATCAGAAATACCATCACGATGGCAAAGGTGAAGGCGAGAATCGCCGCCGTGCCGATGCGCTTTTCCTGGAATGCCTGGCCGGTCCACGCGGCCGTGTAGCCCGGCGGCAGCGACCGAGCGACGTCCTCGACTGTGGCGATGGCCTGCCCTGAGCTTATGCCGGGCGCGCTGTTGCCCAGCACCTTCGCCGCGAGGAAGCCGTTGTAGCGATCCAGTTGCTCGGCGCCGACCGTATTCTTCATGCTGATGAGCGCCTTGACCGGAATCATGTCGCCGCCCGCGGAACGCACGTAGACGTTGCCCAGGTCCTCCGGTTTCGCACGGAAGGCGCCATCGGACTGCACCTGGACGCGATAGGTATGGCCGAACTTGTTGAAATCGTTCACGTAGAGCACGCCCATGGTGCTCTGCAACGCGTCGAAGACGTCCTGCACCGGCACCCCAAGGGCCATGGCTTTCTCCCGGTCCACGTCGATGAACAGTTGCGGCGAGGTGGGCCGGTAGAAGGACGCGATGCCGGTGAGCTCGGGCCGCTTGCGCAGCGCGCTCAGGAACTGCTGCAGGTTCTGATAGAGCTTCTGCGGATCGGCGTCGGCGCGATCCTGCAGGTAGACTTCGAAGCCGCCGGCCGAGCCCAGGCCGCGGATCGCCGCCGGATTGAGCGCGAGCAGCGCGCCCTGCGGCAGCTTTGCGGCCTGCGCCATGGCGTACTTCGTCAGCTCCTCGGCGCTCGTCTTGCGCTCGTCCCAGGGTATGAGCGGGATGAAGATGGTCGCCACGTTGGTCTTGTTCGCGCCGGAGATGAAGTCGTAGCCGCTGACCACAAAGGCGTGCTCCACTGCCGGATTGGCCAACAGCATCTTCTGCACGGCGCTGCCCAGCTCCTGCGTACGCTGCAGCGTGGCGCCGTCCGGCAGCGTCAGCGAGCCCAGGATATAGCCCTGATCCTCCGGCGGGACGAAGCCGCTCGGCACGAGCTTGAGCAGCAGGGCATCGACGCCGATTATGCCCACGAAAGCGAGCACGGCGATCAGCGCATGGCGCGTGGTCAGGCGCACGGCGCCGAGATACACCCGCGTGACCCAGGCAAAAGCGCGATTGAACGGGCGGAACAGCCGATTCTCGATATGCTGGGGCTTGAGCAGCAGCGCGCACAGCGCCGGCGACAGCGTCAGGGCGACCAGGCCGGAGATCGTGACTGCGGTTGCGACCGTCACCGCGAATTGCTGGTAGAGCTTGCCGGCCAGTCCGCCCAGGAACGCCACCGGTATGAAAACCGATACCAGCACCAATTCGATCGCCACGATCGCGCCGGTGACCTCGCGCATCGACTCGATCGCGGCAGCCTTGGGTAACAGCTTCTTCTCCGCCATCAGCCGCTCGACGTTTTCCAGCACCACGATCGCATCGTCGACAACGATGCCGGTCGCCAGGACGATGGCGAACAGCGTCAGCGTGTTCAAGGTGAAGCCGAACAGCAACAGGCCCCCGAACGCGCCGATGAGCGACACCGGCACGGCAATGATCGGAATGAGCGTCGCCCGCCAGCTCTGCAGGAACACGAACACCACCAGCAGCACCAGCACCGCGGCGGCCATCAGCGTGATGATCACTTCGTGGATCGAGGCCTGCACGAAGCGCGTCGTATCGAAGGGGATGCCCTGGGTGACGCCCTGCGGGAAGCTCTTGGCGAGGCTGGCGATGCCCGCGCGCACGGAATCAGCGACCTTGAGCGCGTTGGCGCCGGACTGGAGGAAAACCGCGATGCCGACGGTCGGCTTGCCGTCGAGATTGGTGAAGGCGTCGTAGCTCACCGCGCCGAGCTCGATCCGCGCCACGTCGCGGATGCGCAGCGCCCCGCCGGGCCCCGAGGAGCGCAGCACGATATTGCCGAAGTCGGAGGGATCCTCGAGCCTGCCGCGCGCGTTGACCGTATAGACCAGCGCCTGGCCTGGCGGCGCAGGCTCGGCGCCGATCTTGCCGGCGGCGTACTGGTTGTTCTGGGCCGAAATCGCCTGCGCCACGTCGGTCGGCGTCACGCCCAGCTGCGCCATCTTGGCCGGATTGAGCCAGATGCGCATCGAGTAGTCGCGCGCGCCGAAGATGGTCACGTCGGCGACCCCGGGGATGCGCTTGAGCTCGTCGAGAATGTTGATCGTGGCATAGTTGCTGAGAAAGAGCGTGTCGTAGCGTGGATCGTCCGACGACAAGCCGATCACGAGCAGGATGTCGGTCGAGCGCTTCAGCGCCACGACCCCGGTTTGGCGCACGACATCGGGCAGGCGCGGCAACGCGATCGCGACCCGGTTGTTCACGTCGATCACCGCCTTGTCCGCGTTCGAGCCCACCTCGAACGTGCAGGCAATCGTCAGCGTTCCGTTGGTCGACGCGGTCGAGGCGAAATAGATCAGGTTGTCGACACCGGAGAGCTGCTCTTCGATGGGCGCAGCGACGGTGCGAGTGAGCGTATCGGCGCTTGCCCCCGGGTAATTCGCGGTGATGATGACCGTCGGCGGCGCGATTTCCGGATACTGCGCGATCGGCAACACCTGCGCGGCGATCAGGCCCGCCAGGGTGATGATGATCGAGATGACGCTGGCAAAGATCGGCCGGTTGATGAAGAATTCCGAAAACGACATGGCCGCGACCTTGTCAGCTGGTGGTCTTGGCCGGGACATTCGGCGGGGCCGCGGGTGCCGCCTCGACCACCGCCGCGCCAGGCTGGATCTTCAAAAGATTGTCGACGATGACCCGGTCGCCGGCGTTGAGCCCGGACACGATCGCCCAGTCGCTGCCGATCCAATCCCCGGTTTGCACCGACCTGGCCTGGGCCTTGCCGCCGGCGTCGGCAACGAACACCAGATTCTGTTTCTCGGTTTGAATGACCGCAGTCTGCGGGACGAGGAAGACACGGTCGCGCTGGCCGGCGGCGATGCGCACGGTAACGAACTGGCCAGGCAACAGGAGCTCGCGGGGATTGTCGAACTCGGCGCGCAGCTGCTGCGTGCCGAGCCGGGGGTCGATCGCCGTCGCGGCAAAATTAAGGCGACCCTTGGTGGGATAGAGCGAGCCGTCGGCAAGCACGAGCTGCACCTCGGCGGGCGTCGCGCGCGACAAGCGTCCGCCGGGAAGCTTGGCAAGATCGGCCTCGGCCAGGCTGAAGCGCACCCAGATGGGCGTCAGCTCGTTGATCGTCGTGAGCAGGCTGCCGGCGACATCGGTGGTGATCAACGTCCCGATCGAATGCTCCGCCCGGCCGCTGATGCCGGCAACCGGCGCGGTGACGCTGGTGTACGATAGATTGAGCTCGGCCTGACGCACGGCGGCGTCGGCCAGCTGTACCGCGGCTTCCGCGAGCTCCCGCGTCGACGTGGCGTCGTCGTATTCCTTGCGGCTCACCGCGCGGTCCGCTACCAGCGGCTTCAACCGCGCTTCCTCGCGCTTTCCCTGTTCGATCTGCGCCGCCGCCTGCGCCCGCTGGGCGCGCGCCTGCGCCAGCGCGACCTCGAACGGCGCGGGATCGATCTCGAACAGCCGTGCGCCCTCGCGCACCGGATCGCCTTCGCGGTAGAACTGCTTGAGCAGGATGCCCGACACGCGGGCCCGCACTTCGACCTGCTTGGAGCCTTCGACCTGTCCCACGATGTCGAAGGTGATCGGCACGCTGCGCGGCGTAACCGTCACCATGTGCACCGCAACCGGCGCCGGTGCGCTGCCCGGCGCTGCGTCTTGCTTGCCACACCCTGCAAGCAAGCCGATGGCGACGATCGCAATGAGCCGAAATGAAGCCGGCAAAGACGGTCGGCGAGGCAACGCCGGCGGCAGTTTTCCAGGCGGCGACATGGGTACTCCGAGAAGGAACGACGCACGGGCTCGGCTGCACCCGAGCGGCGGATTATTATACAATCGCGGTTGTATGTAAACTCAGGGACTTGCAGGGAGCCGGCATTGCGTCGAACCAAAGAGGAATCCGAGCAAACGCGGCAGCGGATTCTCCGCGCCGCGCGGAGCGAATTCGCCCGTCGCGGCGTCGCGCGCACGACGCTGGGCCACATCGCGGCGACCGCGGGCGTCACCCGGGGTGCCATCTACTGGCATTTCGCCAACAAGACGGCGCTGTTCCACGCTATGCGCGAACAGGTCTCGCTGCCGTTGATCGATCGCATGAGCTTTGCGCTTCTGTCCGCCCGCGACGACGACCCGCTGGCGGCGGTCGAAGCGTTTCTGAACAGTCTCATCGATACGGTCGCCGCCGACGGCGCGACGCTGCGCACGTTCCAGATCATGGTGTTCAAATGCGAGTACGTTGACGCATTTCAAAGCGAGCTCGCGCGCCAGGCCCGGCGCTGCCAGGAGCTCGTCAGCCAGCTCACAACCGTGTACCAGCGCGCCCAGCGCGCCGGCATGCTGCGCCGCGACCTTGCGCCGGCGGTCGCCGCGCTCGATACCTGTGTCTTCGTCAACGGCCTGCTGCGGCTGTATCTGCTCGATCGCGCCGCGGCGCTGGTGCGTCCGCACAGTGCCGCCCTGATTGCCGCACACGTCGCCGGCCGGCGCGCCAGCGGGCGTTGACGCCACCGCTGCCGCGGTTGCGCTGCTCGCCGTTCCGCGTCTACTATCCGAAGCAACAAGCGCGCCGTCGAGCGGCGCTCCATGGAGGATGCCGATGCGCACCCAGGTTGGCATCGTCGGCGCGGGCCCGGCGGGGCTCATGCTTTCGCACCTCCTGCACCGCGAGGGCATCGAGTCGGTTGTCATCGACAACCGCAGCCGCGCCGACATCGAGGCGACCATCCGTGCCGGCGTGCTCGAGCAGGGCACCGTCGACATGCTGCAAGCCCTGGGTGTCGGTGCACGCATGCAGCGCGAGGGTGCGGTCCATCACGGGATCGAGCTGCGTTTCGCCGGCCGCGGCCATCGCATCGACCTGTCCGAGTTGACCGGTGGCAAGGCGATCACGGTCTATGCCCAGCACGAAGTGATCAAGGACCTGGTGGCGGCGCGGCTCGGCGGCGGCGGAGCGATCATCTTCGATGCCGAGGCGGTGAGCGTGCACGAGCTCGACCGCACCGCACCGGTGATCCGGTACCGCCACGCGGGTGTCGGCGCGGATCTTGCCTGCGACTTCGTTGCCGGCTGCGACGGCTTTCACGGCATCTGTCGCGCCGCGATTCCGCAGTCGGAACGCAGCGAATTCACGCGGGTCTACCCCTTCGGCTGGTTCGGCATCCTTACCCGCGCCCCGCCGTCGTCGCACGAGCTGATCTACACCCATCATCGGCGCGGCTTTGCGCTGGTCAGCACGCGCTCGCCGGATATCCAGCGGCTGTATTTTCAGTGCGACCCGCACGACGACGTCGGCAACTGGTCCGACGACCGCATCTGGGCGGAGTTTCGCGCCCGGCTTGCGACAGACGATGGCTGGACCCCGCGCGAGGGTCCGGTGATCCAGAAGAATATCGTCGCCATGCGCAGTTTCGTGTGTGAAACCATGCGCTTTGGTCGACTCTTTCTCGCCGGAGACGCGGCCCACATCGTCCCGCCGACCGGGGCCAAGGGACTCAACCTCGCGGTCGCCGACGTGCGCGTGCTGGCGCAGGCCCTGGCCGCGTTCTATGCCGACGGCAGCCACGACCTTCTCGACCGCTACCCCGAAACGGCGCTGCGCCGGATCTGGCGCGCCGAGCATTTCTCCTGGTGGATGACCTCGATGCTGCACCAATTTCCCGGCAACGATCCGTTCCAGGAGCGGCTGCAGCTCGCGGAGCTCGGTTATGTCACCGCGTCACGGGCGAAGGCGGTCACGCTGGCGGAGAACTATGTCGGATTGCCCTTCGAGTGACCCGCCCCATAACCGGCGGGTCACTCGCGACCTGGTCGCCGCGCGCCCCTAGCGGGCGCTGGCGGGCAGCTGTTCCCGGCGCGACAGCGCCAGGACGTTGGTCTGGTGTGGTGCTTTCACACCCGCTTTTGCGTCCTGCGCGCGCAACTCGCGGCGAATGCGCGCAAAGGTCTTTCTGACGTCAGTCTGCGCGCTCGGCGTGTATCGAAATGTCGGGTCAAGGATCGATTTCATCTGCGCAGTCCCGTATCGAGCGCTACGGCTTTAGCTGTCCGCGAATTTCACCGTCCGGGTGCGCCGCGCTGTGCACGTTGATGTACAAGTCGCCCTTCTCAAAGGCCGCGTATTGCGCATCGGTCAGCCTGGCGCCACCCGGCACGTTCCATTCGCCCTCGCCGCCCTTGGCCAGCGGCACAATCACGGCCCCGTTCTTGCCCATCGCCGCCTCGTGAATATGCGCCGCGACGCCGGTAATGCCCTTGGTCGTGACATGCCCGCTGACGGTCTTGTCGGGATTGATGGTGATGGTGCCGGACCCCGACGCCTCGGTCTTGACCGGGGGCACTTCCTGGTCCCCCGAGAGCGATACCTTGACGTCCGCGGCAAGTGCAACGCCGGTGGCGAAGAACATCGCGCCCAACGCGCCGGCGAGCGGCTGCCACCGGAACCAATGCGGACGATTGATCGTCTTTTTCATCGTTTTCTCCAAGATCGCCACGGCGCGCGTGTCGGCAAAACGACGTTCGGATCATTGCGCTCAACATCGCCCTTCGTGCGTGCGATGATGGTTGGGCTTGCCTCGCCGTAGCGTCAATCGGACGCTCGCTCTTTTTCCTGTAGGAGATCGTGTACCCGCGCGTAGGATGCATTCCGACGCACGCGACACAGGGCGGCCGCCCCGGACGCTTGGCCGCCCATGCCCGGGCCGACTTTGGAAGGACGCTTCTACGCGATCGAGCGGGCGACGCCGCGCAGGGTAAGCTCCGCCGCTCGATGACAGCTCACGAAGTGGTTGGGGGCGATCTCCTGCTGTAGCGGCGACTTCTGCCGGCAAACCTCCTGCGCATACCTGCACCGCGGATGGAAATGACAACCCGGGGGCGTGTTGGCCGGGTCGGCTACTTCGCCTTGGAGGACGATGCGTTCGGAGCGAAGGCGTGGGTCCGGTTTAGGGACCGCCGACATGAGGGCCTCGGTATACGGATGCTTCGGATGCGCGAACAGTTCTTCGGTGGGCGCGGTCTCTACAATCCTGCCGACGTACATGACCGCGACCCGCTCGCTGATGTGCTTGACTACGCTGAGGTCGTGAGCGACGAAGAGATAGGTAAGCCCGAGTCTCTCCTGAAGATCGAGGAGGAGGTTGAGGATCTGCGCCTGGACCGACACGTCGAGGGCGGAGACCGGTTCGTCCGCAACGATCAACCGCGGATTCAGGGCTAGGGCCCGGGCGATGCCGATGCGCTGACGTTGGCCGCCCGAGAAGGCATGAGGGTAGCGCCGCATGTACTCCGGCCGGAGGCCGACCAGGCGAAGGAGCTCCACCACCCTGTCGGTTCTCTCCCGCGCGTCACCTTCCCCGTGCACGAGCAAGGGCTCGCCAACGATGTCCAACAAGGTCATTCGCGGGTTCAGGGAGGAGAACGGGTCCTGAAAGATCATCTGCATCTGGCGCCGCAGAGACCGAACCCTGTTCTTCGGAAGGCTCGCCACGTCCAGGACTTCACCATCGTCGCACAGGAGAACTTGACCGGCGGTCGGGGCGATGGCTCTCAGAATGCAGCGGGCAATGGTGGTTTTTCCGCAGCCGCTCTCTCCGACAAGTGAGAGTGTCTCTCCTCGATTGAGGAAGAAGGTCACGTCGTCCACTGCCTTCACGTGGCCGACGGTATTCTGGAGAAGCCCCCTTCGAATCGGGAAATACTTCTTGAGCCCCTTGACATCGAGCAGCACGGACTTTTCCGAGCCGGCATTGCCGCTGTTCATTGTCGTCGGCTCGTTGTCATTGGTAGAGAAAACAGCTTGCCTTTCTTCCTTGCCCTACAGCCAGAAGAAGCGGGTCCTCGGTGTCGCAGCGACCGGGCATAAAGGAAGCGCATCGAGGATGGAAGGGGCAACCTTTCGGCCGGTTGAACGGGTGGGGAATCGAGCCGGTGATGGTCGGAAGCTTAAGCCTCGGCACGGACTCGATGCTCGGAATGGACTGAAGCAGAGCTTTCGTATATGGGTGCTTCGGGTCGTGAAAGATGTGGTCGACCTTTCCCTGCTCGACCACACGACCCAGATACATGACAACCACGTCATCGGCCATCTCCGCGACGACGCCGAGGTTGTGCGTGATGAGCATGATGGCCATGCCCCGTTCCTTCTGGATCTTGCGCAGCAGGTCCAGGATCTGCGCCTGAGTCGTGACGTCCAGCGCCGTCGTAGGCTCGTCGGCGATCAGGAGGCGTGGATCGCAGGAAAGGGCGACCGCAATCATCGCCCGCTGCCGGAGGCCGCCACTCAGCTCGAACGAATACTCGTCGATACGGCGCTCCGGCATCGGGATGCCCACGCTGCGCAACGCCTCGATTCCCCGACGTCTCGCCTCTTTGCGGCCGACCGCGTTGTGCAGCAGGATCGCCTCGATGATCTGCGCCCCGACGGTATGAACGGGACTGAAGGAGGTCATGGGCTCCTGGAAGATGAGGCCGATCTCTCCCCCTCGAATCGATCGAATCTCGCGGCCGTTGGCTTTGAGCTTGACCAGATCGACCTGCGAGCCGTCGGCGCGAGTGAGAACGATTTCTCCTTCGACGATCCGACCGGGGCGATCGACGATGCGCAGGATCGAATGCGCAGTGACGCTCTTTCCGCAGCCGCTCTCGCCGACGATGCCAAGCGTCTTTCCCGGGAAGACGTCGAACGAGGCGCCGTCGACAGCTCTTGTGGTTCCCTCGTCCTGAAAGAAGCTCGTCTTGAGATTCCTCACCGAGAGCAGCGGCTTGGTATCGCTCGGCATGATCCGTCCCGCCTACAAGTAGGGATCGGCCGCGTCGCGTATCCCATCGCCCATGAAATTGAACGCGAGAACGGCAATGATGACGGCAAAGGCCGGGATGAGAAGCCAGGGAGAAATGACCAGCGCCTCGACGTTCTGGGCATCCTGCAGCAGGACACCCCAACTGATTGCGGGCGGCCTCAAGCCCAGCCCGAGGAAACTCAGCGAAGTCTCGCTGATGATGATCGCCGGGATGGCCAGCGTGGTCGCAGCAATGATGTGACTTATGAACGAAGGCACCATGTGGCGGAAGATGATCCTCGGCTTGCTGCATCCGACGAGCTCGGCCGCCATGACGAAATCTTCCTGCTTGAGCGAAATGAACCTCCCCCGAACGACGCGCGCGAGCTCGGTCCAGCCGATGAGGGAAATGATGATGGTGATGGCGAAGTAGACCTTTACGACGTCCCAGTCGCTGGGAAGCGCTGCCGCAAGCCCCATCCAAAGGGGAATCGTCGGAATCGATCGAAGGATCTCGATTATTCGTTGGATAACCGTATCGATCAGCCCGCCGAAATAGCCGGAAATGCCGCCCAGGACGACGCCCAGCACAAGACTCAAGGCCACGCTGACAAGACCGATGGTCATGGACGTGCGCGTCGCGTACATGAGCCGCGACCACAGATCGCGTCCCTGCGCGTCCGTTCCCATCAGGAACAGCGACTCTTCCGCCCTTGCCCCCTCGACGGCAAGCAGATGGCGGTCGCTCGGGATGAAACCGAGCGCTTCGTAGGACACTCCATGGCCGAAGAACTTGATCGGAATCTTGGTGGAGGTGTCGGGGACGTAAATCCGCTTGAACGTAAGCGGATCGCGACTTCCTTTCAGGGCGTACACGTAGGGCTTGAAGCGGCCCTCGTCCAGCCAATGAATCGGTTGCGGCGCCATCAGCGACCGCTGCGCGTCCGATTCCTGAGGATCCACATAGGCGAAAAAATCAGCGAAGAGCGCGACCACATAAAAGGCAACCAGCACGATGGTTCCGCCCACGGCGAGCTTGTGCTTGCGGAAGCGCCACCACATGAGTTGCCACTGGGTGGCGACCGCGAACCGCTGTTCCGCCAAATCCCCGGTTTCATGCGCCGCTACGTGTTCAGCCGTGACCGCCGCCCCAAGCGTATTCTCCGGTCGATCCACACCAGAAGCATCCTTCCCCGCCACCCCCATCACTGCCGTCCCAGACGTATTCTCGGATCGACCCACATGAGTAGCAGATCCGAAACGAATGTGCCGATGACCGTCATCACGCCGAGCAGCAGAACGATGGTTCCGGCCAGAAACATGTCCTGGGCGATCAATGCCTTGAGCAGGAGCGGGCCGACAGTCGGTAGGCTCAAGACGAGAGATACGATGATGCTTCCGGAGACCACGTAGGGAAGCAGGTAGCCGATGGTGCTCACGAACGGATTGAGGGCCACGCGCACCGGGTACCTGATGATGACCCGGTATTCCGAAAGTCCCCGGGCCCGGGCCGTCATGACATAGGGCTTCCGCAATTCGTCGAGCAGGTTTGAGCGCATGATGCGGATCAGCTGGGCGGTTCCCGCAACGCCGAGGACGATGGCCGGGACCGGCAGGTGCTTCGCGAGGTCCCACACCTTCGCCATGCTCCAGGGAGCCTCGACGAAATCCGGCGAAAACAGGCCGCCGACATTGGCGCCGAAATAGGCGAAGCCGACATACATGACGATAAGAGCCAGCAGGAACCCGGGAAAGGCGAGCCCGATGAAACCGACGAACGTGAACACGTAGTCGAGGAACGAATAGGGGTAGACCGCGGAGTAGATCCCGATGGGCAGCGCCAGGGCCCAGGTAAACAGGATCGCGGCAATCGAAATGACCATGGTCAGCGCGAGACGGTCGCCAATGACGTCGGAGACCGGGCGTCCCCATTCCATCGCCATCCCGAAATTTCCCTGCAGCATGAGACCCATCCACTTGGCGTACTGAACCGTGATGGGCTTGTCGAGACCGAGCTGTTCGCGCAGCGCCGTCGCCTCTCCTTCGGAAACCGCGCTTCCCGAAGCCGACATCGAGGCGATGTACGAGGTCACGTAATCGCCCGGGGGCAGGTGGATGATGATGAAGGAGAGGACCGAAATGGCCCACACCGTCAGCACGGCAAGCAACAAGCGGCGAAGGACATAAGCCACCATGGCCACTCCCTCAAGAGCCGACTCTCGAGCGCCGTTCGGCGCCCGGGTGGAAAGAAGCCGCCCGCGTGGCGGGCGGCTCTCATCCTACTTGAAGTAGAACGTGATCGGCATCGAAGTGTTAGGAGTCCGGGCATGCTGGGCGTTGATCTGCCTGTCGGGGATGTTGCCCATGTTGTTCTTCACGATGCGCACGCCCATGAAGGCCGGCGACTGGCCGACCGTCCCGATGCTCCACGTCTGTTCGACGATGATCTTCCAGATCTCCTTGCCGGCCTTGATCCGGTCCTCTTCCGACATGGCGTAGGCGTTGCGGAACAGATCGAAGGCCCGGAGCATTTCCGGATCGTCCGGTTTCTTTCCGGCGGTTCCGCCGGAGGAATACCACTTGGCGAAGGCCATGCCCATGTGGCTTTCGGCCGCGTCGACCGGTAGCGCGTGGCGGGGGAAGAGGAAGATCATTTCCGAGCCATCGTTCGCCCAGGTGATCATCTGGTTTTCGTTGTTGTTGTCGCGCGTGAAAGCGAGATTGCGTTCCAGTTCCTTGACGTCGACGTCGATTCCTATCTTCTTCCATTGCTGTTTGACCATTTCCCCGATTTGCGTGTAGGGAACGAATTGACCGCCGACCGTGATCATCTCGAGGCGCAGGCGCCCTTTGCCGTCGGAGCGAAGGCGATACCCGTCGGCATCCTTCTTGCTCAGGCCGACCTTGTCGAGCAGCTCGTTGGCCTGCTTCAGATCGAGAACACCCCACTTCTTGTTCCACTCGGGGCCCGGGCTGTAGAGCGTGTCAGGCGCCGGCGCGACCGATCCGGGAGTTCCCACACCGAGCCAGAACGCTTCGTTGAGCTGGTCCCGGTCGATGCCCAGCGCGAGCGCGTGGCGGAAATCCTTGTTCCTGAGCAGTCGCGCAATCTCCGGGTCGCCTTCATAGGAGTTGCCGATGTGAATCGCCGCGTCGGATCCGTTGAGGGACGGGTCCAGGTGAACCGTGTAGTTCCCCTTCTTGGCGTTTTCCAGGAACACCGGCAGCTTGGCCAGGCCCATGTGCCTTTCCTGGAGGTCGTATTCCCCTGCGATCGCGCGCAGATTGGCGACTTCAGTGTTCTCGGCCAGCGTCATCGTGATCCGGTCGATGTAAGGAAGCTGGTTCCCCGCGGTGTCGACCGCCCAGAAGTAAGGGTTCCTCTCCATGGACCACGTTGACGTGTTGATCGGCGATACGGTCTTCCAGGGCGTCATTACCGGCAGCTCGTTGTTCAGTGCCCAGCTGTAGCGGTTCTTGAGGAGAGATACCCAGCTGTCGAATCCGAGCTCCTTGGCTTTCTTGTTCACCGCTTCCTCGGACGAGTACTTGGGCAGGAACTGCTTAAGGTAGTGAGCCGGCGCATAGGCGCCGCCGAAGTTCTGGAAGGCTCCGCGCGTCGCGAATCCGGCACCGATGGCCGTGCTTCCCGCGAGCTGATAGACGAAGAAGGCGTAGGGTTCGGGGAATTCGAAGGCGATGGTGTAGTCGTCGATCTTCCTCATCTTGCCGTCTTTGCCATTGATCTGGAACTCGAAGAACGGCGTGGGCACGATGTTCTTGTTCAGGTAGATGTCTTCGTACCAGAACATGAAATCGTTCGCGGTGAGGGGCTTGCCGTCAGACCACCTGGCGCCCTTGCGCAGATAGATCGTTGTCGTCTTGCCATCGTCACTTACCTTCCAGTCGCGGGCCAGACTGGGGACAATTTTCGTGCCCGTATAGTCGAAGGTGAGGATCTTGTCGGCGGAAACGATGCGGTTTCCGTTTTCGTGGTCGGCCGGCCCGGTGAAAGCCCTTCGCCAGTTGCCGCCGTATTTTCCTATTTCGTGCAGGGGCTTCACCACGAGAAGCTGTGAACGCTCGGGCAGGCGTTTTTCGACCGCTGGCAGCTTTCCCGCCTTGACCTGTGCCGCAAGTTGCGGGGCCTCCTTGAAGGTCTTCGGATAGGCCTTGACATCAAAGATGATCTCCGGACCCTCGAGCTTGCCGATCAACGAAGAGCCGATCTTTGGTGGCCCCTCCGCCGGCGCCGGCGATTGCGCGGCCGCTCTTCCCTCCCCCAGCGCAAGGGTGCAGAGAAGTCCAAGACCCGCCAGCACAAGTACGGGACGCAGCGTCTTCATACGAACCTCCTTTGTCTTGTTCCGCCCGCCAGCCAAGAGGGTGGCCCCTCGATACTGATTCGGCGGTCACAATCGGCGCGACGGCAAGGTGCGCCTTCCCCGCATGTTCGGCCATTGTCGCATCGTCGCGGCCGCTTGAGCTTGCCGCAGATCAAGGCGGGCCCAGGTAGGGCTAACCAAGCCCTCCGTGCTGATCGAGCCTCATGCGCGTCTTTGCATTGTACGTCGCTCACGCTGCCCGGACCTACCGTGGGGCAGGGTTGGTCAGCGACAACGGCATGCAGCCATCGCCGGCCCCTGAAGGTCCGCTCGACCGGCTCCCGCCACCGCTAGCGGGCGAGCCACCCGCCGTCCACCGCCAGGGTATGCCCATGGACGTAATCCGACGCGGACGACGCGAGGAACACGACTGCGCCGGCAAGATCGCCGGGTACGCCCCAGCGATCGGCGGGTATGCGGGCGACAATCGCTCGGTTGCGCTCGGCATCGGCACGCAGCACAGCGGTGTTGTTCGTCTCCATGTACCCCGGCGCGATGGCGTTAACGTTAATGCGGCGCTTCGCCCATTCGCACGCCAGCAGACGGGTCAATCCGACCACGCCGCTTTTCGACGCCGTGTACGATGCCACGCGTATGCCGCCCTGGAACGAGAGCATCGATGCGATGTTGATGATCTTGCCCCCTTCGCCCTGCGCGACAAACTGTCTGGCCACCGCCTGCGATAGAAAGAACACTGTCTTGAGGTTGACGTCGATGACTTCGTCCCAGTCACGCTCGGTGAGCTCGAGGGCATCGGCGCGCCGGATGGTGCCGGCGTTGTTGACGAGGATGTCGATCCTTCCGAAGGCGGACACGCTCTTGGCGACGATCGCCGGTATGTCAGCCGTCGACGAGAGATTCGCCGCCACGCCGACGTACCGGCGGCCGGCCGCTTCGACGCCTGCGCGCGTCACCGAGGCATCGCTGCGATTGACACCGACGATGTCGGCGCCGGCCTGCGCCAGCGCCAAGGCCATTCCTTGGCCGAGACCGGTGTTGCAACCGGTGACGATCGCAGTGCTTCCGCTCAGGTCGAAAAGCCGATGCATAAGCTGCATCCAGGTCCGCGTGAACCGGCCCGCTCAGCGCAAGTCCGGCGCCGCCACCCCGTCCATGTCGGGGAAGACCTGGTTCTCGCCGACCATTCCCCAAATGAAAGTGTATGCGTGGGTACCGACACCGGTATGAATCGACCAGCTCGGGCTGATGATCGCCTGCTCGTTCCGCACGACGATGTGCCGCGT
Organism: uncultured beta proteobacterium; assembly: GCA_963750215.1. Lineage (GTDB taxonomy): Bacteria > Pseudomonadota > Gammaproteobacteria > Burkholderiales > Casimicrobiaceae > PALSA-1003. The sequence continues at coordinate 210,399 of CAVVQK010000003.1, forward strand.
TTCTTGTGGTTGCCCCATCATATGGAACACAACGCCATCCGGTGGCATGTTGAAGTAGAAATAGACCTCCATGCGCCGGTCGTGCGTATGACAGGGCATGGTGTTCCACAGGCTGCCCTCGGCCAGCCTGGTCATGCCCATGACGAGCTGACAGGAAGGTAGCACCGTCGGCACGATGTACTTGTGGATCGTACGCCGATTGGCTGTGCGCGCGTCACCCAGCGTCTCGGCTGACGCCTCCGCCATCGTTATCGTTCGATGCGGGTGCGCCGCATGTGCCGGGGCGCTGTTGAAATAGAGTTTCGCCGGGCGTGAGGGATCTGCGCTTGCGAAGCCAACCGCGCGCGCACCCTTGCCGACGTAGAGCGCCTCCTCCGCCTTCACATCGAAGCGAACGCCGTCGATCGTCACGACGGCGTCGCCACCGATGTTGATGAGGCCTAGCTCGCGTCGCTCGAGAAAGAAATCAGTGCCCGTGTACTTGCCAAGTTCCGGAGCGAACTTCAATGCCTCGAATGTCGGGCAGATGCCGCCGACGATAATCCGGTCAATTTGGCTATAGGTGAGTGTGATCTCGCCCGGCAGGAAGATCCGCTCAATCAGGAAGTGGTGGCGCAAGCCACCGGTATCCAGCGTTCTGGCATGCTCGCTGTGCACTGGTTGACGGATTTCCATGGCGAATCCCTTGCTTGGTCAAGCAATCGCCGGCGCAACCGGCGACGGCGGATTCGTAACAACTTAATACTTAACGAGCCTTATATAGTTGACACAGGTCAAGGTTGTTTCCCAGCGCCGCCGCTTCACGGTTGTCGTGCGATGACCGCCATTGGGCATCGGCAGGTAGGCAAAAAAACGCCGCTCGATTGCGCGAGCGGCGCGTGATGGTGGAGGCGGCGGGACAGCTGATCCATCTCTTTCGAGACGGGCCGGACTATGCCTTCATCCTGCGCACAGGATGCGGAGCGTGTTATCCGTCCATCGTTGCGACGAATCCTAGTACCGGCTCGATACGCTTGCGCGCACTCAGCCGGCCTATGAGTCTCTACAGGGCAGGCCTGAGGTTTGCCCTCTTCCTACCCCTCGGCGTCGCCATTCCGCCGGCGGCATTCCCGCCGTGCGGTTGCAGGGTTCGCCGATGTGAGCCCCGTTGTCACTCTGCCCTTGCGGGCAGAGGCGACCAGTTACCAATCGAACCCGCGTCCGAAAACGCTCCACATGCAGGACTACATGCTTAGTCTCGTCATTGTGCTTTCGCCCCGGCGCCACTGACGGACAGGCGACGCCGATGCCAGTCACCTAGATTTAGCGCAAGGCCCAAGTGACCCGGGCGAGCGCGATCGCTCTAAATGTCCCCGCTGTGATTTCGCCGTTGCCGGCTGATCACCCGAGCTGAGCGCCGCCCGGTGCGAGGTCCGGCGGGATTAAGCCGCCAGAGCGTATGCTTCGTCGTTCGCAGTTAAGTTTGCGATTGCAGAGGATTCACAAGGTTCTGCACCTTGGCATGCCCCGCGCTGCTTCGCAGTCCCCGTCGAAACCAGGTCGCCCCCGGTAATCGGTTCTGCGGCGAGCCTCGCTTCATCGCTCGCGCGCTGGAACTCCTATGATATCACCCCTCTCGGGAGAGCTCCCGGCACAGTGCCATATAGGGGCGGTGCGCCCGCGTTCAAGCGCCCGCCGGCTCTCCTGGATCAGGCCTTCACGACGTGCGCCCAGAGCGCCGGTGCGGGTTCCACCCCGAGCCCGGGGCCGTCTGGCAGCTCAAAGAAGCCGTCGGCGCAGCGCATGCGCGTGCGCACGAAGCGCAGATTGGCGTCAAACACCGTGTGCTGATGCTCGTGGTAGGGAACCTCGGGCAGCGCGGCGGCGGCGTGCAGGCTCGCGGCGTGGAAAATGCCCACGCCGACGGTCGCATGCGGAACGACGCGGACTGCGCAATCGGCCGCGAGCCGCCCGATGGCGATGAATTGCGACAGCCCGGTGTGGGCGGCCTCGGGCTGCACGAAGCTCACGCAGCGATGCGCCAGCCGGGGCCGCACCTGGTGGATCGTGCTCCATTCCTCTCCCGCGGCGATCGGCACCCCGACCCGCGCGGCGATCTCCGCCAGGCCATCGGCGTCTTCCGGGGCGCAGGGCGCTTCCGCAAAATAGGGCTGCCACGGCTCGAGCGCCTCGATCAGGGCGATGGCCTCGGCCGGGGTGTAGCGCCAATGCAGGTCGACCATCAGATCGATGCCGTTGCCCAGCGCCTCGCGCAGGGCGCGCGTCTCCTCGATGACGCCTTGGTCGGCGATCGCGGCCGCGAACTTCAGGCCGCGAAATCCCTGCGCCACCAGCTCTCGGGCGAGCACGACGCGCTCCGGGAGCGTCGCGCGCGGCAACCCCGAGGCATAGGCGGGAATCCGCTGGCGCCGCCGCCCGCCGAGCAACTCCCAGACGGGGCCGCCCTCCCGCTTGGCGAATAAGTCCCACAGCGCGATGTCCACCGCGGCGAGCGCATCGGTAAAGAAGCCGCTCCAATGCCCGCGCACGCGCATCAAGTCGTAGAACTCATCCCAGAGCCGCGGTGGATCGCTGGGCGCGCGCCCGACGAGCAGCGGCGCGAGAACGTCGTCGATGATCGCGACCACCGCCTGTGGCGCGACGATGCCGTAGGTTTCGCCCCAGCCGACGGCCCCGTCGCCAGCATCGATCCGGACGAGCACCGAGCGATCGACCGTCGGATAGATCGTGCGGTTGCCTGCGCGCACGAAGTAGCCGCGCGAATTGACGCGTTCCCCGCTGGAGAGCGGCCCAAGGTAGGGCACGGCGCGTGGAATCGCAACGACGATCGGCTCGACCGAGCGGATGACCGTGCCCATGGGAAGTCAGTTTGCGACCGCGCCCTGTGTCATGCCGCTTACCAGGAACGGCTCGAGCAGAAGAAACAGGATGAAAACCGGGGCGAGCGAGAGCGTGCCCACCGCCATCAAGCTCGACCAGTCGACCAGATATTCGCCGAGAAACGACTGCATGCCGACGGTGAGCAGCCACAGGTCGGGATTGCTCACCAGCGTCCGGGCAAAGACGAAGTCGGACCAGGTGACAATGGCCAGGTACATCGCGCAGGCCGCCAGGCCCGGTCGTGCCAGCGGCAGCACGACGTACCACAATGCCTGCGCGCCATTGCAGCCGTCGAGCATCGCCGCGAGCTCGATCTCGCGTGGAATGCTGTCGAAGAAGCCCTTGCTGAGCCAGGTCGCGAACGGCACGCCGACGGCCGCGTTGGCGAGTATCAGCCCGCCACGGCTGTCGATGAGCCCGAAGCTCGAAAAGGCGATGAAGAACGGAATGACGATCAGGCTCGCCGGCAGCATCTTGGATACGAGCAGTGCGAAGCCGGCCCCCTGCTGCGCGCGGCTCCTGAAGCGCGACAGGCTGTAGCCGGCGAGCGTTGCGATGGCGAGGCTCAAGACCGTTGCCCCTGCGGTGACCATGATGCTGTTGCCCAGCCAGGTCAGCACCGGCTTGCGCGCCAGCACCGCGGCAAACGCATCGAGGCTCACTGCCGCGAATTTGGGCAGCAGCACCGGCGCCCGCGACCGGGTCAGCTCGCTCGGCAGCAGCGCGGTCAGCAGCATCCAGTAGATCGGGAACAGGGCGATCGCGCTCACCGCTGCCGCCGCCAGCGCAAGCGAAGCGCGGCGAGCGAGAGCCATCAGAAATACTCCCGGCGCAGCGGCCGCAGTGACACGAGCACCAGCAACCCCGCCAGCGCCATCGTGAGCACTCCCAGTGCCGACGCGGTGCCCAGGCGGAAGAAGGCGAATGCCTCCTGGTAGATGCGCACCGCCAGCGTCTCCGTGGCGCGGTCCGGCCCGCCCCCCGTCGTGAGGTAGATGATGTCGAACTCGCGCAGCGCCCATAGCGTGTTCAGGATCACGGCCAGGGTCGCGGCTGCGCGCAAGCCCGGCCACGTGACGTAGCGGAAGCGCTGCCAGGCGCCGGCACCGTCAACCTGCGCCGCCTCGTACAGGCTCGCGGGAATCGCCTGCAACGCGGCGAGCAGCGTCAGGGTGAAGAACGGATAGCCCTTCCAAATCGTTGCCACGATCACCGCGGCGAGGGCGGTGTCGTCGGTCGCGAACCAGGCAAGGTCGGTCGAGAGCCATCCGGCGTCGCGCAACAGGGCGTTGACGACGCCAAAGGAGCCGTCGAGCAGCCAGAGAAACACGATGCTGACGATCACCCCGGGAACCGCCCATGGAAGCAGTATGAAGCTGCGCAGCCAGCGGCGCCCCGGAAACGCGCGATTGAGCAGCAGCGCCGTGAACAGCCCGACCACGAACGCCGGACCGATCGTGCCGACGAGATAGACCAGCGTGACCCAGGCGCTGTGCCAGGTGGCCTCGCTTGCCAGCACGATGCGGTAATTGCCCAGGCCCGGCGGCAGTTCCGACAGACGCAGCACGTTGAGCGTTTTGCCCTGGCGCAGGCTCGTGGCGACGACCAGATACAACGGATAGGCGATCAGGAATCCGACCGCGACGAGGGCCGGCGAGAGCAGCGCGTAACCCACCCAGCGCGAGCGGCCGATCATGGCAGCGGAACGGCGGCGACAAGCTCTTTCTGCAGGTTGGCAAGGATGGCCGCGGTCGGCTGGGACGATGACTGCATGCGCACGACCGCGCGGCTGAAAAGCGTCGCGAATTCGTTGAAGTTCTCGCGCAGAGCCGGCTGCTGCGGAAAGAGGTTCTCGGCCTGCTCGGCTGCGTGCGCGATCATGGCCAGGTGCGGATCGGCCTTCGCCTGAGCGGCGCTGATCATTCCCAGCCGACCCGCGGGGGACCCGGTGAGCTGCACGTATTTCTCCTGCCACGCCGGCGACGCCGCCAGGACGATGAATTCCCACACCAGCTTCTTTTTCTGCGCATCGAGCTGCGCGGGCATGTGCAAGCCGTTGCTTGCACCGCCGGTGATCACGGGGAACGGCAGCGGAGCCATCTTGAGCGCTGCCCGGATGTCCGGTTTCGCCTTCTGCAGCGTCGCCCACACCCACGGTCCGTCGCGCAGGAAGGCGGCCTTCCCGTCGATGAACAGTTGCCGCGCCACCGCCGAGCTCGTTCCCGGCGGCGCGTAGCTCAGCGACTTGCGGAACTGCTCCATCGCCGCGACCACCCCCGGATCGGTGAAGCTGTACTTGTTGGCCTTAAGCCAGTCCTGTTTTTCGCCCAGCACCCAGGTGGCCGCGTCGACGAACATGTTCGGATGCTCCGCGGTCGTCGTCACCAGGCCGAAGACGCCCTGGTCGCGGTGGGTGGTCTTGGCCATCGCGTCGAGCCATTCGTCCGGCGTCGTCGGCACGTTGACATGGGCGTCGCGCAAGATCTGCTCGTTGTAGTAGAGCAGATTGCCGTAAGGGAGAAGCAACACGCCGTAGGTCTTGCCATTCCAAACCATCTCGCTTTGCAGCTTTGACCAATGGCTCGGGATGTCGGTGGTCTTGAGCTCCGCGTCGATAGGCTCGAGCCAGCCCTGGCTCGCGAAGCTGGCAAAGTTGCGCGTCGGCAGGAGCACGATATCCGGCGGATTGTTTCCGGCAAAGCGCACGGTGAGCTGGTTGACGTAGTTGGCGAACGGGATCGAATAGAGCTTGATCTTGACGCCGGGATGCTTGCCCTCGAAGTCCGCCACCAGGCCTTTCCACCATTCGGCGAATCCGGGCTCTTCCGCCTGCCAGCTCGGGAAGTCCAGCGTTACGACCTGCCCCGCAGCGAGCATGGGAACGAAGGCGGCCGCGAGCGCAAGCAGTGCGGCGCTGAGCGCTCGTTTCATGGTCGCGCTCCAGCGCTCGCTCGTGGCACCGAGGCAAGCAAGAGATCGGCTATTTCCCGCAGCATGATGTCGAGCTCCGTTTGATCCTGCGCGTCGAGTCGCGGCCCGGGGGCGCGCACCCGGGTGCATTCGATCACTCCGCGCCGCTTGAGAACCTCCTTGGTGGCCGCCCAGCGGAACACCGCCTGGAAGTTTAGCAACGGCAGCGAGCGATTGTAGAGTGCGCGCGCAAGGGCGCGGTCTCCGGCGCGCCAGGCCCCGACCATGCGCACGTGGACGTCGGTGAGCTCGCAGGCCGGCATGGTGCCGATTGCGCCGCGCGAGAGCTCGTCGAGCAGGTAGCGCGCGCCGGCGCCACCGAGTACGCCGATGAAGTGCGGCGCCGCGGCGAGTTCCGTCCGCGCGAGCAGTGCCGCAATGCGCTGCCCGCACGGCAGCGCTTCTTCCTTGACGTAGCGAACCGACGGCACGGCGGCGACGACCTCCGCCACGGCGGCCATGTCGAAGCCGCCGCCCGCAGGCGGCGGAGCGTTCTGCAGCATGATCGGCAGGCGAGAGCCGGAGCCGAGGTGTCGATAGTGTTCGATCAGGGCCGGCAGGTCGCCGGCGAGCGGCGCAGGCGCCATCACCATGGCCGCCGCGGCGCCGAGCATGTCGGCCTTGTGGATATGCCGCGCGCTCGTCCGGGCATCGGCCGCGCTCGCCCCGACCACGATCGGCACGCGCCCACCCACGGTCGCGGCGACGACGTCGAGCAACCGGTCACGCTCGACAACGCTAAGCTGGTCGACCTCGCTGGCGACGCCGGGATAGACAACCGCGTCGGCGCCGGCACTCATGGCGAACTCCACGATCCGAGCGAGCGCGTCCGGGTCCGGCTCTCCGCCCTCGTCGAAGGGCGTCGCGAGCACGGGGCAAACGCCCTGGATCGGCACGGGCACAGCCAGGGAAGGTATCGGCATCGACAAGCGGGCGAATGCATGCCACGTTGACAACGAATCACGTGCACTGGACATGCGCAACGGACACGGTAACGGCGACGTCGCGATCCGTCAATACGGCTGCACCGATCGGTTACAATCCCCGTGCCCGCTCCAGCTGGATTCCGATTCTTCCCCATGCTGCTGGTCCCGATCATCCTCTCCGGCGGCGCCGGCGCGCGGCTGTGGCCCCTATCGCGCGCGGCCGCACCGAAGCCGTTCCTGCCCCTTCCGAGCGACGGCGCCGCCGGCGATACACTGCTCGCGCGCACATTCCTGCGCGCCGCCGCGCTGCCGGACGTCGCGGCGCTCTTGACGATCACCCACCGCGACTACTACTTCCAGACGCGCGACGCGTATGCCGGCGCGGGTGTGCGGTCTGCGCCGAGGCTCGCCTACCTGCTGGAGCCCTTTGCGCGCAACACGGCGCCGGCGGTCGCACTCGGAGCGCTCTACACCGAGGCGGCATACGGCCCCGATGCGACGCTGCTCATCCTGCCGGCCGATCACCTCATCCGCGATACCGCCGCGTTTGCCGGTGCCGTCGCGCGCGCAACCGCACTGGCGGGCGAGGGCTGGCTGACGACGTTCGGCGTCACGCCGACCGGCGCCGAGACCGGATACGGATACCTCGAACTTGGCGACGGGCTGACGCAGCCCGATACGTTCCGCGCCCGTCGCTTCATCGAGAAGCCGGCGCCCGCCGACGCGGCGCGTTACGCCGGCGACGGCCGCCATGTCTGGAACGCAGGCATTTTCTGCTTCACGGCGCGCAGCGTGCTGGCGGCATTCGACCGCCACGCTCCGCGTGTGCTCGAATCGGCGCGCACGGTCTGGGAGGCGCTGCGCGAGCGCCGCGCCGAAACCCTGCTCGAGATCGACCCGGCGCTGTTTGCATCGATGCCTGACGTCTCCTTCGACGTTGCCGTCATGGAGCAGGCAACACGGGTCGCCGTCGTTCGCGCAGGCTTCGACTGGAGCGATGTGGGCTCGTGGCGCGCCCTGTCGAACCTTGCTGCAGCCGATGCCACCGGCAATCGCGGCGAGGGCGAACGCGTATCGATCGCCACCACCGACACCTACGTGCACGCCGAGGACCGCATCGTCGCGACGGTGGGCGTAGACGGGCTGGTCATCGTCGATACCCCCGACGCCCTGCTGGTCGCCCATCGCGACCATCTGCAGCGCGTGAAGGAGGTGGTCGGGGAGCTGAAGGCGCGCGGACACGATGCCTACCGCTTGCACCGAACCGTGATGCGGCCCTGGGGGGCGTTCACCGTGCTCCAGCAGGGCCCGGGTTTCAAGATCAAGCGCATCGAGGTCAAGCCGGGCGCGGGTCTGTCGTTGCAGGTGCACTCGCAGCGCAGCGAGCACTGGATCGTCATTAGCGGCGAGGCTCGCGTAACCAACGGCGAGCGCGTCTACGCCGTGCGCGCCAGCGAGTCGACGTTCATTCCCGTTGGATCGCGACACCGGCTCGAGAATCCGGGCTCCGGGCCGCTGCTGCTGATCGAGGTGCAGTGCGGGGATTACCTCGGCGAGGACGACATCGTGCGCATCGACGACCTCTACGGCCGCCATCTCCAGCCGGAACCCGGACACGAGGTGCCGCCCGCATGATCGCCGCGCGCCTGCCGGTGCCGGGCTTTCGTCTGCGCCTTGCGCCGTGAATCTGCCGCTCAATGCACCGTCGCCTCCGGGCGTAGGCGGCGCCTCGCTGCCGCGCCTTCTGCCCGATTCGCCGGCAACCGGAAGAGCGGTGCTGGCACCACCGCTAACCGGTTCGTCGGATGCGCTCGCGCTCGCCCAATACGCAACGTCGGCCTCCGAGCGCGGCCGGTTTGTCGCCGTGGTCTGCGCCGAGGCGCTGGCGATGCAGCGCCTGGCGGAGGAAATCGCCTGGTTCGCGCCGGCGTTGCGCCTGGCGACGCTCCCCGATTGGGAGACGCTGCCCTACGACCACTTTTCGCCGCACCAGGACCTCGTGTCGGAGCGGCTCGCGACCTTGTACCGGGCGTCGCGCGGCGAGTGCGACGTGCTGCTCGTCGCCGCGACGACGGCCCTGTACCGGCTCGCGCCGCCTTCGTATCTCGCGGCGTTCACCTTCTTTCTCGCCCAGGGCGAGAAGCTCGACGTCGGCGCATTGCGGGCGCAGCTCGCCCTCGGCGGCTACCAGCACGTAACGCAGGTCGTTGCCGCGGGCGAATACAGCGTGCGCGGCGGGCTGATCGACCTGTTTCCCATGGGCAGCGGCCTGCCTTACCGGATCGACCTGTTCGACGAGGAAATCGAAGCGATCAAGAGTTTCGACGTCGACAGCCAGCGGACGCTCTACCCGGTGCCCAACGTGCGCTTGCTGCCGGCGCGCGAATTTCCTCAGGACGATGCCGCGCGCGCGCGCTTCCGCGGCCGCTTCCGCGAAATCTTCGAGGGCGACCCGTCGAAATCGGCGCTCTACCGCGACATCAGCAACGGCATCACGCCGGGCGGCATCGAATACTACCTGCCGCTGTTCTTCGACGCGACCGCGACGCTCGCCGATTACCTGCCTGCGGCCGCCACACTATGCATTCACGGCGACGTGCCGGCGGCAGTCGAGCGCTTCTGGCAGGACACTGAATCGCGCTATCGCCTGCTGCGGGGCGATGCGGAGCGCCCGCTCCTGCCACCGCACGAGCTGTTCCTGCGGGTCGACGAACTCAACGGCATCCTCAAGCCTTTCGCCCGCATCAACCTCGGAGCGGGCCCTTCCGGCCCCGAGGCGGCGGGCGCGCCGCGGGGTTGCACGCAGGCGTTGCCCCCGTTGCAGGTCGATCGCCGGGCCGGCGAACCCCTGTACGCGCTCAAGCGCTTCGCAACCGCGACCCGTGAGAGGGTGCTGATCGTCGCCGACGGTCTCGGCCGACGCGAGACGATGCAGCAGTACTTTGCCGAATACGGCTTCAAGCCGGCCCTAGTCGCCGACTGGGCGGAATTCGTCCGTGGGGATGCAAGCCCGGCGCTCGCCGTCGGCCCGCCGCATGCAGGATTCCTCTGGCCCGAAGGCGGCATCGCGCTCGTCACCGAAGCCGAGCTTTACGCCGATGTCGTTCGCAGCCCGACGCGGCGCGACGTGCGCCGCACGAACGCCGAGGCGATGCTGCGCGACCTGTCCGAGGTGCGCATCGGCGATCCGGTCGTGCACGAACAGCACGGCATCGGGCGCTACCTCGGCCTGGTCACGCTCGATCTGGGCGACGGGCCGAACGAGTTCCTGCACCTGCTCTATGCCAACGACGCGAAGCTCTATGTCCCCGTCGCGAGCCTGCACGTCATCAGCCGGTACAGTGGCGCCGCGCCCGAGGCCGCGCCCTTGCACGAACTCGGCAGCGGGCAATGGGACAAAGCCAAGCGCCGGGCCGCGCAGCGCGCGCACGACACCGCGGCCGAGCTTCTGAACCTCTATGCCCAGCGCGCCGCGCGCGAGGGACATGCCTTCCGCTTCGACCTGCATGACTACGAAGCCTTCGCCGCAGGATTCCCTTTCGAGGAGACGCCCGACCAGGCGGGCGCGATCGAGGCCGTCATCAAGGACCTGGTCACCGGCAAGCCGATGGACCGGCTCGTTTGCGGCGACGTCGGCTTCGGCAAGACCGAAGTCGCGCTGCGCGCGGCATTCATCGCCATCGCCGACGGCAAACAGGTCGCGGTGCTGGTGCCGACCACGCTCCTGGCCGAGCAGCATTTGGAAACCTTCTCCGATCGTTTCGGCAACTTGCCGGTCAAGCTGGCCCAGTTGTCGCGCTTCCGTACCGGCAAGGAGGCCAAGGCAGTACTCGACGGCATCGCGCAGGGCCACATCGATCTCGTGATAGGTACCCATCGACTGATCCAGCCCGACGTCCATTTCAAGCGCCTGGGCCTGGTCGTCATCGACGAGGAGCATCGCTTCGGCGTGCGGCACAAGGAGCAGCTGAAGCGGCTGCGGGCCGAGGTCGACGTGCTGACTCTCACCGCCACGCCGATCCCGCGCACGCTAGCGCTGTCGCTCGAGGGCCTGCGCGATTTCTCGGTCATCGCGACGGCACCCGAAAGGCGCCTGGCGATCAAGACCTTCGTCGCCCCGTACGCGCCGGGCGTGGTGCGTGAGGCCGTGCTGCGGGAGCTCAAGCGCGGGGGGCAGATCTACTACCTGCACAACGACATCGCCAGCATCGAGACCAAGGCTGCGAAGCTTCGCGCCCTGGTCCCCGAATCCAGGCTCGCGATCGCCCATGGGCAGATGCCCGAGCGCGAACTCGAGCGCGTCATGCGCGACTTCTACCAGCAACGCTGCAACCTGCTACTGTGCTCGACGATCATCGAAAGCGGGCTCGACGTCGCCACCGCGAACACGATCATCATCGATCGCGCCGATCGCTTCGGGCTCGCGCAGCTGCATCAGCTGCGCGGGCGCGTCGGCCGCTCGCATCATCAGGCGTATGCGTATCTGCTGACGCCGCCAGAGGAAGCGCTATCGGTGCAGGCGAAAAAGCGCCTGGAGGCGATCCAGCTGCTGGAAGAACTCGGTTCGGGCTTCTACCTCGCCATGCACGACCTGGAGATTCGTGGCGCGGGCGAGATTCTTGGCGATGAGCAGTCGGGCGAAATGCAGCAGATCGGCTTTCAACTCTACGTCGATATGCTCAAGGCAGCGGTCGACGCGCTCAAGGCCGGGCGCGAGGCGGACCTTACCGAGCCGCTCGGGGTCACGACCGAGATCAATCTGCATGTGCCGGCGCGGCTGCCGGAGACCTACTGCAGCGACGTGCACGAAAGGCTGGTGCTCTACAAGCGCCTCGCCAACTGCGAAACCGAAGCCGACCTTACCGTCATGCAGGAGGAGTTGATCGACCGCTTCGGGCTGCCACCCGAGCCGACGCAGGCGCTGCTGGCCTGCCACCGCTTGCGCATCGCCGCCGAGCGCCTGGGCGTCATCCGCATCGACTCGGGGCCCGAGCGGACGCAGCTGCAGTTCGGCCCGCGGCCGGATTTCGATCCGGCCAAGCTGATCGCCTTGATCCAGAAGGATGGGCGCCACCGCCTCGCCGGGCAGGACCGCGTGCGCATCGAGCGCGGCGCGCTCAGTCTCGACGAGCGCGTGGCGCTGGTGCGCGAGTTTCTCGGGCGCTTGTCCTAGCGTGCTGGCGGCAGAGGAGGCAGACCCTGCGGCGCGGGCGCGGATGCACCGCAGCGCTTGCTATGCTTGACGGCGATTGACCGTCGCCCGCGACGCGTTTCTCGCCGACCGCCGCCAATGCCCGGCACCACGCCGACCCTTCCGCCTCAGCTTCGCGTGTTGCTGCGCGACTGGCTGTCGTCGAATAACGTCCTGCTCAAGAGTCGCGCCGGTCACGTGCTGATCGACTCGGGGTACGGCCGCCATGCACCGCTGACGCTGGCGTTGCTGGCGACGCCGCAAGGCTTGGGCGAAGAGCCGCTCGCGCGCCTCGTCAACACGCACTGTCACAGCGATCACATGGGCGGCAACGCGGCGATAAAGGCGCGCTACGGCTGCGCCATCGCGCTGCCCGAAGGCAATGCCGCATCGGTCGATGCCTGGGATCAGGACGCGCTGCTCCTCGGGTATGCCGACCAGCGCGCCGAGCGGTTTGCCTACGACGAGGTGATACGCGCCGGCGAGGCGCGCGTGTGGGGCGATCTCGAGTGGCGCGCACTCGCCGCGCCCGGGCACGACATGGGCGCGCTCGTCTTCTTCAATCCAGAGCACCGCATCCTTGTCTCCGGCGACGCGCTGTGGGCCAACGGCTACGGCCTGGTCATGCCGCCCGAGATCGACCCGCGGGCGCTTCCGGCGACGCGCGCCACGCTGCACATGATCGCCGGTCTTAACGCACGCGTCGTGATTCCGGGCCATGGCGCTCCGTTTGCCGACGTCGGCGCCGCACTCGAGCGCGCCTTCGCCCGCACCGCCGCGTTCGAAGCCGATTCGCTGCGCACCGCGCGCCACGCCCTCAAGGTCTTCCTCAGCTTCGCCCTGCTCGATCGCCGCCGCCTGTCGCTCTCCGGGATGCCCGCGTACCTCGAACGCGTGGGCGTCTACCGCGATCTCAACGCCCGCTTCTTCCATCTCGCGCCGTCCGATCTGGCCGAGCAGCTGATCAGCGAACTGGAGAAGGCGCGCGCCGCGCGGCGCGAAGGCGGGTGGCTGGTCCCGGCATGCGCTGTGGAATAGCCGGCTGCGGATTGCTGTTGGCCCCGACATCGTGTCATCCCGGCCGCGCTGCGATTCAATGTCCGACTCGTCGCAAGGCCGACCCCGGTCCAACGTCCACGAGGAACGACGATGTCACCTTCCCTGCGGGTTTTAGCGGCGATCCTGCTCTCCGCCGGCGTCGCCATGGCGTGGGCCCAGGACATCAAGCCCGACCGGGCCATCAAGTTCCGCCAGGGCATCCTGCAGGCCCAAGGCTGGAACGCGGGCATCATGAATGCGATGATCAAGGGGGAAAAGCCATACAACAAGGATGAATTCCTGCTGCGCGCGACGTATCTCGACGAGCTCGCGCATATGGCCTGGGAGGGTTTCGTTCCCGGCTCGGATCAGGGCGCTCCCACCAAGGCCAAGCCGGAAATCTGGACCGAGCCAGCAAAATTCAAGCAATACCAGGCCAATCTGCAGTCGGCCACGCTCAAACTGGTCGGGGCAGCCCGCACCGGCGACATGAGCCTCATCAAATCTGCCTTCAACGACGTCGGCGAGGCATGCGGCGACTGCCACGACGAATTCCGCGCCAAGTAGCCCTGACCTTCTCGTTTCCGCGGTGGCCTCGCGCGCCTAGGGCCATCTCCTCACCAGCAGCCATACCGCCAGGGCGCAGAGCGCGAACAACGCCAGCGCCCGTGCCGGCGACGCGCGACTGCGGCCACTATCCAGCATCGTCGCCGGAACGTGCTTGACGCCGTCGATCATCGGCTGGATCAGGTTTTCCCGGAACCGCACCAGGTAGAACAGTGCCGCCGCGACATGAACGGTCGCCAGCGCCAGCACGAACCAGGCGTTGCGGCGATGCAGGCTGCTGATCGCGTCCGACAGATCCTTGCTGATAAAGCGCGCGAGCGGTCCCTCGGTAGCGATATCGTCATTGGCAAACAGGCCCAGCGTCGCCTGCACGAGCAACGCGACGAGCAGCAGCACCACCATCCAGCCGCCGAGCGGGTTGTGACCGGCGAATTGGGCATGCGGTGGACGCAACAGCGAGCGCGTGTAAGCGAGGACGGCAGCGGGGCCGCGGACGAAAGTCGAGAACCGGGCGTGGCGGCTGCCGAAAAATCCCCACAGGACGCGAAACAGCGCCACCGTCAGCATCGTCTCGCCAGCGCGGACATGCCATTCCATCGCCCCGCCATGCAGCTTTGCCGTAACCACCAGGACGATCAGGAGCGCGACCATCGCCCAATGCGCCACGCGCTGCGGAAGGTCCCAGACCGGCAGCGGCACCGTCGGCGGCCGTGGCTCAGTCATTTATTTCTCCCCGCGGATGCGGCGCGCGGCAACGGCATTCCGACGCCGCTCAGCCGTGAAACGTCGCTACGGCGTCCCGGATTCCCGTCGACAGCATCTCCACCGCGACCGCGGTGAGCACGAGGCCCATCAGGCGCTCGAGGGCGCGCATGGCACGCTCGCCAAGCAGGCGCTGAAGACGCTCGGCACCGACCAGCGTCGCCGTGGTCACCACCATCGCGCCAGTCAGGGCCACCGTCCACGCGCCCAGAAGCTGGGGCTCGCGCGACGCCATCAGCATGACCGTGGCGAGCGCCGACGGCCCGGCGATCGCCGGAATCGCCAGCGGCACGATGAAAGGCTCGGCTCCCGGGGCGTCCCCGAAGACTCCTTCCGGATGGGCGAAGATCATGCGCAGCGCAATCAGGAACAGGATCACGCCGCCGGCGATCGACAGCGAGGTCTCCGAGACGCGCATCAGGGTGAGAAAGGCGTGCCCGCCAAACAGGAACCCGAGCAGCACCCCGTAGGCGATCAGGCATTCGCGCAGCACGACCCGAACACGTCGCTCGGCCGGAGTCGCGGCCAGGGCGGCGGCAACCAAAGGGACGTTACCGAACGGATCGATGACCAGGATGAGCAGGATCGTCGCGGACAGGAGCTCGGCGGCCATCGGGGCGGGGGGCGCTTTATCTCAGGCTACGGCAGTATATCGCCGAACCGTGGCCGGGGTCGGGCGGCGCTGGCATAATTGCGCGCTTCGAACACTTGCCCGGAGTCGATCGTGTCGTTGCTCCCATCCCGCTCCATCGCCGTCGGCGCTGCGCTGCTTTGCACCGCGGCCGTTGCCTTGGCGCAGACCAAACCACCGGTCGCGCCGGTTCGAACCGTCAGCGACACCTATTTCGGTACGTCCGTCGCCGACCCGTATCGGTACATGGAGGACTTGAAGGACCCTGAGGTCGCGAAGTGGATGCGGGCGCAGGCGGATTTCACGCGCAAGACGCTCGATCGGGTTCCCAAGCGCGACGTGCTGCTCAAGGAAGTGACGACCTATGGCGACGCCGCCGCCTCACGCGTGAGCTCCGTGCAGATCGTCGCCGACATGGTGTACTACCTCAAGCGCAATGCCGACGAGAACATCTCCAAGCTGTACGTCCGGCAAGGCCTGGCGGGCAAGCAGAGGCTGCTGGTCGACCCCGATGCGATGCCGGCGCCTGAAGGCAAGCATTTCGCGATCGATTATTTCGCCCCGTCACCGGACAACAAGTACCTCGCCTACGGTATCTCCATCGGCGGATCGGAGGAAAGCGTTCTGCATGTCATCGACGTCGCGACCGGAAAGGAAACCGGTGACGTGATCGATCGGGCAAACTTCGGTTCGCCATCGTGGCTGCCGGACGGGCGGCTCCTGTACAACCGGCTGCAGAAACTGGAGCCGGGCAGCGCGGTCACCGACAAGTACCTCAACTCGCGTGCCTATGTTCACGCTCTGGGCGCCAATCCCGACAACGATGTGGCCCTGCTGGGAGTCGGCCTCGCGTCCGGGATAGCGATCGACCCGGCCGAGATTCCGGCCATCGCGAGTCCGATCGGATCGGATTACGTGGTCGGCTTGATCATCAACGGCGTTCAAAACGAGTTCAAGCTCTACGTTGCGCCGCTGACTGCGCTCGATGGAGCCAAAACCCCATGGGTGAAGGTCGCCGACAACGCCGACGACGTCACCGGGTTCGACGTGGCCGGCGAAACGCTCTATCTGCTGACCCACAAGGACGCATCGCGCTTCAAGGTGACGAGCGTTTCGATGGCCAGGCCCGACGTCGCGGCCGCCGAGGTCGTCGTCGCGCAGAGCGAGGCGGTGATCACCGGCATCGCCGTGGCCAAGGATGCGCTCTATGTCCGACGCATGAACGGTGGGGTGAGCGACCTGCTGCGCGCGCCCTATGCGCCGGGCGCGAAGCCGGTCGCGGTCCGGCTGCCCTACGGCGGCGACATCGCCGCGCTGGCAACCGATCCGCGCAGGCCGGGCGTGGTGTTCGACTTCGGCGGCTGGACGCGCTTCGGCGGCTACTACGCCTACGAACCCGCAAGCAGGAAGGTGGTCGACACCCGGCTGCAGCCACAGGGCAAGTACGACAATCCGTCGAACCTGGTCTCGACCGAGGTCAAGGTCAAGGCGAAGGACGGCACGCTCGTGCCCCTGTCGATCGTGCACCGGAGGGGGATTCGTCTTGACGGCAATAACCCAACCATCCTTTACGGTTACGGCGCCTACGGCATTTCGCAGACACCTTTCTACCGCCCCACCTTCCTGCCGTGGTTCGACCGCGGCGGCGTGTTTGCGGTTGCGCACGTGCGCGGTGGCGGCGAGTATGGCGAGGACTGGCACAAGGCCGGCTTCAAGGCGACCAAGCCGAACACCTGGAATGACGCCATTGCCTGTGCGGAATGGCTCGTCGCGCACAAGTACACCTCGCCGTCGAAGCTCTCCATCATGGGCGGCAGCGCCGGTGGCATCTTCGTCGGACGCTCGATTACGGCGCGCCCCGACCTCTTCGGCGCGGCGATCGACGACGTGCCCGTATCCGACGCGATGCGCTGGGAGTTCTCGGCCAACGGCGTGCCGAACATTCCGGAATTCGGCACGGTAAAGAAGGAAGACGAGTTCAGGGCGCTGCTCGAGATGGGCCCCTACCAGAACGTGAAAGACGGCGTTGCGTACCCGGCCGTACTGCTCGTGACCGGTATCAACGATCCGCGGGTCGATGCCTGGGAAGCGGGCAAGATGGCCGCGAGGCTGCAGGCTGCCACCAGCAGCGGCAAGCCCGTCCTGCTGCGCATCGACTACGATGCCGGCCACGGGTACGGTTCAACCAAGAAGTCGCAGTACGAGGAGCGCGCCGACATATTCGCGTTCCTGTTCTGGCAGCTTGGCGTGAAGGGATTCCGGCCCCTGATGGGCGCGCCTTGAGCAACGCGCGGAGCCATCGCTCGGGCTAGTGCAACTTGACTCGCGGCTCGGTGCGCCGCCTCAGGAAGCGGCCGATCGTATCGAGCGCGACGCCGAGGTAGCCGAGGATCATGGCCTGGTGCAGTTTGTAGAGCGAGGCGTACATCCAGCGGGCGATGAGCCCTTGGATCAGCAGGCTGCCCCCAACGAGGCGGCCCATGAGGCTGCCGACGGCGGAGAGCTGGCTCAGCGATACCAGCGAGCCCAAATCGTGGAAATGGTAGGTCGGCAGAGGCAGGCCGGCGCGGCGGGCCTGCATTGACTTGACCAGCAGCAGGGCCTGCTGCCGCGCCGCCTGCGCCCGTGGCGGGACGAGCGCGCCCGGCTGTCCCGACTCCGGCCAGGGACACGCGGCACAATCACCGAATGCGAACACGTCCGGATCGCGCGTCGTCTGCAATGTCTGCGCGACCACGAGCTGGTTGCCGCGCCCGCTCTCCAGCCCGTCGAGGTCGCGGAGCCAGTCCGGCGCCTTGATGCCCGCGGCCCACACGACGAGATCCGCCGGATAAAAGGCCCCGCTCGCGGTATGCACGCCGTCCGCGTCGACCGCGGTCACGCGTTCTGCCGTGCGCACCGAGACCCCGAGCTTTCCGAGCAATCCCGTCGCCGCCTCGGCCACGTGCTGGGACAGCTGGGGAAGGATTCGCGGCGCGGCTTCCACGATGGTCTGGCGGATGTCCTTTTCCGGGTCGAGGTAGTCCAGGCCGTAGCTCGCGTGTGCCCCGGTCGTATGCCGGATCTCGGCCGCCAGCTCGACACCGGTCGCCCCCGCGCCGATGATGACGATGTTCACTCCGGCGGGTCGTCCCGCTCCGGCCTCGGCGTCGGCGCGCACGCAGGCGGCGAGCAGCCGGCGATGAAACCGCTCCGCGTCGGCCAGCGTGTCGAGCGAAATGGCATGGGCCGTGACCCCGGGGACGTTGAAGTCGTTGCTGATGCTGCCGACGCAGAATATGAGCGTGTCGTAGCGGACCACGCGCCGCGGCAGCATGAGGACGCCGTCGTCGTCGAATACGGTATCAAGGGTGAGTTCGCGCTTCGCCCGGTCGAGGGCGGCCACCGTCCCCTGCCGGAAGCGGAAGTGATGCCAATACGCCAGCGCGAGGTAAT
The DNA here is from genome assembly GCA_963750215.1 of uncultured beta proteobacterium. Taxonomy (GTDB): domain Bacteria; phylum Pseudomonadota; class Gammaproteobacteria; order Burkholderiales; family Casimicrobiaceae; genus PALSA-1003. Next base: position 228,799 of record CAVVQK010000003.1, read on the forward strand.
CGACGCCGTGCACGTCCGCGTCCATCCGCCCGGCGGCGACCTCGTGCAACAGCGGCTTCCACAGATGCGTGGCAAAACGGTCGACCAGCGTGACTTCGGCGCGCCCATGGCGGCCCAGCTTGTCACCCAATCGCACCGCCAGCGGCAATCCGCCGGCCCCTCCACCGACGATGACGATGCGGTGCTGCGGCTGCGGCGAATTCATCCGGGTCAATCCTGCGCCGGGCGCGGCGGTGCGTTGAACTCTCGGATACGCATGGCCTGCGCCTTGAGCGCGTAGTCGAACAGCGCAATGCGCTGCTCGACAAACTCGCCGGCGAGTGACGCCGGATCGGCAGGCGGCAGTTTGAGAAACGCATCGGCCTCGCCGGTGTCGACGCAGATCTTCATTCCGAGCTTGCGCGCGATGTGCAGCATCGTTGCGTTCTCCGCCAGGCAATGCATGAACAGACGGTTCACGAACCGGTTGCGCACATGGTCGGCGGCGCGCGCAAGCAGCGCGCTGCCGGTGCCTTGGCCGCGGTGCGAAGTCAGTACCGACACGCCGATCTCGGCCAGACTCCCGGTGAAGCCCACGTGGGCGACGCCAACGAGGTCCAGCTCGTCATCGTGAACGCCGAAAACCGCATCTGCGTCGAAGTCGATCTGCTCGACGTAATGGGCGATCGCTGCGGGTGGGATGGTCACGCCGAAGCGCAGCCGCACGTCTTCGCCGTCGAGGCTCAGGAAGTGCTGCCGCAGCGCCGGCCGTGACGCCTCCGTGAGTCGCTGTACGGGAATGCTTTTCTCGTTCATGCGCCTGCCCGCCTGATGTGATGGTTCATCGTGGCCTCGCTGCCGCCCTAGTCGCCCTCGACCGTGCCTTCGCGCCGGGGATCGGCACCGCCGATCCAGCCGCTTCGAGTGCGCACGATCGCCTGCAATCCGCTCGTCTGTTCCAGCACGCGGGTGTCGTGTCCCAGCGCCCTGAGCTTGGGCTCGAGCGCGACCGCCGGCGTGTCCTTCTCCAGCTCGGTCGGGCCGTTGCGGCTGCCGACGTTCGGCAGATCGATCGCCGCCTGCGGGTCGAGCCCCCAGTCCAGGACGCCGATCAGCGTCTTGGCGACGTAATTGATGATCGCGCTGCCGCCGGGCGACCCGGCGACCATCATCACCCTGCCGCTGCGGTCGTAAACGATCGTCGGCGCCATTGCCGAGCGCGGTCGCTTGCCCGCCTCGACGCGGTTGGCCACGGGCCTGCCACCTTCCTCCGGCACGAACGCGAAATCGGTCAGCTCGTTGTTGAGCAGGAACCCGCTCCGCGTCATCAGGCGGCTGCCGAATGCGTCCTCGATCGTGGTCGTCATCGCCAGCGCGTTGCCATACCGATCGACTATGCAAATGTGCGATGTCGATGGAAATTCGAGCGCCGCCGCCGTGGCGAGGCTGCGCCATGCGGCTGCCTTTCTGCGCGCCGGTTGCGCGATTGACGGCAGGCCCGGTGCGGCGTGGCCCATGCTCGAATCGATCCTGATCAACGACGAGCGCGCGCGCAGATACGCAGGATCGATGAGCCAGGGCGGCGGCCGGACAAAATCGGGATCGGCGAGATACCGGTCGCGGTCGGCATAGGCGAGCCTGCCGGCCTCGCTGAACAGATGCACGCTGAGCAACGATTCGGCGCCGAGCGCCTTCATGTCGTAGGGCTCGAGGATGCCGAGGATCTGCAGCACGGTGATGCCACCGGAGGACGGCGGCGGCATGCCGCACACCTTGTAGCCACGATAGCGGCCGCAGACCGGCTCACGCAGCCTGGCCTTGTAGGCGGCGAGATCGGCCTCGGTCATATCGCCGGGATTCGCTGGTGCCGAGTGCACGGTCGCGACGATGTCGCGCGCAATCTCGCCCTTGTAGAAGGCCTCCGCGCCCCTGTTCGCGATGCGTTTCAACGTCGCGGCGAAGGCCGGGTTCTTCAACGTTTGGCCGACGGCGAGCGGCGTGCCGTCGGAATTGTAGAAGTACGCCCTGGCGCGTTCCTGGATCAGATGTTTCTCGCCGGCGATGGCGCGGTTAAGGCGCGGGCTCACTGCGAAGCCCTGTTCGGCGAGCGCGATCGCCGGTTCGAACAGGAGCCGCCACGGCAGCTTGCCGAATTGCCGATGTGCAAGTTCGAGCATGCGCAAGGTGCCTGGCACGCCGACCGACCTGCCGCCGACGACCGCGTCGTAGAACTCGAGCGGCTTGCCTTCCGCGTCGAGGAATCGATCCGGCCCGGCCGCGGCAGGAGCCGTTTCCCGCCCGTCGTACGCGGTCAACAAGCCGTTGCGTCCGTCGTGGAAGAGCATGAACGCCCCGCCGCCGATCCCCGAGGATTGCGGCTCGACCAGATTGAGCACCATTTGTACCGCGATTGCGGCATCGACTGCGTTTCCGCCCAGCCGCAGCACTCGATGACCGGCGGCGACGGCCAACGGATTGGCCGCGGCAACCATATCGTAGCGGGAGAGGATCGGCGCCTTGGATGTCCAGCCGGAGGCAAGCTCGGGCGCGTGGTCCTGTGCCAGCGCGACGTGGCTCCCGATGACGGCGCAAACCACGACAACGAAACGTCGGCGCATGACCTTCCGGAGCGGTTGGCTCGACGGCGATTGTACCGCACGCAACCGGCGCGTCCTTTCGCGCAGGCCGTGTGCTGCGCAGTCGGCGAGTGGTTCGGATTGCGACCAGCGCGGGGTTGCCAACTCCGACGATCCATCGCATGCTTGCCGACCGTGAGTCGTTCCCTCCTTCCCGATGCAGTTGAGCGCTATGTCACCCAGGACATCACGCGCCAGACCGAAGCCCAGAAGCAACTGCGCGTGGAAACCGCGCGTCTGCCCGAGGCGGGGATGCAGATCGGCGCCGATCAGGGCGCGTTGCTTGCGCTGCTGGTGCGCACGATCGGGGCGAAGAGGGCGATCGAGATCGGCACGTTCACCGGCTACAGCGCGCTCGCCGTCGCGGCCGCGCTGCCTGCCGGCGGCAGGCTGTTCTGCTGTGACATCAGCGAGGAGTGGACGGTCATCGCGCGCCGCTACTGGAAGCAGGCGGGCGTTGCCGATCGCATCGAGCTGCGCCTGGCGCCGGCATCGAAGACGCTCGCGGACCTGCGCGCCGAGCATGGTGCCGGGGCCTTCGACTTCGCCTTCATCGATGCCGACAAGTCGTCCTACGATAGTTACTATGAAGCCTGCCTGGACCTGATCGGGGTCGGCGGCTTGATCCTGCTCGACAACATGCTCTGGAGCGGCAGCGTCGCCGATCCCAACGTGCACGACGCCGACACCGACGCGCTGCGCGCGCTCAACGCCAAGATCCGCGATGATCGCCGCGTCGACGCCTGCCTGCTGACCGTAGGCGACGGCGTGATGCTGGCGCGCAAGCGCTAGAACGCGGTCGGCGGAGGGCGGTAGCTGCCGCGACGGGTCGCAATCATGCGCGCCACTGGCGAAGGGAGCAGCGCTCGCTCGATAACTGCGCAGCCGGCCCAGCCGTACACGCGCTCTCCAACTTCCGTCACTTGGCCACGTGCGCCAGCAGCGGCACGATCATCAGTGCAACGATGTTGATGATCTTGATCAGTGGATTGACCGCCGGTCCGGCGGTGTCCTTGTACGGATCGCCAACCGTGTCGCCGGTTACCGCAGCCTTGTGCGCGTCGGAGCCCTTGCCGCCGTAGTTGCCGTCCTCGATGTATTTCTTGGCGTTGTCCCAGGCACCGCCGCCCGTGGTCATCGAGATCGCGACGAACAGACCCGTGACGATGGTTCCCATCAACAGGCCGCCGAGCGCAGTCGGCCCGAGCACCAGACCGACTATGACCGGCACCAGCACCGGCAGCAGCGAGGGAACAATCATCTCCTTGATCGCCGCCTTGGTCAGCATGTCGACGGCGACGCCGTACTCCGGTTTCGCCGTCCCCGCCATGATGCCCGGAATCTCCTTGAACTGGCGCCGCACCTCGACTACGACGGCGCCGGCGGCGCGGCCGACGGCTTCCATGGCCATCGCGCCGAAGAGGTACGGAATCAGCCCGCCGAGGAACAGCCCGATGATCACCATGCGGTCAGAGAGGTCGAACGACACGTTGATATTCGCCGAGTCGAGCGCGTGCGTATAGTCGGCGAACAGCACCAGCGCCGCGAGCCCCGCCGAGCCGATCGCGTAGCCCTTGGTCACCGCCTTGGTGGTGTTGCCGACCGCATCCAGCGGATCGGTGATCGCGCGTACCGATTCGGGCAACTGCGCCATCTCGGCGATGCCGCCGGCATTGTCGGTGATCGGCCCGTATGCATCGAGCGCGACGATGATGCCGGTCATCGACAACATCGCCGTGGCGGCGATGGCGATGCCATAGAGTCCGGCGAGCCAGTACGAGCCGAGGATGGCCAGGCACACCGAGATCACCGGCAACGCCGTGGCCTTCATCGACACGCCCAGGCCGGCAATGATGTTGGTCGCGTGCCCGGTGGTCGATGCCTGCGCGATGTGGCGAACCGGGCCGAATTCCGTGGCCGTGTAATACTCGGTGATGACCACCAGCGCCGCCGTGAGCGCGAGCCCGATCAGCCCCGCGCCCCACAGCCGCCACAGCGTGAGTTCCGGGTGCGCGGCGGTCAGGCCGCCCATCATCCAGTAGGTGATGCACAGGAAGCCGGCCGCAGACAGCACGGCCGCAACGATCAGGCCGCGATAGAGCGCGCTCATGATCTTGCCGCCGGGCCTTGCCTTGACGAAGAAGGTACCGACGATCGACGCCAGGATCGAGAACCCGCCGAGCGCGAGCGGATAGGTGACCGCGGCGACGGCGTTATCCTTGAGCAGCAGGGCGCCGAGCAGCATGGTCGCCACAATGGTCACTGCATAGGTCTCGAACAGGTCGGCGGCCATGCCGGCGCAGTCGCCGACGTTATCGCCGACGTTGTCGGCGATGACCGCCGGATTGCGCGGATCGTCTTCGGGTATCCCGGCTTCGACCTTGCCCACCAGGTCGGCGCCGACATCGGCCCCCTTGGTGAAGATGCCCCCGCCCAGCCGCGCGAAGATCGAGATCAGCGAGCCGCCGAAGGCCAAGCCCACCAGCGGCTGGATAAGCGTATGCAACCCTTCCTTGCCAGCGTTGGCAACGTACGGTCCGGCCTGGGTCAGGAACCAGTAGAAGCCGGCGACGCCGAGCAGACCGAGGCCGACGACCAGCAGTCCGGTGATTGCGCCGCCGCGGAAAGCGATGGCCAGAGCTTCGTTGAGACCGCTGCGCGCCGCCTCGGCCGTACGCACGTTGGCACGGACCGAGACGTTCATGCCGACGTAGCCCGCCAGCCCCGAAAGCACGGCCCCGATCGCGAAGCCGCCGGCGGTCGCACCGCCGAGGAACACCCAGATGATCACGAACAGGATCGCGCCGACGATGCCGATCGTCGTGTATTGCCGGTTGAGATAGGCCTGCGCTCCCTGCTGCACGGCGGCAGCGATTTCCTGCATGCGGGCATTGCCGGCGGGCTTGGCCAGGATCCATCGGATCGACCAGATGCCGTAAACCAGCGCGGCGACCGCGCAAACGAGCGCGAAGACGAGTGCATATGACATGACCATCCCCTCAAAGATGTGGCAAAGCTTTCTTATCCGGGCCGCCTGCGGGTACCAAGGAACCCAATCGCCGGCCCGGTCGATCCCTGGCATCCGCTGCGACCCTCGAGGAACGCGAGGCTGCGGCCGTGCGCCGCGGCGCGGGACCGGAAAAACATGCTATTTTGCCAGCGCCCGGCAGGTAAAGTCGAGCCGATCCGGTTCCAGGGTGAGCGCGCCGCGGCAACGGTGCTGCGCCGCCGGTCAAACCGGGCGGTCAATTGGCGCCCGGTGCGAGCACAGCGCAGGTCCGAAAATCAGAGATCGAATCCGGTCTCGAGCTTCTTCGCCACCGCGACGTTCTTGAGCCGGACATAGCGCGGCAGGCCAAAACTGAACGGCGGGTAGTCTTCGCCGCGCACCAGCGGCGACAGGTACCTGCGTGCCCTGGCGGTGATGCCGAAACCGTCGGCGGCGATGAAATCGCGCGGCACTTTCTTTTCGACATTGGCGACGCGATCCAGTGGGGCGATGCCGATTCTCCAGCGGTAGGGCTTGTCCGAGGTACGAACGATGGCTGGCATCACCGCGTTCCTGCCCTCCAGTGCCAGCTCCACCGCGGCGACGCCGACGGCATATGCCTGCTCGAGATCGGTTCGCGAGGCAAGATGGCGCGCCGCACGCTGCAGGTAGTCGGCGACGGCCCAGTGATACTTGTGACCGAGGCGGTCCTTGACGAGCCCCGCGATCAGCGGGCCGACGCCGCCGAGTTGCGCGTGCCCGAAGGCGTCGCGTGTTCCCGCCTCGGCGAGCAGCTTGCCTTGCGCATTGAGCAGGCCCTCCGAAACGCCGACGCAGCAGTAGCCGAAGCGCTTGACCTTCGCGTCGACGTGGGCGAGGAACGCCGCCTCGTCGAAACGAATCTCCGGGAACAACAGCAGCAGCGGGATCGGGGTGTGCTCGTCGTCGGCCAGGCCGACTGCCGAGGTGATCCAGCCGGCATGGCGTCCCATCACCTCCAGGACGAAGACCCGCGTCGAGGTCTTGGCCATCGACGCCACGTCGAACGCCGCTTCGCGCATCGACGTGGCGACGTACTTGGCCACCGACCCGAATCCCGGACAGCAATCGGTCACGGCAAGGTCGTTGTCGACGGTCTTGGGCACGTGGACCGCGATCAGCGGGTAGCCCATGCGCTCCGAAAGGCGCGAAACCTTAAGACAGGTGTCGGCGGAGTCGTTGCCGCCGTTGTAGAAGAAGTAGCCGATGTCGTGGGCGCGAAAAACCTCGATCAGCCGCTGGTACTGGGCAGGGTCCTTGTCGATGCTCGCGAGCTGGTAGCGGCAGGATCCGAACGCACCCCCGGGGGTGTGCCTGAGCGCGGCGATCGATCGCGCCGGTTCGCGACCGGTGTCGATCAGGTCCTCGGTGAGCGCGCCGATGATGCCGTTGCGGCCCGCATAGAGCTTGCCGATACGATGTCGGTGCGCTCGCGCGGTCTGGATCACGCCGCATGCGGTGGCGTTGACGACGGCTGTTACGCCGCCGGACTGGGCATAGAAGGCGTTGCGCTTGGGCATGATGCGAGATCGCCTCGCCGGTCAGTCTTTCAGCGCCGCCAGGCATGCGGCCCGGATTGCCTCCACGGGCCCGGTGCCGTCCACTTTGCGGTATTTCGGCGCCGTGGGGTCGTCGCTCCCCGCCCACTGCCGGTAATAGGCAATCAACGGCTCGGTTTGGGCGTGATAGACCGCCAGGCGCTTCTGCACTGTTTCTTCCCGGTCGTCTTCGCGCTGAATCAACGGCTCCCCGGTCACGTCGTCGCGATCGGGAACCTTCGGCGGGTTGTACTTCACGTGGTAGGTGCGTCCCGAGGCGACGTGAACGCGGCGCCCGCTCATGCGTTCAATGATCGCCGCGTCGGGGACATCGATTTCGAGCACACAGTCCAGCGCCACGCCGGCGTCGCGCAGTGCGTCGGCCTGCGGAATCGTGCGCGGGAAACCGTCGAACAGGTAGCCATTGCGGCAATCGGGCTCGCGCAGCCGGTCGCGCACCAGCCCGATGATGATCTCGTCGGAGACCAGGCCTCCGGCGTCCATCACCTTTTTCGCGGCCAGGCCCAGCGGCGAACCTGCCTTCACCGCCGCCCGCAGCATGTCCCCGGTCGAGATCTGCGGGATCCCGCAGGCATCGCAGATGTAGCGAGCCTGCGTTCCCTTGCCCGCGCCAGGCGGGCCAAGCAGGATGAGTCGCATCGGAAACGGGGACGGGAAAAGGATCTAAAGACTTATGCACCGATTCTCGCGTCATTGCACCGCGCGGTCAAACCTTGCCCGCGGCGTAAAGTGCGCGCACCCGGTCGAGGTCTTCCTGGGTGTCGACCCCGGGCGCCGGCGTTCCCTGGGAGACTCGCACGACGATGCGGTGACCGTGCCAGAGCGCCCGCAGCTGCTCCAGAGCTTCGAAGCGCTCGATCTGGGCGGGCGCGAGCGACGGGTAATGGCGCAGGAAGCCGACCCGGTACGCATACAGCCCGTAATGCCGGTACAGTGGAAGGCCGCGGGGAAGCTTGTTGCGCGTGACCGCGAAGGCGTCGCGCGCCCAGGGAATCGTCGCCCGGCTGAAGTAAAGGGCATAGCCGGCGTGATCGAGAACGACCTTGACCACGTTGGGGTTGAACCCCTCTTCCGGGTCCTCGATGGCGTGACATGCCGTTGCCATGGAGGCGTCGGCGTGCGAGCGCAACTCGTCGGCGACTGCGCGGATGAGCGCGGGCTCGAGCAGCGGTTCGTCGCCCTGCACGTTGACGGCGATGGCCCTGTCGTCGAGCCGCAGCTGAACCGCCGCTTCCGCCAGCCGATCGGTCCCGGTCGCGTGATTGCCGCGCGTAAGCACCGCCTCGATGCCATGCTGCGCCGCGGCCGCCCGAATGCGCTCGTCGTCGGTGGCGATGACCACCCGTTCCGCGCCGCTCTGCCGCGAGCGCTCGGCGACGCGAACCACCATCGGTTTGCCGGCGATATCGAGCAGCGGCTTGCCCGGCAGGCGCGTAGAAGCGAAGCGCGCGGGAATCAGTACGGTGAAGGTCACGCCAAGCTTCTCACTCGTACTCCGACGGCTCGAGCCTGCGCGCCTCCTCCTCCAGCATCACCGGAATCCCATCGCGAATCGGGTACGCAAGCCGCGCCGGCTTGGAGATCAGCTCCTGCCGTTGCCGATCATAGACAAGCGGACCCTTGGTCACCGGGCAGACGAGAATTTCAAGCAGCTTGGCGTCCACGGATTGCCCTTTCCAATCGCGCGATAAGCGCGGGATCGATGCGCGCCCGGATCGGCAGGTACCAGCAACGCCCATCGGCGAACGCGGCGCATTTTACCGCATCCTTCTCCGTCATCAGGATGACCGTGGCGTCAGGCAACTGCAGTTCCTCGCGCCGGTAATGATGATGGTCGGGGAACGCGTGACAGACCGGATCGAGGCCGAGCCGGCGCAGGAGCTCGAAGAACCGCGCCGGATTGCCGATGCCGGCGACGGCGTGGATGGCTCCGGCGCGCCAGGCAGCCGCATCGGCCACGGCCTCCGGCCGCGCCAGGTTGCGCCATGGCAGCGGTTCGTGCGTCATCACGCTCTCCCGTCCCGCGCTGTCCCTGGCCGGCGCAGCCGGCTCAGCGGCGCAAAGTCGCACCAGCGCGTCGACGTGCGCGAGCCGCGAACGCGGTTCGCGCAGCGGCCCGGCAGGGAGGATCTGCCCGTTGCCGAAGCCGCGTGCTTCGTCGATCACCGCGATCTCGAAGTTTCGCCGCAGCGCGTAGTGCTGCAGCCCGTCGTCGGCAAGGACCACGTCGCAGTCCGGATGGGCCGCGAGCAGCGCGCGCGCCGCGGCGACGCGGTCTCGCCCGATCCAGACCGGCAGCGCATCGGCAGCGATCAGCAGCGGCTCGTCACCGACCACGGCCGGATCATCCCCGGGCCGGACTGCGCGCGGCGCGCTGCTGCGGCCGCCGTAGCCGCGGCTGACGATCCCGGGACGCCGGCCCCTCTGCACCAGCGCCGCGCCCAGCGCCCGCACCAGCGGGGTCTTGCCCACGCCACCGATGACGATGCTGCCCACGACCACGACCGGCACCGGCAGCCAGGCGCCGGGCAACAGCCCGCGCCGATAGGCCCAGCGGCGAACCGCCACGGCCGCGCGGACGAATACGGACAGCGGCAGCAGCGCCGCGGTCAGCGGCGTGAGCCCCGACGCGTACCACGCGGCGACGAGGCGCTCGGGGAAGGCCACGATCTAGCGACAGGTCGCTCCCGCATCCCGCGCGGGATCGATCATTTGGCCGGCGTTTGCGTCGCGAAGGTGATGTGTATGAAGCCGGCCTGCCGCGCGGCTTCCATCACGTGGATTACCGACTGGTGGGTTGCATTCGCGTCGGCGCTGATGACCACCACCGGGTCCTTGGCGTCTCCCGCGGAACGCTTGAGCGCGTCGGCGAGCGAGGCCACCGTCGTGAACTGGAACACGTCCTTGTCGATCACGTACCGCCCCTGCACATCGACGCCCACGTTGATTTCCTTCGGCCGCTGCTGCATCGGGTCGGCGCTTGCCTCCGGCAGCGTGATCTGCAGCTCGGCGACGCGCTGGTACGTCGTCGTCACCATCAGAAAGATCAGGATGACGAGCAGCACATCGATCAGGGGAATGAAATTGATCTCGGGCTCATCCCTGGTGCGGCCGGCGCGCAGATTCATGGTCCTGGTATCGTGAGTGTCAGCTGCGTTCGCCGTGTGCCAGTTCGACCAGCTTGGTCGCCTGTTGTTCCATCTCCAGCGTCAGGCCGTCGACCTTGGCACGGAAATAGCGGTAAAAAATCATGCTCGGTATCGCCACGATCAGGCCGAATGCCGTGTTGTACAGCGCGACCGAGATGCCGTGCGCAAGCTGGATGGGGTTCGATCCGGCCGCACTCTGCGAGCCGAAGATCTCGATCATGCCGACGACGGTGCCGAACAGGCCCAGCAGCGGCGACATGGCCGCGATCGTTCCCAGCGGCGTGAGGAACCGCTCGAGGTCGTGCGTCACCAGATGCCCGACCTCCTCGATCGCCTCCTTCATCACCGGCCGGGGGCTTTTCAGATTGGCGAGTCCCGCGGCGAGCACGCGCCCGAGCGGTCCGCGCCGCGCAGTCTTGGCGAGCAGTTCCGTCGTAACACCGCCGTGCTTGTATTCCGAGAGCACCTTGTCGACCATGCCCTCCGGGGCGACCACGCTCTGACGCAACGACCATAATCGCTCCAGAATCAATGCCAGCGCGATGACCGATGCAAAGATCAGCAGCCAGATCGGCCAGCCCGCTGCCTGGATGAGCGACCACACGCGGCAATACTCCGTCGACGCAAAGCGTGCACTCTAACTTGGCGGCTCCGATTCGGCAAGACGCGCCGGTCCGCTCGCCGCGGCGTCTTCGATGCTTTCGGCAAGCGTTGCCGTGATCGCGGCGCCGACGAGTACGATTACCCACGAGAGGTAAATCCAGACCAGGAAAAGCGGCAGCGCGGCCAACGCGCCGTAGACCACCTGGTAGGTCTGCACATGGGTGATGTAGAACGTGAAGCCGCGCTTGGCGACCTCGAATGCCAGCGCGGCCAGCATGCCCCCCGCGAGCGCGACCCGAAACGGCACCCGCCGCGCGGGAACGAAGGCGTAGATGAAAGTGAAGGCGGCCAGGTCGACGATCAGGGAGAGCGGCTGGCGGAGCATGTCCACCGTCTGGTTGCCGAACGAGGTTGTCGCCAGCGACTGCTCGATCACCCAGTTGGTGAAGTACACCGCCGCGCCGATGAGCACCGGGCCCGCCGTCAAGCCGAGGGCGTAGATGAAGACACGGCGCGCGAAGGAGCGCGGCGCATGCACCCCCCAGATGGTGTTGATTTCGCTTTCCACCTGGGCTACCAGCAATACCGCCGTGACGACCACGAAGACGATGCTGACCCCTTTGAGCTCCGCCGCCTTGGTGATGAATTCGTTCAAGTAGTGGCGGACGGCAAGGCCGCTGCCGGGGAGGAAGGACCGCACCAGGAGTCCCTCCAGCGCCCCCCGGAAGCGTTCAAAAAGCGGGAACCGCGAGACGTACGCAAAGGCCACCGTGAACAGCGGCACCAGGCCGAGCAGCGTCGTGAACGCCAGGCTCGCCGCGGTCTGGTTGAGGTCGACGCCGGTCAGCCTGCGCCACAAGCGGCGCAGGAACGAAATAAAGGCGATGACGGGCGAGAGCATCGGTGGCCTTGGCGCGAGATTATCGCATCGCTCGGAGGGTACCCTGGGCGACGGCGCCAAGGCGGCCTTGCGAGGCGACGAGCGCCCCTGCGTTGCGTCCAACGGCGCTATGCTTGAGCCTTTCCCATCCACCCGGAAGTGCAATGCCGCTCTCCTCGCCCGCCCCGACCCAAACCGCCGTGCTCGGCGGAGGCTGTTTCTGGTGCCTCGAAGCGGTGTTCGACCGCTTGCGCGGCGTCCTGGCAGTCGAATCGGGCTATGCCGGAGGTCATACCGCCAACCCGACTTACGAGGACGTCTGCAGCGGCCATACCGGGCACGCCGAGGTCGTGCGCATCAGCTTCGATGCGGCCGAGCTCTCGTTTCGCGATCTGTTGCGGGTTTTCTTCGCCATTCATGACCCGACGACCAAGGATCGCCAGGGCAACGACGTAGGGACGCAGTATCGCTCCGTGATCTTCTGCCAGACGCCCGCGCAGCGGCAGGATGCCGAGGCGGTCATCGCCGAACTGTCGGCGCAGAAGCTGTGGCCCGGGCCCATCGTCACCGAGGTTGCTGACGCTGCGCCGTTCTATCCGGCCGAGGGCTATCACCGCGAATACTTCGAACGCAACGGGCGCGAGCCCTACTGCCAGTTCGTCGTCGCGCCCAAGGTGGCCAAGTTCAAGCAGCAATTCGGCGCCCGCCTCAAGGCTTAGCAGGTTGTTGAAATTCGCCTAGAAGATGACACGAGTCGGATCATCGAAAGTGCCACTGTCTATACAAACTGCAGCGTTTGCGATTTGCGTCGACCGCACCGGACATGAATTTGCCCGTGAAGCGTTTGTCGGTGACTCACGGCACCGCTCCGGGGGGCACCGCCATCGGTATTCGGGCGAGGCGCATCAAGTTGCTGGCAGTCATAGTGAGCTTGAACTGCTGATCGACGCGATGCAATCCGCGAAACACGGTTTGTCGAATGCGGCCGATGGTCTTGCCCCACCCGAAGTGCTCCTCGATCCGTTTGCGGATGATCTGGCTGATGCGGTAACTCAGATGGCGGGTCGTACGGCCGTCGATGGCGCTGCCGCCGCGACGGGTATCGTGAGCAGCGACGTGGGGCGTGACGTTGCGCTGGCGACACCCGGTCACGAAATCGCGTGTGTCGTAGGCTTTGTCGGCGCCGAGGCTGCGGCGACGGGCCGTGGTCGGCATCGCGTCGAGCATGGCCAAAGCCGCTCTGCGTTCGCCGAAGCCATCGGCATAGGAGACCACGGCGCTAACCACCAAGCCATTCCGGTTCTCCATCAGTACATGACCTTGGTAGCAGAGGATCGATGCCGTGTTATGGCTCTTGCGATAGCTCCTGGCGTCGGGATCGGTGGTGCTGGCATGGGTGTCATTGCTCCGCGGCTGCCCTTTCCAGTCCGCTTGAGCATTGCGCCCGCCGCCGCCAGGGGGCTGGTCATCGGTGCCGTCCTTCGGCCGAAAGCTCTTCTGGCTCGCCCACGCCTGAATCAACGTGCCATCGACCGAGAAGTGTTCCTTAGACAGCAAGCCACGGCTATCGGCCAGGCGCAGGACCTCAGCAAAGAGGCCTTCCACTACCTGATGCGCCAGCAACCGGTCGCGATTCTTCGTGAACGTCGAGTGATCCCAGATCGGATCATCGAGCGCCAGACCGACGAACCAGCGAAACAGCAGGTTGTAGTGCAACTGCTCGCACAGCTGCCGCTCGCTGCGGATCGAATAGAACACCTGCAGCAGCAGGGCGCGAATGAGCTTCTCCGGCGCAATAGAGTCCCGCCCGCTAGCGGCGTAGATCGCGTTGAACTGCGCATTCATCGCCGTCAGCGCATCGTTCACCAACACGCGAATCAGCCGCAATGGATGATCGGCCGGCACGAAGGAATCCAGCTTCGCCACCGTGAACAGGCCTTCCTGCATCGAATCGGCACCACGCATCGCTCGAACCTCGAAGGACAAACAATGAAAACCCTTAATCGAACGATAGCCGCAATTACTGGACTTACAAGCCGAAATTCAACAGCCTGTTAGGGCGCTAGCTTCGGCGCGCGAAAAAGCCGCCGCCGGCAAGGGCACCGCCGACGAGCCAAAACACCGGTGCCATCCCGACCGACGAACCGATGGCGCCGAAGAGCAGGGGCACGGCGAAGGTCGAGGCGTTGATGATCGACAGCCGCAGGCCGACCGCTTCGCCCATCCGCCCTGCCGGCACCGCACCGTGCAGCAACGACAAGACCATGGGCTGCGCGCTGCCCAGGGCGAGTCCGAGCGTGAACGAGAGTGCCATCAGCGGCGCGGCGCTGGCCACGAAGGGAAACAGCGCGTACGCGCCGCCGGCAATGAAAAGCGCCGCGGTCAAGACTTCGAATTCCGACATCCGCCGCGCGATCCACGGCATCACCAGGCGGACGACAAACGTCGCCGCGGCGAATGCGGCCAGGATGATGCCGATGAGCGAAGCCGACAGCCGGAGGTTCGCCCCGTAGACCGGGATGAAGAACGCGTGCAGGTCCCAGGCCATCGACAGCAGTGCATTGACGATGAATACCCGCCGCAGCTGGCGATTGCGGAACAGCTCCGCGATGCCGGAGGCGACCGGCCGCGGCCCTGGATTGAGCCGTGGCAATGCGAGCCCTCCGCGGGCCAGGACCGCTACCGGCAGGAGTGGCGACACGGCAAGGACGAGGAAGGTCGCCACGAAGCTGGCGCGATCGATGAGCACGCCGGCGATAAGCGGGCCGGCAAAGCTCGACACCGAATACCCAAGGGCTAGCAAGGTGAAGTTCTTGGCCCGGTCACCGGGCGGGCCGAGCGCCCCGGTCGCATTCTGGGCAGCGACCTGGAACAGCATGAAGGACACGCCGATCAAGGCGGTCGTGACGAACAACGCCGGCAGCCCGGGAAAGATCGGTGGCAGCGCCGCCGCAATCGCCAGCCCGCAGGAGCCCACAAGCATGGGGCGGCGCACGCCGACGCGGTCGGACAGCCGCCCCGCGGCGACGGCAAGCCACATCGGCAGGAACGAGTAGAGGCCCATCAGCGTGCCGACGAGAAGCGGCGACGAGTCGAGCGACAACGCATACAGCGAGACCGTGACGCGGCTGCCGGTGAGTGCGGTGTGATTGAGGATGCCCAGCGCGATCAGTGCCGGCAGGGTCCGTGAGCGGCGCGGGCCCGCGCCGCTCACGGCGCCAGCCGCTCGAGGCGCCAGAGGGGCCCGTCGCGCCGGTAGCGCAGGCGATCGTGCAAGCGCGAGGCGCGGCCCTGCCAGAACTCGATGCTGCTCGGCGTGACGCAATAGCCGCCCCAATGCGGCGGACGCGGAATCCGGTCGCCATGCGCCGCCAATCGCCCGCGCGTCGCGTCCACCTCCTGCTCGAGCCACTCCCGGCTGGGAATGACGCGGCTTTGTGGCGAAGCCCAGGCACCGACGCGCGATGCCAAGGGACGCGTGGCGAAGTAGATTTCCGATTCTTTCGCGGCGAGCTTGGTCACGCTGCCTTCGACCCGAACCTGTCGTTCCAGCTCCACCCAGTAGAACAGAAGCGCGGCCGTCGGACGGGAGCCGAGCTCGGCTCCCTTGCGACTCTCGTAATTGGTGAAAAAGGTGAAACCGCGACCGTCTACCCCCTTGAGCAGCACGATACGCGCTGACGGTGCGCCGTCGGAGGCGACCGTCGCCAGGGTCATGGCCGTCGGTTCGGGCAACTTGGCCTGCACGGCTTCATGCAGCCAGCTTTGGAACTGACGCAGCGGGTCGGGATCGACGTCGGCTTCGGTGAGCGATGCGCGGTGGTACTCCCGGCGCAGGTCGGCGATGTTCACGGCGGCGGTGTGGCGGGTACGGCGCCGCCATTATCGGCGATTTCACGCCGCGCGGGGAAACCACGCGGCGAAGGTCAGGGCCGCGTCGACACAGCGCTCCGAGCCGGACCGGCGCTGCATTGCCCGCGCCGACGCCAGCCGGCGGCTTGCGCCGGACGCCACGGCTTGGCCGCGTGGGCCGCGCTTCCATCGGGCGACAGGGCCAGCCACGGTGGTGGGCGCCCATGGTGTTTGCCAGCGCGCATTCCCATCGCCGCAACACCGGTCCGCCCGCTCGGCACAAACTGCGCAGATTTGCATGCCCTGCCGACGAGAATGCGGTATATTTGTTCCGATGGAGCATCCGGCCCGATGACAGGAATCGGGACTCCATACCCATCGCCGTTGCACCGAAGCGATTAACCACCAGGAAGGAGAACTATGGCTACTGCCAAGAAAGCTGCAAAGAAAAAAGCTGCGAAGAAGCCGGCGGCGAAGAAGTCGGCCAAGAAACCCGCGAAGAAGGCACCGGCGAAGAAGGCCGCGCCGAAGAAGGCGGCGAAGAAATCCGGCGCCAAGCGCAAACCCAATGCAGCGTTCATGAAGGCAATGACACCTTCGGCCGTGCTTGCCGCGGTCGTCGGCAGCATGCCGATTCCGCGCACCGAAGTCACCAAGAAGATCTGGGACTACATCAAGAAGAACAAGCTGCAGGACTCGATCAACAAGCGCCTGATCAATGCCGACGAGAGGTTGAGGCAGGTTTTCGGCGGCAAGAAGCAGGTTTCGATGTTCGAGATGACCAAGCTGGTGTCGAACCACCTCAAGTAGGTCCGCTCTTGCCGGCGTCGCGGGACGCCGCCGAATCGCTCAGGACGGCCGCCCATCGCTCACGCGCTGGCCGGCCGTTTGTTTTGGCGCGTGCGCGCGCAAGGCGGCCTAGTCGCAGGCGTGCATGCCCCTGGCGACACCCGGACGCATGGCCATTGCGGCGCCCCAGCGCGTCAGCTCTTGCAGGTCGCCGGCCCTTTCGACCAGGGCCTTGCGCGCGGCAAACAACGGGTAGAGTGCGAAATCCGCGACCGAGAGCTCGTCGGCCAGAAATTCGCGCCCGGCGAGGCGCGCGTCGGCGACGCGCAGGTAGCGCAGCGTCTGCTCCTCGAAGTACGCGACGTTCGCGGGCGATTTGTCCGGGACGATGGCCGAGCAAAGGAAGACGGACGTGCTTGCGCGCGCGACATCGGTGACCGCGAGCATCAGGTACTGCAGCGCCATGGCACGCCGCAGCGGATCCCCGGGGAGGAATCGGCCGGTCTTCTCCGCCGCGTAGAGCATGATCGCCGCGGATTGCGTCAGCGTGAGCGGCGCCCCGCCCGGGCCCTCGGGATCGATAATGGCCGGAATAGCGCCGGCCGGGTTGATGTTGAGGAACTGCGGGGTCCTGTGTTCACCCTTGGTCAGGTCGACCTTGTGGACGCGGTAGGGAAGGCCGCATTCCTCGAGCATGATCGCGGCGCGTTGCCCGTTGGAGGTGCTGAAAGTGTAAAGGTCGATCACCTGAGGCCTCGTCGGTAGCTGGCGGGAGCACCCACTTTATACTGGAATGGAGGGCAAATTCATGACGTCTCGACGAATTGGGAGGAAACCGTGAAACAGGCTTGTTCGTTCGCGCTGTGGGTGGTCCTGTGCTGGTGCGGAACAACGCTGGCGCAGGCCCCCTTGCCGACGCAGCGCATCCGGGGCGACCTGGTCGCCGTCGACGGGCTGCAGCTGCAAATCCGTTCCCGCAGCGGCGAAGCGCTTGCCGTCAGGCTGGCGGAAAATTATGGCGTGACGGCGGTGGTTAAGGTCGACCCGACCGCGATCCAGCCCGGAGCCTTCGTCGGCGCAGCGACGATGCCGCGCCCGGACGGAACACAGAGCGCGCTCGAGGTCCTGGTATTTCCGGAAGCGATGCGCGGCAGTGGCGAAGGCCACTATGCCTGGGACTTGAAGCCCGGCAGCATGATGACCAATGCGACGGTCGCCGCCGTGGCGCCCATGGCGCCGCCCGGCGGGCGCCGGATGACGCTCAAGTACAAGGACGGCGAACAGGTGGTTGACGTTCCCGAAGATGCGCCCGTCGTCACTTTCGAGCCCGGCGACCGGGCGATGCTCGTGCCGGGCGCCCACGTCCTGCTCACTGCGACCAAGCAGCCCGACGGGAGCCTCACTGCCGCGCGGGTCGCCGTCGGCAAGAACGGGCTCGTGCCGCCGATGTAGCCCGTGCGTTCAGGGTCGTCGCCGGCGCGAGGACCCGGGCTAGCTGCGCTGCCGCGGCGCAGGCCAGTCATCTTCGTCGCCTAGTATGCGGATCACGCGCGTCCGCTTGCCACCGCCATAGCGCTCCATCTGGACTTCGATCGGATAGAGCTCGGCAAGCTTGGCGCGTGCCTCGCCTTCGCTGTCGAACGTGAGCAGGGCGCCATCGGCGCCGCGCACGTCGCTCCAGACACCGTTGCCGGCCTCGAATTCGATCTTGAATTTGCGCGCCGTGTCAGCCGCCATGATCAGCCCTGCGCCTGCAGCGCGCGAATGCGTTCTTCGATCGGGGGATGGGTCGCAAAGAGCGCCATGAAGCCCGCCTTGTCGGTGATACCGAAACCGGACAGCGACTTGGGCAACTCGCCGGGAGGCAACCCGCCCAGGCGTGCCAGCGCGTGCATCATCGGCTGCGGCGTGCCGAGGTACTTGGCGCTGCCCGCGTCGGCGTGGAATTCGCGCCGGCGCGAGAACCAGGCGACGATGATCGAAGCCAGCACGCCGAAGACGATCTGGCAGACCAGAACAGTGATGTAATAACCGGGCCCGAAACCGCGTTCGGTGCGGAACACCATCTTGTCGACGATGCTGCCGACCACGCGCGCGAGAAAAACGACAAAGGTGTTGACCACGCCCTGGATCAGCGTCAGCGTCACCATGTCGCCGTTGGCCACGTGCGCGACTTCGTGGCCGAGCACGGCCTCGATTTCCTCGCGCGACATCGCGTTGAGCAATCCGGTCGAGACGGCGACCAGGGCGGAGTTCTTGAATGCGCCGGTGGCGAAGGCGTTGGGCTCGCCCTCGTACATCGCCACCTCGGGCATTGCGATCCCGGCCCTGTCGGCAAGCCGCTTGACCGTCGCCAGCAGCCACGTCTCGCTTTCGCTGCGCGGTGTCGAGATGACCTGTGCCCCGGTCGACCATTTGGCCATCGTCTTCGACAGCAGCAGCGAGATGAACGCGCCGCCGAAGCCGATCACCGCCGAGAACACCAGCAGCGCGCCGAGGTTCAGGCCGTTCGCGGCCAGCGTCTGGTTGACGCCGAGCAGGTCGCAGACGAGCGACAGCACGACCATCACCGCGAGGTTGGTGAGCAGGAACAGGACGATGCGCTTCATGGGTAGCTCTGCAGACGGTCGGCCAGGCGGCATCTTAACGCCGCCCGTGCGCGGACAACAGCATCTGCTCCCTGTTACCGACGATTGACCGGCGCCTCCTTGCCCCATGAATCGCGCAGCGTCACGGCGCGATTGAACACGGGGTGTTCCGGCCCATGGTCCTTGGCG
The DNA here is from genome assembly GCA_963750215.1 of uncultured beta proteobacterium. Classification (GTDB taxonomy): domain Bacteria; phylum Pseudomonadota; class Gammaproteobacteria; order Burkholderiales; family Casimicrobiaceae; genus PALSA-1003. Next base: position 248,051 of record CAVVQK010000003.1, read on the forward strand.
TCGGCGATGAAGTAGCCGTGCCGCTCGAATTGGTAGCACGCTTCGCGCGGCGAGGACACGAGCGCGGACTCCACGTATGCCGTCACGGTCGTTCGGGCTGCGGGGTTGAGATCGTCGAGATAGTTGCGTTCAGTCGCCTCGTCGAAAGGTGCCTCGTCGTCGAAGATCGCGTCCCCCGTGGTCGCGCCCGGCCGGGCGGCCGCGTCCGCGGTCGATTCGAATTGAGGCGTCAGGCGCCCCGGCTGCGGCACCACGAAAAGCCGATCATAAAGGCGAACCTCCGCCGGACGGGCGTGGCGAACCGCCAGCCAGTGGATGTTGCCTTTCACCTTGCGCGCCTCGGCACCCGGGGTTCCGCTGCGGGTGCGCGGATCGTACGTGCAGTGCACGGCGACGAGGCTACCCTGGGCGTCCCGCTCGGCGCCGACGCACTTGACGATATAGCCGTAGCGCAAGCGCACCTCGGCGCCGGGCGTAAGACGAAAATAGCCCTTCGGCGGCACTTCCTCGAAGTCATCGCGCTCGATCCACAGTTCCCGCGCCAACGGCAGCGCGCGCTTGCCCGCCTCCGGCTTCTGCGGGTGATTGGGGGCGAAGCATTCCTCTTCGCAATCCGCCGGATAGTTGTCGATGACGAGCTTGATCGGATCGAGCACCGCGATCCGCCGCTCCGCGCGCGCGTTCAGGTCCTCGCGCAGACAGTCTTCGAGCACGCTGATATCGATCCACTGATGAGCCTTGGATACGCCGATGCGCTCGGCGAAAGCGCGGATCGCCTCGGGGGTATAGCCGCGTCGCCGCAGCCCGGCCAGCGTCGGCATGCGTGGATCGTCCCAGCCATCAACGTGCTTGCCCTCGACGAGTTCGATCAACTTGCGCTTGCTCATCACGCTGTAGGTGAGATTGAGTCGCGCGAACTCGTATTGCTGCGGCAACGGACGCAGCAGCAGACCGCCCTGCGCGAGCTGCTCGATGACCCAATCGTAGAGTGGCCGGTGGTCCTGGAACTCGAGCGTGCACAGCGAATGCGTGATGCGTTCCAGCGCGTCGGAGATGCAATGCGTGTAGTCGTAGAGCGGATAGACGCACCACCGGTCGCCCGTCCGATGGTGGGTGGTATGGCGGATGCGATAGATCGCCGGGTCGCGCATGTTGATATTCGGGCTGGCGAGGTCGATCTTCAGGCGCAGGACGTGCGCGCCGTCGGGAAATTCCCCCTCCTTCATGCGCTCGAAGAGGTCCAGATTCTCCTCCAGCGGACGCTCGCGATACGGGCTCGGCCGCCCGGGCTCGGTCAAGGTTCCGCGCAGGCGGCGCATTTCATCGGGGGTGGAACTGTCGACGTAGGCGAGCCCGGCCTTGATGAAGTGCCGGGCAAACGTGTAGAGGCGGTCGAAATAGTCGGAAGCGTGATAGAGGTGGGGGCCCCAGTCGTAGCCCAGCCAGCGCACGGCGTCTTTGATCGAATCTTCGTACTCGACATCCTCCTTGACCGGGTTGGTGTCGTCGAAGCGCAGGTGGCATACGCCGCCGTTCTCGGCGGCCAGGCCGAAATTCAGACAGATCGACTTGGCATGACCGATGTGCAGGTAGCCGTTGGGCTCGGGCGGAAAGCGAGTGACCACTCGCCCGCCGTACTTGTGGGTGTGCAAATCCTCGGCGATGATTTGCCTAAGAAAATTCGAACTGGGTGCGGCGCCCGTCCTTTGCGGCACTGCAGCACTCATGGTGTTTTGTTCATGAACAAAGTGATGGTCAGTGCGCATTCTAACTGCAGGGGTGGGGTGCGTCACCCGCCGCTATGCCACACGCATGCAGCCGATGCGTCGCGGGCCGCATGCAGCAAGGCTTTGCGGGCGGGCCCTCGCGCCGGCGGCGCAACGTTGTCCACAATATCTGTGGATAAAAGTGTGCGTATCTTGTACATTCGACCGCTAAGTCGTATGCAGTGTAGGATTTTCTCTGACATGCCTAAATCTCTACCGTCGCTTTTGTCATATTTTTCATAAAGTTGATTCGGCATATCGATGCGCTCCGAGGCACCGCTGACGGGCGCGAAAAATGCCCGATCGGTGCGATTTGCTGCTGTTGCACCGGGGCAATGTCCTGGACAATGGCGCTGCTGCGACCGCGATGTCGAACCCTCTCGACGAACCTGCGATGAACGTCTCCCCCAGCGCCTGGCCGGTTTGGCCGGTGTCACTGCTGGTGAGCTCAGCCCGCCTGCTCATCGAGCGGCATCTGGCCCTGGCCTGGATTCGGGGGGAAGTATCGAATTACACCCGGGCGAGCTCGGGTCACGCCTATTTCCTGCTCAAGGATGCGCAGGCGCAGGTACGCTGCGTGCTGTTCCGCCACAAGGCCCAGCTGCTGGGCTTCGCCTTGGAGGATGGAATGCAGGTCGAGGTACGCGCCACGCCGACGATCTATGAAGCACGGGGCGAATTCCAGCTCAACGTCGAAACGGTTCGGCTCGCCGGCGTCGGTGCGCTCTATGAGCAATTCGCGCGGCTGAAGGCCAGGCTCGAAGTGGCCGGCTGGTTCGCCCCGGAACGCAAGCGCCCACTGCCGCGATTTCCCCGCGCCATCGGCGTGGTGACGTCGCGGCGCGCCGCGGCGCTATCCGATGTGCTGACGACGCTTGCGCGCCGGATGCCCTACGTGCCTGTGATTGTCTACCCAGCATCCGTCCAGGGAGGAGGCGCTGCCGCCGAGATCGCCGCCGCCATCGCCGAGGCCAATGCACGCGCCGAAGTGGACGTCCTGATCGTCTGCCGCGGCGGCGGTTCCATCGAGGACCTGTGGGCGTTCAACGAGGAGGCGGTGGCGCGCGCAGTGCTCGACTCGCGCCTGCCGGTGGTCAGTGGCATCGGGCACGAAACCGACTTCACGATCTGCGACTTCGTCGCCGACGTGCGCGCGCCCACTCCGACGGGCGCCGCCGCGCTGGTCGGCTTCGACCGCGCCGCGCTCCTGACCCAGCTCGCGGCGCTCCTCGCGCGCTGGAGACGCGCGGCGGAACGGGGCCTCGAAACGCGCATGCAACGGCTTGACGGCGCGTCGCGCCGGCTCGTGCATCCTGCCGACCGGATCGCCGCCCAGCGCGAGCGACTGGGTGTGCTTGCGTTGCGGCTGGCCCGTGCCGCGGTCAGGGTCCAGGAGCAGCGCCGGCACGGCCTTGCCCTCTCCGCGCAGGCTCTCGCGCGCCTGCTGCGAGCGCCGCCAAGCGAGCGCATGGCGCTCGAGCGCGCGCGCGGTCGCTGGCAGCGCGCCTGCAGCGATCGCATCGGCACACTCGCGCACACGCTCGCGCGGCTGGAGTCCGCGCTTCGGCACCTCAGTCCCCAAGGCGTCCTGGAACGCGGCTACAGCATCGTAACCACCGCCTCCGGGGCGATCGTGCAGGATGCGGCGCAGACCGCCGTCGGCGATGCGCTGGGCCTGCGCTTCGCGCGCGGCACGGCGACAGCGCGGGTGACGGGCAAGACTTCGGCCTAGCCCAGCGCGCATCGCCGCGCGCGCGGCTTAAGCCTCGTCCGGGTCGGGATCCTCGATTGTGGCACGACCCCTGGCTCTGGCGACCACGGCCTGGGGCGCCTGCGCCGCGATCGCCGGGCCTGGTCCTGCCACGTCGCCGTTCTGCGCCCGGTGGCGCAGGGCATGGTCCATGAGCACGATGGCGAGCATCGCTTCGGCGACAGGCGTCGCGCGGATGCCCACACAGGGGTCGTGCCGGCCGTGGGTATTGACTATGACCGGGTTGCCGGCCCTGTCGATGCTGCGCCGGTCGAGCCGGATCGAGGAGGTCGGCTTGACCGCAATCGACACGACGATGTCCTGGCCGGTCGAGATGCCGCCGAGTATGCCGCCGGCGTGATTGGACACGAAGCCCTGAGGCGTCATCTCGTCGGAATGCTCGCTGCCCGCCTGGGCAATGCTCGCGAATCCGGCTCCGATTTCGACCCCCTTGACCGCATTGATGCCCATCATCGCGCTGGCAAGATCGGCGTCGAGCTTACCGTAGACCGGCTCGCCCCAGCCGACGGGCACGCCCTCGGCGATGACTGCAACGCGCGCGCCGCAGGAATCACCCGCCTTGCGCAACGCATCCATGAAAGCTTCGAGCTCCGGCACGATGGCGTCGTTGGCGACGAAGAACGGATTGGTATCGACGTGTTCCCAGCCCTTGAACGGGATCGGCTTGGTGCCGAGCTGGGTCAGGTGCCCGCGGATGGTCACGCCATAGCGCTCCCCGAGCCACTTCCTTGCGATCGCTCCCGCGGCCACGCGCACCGCCGTTTCGCGCGCCGACTGCCGGCCGCCCCCGCGGTAATCGCGGATGCCGTACTTGTGCCAGTAAGTGTAGTCCGCGTGCCCGGGGCGGAACGTGTCGGCGATGTTGGAGTAATCCTTGCTGCGCGCATCCTCGTTGCGGATCAGCAGCGCGATCGGCGTGCCCGTGGTGCGTCCTTCGAACAGGCCCGAAAGGATCTCGACGCGGTCCGACTCGCGGCGCTGGGTCACATGGCGCGAGGTGCCCGGCTTGCGGCGGTCAAGATCGTGTTGGATATCGGCGGCGGTGAGCGCCATGCCCGGCGGGCAGCCGTCGACGACGCAGCCGATCGCCGGCCCGTGCGATTCGCCGAACGAGGTGACACAGAAAAGCGTGCCGAGGGTGTTGCCGGACATGACGGTTGCGACGAAGCGTGTCGGGCGAGTGTAGCACGCGCTAAGCGCGGCTTCCGGTAGGATGCATGGCGACAACCCGCAGCCGGAGCGCGCGTGGCGACCCTGCCCCTTGAAACCCTTGATGATGGCTTGATTCGCGAGCTTCGCGCGGCGCGCTTTGTCGCCGCGCTCACCGGCGCGGGCATTTCCGCGGAGTCGGGATTGGCAACGTTTCGCGACGCCCAGACCGGCCTGTGGGCACGCTTTGATCCGCACGAACTGGCGACGCCGTCAGCATTCGCGCGCAACCCGAAGCTGGTGTGGGACTGGTACGCGTGGCGGCGCGAGCTCGTCGCGGCGGCTCGGCCCAACGCCGGCCATGCTGCGCTTGCCCAGTTGGAGCGGCGCTTGTCCGAGTTCGCGTTGATCACGCAGAATGTGGACGGGCTCCACCAGCGCGCCGGCAGCCGCAATGTGATCGAGCTGCACGGCAATATCGGGCGCGTGAAATGCTCGCGCGAAGGCACGCTGGTGACGCATTGGGAAACGCCGGCCGACGCGGTGCCCCGTTGCGCGCACTGTGGCGCCCTGTTGCGTCCGGACGTCGTCTGGTTCGACGAGAGCCTGCCGGAGTTCGCCCTCGCTGCCGCCGAGGACGCGGTGCGACGCTGCGGCGTACTGCTCGTCGTCGGCACCTCGGCCGAGGTTTACCCCGCCGCGGCGCTCCCCGAGCGGGCGCGGCGATCCGGCGCGCTGGTCGTGGAAATCAACCCCAACGCAACCGCGCTGTCCGCGACCGCCGACCACGTGCTGCGCGGGGCCGCAGGCGTGGTTCTGCCGGCGTTGCTCGCCCGGCTCGGCTGAAGCACAGCCCCTACCGGTCCGCGCTCTCCGAGGGCAGCGGCGGCAACGGCGCGACGTAGCCGATGACGAGCAGCAGCGCGCCGACGCCAAGAAACGCGACCACGCGGCTGAGGCCCGACAGCGCGGCCAGGTCGATCGCAAAAAGCTTAACCACCACGGCCGCGAGCAGCCCCGCGCCGGCGAGCCACAACACCCGCAGCCGGCGTTGCGTCGCGACCACCATCGCCGCAAGCGCGGCAAGGGTCCAGGTCAAGGTCAGCGTCGCCTGCAGCGGTCGCGAGGCAAGGAGGGCCGAAAGCTGCCAAGGCACGCCGAGCCAGTGATGGACGGTCCGAACAACGACGCTGTTGAGCAGCACGAACACACCGGCCCCGGACCAGCGATAAAGCGTCCGCTGCGTGACTCGCGCATCGTGGCGCGCCCAGACGAACAGCGTGGCGAGCGCCGCCACCAGCGTGAGCTCCAGAGGATTGGCCAGCGGCACGTAGGGCAGCGGCCGCGAATCGCCGGGGTTGAGCACGGCAAGGACGACACAGCCGAGGCCCAGCGCGACGGCGACGATGGTTCCGGCCGTGATCGCGTAGGCATCGGCAAAGGCGCGCAGAGGCCATCTGGCACCGCGCTCGGCCTGCACCACTGCGACGAGATACAGCGCAAGTGGCAGCAGATGCGCACACGCTGCCCACACCGTGGCCGGGGGCGCCATGCGTGCGGTCCATTCGCCCGCCTCCCACGCAATCTGCCCGAGCAACAGTAGCGCGCCGAAGGCGTGCGCGGCCGCAAGCCATGGGCCCGGTGCTGCATGCGACCCGGCGGCGCTGGCAGCATGGGTTGTCGCAGCACGCGCCTCGCTGCGCCGGAGCTGGGCGAAATGCAGGGCCCATGCCATGGGGTAAATCGCCCATCCGTACTCCGTCACGCTGGTCCGCCCGTGAGCGAGGTCGTGGCCGAGCGCGAGTGCAAGGGCCGGCAGCAGGACGATCGCCGTGCCGTCGAGCCGCGGCCAGCGTAAAGGCCGTGCCAACAGCAGCGCGAAGGTGATGCTGCCGACGACCCACGCCAACATGGCGTGCCCTTCGCTTCGGTTCGCGACGTGACGCGCGATTTCGGCCAGGCCGCCACCCAGCCACCATGCGCACGCCCATCCGAACACGAGGTGCAGGAGCGAGCGCTCGGTCGCCTGCAGCGTCTCGCCGCGACGGTCGCCGAAGCGCACGGTGGCGAAACCGGCCAGGGCGATGGCCGCGCTGCCCAGGAACTGGCGGTTGGCGAAGGCCAGTTCGGCATATTCGTCGAAGCCACCGACCAGCCAGGCGGTGCCGGCCGCGAGCTGCAGCAACAGAGCGAAGCCGCGCGCGACAGGGCGATCCTCGCGGCAGCCGATCCAGTACACGCCGGCGGCTTCGATCGCCCATAGCGCGCTGGTCCAGCGCGCGTCGACCGCAAGGGGCACTGTCAGCGTCGCGAAGACCACCGCGAGCGCGCCGAAGGCCGCGGCAAGCGTCGCCACCGTGCCCTTCTTGGCATGCCGAAGCGCCTGCCAGAGCAACGCATACATGACCGCGACGGCCGCCGCCGTCCAGGCCAGGCCGTAACGGGTGTCCTGCACCAGGAGCGCCTGCAGCGCAAAGGCCACGATCGGAGCACCGAAGAGCAGCGTCGCGTCGACTCTCGGCTCGCTGGCGGCGCGCAACGCATGCACGATCGGCAACGCCACGTAGGTCAGGAAAAACAGCGCCAGGAACGGCTCGACTAAGTCGAAATATGCCGGGTCGTAGTATTCGTATCCCCACCACAGACTGAGCAGAAGGGTACCGATGCAGCCGACCAGGTCGAGCATGCGCCAGGCGCGGAAACCGGCCACGCCGACGACCAGGACATTGACCGCGGCCACGTAGCCGAAAAGCGGCAGCGGCTCGCTCACCGTGGCGACCAGCACCGGGGCGAGCAACCCGCCCAGCGCCGCCAGCGCGGCGAGCGCCTGCGCGTCGAACACCAGCGCCAGGGCGATTGCCAGCCCGGCGATCGCCGCAAGCAGTTCGAAGGCGCGTTGGGGAGAAAGCAGCGGTACCAGCTGGAACGCCGCGAATGTCGTCAGGTAGAGCACGCCCAGGCCGCCGCCGATGAGCGCCAGTGCGTAAGCCCGACGCGCGTTGCGCAGCCATGCGCCGACGGCGATCATCACCGCGCCGGCGAACGCGACTCCGCCGAACTGCAGCGCGATCGGGATGGTCACGTGCTCGGCGAAGTACGACAGCAGGAAGGCGATCCCGAAAAAAAGCACCACGACGCCGACGCGCACCAGCGTATTGCCGTCGCCCAGCCATGCCCAGGGCGCGGGCCTGGCCGCGGTTGCCGCCGGCGCTGCGCGGCCGGGAACGGGCGTCGCGCCACCTCCGGTTGCCTCACCCGGGCCCCCTTTGCGCACCGGATAGCGCGGCGCGGCCGCCGCCGCGGCCACGGTCGCTGCCGCTTGAACCGGCGCCTGCGCCGGGGCAGCGGCGGAGGCAGCTGCGTCGGGCGCGGCCGCGTGGGAGGGCGCCACCGCGGGCAGCGTTATGCCCGATCGCGCCAGCGCGATCTCGAGCACGGCCACACGCTGCTCCAGGGCCTTGATGCGCGCCGGGTCCGGTCGCTCGCCGACCGGCGCGGCGGGCGCGGCTGGCAGCGTCGGCCCGGACCGCTGCTGGCGCAGCAGCAAGCCGATCGCCACGCCGGCAGCGGCGCCGACCAGGAGGCCATGAAAGCCGTACCCATAGGCGCCGATCAGCATCCCGACAAGCAAACCGAGCCACGGCATAGCGGCCTCCTTGTTAAGCTAGCGCCAGTCGCCGCGCAGGGCGAACACCGTTTCCCGCAGCCTTTCGGGCGTAGCTTGCTCCGGCGCAAGTGGAGGTCCGGCGACGAGCGCAATCTTCGAGAACAGGCCGCGCAGCCGGCGCATCGCCATGCCCCCATACGAGCGGCTGAAGAAACTGCCCCACAGGCCGCGCAGTGCCATCGGCACGACCGGCACGGGCGCCTGCTCGAGGATGCGCTGCAGCCCGGGGCGGAACGGGTTGATTTCGCCCGTGTCGGTGATCTTGCCCTCGGGAAAGATGCACACGATCTCGCCCGCCTTGAGCGCGTCGGCCGCCTCCGCGAAGGCCCGCTCCTTGAGCGCCGGATCCTCCCTGGCCGGTGCGATCGGGATGGCACGCATGGTGCGGAAGATGAAGCTGAGAAAGGGCAGGGCGAAGATGCGATGGTCCATCACGAAGCGAACGGGCCGGCGCACGCAGGCCGCGATCACGATGGCGTCGACGAAGCTCACGTGATTGCAGACGATCACGCAGGCGCCCTCGTCGGGGATCTGCTCCAGGCCCTGCTTGTCGACGCGATACAGGCTGTGGATCAACAGCCACGCCAGGAACCGCATCAGGAACTCGGGCACCAGCGAGTAGATATAGATCGCCACGATGGCGTTCATGAGCCCGGTGGCGAGGAACAGTTGCGGAATCGACAGCCCCGCCTCGAGCAAACCCAGCGCGATGCCCGCAGACGCGACCATGAACAGCGCGTTCAGAATGTTGTTCGCAGCGATGATGCGCGAGCGGTGTGCGGGGTCCGAGCGCTCCTGGATGAGCGCGTAGAGCGGAACGATGTAGAAGCCGCCGAAGGCGCCGAGCAGCACCAAATCGGCGACGATGCGCCAGTGCGCGCCGACCGAGACGAAACGCTCGATGCCGGCGAGCCCCTGCGGCTGCAGGCCGCGGCTGGCGAAATAGAGGTCGATTGCGAATACCGACAAGCCGATCGAGCCGAACGGCACCAGCCCGACCTCGACCTTGTGCCCGGACAGGCGCTCGCACAGCAGCGAGCCGATGCCGATGCCCACCGAGAACACAGCCAGCAACAGCGTGGCGACGTGCTCGTCGCCCCCGAGGATGGCCTTGGTGAACGTGGCGAACTGGGTCAGGTAGGTGGCGCCATAGAACCAGAACCATGAAATGCCAAGCATCGACAGCCAGACGACGCGATTACCATAGGCGAAGCGCAGGTTGCGGCTGGTCTCGGTGAACGGGTTCCAGTTGATGCGGAGCTCCGGAGCGACCGCCGGCGTGGTGGGAATGCCCCGGCTCACGAGGTAGCCGGCGACGGCGATCGCGATCGCGGTCGCGCCGGCGAGCACCGGGCCATTGGGCTTGATGGCGATCACCAGTCCGCCGACGATCTCGCCCAGCAGGATGGCGACGAAGGTCCCCATCTCCACCAGGCCGTTGCCGCCGATCAGCTCGTCGCTGCGCAGATTCTGGGGCAGGATCGCGTACTTGACCGGCCCGAACAGCGTCGAGTGCACGCCCATGAGAGCCAGCGCGGCGAACAGCAGGACCAGATCGCGGCGATAAAAGCCGATCGCGCCGACGATCATGATGCCGATCTCGAAGAGCTTGATGAAGCGGATGAGTCGCGACTTCTCGAACTTGTCCGCGACCTGCCCCGCCGTTGCCGAAAACAGCACGAATGGCGCGATGAAGACGGCCGCCGCGATATTGACCAGGTCGTTGGCGGAAAGCGTGGTCAAGGTCATCGCCTGGAAGGCAACGAAGATCACCAGTGCGTTCTTGTAGACGTTGTCGTTGCCCGCACCCAGGAATTGGGTCCAGAAGAACGGCGCGAAGCGACGCTCGCGCAGCAGCTGAAACTGGCTGTGGTCGGCCATGCGATCTCCTCCGTCAAGGCTCCTTGGCGGCGATGGACGCTCGGGGCCCGACGCTTCGGGAACGGCGCTCAATGATGTTCCGCCAGGTAGTCCTGCACCGCGGCGAGAGCGTCGCGCACCGCCGCCACGTCCGGCCAGAAGTAAACCATCCTGCCGGCTTTAATGCACCTGAGCACGCCGGCCTCGCGCAGCACCCGCAAGTGGTGCGAAACCGCCGTGCGCGAAAGCGTCGAAGCCGACACGATCTGGCCGACGCTGAGCCGCTCGCCCGGCTCGAACATGAGCAGGATGCGCTGCCGGTGCGGGTCGCCGAGCGCGATGAACATGCGCGCCGTGCGTCGCCAGGCGCCGGGGATCGCCCGTCCATACGCCCGTCTCATATCTAAATGACTAGTCTAGTAGTTTCATAATTTACGCTTCCTGCAACGCCTGTCAAGGGGCTGCAAACGGCGGCGCCGGGACAGGCGCTGCGGCACGTCGGCTACAATAGCGCGGCCCGCCAATCCTACCCACCGATGCGCCAATATCTCGACTTCATGCGCCACGTGCGCGATCGCGGTCACCGCAAGGCCGACCGGACCGGCACCGGCACGCTGTCCGTGTTCGGCTATCAGATGCGGTTCGATCTCGGCGAGGGTTTTCCGCTGCTGACCACCAAGAAGGTCCATACCAAATCAATTGTCCATGAGTTGCTGTGGTTTCTGGCCGGTGACACCAATGTGCGTTATCTGCGCGACAACGGCGTGACGATCTGGGACGAATGGGCCGACGAGAATGGGGACCTGGGCCCGATCTACGGCTACCAGTGGCGGTCGTGGCCGGCGCCCGACGGCCGCCACATCGACCAGCTGTCGGCGGTCCTCTCGCAGATCCGCAGCAATCCGGATTCGCGGCGCATGCTCGTCTCGGCTTGGAACGTGGGCGACATTCCGCGCATGAAGCTCCCGCCCTGCCACGCGTTTTTTCAGTTCTACGTCGGCGGCGGCAGGTTATCCTGCCAGCTCTACCAGCGCAGCGCCGACATTTTCCTTGGCGTGCCGTTCAACATCGCCTCCTACGCCTTGCTCACGCACCTGGTTGCGCAGCAGACTGATCTCGAGGTCGGCGAGTTCGTCTGGACGGGCGGCGATTGCCATCTCTACCTCAACCATCTGGAACAGGTCGAGACACAGCTCTCGCGGCCGCCCTTCCCTCTGCCGCAGCTCGTGCTCAGGCGCCGGCCCCCGACGCTGTACGAATATCACTACGAGGACATCGAGTTCGCCGGCTATCGGTCGCATCCGCCCATCAAGGCAGCCGTGGCCGTCTAGGGCGCCGCGGCCAGCAGGCAAAAAAAAGCCCGCCGGGAGGAAGTGAGCGGGCAAGGGGGATTCCGATGGTCAGAGCACTAACCCGTCTCCGAGAGGGTCAGGCGTTGCGGGCCTTTCGTCCCGCGGCCACCTGCGGCCGGTTACCGATGACGGTCGGCTTGGCGCACCCGCCGTGGTGGCTAGACCACGCTGCGGGCCGCGTTGACGCGCTCGACCAACTCCTCCAGCGCCACTTGCTGCGCCGGCGACAAGCGTTGCTCGGCCGGGACGGGCTCCACGCCCTCGCGCCCGCTGACCGATTCGCCTTCAGCGAGCCAGTAGGCCGAGAATTCCGGGCAAAACGCGTTCATGTCCTAGCCTCGCGCTCCAGTGCAAGCGTTTCTGTTTCGGTTCGTATGCACGCTAGCAATCGCTGTGCCAGTTATTTTGTGATCAAGCCAATCAATAGCTTGCGCAGCTTGCACGCCGCCGATCCTGCCAACGGCTGGCAGTTATTAACCATATCCTGCCAATCCTGTCGTATATTCCCGACAAAAGTCAGCGTATATATCCTAAGCTATTGGTTTTGTTACTTAATATCTGTCGTTAAATGACGACAGCATAGACGCCAGGGGAACAGGAGACGGCAGATCGGCCGGCCGCGATCGCCGCCTTAAGCCGATGCGGGGCGCAGCCGCTAGGGCTTGGCGTCCTTGAACATCGCCGGTTCGAGGCGATGGCGCTGCAGGAGCTTGTAGAACTCGGTTCGGTTGCGTTTGGCCAGTGTCGCCGCCTGCGTCACATTGCCGCCGGTGATCTTGAGCAGTCGCACCAGGTAGTCGCGCTCGAACTGTTTGCGCGCCTCTTCGAATGGCGCCAGCACACCGGCGTCCTCGCGCAGCGCGCCCTGCACCAGCGTCGCCGGGATGATGCTCGTCGTCGTGAGGGCCAGCGCCTGCTCGAGCAGATTCAACAGCTGCCGAACGTTCCCCGGCCACGGCGCGGCGATAAGCAGGGCCATGGCGTCGGGCGCCAGGGACGGCACCGGCTTCTTGTAGCGCTCCGCGAGCTTGCGCAGGAAGTGCGCGGCCAGCAACGGGATGTCCTCGCGTCGCTCGGCAAGCGGCGGCAGCTTGAGCGAAACCACATTGAGTCGATAGTAGAGGTCCTCGCGGAACTGCCCGGCGGCTTTTTGCGCGTCGAGGTCGCGGTGGGTCGCGGAAATGACGCGCACGTCGATCGGCACCGATTGCGTTGCGCCAACCGGGCGCACTTCCGCCTCCTGCAGAACGCGCAGCAGCTTGACCTGGAGGGCGAGCGGCATGTCCCCGATCTCGTCGAGGAATATCGTGCCGCCGTCGGCGGCGAGGAACAGCCCCTTGTGCGCCTGCACTGCGCCGCTGAATGCGCCGCGGGCGTGTCCGAAGAGCTCGGACTCGAGCAGTGGCTCGGGGATTGCGCCGCAGTTGACGCCGACAAACGGCCGCGGCGCGCGCGGGCTCGCGCGATGAATCGCGTGCGCCAGCAACTCCTTGCCCGTACCCGACTCGCCGAAAATCAGGACGCTCGCATCGGAGTCGGCGACAAGCCTTGCCTGGCGCAGCAGGTCTTCCATGCGCGGGCTGCGGGTAATGATCCCCCCGCGCCACTCGCCCCGCGCCTGCTTGTTCGCCTCGGGCTCGTCGCCGGTAAGGCGCACGGCGCTGGCGACCTTCTGCAGCAGATCCTGGCTGTCGAAGGGCTTGGTCAGGAACCCGAAGACACCGCGCTGGGTTGCCGACACGGCGTCGGGAATCGTTCCGTGCGCGGTCAGGATGATGACCGGGAGCGCCGGATGCTGGCGGTGGATCGCGTCGAACAGCTGCAGCCCGTCGATGCCCGGCATGCGCATGTCGGTAATCACGGCCGCCGGCCGTGCCACGGCGAGCGCGGCCAGCGCGGCCTCTCCGCTGTCGGCCGTGCGCACGCGATAGCCCGCCGAGGTCAGACGCAGACTGATCAGCTTGAGCAGATCGGGGTCGTCGTCGACGAGCAGGATGTCGCCGGAGTGAGCCATCGCCTCCTCTACCGCGTCCCGCCGCCGCCGCCGGCGCCGCCGCCGCCGGCATTGCGGCTGCGTTCCAGCAGCAGGCTGCGCTCGACTGCGCGCAGTGCGTCAAGCTTATCCTGGGCCGCGGCAGTCTTCTTCTGCTCCTCGCGCACGCTGCGGGCGCGTTCGGCAATCTGGGCGTAGAGCACGGTCGCGATCTGCTTGAGTGGCGACGAGTTGCCCTTGCCGATCATGGGCTCGAGCAGGGACAGCGCCCGAGCATCGTCCGGCGGTCCGGCGCTGGGCAGGGTGAGGAGCATCGCGAGGCGGATACGGCTGGCGTCGGTTCGCGTCCGGGTCATGGCCACATTGGCGGCTGCAAGCTCCCGCCTGAGGTCATCGCCGGATTCCACCGCATAGCGCTGCAGGTCGACGAGCAGCGCCAGGGCCTGCTCCTCCTCCTCGTTGACCGGTGGCGCGGGCGCCGGCGGCTGCACCGACGATTGCGGCGGTACCTGCACGATCACCACCGGGGGAACGGGAACCGGCGTCACGGGCAGCTCCTCGCGCGCGACCTGAACCACCTGCGCCGACGGAACCGCTGCGGGCGGGGGCGTCGGCGGCGTGGCGGCGCACGCGGCGAGCAGGGCGAGTCCGGCAGCAGCTACGGCGCTGCAATTGCGCCGGCGAATCAACCTTCCTCCTGAATCGCGATCGGCCCTGCCGCTCGCGCCGGCGACGAATCCGTCGTGGCCAGCGGCAGCCACAGGCGGAAATGGGCGCCGCGCCTGCCGGCGGGACGATCGACCAAGGCGATGCGACCGCCGTGCACCAGGGCGTACTCGCTCGCGATCGCGAGCCCCAGCCCCGAGCCCTTGATTCGGCCCCCGAGTGCGGGCTTGCCCTGGTAGAACGATTCGAAAATGCGCGGTCGATCCTCCGGATCGACACCAGGCCCCTGGTCGATGACGTCGAGGATCGCCTGACCGTTCTCGAGGCTCAGGTCGAGGGAGATGGTTCCGGATCGCGGCGAGTACTTGATCGCGTTGGAGACGAGGTTATCGACGATGGCGCGAATCTTGTCGGCATCACCGACGACGATCGCCGGCTTGACTCTGGTGTCGAAGGCGATCATGCGTGCGAACGCTGCGAGCTTGTGCTCCCGGACGACGCGGCGGATCACATCGGCAAGCGGCACAGGTCCCAGCGTCTGCGGCTCGATGGTGCGCGTCTGGTGGTAACTCAGCAGGTCCTCGATGAGTTTCTGCAAATTGAGCGTATTCTCGCGCACGATGCGCACGATTTCCTGCTGGGCCGGCGACAGCTCGCCTCCGACCCGGTCACGCAGGAGCTCGGCGCCCTCGCGTACCGCGGTCAACGGCGTCTTGAGTTCGTGCGAGACATGACGCAGGAAGCTTGTCTGTTGCTCCTCGAGCTCGTGCAGGCGCGCGCGCAGCCATTCGAGCCGCTGCCCCAGATAACGCATGTCCTGGGGGCCGTTGACTTCGATGGCATGCGTGAAATCCGCGGTCCCCATCCGCCGTATCGCCAGGTCGAGCTGCCGGATCGGGCGCGCGATCAGCACCGCGAACAGGATCGCCAGGACGAGCGCGATGGCGCCTGCCGCCAGCGCCAGGTAGCCCCAGGTCTTGCGTCCCTCCGCCGCCGTCCGCTGCAGCCTTTCGATCTCGTGCTCGGTCAGGCGGTTGCTCGACGTCAGCATCGACTGTGCGCTCGCCGACAGCGCGGCGTAGCCTTCGGTGAGCACGGTGGCAGCATTCCCCGCCCGCTGCGGCGCCGTGAGCAGGACGTAGAGATGGCTCTCGCTGTCGCTCAGCTTTTCGAGCTGGACCAACTGCTCGCGATCGAGCGGAAGTTGCTGCAGCTGCTGCGCCGTCTGCCGGAAATCCTGGCGCACTCGGGCGTAATCGTCGATGAGTTGCGGGTCATCGAGGATGAGGTCCTGGCGCACGAGGCGCTCCAGCGTCGTCGCCTGTTCGTACAACTGCCGGCTCGCCCGCCCCGCCTGCGCGGCCTGCAATACCGCCTGCTGGCTCTGGGACCCGAGGCGATCGAGGCTGACGATCAGCTCGACCAGCGCGTACAGCAGCGGGAGGCTGACGAGCAGGAAACCGAGAAGAATGAACTTGAGGAATGAGCGCGGGTAATACACGAGTGATGGCGGGCGACCGATATAATCATTGTAGTCAAACGATGCCCGGGCCCTCAGAGCGACGCGTGCACGATACACCACCCCCTGCCGGCTCGCCAAGCGCGCCGGACCCGGCCCGTGCGCATCGGATCGCGGTCATCGCCGCGGTGGCGCACAACGGCGTCATCGGCGTCGAGAACCGCCTGCCGTGGCGCCTGCCGGAGGACATGCGGCGCTTTCGCGCGCTGACGACCGGGCACGCGGTCATCATGGGACGGCGCACCTGGGAAGCGATCGGCAAACCCCTCCCCGGGCGGCAGAACCTCGTCGTCACGCGCGGCAACTACCCGGTTGCAGCCGACGTGGAATTCGCGCCGTCCCTCGACGCGGCGCTGGCACGCGTGAACCTTCCGGAGCCGGTATTCGTCATTGGCGGCGAAGCGCTCTACCGTGACGCGCTGCCGCGCGCCGATATACTGTATCTGACTGAGATCGGGCGCGAGTTCGTCGGCGACGCCCGTTTTCCCGGCTTTGACCGCTCCCGCTGGCGCGAGACCGAGCGCGCGGGGCGCATGGCACGGGACGAGGCTGGGCCCTTCGCCTACGAGTTTGCCGTCTATGAGCGGGCTGACCGTTGACGCAGGTCGATCCCCGGCCTTCGGTCGTGCCGGCCGCCCGGGAGCCCCGCCATGAGCGAGGAATTTGAAGTCCACGGTCCGCACGACCACGAGGTCGAGCATCGGGCCCAGCGAGGCGATCCGTTCGCCGGGCGCCTCGCGGTCATGACGGCGATCTTCGCAACCATGGGCGCGCTGTTCGGCTACATGGCCGGCGCGACGCAGAACGAGGCGCTGCTGTTCAAGAACGAAGCCGCGATCCGCAGGACCGCAGCTTCGGATCAGTGGAATTTCTACCAGGCCAAGAGCAGCAAGCAAAACCTGGCCGAGCTCGGCGCAACGCTGGCCAGCGGTGAACAGCAGGCACGCTACGCGAAGGAGGCTGAGCGCTACGGGGCGGAAAAGGAGCAGATCGCTCCCGAGGCGAAGAAGCTCGAGCAGGAATCCAACGAAGCCGAGGAAAAAAGCGAAGCTTCAATGCACCTTCACCACCGCTGGGCGCAGGCGATGACGCTCATCCAGATCGCCATCGCGCTGGCTGCCATCACGATACTCACCCGGAACAGGCGGCTGCAATACATGGCCTACGGCGCCGCCGCCGGCGCGCTCGCCGTCGGGGCCCTGGCACTCGCGGGCGTGTAGCGCCCTAGGCGAGGTTGCGCAGCTCCCGCAGCGCCACCGACAGCATCGCCGCGTCGACCGACGCCGTCGCGCGGAGCTCTGCGAAGAGCTGCGCGGCGCGCTCGACCCCGCGCCGGTTGCGATCCTCCCACGCCGCGATGAGCCTGGCCGGTGCGCTGATTTCCCCACTCCCGCTCACCACCTCGGCGGTGAGCGTGCGCTGCAGGCTCGACAGGTCGTCCTGCATGGCTCCTTTCGCCAGTATCTGCCAGTGGGCGTCGCCGGGAAGCGTGGCGATCTTCTCCCTCAGCCACGGCAGCCCGAGCCGGGTCGCCAGCGCGAAATAGAGCTCCGCCACCGTCTCGACCGGGCGCCTGGCCGCCCCGGCGACTTCGACGATGTCCAGTGCCGCGTAGAGCGTATCGAAGGCGACCACCCGCAGGGCCAGCGGCTGCGGCACCCCTTTGGCAACGTAGGCCGCTACCGCGGCTTCGATCCGCGCCCGCTCCCCCGGATCGAGCAGCTGCGGCAGTTGCGTTGCCAGCGCACCCACCTGTGGCGCGAAGTGTGCGAT
The DNA here is from genome assembly GCA_963750215.1 of uncultured beta proteobacterium. Taxonomy (GTDB): domain Bacteria; phylum Pseudomonadota; class Gammaproteobacteria; order Burkholderiales; family Casimicrobiaceae; genus PALSA-1003. Next base: position 265,567 of record CAVVQK010000003.1, read on the forward strand.
CGTCGCCGCCATGTCCTCGGCCAGCCGACGCGAGCGCAGGAACCATGTCGTCGCGCGCCCGATCAGCCGGCTCGTCGTGAGCAGCATCGCGGACTGCACGGCATCGTCGACCTTGTTGTCGAGTGCCTCGATGGCGATCCACAGATCGACGTAGCCGAAGACCTCGCGGTTGAGCAGGTATGCGCGCACGACTTCGTGCGGCTTGCCGCCGGTCGTCTCGAGCAGCTGGTGCACAAAGGTGCTTCCAACCCGGTTCACCATGCTGTTGGTGACGTACGTAGCGATGATTTCGCGCTTCAGCGGGTGCCGCGGCATGTAGTCGGCGTAGCGCTCACGCAGCGCTTTCGGGAAGTACCGCGCAAGCGCCGTCACCACCCACGCATCGTCCGGCAGCGTCGATGCCAGAAGCTCGTCGTAGAGCCAGATCTTGCTGTAGGCGAGCAGCACCGCGCGCTCGGGCACGGTGAGGCCGATGCCGTTGGCGCGCCGCTCGGCAATCTCCTCGTCAGAGGGCAGGAACTCCAGCGCCCGGTTAAGCCGTCCGGATTTTTCCAGGAAATGGATGAACCGCTGGTGCGAGTCGAGCAGCTGGGGCGCGATGCGTCCGGCCACCGACAGCGCTTGCGTCTGGAAGATGTTGTCGCGCAGGACCAGCGCCGCGACGTCGCCGGTCATCTCCACGAGCAGGGCGTTGCGCTGCTTTTCGGTCAACTCGCCTTCGGCGATGGGCAACCCGAGCAGGATCTTGATGTTGACCTCGTGATCGGAGGTGTCAACCCCCGCCGAGTTGTCGATCGCGTCGGTGTTGATGCGCCCGCCGGCGAGCGCGTACTCAACGCGCCCGAGCTGCGTGCAGCCGAGGTTGCCTCCTTCGACGAACGCCTTGCAGCGAAGCTCGCGGCCATTGACCCGCAGCGCGTCATTGGCGCGGTCGCCAACCTGCGCGTGCGTCTCGCTGGCGGCCTTGACGTAGGTTCCGATGCCGCCGTTATACGTCAGGTCGACCGGCGCCTTCAGGATCGCGTTGGCGAGCTCCGTCGGCGTGAGCGCGGCAGCGGAAATCGCCAGCGCCTTCTGCACCTGCGGTGTGATCGCGATGGACTTGGCGCTCCGCGGATGGATGCGTCCGCCAGCGGAGATCAGCGACGCGTCGTAATCCGCCCATGACGAGCGCGGCAGCTTGAACATGCGCTCGCGCTCCCCGAAGCTCTGCTCCGGATCGGGCGCCGGGTCAAGGAAGATGTGACGATGGTCGAATGCGGCGACGAGCTTGATGTGGCGCGACCGCAGCATGCCATTGCCGAACACGTCCCCCGACATGTCGCCGATGCCGGCGACGGTGAAATCCGTCGTCTGTGTATCGATGCCCAGTTCGCGAAAATGCCGCTTCACCGACTCCCACGCCCCGCGCGCGGTGATGCCCATCGCCTTGTGGTCGTAGCCTGCCGACCCGCCCGATGCGAACGCGTCACCAAGCCAGAAACCGTACTCCATGCTGACCGCGTTGGCGTAGTCGGAAAAAGTCGCCGTTCCCTTGTCGGCAGCAACGACCAGATAGGGATCATCCGGATCGTGGCGCTTGACGTCGGGCGGCGGCACAATCTTGTCGCCGACGCGGTTGTCGGTGAGATCGAGCAGGCCGCGAAGATAATTCTGGTAGCAGGCGACGCCTTCCTTGAGGTATGCCTCGCGGTCAGTCACCGCGGGAGCGCGCTTGAGCACGAAGCCGCCTTTCGAGCCCACGGGGACGATCACCGTGTTCTTGACCATTTGCGCCTTGGCCAGGCCCAGCACCTCGGTGCGGAAATCCTCCGGCCGGTCCGACCAGCGCAACCCCCCGCGCGCGACCTTGCCGCCGCGCAGATGCACGCCCTCGAAGCGAGTCGAGTAGACGAAGATCTCGAACATCGGCTTGGGCTCCGGCAGGCCGGGCACCTTGGACGGGTCGAACTTGAAGGACAGAAAGCTCTTCCGGCGGCCCGCCGCATCGCGCCGCCAGAAATTGGTCCTTGTCGTCGCCTGGATGAGCGCCAGATACTGTCGCAGCACCCGGTCCTCGGACAGATTGTCGACGGCCTCGAGGGCCGCTTCGACGGTCCGGACCTGCTCCGCGGTGCGCGCCCCCACGCCCGCGCCACCTGCCGGATCGAAGCGCAGCTTGAACAACTCGACCAGTTCGCGGGCGATATCGCCGTGCCCTGAAAGCGTGCTCTCGATGAAGGCCTGCGAGAGCGGAAAGCCGATTTGCCGCAGGTACTTTGCGTACGCCCGCAGGACGGTCGTCTCCTCCGCGGGCATGCGCGCGGCGACGACCAGCCGGTTGAAGTCGTCGTTCTCCACGTCACCCCGAAATACCCGCGCGAACGCATCCTCGAATACGGCGTGCAGCGAGTCGATCTCGACCTCGGTGTCGGTCAGCGACGAGAGCAATCCGAGGTCGTGCATCCAGGTCGCGGGCGAGCCGGCGGGCGTGATGCGGTACGGACGCTCCTCGAGCACCTTGAGGCCCATGCGCTCAAGCATCGGCAGGCTGTCGGAAAGCGTCACCGGCCGGCCGCGGTGAAAGAGCTTGAAGCGCAATGCCCCCGGCGCGGCTTCGAGCGGGCGATACAGCGACATGCCGAGCGGCTCCGCATCGGTGAGCCGGGCCATCATCTCGATGTCGGGCACCGCCGCGCGGGCGGCAAACTCCTCGCGATAAGCCGCGGGAAAGGCGGCCCCAAACTGGCGCAGCAGCTCATTTCCGCGCGCTTCACCCAGCGCATCGATCAGCGCAACCTTGAGGTCATCCTCCCACCGCCGCGCCGCGGAGACGAGCTGCGCCTCCAGGGCGTGCACGTCGTAGGCGGGGATCTGGCCCGGCGTCGTGCGCACGATGATCATCACCCGTGCCAGGGGGGATTCGGACAGATGGGCGTTGAATTCGGAGCTCGAACCCGCGAATGCCTGGGTCAGGATCGCCTGCCATTTCTGCCGCAATTCCGTCGTGTACTTTTCGCGCGGTGCGTAGATCAGGCAGGACAGAAAGCGCTCGAAAGCGTCGCGGCGCACGAACAGACGCAGGCGCTGCCGATCGCCCAGATGGAGGATCGCCTTGGCTGTGTGTAGGAGATCGTCCTCGCTCGTCTGAAACAGCTCGTCGCGCGGATAGGTATCGAGTATGTTGACCAGCGCTTTGCCGGCGTGCCCCCCGGCGGGCAGCCCGGCACGCTTGATGACATTCGCCACCTTGCGCCGCAGGAGCGGGATGTCGGCGGCGTTGGCGCTGTAGGCCGTCGAGGTGAACAAGCCGAGAAAGCGATCTTCGCCCACGACATCGCCCTTGGCGTCGAAGCGCTTGACCGCGATGTAGTCGAGATAGCCAGGCCGATGCACCGTCGAGCGCGATGTCGACTTGGTGACGACCAGCAGCTCCGGCCGCCTCGCATACGCTCGCACCTCGGGTGGCAGCGCCGCAAAGCTCGCTGCAAACTCCTTGCTTTGCCCCTCGCGCAGGATGCCGAGACTGCTTCCGGGGACAATCTTCAGCACGTCCTCGCCATCGATAACCGCGAGCTCGTGGCAGCGATAGCCCAGGAAGGTGAAGTGGTTGTCGGCCAGCCAGCGCAGGAAATCCTTGCCTTCGTGCAATTCGTCCGCGGGCAGTGGCGGCGGTCGCTTCTGAACTTCGGCCACGATCGCCTGCACGCGATCGCCCATCGGCCTCCAGTCGTCGACCGCGGCGCGCACGTCGTCGAGCACCCGGGCAATGTCCTGCGCAAGGGCCTCGATGCGGGCCGGATCGATGATACGGTCCACCTCGACATGGATGAACGATTCGCGCAGGCCGTTCTTGGCACCCCCGGTCAGCAGTCCGCCGAGCGAGCCGTCCGCGCCGCGTTCCACCTCGACGATGGGATGGATGATCAGGTGCAGCATCAACCCGTGGCGGTTGACCTCCATGGTCACCGAATCGACCAGAAACGGCATGTCGTCGTTGACGATCTCGATGATCGTGTGCGTCGACTGCCAGCCGTGCTCCTCGAGGGTGGGATTGAACACGCGGATCCGCGTGTGGCCGGGCTCCCGCTTGCGCGCGAAGTTCCAGTGCGACAGCACGGCACCATACAGGTCGGCAGTCTCCCTCTCCGCGAGGTCCTCCGCCTCCACGTCCCGGAAATAGCGCGCGGCGAACTCCGCGACCGTCGCCCGCTGCGCCGGCGTCACTTTCGTGCGGACGAGCTGCAACACTTCGTCGAGCCGTCGTGTGCGCCCGTTGTCTGCGTCTGCGCTCATCGTCTCCTCTTTGCCGCGCTCAGATAGATTGTCCGAGCCGCTGCCACAGGCGCCGCCCTCGCCCCGGCAAACGCGACCCCACCGTGGGGTGCGAGGCCCCAGAAATATCGCCGTCAAGGCGCATCATGCCTCGTTCCCTGCCTTTGCGCCCATACGCGCACGGCCTGGAACGTAATGGAACCGCCGTGCCGATGTTCGTCATTGTGGCACGTTGGCAGGCGGTGGCGCCGCGCAAGGCACCCCTGGACTTTGCCCCGGGACCGGCGGCCGCCGCCCGGCTCGGCCGCGGTCCGGTCGCGCCAAACAGGAGCGCAGCGATCAATAGGAGAAGCTTTGGGCTGATGACTGCTTCGAAGGCACAATTATAGGCCGCCGCAAATCACCCCGCAGCCCGATCGCTGGTGTGGGAAGCCTGCTCGCGCAAACGATGGCAGCCGCCTCTCGGCTAGCCGGCGCTGACGGCTCCCTTGCGATTTGCGGGAGAGCCGACGGCGACCGCCTTGGCCGGCCAACCTTGTGGTCAGCGTAGGCATTAGTCGAGCGGCCAAGGCACCGACTTCGGCAGCGCCATGGCGGGAAGGATTCGTTGCCCGCCTGGGTCCGACCCGCGTCGGACAGTGTCCGCTCCACCCATCAGCGCTATGACGCGAGTTTGGCATGTCCCTTGCGGGTACTGCCTCAGGCAGCGATTTGCGAGAAGGCGAGTCGCCCCAACTGACGCATCTCGTCACAATGCGACGGACGGGGGGCCGATCAAAGGAATCACGCAATCGGCAAAAATGGAGTTTGGCGGGGTAAACCATGATGGAGACGTTTCAGATCATCCTCCAGGGCCAATGCTTGGAAGGCTTCGATCCGATCGATGTGCGTACGGCGCTTGCCAAGCTGCTGGGCCAATCCGAAGCGGTCGCCGGACAACTGCTGGCTGGGGGCGAGGTCGTTGTGAAGTCCCGTGTGGACATCGTTACGAGCACACGCTATGTAGAGGCGTTGCGCGCCATTGGCGTCGCCTCATGGGTCGCTCCCGAAATGCTTGACATGGACGTTGATCTGGCGGTGCGCCTGATGAACACCCAGCCCGGGATGGCCGCGGTAAACGATAGTGACCCGGGTTTCCCAGACACGACACACCTGCTGCGACCCGTCACATCGTCTCGACAAAGCCGGTCGGTTGCCAGGCAATCGAACGTATTTGGATGGTTCGTTCTGGCCGGAACGGCGTTTGCACTTACCGTCGGCGGAGTCGCCCTGTTAACGTCTTCAGGTCGTGCGGGCAAGAATGCATCAGCGCCAGCCGCAGGCCATGCTCCAGCGCAAGAGGTACCTGCAAACGAGGCGCATAGTCCCAGCTAGATGGTGCGCGATCCGGGGCCAGGGGCCGCAATGGCGGCGATCGGCTCCGGCGGGGGCCGCAATCACCGGTGTGTTTGCCGCCTGCGGCGCGCACTAGCGATGGTCGTACCGGCGGGGCGCAGCCATCGCGCCGGTAAGGCCGCTGACTTCGACACAAAGGAGTTGATTATGTCCATTGGACTGGCGCTTGGCCTGATCGCGTTGCTGCTGTCACTTTGGGCCATCAACTGGGCTAGCCGCGCGGCAAATGCGGCGGAACGGGCGGCTGCCGCCGCCGAGAAGAGCGCCTTGGCCGCTGAACGCAATGCACTGGCCGCCCAGCGTCGCACGGACGCGGCCACAATGACTTCACGCCCTCCGGAGCCTGCCGCGCCAAAGCACGAGCCAAATTTTGACGCTTCGACGCGCGCACGGACCGCTCGTCTCGACGCGTTGGTGAAAGAATTAATGGATACCTGGCCGCAAGAAAAAAGCGCGTGGCCTCTCATCGAACGAAATCCCACAATCGCGGATGAAGAAGCCGAGGAAGTAATCCAGAAGGCGCTTTATTTGATGGGCCACACGGATGACGAAGCCAAGCAACATGCGGTAGCGGTCCTGAACCTGCGCCATGAAAACAAGAGCCTCTAACCATGGCACGGATTGAACTGGCTCTTTAACCGGAGTCGCGCCCGCCAGCACCCGATGCGAGCCCGCCCCCTCGCACCCCGCCGCGCTATCTGCGCGGTCGGGGTGGCAACCGATGCGGGTCTCAGGCTACACCTGTTTGATGACAATCATTCGCTAGCCGGTCGGCCCGGCCCAAGGCAACCACCATCTGGACCGCTCCAGCCGGATTCAGCCGATTATCAAATGGGAAACACGATGGAGCTTCGGCCTGAGCTGGAACTCATCGGAGTCGATCGCTGTGCCGGCGCCCGGGCGATCCTAACGAGCCGGATGCCGCTTGCGCCGCCGACTTGCCGATCGGGCCTACCGGGGTTCGCGTTACGGCGCTGGCCTGCGCCGGTCGCTTGGCGGCGGTCGCGCCTGCCGCCCTTGCAGCCCGCCATCCGAAGCCTTGTTTGCCCCAGATCAACGCCCTCGACGTCAATCGGGATTAGATTGGTCAATGTGAAGAGGGCAAAACATGGAAACGTTGTTCGTGGCTGCCGTATTCGTATACGCCATCGCCTGCGCCGCTGCCATCATGGCCGTGGCGGCCATGGAACCTGAAGGTTCCAACGCCCAGACGGTGGACGTTCACGAATCGCCCCTACTCGAAGCGCCTGCGCACTAACGACGCGACGCCGCTTCTCCATGACACCGCATCGCCATGCGGTAAGGGTCCCGTTTGAGCACACGGCGATACCGCTTTGGCACGGCGCGAGTTCGAGCGCATTCGCGGAGCGCGGCTGCGGCGGTACATTAAGTTTCTGCTGAAGAAGGGCTGGCCGACCTGCTGCGCCGCCAGTCATGGCGAAGCTATTGTCGTACAGCTCAAAAAAGTTACGCGTCTGCGACGCAATTGCAACGGCAGGAAAGCGCCTGACGAGGCGTTCTGTTACGGGACGTCGTCCAGCGCGCGTGCATGGACGTTAGCGAATCAATTCTTGGTGCCGGGAGAGGGAATCGAACCCTCACTCTGTTGCCAGAACTGGATTTTGAGTCCAGCGCGTCTACCAATTCCGCCACCCCGGCAAGTGGAGCGCGCGTTGCGGCGTTGAGCCGAACCTTGCCCGCGCGAGTTGGAGCCGGCATTATCGCGGAAACGGCCCGGCGCGACAAACGCACCGCTCGTACCGATGCCTGCGATGTCCAGCGACCGTCTCTACCATCTCTCCGATTTCGACTACGACCTGCCGCCCGATCTGATCGCGCAGACGCCGCCTGCTTCGCGCACGGCAGCGCGCCTGCTGCACGTCACCGGCGCGCGGCTCGTCGATCGCGCGTTCTCGGATCTTCCAGAGCTGCTCGCCCCGGGCGATCTCCTGGTCTTCAACGACACCAAGGTCATCCGCTCGCGTCTTCGCGGCCGCAAGCCGAGCGGGGGCAAGGTGGAGTTGCTTCTCGAACGCATCGTCGCGCCTGCCGAGGCGTGGATGCAGCTCGCCGCCAGTCACGTCCCGCGTCCCGGCGGCAGCGTGCTGCTCAAAGGCGGCGCGCGCGCCACGGTGCTCGAGCGCGACGGCCGGTTCTTCCGCCTGCAGCTCGACACCGATGTTCCTTTCGACGTCTATCTCGATCGTCACGGCGAGGTGCCGCTGCCGCCGTACATCACCCGCCCTCCGCAGCCAGCCGACAGCGAGCGTTATCAAACGGTTTACGCGCGCCATGCCGGCGCTGTTGCCGCGCCAACCGCCGGCCTGCATTTCGATGAACCGATGCTCAAGCGCCTGGCCGATCGTGGCGTTGCACCCGCGTTTGTCACGCTGCACATCGGCGCCGGCACATTCCAGCCCGTGGTGACCGAAGACCTGCACAAGCATCGCATGCACCGCGAGCGCTTCACGGTGCCGGAGGCGACGGTTGCCGCGGTCGACCGTGCACGGGCGGCGGGCCGCTGCGTCATCGCGGTCGGCACGACGGCGCTGCGCGCGCTGGAATCGGCCGCGACTGCCGGCCCGTTGCGTGCCATGACCGCCGAGACCGAGCTTTTTGTCAGGCCGGGTTTTCGCTTTCGCGTCGTCGATCGTCTGCTGACCAACTTTCACCTGCCGCGATCGACCTTGCTGATGCTCGTGTCCGCCTTCGCCGGCTTCGAAACGATCCACACCGCCTATGCCCACGCGATCCGCGAACGCTACCGCTTCTTCAGCTACGGCGATGCGATGCTGCTCGAGCGTGACGCCGGCGGCGGCGCCAGGAAGTGACCCACGCGCCGCTGCTACAATCGACTGATGAATTTCGAGGTCATCGCCCGTTGCGGCGCCGCGCGGCGCGGACGCCTCACGCTCGCCCACGGCACCGTTGAGACGCCGGTCTTCATGCCGGTCGGCACGTACGGCACGGTCAAGGCAATGGCGCCCAACGAGCTCGAGACGCTCGGCGCCGAGATCATTCTGGGAAACACCTTCCATCTGTGGCTGCGCCCCGGGCTGGAAGTCATCTCCGCCCATGGCGGCTTGCACCGCTTCATGGGCTGGCCGCGCCCGATACTCACCGATTCGGGGGGATTCCAGGTCTTCAGCCTGGGCCCGATGCGGAAGGTGTTCGAGGAAGGCGTCGCCTTCGCCTCGCCGGTCGATGGCGACCGACTCCGATTGACACCGGAACTGTCGCTGCAGATCCAGCGTGCCTTCGCCGCTGACATTGCGATGGTATTCGACGAATGCACGCCTTATCCCGCATCGCGCGACCAAGTCGCCGCGTCGATGCAGCTGTCGATGCGCTGGGCAGCGCGGTCGAAGACGGCTCACGCTGACAACCGCAACGCCCTGTTCGGGATCGTGCAGGGCGGCATGTTCGAAGACCTGCGCGAGGCGTCGCTGGGCGAGCTGCGCCGCATCGGTTTCGACGGCTACGCAATCGGTGGCCTGTCGGTAGGCGAACCGAAGGAGGAAATGCGTCGCATCGAGGCGTGCATCGCTCCCCTCTTGCCCGCCGACCATCCACGCTATCTGATGGGCGTCGGGACGCCGGAGGATATTGTCGAGGCCGTGCAAAACGGGATCGACATGTTCGACTGCGTGCTGCCGACGCGCAACGCGCGTAATGGCTGGCTGTTCACGCGCCACGGCGACATCAAGATCCGCAATGCCCGCCATCGCACCGATCCGGGCCCGCTCGACGCGAGCTGCTCGTGCTATGCCTGCCGCCATTTCAGTCGCGCCTACCTGCACCACCTCCAGCGTGCCAACGAGATCCTGGGCGCACGGCTCAACACCCTGCATAACCTGCACTACTACCTGACGCTGCTGGCGGAATTGCGGCAGGCGATCGCCGCCGACGCCCTGCCGGCCTATGTAGAGGTGTTCCGGAACGACCGCGAGCACGTGGTAGAATGACCGGCTTTCCGCATTCGTCCGCGTATGTGTTCGCGCTTTGGCTCGATTTTCGCCGCCCTTAAGCGCGCTGCCGACCGCAAGGAGGAACCCGTGTTCATCAGCCCCGCCTACGCCCAGGCTTCCGGCGCATCGCCCGGTGGTGACATCATGACGTTTCTGCCGATGATCGCCATCGTCGTCGTCTTCTATTTTCTCCTGATCCGTCCGCAGCAGAAACGCGCGAAAGAAACCAAGGCGATGCTCCAGGCGTTGCAGAAGGGCGACGAGGTCGTCACTGCCGGCGGGATCGTCGGCAAGATTTCCAAGCTCTCCGAGGCCTACGCCGATGTCGAAATAGCTCCCAACGTCGAGGTTACGGTGCAGCGGAGCGCAATCTCGCTGCTGCTGCCCAAAGGTACTCTCAAGAGCATCTGATTTCCGCCGTGTTCGTCTGAGTAGCCATGAATCGCTATCCGCTCTGGAAGTATGTGCTCATCGCCGCGGCGATCCTCATCGGCGTCGTCTACACGACGCCGAACTTCTTCCCCGAGGTCCCGGCGGTGCAGGTGTCGACCAGCAAGTCGAACGTCAAGATCGATACGGCGACGCTGCAGACTGTCGAAGATGCGCTCAAGGCCGCCCACATTGCTTATCGCGGCGAGATGGTCGACGTGACCGGCGTCAAGGTCCGCTTTGCCGACGCCGACACGCAGTTAAAGGCCAAGGACGCGTTGCAGGCGGCATTGAACCCGGACCCGAACAACCCGAATTACATCGTCGCCTTGAACCTCCTGTCGAGCTCGCCTTCATGGATGGCGAAGATCGGCGCGCTGCCGATGTACCTTGGGCTCGATTTGCGCGGCGGCGTCCATTTCCTGCTGCAGGTCGACATGCCGGCCGCGTTGGACAAGGCCGCCGACCGTTACCTCACCGACATCCGCTCGCTGCTGCGCGAGAACAAAGTGCTCTACTCGGGCATCGCGCGCGAGGGCCAGACCGTTGCCATTCGCTTCCGCGACGGCGCCGAACGCGCCCGGGCGAACGAGGAGATCGGCAACGCCTTTCCCGATCTGCAGCTCCAGGATCTCGACGCGGGCAGCGAATTGAGGCTCATCGCCAGCCTGAAGCCGCAGGCGCAAATACGCATCAAGGAAGGCGCGGTGCAGCAAAACATCACGATCCTGCGCAATCGTGTCAACGAGCTCGGCGTCGCCGAACCGATCGTGCAGCAGCAGGGAGCCGACCGCGTCGTCGTGCAGTTGCCCGGGGTGCAGGATACGGCGCGGGCGAAGGACATCCTCGGTCGCACCGCTACGCTGGAGATCCGGATGGTCGATGAGGATCCGACCGCGCAGCAGCAGGCGGTGTCCGGGCAGGTCCCGCTGGGCGACGACCTGCTCGCCGACCGGACGGGCCAGCCGGTGCTGGTCAAGCGCCAGGTGGTGCTCACCGGGGATCGGATCAACGACGCGCAGTCGGGATTCGATCAGAACGGCCAGCCGGCCGTGCACGTCAACCTCGACGGCAGCGGCGCACGCATTTTCAAAGAAGTCACCCGCGACAACGTGGGCAAGCGCATGGCGATCCTGCTGGTCGAGAAGGGCAAGTCCGAGGTGATCACGGCCCCGGTCATCCGCGAGGAGATCGGCGGCGGGAAGGTCCAGATCAGCGGCCGGATGAGCACCCGCGAAGCGAACGACATTGCGCTGCTCATGCGCGCCGGGGCACTCGCCGCGCCCATGGAGATCGTCGAGGAGCGTACCGTGGGCCCGTCGCTGGGCAAGGAGAACATCGACAAGGGCTTCGATTCGGTGCTGTACGGCTTTGTCGTGCTGGCGGTTTTCATCTGTGCCTATTACGAGCTGATGGGCGTCATCTCGACGATTTCCCTGGCCGTAAACCTGCTGCTGCTGATCGCCATCCTGTCCATGCTGCAGGCGACGCTGACGCTGCCGGGCATCGCAGCGGTCGCCCTCACCCTCGGCATGGCGATCGACGCCAACGTGCTGATCAACGAGCGCATCCGCGAGGAGCTGCGCTGGGGCGATACCCCGCACGCCGCGATCCAGGCCGGCTACGAGCGCGCATGGAACACGATTCTCGACTCCAACGTGACCACGCTCATCGCCGGGCTGGCGCTGCTGATCTTCGGCACCGGGCCGGTCCGCGGCTTTGCCGTTGTGCACTGCATCGGCATCATGACCTCGATGTTCAGCGCGGTATTCGTCTCGCGCGGCCTCGTCGCGATCGTCTACGGCGGACGCAAGAAGCTCGAGAAGATATCGATCGGCCAGGTGTGGAAACCGGCAACATGACCGCTCGGGCACCAGCGGCCAAGCCAGGACAAGACTAGAGAGACACGATGGAATTCTTCAGGATCAAGCGCGTCATCCCGTTCATGAAGCACGCGCTCGTGTTCAACGTGATCTCGCTCGTGACCTTCGTGCTGGCGGTGTTCTTTCTCGCCACCCGGGGCCTCAACCTCGGCGTCGATTTCCGCGGTGGGACGCTGATCGAGATCGCCTACAGCCGGCCGGCGGATCTCGGTCAGGTGCGCGCCGTCATCGACAAGATGAATCTCGGCGAGTTCGCCGTGCAGAGCTTCGGCAGCGCCAACAGCGCGCTCATCCGACTGCCGCTGAAAGAGGGCCTATCGACCGCGCAGCTCTCCGACCGCGTGATGACGGCGCTCAGGGCCGACGACCCCGGCGTCACCCAGCAGCGCGTCGAATTCGTCGGCCCGCAGGTCGGCAAGGAACTGTACGAAAACGGCGCGCTCGCCCTGCTTCTGGTCTGCATCGGCATCGTGGCTTATCTGGCGCTTCGCTTCGAGTGGCGGTTCGCGGTCTCGGCCATCATCGCCAACCTGCACGATGTCGTGATCATTCTTGGCTTCTTCGCCTTGTTCCAGTGGGAATTTTCGTTGCCGGTCCTGGCCGCGGTGCTTGCGGTCCTCGGCTATTCGGTCAACGAGTCGGTGGTGATCGCCGATCGGATACGAGAGAACTTCCGCAAGATGCGCAAGGCGAGCGTGCCCGAGATCATCAATAGCGCCATCACCAGTACGCTGTCCCGGACGATCATTACCCACGGCTGCACCCTGATGATGGTGCTGTCGATCCTGTTCTTCGGCGGCGAGACCCTGCACTACTTCGCGCTGGCGCTGGCCATCGGCATCTGCTTCGGCATCTATTCCTCGGCCCTGGTCATGGCTTCCCTGGTGATGTGGCTGGGCGTGTCGCGCGAGGATCTGGTTAAGCCGGATAGAAAAGCAGGCGCAGGAGGCGCCGAGAAGATCCTTCCCTGACCGCAGCCTGCGGTCAGGTTCGGTTGCTCGATGGATCGGGGTACAGGCTGTTGCCGCAGCCAGAAATCGAGTCGAACCCCATGCTGACGACGCTGATCTACTCGCTGTTCGCGCTCGACCGGACGCTGGCCGACCTCGCGGCACAGCATGCCGCGCTCATGTTCGCGGCGCTGTTCATTGTCATCTTTGCCGAAACCGGGCTCGTGGTCTTCCCGCTGCTGCCCGGCGATTCGCTGCTGTTCGTCTCCGGCACGGTGGTGGCTTCGTCCGGGCTCGATATCCATCTGCTCGTGATCACCCTGTTCGTGGCCGCCGTTCTGGGCGATTCGCTCAACTACGGCGTCGGCCGCTATATCGGTCCGATGGCGTTCAATCGGCCGCACGAGACCCGGCTCGGCCGCTGGCTCAAGCCCGAGTACCTCGAGCGGACGCACCGCTTCTACGAAAAGTACGGCGGGTTCACGATCATCATCGGCCGCTTCGTGCCGATCGTGCGCACGTTCGCGCCGTTTCTCGCCGGCGTCGGGGCCATGACCTACCGCAAATTCCTGTCCTACAACGTCATCGGTGCGGCCGCCTGGGTCGGGTCGCTGGCGTATGCCGGCTACCTGTTCGGCAACATTCCCTGGGTCAAGGAAAATCTCGCCTGGATCGTAGTGGGCATCGTGGTCGTCTCGCTGCTGCCGATGGCGGTTCAGTTCGTGAAGGACCGCCGCGCCCGGGGCCGGGGCCGGGCCCCGCGCCGCGACGACAGGGTCGGGCGCTAGATGCGCCCGGCGAGTCCGGCCGCGTCACCGATGTAGGTCGCCGGAGTCAGCGCCTTCAGGCGCGCCTTTGCATCCGCAGGAATCGCCAGCGCGTCGATGAATTCATGCAGCGACGCGCGCGTGATCCCGCGCTGGCCGCGCGTCAACGCCTTGAGCTGTTCATAGGGCTCCGGGACGCCGAAGCGCCGCATCACCGTCTGGATCGCCTCGGCGAGAACTTCCCAGCTCGCATCGAGGTCCGCCGCCAGGCGTCCGGGATCGGCCTCCAGCCGGGCGAGTCCCTGCCTGCAGGAAACGCAGCCGAGCAAGGCATGGCCGAACGCCACCCCGACATTGCGCAGTACCGTCGAGTCGCTGAGGTCGCGCTGCCAGCGCGAGACGGGAAGCTTGTCCGCAAGGTGCCGCAGCATGGCGTTGGCCAGGCCGAGGTTGCCCTCCGAATTCTCGAAATCAATGGGGTTGACCTTGTGCGGCATCGTGCTCGAGCCCACTTCGCCTTCCTGCGTTTTCTGGCGGAAGTAACCCAGCGAAACATAGCCCCAGAGGTCACGGTCGAGATCGAGCACGATGGTGTTGATCCGCGCCAGCGCATCGAACATCGCGGCAAGCCCGTCATGCGGCTCGATCTGCGTCGTGTAGGCGTTGAAATCGAGGCCCAACGCCGTCACCACCCGGCGCGCGAGTCCTTCCCAGTCGACATCGGGGTATGCGACGCGGTGTGCGTTGTAGTTGCCGACGGCGCCGTTGATCTTGCCCGGAAGCGCGGTCTGGGCGAACGCCGGCAGCGCGCGTTCGAGTCGCGCGACGAAATTGGCCATCTCCTTTCCCAGCGTCGTCGGCGTCGCCGGCTGGCCGTGCGTGCGTCCGAGCATCGGCAGCGCAGCATGCCTGTGCGCCAGCGCCCGCAGTTCGGCAATCAGCGCATGGAGTTCCGGCACAAGCACTTCGCGTCGCGCTCCGGTGAGCATCAATCCGTGGGCGAGGTTGTTGATGTCCTCCGAGGTACAGGCGAAATGGACGAACTCGCTCGCGCGCGCGAGTTCCGGAGCTGCGGCAAATCGTTCTTTCAGCCAGTACTCGACCGCCTTGACGTCGTGGTTGGTCGTCCCCTCGATCGCCTTGACCCGCTCGGCATCAGCGACGGTGAACGCGGAGAGCGCGGCGGCCAGCGTTACGCGTGTCGACGCCGAGAACGGCGCAACTTCGGCGACCGCCGGTTCGTCGGCCAGCGCCTGCAGCCAGGCGAGTTCAACCTGCACGCGGTACCGTATCAGGCCGTACTCGCTGAAGTACTGCGCCAGCGCGGCGACCTTGCGGCGGTACCGCCCATCGAGAGGGCTAAGCGCGGTAAGCGCAGTGAGCGAGACGGGCGCGTCGGCTTTCGGCATGGTGGTGCGCGCGGGGCGATTGCAGTTTAGCACAAGCACTGCTCCTCTCCGCCGCGCACAGTGATGCCTGGCGCTTGCTGTTCAACACCGGACTGCCTCCATGCGATGCTATAATTTGCTCCTCGCGTGCAACTCCGCGTCGCGGAGGTATCCGGTTTCGCTCCGCATATGAAACTCATCGCCTCGCTCACCAGTCCCTACGCACGCAAAGTCCGTATCGCGCTTGCCGAAAAGAAGATCGAGTACGACCTGGTCGAGGAATCGCCCTACGCCGCCGAGACGACGGTGCCGAACTACAATCCGCTGGGCAAGGTGCCGGTGTTCGTTCTTGACGACGGCACGACGCTGTTCGACTCGCGTGTCATCGTCGAATACCTCGACACGGTGAGCCCGGTATCGCGCCTGATCCCGGAGCCTAACCGACAACGCATCGGCGTCCGGCGCTGGGAAGCCCTGGCTGACGGCATCTGCGACGCGGCGGTGGCGATCGTGCTCGAGAGCAAACGCGCCGCGCGGCAGCAGGACAAGCTCTGGCTGCAGCGCCAGCGACGCAAGATCGACCTCGGCCTGGAGGAGCTTGCGCACGACCTCGGCGACAAGGCGTGGTGCAACGGCGAAGCGTTTTCGCTCGCCGATATCGCCACCGGATGTGCGCTGGGCTATCTCGACCTGCGCCATGCCGCGATCGACTGGCGCGGCAGCTACCCGAATCTGGTCAAGCTCACCGAGAAGCTTTCCAAGCGGCCGTCATTCGCGGAGACCGCCCCGCCGCCGGCGTAGGATTGCGCGAGCCGACCAGGCGCGTCCTACAGCACCTGCTTGAGCTGCTCCAGTATCGCGGGATTTTCGAGCGTTGACACGTCCTGCGTGATCGGCTCGCCCTTGGCGATCGAACGCAGCAGCCGGCGCATGATCTTGCCCGAGCGTGTCTTGGGCAGGTTGTCACCGAAACGGATGTCCTTCGGCTTGGCGATCGGCCCGATCTCCTTGCCAACCCAGTCGCGCAGCTGCTTCGCGATCTTGTCCGCATCGGCGCCCGCCGGCCGCGCCTGCTTCAAGACGACGAAGGCGCAGATTGCCTCGCCGGTGAGGTCGTCGGGGCGACCGACGACCGCCGCTTCGGCAACGAGCTCGTTGGCGACGAGCGCCGACTCGACCTCCATGGTCCCGAGGCGATGGCCGGAAACGTTGAGCACGTCATCGATGCGGCCCATGATGGTGAAGTACCCGGTCTGCTTGTCCCGCACCGAGCCGTCGCCGGCGAGGTAGAGCTCGCCGCCGAGCTCTTCCGGGTAATACGACTTGCGGTAGCGTTCCGGGTCGCCCCAGATGGTGCGAATCATCGCCGGCCACGGGCGCTTGATGACCAGAATGCCGCCATGGCCGTTGGCCACGTCATGGCCCGTCTCATCGACGATCGCGGCCATGATGCCGGGGAGCGCGGCGGTACACGACCCCGGCACCAGGGGTATCACGCCGGGCACCGGCGAGATCATGTGGCCGCCGGTTTCGGTCTGCCACCACGTATCGACGATCGGGCAGCGCTCACCGCCCACGTTGCGGTAGTACCACATCCAGGCCTCCGGATTGATCGGCTCGCCGACGGTTCCGAGCAGACGCAGGCTGGAAAGGTCGTAGTTCGGCGGGGCGGTCTCCGGATGCGTATCCGAAGCCTTGATCAGCGAGCGAATCGCCGTCGGTGCGGTGTAGAAGACGGTGACCTTGTGCTTGGCGATCGTCTTCCAGAACCTGCCCGAGTCCGGATAAGTCGGAATGCCCTCGAATACGACTTCGGTTGCACCGACCGCCAGTGGCCCGTAGGTGATGTAGGTGTGCCCGGTCACCCAGCCGATGTCGGCGGTGCACCAGAAGATGTCCCCAGGCTTGATGTCGAACACCCAGCGCATCGTCAGCATGGCCCAAAGCAGATATCCGCCGGTGGAGTGCTGCACGCCCTTGGGTTTGCCGGTGGAACCGGATGTGTAGAGAATGAACAACGGGTGCTCGGCGCTCACCCAGACCGGGGCGCAGATGTCCGCCTGGTCCGCGACCAGGTCGTGGAGCCAGATGTCGCGGCCGGACAGCATCGGCACCGCGTTGCCCGTGCGTCGATAGACGACCACCGTCTTGACCGCTCCGCAGCCCTCCATGCCGAGGGCTTCGTCAACGATCGCCTTGATCGGCAGTGCCTTGCCGCCGCGCATCTGCTCGTCGGCGGTGATGATCGCAACCGCGCCGGCATCGATGATGCGCTCATGCAGCGACTTCGCCGAGAAGCCGCCAAAGACGACCGAATGCGTGGCGCCGATGCGTGCGCACGCCTGCATCGCGGCCACGCCCTCGATCGACATTGGGATGTAGATGATCACGCGGTCGCCCTTGTTGATGCCGCGCGATTTGAGGCCGTTCGCCAGCCGGCAGACGCGGTGGTAGAGCTCCTGGTAGGTGACCCGGGTCACCTTGCCGTCGTCGGCCTCGAACAGGATCGCCGTCTTGTTCGCGTTGCCGTTCTGCAGGTTGCGCTCGAGGCAGTTGTACGAGGCGTTGAGCTCACCGTCTTCAAACCATTTGTAGAATGGCGCTTGCGACTCGTCGAGGACTCGGTTGAACGGCTTGTGCCATAACAGCTCCTCCCGGGCGAGCCTGGCCCAGAACCCCGGATAGTCGGCCGCGGCGGCGGCATTGAGGCGGTCGAATTCAGCCGGGTCGACGTTGGCCTGCGCCATGAATGCCGGCGGGGGGGCGAACGTGCGGCTTTCGTGCGAGACGGACTCAATGGTGGACATGCTCAAGGTCTCCAGGGATGTGTGGCGATGACGCGCGGCTGCTTCAGGGGCGCAGTCTAACGACAGTGGCCTACGCGGCGCAACCTGCGCCGGCGGCCAAGCGGCAGTCGTGCGCCGGTCGGCGCCATCCCGACCGGCGCACGGCAAGATGCTAGAATTCGCCCCGCTCCCATTGCCCCATTCCCGGCCCGGGGCCGGTACCCGGCGGCCACCGCCCGTTTCGCGTGCCGCCCAGGTCGGAGGCGCCATGACCGCGATCAAACAGGAACACCTCATCCAGAGCGTCGCCGACGCGCTGCAGTATATTTCCTATTATCACCCCCTCGACTATATCGAGGCGCTGGGGCATGCGTACGAGGCCGAGCAGTCGCCGGCCGCCAAGGACGCCATTGCCCAGATCCTCACCAACTCGCGTTTGTGCGCGGAGGGACATCGGCCCATCTGCCAGGATACGGGCATCGTCGTCGTCTTTGTCCGTGTGGGCATGGACGTGCGCTGGGTCGATGCGACGCTCTCGGTCACGGACATGGTGAACGAAGGCGTGCGCCGCGCCTACCTCGACCCGGACAACAAGCTGCGCGCCTCGATCCTGCGCGACCCTGCCGGCAAACGGACCAACACCAGGGACAACACGCCGGCGGTGGTGCATTTCGACCTTGTTCCTGGCAACAGCGTCGAGGTGAAGCTAGCCGCCAAGGGTGGTGGGTCCGAGAACAAGTCCAAGTTCACGATGCTCAACCCGTCCGATTCCATCGTCGACTGGGTGTTGAAGACGGTGCCCACCATGGGCGCCGGCTGGTGCCCGCCGGGCATGCTGGGCATCGGCATCGGCGGCAGCGCGGAAAAGGCGATGGTGCTCGCCAAGGAGGCGCTGATGGAGCCCATCGACATGCACGAACTCAAGGCGCGCGCGGCGCGCAACGAGCCGATGAGCCGGCTCGAGGAGCTGCGCCTGGAGCTGTTCGACAAGGTCAATGGGCTGGGCATCGGCGCCCAAGGCCTCGGTGGGCTGTCCACCGTCCTCGACGTCAAGATTCTCGACTACCCGACGCACGCGGCGAGCCTGCCGGTGGCGATCATTCCCAACTGCGCCGCGACGCGGCATGCCCACTTCACGCTCGACGGCTCCGGCGCGGCCCGGCTCGATCCACCCGACTTGAGCCGGTGGCCCCGGGTGCAATGGGCGCCCTCGCCCCAGGCGCGCCGGGTTGTGCTCGACACGCTCACGCCGGCCGAGGTCGCCTCATGGAAGCCGGGCGAGCGCCTGTTGCTCAACGGGCGCTTGCTGACCGGTCGCGACGCGGCGCACAAGCGCGTACACGATATGCTGGCGAAGGGCGAACCTTTGCCGGTGTCGTTCAAGAATCGGGTTATCTACTACGTTGGCCCGGTCGATCCGGTGCGCGATGAAGTCGTCGGCCCCGCCGGTCCGACCACCGCAACGCGGATGGACAAATTCACCGAAATGATGCTCGGCCAAGCCGGTCTGCTTGCCATGATCGGCAAGGGAGAGCGAGGGCCGGCGGCGATCGAGGCAATCCGCAAGCACCGCGCTGCGTACCTGATGGCCGTCGGCGGCGCGGCGTACCTCGTGTCGAAGGCGATCCGCGCCGCCCGTGTCGTCGCCTTCGCCGATCTCGGCATGGAGGCCATCTACGAGTTCGAGGTCAACGATATGCCGGTGACGGTCGCCGTCGATGCGGGGGGTACGTCGGTGCATCAGACCGGCCCGCGCGAGTGGCAGCAGAAGATCGGCACGATTCCAGTGGCCGCGGTCTAGCGGCGCCGCCACCCGACGATGGCCAAATTGTTTTCACCCCTCGGCGGCGACACCATTTCGCCGCTCAGTGCGCCGCCGGTGCGCATGGGGTTGCTGACCAAACTCAATCTGCTCGCCATCGGCCTGATCGTCGCCACGGCCCTGGGCGTCGCCGCGTTTCTGATCGGCCAGCAAATCCGCGACGAGAGCAATCGCCTTCGAACCCAGGGTCTCGCCCTCGCGGCAATGCTTGCTGAAGTGGCCGACGAAGCGATCAGCTCTTCGGACATGTCCAACGTCGTCTCGGTGCTCGACGGTCTCGCGTCCGATCGCGATGTCGCGTATGTCGCAGTTCTCGATGCTCAGCGTCGTCCGCTGCTTACCCGCGGCTACGGCGACGCAACGGTTCCGCCCACGCCGCCCATTCCGTCATTCGCCAGTGCGGTGACGGTCACGGAAGCGGGACGCGCGGACCTCCGCCACCTGGAGCTCGTCGTGCCGGTTTACGCCTCGCCCCGCCCTGACAGTCACCTCGGCGCAGCGCCCCGGTCCACCATTGGTTACATCCGCATCGGAATGAGCTTCGATCAGGCCTGGGCGCGCATGCGCGCCAACCTGATCGGCGCGCTGAGCGTCGTAGCCGCGCTCTTGATCATTGCCGTTGTCGTGACGCTGTTGTTGACCCGCCGCCTGGTGGCACCGATGCGGCAGCTGATGCGCGCCGCGCGTGCGGTCGGTAGCGGCAAGCTCGACGTCTACGTTCCGGCAAAGTCGAGCGACGAGCTGGGGTTGCTAACGCACACTTTCAACCACATGACCCAGCGGCTGGCCGAGTCCCAGGCCGAGGTGGCCACCTATCAGCGCACGCTCGAGGACAAGGTCACGCAGAGAACCAAGGAGCTTGAGATCGCGACGGCGCAAGCCTACAAGCTCGCCCAGCACGACATCCTCACCGGGCTGCCCAACCGCGCGCTGCTCAATCAGCGCCTCAAGCAGATCGTCGCGCAAGCCGCGCGCGACGGCCACCAGGTCGCGTGCCTGTTCCTCGATTTCGATCATTTCAAACGCATCAACGACACGCTGGGTCACGATGCCGGCGACCAGTTGCTGCAGGCGGTTGCCCAGCGACTAACCAGCGCGGTGCGCGAATCCGACACCGTGGCGCGTCTGGGTGGCGACGAATTCGTATTGATCCTGCCGGGGCTCGATCCGGCGCACGCCGCCTTCGAGGTAATGACCGTGCTCACGCGCGTGCGCGAATCGTTTCTCGCGCCCTTCCGGCTCGCCGATCAGACGCCCACGCTGACCTGCTCGATCGGGGTGTCGGTCTACCCGGTCGATGCCACCGATCCCAATGGGCTGATCAAGCAATCCGACACGGCGATGTACGCCGCGAAGGAAGCCGGGCGCAATGCCTATCGCTTCTACACCGCGGACATGAACGTCCGCGTACAGGCGCGTTTGCAGCTCGAGACCGACATGCGTCGCGGGCTGATGGACGACGAATTCTTCCTCGTCTACCAGCCACAGATAGACATGGATTCGGGCCGGGCGCTCGGCGTCGAGGCCCTGCTGCGCTGGCGCGACCCCGAGCGGGGCGTCATCGGTCCGTCCGAGTTCATCCCGATCGCCGAGGAATCGGGGATGATTCAGGCGCTTGGCGCGCGGGCGCTGCGCGACGCGTGCCGACAGCTCATGGCCTGGCATCGCCAGAACATGATGCTGCGGCTGTCAGTGAACCTTTCGGTGCAGCAGTTGCAGCAGGACAACTGGCTGTCGGTGGTCGAGGACGCGCTGCGTGCGAGCGGATTGCCGCCGCGCTACCTGGACCTGGAAATTACGGAGAGCGTCATCATCACCCATCCCGAACGGGCCGTGGCGACGCTGGAGAAACTCAAACAGATGGGGGTTTCGATCACCGTCGACGACTTTGGTATCGGCTATTCGAGCCTGTCCTATCTGGCGCGACTGCCCATCCAGGGCATCAAGATCGATCAGCGCTTTGTTCACGGCCTCGAGCAGAACCGCAGCGACGAGACGATCACGCAGCTGATCATCGCCGCCTCGCACAGCATGGGCCTGCGCGTCATCGCCGAAGGCGTCGAGACGATCGCCCAGTTTGAATTCCTGAAGAAACACGGCTGCGAGGAAGCGCAGGGCTATCTCATCTCGCGCCCGCTCGAAGCGCCCGATTTGCGCTCCTGGTGGGTGATGCAGGAAGAAGAGAATCGCATCGTCGGGCGCCAGCCCGACATGTGGCGGGCACAGGCCAAGTAGCGGTCAGGTTTCGAGGTCTTGCGGCGTGTCGACGTCGCGCAGAATTCCCGCATCTTCGCTGTCGATCAGCGTCACCGGGTAGCGGGCGAGGACGGGCCGGGCACCTTCATCGCCGGAAAGCGCGACCAGGTCGGGGTAACGGTCGGCGGCGAATCCAACCGGGTGCCCGCGCCTGCCCTGCCAACATGGGGCCGCGATGGAAGCGCCCTCGCGCAGGGCGTCGACCACGCGGGCCGCGGTGGCTGGCTGCACCCAAGGCATATCGGCCAGGGCGATTACCCAGGCGGTGGCGGCCGGCGCGGCGCGTATCCCCCAGGCGAGGCTCACCCCCATGCCCTCTGCCGCGCGCGGACACATGGAAACGCGCGCGCCGCGCGCGGCCAGCGCCGCCGCGAGCGCGGTGTCGTGCGGGCGCACGACCGCAACCACGGCATCGACCACGGCCGCAAGGTGCTCCAGCGCGGCGACGCCGACCGGCGTGCCCTCGGGCAGCGGGGCGAGCAGTTTGTCCGCGCCGAAGCGCGACGCGCTCCCGGCAGCGAGAAGGATGCCGACGATCGGGCCGCCGCGCACCGGGCTACTCGGGCAGCAGGCGGAACCTGCCGTCCTTTACGGTCACCAGCACGCGGGCACGCTCATCCATGCCGTTGTGATTGGTGGGGCTCATGTTGAACACGCCCTGGCAGCCCACGACATCGCGCTCCCGTTCAATGGCGTCGCGCAGGGCAATACGGAACGCCTCGGTTCCCGGTTTCGCGACCTTCAACGCCGAGGGAAGGGCGCGCTCCAGGATCAATCCCGCATCGTAGGTGTTCGCCCCGAACGTCGCCGGCTTCTGCCCGAACTGCTTCTCGTACGCAGCGATGTAGGTGAGCGCGACCTTCTTGATCGGGTCGGTATCGGCAATGTCGTCGATGACGAGCATCGAGCCGGCCGCGAGTACGGTTCCCTCGACTTTTTCCTTGCCGAGGCGGATGAAATCGTCGGTGGCGACGGCGTGCGTCTGGTAGATACGGCCCTTGTAGCCCTGGTCGAACAGCGTCGCCTGTGGCAGCACCGCCGGGCCGCCGACCGCGGCGATCAGCACCGCATCGGGCTTCGCGGCGATCAGCTTGAGCACCTGGGCCGTTACGCTCTGATCGGTTCGCCCATAGCGTTCGCTGGCGACGATTCGAATGCCGGACTTGGCCGCAAGGCCGCCGAAGACCTTGAACCAGTTCTCACCGTAGGGGTCGTTAAAGCCGATGAAGGCAATCGTCTTGACCCCGTTCTTCACCATGTGCTCGAGCAGCGCCGCCGCGATCAGATCATCGTTCTGAGTCGTCTTGAACACCCAGCGCTTCTTGGCGTCCACCGGCTCGACCACCGACTGCGTGCCAACGGTGGCAAGCAGCGGAACCTTTGCCTCCGCGACGATGTCGAGAATCGCCAGCGCGTTGGGTGTCGTCGACGGGCCGATAAGCGCATCGACGTTGTCTTCGCCGATGAGCTTCTTGGCGTTTTGCACTGCCCGCGTCGTATCGCCGCCGTCCTCGAGCTGGATGTACTGGATGCTCGCGTCCCCGATGCGGGTCGGGAGCAGGGCGGCAGTGTTCTTCTGCGGAATGCCGATCGCCGCGGTGGGCCCGGTCGCGGACACCATCAGGCCGATCTTCACCTGTGCCGACGCGCCCGCCAGCGGCAGGACACACAACAGAACAATCTGCCCGATGCTTCGCAGCACGTTCGCCCCCGGAGCACTCATGGAAAGACGCGAATGCTAAGCCGAAGGCCGTGCCACGACAAGGCGCGTGGCGCCGCGGGCATGGTTGCGGCAGGCGCACGGGCGCAGTAGAGTGAACTAGCGGCCGGCGCGCTAGCTCCAACCGGTTAGCGGCCGGACGGCAATTGCATTCCTTAGGAGCCAAATATGCGACGTCGAATGTATTACGTAATGCCCGACCTCGCGAGCTCGCGCAAGATCATGGACGATCTCCTGCTCGCGCGTGTGGAGGAGTGCCATATCCATTTCCTTGCCAAGCGCGGCACGCCCATGGATGGTCTGCATGAGGCCAACGTATTGCAAAAAACGGACCTGGTGCACGGCGCGCAACTCGGGCTCGTCATCGGTGCCGTGCTCGGCTGCGCAGGGGGCAGCTTGCTCATCTATTCCGGGTTGGCCGTGGAGCGCTGGCAGATCGCCTCGGTGATCGGCGCGACCGCGGTGGGCGCCCTGCTTGGCACCTGGGTGTCGAGCATGGTCGGCTCGGCGGTCCCCAACTCGCGCCTGCGGCAGTTCGAACAACAGATCGACGATGGCCGGATCCTGCTCATGGTCGACGTGCCCGAACACAAGGTCGAGAAGATCAAGGCCGCGCTAAGCGAGCGCCATCCGGAGGCACAGGATCGCGGGGTGGACCCGCATATCCCCGTCTTTCCGTAGCGCCGTGAGCCTGCGGCGAAGGCCGCGTCGCGTCGGACGCCGCGCAGGCGCTAGCGGCGCGCCTCGTTGCCAAGGCGCCGAGGGGCCTTCGGCGGTCGGCTCATGGGCCGAAGAACTCGCGCACGCGGTCGAACCAGTTCTTGGCGCGCGGGTTGTGCCGGCCGGGATTTTCCGCGTTGATCGACTCAAACTCGCGCAGCAGGTCCCGCTGGCGTGGCGTGAGGTGGACGGGTGTCTCGATTGCGATATGGCAAAAAAGATCGCCGTGGACGCTGCTGCGAACGCTCTTGATGCCCTTGTTGCGCAGCCGGAATACCTGGCCGGTCTGCGTTTCCGGCGGAATCTTCAGTTTGGCATGACCATCGAGGGTCGGGATCTCGATCTCGCCGCCGAGCGCCGCGGTGGTGAACGAGATCGGCATCTCGCAATGCAGGTCGCTGTTGTCGCGTTGGAAAACCGAGTGCGGCTTCAGGTTGACGACGACGTAAAGATCACCTTGGGGGCCGCCGTTCAAACCCGCCTCGCCCTCGCCCGCGAGACGAATGCGATCGTCCTGATCGACACCCGCGGGAATCTTCACCGAGAGTGTCTTGTGGCGCTTGACCCGGCCTGCACCGCCGCAAGTGGGGCACGGCTCCGGAATGATCTTGCCGCTACCGTGGCACTGCGGACAGGTCTGCTGGATGGAAAAGAATCCCTGCGACACCCGCACCTGGCCCTGACCGTGACAGGTGGGACAGGTCTTGGCCTGCGTCCCGGGCTTGGCACCCGCACCGTGGCAGGTCGTGCATTGCTCCAGCGCCGGGATGCGGATCTTGGCCTCGGTACCGCGCGCCGCCTCTTCCAGCGATAGCTCGAGGTTGTAGCGCAGGTCGGCGCCACGATACACACCGTTGCCGCGGCCGCGCCCTCCTGCGCCGGGGCCGGCGTTGCCGAAGATCTCTCCGAAGATGTCGCCGAAGGCGTCGGCGAATCCGCCGAAACCCTCGGCCCCGCCACCAAAACCGCGCGCGCCGGCCGCGCCGAACCCGGCGGATGGATCAACGCCGGCGTGACCGAACTGATCGTATGCGGCGCGCTTCTTGGCGTCGGAAAGAATCTCGTACGCCGCTTTCGCCTCCTTGAATTTCTCCTCGGAGGTCTTGTCGTTCGGATTGCGATCCGGATGATGCTTCATCGCCAGCTTCCGATAAGACTTCTTGATGTCTTCATCGGAGGCGTCGCGATTGACGCCGAGCACCGAGTAGTAATCGCGCTTAGCCATCGAATTCGATCTCGAGCCCTCTCAGCTCTCCATCCACATGCAAACGGCCGAGCGAAGGGGCAGCCGCGGAGGCGCCCGCTTCAACTCGGCCAGAAATTCCCGTTCCCACGCAGCACCGCGGGCGCCGGAATTACGGCGCAAAACTGCGCCGCTGGCGGAATATCACTTCTTGTCTTTGACTTCCGTGAACTCCGCGTCGACGACCTTCTCGTCGCCCTCCTTCGCGCCGCTCGCAGCACCCGCCTCGCCTGCGGCGCCCTGCGCGTCCGCCTGCGTCTTGGCATACATCGCCTCCCCGAGCTTCTGCGACGATGTCATCAACGCCTGTGCCTTCGCTTCCAGGGCTTCCTTGCCGGCGTCCGGCTGCTTGAGCAGCTCTTCGGCATCCTTCAGCGCGGCTTCGATCTTGGCCTTGTCGTCGGCACCGATCTTGTCGCCGTATTCGCCCAACGACTTCTTCACGCTGTGCAGCAGCGCGTCGAGGTGATTGCGTGCCTGCACGACCTCGAGTTGCTTGCGGTCTTCCTCCGCATGCGCAGCCGCATCCTTGACCATGCGGTCGATCTCCACGTCGGACAGGCCCGAGTTCGCCTTGATCGTGATCTTGTTTTCCTTCGACGTCGCCTTGTCTTTGGCCGAAACGTGCAGAATTCCGTTGGCGTCGATGTCGAACGTGACTTCGATCTGCGGCATGCCGCGCGGCGCCGGCGGGATCCCTTCGAGGTTGAACTGACCGAGGCTCTTGTTGCCTGACGCCACGTCGCGCTCGCCCTGCAGCACATGAATCGTCACCGCGGACTGGTTGTCGTCCGCGGTCGAGAACACCTGCTGCGCCTTGGTCGGGATTGTCGTATTCTTCTGGATCAGCTTGGTCATCACGCCGCCCAGCGTTTCGATTCCCAGGGACAGCGGCGTCACGTCGAGCAGCAGAACATCCTTGACGTCACCCTTCAGCACGCCACCCTGGATCGCCGCACCGACCGCGACCGCCTCGTCGGGGTTCACGTCCTTGCGCGGCTCCTTGCCGAAGAAGTCCTTGACGGTTTCCTGCACCTTGGGCATGCGCGTCATGCCGCCGACCAGAATCACGTCGCTGATGTCGGAGAGCTTCACGCCCGCATCCTTGACGGCGATGCGGCAGGGCTCGACGGTCCTCTCGATGAGTTCCTCGACCAGCGACTCAAACTTCGCCCGCGTGATCTTTATCGACAGGTGCTTCGGGCCCGACTGGTCGGCCGTTATGTAAGGCAGGTTGATTTCGGTTTGCTGCGAGCTCGACAGTTCGATCTTCGCCTTCTCGGCCGCTTCCTTGAGCCGCTGCAGAGCGAGCACGTCGTTCTTGAGGTCAACGCCCTGATCCTTCTTGAATTCGGTTACGATGTAATCGATCACGCGCTGGTCGAAATCCTCGCCCCCTAGGAACGTGTCGCCGTTGGTCGAAAGAACCTCGAACTGATGTTCGCCCTCCACATTGGCGATTTCGATAATCGAGATGTCGAAGGTCCCCCCACCCAGGTCGTAGACCGCGATCTTGCGGTCGCCTTCCTTCTTGTCGAGCCCGAACGCGAGGGCAGCTGCGGTAGGTTCGTTGATGATGCGTTTGACATCCAGGCCGGCGATCTTGCCAGCGTCCTTGGTCGCTTGCCGCTGCGAGTCGTTGAAATACGCAGGAACCGTGATGACGGCCTCGCTCACTTCCTCGCCGAGGTAATCCTCAGCGGTCTTTTTCATCTTGCGCAGAATCTCCGCCGACACCTGCTGGGGCGCGATCTTCTTGCCGCGCACCTCTACCCAGGCATCGCCGTTGTCCGCCTTGACGATCTTGTAGGGCATCAAGTTGATGTCCTTCTGCACTTCCTTCTCTTCGAAGCGCCGGCCGATCAACCGCTTGACCGCAAATATCGTGTTCTTCGCGTTGGTGACCGCCTGCCGCTTCGCCGGCGCGCCGACGAGAATCTCGCCCTCTTCAAGGTAGGCGACGATCGACGGAGTCGTGCGCGCGCCTTCCGAGTTCTCGATGACCTTGGGCTGCCCGCCTTCCATGATGGCGACACAGCTGTTGGTCGTGCCGAGGTCGATTCCGATTATCTTGGCCATGGGTAGTCCTTCAAATCCTGGTTGGTTCAATCAGATCTTAAATGGGGGTTTTGTCTTTCGTTTCAAGCGTCTGCCGCGCCGGCTGGCCCACTTTCCCGGGCCCTGGCGACCGCCACGAGGGCCGGACGCAGAACGCGGTCGTTCAGCAGGTAGCCCTTCTGGAACACCTGCACGACGGTGCCGGGCGGCTCGCCCGACTCGATCATGGTCATTGCCTGGTGCCGGTGGGGGTCGTACTTCTCCCCGGCCGGGTTGATCTCTTCAATCCGTTCCCGATCGAAGGCCGCCTTCAGGTTCTTGAGCGTGAGCTCGACGCCGTCCTTGAGCGCGTCGGTCGTTGCGTTTGGAGTCGCGAGCGAGAGCTCCAGCGCGTCGCGGACGGTCAGCAGATCCTGCGCAAAGCGTTCGATCGCGTACTTGTGCGCCTTGGCGACATCGTTCTGGGCCTGCTTGCGGACGTTCTCCGTTTCGGCCCTGGCCCGCAGCCATGCGTCCTTCAGCCGCGCGGCTTCATCCTCGGCCTCCTTCAGCAGCGAGGCGAGATGTGGAGCCGGTTCGGCCGCCCCTGCAAGCGCCTCGGCCGGCGCTTCGGTCGGGGTCGGCACGGCACGCTCCGGCTCGGCGGAAACTTGAGTGTTCTGGTCGGGATTATTGCCCATGAGGTCCTCTGCTGCGCTATGGCCCTAGATGGAGAGCATTGCCCCTGTTTCAACCGCTTCGCACCACGCCGGCGCCAGGGAGGTTGCGACCGCGGCCGATCGCGCATGCCGGGGCGCGGTCAGGCTCGGACCCCCCTCAACTCGCTGCGCCCAGTGACCTGGCTCGCGCCCGGGTAAGCTCCCGCTCGGCCGCGTTGGGCGGCGGATCGAGCCAGCCGCCGAGGTTCTTGAGCGCCAGGCCCGCCAACGCCGCGATCCACGCCGGGTGCTCGTTCAGGCATGGGATGGCATGGAACTCCTTGCCCCCGGCCTGGAGAAACGCCGCCTTTGCCTCGAGCCCGATCTCCTCCAGCGTTTCGAGGCAGTCGCCGGTGAAACCCGGGCAGGCGACGTCCACCCGGCGCACACCCTGCCTGGCCAGGGTCACCAGGGTGGGCTGCGTATACGGCTTCAGCCATTCGCCGCGACCGAATCGGGATTGGAACGTCAGGGCATGCTGCTCGGGTTTGAGGCCGAGCTCGGTCGCGACCAGACGGGCGGTCTTCTGGCAGTGACAGTGATACGGATCGCCGCGGTCGAGCGTGCGTCGCGGCACGCCGTGAAACGAAAGCACCAGCTTGTTTGGCCGCCCGTTCTTCACCCAATAATCGTTGATGCTCTGCACCACCGCGCCGATGTAGCCGGTATCGTCGTGATAGGCATCGACGACGCGCAGCGCAGGCATGCGTCGCATCCGGCGCGTCGTGGCGAACACCGCGTCGAGCCCCGAAGCGGTCGTGCTCGCGGCGTATTGGGGATAGAGCGGCAGCACCAGCACGCGATCGCAGCCGCCTGCGCGCAGTCGCTCCAGCGCGCCGGCGATGGACGGCTCGCCGTAGCGCATCCCCAACTCGACCTGAGTGTAGTCGGACGGGAGCCCCAGTGCCTTCAGGCGCTGGCCAAGGTACCCGAGCATCAGGGTCCGCTGCTTCTGGCTGTGCACCAGCAGGGGCGAACCGTCCTTGGTCCAGATCGCGGCGTAGCGCTGCGCCGAGCGCGCGGGACGAACGCGCAGGATGATCCCGTGCAGAAGCGGCGCCCACGCCACGCGGGGAATCTCGACCACGCGCGGATCGGACAGAAACTCGGCCAGGAAACGACGCACCGCCGAGGGCGTCGGCGCGTCCGGTGTCCCCAGATTGACCAGCAGCACGCCGAGCCGGGCGCCGCGGTCATGGGAAAACGCAGGTTCAGAAAGAAAACGGCTCACGCGGCGTGGAGCACTGAATCCAACGCCTTTGCACTGACCGCCGCCATGGAGACGGCGCTCAGGCGTCGCTCAGCTGCTGCGTCAGCGCGTTCGACAGCAGCTTGGCCGTGATGTCGACGATCGGGATAACGCGCTCGTATGCCATCCGGGTCGGACCGATCACGCCCAGCGTGCCGATAACCTGGCCGTCGACCTCATAGGGTGCGGTGATGACGCTGCACTCGTCGAGCGGCGCCAAGCCGGATTCACCGCCGATGAACAGGTGCACGCCCTGCGCGCGCTGGCTCACATCGAGCAGGTGCAATAGCGAAGTCTTCTGCTCGAAGACCTCGAACAGGCGCCGCAGGCGGTCCATGTTCGAGGCGAGGTCCTCCGCATGGAGCAGATTGGTCTCGCCGGAGACAACCAGGCCATCGCCGGTCTCGGCAAGTGCGGCGTCGCCGGCCTCGACTGCCGCATTCATCAAGCCGACGACGTCTTCGCGCAACTGCCGGAGCTCGTCGGCAAGCAGGGCGCGAATGGCATGGAACGGCTGGCCGGCATAGTGCTGGTTGAAGAAATTGGATGCCTCCAGGAGTTGCGACTGCGTATAGGCGCGGTCGGTATGCAGGATCCGGTTCTGCACGTCGCCCTCGGGTGTGACGATAATCAGCAGCACGCGTCGGTCGGACAAGCGCAGGAATTCGATGTGTCGCAAGGACGCTTCACGCCGGCGCTGAGTCGCGACGACGCCCGCGAAATGCGTCAATTGCGACAGCATCTGCGCCGCGGCGCCAACCAGCAATTGCGGCCGGTCCGCCAGCAGATGCCCCTGCAGCTCGCTAATCTCGCCTTCCTCCAGCGGCTTGATGACCAGCAGGCTGTCGACGAAAAAACGGTAGCCCTTCGACGTCGGCACGCGCCCCGCCGAGGTATGCGGGCTGGCGATGAATCCCATCTCCTCCAGATCGGCCATCACGTTGCGGATCGTCGCCGGCGACAGCTCGAGCCCGGATTGCCGCGACAGCACGCGCGAGCCGACGGGCTGCCCATCGGAGATATAGCGCTCGATGAGCGTCTTCAAAAGGTGCTGCGCGCGCGAGTCCAGCATGGGAGCTATTTTATGCTTTAATCGCGGCCATGAGCGCCTCCACCCAGGCCTTTTCTACGATCGCGCTGGTCGGGCGCTACGCGAGCACGGGCATCGCAGAGCCCCTGGAGCGCCTCGCCGCGTTCCTTACCCGCCGTGGGCACCGCGTGCTGCTCGATGCAGAGACCGCGCAGCAAACCCCGCTTGCGGGATATCCGGCGGCGCCGCTGGCGCAACTCGGGCGCGAAGCCAAGCTCGCCATCGTCGTCGGCGGCGACGGCACGATGCTGTCCATTGCGCGGCAACTTGCGGGCTTCGACGTGCCGTTGATCGGCATCAACCAGGGCCGCCTCGGCTTTTTGACCGACATTGCGCTGGCGGACATGGAAATCGCGCTCACGGCGATGCTCGCCGGCGAATTTGTCGAAGAATCACGCACCCTGCTCGACGCCAGGTTGACGCGCGGCGCGGGCGCTGGCGACGACCAGCGCGCGCTGGCGCTCAACGATGTCGTCGTCAATCGTGGTGCGCTCGGCGGGATGATCGACTGTGCGGTCACGATCGACGGCCGCTTCGTCTACGCCATGCGCGCCGACGGTCTGATCGTCGCCACACCGACCGGCTCCACCGCGTACGCGCTATCGGCCCAGGGACCGATCGTCGATCCCCTCGTCGCGGCAATCCTGCTCGTTCCGGTCGCGCCCCATGCCCTGACCAACCGCCCCATCGCCGTGCGCGATTCGGTTGTGATCGAGATCGCGTTGCTCGGCGGCAAGGACGCGAACCTGCGCTGTGACGGCCAGGCCAACTTTGCGCTGTTCGAAGGCGATTCCGTCGTAGTCCGCCGCGCCGAGCATCGGGTGCGGCTGTTGCACCCCAAGGACCACGATCATTTCGCGATGCTGCGGCGCAAGCTGCACTGGAGCGAGACGCCGGAAAAACTGCGGCCGCAGTAGGTGGCTTGCCCGCCGCCTGCTTCCGTCCGCGTGCCCCGACTTTTTCGCCGGCGACGCTGACGATGCGCCCCCCGCCACGCCCCTGACCCCGATGCTGCGTCTGCTGTCGATCCGCAATTTTGCCGTTGTCGAAGCGCTCCAGGTCGAATTCGAGCGCGGCTTCACGGTGCTGACTGGTGAAACCGGCGCCGGCAAGTCGATCCTGCTCGATGCGCTGGCGTTGCTGCTGGGCGGCCGCTTC
Source organism: uncultured beta proteobacterium (assembly GCA_963750215.1). GTDB lineage: Bacteria > Pseudomonadota > Gammaproteobacteria > Burkholderiales > Casimicrobiaceae > PALSA-1003. The sequence continues at coordinate 297,401 of CAVVQK010000003.1, forward strand.
GAGGCGCGCCAGTTGCGTCCCGGAAGCGAACGCGCGGAGATCGCGGCCGAATTCGACGTCGCCGCAACGCCGGCATTGCGCGCCTGGCTTGTCGAGCAGGATTTCGGCGCCGCCGGGCCGCTGCTGCTGCGCCGGACCCTTGATGCGCAGGGCCGAAGCCGCGCGTGGATCAACGGCGGACCGGCCACGCTCGGGCAACTCGAGCTCGCCGGCGCGAACCTCGTCGACCTGCACGGCCAGCATGCGCACGAATCGCTCGGCCGGCCGGACACCCAGCGCCAGCTCGTCGACGCCTTTGGCGGGTTCGCGGCGCTCGCGCGCGAGGTCGCCGCGGCTTGGCGCCGCTGGCGCGAGGCGGCCGAGCGCTGCGAACGCGGCGCGCGCGACGCCGCCGGCTGGGCGGCGGAGCGCGAGGCGCTCCTCGCCCAGGCGACCGAACTTGCGGCGCTCGGTGTCGGTGCAACGGAATGGCAGGACCTCAATGCGACCCAGTCCCGGCTTGCCAACGCGGCAGACCTGCTCGAAGCGGCTGCCGCCGGAGTCGGCGAGCTCATCGAAGGCGACGGTGCGCTCAGCGCACGACTGACCGCCCTGTTCCAGCGCCTGCGGCGCGCCGCGCGGCACGACCCTTCGCTCGAACAGATCGTCGCGCTGTGCGAAGAAGCTCGGGTCCGGATCGATGAGGCGGGCCGCGCCTTGCGCGGCTACCGCGAACGGCTCGACCTCGACCCCGCCGAACTCTCGCGCATCGAGGAGCGCATTGCCGCCATTCACGCCGTCGCGCGCAAATATCGTGTGACCCCGGAGGCCCTGCCCGCGCTGGCGGTTGAGGTTGAAGCGAAGCTTGCCGCGCTCGTCGCCGGCGCCGACACCGGGTCGCTGGCCCGCGCGGAGCGCGAGGGGCGCGCAGCCTACCAGGCGCTTGCCGCCGAGCTCAGCGCCAAGCGCCGGTTCGCCTCCGCCGAGCTCGCGCATCGGGTGAGCCAGACGATGAAGCAATTGGCGATGGGTAGCGGGAGATTTGAAGTCGAGCTGATGCCGCTCGCCGAACCGGCGAGCTTCGGCACGGAAACCTTGGAGTTCAAGGTCGCAACCCATCCCAAGCAGCCGCTCGGCCCGGTCGGGCGCGTCGCCTCCGGAGGCGAGCTGTCGCGCCTGGCGCTAGCGATCCAGGTCGTCCTCGCCGACGTGGGGCAGGTGCCGACCTTGATTTTCGACGAAGTCGACGTCGGGATCGGCGGCGCGGTGGCGGCGACCGTCGGCCGCCTGCTCCAGGAACTCGGCGCCCGGCGGCAGGTTCTGTGCGTGACGCACCTGCCGCAGGTCGCCGCCTGCGCCGACGGGCACTACCGGGTGACCAAGCGAGGCGACGCCACCGGCGTCGCGACCGAGCTTGCCCGGCTTGGCGCCGCGCAGAGGGTCGAAGAGCTCGCGCGCATGCTCGGTGGCCACGAGATCACCGCCAAGACCCGCGCCCACGCCAAGGAATTGCTGGCGCAGCAGCAACGGCAGTCGCCGCGTTCGCGCTAGGCGGATTGCACAGACGCTGCAGTGAGGCGCGCAGGCAGGGCGACCGCGCCGGGGGCGGCGGCGCGGGCGAAGCTAGGCGCGGACTTTGAACTTCGCCGCCGCAGGTCCACGTGAGGTTTGCCGCAGCGTCCCCTTGACGCGCTTGACCTTGGCGGCCTTGGCCACGGGCAGCGATTCACCGGTCTCGAGCCAGTGCTTGACGCGCATCGCGTCGGCGATTCGGGTCAGGCGGCCATACGAATCGAGCAAGACGATGACCACCTGCCGACTGGCAATGGTGGCCAGCATGACCAGGCACTTGCCGGCCTCGCGGATGAAGCCGGTCTTGCTGACCTGGATGTCCCACTGCCCGGCGCGTACCAGCGAGTTGGTGTTGTTGAACCCCAGCACCGTGCCCTGCGGTTGCACCTCGACATAGTGACTCGCGGTCGTCGTGGCATCGCGGATGAGTTCGTATCCGGCCGCGGCCTTGACCATCAGCGCCAAGTCGCTCGCGGTCGAAACGTTGTCGCTCGACAGCCCGGTGGGATCTTCAAAGCGCGTGTGGGTCATGCCGAGATCCCGTGCCTTGCGATTCATCGCCGCGACGCAGGCTTCGGTGCCGCCGGGATAGTGCCTTGCGAGGCTCGACGCAGCGCGATTTTCCGACGCCATCAGCGCCAGGCGCAGCATCTCCCGGCGCGACAACTCGGCGCCGAGGCGCAGGCGCGAATGGCTGCCCTTGATCAGATCGATATCGCCGATATCGACGCTGATGGGTTCGTCCAAGGCCTGGTTGGCATCGAGCACCACCATGGCCGTCATCAGCTTGGTCACCGAGGCGATCGGCGTGACGGCGTCGGCATCCTTGGCGTAGATCGGCTGCCCCGCGTTGGCATCAAGCACCAGGGCATTGGCCGAGCCCAGCTTGAGCTTGCTCGCGTCGAGCGTCGGGCCGGGCGCCACCCGCGGGGACAAGGCGCCGCTGGCCGCTGGAGCAGGGGCGGCAAAGCCGATTAGGCTAAGAAAAACAATGGCTAGGCGAGCGCTCATCAAACCAATTCTCGAAACGCAGCGGGCTTTATACCACAGGCGCAAGGGGTATGCCAAATCCCTCAACGCTTCAAGGCCTTGAAGGCTGACAGGCCCCGAAGCGTCTAGACCTCGATGTCTGCGGTCGCCGCCTCGGCGCGCTCCTCCTGCTGCAATGCCCACATCCGCGCGTAGGCCCCGCCGCGCGCGAGAAGCTCGGCGTGGGTGCCGCGCTCGACGATTCGTCCATGCTCGAGGACGAGAATCTGATCGGCACCGACGATGGTCGACAGCCGGTGCGCGATCGTCAGCGTCGTGCGATCAGCGGAGATCTGCTCGAGTTCAGCCTGAATGAGCTGTTCGGACTTCGAATCGAGCGCCGAGGTCGCCTCATCGAAGATCAGAATGCGCGGATTCTTGAGGATGGCGCGCGCAATGGCGACGCGCTGCTTTTCGCCACCGGAAAGCTTCAACCCGCGCTCGCCCACGGGCGTGCGATAGCCTTCGGGCAGGCTGGCGATGAATTCGTGAATCTGCGCCAGTCGCGCCGCTGCGACGATCTCTTCATGCGTTGCGCCAGGCCGCCCGTAGGCTATGTTGTATTCGATCGAGTCGTTGAACAGCACTGTATCCTGCGGCACGATTCCGATCGCCGCGCGCAAGCTTGCCTGCTGCACCGCGCGCAGGTCCTGGCCGTCGATCACGATGCGGCCGTCGGAGACGTCGTAGAAACGATACAGCAACCGCGCCAGCGTCGACTTGCCCGAGCCGCTGGGGCCTACCACGGCGACCGTGCGCCCGGCTGGAATCGTCAAGGATACGTCGAACAGGATCTGCCGGTTCGGCTCGTAGGCAAAATCCACGCGTTCGAAACGCACCTCGCCGGCGCTAACGCGAAGCGGCGGCGCGCCGGGTGCATCCTTCACCTCCGCGTTCTCCTCGGTCAGGTGGAACATCCGCTCCATGTCCGCCAGCGCCTGCTTGATCTCGCGGTAGATGACCCCCAGGAAGTTGAGCGGAATATAAAGCTGGATCATGAAGGCGTTGACCAGGACTAGATCGCCTATCGTCATCGTATGGTCGACTACACCGAGCACGGCCCGCCACATGATCAAGGTGACGGCGACGGCAATGATCGCGCTCTGCCCGATGTTCAGCAGCGACAGCGAGGTCTGGCTCTTGACCGCGGCCGCTTCCCAGCGCTGCATGCTATCGTCGTAGCGCGACGCCTCGTACTCCTCGTTGTTGAAGTACTTGACCGTTTCGTAGTTGAGCAGGCTGTCGATCGCCCGCGTATTGGCCCGTGAGTCGAGCTCGTTCATGGCGCGACGGAATCCGGTTCGCCACTCGGTAATCGTCACCGTGAACACGATGTACAGCGCGAGCGCGGCGGCCGTGATGGCGATGAACCATACGTCGTAGCGAACGATCAGGATGGTTGCAACGAGCCCGATCTCCACCAGGGTGGGCAGGATCGAGAACAGGGCAAAACTGATAAGCGTCGATATGCCACGCGTGCCGCGTTCGACGTCGCGAGTGAGTCCGCCGGTCTGGCGCGCGAGGTGGAAGCGCAGCGACAATGCGTGCAGATGGCGGAACACCCGGAGCGCGACGGTGCGCACCGCCCGCTGCGTCACCTTGGCGAACAAGAATTCGCGCAATTCGGTGAACACCGTCGTCGACAGGCGCAGGGCACCGTAAGCCGCGAGCAGCGCCAGAGGCAGGACGAGCTGCGACGGAGCCGTGAGGCGATCGACGATCTGCTTCAGCACCAGGGGCACGCCGACATTGGCCAGCTTGGCCGCGATGAGGCAGGCCAGCGCCAGGAAGACCCGGCCCCTGTAGGCCATCAGATACGGCAGCAGCGTGCGCACCGTGTGCCAATCGCCGCGGTAGGCGCGATCGGCGGGTGCGGGAAGCGAAACGGAGGAGGCGCGGCGCATCGAAAGGAAGCCGCGCCTGGGCGCGACCGGTACACGGGAAGTGTAGCAGACGGTTGCGGCGCGGGTCAGCGGCGCGCGCAGGTCAGCGCCGGTGCGCAAACCATTCGTTTCCTCCATAGCCGACGAACCCCATCGCGAGCCGCACGATCCCGTACGCTACCCAGATCGCCGCCTTGTACCAGCGCGAACGGGAGTTCCAGTGCTGCGGCGCGACCGGGCTCGCTCCGGTTTCAATCATATCGACCAGCGCGCGCTTGAGCTCGCCGGCGAACTCGCGGTCACGCACAAATACGTTTGCCTCGCGCGCCATGAGCAGACTATAGGGATCAATGTTCGACGAGCCAACCGTCGCCCAATGATCGTCGACTACCGCGACTTTCGCATGCAGCATGCTCTTGTGGTATTCCTGGATCACGACGCCGGCGTCGAGTAACCGTCCGTACAGCGCCCGCCCGGCAAAATGCAGTAGCACGTATTCGACCTTTGCCTGCAGGATCAGGGTCACGGCAACGCCGCGCGCGGACGCATCCGCCAGCGCGCGGCGAAAGGTAATTCCCGGGAAGAAATACGGATTGGCAATGATGATCTCGCGCTTGGCGCGGCGAATTGCCGCCAGATACGCCTGCTCGATGTCGCGGCGGTGACGCAGGTTGTCGCGGATCACGAACTTCGCGGTCTGGGTGCCGACGCGATCGCCACGCAAGCGCTCGGGAAATAGCGGCAGCTGGCTGGCGCCGAGCTGGACGAGCTGCACCAGCGCCCAAACGCGCTGCATCGTATACACGATCGCCGGCAGCAGCAGGCCCTCGACGCTCACCGCAAAGTCTACCCGCGGCGGCTTGTGTCCGCGCGTGTTCATATCGTCGATGATGTTGATGCCGCCAACAAATGCAATGCGGCCGTCGACGTGAACCAGCTTGCGGTGCAGGCGACGCAGGCGGTGCGAGCGAAACTGCCACGCCGAAACCTCCGGTCGATACTTGAGCAGTTCGACACCCCCGTCGCGCAGGAAGCGCTCGAGCGAAGAGGTCAGATAGAACTTCGCGCCCCAGCCGTCGACCATCACGCGCACCTTGACGCCACGACCCGCGGCGCGCGCCAGGGCAGCCGCGATGCGCCGGCCCGCGGCATCGTCGGCGAAGATGTAGCTTTCGAGCCAGACCTCGCGCTGGGCCGCGTCGATCGCCGCCTCCAGCGCGGCGAAATATTCCTCGCCGTTCCGGAGCAACTTGATCCGATTGCCCGGACGGTAGCGGTCCACCGGGTCAGCGTGCGGTCCCACGCGGCTGGCGCTCGAGTTCGAAAGTCGCGGCCAACGCGGCATGATCGGACAGGCGCGCCAGCGGATAGGCGTAGTGCACGTCGGTGGCAACCACCGTCAGGGCGCGGGAATAGATTCGATCCAGCCGAAAAACCGGCATGACCGCGGGAAACGTGCGCGCCGGCCGACCGCGCGCTTCCTCGAACACTTCGACCACGCCCAGCTCCTCCTGCAGGGTGCGATCGGCCTTGCGCCGCCAGTCGTTGAAATCGCCCGCCACGATCAGCGGAGCGCCCATGGGGACAGCCTCGCGGATCCGCTCGCACAGGGCGTGAACCTGCCAGCGCCGCCCGCGCTCGAACAACCCCAAATGGATATTGATGCAATGCAGCGAAGGCAGCCCACGCTTGAGTTGCAGCACGCAGTGCAGCAGCCCGCGGCTTTCGAACGCGTGCGCGGATATGTCCAGGTTGGTCTGGGCGACGATGGGGTAGCGGGATAGCACCGCGTTGCCATGGTGGCCGTGCCGGTACACGGCGTTGCGGCCGTATGCGACTTCGTGCCATACCGTGTCGGCGATGAACTCGTGTTGCGGCTTCAGCGGCCAGTTGCGGTAGCGCCGCGCGTGGCGTTGATGGACTCCCTGCACTTCCTGCAGGAAAAGGACGTCGGCTGAAAGCCCGTGCAGCCTTTCGCGCAGCTCGTGGATGACCACCCGCCGGGTCAGCTGCGAAAACCCCTTGTGGATGTTGTAGGTGGCGACCGTGAAGCGCATGTGTATGTCGGGCTGGAGCAAACGCCGACCCTAATGGTAGCGGCAATTGGGCCTCGGCCGCGCGACGCCGCGGGGTTGCCGGCGGCAGCGTGGCCCATGTAAGGTAGCAAAGCCTTGGGCGACCAAGGGGCTAGATGGACACCCGCGACCCAGGTGCCCGTCTTGAACGCACATCTCTAAACCCTTCGAAGGAGACCTGGATGAAGCAGCAGACCACCCTCCAAGCGGCCGTTGTAGGCCTTCTTGCGCTCGGCTTTGCCGCGAGCACCGCCGTGGCGGCCCCCGCGGCACCGCAGCCGACCAAGGACAAGTGTTACGGCATCGCCAAGGCGGGCCAGAACGATTGTGCCTCGGGCAAGCACGCTTGCGCCGGACAGAGCACGGTCGACAAGGATCCGGCTTCCTGGAAATACGTCGACAAGGGCAGCTGCGAAAAGATGGGCGGCACGCTCTCGCCGAAGATGTAGTCTGCCGGCGGTGGCGGCGGAAGCCGCCACCGCTTTCCTTACTTTCCCAGACCCATGTCCCTGGCCCCTTCGCTGCCCTGTGTCGCGGGCATCGGCTTGCGCCCGCCCCACATCGCCCAGGTCCGTCGCGATCGACCCGCGATTGGCTGGCTCGAGGTGCACAGCGAGAACTACTTCGTCGACGGCGGCCCTGCGCTCGCGGCGCTCGAGGCCATTCGCACCGACTACCCGCTGTCCCTGCACGGCGTCGGCATGTCGCTCGGTTCGGCCGACCCACTCGACGCCGGGCACTTGAAGCGCCTGAAGCGGCTGGCGGACCGCATCGAACCGGCGGCGATATCGGAGCATCTGTGCTGGGGCCGCGTCGACGGGCGCCATCTCAACGACCTGCTGCCGCTGCCGTTCAGCGACGAAGCACTGGCCGTTTGCTGCGACCGGATCGACGCCGTGCAGCGCGCCCTTCGCCGGCCGTTGCTGGTGGAGAACGTGTCGGCCTATCTGCGCTTTAGTGGGGACTCGATGACGGAGTGGGATTTTGTCGCCGCGGTCGCGCGGCGCACCGGCTGCAAGCTGCTGTTCGATGTCAATAACGTCTACGTCAATGCGGTCAATCACGGTTTCGATCCGTTGCATTTCATCGACGCGGTTCCGGGCGATGCCGTGGCGGAGATTCACCTTGCCGGCTTCGATGCCTCCGGGCCATGCCTGATCGACACGCACGGCGCTCGCGTCGCGCCGGCGGTGTGGGCGCTTTATCGCGCAACGATCGAGCGCTTTGGCTCCAAGCCCACGCTGCTCGAATGGGACACCAATCTGCCCGCGCTCGAGGTTCTGCTCGACGAAGCGAAGACCGCGCAGGCGATCCTGAAGCATAGCAATGCGCTCGCTGCGTGAAATGCAGCGCGAGTTCACCGCGGTGACGCTTTTCGGCGATACGGCTGCGCTCGTGAGTCTCGGCATCGTCGCCGGCGCGCTCGACCCGGCCGCACGCATCGCCGTCTATCGCAACAACGTCCTGGGCAACTATCGCCACGCGCTCGCGGCGACCTATCCGGTCGTGCGGCGGCTGGTCGGCGCAGTTTTTTTCGACGCGGCGATCGCGGCTTTCGTGCGCGCGCATCCGTCCCTGCACGGCGACGTGAACCGCTATGGCGGCGACATGGCGCGCTTCCTTGCCGCGTATCCGCCGGCGCGCGCGCTCGTTTATCTGCCCGACGTCGCGCGCCTGGAATGGGCGATCGATCAAGCCAACATCGCCGCCGACTCGCCGCCGCTCGACCTGCCCGCACTGGCTGCCGTTCCGCTCGCTGCCATGGGTGGCCTTCGCTTCGCGCTGCATCCCTCGGCGCAGATCGTCAAATCGCGGCACCCCATCTTTCGCGTCTGGCAGGTCAATCAGCCGGGGTACGAAGGTGAACCGCGCGTCGAGCCGGGCGAAAGCGCTGACCTGCTGCTGGTGCGGCGCGCCCCCGACGGGGTCGTCATCGAACGCCTGGCGCCAGGCGAGCACGCCTTCCTCGTCGCTCTGTCCCGCAACCGGCGCCTCGACGAGGCCGAGAAACGCGGGGCGGACGCCGAGGCGGCATTCGACCTCGCCGACGTGCTCAAGCGTCTTGTCGCGGGGCAAACCATTGTCGCGTTCCGCGCGCCATCGACTCTTCCCTGAGGACGCATCCATGAACGCTGCTTCACCGCAAACGCCGCTCGGCCGGCTCGCCGCGCTCTACTGCGCGGGCGCGCGCCTTATCGGCAAGCTGCAGCCGCTGCTCCTGCTCGGCTTTCGCCTTTACGTCGCGCGCGTATTCCTTATGTCGGGATTGACCAAGATTCACGACTGGAGCGTGACGCTGGCGCTTTTCACCGATGAATACCACGTCCCGGTGCTGCCGCCGGCGGTCGCCGCCCTGCTCGGGACCGCGACCGAATTGTCGATGCCCGTGCTCCTGGTCCTTGGCCTGGGCTCGCGCTTCGCCGCCGGCGTGCTGTTCATCTTCAACATCGTCGCCGTGATTTCCTACGCCGCACTCCCCGACATCGCGGTCAAGGACCACATCCTGTGGGGCACGATGCTGCTGGTGCTCACCGTCTGTGGCCCGGGCAAGATCGCTCTCGACTACTGGCTCGAGCGTAGGCTGGCCCCTGGCTCCGACGACGGGGACGCGAACGCGTGACTCCGACAACGAGTCGGTTTCCCGGGGCGCTTCAGCGCCGCGTTGAGCAGCCGGGATGAGATCGCAGCTGGGTGCGCACGGTGGCGGCGCGACGGAGCGGCGGATTAGCGCGACGGGAACCGTCAGCCGCGTTGCTGACGCCGATATCTCAGTCCGCGACTTCCCATTTTTCCGCGCTTGCGCCAGCGAGCGCTCGCACGCGCTCTTCGTCCTTGGCGAATTCGGCCGCGGCCCCGTCGTAGACTACGCGACCGTCGTCAAGCACATAGGCGCGATCGGCAACCTCCACCGCGGCGCGGACGTTCTGCTCGACCAGCAGCACTGAAATACCTTCGTTGCGCATCGCCGCGACAACGCGGAAGACCTCCTGCACGACGAGGGGCGCGAGTCCCTGCGACGGCTCGTCGAGTAACAGCAGCTTGGGATTGAGCACCAGGGCGCGCGCGATCGCAAGCATTTCCTGCTCGCCGCCGGAAAGCTGGCGGCCCTTGTTCGCCTTGCGCTGGGCGAGGCGCGGAAACAATTCATAAACGCGTGGAATTGTCCATGGTCCCGGCCGTTCCAGAGGCACGCGAAGATTTTCGTCGACGGTCAGCTGGGAGAAAATCCGCCGCCCTTCGGGCACGTAGCCGACACCGAGCGCGGCGATGCGATAGGACGGCCAGGTCGTTACGTTATCGCCAAAGATTTTGACCGATCCATCACGCGCTGGCGTGAGGCCGACCAGCGTGCGCAGCGTCGTGGTCTTGCCGGCACCGTTGCGCCCGAGCAGCGCCACGATCTCGCCCTCGCCGACGCTGAGCGACACGCCGTGCAGGATGTGGCTCTTGCCGTAGTACGTGTGCAGTCCTGCCGCCTTGAGGACGCTCATGCGGCTTTCCCCAGGTACGCGGCCTGCACCCGCTCGTCGCGGGCGATTTCTTCCGGGGTGCCCTCACCGAGTACCGACCCTTCCGCGAGAACCGTGATCCGGTCGGCGAGATGGAACACCACGCGCATGTCGTGCTCGATCAACACGATCGTGAGCTCGTCCTTGTGCAGCCGCCGAATCAGCTGCGTGATGTCGTAGGTCTCCTGATCGCCCATACCGGCAGTAGGCTCGTCGAGCAGCAACAGCCGCGGCTTCAACGCCAGCGCCATCATGATCTCGGCCGCCCGCTGATCGCCGTGCGGCAACTCGCCGACCAGTCGGCCGGCCTTTGCCTCCAATCCACCCATGCGCAGCAGCTGCTCGATGCGTTGCCGGATCTCCAGGTTGACCGCCCGGCGCAGCCATGGGCTGCGCCGCAGTCCAGCGGCGACCTCGACCGCGATCCGCAGGTTTTCGCGCACGGTCAGTTCGGGGAAGATTTCGGTGATCTGGAACGTTCGCGCCATGCCCATCGCGACGCGCTGTTCCGGCCTAGTCTGCGTCACATCCTCACCCTGGAACAGAATGCGCCCCGACGTCGGCGGGAAGAAGCCGCTGATCAGGTTGAAAAAGGTCGTCTTCCCGGCTCCGTTGGGGCCGATGATGGCGCGCAACTCGCCCGGCGATACGGTGAGCGAAACGGCGTCGACGGCGACCAGGCTGCCGAAATGGCGGCTGGCGTTTTCCACCACGAGCAGGCTCATGTAACGCCCTTTCGCCGCAGGATGCCGAGCACGCCGCGCGGGAAGAACAGCACGACAAGCACGAAGAACAGGCCGATGAACGACATCCAGTTCTCGGTGTGGCTCGACACGTAATCCTGCAGGACCACGAAGATCGCCGCGCCGATCAGCGGCCCCCAGAACGAGCGCATTCCGCCGAGCACGGCCATGATCACGAAGGTGCCCGACTGATCCCAGCGCAAGGCGCGCGGATCGGTGAAGTTGCTGAGCAACGCGTACAGTGTGCCGGCAAGGCTGACGAAGCAGCAGGAGATGACGAACGAAAGCCAGATGTGCCGCTCCACCGGAATCCCGAGAAAGCGCGCGCGACGCTCGTTCTCGCGAATCGCGAGCAGAGTGCGACCGAACGGCGAGCGCAGGAGCAGCCACATCAGCGTCACCGCAATCGCGAAGCACAACAGCACGAAATAGTAGAACGCCTTGTCGTTGCCGAGAATGTCGATTTGAGTGAAGCCGAGGTCGAGCGCCTGGCGCTTCCAGCCGGTCACGCCGTCGTCTCCACCGGTAAACGTGTTCCAGCGAAAGGCGATGAAGTAGAACACCTGGCCGAAGGCGATGGTGACCATAGCAAAATAGACGCCGCGCAACCGGGCGATCAACGCCCCGATCACCATCGCCGCCACCGTGCCGGTCACGACGCCGACCAGCATGCCCAGGGGCGTGCTGGGCGCGATGTACTTGATGGTCATCGCCGCGCCGTAGGCGCCAAGGCCGAAATAGGCCGCATGGCCGAACGACAGCACGCCGGTGAAGCCGAGCAGGAAATTGAGCGACATCGCGGCCAGGCCAAGGACCAGCACCCGGCTGGCGAGGTCGGTATAGCCGCCGACGGCGTTCATCCAATAGGGCATCGAGAGCAGCAATAGCCAGATCACCACGGTCCACGCCACCGCCGGAATGCGCTTCACTGCACCCTCCCTTCCTCACCCAGAAGGCCGCGCGGCCGAATCATGAGCACGAGGCCCATCATCACGTAAATCACCGCTTCGGTCGCCGACGGGAAGTACACGGTCGTGATGCCGGACGCGATGCCGATCAGCAGGCCGCCGAGCAGGGTTCCGGGCAGGCTGCCCAGGCCCCCGACGATGATAGCGACGAAGCTCGGCATGATCAGCGAGGTGCCGATCGTCGGCTGCAGCCCGAGCATCCCGGCCGCGAGCACGCCCGCGAGGCCCGCAAGGTAGATGCCCAGGCCGAAGTTCAGCGTGCGAAGCATTCCGACATTGACGCCGAGCACCGACACGGTCTCGAGGTCCGCGGTCCCGGCGCGAATGCGCATGCCGAGTCGGGTGCGGTTGAGGATGAGAAACAGTCCGACGACGACGACGGCGGCCAGTCCGACCATGAACAGGCGGTAGCCGGTGAGGAAGAAAAACTCCCTCGAGAGTGACGTCGCGAGCTCGGAAGGTATCGGGTACGGCACGCTCTGCGCGCCCCAGATGGCGCGCAGGACGTCCTCGAAGATATAGGCCAGCCCGAACGTCAGCAAGAGGCTATAGAGCGGGTCGCGTCCGTATACACGGCGAATCAGCACCCGCTCGACGACGATCCCAACCGCCGCCGTGGCGAACGGTGCGATCGCCAGCCCGCCCCAGAAACCGACGTAGGGAATCAGGGTATAGGCGAGATACGCGCCGAGCGCGAGGAAGCCGCCGTGGGCGAAATTGATGACACCGCTCAAGTTGAGAATCAGCGATAGCCCAAGCGCCATCAACGCGTAGAACGCGCCGACAATGAGCCCGTTGAAGATATTGAACAGAAGAAGTTGCGTCATCAGGACTTCGCTTCCGGCAGGCAAGGCGTCAGCAATGCAGGCGCCGCCGCATTCGTCCAAAGGGCATCCAAGCGCTGGCGGAATGCGGCGGACACGCGATGCTGCACAAGGTTGGGTTGCGGGGGTGAGGTAAGGGTGCAATGCGGACGCGGCGCGAGCGCCGCGTCCGCAAGACTAGCGAGTCATGCCGGCCAAGTCATCTTGCAGCCGGTCTCCTCGAGCGTTCCGGCGGCGTCGATGCCCTTGACCACCTCGGTGACCTTGAACAGATCGTCGGGCGCACTGCCCTGCGCCTGCGCGTGGCCGACGAACAGGTTCGGAATGAGCTGATTCTGCCCGACGCGATAGAACGCCTGGTCCGGCATCAGCGACACCTCCGGTGGCAGCTTCATTCCCGACAGCGCCTTGGCCATTTTCACCGCCTCAAGCGACTTGGCCGAGTTGGCGGCCAGCGCACAGCTCCAGGTCGAAGCAAATCCGAACCAGGTGCGCGCGGTCGGAACCCTGCCGGTCTTCTTCATGATCGCGTCGACGAACTCCTTGACGTGCGGTACGTTGGGTTGGTTCCAGTACCACTCGAACACCCAGGTTCCGATTCGGGCGTCGGGCGGCAAGCCTTCCAGCGCCTCGAGCTCCTGCTGGCCGCCGGCGAGATGAAAGCGCTTGTCGAGGCCGAATTGGACGGCCTGCTTCAAGGCGTTGATCATGTCGTCGCCCTGCGTCAGGAAGATGATGACGTCGGGGTTCGCTGCCTGCGCCTTGATGAGGTAGGAAGAGAAATCGGTGGTACCGAGCGGGGTCAGGTCGCCGCCGACCTTGGTGTAGCCAAACTTCGCGCCCGCCTTCTCGAGACCTGCCTGCAGCGTGTGGCCGAACGCATAATCGGGCGTGATGAAGTACCACTTCTTGCCCGCATTCTTGATCAGCGACGGCGTGACCGCATTGGCTTCCATCTGCGTCGTGTTGCAGACGCGGAACACGTTCCAGTGACATGTGGCGCCGGTCACCGCGTCCGTGTGGCCACCCGGCACGATATGCAATATACCCTTCTCGCTGCTGACGTCCGCCATCGCCAGCGCCAGAGCGGAGTTGACGTTGCCGAGCAGGAAATTCACGTTGTCACGTTCGATCAGCTTGCGCGCCTTCTGGACCGCCGTCCCGGCGTCGCCGCTGGTCGAGTCCTCGACCAGCAGCTCCACGTGGCGTCCGAGGATCCCGCCCTTGGCGTTGATCTGTTCGAGGGCGAGCTGACAGCCGATCAGCTCGTTCTTGCCCACCGCCGCATAGGTTCCGGTCAGCGGGTTGTCGAGGCCGATCTTGACCGGCTCGTCGGCACGGGCCTTGATGATGAAGGGCCCCGTGAGTTGCAAAGCGCCGGCCGCCGCGGCAGCCTTGATGACCGTGCGCCGACTCAGCTTCCGGGGAACACTCTGATTCGCCATCGTCACTCCTCCATTAGGTTCGATTCCGGTCCGGCGAGGTCGTCACGCGATCGACGCACCCGGTCTTGCCCTTGTCGAAATGCCTGCGGATTATTGTGCCAGCCCTGCGCTTCGTTCCGGTTCCGCCCTTTTGCCAACGCCCCAGAAAGGGTCGCCACACTGCACTGCACGACGACGGCGGTATCCTGCCGACGCCAGCCCGTTTTGCACCGGACGCGCAACACCGTGCAGCAGTGCCCTTGCCTCCACTGGCACCACGGCCCAGCCGCAGACGCGCCACTATAGTGTAAGAACTCCGGTGGGGCAATGCACGGCAAACACCCTTGCGCCGCGCCCGCAGCGGCCCCCGGATCGTGCGGGGTATCACCCCAAGCGGCAGGCAACGACGGGGTCGCAGGAGCCTGGAACCGCCGTCAGTCTCCATCCAGGCAGGGCGCGATCGCAGGGCGCGCCGGCCCCCGTCGATCGGCGGCCTGAATATAATGGGACTCGGAACCTGACGGACTCCCTAGGCGTGACCGCGGCAGGCGAGCGCATCGTTGTAGCAGGCAATTCCCGGAGCTGCCATGCGGCGATCCGGCTGCGGCTCGTCTTGGCAATCGCCGCCCTCGGGGCAGGCGTTGCGAGCAGCGCGGTGCAAGCGCAGCCGGCTTATGACGCGGCTTACATATCGGAAACGGTGCCGTCCCAGATCGAGCCTTTCACTCCGGCGTCGGCGTCGGTAACGATGCAGAACACCGGCACCGCAACCTGGATCCGTGGTGACGTGTTCCTCTCGACACAGGATCCGCAGGACAATTATTACTGGTGCATTCAAAACAACCCGTACGGGATGTACAGCGGCAACCGCGTTCTCATACCCTATGACATTGCTCCAAATCAGCAGGTCACGTTCAATTTTGTGGTCAAGCCGCTGGCCTGCCGCTTCGCGGCGACAGCGCCGTTCGTGTTTCGCATGCTGTCGCAAACGCACGGGACCTTCGGTCAAGAAACTCCCGATCCGGGAGTTGTGGTAGCGCCCGCGACGCAATTCGTTTCGCAGCAGGTTCCCGCGACGGTGCCGGCGGGCGCCACCATCCTGGTCACCGAGACGTTCATGAATACGACAATGACGACGTGGCAGGTGAGCGACGGATACAGCCTGAGGCCTGCAGGGCCCGCGGGCAACTCGATCTGGGGTGTCACCTCGGTTCCGCTGCCGGCAGCCGTGGCACCCAATGCCGACGTGACTTTCGTGTTCTACATCGTCGTGCCCTCTGCAGTTGGCACTTACAATTTCCAGTGGCAGATGAACATGCCAAACGGCGTTCCCTTCGGCAGCGCGTCCCAGGCGAGGAGCGTACAGGTGATCGCGGCGGGTCCGGCGAACCACGAAGGTCTGTGGTGGAATGCCCCGGCCGGATCGGAGTCCGGCTGGGGCCTCAACATCACGCATGAAAGCGGCACGATCTTCGCGACCTGGTTTACTTACGACCAGACCGGCAAGGCGTGGTGGCTGAGCATGACGGCGCAGGTAAGCTCGACCGGAAGCTATTCGGGCACTCTGTTTCAGCAGACCGGGCCGCCATTCGATTCGGTGCCGTTCAATCCGGCGCTCGTGCATGGCACCGCAGTGGGCACCGGAACGCTCACCTTCACCGATGCCAATGACGGGATGTTCGCCTACACGGTCAACGGCACTTCGCAAACCAAGACCATCACGCGCGAAGTATTCGGGCAGTTGCCAACCTGCACCTTTGGCATTCAGACCGACCTCACGCTCGCCTACAATTATCAGGATCTGTGGTGGGCAGCGCCCGCGGGTTCCGAATCCGGATGGGGCGTCAATCTCACGCACCAGGGACAGACGATCTTCGCAACGTGGTTCACCTACGACCTCGATCAAACGCCCCTATGGCTCTCGGTCACGGCGCCCCAGACCGCTCCGGGGACCTACAGCGGTATCCTGTATCGAACGACCGGCCCGGCCTTCAACTCGGTCCCGTTCCGACCCGCCGCTGTGACGGCTAGCGCGGTGGGCACCGCAACCTTCACCTTCACCGACGGCAACACGGGAACATTCGCTTACACGGTCAATGGCGTGACTCAGACCAAGGCAATCACCCGTGAGGTGCTCGTCGCTCCGGGCACGGTTTGCCAGTGACCCGGTGCCGGCTCTCGGCGTCCAGGACCCGGACCCGGCTCGAAAGCCGTTTGTAGTCAACGGCTCGTTCGCCTCAAGTTGACTGGCATGCTGCTTGCATTGTGAGGCGAATGGACGGCAAATCGCCTTTCCGGCAACCGTTGTCGCTTGCGCCTATCGAATCCTCGTCACCTGCAGGTGACGCTGCGCGTCCGGCAAGCGACGAATCCTCGTCCGAAGAGAAAGCCAAACGCGACCTTCGGATAAGGACCGCGGATGAGTTCCTGGCCCGGGCGGCCAAGGAGTACCAGGAGGGGGAGGTCGACCAAGCCCTCTGGCGCCGGGCGGCGGATCAAGGCGGCAACGATGCTTCGCTGGTGATTGCAGCCTATTTGCGGGCCCGCGCGACGGCACTCCAGCTGCAGCAGAAACAGAGCGAACCCTCGCCCCGACTGGCACGCGGAACCGGCCCGGCACGGTCGGCGGCCGGGCCGATCGGCGAGTGGGCGCCCGAGACCGATTCGGACGGGGAAGCCGGTGCACGTTCCCGGCGCATGCACCCGCAGCTCATGTATTCGGCCGCGGGCGTGGCCTCGCTAGCAGCCGTCGTCGCCGTCGTGTGGCTGATTACCTCACCGCGGGGAAGTGAATCAGTCCAACAGCCCGCGGTATCCGCTGCCGTGCCGGCTTCCAATCGACCCGCTGCGCCATCGCCCGCAGGCGCCGGCCATGCCCTGGCCGGAGGAGCAGCCCGGGCCGATCTGCGTCCCGATTTCGCAGCCCGGGTGCAGGAACTGAAGCAGGCCGGCAACTGGAACGTTCTCGTGCTCTACGCGTCCGATTGGGCGCGAGAGGAGCCGAACAATGCCTCGGCGTGGCACGAACTGAGCGTCGGCTATGCCAAGATGCGGCAACTCGACGACGCCTTCCATGCCGCCGCCAAGGCGGTCGAGCTGTCGCCGCAAGACGCCTTGCTCTGGAGCACCCTCGCACAAGTCAACTTGTCGCTGGAGCGCTTGCCCGAAGCCAAAGTGGCTTTTGATCGCGCGCTGGCATTGCGCCCCGACGATCCGGACACACTGTGCGGAGCCGCATTGGTCGCGCAGAGAGAGGGCCGGTCGGGCGACGCGGAGGCCCTTGCCGGGCGGGTCAAGAACGCCACGGGGAGTTGCGGCGGCGTGAGCACGGCCGTGGCGGTCAAGCGCTAAGATCGGCCGGGAGCGTTCGATCTGTCCGCGGGCCGTCGCGCCCGCCGCATGGCCCCCTGGCAGCGCTGGCTCGATTCGGCAGTCCCGGCTCGCCTCGTCGAACTCCCTGGTTTGCACCGCAAGGACCACCGCCCGGGATTGCCGCCGCGGGCAGCTAGCGCGCGAGCGCGACGGCTTGGGCTTGCGGTCGGCCATGCCCGTCCCGGCGGCGCCTGATCAGTCGCTGCCCCGGGAAACATCGATCAGGGCCGCCGCAATTCCTTTCCGCTCTCGTCCGATCTAGGATGAAGACGCTTTAAGCCGGATTACGGAGACGCCTGCAATTGCCGGCGCCTATGCGGCAGACCGCGCGCCTGGCGCCGTCTTGGCTCCGGCGCAATGTCGACGGACCGGCCGGCGTTGCAACCCAAAGGAGAGACAAGCAATGACTGTCAGAATCGAGAAGAGCGGAGCTGTCTGGACCGTCATTCACGATCGTCCCGAAGCCCGCAACGCCATGGATCCCGAGAGCGCTGATGCACTGACGCGGGCATTTCTTGAATTCGATGCGGATGAGTCGGCGCGCGTCGCCGTGTTGTATGGAGAAGGGGGCGCGTTCTGTGCCGGCTGGGACTTGAAATACGTGAGCACGCTCAATCAGGCTTATCCGCTTGGCGAACTCGATATTCCTCCGGCGGCGCCTCGCGGCAATGGCGGCGAGATTCCCCGAGGCCCCTTGGGACCATCGCGGCTCGAACTCGATAAACCGGTCATTGCCGCCGTGGCCGGTCCTGCCGTGGCCGGCGGGATGGAGCTTGCGCTGTGGTGTGATTTCAGGGTGATGCAGGAAGATGCGTATTTTGGGGTTTACTGTCGGCGCTGGGGCGTACCCCTGATCGATGGTGGAACGGTGCGCCTGCCGCGCCTCGTCGGCCAGGGCAGGGCCCTCGAGATCATTCTGACCGGGCGCAAGGTCCCGGCCGAAGAATGCTTTCGCATTGGCCTGTGCGAGTATCTGGTGCCGAATGGCCAGGTACGCACCAAGGCAGAGCAATTGGCCCAGGACATTGCGGGCTTTCCCCCCGTATGCGTCCGGGCGGACCGTCGCTCAGCGATCAGGAGCCAGGGCCTCCGGGTGCGCGATGCGCTGATACAGGAGTGGTATAACGGCCGCGAAGCGCTGGTCAAGGACGGCGCCGCAGGCGCCATGCGATTCAAGAATGGTCTCGGTCGCCACGGAGACTTTACCAAGATCTATTGACCGGGCCTGCGAGCCAACGGCGTTACTGGAAGCACCGCGGCCACCCGGTTGCCGCTTGTCGTCGCTTCACGCTCTGCGCTGGCCCGAATTTCGACCCCGTTTCCTCGAGGCCCGCCGTTCGCTCCGGCGACCGCGACGGTCTTCGCGCGCGAAACGCTTCTTCTTTGCCGCCGAACCGAAGATTTGCGTCCACTTGCCGTTCTTGTACACGCCGAGGTAGCCCCCGGGATGAATCTCGAAGGGCTTGTTGATCTTGTCGAGATGGTCGAACCGCACCGAGCCCGGCTTGTGGAAGGCTTCGAAATACGCGGGGTAGACAAAGTTGGTCATGGGGATCCGGTCGACCCTGAAGGTCAGTTCTTCAACCGGATCGGCGCTCTCGTAGCCGTAGACGAGCTTCGAGCCCGGCCGCATCGTAACCATGTTGATCGACGGATCCACCAGCATCTCCACCAGTTCGTGAGAGGCGGAAACACTTACCAGCTTCTTGTTCCTGAGCGTCGTCTTGACGAAGACCTTGGCCTGCGGAAATCCATCGGGCGTGAGATCGTGATAGGCGAGCGAGTGCGCATGATCGGCATCGTCGAGAAAAACCATCGCCCATTTGCCCGGAACGAAGCCCTTGGACCGGACCAATTTCGCTCGCGTACCCCACACGGGCGCAACGTGCTCGTCGACGAACACCTGCATCGCCGCGATCAAGGCATCGAAGTCAACTCCGAGCGGGACCGTCGCCCTGTTGAAGCACGCAATCGTGGGAATGTGTGTCCTTCTGGACTTGCCGCCCGTTCGTCTCGCGGCCATTCTTCGCATGGATGTCACCCTCATGTGGTCTTGCCGTATGCAAATCGATGCCGAGCCGCGATCGACGATTATTCCTCGAGTCCCATTCCGCGCAGGAATGGCCGCCAGCGAGGATCATCGTGCAGGTTATGCAAGAGTATCTCCGCTTTCACCTCGACCAGGCCGGGATCGCGCTGCGCCTTGGCTCGCCCCAACCAGGCGAACGCCTTGTCGGCATCGCCCATGAACGCATGGGCACCCGCAATCTGGAAGGCTGCGCCGTCGGCGTGCTTGGCGATGAGTCCGCCCAGCGCGGCTTCGGCCCCTGGTCGGCGGCCAAGGGCATGTTCGCCCACGGCGAGCCCGAGCAAGGAGAAGACTTCGTTGACCTCACGCTTGAATGCCGCCAACGCTTCGTCGCGCCTGCCGTTGGCAAGATGGTTCATGCCCAGCCAGTAGTGGGTAAAGCCCCCGTGCGGGTTAAGCTCAAGCGTCTTTTGCAGTGCCTCGTTTGCGTCGCTGAGCAGCCCCGCGTACAGGCACCGCTGGCCGAGAAGACGCTGCGCGGGCACGCTCAGCGGGTCGAGCGTGACCGCACGCTGTACCAGCGCGATGGACTCGTCGTTGCGACCCAGACATGCGGCGAGGATTGCGGCGTGGCGAAGTACCAGGGCATTCCCGGGTGCCAGCTCCAATGCCCGTCGAAACGAAGCTTCCGCTCCGCGCCAGTTCCAGTCATTGGCCAATCGGCAAAGACCCAGTACCGCGTGTCCCTCCGCCAGGTCCGGATTGAGCTGCAACGACTGCTCCGCCGCATCTCGAGCGCGCTCAAAGGCTGCCGCTGCCGGTTCCCAGGCATAGGCAGCCTGGTCCGCGTACGCCCGCGCCAGCCACGCCCACGCGAGCGCAAAGTCGGGATCGATGGCGATCGCCTGCCGGTAGTACTCGATCCCCTTCGCCGCGTCGTCAGGCGTGAACCGATCGACGTAAAATCGCCCCTGAAGATAGAGTTCATAGGCATCGGCGTCTTTCCCGCGCCCCATTCCCGCCGCGTGTACCTCGGCCTTCACCTGCTCGGTTGTCGATGCATCCTGCGCTGCGCCGAGTAGCGTCGTGCGCAGTTCTTTCACCACTGCCTGTGCGATCTCATCCTGAACCGAAAAGATGTCGTCCAGTTCGCGGTCATAGGATTGAGACCAAAGGTGCGAGTCAGTCGCCGCCTGAATGAGATGCGCTCCCACCCGTACGCGCTTACCCGCCTTGCGTACGCTGCCCTCGAGGATCGTGGCCACACTGAGCTTCTGCGCAACCGTCGGCAGGTCGAGCTTGGTTCCCTTAAGGCTGAATGCCGACGTTCGTGAGGCCACGCGCAAGCCGTGAATCCTCGACAGCAGGCTTAACAGCTCCTCGGCTAGGCCGTCCGCGAAGTACTCCTGATCCCTCTCCGGGCTAAGGTCCGTAAACGGCAGCACCGCGATGGAGGGTGTGTTTTCATCGATCGGCGAGAGGAGCGTCTGCAAAGGTGGAAAGGCTTGCGGCAGGCTGGGATGGCATACCTCGTAGACGGCCTCGCGGCGCGACAGGCCCTTCAGGCTGTGTTCGCCGAGCAGCTTGAATGTCATCCCCGGAGGCGCCTGATCGCGGCACAGGTCGCGTGTGATTTCCGACAGAAGCGTCTGCCCGCCGTGACCAAGCGCCGCCAGGCGGGCTGCCCGATTGACAGTCGGCCCATAGTAATCGCCGTCCCGCAGTTCCGCGGCACCGGTGTGCAAGGCCATGCGGACGCGAATGGCGGCCGCGTCCGACCAAGGTTCCGCATGCAGCGCCTTCTGCCCTGCGATGGCCGCTTCGATCGCATCGGAAGGGTTGGCAAATGCCGCATGAAAGCCATCACCTGTCGTCTTGACGACGTATCCGCCGTGCTGCTCGATGCATCGCCGCAACAGCGCATCATGCCGCGCCAGGGAGACTCGCATCGCTTCGCCCTGCGCTTCCCACAAGCTCGTGCTACCCACTATATCGGTAAAAAGAAAGGTTACCGTGCCGACCGGCAATGCTTTCGTCGGGGTCACGGGAACGGGCGGAGTCATGAGCGCGCGCGCGTACCGGGGGCAATTTTGCGGCAATGCCGTTCGGAACGACGGCTGCCGGGCCCGGCGTTAGCCGGTGCAACCGTCCACCGCGAGAAGCGATGAACGCACCGCCCGGATTCGAACCTCTCCGGGGGTATGGGCAATTGCAGAGGGAGGCGCAGCACTAACGTTGGTAATTGCCCGGGCTCCAACTCGGCATTCTCCGCATAAAAGCCCGCCCGCGGCCCGAAAGCGCGAACATCTGTGCGCGGTTAACCGAGCGATGCATGGAGCGGGTTCATCCTTCCCGGTATCGGCATACGTCCACCGGGATTTCCGCCGGGGTCCCCGATCATTCGGCCATCTATTCACTTGCCGGGATTAGTATACCGCACCGCGGAGAGGTCATTACAACGGAGACGTTGCAGGTTGCGTGCGCATACCGAAGGATCGCGCTCCGACAAAGCATCAGCGCCGGCGCTGCACTGCCGCTCCTCAACTGGCCGTCACGCTGGCGACTGCGTTCGTTCGGTCGAGCGGAAGTGGCCGGTCCCCGTAACGGCGAGAGCGGCTGCGGTGCCGCGAGAAGCGCGCACCCAGTGAGCAGCAGGGCAATCGGCTGGCGGCAGCGCACGGCTAGACGAGGGCTGCAGACAGCAGGCCCGCTCGAGCCGCAAGGCGAACCTTAATGGACCCGTCGCGGCCGCGGATGGTCACATCACGCGTTGACAAGACGTCGGCAGAGATCCCGGCAGCACGGCAGACATCCTCGGAGATGAGCACCTCGCATCCGAGCCCCTTGGTCATGTCCTGCAGCCGCGCGGCGACATTGACCGGATCGCCCAGCGCGGTGAACACGATATGCTCGCGATAGCCGATGTCGCCAATGACGACCTCGCCGCCGTTGATGCCGATGCCGTATTGAATCGATTCCCGCAGATCGTGGGCCAGATCGTGGTTCAGCTGTTCGACGTTGACGGCGATTCTTGCGACGGCATTGATCGCCTGCCGGCAGGCGGTTGCCGGGTCCTTGTCGAGTCCGAACAGCGCCAGAATGCCATCCCCGACGAACTGGTTCGGCCGGCCGCCCGCAGCCTCGATCGCACTTGAAACAGCGGCAAGAAACCGGTTCATGATGAATAC
The DNA here is from genome assembly GCA_963750215.1 of uncultured beta proteobacterium. Lineage (GTDB taxonomy): Bacteria > Pseudomonadota > Gammaproteobacteria > Burkholderiales > Casimicrobiaceae > PALSA-1003. Next base: position 319,996 of record CAVVQK010000003.1, read on the forward strand.
CGTATCGAAGGGAAGACGCTTCTCCGCCAGCGTTGTGGAGCGGCGCATATCGACGAACATGCTGACGATGTAACGCTCTTCGCCAATCCGGATGCCCGCGGACCGTCGCGCGCCCGCGGCGCTCATCTGCGGCGGAAATACGAGAAAGAAGGCGATGTCATGATTGGGGCGCAACTGGCACGCGAGTCGAACTGCCGGGTCGGCGCCGGCGCCAACACGGTCAAGCACGAATGCCTCCCGGCGCGACGGCTTGGGCAGTCGGGTCAAATCGCCAATGACCCGAATGCGGCAAGTGGAGCATCGTGCTTTGCCGCCGCACACACTCGCGTGAGGCAGATTGTTTTGCAGGCTCGCCTCGAGAACGCTGAAGCCCTTTGGCACGCGCACCGTCACGCCGTTCGGATAACACAGGGTAATTATGCCGCCGCGTCGCGCGCGCGCAGTGCGAACGCCACGCGCTGCGAGGATCAGGCCCAATACTGTCGCGTAGACGATCGGGAACCAGAAGATGATCGCATCGAGGGTGGCTTGCTGCGACGTCGTTGCCAGAAATGCCGGCCCGAGATTGGCCGCGTTCCATTCCGGATCGTGGCTGAGTTGGATGACCTCGCGCCCGCCCTGGACTAGGCCGAGCAGCGCCAGCGTGGGGATCAACGTCGCCGCAACCAGCAGGTACGGACCGACGTGCGCGAAGAAGCGCTTCAGGCGAAGCCAGAAATAGAGCCCGATGCAGCCATGAACCCAGGCGACGAGCAGCAGCGCGAACTGCACCCACTCCATGTACGGCCGGTTGACCCAATAGCCGATGAGCACCTGGGCGTAATACAGGTCGCGGCCGAACAACGCCGGCTGTAGCCGCACGCCGACGAAGTGCGTGACGAGCAGGAACGGGATCGAAAGCCCAAGCACGAGCTGAGTGATCTCGGGAGCCTTGTACCGGAACTGCCGGCGCTCATAGAGCGCCCACAACCCGAGCGACCAGTGGGTGATCGCCGCGGTATAGAACACAGCCGCCACGATCGGGTTGCGCCAGAACGTCATGTGATAGTCCAGTCCGGCAACCATCGCAGCATAGGAAATATTGCCGAGTGCGTGATTGGCGAAATGCGACAGCAGATAGGAAAAGAGGATCAGGCCGCAGGTGATGCGAATCTGCCGGATGCCGACGCCCCGAATAAGTTTGGTTGCCGCGAGATTCCTGGACTCGCTCATTGACCCCTCGTCGAGGCGACTGCGTCGTTTGCCGGAAGGATATGGCCCGGCGGCCCGGCACGAAGGCAGCGCACGTAGCAGCCGAGCCGGTTTCGAGTCATGGATCCTGAAGTATTTGGCGTTCGACAATACGGGTCAACCAATCCCGGCCTCAATGCAAGCCAGCCAATTGCCCATGCCTTGCCCGCGCCGCCACGAGCGGATGTACCGGGACAGGATGAGGCGTATTCCAACTCCGGCTGCTACATCCTGGGCCGCATCATCGAACGCGTCGCCGGCGTGCGCTATCCGCAGCAAGCCCAGCAGCACGTGCTGCGCAGGCAGGGGCACGCAGCCATGGCGTATTCCTGGATCGCACTGTGGCCGTTGAGTCGCCTTGCCGTGTTACGCCCGGGTGACGCCTGAGCCCGCGGCGGGCGGATCACCGCAACGGGTTCACGACTCGATAAGGGCGCAGAACTTCTTCAGATCGACATTTCCGCCCGAGACGATCGCGACGATCGGCCCTTGGCCGGCCTTTCCGGTCAATGCGGCTGCCAGCGCCAGTGCGCCGGCTCCTTCGGCGATGACGCGTGCTCTTTCCGCCAGCAGCCGCATGGCCTTTTTCGTCTCATCCAGGCTGACCACGATATAGCCGTCCACCACCGGCCTCATCCGCTCCCACATGCGCGAAAAGAGGCTCTGGCCGCCGGCGCCATCCACGAACGAGGGCTTCCAGTCTTCGAATACCTGCGGACTTCCCTTGGCGAACGAAAGCGCAGCCGGGGCGGCCGTCTCCGGTTCCACGCCCCAAACCTCGATCTCCGGCTTAAGCGCCTTGAGCGCACTGCCAACACCGGTGATCAAGCCGCCGCCGCCGATGCTGGCGATCACTGCCACCGCCTCGGGCGCGTCTTCGAGAATCTCCAAGCCCATCGTCGCATGACCGGCGATGAAATTGTAGTTGTCGAAAGGATGCACGAACGTCCCCTCCGCTCCGGAAAACGAACGCTCTTCGAGGGCCTTCCAGGCCACTTCGTACGGCACGGGTATGAGCTTTGCGCCAAGTGCTCGCATCCGCTCGATCTTCGATTCCGGCGCCGTCTCGATCACTACGACAGTGCATGGCACGCCGGCCCGCCTCGCCGCGTAGGCCACTCCTTGTCCGGCATTGCCTGCGCTGATCGTCCACACGCCCTGCTTGCGCTCGGGCTCCGATAGCAGCGCGACCGCGTTGGCGGCACCCCGCAACTTGTAGGCGTTGATCGGCTGCAAATTCTCCAGCTTGAGTCGGATGTCGGGGTAGCCAGGCCCGAGCTCGAGTCGCAACAACGGTGTGCGCAGGACGGTCGCAGCAATTCGTTTGCGCGCTTCGCGTATGTCGGCCAGTTCGATCGGGCGCACCGGTTCGAGTCTCGTGGGCATTGCTGAATCCCTCCAGGACCGGCACCGCTTAAGGCCGGTCAGGTCGCCACCATTGATTGCCATTTCGGGCGTGAGGTTGAGTATTGAGGCTCCGCTCGCGCGGGTCAACCATCTGTCATCCCGCGCGCTTTGTGCTTGGTGCGACGGGCCGCCGCGACAGACGCCACGTGCGTTCGAATGGGCGCTGTCTCCGCTTTCTGCCATAGTATGCGCTACGCACTCGCGGCAATATCCCATAGAACCCGGCCAACCGAACGATGCCCACCTCCCTGTTCTCGGCCTTCTCGCTGCGGCAGCTGACGCTTGCCAATCGCATTGTCGTGTCGCCGATGTGCCAATACTCGGCAATCGACGGCTGCGCGACCGACTGGCACACGATTCACTGGGGACAGCTCCTGCAATCCGGGGCGGGGATGTTCACCATCGAAGCCACCGCGGTATCGGCGATCGGCCGGATCACCTATGGCTGCCTGGGCCTCTATGACGACGCATGCGAACGGGCGCTTGGCGAACGTCTCGCGATCGCGCGCGTCAACGCACCTTCGATACCGGTGGCGATCCAGCTTGCTCATGCCGGACGGAAAGCATCGTCGCATTTGCCGTGGGAGGGCGGGCAGCTGATCCCGATCGATCGTGGCGGCTGGATTCCCATGGCACCGTCGCCGATTGCCCAACTCGAGACCGAGCTGCCACCGAAGGCGATCGACTCGGCGACCCTCGCACAAATCAAGCGTCAGTTCGTCGAAGCCACTGCGCGCGCATTGCGGCTCGGCATGGACGCCATCGAATTGCACATGGCCCACGGTTACCTGCTCCATGAATTCCTTTCGCCGCTGTCGAACCGGCGCAACGATGCGTACGGCGGATCATTCGACGACCGGATTCGATTCCCGATGGAGGTGTTCGCCGCGGTGCGCAACCGCTGGCCACAGGATAGGCCTCTCGGCGTGCGCATTTCGGCCACGGATTGGGTCGATGGAGGATGGACGCTCGATGATTCGGTCGCGCTCGCGCGCCGCTTGCAGGCTGGTGGCTGCGACTGGATCGATGTGTCGAGCGGCGGAATATCGCCGGCGCAGAAGATACCACTTGGCCCCGGCTACCAGGTACCGCTCGCCCGGGCCATCCGCAAGGCGACGTCGATGCCAACGGTGGCGGTCGGGCTCATCACCGACGCCAAGCAAGCCGATGCGATCGTGAGATCGCAGGATGCGGATTTGGTGGCGCTTGCGCGCGCGATGTTGTGGAATCCGCGCTGGCCATGGCACGCCGCGGCGACACTGGGGGCGCAGGTCCATGCCCCGAAGCAATATTGGCGCTCGGCGCCGCGCGAAGCTGCTCATGTCATCGCCCACGCCAAGGTGGGAATGCGCTGAGGTCGGCCATTGCAGCTGCGGCGCCAATCGACTGCGGCACATGGGCCGACCCATCGGCAGCGGGCTAACCCGGAAAACTAACCGCCGGCGGCAAGAATTCGTGCCAGTTCCTTGCTTGCCCGGTCTAGATCATGCAACCGGATTGGGTCGCACACGAGTGCCCGCTGCTTGGTCGGCGGCATGCAAGCTGTGACGGATTCGGCCCCGCCCGGGCCCGAGCGCGTTGTCGATTCGCACCTTCAAGTCATTGAGTTTGCGGAAACGATGGCAGCGTGCTTCGGTCGCGGGCTGACTGTTCCCACATCGCTTCCAGCGCCGCCTCGAGATTGCGGGCGAAACGGGAAGCATCGAGAAGCGGCGACGCAAGCAGTTTCTGCCGAAGCGCGGAGCGCAGCCGCGCCAAGCCATCGACGTCGGACGCGTGCGCCAGCGCTCGAGCAACGTAGTCGGCCGCGTCGACGGCGATCCAGTCGTCGAGCCCGGCAGATGTAAGCAGGCTCGCCCCCTGGCGGGAGATCAGCGTATCACCGGCCAGGGTCACGGTGGGCACGCCCATCCACAGCGCTTCACACGTGGTCGTCCCTCCAGGAAACGGAAACGTATCGAGAATGATATCCAAGTCGGCATGCGCCACGAGGTAATCCTCGCGGGGCACATGGCCGACCATCGTCACCCGATCGGGCGCGATGCCGCAACGGTGCAGCCGGTCGCGCAGTTGCTCCCGCGCAGCGGGGAAGCGCATTGGACGGCTCAGCAGGCGCAGCCGCGCACTGGGAAGCGCGGCGAGTATGTGCCCCCACGCTTCCAATACCGCATCACTGAGCTTGAGCGGATTCTGGAAGCAACCGAACGTGATGTAGCCACTGCGCACCGCCGGCAAGGGTGCCGGCTTCAGGCGCGCCTCGTCGCCAGGCGGCGTGAAGCAGAATCGCGTATCGGGCAGATACCAGATCCTTTCGGTGAATTGCTCGCGCAGCGATTCCGGCACCGATACGCGGTCTGCCAACAAATAGTCGATCGTCGGCACTCCGGTGGTAGCGAAGTAGCCAAGCCAGCTCACCTGCAACGGAGCCGGCCTCCATGCAAATACCGGCAGGCGATTGTGTGCGGTGTGCCCGGCAAGGTCGATGAGGATGTGAATCCCGTCGCTGTGAATCCTGGTCGCAGCGGCTTCGTCGCTCAGGTCGGCGATGCTGTTCCAGGCGGCGAAGAGAGGCTTGAGGCGCGCTGTGGTCTCGTCTTCGCGCTGCAGTGTCGAGTACGCGAACAGCCGGACGCGCGAGGGATCGAGGTGCGCAAGGATGCTCTCGACAAAGAATCCGACCGGGTGCGTTCGCAGGTCTCCCGAAACCAGGCCGACGCGAAGCGGCTTCGCTGCTGGCGCGCGAACGTTGGGGCCGGCGAGCCAGCGGTCGAACGGCTTGGCGCGCGCCATCAGTCCGGCGCCATAGTGCCGCGCCTCGGCGAGGCGCTGGGCTGGCGAATACGCTGGATGCACGTTCAATAGGAACAGCAGCCCGCTGTGCGCTTCGGCGAAGCCGGACTTGAGCGCCATCGCCCTGCGAAAGCTGTCAATCGCCGCATCCAGGTTGCCCTGCGCCTGCAGCGGCGCGCAGATATTGAGCCAGGCTACGGCATGGTCGGGTTTGATCGCGATCGCCTTCCGGTAGCACTCGATTGCCGCGTCGAGATCGTCCTGCGCATTCAGTGTGTTCCCCAGGTTAACCCACGTCTCCACATGATCCGGTTCGATTGCGAGTGCTTTTCGATAGCTTTCGATCGCTGCGGGCAGCTCGCCACGGGTGGCGTGAGCGTTGCCAAGATTGCAGTAAGCCCATGCGAAATCCGGCTTGATCGCGAGCGCTTGCCTAAAGCTCTCGACTGCCGCCTCGTGTTTGCCCAATGCGCCATACAACAGACCCAGATTATTGTGAGCTTCGGCAAGGTAGGGCATGAGCGACAAGCCCTTCTCCAGGCTTGCCGCGGCCGCGGCGAGCTTGCCTTGCTGCCAGAGAGCCTGCGCCAGCGTCAAGTGCGCTTCGGCATATTCCGGCCTCAGCGCCAGTGCGTGCCCCAGGCGCTCGACCGCGGCATCCACCTTGCCTTGCGCCAGAAGGGAAGTCGCTTGATTGAAATGCGCACCGGCGTCCGCCGCGGAGCGCGCAACGGCATTCGCGTCGCCCTTCAAGGCCCCCACGTAGACATTGGCCTCCGACGGCCGATCCGCTTCGAGTCGATGGCAACAATGCTTGGCTCTGCGCCCGCTCCCGCAGGGACACGGATCGTTGCGGCCAACTCTCTGCATGGTTTGCGACAATCTGTAACTCTGCCTCGAAAGTCACGCCCGAATGCGGTCAGGAAACCCGCATATGACACTCATCACGCCCTGCGCAACGGCGGAGTTGTCCCGAGGCGAACATACGGATTGTAGCCGAGCTCTCGCTGGAGTGTGGACAGTTGGCAAAGCGGCGCTACATGCATCGATTGAATAAATGAACAACATGCCACGCAATTGGTGGTGGTCAGACCGTTTGTGTGGTCGAGGCGCGTGACCAAGAGCTTGCCCATACGGTTCTGATCCATGTCGACGACCTCGAACTGCAGACCGCCGCTCGGGAAGCGACCTCCGACGGTCGGCGCGCGTCCGAGGATTTTCATGGCCAAACCACCGAGCGTACGGCAGATTACACAGTCAGAGTTGCAGGCGTACCGTCAATGTTGGCTCTGCGCCCGAGCTGACAGCGGTACCAATAAGGCCAACCGACCCGTCGGCAGCAATCACAAGACCGACATCCACGTGTGCAATGCGAAGCTCGCCTACAGCGGCCTTGGCAGCCAGAATTAGACTGCTCACCTGTTGCATGACCGCCTTCAGGTTGGCTGTCGTCGTTTCGGCAGGAACCCGACTGGAACCCAGGCTGTCGTCCGGCCCGTATCGGGACCCTAGCTTGCCGATCGGATCCTGGCCATAGCGGGGGGGCGCCTCCGCTCCGAAAATCAAGATGTTCTGATTCGACATTCGCCAGTCTCCGAATTGGCGTGAGTCCTTATCTCTGACCTGTGCAATTTGGTCGACGAGCAATTGTCGCTGTCGGGACAGCCTATTCGCTTTCAAGCAAAGAGCGCGTTAATTCGGTCGCCGACCGCGTAAAGAACCCGTAAGCAGCCACGGCTCATTACAAGTCGTTTACAGCCGTCGTCACGAAACTGACGTCGAAATTACGCGCGCCTGGCTACGCTTGCGAATGAAGCACGTGGCGGGCAGATCTCGGACTGCGCCCTCATCGGAGGCAAGAAATGAAGTTCGCAACTGCGATTATCAATCCGTTCAAGCTCGACGAGGTCCGGGCGGTTCCTGCTGATGCGCCCGGCGTGACCTTCGGCGTGAACGTAACCGACTCCAACGCCAACCAGATCCTCCACACCAAAAGCCTGCGGCAAGAAGATTGCCGGCACGCAAGTCGCCGGCCACGCGCAGAAAGCGCTCTAGCCCCCAGCGGCAGGGCCGTGCGCCCGCCGCCACACCGCCATCTCCATGTTTGAAACTCGCGCCGATCTCCGAGAAAACCCCGCTACCTTGCCGTACGCTGTTGCGGCCGAAGTGCAGGAGAACTCCGTCGCCGACTTGCTGGCGCTCGAGGATATTCTGCTCGACGTCGACGCCACGACGCGGGAACACCTTTTCGCTCGAATCGGAGCATTGATCGGGCCGCGCCACGGCTTGTGCGAGCGGGATGTCGCCGCAGGACTCGCCGAACGGGAGGTGATCGGTTCCACGGCTTTGGGTAGGGGGTTCGCCATTCCTCACGCGAGACTCAAGGGGCTTGCGCACCCGATCGCAGCGTTCGTTCGCCCGCGACTTGCGATATGCTTCGATGCTCCGGACGGCAAGCCGGTGTCGTCGCTGCTCGTCCTGCTGGTGCCGGAAAGCGCTACCGATGCGCACCTCGAGCTGCTTGCCCAGGCCGCGAACATGTTCTGCGACAAGGCGTTCCGCGATCGGCTGCGCACGTGCGCTGCCGCGCCGGACATCAGGGCGACGTTTGCCGCCTGGCGGTCAACCTGAATCTCGATCACACGTCCATGGTTCCGGTCGAACATTGGCTTTGCCCGCGGGAGATTGCCCTCGACCTCGACGTCCACGGCAAGACCGAACTACTTGCCGCAGTCGCGAAGGCGCTCAAGGCCTCGTGCCGAATCGAGGTCGAGCCAATCTTTCGTGCTCTGTGTCGCCGTGAGCAGGCCGCTTCGACCGGTGTCGGCAGCGGGCTTGCCATTCCCCACGCGCGGGTCGAAGGCATCGACGAACCGATGACCATGTTTGCGCGCACCAGTTCGTCAATCCGGTTCGGCGCCCCGGACGGCATGCCGGTGTCGGAGTTTTTCGTCATCCTAGTCCCTGCCGAAGGCGCGACCGAAAGGCACCTGCAGCTGCTGCGCGCGGTCGCCGAGTTGTTCTCCAATTCTGCTTTTCGCACGACGTTGGCAGCGGCGAAGAGCGCGCCGGCCGTTGCCGACGTCTTTGCACGGTGGGCCGGTCGACGCGACGATGGCGATATCGAGGCGCTTCACGGCATCAGCTGATATCCGAAGCGTCGAACCCGGCCTACGTGCCGGTACCATCCGGTCCGAAGCGATCGCAGACAAGTGCGAAAGCAATCGACCCAGCGTCGAGGCGTAGCGCGTCAGCGTCAGGCGGAAACCCCCACTAGTCCACGACGCTTGATCGGCACATCGTTTTCTCAAGCACCGGAAGCCGTCTCTTGAAAGAAACGCTCGAATTCGCGCACCACCTGAATGTCCTCGAATAAGGCCGCGTTCCGTTCCAGAATCTCGCTCTTCATCGAGGCCCGGTGCCCGGCATCGCTGGCCAACCGGACCGCCAGATCGATATAGGCCTGCGCGTCGTCCACGATGCATTCCGTCAGACCTATCTTCCGATACATGGCCTGAGTGTGCCGGCCACGCTGCAATGGCCCTGGCCAGGTAACGATCGGAGTGCCGACGGCAAAGGCGTCCAGAGAGGTATTCATGCCGTTGAAATACAACGTATCGAGCATCACGTCGGACACTGCGATGAGGTTGACGAAATCCTCGCTGTCCATCCGCGGCAGAAAGACGATCCGATCCATGATGTCCGGCGCGCTTGTCTCCCACCGGCTCTTGAGCAGATCCGTCCAGTGTTCGATCCGCCCGTTGATCAAGACGAGCTTGCCGCGGACATCGCTGCGCAGGATGCCGGCGATCAGTTCATCCATATCGGGATGGAATTTGAACAGGTTCTGCGGGCAGACGTAGAGATGCTCCTCGTCAGACAGGCCAAAAGAGCTTCGATCCTTTTGCGGCCCCGCTCGTTCGTTACGATAGTAATAGGCCAGACTCCCGAGATTCCGGAGCAGGAACAGGCGTTCGCTGTAATGCGCCTCCGCGCCTGCAATTTCGTACAGATCGTTGGAAATGAAGTAGTCGATGGTCGGTATTCCCGTCGTGTCTGGATGTCCGAACGAGACGCACTGGACGGGGGCTAGTCGAGAGAAGGCCAGGAAATAGCTGAACGGATCCATACCGATATCCTGGTAGAACAGCACGTCGAGCTCCTGTGCCTCGATCAGCCTCCTGGCGGAAGGAAGGTCCCGCGGCACGTCGACACTGCGCTGCGCGTGCTGACGAATAAAGCGGGAAAATTGATCGTCGACCGCAGGGGCGATGAAAATCGCAGTAACGTCCAACTTCTCGCGCGACAACTGCGCGAACAATCCCCGGCTCGTGCGGCCGATGCTGTGGTTATAGAAAAACTGCGAGATCAGACCTACTCGAATCTTTCCCGCGACCCTGCGCGGCGAACGGCAATGCGCTGCGACATAGTCCAGCGACGGAAAAAGGTGGCGATACACCGCCGCCGCCTTTGTTTGCAGGCCGCGATTGCATTGCCCGTGATAGGCCAAGTGGAAATTCGGCCACAGCGCCATGCGCATCGGATCGGCCTCGCTCTGCGCCGGCTCCGCCAGCAGGGCATCCATGGCGGCGTGAAAATGCTCGCGCTCCGCGACAATCACGTCGCCGGAAGCGGGGACCGGCGAGACGAGCGTTGCCTGCTTCAGCCGCCGTGCCAGCGAGGGGTGCAAGTCATAGGCGCGACGGTAGGCCCGCGCGGCGTGAGCTGTCTCTCCAAGCGCTTGCTGCACAACGCCGAGGTCCTCCCAATATTGAGCCGCATCGGGCCGCAGGCGGCAGGCGGCCTGGAATTGCTCTTCGGCCGCGGCGAAGCGCTGCTTTTCCTGGAGAGCACAGCCGAATTGCCAGCGAAATACGGCTACGTCGGGCGCCAGCTCCACGGCCTTGGCCAGGAGCGGGAGCGCCGTATCCAACGCGCCGCCGTGCCACGCAAGCATGGCCAGCCCGCGCCACGCGTAAGGCTGCATCGGATCGGTCTGAAGGATTTCCTGAAACAGCGACCGGGCCTCCTCGAAGCGATGGGCACGGTGGGCCTGCTCCGCGTCGTGAAGCAACCGGGCGGTCTTGCTCGCGTGGCGTTCGCTGCGGACACTCCCAGCCGCCAAACGTCGTTTCTTTTCTCCCAACGCAATGTCTCCGGTCTTTCGTTTTTGAAGGGAGGTCGTCGATCAACCGCAGGGCACGAAGCGAGTGCGATCGCGCGGTTACCGGCATCAAAGAGCAAGGACGCGATCCGAAAGAAGCCCTCCGGACATAAGACCAACGCGACGTAAACCGAGAGTGCAATCGTCGGCGAATCCGCCAAGGTCCCGCAGCGAAATGATCTTAGAGCGCTCCTAGCTGAAGTTGCCGATTTCGCCCCTTCAAGCCTTTGAATCGAGGGCTGATGCGATTCGAACCCGCGACCACCGGCATCACCAACCGGTATCTATGCCAAACATTCAAACACTTACGAGCAATCTGTTGATACAATGCCACTCCTTAGCAAAGCTGCAGCAGCGCTCGAAGCGGTCGCCCTTCTCGTACATCCCACAGCAACCGTTTGCCGAGCCGTCGCGCGTAGCGACGCTGGAAGGCATGCCCCCAGGACCCAAGTCCCATGCACTAGGATCCGGAGCCCGGTCGGGCCTATTCCAATCATCAAGGTGTCTATCCATTATAAATCGGCGCTGGCTTTCGAAGCACCGGCAAGCGTCCAATCAACGTGTCCGCCTCTTGTGGCAAGATCAACATCGTCGTCGCCGGCCATTGCCATTTCGGCGCGCCATGGATGGTGGGCAGCCATCAGCTGGCGTTGGCGTGGGCACGCGCAGGGCATCGGGTGTTGCATCTGTCGCCCCCGATAACACCTTGGCATGCAGTGCGCGTGGCGGACCCGCTCGTTCGCGCGCGTTATCGGAGCGCTCGTGGAGGTGTGCGAGAGGTGGAATCCGGGCTCATGGACTGGGTTCCGCTGGGATTGCTGCCATGGGTGTGGGGTGCCCACCTGTATCGTCACTCGGGCCGTTTGCTACCGAGCTGCGCGCTCGGCCTGGCCTCGACCCTGCGCCGGGCGGGCCTGCAGGCCCCCGACTTGCTGGTCATCGACCATCCGCAGTTCTACAACCTGGACCGGGTGCTCTCGCCGCGGCGCGTCCTCTATCGGGCTTGCGACCTCTTCGCCGAAATTCACGACCGTAGCGTCGTCAACGATATTGAGCGCGCGCTAGTAGCGCGGGTCGACTGCGCGATCGCGACTTCTGAGCCTGTGGCCCAGCGGTTGCGCGATCACGGCCGGGGCAGCGTAATGCTGTTCGAGAACGGCGTGGAGTTCGCGCACATGTCGCGTCCGGTGCCGCCGCCGGCGGATTATGCACGCCTGAGGTCCTGCCGCGCCGTCTACGTGGGCGCGATCGACAACCGGTTCGGTGTCGCCCTGTTGCACGAACTCGCGCGGGCGCGGCCCGATGTCGAGTTCGTGCTGATCGGCTCCGGAACGGCCGTCCCCGAAATCGCGGCAGCTCGACTGGCGAACGTGCATCTGCTTGGAGTCCGACCGTACGCGGACCTTCCGGCTTACCTGCAGCATGCGAGTGCCGGATTGATTCCGCTCAATGCTCATCCGGCCAACGCCGGACGCAGCCCCATGAAATTCTACGAGTACGCGGCGGCGGGCCTGCCCATCGCTGCCAGCCTGACGCCGGAGTTCGCGCGTAGACGCGAGCCGTTCATACGTTTTTTCGACCCGCAGGATCCCGCAAAGGCATTGGACGAGGTGCTGGTTGGGCGGCCGATCCCCGACCGAGCGCTCGTTGCATCGCGTGATTGGTCGCTGATCGCCAAGGCGATACTTGACCACGCGCTTTCGTCCGATGGCGCCAATCCGGGCGTGAATTGACGTGGCTATCCATCTAGGAAGCAGTACCACAACTCGGGCGCGGACCCGCTCCAATCGGGCCGGCGAACGTTCGCTTGAGTCTTCATCGTGTTGGGGCGCTACGTGACACTTGCCACTTCGCCGGCAGGTGCGCAATCTCCGGGAAAGCTGCTTGCCAAGCTGTTCGATGATGAGCGCAATTTTCTCTGGCGCGAAGACCCGCTGAGCGCGAGCGCGGAAGGTGTCCACACGTTCGACGATCGCTTGCCATCAGTCACGCCTGCCGCACAACGGCGACGGTTAACTGCCGACAGGCAGTTCTTGCGGCGCCTGCACGCGATCGAACGCAGCAAGCTTAGCGCGCAGGACCAGGTCAGCTACGACCTATTCGAGTTCATGCTGTCTCAACGCGTGACGCTAGCACGCCACAAAGAGTGGCGCTTGCCACTGAATAGCGACAGCGGTTTCTATGTTGACGTTCTCCTAATGGATGAACTCAACAATCCGCGGACAGTCGCGGAATATGAACGCTTCGTCGCTCGGCTGAACGACGTCCCACGCTTTTTCCTCGAAAACATTGCCAATATGCGCGCTGGAATGCGCGACGGTTTTACATTGCCAGCGGCAATCTTGGAAGGTGTGTCGAAGGTCATCGCAAGCGTTCAATTCGACGACGTGGAGAAGATGCCGCTGTGGCGGCCGTTCGCGAAATTCTCGGCCGCGGTGCCGAAATCGCAGCACGCGCGGCTAGCGGCGGCGGGCAAGGCCGCGCTCGCCGATGCAGTGATGCCGGCTTACGCGGCTTTCCGCCGCTTCTTTGAAAGCGAATATCGTCCGGCCGCGCGGCCGACGATCGGCGCATCCGATCTCCCCGAGGGCAGCGCCTATTATGCCGACGTCGTCTGCCATTTTACGACGCTGCCCGATGCGATGCCGGACTCGATCCACAGGGTCGGGGTTGGAGAGGTCGCGCGCATTCGGGGCGAGATGGAAGCGATCATTCGTGAGGTGAAATATGGCGGCAGTTTCGACGACTTTCTCACCTTCCTGCGTACCGATCCGCAGTTCTATGCAAAAACGGCGGCCGAATTGCTGCGCGAGGCGGCGTGGATCGCGAAAGAGATCGACGGAAAGCTGCCCGACTATTTCGGCAAGCTGCCACGCGTGCCCTATCGTGTGACCGCGGTGCCGGAAGCCCTGGCGGCGAACTACACCGCTGGGCGCTACAACGCGGGACCATTCGGCACTGCAGGCGAATATTGGGTCAACACTTATGGCCTCAATACGCGACCGCTCTACGTGCTGCCGTCCTTGACGCTGCACGAAGCGGTCCCGGGGCATCATCTGCAGATCGCGCTCGCGCGTGAGCTTCGCGACCTCCCGAAATTCCGTCTCAGTTTTTTCCCGCACGCGTTCGGAGAAGGCTGGGCGCTTTACAGCGAGAAGCTTGGAGAGGAAATGGGCGTCTATCACACGCCGTATCAACGCTTCGGTCGTTTGAGCTACGAGATGTGGCGCGCCTGCCGCCTCGTCGTCGATACCGGCGTGCACGCGATGGGCTGGACGCGCGAACGTGCGCAGAGATTCCTGGCGGCGAATACCGCGTTGTCGGCGCATGAGATCCGCACGGAAGTCGATCGCTATATCGCGTGGCCAGGACAAGCTCTTGCCTACAAGGTCGGAGAGCTTAAGATCGGCGAACTGCGCAAACGAACGGAAGTCGCGTTGAGCCGGCAATTCAGTCTGCGCGCCTTCCATGATGCGGTACTCGAAAACGGCGGGGTGACGCTGTCAGTGTTGGAGCAGCGGATCGATACGTACATCAAGGAGACAAAGGTGCGCAAGCGCCGCGCACCGGGCCGCTCGCCTGGCGCAGGCGAGTAGGCAGGAGGATGGATTAGCAGCCCTTCATCGAAGCGCGACAAGGCTCCGGGCAAACGCAAAGCTCCCCCGGCGCGCGCCGCGTTGCGCGTACAGACAACCCGCATGAACGCACCGACTGTCGCTCAGCATACTCATCAAGAGAGCTGCGTTGGTACTCAACGATTTGCGACTCTTGGGAGGACCTTCCGAGTCCCCGCCAGCACGCGCTTTGCGATACCCCACACCGACGTGAAGGGTCCGGGCGATCCTGCATCCACGCAAGACGGAGCGGCCGCTACGACTTGGGCCCCACCGCGACAACATTAAGCTCCTGGTTCTTCACCTGTTTGATCAGCGGTCCGGTGACCGTCAGGAATTCAAGGTTGATCTCGGCTGTGTCGTTGGGGTTGAGCACCGATACCTTCGTAGTGGCGGTCGCGGCACCGAGCAACTTGCCGTCTGCGTCAAACACTTTCCCAGAGACCTTGACCGGGCCAACGGGTACGCCGGCGAGGTTCTGCACGGTGCCTTTGATGTGAAGGTGTCCCGCCGCACAGACATACATTCCCGGCTCCATCCCCGAATGCACCTCCGTACTCTCGATCTCAACCTTGACCTCGTCCTTGATGTCGGCGGCGAGGGCCGCATCGATCCCGCCAAGCATCACGATTGCGACGATGGGCCACGCGATAGCTGCTTTCATTGATGTACCTCCCGTAGACGTTAGAGCTTCCGCGTCAGTAGGCTGTGGACACTCACTCGGACGCTAACGGTCAGCCCAGCGTGCAGCCCGAGGTCGATAGGGCGACGTGTTAGCCCGGAATATTCTACAAGCTGGAGATTTTATTCTACAAAGTTAGTAGCCGCACTCGCGGAAACACCAGTGTATTGGGGTGGCTGATGGGATTCGAACCCACGACAACCGGAATCCCTGCCGAGGTCCCGCGGCCACCTGGAGAAAGCAGCGCGGCTCGGCCAGACGTGTGGCGAGCAACTTGGCGTAGGGTCGCTGGAAGGCCACCGGCTGGACCAATTACTCAATAGGATGAGTAATTTTACTCAGATTGACGCGCATGACAAGTGCGAGTGAATCGGCGCCTTCCTGGATTGATTGATTCCAAACCGCGGCGATTTCAGCGTATATCGAATCCAGCGGGGTCATCGACATCATGCTTTCGAAGGACTTCAATAGTGCCGTTCGAGCAGCGCTGGACGGAGCCGTTGCTTGAGGTGCGGGCGATCGCAGTCGGGATCCGCTGATTGTGACCAATGCGCGCGAACGGGCCCCGAAAGAGCTCGCGGCGCTCAAAACCAACAAATAGTCTGAGCCGGGTAATCGTCGGGATGCGCGATCTCACACCAAACGGCGGAGAACGACCCTCGCCGTCGGTCTACTTGACGCCACCAAGGGCCGCAATGTCGCGACACCGGTCGTTCAATCCAGGCGCGGGAACTGGCGCTTTCGGCCAATACTGTTGAAATACTTCCTTGAAAGTGCGCGCCTGGTGGCTATGCTGAAAGCAACGCGTTCGAGAGGGAGTGACGGCGATGATGGGGCAACGAACGGGCGGGCAGAAGCCGTTGTTCTACTCATTCAAGCTTGATGAACACATTCCGACGGATCACCTGCTGCGAGGGATTGATCGTTGCCTCGACCTCAGCGAGCTGAGGCGTCACCTCATACCGTTCTACAGCCATACCGGGCGGCCGTCGATCGATCCTGAGTTGATGGTGCGAATGCTGATCGTCGGTTACAGCTTTGGCATTCGTTCCGAGCGCCGACTGTGCGAAGAAGTCCATCTCAATCTGGCCTATCGCTGGTTCTGTCGACTTGGCCTTGAGGACGCAGTACCGGACCATTCGACCTTCTCCAAGAACCGTCACGGCCGTTTCCGTGAGAGCGATGCGTTTCGGCAAGTGTTCGAGAGTGTGGTCGCACGGTGCATGAAGGAGGGACTGGTCGGTGGCGAAGGTTTTGCCGTCGATGCCAGCGTGATCAAGGCCGACGCCAACCGCAGCCGCAGCACGGCGCGCGAGGGTACGGAGGATCTGCGCGATCCGCGGCAGGCGACACGGGCCGTACGCGAGTATCTGGCCGCACTCGATGAGCAGGGTGAACCCGTCACCGTTCCCGCGTCGATCTCGCCGACAGATCCTGCTGCGCGTTGGACGGCGGTGGACGGCCCGGCGTTTTACGCCTACTCGACCAATTACCTGGTCGATGTGCAGGCGCGCATCATCGTCGATGTCGAAGCGACGCCAACGTTGCGGACGGCGGAAGTCAAGGCGACACGGACGATGATCGAGCGCGTCGAGGAACGGTTTGCCCTGAAGCCAGAGCGGCTGATCGGCGACATGGCCTACGGTAATGCCGAGCTGCTGGGCTGGATAGTCAACGACAAAGGGATCGAGCCGCATGTGCCGCTTTGGGACAGGACACAACGCGACGACGGAACGCTATCCAGCGGCGACTTCGAGTGGGATGAACAGGCCAACGAATACTGCTGCCCACAGGGCCAGCCGCTGCGGAGCGAATGGCGGATCTTCAAACGCCCGCGAACGCGCATCACCAAAGCCAACACCATCATCTATCACGCCAACCAAGCCGCTTGCAGCAAGTGCCCAATGAAGTCACTTTGCTGTCCGAACACCCCGAATCGGAAGATCGCTCGGAGCGTCCATGAATAGGCACGCGATGTCGCCCGTGAAATCGCTAAGACCGATGCCTACAAGCAATCACGCAAGGATCGCAAGAAAGTAGAGGTGCTCTTCGCACACCTCAAGCGCATTCTGAGGCTCGATCGCCTGCGCCTGCGTGGACCGAATGGTGCTCACGACGAGTTTCTTCTAGCGGCGATCGCACAGAACTTGCGACGAATGGCAAAGTGGTTGTTCTCAGCAGAACCAGAAGTGACAGGCATGGCAACCTGAATTGGCGAAAACGGGGCCGCCAAGTACCGACTCGCTTCCACTGACCGCTCGTGGCAAAACCGCCTCGACCAAACGTTGCGTTTTTCAACAGCATTGGCCAACAGCAGTCGTAGCGCATCGAGCTCCATAGCAGCCATTCGCGGTTCCTTCGGCCAAATACCAGGATAGGCTACGCCAGATAGACCCGTCCACCCGAAGGAGTAACTTCTGCCGGTGTGGTAGGGTGTTGCATCGCCTCCAATCGGTTCCGACCGAGAGCTACCTTGCGCCGCACGTTCCGGATCCCTTTGGTGATCATCAAATGGTTAGCCATCGTCGGTGGCGCTGTGCTTTTGATCGTATTACTCGTCAATTCGCGCGACCAGGAATTGACTCCAGAAGCAAGGGCACTGGCGGAATACCACCCGCCGTCAGTTCCCGATCGACAAAACGCCTACCTCGCACTGGTCGGTTTTGACGCACCAGCAGGAATCGACCCGATTGCCACAGGCGCCCGTATCGTCGGCGAGAACAACGTCGCGGCGGCGAGCGACCCTTCCGGACATGAGCGCATGCTCAAGCGGTTCGGTCAAAACTCCACGGCGCCCGCAGAAGGCCAGCTGAAGTTTGTCGGAAACCTGGACGTGCTACCCGAACCGCTCGAGGGACCATGTCTGCCACAGGCATTGGAGCATGCCAGCGATATTCGAGCCATGATCGGTGCTAACGCTGAGCTGGTCGCTCGTTACCTCGCAATGCAAAGGTTACCCGACTTTGCCAACACGTCCCTGCCAGACATGCTCCTCTCTACTTGGCCCAGCAGCGCATGGATCGGCCCACGACGCCTGCTCCTTATGCGCAGCGCTCTTGACGCACAAACTGGGCAGGCTGCGGCCGCTCTTGGGTACCTTGAAGCTGATATGGCCATGTGGCGACGCATTCTCGGACGTGGCGACTTACTGAGTGAAATGATCGCCGCGCGTGTACTCGCAGCTGATTTCAAGCTACTAAGTGAACTCATTGCCGCACCGGCTTTTGATGTTCGGGCGAACGCGACAGAATTGCGTCAAATGCTGGTGCCTCTCAGTCAGGCTGAGCTCAACATGGCGCCTCTGTTCAAGAGGGAATTCGAGATGGAGGCTAGGTTTATCAGCGCATTGCCCGATGAGGTAGCGAAGGACAAAACCGCGGGATGGATCGATCATTTGACCAACGGCGTGCTGTTTTACAAACCGAATGCAACACTCAATCTATCTGCGCAGCTCTACGCGGGGCTCCAGACGCTGGGCAGCCATCCCCCCGCCGAATTTATACGTCTTCGGGATAAGGTGCTGGGCGAAGCGAAGGCCATGGGCGAACCGGGGGTTACATGGATCTACAATCCGATGGGTCGGATGAACGTGGGCATTGTGATACCCGCCTACCCGGAATACGTCGCACGAGTGTTCGACCTCGCGGCCTATGCGAATTTGGTACGGGCACAACTCGAACTTCGGCTCGCATCGGTCCCGCTGGACAAAGCCCCCGAATTCCTGACGACCATGGAGCCGGAAGGGCAGAATCCCTATACGGAGCAATCGTTCCGATGGAATGCAGCGGACAACAGTTTCTCGTTCGACCCCATGTCCAACCGTTGGCGGGAATGGTCCACGAAGATCGTAATGCCTCCACCTCTCGTGGGCAAATGAGCCTGGCCTTGCAGACGTACGACGCTGCTCCGTGCCGGTGATATAGTGGGACGCCGCTTAGCTGTCGCTAGGGGCTAATGCATGTCTCCGATCCAAATTGTCGCGCTCGCAGTCCGCCTCTTCGCGATCTGGCTCGCGATCTACGTGCTGCGTTGGATGCCCTATCTGTATAGGGATCTGCGCCGCTTCGACGACGCAACTATGACAGCAATTGGTGTCGCTACGGCGGTTCTGATCATTCTTATTGTCGTCTTCTTGTGGTTCTTCCCGCGTACGGTTGCTCTAAGGCTGCTTCCTGGGCACGAGATGCCACCCACCACAAATGTGTCTCCAGACATGTGGTTCGCCGTGGGCTGCTCCCTGCTAGGGTTGTGGGTCCTGACAAATGTGATTCCGGCGCTCGTGCAGAACACATACGTTCTCTTCTACGCGCAGAGAAATCAAATGTCTCGGCCAGAAGGGTGGGATGCCGCGATTCTTCATTATCTCGTCGAGTTGGTCATCGGAGTTTGGCTCCTGCTGGGAGCATCCGGTGCGCGAAAGCTCGTTTGGTGGGCGCGCAGTGTCGGCACGCGGTAGTCCATAACTTATGCACCCGTCGGCGATAGAGGGCTGCTGACGGCCAAAGGACTAAACCGCTCGCGCGGTAGTGGAGCTCCGATCCACGATCGGAGGTAGGTTGCAAGGGAAGTGATCTGTTTCTTATGTTCAGTGCTGAGGCAGTCCGCCTCATCACTGACGAGGAGCAGAGCCATGACCGAGTCCACTCAATCCATCAGTCCGCTGCGGCAGCGCATGATCGACGACATGCGCATGCGCAAGCTGGCGCCGAAGACCCAGAACGGTTACGTGCGCGCGGTGCGCGAGTTCGCGCGTTTCTTGGCGCGCTCGCCCGACTCTGCCTCCGACGAGGATCTGCGCCGCTATCAGCTGCACCTGGTCGACCAAGGCGTCTCCGCGATCACGATCAACGCCACGCTCACCGGCTTAAAGTTCTTCTTCGAGACCACGCTAAAGCGCGCGGAGCTGATGGCACGCATGTCGGCGGTGCGCGTCGAACGTAAACTGCCGGTCGTGATCAGCCGCGCCGAGGCGGCGCGGCTGATTGCCGCAGCCGGTTCCGTCAAATACCAGGCGGCCTTCTCGCTCGCCTACGGCGCCGGACTGCGCGCGAGCGAAGTCGTCGCGCTCAAGGTCAGTGACATCGACAGCCAGCGAATGGTGCTGCGCATCGAACAGGGTAAAGGGTCCAAGGACCGCTACGCCATGCTCTCTCCGGTGCTGCTCGAGCAGCTGCGCGCCTGGTGGAGGCACGCCCACGCCGAAGGCCGGATCCTCGCCGGCGGCTGGCTGTTCCCCGGTCAGAACCCCGTCGATCCGCTCACCACGCGCCAGCTCAACCGCGCCATCCACGCCGCCGCGGCCGCGGCCCAGATCGACAGGCGCGTCTCGATGCATACCCTGAGACACAGCTTTGCGACGCACCTGCTCGAACAGAAGGTCGATATTCGCGTCATCCAGGTGCTGCTCGGCCACAAGAAGCTCGAGACCACCGCTCTCTATGCCCAGGTCGCCACCGAGGTCCTGAGGGAAGTCGTCAGCCCATTGGAGCACCTGCGACCGTCGTAGGGTGTCATGGCGCGCGGCGCACTGGAAGTCGCCGACATCTTCCAGACCCACGGACCGACCTACCGGCGGATCCACTGCGGCCACCTGAGCGTCGGTCAGCTCAAGGTCATGTCCGCCGTCGAGCAGTGCCGCAGCGCGGCCCTGGGAGGCCATGTCTTGCGCTGTGGCACCTGTGAGCACGGCGAGATCTCCTACAACTCCTGCCGCAACCGCCACTGCCCGAAGTGCCAGGCCCGCTCAGCCGAGCGCTGGCTCGAGGCGAGGCAGGCCGAACTGTTGCCGCTGGACTATTACCACGTCGTCTTTACCCTGCCGGCGCCGATCAGCGCCCTGTCCTATACCAACAAGGACCTGATCTACGGCCTGCTGTTCTCGGTGGCCGCCGAGACCCTGCAGACGATCGCCGCCGATCCGAAGCACCTCGGTGCCCGGATCGGCGTGACGCTCGTGCTGCATACCTGGGGTTCTGCTCTGACCCACCATCCGCATGTCCACGGCATCGTGCCCGGTGGCGGGGTGTCGCTCGACGGGAGTCGCTGGGTCTCCTGCAGACCCCGCTTCTTCCTGTCGGTGCGCGTGCTCTCCAGGCTATTTCGTAGACGGTTTATGGAGGAACTATCCCGCGCTCAACAAGCCGGGCGGCTGCAGTTCTTTGGCGAACACACGCATCTGGCCGATCCGGCAGCCTTTGCAGAGTGGCTCGCGCCACTGCGCATCTGCGAGTGGGTCGTCTATGCCAAGCGGCCGTTTGCCGGTCCGGCGGCCGTTCTTGCCTACCTGTCCCGTTACACCCATCGCGTCGCCATCTCCAACCGCCGTCTCATTCGCTTCGACGAGCGCGGCGTCACCTTCCGCTGGAAGGACTACCGGCTCTCCGGCCGCACCCGCCACAAGACCATGACCCTGCCGGCCGACGAGTTCATGCGCCGCTTCTTACTGCATGTGCTGCCCGGCGGATTCCACCGTATCCGCTACTACGGCCTCATCGCCAATGGCGAGCGCACGACCAACCTGACTCGCGTGCGCGAACTGCTTCACGTGACCCGCGTCGCGCCGCCCGTCACCGACAAAGTCACAGAAGAACCCATCAGCCACGCGCAACCGACCTTCGTCTGCCGCCACTGCGGCGCCGCCATGATCGTCGTCGACATCCTGACGCGCGTAAAACCCATCCGCGCGCCGCCCCGGGCTCGCGCTGCGCCATGAGCACGAAACCCAAATCAGCCGTTCTTGCTTCATCGATTGCGGTCGATGCGGGACCGCTTTGCCTCGTCTCGCCAAACCAACGATTGCGGCCACCCTCTGCAGCCTCGCAACCAGCAGCTCACCCGTTACCGTCAACGCCAACGCGTCATCGCGCCCCTGTGCATCAACTCAACCGTTCCCGCCAGCGCCGTCGCAGCTCCTCAAATCCCCATAGCCCGTCCGCCTAGCGAACCTCGCCGGATCGCTTCGCGGTTTCCTCCCTTGAGGTTTGCCCAACATCGGACCTGTCCGTAGACAACCCTCGCAGCTGTCCGATATCGGACAAACCTAAACAGCGGCGGACGGTTGAGGATTTTCCCGAAAGCGGACGTCGGGCCTAGAATATCTGGATCGCAAGCGTCAGACCAATCATAGGTAGTGGTTTGTGAAAGAGTCGCTATCCGGTCAACGTAAGCGCGATTGTCGTGTCGATAGTTGCGCTAGAAGGGCCGTTCGTGGACTTCCCAGGATTCAGTGGACAGCTCTCGGCCGCTTGGCTGCCATAACCGGGCATAGCGTCACCGAATAATCCGGTGATGCGCACGACCGGTAACTGATCCAGAACCCGCCGTTTGATTGGGGCTTTGCGGCCACGCTAGATTTCGACCAGGAAATTCGCATCGAACTGCCGATTCTCGTTCACCGCGTCTTTCGCATAGCCGCGCGGATTGCACACTACTCGCGTTCCATTCAAGACGTAGTCGACGCTGTCATGGACGTGCCCGTGTATCCACAGACGTGTCCGGCTCCCGTCGGCGAGGTGCTCGGCATCAGAGACAAAGCACGCATTCAGTAGTGAATCGGCAAATCTCGGATGAACGCTCCTACGCGATGGGGCGTGGTGGGTAATCGTCACGGTCGGGCCGGCGTAAGGTTCGGCGAGCTTCCTGTTGAGCCATTCAGCGTGAGCGCGAAAACGTATGGCGGACTCGGCGGGGGTGAACAACGCTTCCGAATTTTCGCGCATCCGTATTTTTTTAAAATCGTGCATGAAGCGCAGCGCTTCCTGCATCGCTTCCGCCTGTTGTTCGCCCTCACCAAACAGCATGAAATCCGTCCACAGCGTGCTGCCCAGAAAGCGCACACCGTCGATGATGACCTCCTCGTCATCGAGAACGTGGATGTGGGTCCCGACACAAAGCCGTTTGAGTTCCTTTGCGGTGCCGGCAATACTACCGTCGTAGAACTCGTGGTTCCCGAGAACGTAGAGCACCGGCTTAGTAAAGCCCTGTGCCCAAGAGACAGCCTCTCGCGGGCGAGCAATGTCTCCCGCGAGGATTACCACATCGGCGTCATTCTTGGGTATGTCCAATGTACCCAGGCTCAGATGTAGATCGGAGAGGATATTCAGTCGCATGACGGGCATGACAAAGATCGAGTTTGAAAAGCTTACTCATTCCTGCAATCAACTGCCCCGTTCTTTCCGCTCCAACGAAGAACGGACGCGCAGAAGGGGAATAGCGTCCTTGCAACACCAATGATACTCAAAATCAAGGGCGTTCCCGGCCGCGATGGGGGAACAGTGAGGAAACTGGCACAGATGTGCCAATGCTGCGTCCTTGTCACGATTTGGAGAATTCGTCATGTCACAGACGAAAGAAAATTCCGGCCGGAAGAAAGTCCCGTGCGCACATTGCCTGAAAGAGGTGCCGCTTTCGGAAGCAAAGGTCGCCGAGGCTGCGCTCCGTCAGTTTGAGCTTTTGACTGGCGGCTTTATGATCAGAAAGCTGCCGTCGACCATGAATGTGTCATCAGACCGGTGTGGATTGCGGTTTCAACCGGTCAATGCAACACACTATGTCTTTCAAATCGAACGGTCGTTTCTTAGAAGCTCCGCGTGGTGACGGATGCATGCCGTGCTACAGGGCGGGTTCTGTGCCGGAATCAATCCCAGCGATCGTCGCGTACCTGGATCTCCCCATTCTCGACGCGCACGGGAAATGTGTCGGTCGGCTCGTAAGCTGGCCCGGACAGGGCGGCGCCGGTGCGGATGCAGAACCGCGCACCGTGACGCGGGCAGACGATCTGGTCGCCTTCGACTGTGCCGCCGGTGAGCTGCCCGGCATCATGGGTGCAGACGTCAGCGATCGCATAAAACTGGCCGTCGAGGTTGAACACCGCAATTTGCGTACCGTCCACGTCCACGACCCGCCATTCGCCGGACGCGAGTTCGTCCTCTCGCGCTACCGTCACCCAATCGCTCATGCGTTCAGGAAGCCGGAACGGATCGACATTCGTCTGCAGTTTCGACCGGGTCTAGACCGCGAAAACTTCGATGTCGGGTTCGATCGTCTTCACCAGATTCTCGATGCCTTGGAGCGTTCCAGATATCGAACTCGGGCAGCTGCCACACGCCCCTTGGTAATGCACGGCAAGCCTGTTGCCCTCGAGGCCGATTACGTACAGGTCGCCGCCGTCTCCCTGCAAATAGGGACGGATATGCTCATCGAGTAGCGCGTTGATCATGTCGAGGCGCTGCTGGTCCTCGGGACTCAAGTCGGCGCTCGCGCTAGCCGCCGCCGCTACCGTGGCAGCGGTCTGCGCATTGGCCGCCGGGGCGACGCGGAGCGGCTCGGCGATCTTTCGCGTCAGCTCCTGCCAGTCCGCGCCGCCGTCCTGCGTAACCGTAAGCCAATGATCGATGTAGAACACGTTCGTCACATGCTCGATGTCGAACAAGGCCGCCGCGAGCGGGTCGTCCTTCGCCTCCTTGGCGTTATCGTACGATCGCTTTATTCCCCAGGTTAAAGGCTCCTTGAGGACGAACTTCAGCGCGTTCGGATTGGGCGTGCCTTCGATTTCGGCGATTTTCGGCATTTGTCCGCCCGGGTTCAGGCGTCGCCGATCGACGCGTGCATCGGATCGTCTTCCGCCTCGGTCGACGTGCTTGCTACCGCATTGAACGCGGCGTGCAGCGTATGCCACGGCAGGATCGCACATTTGACGCGGGTCGGCAGCTCGCGCACGCCGGCGAATACCGTGAGCCGTCCTATGTGGTGAGCTCCGGCAAGGTCGAGCTTTCCGGTCGCCATATCGCGAAACTCCCCTATCAGCGTTTCCGCCTCCGGGCGCGTCTTGCCCTTAACGGCGACGGTCATCATCGACGCCGACGCCTTGCAAATTGCGCAAGACTCGCCCTCGAACGCGATGTCGTCGATGCGGCCGCCATCGAGATTGAGCGTCACGCTGATGTGATCGCCGCATAGCGGGTTGTGGCCCTCCGCATGATGGCTCGGGTGTCCGAGCACGCCGAAGTTGCGCGGCTTTTTGTTGTGATCCAGGATGACCTCCTGATACAGTGCTTTCGAGTCGGCCATTACGCAAACACCTTCTGTACCATGCGAATGCCGGCGATCAGTGCATCAACCTCGGCCATGCTGTTGTAGAACGCGAACGACGCGCGCGATGTGGCTGGCACGCGAAAACGCTGCATCACCGGCTGCGCGCAATGATGTCCGGTCCGCACGGCGATGCCCTCTTGATTGAGCAGGGTGCCGACGTCGTGCGGATGCACGCCGTCGATCGTGAACGACAGCACCGCGACCTTGTTCGCGGCGGTGCCGATGATGCGGACGCCAGGGATGCGATTCATCTGCTCGGTCGCGTATTCGAGCAAATCGAATTCGTGCGCCGCGATGCTGTCCATGCCGATCGCCGACAGGTAGTCGATCGCGGCGCTGAGCCCGATTGCTCCCGCGATAGGCGGCGTGCCAGCCTCGAATTTGTGCGGAATGGTGTTATAGGTAGTCTTCTCAAACGTCACCGACAGGATCATGTCGCCTCCGCCCTTGAAAGGCGGCATGCGCTCGAGCAGTGCGGCCTTGCCATAAAGCACGCCGATGCCGGTGGGACCGCAAAGCTTGTGGCCTGAGAACGCATAGAAGTCGCAGTCGAGATCCTGCACGTCGACCTTCATGTGTGGCACCGCCTGTGCGCCGTCGACCAGCACCTGCACACCGCGCGCACGCGCAAACGCGATCATGCGCTTGATTGGATTGACGGTGCCCAGCGCATTGGACACGTGAATCAAGCCGGCGAATTTGCTATGAGCGTTGAATAGTTTCTCGTACTCGTCGACCAGCAGCTCACCGGAGTCGTTGATCGGGACCACACGAATCTTCGCGCCCTTCTCTTCCGCCAGCATCTGCCACGGGACGATATTCGAATGGTGTTCGAGTGTGGTGAGGATGATTTCGTCTCCAGGCCCGATGAATTTTTGGCCAAAGGCGTGCGTCACCAGATTAATCGCATCCGTGGTGCCACTGGTGAAGATCACTTCGCGGTCTTCGCGCGCGTTGATGAAGTGCTGCACTTTGCCGCGCGCCTCCTCGTAGGCGGAGGTCGCGGTCTCCGACAGGTAGTGCACGCCGCGGTTGACGTTGGCGTGTTGCGTCCTCTGGTAGCGCACCAGGCGGTCTATGACCGGTTGCGGCATCTGGCTCGACGCCGCGTTGTCAAGATATACCAGTGGCTTGCCGCCGATCTCGAGCTTGAGGATCGGGAAGTCGGCCCGGATGCGCTCGACCGGTAACGCAGGCGCCGGTCGGGCTTTGAGTGCCGTCTGGATCGCGGTCATGGCTTGCGTGCAGTTTGTTCGAGCACGGCGCGCTCGAGCCAAAGCTTGAGCGAGGCGACGGAGATGCGGTCGATGATCTCGGCGCCGAACGCATAAGTCAGCAGGTTGCGCGCCGCAGCGTTGGAAATCCCGCGGCTGGTCAGATAGAACAGAGCCTCGCTGTCGAGTTGGCCGACGGTGGCGCCATGCGCGCACTTGACGTCGTCGGCGAAAATCTCCAGCTGTGGCTTGGTGTCGACGTGCGCTTTCGGGGTCAACAGCAGGTTGCGGCTCGACTGCGACGAGTTGGTGCGCTGGGCGTCCGGGCGCACGATGATCTTCCCGTTGAACACCGCGTGCGCGGCACCGCCAACGATACATTTGTGCAGCTGGCGGCTGACGCCGTTCTGCTTCGCGTGGTCGATGCAGGTATGGGTGTCGGCGAGCTGCCGCTCCCCGATCAGCGCAAGCCCATCGATCGTGCACTCGGCGCCTTCGGCCGTATGGACCACATTCAGGTCGTACCGGGAGATCCGCGCACCAAGCGCAACGCTCACCGACCGATAGCGGCTCGTGTTCCCGAGTGACACGGCGCAGTCCGCGATATGAAACGCCTGGCCGCTGTCGCGCTGAACCCGGATATGGTCGACATGCGCACGATCGCCGAGCGCGATCTCGGTTACCGCATTGGTGAAATAGGTCTCCGCCTGCAACGCGACGTAGTCCTCGACGACCGTCACCGCGCTGCCCGATTCGGCGACCAGCAGACAACGCGGGTAGCTTGCAACGCCCTTTTGCGTCGCGATGAACAGCAGATGCACCGGCGCGGGGGACGACACGTCGCGCGGCACGACAACCAGCGCGCCGTCGTGCAGAAACGCGGTATTGAGCGCGGCGAACACGCTGTCGCGGAATTGCGCATGACGGCCCAGATGCAACTCGATCGCCGCTGCATGCGCGGTTTGCGCTGCAAACAGGTTCGCCACCACGACGCCACCGTCCCGGGCTCCACGGGAGAACTCCGGCGCATGGATACCGTCAACGAACACGAGCCGGGTTGTCGCTTCTTCGACATGGAATCGCTCGACGTCAGTGCTCTTTAGACCGGCAGGCGTGCGCACTGGCTGGAAGGACAGCTTGGTGAGCGGTGAGAGGTCAGTGAAACGCCACTCTTCGTCACGGATCGTGGGTACCGTCAACACGCCGACGCGGTCGACGGCCTCCGCGCGCAGCTTGTTGAGCCACGCCAACGGGCTCGCGGGCAACCTTGGTTGTGCGGCGAGCAGGCTTTCGAGGTAATCCGCGGCGAAAGTTCGGGGTACGCTCATGCGGTCGCTATTGCGGCGTCACCGTGATCGGCGCCGACGTACCCGTGCGTTTCAAGCTCGAGCGCGAGTTCCTTGCCGCCGGTCTTGACGATGCGGCCCGCATCCATCACGTGCACGTAGTCGGGCACGATGTAGTTGAGCAGACGCTGGTAGTGCGTCACCAACACGATCGCATTGTCCTTGGTTGCAAGATGGTTGATGCCGCCGGCGACGACCCTGAGCGCGTCGATGTCGAGGCCGGAATCGGTCTCATCGAGGATCGCGAGACGCG
Source organism: uncultured beta proteobacterium (assembly GCA_963750215.1). GTDB lineage: Bacteria > Pseudomonadota > Gammaproteobacteria > Burkholderiales > Casimicrobiaceae > PALSA-1003. The sequence continues at coordinate 347,788 of CAVVQK010000003.1, forward strand.
GCTCCAGGAGCGCCATCTGCAATATTTCGTTGCGTTTCTTCTCGCCTCCGGAGAAGCCTTCGTTGACGCTCCGGTCGAGGAAATCGGGATTCATTTCGAGCAGCTTCATCTTCTCGCGCACGTAATCGTCAAACTCGAGCGGATCCAGCTCCTCCTTGCCGTGCTGCGCCAGCACCGTGTTGTAGGCGAGTCGCAGGAACTGGCTGTTGGCGACGCCGGGAATCTCGACCGGGTACTGAAAACCGAGGAACACACCGGCACGCGCACGCTCCTCGGGTTTGAGGTCGAGCAGGTTCTTGCCTTCATAGAGGACTGTGCCGGCGGTCACAACATAAGCGGGATGGCCCGCAAGCGCCTTGGCGAAGGTGCTCTTGCCGGAGCCGTTTGGTCCCATGAGCGCGTGCACTTCACCGCTTCTGACCGTGAGGTCGATGCCCTTGAGTATGTCGATGCCGTTCACGGTCGCGCACAGTCCGCGGACCTCGAGCAGCGTTCCGCCGTTCTGCTGAATCATCCGACGCTTCCTTCGAGCTTTAGTCCGAGCAGCTTGGTCGCCTCGACCGCAAACTCCATCGGGAGCTGTTGGAACACGGTCTTGCAGAACCCGTTGATAATCATCGACACCGCTTCCTCGGCGCCGATGCCGCGCTGCGCGAAGTAGAACAGCTGATCCTCGCCGATCTTCGATGTCGAAGCCTCATGTTCGACCGTGGCGCTGTTGTTGTTCACCTGGATATACGGAAAGGTGTTGGCACCGCATCGATCACCGATCAGCATCGAGTCGCATTGCGAGTAGTTGCGTGCGTCGTCTGCTTTCGCGCCGATCTTGACCAGTCCGCGGTAACTGTTGTTCGAATGGCCTGCGGAGATACCCTTGCTAACGATGGTGCTACGCGTGTTCTTGCCGATGTGGACCATCTTGGTACCGGTATCAGCTTGTTGGTAGTTGTTGGTGAGCGCGACCGAATAAAATTCGCCGATCGAGTTGTCGCCGAGCAGCACACAGCTCGGATACTTCCAGGTGATGGCCGAGCCGGTCTCGACCTGGGTCCAAGAGATCCGCGAGTCGACGCCTTTGCACAGGCCGCGTTTGGTGACGAAGTTGTAGATGCCGCCCACGCCGTCTGCGTCTCCTGCATACCAGTTCTGTACCGTCGAGTACTTGATGTCGGCACGGTCGAGCGCCACCAGCTCGACTACCGCCGCATGCAGTTGGTTGGTGTCGAACTTGGGCGCTGTACAGCCCTCGAGATATGACACTGACGCGCCTTCCTCGGCAACGATCAGGGTACGCTCGAACTGTCCCGAGTCCTGAGTATTGATGCGGAAATAGGTCGACAGGTCCATCGGGCATTTGACGCCCTTCGGGATGAAGCAGAACGAGCCGTCGGTGAACACGGCCGAGTTGAGCGCGGCGTAGTAGTTGTCGCCTACCGGAACCACCGTACCGAGGTACTTCCGCACGAGTTCAGGATGCTTGTGCACGGCTTCGGAGATCGAGCAGAAAATGATGCCGACCTCGGCGAGTTTCTCTTTGTAGGTGGTGGCCACCGACACGCTGTCGAAAATCACGTCGACGGCAACCCCGGCCAATACCGCCCGCTCGTTCATCGGCACGCCGAGCTTCTCGAAGGTGCGCAGTAGCTCCGGGTCGACCTCGTCCATGCTGTTCAGTTTCGGCTTCGCCTTCGGCGCCGAGTAGTAGCTGATCGCCTGGAAATCGATCTTCGGATAGTGGACGTTCGGCCATTTTGGCTCGTCCATTTCGAGCCATTGCCGATAAGCCCGGAGGCGGAACTCGAGCAGCCACTGCGGTTCGTTCTTCTTTATCGAAATCAGGCGAATCGTGTCTTCGTTGAGCCCTTTAGGTGCAATATCGGAGTCGATTTCGGTGACGAACCCGTGCTTGTAGGGCTGATTGACCAGATTTTCCAGTACCGTGCTCATTGGAATGCTCCGACATCTTCTAGAATCCGAATCTGCCTTATGCCTTGGTCTCTTCCTTCAGGCTGAAACTCTCGCCGCAGCCACAGGTGTTGTCGACGTTGGGATTGTCGAAAGCGAACATTTGCTTGAGTCCGTCCTTGACGAAGTCGACGCGCGAGCCGTCGAGGATCGAGAGGCTTGCAGCTGCAACCACCACGGTGGCGTCATGCGACTCGAACGACCGATCGTCTTCCCGGATTTCGTCGACGTAGTCGAACGTATAGGCAAAGCCCGAACAGCCGACTTTCTTCACGCCGACACGCAGACCAAGGCCCTTGCCGCGGCGCGCCAGTTGAAGCTTGACTTGCCTTGCCGCGCTTTCAGTCAACGTAATAGCCATCGTCACTCACCCTCGGGAATCAAGCTGGAACCGTGGTGTGGTCGCGCTTCAGCATGGCTTCGCGCATGTCTTGCACCGGCGTCACATCCGTCGCCTTCGTTTTTTGGGCATCGACCAGTTGCCTCAACGTCACGCCGCCCAGGTAGTCGAGGATGTGCTCGTTGAGCTTTGCCCACAGATCGTGGGTAATGCATTTCTTGTCGTCCTGGCAGTTTTCCTTGCCGCCGCATTGCGTCGCGTCGATAGGTTCGTCAACGGCGAGGATGATATCGGCCACCGACACCTGCGCCATATCCCTGGCGAGGGTATAGCCGCCGCCCGGGCCGCGCACGCTGTCGACAAGCGCCCGGCGGCGCAATTTGGCGAACAACTGCTCGAGATAGGAAAGTGAAATCTTCTGGCGCTGGCTGATTGCCGCAAGCGTCACTGGGTCAGTGCGATGCTGCATCGCGAGATCGATCATCGCGGTGACCGCAAAGCGCCCTTTGGTCGTCAGTCTCATGGCACTCCTCTCTTAGAAATCAATGTTCTATGTCGCATGTCAAATAGTCGAATAATAAAGTCAACTATACTATATCCGATTGATTTAGTCAACATTTTGCCCGGAAGCATCTGTCCAGTTAACCCGCAAGCTCCCGCTACACCCACCGCATGCTCTCCTCTTGTACGACGGTCGACCGTGAGCGCGAGACCGGCCTTTGCAAAATGCGTTACGCATCCGCAGCGCCACGGCCCCGCAACGTTATGCTGCCGCGGTCGACCGAATTTGTCCGCGGGTGCGTGTTCACCGGCGCGCAGGGAGCAGCCGATGCCACGTTGAGTACGACGCATGTGCAGAGGTCGGCGGGACTGGGGTAGGTCGCCGCAGTGTGGGGATGGTTAGCGCCTGATGCGTTTTGGCGCTACGGTCGCCTGTGGTGGTGGGAAACAGGGTCAAGGCCACCGAGAATTGAACCTCACCCCATTTCTTTCGGTTAATTTGACCGTACCCGCTGGGATTTCCCTAAAATTTGTTGCAAGAGCGTCGTTAAAAGACCCGCTGTCTTCAGGGGGCCCCCGCATCGGGGTGGAGAGACTTCGCGACGAAGATGTGATTTTCAGAACCCGTGGATTTGGCGCAAGGAGGATTGCTCATGTCGCCAGCACCGTTCCTAGTAGTGCTCCGATACCTGCGGTCACCCCCATCGCCAACGCACTCCAGAATGTGACGCGCATTACGCCTCTTGCGACGTTTGCGTCCCCGACGTAGGCAGCCAGTCCTCCTAGAAAACCGAGAAACAGCAGCGAAGCTCCGGAGACGACGGGAATAAGGTCCACCTCCGGGCCAAATGCTACAACTAATAGTGGCAACGCCGCTCCGGCTGCGAAGCTGCAGGCAGAGGCCAGCGCCGCCTGCAGCGGACGTGCGCTCAGCGTCTTCGAGATGCCGAGTTCGTCACGAGCGTGTGCACCTAGCGCATCGTGCGCCATGAGTTGTTCCGCCACTGTTCTTGCAAGGGATGCATCCAAGCCGCGACCAATGTAGATCTGCGTAAGTTCTCGAAGCTCGCCCTTGACGTCGGCTTCGAGTTCCACGCGCTCCTGGTCGAGCGCGGCTCGTTCCGTATCCGCCTGCGAATGGACGGAGACATATTCTCCGGTAGCCATCGACATGGCGCCGGCAACAAGGCCGGCAACCCCTGCAATCAATATGCTGCCGTGCGTTGCATGCGCGGCTGCCACACCGAGCACGAGACTCGATGTCGAGACAATCCCGTCATTCGCCCCCAATACTGCCGCACGCAACCAGCCGATGCTCTTGATTGAGTGCTGTTCCTTGTGGCGCGGAAGCATCTTCTAGAACTTGTCTAAGGGAGGTTCGCCGCCAACGCACCGGACAGCGCACAGCTTGGCATTGACGTCATACAAGGCAGTGCGCAGTGCTTCTTCCAACACTGAGTGATAGTAGGGCATCTTGAGCATCTGCTCGATGGTCATCCTGCTCTGCAACGCCCATGCCAGCAAGTGGGCCAGGTGTTCACCATTGAGCGCAAGCGCGCGTAGGCCGGCGCCGCGCCGTGCACCGTTACCGGCGTTTCCGTTAGGCGCCGATCAGCTGAGCCTCCACGAGGATGTGTCCAGCCATCGCCTTCTCCAGCGGAGGCGCTTGAGTTCAGGCAGGACGGTGTCGAGTGTGTAGAGCTTGCGGAAGTAGCGGTGCTGGCCAATCGGCGGGCACGGCCCGCCGTACCCGGGCGACAAGACCGATGCGATGGTCAGTGCTGCAAAACCGGTGTCTTGCACACCACCTTGAAAATGCTCGAATGATCTAAGATGAACTTAGAACGGTTTCACGCTCGCGCACGTCCTAAGTTCTTAATTTTGGGGTGGCTGATGGGATTCGAACCCACGACAACCGGAATCACAATCCGGGAAACAAGCTCTGCAAATCAATGACTTCAGATGAGAAAGTTCTAAGATAGCTCCGAAAAAAAGCCCTTTCTTTCAGATCGAACGATCGTTTCTTAGAAGGAATGAATTGCGCCCCGCAATATCCCGCCGCACCCCGAGGGTCGCGCTCGACATTCCATCGCAATGCAAAAGGACGCTCGCTACTCCTACCAGACGAAGTCCGTGGCGCATGGTTGGCTCACAGAGAAACTGCTGACCTTTGGGTTACCTACTTAAATCTCGGAAACCTGGAAGAGACCGCCGAACCATCGCAATCGAGTGACCTTCTCCGCCCATCGCACACGCCCTACGCTGGCGAGCGCCTGATACCCAAGCCAAACCAGCGCGAATCGGGGACCTGCGGATTGATATGGCTTCCGTTGTCAAGGGGGCGCAAGAATTTCTGCTTTCCAAGCATCGTGGGCACGAACAAGCCCGATAGGGGAGGCGACGGGCTCATCTGTGACGACGGTCGATCAAACTGATATGCGGGCGTTGGTTAGCCGCAAGACTGTTGTTCGTCACGGAGCTGCCTCGCTCTAAAGTCTGGGATGTCGCAGCGATTGCGATCCAATAATCCGCCGGAGGATTCTCCAACCGCGAGCGCGTCACCTCGCCTATCGAGCTGAAAGGTCAACGTTACTGGTGCGTTACCTCCTTGTGCTATCGCCGAGCGGTATCGATCAAACGGGCTTGACGTGTTGCGCGATCGCCCATACGAAGCCGGCGAGCTCGCGCGCGATCGCCACCACGATTTTGTTGCGGTTTATTCCGCGTGCCGCGAGTCGGCGAAACCGGGCGCACAGCCGGACTTGGGCTTTCCAGGCGATGTCGAGCGCAGCCTTCGGCACGGCGGTTTGACGACGGGCGATGTCGGGGCTCACCCTCGCGGTGTATCGGTAAGCCCAGGCTGCCTCCACCAGGGCGCGGCGGGCCGAACGATTGCCGGCCTTGGTGATGGCGCCTTGGCGGCGCTGCTCACCGGAGGAAGCTTCGCTGGGAATCAAACCGAGATAGCCCATGAGCTGGCGCGGATGGCCAAAGCGCGATAGATCACCGAGTTCGGCCACGAGGCGCGCCGCGTGAATGAGCTGAATCCCTCGACAAGCCTGCAGCGCCACGACCACCGGGCGCCAGCGCCAGGTGGCCAGTTCCTGGTCGATGCATTGGCCAAGCCGCTGCACCCGCACGCTCGCCTCCTCGACCGTTTGCACATACTCCTCGAAGGCAAGCCGATCGATATCGCGGTTGCCGAGGAAGGTGGCGAGGCTCGCCATCCGATTCCTTGTGCACGTCCATACCCACGTACAGCTTCCTAGAGCTAAACTTGCGATTCATGGCCTGCCTCCTGTCTTTCCGGTTGACGCCTTCGTGCTCAACGTGTGGCTCTGCGTGGCTCACCACGTAATCCACGATACCAAGGAGGCAGGCCTCCTCCTACTACTAGGAGGAAGCCATTATGTCTAACAGTCCGTCCGGTCATCGCCCGGAAAGCCGCGCTAGTCAACGATCTTGGCCAAAATGGCCGGTAATATGATTCCCGGAGTTTTCCGCTCTGGGATTAATTCGGCTTCGCAATATTACCGATCCCGCCAAACACGAATCACAAGCATCAGCCGCTTGGAATAAGCGCCTGTTGGTTCGGTCGACGTCCGGGGCGCATCTGATCTGTAATCCTCCTCAACGACCAAAGGCGATGTCTAGTTGGTCGTTTCCGCCCGGCCAAGATCGACGGGGGTTTGAAACCCCTGCGGGCGCGTGGTCGCTGGCGATGCGCGGCCCGCTGCCAGGGTCGTCGAAGGCATCTCTTGCGGATTTGGGCTATTGTTCGCACATTTGACAGGCGCGGCGGCCCCACCGTCGCCCGAACAGCCCTAAAGGAGGAGCCAACCATGAGCAAGATCTCGAGCAGTCTCGCCTTCGCCGCCGTCGCGATCCTGTTGTCGGCGTCGGCGCACGGACAAGTGACGCTGCGAGCCTCGCACCAGTTTCCCGGCGGTAAGGGGGACGTCCGCGACGACATGGTGCAGATGATCGCCAAGGACGTGGCCGCCGCCAACGTCGGCCTCAACATCCAGGTCTATCCCGGCGCCTCGCTGTTCAAGCCGAACGACCAGTGGGATGCCATGGTCAACGGCCAGCTAGACATCACGCTGTTCCCGCTCGACTACGCGAGTGGCAAGGTGCCTGCCTTCAGCGCGACGCTCATGCCCGGCCTGATCCGCAGCCAGGATCGCGCCAAGCGTGTCAACGCCTCGCCGTTCATGACCGACGTGCGCGCCGAGATCGAGAAGCACGGCGCGATCGTGCTCTCCGACGCATGGTTCGCCGGCGGGGTGGCCGCCAAGGGCGGCTGCATCGTGCAGCCGAAGGACATGAAGGGCCGCAAGCTGCGCGCGGCGGGCCCCACATTCGCCGCCATGTGGGAGGGCGCCGGCGCGAGCATCGTGAGCCCGCCGTCGAACGAAATCTACAACGCCTTGCAGAGCGGCGTGGTCGACGCCACCGACACGAGCCTAGGCACCTTCCAGTCGATGCGCCTCTACGAGGTCACTGACTGCCTCACCGCGCCGGGCAGCAATGCGCTGTGGTTCATGTACGAGCCGGTGCTGATGTCGAAGAAGAGCTTCGACAAACTCAGCAAGGCCCAGCAGGACGCGATCATCGCCGCCGGCAGGAAGGCGCAGGCCTTCTACGAAGGCAAGGCCGACGAGGTAAACATGGGGGCGATCAAGGCGTTCGAGGATCACAAGGTGAAGGTGGTGACGCTCTCCGACGCGGACTACCAGGCCTGGCTCGAGGTCGCGAAGAAGAGCTCCTACGCGAGATTCGCCAAGGACGTGCCGAACGGCCAGAAGCTGATCGACGAAGCGCTCGCGGTGAAATAGCGGACCTCGCGGCCGGGCGGCGGGCGCGAGATCCGCCGCCGGCTGCTGCATGACGCCCCGCCATTCCACTGGGCATGCCCATCCAGCAGAGAGCGACGGGCCCATGGAAGCTTATGTTCGGGTGGTGGCGTTCCTCGCACGCGCCGCCGGCGTGATTGCCGCCTTCCTCATCGGCCTCGCAGTGCTGGTGATCTGCGAGATGCTGGTCGAGCGCTACGTCCTCGGCCGCACGACGATCTGGCAGATCGACGTGGTCACCTATTGCATCGTTGCCGCCACCTTCATCGGCAGCGCCTACGTGCTGATGACGCGCGGCCACGTCAACGTCGACATCGTCCCGCTGTTCGTCCGGCCGCCCGCCCGCTACCGGCTCGCGCTCGCGACCGGCTTGCTGGCGTTCTGCTTCTGCATCGTGATCTTCGTACTGTGCACCGCCTACTGGTACGAGGCCTACACCAACCGCTGGCTCTCCAACACGGTGTGGCGCGCGCGGTTGTGGATTCCCTATCTCTCGATGCCGATCGGCCTCGGGCTCCTCATCCTGCAGTACCTGGCCGAGCTGCTGCTGCTCCTGACGGGCCGCGCCCGGCCGTTCGGCATCTACGACAAGGAGGCTGCTGAGGACGTGGCCCGTGCCCGCGCCAGCGAAGCCCTGGGCGAGAAACCATGAGCCCGACCACCCAGGGCGCGATCGTCCTCGTCGTGACCCTGCTTGTCTTGCTCTCCGGCATTCCGGTCGCGTTCGGGCTGGGCGCGATCGCGCTCGCCTTCCTGACAATCTTCCAGGGCTTCGACGCCCTGCACGTGGTCGCCGAGACGCTCTGGTCCGGGCTCGACGAGTTCACGCTGGTCGCGATCCCGATGTTCGTGATGATGGGCGCGGCGATCGGCTCCTCGCCGGCCGGCAAGGACCTCTACGAGGCACTTGACCGCTGGCTCTACCGCCTGCCCGGCGGGCTGGTCATCTCCAACCTCGGCGCCTGCGCGATCTTCGCCGCCCTCACCGGCTCCTCGCCCGCCTGCTGCGCCGCCATCGGCAAGATGGGCATCCCGGAGATGCGCCGGCGCGGCTACCCGGACGACATCGCCACCGGCTCGATCTGCGCCGGCGGAACGCTCGGCATCCTGATCCCGCCGTCGATCACCTTCATCCTCTACGGCATCGCCACCGAGACCTCGATCGGCCGGCTCTTCATCGCCGGGGTCGTGCCAGGGCTGATGCTGACCGGCCTGTTCATGTTCTGGACGGTCTTCATCATCTGGAAGCGCGGCTTCCGCGCCCATGCGCTCGACTTCCGCTACTCGTGGAAGGAAAAGTTCCAGTCGATCCCGAAGATCGCGCCGTTCCTCCTCATCATCGCCGGCGTCATGTACTCGCTCTACGGCGGGGTAGCCACGCCGTCGGAGGCGGCGGGCGTGGGCGCCGCACTGTGCATGATCATGGCCGTGCTGATCTACCGACTGTGGAAGCCCGAGCAGGTCTGGTCGATCCTGCGCGACACCATGCGCGAGTCGGTGATGATCCTCACCATCATCGCCACCGCTGTCCTGTTCGGCTATATGCTGACCTCGCTCTACCTCACCCAGACCCTCGCCCAGGCGATCGCCGATGCGCACTTCAACCGCTGGGTGCTGATGTTGATGATCAACCTGTTCCTGCTGGTCTGCGGTTTCTTTATCCCGCCGGCCGCCATTATATTGATGACCTCGCCGATCCTGCTGCCGATCATCACCGCGGCCGGGTTCGATCCGGTCTGGTTCGGCGTCATCCTGACCATCAACATGGAGATCGGCCTTATCCATCCGCCGGTCGGCCTCAACATTTACATCGTCAACGCCATCGCGCCGGACGTGCCGGTGTTCAAGGTCATGTGGGGGACGCTCCCCTACGTCGTCTGCATGATGCTGGCGATCGTGATCCTCTGCATCTTTCCCGAGATCGCCACCTGGCTGCCGGACGTGCTGATGGGCGCCCGCAAGTAAACCGCAGGTGCCGCCGGTCCCACCGCTTGCCGCTGGGCCCCGCGCGAGAGCGTAAGCCAGAGCCGGTTGCACGGATAGTAGATCCAACGCCACGAGCCGCCGACCGGAGCACAGTAGCACGTCTTGACTTGCCCGGACCGATGGGAAGCGGGGATGGTCAGGGGTGGCTGCGGGGCCACGGATGCCGTTCTGTCCAGAATTTCGAGCGACGTGATCATGCCGCCCTTCGGTAGTAAAAATTCGGGGTCCCACCGAGCCGCGCATGGCGAACAACTGCGCCGTCATTTGCCCGCATACGCCAAGGTCCGCCAAATTTGAACGCATACGCCGAGCGATTCGTACGCTCAATGAAACGCCGCGGGAACGATCAATCGGTTTTCGAAACCTTGATGATTGCGCTCTTTGTGGTGGTGCTCAACATAGTCGCGAATGGCGGGGTGTAGCGATGCCTGCCCAATAACAATCATTCGATTTAGGGCATTCTCCCCGCCGATTTCGTGGTTGGCTGGAATTGCGTTGATGAAAAACTTGATCTTCTGCGGCGTGCCGAGCCGCCACAGCGCCGCGAATTCGGCTCGCGTGAGGTCGAGCCGCTCGCGGGAGGTGCGCCGGCGCTTGGCGGCAACCAATCGCGGGTATCATATGCTCACCCGTAAGGCTGTGGCGCTTGCGACAGCTCGGTGAAGCTGGATACGATGCGCGTCAGGAGAAACCCAAATATGACTACATTCCACGATAGCGGGCATTGCCGGTCGCTGCTTGTCGCGTTGCTCGGCTGCGGAGTGCTGCTGGCCGCATCCACCCCGGCGCTCGCGCAGCTCGAGATCAAGCTCGGCCACGTCGGTGAGCCGGGCTCGCTGTTCCAGAAGAGCGCCGACGAGTTCGCCAAGCGCGCTAACGCGAAGTTGGCCGGCAAGGCCAGGGTCATCACTTACGGCTCGAGTCAGCTCGGCGGCGACGAAGAGATGATCCAGAAGCTCAAGCTGGGCACGTTGGACATGGCGCTGCCCTCTACCGTAATGAGCTCGCAGGTCGACGTCTTCGGCCTCTTCGAGATGCCGTACCTCGTCAAGGATCGCAGACACATGGGGCGTATCGAGAAGGAGATCTTCTGGTCCAAGCTCGAGCCCGAGGTCGAGAAGAAGGGCCTCAAGGTGATCGCGGTGTGGGAAAACGGATTTCGCCAGATCACCAATAACAAGCGGCCGATCAAGGTTCCTGCGGATCTTGCCGGCATCAAGCTGCGCGTACCCGGAGGCAAGTGGCGCGTGAAGATGTTCCAGGCCTATGGCGCGAATCCTAGCCCGATGAAGTTCTCCGAGCTGTTCGCGGCCCTGCAGACCGGAGTGATGGACGGAGAGGAGAACCCGCTCACGCAGATTTACTCCGCCCGGTTGCAGGAAGTGCAGAAGTACCTATCGCTCTCGGGCCATGTTTACACACCGGCGTATCTCACGGTCGGGATGGCGCACTGGAACACGCTGCCGGCTGATGTGCGCAAGGTGCTCGAGGAAACGGCGAAGGAAACGCAGGCCTACGTCTACCAAGTCGCGGCCAAGGACGACGAAGAGCTGCTGGGCAAACTCAAGCAGGCCGGGATGCAGGTGAACGAGGTCGACAAGGAGGCGTTCATCGCCGCTAGCAAACCGATCTACGACGAGTTCGGCAAGGAAGTGCCGGGAGCCAAGGAGCTGATCGACCGCGCGGTGGCGCTCGGCAAGTAGGGGCGAATTCATTCGGCCGTCCCGATGCGCCAATGAATTCGCACCTACGCCGACTCCCGGCGTCCCTGCATCGATGAAACGCTTCCGTGCCGCTTATGGCCGCTTGCTCGAATGGCTGGTCGTGGCGCTGATGATCGTCCTTTTCGTCGAGGTGACCGTCGGCGTCGTCTTCCGCTTCATCGGCCAGTCGCTCTCCTGGTATGACGAGCTGGCGTCGCATCTGCTCGCCTGGCTCACGTTCTACGGCGCGGCGCTCGCTTCGGTGAAGCGCGCGCACATCGGCTGCCCCGAAGTCGTCGAGATGATGCCATGGCGAGCGCGGCGGCTCGTCAATATCGTCGCCCAGCTGATCGTAATCGCGTTTTTCGTGCTGCTGGGCAGCGTCGGCGCGTGGATCTCGCCGGTGCTCGCCACCGACGCATTGATCAGTCTCCCTGAGGTCCCGATGAGCGTCGTGGAGTCGGTTATCCCGATCTCATCGCTGCTGATCGTAATCGCCGAGGTCGGCTATCTCGTTGAGCTGATCGCGGCGAAGGGGCCACCGCATTCCGGCGGCGCCGGCGCGCTCGCCGACGAGCTGCAATGAGCTGAGGGCGTCGCCTCATGGCCACCATGCTCGGGCTGTTCGCGGCGGTGATCGCGATCGTGCTCATCAACGTGCCGATCGCGGTTGCGCTCGGTGTCGTCGCCGTGATCGCGATGGTCGCCACGCACGGTATTCGCATTCTGCCGAACCTAGCACTCGTCACCTACAACGGCGCGACTAGTTTTCCGCTGCTCGCGATTCCTCTGTTCATTCTCGCGGGCGCGATCATGAACGCTTCGGGCATCTCGCGGCGACTGATCGCGTTCGCCTCCGCGCTATTCGGCTGGATCCGCGGCGGTCTCGCGCACGTATCAATCGGCTCGATGATGTTCTTCGCCGAGATTTCGGGCTCGGCCGTCGCGGGCGTCGCCGCGCTGGGCTCGATCCTCATTCCGGGCATGAAGGCGCAAGGCTACCCGGCGGCGCTCGCCGCGGCGACTATGTCAAGCGCGGCCACACTCGCAATCATTATCCCACCTTCGATCCCGATGATCATCTATGCGGTCATGGCGGAGACGTCGGTGGTCCAGATGTTCGTCGCCGGTATTGTGCCCGGCATCATCGGCGGGCTGGGCCTCATGGCCATGGCCTATTGGTTCGCGCGGCGCTACGACCTGCCGCGCGAGGCATCGTTCTCCTTCAAGCGCGTCGGCACCGCCGGGCGCGATGCCCTTTGGGCGTTCCTGCTGCCGATAATCATCCTCGGCGGCATCTTCGGCGGCGTTGTCACCGCCACCGAAGGCGCGGCGCTCGCCGTCGTCGCGGCGCTCTTTGTCGGCCTCGTGATTTATCGCGAGCTCGATCTCGCGCACTTATACAGATCGATCCTGGAAGGCGGCGTGCAGACGGCGGTGGTGATGCTGCTGATTGCCACCAGCGCCCTCCTTGGGAGCTATCTCTCGGAAGTCCGCGCGCCGCAGGAGCTGGCGGGAGCCGTCGCCGAGGTCACGCAAAATAAGTGGGTGGTGCTCGCTTTGCTCAACGTGCTGTTTCTGATCCTGGGTATGTTCCTGCATTCCGCTGCGGCGATCATCCTCGTCGTCCCGGTCGTCATGCCGCTCGTGCGGACTGTCGGCATCGATCCGGTCCATTTCGGGTTGATCGTCACGGTCAATCTCGGCATCGGGCAGCAGACGCCGCCCGTGGCGAGCGTGTTGATGGTTGCGAGCGCGATCGCAAAGGAGTCCATCTGGAACGTCACGCGGGTCAACGTCTGGTTCATCGGAGTGCTGCTCGCGGTGCTGCTACTGGTGACCTACGTGCCGGTGACGGGGATGGGCCTGGTCAATCTCTTCTACCGCTAGCGTGCTCACATGCCCGACCTCATCGAAGTGACGCGCGACTCCGCCATCGCGACCGTCGTACTTAAGCGCCCTGAGAAGCTCAACGCGCTGACCAAAGCGATGTGGCAGGCGCTAGGCGCCGCTGCCGATGCGCTTTCCGCCGATGCGAGCTTGCGCTGCATCATCCTCCGTGGGGCGGGAGAAAGGGCATTCTCGCCGGGCAACGATATCGGTGAGTTCGCGACCGCGCGCGCCAACAAGGCGCAGGCGATCATCTACGGGCACGTCATGCATACGACGCTGCGTGCGCTCGCCGACTGCCGTCATCCGCTCGTCGCGCAGATTCACGGCGTCTGCGTCGGCGGCGGTCTTGAGATCGCGGCCCTGTGCGACCTGCGCATCTGCGGCGAGTCGGCCCGCTTCGGCGCGCCGATCAAGAATCTCGGACTGACGATGGCTTACGCGGAGATGGCACCACTGCTGCGGCTCGTCGGACACACCGTCGCGCTCGAGATTCTGCTCGAGGGGCGCATTTTCGACGCTGCGGAGGCGAAGGAGAAGGGCCTGGTCACGCGCGTCGTCCCCGATGGCGAAGTCGCCGCCGAGGCGCGTGCGACCGCGGAACGCATCGCCGAGGGCGCTCCGCTCGTCGCGCGCTGGCACAAGCAGTTCGCGCGCCGGCTCGGCGATCCGCGGCCGCTTAACGCCACCGAAGCCGAAGCGGCATTCGACTGCTTCGACACCGAGGACTTCCGCATCGGATACGAGGCGTTCCTGGCGAAGAAGAAGCCCGTGTTTGTCGGTCGATGAGCGCGCCGCGAAAGACGGCGCATCCCGGCCCGCTCGACGGCATGCGCGTGCTCGAACTGGCGCAGATCATGGCCGGGCCCACGTGCGGCATGATGCTAGCCGACATGGGCGCGGATGTCGTCAAGGTCGAGAAGCTGCCCGGCGGCGACGACGCGCGCGGCTACGCCGAGCCGCGAGTCAACGGCGTATCGGCGCCGTTCCTGATGCTCAATCGGAACAAGCGCGGCATCGCGCTCGACTTGAAGCATCCCAAGGCGCGCGACGTTCTGCTGCGGCTGGTCGAGACCGCCGACGTGCTCACCGAGAACTACCGCCGCGGCACGCTGGAAAAGTTCGGCCTAGGTTACGACGTGCTCTCGCGGGTCAATCCGGGACTTATCTACTGCGCGGTTTCGGGCTACGGCCGCGACGGCCCATTGGGCGACAAGGGTGGCTTTGACTTGATCGCGCAGGGATTCGCCGGCCTGATGTCGATCACGGGTGAGCCCGGCCGTGCGCCGGTGAAGAGCGGCAATCCGGTTGCCGACATCAACGCCGGTATCCTCGCGGTTGCCGGGATCGCTGCGGCGTATGCACACAAACTCAGGACCGGCGAGGGTCAAATGGTTGACACGTCGCTGATGGAGGCGGCGCTGCAGCAGACGTACTGGCAGGCTGCGATCTATTTCGCGACCGGCGAGTCGCCGGGACCGTCGGGGTCAGCCCACGTGCTGACTGCACCCTACCAGGCGTTCCGCGCCCGCGACGGCTGGATCAATATCGGTGGCGCGAACCAGGCGAACTGGGAGCGTATCGCGGAGGTGCTCAGTCATTCTGAATGGTGCGAGGATCCACGTTTCGCGACCAATTCGGCGCGCATGGAGAACCTCGATGCGTTGACGGCCTTGATGGACGCGGCGCTCATCGTCCGCAGCAAGGCAGAATGGATCGAGGCCTTCGACGCCGCCGGCGTGCCGGTCGGCCCCGTGCACAGCCTTCGCGAGGCGCTCACGCATCCGCAGACGCTTGCGCGCGGCATGGTCGTCGAACAAGATCATCCACAAGCTGGAGAAACACGTGCGCTTGGCTGCCCGCTGCACTTTTCTGCCACGCCGACGCGCATCGACCGCCCCGCACCGATGCTCGGTGAACATACGCGTGAAGTGCTGCGTGAATACGGCTACACGAAGGCTGAGATCGAACGACTCATTGCCACCTGCGTGGTGGCGGCATCCAATTGACGATCGGCGCTGCCGCCTGAGCTTTGCGCGATCTGAACAAAAAGATGGAAGGCAAATGGCCTAGGTGGATGGAGGCGAGCGCGCCGATGCGCCGACGCACCTGAACCTAGCGCGCAAGTGGCTCAGCGCATTGGATGCGCTACTTGCTGTCTTCGGGAACGAGGCCGGAGATTCGTGCTTGGGTTGCGGATACCAACCCAGCACCGCAAGCATTACAAGAAAGCCGATAACGTACGCAACGGTGACGTGCCAGCCGCCGCGCACCCACACGATGGCGTCCTTCGCCTCGGGATACATGTTCGACAGCGCGACGCCGGCGGACGAGCCGAACCAAACCATCGAGCCTCCGAAACCAACCCCGTAGGCCAGGAATCCGCAGTCGTATCCGCCCTGGTGCAAAGCGAGCGCCGTCAGCGGGATATTGTCAAATACCGCGGAAACGAAGCCGAGTTCCAGCGCAACGCGCCAAGAGGCGTCGGGCAGCTTGTGTACAGGCATCATCGACGCGGCGAGCACGAGTGACAACAAAAAGATGCTGTCCCGCGTCGCATTGGGAAGTTCGCTCCATGGCCCTAGCGCCTCAACCGAACCTACCGGGAGGAGGTGCTCAATGCGTACCTCTTCGATTCGCTCGGCGAGTTCAGCCAGATCACCGTCGAATGGCTCGAACGGTACAACCAAATCAGGCCGCACGACGCGTTGGGAAGCCTGCCGCCAGCGCGCTATCGCGAGGAGTTGCTCGCGACTAAATGTTCATGCAGATACACGATCGGAGCCCGATGCGCCGCGGGTATCGGGCAAATTCAGCCGCGGAGGCCGCCGCAAACTTCACCCCTCATTGACGCCGGAATGCAAGGAGCAATCTGATACCGTTGGCGTGCGGGGGTGCAAAATCCAACTGGCGCGACTGGGCCTTGCGTGAGTAACGAAACAGTAGCATCATAATTTTCATTGTTAGTTGTGTAACAAAAACACATTTTGCGGACCAACGTCTGCTCCCGTCCTCTACTGTCTCGAACTGTGAAGCTCTTCATTCGTTCCGGATTCGCCATGCAGCGCTGCGTTTATGCGTCTGATGTCAAAGTTCGCCTCGGCACCTGTATACGGCGTGGGGGCTCCCGAGGGATTCCCCGATGCTATAAGCGTCAATCATCATTACAACAATCAGAGCGTGATCGCGTGGATGCCAAGGTGAGCCGCACCATTGCCGTCCCACGCCGTGGCGTCGCGGTGGTTTTGCTCGCGCGTCGCGGTGAACACAAGCTATCGTACTGGCGCGAAAGAACGATCGTTCGGTAGATTTCCCGGATGGGGATAGGTGAGGAACCTGTCGCGACTATGCCGGGTTCGATTGTGCGGGCATCGCCGGTACAACCGCGTCCTTGTTCAACGGGAAGGCCAGTCAGCGTACCGCACTGCGTTTTACGGATGCTTCGGATGCTCTGCGATGTACCGACCCTTATAAATTCACGAAGAGTGCCGCAGCTGCCGGCAAGGTCCCCCCACGCTTGCTCAACCCCGGCGCACTCAAGCGCTATTCGGCACGCTGGAGCGAGACGTTCGGACGCCCGTGGTCTGGAAATTCATGACCACTGGCGTTTCCGCGCAAGGAGTGCGTGAACCGGTGATAAGTAGCCAAGTCGTGCCGCATTAAGCATGCAGGTTGCGCCGATGACGCCATCCCAGTAATCCCTAAGCGCGCAGCGCATAGACTCTGATCATTTTTTTGCCAGAGGCATCCAGTGTCATCACCGCCTATCGAACTCGCCAAACATGTCCTGATGGCGTTCGGCATCATTCTCGCGTTCGGTTCGGGAAGCGCTGTAATAGCCCACAAACTGAAGATGCCGGATGTAGCGGTGTTCCTTGTTCTTGGCATGCTGCTCGGTCCCGGCGTGGCTGGTGTCATCGAGATTAAGGCCGATTCGGCGCTGAACCAGCTCGTGCTTATTTTCGGCGCTTGCTACATTCTCTTCGACGGTGGTGCTTCATTACGGTTCGAGGTACTGAAGGAGGTCTGGATCACCATCGTGATCCTCGCTACGGTTGGCGTGCTGATCACCGCCGCGATCACCGGCGTTGCCGCGTACTACCTGCTCGGTGTTCCATTCATTGTAGCGTTGCTGCTGGCCGCCACCATCGCCTCGACCGACCCGGCAACGCTGATACCGGTATTTCGCCAGGTGAAGATCAAGGATCGCGTTGCGCAGACGGTCATGTCCGAATCAGCCTTCAACGATGCCACCGGCGCTATCCTCACGTTCGCAGTGCTGGCCGTGGCGATGGGCGAGGGCCGGTTTTCCGTAGCGACGACGCTCCTCGGCCTGCTCAAGCAGGTGTCGATAGGCTTGGTCGCCGGCGTCATCCTCGGCTACGTTGCGGCAATGCTGATCGCAAACGAAAAACATGGCTTCCTGCAGGAATATGCCCCGGTAGTGTCGCTGATGGCGGTGATTGGCGCTTATCTTGGCGCCGACGGCCTGCAGGCCAGCGGGTTCATGGCCGTATTCGTGTTTGGCATCATGCTTGGCAATAAAGACGTGTTCGGGTTCTCGATGAAGGAAGGAGAGCAGGGAAAGCTGGATGATTTCGTCATGACCACTGCCCTGATCATGCGCATGTTCATTTTCATCCTGCTTGGCACGCAGGTCGACTTCGCCTTGATGAACAAGTATCTGCTCGGTGGTGTCGCAGTGGTTGCGGTTTTCATGCTGGTGGCGCGCCCGGTCACGGTGTTTGTCTGCGCCCCGCCAGACAGGCGCGTGAACTGGACGCTCAAGGAACTCCTGTTTATGTGCTGGACCCGCGAGACCGGCGTGATACCCGGTGCGCTAGCCGGCCTCCTTATGGGAATGGGCGCGCCGGAAGCGAAGCTGATAGCCTCCGTGACTTTTCTTGCCATTCTGATGACCATCCTGATCCAGGCGACCACGACCCGCTGGTTGGCGGAGAAACTTGATTTGCTGGCTGAGGAATAAGGTTCTGTCAACTTGACACCCCTAGCGGCGCGCGTCCGCCGTCACCGCCAGATCGCTTAGTACGGCCTCGGCTCCGCCTGCACCGTCGGCCAGCGCCGCCGCGATGCCCCCTCGAGGCGATCGGAGCCACCGTGCTGATCGCAATGCACTCGCGCTACGTCATCGATGTCAACCGTCCGCCGGGGGGAGGAGAATCTCTATCCCGGCCAGGACACGACCGGGCTCTTGCCGATCGACACCTTTGCCAAGGAGCCGCTGTATCTTCCGGGTCGCGAGCCCTCGGAGGCCGAAGCTCTCTCGCGGATCGACACCTACTGGAAGCCCTACCATGCGGCGCTCGAGCGTGAGCTGGAGCGCATCCGAAGGGCGCACGGATACGCTCTGCTCTGGGATGCGCACTCCATCCTCTCGCACGTGCCGCGATTCTTCTCGGGCCGGCTTCCGGACTTCAATCTGGGCACCGCCGACGGTCGGTCCTGCGGTTCTGGCCTCGGCAAACGGCTCCACGCGATCGCCGGACGAGCCAGCGGCTACAGCGCGGTGATCGACGCCCGCTTCAAGGGCGGTTACATCATACGACACTACGGGAATCCCCGCCGGCGCATTCACGTCGTCCAGCTCGCAGCGGTTTCGGGATTCCGCTCCGATGAGCCGCGTGGCCGAGGCCGAAGACGTCGCCGAGGCGGTCGTGTGGCTGCTCTGCGGGACGAATTATGTGACCGGCGAGATCGGATCCGTGGATGGCGGGATCAGACTCTCACGAGGAGGGCGACCGAGGGGCGCGTGAGGCGCCCCGCACTGCACACTGCATGTCAGCGTCTACGCATCGCGATGGCCTCCGTGAGGGTCCACGAGTGGCAACGGGAGGTGCAGGCGGTTTCCGGTCGCCGTCGCACAGGCGCGGCCGCTGCCCTGCAGCGCAGTAAGAGTTCGCCGCGGTCAGGCACCTTGCGTGCGCTTATCATCTCAGCTTCTTCGAACTCCGAGGCCAGCCTCGCCAATCCTCCCGCTTCCGCTGTGCTCCGCAGAAAACTCGATCTCGCTTGAGCTGACCTCGTGCCACGGCTATCGCCGAGCTGTGGGATGATCGCAGCGGATCATTTTCGTTCGAACCTTCTTCGGTTGCTGGTCGACTTCGTCCGCCTAACTGCACTTTCGGTCGGACCTCGATTGGTGCGATGCCCTGGTCGTGGTGCGCCCAGAGACCCTGATCCGCTGGCATTATGCAAATCAATTACTTAGTGTGGGAAAATTCTAAGATAATCCCCGAAAAAAGCCTTAGCTTTCAAATCGAACGGTCGTTTCTTAGACGCTCCGGTGATCGATTGCGACGACCTTCGGGCCACGTCAAGGCCTGTTCGACAACGGATTCGGTGAAGGCGGTCATGGCCGCAACCAGTTGGCGACGGGCTGCGCGAGGAACTCATCGATCGCGATGCCATCACCGCCCACAAGAAGCGTGCGCCGTGGCTTGAACGCCGCCGAGAAAGCAGCGATGCCGGAATGAGCCTGTGGCGCGCGCCCGCTCTTGACCTCGATCGCCACGAGCCCACGTCCCGCCCTGACAACGAAATCCACTTCCTCCCCACGTTCACGCCAGTAGTAAAGCGCGCATCCGCCCGCGGCAGCCGCGTTCGCCAGATGCGCACCGACGCAGGATTCGACGAGGCGACCCCACCGCTCGCCATCGCCGCGAGCCTCGACGAGCGAAAGCCCGGTGCCTGCGGTCATCAGAGCCGTATTCAACACCTGAAGCTTGGGACTTGAGCCGCGGCTGCGGGCTGCATCGCCGACATACTTGGGAAGCCCCGTCACCATCCCCGCTGCGGCCAGCAAGTCGAGATAGTGCGCCAATGTCGTCGTGTTCCCGGCATCTTGTAGCTGCCCGAGCATCTTCGTGTACGACAGCACCTGCCCGGAGTAGCGGCATGCTAGCTCGAACAAGCGGCGCAGCAATACCGGTTTATCGACACGCGTAAGCAGCAACACGTCGCGCGAGATCGACGTTTCTATCAGTGCGTCGAGGATGTAACGTGCCCAGCGGCCTGGCTCGCCAATGAGCGGTGCGGCCCCCGGATAACCGCCGTAGAAGATGAACTTTTCGACCGACCAGCCGAACGCCTCGCGCATCTCGGCGAACGACCAATGCGGAAGATGCAGCAACTCGAACCGCCCGGTCAGGCTTTCGGAAAGTCCTCGCGCGACGAGCAGCGGCGCTGAGCCGAGCAGCACGACTTTCAAAGGCAGGCGGTGGCGTGAATCCTCGTCCCACAAACGCTTGACGACCTCGGACCAGCCGGGAATCTTCTGAATCTCGTCGAGTACGAGGACGCTGCCGCCGCGGCCCTTGGCGATCAGGCGCGCGGCATCCCATTGCTGCGCGATCCACTCCGGACCGCGCAGGGTGGGCTCGTCGGCGCTCGCAATTCGCTGCGGGAGCTTCGACGCCTCGACGACCTGCTGAACGAGCGTGCTCTTGCCCACCTGCCGAGGTCCCGCGACCACCTGGAGAAAGCGGCGCGGCTCGGCCAGACGTGTGGCGAGCAACTTGGCGTAGGGTCGCTGGAAGGCCACCGGCTGGACCAATTACTCAATAGGATGAGTAATTTTACTCAGATTGACGCGCATGACAAGTGCGCGCAAATCGGCGCCTTCCTGGATTGGTTGATTCCAAACCGCGGCGATTTCGGTGTATATCGAATCCAGCGGGGTCATCGACATCATGCTTTCGAAGGACTTCAATAGTGCCGTTCGAGCAGCGCTGGACGGAGCCGTTGCTTGAGGTGCGCGCGATCGCAGTCGGGATCCGCTGATTGTGACCAATGCGCGCGAACGGGCCCGGAAAGAGCTCGCGGCGCTCAAAACCAACAAAGTCTGAGCCGGGTAATCGTCGGGATACGCGATCTCACACCAAACGGCGGAGAACGACTCTTGCCGTCGTTCTACTTGTCGCCACCAAGGGCCGCAATGTCGCGACACTGGTCGTTCAATCCAGGCGCGGGAACTGGCGCTTTCGGCCAGTAGCAGCCCCTCGCGGAGTTTCCCCAAACCGGACGGTCGCGCCTACAATTTCAGTCCCTGGCCCAAGGAGGTGCGACATGTGGATGAAACCCCAGAAATTGTCGCTGTCAGCGCGGCCCGCGAAGTGACGGATCGTGCGCGGGCAATAGAGATCGCATCATGAGCGACGCACACTCCGCCGCGGTGATTCCACTTCGCGCGACCGCTATCGACGCGTACGCGGACCTCGTGGCCTTTCTGTTCAGCGACATCGAAGGCTCGAGCCTTAAGTGGCTCAACCACCGCGCGGCGATGCAGGAAGCGATGCGTGCGCATGACGACATCCTGCGCAGCGCGATCTCAGCTCATGGCGGCGAGGTATTCAAGACCGGAGGTGACGCGTTCAACGCAGCCTTTCGGCGGCCGTCGGATGCGGTCGGCGCTGCGATCACGGCGCAGCAGGCACTCGCGCGTCACGACTGGTCGGCCGTCGACGGGATCGCTGTTCGCATGGCCGTTCACGTCGGCACGGCCGAGAAGCGCGAAGGCGACTATTTCGGGCCGGCGCTGAACCGCGTGGCACGGCTTCTCACGCTCGGGCATGGCGGGCAGGTGCTCGTCACGTCGTCGGCGGCCGAACTCGTCGCCGCGGAGCGCGAGAATCGGCATACGCTGCGCCAACTCGGGGCGCATCCGCTCGACGATCCACTGCAGCCGGTCAGCGTGCATCAGATCGATGTCCCAGACTTGCCCCACGAATTTCCGCCGCTGCGCACGACCGAGAATCGCCCGACGAACCTGCCGCGGCAGCCGACGGCACTGATCGGGCGCGACGCCGAGCTCGAGCGGCTGCGCGCCCTGCTTTCGCAGAACCAGCTCGTCACCGTGACGGGCACTGGTGGCGTCGGCAAGACGCGGATCACGCTCGAAGTGGGGACGCGGCTCCTCGACCGGTTTCCCGACGGCGCGTGGCTTGTAGAGCTCGCCGCGATCTCCGACGCGACACTCGTGCCGGGCGCTGTGACGACCGCCCTCCAAATCGACACTTCGTCGGCCAAGACGCCACTCGAGGCGATGGTGTCGCGGCTCAAGAGCCAGGACCTGTTGTTACTACTCGACAATTGCGAGCACGTGATCGACGCGGTCGCCGCGATGGTCGAGACGCTGATTGCCGCCGCGCCGAAGGTACGCGTGCTGATCAGCTCGCAGGAGCCGCTTGGCATCGCAGGCGAGCAGATCTTCCGCCTGCCGTCGCTCGGCGTGCCCGCCGGGACGCACGTGAGGTCGGAGGAGGCACTGCAGTCCGGCGCGATCCAGCTCTTCACCCAGCGCGCGAAGGCCGCCGATCCGCGCTTCGAGCTCGACGATCGGAACGCCTCGACGATCGCCGCGATCTGCCGGCGTCTCGACGGCATTCCTCTTGCGATCGAAATGGCCGCGGCGCGCGCACCGATGCTCGGCGTCGATCGCCTCGCGCAAAAGCTCGACGAGCGCTTCCGCGTGCTGACCGGCGGGCGTCGCACTGCACTGCCGCGTCAGCAGACGCTCCGCGCGACGCTCGACTGGAGCTACGGGCTGCTTTCCGAGCGCGAGCGCAAGGTGCTGCGACGGCTTTCGATCTTCGCCGGAGGTTTCACGCTCGACGGTGCAGGTCGCGTCGGGGGCGACGACGCGATCGACGAGTTTGAGGTGATCGATCTGCTGTCGCATCTCGTGGCCCGTTCGCTCGTCGTCGCGGATACCGACGAGAACGTCGGCACGCGCTATCGCCTGCTCGAGACGACGCGTGCGTATGCGCTGGAAAAGCTCGCCGAGGCTTCCGAGTTGGCCGAGACCGAGCGGCGGCACGCGACGTTCATCCGCGATCTCTTCGAGCGTGCGTATGCCGAGTGGCACACGATGCCAGACACCGAATGGCGCAATACGTATCTTCCCGAGCGCGACAACCTGCGCAACGCGCTCGACTGGGGTTTCGGCCCGAACGGGGACAAGGCGATGGGCATCGAGATCGCCGGGTCGTCGCAGCGAATGTGGTCCCAGCTCTCGCTCGATGCGGAGGGTCGGCAGCGGATGGAAGCGATGGCATCCCGGGTTGACGAAACTATAGCGCCCGCAACTCTGGGCCGTTTCTGGAACGCGTTCGGACGCTTCTGGTCGGACATCGCACCCGCGCGCACCGTGGAGGCCCATTCGCGAGCGGCCGCACTTTTCCGTTCGGCTAGCCTTCCGGTCGAACTCGGCGACGCGCTGGTGGGGTACGCAATGGCACTCCCGCCCGAATCCGAGGACGACGCGCAGAAGGCGCTTGCGGAAGCTTTTCCGCTGATTGAGCGCGGCGGGCGACCCCGAGTGCTCGCAAACTACTATCGCACCTGCGCATTTCGCGTTATGGCTTCCAACCCCGCGTTGGCACGCGACCATTTCGAGTCGGCACTGCGCCATTTCCGCAGCGCCGGCGCCGAGCGGTCGGCACTTGTTACCGCGAACAACATCGCGGACTTCACGTGGAGCACCGGAGATCTCGATGCCGCCATTGCGAGCATGCAAGACGCGATCACGCTAATCCGCAAGTCGCCGGTGTCCGGCAAGGCAGGATTGGGCACGGGACTCGGCAACCTCGCAGGCGCGCTGACCGAGCGCGGCGACCTCAACGAGGCGCTCACTGCGATGAGCGAGGCGATCCCGTTGATCAGCGAGGGCGGCTGGTTCTACCGCTTCGGCGATCATTTCGCGCTTCGGCTCGCCAAGGCAGGGCACGGCGATGGCGCCGCGCGCCTTCTGGGCTACGCCGATGGCGAGCACGCACGTTTCAAGGCGCACCGGCAGCACAACGAGGCGCGCGCCCGCGCGAGTCTTCTGCGAATCCTGTGCGAAGCTATGTCACCGACCGAGCTCGCGCAGCGAATGGCCGAAGGTGCGAAGCTCACAGAAGACGAGGCGTCGCGGCTCGCGCTTGAGCCGTGAGTCGATGGCGTACCGCGATGTGTCCGTAACGCATCACGCTTAAGCGAACGTCTGCTTCTGTAACGCTCGACCGTCTGCAACGGGTCGGGCACGGCCGCCCGGTCCCGGGCGATGAGCGACAGCTCTACGAACTACACCGGCCGTTTACGCCTCAATGGTCGGTGTGCGTTGCGCAGCGGCCTTTCTTATCGGGACGGCGAAGTCTCAAACCGGCGATCGTTTTGCCAATCCCCGCTGAAGCTCAGCAGGCGGGAAAGGTCTGACGGATCGCTTGCGTTCGAGAGTTTTCGGCCGCTGAAAACTGACGCGATGCTCGTTGCCTGTAATTCCGGCGTCTTGCGCAACGCTTTGAAAATACTCGACCCTTCTAAGATGATCTAAGAGGGTGTTCACCCATCTGCACGTTCTAAGTTATTGATTTTGGGGTGGCTGATGGGATTCGAACCCACGACAACCGGAATCACAATCCGGATACCTACGCCAAAAATTCAAAGACTTACGCGCAATTTATAGAAGATAGCACCCTGTGGGAAGCCGCGCCAGTGCTGGAGGTGATCGGCCATCTTCTATGGAAAAACTCTGTGTGTTTTTCCGGCGATCGTGTCAACACGCTGTGCCCTAACTGATGATTTTGATTTCTTGCACCCTAGAGAAGTCAATGTCATGGGTCACCAAGGCAACCGAGCCTGTAGCCACGGCGGTCGCCACCTGAATTGCGTCGGGCAGTCTTAGGTTGCGGATTGCCCGGATCCGCGCCGCGAGAATAGCGATCTCTTCAGTAACAGGAATGATCTCCCAGTTTTTCGAGGCACGCAGCGCCTCACAATACTGGGCGGCCAGGATTTCGTTGCCCGCCTTTAGCGGTCCGGTGACGACCTCAGCTACCGTGATCGTGGAAACGAAGATCGAGAGCGCGCCTTGGGCCGCGGCGTCGAATACCGGCGCAAAGCGAGCGGCTAGCTTCGGGTGACCCTCGAGGAAGTAGATGATCGGTGCGGAATCGACAGTAACCCGCGCGTTCGACGGTAACTCCCCGAGCGGCGTTAGCGCCATTCCTCACGCATCGATCGAATCGTGCGTTTGATCGATCGTCCCCATAGCCCCTTACCGCTCCCACGCAGGGCTCGAACGTCGACACGCGCGACGTTTTGGCCAAGAAACGATGCAGGCACCAGTGCGGCATACGGTTTGCCGTGTTTGGTGATAATCGTAGGTTCGCCGCGCGCCGCCTGCTCGACCAGAGCGGGGAAGTTCCTGCGCGCCTGTTCGGCGCCTTTCTTGGCAGCTGCCTTCATGGGATCGGCCAAATGAAATTAACATCAATAACCATAACTGTACATTATGTACAGATTCATGTCAACCTGGCCTGTACTCCTGGCTGTGGATTGCGGATTCGTAGTAGGAGGGAATTCAACCCCCTGCGGTGCAGCTTTGCGCATGCTAACGACCATGATACGTTTTGCCCCGTGCGCGAACTCCTGATGCTGGTCATCCATCTGCTGGTCGCCGCTGCGAAGTCGATCCGCCCCGGTGGCGTCCGTGCCATCGCTGCCGAGCCTCTTCTAATTAAACATTAGCTTCTGATCAGCGATCGATCCGGGCAGCACGGAAAGAAGCCTGCTTAATTTGTTGAAAAACTGCGCTCTGACCAAACAGACGGCGTCAGCGTCGATCTGCATCAGAAGCGATTGAATGGGGACGGACGCCTGCTGCCCTTCGGCAATCTATGCGGCCGCGTGCGCAGGCGAAATCCAAAGCCGCCATTCAAGGGTCCTGAGCCAGCGGCGGCAGCGTTGACTTCTGCGTAGCAAGTCGATAGATTTGCCGCTGGGGTGGGAGGGTGACTGGCGTGCCGCAGTTGTTCCTTTTTCGCCATACACCCGAGACGGAAACGTAACGTCTGATTGGGGGAGGCTATGACAACGACATTGAGCGTGCGCTCGCGTCTTTGCGCCGTTCTGACTGGCTGCATGGCCATCCTCGCGTTGGTCATGGTGAGCGCCTCGGCTGATGCAGCCACCATCACGGTCAACACCTTCAACCAGATCGCTCCGGGCCAGTGCACGATCGCGACTGCGATTGCGTCCATCAATGCCGCGGCCGACCAAGTCGGGTGCACGCATACGGGGACCTACGGCACGAGCGACACGATCAATCTGGCTGCCGGTACTTACGCGTCGACCGTCATCGATAACGGGCAGAACGCGTATCCCGTCATTAACGTAGCGCTCATCATCAACGGTAACGGTGCGACGCTCTTTCGCACGGTTGGCGGTGTGGCGCCTTTCTTCCGCTTCTTCGAGGTTGGTGGCGGCGGACTGACACTCAATAACGCCACATTGACCGGGGGCAATACCACCGGCGGCGCTTCGGGCGGGGCGATATTCGTCGACGGTGGCACGGTTCCGCTTAGCGTGAGCGGGTCGACTTTTTCAAACAACATCGCCGCCGGCGGCGGGGGCGCGATCTTCGAGGACTCCGACCTTGCTTTTACAATTACGAACACCACCTTCACCGGCAACAACGCCAGCGGCGGCGGCGGCGGTGCGATCTTCGACAACACCACTGGTGGCATGACCCTTACTAACACCACCTTCACCAGCAACAGCGCCAGCGCGGGCGGCGGAGGCGCGGTTGACGACAACTCCACCAACGGGCTGACCATCAATACCGCAACGTTCACGGGCAACTCCGCGACTGGCGGCGGCGGTGGCGCGATATTCGACAACTCGACAGGAGGCCTTGCTTTCAATTGCGGCAGCGTCACCAACAACAGCGCTAGCGCGGGCAACAACGGTGGCGGCATAGACGACAATTCGACTAACGGGCTTCGCGTCACCGGCGTTGTGTTCACCGGCAATTCAGCGGGGTTTAGAGGCGGCGCCATCTACAATAACGCGTCATTCGGCACCGGGCCGGTGAGCAACAACTCGTTTGTCGGCAATACGGCAACCAACGGCGGCGGCGGTGTCTACTCGAACATAACGGTGCTGAACGCCATCAATAATTGGTGGGGCGCGGCAAGCGGTCCCTCGGGGGCCGGCCCCGGCACGGGTGACGCAGTCAGCATCGACGTTACGTTCTCGCCGTTTCTGACGAGTCCACCGAGCAGTTGCAGCGCCGGTCCACCGTCGCCGTCCCAGCCTATTCCGACGCTCTCCGAATGGGCGTTATGGACGATGACATTCCTGCTCTTGGCGGGTGGGATGTGGGCCATCCGGCGACGCGTTCGCTGAAGCAGGCCGCTCGCCTTGTGGCCACCCCCGCTGGCCGAAGGGGTTTAAGCCACAGAGCAATGGCGATTGGACAAGGCTCCGCCCAAACCTGAAAGCAAGAAGGGCCCGAACTACCGGCCGTCCTGCCGGCCGCGCCACCGCTCGCACCAGATATTAGTTTGGAACTAGAGCGGTACTCGTGCGTCGCCGGAAAGAGCACTTCCAAGCTGACCTCATCACACAGGGATGTACGTTGGCATATTCCCAAAGATTGGCCTTTTTTCTAACTCGCGCCTAAGCGATCTTGGGACGTGGCGGTCGAATTTACCGAATGTCCGCTTCCTGAAGCACGACAGGCTGCAACGGGTCGACTTGAGCCTTTGGGCGTCTCGGGTAGGACGGCCGAAAGCAGAAATTCGAGCTGATACTGGATTACTTCGTCGGCGCGCAGCAGCAAGGACTGCGGGATCCCCAACCCGAGCGTCTTCGCGGTCTTAAGGTTGATCACGAGCTCGAATTTCGTCGGCTGCTCAACGGGAAGGTCGGCGGGCTTGGCGCCCTTCAGGATTCTGTCGACAAATCGGCCTGGGCTTCAGTCATCACTTGAACTTGTAGAACTGCTCGTTCAGGTATTGCTCGACATTCGCCCGATCGGCGTCGCTCAGGTCGACGTGGGCTCCTTTGCTGCATCCCATGAGTTGCTTGTCGAGTGCATCGAGGGACTTGATCTTGTGATCCGGGCGCGTGTGGATGCTCGAATCGTGGCACTTCGAGCAATTGGTGTCATAGAGTTTCTTGCCGGCGGCGCTGTCGGCGGCAAGTGCCGGCGAGGTCGACAAGAGAAGCGACAACACGAACAAGATCGACAGTATGCCTTTCATCTCCAACCTCCCGCGGACGCGACTTGTCCGGATTGAATAGTCTCGACAACCCTGAGCACCAGCCCGGTGTGCAGCGATATCCTACGCCTGCCGGAGAGGCGGTGCATCTGCTGAAGCCAGAGCGGCAACTGAATAGTGCCGGAAACGGCTTTGGATGTCCGCTCCTGCTAAGCTCGAACAGCCGGAACGGGTCGATAGCGCCCGTCCCGACTCACAAAGAGGTGACCGCTTCCGCGTCGCTGACCTTCAATCGGAGCAAACAGTGTCCGTCAGGTCTAATTCCGAGCAGGACACTTAATTGCCACGTCTCGCGAACCAGGTTGCGCCGGACCAAGTGGTATCCGCCGCGACGTCGCACGAGGTGACTGCGAACTAAGGCGTGGTTTCTTCGGTGCTCGAGTAGAACCTTGCGCGCGGTCAAGCGTGTGTCCGGAATCCGACGCCTTACAACTGCCTGGCCAATTTGGCAGCGATACGCGCCAATATTCTTGTTCAGCCCTAATCAACGCGCTTTGCTGACGATCGAGTCGGCCAACTAAGCATCACATTCGAGGTGAAAGTTCTCAGCGATTCGCGTTTACGCGACGCCTGCCCTAGCACCCAGTCGAACGAAAGGCAACTGCGAAGGCCGACGCAAAGTGCCATTTGAGCCGCGCCATCTTCTATAAATCGGCTCCATTTCTTCTATACCGGAAATTCAAAACCGCCGTAAGTCTTTGAATTTTGGGGTGGCTGATGGGATTCGAACCCACGACAACCGGAATCACAATCCGGGACTCTACCAGCTGAGCTACAGCCACCGTCGTTTGCCGCCTGCCCTGCCGCGTCGTGGCATCGCGCGCCTGACGGACCGAGCCGGCGAGTGATGATTGTAGCAGCCAGGCGGTTTGGCTCCAATCATGCTTATGGTTGGGCAGCGGTAGCCACGAACACTTGGACAGATTCCGCCGTGCGCAAGGGACGAGGCGGGTAACAGGTCGCGGCATAGCGACGCAGTGTATCAAAGGCAGGGGGCGGGCCGTGGCCCGCCCCCTTGGCGGCGAAGCCTGCTGCGCGCGGCCTACAGGCTGTAATACATGTCGAATTCGATCGGATGGGTGGTCATGCGAAAGCGCGTGACTTCTTCCATCTTCAGCGCCACATAGGCGTCGAGCATGTCGTTGGAGAACACCCCGCCGCGGGTCAGGAAGTCCCGGTCACGGTCCAGATTGTCCAGCGCTTCCTCGAGCGAGGCGCACGGGTGCGGCACCTTCGCCGCTTCCTCCGGCTCCAGGTCGTACAGGTTCTTGTCCAGCGGATCGCCCGGGTGGATCTTGTTCTGCACCCCATCGAGCCCCGCCATGAGCATCGCCGCAAACGCCAGATACGGATTGGCCGTCGGGTCCGGAAAGCGCACCTCCACCCGCCGCCCCTTCGGATTGCTCACGTACGGTATCCGGCACGCCGCCGAGCGATTGCGCGCCGAATAGGCCAGGTTGATCGGCGCCTCGAATCCCGGCACCAGCCGCTTGTACGAGTTCGTCCCCGGGTTGGTGATGGCGTTGAGCGCCTTGGTGTGCTTGATGATCCCGCCAATGTAGTAGAGCGCCAGCTCCGAAAGCCCCGCGTAGCCCGTGCCCGCAAACAGGTTCTGCCCCCCCTTCCATACCGACTGGTGCACGTGCATCCCCGACCCATTGTCCCCCACGATCGGCTTGGGCATGAACGTCGCCGTCTTGCCGTAGGTGTGCGCCACCATGTGCACCGTGTACTTCAGTATCTGCATCCAGTCCGCACGCTTGACCAGCGTATTGAATTTCGTCCCAATCTCGTTCTGCCCCGCCGCCGCCACCTCGTGGTGGAATACCTCCACCTCCACCCCCTGCTCCTCGAGCGCAAGCGCAATCGCATTGCGAATGTCCTGCAGCGTGTCGATCGGCGGCACCGGAAAATACCCCCCCTTCACCGCCGCCCGGTGCGCCATGTTCCCACCCTCGTATTCCTCCCCCGACGACCACGGCGCCTCTTCCGACTTGATCTTCACAAAACACCCAGACATGTCCACGCCCCAGGTCACCGAATCGAATATGAAAAACTCCGGCTCCGGCCCAAAATAGGCCGTGTCCCCTATCCCCGTCGACTTCAGGTACGCCTCCGCCCGCTTGGCCAGCGACCGCGGGTCCCGATCGTAGCCCTTGCCATCCATCGGCTCGATCACGTCACAGGTGATATTGAGCGTCGTCTCGTCGGTAAACGGATCGATCCGCGCCGAGTCCGCGTCCGGCGAAAGCAGCATGTCCGACGCCTCGATCCCCTTCCACCCCGCTATCGATGAACCATCAAAGGCATGCCCATTGTCAAACTTGTCCTGCGTGAATACCTTCGCCGGAACCTGCACATGCTGTTCCTTGCCGCGCGTATCGGTAAACCGCAAATCCACAAACTTGACCTCCTTGTCCTTGATTGCCTTGAGCACATCGGCGGCTGCAGCCATGCGTTTCTCCTGTCCAGACAGTAGCAATGCGATGGGATCCCCCACCGCCTATCGGCAATCTTTCACGCTGGGGTCCTTCCATGTCGCCACCAGCGCTTACTCAGCTCACTTCTGACGGGCATGCGAGCACATCCCGCTGCTCGTTATCGCTGTGCCACAGCGTCGAATCTCCCGGGTCGGGGCGCGCCCGCCTGCCCGCTCGCGCCTGCCGGTTCGGACCGACGGCGCTGCGTTCCATGCGAGCGCGCCCGGCGTTCACTCCACCCGTTCGCCGTGGAGGCTCACATCCAGGCCCTCGCGCTCCTCTTCTTCGGTGACGCGCAGGCCGATAGCCATGTCGATGATCTTGAGGATGATGAAGCTGCCCACCCCGCTGTAGACGAGCGTGGTCGCCACCGCCCCGAGCTGCACCATCACGTCCCCGTCCGCGCCGCTGATGTCCTTGACGTTGAACACCCCGGTCAGAATGGCGCCGACGATCCCGCCGATGCAGTGCACCCCGAAGGCGTCGAGCGAGTCGTCGTAGCCGAAGGCCTTCTTCACGCTGGTCGCGGCGAAGAAGCACGCCACCCCCGCGGCAATGCCGATCACCAGCGCCCCGGTCGCCCCCACGAACCCCGACGCCGGCGTGATCGCCACCAGCCCCGCCACCGCCCCCGAGGCAATCCCCAGCACCGACGGCTTGCCCTTGACCACCCACTCGGTGAACATCCACGACAGCGCCGCCACCGCCGTGGCAAACTGGGTGACGAACATCGCCATCCCCGCCCGACCGTCCGCCGCCACCGCCGACCCGGCATTGAACCCAAACCAGCCCACCCACAGCAGCGAGGCACCGGTCAGCGTCAAGGTCAGGTTGTGCGGCGCCATCGTCTCCTTGCCGTAGCCCAGCCGCTTGCCCAGCACCAGCGCGCACACCAGCCCCGCAATCCCGGCGTTGATGTGCACCACCGTGCCACCGGCGAAGTCGAGCACCCCTTTGATCGCCCAGTACCCCGACGGCTCCCACATCATGTGCGCAATCGGCGAATAGATCAGCACCGACCACAAACCCATGAACCACAGCATCGCCGAGAACTTCAGCCGGTCGGCAAATGCCCCCGCGATGAGCGCCGGGGTGATGATCGCAAAGGTCATCTGGAAGGTCATGTACACCGACTCCGGAACCGTCAGCCCCAGGTGCGACACCGTCAGCTTGCCGGCATCCTTCAGGAACACCATGCCGTTTAGGAAGAAACGGTCGAGGCTGCCCAGGAACGGCCCGCCCTTGGTGAAGGCCAGGCTGTAGCCAACGATGACCCAGAGCACGGTCACCAGGCAGGTGATGGCAAAGCTCTGCATCAGCGTCGCCAGCACGTTCTTCTTGCGCACCATGCCGCCGTAGAACAGCGCCAGCCCCGGTATGGTCATCATCAGCACCAGCGCCGTGGAGGCGAGCATCCACGCCGTGTCGCCGCTGTTGATCTTGTCCACGGCGATGAGCTGCGGCGTGTCCGGCGCCGGGGGCGCAGCCGCCGCTGCCGCCGCTGCCGCCGCCTCGGCCTTGGGCGCCTCGGCTGCCGCCGCCGCTGCCGGCGCCGCCGCTGCCGTCGCCGCCGGCGCAGCTGCCGGTGCGGCCGCCTTCTCATCCGCTGCCTTGTCCTGGGCCTGGACGCTGCCAAATAGGCCGAAGACGCCCAGCAGGGCGATCAACGCGAGCAATCGCTGCATGGTGTTCCCCTTAGAGGGCATCCGCGCCGGTCTCGCCGGTACGGATGCGCACGACCTGTTCCAGGTCGAAAACGAAGATCTTGCCGTCGCCGATCTTGCCGGTGTTGGCAGCCTTCTCCACCGCCTCGATGACGCGGTCGAGCAGCTCGTTGCTTATCGCCGCCTCGATCTTGACCTTGGGCAGAAAGTCAACCACGTACTCCGCACCCCGATACAGCTCGGTATGCCCCTTCTGTCGCCCGAAACCCTTGACCTCGGTGACGGTGATCCCCTGCACGCCAATCGCCGAAAGAGCCTCCCGCACCTCGTCGAGCTTGAAGGGCTTGATGATCGCAGTTACGAACTTCATTTCTTGCCCCCGATGAGTTTGCTCAGAATGTCTTCTGGATGAACACCGTCCCGGTGGACTTGCCGATGAAGCGGCCGGCAAGCGTGTAGGCATTGGCATTGGCGTTGGTATCGCTCCAATACGCGCCGATGTTGAAACCCCCAACGAGCCAGGTCAGACCCAACTTCCAGTCGGTGTAGTTGAACACGCTGTTCGAGACGCCGTTCTGGCTGCCGTTGTATTCTTGCCGGCCAACGTGCGCGTTGAACGTCCATTGATCGTTGATGGGGTAGTTGGCCGACAGATCGAGGTACCAGGCACTATCGGGGACGCCGAAGGTATGGTCGACGCTGTACGAGTATTTAAGCGACACCCACTTCCACGAGCCCGCCGCGTACAACTCCGTCGTATCGGGGTTGGTGGCGCCGGGGACGTAGCTCCCCGGGTAGTAGTAATAGAGCACGCCAAGGTCCATGCCCCAGTCGTCGTTGAACGCGTACCTGTAGCCGCCATAGAGGTCCCACTCCAGGCTGCAGCCGTGCTGACAAACGCCGGAGTCATGCAGCCAGCTGATATTCGAACCCCAGGTGCCGAGATAGAAGCCACTCTTGTGCGTGAAGTCGAACCCGCCCTGGAACGCGGGCTTGTCATCGGTTTGCGTCAGCCCGCGGAAGATGTACTGACTGTAAATGCCGAAGTTGCCGGTCAACGTGTAGTCAGGCTCGGGGGGTTTGGGTGGCTCCGCCGCGGGTGCGGCGGCCTGGGCTACGGGTGCAGAGGTTTGGGCGCAGACACTCCCGGCGAACAGACTGCCAAGGGCCGTAGCCAGCAGCAGGAAAGCGACGCGAGTTTTGGGATTCATATCGGAGTCCATCGTGATTGTTGGTGACAAACTGCGGATAACCGTCACCGCCTCAGCATTTCTTGTGCCATTGCACAAATATGTTCTAATTCATAGCGTTAATTCATGTCAGCGGAAAGCAAAACCGATAATCCAAGTTGGGCGGCACCAACTGTGTGCAATATCAGCAGCGTTGGGCACGAATTTGGCGCGGTCGTGTCGACATCTCCGCTTGGGGAAGAGCTAGCTGCGAGCGAAGGCGCTGCTTGCCGCAGCGCTGTGCGCACCGCCACACAACGTAGGCGATAAAGTTGAATCAATCCGGCTTTGGACGACCAGGCGCTGAAGTTCGGTCATCCGCGATTGCTATATCGCAAACTACGTTGTGTCGGACGCGCCGTACACTCTCGCACCGGGGCGGACAACCGCCGGCAAGTCGCTGCGGACCTACGGCAAGACCGTGAGATCCGGACAACTTACCTCCCGGCAAAGGGAGGCTGGACTTGCCATTTGTCGCATTATCGTGCGCCAACGCATTGTCACCGCTGTTCTGTTCATTAGCCTGGCCTCGCGCGCTGTTGCCGTGCGAGCTGAGGAAGCACCCGGGGTCGTGCCATATCGACCGACGGTGTCCACACCGGCGGACTTACCACCCGCGGGCTACCCGCAAGTCGAAGCCGGATATTTGACTACGCGTGGTGGCGGCAACGTTCGCAACGACTCGGTGCCGCTGACGTTCGTTCTGGCGTGGAGTTCGCAATGGGGCCTGCTGATTGACGCCGGCGCCTATGAGCGCGAACGCGGGTTCGACGGCACCACTGCTCAAAGCGCTGGCGATACGTCTGTTTTGCTCAAATACAAATTGCCAATCCGGGAAGATTTGGCGCTGGGGTGGCAGTTTGGTCCAACTCTCCCCACCGCACGACCACCAATCGGAAGCGGGAAAACGGACTGGAACCTGACCGCAATTGCCAGCGCAGATTTCGGTGATCTGCACGTCGACGCGAATTTAGGCGCGGTGCGCGTCGGAGCAATCGCTGACGATCAGGGCCGCATTGCAGCAAACTGGAGTCTCGCCGGTTCGTACCCGCTGAACGATCATCTTACCGCGGCGATCGAGGCATCTGGTAACGAGCAACGCGGCAGCAGCGCAGCATCGAGCGCACTTGCAGCTCTCTCGTACAATGTGAGCCGGACGCTGGTTTTCGACGTAGCGCTCTCCGCCGGATTGTCGCGTAGCGCCCCAAACTGGCAATTTACAACCGGATTCTCATTGCTGCTTGGCCATTGGTTTTGAGTCAGCATCGATGAGCCGTTCAACAGGGGATAAGGTGATTCCGGGTATTGGCGCCGAAACAACAGAAGCTCGGACGCTTGCCGTCACGACAAAAGCCCGGACGGACGGCGTTCTTTTGCCGTTGCAATACCCCGATGCAACGGCCCGCAAATGAGGTCACCGTCCGAGGATGCAACGCGCCGAACCGTCAGGCAACGATGGCGCGCCCGACAGGACTCGAACCTGTTACCGCCGGCTTAGAAGGCCGGTGCTCTATCCAGATGAGCTACGGGCGCCCTGGGCATCGAAAAGCCGCGACTTGAGGCCGACGCTAACTGGTCGGGGTGGAGAGATTTGAACTCCCGACATCTTGCTCCCAAAGCAAGCGCGCTACCGGGCTGCGCTACACCCCGAGGGCTGCGATTATGCCACCGTCGACACGGCGCAGGCAAACCCGCAAGGGCAAATCCGAGCGCGCGCATCGCCTTATAATGGATATCCCCGACAGGTTGCGGTCGGCGCAGCCTCGCTTGAAACCAAGAAAGGAATCCCATGAGCACGACCCGCAATGTCGCCGTCTTCGTCGGCAGCCTGCGCAAGGAATCGTTCAATCGCAAATTGGCCAATGCGCTGATCGCCATCGCGCCCGCGCCGCTCGAACTCGAAATCGTCGAGATCAGGCAGCTGCCGCTGTATAACCAGGATGACGACGCGAATCCTCCTGCGGCATCCGCAGCGTTCAAGGACCGGGTACAGAAGGCGGACGCAGTGCTGTTCGTGACGCCCGAATACAACCGGTCGGTGCCAGGCGTCCTCAAGAATGCGATCGACGTCGCCTCCCGGCCGTACGGCAAGAGCGCGTGGAACGGCAAGCCCGGCGCGGTGATCAGCCTCTCTCCGGGCGCAATTGGCGGCTTCGGCGCCAATCATCACTTGCGTCAGTCGCTGGTCTTCCTAAACGTTCCCGCGTTGCAGCAGCCGGAGGCCTACATCGGCAATGCCGCCAAGCTGTTCGATGAAGGCGGGAAGCTGATCGACGATTCGGCGCGCGATTTCCTGTCCAAGTTCCTGCAGGCCTTTGCCCAGTGGATCGAGCGCAACATCGCCAGGTAGCCCCAACGCGCTGCCCGACGCCAACCCGGTCAACGCGCGAACTTGCGGATCACGCCTAGCGCTTCTTCGATCGCGCGATCGCCTTCTCCCGAGCGAACCGCGTGCTGCACACAGCCGTGCAGATGATGCTCGAGCAGCCGCAGCGCGAGCGCGTCAAGCGCCGACTGCACTGCGCTGACCTGGGTCAGCACGTCAATGCAATAGCGGTCCTCGGCGATCATTCGACTGATGCCGCGCACCTGACCTTCGATGCGGTTCAGCCGTTTGGCGAGCGCAGCCTTGTCGTTGCGCACGACGAGCGGATGCGCCGCCCCGCGCTTCGGCGTCGGCTCACCCTTCGAGTTCATAGCCCGCGTCCTCGACTGCGCGTTTGAAATCCGGCAAGCCCGTGCGCTGCGGATCGTAGCTGACCCGCGCCGTTCCCGGTTGCAGCGCCACCGCGACCTCGCCGACGCCCGGCAGGGCGCGCAGCACCCGCGTGACGCTGGTCACGCAGCCCTCGCAGCTCATGCCCCTGACTTGCAAAGTGATTGTTTCCATGCCGCTCTCCTTGGTTGCCGTCAGCGCGGCGCCTTCCAGCGCCTGAGCAACAGCGCATTGCCAACGACCGACACCGAGCTCGCCGCCATCGCCGCGCCCGCGAACGCCGGGTGCAGCAGCCCGAAGGCTGCCAGGGGGATGCCGAGCACGTTGTACACAAACGCGAAAAAAAGGTTCTGCCGTATCTTCGCCACGGTTGCGCGCGAAAGCAGGATCGCATCGACGACCGCGTTGAGGTCCGGCCGCATGAGGGTAATGTCCGCCGCTTCGATCGCCACGTCGGACCCTGCGCCGATGGCGAAGCTCACGTCGGACGCGGCAAGCGCCGGCGCATCGTTGATGCCATCCCCGACCATGCCCGTGACGATGCCCCGGCTTTTGAGTGCGCGGACCGCGTCGGCCTTGGCCGAGGGCAGCACGCCGGCACGGTACTCGACGATGCCGACTTGCTCCGCGACGGCCTTCGCCGTGGCGACATTGTCTCCGGTGAGCATGACCACATCGACACCCCCTTCGCGCAGTCGCGCGACCGCTTCCGGCGAGGTCGACCGGATGCGGTCGGCGAGCGCGATCAGGCCGAGCATGCGCCCGCCTACCGCGACGGCGACGAGCGTCTTGCCCTGGCGCCGCAGCGCCTCGACCGCTGCGTCATGCACGGCGATGCCCATCTCGGCCAGGTACTCGATCGAGCCGGCGACGGCCTCTCCCCGGGTACCGGCGAGCTGGCCCCGCACCCCCCTCCCGGCCGCGAGCATGAACCCGACCAATGGTTCGGGTACGGCCCCCTCTGTCTGCGCCGCCGCGAGCACCGCGTGCGCTAGCGGATGGGTCGATCCTTGCTCGAGGCCGGCGGCGACGCGCAACAGGTCGGCGCGCGTGGCGTCCCTCACCGGCAGGACATCGGTAACCGCAGGCTTGCCCTCGGTCAGCGTGCCCGTCTTGTCCACAATGAGCGTCTTGAGCCGGCCCGCATTCTCCAGGGCTGTGGCATTCCGGATGAGCACGCCGAGTTGTGCGCCGCGGCCCGTACCGACGATGATCGCGGTGGGTGTCGCCAGTCCCAGGGCGCAGGGGCAGGCGATGACGAGCACCGCGACAGCGTCGATCAGCGCCTGTGCGCCATCGCCGCCCAGCCACCACGCGAGCACGAAGGTCGCTATCGAGACGCCGATCACGATCGGCACGAACACGCCCGAAACGCGATCGGCCAGCCGCTGGATCGGCGCCTTCGATCCTTGCGCTTCGGCGACCAGCCGAACGATGCCCGCGAGCAAGGTCGCCTCGCCGACCTCGGTTGCCTCGCAGACGAGCAGGCCTTCCTGGTTGAGCGTGCCGGCGTGCACGCGGGCCCCGGGCGCCTTTGCCACGGGGCGCGACTCGCCGGTCAGCATGCTTTCGTCGACGCTCGACTGCCCTTCGCGCACGACCCCGTCGACGGGCACGCTGTCACCGGCCCGTATAAGGACGCGATCGCCGATCACGACATCGGCAAGAGGTACCTCGGCCGGCATACCGTCGCGCACGACGCGCGCCGTCTTCGGTTGCAGTCGCAACAGTCCCTGCAGCGCGGCCGAGGTGCCGGCCCGCGCCCTTGCTTCCAGCAGCTTGCCCAGCAGCACCAGTGTGATTACCGCTGCGCCGGCTTCGAAATACACGTGCTGATGCTGGAGGCCGAAGACGGTCACGACCGTGCTCAACCCCCATGCCATCGTCGTGCCCAGGGCGATGAGAACGTCCATGTTGGCACCGCCGCCGCGCAGGGCATGCCAGCCACCGACATAAAAGCGCCGGCCGATCCAGAACTGCACCGGGGTCGCGAGCGCGAACTGCAGCCAGCGCGGTAGAAGGTCGGCGTGGTCCCCGCCGCGCCACAGCATCGGCAACATCGGCAGAATCAGCGGCAGCGTCAGCATCGCCGCGACGACGAGTTCCCGCTTCAACGCCACGTAAGCCGTGCGCCTGCGTGCCTCATCGTCCCGTCGCTCCGCGTCGGCATCGCGCTTGATGCGGGCCCGGTAGCCGGCCCGCGCGACGGCGGCGAGCAGCACGTCGCCATCCACTCGCCCGGGGTCGTACCGCACCGGCGCCGATTCGGTGGCGAAGTTGACGCTGGCCACCACCCCGGGGATGCGATTGAGCACCTTTTCAATGCGCGCTGCGCAGGCGGCGCAGGTCATGCCCTCCAGGGCGAGTTCGACCCGCGCCAGTGTGCGCTCGGGCGGCAACGAGGCTGCGGTGACCAGCTCCACGTGTGCACCATATACCCCTGCCCGGTATATGTCAAGTACCCCGGGCGGGTATACGTCTCTCAGAACGGCAGCTTGCCCCTGAGCAGGTCGCGGAACATGACCCAGTCGCCGAGCAGACTGTAGAAGGGGTGGCTGAACGTCGCGGGCTGGTTCCGCTCGAAAAAGAAATGGCCGGTCCAGGCCAGGCCGTAACCGGCGACGGGTGCGACGGCGAGCCACCACGGCTCGCCGGTGATCGCCGCCGTGACGATCGCCGCAATCACGACCACCGAGCCGGCGAAATGCAGGCGGCGACAGACCCGATTCCGGTGCTCCGCCAGATAGAACGGATAGAACTCGGCAAAGGTGGCAAATTTCACGTGCGCGGCGGACACCCCAGCCCCTCTATGCACCACCCGCCTGCGCGCCGCTCTGACCTGACCACCTCGCCCCTACGCTTCCGGCTTGAGCTGCGGGAACAGGATCACGTCTCGAATGGACGGCATGTCCGTCAGCAGCATG
Source organism: uncultured beta proteobacterium (assembly GCA_963750215.1). Lineage (GTDB taxonomy): Bacteria > Pseudomonadota > Gammaproteobacteria > Burkholderiales > Casimicrobiaceae > PALSA-1003. The sequence goes on from CAVVQK010000003.1 coordinate 387,107, forward strand.
ACCAGGCGGTCGATACCGACGCCTTCACCGGCGGCCGGAGGCAGGCCATACTCCAGTGCCCGGATGTAATCCGCGTCGTAATGCATTGCCTCGGCGTCGCCGGCTTCCTTGGCCCTCACCTGCAGCAGAAAGCGCGCAGCCTGATCCTCGGGATCGTTGAGCTCGGAGAAGCCGTTGGCGATTTCGCGCCCGGTTATGAACAGCTCGAAGCGATCGGTCACGGAAGGATCGCGGTCGTTGGCGCGTGCAAGCGGCGAGACATCGGTCGGATACGCGACAATGAACGTCGGCTGAACGAGCTTCTCCTCCGTCGTCGCCTCGAACAACTTCAGTTGCAGCACACCGATCCCGTCGCCGGGCAGGACGTCGACACCGAGCCGGGCCAAGGACGCCTTCAGGTATTCCGTCCCGGAGAGCTCGGCAAGCACGTAACGGGGGTTGTGCTTGGCGATTGCCTCTGCCATCGTCAGCCGGTCGAAGGGCGCACCGAGATCGATCGGCATGTCCTGGTATTCGATGGTCGTGTTGCCGGCGACCTTGCGCGCAACCTCGCGCAGCAGTTCTTCGGTGAGATCCATCAGGTAAAGATAATCCTGGTACGCCTCGTAGAACTCGAGCATCGTGAATTCGGGGTTATGCCGCGTCGAAATCCCTTCATTGCGAAAGTTGCGGTTGACCTCGAACACCTTCTCCAGGCCGCCGACAACCAGCCTTTTGAGATAGAGCTCGGGGGCGATCCGGAGGTACAGCTCGGTATCGAGCGCGTTGTGATGCGTGACAAACGGTCGCGCCGCGGCACCGCCGGGAATCGGATGCATCATGGGCGTCTCGACTTCGAGGTAGCCACGGGCGACGAAGAACTCGCGGATCGCCTGTACGATGCGTGAGCGCGCGATGAACACGCGCCGCGAATCCGCGCTGGTGATCAGATCGACGTAGCGCTGGCGGTACTTTTGCTCCTGATTGATCAAGCCGTGGAATTTCTCCGGCAGCGGCCGCAACGCCTTGGCGAGAAGCCGCAGCTCGGCAACGCGTACCGAAAGTTCGCCGGTCCGGGTCTTGAACAGGGTTCCGCGGGCGCCGACGATGTCACCCAGGTCCCAGTGCTTGAAGGCATCGTGTTCTGCTCCGACCGCGTCGGTGGTGATGTAGAGCTGGATCCGGCCGCTCATGTCCTGCAGGGTCGCGAAGCTTGCCTTGCCCATGACCCGCTTGAGTACCATCCGTCCGGCGACCGCAACCGGTACGGGTGCGGCGTCGAGCGCTTCGCCGGTCCTGCCGTCGTGCGCCTCGTGCAGCGCGGCGGCAAGCGCGTCGCGCCGGAAATCGTTGGGGTACGCGCGGCCGCGTTCGCGCAGCGCTCGTAGTTTCGCGCGACGCTCGGCGATGATCTGGTTCTCATCGCCGGCCGGGGGCTGCGTGTCACCGGGTTCGCTCACGTCACACCCCTTGCTTCAGGCTCGCGGTGATGAAGTCATCGAGATCGCCATCGAGCACCGCCTGCGTGTTGCCGACCTCGACATTCGTGCGCAGATCCTTTATCCGCGATTGGTCGAGGACATAAGAGCGGATCTGGTGGCCCCAGCCAATGTCGGTCTTGGAATCTTCGAGCTTCTGCTGCTCGGCCTGCCTTTTGCGCAGTTCCAGTTCGTACAGCCGCGACTTGAGCATGGCCATCGCTTCGGCACGATTGCGATGCTGCGAGCGGTCGGTCTGGCATTGCACGACGATGCCGGTCGGCAGGTGGGTGATCCGCACCGCCGAGTCGGTCTTGTTGATATGCTGGCCCCCCGCACCCGAGGCGCGGAACGTGTCGATGCGCAAATCAGCCGGATTGATCTCGACTGCAATCGTCTCGTCGACCTCTGGATAAACGAACACGCTGGCAAACGATGTGTGGCGGCGCGCGTTCGAATCGAAGGGGCTCTTGCGAACGAGGCGGTGCACGCCCGTCTCGGTGCGCAGATGGCCGTAGGCGTAGTCGCCGGTCACCTTGACGCTGGCGCTCTTGATGCCAGCGACCTCGCCCTCGGACTCCTCGAGGATCTCGGATTTGTAACCTTTGCGCTCACAGTAACGCAGGTACATTCGCAGCAGCATAGCCGCCCAGTCCTGCGCTTCCGTCCCGCCGCTTCCGGCCTGGATGTCGATGAAACACGGGTTGGGATCCATCGGGTTGCTGAACATCCGACGGAATTCCATTGCGCCGACGACGCTCTCAAGACCGCGCACGTCGCTCTGCAGCGCCTGCAGCGTGTCATCGTCGCCTTCGGTGCGCGCAAGCTCGAACAACTCACCTGTATCCTTGAGGTTCTGGTCGAGCCCGGAAAGCGTTCCTACCACGCTCTCGAGCTGCTTCTTCTCCCTTCCCAGGTCCTGCGCCCTTTTCGGATCGGCCCAGACTTGCGGGTCTTCCAGGTCGCGCGCTACCGCCTTCAGCCGCAGCGACTGCGCATCGAAGTCAAAGATACCTCCGCAGTTCGGCAGCGCGCTGCTGCAATCCGGCGAGGGTGCTGGCGATCTGGTTGATCTGTTCGGCTTCCATGTGCGTCTGCTCCAATGGGCCCACATTATACTCTGGCCCCGTACCGCCACGCCGCGGTCCGGCGCGTCGGGCGGCCGCGTTTGCACGGCGCCTGGAATCGCCTATGATAGGCGAACCCGTCGGCCGCTGCGGCCCGCGCCGGACCCACCCCGGAGACATCATGCCTGTGCTGGTTATCAACACTGAAGCCTTGCGTGTCGCTTTCGCCGAGGCTGTATCGGCAGGGCGGCGCAGCCTCGCCTTCGGATTCGCCGCCGCGCGGCGCGGCGCGGACCTGCCGGAGGCGAGATGAGCAGCGCATTGCGGTTGCTTTGCGGCGCACTTCTCGCCGCCATTGCACTTGCCGCGGGCGCGGAACCCGGCGTCACTGCAACGACGATCCTCATCGGCCAGTCGGCGGCATTCTCCGGCCCCGCCTCCGAGCTGGGCACGGAAATGCGCGCCGGCGCAATGGCGTATTTTCAGGCCGTCAATGCCGCCGGCGGAGTTAACGGCCGCAAGATCGAACTGCGCTCGCTCGATGACGGCTACGAGCCCGATCGCGCCGCGGCCAATACCAGAAAACTCATCGACGATGGCGTATTTCTGCTTTTCGGGTACGTCGGCACGCCGACCTCCAACGCGTCGAAACCGATCTTCACCGCGGCACGCATCCCGTTCGTCGGGCCGTTCACCGGGGCCGAATCGCTGCGCAATCCCCTGAATCGGTACATCTTCAACATTCGTGCAAGCTACTACGACGAGACCGACAAGATCGTCGCCCAACTCGTCGGCCAGACGCTTGATCACATCGCCGTGTTCTATCAGAACGATGACTACGGCAAGGCCGGGCTGGCCGGAGTCGAGCGCGCGATGCAGAAGCGCAACCTGAAGATCGTCGCCACCGGGACGGTGGAGCGCAACACGGTCGACGTCGCCGCTGCGGTCAAGGCGATCGGCAGCGTCGAACCGCAGGCCGTCGTGATGATCTCCGCGTACAAGTCCTGCGCGGCGTTCATCAAGGCGATGCGCAAAGCAGGGTACAACCCGCAGTTCATGAACGTGTCCTTCGTCGGCAGCAAGGCCCTGGCGCACGAGTCGGGGCCGGACGGCCGCGGCGTGGGCATATCCCAGGTCGTACCGTTCCCCTGGAACCTTGCGGCGCGCGTGGTCAAGGATTACCAGCAGCTGCTCGAGGCCTCGACGGGAAAGCCGGATAATTTCTCGTGGACCAGCCTCGAGGGTTTCATCGCCGCCAAGGTGTTGGTCGAAGGCCTGCGCCGCACGGGCCCGGATCTGACCCGCGAGAGGTTCATCGCCGCCATGGAACAGATTCGCGACTTCGACGTCGGAGGCTTTGTTGTCAGCTTCTCGCCGACGGATCACAGCGGTTCGAAGTTTGTCGAACTCACCGTCATCGGCAAGGACGAGCGCTTCCTGCGCTAAAGCCGCGTGCCGATGAATACGCCGCCCGGCTTCGAGCCCGGGCATGTCCTGCCACCCGATCTTGCTGCGCAGGCGCTCTGTTTCGTCTGGCGAGAGGACAAGATTCTCACCCGCGCCGGCGATCCGCCAACGTTGCCGTATCTGGCCGATGTCATCGGGCTCGGATTCGGCGGGACCCGGCACTACCTCGGGCGCTTCCACGATGCGGACTGCGTCGCCATCGGCGTGGCCGCCGACACCCCCGAGCCTGCCGGGTGGCAATGGCGCGGATTGCGCACGCTGTTCATGCAACTCGCCGACCCGCTGCTTGCCCTCGCCGGACGCGCGTTCCAGATTGCCGAATGGGATCGCAGTCACCGGTTCTGCGGCCGCTGCGGCACGCCAACACGCGACAAAGCCGGTGAGCGGGCCAAGGAATGCCCCGCCTGCCGCTACGTGGCCTATCCACGGATCTCGCCGGCAATGATGGTTCTGGTCACCCGCGGGCGCGAGCTGCTGCTGGCCCGGGCCCGCCGCTTTCCGCAGGCCATGTACAGCGCGCTGGCAGGATTCGTCGAGGCGGGTGAGTCGATCGAGGATTGCATCCACCGTGAAGTACGCGAAGAAGTCGGCGTGCAGGTCGATGGGCTGCGCTACGTCGCCAGCCAGTCGTGGCCATTTCCGCATTCGCTGATGATCGCGTACACCGCGGAGTACGCCGGCGGCGAGGTGCGCCCTTGCGACGACGAAATCGTCGACGCGCGCTGGTTTCCGCTCGATGCGCTGCCGCAATTGCCGAACCCGGTCAGCATCGCGCGCCAGCTCATCGACACAACGGTGGCGCGGCTGGGCGGGACACGCCTGCCCGAGCGCGACGCGGCGCGGTGACCCGAGCCTATCGCCGCGGCGCCGCGGACGGGGCCGACGCTCCTGCTAGAATAGCCGGCCACGGCCGGTTTGGCCGTCGGCCACGGACCCGTAGATTAACTCGATGACTGCAAAGGTCGTTCGATTTGCCGCGCTGGTGCTCGGTTCAATGCTGTTCTCGGTGGCGGCCGCGCAGCAAACGCCACCGCCACCGCCAACCTCGGCGAACGTCGTCCCCCAGCACACGCCTGGCCTCGCGCCCGAGTTGGCTGATGCGTCGCGCCTGATCGGTGAGGGGGACTACGTGCCGGCTCTGGCGAAGATCGACGCCGTACTCGCGACCGACGCCAAGAATCCACAGGCGCGGTTTCTGAAGGGTGTGGTGCAAACCGACCAAGGCGAGACCGATGCCGCCATCGCCACGTTTCAGGCGCTCAACGAGGACTACCCGGAGCTGCCCGAGCCATACAATAACCTGGCGGTTATCTGGGCCAAGAAGGGAGAGTACGACAAGGCGCGCAAGGCCCTGGAAACCGCGCTGGCCGCGCGTCCGGATTACGCCATCGCCCACGAGAACCTGGGTGATATCTATGTGCGGCTTGCAGGAGCCGAGTACGAGCGAGCCATCGCGCTCGACAGGAAGGACAAGAGCGCGCCCGGCAAGCTCGTGCTGGTCCGCGAACTGTACGCGGCGGCCGCGTCGAGCACGGCACCCAAGCCCGCGGCGCCCCAACCAGCCCCTGCGGCGAAGGCGCAGTAGCAAGCCGCGACCATAGCGCCGCCACCGGGCGGCCAGTCCTTCAAGTAACGACAAAGGAGTTGCCCATGTATCACCATTATCTTCGCCTGTTCACCGCCGTTGGCCTTGCCCTCGTTGCGGCCTGCGTCCACGCGGCCAATCCACAAGTCGACCTCGACACGACTGCCGGAAAGATCCGTATTGAACTCTATCCCGACGCGGCGCCCAAGACGGTTGAAAACTTTCTGGCGTACGTGCAGGCCAAGCAATACGACGGCACGCAATTCCACCGCGTGATCCGGGGATTCATGATCCAGGGCGGCGGCTACACCGATGATTTCAAGGAAAAGCCGACGAAGTCTCCCGTGCGCAATGAGGCCGAGCAGAGCAGCAAGGCGGGCTTGCTCAACGTCCCCGGCTCGGTCGCCATGGCACGCACCTCCGAACCGAATTCGGCGACGGCGCAGTTCTTCATCAACGTCGCGGACAACAAATTCCTGAATTTCCGCGAGGCGACGCCGCAGGGTTACGGCTATACCGTCTTCGGCAAGGTCATTGCCGGCATGGACGTCGTCAACAAGATCGCGGGGACGCCGACGTCGGCCGGCGGCCCGTTCCCGAAGGACGTTCCCGTCGAGCATGTGCTGATCAAGTCCGCGACGCTCGTCGCGACGCCGTGACGGAGGCGCGAATCATGATCGTGCTACACACCAACTACGGCAAGATCGCCCTCGAGCTCGATGCCGAGCGCGCGCCCAAGACCGTCGCCAACTTTCTCGACTATGTACGGGCGGGACATTTCGACAACACATTGTTTCATCGCGTCATCGATGGCTTCATGATCCAGGGCGGCGGCTTCACGCCCGATTTCCGGCAGAAGCCAACCCGCGCGCCGATCGAGAACGAAGCGCGCAACGGGCTCAAGAATGAACGTTACAGCGTTGCCATGGCCCGGACCGGCGATCCGCATTCGGCGACCGCGCAGTTCTTCATCAATGTCGCCGACAACGATTTTCTCAACCATCGCTCGGCCGACGCCAACGGCTGGGGCTACTGCGTGTTCGGCCGCGTCGCCTCCGGTACCGACGTGGTCGATCGCATCAAGGGCTTGCCGACCGGCAACCGCGGTGCGCACCAGAACGTCCCGAAGCAGGACGTGCTCATCGAGCGAGCCGAAGAGACGCCCTGAACGCTTGCGGTCGCGATGGCGCCGGCGCTGTTCATCTCCGATCTCCACCTCGCGCCGGAACGGCCCGAGCTCGTGGCGGCGTTCCACGTCCTCGTGCCCGGTCGCGCACGCGGCGCCGCCGCCCTGTACGTGCTCGGGGACCTCTTCGACACCTGGCTCGGTGACGATCAGCTCAGAGAACCGCTTGCCGCGGGCGTTGCGGCCGCACTGGCCGCGCTCTCCGCGTCGGGAACGCCCGTCTACCTGCAGCGCGGCAATCGCGATTTTCTGCTTGGCGAGCGCTTCGCCCGCGCGGCCGGCGCGACACTGCTCGCGGATGCGGTCGTCCACGACCTGCACGGTACGCCGACCCTGATCATGCACGGAGACCAGCTGTGCACCGACGACGTCGACTACCAGCGCTGGCGCACCCTTTGGCAGGACCCGGCATACCGGCGGCGGGTGTCGCGATTGCCGTATTTCGTCCGTCGCGGCATCGCGCGGCTCCTGCGCGCCGGCAGCCGGCGCGCAACCGCGAGCAAACCCGAGCAGATCATGGACGTAAATGCCGCCGCCGTCGCCGCGGCGATGAACGAGCATCACGTCGCCCGGCTCATCCACGGGCACACCCACCGGCCGGCTCGGCACGAGTTCAGCGTCGACGGCCGCCGATGCGAGCGTTACGTGCTCGCGGATTGGTACAAGGCCGGGAGCTACCTGGAGGTCGCGCCGGAGGCAATCACGCCGCGACCGATTTGATCACCGCGCAGGCGCGCTCATGCAAGCGCCTGGGTGAAATCGGCGATCAGGTCGCCACGATCCTCGATTCCAACCGAAAGGCGAATCAGCGAGTCGACGATGCCCATGCTCGCGCGTCGCTCCGGTCCCATCTCCCAGTAGATCGTGTGCGCGACGGGGATAGCCAGCGTACGGTTGTCACCCAGGTTCGACGACAGCACGACATTCTGCAGCCGATCCAGAAAATCGAAGCAATCCAGCGCCGGATCGAGCTCGAATGCCAACAGCGCGCCAAAGCCAGTGAAAAGCGCCCGCGCAAGCGTATGCTGCGGGTGTGCCGGCAAGCCGGGGTAGTAGACGGCGCGAACCCTGGGGTGCACGGTCAGGAGCCCCGCCAGCGCCATTGCGTTCGCACAGGCGCGTTCCATGCGCAGGGCGAGCGTTTCGGCGCCGACGGCTAGATGGTGTGCCTGCTCTGCGGCGAGGGTCCCCCCCCAGTCGCGCAGTCCCTTCTTGCGCAGCTGCGTAATGCCCAAGAGCGCGGGTTTCGCGCTCTTGTAGCTGTCGTAGAGATTCGGAAACCGTGCCCACTCGAAGTTGCCGGTGTCCGTGACGCTGCCGCCGAGCGCGTTGCCGTGGCCACCGACGTACTTGGTCAGCGCATTGACGACGAGGCTCGCCTGGACCGACTTCGGCCGGAACAGGTAGGGCGACGTCATGGTGTTGTCGACGACATAGAGCAACCGCCGCGCGGCGCAGAGCTCGCCAATGCGCGCGAGATCGGCGATCTGTGTGCGCGGATTGGCGATAGTCTCGACGAACACCAGCCGTGTAGCAGGTGTCAGCGCCGCTTCGACGGCAGCTGCATCCGTCGCGTCGACGAAGCTAACCTCGATACCCTGCGTCGCCAGCGTTGCGAACATGCTGTTGGTGTTGCCGAACAGAAACGAGCTCGAGACGACGTGATCGCCGGCGCGCAGGAGCGCGATCATGATCGCGCCGATGGCGGCCATGCCGGTGCTGAAGCACACCGTCGCTACGCCGTCTTCCATGCGCGTGATCTTGTCCTCGAGTGCCGCCGTGGTCGGGTTTCCCTGCCGCGCGTAGGCGTAGCCCTGGGAGCGCCCCTGGAACACCGCCGCCAGCTCGCGGGCGCTGCGATAGCCGTAGGCGACCGAGAGATGCAGCGGCTTGTGCAGCGACCCGTGCTCGATGGGGGCCGCGCGGTCCGAATGCAGAATCGCGGTCGTGAAGCCGCGGCTGGGGTACAAGTCGGTCATGATCTTTCCTGCCTAGGCCAGACGAAAACGCCGGCGGCGTGCCAACAAAAAACCCGTCGGGCCTCCGCCAAACGGGTTTTGTGTGCCCCGCCCGGCATTCCCGGGCTGGAGCGGACCTCGCTTTAGCGGAATTTTTCTGCGCCCGCAAGCTGAAGCTCAAATCGCGCGACTAAAACTCTACCTCATTTCGCCGAAACGGTCAAAGCCACCTATCCGGCGAGGACTCTCGGTTCGAAGACCAGATCGGCGTCGGCTTCGCCTCGTGCCTCGTCACGTTCCGCGGCAAGATGCGACAGGTAATCGGCGGTGACGTCGCCCGTGACGTAATAACCGTCGAAGCACGACGCCTCGAACTCCCTGAGACGCGGATTGACAACACGCACCGCGCGCTTCAGGGCCTCGAGATCCTGGTAGATCAGAAGGTCGGCGCCGATCTCCTGGGCAATCTCGCTCTCGCTGCGCCCGGTGGCGATGAGCTCGCGCTGGTTCGGCATGTCGATGCCGTAGACGTTTGGAAATCGGACCGGTGGACTGGCCGAGGCAAAGTAGACCTTGCGCGCACCGGCATCGCGCGCCATCGACACGATCTCTCGGCTGGTGGTACCGCGCACGATCGAATCGTCGACCAGCAGCACGACCTTGTCCTTGAACTCCACACCCATGGGGTTCAGCTTCTGGCGCACGCTCTTCTTGCGAATGGCCTGGCCGGGCATGATGAACGTGCGGCCGATATAGCGGTTCTTGACGAAGCCTTCGCGGTACTTGAGGCCGAGATTGTTGGCGAGTTCAAGCGCAGACGGGCGGCTCGAGTCCGGGATCGGGATGACGACGTCGATATCCTGCGCGGCGGCAACGCCCGCGATCTTCCGCGCAAGCTCCCCCCCATGCGCAGCCGCGATTCATACACCGACGTTCCGTCCATGACCGAATCCGGACGCGCCAGATAAACGAATTCGAAGATGCAGGGGCACAGCCGCGGCTCGTCGGCGCACTGCCGCGCGTGAAAGCGGCCGGCCTGGTCGATCCAGATCGCCTCGCCGGGAGCGATGTCGCGCAACACCGAGAAGCCCAGGGCTTCGAGCGCCACCGACTCGCTGGCAATCACGTACTCGGTGCCGCCCATCGCCTCGTTGACGCCAATGATGAGCGGGCGGATGCCGTACGGATCGCGAAACGCGAGCAAGCCGTAGCCTGCGATCATCGCCACGATGGCGTACGCGCCGCGGCAGCGCCGATGCACGGCGGCGACCGCGGTAAAAATCGCGTTTGCGTCGAGCCTGGCGTGATGCGCCGCGCGTTCCAACTCGAGCGCGAGAACGTTGAGCAAAACCTCCGAATCCGAATTGGTATTGACGTGGCGAAAGTCGAGCTGGAACAGCTCGCGTTTCAACGCCTCGCTGTTGGTGAGGTTGCCGTTGTGCGCGAGCGTGATTCCGAATGGCGAATTGACGTAGAACGGCTGCGACTCCAGGTCGGACCAGGCCGAGCCCGCGGTCGGATAGCGGCAATGGCCGATGCCTGCGTTGCCCGACAGTTCGCGCATGTTGCGGGTGCGAAACACGTCGCGCACGTACCCCGCGCCTTTGTACATGTGGAACACCGGGCCCTCGCTGGTGACAATCCCAGCCGCGTCCTGGCCGCGATGCTGCAGCAGCAGCAGCCCGTCGTAGAGGAGCTGATTGACCGGGGTATGGGTAACTGCACCGACGATGCCGCACATGGTATCGCTCTGACCCTTTTCTATCGCGCCGCCTTTACGACCGGTTTGGCCGGCCGGCGTTCCCTCGGCCCGTAATCGAGGCGCCCCGCCCAAGCTTTTGGCAACCACGGCCGCAATGCCAGGGCCGCCGTGGTCAATGCGGGGCCGGTGAGCGAATTCTGCCACCAATCGGCCTTGGGTGCGGTGGTCATTCCAGCCAGCAGCACGATGATCACCGCGATCAGCAGCCCCCGCGCTACGCCGAAGATCGCACCGAGAATCCGGTCGAGAAATCCGAGCCCCACGGCCCGCATGAGCCGCGACAGAATGTAGCCCACCAGCGCGCCGACGATGAGCACGACGACCAGGATCAGCGCGAATGCCGCCACATACCGCGTCGCCGGCGTCTCCCCGAAGTCGGGCAGCATGCCGCCGACGACTTCCGCGAAGCGAATGGCGCCCGCGACCGCCACGACCCACGCGGCAAGCGACACGAAGACGCGCACGAAGCCGCGCATGAACGCCAACACCGCTGACAAACCGACGACGCCGATGACCACGAGATCGAACGCGGTCATCCGACGTGGGTGACCATGCCGTTGAATCCCGCCGCTTTGAGCTTCGCCAGCGCCGCGTCGGCGGCCTCGCGCGATGCGTAGGGGCCCACGCGCACACGGTGCAACGTCGTCCCCTTGTCCGTCGTCACCGCCTCCGTGTACCCGGGAAAGCCGCTGCGCTTGAGCCGGGTCGCGAGCGAATTCGCGCCATAGCGGTCGGAGAATGCGGCAAGCTGTATCACGTAGCCGCTGCCCGTCCCTGCGGCCTCGGCCCTGGCCGTCGCTGCCGGCGCGGTCCGGTCGCTCGCCATGGCGTCGGACCCGGGCTTGGCCGCTGCTGACGGCGCGGTAGCGGATTTGCTCTCCGTTGTCCCGGGCTTGGCCTCGACCGCGGAGGATGGCGGCGAGGGCATCGCCGCTGGTGCGCCCGCCGCGGGTGCTTCAATCGCAGCCGCGCCCGGGTTCGACGGCGGCTGCACCGCGGGTGGCGAGGTCCCCGGAGGCTCGGCCGCGCTCCTGGCACCGGGCGTGCCACCCTTTACCTTCGGATCAGGCGCCTTGGCGGACGAAAGGGGATTGATGAACTTGCCGCTGTCGACCGGCGGAATCTGGATCGAGACGTCGTCGCCCAGCGGCTTGGGCTCGCTTTCCAAAAGCAGCGGCAGCAGCACGGCGGCGGCGAGCGCGAGAACGATGGCGCCGACGAGCCGCCGGCGCGCGCGGCGCCTCAGTTCGTCGACCGCAGGTTCGGGGGCATCGGGGCGAATTGCCATCGAGAAGCTTTCAAGCGCCGCGCCCGCGTGCCTGCGCGAGCGCCGCCGCAACGGTCAGAAATGAGCCGAAAACGATAATTCTATCAGCTTCAGCCGCGATTCCTCGCGCCGCCCGATACGCTGCGCCCGGGTCGTCGTAGGCCCGGATCGCATCGGCCGCCACGCCCGATCCCTCGAGCCGCGCGCGCAGGAGCCTCGAAGTCGCGCCGCGCGGCGGCGGCAGAGTCGCGATCAGCCACCGGTCCACGCGCGGCTTGAGCGCCGCGATCACCGCGTCGATATCCTTGTCGGCCATGATGCCGAACACCGCCAGCGTTTGGGGATGAAAGCCCATCGTCGCCAGATTGCCGGAAAGCGCCCGCGCCGCCTCTGCGTTATGCGCGACGTCAAGCACCGTCACCGGCCGTCCCGGGAGCACCTGGAATCGGCCGGGCAATTCGATTCCGACCAGCGCCTCGCGCACTGCGCCCATAGGCAGCGGCAGGCGTTCGCGCAGCATGTCGAGCGCTGCCAGTGCGGCTGCCGCATTGGCGAGCTGGTAGGCGCCGCGCAGCGCCGGATACGGCAGGCCGTGGCGGTCTCCGCCGGGCCCGAAATAACGCCATTGATTCGCCTGCGCGAGGTAGCCAAACTCGACGCCCAGGCGCAGCAGGCGCGCGCCGATCGTGCGCGCGTGCGCGACGAGGGCGGCCGGCGGATCGGGGTCGGCGCAGACGGCAATCCGGCCGGGGCGGAAGATACCCGCCTTCTCGCGCGCGATGTCCTCCCGCGTCGGGCCCAGGTAGTCGGTGTGATCGATCGCGATCGTGGTGACGATCGCCACGTCGGCATCGACGATATTGACCGCATCGAGCCGGCCGCCAAGCCCGACTTCGAGCACCAGCGCGTCGAGACGCTCGCGTGCGAACAGCCACAGTGCCGCGAGGGTACCGAATTCGAAATAGGTCAGCGGCGTATCCTGGCGCGCCGCCTCGACCGCGACAAAGGCGGCGCAGATCGCGGCGTCGTCGGCGTCGACGCCGACGATGCGCACGCGCTCGTTGTAGCGCAACAGGTGCGGCGAGGCGTAGAGCCCGACGCGATAGCCCCCGGCGGAGAGCATGCGCTCGACAAAGGCTGACGTCGAACCCTTGCCGTTGGTTCCGGTTACGGTGACCACCGCGCACGACGGCACGATGGCCAGCCTGTCATAGACCGCGCATACGCGATCCAGACCAAGGGCGATGGTCTTCGGATGCAGCGTTTCGAGGTACGCGAGCCACGCGTCGAGAGAAGTCGGATGGCTCATGGCGGGCAGCGCCCGCACGGCGACGCCGCTGCGGGCCGCGGTGCGGCGAGACGTCTCAGCCGGTCGGCAACGGCTGCCGCTGCAGTAGTGCGAGCAGGCGCGGCAACTCGTCGCGCAGCTGGCGGCGGTCGACGATCATGTCGATGGCACCTTTCTCGAGCAGGAATTCCGCGCGCTGGAAGCCGTCCGGCAGCTTTTCGCGCACGGTCTGTTCGATCACGCGCGGTCCGGCAAAGCCGATCAACGCCCCCGGTTCGGCAATGACGATGTCGCCGATCATCGCGAAGCTCGCCGATACGCCACCCATGGTCGGATCGGTCAGCAGCGAGACGAACGGCAGCTGCGCCTTGGTCAACTCCTGCAGCACCGCGGTCGTCTTGGCCATCTGGAAAAGCGACTGCACGCCCTCCTGCATGCGCGCGCCGCCGCTGGCGGTAATGCACACGAAGGACACCTGATTCTCATAGGCGACGCGCACGCCTCGCACCAAGCGCTCGCCGACGACCGACCCCATCGAGCCGCCCATGAAGTCGAACTCGAATACCGCCATGACCAGCGGCACCGACTTGATGCTGCCCTGCATCACGACCAGCGCGTCGGTCTCGCCGGTCTCCTCGAGCGCCTGCACAAGGCGTTCCGGATATTTCCTGGTGTCCTTGAATTTCAGGCTGTCGACCGGAACGACCTCGGAGCCGATTTCGTAACGGCCCTCCGGGTCGAGCAGCTGCTCGATGCGCTCGCGCGCGCTGACGCGGCCGTGGTGGCCGCACTTCGGGCAGACATTGAGGTTCTTCTCCAGGTCGGTGCGGTAGAGCACCGCTTCGCACGCCGTGCACTTGACCCACAGCCCTTCGGGCATCGACTTCTTGCTGACGCCCGGCGTCGCCTTGATGCGCGGCGGCAGAAGCTTTTGCAGCCAACTCATCGTTTTCTCCCCTGGCGGTCGTGATCAGGCCGCTCTCTTGGCGACCTTGTCGACCGCGTCGCGTATCGTAGCGAGCCATGCCGCGGCACGCTGTGCGGCAGCGTTCGCCGGCCCCGCTTCGATTTCCTCGATGATGCGACTGCCTATGACGACCGCGTCGGCGTGGGCCGCAATCGCCTGCGCACTGGCCGCGTCGCGAATGCCGAAGCCGACACCGACAGGCAGCGCGACGTGGCGGCGGATCTCCGCCAGCCTGCCGATCACTTCCGCTATGTCGAGATGTCCCGCCCCGGTGACGCCCTTGAGCGAGACGTAGTAGACGTATCCCCGCGCCATGCGCCCCACGGCGATGGTCCGGGCCTCGGAGGTCGTCGGTGACAACAGGAAGATGGGCGCCAGGTCGTTCGCGTTCAGCGCCGCGACGAACTCACCCGCCTCCTCAGGCGGGTAGTCGACGGCGATCACCCCGTCAACGCCGGCCTCGTGCGCGCATCGGGCAAAGGTCGCGATCCCCATCGCCTCGATCGGGTTCGCGTAACCCATGAGCACGATCGGCGTCACCGCATCCTGACTGCGGAATTTCCCGACCATGGCAAGGACATCTTTCAGGCCGATGCCTTGCGCCAGCGCGCGTTCCGACGCGCGCTGGATCACGGGCCCGTCGGCCATCGGGTCGGAGAACGGGACCCCGAGCTCGACTACGTCGGCGCCGGCGGCGACGAGCGCGTGCAGCAGTTCCACCGTCACCGCGGGCGACGGATCACCCGCGGTGACGTAGGGAACCAGCGCGGTGCGTCCGGCCGCGCGCAGCTTAACGAAGGTCGTGTCGATACGACTTGGGGTCAGGCGGCTGGCGGGCATTCAGGCGCGGCGCGACGGATCGCACTCCCGGTGGCAATAGAATTTCAGGCCGGAGCGCTCGGCAACAGTCGCCATGTCCTTGTCGCCGCGCCCCGAGAGGTTGACCAGCAGCAGTGCCGAGCGCGGCAGTGTCGGCGCAAGCTGCGCCGCGTAGGCCAGCGCGTGGCTCGATTCGAGTGCCGGAATGATTCCCTCGACGCGGCAGCAGGTGTTGAATGCGGCGAGCGCCTCGTCGTCGGTGACCGCGACATACCTGGCGCGACCGCTATCCTTGAGCCACGCGTGCTCGGGCCCGACACCGGGATAGTCCAGGCCGGCGGAAACCGAATGCGTCGCGGCAATCTGCCCATCGGCGTTCTGCAACAGGTAGGTTCGATTGCCGTGCAAGACACCGGGCCGCCCTGCGGAGAGCGATGCCGAATGCCGGCCGGTAGCCAGGCCCTCGCCTGCAGCCTCGACGCCGACGAGTTTGACCGCCGAGTGGGCCAGATAAGGATAGAAGATGCCCATCGCGTTCGAGCCGCCGCCGACGCAGGCGATGACGAAATCCGGCTGCCGGCCGGCGAGCTCCGGCATCTGCGCCAGGCATTCCCGCCCGATCACGCTCTGGAAGTCGCGCACCATCATCGGGTAGGGATGCGGGCCGGCAACCGAGCCGATGATGTAGAACGTGTCCTCGACATGGGTCACCCAGTCGCGCATCGCCTCGTTCAGCGCATCCTTGAGCGTCTTCGATCCGGACTCGACAGGCACGACTTCGGCGCCGAGAAGCTTCATGCGGAAGACGTTCTGCGCCTGGCGCTCGATGTCCTCGGAGCCCATGTAGACGACGCATTCCATGCCGAAGCGCGCGGCGACCGTTGCCGTCGCCACGCCGTGCTGGCCGGCGCCGGTCTCGGCGATCACCCGCGGCTTGCCGAGGCGACGCGCCAGGAGCGCCTGGCCGATGCAGTTGTTGATCTTGTGCGCGCCCGTGTGATTGAGGTCCTCGCGCTTAAAGTAAATCTGCGCGCCGCCAAGGCGTTCCGACCAGCGCCGGGCGTGATAGATCGGACTGGGCCGGCCGACGTAGTGCTCGAGTTCGTACTCGAATTCGGCGATGAAGTCCGGATCGCGACGATAGCGCGCGTATTGTTGCCTGAGTTCGTCGAGCGCATGAATCAACGTCTCGGCGACAAACACGCCGCCGTAGGGTCCGAAGTGACCGCGTTCGTCGGGAAGACTGTAGGAGAAATCACGCATCTGCATTGCGCACCTCGCGGATGAACGCGACGATCTTGGTTGCACTCTTGATGCCCTTGCGCGCGTTACCGTTGGCCCCGGTGATCTCGACGCCGCTCGACACGTCTACGGCCCATGGACGCAGCTGCCGCACCGCTGCCGCAACATTTTGCGGCGTGAGCCCGCCGGAAAGGATCAATCGTCGCGTCTTCGGATCGGTCAACTGCGGCGGCAATTGCGCCCAGTCGAACGTCTTCCCGGTACCTCCCGGCAACCCGCCAGGCTGAAACGCGTCGAAGAGTAAGGCTTGGGCTGAGTCGAAACGCCCGGCGTATTGTAGCAAATCGACCCCCGGGCGGACCGGCACGGCCTTGAGGTAGGGCCGGCCGAAACTGCGGCAGAATTCCGCCTGCTCATCGCCATGAAATTGCAGGATATCGAGCGGCACTGCGGCAAGCGCCTCGCGCACGGCCTCGGGCTGCGGATCGACGAACAGGCCGACCACAGTAACCAACGCGGGCAGCGCCGCGACGATCGCACGCGCCCGGCCGAAGCTCACGCAGCGCGGCGTTCCGGACCAGAAGACGAGGCCGATCGCATCGGCGCCCGCGTTCGCCGCGGCGATGCCGTCCTCGACACGCGTGATGCCGCAGATCTTGACCCGCGTACGCATCGCCTCGGCTCTCAGCCTTGCGGGATGCGCACTGGAACCACCGTGGGCGGCAGATTCCAGCGCGACGGATAGTCGACCCCGGTCAGGTACAGTCCGGACGCGGCGAACGTCGGCGCGCCGCGGGAGCGATTGCCGCTGTCCAGCAGCGCGCGCATCCAGTCCGGTGCCTGCCGGCCGCTACCGACACAGACGAGGGCGCCGACGATGTTGCGCACCATGTGCTGCAGGTAGGCGTCGGCGTGCAGGTGGAAGTGGATCACGTCATCCTCGCGAGCGACGTCAAGGCGATCGAGCACTTTCACCGGCGACTTCGCCTGGCATTCCGCGGCGCGAAATGCGGAGAAGTCGTGACGGCCGAGCAGGATCCTGGCTGCGGCGCACATCGCTTCGACTGACAGAGGGCGATGGTACCAGCCGACCCGGCCGTTGAGCAGTGCGGGCCGCACCGGGCGATCGAGCAGCAGATACGTGTAGTGGCGACCGGTCGCGGCGAAGCGCGCGTGGAATCCAGGTCCGACAGGCAGCGCCCACCGCACCGCGATCGTCTGCGGTAAGTGTGCATTCGCGCCGCGCACCCACGCCGTGTCGGGCCGCACCGCGTCGGTGTCGAAATGCACGACCTGCAGCGTGGCATGCGCCCCAGCATCGGTGCGTCCCGCGGCAACGGCACTGACCCGCGCTCCGGCTATCTCGCTGAGCGCGCGCTCGAGCGCATCCTGCGCGCCGCGGCCGTCGGCCTGCGACTGCCAGCCGTGAAACGATCCGCCGTCGTATTCGAGTCCGAGCGCAATGCGCATGTTGGAAAAAAAGACGGCGGCCCGCCGCGCCGCCGTCTTCTTATGCTGCCGGTCCGTTACGCCAGCTTCGACAGCAGCGACTGCGCCTCGGCCTTTTGCTGGTCGTCACCCTCGTGCAGGACTTCCTGCAAGATCTCGCGCGCGCCTTCGACATCGCCCATTTCCTGGTAGGCCTTGGCCAGATCGAGCTTGGTCGCCGCGTCGTGCCACTGGCCGTCGAGTACCGAGGGTGTCGGGTCTTCGAACGTCGAGCGCTGCGGGTCGAACGCGAGGTCGAGCTTGTCGAGTTCGATGGCGGCGGCAGGCCGCGTGAGTTGCGGCGCCGGGGCGCTTGCCCCGACGGCCGCAAGCACGGGCTCGGCCATGGGCTTGGGCGCAGCCGGCCGCGAGGCCGCCGGGCTGGGCATCGACTGCATCGGTGGCCCCGGTTTCGAAGGCTCGTCGAGATTGAAGTCGAGGTCGAACTTTGGAATCGACTCCGGCTCGAATGCGACCGTTTCATGCACCGGTGCCGGCTTCGCTTCGCTGCTCCTGGCAGACGGCGCAGCCGACGCGGTAACAGGCTTGGGCACGCCCGAATCGACGCGCGTCGACTTCGCGACTTCCTGCGCGGCACCGGCCAGAATGGCGGCCGGTGTCTTCGGCTCGAGTGCGACTTCCGACGTTGGCGAGAGCGAGATATCGTCGTCCAGGGTGAAATCGATGCCCTTGGCGGCCCTGGTCTCGGCAACCCGCTCCGCCGCAACCGGCGGCGCGGGCGCGGCAGCGGCCGGCGCGGCGGCGCCCCCAGCCCCGGCCGCTTCCCGGTGCTCGCCTTCGGCAGCCGCCGCGGCAGCGAACGCCGCCGCCCCGCCCGCTTCGGCAAACAGCGGATTGTTCGGATCGAGCTGACGGCCGAGCGCCATCGCCTTCTGCCAGACCTCGCCCTGCCCGCCGGAGACCGAATAGAGCTCGCTGGCGACCGTTTCGAACGCGGAAGGCTTGTTGTGCTGCGCATGGATTTCCAGCAGCTTGAGATAGATCTCCTGCCGCTGCGGGTCCTTCTTCAACGCCTCCTTCAGAATTTCCTCGGCCTGGGCATCGCGACCGTACGCGAGATAAACCTCGGCCTCGGCGATCGGGTCGACTTCATCGGTGTCGATGCTGCCCAATCCCTCGCGGCTGAAGTCGCTTGCCAGCGAGTTGTCGCCGGTGTTCACGACCCCGCCGCCGGTCGAACCGAATACGGTGTTGGTCTTGATGTCAGTGCCCGAGATGATGCTGTCCTCGAACTTGGTCGTCTTGCGCCGCCGCGCGGCAACCAGCCCTGCCAGCAGGGCGACAATGCCGAGGGCGCCGGCGCCCATCGCCCACGTCGGCGTGTCGTCGATGAGCTGGCCGAGGAAGGAAGTCTCGGGGACCGGTGCCTTGGCGGCCTTCGGTGCGGCAGGCGCGACCTTCGTTTCGGGCGCCTTGGCCTCGGGTGCCTTCGTCTCCGGGGCTTTGGTTTCGGCCGCGCTGGTTTCCGGCGCCGCGGCCTGTGGCGCGGGTGCGCTCGGCGCAACGGCGGCCGGTGGCGCCTCCGCCGTTGCCGGCGCGGTTGCTGGCGTTGGCGCTGGCGTCGCTGGCGGCATGGCCGGAGCGCCCGCGGTCGTGGCCGGCTCGGTCTTCGGCGCCTCGGGCGCCTTCGCGCCCTGGCTCGCCTCCGCCTGCTTCTGCAGCTCGGACATCGTCTGGCTCTTGAGCTCGGTCGCCTTCTGCATGTCCTTCAGGGTTGTCTCAAGCTGGGCGATGCGCGAATTCGCTTCGGCCAGCGCCTTGTCCTTCGCCGCGAGCTCTTCGGCGACCGCCGCGCCGGTAAGTGCTCCCTTGCCTGTCTCGCGCGAGACGCGCAGCTGATCCTTGCCCGGCTGCGCCGCCTGGCCGTTTTCCTGCACCGCGGTGGTGATCTTCCCCGCCGCGGTCTGGCCGCTTTCGGTCGCCTCGGTCGTCGGCGCAGCAGCTGCCACTCGCTCGCGATACGCGCGCCAGTCGGCCGCCTGTACGTGCACCACTTTCATCGCCTCGTTCTGCGGCGTCGCCGCCGCCTCGTCGGCGGGCGGGATGGTCAGGATCTGCCCGCTGCGCAGCCGGTTCATGTTCTTGCCGTCGAACGCGCTTTCATTGCTGCGGAACAGGGCGACGAGCATCTGTTCCAGGCTGACGTTGTCCGGCTTGTATTCCTTGGCGATCTTCGACAGCGTATCGCCGCGCCGTACCGTGTAGCCGTTGCCTTGGCCGGCGCTGGGAGGCGCCGCCGTTTCTTCGCCGCGGCGGCGCGGGGCAGCGGGAGCCTGGGCACTGATCGGCGCAACCGGCTCGACCGCCTGCGTCTGCGTTTCTGCAATGCCCGGGGGATCGAGCAGGAACGTGTAGTCGCGGACAATCCGCCCCGTGGCCCAATTGACCTCGACAATCAGATCGAGAAACGGTTCGTTGACCGCCTGGGTCGTGGTTACTCTGAGATACGGCGCGTTGTTCGGGCTCTGCTCCAGTGTCACGCGGGCCCGCGACAGGACAGCCGGAAAGGCGACGTTGTTGTCGCGATAGACGGACAGGTCGGCAAGCTTCGCCGCGAGCGAATCCAGTTCGTCCTTCTGCGCCGCGGTTAGCTCGATGCGCGCCGACAGCGGTTGACCAAGGTTCGAGTCAACCGTCAGTTTGCCCAAGCCCAACGCAAGCGCTGAGACGGGCAGCACCGCAACGCCCGCCAGCAGGCCCCAAACGATCAAGGGTTTTGCTCGCATGCCGACCTCAGAATGCTTATTGGCTAAGCTAACTTAACATCATGGAGTTAGCGGTGCAAGCTAAACCCCGGTATTAGCTTGATTTTTTGCCGCAAAATGATCTTTACCGGGATTCGCCGCGTCTGGGCGAAAGGCCGGCCATGGCCCAAGCGGTGGGAGAAAGAAACCTCGCTGCCACAAGATGTTGTGGATTGCCGGAACGTCCTGTGCATCGCTGCGGCTGTTGTAACCGCGTCGCGACTCGGGGGCGAGGCGGCTGCCCGCCTAGCCCTTAGGCATAAAACTGGCCGAAACGCTGCCTCGGCGGCGGGTGCTGCCCGCGACCGCGCAAAAACCCACGGCCGGATGCCGA
Organism: uncultured beta proteobacterium; assembly: GCA_963750215.1. Lineage (GTDB taxonomy): Bacteria > Pseudomonadota > Gammaproteobacteria > Burkholderiales > Casimicrobiaceae > PALSA-1003. The sequence continues at coordinate 407,759 of CAVVQK010000003.1, forward strand.
TGCGCAGCAGTGTCAGCGTTGCAGAAGAATGCGCAGCATTCGGCGCAAAGGTTCGGCCGCGCCCCACAACAGCTGATCGCCGACGGTGAACGCGCCAAGAAATTCCGGCCCCATCGAGAGCTTGCGCAGGCGTCCGATCGGTACCTCCATCGTGCCGGTCACCGCCGCGGGCGTAAGCCGCCTGATGCTCTCCTCGCGCGTATTGGGAACGACGCGAACCCAGGCGTTGCCTTCGGCGAGCAGGCGCTCGACCTCGGCAAGCGCAACATCGCGCCTGAGCTTGATCGTCAGGGCCTGGCTGTGACAGCGCATCGCGCCGATGCGCACACAGAACGATTCGACCGGGATCGCGCCTGCGGCCGTGCGGCCAAGAATCTTGTTGGTCTCGGCGCCGCCTTTCCATTCTTCCAGGCTCATACCGTTGCCTAGGTCGCGATCGATCCAGGGGATCAGGCTGCCGGCAAGCGGCACACCGGTATGTTCGGTCGGAAAGCGCGTGTCGCGCAGGATGCCGGCAACCTCGCGGTCGATGTCGAGTATCGCTGAGCCCGGATCCTCGAGCAGATGCCTGGCCGCGAGGTGCGCCTCGCCCATCTGCTGCAGCAACTCGCGCATGTTCTGCGCGCCCGCGCCGGATGCAGCCTGATAGGTCATGCAGGTCATCCATTCGATCAGGTCGTGACGGAACAACCCGGCCAGCGCCATCATCATCAGGCTTACCGTGCAGTTGCCGCCGATGTAGTTGCGGATTCCCCTGGCCAGTGCCGCGTCGATGACCGGGCGGTTGACCGGGTCGAGGATGATGACCGCGTCATCATGCATGCGCAGGGTTTTGGCGGCGTCGATCCAGTAGCCCTTCCAGCCGGCCGCACGGAGCTTCGGGTAGATCTCGGTCGTGTAGTCGCCGCCTTGGCACGTGACAATGACTTCCTGAGCCTTCAGTGCGGAAATATCGTGCGCGTCCTTGAGCGCACCGACCGGCTTACCGATCGCAGGCCCCTCGCCGCCCACGTTCGACCCCGAGAAGAACTCCGGCTCGATCAACGCGAAGTCATTCTCCTGCAGCATGCGCTGCAGCAGCACCGATCCGACCATGCCACGCGAGCCGATGAAACCCACCCGCATCAAGTCTCGCCTCGGCGCGACCTCCGCGGACAATTCCTGCTCGACAGCGAAGTTATCAGTCATCGGAGTCCGTCTCCTCTTTCACCCTGAAACCCGGGTGCAGCCGCGCCATGGCGCAGGCGTCCACGTACTGTCCGTCACGAAATGCATAAGCGCGGCACGTGCCCTCGATTGCGAATCCGAACTTTCGATACAGATGCAGAGCCGGCACGTTGTCCGCGTACACCCAGAGCTCGAGTCGCTGGTAGTTGAGCCAGGCATCCGCAAGCTCGATCCCCGCCCGCAACAGCGCGGTGCCAACGCCTCGTCCCTGGCGATCGTCTCGCACCGCCATGCCGATGTTGCCGACGTGCCGGCGTCGCGGCGACTTCGATGCGGTATGCAAGCCCAAGTTGCCGACGACCTCTGCATCGATGGTGGCCACGAGCAGGCAATCGTCCGGCGGAATCTCGGCCAGCCGCCGTCTCCACATCTCGACCGAAGGATACGGCAACTGCAGCGTGCCCGCGATCGTTCGCGGCCCCAGAAACGTCTGATGGATCCCTGCCGCATCGCCGGGCTCGGCGCGGCGGATGACGATCGGATGGCCAGCCGTCATGATCCGCTCGCAAGCGCGCCCACCACCAAGTCACCCATTTCCCGCGTCCCGAGGCAGGGCTCGCCGGGGGCGGCGATGTCCGCACTGCGCCCGCCCTGCGCGAGGACGCGCCGCACCGCGGCCTCGATCCTGTCGCCAATATCCGCCCGCGCGAATGTGTAGCGGAACATCATCGCCGCCGACAGGATCATGGCCAGTGGATTGGCCCGATTCTGGCCGGCGATGTCGGGCGCAGAACCATGGATCGGCTCGTAGAGGCCCTTGCCGCGTCCGTCGAGCGAAGCCGACGGCAGCAGCCCGATCGAGCCCGCCAGCATCGATGCCTCGTCGGACAGTATGTCGCCAAACAGGTTACCGGTAACGATCACGTCGAATTGCCGCGGATTGCGCACCAGCTGCATTGCGGCATTGTCGACGTACATGTGCGACAGGGCAACGTCCGGGTACTCCCCCGCGATCTCGCTCACGACCTCCCGCCATAGCATCGAGGTCTCGAGGACATTGGCCTTGTCCACCGAGCAGAGCCTTCTGCCGCGCTTGCGCGCGACCTCGAAACCGACGCGCGCGATGCGGCGGATCTCGGATTCGCTGTAGAGCATCGTGTCGAAGCCTTCTGTTTCGCCGGCCGCGTTCGTACGCCTCCCGCGCGGAGCGCCGAAATAAATGTCGCCGGTGAGCTCGCGCACGATCATCAGGTCGAGCCCGGCGATGAGTTCCGGCTTGAGCGCTGATGCGGCCGCAACCTCGGCGTAGAGCAGCGCAGGACGCAGATTGGCAAACAGCCCCAGCGCCTTGCGAATCGCCAGGATCCCCTGCTCCGGTCGAAGCTTGCGCGGCAGCATGTCGTAGCGGGGACCCCCGACCGCACCCATCAACACCGCGTCCGCCGCTTGCGCCAGCCGGAGGGTGGCCTCGGGCAGGGGCTGTCCCGCGGCATCGTAACCGGCGCCGCCGATCGGCGCGGTCTCGGTTTCGATCGGCAGCCCGTCGCGGCGCAGGCGCTCGAGCAGCTTGATCGCCTCGGCGAGAATTTCGGGCCCGATGCCGTCGCCGGGAAGAAGGGCGATCTTCACCGCACCCGGCGCCTCACGCCAACCACGGCTGCTGGGCGAAATGCCTCGCTTCGAACGTGCGTATCTGGTCCGCGTGCTGCAAGGTCAGGCCAATCTCATCGAGGCCGTTCAGAAGGCAATGCTTGCGAAACGCCTCGACTTCGAATGCAAAAACCATCGCGCCGTCGACGGTCGACACGGTCTGGCGCTCGAGATCAATGCTGAGCATGAAACCGGGAAACGCGGCCGCGTCGTGGAACAGCCGGTCAACCTCGGCTTCGGTCAGTACGATCGGCAGCAGTCCGTTCTTGTAGCAGTTGTTGCAGAATATATCGGCATAGGACGGTGCGATCAGGGCGCGAAAACCATAATCGATCAGGGCCCAGGGCGCGTGCTCGCGCGAGCTGCCGCAGCCAAAGTTGCGACGGGCAAGCAGTATTTGCGCCCGCTGATAGCGCGGCTGGTTGAGGACGAAGTCCGGGTTAAGCGGCCGCTTGGCGGCATCGGCGCCCGGTTCGCCGCGATCGAGGTAGCGCCACGCGTCGAACAGGTTCGGTCCGAAACCCGTGCGCGCGATGGACTTCAGGAACTGCTTGGGAATGATGGCGTCGGTGTCAACATTGGCGCGGTCGAGCGGCGCCACCACGCCGGTCAGTGTACGGAACGGCTGCATGGTCAGATCAACACTCGACGTTGCAAGCGGCCCCGTGCGCGCTCGCCCGCCAACTGGCCGCGACGCCCTGCCCGTGCCTTGGGCGGCGACGCGGGCCAAACGCCGCGCTCAGCAACGCCAGTAAGCCGACTAACAGAGCCATGGTTCGCTCTCATCGGAGTCGACGCACGTCGACGAAATGCCCGGCGATCGCCGCCGCGGCTGCCATCGCGGGGCTCACCAGATGCGTGCGGCCGCCCGCGCCCTGGCGGCCCTCGAAGTTGCGATTCGACGTCGACGCGCAGCGCTCGCCGGGCCCCAGCCGATCGTCGTTCATGCCCAAGCACATCGAGCACCCGGGCTGCCGCCACTCGAACCCAGCCGCAGTGAAGATGCGATCCAGCCCTTCGCGCTCCGCTTGCGCCTTCACCGGCCCGGATCCGGGGACCACCATCGCGAGCTTGACCCGCTCGGCCTTGCGCCGGCCGCGCACAATCGCCGCCGCGGCGCGCAGATCCTCAATACGGGAATTGGTGCACGAGCCGATGAACACCTTGTCGATGGCGATGTCGGCCATGGCCGTGTTCGGCGCGAGCCCCATGTAAGCAAGCGCCCGCTCCATGTTCTCGCGCCGGATCGGATCCTTCTCCTTGTCCGGGTCGGGTACGCGTCCTTCGATCGTGGTCACCATGTCGGGCGAAGTGCCCCAGGTGACTTGCGGTTCGATGGCCGCCGCGTCGAGCACCACCTCGCGGTCGAATTTCGCGTCGAGGTCGGAAACGAGGGTACGCCAGTGGCGCGCAGCGCGGTCCCACAGGTCGCCCTTGGGCGCAAAGGGTCGGTTCCTGAGATAGGCCAGGGTGGTGGCGTCGACCCCGACCATGCCGGCGCGGGCGCCCGCCTCGATCGACATATTGCACACGGTCATCCGCCCTTCCATCGACAGCGCGCGGATGACCGATCCATCGAACTCGATCGCGTGCCCGGTACCGCCTGCCATGCCGATCCGGCCGATGATCGCCAGCACAACGTCCTTCGCGCCACAGCCGAAGGGTAAGGTGCCCTCGACACGCACCCGCAGAGCCTTAGATTTCTTGGTCAGCAGGCACTGCGTCGCCAGCACGTGCTCGACCTCCGAGGTGCCGATTCCAAAAGCCAGGCAAGCGAACGCGCCGTGCGTACTGGTATGCGAGTCACCGCAAACTACCGTCATGCCCGGCAAGGTCGCGCCTTGTTCGGGCCCGATGACATGCACGATCCCCTGGCGCGTGTCGCGGAACGGAAAGTACGCTTTGACCCGGTGCTCCCGCATATTGGCATCGAGCGCGGCGACCTGTACGCGCGAAGTCGGATCGATGATGCCCTGATCCCAATGCGTTGTCGGCGTGTTGTGATCGGCGGTGGCGATGACCGATTCGGGGCGCCATGGCTTGCGTCCTGCAAGCTTGAGGCCCTCGAACGCCTGCGGACTAGTGACTTCGTGCACCAGATGGCGATCAATGTAGAGCAGCGTCGTGCCGTCGGCTTCGGTGCGAACGACGTGGGAGCTCCAGAGCTTGTCGTAGAGCGTCATTGCGGGCATGGCGTCGGGCGGTTGAAGGCTGGGCGAAGCTGAAAAGCTAGCGTTATTTCTGCTGCAGCGCAATAGGCAGCCCGAATTCGCTTCGCCGGACACCCGAATTCGGCAGCGTGCGCCGTTATCGTCAGCGCTCGCCCGGCTGCTATCCGAGATCCACGCCGCAAGCGCGCTCGGCGGTCGCAAGAACACTGTCCGTCGAACCTTGCGCGTAGGGATCGACCGCCGCGACGCCGGTTGCGCGCAACCAGGTAAATTGGCGCTTGGCGAGCTGTCGGGTCGCAGCGATGCCGCGCGTGCGCAGGGCCTGCGCGTCGATTCGTCCATCCAGGTATTCCCACGCCTGGCGGTAGCCGACGCAGCGCATCGAGGGCAACTCGGGGGTCAGCGCATGGCGGCGGCGCAGCGCGATGAGCTCCTCGACCAGTCCTGCAGCGAGCATCGCGTCGAAGCGCCGCGCAATCGCATCGTGCAGGCGCTTGCGGTCGGAAGGCACCAGGGCGATGCGCAGCGTCGCGCCGAGCGCCGCTGCGCCATCCGCCCGCTGCCCCTGCAGAGCAGACAGGGGCACTCCGGCAAGGCGCCAGACCTCGAAGGCGCGCTGAATGCGCTGCGCATCGGTCGGCCGCAAGCGCGCCGCGGTCGCCGGATCCACGCGGGCAAGCGCCGCATGCAGCGCCGGCCAACCCTCGCGCGCCGCACGCGCGTCGATTTCAGCACGCACTTGCGGATCCGCCTCCGGCAGCGCGGAAAGCCCCTCGCTCAGGGCCCTGAAGTAGAGCATGGTGCCGCCGGCGACGATGGGCACGCGGCCGCGGCGCCGAATATCCGCGATGGCGGCGAGGGCCTCGCGCGCAAACCGCGCAGCCGAGTAGGTCTCGGTCGGTTCGATAATATCGATGAGATGATGCGGAATGCGCGTCCGGGTCGCGGCGTCAGGCTTGGCGGTGCCGACGTCGAGCCCGCGATAGACTTGCGCCGAGTCGACGCTCACGATCTCCCCGTCCAGGCGCGCGGCGAGAGCAAGCGCAAGGGCGCTCTTGCCGGCCGCAGTCGGCCCCATGAGCAGCAGGGCGGGGATCGCAGCCATCAACGGCCGCGCATGAACAGCCGGTCCAGATCCGTCAGCGTCAGCTGGTACCACGTCGGCCGACCGTGGTTGCATTGTCCGGCGCGTTCGGTCGCCTCCATTTCCCGCAACAGAGCGTTCATTTCCGGCACGGTCAGACTGCGGTGCGCTCGTACCGCGCCGTGACACGCCATGGTCGACAGCAGCTCGTCGCGCTGAGCGGTCAGCACGCGGCTCGCGCCGTATTCGCGCACGTCGGCGAGCACGGCGCGGGCTAGCCCCACCGCGTCGGCGTCGCGCAGCAGCGCCGGGATGCCGCGCACGGCGAGCGTCCCGGGGCCCAGCGCCGAGAGCGAAAACCCCAGCGAACCCAGCACGCCGGAATTCTCCTCGGCGGTTGCGACGTCCAGCGGATCGGCGGCAAACGTCACCGGCACCAGCAGCGGCTGCATCGGCAGCGCACGATCGAGCGCGCTCTTCAACTGCTCATAAAGGATGCGCTCGTGCGCCGCATGCATGTCGATGAGCACCAGCCCGTCGCGGTTCTGTGCAAGCACATAGACGCCGTGCAGCTGCGCCAGTGCAAAGCCGAGCGGATGCTCATCGGCATTGGGAAGGTCGGGCCCGTCGGAAGCAGCAACCCGCGGCCGCTCGCCAAACAGTCGCTGGTAAAGGGCCGCCGGCTCCGCCACCGCGAGTCCCATCGCCGCCTGCATGGGCGCGCCCGCCGCCGAAGTCCGCATCGTCGACGCCGGGAGCAGAGGCGGCGTCAGGGCCGCCACCACGCCCAAGCGCTCCGCTGCGGACACCGCCGGCTGCTCGGCTGCGGTCATCGCCAGCGCCTTTTCCACGGCGTGGCGCACGAACTGGTGTACCGCGCCGCTCTCGCGGAAACGCACCTCGATCTTGGTCGGGTGCACGTTGACGTCGACCAGCCGCGGCTCGATGGTCAGCCATAGCGCGTACGCGGGCTGGCGGTCGCTGTGGAGCACGTCCCGATACGCCTCTCGCAGCGCGTGTGCCAGCACACGGTCGCGCACGAAGCGCCCGTTGACGAAAAGGTACTGGGCGTCGCGCGCCAGCGCGCCCGCTGTTGCGTACGCCGGGCGCACCGCCCAGCCTGCGAGTGCGATCCCGGGCCCGGCGACGTCGACCACGGCGGCCTGCGCGCCGAAACTCTCGCCCAGCAGCGCGTCCACGCGCGCGCGGCGGCCCGCAGCAAGCAGGCGATAGCGCACATTGCCATTGTGACTGAGCGTGAATCCGGTCTCAGGGTGCGAGAGCGCGATGCGGCGGCACGTTTCCTCGCAGTGGCCGTATTCCGTGGCCTCGGTGCGCAGGAACTTCCGCCTTGCCGGCGTGTTGAAGTAGAGTTCCTGCACCGTCACCGTCGTGCCAGCCGCGAGCGCGGCCGGCTGCGGCACGCCGACCTCGCCGCCATCGACCTCGAGGCGCCAGGCGTGCGGCTTGTCGCGCGAGCGCGAGGTCAGGCTCAAACGCGATACTGCGGCAATCGATGCCAGCGCCTCGCCGCGAAAACCGAGCGTCGCGATCGCCTCCAGATCGGTCGGCGCGGCAATCTTGGACGTGGCATGCCGGGCGACGGCGAGCGCGAGATCCTCGCGCTCGATGCCGCCGCCGTCGTCCGCGACGCGAATGAGCTTGATTCCGCCGCCGGCCAGTTCGATATCGATCGTCCGTGCCCCGGCATCGAGGCTGTTCTCCAGCAGTTCCTTGAGTGCGGCTGCGGGGCGCTCGACCACCTCGCCGGCGGCGATCTGGTTGATCAGCTGATCGGCGAGCAGCCGGATCGCGGACATCAGCCGACGAGCCCGTTCGCCCACTGCGCGTAGACGTCATCGGCCACGCGCGCAAGGGCCGCGATCCGTCGCTCGAGGTCGGCGCAGATGTCCTCCCGGCTCTGGGTCGTGGCGGTGGAGCGTGCGGGCAACTCCGCCGCGCCGGCGCGGCACCAGGTTTCGACCATCGGCCGGGTCATTTCGATGTGGCATTGCAAGCCGAGGTGCTTGCCGAGGGAAAAAGCCTGATTGATGTTGTGGGCATTGGTGAGTACGCGCTCGGCGCCCGGCGGCAGCGCAAACATGTCGTAATGCCACTGGAAAGTCGTGAACGCGTCGCGCTCGCCGAACCAGGCGAGAGCTCCATCGGCGGCGAGCACCCGCACCTCGCCCCATCCGATCTCCGGCACCGGGGCGCGGCTAACGGGCGCACCCAGCGCCCGGGCCAACAGCTGCCCGCCCAGGCAATGCCCGAGTACCGGAACCTCGGCTGCGACCGCGCCACGCACCAGGTCGAGCAGCGGGGCACTCCACGGCAGATCGTCATTGGCACTCATCGGCCCGCCCATCATCGCGATGCCGGAAAACGCGCCCGGATCCACGGGTACCCTCTCGCCTTCGTCGAGCGCGAACAGTCGTCGCGGCACACGGTGGAGGTCGAGCCACCGCGCGAAATGACCGGGGCCCTCGGTGGAAGAGAAGCGGAAGATGGCGACCGGTTGCATGGCTGAAACCTACGCGCTGCGCGGACAGCCATCGAAACCCGAGACGCGGCTTCTCGACCCGCTCGAAACGTCGCTACATCTGCCTGAAAAGATGGAAAAACTGGCGGGAAATCGGCAACCTCTCGGTGCGACCCTTGAGCAGAAGGAAGTGTTTTTCCGCATCCTCGCGCAATACACCGGACACCGCGTCGACGTTGACAATTGTACCGCGATGCAGCTGCCAGAAGCGGTCGGGATCGAGGTCGGCGAGCAATTCCTCCAAAGGCGTCCGGATCAGCGCCTCTCATCCGGCAACAAACGCGTGTACTTGCCGTCGGATTGGTATACGGCACGTCGGAAACGGCAATCAACTCCACCTCGCGCCCGACCGCGGCCTTGACCCGTTTCAGGCCACTGCTGGGAGGCACCAAGCCCCGCGCCGGTATCGGCAACCGTGACGACGACGCGGGCGCCTTCACGCGCCGCAGATCACCCGAACCTCGCCGCCGGGCGCATGCGGCTCAATGCCGTGCCTGAACCACGACCGCGCCGAACCAGCGCCGGACGCGGCCCCGGGAGGAGGAATCGCCCCCGGGGCGATGTTGCGCGCCGCGGTTCAGAATCGTTGTGCCGGCCGCATCGTGAACGCAAGCACCGCGCCGACCAGCATCAGCGCGATCGAGCCGATGAACGGCCAGTCCCAGTTGCCGGTGACGTCGATGATCCAGCCGCCTGCGACCGGGCTGATGATGGCTGCCAAGGCGGACCCGGTATTCATGATCCCGCTGGCCGTACCCGAATACTTCGGCGCGATGTCCATCGGGATCGACCACATCGGCCCGATGGTCATCTCGGCGAAGAAGAACCCGCCGCTGAGGCAGAGGGCCGCCACGGTAACGTCATGCACGAACAGGATCGGCAGCAGCGAGCACAGCGCCGCCAGATTGCAGGCCACCACCATCAGGCTCCGTGCCTTGGTCAGGCTCCCGGTCCGCCGCAGCAGCCAGTCGGTGGTCTGCCCGCCAAGCCAGTCGCCGAGAACCCCGGCGAAGAAGACGCCGAAGGCGAACAGGGCCGAACTGGTGATCTTCATCTGATAGTTGTGCAGGAAGTACTGCGGTATCCACGTCAGGAACAGCCACAGCGTCCAGCCATAACAGAAGTAGACGATGGTCACCGGAGCCATGCGCTTGACCAGCGGACCCCACGGCACCGCCGGCGACTCCTTCATGCCGACGTAAGCGGGCAGCGCCTTGATCTCCTCGGGCGTAATCTCGGCGTGATCGCGAGGGTTGTCGCGGAAGTACCATACCCAGACCAGTGCCCAGAGAAAGCTCACCGCGCCGAGGACGAAGAACGACGCGCGCCAGTTGAAGGCGAGCATCAGCCATGTCACCAGCGGCGGCGTCACGGTGTTGCCGATTCGCGCGAATGCATGCGTGATGCCTTGCGCAAACCCGCGACCACCGGTGGGCGTCCAGTTGGACATCGCCCGCGTCGCAGTGGGGAAGGTCGCGCCCTCCCCGAGGCCCAGAAGAATGCGCGCGACCACCAGCGAGATAAGCCCGCCGGCCAGCCCGCTGAGCACGGTCGCGCCAGCCCAGATGAATGAGCATATCGTCAGCGTCCGTCGCGGGCCGAATCGATCGCCGACCCAACCACCGATGATCTGAAACAGCAGGTAGGGATACGCAAACGCGGAGAAGACAAACCCGACCTGGGTGTTGGAAAGGACGAATTCCTTGCCGAACTGAATGGCTGCCGTGCTTACATTGACGCGGTCGACATAGGTGATGAAATACATCGCACACAGCAATCCGAGCACGCGCGTTGTCGACCGCGTCAGCATGGTTGCCCTCCCTTTATCAGCCGCTCCCTGCCGCGACATCGCGGCGCTTGTCGGCGTGATGCTGCAGCCATCGTAGCCACTTTCGCTGCCGGGTCGCAAGCGCTGCCGCTACGACCTGCGGCGTATGATATTCGGCTATGGCCCGCCTCAAGCACCGGCACGTGGCCCGCCGCGAGGATCTGGACCTGCCGGCGGCGGAGTTTGCCATCCTCAAACGGCTCGATTCGCCGTACCGGATCCAGCTCTTCCTCAACGCCATTCCGGCCAATTACGAAATCGACGGCGAGACCATCCTCTCTGTGGCGCAGGTGCTGCAACTGCGACGTGCGCATTGCATCGAGGCGGCATTCGTGGCTGCCTGCGCGCAATGGATTCACGGCCAGCCGCCCCTGGTCATGCATATGGACTGCGATCCGAGCGATTTCCCTCACGTCGTAGCGCTGTTCCGACGCGGATCATGCTGGGGAGCAATATCGAAGAGCAACGGTTCGCACCTCCGATATCGCGACCCGGTCTATCGGAGCCTGCGCGAACTGGCCATGTCTTACTTTCACGAGTACTTCAACCGCAGCGGGCGCAAGACCCTGCGCAGCCATTCGGGCGCGTTCGACATGCGGCGCATCAACCCGGGCCTCTGGGTTACCCGAAACGGGCCATGCGAGGAAGCCCATTCGCGTTTGGCTTCGTTACGCCACTACGCGCTGCTCTCCGTTCCGCAGCGGCGTCTGCTCTCGCGCCGCGATGCGTTCGAGCGCGAAGCAGGGCGGCGGGTCGAGCACCCCAGGCCGGGAATGCCCGGCGCGTAGGCTCGGGGCAGGGCCCGCGCGGCGATCAATTGCCGGCGCGGGAACGGCCCCGGCCCGGGCCCGCCCACAGCAGGCGTCATGCCGCCGGCTTGGTGATCTTCACCACCGCGGCCGCTGCCGCCGACACCGCGTCGCCGCGGCGCGAGCCGAAACGGGTGAGTATCGACGCCACCAGACCTTTGGCGTCCAGCCCGCATTTCGCGAGGAGCAGTGCCGGATCCCCGTGATCAATGAATTCGTCCGGCAACCCGAGATGAAGGATCGGCACGGCGAAGCCTTCCGCGGCGAGCGCCTCGGCGACGGCGCTGCCCGCCCCGCCGGCCACGACGTTCTCCTCCACGGTAACGAGTGCCTCGTGTGTGCGTGCCAGGTACGCGATCAGCTCGGCGTCGAGCGGCTTGACGAAGCGCATGTTGGCAACCGTCGCGTCGATTTCCTCCGCCGCGACGAGCGCCGGGTGCAGCATGGACCCGAAGGCGAGGATGGCGATTCGATGCCGCTTCGAATCGCGTCGGAGCTCGCCCTTGCCGACCGGTACCGATTTAAGTTCCCGCTCGACGACGACACCCGGGCCGGCCCCACGCGGGTAGCGCACGGCGGCTGGGGTGTCGAGCGAATACGCGGTCGTGAGCATCTGCCGGCATTCGTTCTCGTCGGCCGGTGCCATCACCGTCATATTCGGCAGGCAGCGCAAATACGTCAGATCGAAGCTCCCGTTGTGCGTGGGGCCATCGGCGCCGACAATGCCCCCGCGGTCGATGCCAAAGACGACCGGCAGCTCCTGCAGCGCGACATCGTGGATGAGCTGGTCGTAACCGCGCTGTAGGAAGGTCGAATAAATCGCGACCACGGGCTTCATGCCCTCGCAAGCGAGCCCCGCCGCAAACGTGACCGCGTGCTGCTCGGCGATGCCGACGTCGAAGTAGCGATCAGGGTATTCCTGCGAGAAACGCACCAGTCCGGAGCCTTCGCGCATCGCCGGCGTGATGCCGACCAGCCGTACGTCGCGCGCGGCCATATCGCACAGCCAGTCGCCGAACACCTGGGTATAGGTGGGCTTCGAGGTCGCCTTCGGCACGATGCCGACCGCCGGATCGAACTTGGCCACGCTGTGGTAGAGGATCGGATCCGCTTCGGCGCGCTCGTAGCCATGACCCTTGCCCGTCACCACATGCAGCAGCTGCGGCCCGGATAGCTGCTTGACGTTCGACAGGGTCTTGACCAGTGTGTCGAGGTCGTGGCCGTCGATCGGTCCGATGTAGTTGAAGCCGAACTCCTCGAACAGGGTGCCCGGCAGCACCATACCCTTCATGTGCTCTTCCCAGCGCTTGGCAAGCTCCTTGACCGGCGGCAGCTTCGACAGTACTTCCTTGCCCCCGCGGCGCACCGTGTTGTACACCCGGCCGGACATAAGCCGCGCCAGATAGTTGTTGAGCGCGCCAACCGGTTCCGAGATCGACATGTCGTTGTCGTTCAGGATCACCAGCATATCGACTTCGGCCGCTCCGGCGTTGTTGAGCGACTCGAACGCCATGCCCGCGCTCATGGCGCCGTCGCCGATCACCGCAACGACCGAACGCTTTTCGCCCTTGCGCTTGGCCGCAATCGCCATGCCCAGCGCCGCAGCAATCGAGGTCGACGAGTGCGCGGTGCCGAAGGTGTCGTACTCGCTTTCGACCCGACGCGGGAACCCGGCGATGCCACCCCACTGCCGCAGCTTGGCCATGGCCTCGCGGCGCCCGGTGAGAATCTTGTGCGGGTAGGTCTGGTGTCCGACGTCCCAGACGAGGCGGTCGTATGGCGTGGCGAACACGTAATGCAGCGCGATCGCCAGTTCCACCGTGCCGAGATTCGACGACAGATGCCCTCCCGTCCGGCTAACCGAGGCGAGGATGAACTCGCGCAGCTCGCGCGCAAGCTGCGGCAACTCGCTGGCATCCAGACGGCGCAGATCCGCCGGGTCGTTGATCTGTTCGAGAAGACGGTCCATTTCAGTGCGTACGCACGGCAATCCAGTCGGCCAGCTCGACGAGCCTGCGCGCGGCGGAGCCGAATGTCGAAAGCGCCGTCCGCGCTTCCTTGCGCAGCGCTTCGACGCGCTCCCTGGCGGTGCTCAAGCCGAGCAGCGTGACGTAAGTTGACTTGCACTGTACCGCATCCTTGCCCGCCGTTTTGCCCAGGCTCTCGGCCGTGCCTTCGACATCGAGCACATCGTCGACTACCTGGAAGGCGAGGCCAACCGCCGAGGCGTAGCGCTCGAGCGCCTCGTTCTCACCGCCCGTCATGACCCGGCCACATTCCGCGCCGAGCCGAACCGCTGCCCGAATCAAGGCCCCCGTCTTGAGTCGGTGCATGTGTTCGAGTCCCGCCAAGTCCAGCCTCTGGCCCGCTGCGGCGAGATCGATGGCCTGTCCTCCCGCCATGCCGTGGGACCCGGCGGCCTGGGCGAGCCGCAGCACGGCCAGCCCGGGATCGCGCAGGGGCGCGCCCGCCAGCGCCTCGAAGGCAAAGCTCTGCAGCGCATCGCCCGCGAGCAACGCGGTCGCCTCGCCGAAGGCGACATGGCAGGTAGGCCTGCCACGGCGCAGCACGTCGTCATCCATGCACGGCAGGTCATCGTGTATGAGCGAATAGGCGTGGACCAATTCGACCGCGGCAGCCGGAGAGTCGACGCGGGCAGGGTCCGCGTCCGCAAGCTCTCCCGCCGCGTAGGCGAGCAGCGCCCGGGCGCGCTTGCCGCCGCCAAGGACCGCGTAGCGCATTGCTTCGTGCAACGTCTGCGGCGGCTCGCTGGCCGGAGGCAGGATGTCGTCCAGGACGACTTCGACGCGTCGTGCGCGCTCGCTCGACCAGACCGCCCAGGTGACATCAGGATGCATCGGACTCGCCCACGCCGGGCCGACCGGGCTCGATGCCGGAGTCTTGTTCTTCCGCCGTGAAGGCTTTGAGCACCCCGCGCTCCAGAACCTGAACCTGCTGCTGCGCGTCCTTCAGCGCGGCCTGGCAATATTGCAGCAACTCGGCGCCGCGCTTGTACGCCGAGAGCGTATCGGCCAGCGGCAACTGGCCGTCCTCCATGGTCGCCAGGATCGCCTCGAGTTCTGCGAGCGCGGCTTCAAAGGTCTGCGGAGGCGGGTCGGTCTTGGCCATCGGCAAGGAGGCGGAACCCGCTCCGGGCGGGGGGCGGCGGACGCGGTTCCAACCTCTTGAAAAGCGAGTCAAAGTACCGCATCTCATCGCTGCCAGTCAACGTCGAGCGTGGACCGGCAAATCGTTCACGGCTATAATGCAGCACGTATTTGACGACGCGGCCTTTACACGGGCGCTCCCGTGGCGGGCTGACTTAGCAAAGTTCGAGGGGCGGGGATTCTCGCCCCTTATTGTTGGGTTGGTTACGTAAAGGAAGGGCCATGTCCAATCTCGCTACGGCGGATCGGCTGCGACGCGCCACGTCGCAGCTCCCTGTTTCCTGGTACTGCGATCCCGCGCGGCTCGAACTCGAGCAGCAGCGCCTGTTCCAGCCCGGACCGGGCTACGTCGGGCACGAACTCATGGTCCCCAACGTCGGCGATTACTATGCGCTCGCCTGGCGCGACAACGCCCAGGCGCTGGTACGCAACGAGACCGGCGTCGAGCTGCTGTCGAACATCTGCCGGCACCGGCAGGCGGTGATCCTCCAGGGCCGCGGCAGCGCCGCCAATATCGTCTGTCCGCTGCATCGCTGGACCTACGACTTGAAGGGCGAGCTTCTCGGCGCGCCGCACTTCGCCGAAAAGCCGTGCCTCAAGCTGGAGAGCACGCCGCTGAACTCCTGGCATGGTCTTCTGTTCGACGGACCGCGCGACCCCGTCCGTGATCTTGCCGGCGTTGAAGTCGCCAAGGACTTCGATTTTTCGGGCTATGTGCTCGACCGGGTCGAGTTCAAAGAGGTCGGCTACAACTGGAAGAGCTTCATCGAGGTCTATCTCGAGGACTACCACGTGAGCCCGTTCCACCCGGGGCTCGGGCAGTTCGTCACCACCGACAACCTGCGCTGGCAGTTCGCCGACCGGTACTCGGTGCAGACCGTCGGCGTCAACAACGCGTTGGCCAAACCCGGCACCAAGACCTACGCGCGCTGGCACAAGGCGGTACTGGATTATTACCGCGGCGAACCGCCCAAGCACGGCGCAATCTGGGTCACGATCTACCCGAACATCATGCTCGAGTGGTATGCGCACGTGTTGATTGTGAGTACGCTCATTCCGCGCGCTGTCGACCACACGACCAATGTCGTCGAGTTCTATTACCCCGAGGACATCGCCCTCTTCGAGCGCGAGTTCGTCGAGGCCGAGCAGGCGGCATACCTGGAGACTGCCGCCGAGGACGACGAGATCGCCGGGCACATGGACGCGGGGCGAGGCGCACTGTACAGGCTCGGCCGCAACGAGATTGGGCCCTACCAGTCGCCGATGGAAGACGGCATGCAGCATTTTCACGAGTTCCTGCGGCGCGAACTCGAGCCGAGCCCTTAAGGTCGAAGTTCGAGGTTGGATTCTCGCCGGGTGGGGGGAGCGGCCGGTTGTGCCGGCCGGGCTCCTCGGCCGCGACGTCGCGTCCGTGAAATACACGACCCTCATTTCCACGGGCGATCTCGCCCCGCATCTCGACGATCCCGCCTTCGTCGTCGTCGATTGCCGTCACGATCTCGGCGACGTCGATGCCGGCGAGCGTGCCTATCGCCAGGCGCACATCCCCGGCGCGCGCTTCATGCACATGGACCGCGACCTTTCCGGCGCCACGACGGGCAGCAACGGGCGGCACCCCCTGCCCGACGCCGGCACGCTCGCGGCGACGATGGGCCGAGCCGCCATCGATGGTTCGAAGCAGGTCGTGGCCTACGATCAGAACAGCGGCATGTGGGCGTCGCGATTGTGGTGGCTGCTGAACTGGCTCGGCCACGACGCGGTGGCGGTGCTCGACGGTGGGCTCGACAAATGGCTCGCCGAGGCACGGCCAGCGACCCGCGCTGTGCCACCGGCCGCGGCGAGCACTTTCGTGGCCGGGTCGCCCGGTCCGACCTCGTCCGCGCGCGAAATCCTCCAACACCTCGACGACGGCTCCCTGTTCGTGCTCGACGCGCGTGCGGTCG
Organism: uncultured beta proteobacterium; assembly: GCA_963750215.1. Classification (GTDB taxonomy): domain Bacteria; phylum Pseudomonadota; class Gammaproteobacteria; order Burkholderiales; family Casimicrobiaceae; genus PALSA-1003. The sequence goes on from CAVVQK010000003.1 coordinate 424,120, forward strand.
AACGCTACCGCGGCGATCTCGAGCCGATCGATCCGGTCGCCGGGCACATCCCCGGGGCGCACAATCGCCCGTACACGCAGAATCTCACGCCGCGAGGAATATTCAAGCCCGCGTCGTTGTTGGCGTCTGAGTTCGAGGCGCTCCTGGGCAAAACCGCGCCGACCGCGGTCGTGCACCACTGCGGATCCGGCATCACCGCGTGCCACAACGTACTGGCGATGGCCCTCGCCGGGCTCCCGGGATCGCGCCTTTATCCGGGGTCCTGGAGCGAGTGGGTGGCCGATCCCGCGCGGCCCGTCGCCCGGGGAAGGTAGCCGGGTCGGGCCCGCTTGCGGCGGCGCGTACTTCAGCGGTTGCGCTCGTCTGCCTGGCTACTGCGCAACATGAAGGCAATGGCGGCGATGACTGCGGCGACGCCGCCGCCGACGTAAGCGATGTCCGTGGCGTTTTCCCACTCGAGCACATCGCCGAGGAAAGCGACGAGCATGACGACGACCACCGACTGCGACACGATCATCTTGAGGTCCTGCAGCTCGCGAACCTTGAACCATCGCGGCAACGCCGCCTCGCTGTCGAGAAAGAGCGCGGCCAGCCCGAGGGCAACGATGTAGAGGATCGTCCCCAGCAGGAAAAGATCGAGAATCTTGAACGCGGACACCGTCACGGCGGCGATATCGGTCGGGGCGATGCCGCCAGGCCATATTTTCAGGATTGCGCCACCGACGGCGAGCGCAGCATAGATGGTCACCACGCCGAACATGACGATGCAGCCCACCACGGTTAAGACCAAAAGGTACCGGCTGATGCGCAGAAGCGGCTTCATGGATCCCCCTTGTCAGGTGTCATTCCGACCCACCCCGAAAGGCATGGTAACGCAGGCCATGCGCTCCCCGTGCCGCCAGCGCCCCGTGGACTGCGTCGGGGCACCTCCCGGCCCAAGCCGCGGCGCGTTCGTACGCCCAAGGCGCGTTTCATCCGTCCGTTCGCCGGCTTCGTCGCGTCGTTCTTGAGGGCGTAATACAGCCGCCTTACCCTGCAGCCATTCGCTGGCAGACGGTGAATCCGGCGTGGTCGGTTGGCGCATCAAAGCAAGAGTCGAGAACCCGATGCCCGGCAAGAGAGAGGAAAACGATGAACATGCAATCGAAGCAGTGGCTCCCCGACCTGATAGGCGCGTGCGCCAGCCTCGTGGGCCTCGCACTACTGGTGGTGGTCGCTCGATCAGGCAACGCCATGGGCTACAGCGTCGGGGCATTGATCGGCGGAGGATTCGCCTTCGGTGTCCTCGGCTGCGTCGCCAAGGAAGTCGTAACGTGGCGCGGCGACAGGCGGCAAGCCGCCCTGCGCGCGATGTCCCGGCCGAGTCACGCCCTGGTGTCCGCATCCTTCGTCGCCATGCCACCGCTTGTCGACGCGACCGGGTCGGAATTCGACGTAGGCCAGCCGCCCGCATTCGCACCCGTGCTGTCGCTCACGGAGGCGCAAGTGGAGCGGCAGCGCGAGCGGCAGATCCAGGGCAGCCGCACGCGCAACCGTGCCTGACGGGCTGCTCGGCCCGGCTGCCGGATTTCCTTCCCGCCCAGACCCGCCGCGGCTTCGGCCGCGGCTTTCCGCCTCCTGACCGGTGCTCAAGCAGTGGCCAGCGACCACTCGGCGATCGCCCGATAGGCGGCGCCGCTGCGCCTGAGTTCGGACTCGACCAGAACGAACGAGTTCACGCGCCAGCATATGGGCTGCGGCAGGCGGCGCGGGGTCGCGAGGGCGCTGCGCCGCGCCAGCGTGAGGTGCGGGGCGTAGGGCCTTTGGTCGACAGCAAAGCCACCTACCCGCAGTGCCGCCGCAAGTTCCCCGTGCAGTGCGGCGAGGCCGGGCTGGGGCGCGTCCGCTCCCAGCCAGGCGATGCGCGCGCGGGGAAAGCTGCCAACGGCATCGAGCGTGAGCGTGAACGCGGCCGCCCGAATGCCGATGCCCACGCAGCGCAGCGCTTCGACTCGAGCGGCCGGCTGCTCACCCAGGAATGCCAGCGTGAGGTGGATGAGATCCGGTGTCGTCGGGCGACCGCCGCTTTCGCGGGCAATCTCGCGCGCAAGCTCCGCGAGCATCGCCTTCATGGATGCATCCGGCCACAACGCGAAGAAGACTCGCTGCGGCTTGTCCGCCGGCTCCGAGGCCATGGAGCGACTATAAAGCATGCGGCGCGGCGCCCTTCCAGGCACCGCGCCGCACGGTTACGACAGGAGACCCCGTTTAGGCGTTCGCGACCGAGAGCTCCGCCTTCGGCTTTTCGAAGAACTGCTCATCCTCGGTCGAACCCTTGAGCGCCGTCGTTGACGACTGGCCGCCCTGCACCGTCTGCGTCACGGCGTCGAAGTAGCTGGTGCCCACTTCGCGCTGGTGCTTGATTGCCGTAAAGCCCTTCGCCACCGCCGCGAATTCCGCTTCCTGCAATTCGACGAAAGCAGTCATCTGGTTGTGCGCGTAGCCGTGCGCCAGGTTGAACATCGAGTAATTGAGGCTGTGGAATCCGGCCAGGGTGATGAACTGGAATTTGTAGCCCATCGCAGCCAGCTCGCGCTGGAACCTCGCGACCGTATCATCGTCGAGATTCTTCTTCCAGTTGAACGACGGCGAGCAGTTGTACGCAAGCATCTTGTCCGGAAACTTGGCGCGGATCGCCTCGGCGAAGACCTTGGCGAACTCGAGATCGGGCTTGCCGGTCTCGCACCACAACAGATCCGCATAAGGCGCATACGCGAGCCCGCGCGCCACGGCCTGTTCGAGCCCGTTGCGCGTCCGGTAAAAGCCCTCGACCGTGCGCTCGCCGGTGCAGAACGGACGGTCGTTGTCGTCGATGTCGGAGGTGACCAGATCGGCCGCCTCGGCGTCGGTGCGCGCCAAAATGACGGTCGGCACGCCCATGCAGTCTGCGGCAAGCCTCGCAGCGACGAGCTTTTCCACCGCCTCACGGGTCGGCACGAGCACCTTGCCGCCCATGTGCCCGCACTTCTTGACCGACGCCAGCTGGTCCTCGAAATGCACGCCGGCCGCGCCGGCTTCGATCATCGCCTTCATCAGCTCGAAGGCATTGAGCACGCCGCCAAAACCGGCTTCCGCATCGGCGACGATAGGCGCGAAGTAGTCAACCTCGCCCTTGCCTTCCATATGCTGGATCTGGTCGGCGCGCATGAAGGTGTTGTTGATGCGCTTGACCACCGCAGGCACCGAATTCACCGGATAGAGCGACTGGTCCGGATACATCTCGCCGGCGATGTTGCCGTCGGCGGCGACTTGCCATCCGGAGATATAGATCGCCTTGAGGCCGGCCTTGACCTGCTGCATGGCCTGGTTGCCGGTCATCGCGCCGAGCGCATTGACCAGCGGCTCTTCGTTGACGCATTTCCACAGCTTCTCGGCGCCGCGGCGCGCGAGCGTGTGTTCGACGTGGACCGAGCCGCGCAGTCGCACCACGTCCTCAGCGCTGTAGCCGCGACGAATGCCCTTCCAACGCGGATTTTCGGCCCAGTCCTTCTTCAGTCTTGCCGCTTCCAGATCGTAGTTCATCCCTGCTCCATCGTCTGCGTGGCGATTGCTTCAGTAAGGTGACAGTAGCAAAGTTGCGGCGCCGCGACAAGAGTTTTTATCGCAGCGCAATACAAAAAATTAAGATTATCAATCAATTACTTATAGTGACGAAAGGACAGCCGGAAGGATATCTCCGAACGTCGATGGCAGCGTTGTTGCAACGCGTTAGCCGCACCGCGCCAACCTATGCGCCGATGCAATGTCGGCATGTGAGTGCCCACTTGGCCAGCGTGCGGGACGAGCAGCGGAGCCGACCCGCCGCGGATGAAAAGCGGGGGCCCGAAGGCCCCCGCTGGAACGTCCGAGGAACCGGCCCTCACGCCACCGGCTCGACTTCCTTGGCCTCCTCGAAAACGAGCTTGATCTTGTCGTCCTCGCCCACGTCAATGGTTACCTTCCCGCCGTTGACCAGGCGCCCGAAGAGCAGCTCGTCTGCCAGCGCCTTGCGAATGGTGTCCTGGATCAGCCGCGCCATGGGCCGCGCGCCCATCTGCGGGTCAAAGCCCTTCCGCGCCAGGAATTCCTTCAGCGCCTGCGTGAATGACGGCTCGACTTTCTTCTCGTGCAGCTGGTTCTCGAGCTCGAGCAGGAATTTGTCGACCACGCGCAGGATGACGTCGTGGTCGAGGGCAGCAAACGAGATCGTCGCGTCGAGTCGATTGCGGAACTCCGGGGTGAACATGCGCTTGATTGACTCCAGCTCGTCGCCCGTCTGCTTGTTGTCGGTGAAACCGATCGCGTTGCGCGACAGCATCTCCGCGCCGGCGTTGGTCGTCATGATGACGATCACATTGCGGAAATCGGCCTTGCGCCCGTTGTTGTCGGTCAGCGTGCCGTGGTCCATTACCTGCAGCAGAATGCTGAAGATGTCAGGGTGGGCTTTCTCGATCTCGTCGAGCAGCACCACGCTGTATGGGTGCTTGGTGATCGCCTCGGTGAGCTGGCCCCCCTGGTCGAAGCCGATATACCCGGGCGGCGCGCCGATCAGTCTCGACACCGCGTGTCGTTCCATGTACTCGGACATGTCGAAGCGGATCAACTCCACGCCGAGGCAGTAGGCGAGCTGGCGCGCAACCTCGGTCTTGCCCACGCCCGTTGGTCCGCTGAAGAGGAAATTGCCGATTGGCTTCCTCGGATTGCCCAGTCCCGAGCGCGCCATCCGGATGGCTGCGACCAGGGCATCGATGGCTTGATTCTGCCCGAACACGACGTTCTTCAGATCGCGATCGAGCGTCCGCAACGCATTGCGGTCGTCAGAGGTAACGCTCTTCGCCGGTATGCGTGCAATCTTGGCGACGATCTCCTCGATCTCGGTCTTGCTGATGACCTTCTTCTGTTTTGACTTGGGCAGGATCTTCTGCGCCGCACCGGCCTCGTCGATGACGTCGATTGCCTTGTCCGGCAGATGGCGGTCGTTGATGAAGCGCGCGGAAAGCTCGGCCGCCGTCGTCAGTGCCGCCGGCGCGTACTTGACGCCGTGGTGCTGCTCGAAGCGCGTCTTCAGGCCCTTCAGGATCTCGATGGTCTCCGCGATCGACGGCTCGGGCACGTCGATCTTCTGGAAACGCCGCGACAGCGCGTGATCCTTTTCGAAGATGACGCGGTACTCATTGTACGTGGTCGCGCCGATGCACTTCAGCGCCCCGGTGTTGAGCGCGGGCTTGAGCAGGTTCGACGCATCGAGCGTCCCCCCGGACGCCGCGCCGGCGCCGATGATGGTGTGGATCTCGTCGATGAACAGGATCGTCTTCGGATTCTCGGTCAACTGCTTCAGCACCGCCTTGAGGCGCTGCTCGAAATCGCCGCGGTACTTGGTGCCCGCGAGCAGCGCCCCCATGTCGAGCGAATAGACGGTGAATTCGCGCAGCAATTCGGGCACTTCGCCATCGTTGACGCGGCGCGCGAGCCCTTCCGCGATCGCGGTCTTGCCGACCCCCGCTTCCCCGACCAGAAGGGGGTTGTTCTTGCGCCGGCGGCACAACACCTGGATCACCCGCTCGAGCTCCAGCTCGCGGCCGATCAGCGGGTCGATCTTGCCGTTCTTGGCCATCTGGTTGAGATTCACGGTGTAGGCGTCGAGGGCGCCGGCGGGCTGTTGCTCGCCGTCGCCTTCGTCCTTGGCCGACTCCTGCTTCTCGTCTTTTTTCTGCGAGTTCTTGGTGATGCCGTGCGCAATGTAGTTGACAACGTCGAGCCGCGTCACGCCGCGCTGATTGAGGAAGTAGACGGCATGCGACTCCTTTTCGCCGAAGATCGCGACCAGCACGTTCGCCCCGGTCACTTCCTTCTTGCCCGAGGATTGCACGTGCAGGATCGCGCGCTGGATCACCCGCTGGAAGCCCTGCGTCGGCTGAGTATCGGCGTCCGAATGGGGCGAGAGCCGCGGCGTGTGCTCGTTGATGAAGTCCGTCAGGACCCCACGCAACTCTTCCAGGTCGACGCCGCACGCCTTGAGCACCTCGGCGGCAGACGGATTGTCGAGCATCGCCAGAAGAAGGTGTTCGACGGTAATGAACTCGTGCTGCTTCTGCCGTGCTTCGACAAAAGCCATGTGGAGGGAGACTTCCAGTTCCTGCGCAATCATGATCGTCCTCGAGCGCGGTGCCAGCGCCGGACCGGCGCCGCTGCCGCGTTGCTGCTGTCAAAGCCCCCTAACGCCTAAGTCTCCTCCATGGTGCACTGGAGTGGATGCTGATGCTTGCGGGCGATGTTCACGACCTGGTCGACCTTTGCTGCGGCGACTTCCCGCGTATACGTCCCACATACCCCCATGCCCTCGCGATGAACCTGCAGCATAACCTGAGTCGCCTTCTCGCGGCTCATCGCAAACACAGTCTGCAACACCACGACGACAAAGTCCATCGGCGTGTAGTCATCGTTGAGCAGGATGACCTTGTACAGCGGCGGCGGCTTGAGGCGGGTCTTTTCAACCTCGAGAACGCTCCCGTCCTGGTGCTGGTTCGCCATGCCGTGCCGGAAACCCGCCGTCCAATGTTCTAATGTTTGATGATTGCAACAGATTTTTCAAGAGGAACGCGCATTTTGGCCCCGGGACTTGACTTCGTTGTCGCAAAGCGCGTAAAAAACTTGCGTTTGGCCCATGAGTCTTTGCTGTCCCGGTCTGCCGCTGCACCGCGTGCCGTTGCGCTTGCCGTAGATAGTACTTGCTCTCCAAACACCAACCCCCTCATTCTTGTAAGGAAGTAGGCTTATGGCAACAGGCACGGTGAAGTGGTTCAACGACGCGAAGGGCTACGGCTTCATCACGCCCGACGATGGCGGCGAAGATCTGTTCGCGCATTTCTCGGCCATCCAGATGAACGGATTCAAAACGCTGAAGGAAGGTCAGAAGGTGAGCTTCGAAGTCACCCAGGGCCCAAAGGGAAAGCAGGCCTCGAACATTCAGGCCGCCTGAATTCCGCCCGCCGCCCGGCGCGCCGGCACGGCTGTGGCAGCAAAAACCCGCCGCACGGCGGGTTTTTTGTTCGGCGCGCGGCTTGGGTAGCCCTTCTCAGCCCCCGGCTGCCCCTGATCCGGTCGCATGCCTCGGGCCGCCCGCCGGAGCGCGTCGCTCCCGGAGGGGTCACCGGCTCCAAGCGGCCGGAGCCTGTCGCCCCGGCACCCCCCGCCCCGCCCGGCCGGGCGCCGCGCCCGGCGCTACATCCTCTCAATCATCGCCCGGCCGAAACCGGAGCACGACACCTGGGTGGCGCCGGGCATCAGACGCGCAAAGTCGTAGGTCACGACCTTGTCGGCGATCGCCTTCTCCAGGCTCCTGACGATGAGCTGAGCGGCTTCCTTCCAGCCCATGTGCACCAGCATCATCTCCGCCGACAGGATTTCCGAGCCCGGGTTGACGTAGTCCTTGCCGGCGTACTTCGGTGCCGTGCCGTGCGTGGCCTCGAACATCGCCACGCTGTCGGACATGTTCGCGCCCGGCGCGATGCCGATCCCGCCAACCTGCGCCGCCAGCGCGTCGGAGATGTAGTCGCCGTTCAGATTCAGCGTGGCAATGACATCGTACTCCTCCGGGCGCAGCAGGATCTGCTGCAGGAATGCATCGGCAATCGCATCCTTGACGATGATGTCGCGACCCGATTTAGGGTTCCTGATCTTGTTCCAGGGGCCGCCGTCAATCGGTTGCGCGCCGAACTCCTTCTGCGCCAGGGCATAACCCCAATCACGGAAGGCACCCTCCGTGAATTTCATGATGTTTCCCTTGTGCACCAGCGTCATCGATTTTCGGTCGTTGTCGATCGCATACTGGATCGCCTTGCGCACCAACCGCTCCGTGCCCTCCCGCGACACCGGCTTGATGCCGATGCCCGACGTGGCCGGAAAGCGGATCTTCTTGACGCCCATGTCCTTCAGCAGGAAATCGACCAGGCGCTTGGCGCCCTCCGACTCGGCCGCCCATTCGATGCCGGCGTAGATGTCTTCCGAATTCTCGCGGAAGATCACCATGTCGGTCTTCTCGGGCGCCTTGACCGGGCTTGGCACACCGGTGAAATAGCGCACCGGCCGCAGACAGACGTATAGGTCGAGCTGCTGCCGCAGCGCGACATTCAGACTGCGTATGCCGCCGCCCACCGGGGTGGTGAGCGGTCCCTTGATCGAAACCACGTAATCCCGAACGATTGCCAGCGTCTCGTCGGGCAGCCACACATCGGGGCCGTAAACCTGGGTCGCCTTCTCGCCCGCGTAAATCTCCATCCAGTGAATCTTGCGCTTGCCCCCGTAGGCCTTCGCCACAGCCGCGTCGACGACCTTGATCATGACCGGCGTAATGTCCACCCCCGTACCGTCCCCCTCGATATACGGAATGATCGGCTGGTCGCTCACATTGATGCTGAAATCCTTGTTGACGCTGATCTTCTGGCCCCCACTCGGGACCGTGACGTGCTGAAAGGCGGGCATGGATCGTGTCTCCTTCGGCGCGAACTGCAAATCGCAAATTATCCTTGATTCCCCGTCTTCCCGCCATGCGAAGGGTGCGCCGAGTCGGCGCGCCGACTCGCGGCCCGTGCGCACCCCGGCAGGCGCGGCGGCGCCGTGCTATCATTCGGACCCGGTCCGAACCTCCGCAATGTCCTGGGTTCCTCAACGCTGAGGGCAATCGCCCGGATCGCGCCTCGATTGCAGCATATCCTTAGCCACGTATCGTGATCCGTCGCCTGCTCGCGCGCTTGATTCCCGGCAAGCCCGCGACGACGCCGCGCCTGTTCGGTCCCGACGCCCACCCGATGCGCCGAAGCCAGCTCTCGCGCGGAGCAACCGAGGTGACACGCAAGCTGCAGCACGCCGGATTCAAGGCCTTCATCGTCGGCGGGGCGGTGCGCGATTTGCTGCTCGGGCTCGTGCCGAAAGACTTCGACATCGCCACCGATGCCACGCCCGAGCAGGTGAAGCCGCTGTTTCGCCGCGCCTTCATCATCGGCCGGCGCTTTCGGCTGGTGCACGTTCTCGCCGGACCGGAAACAATCGAGGTCTCAACGTTTCGTGGCCGCCAGACAGGAGACGATGCCGCCGACGAACACGGCCGGCTGCTGCACGACAACGTTTTCGGCGAGCAGGCGGACGATGCAGTGCGCCGCGATTTCACGATCAATGCGCTGTACTTCGACCCGGCGACCGAAAGCGTGTGGGATTACGTCGGCGGAGTGCACGATATCAAGACGCGGAAGCTGCGCCTTATCGGCGACCCGGCCACGCGCTATCGCGAGGACCCGGTGCGCATGCTGCGCGCCGTGCGTCTGGCTGCGAAGCTGGGTATCGACATCGAGAAGAAGACCGCGGCGCCGATTCCGACGCTGGCGCCCTTGATCAACAATGTTCCTCCGTCACGGCTGTTTGACGAGATGGAGAAGCTGTTGCTGTCGGGCCATGCGGTCGAGTCGCTGAAGAGCCTGCGCCAGCATGGATTGCACCATGGAGTCCTGCCCCTGCTCGACGTGATCCTCGAACAACCGCTGGGCTCGCGTTTCATCGAGCTCGCGTTCGCGAACACCGACGAACGCGTCCGGACGGGCAAGCCGGTAACGCCCGCCTTCCTTTTCGCGACCCTGCTTTGGCATGAGGTGCTGGCGAGCTGGAACGCCGCCAAAGCCAAGGGAGAGCGGTCCATCCCGGCGTTATTCGCGGCCATGGACCGCGTGCTCGAGCAGCAGGCCGAGCGACTGGCGATACCGCGGCGATTCGAGGCGACAATCAGGGAGATCTGGGTTCTGCAGCCACGATTCGAACAACGCGCCGGCCAGCGCCCTTTCCGGCTGCTCGAGCATCCGCGCTTCCGCGCCGCCTACGATTTTCTATGGCTGCGCGGCCACAGCGGAGAGGTCCCGGTCGAACTAGCCGATTGGTGGGAGCGCTTCCAGCTTGCCGACAGCACCGAGCGCGAGCGCATGCTGCGCCCGGACGAAGCGCCGCGGAAACGGCGGCGCCCCCGCGGGCGCAAGCGCAAACAGCCGGCACCCGGCGCGGCGGACCCACAGTCTCCGGTGGAACAATGAAGCCGTGGCCGGAGCGATGAATAGCTTCGCGTATGTCGGACTCGGCAGCAACCTTGGCCATCCGCGCCGCCGCTTGGCCCGCGCGCTGACGGAGCTCGCGCGCCTGCCCCGATCCCGCCTCGTTGCGGCATCGCACAACTATGTGACGGCGCCCCTGGGGAGTGCCGAACCGCAACCGGACTACGTCAACGCCGTCGCGGCGCTGCGCACCGCCCTTGCACCCGGCGCCATGCTGCACCATCTGCACGCCATCGAACATCGTCAGGGTCGGCGACGGCGGCGCAACGAGTGGCGCAACGCACCACGCGTGCTGGACCTCGACTTGCTGTTGTTCGGCCGGCGCCGGCTGGCTTTGTCCGACCTGGTCCTACCGCATCCGCGCATGCACGAGCGCGCCTTCGTGTTGCGCCCGTTGCTCGATATCGCGCCGGCGGCGACCATCCCGGGTCGCGGCGCCGCGCGGCTGTGGCTGCGCCGCTTGCGCAATCAACGCATCGCTCGCACACGAACCGCAATCTGGCGCTAAGCCCACGCCGACCGCCATGGATCTCGGGAAGTGCCGCTACGTCGTCGTCGAGGGGCCAATCGGCGCGGGCAAGACGAGCCTCGCCCGCGCCCTTGCCTCATACCTCGATGGCGACGCGTTGCTCGAGGCGCCGGAGGAGAATCCCTTTCTCGGTCGCTTCTACGCGGATATGCCGCGCTTCGCCTTGCCCACGCAGCTCAATTTCCTGTTCCAGCGCGTCGACCAGGTCCGCGGCCTGACCCAGCTCGATCTGTTCCGGCGTCCGACGGTTGCCGACTTCCTGTTCGACAAGGATCCGCTTTTCGCGCGCCTCAACCTGAGCGACGACGAGTTCGCGCTGTATGACAAGGTATACACGCACCTCAAGCCCCAGACACCGACGCCGGACCTCGTCATCTATCTCCAGGCCCCGGTGAGCACGCTGCTCGAGCGCGTGCACAAGCGCGGTGTCGACTATGAGCGCAGCATGCCGGAACATTACCTGGCGCGGCTGGCCGACGCCTACAGCCGATACTTCTATCAATACGAGGATGCGCCGCTGCTGATCGTCAACAGCGAGCGGCTCAATTTCGTCGACCAAGCGGACCATTTCGAGCTGCTGCTCTCGCGCATCGAGGGCCTGCGCGGACGACGCGAGTTCTTCAACTTGGGGGCACAATGACACCAGCCACGGCAAAGCGCACCGTTCCGGGCCTCGCTGCGATGGCGCGCCAGGGCGAGAAGATCGCGATGCTGACCTGCTATGACGCGAGCTTCGCCACCCTGCTCGATCGAGCCGGGGTCGATGCGCTGCTGGTCGGGGACTCGCTGGGCATGGTCATCGGCGGGCACGCGTCGACGCTGCCGGTGACGCTCGACGAGATGGTTTATCACACCCGCTGCGTGGCCGCCGGCGCCCGCTCGGCACTGGTCATCGCCGACTTGTCGTTCGGCAGCTACCAGGCAAGCCCGCAGCAGGCGTATGCCAGCGCAGCCCGGCTGATGGCTGCCGGTGCGCACATGGTCAAGCTCGAGGGCGGCGCCTGGGCCGCGCCGAGCGTCGAGTTTCTGGTCGCTCGCGGCATTCCGGTGTGCGGCCATCTCGGCCTGCAGCCGCAGTCGCTGCACCGCCTTGGCGGCTACAAGATTCAGGGGAAAACCGAGGTATCGGCGCAAACACTGCGCGAAGATACGGGCGCGCTCGCACTCGCCGGCGTCGAGTTGCTGGTGCTGGAACTGGTGCCGGCCACGCTGGCCGCGGCGCTCACCGCCGAGACCACGGTACCGACGATCGGCATCGGTGCCGGGCCCGGTTGCAGCGGCCAGGTTCTCGTGCTCTACGATATGCTCGGGATCTACCCCGGCAAGCCGGCGCGATTCGTACGCAACTTCATGACCGGCGCCGACAGCGTCGAAGCCGCGGTCACGGCATATGTCAAGGGCGTCAAGAGCGGTGCCTTTCCCGCTCCCGAGCATTGTGTCTGACGCATGGACATCGTAACCACCGCCGCGGAGCTGCACCCGAGAATCGTCGACGCCGGCACGATTGCATTCGTGCCGACGATGGGCAACCTGCATCATGGGCATCTGCAGCTCATGCGCATTGCACGCGACCACGGCGATACCGTCGTCGCCAGCATTTTCGTCAACCGCCTGCAGTTCGGCCCGGACGAAGACTTCGACCGCTACCCGCGCACGTTCGATGCCGATTGCGTCGCCTTGCAGCATGAAGACGTCGACGTGCTGTTCGCCCCGCAGGACCAGGAGATGTACCCCACACCCCAGGTATACCGCGTGACGCCCCCGTCGCTTGCCGAGGAATTGGAGGGCGCCTCGCGGCCCGGATTCTTTCACGGCGTGTGCACCGTCGTACTGAAGCTCTTCAACCTCGTGCGACCTGATATCGCCGTATTTGGCAAAAAGGACCGCCAACAGCTCAAAATCGTGCGCGGCATGGTGCAACAGTTCAACTTGCCGATCCGTATCGTCCCCGCCGAGACGGTCCGCGCCGAGGACGGCCTCGCCCTGGCGTCGCGCAACAGCTATCTTTCGCCGCAGGAGCGCCTCGAGGCGCCCCGCCTCTACCGCACGTTATCGTGGGTGGCCGATCAGATTCTCGGCGGTCGCCACGACTACGCAAACCTGGAAGCCGCGGCTCGCGCCGACCTGTCGCGGCACGGATGGAAGGTTGACTACATCGCGATTCGCCACGGCCTCGCGCTGCGCATTCCGCATCCGGAAGGCTACGATCATCCCAATCTGCTGATCGTCCTCGGCGCGGCGATGCTCGGGACGACGCGCCTGATCGACAATGTCGACGTCGTCCAAGGCGCAAGCGACGACTGAATCGGCGCGATCGATAGGGTTCAGGCCCGCGCCGCAGCCCGCTGCGGCATCAGAACCAGCACGTTCCCGACTGCGCAGAGCACCGCGCCCGCCAGCGACGGCAGCGTCCACACGTAGTGCTCGAACAGGGTCGACAGGAGCAAAGCCACGACGGGCACCGCGACACCGACGTAGCCCGCACGCGCCGCGCCGATTTGTCCCAGCAGCGTGAGATAGGCACCGAACGCGATCACCGAGCCGAACGCCGCAAGGTAGAGCAGCGACGCAACGTAGGGAAAGTGCGCGTCGAACGTCCACGCGGTGCCATTGGCCTCGGCGACGAGCGCGATGGCCAGTGCCCCGTAGGCCATGCCCCACGCCACGCCGGGCAGCAAGGCGACGCCGCGGCGTTGATTGCGCACCGCAATCAGGTTGCCCCCCGAGGCGAACACCGTCGAGCCGGCGGCAAAAGCAATGCCGCGCAGCGCCTCGCCATGGCTGCTGCCCAACTCGCGCCAAAAAAGCAGCGTAACACCGGTCACGCCCAGCATCGCGCCGACTAGGATGCGGCGGTTGATCGGCGTCGCGAAGAAGATGCGCACGCCAAGAAGGTTGAGAAAAACGATAAGCGAGAACAGCACCGCGACCAACCCTGATGCGATCCACTGTTCAGCCTCGTACACGCATAGGTAGTTGAGCCCGAATAGCAACAGCCCCTGGGCCATGAACCATGCGTGCTGCGGCAGAGGAAAACGCAACGACCGCCCGGTAGCGAAGCACCACGTCGCAAGCAGTAGCGCGGCGACCGCGAAGCGGTATGCCACCGACGCCTCGGGTGCGACGGCGCCAAGCTGGAACGTGATCGCCAGCCATGTCGAGCCCCAGATCAGCGTCGCAACGGCAAACAGCGCAGTCGGTCTCATGGCCGGTGCCCGATCGCGCCGAGCCGGGTCGCAGGGTCCTCGCCCAACCCCCCTCGCGCTGCGAAGAAAGCGTCCCGGTGACCCCGGCCGCGCCCGGCGCTGACCCCGGTTGCGCCGATCCGCTGCCACAACCCTTCGCCCGCGCATTCCCGGCGTTTCATCGCCGCATCTACGCTGCGCGCAGCGCGTCGACGATCTTCAGCCTCGCGGCGCGCACCGCCGGGAGGAATCCGCCGACGAAACCCATGGCCAACGCGAACAGCAGCGCGGCGACTATGATTCCAGGCGTAAGCACGAAACGGAACGCGACCTCGGCAAAGGTCTGGAAATTGGTCGTCGAAATCGACAGCGCCTGCATGAACGCCGCGCAGGCGAGCCCGACGGCGCCGCCCAGAAGGCCCAGCAGCAAGGATTCGACGAGGAACGCAGCCAGGATCGCGCCACGTGAAAAGCCAAGCGCGCGCAAGGTGCCTATTTCTGCGGTGCGGCTCGCTACGCTCGCATACATGGTGATCATCGCGCCGATAATCGCACCAATGGAAAATATCACCGAAATCGTCGTACCGAGGTAGCTGATGAACTTCGCCAGCGCTTCCGATTGATCGGCATAAAACCGCGTCTCGCGCTTTGCCTCGAGCGTCAGGCGCGGGTCGGACTCGATGCTTTGCTTCACGGCGTCGAATCGCTCGCTGTCAGCCAGCTTGAACACCAGCGCCGAATAGCTGGTGCGCCGGAACGCCTGCAGCATTTGCTCGGCATCGCCCCAGATCTCCGAATCGAACCCGGTCCGCCCGGCGTCAAAAACACCGACCACGGTCCAGTCGCGCGAGGCGAAGCGCAACGTTTCGCCAAGCGCCGCCCCGCGGAATCCGGTGGCGATCGAGCGCCCGGCGATGACTTCCGCCGTGCCTTGCCGGAACATGCGCCCTTCGACGATCTGCGCCTGCGGCCTCAGCGCCAGTCCGTTTGCAGTCACGCCGCGGATGACCACATTCGACGGCTTGCCAGACTCACGCTTGGGCAGATTGATCAGAACCACCGGCTCTTTCGACAGCAGGCGCTGTCCATCCTGGCCAATGGCCACATCCTGCAGGCTTTCGACGATCCCTGCCTGCATGCGGTCGATTCCGCTCTGCACTTCGGTCTGAGAACCGCGTCGGATCACGATCACATTATCGTCCTGACCGGTGGCGATGAGAGTCGCCTGGAGGCCCGCAGCAAGCATCAATACCGTCGCAAATACATAGACCACCAGCGCCATGCCTCCGGCAGTCAGCGCGGTCGTCAGGCGGCGCGCGAACAGGTTGCGCGCGATGTAGGTGAACGGGATGCGCATCGGCCGCACTCACGCCACGGCGCGCAGACCATCGACCACAGGCATGCGGGCCGCGCGCCAGGCGGGAAACACCGCGGCGACGGTACCGATAAGCAACGCGGCTCCCAGCTGCATCGCGATCGTCTGGTCGCTGATGTAGAAGATTGGAAAGAACGTGCCCATGGATTCGCGGAACGCATTGGCGATCGGGAAGGTCACCGCAATGCCGGCAGCACCGCCGAACAGGGCGATAAGCACCGATTCGCAGAAGATGAGCCGCGCGACGAAACCGCCGCCGAAGCCCAGCGCCTTGAGCGTCGCGTACTCGGCCCCCCTTTCGCGCGCGGTCATCGCCATGGTATTGACCATCACCGCCATGATGATGGCGATGACGACCAGCGAAACGGCCTGGATAGCCAGCAGGATCGCCTCTGACATCGCCACAAAGCCGAGCTGAAACGCGTTCTCGGTCTCGGTCAGCGTTTCCGCAAGGGAATTCTTGAACGTCGCGTCGATGGCCCGCGACACGGCGGCCGCCTCATCAGGGTCCTTGAGCTGCTCGATGAGCACGCCGACCTGCTCGCCCCGCTTGGGAAAGCGCTGCTTGAGGGTCTCGTTAAGGTAGCTCCAGTGGAACAGCATCTGCGATTCCGCGGTTGACTTCGTTGCCCCGTCGTAGATACCACGCAAATTGAACGTCCAGGTCCCTGGAAAGATTGTGCCGCGCAGCGGAATCTGGTCACCAACTTTCCAGCCGTAGAGGTCGGCGAGCTTGCGCCCGACGATGGCGCCCTGGCGATCGCTGAAAAACGCCTTCTTTTCCTCGTCCGAAAGCATGAACTCCGGGTAGATCTCGAGATAGGTCGGCGGATCGACCGCGAACTGGGGGAAGAAATTGCGTTCGCTTACGTAGACACCGCCAAACCAGTTCGCCCACGAAACCGCAGTCACGCCGGAAACCTGACCGATTCTCTCGGCATAGGTGAGTGGCAGAGCAAAGACGAGCGAGACCGCATTGCGCGTCACCAGCCGGGCGCTGGAGCTCGCGTTGGCGCCCGCGTACCACGCGTCGATGACCGTGCGCAGCAGTCCGAAAGCGGCGATCGCGACCACGATGCCGCCGATCGTGAGCATCGTTCGCAGCTTGTGCCGCAAGGCATTTTTGCAGACGAGACGGAGGAAGAACATGGCCGGATTCGAAGCCAAGCTTAACTCATGCTTTCGGTATGGCACCACAATGCGCGGCATGGAAGTTGCTTTTACCGCCTTGATGCCGGCCAGGAGCCGGTTTGGAGGCTGGTTAGGGACATGCACGCTACCGAGCGCAACTACCGACCGAAACCCGTCGTGGCGATCCATCCACCGTTGCGCTTTCTCGTTGCGGCCGCGACGGCGCTGCTGCTCGCCACCCTGATTGCGTCCTCCACGGCGCATGGCTTGGCGCTGGGCGCGGCCACGGCGCAATCCGCGCTGGGCTCGCCGCTGCGCGTCGTCATCCCGATTACTGCCGGGGCGGGCGAACTGCTGCAGCCGGGCTGCTTCCGCCTTGTGCCCGCGGCGGGCGACGGCTCGGCGCCGTTTGTGACGGCACGCGTCAGTCTTGAACGCACGGCGGCGCCAAGGCTCGTCGTGACGACGGCCAATGCGATCAATGAGCCGGCGATCCGCTTCAGCATCCGGGCCGAATGCGACGGATCGACCCGGCGCGACTACGTTCTGCTGCTCGACCCGCCTGAATCGGGCGTCGTCGCGGGCGCAACGGTGAAGCAGGCAACGCGCGAACCCAGACAGGAGCGACTCGCGCCGCAGCCTGCCGCCGTGCGGCGCAGTCCCGCAGCCCCGGCCCGTGCCGCGACACAGGTGGTACAGGTGCCGCAGATGCCCGAGGGCGAATCGACAACGTCCCTGACGGCGCCCGAGGCACCGGCCAGGGATGGCGCAGCCGCGGCGGCCGCGCCATCGCCGTTCCGGCAGGTGGCCGCGACGCCGGCGTTACCGTTACCTGTCGCAACGACCCTGCCCGCCCGCGTGCAGCCTCAGCCGGCAAGGGAGAGCAGATACAATGACTGGTACCTGGTCGGGGCAGGCGTTGCCGCTGCCGGCGTGATTGCGCTTGCCGCCTTGTTCACGCGCCGGCGCGTGGTGCCTGAGGTTCCGCAATGGACGCGCAGCCGCAGCCCTTCCTTCCTCGACTCGCGATCGTTCACCGATATTTCCGCCGCGGCGGTCACCGTTCCGCACAGGCACCCGCACGCCGGGGCGACAACGACCCGGGAGCCGGCTGCAAACGCGCAACCGAAATCCGCCACGACGTCCCGGCCCCGGGGGGCCGGCGCGCCTTCGAGCCGCCCGACCCCTGCCCCGGTTGACCCGACGACGATCGACACGCTCCTGGATGCAATCGACTCGGACTTCGTTGAAGAGCGTGCCGTAAGGGAGGCGTGGGCTGCGGCCCGCAGCGACGTCGAACGCGAACTGGACGGGAACGCGATTCTCCAGGCGATCGAGGAGGCAGAGCGCGATCTGCATCTCTCGCCGCCTGTGCCGGCGCAGGCGGCGATCGAGCGCGCGCTCGAGGACGATCTGCTGCAGTCGCCACGGCGGCACTGAGCGCGCGGCCTGTCGCTGGCGCGGACCGGGTTCTCACCGGCAGGCCGCTGGCCAGGAATTCAAGCGGTCACGATTCAGTCGACGAGGACCCCTTTCTCGAGATGCACGATCCGCCGCGCCTTTGCCGCGGCCTTGGGATCGTGGGTCACCAGCAGGATCGTCTTGTCCAGGTCGCGGTTGAGGCGTTCGAGCAGGCCGAGGATTTCTTCGCCCGTCGTGCGATCGAGGTCGCCGGTGGGTTCGTCGGCGACGATGAGCGTCGGATCGGTGATCAGCGCGCGCGCGACTGCCACGCGCTGCTGCTGCCCGCCGGAAAGCTCGCCGGGGTAATGTTGCGCACGATCGGTCAGGCTGACCAGCGCCAACGCGACGGCGACCCGCTCGCGCCGCTCGCGCCGCGACAACCCGGTAAGCAGCAACGGCAACTCGACATTCTCAAATGCCGTCAGGACCGGCATCAGATTGTAGAACTGGAAGATAAAGCCGACGTGCGCGGCGCGCCAGGCGGCAAGATCCGCCTCGTGAAGACGGGCAATATCGACGCCGTCGACCCGAATTGTTCCCCCGTTGGCCTTGTCGATGCCGGCGATGAGGTTGAGCAGCGTGCTCTTGCCGGAGCCCGACGGTCCCATCAGCGCGACATAGTCGCCCAGACGAACGTCGAGATTGATGTCGACGAGCACCGGAATGATCTGGTCGCCTCGGTGGTAGTACTTCATCAGGTTGCGGATCTCGACCAGGACCCGGCTGGGCTCACCGACCACTGCCGCGTCGGGCGTCCGGGTCAGCGCGGGGCCATCGGCGGACGAACCTGAACTCATTTCACTTGGCGGCGGGCTTTACCAGCACACCGCCGGTGAGATCGGCCGCGGGTCGCAGCACCGCTTTCTCGCCGCTCTTGACCTCGCCCGCGATTGCGGTAACGTCTACGATCTTGCGGCCTGGCACCACTGGAACCTCGACCGTCCTGCTGTCGCGAAGCACGTAGACTACGGTCTTGCCATCGCGCTGTGCCATCGCGTCCGGGTTCACCGCAAGGAGCGGCTTTTGCTCCTCGGCGGTCACCGCCCGCGACAGGAACGATACCTTGGCGCTCATCTCCGGGAGCACCCGGGGGTCGATGGCGTCAAAGCGCACTTTGGTCATGACCGTCGCCTTGGCGCGATCGACGGTCGGCACGATGCGTGACACGCTGCCGCGAAAGCGCACATCGGGAAGAGCGTCCAGCGTGATCTCCGCGGGCTGGCCAGCCGCGATCTTCGACAGGCTCGCTTCGGAGACATCGGCTTCCACCTCCAGCGTGCTCATGTCAGCCATGTTGACCACGGCGCCCTTGGAGTCCGCCGCGGAGGAAAATGGCGTCACCATGTCACCGACGTCGGCGCTCTTCGACAAAATGATCCCGTCGAAAGGCGCGCGGATCAGCGTGTAATCGACCGCGACCTGGGCATTGCTGGCATTGGCTTCGGCGGCGACCAGCCCGGCCTTTCCGCTCGCCACACCTGCCACCGCACGATCGGCGCGAGCGGTGGCCTGATCGAGCGCCGATTCCGACAGAAATTTCTGGGCCACAAGATCTTGCGTGCGTTTGAGCGAAGCTTCCGCGTCGCGATCCTCGGCCTGCGCCTGTTCCAGCATCGCCTGCGCGACCTTGATGTTGGCGAGCGCGGCGGCGAGTTGCGCGCTGACATCGCGGGCATCGAGGCGCGCGATCACTTCGCCTGCCTTCACCCGCGTGCCTTCGGCGACCCCGAGCCATTCCAGACGTCCGGATGCCTTCGATGAAATGGCGGCCTTGCGCTGGGCGACGACGTAGCCGGTCGAGTTAAGTACGACGAACTGCTGCGACGGATAGGTGGTGACGATCGGTGTCGTCTGTACCGCGACCGCGCGCGGCTGCAGGGTAAACCAGGCGCTGCCGCCACCGGCCGCGAGCACCGCGGCGCCGAGCCAGATCCATTTGCGGCGACGGCGCCTGCGCACCGGCGCGAGAGAGCGGTCGATCTTGAGCCTGGAGAGGTCTTCGGCGGACAAGTATGCGTTGCGATGTCAATTGCGCTGCCGCGAATTATAGCTGACGTTCTGCCTTAGCCTCCCTCAATTGCCGGTGCCTCGACGAGTTCGTTGCCGCTCCGGCTGGCGAGCCATGCGCGCATCGAGACGATTGCGAGCCCGACTCCGATGAAGGCGATGCCGAGCCACTCCACGGCCGGCAGCCTCTCCCCGAATATGAGCATCGAGGAAACCAGCGCAAGCACCGGAATCGCGAACATGTTGAGCGCGGCCGTGCCCGCGGGCAACCAGGCGAGAATCGCGGTCCATAATATGAAACCGATGCCCGTGGCAATGACCCCCGCGTAGAGCAACGCGGCGACGTACACGCCAGTCCATCGGGCTGGCGGCAGCGGATATGCGAGCGCGAACAGGCAGATGGGAAGGATCCCGGCGACCATTTGCCACGCGATCAGGTTGAGCATGTCGAGGCGATGCCGGCGCTGGAAATATTTGGTCGCCACCGAGCCCGCGGCCCAACCGAATCCTGACAATGCCGCCCAGAGCTTGGGTTCGAGGTCACCCTGCCAGTTCCAGGGCTCGACTACCAGCAGCAGGCCCGCGAGTGCGCAGCCCACCGCGATCCACTGGCTGCCGCGCACGCGCTCGTGCAACACCGGCCAGGCGATGAGCATCGTCCAGAACGGCATGGTGAACACGAGCACGGCGGTGCGCCCTGCGCCGCCGCCGGCGAGCGCCATCGTCGTCGCGCCGAAGTTGATCGTCGTCTGGAAGAATCCGGTGACGATGACCGCAGTCCACGATTCGGGCCTGAACGGACGCCGCTGCCACAGCATTACCGCGAACAGCAGCACAATCGCGACCAGTGTGCGCTCGATGTTGTATTCGACCGGGTGCGCGTACTGCAAGCCGAACTTCATCGCAATCCAGTTCATCCCCCAGATGAGCGTGAGGAAGACAAGCGCGCCGTACGCGGCGCGCCTCGAAGCGATGCCGAACAGGCGGCGCATTACGAGGCGAGAAACGGCTCGATAATCGCGGCGACCGCTTCAGGCCGGTCGAGATGGAGCATGTGCCCCGCCGCATCGACAGTCATGAGCTCGCCGTGTGGCACCTGCTTGACCCGGGCGCGGATGCCATCCAGGGTGTCGGTCGCTGCTTCGCCCTCCGGGTGCGCGTCAAGCCATTTCGGAATAAACGATTCCGTTGCCGCGACCCACAGCACCGGCGCGGTGATCTGCTGCCAGATCGCAAGCACCTCCTCCATCCGGTACACCGTTGGGAACGGAAGCTTGTGCCGAGGATCCGAGTTCAGGCGCGCGCTGCCATCGGGCTGGGTCCGTGCCCAGTGCGCGGCGAGAAACTCCGCCTTGTCGCGCGACAAGCGCGGATTGTTCCTCTGCAGCTGATCCGCCACCGCGGCGAGGTTCCGGTATGGGCGGAAGCCGGGTGGGCTCTTGAGCGCATCGAGCCACTTGGCAATCTTGGCAGGGGCGACGGCGGGGGATTCGGCGGGAATGCCGAAGCCTTCGAGCGACACAGCGCGTGCGACACGCTGCGGCCGCGCGCCGGCGTAGAGCATTACGACGTTGCCGCCCAAGCTATGGCCGACAAGTCTCGTCGGCTCGCCTGGCGCGAGACGATCAAGGAGCGCGTCGAGATCGGCGATATAGTCGGCGAACCAATAGCCGTCTTCGGACCATGCCGATCGCCCGAAACCGCGCCAGTCGGGAGCGATCACGTGCCATTCGCGCCGCATTGCGTCGACGAGAAACTGAAACGACGCGCCGACATCCATCCAGCCGTGCAGCATGAACAGTTTCGGCGCGTCCGGTTCGCCCCAAGTGCGGACGTGGTAGGCCAGGCCGCGTACAGGGATGGTAAGCGATACAGACGGTTTCATTTGCGCGCTATGGCGTCTTGCACAGCGCGTGGCCGTCGATCCAGCCGGTCCGATATTGTCCGTCGTTCTTGAAGCGGCCCGCGTCCTTGCGCTCCGCACCCGAGGCGCTGGCACAGCCGTCCGCATAGCCTTGGCGGTATTCCAGGGGAAAGCCCTGCAGGTTGACGTTCGACGGCGGGTTCGGATTACCCTGCGGCTGGGACGGTGTTGGCGTTCCGTAAGGTGTGGGCCCCGGTCCGACTACGGCACAGCCGGACGCGAGCATTATCAATGACATGAACCCATACCGAGCAAAACGCGCACAAGTCATGATCTTAAGCCAACGACATGGCGGGAATTTGGGCAGAAAAACCGCATGGCAAAGCGAGTAAAATTGTACCCCATGAGCGCGCTCGACTTACCGCCCGGTTCAGCCGTTGCGGCTGAGGTCCCTGGCGGCTCGAAACCGACTTCCGTGTCGGCGCCCTCTCCGCTCTCGATCACGCCCAGGCGAACGCCCGCCGAGTCCCTGGCGGGCTTCGTTCACCTTCGCCTGCACAGCGAATACTCGATCGTCGACGGCATGCTGCGCATTGACGAGGCGGTGGCCGCCGCGGCGGCGGACAGGATGCCGGCACTGGCTCTGACGGACCTGTCGAACGTCTTCGGCCTGGTCAAGTTCTACACCGCCGCGCGCAAGGCCGGTGTCAAGCCGATTGTCGGGTGCGACGTTTGGATCACCCACGACAGCGAGCGCGATGCGCCGTATCGCCTGCTCCTCCTCTGCCAGTCACGCGACGGATATCTCAAGCTCAGCGAATGGCTGACCCGCGCGTATCGCGGCAACCAGCATCGCGGCCGGGCGGAGATCAGGCGCGAATGGTTCGCCGAAGGCACGCTCGGCCTGATCGCGCTCTCCGGCTTTCGAGCCGGTGACGTAGGGGTTTGCCTCGGGCAGGGAAATCACGAGGGGGCGGCAAGAGCCGCGACCGCCTGGGCCAAGCTCTTCCCCGACCGCTATTACCTCGAAATACAGCGCGCAGGTCATGTCGATGACGACGCGCTGACCGCCTCCACGGTGCGCCTCGCCACCGAACTCGACATCCCGGTCGTCGCCACGCATCCGGTGCAGTTTCTGCGCCGCGACGAATTCCGTGCACACGAAGCACGCGTGTGCATCGCGGAAGGCCATACCCTCGCCGATGCTCGCCGGCCGAGGCGCTTTACTGCCGACCAGTACTTCACGAAGCAGGAAGAAATGGGCAGGCGCTACGCCGACCTGCCCGCGGCGCTCGCCAACAGCGTGGCCATCGCCCAGCGTTGCAATCTGGCGATCCCGTTGGGCAAGAACTACCTGCCCGACTTTCCGATCCCGGCGGGCGTGACCATCGAGCAACACCTGAAGAACGAGGCTATCGCGGGTCTGGACAAGCGCCTTGCACTCCTCTACGCCGACGTGACCGTGCGTGACGCGAAGCGCGCCGAATATGTGGCGCGCCTTGAGTTCGAGGCCCGGACGATAATCCAAATGGGTTACGCCGGCTACTTCCTGATTGTTGCCGACTTCATCAATTGGGCGAAGCAGAACGGCGTCCCGGTCGGGCCGGGGCGCGGGTCGGGCGCAGGCTCGCTGGTCGCGTACGCGCTCGGGATCACCGACCTCGATCCGCTGCGCTATGCGCTGCTGTTCGAGCGTTTCCTCAATCCGGAGCGCGTGTCGATGCCCGATTTCGACATCGATTTCTGCCAGGACGGTCGCGACCGGGTCATCGAGTATGTGAAGAAGAAATACGGTGCCGAATCGGTCTCGCAGATCGTCACCTTCGGCACGCTGCAGGCGCGCGCGGTCGTCCGCGACGTCGGTCGCGTGCTCGATCTGCCATACAGCTTCTGCGACGGCATCGCCAAGCTCATTCCCTTCCAGCCGGGGCGCACGGTGACGCTGAAGCGCCGTCCGGCAGGTGTACCAGCGGCCAACGTCGTCTACGCTCGCGAGGTCGAGCCGCAGTTGAACGAGCGCGAGGCGGCCGAGGAGGAGGTGCGCGAGCTGCTGGCCCTTGCGGAGCAGCTCGAGGGCCTGCCGCGCAACGTCGGCATGCATGCCGGCGGCGTGCTGATTGCACCCGGCAAGCTCACCGATTTCTGTCCGCTGTACACCCAGGCGGGGACCGACGCGCCGGTGTCGCAGTTCGACAAGGATGATGTCGAGCAGGTCGGGCTGGTCAAGTTCGACTTCCTGGGACTGACCACGCTCACAATCCTGGATTGGACCCTCCGCTACGTGAAGATGCTCAACCCGGCCTCGACCCTGGCGCTGGAGCTGCTGCCTCTGGATGACAAGGGCGCGTTCGACATCTTCAAGAGCGGCAGCACGGTGGGGGTGTTCCAGTTCGAATCCCGTGGCATGCGCGAGCTGCTGTTGCAGGCGCCGGCGAAGCGCTTTGACGATATCGTCGCGCTGGTGGCGCTGTTCCGCCCGGGACCGATGGAACTCATCCCCGACTACATCCGCCGCAAGCAGGGGCTCGAGCGCGTCGATTTCTACGATTCCCGCCTCGAGCCCATCCTCGCGCCGACCTACGGCGTGATGGTGTATCAGGAACAGGTCATGCAGATCGCCCAGGTAATCGGGGGCTACACGTTGGGCGCCGCCGACCTGCTGCGGCGCGCCATGGGCAAGAAACTGCCGGAAGAGATGGCCAAGCACCGCTTCGTGTTCATTGATGGGGCGGAAAAGAACGGGCTCTCGAAAGCGCGCGCGACGCAACTGTTCGACCTGATGGAGAAATTCGCGGGTTACGGCTTCAACAAATCACACGCTGCAGCTTACGCGCTGATCGCATACCAGACCGCGTACTTCAAGGCGCACCACCCGGCGGCATTCATCGCGGCCAATCTGTCGCTGATGATGGACGACACCGACAAGGTTCGTCATTTCCGCGACGAGGCGAAGGCCTGCGGACTTAACGTGCTGCCGCCGGATGTCAATGCCTCGAACTATCGCTTCGAACCGGTCGACGAAAGGAACATCCGCTACGGCCTCGGCGGCATCAAGGGCACCGGGCAGAGCGCGATCGAGGCCATCGTCAAGGCGCGCGAGACCGGACCGTTTGTCGATCTCTTCGAGTTTTGTCGCCGCGTTGACAAGCGTCTCGTGAACCGGCGCGTGATCGAGGCGCTGATCCGTGCCGGCGCCTTCGATGCGATCGAACCGCGACGCGCGAGTCTTCTCGCCACCGTTGGCGTCGCCCTTGAGCAGGCCGAAAGAACCGAGCGGTCAGCGTCTCAAGTCTCGCTCTTCGATCAGGGTAACGAGCCGGCGGCCGCGAGGCCGAGGCTGATCGACGCGCGCGAGTGGACCGACAGCGAGCGGTTGACCAATGAAAAAGCGAGTCTCGGCTTCTACCTTTCCGGGCATCCGTACAACGAGTGCGCGGCAGAGCTCTCGTCGCTCATTCACGTCGCGCTCGGCGCAATCAAGCCTACGTCCGCCCCCGTCCGCGTCGCGGGCGTGGTCACGACCTTGCGCATCCAGACTTCACGCCGCGGCAAGATGGCCTTCGTTACGCTCGACGACGGCAGGGATCTGACCGAGATCGTCATCTACAACGAAACCCTCGACGCGCACCGCCACCTCTTGCGCGAGGACGTGCTGCTCGTCGCTGAGGTGCGCGTGCAGCAACGCATGAACGAAGAAGGGCAGATGCAGGGGCTGCGCATCATTGCCGACGCGCTCTACGATCTGCCCGCCGCGCGGCGCAGATTCGCGCGCGGCTTGAAGCTTTGCTGCAACGGTTCAGGTTCCGCCGACCGCCTCCTGGCGCTGCTGGAGCCGTACAAGCGCGGCCAGTGCCCGATCGTTATCGATTACCGGAACCACGCCGCCGGCGGGGAGATCGAGCTGCCCGAAGCGTGGCGCGTCAATCTCGATGAACCGTTGCTGGTGCAGCTGCGCGCATGGCTCGCGCCGGAGAACGTAAGAGTAATGTACTAGGCCGATGGGTCGCTGCGAATGACCGCGTCGTTCCGGCCCTCGAGCGCTGCATGGCAGCGGACCCGGGCACCTGACCACCCGATGCACCAAGGCATCCGGACATGGCCGAACATTGTGAACATTTTGCCGATATTCTACCGGTGACGCCACGCGCGAGCGGCTGCGAAGAGTGCATCGCGCTCGGGGCGCCATGGAATGAGCTGCGTGTGTGCCTATCCTGCGGCCATGTCGGATGCTGCGAGGATTCGGAGCACCGGCACGCGCTGGGCCATTTCCATGCGACCGGTCATCCATTGATCGCGTCCCTGGAACGCGGCGAGACCTGGAGCTGGTGCTACGAGCACCGTCGCTACTATGAACTGCCCCCCGAGATCCGGCCGAAAAGGCGCTCTGCGCTGGCGGGGCTTTTCGGACGGGTGTTCGGTCGTTAGCAGGCGCCGCTATGGGACCCTGGGCCGGGAGGCAGACGAGCGCTGCTGACCGGCTCGACAGCCGGATCGGGCTCGCCACCGCCCGCGCCTCGGCGACAACCGGCGCGGCGCTGCGTGTCGATGGTGGGTGTAGTGCGGGCGATTGCGTGAAGCGCTGCCCAGCGCGTGTCCCGGCGGCACGGGCGGGCGCGATCCGGGGCCGCGGACGGCTCGCCGCACTGAGATGCGGCGGCAGGCGTTGCATCATCCGGCGCCCGGGCCGGTGGAACGAAAATGCCGCGGGCGCGGAAAAATCGGCAGCCCAGATAGCAAAATGCCCGCGCGCCGGGTTACGATCGCCGAGTTCCTCTGGAAGCGGCTGCAACGTTGTGCAACCAAGGAGGCGCCATGAACAAGAAATTCCTGATCGCGTGGCTCGTTATCTTTGTTGCCTGGATGGTTGGCAGCTTCGTGGTTCATGCCCTGCTGTTACACAACGACTACATGCAACTGCCCAGCCTGTTCCGCCCGGAAGCGGATGCCCAGCAGTACTTTCCGTTGATGATCCTGGCCCACGTGATCCTGGCCGGGGCGTTGGTGTGGATCTATGCGCAAGGCGTCCAGGACAAGCCGTGGCTGGCGCAGGGTGTTCGCTTCGGTATCGCGGTCGCGCTGTTGACGACTGTCCCGACCTATATGATTTACTACGTCGTCCAGCCTATGCCGGGCATGGTTGTTCTCAAACAGATCGTGTTCGACGGGGTCCTCATGGTCATTCTCGGCTCGATCGTCGCGGCGCTTTATCGCGAGCCCGCGCGGGTCTGACCCCGGATGCCGTGTGGACGGCAATCAACATCGCGCCAGCCATCATCGCTATGCTCCATCGGAGATCTGCTCACGACGCGGCGATGCGCGGACGGAGCCGAGGTATCTGAATTCATGCCCATTCCAGATGACGTCGTAGCGTGGGTCAACCGGCACTTCCGGGAGATCGACCGAACCACCGCCGTCGGCTTGCTCGAGGACGCGGTCGACGAGTGGGACGAGCCGGTCGAGCCGCGGCTGCTCCGCTGCGCGGTCATCGGCTCGCGCGGCGATATAGACCGGCTTACCGAACTGGTCGAGGAACTCCGCATCGATAGCGAAGACGTGATCCTTTCCGGCGAGTACGAGAGCCGCGCCGGGAATCTAGTCAAGATTCGCGACCTCAACGACCCCCTCGAAGACGTCTGACCTGCGGCGGTAGTATGGTGCGCGACTGGCAAATCGGCGAGAAGTTGACCGACGGACGATGCTTTGCTGCTGCGGCGGGACGCAACCGGGCGCCGATACTTGCAGTGCTTGAGCGTGAACTCCCCCGATCCGGCCTGGTGCTGGAAATCGCAAGCGGCACCGGACAGCATGTCGTGCATTTCGCCAAGTCTCTGCCGCACCTGTCCTGGCAACCAAGCGACCCCGATCCCGGATTTCGATGCTCGATCTCGCGGTGGATCGCCTTCGAGCGCCTGGCCAACGTCAAGGAACCGCTCGCGCTCGACGTGCGGCAGCAGCCGTGGCCGATCGCCACCGCAGATGCAATCGTCTGCATTAACATGGTTCACGTCGCGCCGTGGGCGGCGACGCAGGCGCTGTTCAAGGGCGCACGGCAGGTGCTTTCGCACCAGAACCTTCTATTTCTGTATGGCCCCTATCGCCGTGGCGGCGGCCACACGGCTGCCAGCAATACAAGCTTCGATGCCGATCTTCGCGCGCACAACCCCGAGTGGGGGCTGCGCGACGTGGAAGCGCTCGCCGCAGTCGCCGATCACAACGGATTTGCCCTTGCCGACACGCTCATGATGCCAGCGAACAACCTCAGCCTGGTATTTCGGAAGGGCGATGCGCCTGCTGGCTGACACGGCAGCCTGCCAACCAGACCGTCGCGGCCATGCGTGGACTTCTGAGGCACTACGCGACGTTCTTCCGCTTGCCCGGCGTTCCGCGTTTACTCGCGACGGCACTCGTCGCGCGAATGCCTGTCGGGATGATGTCGTTGGCGCTGCTGATGCACATGCGCGACCTGTCCGGGTCGTTCGCCTTCGCCGGTAGCATCGTCGGAGCCTATTTCGTCGCCATCGCAGGTAGCGCGCCGATCCAGGGGCGCCTCGTGGACCGCCGCGGGCCCCGCGGAATACTGATCGTGACCGGATTTGTCCAACCCATTGCGCTGGGGTTGTTGTTGTTCGCCGCGCCATTGCATCTGGCCCTGGGGGCGATGGCGCCGTTGGCCGTCATCGCGGGCATCTTTGCGCCACCGATCTCGGTGCTGACGCGCACGTTATGGAGGCATCGCTTCGAGCACGCGGAGGAGCGACGTACTGCGTTCGCGGTCGATTCGGTACTCATCGAGATCAATTTCACCATCGGTCCTGCGCTCGTTGGTCTCGCACTGCTGTTCGGCACACCCGCGCTGGCTTTCGGCGCTACCTGGCTCGTGGCCGCGAGCGCCGCACCGCTTTTCGCCCTGTCCGGCGCGCAGCGCTACTGGAAGCATTCGCGCGCCGAAGCGCATCCCCTTCTCGGGCCGCTGACCGAGCCCAGGCTGCTCATCGCCTATGCGACGAGCACCGCGCTCGCCTTTTCGTTCGGCATGCTCGAGGTGGGTTATCCCGGCTTCGCGGCGCGGGCCGGAACGCCCGCGCTCGGCGGTGCGCTGCTGGCGATCTGCTCGATCGGCAGCGCACTTGGCGGAGTCGCTTATGGGGGTATGCGTTTGGCAATGCCCACGGAACGCCAGTTGCCGCGGCTTTTGCTGCTGCTTGCGGTTCCGTTCGGCGCCCATGCATTGGCCGTATCAGCCTGGGTTTTGGCGCCGCTCGCCTTTGTAGCCGGGCTCATGATCGCCCCCGCGCTCACGGCGCTATCGCTGCTCGTCATGCAGTACGCGCCTGCCCGGTACGCGACCGAGGCGTTTACCTGGATGTCGACCTGCATAGTCAGCGGCATTGGCGCCGGGATGGCGGCGGGGGGGCTGATGCTCGAGTCCGTCGGGCCCTGGGGCGCGTTCGCCGCCGCGGCGGCCGCCGCAGTCGTCGCAGCGATGGTGTCGCTGCCGCTGCAGCGTGCCTAGCGATGCTCGCATCCGGATCCAGTTCGCGGCAACCTAGCGACGATATCGTGCGCAGCGCGGGATCCGCTCGATTTCCCGGCGCGCCACCGAGATTCACCAGGAACAGCTCCACCTTCCTGCGGCTCAATAGGTCGCGCGACCGCCGGAAAGATCGAAGGCCGCGCCGGTCGAGAACGAACACTCCTCCGTGCACAACCACGCGACCAGCGCGGCGACCTCCTCCGCCTCCCCGAAACGCCCCATGGGAATCTTGGACAGCATGAAGTCGATATGTGCCGGCGTCATCTGATCGAACATCGCGGTCCTTACCGCGGCCGGGGTGACACAGTTGACGCGAATGCCGGTTTTGGCGAGCTCCTTGCCCAGTGACTTGGTCAAGCCGATGACGGCTGCCTTGGAGGCGCTGTAGGCGCTGGCATTCGGATTCCCCTCCTTGCCGGCGACTGACGCGATGTTGACGATGCGACCGTAATTCCGTTGCGCCATCAGCGGCACGATGGCGCGGTTGCAGAGGAAAACCCCGTCAACATTAATGGCCATCACCTGCCGCCACGCATCGACGGGATAGTCCCAGGTCGTCGCATTGGGGCCCGTGACGCCGGCCGAGCAGACGAGCGCATCGATGGCTCCCAGTTCCATCGCAGTTGCCTGCGCCGCTGCCGCGACGCTGTCAGCGTTGGCCACGTCAACGACTCGCGTTTCGGTCTCGCGGGGAAGCAGGGTTGCCGCCTTTTCGAGAGCCGTCGTGTTGCGATCCCATAGGCTGACGCGACCACCGCTGGCGACGAGGCGTCGCGCGACCGCCAGACCGATGCCGGCCGCGCCACCGGTGATGATTGCGGTGCGGCCCTTGAAGTCGAGGTAGTTCACGTTCATATGCGCCCCGTTTCCCGCTCCACTGCGCGACGCGATGCTAGCACTGAATCGGTGGTCGCTGCGAACGGATCGGTGCCTTCGCACCGCTTGCAATGCGGCTCGACTGCAACCGCGTGCGGGATTCGAGTTCGTCAGCCCAGCGCCAATTAACCATCGACCGGTTCATCCGGAGTCTCGAGAATCAGCTGATAGAACGCGAGATCGAGCCAACGGCCGAACTTGAATCCGGCGTGCCTGATTGTGCCTGCGTGCGCGAAACCGAGCTGTTCGTGAAATGCGATGCTGCCACGATTGGCGAGGTCTATCGCTCCAACCATTACGTGATATTGCTGATCTCGAGCGGCATCGATCAACTGCCGCATGAGCGCAAGCCCGATGCCTTTGCCTCGGTGGTCCGGTGAACATAGACGGAATGCTCGACCGAGTACTTATATGCCGGCCAGGCGCGGAAGGTACCGTAAGTCGCGAAACCCAGCAGCCGGCCATTCTCGCCAGCGGCCCCGATGACCGGGTAACGGCCCATATCCTTTGCTCTGAACCAGGCAATCATGCTCTCCGGCGAGCGCGGCTCATAATCATAGAGCGCGGTTGTATTGGCGATCGCCTCGTTCAAGATGTCGAGGGCCTCGCGAGCGTGCAACTCGTAGGTGCACTTTACGAACCGCAATGGAGCTTCCCCGAAGATTGCGGCGCGAAGCTAACACGCGCTATCGCTCGACCGTCTGGTGCCTTCATCAAAAGCACCTTCTCATCCTCGGGGCAAGCTGAACTGCTCCCGCAGTGACCTTTCCCCGGCTGGCGTGAAATTGACCACGCGCGAGCCCTTCGCGCGGTGGGCCCAACCGCGCTGGAAACAGCGGTCGAGCAGCGCGGCACCCAAGGCGCCGGCGAGATGGTGGCGGCGGGCGCTCCAATCCAGACAGGCACGGCACAGTACGCGCCGCCCCTGCGCGAGAGCTCCGGGGTTGAGTCTCATATCGGCGCAAAATTGCTTGCCCCGCTCAGTGAGTTCCAGCTCTCCGGCGACAGAGCGCAATAACTGCTGCCTTTGCAGGCTATCGAATATGAGGACGCCCAGCTCGCCGGCAAGGTGGTCGTAGCAAACGCGGGCCTTACGCAGCGCTGGCTCGCGAGGGCCCGGGCGAATGCGCACCGCGCCAGAGCGGTAGGCGACACCCATCAGGCTCTCCAGAAGCTGTGCCACGTCGCGGTCGGCAAAGCGAAAGTACGCATGCCGTCCCTGCCTTTGAACGGCAACCAGCCGAGCATCAAGCAACTTGGCGAGATGCGAACTGGCCGTCTGCTTTGTCACGCCAGCGGCCTCCGCAAGCTCCGTCGCGGTCAGCGCCTCGCCCGCAAGCAGTGCCGTCAAAATGTCGGCTCGGGCATGCTCGCCGATGAGGGCTGCGATCCGCACGATGTTCGGATTGTCCTTCATAGTTCGATCCAGGTCGAACCATTATGGTAGCACCTGCTGGTATGGTGGTGTCCAGAAACCCCCGTCCAAGCAACGTACCGTCGTGCCGCGGCGGGACCACGACGAGCAAGCTGCTTCCGACAGCGGTTCCGGAACGCACCCCCTGCGGGGCGCGGGTAACGCGCGTCGAGTCGACGCGTTGCATGCTTCGAGAAAGGGCAAGTATGACTGTGACCTGCTTTATCCGCTACGAGATCGATCCCTTCCAGCGGCCAGCCTTCGAGCAGTACGCGAAGTCCTGGGCGCGCATAATTCCGCGCTGCGGGGGAAACCTCGTCGGTTACTTCCTGCCGCACGAGGGAACCAACAATGTGGCGTGGGCGCTGATCGCGTTTGGCAGCCTCGCGGCGTATGAAACCTACCGCGCGAGGTTGAAGGTCGACCCCGAGGGGCGCCTGAATTTCGAGTTCGCCCAGGCCAACCGTCTGATCCAGCGCGAGGAGCGCACTTTCCTGGAAGCCGTCGAGGGCACATTCCGTGTCACGCCGAATCGCAACGAGGAGCGCGCATGATTGCCGTGATTTTCGAGACGCAGCCGCGTGCCGGCCAAAAGGGGGCCTATCTCGACGCCGCAGCCGCGTTACACCCGTTGCTGTCGCAGATCGAAGGGTTCATTTCGATCGAGCGTTTCGAGAGCTTGACGAATCCCGGCAAAATCCTGTCGCTTTCGTACTGGCGTGACGAGGATGCTGTGCGCGCCTGGCGCAATGTAGAGTCGCACCGGCGGATTCAGAGCGCAGGGCGAAAGGCAATTTTCTCGGACTACCGGCTGCGTGTCGCGCAGGTGATTCGAGACTACGGGATGAACGATCGCGCCGAGGCGCCAGAGGATTCACGTGCCGTCCATGGCGGTTAAGGACCGTCCATCGGGGAAAATGCAGCTTTCTCGGGCGCGGTAGCCCTCGAAACGCTTCGTCAGCCCGGCCCTGACTGCCCACCGCGGGCCAATTGCGTCATAGTGTCAAATCGGCCCCCGCCGCGGCGGGCATGCAGCCGATTCTTGCGCCCATGACAACGCATTGGACATGACGGACACCCGGATCAGGTCGCTGCACGCGAGGCAGATCCTCGACTCACGCGGCTGCCCGACGGTCGAAGTTGACGTCATCCTTGCCGACGCCAGTTTCGGCCGCGCCAGCGTACCTTCGGGGGTCTCCGTCGGGGTGGCGGAAGCCCATGAGTTGCGCGATGGCGACCCGGCGTTTTACGCCGGGCTAGGGGTGCTAAAGGCCGTGGCCAACGTCAACGGTGAGCTCGCCACGGCACTGCGCGATTTCGACGCCAGCGACCAGGGCGTGATCGACGCGCGTCTGCGCGAGCTTGACGGCACTCCGCAACTTCGGCGACTGGGTGCCAACGCCACCCTGCCCGTCTCCATCGCCGTATGTCGCGCGGTGGCCAGGGCCCGCGGGCAAGAGCTCTACGAACGCATTGGCGAGCTGACGCAGACGACCCGGCCAACGCTACCGCTGCCAATGACCAATATTCTGAGCGGGGGCCTGCATGCGGGGCGGGGAATGGATATTCAGGACTTCCTTGCGATACCGCTGCGCGCGGGATCGATCGACGAGGCGATCCATCTCATGGCACGCGTGCGACGGGCCGCCACCGAGGTCGCACGCGAGCGCGGCTTGCCGACACTTCTCGCAGACGAGGGCGGCCTGGGCCCCGGGTTTGCGACGAGCCGGGCTGCGCTGCAGATGATGATTGCTTCGATCGAGCGCGCCGGCTTGCGCCCCGGCGAGGACATCGCAATCGCGATCGACGTGGCTGCCAGCGCGCTCAAGCAGCCAGACGGCGGCTACCGACTCGCGCGCGAAGGCCTGGACGTCGGGCGCGCCGAGATGATGTCGATGATGGAGGATTGGTTGACGGAGTTCCCTGTCGTCTCGATCGAAGACGGACTCGATCAGGACGATTGGGCTGGCTGGAAGGAACTCAGTGCGCGGTTCGCGGGCCGACTGCAGCTGGTGGGCGACGACCTTTTTGTGACCAACCCACAGCGACTGGCGCGCGGCATTCGCGAAGGAATCGCGAACAGCGTACTGATCAAGGCCAACCAGAACGGAACGCTGACCGGCACGCTCGAGGTGATCGCACAGGCCAAGGCGGCTGGATATGCGACGATCGTCTCGGCGCGATCTGGCGAAACCGAGGACGTCTTCATGTCCGATATCGCGGTTGGTGCGGCGGCGGGCCAGATCAAGATCGGCTCGCTGCGCACTTCGAGCACGGTTGCCAAATACAACCAACTGCTGCGCATCGGGGCACGCAGCGGCGCGACATTCTCTGGGATCGGCGCACTCGCCGGCCGGGGCTGAGGGGGCTTGCTTGGATCCCCATGATCCGAAACTGGACGCCTTCCTTGTAGCCAAGGGACTTGCCGTCGCGGGGGAAGCGGCGCGTTGGGTGCCGCTGGCCGGGGGCGTGTCGTCGGACATCTGGCGCGTCGACCTGCCGGGCCGCAGCCTGTGCGTCAAGCGCGCGCGTCCCAAGCTGAAGGTCGGGGTGGATTGGGAAGCACCGGTCTCGCGCAATGCCTACGAATGGGCGTGGCTGTGCTTCGCGGCAGAGCACCTGCCGCAGGCAGTGCCGCAGCCGCTCGCGCATGACGCGGCCGCGGGGCTGTTCGTCATGAGCTACCTCGCGCCCGAGATGCACCCGGTGTGGAAGGATCAGTTGCTGCGCGGCGTGGTCGAACCAGGCATCGCGGCGCAGGTTGGAGCCCTGCTCGCGCGGCTGCACGGAGCAAGCGCACATCGGGCTGACCTGGCACGGAGCTTCGACACCTTACCCAACTTCCACGCGTTGCGCTTGGCGCCTTATCTGCTCGCCACCGCAGACCGGCACCCGGATATCGCCGACCATCTGCGGGCGCTGGCCCAGCGCACCGCCGGCACGCGCCTGGCGCTGGTGCACGGCGACGTGAGCCCCAAGAACATCCTCGTCGGCCCGCACGGCCCGGTGTTGCTCGACGCCGAGTGCGCCTGGTACGGCGATCCTGCGTTCGACGTGGCCTTCTGTCTTAACCATCTGCTGCTGAAATGCCTGCCGCAACCGGATCGTGCCGGCGATCTTCTGGATGCTTTCGCGACCTTCGTCACGGCCTATTTCGACTTGGCGCAATTCGAGTCGCGCGATACGCTCGAGGCCCGCGCAGCCTCGCTGCTGCCGGGCCTGCTTCTGGCGCGCGTCGACGGCAAGTCGCCCGTGGAGTACCTTGTTGACCGTCCGCTGCATCAAGCACTGGTGCGACGCGCCGCACGACCGCTGATCGTCGCACCGCCGTCACGTCTGGCTGAGATCGCCGAATCCTGGCGTGCCGCGCTCGTGCGTCTGCGCCTTGAGGCGACCGATGATTTTCGTTCGAGATGAAATTCGGCAGGTGCGCCGCAGCTAGAGGTTGCCGATGAAATCGACCATGCGCTTGCGCTGGTCCGGATCCGGCAGGCGCCCGCGCATGGCACCAAGATTGTCCGCCATGTGTACCGGGTTGGATGTGCCGGGTATGACCGTGGTGACTCGTTCGTCGGCGATCAGGTATTTGAGAAAGAATTGCGCCCAACTGCCAGCAAATACCTTTGCCCAGTCGGGAATTTCCCTGCCGCTCACCGCGCGGAACAGCCGGCCGCGTCCGAAGGGCAGCGCTGTCAGCACTCCGGCCTTGACTTCAGCCGCCAGCGGCAGGATGCGCTTTTCCGCTTCGCGGTCGTCGAGCGAATAGTCGACCTGCACGAAATCCGGCTGTTCGTGTTCGAGCACCGCCTCGACCGCGGCGAACGCACGGTGGGAGGTTGAGGTGATGCCGACGTAGCGGCACACGCCTTGCGCCTGCCACGCCTTGAATTGTGCCAACGATTGCCGCGGATCGCGCACATTGTGGAGTTGCAGCAGGTCGACCTTCGCCGCCTTAAGCCGTGCGAGCGAGCGCTTGAGCTCCGTCTCGTCAGGCTCCTCGAGCTTGGTGGCGATGAATACCTTCTCTCGCATGCCGGCGGTCGCGATGACCGTGCCGAGCACGATCTCGGCATCGCCATAGGACGACGCGGTGTCGATCAGCCGGCCGCCAGCATCGACCAGTGTCCGGACGACCTGCGCCGCCGCGGCCCGGGTCGCCAGATCGTCACTGTCGAACACGCTGGCGGTGCCCAGCCCGACCACAGGCACGCGTTCGCCGGTTTTGGGGATGGCGCGGGTGATGGGCGGCGCGGAGTTGGTTTGCGCAGAGGCGCGCCGCGCGAGCAACGCGGCGGCTGCGAGTCCGACAAAGCCACGGCGGGTCATGCGAGTCATGGTAGGCCTCCCTGCGCCGCGGCCGCCCCGAGTTGGGCGGCACGGCGCTCCTGCGTACGTCCGAGCGCCGCCGACAGGACGAGCCATCCGGCCACCACCGGCAACGCGCACAGCGCGATTGCACCGAGCTTAAGCCCCAGCGCCTGCAAGCTGTCAAACACCCACGCGTACAGCGTGTCGGAGCCGCGATAGATCACCACGTCGATCAGGTTCTTCGCCTTGTACTTCTCCTCGCGCGAAACAACCGTGAAGAATACCTGGCGCGCCGGATTGGCAATTGCGAAATTCATCCAGCGCTGCGCCACCTGGACTACCACGACAACGGCAAGGCTCGGCATCAGCGCCAGCGCCGCGAAACCCGCAATGTACACGGCCGGCAGCGCGCCGGCCGCCACGCCGGTGCCAAACCGCTTCAGTAGCCGCCCGGTAGCGAATACCTGGGTCGCCAGGGTCAGGAGTCCGACCGCCAAGTCGATGCTGGCGAAGATCCGCGTCTGCTCGCCGGCACCATGGACCGTTTCGGACACCACATGTGCCTGCATGAGATAGACCATTGTCGCGCCGAACGACAGCAGGCTGACCCAAGCGCCGACGCCGAGCATATACGGTGAACGAAACAGCTCGGGCAGCGCCGCGAAGGCGCTGCCGCCGACTCGCCGCTCTTCCGGGCGCGGGCCCTGCCGCGCATTGGCGGCGCGCTCGAGCCGGTGCACACAGCGCACGGCCAGTTCCAGGAACACGATCGCGGCGATCAGCAGGTTGGTGGGTCCCAGCTGCACCGAAAGGCCGATGGTGATAACTGGACCAAGCAGAGCGCCCGCCGTGCCCCCTGCACCAATGAAGCCGAACAGGCGCTTGCCTTGCTCGCTTGTAAAGAGGTCGGCCATGAACGACCAGAAAACTGCAATAGCAAAGAGGTTGAACACGCTGACCCAAACGAAGAAGACGCGCGCCACGATTACCGTTGCAATGTCGAGGGTCAGCAGCAGCCAGAACAGCGCGAGATTGGCGACAAAAAAATGAAGGACGATGGGGATGAAACGGGCGCGGGGCAATCTCGCCACCAGCGCGCCATAAAGCGGCTGCGCGACGAGAAGCGTGACGAATGTCGCCGTAAACAGCCACGGCAGGGCCTTGATGCCGCCCGCGATCCCCATCTGGTCGCGCAGCGGCCGCAGCACGTAGTAGCCCGCAAGCAGGGTGAAGAAATAGCCAAAAGACCACAGCGCCGCCGCGCGCTCCTCTGGCGTGGCCGGCAGCGCCCGCCATAGCCAGCCCGGGCGTAAATTCACGGTGCCAGCGACAGCTTCTGCTTGAGTTCGGCTGCCGTCACCGCTTGGCCCCAGCCAGGCGCACCTCGCTGGAACCGGCGCGCGTCGGCGAGCTTGCCGACAACGACCGGCTCGAAGCCGGCGTCCCGCACCAGCCCCGCGGCCACCTGCACCGCCTCAGGATCGTCGCCGGCGATCGGGATGGCCAGTTTGGGATCGGGGCGGTTCGCCTCGCGCGCGAAGATCATGTAGGACATCGTGTTGAATGCGCGCACCAGGTGGGTCCCGGGCAGATATTTCTGCGACGTAACACCGATGCCTTCGCGCTCCACCTCGTCGGCGAGGGCACCGTCGCGGGCTGAGGCATTGCCAGCGTCGAGCACGATCTTGCCCCTGAGCGCGCCAGCGTAATCCTGGCCCAGCTGCGGCAGGGCACCATAGGGTATGGCCACAAAGAGTACGTCGCCGAAGGCGATCGCCTCTGCCACCGTGCCTGCGCGGGCGAGAGGGCCGAGCCCCGCCACCAGATCCTTCAGTTCATCGGGGTGGCGCGATGAGAAGAGCACCGGATGGCCTGCCTTGACCCACAGCCCACCAATCGTTCCGCCGATGTGTCCCGACCCGATGACACCAATGCGCAATTTGGCACCACTGGTTCCCTGCGCGCTGGCGCGCCATGGTCGCAGCGCCGCGGCAAGGGCCAATGCGCTGCTGGCCGCAAGCAAGTCGCGGCGGCGGGAGTCGCAGGTCTCAGGCTTGGACATCGATACCTCCTTGTATTCGGTTTCTCGAGTTGGGCGGTTTCGAGGCTTTACAATCGCCCGCGCTCATCAGGAACGTACGCAAGTTGCAATGACCAGCGATGAGCATAAGACGGTTCCCGTCCAAAGAAAAGCCAACGGCCGCGAACGGCTCGCCGCGGCCACGGCGCTGTGTTACAACTTGGGCGCGCTCATACGCGCACCCATCCGCCAACGCCACGATTGCATGTGATCCGGGGGGGCCGGCTTGATCGTTGGACAGGTAATATCTGACGGCGGAGCGCGGCGCGAGTTCAATCGCAGCTTCCGTGTCGGCCCCGACGGCCGCATACGGTGGCTCGATCCGGTCCATGCAGGGCGTCCAGAGGACCCCGGGCTGTCCAGCCTCATGAATCGGCCGAGCTATAATTCACGCATGTACGGGTATTGCATCGCGCAGCAGACGGCAGCCAACACCCCGCCCGCCCCTGCAACCATTCGGATCAAGCCGACCAGCCATGCCTGCATACGTTTGGGACAGGTAGCAACAAGCAACGGCTTCTGAATTGCCTGAGCGCACCAGATTGGTTCGCGCTTGCGCCCGGACCTCGGAAATCTCCGTATGACCGCCCCGATCGCCTCGACAACGGATTCTACGTCCTTGCTTACGTCGCTGTGCGCGGTGCGCGAGTGGACGAGCGCATTGCCGCCGCCCGTTGTGATTTTCAACAAATCGCATTCGGGCAGCAGATTGCTTGCTGAGCTCGTGCGCTCGACCGGCGTCTACATGGGCGCGCATCAAAATGAGTCTGGCGATTCGGAGGACATACTGGAGTTGGTTGAATATGTCGTAGAACATTACTACCCAGACTTCAACCAGCTATGGCGCGGAAACGAACGTCCGGATATGGAACTCTGCGCGCTTATCGTGCGCGCTTTCCGGCGGCATCTAGGCTGCGGCGAACCACAACGCTGGGGCTGGAAGCTCTGCGAGACGGCGTATGTGTTGCCCTTGATCGATTATCTCTTTCCCCAGGCCCGTTACCTGCACATCATACGCGATGGTCGCGACGTCGCGTTCAGCGATCACGTCCCGCCATTCAACGCCTTTTGGCAGAAGATTTACACTGATTCTGCGGGTATGCGCTATTGGCACGGCCTGTGGTTTGGCCCGATAAGCAAGCTTGCTTACCGTGTCGATCCCCTGCCATACAACGTGCAGCATTGGATCAATAGCGTAGCGGTCGGGCGGCACTTCGGCGCCATGCTTCGGGAGCGCTATATGGAGACGCGCTATGAAGATCTGTGCCTGCGCTTCGACGATGAGGCGCTGCGCATTCTTGCCTTCATCGGCGCCGGGAATGATGCGCTGGCGATTGAATCCCTGCGTTCACGCGTCGGAACCGACGCTATCGGAAAATATCGGCGCCGCTCCTCATGGCAACGGTGGCGCGTTGAGCAGTTGGCGCGCCCGATGTTGATCGCGCTCGGATATTTGCCAAGACGCTGAGCGATGACGCCGGCACTTTTTGCCGAGTTCGACACCCTGTGCCGACAGTA
This sequence comes from uncultured beta proteobacterium, assembly GCA_963750215.1. GTDB lineage: Bacteria > Pseudomonadota > Gammaproteobacteria > Burkholderiales > Casimicrobiaceae > PALSA-1003. Next base: position 463,514 of record CAVVQK010000003.1, read on the forward strand.
CGGCGCGAGTGGCAGCGTGCTCGAAATCGGCGCCACCCCGACGCCGGATACGCTGCTGAACCTGCCTTCATTGCGCGCCTGTGGGTCGCGCATCGGCATCAACATGGAGTACGAGGGCACGACTCCATCAGCCAGAATCCTGCGCGGCAATGGCAATGACTTGAGTCAATTCGCGGCTGGCGCATTCGATGTGGTCGTGTCGAATGCCACGCTCGAGCATGATCCTCGCTTTTGGCTCACGCTCGCCGAAATGCGACGCGTGTTGAAGCCTGGCGGCTTGCTGTTGATCGGCGTTCCCGGTTACACGCGCGCGCGCAGCTGGGTGCGACGCATCGCCGGGCGCCTTGGCAACTGCCTGCCTGCGGTGACTCCGCTGGCCCGGCACCTGCAAGCGCTCGGCGCCGCTACCCCGACGCTTCTCGTGCACGACTATCCTGGCGACTACTTCCGCTTTTCCGAGCAGGCGCTCCGGGAGGTGCTGCTCCATAATACCCAGGTGCTCGCCACCCGCGTGCTGGAGGCACCACCCCGACTTCTCGGTGTCGGACGCAAACCGGCGGCATAAGCGGAGCCCGGATCCCAAAGCCAATGAATCCGCCCGTCGTCGTTGCTGTCACGGCCACCTACAGTGGTCGATTCGAGGTGCTCCAGGCGGTCGCGAAACGCGTGCTCGCGGACGCGCGTATCGCGCGTTGGGTAATCGTCGCCAACGGTGTTACGCCCACTCTTGCACGACGAATCGAAGGTTTCGGCGAAAAGGTGATGCTATGCAGTTTGCCCACCAACGTTGGTTCGGCCCCCGCATACGCAGCGGGCATTGAGGCGGCGCTCGAATGCGGGGCAGATTGGGTATGGTTGCTCGATGACGACAATCTACCCGCGCCCGACGCGCTCGGGCGCCTGCTGGCGGCACACGCAGCGCTGTCGCGAGACGATGTCGATGCTGCCGGGATTGCGGTCTGCGGCTATCGCGATCATATACACGGCGCTCAGCTACGCGACGGGCCGCGCGCGACGTCAAGCTTTCTGGGGTTTCACCTGCGCACCCTCGTACGGCGGCTGTTTCGACGCACGCGATCACAGTCGGAGGGTCCGCCGCAGGCGTTGCCCACCGCCATCGCACCCTACGGCGGGTTGCTGCTGCCGCGATCGCTCATTGCGCGTGCGGGGTTGCCCGACCCGCGGTTTGTGCTGTACGCCGACGATACCGAATACACCGACCGCATCGTACGCCAAGGTGGCAAGCTCTTTGTCATCAGCGATGCCGTAATCGCCGATCTGCTCCCGTCATGGCTGAACCGTCCAAGCTTGTTACGAGCTTGGCTTGATGAACCGGACAGCGCGCGGGTTTACTACGGGGTACGCAATGAGGCGTGGTTTGATTGTCATCGGCTCGCGGAGAAACGGTGGCAGTATCGTGTCCATCGTGCAATCTACTTCACGGCATGGTGGCTGCTATCGCGTCGGGAACCTCGCCGCACCCGATTTGCGCTTCTGCGTGAAGCCGTTCGCGCTGGCGAAGCGGATAGGCTGGGACCCGATCCGCGATTCCTGCTTGCTTCGGATCCAGCTCTCGTGGCGCGATGAAGATTCTCTTCGTCAGCACGTTTTTTGACCCCGACAACATTGGTGGTGCAGAGCTCGCCTTGCGCAACCTTGCACGCGGGCTGCGCGATCGGGGGCACGCCATAACGGTGTTGTGTACTGCGTCGAGCGGACCACTGCGCGAGCACCTTCAGGAAGGCTTGAGGATCTTCCGCGTTGGGATTCCGAATCGCTATTGGCCGAATGCGGCCGACCCACGACCGATCCTGAGGAGGCTGTTGTGGCACGTTGGCGACATTTACAATCGAACTGCGCGCCAGGTCGTTGCGGAAGTGATTGAGCGAACGCGACCCGATGTCCTGTGCACGCAGAATCTCGCCGGATTTTCCATCTCCGCCTGGGATGCAGCCCGCACGCTCGGCCTACCCATCGTGCATGTGCTCAACGATCTGTATCTGCTCGCGCCCAGTCATTCGTCCTACGAGCTCGCCCTGCTCAAGCCAATGGCGCGCTTTTTCCGCACGCCCCACTGCCGCGCATCGACGAAAATTGACGTCGTGGTCGCCCTTAGCCGCAGCGTGCTCGACGAACACCTCCGAGCGGGCTACTTCGCGGGAGTCGAGACGGCGCTGATTCCGACCGCGTTCCCCCTGCCCGATCCAGGCCCATCGACCGAGTGCTCCGACTCCCTGCCGCTTCGCATCGGCTTTCTCGCCCGGCTGGTTCCTGCGAAGGGCATCGAACTGCTGCTTGAAGCGTTTGCCCGGCCCCCGGCATTGCCCGCCGTGCTGCGAATTGGAGGTGTTGGCGCCGAACGCTACGTTGCACGCCTGCAACGCCGGTATGTCGATACCCGCATCCGATTCCTGGGGTATGTCGATCCGGTGGATTTCTTTCGCGACATCGACATCTGTATCGTTCCATCGATACACCACGACAGCCTGCCCACAGTCGTCATCGAGGCCAGCGCAAACCGCGTTCCGGTGATCGGCGCACGCGTCGGCGGGATTCCGGAGTTGATTCGCCAGGGCGAGAACGGCTTCGTGTTCGAATTACGCAATCGCAGGCAAATGCGCGCAGCTCTTGAATTCGCTTGTGCCCATCGAGCGGAATTCGCGGCCATGCGTGCAAGCGCACGAACCGCGATCGCTCCCTTGCTCGATCGCCCGCGACAGCTAGGCAATTACGAAGCGGTGTTCGAGAAGGCAATTCGGCACGCAAACAGACTCGGTATCGGCAATGAGGCAAGCGTCTTGCCCTCATGATGTTTGCCGATCCTGCAATCGATCCATGTGGCGAAACGAGGATCCAGCGGCCAGCCAGGCTATAGAGACGCCCGGCCCATGGTCTGAATCGACGGCATCTAAGGGGGCGCGCGGTCGGCCCGGCGCGTCTCGATCAGGATAGGATTTACGGACCGGCAAGGAGTGTGCACATGTTATGGCGGCTTCTGCGACAACGGTTGATCCGAACCAACGAACAACGAATTGCGGAACTTCGACGTAGAGGCGTCAGGATCGGGAATTCCTGCACCATCTATACGATGCAGTTTTCGACCGAGCCCTACCTGATCGAGATCGGTGACAATGTTGCCATCGCCAACGGCGTGCAGTTCATCACCCATCACGGCGCGGCTGCCACCATTCGGCACAAGTATTCTGGGGCCCAGATTTTTGGAACAATCCGCGTTGGATCTGGTACTTTGATCGGTATCAACTCCATACTCCTGCCCGGGGTGGAGATTGGCAGAGATTGCATCGTTGGCGCCGGTTCCGTCGTTCGCGGCTTCATTCCTCACAATTCGCTCGTCGTTGGCAACCCGGCCAAGGTCGTCGGAAGGGCCTCATTGGTACTGACGCTGCTGGAGAAGAGTCCGGATCGGTTGGATCTATTTAACGTGTCCCCGGCAGAACGCCGCAGAAAAATCGAGGAGCACTTTCACATCGCCTGAGTCGCCGCAGCCGAGGCCGTAACCTCAAGCGGTTGCGGCGGTATCGGACCCCACGTTCAGGCACTGCCCATGGTTAAGAGGCTGCCGCCTACGTCGAAGGCTGGCAACCCTTTATCCCAGCACCGCCTCTGAGCGTGCTACCAAGGCTTCCAGCCCGATGTCGCGGCCCCGGATTCGCGCCTCTATCGGCCGCTAGCGTCTTGCACGAAAGTGCGCGGCGCGGCACAACGTAATGCTCCTGGATTACAAATCGAGGCTGTAAATGACCTCGTTGGGACTGTCGTGATCAACCTTGCGCTCGAATCCAAGGTCCTCGGCAAGCCTTCGCATCTCCTGATTCCCCGCTGCGTCGATTGAATACATGCGCTTGATCCCGCGTTGACGCGCGACTTCGATCAAGTGCCGCATCAGCAGATGGCCAAGGCCTCTTCCCTGCCACTCATCGCCGACCACACCTGCACATTCGCAGCTGGCGCCATCCTCGCTGGTGCAGAAGCGGCTCACGCCGATTTCCATCTTCTGCCCTGAATCGTGACGCAGAGCCACGAATGCCATGTCGCGCTGGTAGTCAATGTCCGTCAGTCGCCGAATCATGTCGTCGCTTACCTTCATCTGGCCCAGAAAGCGATACCCTCGTGACAGCGGGGACAGGCGCTCAATGAACGCGCGCTCGAGAGCGGCGTCCTCCTTGCGGATCGGACGGATCAGCACGCGCGTGCCGTCGCCGAGCGTCTCGCGCCAATGAAATTCTGGATCGAAGCCCGGGACCGGTTTGTTGCCTGCCCCCGCAAGGCCGTTTGCCTCGCGCGGCGCCGTTTTCGCCGTCGGACTGCTGGTCGAGGACATGTCGTTCCCTTTCTTATGAAATGAGGTAAGTGTGGGCAATGCAAGGCCCGCCTGTATTGACAAAAGTCAAATACGAGATCGTTCCCGCTCAGGGCGCCAATCTCTTGTCGCGGTACGCTGTTTTGCCCAGCGGCACGCCTGCGGCCCCTCTACCACCCGAAGTGGACACTCCGCTGCCCTTGAGCTCAGTGGCGCTGCTCTCGGGAGGAGTGTTGTCTCGCTGTTCAATCGCCGTGCGTACTAGGCAGATGGCTCCAGTACCGAGCCCGTATCGGTGCCGGTCACGCTCCGCAGGTACGACCGTGCGACGATGGCCGCGGGCAGTCCTTGGGATGGGTCCATTTTGAGGGCTTGTAGTGTCTCACTCACCCAAGGCGGGCTGACGGCATTCACGCGAATGCCACGTGGCGCTTCCAGTGCGGCTGCCCTCACGAACCCCTCGACGCCAGCGTTGACCAAGCTGATTGCTCCGCTACCCGGCATCGGAGAGCGCGCCAGTATGCCGGTCGTAAGCGTGAATGAACCGCGGTTGCCAACGTGTTCGAATCCGAGCCGCACCAGGTTAACCTGGCCCATTAGCTTGTTGTCGAGGCAAAAGCGAAAGTCTGCATCGCTCAACTGGGCAAGCGGCGCAAATTTCGCTTGCCCGGCAGCGCACACGACGGCGTCGAGCTTGCCCGTCGAACGGTACATTTCCTGGATGCTGGCCGGCTCCGCAAGGTCTACCGTGATGGGCGTGCTCCGGCGACTAACGGGTACGATTTCGTTGCCGGTGGAAAGTGCTGCTACGACAGCGCGACCGATGGTGCCGGTCGCGCCAACAACGAGAATGCGCATGGGAAACCTCCTTCATTGAATTCGGGGCGCCAATGGCAGGGTCGCGAGGCACCCGGGTAACCCAAGGCCGATGGCACCATCGGCTATGACCGTTTGAGGCTACGGCGTTGGCTTCCCCTTTCGACCGGGGGCTCGAGGCGGGACATAACCCGACACACGACATTGCCATGCGTCAATCCTCTTGCCATGTTCGAAGCGGGTCAAACTACACACGGTGATCGCCCCGGTAGCTGCCAGGCGGGCAAGCCGTTGGCGCACTGTTGCAAGTGGCGCACCCAGCTCTTTGGCGATCTCCAAATCGAGCCGCTGACCGTATTTCTTCAAGCACTGCAGGGTTTCGCTCACGAGTCAGATCCTTGGAAAGACTCACAGTCTAACAGCGGGAAGACCTTGCCGTCCTCCCGACATGGATTGCAGTCGCGGCACGACGCATCCCGCATGCGGCACTCCCGAACTTCATCTTCCTAAGGTGCGCTGTGCGCGGGGCGGGGCCATGCCGCGCATTGCTCCGCACCGCCTTTGGGAACGCTCGCCGGGAACGAGGAGGCCCGCCAGGAGCTCCCCCGTCCAGTTTTCACCGCTATAGCGTTTGCAGAAATGCCGCCAAATCGCTCATTTGCGCAGCGCTGAGGCCGATGTTGAAGCGCAGATTATAGAACTTCACTACGTCCAGCAGCGTCGCGGCCGAGCCGTTGTGGAAATACGGCGCCCGCCCCGCCAACCCACGCAGAATCGGCCCCTTCACCTTGCCGATATCAGCGCATTTGCCGGAGATCAGTGCCCGGCCAGGATCGGTGACGGTGTAGGTCTTTCCGACGTTTGGACCCGACACGCATAACAGGGTGAACACCGGTAGATCACCAATGTCGAGACCCGGATTGTCATTATTGGGACCGCCATTGGCGACGCCGATATTTATGGGCAACTTGACCGAATGATTGCCCACACCAGGCGTGTCATGACAGGTTCCGCAGAATCCGGAAACGGTCGTCAGCCCGGGCCGGTCGTTGAGCCCCGCTACGCCAGTAATAGTGATGGGCGTGTTGTTGAACAGGGCCTCGCCGCGCGCGACTGCCTGGCGAGACTCATTGACATCCCCATATCCGTCAATTCCATTCCAAGCTTGGTACAGATCGAAGATTTGCGAGGTGAACGGCGAGCCGCTGGGGTTCCCGCCCAAAGGATCATTGATGCCGATGAAAAATCCGGAGAGCAGATTTGCGAGTGCATCCGGGCCACCCATCGCCCCCTCAGCACCCAGGTATTGCGCCCCGTCATCGAGTGCCTGCGCCGTGAAGATACCGGATTCAAAAGCGACGATCTGCTGCTGTTGCGCGGCAGTGGGAGCGGCGTTGCTCTGCGCATGCCCGAGCGTCGCGTCAATCGCTTGCTGCTCCAAGCTGGGCTCGCGGCCGTCCCACATGATAGTGGTGAGGAATCCCAAATTCGTCGCCGGCAGGGGTCGGCGATAAACCGACACAATACCCGTCGTCGGACCGACGGGGCCGAAGTTGGTCAGGCCGGTGACTGGATTGGTGTTGCATCCGTAAGGATCGGAGACGGAGACGATTTGATACTCTGCAGCGGCCGGAACCGGCAATCCGATCCGAATCAGGCCCTTGCTCAGCAACAGGCCGAATGCCTGTTGCTTGGCATCGATGCTCGATACATCGGCGCTTGGGCACGTGGCCCCGTCGACCAGGCGGAATATCGGGTCGTTCCCAAAGCTGGCATAAAACCGCCCCCGTACGCTGGCGGCGCTGACGCCCCAACCGTCTTGCGGCTGATGGCAGGTCAAACACGTGCGGTTGTTGGTGCCCAGATTTGCAAAGAAAGCGTTCTGCGATGTCTGGGTCGGGCCACCGGGCTGAAAGGTTGCAATGATCCCGGAGGGATCGAAATCGAATTCGATCTTCGGAATGATGGGTGGGGTTGCCTGCTGGCCGCTATCGGGATCAATAAATGCCCGCATCTCTTGCGCGTGGCTGATAGCGCCTGCCTGCCACGCGTGATTGGCAGGGTCATTTACGCTGTCTTGCGCAACCGCGCCTGGCGCAACAACGACACACAAAAGAGCCGCCGCTGCGGTGGAATGCCTGAAGACTTCGAGTAACGATCGCTTTGGATTTCCGGTAAAGGAGGACATGTACTTTCTCCTCATTTGCAAAGAGTTGATTACACGGACCTCCTAATGAAATCGCGACAGTCGGCTCTTGAGAGCAACCTCGCGCTTTCGGTCGCTCTTCAAACATTGTTGGTAACGGCCTTCGCCTGGGGGTACGTTCGCCACGCCTCCTTGTCAGCCGTGAACGCAGGTGTGGGAGTTTTCATGGCTCCGCCACTTGAGCGATTCACGTTACAAGAATTGTGTCGCTGGTCCCGGCGATGCGTCAATGATGAATATTCACATTACGCTAATCACATTTGCCGCTGCTTTCCGCGATTCGCGCCTTGGGCGAATAGCCGCCGCCACGCCGTCACTCTTTACGCCAAACGGTCACATGGGTCCGGGGATGTGCGACCACTCAACGAACCGGCCCCGCCTCATCCTGCCGACGAGTTGCCGCTTCTCGCCGAAAGTAGATTGCGGCTCGCCTGCGATTCTCTACTTTGGGTACAGACCGTAGATCGTGCGGCGCAGCCAAGGCCCCGAAACGCAAAACGGAGCACATTGCGGCACTGCTATTTTCGACTGGGTGACTCGCCCAGGCCTTCCGGCTGTCGTCGCATCCGGTCCTTCTCTCCTCCTGGCCGAGCCTTCCTAGTCCCGGGCAGGGCAGCCTGCCCGCATCGCGCACATCATGACTGGTTGCGCTCCTGGACGAGCAATCGCACGACATCCTTGCCATCCCGCGCCTTATCGCGATTCTCCGGTGTCTCCCTGCCGAGCGCCGTGCCGGCGACGAACAGATAAACATCCGCCGCCCCCTGAAACATTTTCGGGGTGATGCCTGCAGTTGCGAGGGTCTTTGAGATCTCGAGCATTTCCGGCACCCAGCGATAGGCCTTCGGTGGCATGATCGGAAACTGGCTCAGCGCCCAATCATAAAGATCGGCCTGCGACTGCCGCAACTGCTGATCCAGTATGCCATCGACGCCCAGTCGCTGAGCCGCTATCAAGACGTCCAGCCACAGCGCCTGCGTGCCCTTGTTGAGGGCCCCGTAGCACATCTTGAGCGCGCTCGCATCCGTGATCCGGTCGCTGATCACGTGCACGATGAGTTGTGGCCCGGCGAGTTGCTCGAGATCGGCGGCCCCAGCGCCCGACACGTACAGACTTGTCTTAGCCTTGCCGCGTGGCGGCGGGCCGATAATGCCGGCGTCGACAAAACGCCCGCCCGCGCCTTCGATCACGTCCGCGATTTCCCGCACGGTGCCCGGGGCGATCGCATTGCAGTCGACAATCAGCGTGTGCCTGCCAGTCGCTCGCAGCGCAGTCGCTACTTCGCGTGCCAAATCGAGTGCAGAACCGGGATTAATGACCGACAGCACGACATCGCATTCGGCAACGAGTCGCGCAATAGTGTCGACGTCCGTCAATCCCGCCTCGCGCGCGAGCGTACGGGTGCGCTCACTGCGGTGCTCCAGTGCAGTGTAGACATTCAAGCCCGCCGCTTTGATCTGTATCGCTAGCGCCTGCCCCATGTCCCCGGGGCTCATCAGACCGACCTTCTCGATCTTCAATCCCGTCGCATTGGTCGCGGCGCCAGCTGCGAACGGCAGACCACTTAATGCCAGGGTGGCCGACGCGGCCGCTGCGGCCTGAAGAAATCCGCGACGGTCTTGCTTCATTCTGTCATCCGCTTCCATCACAAGTGCCTCGAAAATGGTGCTTCGTTAGGCAACTGGTACGGCAAATAGAATCAGCCTCTATCAACCGCGCTTGAGAGGCAGCACCGCCAGCTGTGCGACTCGCACATGATAAGGGCAAGCGCATGCGGCAACCGCCTGTCGCATCAGATCTGGGCACGACGCGTGGTAGCGCATCCAGCGGTCGAGGAGACGCATCGCTTTCGACAGCGGGTCGTGAGCTAACGCAACAATTCGTAGCGGCCACCCTTCTCCAGGGCGCGCTTGTAGGCAGGGCGAGCGTGGATGCGCTCCAGCCAGGCCATCAGCCTCGGACGACCCTGGTCCAACCCACCGCGCGCGGCCGACGCCTCAACCACGAAGCTCATCTGCACGTCGGCGGCCGTGAACTCTTCGCCTGCGAACCACGAGCTCTTCTCCAATTCGCGCTCCATGAATTCCTGGTGCGTCCTAAGCTGCGGTTCAACGAAAGACTCCAGCACCTTCTTGGAGATGCCACGCGCAATCGGGCGTACGAAGAACGGCATCGGCTGGCGCGGCAGTCTGCCGAAAATGAGCGCGAGCAGCAACGGGGGCATCCCCGAGCCTTCGGCGAAATGCAGCCAATAAGTGTAGCGCAAGCGCTCCGGCGTGCCCGCTGGCGGAATCAACCTTCCCTTGCCGTGGTGCTCGATCAGGTACTCGATGACGGCGCCCGATTCGGCGACGGTGAGCCCATTCTCGGTAATAACGGGCGACTTGCCGAGCGGATGCACCGCCCGCAGCGAGACAGGCGCAAGCATGGTCCTCGGGTCCCGCTCGTAGCGCTTAACCTCGTAATCCACGCCGAGTTCTTCCAGTAGCCACAGCACGCGCTGCGATCGGGAGTTATTCAGGTGGTGAACCGTGATCATGGAGATCAAGTCGCCCTAGCCCGGAGTGGCAGATTCCCAGCACCCCTCAATGTGACCCAGTTCAAGTACCTGCACAGGTAACTGGCGCAGGTGCGTTCCGATCGTAGCGCATGCACTCGGCCCCTACGAAAGCTTGCGACTAGCGGCTACCGCAGCAGCGGCACATCGAATACGATATCAACGTTCGGCCCATCGGCCGCAGTATCGTCGAAGGTCAGCTTTCCGGCCAGACGCGTCGACGTATCCGTAGTGAGTTTCAGCGCGGCAGGCAGCACTGCACCGGAATACTGGACGCGTTGATCGTTGAGAGAAATCCAGTAATTGAGCCGTTGGCTAGCGCCAAGGTCGATCGTCATTCCGCTACCAACGGCGCCTTGCATGCAGGTCACGGTCTCACACGCAGCTATTTTTGCGCCAATATCGGTGGCCGAGAAGATTAGATGCCGGATCGTAATTTTCGGGTCAAAGTCGTCCGGGCCTTTGACAAGCCACGCGAATTTAATCGCGATGGAGATCGGGCCGCCCTTGCTCTTATAGGTCAGCGTGCCGCTGGCGCTGCCGTCGGCAGCCACTGCATCCAACGCGACAGCGAATGCAAGCGCCATGACGATGGCCACGACGTTTTTGATCCACGAGTTCGCTAGCTTCATTTGGCAATCTCCCTTGTGGCAATTTAACCCGCCGTTCGCCCAATTCGTCGAGAAAAGCACAAGTCGGTGTCACCTGACATCGCCGCGAGCCGGCTGCGCAAAGCCGCCAAAAGGTACCGTAATTTCACTGCATCATCAACTGGTTACGGCGTCCGCGTACGTTTGCTTTCGCAGTCGAATCCAGCGCACGAGAGGCGCTAGCAAAACCGCGCTGCTACATTTTCGTCTCCAGCCGCATTGGGATATCTCGCGAATCGAAGCGCCTGACTGACTGGCTGGCGACTGACGATGAGAGAGCCAGGGGTATTGGATCTGTGACCGATCTTTAACTCGCAGTATTTTCGTCCATATCTTGCTGCGGTGCTGACCTAGAATCGGTGGCACGGCCGATAAGAATCGCCGCCTTCCCGACCGAGGCGAATGACAGCGAACGCGTCATGCCGAACCTCGTCCGCGCCCTTACCCAAGACGGATAACGAGCTGACGCCAGCTGGGGACCGGTTCTAATCCGGGTAGCAACGCGAGGAATAGGGAGCCTCGGGCTCCCCGGTGCATCCGATGTTACGCGTGATACGCAACCTGGACGCCAATCTCACCACGCTCGGTGAGCCCGACCGTTCACGGTACGTATCGTGAAAGATCAGGGCGCGATTCACTTCGCGTGTCGCGCGCCACGACTCGTCCGAGGGAGCCGTATTCAGGACGCCACACTTGCCGCGCCGAGACGATTCCATGATCAAGCAACCCCGTCAGCACGGGGTAGTCGCCCGGGTCGAGAATCCGGCAGTCGCCTCGGTAGCCCATGTCCGAGCAGACGAGCCATGATCCTGACTCGATGCGCAGCGATGTAGCAGGCCCCCTGAACCGCGCCCAGTCGAGGTCCGGCGCCGGTCCATATTCAACAACCGCCCGGGCGCCGCGGAAGTTTGGTAACTCATAGAGTACGGCGCGTCCTGCTGCCGGCACCATCGCAACCGTCGCCACGTGATCCGGGACTGGAGTGATCAGGTACGCCGATCTGACTTTGCCGTCGAACGCGCCCAGGCTCACGTATTGACCCGGCGAGAGATCAATACACTCGCCCCGGCCACGTTCGCCGTCGCACAATCGCCATACTCCACCGGTCACCAGTGCTGCGTCTGCACTGTCGTCGAACTGACGGCTGTCGAGGTCATCGACATTTGATGTCAGTTCCACGGCGCGCACGACTCGCCCCGTATGCTGATACAAAACAACGCTGGTACCCGCCGGAACCGACTCGGAGCTCACGATCGGCGAAGCGACCACGAACTGCCGCGCCTCGGGGCTCACGACCACTGGTGCTGGATTGATGACCACCGGTGCGGCACCCGGATTGATCACGACCGGCGCGGGTGCGGGATTGATGATGGCTGGCGCGGGAACAGCATTTATCGCAACCGGCGGCGAATCCGGGTTGATCACGACGGAGACAGGCCCTGGTTCATAGCCAACCTGACGCACCGACGCCACGAGGCCATTCAACTCGCCACTGAGCTTGCGGTACGGCCCAGGCGTCAACTGCGCGCAGCGACCGCGAAAATACGGTTCGGTGCAAGCTTGCCACGTCCCGTCACTAACTACGACCGAGGACGCGGCCTCGTTGAAAGCCGATTGCTCGAGGTTTGGAAGCGCGGTGCTCGTCGTCATGCTCTGGCCCTGGAATCCCGGATGCTCGTAGAGCGTGATCTGGCCGGCAAACACGTTTCCCGTCAGCAGCACCAGCGCGCCCGCAACAGCGAATTTCCATGCGAGCGCAGCCAGTCCTGCCCACTTGCGCACGGCGCCAGCAGCGGTTGCTATGGATAACATCGGCTCTCCTTTCCCGATCAAGAGCAATTGCGACAATCCGCGGCGCCCCGGTATGGTCGACCGCCGCCACGCAACATCTACATCTACTGTGTCTCAGCATCCCTCCGCCGGGAGTTTCTGACTAGCGGAAGAATACCGATTTGGCTGTAGGACTCCGACGAAAGGCACGTAGGATCTTCGGCCGTCGGGCAGGACGTACCGGCGGCGCAGCTTGCGCTCATTCCCGCGATCATCCGCGAAGCCATTGAGGCACAGCCCAAGACACGTTTCGACCGCGCCCACTTCAAGAAGTACGGCGAATCTGCTTTGATCTTCGAGTCGGCGTTCTATTTCTCCGATCCCGATTACAACCGCTACATGGACGCCCAGCAGGCAATCAATCTTGCCATCTACGAAGGTCTGCAGCAGGAGGGGATAACGCTGGCTTGCCCGCCGCCGGTGGTCGTCGATGAACGTGCGCGGGAGCGCGCCGGGCCGGAATCACCTGCCCGCCAGCTCACGCGGGATATCTCGCACTAACACAAACGTTATAAGTAATGTCACGAAGTCGTCGGGGCTTCAAGGGCGTCCAAGGCCCGGCCGTACGCCGCACGGTGTCCCAGAGGTCGTCGAGCGTGGCGAACCAGCGGGTGGTGGCAGCTTCGAAGCGAACGCGACGGCAGATGTGCTCTCGCCTGTTCAAGGCAGGTTAATAGGCGGCAGGTCGCGCAGTTGCAGCCGCGCATGGGTGCGCAGAAACTCACACGCTGAGCGCCTTGTGCCAGCCGGCGCCGTCGACCCGATGGCCCTTCCCAGCAGCCGCCACCCACAGTCGATCCCAGTTCCGCGCTCGCGAATCTCGAATCCAGCGATGTCTGTTGCGAGGGGCAGCGACCCGATCCGTACACGCGCACGCGAACCCTCAACGACGAACGATAACCGGAGCAGACGCCGGCAGCGGCCGAAGCGCCGCAAGTTTCTGAATATTTGGTGCCGGCAGTAGGAATCGAACCCACGACCAACGGTTTACAAAACGCTTTCGTACCAACGTAGAGTTTTGTTAATCAAACACTTGCAGCGCTTGCCAATCGCGAACCCGGTGTCACCCAGTCACAATTACGGCACAGCAAATCCGGCGAAGGCGCAATTGCATCTCGTCGGCACTTTCCTGCGGCGGACATCACGCCTGGACTGATCTGGAATCTCGTCGTAGGCATAGCGCTCCCCATTGATCGAACCCTAGCGCGCAGGAACTCGGCTACGCCAATAACCGGGCAGCCGGGAATGATGCGCAACCGCAAAAACCACAATGCCGTCCGCGTCCAGGCGATAGAAAATGGAGAACGGGAATTTCTTAAGCACGACGCGGCGGATACCTTGGTGCGACGGCGAACCGGCAAGTGGGAAGGCCAAGGCGCGCGCAGTAGCTTCCTCGACGGCAGCGGCCAAACGCGCTCCCTGGCCAGGCCGAACTTGATTGTAGTAGGCGACTTCCGCAAGAAACTCTTCGCGCGCCGGCGCGACAAAACGCGCTCGTTTCACCGAGTATTGCGCCTAGCCTCAGCGAAAACGTCCTCAGCAGAAAACGCTTGAAGATCGCCGCGATCATAAGCGGCGATGCGCTCCTCGATCTCTCGACTCCACGCGGCTTCGATCTCAGACAGAGGAGGTCCTTGAAGCGATTCAAGCAGCACTTCCGCAAGCCGCGCTCGGTCATCCGGCGGGAGAGAGCGCGCTTGTTGCTCAAGTTCCGAGAGCGATTCAGACATTATTCGTACCTCCGTAGTGCAGCTCATCCATTTTACTCCGGCCGCATTGATCGCCAAAGCGCGAGAAAAGAGACCGCCAGAAATCCCCCGATTTGGCCACGCTAGAACGCCGTTTCTGGATTAGCGACAGGCCGTTGTCGACCCTGAGCGGCCCTTCATGTGCTAGTCAAGCGGACGTTCAGCGTTCGAAGTTTAGTGGCCCCGCAGGCCGTTCATTGCAACGGGTCACGTCGCTGTTCGTTCCATTGCTTCCTGGTCAGTCGGTACAATACATGCCTGCGTAGTGAGTTGTCCGCGGGAACTCCTGGGTGTTCGAATATCGCATCTGGCCCACACATGCCAAGCCTTTCCATCACTGCGCTTGATCTGCGATTGCCGATGGCCGTAGACGCGACGACCTCTTGAAGCGATAGCACTTCGAAAGCGATCCGTAGCACGTCCTTCCCCGCTTCCGTCGCATAGCCGGATCCCCAGTGCGCTGCGGCGAGTCGCCACCCGATCTCGACACAAGGCAAGAACGGATGCGGTTCGGCCGGAACCTGCATACCAGCGAACCCAATGAAGGCGTTGATCCGTTTCAACTCGACCGCCCAAAAACCCCAGCCGATCTGAGCGATACGAGACTGCCACTTGTCTATGGCAGCATCCGCCGCGGCGCGATCACGATCCGACGTCAGGAACTCCATGACGCGCGGGTCCGCGCATAGGGCTGCAAAAGGTCCGCGGTCAGCATCGCGCCACTGGCGCAACCGTAACCGTTCAGTCTCAAACTCGATCACTCTCGCCATTCGCGCTCGCCACGACGATCGATCAACCTCTTCCTTTTCAGGGATAGTCCATGGGCGAGAGGCTAGCCATCATTGTGGTGGTTCCGCCTCCATGGTGACACAGTACTCCCGAAATCCGACGGCGCGCCAGAACTCGCGACCCGCGGTGTTTTCCATGAGGACGTCGATTCTTATTCGCGGAGCACCTGGCCACGCATTGCGCCACAGCCAACGCAGCGCATCCCGGCCAATGCCTTGCCGCCGACGTTCGGGTAGAACAAATAGCTGTCGAAGGTATACATAATCGGACTCGCTCCGAAAGAGCGCGTAGCCAATGACCGACGTGCCTTCTTCAAACACCACCGCTTGGTACTCGCCGCACAGCCAACCAGAAATGCGCTCGGCAAGCTGAACTACGTTCATAGGATTGCGGTGGCCTTCGTCTCGAATGAGCTGCTGGTTCAACGGCGCGAGAAGAGCGGCGTCTTCGGGAGTGGCGAAGCGGTATTGCATGACGGGATGAAGTTTTACGAACACTAATCTGCGCCGAGCGGACGGCGCAGCGCCGCCGGCGAGGCGTCCGGGTTGAGCGATGGGTTAGCCTTCAGCGAGGCTGGCGAGTTCATTTGGGGAAGCGAACAAATAGCGAGGATTTTCTGCGGCTAACTCCGCTTTCGCTCCGTAGCCCCACAAAACGCCACCTGCCAACAGACCATTCTTATGGGCCGCCATCAAGTCAACGCCGCGGTCACCGACCATCACTGTTGAGTCACTGACCAGGCCTTGCGCCCGCAATCCTTCGATCTGTTGCCATTTTTGTAGTCGAATTTCACCGCCGTTGACGAACCGGAAATAGGATCGAAGGCCGAACATTTCGAGAATGCGTTCTGCGAAGTCGACTCGCTTGGACGTGCATAGACCGAGCGATATGCCAGTATTGTGAAGCGTCGCTAGGGCTTCGGGTATCTCAGGGTAAAGGGTGCTCTCAGAGTATCCAACCTCCGCGTAGCGTTCCCGATATTTGGCCACGAAGGCATCAATTTGAGGCGCGGAGTTGACGCCAGTAAGGACTTTGAACGCTTCGTCAAGCGGAGGGCCAATATGGACGGCGACTTCGCCTGCTTCGAGTGGCGGGTACCCAAAGTGCGAAAGCGAGTAGTTGATTGAGCGCTCTATACCGACGATGGGATCGCTAATCGTGCCGTCGAGGTCGAACATTATGAGGTCGTGCCGACAATTCATGAAGGCCAACAATGATTAGCCGGACGCCGGCCAGAGAGATGCGAAATTCTAGCGCGATGGTCTGCTTCGGGGGAAATTCGCGTGAGGCTGCTCTTGGCCGAACGCCGTCCATCACTAAGTTCGAGGCGTCGGGTGTTGCGTAACCCATTGCGCCCTCGCCTTATAATCCTCCTGGCGCACTAGCAATGCCCTAAGTCCAATCCCGGCTCGGCGTGTAGCCTATGATATTTTACTCATCGATCGCGGTCCTTCTTTCTTCGGGTTTAATACTATTTGTTGTTAGCGCTTTTTTCATTGGAAAACTCAAGTATTACTACCCTGATCTGTATTTTGCGGCTGGGCAGCCCGGCTACACGTACTTCGCCAATGGTCGCTGGTTGACGCAGAGGAAATTTGTGTCGTTTCTGATGGATCCAGAAACGCCGAACAAGCTAAGCAATAGTCCCACTATGGCGCGAACGTCACTCTGGTTGCGATGGCTGTTTTGGATACACGCTTGTAGTTGGTTTCTGGGCATTATGAGCGCTGTTTTCTTTGCCTTCACGTGGCAGGGTCCCAGCTCCCACTAACGAGTTATCCGCGCCTACAACTCGGGACAGCAGAAATCGTGCCTCACAACACGCCTTGGCAATTTGGCTCGGTACGCCGTATGGCTGCTTCTGGCCTATACCGTTGAAAAACTCCTTGAAAATGGCCCTCTGCTGGCTATGCTGAGATCAAGGCTTAGCTTGGGGAGTGGCGGGCATGATGGGATCAGGTTCTGACGGGCAGAAGCAGCTGTTCTACTCGTTCAATCTTGAAGATCACGTTCCGGCTGATCACCTGCTGCGTGGGATTGATCGGTGCCTGGACCTTGGTGAGCTGCGCGACCATCTGGCGCCGTTCTACAGTCATACGGGACGGCCGTCGATCGATCCGGAGCTGATGATGCGGATGCTGATCGTCGGTTATAGCTTTGGCATTCGGTCCGAGCGCCGGCTGTGCGAAGAGGTTCATCTCAATCTGGCGTATCGCTGGTTCTGTCGCTTGGGTCTCGAGGATGCGGTGCCGGACCATTCGACGTTCTCGAAGAACCGGCATGGGCGCTTCCGGGAGAGCGAAGCGTTTCGGCAGGTGTTCGAGAGCGTGGTCGAGCGCTGCATGAAGGAAGGATTGGTTGGCGGCGAAGGCTTTGCTGTCGACGCGAGCTTGATCAGGGCCGACGCCAATCGCAGCCGCAGTATGGCGCGCGAAGAAGGCAAAGGCCTGGGCGACCCCGAGCACGCGACACGGGCGGTGCGCGAGTATTTGGCCGCCCTGGAGGCGCAGACGGAGCCAATGACCGTTCCCGCCTCGATCTCGCCGACCGATCCGGCGGCACGGTGGACGGCAGTGGGTGGTCCGGCGTTCTACGCCTATTCGACCAATTATCTGGTTGATGTGCAGGCCGGCATCATCGTCGATGTCGAGGCGACGCCCGCCTACAAGACCGACGAAATCAAGGCTACCAAGACGATGATCGACCGCGTCGAGACGCGGTTTGCTCTCAAGCCGCAGCGGTTGATCGGCGATACCAATTACGGCACCGCAGAGATTCTAGGATGGATGGTCGAGGAAAAGCAGATCGAGCCGCATGTGCCAGTGTGGGAGAAGACAGACCCCAACGACAAGAGGCTATCGAGCAGCGACTTCAAATGGGATGAGAAGGCTGACGAGTACCGCTGTCCGCAGGGCAATGTGCTGCGCCGCCAATGGCGCGCATTCAAGAATCTGCGTACCCACGTCACCAAGGCCGACACCATCATCTATCGAGCCAGCCAATTTGATTGTGCGACATGTCCGATGAAGGCGCGCTGCTGTCCAAACGACCGGGTTCGGAAGATCGTTCGCAGCGTTCATGAATCCGCCCGCGATGTGGCTCGTGACGTTGCCAAGACCGATGGTTACAAGCAATCGCGCAAGGACCGCAAGAAGGTCGAGATGCTGTTCGCTCACCTCAAACGAATCCTGAAATTGGATCGATTACGATTGCGGGGGCTCAGTGGCGCAAATGACGAGTTCCTGCTTGCCGCGGCTGCGCAAAATCTGCGACGAATGGCGAAATGGTTAGCGCCAATAGCAGAAAAAGGAGAACTAGCGCCTGCCTGAGGGGTGTCTACGCGACTGGCTCGACCGAGCACTGCCAAACGACCCCTCAACACCGGGCCCTGAGCCTCTCAAACATCGAGTTGTTCAACAGAATAGGCCGCGTCCCGCCATTCGCGTCGAGTCGAGTGGGCTGGCGTAGCCCCACGTTTCCTTGCGCGAGAGCTGCCAGTTGCCACACTCCAGAAGACACCGCATCGGACCAGCATTGCGCAGCACATACGGCTGGCAGCCTTGTCGGCAAAGGGCGTGCCAACGTTGTCGACCCCTGGCCAGTTAAGACGTCAGTTTTGCGCGGCTTTTCCGGGTTGTCGCCGGTGATTGCCTGTGCAAAGATGGCAGCGTCGCGCGAGCCAGGGGTACTAGGGCGACAGCGCGACCCGGATTTATCGCGGCCCGTCATTCCGGGCCGAACGCACGCAAGCTCGCGCGTGGTGCGGTGGGCGAGCCCTTGGATCGAAGTTGTTGTAGGTAAGAGCACGGAGCCTACCCGTATTGCTTCGTGCGCGCCATCAGGGCGTTGCGGGTAGAGCATGGCGCAGTGAGGCTTATGACTGCGCGGGCGTCGCAAGACGCCGGAGAACTGATGGCCGTCCCCCAAGACGGTCGGAGAGGCAGTGTCGCCGCCCTCGAGGCGGTGGAGTCGTACTCGGCCATCCCCAAGGTGGCCGGTCAGTAGACATCCCGCGAGGGGTGGCCCGGTGTTTCGTGCTTGATGCGAACGCCGGGTTCTTCGAGAGAGACCGAGCAAGGTTGTCTTGTTGCCTCGGTCGTGGACGCTAACGCGTCTAGGAGCGACGTACCCGGTCCTGCGCTTGACGCGGGATCGGCACGTCCTGGTGCAACCTCAGGGTGGCGGGAGCGGCGTGGTGTCGGTGCGCGGCTGCGATGTTCGTAGTCGCGCGTCGCCATCGTACTGACGGGGACCATCGCGTCCCCGCTGCCCTGAGCGTTGCCATCTGAGCCGCCGCGGCGCCTGCAGAGAAGCGCAGAGGTCGCCGGCCTCCATCCGAGCCTACCCGGAGAGCGCCGCCACTGTGCGGTGCGTGCTGCGCGAAGGCCTTCGCGCCGCTCGTGTGCCGCGAGCTGTGAGCTCGCACACACGACGTGGCGTGAGGCCGTAGCGCGCATGCATGGCGCGTTGCGCGCGTCGTTACTGGCGGGCGGGCACCGCCAGTGACGTACGCGCGCATAGGCATCGTCGTTGCGTATTCGCGGCGCTTTCGCGCGTGACCGAGGGCTCGGAACTTCGTGACGGCCTCTTGCGAGGCCGCCACGCCAGCAGCCGGAAGGTGCAATGCCTTCCACGAATGATCCACGCACGGATCAGACAGCCGCGCCTTAACGGCGCTCCGTGAGTCCTGGGTTAATGACTCTCGCGATTGGGCTCCCCCCGGGGGAGCGCAGTCGCGACGCCGAGTAAGCGCCGTGCGGGCGCCGGCGAGCAGCAAAGCAACCGCACACAACGGGGGTGGTGCCCCGTGCTCAGAGTACCCCCTGCGGCCGCCATTGGCGCCCCAGGTGAGCAGAAACACTTACCAGACATGCATACACCACGGCAACAAGGAACGAAACGCTCTACGACGATTTTAGCGGGCCCTGACGAAAGGAAGTGAATGGAGGCACCGATGCGCGACCTGAACTATGCCTTGAAGCAACTCTGCCGGCACAACCGCGACGGCAGCTATGCGACCCAAGCCGACCGGGAGCACATCCTCGATCTCATCGCCGACCAACTCGAGGATATGGGTTTCCAACACATGAACGCCCACAGCCTGAAGCCCAAGCACGTCGAAAAGCTGGTCGAGCGCTGGCTTGCCGAGAAGCTCTCACCCGGGACGATCAAAAACCGGATGTCGGCGCTGCGCTGGTGGGCGCAGAAGGTCGGCAAGGAAAACATCATCGCCCGTACCAATGCCGCCTACGGCATTCCGGATCGGGTGTACGTGAGCAACATATCGAAAGCCACGGAGCTCGCCATGGACCAGCTCGAACACATCCGCACCCTGTGCATCCGTATCTCGCTACGCCTGCAGGCCGCATTCGGTTTGCGGCGGGAAGAATCGATCAAGATCGTCCCGAAGTGGGCGGATCGCGGTGACTCGCTCGTGCTCAAGGATTCCTGGACCAAGGGCGGGCGCGAACGCGAGATTCCCGTTCGCACCCTGGAGCAGCGGCAACTCGTCGATGAGGCGAAGGCGCTCGCCAGGGGCAAGAGCCTGGTGGCGCCAGGCTACACCACCTACCGCGACTATCTGCAGCACTTCCGCGCCGAGTGCGCTCGGGTCGGCATTCACGCCTTCCACGGGCATCGCCACTTCTACGCCCAGGCCCGCTACCAAGAATTAACTGGCCGGGAGTGTCCGGCGCGCGGCGGGCCGACGTCGAAGCAGCTCACGCCGAAACAGAAGGTCATCGATCGCGAGGCGCGGGAGGTGATCAGCCGCGAGATGGGCCACGGTCGCGAGCAGGTTACGGCGGTCTACTTAGGACGCTGAACGGGTACGTCACCATGACCAGGTTTGCGCCAACGGATCACGCCGCTGTACCGGCCCCCCTGCGGACGCTGTCGCTCTCCGAGGCTGCCGCCCTCCTGCGCATGCATCCGGAGGAAGTCCGCCGCCGGGCGAAATGCGGCGCGATCCCGGGAGCGAAGCCTGGCCGCTGCTGGATTTTCATCGAAGACGACCTTGCCGAGTACGTGCGTTCGTTCTACGCTACTCCTCGGCAAGCGTTGCAAGTGACTCTGAGAAAGGAGATGCAATGTCACTTCGCAAACGCGGCGGTATCTGGTGGGTCGACGTCGTTGCTCCCAACGGGGAGCGAATACGCCGAACTACTGGGACTGCCAACAAAGCCCTAGCGCAAGAGTTTCACGACCGGGTGAGGTCAGAGCTGTGGCGGATCGCCAAGTTGGGCGAGAAGCCGCAGCGAACGTGGAACGAGGCAGTGGTTCGATGGTTGAAGGAAAAGTCGCACAAGGCCACGCTCAAGGGAGATGTCAACCTGCTACGCAGGCTCGACCCCTTCCTCGGCGGTAAAGACCTCGCAACCATCACCCGTGCCACGATCGACCAGATCACGGACGAGAAGCTCGCGCAGGGCTGCAGCAATGCCACGGTGAATCGGACGCTTGGGTTGGTGCGCGCGATTCTGCGCCAGTGCGTCAACGAGTGGGAGTGGCTGGAGCGGGCCCCGCAAGTTCGTATGTTGCGGGAGCCGACCCGGCGCATCCGCTCCCTGACCCATGAAGAAGCACAACGCCTCCTAGCCGAGCTGCCGGAGCATCTGGCGGACATGGCGGCATTCTCGCTCGCGACGGGCCTGCGGGCGGCGAATGTCACCGGTCTGCAGTGGCAGCAAGTGGATTTGACGCGACAGTTGGCGTGGGTGCATCCCGATCAGGCCAAGGCGCGAAGGGCCATTGCAGTGCCGCTTAACGGCGAAGCGATGGCGCTGGTGCGCAAGCAGGTCGGAAAGCATCCGACGTACGTGTTTAGCTTCCGCGGGAAGCCGATCAAGCAACTCAGCACCAAAGCCTGGTACCAGGCGCTCGAGCGGGCCGGCATCCACGATTTCCGCTGGCATGATCTTCGGCACGTATGGGCAACATGGCACGTACAGAACGGCACGCCGCTGTTCGCCTTGCAGGAGTTGGGTGGTTGGGAGAGTCCGGAGATGGTGCGCCGCTATGCGCACCTTGCGGCGGATCACCTCGCGCCCTACGCGGAACGCCTTGGTGCGGTTCGTGCCGTCGCGGCAGAAAACGACGGCACAAATACGGCACAGAGGTGAAAGTGAGTTAGGAGTTGCTAACTCGCGGAGCCGCGTTGGGATTGGTGCCGGCAGTAGGAATCGAACCCACGACCAACGGTTTACAAAACCGCTGCTCTACCAACTGAGCTATGCCGGCCCGGGTGCCGCGAGCAAGTTATTTTACAACTTGAAGATGCTTGGGCCGGCCGCGTGGCTTGTTGTCGGACGGGGAAGCGCCCGCTTCCGGTAACTCCGACAGCGCGGTTGCGGCATCGAGCGACGCCGCTGGATCAGCCGCCATGGCGAACGCGAATCCGTAGCCGGTTTCCTTGGCAAAGACACCGGATACCGCGGCCATCGGCACCGAAACTTCCTGCGACACCCCGTTGAAGCGCGCGGTGAACTGCACATGCTGGTTGTCGACGGTAAGACGCCGCGTCGCGCCCGCGCTGATGTTGAGCACGATTTCGCCATTCTTGACGTACGCGGTCGGAACACGCGTCTGCCCGTTGACCTTTACGGCCAAGTACGGCGTAAGCCCGTTGTCGGCGCACCATTCGCAGATGGCACGGATCAGGTAGGGCTTGGCGGATTGCTCTGACATGCGCTTAGCATACACCAATGAGTCGGGGGCGGCGCCGTGATAGGCCCCTGCTTACTTTCTCATCCCGCGTTCCGCCGACGTCAGCGCTTCGATAAACGCCGGTCGAGAAAACAGCCGCTCTGCATATTTCATGAGCGGTGCCGCAGGCTTTGGTAACTGAATCCCGTAGTAGTCAAGCCGCCACAGCAACGGCGTGATCGCCACATCGAGCATCGAAAACTCCTCGCCGAGCATGTACTTGTGCTTGGTGAATACCGGCGCGATCTGCAGCAGACTGTCGCGCACCAGACCGCGCGCCTTGTCAAGCTGCTTCTGATTGTTGCCTTCGAGCGTATCGATGTGCGAGAACAGCTCCTTCTCGAATCGGTGCAGGAACAATCGCGCGCGTGCGCGCATCAGCGGATCGGCCGGCATCAGCTGCGGGTGCGGAAAGCGTTCGTCGATGTACTCATTGATGATGTTCGATTCGTGCAGCACCAAGTCGCGTTCGACGAGCACAGGAACCTGGTTATACGGATTCATGACCGCGAGATCCTCGGGCTTGTGATCAAGATCGACGTCGATGATTTGGAAATCCATTCCCTTCTCGTGCAGCACGATGCGGCAGCGCTGGCTGAAAGGATCGGTCGTCCCGGAATAGAGCGTCATCATGATGTTTTCTCCTGAGGCGGCGCTGGCGTCGCCGCGGCGCGGAAATGCGAGGGGCAGGAGCAGCGCTCCTGCCCCGGTATTCGCTTCATTTGTTCAGTGCAATTCGGCCCAATAGTTGCGCTTCAGCGCATAGATGAGGGCGAAGAGAACCCCCAGGAAAAGCAATACGACGATGCCGATGTTGATCCGCTCGTTCTTGACCGGCTCACCCATGTAGTCCAGGTAATTGACCAGGTCGGCGACGAACCTCTCGTACTCGGCGCTCGATAGCGTTCCCGGCGTCTCTTCGGCCAGCGTCTTCACCACATACTTGCCGCCGGGTGCGGGTTCGACCGACGAGAGCCCCTTGGCCGCCAGGGCAGCGGCCTCGGCCTTATCGATGTCCTCGTACTGGGTCTCGACAAGCTTTTGCGTTCCAGACAGGTTCCACAGGACATGCGGCATGGCGACGTTCGGAAACAGGAGGTTGTTCCAGCCCGTTGCCGACTTTTCATCGCGGTAGAAAGCGAGAAAATAGCTGTACAACCAGTCCTCGCCGCGAACGCGCGACTCTACCGTCAGGTCGGGCGGTGCGGTACCGAACCACGCCGCGGCGTCGGCCCGACCCATCGCCACCGTCATCGTGCTGCCGATCTTGTCGGAAGCAAACATGAGGTTGTCCTGAATCTGCTTTTCGGTAAGACCCAGGTCCTCGAGCCGGTTGTAGCGCATGTATTGCGCGCTGTGGCAATTGAGACAGTAGTTGACGAAGTCGCGCGCGCCACGCTGCAATGATTCGACATCGAGGCGGTTCGACGGTGCCGCAATAAGGCGCGGGCCTTCCTCGGACGCAAGCGCGGCGCCTGCGACCGCGAGCAGGATCACGCCGGCAATACACCGCATGGTCTTCACCATGTCACCCTCTCCGGCACGGGTTTGGTCTTGTCGCGAGCGGTGTACCACGGCATCAGTATGAAGAACAGGAAATAAAGCAACGTCAAAAACCGCGCCAGCCACGTCGCCTTGTCCTTCGTGTCGAGCGCGTCCGACCAGCCGCCGCTGAACTGCCCCCAGACGGTGACCGGCACGGTGCCGAGGTAGCCCAGGACGAGAAAGGAGAAGACGAAGACCGCGAGCCACGCTTTGTACAGCGAGCCGCGGTACCGGATCGACTTGACCGCACCGCGGTCGAGCCAGGGCAGGAAGAAGAGGATGAGCACGCCGGCGCCCATCACCAGAACCCCCCAGAACTGCGAATCCAGAAACGACGGCACCGCGCGCAACATCGCGTAGAACGGAGTGAAGTACCACACCGGCGCGATATGCACCGGCGTCTTCAGGGGGTCGGCGGGAATGAAGTTGTTCGCCTCGAGGAAATAGCCCCCCACGTCGGGCAGGAAGAAAACGACGATCGAAGCGACGAAGAGGAAGAACACGACCCCGACCAGATCCTTGATGGTGTAATACGGATGCGAGTAAATGCCATCGAGATAGATTCCGGTCTTCGGGTCCTTGGGCTGCTTCTTGATTTCGATACCGTCCGGGTTGTTCGACCCCACCTCGTGCAGCGCCATCAGGTGCACTGCGGCCAGGATTATCAGCACCAGCGGCAGCGCCGCGACGTGAAACGCGAAGAAACGATTAAGCGTCACGTCGGAAATCGTGTAGTCGCCGCGAATCCAGGTGCCAAGGTCGTCGCCGATGATGGGCACGGTCGAGAAGAGATTGACGATCACCTGCGCGCCCCAGTACGACATCTGCCCCCACGGCAGGAGGTAGCCGAAGAACGCCTCCGCCATCAGGGCGAGGTAGAGAAAGCAGCCTATTATCCAAAGCAGTTCGCGCGGCTTGCGATAGCTGCCATAGAGCAAGCCGCGAAACATGTGCAGATAGACGACCACGAAAAACGCCGAGGCGCCGGTGGAGTGCATGTAGCGAATCAGCCAGCCGGCAGGCACGTCCCGCATCATGTACTCGATCGACTCGAACGCCTTGGTGGCGTCAGGCTTGTAGGTCATGGCCAGGAATATGCCGGTCACGATCTGCATGACCAGCACAAATGCGGCGAGCGAGCCGAAGTAGTACCAGAAGTTGAAATTCTTCGGGGCGATATACTTCCCCCACTGATCCTCCCAAAGCTTGGTCAGCGGAAAGCGAGCGTCGATCCAGGAGAGGAGTCTTTGCATATGGGTCACGCAGGCTTGCTGTCGTCGCCGACCAGGATCCTCGAGTCAGACAGGAACCGGTACGGTGGAATGACCAGGTTGGTCGGCGCAGGCACGCCCTTGAACACGCGGCCGGCGAGATCGAATTTTGATTGGTGGCAGGGACAGAAGAAACCGCCCACCCAGTCGGGTCCCAAGTCCGCCGGTGCGACCTCCGGGCGATAAGTCGGAACGCAGCCCAGGTGGGTGCAGATGCCAATCGCCACGAAGAGTTCCGGCTTGATCGAACGGTCCTCGTTCTTGCAGTAAACCGGCTGGTGATCAACGTTCGACTTGGGGTCCGCGACTCGGCCGTCGAGTTTGGGCAAGTTGGCAAGCATCTCCGGGGTCCGGTGAATGACCCAGATTGGCTTGCTGCGCCACTCGACTGTGATTCTCTGGCCGGGTTCCAGCTTGCTGATATCGACCTCGACCGGCGCACCGGCCGCCTTCGCGCGCTCGCTCGGCCAGAAGCTCATGCCAAACGGGACCGCGGCCGCAATTACACCGACGGTGCCAACCGCCGTCGTGGCGCCGAGCAGCAACCGGCGTTTTCCCCCGTCAACTTTCTCATCCGCTGGCATGGACACCATCCCCCCCGGCAAACTTTCGGATTATAGATGATTCGCCCATGCCGCCGGAAGCCATGCGCCCAAAATTCCAGAAAAATCCACGTCAAAACAGGCGATTACGGGACATTGCATCGCAATTTTGGGCGCCGGCCTTCCCATGTTGCAGTGCCGCAGCCAGTGCCGCGGGGTTTATAATTTGAGTTTTTCTTGATCGCCTAGTCAATGCTGCATCGATTCTGGCTGTTGTTCGCGCAAGTTGCCACGGTCTGCATCGCCGCACTGTTTGTCGTCGCGACCCTGCGGCCGGACCTGCTCGCGCGCATTGCCGGCAAGAACAACGTCGTGTTGGTGCAGGAAACCACGCCGACCATCGCCGGCCCGAAAGTCGAAAGTTTCGCTGACGCAGCGAAAAAGGCCATGCCTTCAGTGGTCAACATCTACACCAGCAAGGAAGTCCGACAGCGCAATCCTCTGCTCGACGACCCCGTGCTGAGGCGCTTCTTCCCCGGGTTGTCAGATGGCGAGCCTCGGCGCGCAACCAGCCTGGGCTCGGGCGTGATCGTCAGCAGCGAGGGTTACGTGCTGACCAACAATCACGTGATCGAGGGTGCCGACGACATCCAGCTCGTGCTCGCCGACGGCCGCCGCCTGCACGCGACTGTGCGCGGCAGCGATCCGGAATCCGATCTTGCGGTGCTCAAGGCGGACGGCAAGGACCTCCCCGCGATAACTCTCGGCACGCTCGACAACGTCCAGGTCGGTGACTCCGTGTTGGCTCTCGGCAATCCGTTTGGTTTTGGCAACACGGTTACCCACGGCATTGTCAGTGCCCTGGGACGCAACCATCTCGGGATCAACCGCTTCGAGGATTTCATCCAGACCGACGCCGCGGTGAACCCGGGCAACTCGGGCGGCGCGTTGGTCGATTCGGAGGGCAACCTGATCGGCGTCAATAGCGTCATCATCTCGCAAAGCGGAGGTTCCCAGGGCATTGGCTTCGCGATACCGGTATCGATCGCGCGTACGGTGCTCGAACAGATTATCCGTGACGGCGAAGTGACGC
This sequence comes from uncultured beta proteobacterium, assembly GCA_963750215.1. Lineage (GTDB taxonomy): Bacteria > Pseudomonadota > Gammaproteobacteria > Burkholderiales > Casimicrobiaceae > PALSA-1003. The sequence continues at coordinate 490,586 of CAVVQK010000003.1, forward strand.
GCGGCTGGCTCGGCATCGAGCCGCAGGAGCTCACGCCCGAGGTTGCCGTGGCGTTCGCACTCCAGGATGTCGACGGCGTGCTCATCCGCGGCGTCCTGAAAAACGGACCGGCCGATCGCGCGGGGCTCCAGGTGCGCGACGTGGTGCTGGAGATTGACGGCAAGCCAACGCGCGACAGCACGGCGCTGCTCTCGGAGATCGCCGCCCTCGCCCCGGGCCACCAGGCGAAGCTCAAGGTGCTGCGCGACAAGAAGCCCATGGAGCTGGTGGTCACCGTAGGCAAGCGTCCGAAACCGACGGGATGAGCGGCGGGACAACCGAAGCCTACTTTGCCGCCTCGCTCTCCTCAACGCCCGGTGTCCGCGGCGACACCGCTACGAAGCGCGCCGCAAGCAATCCCAGCTCGTAGAGCAGCCAGAGCGGAACCGCCAGCATCGCCTGCGACAGCACGTCCGGCGGAGCAAAAATCGCGCCCACGACGAACGCGCCGACGATGACATAGCCCCGGATCGAGCGCAGCTTCCGCAATTCGACAACGCCGAGCCGCACCAGCACCACGACGACCACGGGCACCTCGAAGGTGACCCCGAACGCAATGAACATGGTGAGCACAAACGAGAGATACTTGTCGATGTCGGTCATCATCTGCACGCCCGCGGGTGCGTAGCCGGCGAAGAATCCGAAAGCGATGGGAAAGACGATGAAATAGGCGAACGCCATCCCGACGGCGAAAAACAGCACGCTGGAGAAGATCACCGGCAGCGCGAGCCGCTTTTCGTGCTGGTACAAGCCGGGGGCCACGAAGGCCCACATTTGATAGAGAACGTACGGCAGCGCGATCACCAAGGCCGCCATCAGAGTCACCTTGAGCGGCACGAGAAAGGTGCCAGTAACGTCGGTCGCGATCATCGTGCTTCCCCGAGGCAGCGCCTTGAGCAGCGGCGCCGCGAGCAGCGCGTAGATATTCTTGGCCCAGGGGACGAGGCAAACGAGCACGACGATCACCGCGACGATCGAGCGCAGCAGCCGGCTGCGCAGCTCGATCAGGTGCGAGATGAACGTTTCCTCCGTGTTCCCGGGTCCTGTGGGCGAATCGCTCATGGTGAAAAGGCGCGCGGGCTCATGCGCCATTGTAGCGCGGCGCTCGCTACGCCCTTCAGATGCGGTCGAGACCCGGTAAGGACGCCTGGTGCGGGGACTTATCCGCCGCCACGGTGCCGGCGTCCGGCGCGCGCGTCTCGGCTCCAGCACCGCTCACGGCCGGCGTGGCCGCGGGCGGAAGCCGAGGCGAGGTTTCGACGGGCGTGCCCGACGTCGGGCTCCCAGCCCCCTCGTTGAGTTGCGCCTCGACCGAGCGCACGCCACTTTCCACGTCGTGCGCCGCCTTCGTGACCGACTGCTCAAAGTCACGAGCCGCGCTCTGCACCTGCGACTGCAGCTTCCGCAGCTCGTCGAGTTCCATCTCGCGGTTGATGTCCGCCTTGACCTCGTTTACATAGCGCTGCAGGCGTCCGAACATATGCCCCAGCGTGCGCGCGACCTTGGGCAGGCGCTCCGGGCCAATGACAATCAGCGCTACGACTCCGATGACGAGGATTTCGGAGAAACCGATGTCGAACATGAAGCGTCCATCAAGGCGTTTTTTCCTTCCTCGCCTCGCCCTCGATTGTCTGACCGGCGATCTGCTGTGGCGAATCGGCAGACGACGCCGGCGTTTCGCTTTCGGATGTCTTCATGCCTTCCTTGAAGCCACGAACTGCGCCACCGAGATCCCGGCCGATATTGCTCAGCTTCTTGGTCCCGAAGATCAGCACGACGACCAGCAGCACGATCAACCAGTGCCAGATGCTCAGTCCACCCATGGTTGTTCTCCTTTACTTTCCCGGCTTGGGCAGCATTCTACCAAGCGGTTCGGGTCCACCAATGATGTGCACGTGCAGATGCATGACATCCTGTCTGCCGATCCGGCCCGTATTGATGATGGTCCGATAACCGTCGGGAGATCCCTGCTCGCGGGCAAGCCGACCAGAGAGCGCCAGGATCCGTCCGAGCATGCCCACATCGTCCGGCGTCGCATCGGCGAGCGACGCAAGATGCTTCTTCGGCATCAACATGAAATGGACCGGCGCTTGCGGGTTGATGTCGTGGAAACCGAGAATTTCCTCGTCCTCGTACACCTTCCTGGACGGTATCTCGCCTCGAGCGATCTTGCAGAATACGCAGTTATCCATGACTCCGTTTTTCAGGCGGGAGCAAGCGCATCTACGCTCGTCACAACCGCGCTGCCTTCTCCTCCAGTCCCGAGATATCCTCTCGCCGCGCCAGCTCGGCGCACACGTCGGCCGGTCCCAGGCCCTGCTTGACCAGGACGACCAGGCAATGGAACCAGAGATCCGCGATTTCGGCCGTGAGGCGAAGTCTATCACCGTCCTTGGCGGCCATGACTGCCTCCGTCGCCTCCTCGCCGATCTTCTTGATCATCGCGTCATCGCCCTTCGCAAACAGCGTCGCGACATAGGAGGTCGCCGGGTCGGCGCCGCGCCTCGCGGCAATCGTCGCGGCCAGCCGCTGCAGAACATCGTCACACATCGGTTTGCTTGCCCTGCGGGTGATCGGGTCGGCCATCTCATTTTCCATAGATTGTCCTGGGGTCCTTGAGCACGGGGTCCACCGCACGCCAAGCGCCCTCTTCGAGACGCTGGAAGAAACACCGGTGCCGGCCGGTATGACAGGCGATTCCCCCCTTTTGTTCGACGACGAGCAGAATGGCATCGTTGTCGCAATCGAGTCGAATTTCGTTCACCCGCTGCACATGGCCGGACGTCTCGCCCTTGCGCCACAGTCGCTCGCGCGAGCGCGACCAGTAATGGGCCTCCCCGGTCTCGGCGGTGCGTTCGAGCGCTTCGCGATTCATCCATGCCTGCGTCAGCACCGTCCCTGTCCCCGCCTCCTGCGCGATCGCCGGTACCAGGCCGTCGGGGTTCCATTTCACGGCCTCGAGCCAGCTGCTCAAGCGCGAACCTCTAAGCCTGCTTCGGCCATTGCCACTTTCGCCTGTGCGACCGTGTATTCGCCGTAATGGAAGATCGAGGCCGCCAGCACCGCGTCCGCCCCTCCGATGACAATGCCGTCGACAAGATCCTGCAGGGTGCCCACGCCCCCCGAGGCGATTACCGGGACCTCGACCGCATCGGTGACTGCACGGGTCAGTGCAAGATCGAAGCCTGACTTCGCTCCATCGCGATCCATGCTTGTCAGCAGGATCTCTCCCACGCCCAGCCGCGTAACCGTCCGCGCCCATTCAACCGCATCGAGGCCCGTCGGATTGCGACCGCCGTGCGTGTAGACCTCCCACCCGCCCGACGGAGACTGGCGAGCGTCGATCGCGGCGACGATGCACTGCGCGCCGTAGCGGCCGGCGGCGTGCGCGAACAGCGCGGGATTCTTCACGCCGGCGGTATTGATGCTGACCTTGTCGGCGCCCGCATTGAGCAGCGCCCGAACGTCATCGACGTGCGAGACCCCACCGCCTACGGTGAGCGGGATGAATACCTGATCAGCAACCGCCTCGATCATTTCGTAGAGCAGCCCTCGCGTTTCGACGCTGGCCTGAATGTCGAGGAACGCAAGCTCGTCGGCACCCTGCTCATCGTAGCGTCGCGCAACCTCAACCGGGTCTCCGGCATCGCGCAGATTGATGAAATGGATGCCCTTGACGACACGCCCGTTGGCCACATCAAGGCAGGGGATGATGCGCTTCGCGAGACCCATGATCCAGGTGCCGATGCCTTTCGACCGGTGCGCCAGCAGTCGCGACACCGTCGACCGAATTCGGCCTTATGGGACGCAGTGCTGCAAGCGCATCACTTGCCGCCCTTCGCCGCCTTGAGCGCCGCCTTGAAGTCGAGCGTGCCTTCGTAAAGCGCGCGGCCGGCGATCGCCCCGCTGACACCCTCGCTCTCGTAGCAGGCGAGCTCCTTGATGTCCTTCAGGCTGTTGATCCCGCCGCTGGCGATGACCGGAATCTTCAGTTCACGGGCGAGCTTGACCGTCGCCTCGATGTTGACGCCGGTAAGCATGCCGTCGCGACCGATGTCGGTATACACCACCGCCTCCACGCCGTAATCCTCGAATTTTTTCGCCAGATCAAGGACATCGTGGCCACTCATCTTCGACCATCCGTCGGTAGCAACCTTGCCTTCGCGAGCGTCCAAGCCAACGATGATATGGCCGGGGAACGCGTAGCAGGCGTCGTGCAGAAATCCCGGATTCTTCACCGCGGCGGTGCCGATGATGACGTAGCTAATGCCATCGTCGAGATAGCGCTCGATGGTGTCGAGGTCGCGGATGCCGCCACCTAGTTGGACCGGGATCTCCTCGCCGATGACGCTGACGACCTCGCGGATGGCCAGCTCGTTCTTCGGCTTGCCCGCGAACGCACCGTTCAGATCGACCAGGTGCAAGCGCTGTGCGCCGAGCTCGAGCCAGTGCTGCGCCATCGCCGCCGGGTCCTCCGAGAACACGGTCGCCGACTGCATCTCGCCCTGCTTGAGACGAACACAGTGGCCGTCCTTGATGTCGATCGCGGGGATGATCTGCATGGCGGCGGAGGGCGACGGGGTGTCGCTAGGGTGGAAACGCTCGACGGATGGAACGCTGCTGCGCACCGACCCGCGCAGCTTGGCTCAGATGCGCCCGTTCCAGGCGACGAAGTTCGAGAGCAACTGAAGACCGGCGCGGTGGCTCTTCTCGGGGTGGAACTGCACAGCAAAGATATTAGCGCGTGCGATCGCGCAAGTAAACGCCGCCGGGTAGGCTACGGTCGCCGCTGTCAAGCGGGCGTCAGCTGGCGCCGGGTAGTAGCTGTGCGCGAAGTAGAAGCGAGTTCCGTCGTCGATGCCGCGCCACAGCGGGTGATCTTGCGTCCGGCGGACCGGACTCCAGCCCATGTGCGGCACCTTCAGCCGGCGGCCACCCCCATCGACCATCGCCTCTTCGCGGAAACGCACGACACGGCCCGCAAACACGCTCAAGCCGGTAGTGGGCCCTTCCTCGCTGCTTTCGAACAGCATTTGCAGGCCCAGGCAGATGCCCAGGAATGGCCGGTCGCGAGCCGTCTGTAGGACAACATCCCGCAAACCGCTTGCGTTGAGGCAGCGCATGGCGTCAGGCATCGCACTCTGGCCCGGCAGCACCACGCGCGCGGCGCTTCGGATCGCTTGTGGGTCGGAACTCACCACGGTGGTGCACTGCGGCGCCACAAAACGAAGCGCCTTCGCCACCGAGCGCAGATTGCCCATGCCGTAATCGACGACGGCTATATCGGGCATGAAATCAGGGCCTCAGAGAGATCCCTTGGTAGATGGAACCCCGGTTGCCCTCGGATCCGGTGCGACCGCGAAGCGCAGCGCCCTGGCAAACGCCTTGAACACCGTTTCCGCCTGATGGTGCGCGTTGTGGCCGCGCAAGTTGTCGACGTGCAGGGTCACCAGCGCGTGATTCACAAAGCCCTGGAAGAACTCATGCGTGAGATCGACATCGAAAGCGCCGATCATCGGGCGCGCAAATGCGACGTGAAACTCGAGGCCGGGCCGCCCGGACAGGTCGATAACCACCCGCGACAACGCCTCGTCCAGCGGAACGTAGGCGTGGCCATAGCGCGTGATCCCTGCCTTGTCGCCCAGTGCCTGCCTGACCGCCTGGCCAAGCGTGATCCCGATATCCTCGACCGTATGATGCGCATCGATGTGCAGATCGCCCTTTGCCTGCACCGAGAGATCGAGCATCCCGTGACGCGCGACCTGTTCGAGCATGTGATCGAGGAACGGCACGCCGGTGGCGAGGTCGGAGCGGCCAACACCGTCGAGGTTGAGCGCGACGGTGATCGTCGTCTCTTTGGTCGTCCGTTCGACGCGAGCACTTCTGCCCGCCGCGGCGGTGGGTTTTCTGTCGTTCATCGGCAAAGCTCGGAGCAAGCGCTGAGCAGCAACTCGTTTTCCCCCGGTGTCCCGACCGTGATGCGCAGACAGTTCACAAGCAGCGGATGCCAGCCGTGAAGGTTCTTGACCAGGATGCGGCGCGCTCTCAATCCTTCAAACACCCCATTGGCGTCCGCGACGCGGATGAGCACGAAATTCGTCCGCGTCGGGAATACCGTCGTTCCAGGCAGCTTCCCCAACTCGGTCTCGAGTCGCACCCGCGCTCCACGGATCGCACGCGCCTGCTCGGCGATCCAGGAGGTATCGGCAAGAAGCGCCACTACGGCGGCTTGCGTCAGCGCGTTCACATTATACGGTTGACGCAGCTTGTTCAACTCGGCGATCCAGGCCGGTGCGGCGACGGCATAGCCGAGGCGGATGCCGGCCAAGCCGACCTTCGACAGCGTGCGCAATACCAGCAGGTTCGGGAATTCGCCCACCCGGGGCAGAAAAGTTGCTTCGGCAAACGCCTGATACGCCTCATCGACGACGACCAGGCCGCCGGTCGCTGCGAGAACGGCCTCGATGTCGCTCGCGGCGAAAAGGTTGCCGGTTGGATTGTTCGGATAGGCGAGATAGACCAGAACTGGCCGCTCGCGCTCGATTGCCGCCAGCGTGGCGGCCCGATCGAGGCTGAAATCCGCGGCCAGCGGCACTCCGACAAACCGCATGCCGGCGTAAAGGGCATTCATGCGGTACATGACGAACGACGGTTCGGGCACGAGCATGGCGGCGCCCGGCTGCGCCAGGGCCGAGGTGATTATCTGGATTAACTCGTCGGAGCCGTTGCCGAGCAGCAGCCCCTGCCCCGGCGCGACGCCGAGCGCGTGGGCGAGCGCGGCCCTTGCCTCGTCGGCAGCGCCGTCCGGATAGCGATTGACCGGCACGCGGCCTAGCGCTTCATTCAGTCGGGCCCGGGCGCGGGCTGGCAAGGCGTACGGGTTTTCCATCGCGTCGAGCTTGATCATGCCCTCAGCCTTCGCCACCGCATAGGCGGCGAGGGCCCGGATCTCCGGGCGCACGACCGCCGCGATCAACTCCTCCGCGGCAAGCCCTGTCGCGCGCTCGGTCACGGCTTCAGCCGCAATTCCGCGCTTCGCGCGTGCGCCGTCAACCCCTCGCCCTGCGCGAGCGTCATCGCCGTGCGACCGAGCGTCTGCGCACCTGCGATCGATATCGCGATCACGCTACTGCGCTTCTGAAAATCGTAAACACCGAGGGGGGAGGAAAAGCGCGCGCTACGCGCCGTCGGCAGGACATGATTTGGGCCGGCGCAATAGTCGCCGATTGCCTCGGAGCTGTAATGCCCGAGAAAGATTGCGCCCGCATTCTGCAGTCGTGCCAGCAACGACTCTGGATCGGCGACGGCAAGTTCGAGGTGCTCCGGGGCGAGGTGGTTGGCGATCGCGCAGGCCTCGTCGAGGCTCCTGACTCGAAGCAGCGCGCCGCGCCGCAAAAGCGACGCGGCGATGATGTCTTTGCGCGGCAGCGCCGGAAGTTGCCGCGCGATGCTTGCCGCAACCGCGTCCAGGAGCGTCGCATCGGGCGAAAGCAGGATCGCTTGCGCCGCCTCATCGTGCTCAGCCTGGGCGAAAAGGTCCATTGCCACCCAATCCGGGTCGGCGCTTGCGTCGGCAATGATCAGTATCTCGGACGGGCCGGCTATCATGTCGATTCCGACCACACCGAAAACGCGCCGCTTGGCCGCGGCCACGTAGGCGTTGCCCGGACCGACAATCTTGTCCACGGCGGGAATGGTTGCCGTCCCGTAGGCTAGCGCGGCGATAGCCTGCGCGCCGCCTATGGCGTAGGCGCACGTCACGCCTGCCAGATGCGCGGCCGCGAGCACCAGCCGGTTTCTCGCGCCGCCGGGCGTCGGCACGACCATAACAATGTCGGTCACGCCGGCAACCGTCGCCGGCAACGCGTTCATGAGTACCGAGGATGGATACGCCGCCTTTCCTCCCGGTACATACAACCCGACCCGGGCCAGCGGGGTGATTTTCTGCCCCAGCCGCGTACCATCGGCTTCGGTGAATGTCCACGAGTCGGCGCGTTGTCGCTCGTGAAAGGCGCGGATGCGCGCTGCCGACGTCGAAAGCGCATCGCGCTCGTGCGTCGCGAGCGTGTCGAATGCTGCCGAAAGTTCAGCGGCCGGGATAGCCAGCGCCGCGATATTCGGCGCATCCACTCGATCGAACCGCGAGGTGTAATCGAGCACCGCGGCGTCACCGCGCGCGCGAACGTCGGCGAGAATCGCCGCAACTGCCGACTCGACCCCCGCATCCTCATTTGACTCGACCGCGGTCAGCCGGGCCAGCGCCGCATCAAAGCCCGGGGCGGACGAGTCAAGCCGCCGCAACTCAACCATTGCTGGGCCCGTTAGACACCGCCGCAGCGATAGCCTCGAGAAGCGGTTGCATTTTTTCCCGTTTGAGCTTGAGCGCCGCAGGATTGACGATCAGGCGCGCGCTGATCGCCAGGATCTCTTCGACCGCCACAAGATCGTTAGCCTTGAGCGTGTTGCCGGTGCTGACAAGGTCGACGATCGCATCCGCGAGTCCGACCAGCGGCGCCAGCTCCATCGAACCGTACAGCCGGATCAAATCGACGTGCATGCCCTTGTCGGCAAAATGCTCGCGCGCCGTCGTCACGTATTTGGTTGCGACCCTGAGCCTCGCGCCGCGTTTTACCGCGCCGGCGTAGTCGAACGAGCGCGGGGCGGCAACGACCATGCGACATCTGCCGATGCGAAGATCGATCGGCTGATAGAGTCCCTCGCCCCCTTGTTCAAGCAACACGTCCTTGCCGGCCACGCCCAGGTCCGCCGCTCCGTATGCCACGTACGTCGGCACATCTGAAGGGCGCACGATGATGAAACGAAGGTCCGTGCGATTGCTGCCAATGATCAGCTTGCGCGACGTTTCCAGATTTTCAGTCGGCGTAATGCCCGCACGCGCTAGCAGCGGTAGCGTCTCGTCGAGGATGCGGCCCTTAGCGAGGGCGATCGTAAGAAAAAGCACCTGGCGCGCCGATTCGACACGAGACCCTGGCGTCAACGCGTCGGCACTCTGAACGGTCGTTTGAGGAATGATGCCAGGGAGGAATTGTACCACCCCGGGTTGCTTGGCACCGGGCAGGATCGTCGCTCGGCGCACGCCAGATTGGACACACCCGTGCTGACCACCTCGCCGCCGACGCCAACCCCCGCCCACAGCCTTGCCGGCGAGCCGCGTGGTATCAGTCGACGAGGGCGTCGCCGACCCGCCGAATTTGCGCGCCCAACGCGGAGAGTTTTTGCTCGATGCGCTCGTAGCCGCGATCGAGATGGTAGATGCGGTCGATCGTCGTGGTCCCCTCAGCCATGAGGCCGGCGATTACAAGGCAGGCGGATGCACGTAGATCAGTGGCCATGACATTGGCGCCGGTGAGCCTTGGCACGCCCTTGACGATCGCGGTGCTGCCCTCGACCTCTATCTCCGCGCCGAGCCTTTTCAATTCCTGCACGTGCATCATGCGGTTTTCGAAAATCGTCTCGGTGATCACGGCCGTGTCATCGGCCATCGTCATCAGCGCCATCAGTTGCGCCTGCATGTCGGTCGGGAACGCAGGATACGGCGCGGTGCGCAGATTCACCGACTTGAGTACCTTGTGTCGTGCAACGCGGATTGTTGCGCCATCGACGGCAATCTCCGCCCCCGCTTCCACAAGCTTCTCCACCACCGCTTCCAGCGTTGCCGGGCGTGCGCACCTGAGGCTCACGTCGCCTCCCGCCGCGGCCGCGGCGGCAAGGAACGTGCCCGTCTCGATCCGATCCGGCATGATCGCATGCGAAGTTCCGCCAAGCCGCTCGACGCCCGCGATGACGATGCGATCCGTTCCAGCACCTGTTATCCTCGCGCCCATCGCGTTGAGACACTCGGCGAGATCGCTGACTTCGGGTTCGCGCGCCGCGTTCTCGAGCGTCGTTACACCGTCGGCAAGCGTCGCGGCCATCATCAGGTTTTCCGTACCGGTAACCGTCACCAGGTCGAAGACGAACTTGGTTCCGACCAGACGCTTTGCCTTGGCATCGATATAGCCGTGATCGAGATCGATTTCGGCGCCCATCGCCGCCAGGCCCTTCACATGCTGATCGACCGGCCGCAGCCCAATTGCGCATCCGCCGGGCAAGGAAATACGCGCCTCGCCACAGCGGGCGAGCAACGGGCCGAGCGCCAGGATCGACGCCCGCATGGTCTTGACCAGCTCATAGGGGGCAAGCGGCCAGTCGATCGCCGCAGCCGAAAGCGTAAGCGTTCCGTCGTCGCGCTCAGCTGAAACACCCATCTGCCCGAGAAGCGCCTGCATCGTACGTACGTCGTTCAGGCGGGGCACATTGGTCAGCACCACGGGCTCCGGCGTAAGCAACGCGGCGCAGAGAATCGGCAACGCGGCATTCTTGGCTCCGGAAACGTCGATCTCTCCCTGGAGCCGCGCGCCGCCGTCAATGAGCAGCTTGTCCATTCACGCGTCGGTCTGTCGTCGCAGCCACTCTGCGGGTGTTAACGTTGTCATTGAAAGCGCGTGGATCTCTTCGCGCATGCGCTCGCCCAGTGCCGCGTACACACGCTGGTGCCGCCTTACCTTGGTCAAGCCCTCGAAAGCAGGGCTCACGATCAGCGCCTCGAAATGCTGCCCGTCGCCTGAGACTTCGACGTGATCGCAGGCGAATCCGGCTTCGATCGTACCCTTGATGGATTCCGGCGTTGTCATGTCGATCTTGCTGCGATTCCTTGCTATGGCAGCATCAAAAAGAGGGACTAACGAGGCATCCGCATGTCCGGATCATGACCGAATCGGGCTGTCTTGAGGCAGTCCGCGCAATCAGTGGCGCAGCTTGTACCCTCGCTTGAGCAGAACCAGCGTCACCGCAGTCAGGCCGGAAAAAAAAGCGCAGACGACGGCGAGGCTGACCTGCGGCTCAACGTCGGAAAGCCCGAAGAAACCATAGCGAAAACCGTCGATCATATAGAAGAAGGGATTGAAATGCGACAGCGTCTGCCAAAACGGTGGGAGGCTGTGGATCGAGTAGAACACGCCCGAGAGGAATGTCAGGGGCGTGACAAGAAAATTCTGGAACGCGGCGAGCTGCTCGAATTTGTCCGCGCAAATCCCCGCGATCAGGCCAAGCGTGCCGAGGATCATACTACCCAGCAGCGCGAATGCGAGCGCCCACAGCGGGTGCCCGATTGCAAGAGGTGCGAAGCCTACCGTGACCAGGAACACGCCGGCACCGACGACCAGCCCGCGCACGACGGCGCCGAGCACATACGCCGCATACAAGTCCAGCGGCGAGAGCGGCGGTAGCAGCACGAAGATGAGATTCCCGGTAATCTTCGACTGGATCAGCGACGACGAGCTGTTGGCGAAGGCATTCTGCAATACCGACATCATGACCAGCCCGGGAATCAGGAACGCCGTGTACGCCACGCGACCATCGAATACCGAGACGCGCTTTTCGAGCACGTGCGAGAAGATCAGCAGGTACAAAAGCGCACTCAGCACCGGCGCGAGGATGGTCTGAAAGCTCACCTTCCAGAAGCGCAGCAGCTCCTTGTACAAGAGTGTCAGCCAGCCGCTGCCGAGCGCGGGAATCATGACTAATTGTCCCGCGCCATGATGCGCAAAAAGACCTGCTCGAGGTCGGCTTCTTGCAGCGACAGGTCCGCAATCGTCGCGCCGCGCTGCCGCAGCGCCGCGAGCAGACTCTCGAGTTCCGCATAGCTCGCGAGCGAGAGCAGGTACACACCCTCCCCCTGCCGCACGACACGCGCTTGCCATACCTCCGGCAGAAGGTCGGTCGTAAGTCGCACCGTGAGACCGGCAAAGCGCGAAAGCAAATTCCGCTTGGTGTCGAGCGCGACAATTTTCCCCGCTTTAAGCATGGCAATTCGCGCGCACAGCGCCTCAGCTTCCTCAAGGTAGTGCGTCGTCAGGATGATCGTGTGGCCGTCGCGATTGAGCTTGCGAATGAATGCCCAAAGGCTTTGTCGCAATTCGACGTCGACGCCAGCGGTTGGCTCGTCGAGGACGATCACCGGCGGTTTATGCACCAAAGCCTGACCAATGAGCACGCGCCGCTTCATACCACCGGAGAGCGCGCGCATGTTGGTGTCAGCTCTGGCGGTCAGATCGAGGTGATGCAGGATCTCGTCGATCCATGCTTCATTGTCACGGATGCCGAAATAACCGGATTGGATCTCGAGCGTCTCACGCACGGTGAAGAACGGGTCGAAGACAAGCTCCTGCGGCACCACGCCGAGCAACCGCCTGGCGTTACGATAGTCGGTTACCACATCGTGGCCGAGTACTCGCGCGGCGCCGGTGTCAGCGGTGACCAATCCAGCAAGAACCGAAATTAAGGTCGTCTTACCGGCGCCGTTGGGGCCGAGCAATCCGAAGAACTCACCCGCTTCGACGACGAGATCGACCCCTGATAAAGCCTGCACCGTGCCGAAGCGGCGCGCGACGTTGACGATCTCAACAGCGGGAATCACGTGGCAAGAACGCGCAGCGACGCCGCGCGAGATTCATGCAGCGAATCGGGCCGGTCGATTGACGAGTTCCTCGACGCCGTAAAGTTCGGCGAGCGCGGCAAGATTTGCCGGCGCGCCGGTGAATGACAAATCGACTCCCTCGACCGCCGCGCGTCGCTGCCACGCAAGCAGAACCGCAACGGCGGCCGAGTCGACTGCGTCGAGACCGGCCAGGTCGACGATGCCGGTTTCGGGCAGCGCGGCATCGCGGCTGGACTGCAATACGCTTGCCGCCGTGTCGATGGTGAGCGCGCCGGCAAGCAGCCACCGCGCTCCTGCCGCGAAGTGCGGGCTTTGTGACGCGCAAACCTGGCAAGCCGATCCGTCATCCGGCGCACCGCTATGCCGGTCGTTACGTTCACCGTTCATTTCGCCCCGGGACCCCTGTTTTTGTCCGCCAGTGCCTTGATCAAGCCGTCAATGCCCGAACTTTTTACCACGTCGTTGAACTCTTCGCGGTAGTTGGTTACCAGGCTCACGCCGGCGACGACGACGTCGTAAGCCCTCCAGCCATCCGCCGTCTTTTCCATGCTGTAGTCGATCTGCACCGCTGCTTGACCGGGTCGCGTCACTTCGGTGCGCACCACGACGTCGGTGTCGCCCGGATTCATGCGCAGCGGCTTGTAGTTCATCGTGTTGTCACGATAGTTGGTCAGTGCGTTGGAATAGGTCCGAATGAGCAGCGTCTGGAACTGCTCGGTAAGCTGTTTCTGCTGCTCCGGCGTTGCCGAGCGCCAGTTTCGGCCCATTGCGAGCGCGGTCATGCGCACCGTGTCGAAGTGGGGCACAAGCTTCGATTCGATCAATTGCTTGACCTTCGCTGGATCGCCCGCCTGCAGGTCCTTGTCGGAACGAATCGCGCTCAGTGTGTCTTCCGCCACTCGCTTGACCAACGCGTCCGGTCCTTCCTGCGCCAGCGCGGCGGTCGTGCCCAGTACGAGCAGCAGAGCTGATGCAACGGTTCGAAACATGGGTGTTCTCACTTGGTCGGGGCCGGCACGGTCGCTCCGCCCGCGGGAGCCGCTTCGTCGTCTTCTTCCTCCGGTGGCGGCTTGCCGTCATAGATCTGATACTGGCGGTTCTTCAGATAGGCGTTGCGCAGGAACCGATAGCGATCAAGCGCGGCGGTATCCAGTACCGATTCGGCGCCCAGCGCGTCGGCACGGAGGTCGACGTATCCCACGCCGTAGATCGAGTTGCGCAGCGGCACGTCAGGGATGTATCCGACCGGGCCGATGAACAATCGGACCAGTGTGCCGGTTCCATCACGCACCGTTGTCGGCCCGAAAAGCGGGATGAAAAGATAGGGCCCAGGCGGGACACCCCACTTGCCGAACGTGATGCCGAAATCCTTGTGGTCCTTGTGGATTCCCATCATCGACCCCAGGTCCATGACGCCCAGGAGCCCGAACGTCGAATTGAGCAGCACGCGACCGAAGTCGTCGCCGGCTTGCTGGCCGTTGCCTTCCAGCACATTGTTGATACCGGTAAACAGGTCGTCAATGTTGCCGGAAAAATTCGACACGCCGGTCCGGATCACCTCCGGCACCACCTTGACATACGCCTCGGCCACCGGCTTGATGAAATTGCCGTCGATGACTTGATGCACCGCATACATCTGACGGTTCCAGGGCTCCAGCGGGTCTTCCTTGGTCGGCCCGGCCGCGCAGCCCGCGAACAGGGTCGTCGCGCCAGCAAACGCCAGGGCGGCACGGGGGAACCGCAACGGGGCGCACCTCATTTTTTGGCTCCTTCTGTGGCTTTGTCGGCCGCCTTGGCCGGTTCGGCGTCCCCCAAGGTACCGCCTCTCGGACTGGATGCCTTATCGAACAGGAACTGGCTGATCAGTTTTTCAATCACGACCGCCGACTGTGTCTTGGCTATGCGCTCGCCGTCCTTGAGCATCACAGGATCACCGCCGGCATCGAGTGCAACGTAAACCTCGCCAAGGAGCCCGGAAGTGTTGATTGCCGCGATGGTGTCCTTGCTGAACTGGTATTCGCGGTCAATGCGCAGAGTTACCACCGCCTCGTAGGTCTTCGTATCCAGTTGCACACCTTCGACGCGTCCCACAACGACGCCGGCGGCCTTGACTGGCGCACGCAGTTTGAGGCCGCCGATATTGTCGAAACTCGCCTCGAGACGGTATCCCGGCGTGCGATCGAGCGTGAGCAAGTTGCCCACCTTGAGCGCGAGGAACAGGATCGCCCCGAATCCAAGAGCCACGAAAATACCGACCCAGAGGTCGATGGCCGCGCGGTTCATACGGAGTTGGCCCCCCGGAACATGAACACGGTCATCACGAAATCCAGAGCGAGGATTGCCAGCGACGATATGACAACCGTCCGCGTGGTCGCGCTAGCGACCCCTTCCGCCGTCGGCTTGGCGTTGTAGCCCTCGAAAACCGAGATCAACGACACGGCGGCGCCGAAGACAACACTCTTGATTACGCCGTTGGTCACATCGGGCCAGACATCGACTCCCGCCTGCATTTGTCCCCAGAAGGCGCCCGCGTCGATTCCGATCAGCCGCACGCCCACGAGGTAGCCGCCGAAAATGCCGGCTGCCGAGAAGAGCGCGGCCAGCAGCGGCATCGAGATCACGCCACCCCAGAACCGCGGCGCGACTACCCTAGCCAGCGGGTCCACGGCCATCATCTCCATCGCGGCGAGTTGCTCCGTCGTCTTCATGAGCCCGATTTCGGCGGTGATCGCCGACCCCGCGCGGCTTGCGAACAGCAGTCCCGATATCACCGGTCCCAATTCGCGCACCAGCGCCAGGGCGACCAGGATCCCTAGTTGCTCGTCGGCGCCGTAGCGCTTGAGCGTCTCGTAGCCCTGCAGCGACAGTACCATGCCGACGAAGAGACCCGACATGAGGATGATCACCAGTGACAGCACGCCAGTGAAGTAGATCTCGCGCAGGGTCAAGTGGATGCGTCGGAATGCCTGCGGCGTATGCCACAGCACGGCGACAAGGAACCGGGCGGCGAAACCAAGCTGTGCCACCGCCCCGGTAACCGCAGCGCCGAGGCGACGCAACCATTGCGCAATTCCGGCAGCGAGTTCAGCCGACACGGGCGAAAAGCTCCTCGCGATAGGCCGGAGCCGGGTAGTGAAACGGTACCGGCCCGTCCGGCGCCCCGTCGACGAACTGTCGCACGAACGGATCGCTCGATGCATGCACCTCGTCCGGGGTACCGGAAGCAACGATCCGCCCGTCGGAGACGAAATACAGATAATCGACCATCTTCAGCGACTCGTATACATCATGGGTGACGACGATCGAAGTGATCGACAACGCATCATTGAGCCGCCGGATCAACTGGCCGATAACGCCAAGCGAGATCGGATCGAGCCCGGCAAAGGGTTCGTCGTACAGGACCAGCAACGGATCGAGCGCGATCGCACGCGCCAACGCGACGCGGCGCGCCATGCCTCCTGAGAGCTCGGCTGGCATCAGCTGGGCGGCGCCGCGCAGGCCGACGGCATGGAGCTTCATCAGAACCAGATCGCGAACCAGCTCCTCCGGCAGCGCGGTGTGCTCGCGCATGGGAAACGCGATGTTCTCGAACACCGACATATCGGTGAACAGCGCGCCGAACTGGAACAGCATGCCGAACCTGCGCCGTAACTCGTAAAGTCCGCTGGGCGGGAGATCCGGTACGGACACGCCGCCAACCCGCACCTGCCCCGATTGCGGTCGCAACTGGCCACCGATCAGGCGCAGCATGGTCGTCTTGCCGCATCCGCTTCCCCCCATGATCGCGACGATCTTGCCGCGCGGTACCGTCATCGTGATCCCCTGGAGGACGGGCCGGACATCGTACGCGAACGATACGTTGACCAACTCGACCGCCGCGGCAGACGGATTGATGCGAGGGGCCGGAACCGAAGCGGTAAATTGCGGCGTTGGCGGGTTCGCCGGAAGCGACATGCTTTGGGGGAGCGTGCTAGGGTGGCAAATCGGGATGTTGATTGTAGCGGGTTGACCACAGCGCCACAATGACAGGTGGGAAGAAAAACGTCTGCTGCAGGATCTCAACGGCGCAACAGGCGGCGCTCGACGATGACCAGGTCCTCAGGCCGGCCGAGCAGCACGACGACATCGCCGGCCTCGAAGCGGTAATCGCTCTCCGGCACCATGGAGCGCATGCCGCGCCGGCGAACGCCGGTGACCTCGACCAAGCCCTTGAGATCGAAGTCCGCGAGCGTGTGTCCAATGGCGGCCGAGCGTTCGGTAAGCAGCACCGAATGCAGGCGTGGCTGCAGGTTTTCGGCAGCGTCAGCCGCATCGGTCGCACCGTGGAAGAATCCCCGAAAAAGGCTGTAGCGCTCCTCGCGAATGGCGCGAATCCGCGCCAGGACGCGGTTCAGCGGGACACCCAGCAACAGGAGCAGATGCGAGGCGAGCATCAGGCTGCCTTCGAGCAATTCCGGCACAACCTCCGTGGCTCCGGCCCTGGTCAGGCGGTCGAGCTCGGCGTCGTCGACCGTGCGCACAATCACCGGCAGCTCATGCCGCAGTTGCTGGACGTGGTGCAGGATCTTGAGCGCGGTCGCGATATCGGCGAAGGTCACCGCAATCGCCCTTGCCTTGGGCAAGCCGGCTGCTATGAGGGTCTCGCGCCGGCCGGCGTCACCATACACGACGCTGGTGCCATCCGCCGCGGCCTCACGCACCCGTTGCGGGTCGGCCTCAAGGGCGATGAACGGGATCTCCTCCTTGTCGAGCAACCTCGCCAGATTCTGGCCGCTGCGGCCGAAGCCGCAGATGATCACGTGCTCCTGCCGCGCCATCGACCGGGCTGCAATCTGCGTTACTTGCGCCGCGCGGGCGAGCCAATCGTTGGCCGACAAGCGGCGCGCCAGCGGCTCCGCGAACTGGATCAACAGCGGCGCGGCCAGCATCGACAGCACCATCGCCGCCACGATAAGCTGCGCAAATCTCTGCTCCACGATCGCCAGATCAACCGCGACGGCAAGCATGACGATCGCGAATTCGCCTGCCTGCGCCAGATAGAAGCCGATCCGCAGCGCCACACCCAGCGGCGCGCGGAAGATGCGTGCGAGAATAACCACGAGGACGAGTTTGGACAGCACCGGAACGACGAGCAGCAGGAGTACCCAGCCAAGGTTGGCGCCCACTTGCTGCAGATCGAGATACATGCCAACCGTGACGAAGAACAGACCGAGCAAGACGTCGCGGAACGGCTTGATGTCCTCCTCCACCTGATATCGGTATTCGGTCTCGGCGATGAGCATGCCGGCGAGAAACGCGCCCAGAGCGAATGACAGGCCGGCGATCTCAGTCAGTGCCGCAAGACCCAATGTCACCAACAGCACGTTGAGCATGAAAAGCTCGGACGAGCGCTGCCGCGCTATGACGTGGAACCAGGCGCGCATCGGCGTTTGTCCGAATACCAGAATTGTCGCCAACGCGATCGCGGCCTTGCCCACCGCGAGTGGCAGCGCGCGCCACTGATCGGCGGCTCCCGCCGTAAGGGTGGGAATCGCAATCAGGAAAGCCACCACTGCGAGATCCTGAAAGAGCAGGATTCCCATGACGTCGCGACCATGCGCCGAATTGAGCTCCATCCGCTCGGCGAGCATCTTGGATACGATCGCGGTCGAGCTCATTGCAAGCGCGCCCCCGAGGGTGAATCCCACCAACCAGCGGTCGCCCAGCAGGTGCAGGGCGAGCATTGCCAGCAGGGTGGTGATCCCGACCTGCGCCAAGCCGAGGCCAAATACCGCCCGACGCATTGCCTTGAGCTGCGACAAGCTGAATTCGAGCCCAATCGAGAACATCAGGAAGACGATGCCGAACTCGGCCAAGCCCCTGACATCGGCGTTGTCGGGCACCCAGCCGAGCGCGTGGGGGCCGACGGCAATGCCCACGCCGAGGTACCCGAGGATCGGCGGCAACCGTACGAGCCGGCAAATGATAAGGGCGACCACTGCCGCGGCGAGGAGCAGCAGGATCAGCTGCAGCGTGTGCGACATGAGTCCAATGTAGCACAGCGCCCGGGGCCCGCCGCAGAGGCGTTCCGGTATACTTTCCCGCATGCCGGCGACGATTGCAGCGCCCCCGACCGCACCGCTTGGAGTTGACCCGAAGCGTGCGCTCGAGCTCGGTCGCGACGTTCTCGCGACCGAGGCTAATGCCATCACGGCGCTGGCCGCGCGCCTTGGATCGCCGTTTCTCGCTGCCGCGCGCACGCTGTTCGAGTGCCGCGGGCGGGTGGTCGTCACCGGCATCGGCAAGTCGGGACACATCGCGCGCAAAATCGCAGCGACGCTGGCGTCCACCGGCACACCCGCGTTCTTTGTTCACGCCGCCGAGGCGAGTCACGGCGACCTGGGCATGATCACGGCCGATGACGTCGTGCTGCTGCTTTCAAATTCCGGCGAGACCGACGAGCTTGTGTCGCTGCTGCCACACCTCAAGCGCCAGGGTGCGCAGCTCATTGCGCTCACGGGCAACGAACAATCTTCGCTGGCGCAGGGCGCGGACGTGCATCTCGACGCAAGCGTCGACGCCGAGGCTTGCCCACTGGGCCTAGCTCCCACCGCAAGCACGACCGCTGCGCTGGCACTCGGCGACGCGCTGGCATTGACGCTCCTCGATGCGCGTGGTTTTTCGGTCGAGGATTTCGCACGTGCGCATCCTGGCGGATCGCTCGGCCGGCGGCTCCTGACCCGCGTGCGCGACGTGATGCGCAGCGGCGCCGACGTCCCCGCCGTGCCGCTGCCCGCCACGCTCGCCGACGCCGTCGTCGAGATGAGCGGCAAGGGCATGGGAATGACCGCCGTGATCGATTCGGAGCGCCGTGTCGAAGGCATCTTCACCGACGGCGACCTGCGGCGCTGTCTTGCCCGTGCCGGCGACTTCCACGCCATGCGCGTCGCAGAGTTGATGACGCGCCGGCCGCGCAGTATCGGTCCTGACCGGCTTGCGATCGATTGCGTAGAACTGATGGAAGCCGCCCCGAAGGTGACGCAGCTGCTTGTCATCGATGGCGAAGGTCGTCTGCTCGGCGCGCTGCATCTGCACGATCTTTTCCGCGCCCGGGTGGTGTGATGCCGGCAGCCGCCCTCATCGCCCGTGCGCGCCGCATCCGGCTTCTGTCCTGCGATGTCGACGGCGTGCTGACCGACGGTCGGATCTTCGTTGCCGAAGATGGCCGCGAGCTCAAGGCGTACTCGTGCCTCGACGGCTTGGGAATGAAGTGGCTCGAGCGCTCAGGTGTAGCCGTCGCTTGGATCACCGGCAGCAAGACACCCGCCGTGGCGCACCGTGCGCGCACACTCGGGATCGCCCGCGTAATCCAGGGCGCGGACAACAAGCTCGTCCCGTGGGACAGGCTGCGTGGCGAGCTCGGTCTCGATCCGGAAGAGTGCGCGCATATCGGCGACGACCTGCCCGATCTGGCGGTGATCGCGCGTTGCGGCCTGGGCGCGACAGTACCGCATGCGCCGGAATTGCTCCAGCGGCGCGCGCACTATGTGACGCGCACCGAGGGCGGCGCCGGCGCAGTGCGCGAGCTCGCCGAGATGATTCTGGACGCCCAGGGCAAGCTCAAAGACCTGATGCGCACCTATTGCGACGAGCCGACGCTGGTGTCCAATCCGAGGTTGAGGCGGCTGTGAGCTCGCGCCCGCAGGTGTGGCTCGATCGTCTCATCAGCTGGTCCCCGGTGCTGCTCCTCGGCTCTTTGGCTGGCCTGACCTACTGGCTCAACACACAAGTACGCCTCGCCGGCCCGGTTTTCGACGGGTCTACACGGCACGACCCCGATGTTTTTGTGGAGACGTTCAAGGCAGTGAATCTCGACCACGACGGCCACGTCCGGCAAGAGCTGGTTGCCAACCGCGCCGAGCATTTTCCGGATGACGATTCGACCGTATTCGATGCGCCGGCGCTTACCTTTACCGATCCGGGCAAGCCGCGTATCGACGTGACCGCCGATCACGCGATGATCACTGGGAATCGCGAGAACGTTTACTTTGAAGGCCACGTCAAGGCGGTCCGGGAAGCCGCCGCGACAGAGAATGAGAGGCCCGACGGTCCGATAACGGTGACCAGTGACTTTCTGCACGTCCTTCCTAACGCAGATCGCATTGTTACCGACCGCGCGGTTACCATCACCGATCCGCGCGGCACGATCAACGCAATTGGGCTGGAGCTCGACAACAAGACCAAGATCGCCAAGTTCGGCTCACACGTCAGCGGCCAAATACAGCCGCAGACGATCTCCCGATGAATCGCGCGCTGCTGCACTGCCTAGGCCTCGCCGTCACCGCCGTGCTCGGCGTCGTTGCCCCGTTTCCAGCGGCGGCGGAAAAGGCGGATCGCGACAAGCCGATCAACTATCAGGCCGACACCGGAGACGTCAACTATCAGACCAAGGTCGGCACGCTCCAGGGCAACGTGATTCTCACGCAGGGCACGCTGACGATCCACGCCGACAAGATCATCTTTCATCAGAATCCCGACAACTCGGTGTCGGCGACTGCGTACGGCAACCCGATCACCTTCCGCGAAAAGCGCGACAACGTCGACGAATACTACGAAGGCGTTGCGCAACGCGCCGAATACGATGGCCAGAAGCGCTTGCTCGAACTGTTCGACCAGGCAATGCTGCGTCAGGGAACCGACGAGATCCGAAGCAACTACATCTCGTACAACGCCAATACCGAATTGTTCAAGGCGGAGGGTCGAGCGGACAGCCGGCCCGCGGAGGCCGGCGAGCCGCCGCTCGGTGCGCGTGTGCGTGGCGTCTTCCAACCGCAGCCCAAGGACGGCAAGGCACCGGCCGCTGCGCCCAAGCCCGATGCCCCGGTGTCGCTCAAGCCTGAGGGCGAGCTGTCGACGGAGCCGGCCAAGTGATGGTCGAGCTGCGCGCAGCGCGATGAGCACCCTGTCCGTCGTCGCGCTGAACAAGCGCTACAAATCCCGGATCGTCGTCCACGACGTTTCCCTCGCTGTCGCCAGTGGCGAAGTGATCGGGCTGCTCGGACCCAACGGCGCTGGCAAGACGACGTGCTTCTACATGATCGTAGGCCTGGTCGCTGCAGACGGCGGCAAGATCGAGCTCGACGGTGACGACCTCACGCGAATGCCTATCCATGCCCGCGCTCGACTGGGCCTTTCGTATTTGCCGCAGGAAGCATCCATTTTCCGCAAGCTGACGGTCGGCGACAACGTGCAGGCGATACTCGAGCTGCAGGGCATCGACGCCGACGAAATCGCCAATCGGCTCGACGCCTTGCTGGAGGATCTGTCGATCTCGCATCTTCGCGATGCGCCGGCCCTCAGCCTCTCCGGGGGCGAGCGCCGCCGGGTGGAGATCGCGCGCGCGCTGGCGACGCGGCCGCGCTTCATCCTGCTCGATGAGCCCTTCGCGGGCATCGATCCCATCGCGGTGCTGGACATCCAGAAAATCATCGGCTTCCTCAAGGAACGCGACATCGGAGTTATGATTACCGATCATAACGTGCGCGAGACGTTGGGCATCTGCGACCGCGCCTATATCATCAGCGAGGGGCGTGTGCTGGCCTCGGGGACGCCGGATGAAATTGTTTATAATGAAAGCGTTCGGAAGGTCTACCTCGGGGAGCACTTCCGGCTTTGAAGCGACGCGTCCATGAAGCCGACGCTACAACTTAAGTTAAGCCAGCATCTCACGCTGACGCCGCAATTGCAGCAGTCGATCCGCCTGCTGCAGCTATCCACATTGGAGCTGAACGCCGAAGTCGAGCGGCTGCTGCAGGAAAACCCGCTGCTCGAGAAGGCCGATGAAGAGGAGCCCGCGGGCCCGCCACGCGAGTTCAGCACGACCGTCGCAACGCCGTCCACCGACAAGCCGGGAGAGGGTGCTGACGACGCCGCGCCGGACGCCGCCGACCCCCTGGTCGGGTCGCGTGACAGCGACTGGGGCGCGTCCACCGGCGGCAGCGATGACGACGACGATGCATTTTTGCCGCAACAGGTCGCGACCAGCTCGCTGCGCGATCACCTGAACTCGCAGCTCGCGCTACTCAATCTTCCGCTGCGTGACCGGCAGATCGTCGCGGCGCTGATCGACGCGCTCGACGAGGATGGCTATCTGACGACGTCGCTCGAGGAGTTGCTCGAGCTCTTTCCGGATGAAATCGAACTCGAGGCCGACGAACTGTCAATTGCGCTAAAGCACCTGCAGAACATGGAGCCCGCCGGCGTCGGCGCTCGTGACGCCGCCGAATGCCTGTCGCTGCAGCTCAAGGCGCTACCTGAATCGACGCCGTTTCGCGGGGACGCGTTGAAGCTGGTGCAGCACCACCTGCCACTCCTTGCCGCGCGCGATTTTGGCAAGCTCAAGCGCCTGCTACACGCCGACGACGCGTGCCTGCGCTGCGTGCGCACGCTCATTACCAGCCTGAACCCGCGCCCCGGTGCCGGCTTTTCCAAGACCGAGGCGAACTATGTGATCCCGGACGTGGTCGTACGCAAACTGCGGGGGCGCTGGATCGCTGCCCTCAATGAGGCGGCGATGCCGAAGCTGCGGCTAAACCGCATCTACGCCGACATTCTCACCCGCAACCGCGAGGCCTCGAATCAGCAACTGGCTGCGCAACTGCAGGAAGCGAAATGGCTGATCCGAAACGTCCAGCAGCGGTTCGAGACGATCCTGCGCGTATCACAGGCAATCGTCGATCGACAGCGCCATTTCTTCGAACACGGCGAGGTGGCGATGCGGCCGATGGTGCTGCGCGAGATCGCAGAGATCCTCAGCCTGCACGAATCGACGATCTCGCGCGTGACAACGCAGAAGTACATGCTGACCCCGCGCGGGACCTATGAACTCAAGTACTTTTTCGGCAGCCACGTGGCGACCGACACCGGCGGCGCGGCTTCGGCGACCGCCATTCGAGCGCTGATCAAGCAGCTCATTGGCGCGGAGGACCCCAAGGCGCCACTGACCGATAGCCGAATCGCCGACCTCCTCGGCGACCAGGGCATCCTTGTCGCCAGGCGGACAATCGCCAAGTATCGTGAAGCGCTGCAGATTCCCCCCGTCAACGTGAGGAAGGCCGTATGATCCGCACGGTGCGCATCGAGTCGATCAGCAGGAGGCCCGGATGAATCTCAATCTGACCGGTCATCACCTTGAGATCACGCCAGCGATCCGCGACTACGTGACCGTAAAGCTGGTGCGGCTGACGCGTCACTTCGACCACGTAATCGACGTCAACGTCGTGCTTTCGGTCGACAAACTCCGGCAGCAAGTAACGGCCAATCTGCATGTGCGCGGTAAGGACATTCACGCCGAGTGCGTCGAGCCTGACATGTACGCCGCCATCGATGCGCTTGCGGACAAGCTCGATCGCCAGGTGCTCAAACACAAGGAGAAACGCAACGGTCATCGCCACGATATGACACCGGTGAAGCGGGTCGCCGCACCCGCAGCGCGCCGGAGGAAGCCTTTGAAGTAGCGTATGATCCTGCGCCATCTTGCCGGCGGGCCGCGTCAGAACCTGACCGCCCGCCGCTGTGTTTTTCGGGCCCGGACCCACTCTTGAACCAGATCGCGCAACTGCTCCCTGAAGCGAACATCCTGCTCGACCTCGAGGCAACGAGCAAAAAGCGGCTGTTCGAGCAGGTCGGCCAGCTATTCGAGGACCAGGCGCAGATCGCGCGTTCAGTCGTATTCGACAGCCTGTTTGCACGCGAGAAACTGGGTTCGACGGGTCTCGGCCAGGGTATCGCGATCCCGCATGGCCGGATCAAGGGCCTTACACACGCGCTGGGCGCGTTCGTGCGGCCACGCCAGCCCATCCCCTTCGACGCGCCCGACGGCAAGCCGGTCGGACAGATCTTCGTGCTGCTCGTGCCGGAACACGCGACCGAAGAGCACTTGCAGCTTCTGTCGGAGCTCGCCGAGATGTTCAGCGAACGTGGCTTCCGTGACCAGCTTGCGGCCGCCAGCGATGCCAGCAGCCTGCACCGTCTCTTTTCCACCTGGGAGTCTGCGTCGTGAGCGAAGGCGGTGCAATGCGGCAGGTCAGCATTGACCAGCTGTACGCGGAAAATCAGCAACGTCTGGGACTCAGCTGGCTCGTCGGGCGGCAGGGCGGCAATCGCGTTCTGACAGGCGAAACGGGGCTCAAGCCGACTATCGGCCAAGTCGGTCATATGAACTTCATCCACCCCTTCCGCGTGCAGATCATCGGCGCTGCGGAGGCGGCCTATCTCCGCGGCCTGCCGGAAGACGCCCTGCAAAGCTCGATCGGCAGGCTGTTCACGACCGAATTGGCGGCGATCATCGTCGCCAACGGCGAGGACGTTCCGGCGCATCTCCTGGACGAGTGCGACCGGCACCACATCGCATTGATGACCTCGCCACAGCCGTCGCCACACATCGTGGACCTGATCCGGCTCTACCTGTCGCGAGTGCTCGCCGAATCGACGACGCTTCACGGGGTGTTCCTCGATGTGCTCGAAATGGGTGTGCTGATCACGGGAGCTTCGGCCATCGGCAAGAGTGAGCTCGCCCTGGAATTGATCTCCCGCGGCAACGGGCTGGTCGCCGACGACATAGTCGAGCTGTTCCGCATTTCACCCGACACAATCGAGGGGCGCTGTCCACCGATACTCAAGGATTTTCTTGAGGTGCGCGGCATTGGCGTGCTCAACATCCGTACCATATTCGGGGAGACGGCGGTGCGGCCGCGAAAGCTGCTCAAGCTGATGGTCAATCTCGAAGATCACAGTAACGAGCAATTCTCCGAGCTCGACCGGCTGCAGGTCGATGCAACTTACCAGGAAATTCTCGGCGTACCGATTCGGAAGGTGACAATTCCCGTTGCGGCCGGCCGTAACCTCGCCGTGCTGGTCGAGGCGGCGGTACGCAATTTTGTGCTCAACCAGCGCGGCATCGACAGCACCAAGGAACTCATAGAAAGGCAACAGAAGCTGATGGAAGACGGGGGCTGAGACCGTGGCATCGCGATGGATCTCCTGCTGATTGGTGGTGTTTCCGGCTCGGGCAAAAGCGTTGCGCTCGCGGCACTCGAGGACAGCGGCTATTACGCCGTATCGAATCTGCCCCTGGCCCAGCTGGGCGGCTTGCTCGCGCACCTCAAGGCCGTCCGGATCGACCGCGTCGCGGTCGCGCTCGACGTCAAGACCGACCCCCGTCTCGCCGGCCTGCCCGATGCGCTCGAAGCCGCCCGCGCCGAAGCCTGGACCGTGCGCTTCCTGTACCTCGATGCGAAGACCGATACGCTGGTCAAGCGCTTCTCCGAGACGCGCCGCCGGCACCCGTTTTCCGGAAACGATCGCACCCTCACCGAAGCGATCGAGTTTGAGCGCGGTCTGCTCGCCGACGTACGCACGCGCGGCTATAGTGTCGACACCAGCGAGCAATCGGCCGCGGCGTTGCGCTCCTGGATCAAGGACTTCATCAGCGTCGATCCGTCGAAACTGACGCTGCTATTTCAGTCATTCGGGTACAAGCACGGCGTCCCTCTCGACGCCGACCTCGTGTTCGATGTGCGGTGCCTGCCGAATCCCCATTACGAGGCTGCGCTCGCCACCCTCAGCGGGCGAGATTTGGCGGTCGTGGCCTATCTTGAGAGCCAGCCTGAGGTCGAACGCATGTATGCAGACATCTACCATTTCGTGGCGAGCTGGCTGCCCGATTATGCGCGCGACAACCGTAACTACCTGACGGTTGCGGTCGGCTGCACCGGCGGGCAGCATCGGTCGGTGTATCTGGCCGAGCGGCTAGCCAAGGCGTTCGCTGGCCGATACCAGGTGTTGACCCGGCATCGGGAGCTCGCCGGATGAGCCTGGAGGTCCGCGGCTCGGGCTGCGCTCAACCGCCCTGCGCTACAATGGCCCGATGACTTACGCGCGCACTGTCACGGTCGCCTTTACCGGTGCTTCGGGCCTGCAATACGGCCTGCGCCTGCTCGAGAGCCTGCTGGCGACGGACACCCGCGTGTACCTCGTCTATTCGCCTGCCGCGCAGGTTGTGGCCCGTCAGGAGCTGGAGTTGACGCTGCCTACGCAGCCGCACGCGGCAGCGACGTTCTTCGCCGAGCGCTATCGCGCGCAGCCGGGACAGTTAACGCTATTCGGCCGGGAGGACTGGCTCTCGCCCATCGCGTCGGGATCGAGCCCCGCGGACGCGATGGCGATTTGCCCCTGCAGCATGGGCACCGCGGGCGCTCTCGCGGCCGGGCTGGCCGACAATTTGATTGAACGCGCGGGCGACGTGATGCTGAAGGAACGCAAGCCGCTGGTGCTGGTGCCACGCGAGACGCCCCTATCGGCGATCCACCTCGAGATCCTCCTCAAGCTCGCCCGCGCCGGCGCTGTAATCCTTCCGCCGGCGCCTGGATTCTATGGTCGGCCGGAGACGATAGGCGACCTCGTCGATTTCATCGTCGCCCGCATCCTCGATCAGCTGGGGGTCGCGCACACGCTGGGGCCGCGCTGGGGCGGCCTGCGCGCCCCGCCACCCACGGTCGAGCGCACGTAAAACCTGCTCCCCATGATCTCGTTCTTGCGCGGCGCCTCGTCGCGGGAGCCGCATGCGCTGCCGCTGTTCCCTCTAAAGACCGTGCTTTTTCCTGGCGGCGTGCTGCCCATCAAGGTCTTCGAACAGCGCTACATTACGATGACCAAGTCTTGCCTCACCGACAACAAACCCTTCGGCGTATGCCTACTCACGCAGGGCGAAGAAGTCCCAACTCCGGAAAGGGTGGCAGCCAACCTCGAGTTCGCCGCGATCGGCACGCTCGCGCGCATTACTTCGTGGGATATGCCGCAACTCGGCATTTTGCATTTGCGAACCGAAGGCGCGACGCGGTTCCACGTGCAGGCGCACCGTGTTGCCGATGACGGGCTCATCGTCGGCCAAGTGACTGATCTCGCGCCCGAACCCGCCGTCGAGATGCCGAACACGTTCAACCGCCTTGTGGCCTTCCTCGAACTGCTGATCAACCGCGTCGGCAAAGAGAACTTTCCCGCAGAGCACGCCTTCGCCGACGCGTCGTGGGTCGGCTATCGCCTCGCCGAGGTTCTGCCGTTGCCGCTACCGATCAAGCAGAGCATGCTCGAGATCAACGACAGCGAAATTCGACTCAAAGTCCTCGCCCAGTTTCTCAAGCAGCAAGGCTTGATCTAGGCTGCGCGTGGTTTCGCTCGATTTCGGCCGCGACTGTGCCGAGTCGCAGTGCCGCCGGTTTGGTCGCGGCGCGTATAATCGCATCATCCCAAATCGAACGCGTATCACCCATGGCCGGCCACAGCAAGTGGGCGAACATCAAGCATCGAAAAGCGGCAACCGACGCCAAGCGCGGCAAGATATTCAGCCGCCTGATCCGCGAAATAACTGTCGCCTCCAAGCTGGGCGGCGGGGACGCGTCGAGCAATCCGCGTCTGCGGCTTGCCGTCGACAAGGCGATGGACAACAACATGCCGAAGGACACGATTGAGCGCGCGGCCAAGCGGGGTGCCGGGGCGCAGGAGGGCGTCAACTACGAGGAAATCCGCTACGAGGGTTACGGGATCAACGGGGCCGCGGTAATCGTCGACTGCCTGTCCGACAATCGCACGCGAACCGTCGCCGATGTCCGGCATGCTTTCGCCAAGCACGGCGGCAACCTGGGGACGGATGGTTCGGTCGCCTTCCTGTTCAAGCATTGCGGCCAGATCGTGTTTGCTCCCGGCACGGACGAGAACCGGTTGATGGAAGCCGCACTCGACGTCGGTGCTGAAGACATCGTGAATCATGATGACGGCTCGATCGAGGTGGTCACGGCGCCGCACGACTTGGTCGCGGTGAAGACGGCGCTGGGCAAAGCCGGCTTCAAACCCGAGCTTGCAGAAGTTACGATGAAACCAACGACCGAGATCGTCGTCCACGGCGACGATGGTGTGCGCATGCAGAAGCTGCTCGACGCCCTCGAGGCGCTTGACGACGTCCAGAACGTGTACACGACCGCAGTCATCGAAGAGGCGTAGCGGCATTGACCGTCGCTGCGCGACGCATCCTCGGCATCGATCCCGGTCTTCGGATTACGGGGTTTGGCCTGATCGTCTCCTCCGGCGGCCGGTTGCATTACGTTGCCAGTGGCTGCATTCGCAACACTGGCGGCGAGCTGCCAGAGCGGCTGAATACGATCCTGCGTGATATCGGGAGCGTGATCGCCCAGCACCAACCAACCGAAGTCGCGGTCGAAAAGGTGTTTGTCAACGTAAATCCGCAATCGACCCTGCTGCTGGGTCAGGCCCGGGGCGCGGCAATTTCCGCAGCGGTGCTCGCCGATCTCCCGGTTGCCGAATATACCGCGCTGCAGATCAAGCAAGCGGTCGTCGGCCACGGCAAGGCGGCAAAGGAGCAGGTACAGGAAATGGTACGGCGACTCCTTTCACTATCGTTCGCGCCCTCCGCGGACGCCGCCGATGCGCTTGCCTGCGCAATCTGTCACGCGCACGGCGGGGAAGGCCTCCAGGGTCTCCGGCGCAAAGGCTATCGCGTGCGCCGCGGGCGGATTCTGTAGCAGCGCACGGCGCGGCGCCGGGTGGGCAATCGCGGCTTGGCCACGCGTTGCGGGTCCAAGCGGACAGCGGACCATGCGATAATGCCGCTTCGTCGCCCGCCATGCGCTCATGATCGGCCGTCTCTCCGGAACGCTCGTCGAGAAGAACCCGCCGCAAATCCTGCTCGATGTGCAGGGCGTCGCGTATGAAGTCGACGTGCCGATGAGCACCTTCTACAATCTTCCAAGCCTCGGCGAACAGCTCACGCTGTTCACTCATCTGGTTGTGCGCGAGGACGCGCATCTGCTGTTCGGCTTCGGTTCGGAGACCGAGCGGCGCGCGTTCCGGCAGCTCATCCGGATCAGCGGTATCGGTGCGCGGACTGCATTGTCGGTGCTTTCGGGTTTGTCTGTTGCCGAACTGGCCCAGGCTGTCACCATGCAGGACTCGGGATTGCTCACCCGGATTCCCGGCATCGGCAAGAAGACGGCGGAGCGGCTGCTGCTGGAGCTCAAGGACAAGCTCGGTGTCGAGGTGGCGTCCGCGATCGGCGTTCACCGCGCCCCGCCAGTCTCTGCCGACGTGCTCCATGCACTCATCGCGCTGGGCTACAGCGACAAGGAAGCCGTGCATGCGGTGAAGCAGCTACCCGACGGCGTCGCGGTCGCCGACGGGATTAGGCAGGCGCTGAAGGTCCTCGCCAAGGCGTGATGCAGACGCCCAGATGATCGAAACCGAACGCCTGATTGCCGCGGCGCCCACCAGTCCCCAGGAAGAGGTGCTGGAACGCACGCTGCGACCGCGCGCGCTCGACGAGTACGTCGGCCAGGAAAAGATTCGCGGGCAGCTGGCAATCTTCATCGAGGCGGCCAGGAAGCGCAAGGAGGCACTCGATCACGTGCTTCTGTTCGGACCACCTGGCCTGGGCAAGACGACGCTGTCGCACATCATTGCGCACGAGCTGGGAGTAAACCTGCGCCAGACCTCGGGCCCGGTGCTCGAGCGCGCCGGCGACCTGGCGGCCCTACTCACCAATCTTGAGCCACACGACGTGCTGTTCATCGACGAGATCCATCGCCTGCCGCCCGTGGTCGAGGAGATACTCTACCCGGCGCTCGAGGATTACCAAATTGACATCATGATCGGCGAAGGCCCGGCGGCGCGATCGGTAAAGCTCGACCTGCCGGCATTTACACTGGTTGGGGCGACGACTCGCGCGGGCATGCTGACCAACCCCCTGCGCGATCGCTTCGGCATAGTCGCCCGACTTGAGTTCTACAGTCCGGAAGAACTCACCCGCATCGTCGTGCGGTCGGCGCGGTTGCTCGATATCGTGCTCGAGCCCGACGGCGCCCTCGAGATTGCGCGTCGCTCGCGCGGCACGCCCCGGGTCGCCAACCGCTTGCTGCGCCGCGTGCGCGATTATGCTGAGGTTCGCGCGGGCGGCCGCATCACGCGCGAGGTCGCCGATGCCGCGCTGTCGATGCTCGACGTCGATGCTTCGGGATTGGACGTTATGGATCGCAAGCTGCTGCGCTGCGTCCTCGAGAAGTTTGGCGGCGGACCGGTCGGCATCGACAACCTTTCGGCGGCAATTGGCGAGGAGCGCGATACGATCGAGGACGTGCTCGAGCCATTTCTGATCCAGCAGGGCTTCCTGCAGCGCACGAACCGCGGCCGAATCGCCACCGCGTTATCGTTTCACCACTTCGGGCTCGTTCCTCCCACGGTCGCGGGCGAACTTTTCCGGGAATGACGGCCGTCGCGCTCTTTCGCTGGCCGGTGCGCGTTTACTACGAGGATACGGACGCCGGCGGAGTCGTTTATTACGCCAATTACCTGAAATTCCTCGAGCGTGCTCGCACCGAATGGCTGGCGTCGCTCGGCTTCACCTTGACCGCCCTGCAACGCGACCACGGCGCTCTGTTCGTCGTCCATCGACTGGAC
This sequence comes from uncultured beta proteobacterium, assembly GCA_963750215.1. GTDB lineage: Bacteria > Pseudomonadota > Gammaproteobacteria > Burkholderiales > Casimicrobiaceae > PALSA-1003. The sequence continues at coordinate 521,625 of CAVVQK010000003.1, forward strand.
ATTTCGTACCGTCAGCCGGCTCGCCTGTACGACGCCCTTGAGGTCACCCTCGCATTGGCGACACTGGGGCGCAGCCGGTTGGCCGCGATACAAGATGTTCTCCGCGGCGGTGAACAACTGGTCGACGCACGGGTGACACTCGCCTGCCTCGACCCGGTGAGCTGGCGACCGACGCGCATTCCGTCGCCGGTCGCCGCGAAAATCGACTCTTGGAAAGGCCATTAGCTTGAACCTGCATCCCGACCTATCTTTCGTGGCGATGGTGATCCACGCCAGCGTCGTCGTGCAAGCTGTCATGGCGCTGCTGCTTCTGGCCTCGCTTTGGTCATGGTGGCAGATCTTTCTCAAGCTGTTCGCACTCAAGCGTGCCAGTCGCGATACCGACCGCTTCGAGGACGATTTCTGGAAAGGCGGCGACTTGAACGAACTGTTCCAGCGCGCGACCCAGAATCGTGGCGGGGCACTGGAGCGCATCTTCTCTTCCGGCTTCCGCGAATATGCCAAGCACCGCCGCCAGGGCAGCTCCTCGGCGGCGACGATGGACAGCGCCCGGCGGGCAATGCGCGCATCGTACCAGCGCGAAATCGACGTGCTCGAATCCAACCTCTCGGGCCTTGCAACGATCGGCTCGGTTTCTCCCTACGTTGGCCTGTTCGGTACCGTGTGGGGCATCATGAACGCGTTCCGCGGCTTGCAGAACGTGAGCCAAGCGACACTGGCGCAGGTAGCTCCGGGCATCGCCGAGGCGCTCATCGCCACGGCTATCGGGCTCTTCGCCGCCATTCCGGCGGTCGTCGCGTACAACCGCTACACTCATGATGTCGATCGACTTGCGACCCGCTTCGAGACGTTTATCGAGGAATTTTCAAATATCCTCCAGCGCCAGGGATAGCCGATGCGCCGCCCGCGCAAATCGATCAACCAGATCAATGTCGTGCCGTACATCGACGTGATGCTGGTGCTGCTGGTCATCTTCATGGTGACCGCGCCTCTCATCAACCCGGGCGTGATCGAGTTGCCGAGCGTCGGCAGCCGGCTTGCCGCACCGGTCGCTCCGCTGGAGATCTCGCTGCGCAACGATCAGTCGTTGTGGCTGCGTGAAGGCGCGAGTTCGCCGGTTCGCGTGTCGCCCGATGAGCTGGTCACGCGCATTCAGGACCGCCAGGCGAGGAACCCGGATCAGGCGGTCGTGATTGCGGCCGATCGCGCGGTACGCTACGAAGACGTCGTGCGCGTTCTCGATCTCCTGCAGCAAAAGGGCGTGCACAAGGTCGGGCTGCTGCTGCGTCCGCAATCGAGCTGATGCCCGATGCCCCCGCGGAGTGCGCGTTCCCCCCAGTCCGCAGCCAAGTGGATTGCCGCGATTCTCGCCGTCGCGGTTCATGTCGCCTTCGTACTGTTCCTGGTGTTCAGCGTCACCTGGCAGAACCGAAAGCCCGAGCCGGTGACCGTGGAACTCTACGCGCCGGCCGCAGTGGCAAAGGTCGAGCCTGCAAAACCGCCCCCGGAACCGCCGAAGCCTGTACCGCCTCCGGTCGAGCCAGCGAAGCCCGAGCCGCCCAAGCCTGCCGTCGAGCCGCCCAAGCCGCCGCCGCCGGCCGAGCAGCCAAAGCCGGACATTGCCCTTAAGGAAAAGCAGGAGCGGATAAAGAAGGAACAGGCTGAGCGCGACCGCAAGGATAAGGAGAAGCAGGACGCGGAGAAAAAGCTGCAGGAAAAGCGCCTCGCTGAAGCCCGCGACCGGCAGGCGCGCGAGGCCCAAGCGCTCCAGGCGCAGGCCGAGCGCGAGCGCCAGGCCGATCAGAAGGCCGCCGCGGACATGGCACGGGCCAAAGCGGACGCCGATTACATCCGGCGCATCCAGGCCAAAGTCAGGGGCAATGTGGTCGTCCCCCCCGACATCCAGGGCAATCCGGAGGCGGTATTCGACGTCGTGCAGCTACCCACGGGCGAGATCATCGACGTACAGCTCGCCAAGTCGAGCGGCGTGCGCGCTTACGACGAGGCCGTGCAGCGCGCGATCATCAAATCCTCGCCGCTGCCACGACCCGACTCGCCGGACATGTTTCGCAGGACCTTGACGCTCAAATTCCGCCCCCTGGATTGAAGCGGAGGTTGCGGCGAACTCAGCTTTCGCGCGGCGTCTTCTCGACGATCTGAATGGTCGCCCAGCACCAATCGGGCCGCTGCTCGACCAGATGTCGCATGGCCACCGTATAGATCGAATTTGTCGTCGTGAGAATCACGTTGCGGCCCTCGACGTATTCGGAGGTCGGAATAATGAGCGTCTTCATCGCTAGCGGTTTGTCCGGCCGCGATGGAGGGGGTAGATAGAGGCCCTCGAATCGGTCGCCCATCGTCGACAAATCCACTCCGTCGATGACGTATCCCATGTCCTCGCTTGGCCGGCGCTTTGCCGCCAGCGTCACCGGCACCATGCGCTCGGCGATGATGTTCACCCCGGCCTCGACTTCTTCGTTGGAAACCTTGTTGAGGCGCCTCACGACACCAAGCAGCCATGCTTCAACGTCGGATTGGCGTACGGCGACCAAAGCTCCGAGCGTGAGGCTCTGGCCGATACCGCCGGTGGCGGCGATGCGCAAACCGGCGACGCTGCGGTCCTTGACCTCCCACATCGGATCGCTCCACGACGACAGACTCGCGGCAAGCGAATCGTCTTCGACCAGAGGCTTGCGCCGCACACGGGGCGCACCGGCGACGGGGAAAACCTCGATCTGCTCGGTACCGCTGCTGTCGGTCGCGCTCTCACCCTGGGACTTTGCCGCCAGGTCCCGACAGATGCGCGATAGGCCGATACGCACGCGGGCCGATATGGCGACCGCGACCCGCGGGTCGCGGCGAAGGTCAGAGAGGGAAGAAGGCGAAAGCGCGGGCTGAATCTTGCGCAGAACCGCCAGGCGCTGCTGGTTGATCGCGGCAATCGGCCCCTGATCGGTGGCCTCGGCGTCGCGCAGCGCGGCCACCGCGCGCTCCATGGCCTCGGCCAGCGGTGTGGTGTCCACATAGCGCAGCACCGACCCACGATCGTTGCCATCGCGCCGGACGAGCCCGGAGCGACCTGCGAGATCGATGAAGAAGCCCTCGACTGATTTCGGAATCTGCTCCAGTGCGAGCCGCCGGCTCCACGCACGCAGCTGCGAGCTTGCCCAGTCCACCTCGGCCGGACCGAGATTGCCTGTATTGAGCTGGTGCACAAGCAAGACGTACAGATACTCCTGCTCGACAGACCACAGCTGCGCGCCGGTACCCGCCGCAGGCAGCGACATCGCCTGTCGATCGCAGCCCAGCTCGCACGATCGCAGGTAAATCTGGTGTAGCTCCATCCACTTCGCCGGAATCCATCGCTCGTACTTGAACACGCGCAATTTGGCGTCGGTGCCGTGGAAATGCACCAGACGCACGAACAGCAATGGCAGCGTCGCCTTCCAGCGCGCATTGACCACCTGCGTCAGCGCGGCCTCAAGGGCCGATTGATAGGCGAGCGTGAACGCCTGGCTCATCTCCCACAACGCCTGCCAGATGCGGTCGGCGAGCTTGGGCGAACTCTCAACATTCTCGATGTACTGCTTGATGAGTTGGCGCCGGTCGGCACCGAGCGCGGCATCGACGAATTCGATCGCAGCGACGCGATTCAGATCGAATGCGTACTGCGCCTTGCGCATCGCCTCGAGCACGCGGATGACCTGCTGCTGCCGCCCGATAACGTCGAGCGCCGGCAACTGTCGCAGCCACGCTGCCGCGCTCTTGGCGCTCTGCAGCGGATCGGCCGCTTCCTTAGCCTGGGGAGTCAGAAATCCGAGCATCGCTTTCATAGCTACAGCCGGTCAGCGCACGGGGAGCCGGTGCTCCGGTCCCCTTCAATGGCCAACGGGTCGGTTGCGGCGGCGCGCCAACTCAATTTGGCGGATCGATGATTTATAGCCCATAATCGTGAGCGACGCAAAAGCTGCAAAAGTCGCCGTAAAACGCGCAATTTACGACAATGTCCTTGTGCGACCCCGTTCCGTGCCGCGGCCAGCTCACCTGCGGGATCTCCGCCATGACGTCTCCTCTTCTCCTCAGCCGTTGCATCACGGTGGCGTCGGCGGTCGCCGTCATGTCCTTGGCGCCCTCTGGAATCACCGCTGCGCAAAGCCAAGAGGCCGCGCCTTCCCTATCCCAAAGCAAGATGGATGCCAAGATAACGCAACTGCAAAAGATTGATACTACCGTGGGCACCGGCGCCGAAGCGGTCGTGGGCAAAATCGCCGTTGTTCACTACACCGGGTGGCTTTATGACCCCGCCGCAACCGATAAAAAGGGCCGCAAATTCGACTCCTCGCTCGATCGGCAGTCTCCGTTCAGTTTTCCCCTGGGCGGTGGCCGTGTCATCCGCGGCTGGGACGAAGGCGTCGCCGGGATGCGGGTCGGGGGCAAGCGGACATTGGTGATCCCGTCAGACCTGGCCTATGGCAGCCGGGGTGCGGGCGGTGTTATTCCGCCCGGCGCGACGCTCGTGTTCGACATCGAACTGCTCGACGTCCGGGACCATTAGGCGCGCCCCCCGGGTGCCCTGAGGCTGCCGTTTCGGGTCACGGAGTGCCCGACGCTGTCGTAGACAGCAGCGTGGCCACCGGCGCAACCGCGCCGCCGCTGCGGGTCGGCGCCGGCTCGTGCCGGCCCTCAACACCTCACCAATATGTCTCGAGTGTGAAATGGCCCGGTTCGCGGCGCCGATGCCGGCGCATTCCACGCTGCTCGAGTACCGCCTGGGTATCGCGCACCATGTCGGGGTTGCCGCACAGCATCGCGTGGGCGTTTTCAGCCGTCAGTGGCACGCCTGTCCAGCCCTCGAGCCGCCCATCGCGAATCGCCTCGGGTATGCGCCCCGACAATGCCCCCTTGTGCGCTTCACGGCTGACGAAGGGGACGAAGGTGAAGCGGCCCGGTCGCCCCGCCACCAGGCTGGCGATCAGGTCACCGTACGATAGGTCGGCTGCGTGCCGCACCGCGTGCGCCAGCACGACGCGGTCGAACTTTTCCCAAGGCTCTTCGGTACGCAATATCGACAAAAAGGGACCCAGACCCGTACCGGTCGCCAGGCACCACAATGCGGCCGCATCGGGCAACTCGGCGACGCAGAAGAACCCGTTGGCCCGATCAAGCAGCCACACGGAGTCGTCGCGTTCTAGGGCCGCGAGACGGGGCGACAGCGGCCCATGGGGGAGCACGTTGAAATAAAACTCGTGCGCGGAACCGTCCGGCGGGTTGACGAACGAATAGGGGCGCCCCAGCATCGGCTCTTTGGACTCGGGGGGCGCCGGGAGCGCAAGCCGCGCGAACTGACCCGCGACGAAGGTCAGTGCCGGCGCCGCCACCTGCAAGGAAAGCAGGCGCTCGGTCCACTGCTTCTTGCCCACGACCTTGCCCTCGATCCATTTGCTCATCGGCAACTGCATCCGCGCGGTACCATTCCAGTCATTATGCCAGCCCCCAAGTCCGCACTCGTGGTAGGCAAGCGCGTGTACCTGCGTCGGCCGCGTGCTGCCGATGCGGCTGTGTTTTGCGCCGCGGTACGGGCGAGTCGGACGATTCATCGCCGCTGGACTCGGCCCCCGGCCACAGCAAAGGACTACGCCGACATGCTCGCCCGTTGCCGCAGGCCCGCGTCGAAGACGCTGTTTGCGTGCCGACGCGAGGATGATGGCTTGGTCGGCGTGTTCGATCTGTCACAAATCTTCGGCGGCATCATGCAGAGCGCCTACCTCGGCTACTATGCGCTCGCGCCGTACGCCCGTCAGGGCTACATGCGCGACGGCCTTGATTTGATGCTGCGTTACGCGTTCCGCACGCTGCGGCTGCATCGCGTCGAATCGAACATCCAGCCGGCGAACAAGCGCTCGATTGGCCTGGTGCGCCGGGCGGGGTTTGTGCGCGAAGGCTATTCGCGTCGCTACCTCAAGATTGCCGGACGGTGGCGCGACCACGAACGCTGGGCATTGCTCGCCGAGGATTGGCGCGCGCGGCGTGCGCGCGGGCGATGATGGAGCGGGGAAACCGCGCGTGGCTCGCGGTGGTTTTCGTCAGCGGCTGCGCCATGGATCCCTATCGCTTTGATGCGCCCCGGGGTGCCGCCGGCGTCGAGCTCACGCCTTATGCCCTGCAGGAGGAATGCGTCGCTCTCGACCAGGGCGAGCGCCTCAATTTCTATTTTGTCAGCTCGGCGCCGATCGCATTCAACATTCACTATCGTGACGCGAACGCCGTAATCATGCCGATTACGCGCGACCATGCCACGCGCGACTCGGGCCTATTCACCGCCGATCACAAGGGCGTGTACTGCCTCGCGTGGAAGGCGGGTGTCGAGCCCAGCATTCTCGAATATCAGCTGCGGCCACTGCCGCACTGAGCCGCGATGCTTCAGAGTTCCTGGTACGAATAGGTACGGCCGTGCTCAATCTCGCCCAGGACGAGCTTGTCGACAATCTTTGCCGCCACGACGTCGGGCGGGACAAGCCGGCCCTGGCTATGAAACTCTCGGAACATGTCGACACACGGAAGCAACTCGCGCGGTCGGGTGCGCGCGAATTGTTGCATGTCGGTGTCGATGATTCCCGGTCGCACGGCAATGGCCCGGAAGCTCGGCGCCGTTTGTTCGACCGCAAGCGCTCGCGTTAGCATCTCGAGCCCAGCCTTGGCCACGCAGTAGAGGCTCTCTCCCGCAAGAACCGTTTGCGCGGCGCCGGAAGATACATTGATGATGCGCCGGGCTTGTGTTGCATCGGCGAAGATGCGGCAGAAAAGGTTGGTTAGCGCCACCACCGCGGCGAGATTCACCGCCAACGACGCCACCAAGTCGGGCGCAGCAAGCGTGCCCAGCGTTCCGACCGGACCGGCGGTCGCGGCATTATTGAGCAGGCAAACCGATGCCGGCTTGGTCGCAGCGAGCGCGCGCAGAGCCGGCGCCAGCGTGTCGTCAACGCGGGCCGCATCGGCGAGATCGAAGCGCGCAAAACGAAAGCGTTCGCCCACCAGCGCCAGGCTAGGCGCGCGGCCGATGCCAAGAACCGTGAACCCGTGCCCGAGCAGCGCTGCGGCCAGCGACGCGCCAAGACCGCGCGAAACGCCGGTGACTATCGCCGCGTGCACAGGTTCCCCCTAACCGACTGTCACTCAGCGATGCGTGCCGAGCGAAAGTCCGATCAGCGCGATGACGATGAGCGCAATCACCAGCAAGGTCACCTTGACCCAGCTCTTGGGGTACTCGCCCTGGACGGCGCCGGTGAAGCCGTTCATGACCGCTTGGAAGCCCTTTGCACCGTAACTATAGCTGAGCAGCCATATCGGCGCGAGAATATGCTTGAACGTCTGCCCGGAGTAGTTCGCCCGCACGTCGAGGTTGCGATAGGTGTCGCCCGCGATCTGCGCGGCACACATCTGACGAAGTTTCACGTCCATCGCCTCGCGCGCGGCTTTGGCCGCGGCAACGAGATCGATTTGATAACGCTCGACGACCCAGCCGGCAACGTAGCCGGCATCGTAAGGTTTGAGTTCCTTGGTTGGAAACGATTCGATTCCGCGCACAAGCGCTTGGTGCACGCCGACCGACGCGCAGACAAGGTCGTCATCGAAAAAGTGGGAGATCTGTCCCGCGGCAGGCTCCCAACGCACGTGCTGAACCTGGCGCGCTTGCGTACGGCCGCCGCCATCGGTGTAGGTCTCGGTCGTGTAGTAGTAATGACCGGATTCGGCGGTCCACGTAGCATCGGCGTGGGCGTCAAAAGTCCAGTACGGCAGATAAACACCCTTGACGGTGTCCGTCAGCGCGCGGCGCTTCAGCGCGTTGGGCGCAAGCCACAGCTTGCCGTACCAGGCGCGGATGCTGTCGCGCGCCTGATCCTCCGTGATCCTGAACGGAAGCAGGCTCTCCGGCCGGAATGACGCCTTGTTCTGTTCGTAGGGAACGACCTGGGCGGAGCCGCAAAACTCGCAGCGTTGCGCCTGACGGGCGGGGTCGAGCACCGAGATGGCCTGGCAACTCTGACACTTCACGTAGCGCTTTTCGACCTGCCAGCCGCGGGCATCGTCGCCAATGCCCCGCAGTGCGGCGACAAGGTCGTGTTCGACGATTTTACCGGTGTCGGCGTCGAGCTTCGCCGGCGACGTCGTGCCGCAGAACGGGCAGACGAGCGCTTGCTTGGCCGGGTTCCATACCGCCTCGGCGCCACAGGCCGGGCAGGAGTATTTCTGCTGCGCTAGCGTTTCGCCGGGGGCGTCCACGGGTCAGCGAACGGAATAGCCTACGACCCGCCACTTGCCGTCGGTGTCGCGCTCCAGCGTAACCGTCTCCTGGCCCTGGGCTCTGTTGGCAAAGCTCGTGGCGTAGGCGACCAGCGTGTAATCGCCCTTCGCCACCCCTGGAAATCTACTCTCGAACGTCGTCTTGAGGGCGGCCCGGCTTCGCACCGCGCCAAGCGGGACGCGCTCCTTCTTCAGCGAGTCGGCCCAGTCGGAGAGGGACAACGCGGCCCGGAATTTCTTGCTCGCCGCGTTCCAACTTGCCTGTGCGTCGCCGCGATCCGTCAGTGCCAGCCAATCGAGCGCCGCGGCCTGCGCGGAAGTTGCCTTGGGATCCTGCGCGACGGCCGTGGCGAGCCACACGAGGCACAACGCAGCAAGGGCGCTGCGTGCCGGCGAGAGGACACAACAGTTCATTGCCGGCTCAGGAATGTAGGAACTGATCGACCGCTGTCTTGGTAACCCGCCATTGGGTACCGATCCTCTTGCCTTTGAGGTCGCCCGATTCGAGGCTCGCCATGACATCCGCTTCGCCTACGCCGAGCATCTGCGCAACTTGCGCCGGCGTGAACAGGTCGGGCGGGGCTGCCGGCCCCACACCCGCTGCCGCTGCGCCCGGGGCCTGTACGCCAGGCGTCGCCTGGCTTCCAAGAACGCCACCGGGCTGGTTCATCATCTGCTGCGCCATCGCCATGCCCACCGCCATCTGGGCGCCCACGCCGCCGATGCCGCCACCATCGCCTTTCTCTAGGCCCTGTGCCATCTGGAACTTCACGTAGTCGTTGAGGTTGCCCACTGCAGCCATGCTCGAGCGCTTGTCGATGGCCTGCTCGACCTCCGGTGGCACCGACACGTTCTCGACGACAAAGCTGGTCACCTCGAGGCCGTACTTCGACGTCGTTTGCGAATTGATCAGCGGCAAGAGCGCTTCGCCAAGCTCGGCGTAGCGCGCCGCAACGTCGAGCGCGGGAACCTTCGCCTGCGCCAGCGCCTCGGAAAACACACTGACGATACGCGAGCGCATGGTGTCGTTGAATTCATCGAGCCGAAAGTGATCGTCGGTGCCCGCGACTTCCTTCAGGAACAGCTTTGGATCGACGATTTTGAAATCGTAGATTCCGAAAGCGCGCATGCGCACGACGCCGAAGTCCTGATCGCGCATCATTACTGGGTTTGCGGTGCCCCACTTGTTGCCGGTGAACAGACGTGTGACGACGTAGTAGACATCCGCCTTGAACGGGCTCTCGAATCCATACTTCCAGCCTTTCAGATCGGAAAGTATCGGGATGTTGTCGGTCGTAAGCGTGTATTTGCCCGGACCGAACGTGTCGCCGAACTGGCCGAGATAGACGAACTGGGCAATTTGCGACTCGCGCACTATCAGCTGCGCGCCGCGCTTGATCTCCTTGTCCTCATCGGGAAACCGGTAAGACAGCGTATCGCGCGAGTCATCAGTCCATTCGATGATATCGATGAACTGCTTGCTGATGAAGTCGAGAATGGCCATGTAGGCTCCCTTGGAATGACGTCGCCGCCCTATTTCTTGGCGGCAAGCTTCTTCGCTTCCGCCTCGCCCCGATTTATCTCGCTTTCGAGCTGCGCCAGAGGGATTGCCCCGGGGACCACGGAACCGTCGGCAAATACCAGCGTCGGCGTCGCACTGACGCGCATGCGCTCTCCCAAGCGAGCGGTCTCCCGAATCGGCGTCGCACAATTACCGTCATTGTCCGGCAACACGCCGGTCTCGAAGTATTCGTCCCACGCCTTGGCTCGGTCGGGCGCGCACCAGATCAGATTCGACTTGCGCGCCGCATCGGGATGCAGCTGATCAATGGGAAAGAGGAAGGTGTAAATCGTCACGTCGTTGAGTTGCTTTATCTCGCTTTCGATGCGCTTGCAATAGGGGCAGTCGGTGTCCGAGAACATGGCGAACTTGCGCGTTCCGTTTCCCATGACGCGCTTGAACGCAAGGTTCAGGGGCAGCGTATCCCAGGAAACGTGATTGAGCTGGCGCAGTCGCGCGTCGGTGAGATTCTGCTTGGTGTTGGCGTCGAATATCGCGCCGACCATGACGAAGGTCACCTTGGAATCGGTATACACCATGCGATCATCGAACTGCGCCTCGTACAAACCGAAATACGGTGACTTGGCGACGTTGCTGATCGTCGCTCCGGGGAACTTCAACTCGAGCTGCGCCTTAACAGCGGCCGCCTCATTGGCGCCGGCATCGGCGGCGTTGGATTTGGCGGCCTGCTGCGCCGGCACGGACGAGGCCAGCGCAAGCCAGAGGCCCGCCAGGGCAAGTAGAAATGATGGCGATCGCATTGAAAGCTCCAGCCGAAGGTTGGCCGCCAGTTTAGCGCAGGGCCGGCTGGGCCAATAGCCGCCGGACCGGCGCGAGCGTCGCGACAAGATTCATTCCGCGGTTGCGCAGCGCCCTAAGCGGCGGCATGGCGAACAGGCGTACCAGGCCGTCGGTCACGATCTGCATCGATAGCACCGGCAGCGCGCGCATACGGGCGAAGCGCTCGAGCAGAATCGCTGCCCCGGCGTCGTCGACCGGCCCGCGCTCCTTGAGCACCGCGGCCAGCATGGCAGCGTCGCCCAACCCGAGGTTCACGCCCTGCCCCGCCAACGGATGCACAACGTGCGCGGCATCGCCGACCAGGGCCAGCCGGGGCCCGATCAGCGAGTCGAGTTTCAGAAACGACAACGGGAACGCGGCGGGCCGGGTTATCAGCGCGAACACCCCCAGCGCATCACCGCCAGCCGCGGCAACCCGCTGCGCCAGCGCGGCCGCATCCAGTGCGAGCAGTTCCTGCGCTAGTGCGTCTGGCGCCGACCACACCATTGAGACCCTTCGGCCCGGTAGCGGCAACCAGGCCAGCACGCCCCGGCCCTCGAGGAACCACTGGAATGCGCGTCCCCGATGGGCGTGCTCGGCGGCAAAATTGGCGACTACAGCCGTCTGCCCGTAAGCCCGCGGCTCGCGCGCAATGCCGGCTTCGCGGCGCACCCAGGAACGCACGCCGTCGGCGCCAACAACGAGGCGAGCCGACAGCCGGCGGCCATCGGCGAGTGCGACGACCACGCCGTCGGCCCGCCAGGCGATCGCAGTCGGCTCGCAGGGCGCAAGGACAGCAACCTGGGGGCAGGTTCGCACCCCTTCGACCAGCGTGGCGCAAAGTTCGCGGTTTTCGACGATCCAGGCCAACGCACGTTCGCCAAGGTCGTATGCGGAAAAAACAATCGCTCCGCCACCGTCGCCATGCACGTCCATCATCTCGATCGCGGCAAGGCGCTCCGGCGGCAGCCGCTGCCACGCGCCCAGCCCGCGCAGAAATTCCGCGCTACCGGGGCTGAGCGCATACACGCGCTGGTCCCAGTCGTCGCCGCTGCCCTGACCTTCGTAAGCGGCCAGCGCGCTGCGCTCGAGCAGCGCGACGCCCAGGCCCTCGCGACCGAGCGCCGCCGCCGCCGCCAGGCCGACGGGTCCGGCGCCGAGGACTATGACGTCGTAAGCAGTGTCTGTCATCGTTACTGCGGCTCCAGCACTTCGATGAAATGATTCTGGTTCGTATAGATGCAGAGGTCGCCGGCGATCAACAACGCCTCCTTGACGATGGCGGATGCTGGGAGTTGCGTATGCTCAAGCAACGCCCGCGCTGCCGCCTGTGCGTACGCGCCCCCCGATCCGATTGCGACAATGCCGTGCTCGGGCTCCAGCACGTCGCCGGAACCGGTGATGACCAGCGAGGCGGTGCTGTCAGCAACTGCCAGCATCGCCTCGAGCCGGCGCAATACCCGATCGGAGCGCCAATCCTTTGCCAACTCGACCGCGGCGCGCTGCAGCTGCCCCTGGTGCTTGTCGAGCTTTGCCTCGAAACGCTCGAACAGGGTGAATGCATCAGCCGTCGCGCCCGCAAATCCGGCCAGAACCCGATCGTTATGCAGGCGGCGCACCTTGCGCGCGGTCGCCTTGATCACCACGTTGCCGAGCGTCACCTGGCCGTCGCCGCCAAGCGCCACAGACGCACCGCGGCGAACCGAGAGAATCGTCGTTCCGTGAAATACTTCGGCCATTGTCATCGCACTTTGGTCGGGGCACGCGGCGCATCGATTCGAATCATCTTATGCACTGGGCAGTCGCGCGTTGCTTCCTCTGCAAGCCCAGCTTCGAGGCCGACGCCAAACGGGTCGCTTATTGCGCCTTCTTGATGAAATGGCGCGGCGATATGCCGATGAGCAGCAGCAGCGCTCGAATAATCGGCGAGGCACCGACAATCTGCACTGTCTTGCGCTGCGCCTCAGCGCGGGTGATCGCATTGAGCAGCGCGCCCGCGCACACGAAGTCGATGCGGTCCACCGCAGACATGTCGATCGGCAGGGTGCTGCGCCCTTCACGAAATTCGGCGAACTTGGCCACCTGCGGGTCCGTCGGTCCGATCAGGGTTCCCTGCCAGCACAGAACTTCCGGCGTTGCGGCGGCAGCGGTCTGGGCGTCTTGAGGTGCGGGCGGCGCGATCGCGCCGGGCGGTGGCTCCCAGGATGGCGGCGAAAGCTCGAAACTGACCGCGAAATCCACCGCGCGATCCTCGAATGCCTCGCGATCGTTCTGCCATTGCAATAGTTCGAGCAGCAGGATCCAGTACCCTTCGCCTGCATCACGTCCCTGCTTGACCGCGCTTTCCAAGGCGCGCTGGATCTTCTCGGGATGCTGCAGGACCAGCGCGTATTGCCGCTTGCGCAACTGGGCGAGCGCATCGGCGAGAAGCCTCGCCCCGGCGTCGTCAGCGCCAGTGAGCGAGCCCAGATCGAGCCGGGCCTGCGCCTGCTTCTGCGCCGCCGCCAGCATATTGTTGATCTGCGGCGCGTTGGCCGGCGACAGCTTGCCCATTAGGGCAAAGTAACCGCCCGCCAAAGGCCGCGTGCCAGGGCGCTGCTGCGGCTGGCCCTCCTCCCACGCCGGCGCCGAGCGCTCGAATGCAACGACATACTGCAGCGCAAGCTGGTCGAATGCCGCACGGTCACCTGCTCGCTGCAGCAGGTCGAACAATGCGAGCCAGGCCAATGGCGAGACCTTGGCGTCGCCGTCGGTCGCAACACCGAGTTCGAGGACCTGTCTTGCCGGCAGCAGTTGCCCGCTCGCGTACAACAGCGCGGAGTTTTCGAGCACGGAGCACAATCCCGGGTTTGCCTCGGCAACCTGAATGGCCGGCTGCGTGTCCGGGCTCCAATCAATCAAACTCGGTGGGCCCGTGACGGTGATCTCGCGTTCCCGCGCCTCGCCCGACCCGCGCGCGGGCTTGTCCTTGACGACCGCAGCCGGGCTTGCCCTGGCCGCGGTCGCGATCTCGTGCGCCGATGTCGGCCGCCCTCTGCTCGCCGCGCGCGGGTCATGCCGTGGCGTCAATTCAGGCTTGGCCCGCGCTTCAGCAGTCTTGTGCTTGCCCGGCGACTTGGGAAACAACGGAAATGCCATCGGAGTCAAATTTGCCCTTTTGCGGGCATGCTAGCCGCTTATTATGTCCCCTTCCCCCCCGCCCAACAAGGCAACCCCCGGCACCACCCCCCCGATCAGGCGGTCTACGCGCGGTCGAGATTCTCTGCGGCAAAATCCCAGTTCAGAAGCCTCTCGGTGACGGCCTGGACATAGTCGGCGCGCCGGTTCTGATAATCGAGGTAGTAGGCATGCTCCCAGACGTCGATGACCAACAGCGCAGCCTGGCCCTTGGTCAACGGCAGTTCGGCATTGGATGTCTTGACGATCTTGAGTGCATGCCCATCGCGGACGAGCCAGGCCCAGCCGCTGCCAAATTGCTTCACCGCCGCATCGGCAAATTGCTGTTTGAATGCGTCGATGCTGCCGAATGCGGCATCGACCATTGCCGCCAGCTTGCCCGCGGGCTTGCCGCCACCCTTGGACCTCATGGAGCGCCAGTAAAAGGCGTGGTTCCACGCCTGGGCCGCGTTGTTGAACAAATCGGCTCGGTCGGACCTACCCGACACCGCAAGGATAATGCGCTCGAGCGTCTGCCCTTCAAGCTCGGTTCCCAACACCAACTCGTTCACCTTGTTGATATAGGCGCGGTGATGCTTGTCGTGATGGAGGCGCAAGGTGTTGGCGGAAATGACAGGAGCGAGCGCGTCTTCCGGGTAGGGCAGCGGCGGCAATGCAAACGGAGTCGATGCTTTCTGCGCGGTGAGTGTTGCCATGGCTAATCTCCGAAAAATGGATGTAGGACCGAGGACTACGTGCACGAGTTGACGCGCCAGTTGGACTCGCGCGCCTGGGCCCCAGCCGACGGCTGTCGGGCTGGATTGCGCCGCCCGCGCTTGTTACAATCGTAATCGACAGTTCTGAGCGACGGGAGTTTCGTCGCATCGGATCCGTGGCCAAACGGCGTGAGGGGGTACTCGATGAAGAATCCGCTTGATTCGCTTTGGGGGACGGTCATCTCCGGCCTGATTCTGACCCTGGTTCTGTACTTCGTTGTCAAAGGCATTCTTGCTTAGGGGGCAGCGGCGATGGACATTGTTGCGGCATCGGCAAGATGGGTGCATTTCATGGCCGGCATCATGTGGATCGGCCTGCTCTATTACTTCAACTTCGTGCAGGTGGCGGCACTGAAAGCGGCAACGGCGGATGGGACCGCTGCCGGCATTACCAAGCACGTCGCCCCGAGGGCGCTCCTGTTCTTCCGCTGGGCGGCCGTGGTCACGTGGCTCGCCGGCGCAACATTGCTACGTGACCAGTTTGTCAATGCCTTCACCTTCAGCGGCGGCATGGCGGGGATCGGGATGGGCGCCTGGCTGGGCACCATCATGCTGTTCAACGTGTGGGTCCTGATTTGGCCCAACCAACAGAAGATCCTAGGGCTCAAGCCGGCTACCGACGAGGAGAAAACCAAGGCGCGCCGCGTGGCCTTCCTCGCCTCGCGGGCCAACGTAATGCTTTCGATGCCGATGCTGTTCTTCATGGCCGGCGGCTTATCGCACCGCGGCGTCTTTTTCGGCATGTAGCCGCACCACGCGGCCATCTCATGGCAAACGGCCCGGTAATCCCCGGGCCGTCGTCGTTCTTGCGTTTTCGCTTAGCGCTCAGTCGCCGTAGAGCTTTTGCACCCGCTCGCGCCTCTCCTGGGCCTCGAGCGACAGCGTCGCGGTCGGTCGCGCCAGGAGACGCGGTATGCCGATCGGCTCACCGGTCTCTTCGCAGTAACCGTAGCTGCCATCGTCGATCATGCGCAACGATTTTTCGACCTTCTTCAACAGCTTGCGCTCACGATCGCGCGTGCGCAACTCGAGCGTATACTCCTCTTCGAGGGTGGCCCGATCCGACGGATCGGTCGTAATCTCGTTCTCGCGCAAATGCTGGCCGGTATCGTCGGCGTTGTTCAGCAACTGTGCCCGCAATTCGAGCAGGCGCTGTCTGAAATACGCCAGCTGGGCCTCGTTCATGTAGTCGCGCTCAGGTGCCTTCAACAGGTCCTGCTCGCTCAGTTCCTTGACCTTCTTTACCGCCGCTTTCGTTGCCACGCTCCCACCTTCCCACTAGGCCGTCGCTTCCTGCCAGCTCGCCACGTCGCCGTATGAAACGGCGGATTATATCCCCAACCGGGCGCCGCAAGCCAGCCCGTATAATCGCACAGATAGCGAGGGCTTCAAATGACCGTGAGCACGCTGACGATGACCCGGCCGGACGATTGGCACCTGCACTTGCGGGACGGGGAGCCCATGCGCTCGGTCATCGACGCGACCGCGCGCGTGTTCGGACGTGCGGTCGTCATGCCCAATCTCGAGCCTCCGGTCACCACCGTCGCCGCAGCGGCGGCGTATCGAGAGCGGATCGCCGCCGCGCTGCCCGCCGCATCACATTTCGCACCCCTGCTCACGCTGTACCTAACCGACGACACGCCAGCCTCTGAAATCGCCGAGGCACGACGAAGCGGCTTCGTCATCGGGGTGAAATACTACCCGGCCGGGGCCACGACTAACTCCGCGTCCGGAGTCACCGCAATCGAACGCGTCTATCCGGCGCTGGAGGCGATGCAGAAGCTTGCGTTGCCGCTACTGGTCCATGGTGAAGTGACCGGGCATGAGGTCGACGTATACGATCGCGAGCGCCTGTTCGTCGATCAGGTGCTGCGGCGCATCCTGCGCGACTTTCCCGGACTCAAAATCGTGCTCGAACACATCACGACGCGGGAGGCCGCCAATTTCGTCGCGGCGGCTCCGGCGCACGTTGGCGCCACCATTACGCCTCAGCACCTGCTCTATTCGCGCAACGCATTGTTTGCGGGGGGGATCAGGCCGCATCTGTACTGCCGCCCCATACTGAAGCGCGAATTGCATCGCCAGGAGCTTATCAAGGCCGCGACCAGCGGCAATGCCAAGTTTTTTCTGGGGACTGACTCGGCGCCGCATGCGCGCGACGTCAAGGAAGATGGGTGCGGCTGCGCGGGGTGCTATACCGCGCATGCCGCGCTGGAGCTCTACGCCGAGGCATTCGAATCGGCCGGAGCTCTGGATAAGCTGGAAGCCTTTGCGAGCTTCCATGGCGCCGACTTCTACGGCCTGCCTCGTAACCGCGACACGGTGACGCTTAGGCGCGACTCATGGGTCGTGCCGGAGGAGTACCCCTTCGGCAAGCGGACCGTCGTACCGCTAAATGCCGGAGCCACGATGCGCTGGCGGCTTGCGTCATAGCCCGGACCAGCGTTGCGTCCGTGTTATCATCTGTCTTCGAAGTCAGCCAGACCGTCGCTGCCGGCCGCGCCTAGCGCTGCCGGGAGAGGAAAGTCCGGGCTCCGCAGAGCGGGATGCTGGGTAACGCCCAGACGCTGCAAGCCGTACGCGCGAGCGGCGGCGAAAGCGAGGAACAGGGCCACAGAGACGAGTCGCATCCGATCAAAAGGATGCGGGTGAAACGCGGCAACCTCCATCCGGAGCAACACCAAGTAAGCGGACGCAAGCGTTACCAAGGCTGCTCGCCTAGTCCGCGGGTAGGTGGCTCGAGCGCCGCGGCAACGCGGCGCCTAGATGAATGACGGTCATAGCGCGCTCTTCGGACGCGCCGTAACAGAACCCGGCTTATCGGCTGGCTTCGACTTGACTACATGGGTCCATGACGCTCCGCGACGGGAGTCGCGGAGCGTCGCCGATTCAAGCGCGGCGCCGCCGCGCATCGCGCAGGATTTCCCGTGCGGCATTGTGCCCCGGCACGCCGGTTACGCCGCCGCCTGGATGCGTACCCGCGCCGCACATGTACAGCCCCCTGAGCGGCCCCCGATAATTGCCGTGACCGAGCACCGGCCTGGCCGAAAATAGCTGGTCGAGTGCCAGCGCCCCATGAAAGATATCGCCTCCGGAAAGGCCGAACTCTCGCTCGAGATCGAGTGGTGAAAGCACGCGGCGTGCGATGACGCTGGCGCGGAACCCCGGGGCGTAGCGGCCGACCGTGTCGAGGATCAGATTCGCCACTTCATCCGCCGCTTCGTCCCATGACCGGCCGTCGGGCAAACGCGGATTGGCGTGCTGGCAAAACAGGCTGGCCACGTGCTTGCCCGGTGGGGCGAGCGAAGCATCTACCAGCGATGGAATCAGAAGTTCGATGATCGGCTCGCGTGACCATCCGCTCTGCCGTGCGTCGAAGTATGCGCGCTCCATGTATCCAAGCGACGGCGCAAGGATGATGCCTGAGCGCAAGTGTTCCCCATCCCCACGCAGGCAACTAAACTCGGGTACCGCGTCGAGCGCCACGTTCATGCGGAACGTCGCGGAGGCGCAGCGGTAACCCTCGATCCGCCGCCGGAAATCGGGGTCAAGTACCGATGCGTCGATGAGCTTCAGATAGAGCAGCTTCGGATCGACGTTCGCGACCACGCGCCGGGCGGCGACTTCGGTGCCGTCCGCAAGCGCGATGCCGGTCACGTGCGAGTCGCGCGTGGTGACGCGCGCCACCGGCGCGGCAGTGAAGATCGTGACGCCGCGCGCCCGCGCCTCGGCTGCCATCGCCTGCGTGATCGCACCCATGCCACCGAGCGCATGCCCCCACTGGCCCCGTTTGCCGTTCACTTCTCCGAAAACGTGGTGCAGCAGCACGTACGCGGATCCGGGCGTATACGGACTGGCGAAATTGCCGACAACTGCGTCGAAACCGAATACCGCCTTGATTGGTTCAGACTCGAACCAGCGATCGAGCAGCTCGCCTGCGCTCTTGGTGAACAGGTCGAGCAGATCGCGGCGCTCGGCAAGCGTCAGGCGCTTGAGTTGACCGCCAATCTTCCAGGCACGGAGCCATTCGCCAGCGCCGCCACCGATGTTGGTCGGCGTTTCGAGCAGGAGCGCTCGCAGAAAGCCGGCGACGCGATCAAGCATGCCGTAGTACGCCGGCAACGCAGCTGCGTCACGCGCCGAAAAGCGTGCGACCTCGGCCTGGGTTGCGGCAAGCGCGCCGCCCATCTTGAGATAGCCGCCGGTGGGTAACGGTAGAAAGTTGGCCAGGGGCCGTTCGACGATAGTCAGCCCATGCTCCGCCAGCTTGAGGTCGCGGATTACCTTCGGGTGCAGGAGGCTGACAGTGTAGCTGGCAGTGGAATTGCGAAAGCCCGGATGGAACTGCTCGGTGACCGCCGCGCCGCCAACGACTGCGCGGCGTTCAAATATCGCCACGGACATCCCGCCGGTAGCAAGATAGCAGGCGCACACCAGACCGTTGTGGCCGCCGCCGATGATGACGGCGTCGTAGCGGCGAGAGGACGACATCCGCGGGATAGGTGCCGCAAGCGAGCGCGGCGCCCGACCTAGTCTTCGGTCATTCCGGCGGCGACGGTTGAGAACCCGCAGTCGACATAGGTCACCTCCCCAGTCACGGCGCTGGCAAGATCGGAGAGCAGGAACGCCGCCACGTTGCCGACTTCTTCGATGCTCACATTGCGCCGCAACGGCGCCGTCCTGGCGACGAAATGCAGGATCTTGGAGAACCCGCCGATCCCGGCCGCGGCAAGCGTCTTGATCGGCCCGGCCGAAATGGCGTTGACGCGAATGCCTTCTGGTCCGAGACACTGCGCCAGGTAGCGCACGTTTGCCTCGAGGCTCGCCTTTGCCAGCCCCATGACGTTGTAATTCTGAATGGCGCGTTCAGCGCCAAGGTAGGTAAGGGTGAGCATCGCGCCGCCATGTCCGGCCATGAGTGGCCGAGCACCCTTCGCCAGCGCCGCCAAGCTGTAAGAGCTGATATCGTGGGCGGTGGCAAACGCCGCGCGCGACAGGCCGTGCAGGAAATCACCGGCGAGCGCTTCGCGCGGCGCGAACGCGATCGAGTGCAGCAAGCCCTCGAGCGTGCCCCAGTCGCGTTTGAGCGCATCGAACAAGGCATCGATCTGCTCGTCGCTCGCGACATCGCAAGGCAGCAACGGGACGTTGCCGAATTCGGCCGCCAACCTCTTTACGCGTTCCTTCAGTTCGTCGTTGACGTAGGTGAAGGCCAGCGTCGCCCCCTCGCGCCGGCACGCCTGGGCAATGCCATATGCGATCGAGCGGTTGGAAAGCAAACCCGTAATCAGAATCTTCTTGTTGGCCAGGAATCCCATGTCCTTGTGCGCGCTGACGCGCAGGTCAGCGCCGGGCTAGAGCAACTTCTTCAAGTCGAGGCCCTGACTGCGCTCGATCACACCGCAGGCGAGCCAATCGTTGCGGACTCCGAATTCCGCCTTCGGATCGGGATCGAGACTTCCGTGCACGACGACCGAGTGCCCGATCACGTCGTTTGGCGCGCCGGTGCCGACCGATAGGTCGGCGGTTGTCGTCTGCAGCACCGCACTGCCTTCGGTCCCCGCGTAGAGCTGGGGCAAATCGCCGGTACGCTTGCCGCCCGCCGCCGCGCCCGCCACGTTCCATACCGGGCCGGCGCTTGCCGCATTGGCGGAACTGCAATTGCCGACAGCGTGAATGTAGATGCTGTGAGCACCCGGCCGCAGTTCGACAAAATTGCCGCTGATCCAGACCTTGCTTCCCCGCTGCGTGAAGGAAATCGTTCCGCGCACGGTGCTGCTATTGCTGGGCTCGACGCGCGCTACCGCCATTGTCCCGGCTTCCGGAATGAGCCTGAGGCTGGAAGGAATATTGTCGCAAGCCGCAAGGAACGCCGTGGCGAAGAGGGCTGCGACGGCCGTACGCCGACGCAGCCCGCACCATCGCCCCGCTGCCGGGCGCCCCGGGCGTGCACGCGATGCGGCGTCCGCTGTGCGGGCCGTCAGGGCCGGCGTCAGGATTTGGCTGTGACGCCGCACGCGACCCGCGCGCCCAAATTGCCCGTAGGCTGGGTCTTGAAAGCATCGGCGTCGCTGTGAACGATGACCGACTTGCCGACGGTCGCGGCCTCCGCCACCGCCGCAAAAGATAGCGCAGCCAGCCCGCCCAGCAGGGGGGCGGCCCTGTAACACTCCATCACTGTCTCCTTGACGTCGAGGGCGGATCAACCGCGCCGCCACCCGTGGGACTCCGCACCCATGATATGCGAAGCCCGCGACATTGCCAAACGCGTAACGCCGGCGGCGTTGCCAACGCGCCGCGGCTGCTGGCGCGATTGTGTCGCGGACACATGCAACCTGCCCAAGAGGCGGCAAGCCGCAACCGAACCGGACAGGGTAAAATGGCGCGGTCGCCGTGCGCGGCCGCCGTCCTGCGGCGGGACTCCCGGTCGAACTCCCATGTCGTTCATCATGACGCCGTCCGAGATCGTTCACGAACTGAACAAACATATCGTTGGGCAGGGCGCGGCGAAGCGCGCCGTCGCGATCGCCCTTCGGAACCGCTGGCGGCGGCAACAGGTTGCCGAACCGCTGCGGCAGGAAATCACGCCGAAGAACATTTTGATGATCGGCCCCACGGGCGTCGGCAAGACGGAGATTGCGCGCCGGCTCGCCCGCCTCGCCGACGCGCCCTTCATCAAAGTCGAAGCGACGAAGTTCACCGAGGTCGGTTATGTCGGTCGCGACGTCGACACGATTATTCGCGATCTCGCCGAGACCGCGATCAAACAGACCCGCGAGAGCGAGACACGCAAGGTGCGCGATCGCGCCAGCGACGGAGCCGAGGAGCGCGTGCTTGACGCGCTGCTGCCTCCAGTCCGCGAAGTCAACCTCGAAGACATGAAGCCGGCGGACTCAGCGACCCGCCAGAAGTTCCGCAAGATGTTGCGGGAGGGCAAGTTCGACGAAAAGGAAATCGACGTGGAGATATCCGTGTTGCCGGCGCAGATGGAGATTCTTGCGCCGCCAGGCATGGAGGATCTCACCAGCCAGATCCAAGGCATGTTTCAGCAAATGTCGGGCGGGCGGCGCAGGGTCAAGCGCATGAAGGTGGCCGAGGCGATGAAGGTCCTGATCGATGAGGAGGCAGCCAAGCTCGTCAACGACGACGAGCTAAAGGGGAAAGCGCTCACCAATGTCGAGCAGAATGGCATCGTGTTCCTGGACGAAATCGACAAGATCGCGAGCCGGCAGGAAACCATCGGCGCCGACGTATCGCGGCAGGGC
This sequence comes from uncultured beta proteobacterium, assembly GCA_963750215.1. Taxonomy (GTDB): domain Bacteria; phylum Pseudomonadota; class Gammaproteobacteria; order Burkholderiales; family Casimicrobiaceae; genus PALSA-1003. The sequence continues at coordinate 543,464 of CAVVQK010000003.1, forward strand.
GTGCAACGCGACCTCTTGCCTCTGGTCGAAGGGACGACCGTCGCGACCAAGTACGGCATGGTCAAGACTGATCACATACTCTTCATCGCCAGCGGCGCATTCCATCTCGCCAAGCCCTCAGACCTGATTCCTGAGTTGCAGGGACGCTTTCCGATTCGCGTCGAATTGTCGTCGCTTTCTGTGGCTGACTTCGAGCAGATTCTCACGGCGACCGACGCCTGCCTGACGCGGCAGTATCAAGCCTTGCTGGCGACCGAACGCGTCGCGCTCAACTTCGAAGCCGACGGCATCAGGCGAGTGGCCGAAATCGCGTTCGCGGTCAACGAGAAGCAGGAGAACATCGGCGCGCGGCGACTGTACACCGTGATGGAGCGGTTGCTCGACGAGATATCGTTCGACGCGGCGAAGCTCGACGGCCAGACGATCACGATTGACGCCAAGTACGTCGATGACCGCCTCGCGGGAATCGCCAAGGATGACAACCTGTCGCAGTACATCCTTTAGGACGCCTATGCGGTCAGGTCGAATTCGACCTCGCCCGCCGGTCTTGCTTGAATGCCTGATTTTCCTAAGACAGATTGCGCCGCGCCAGGTTTTTCATCAGTGCGCCCGCACCGAAGGTCCAGGGCGGGGTGCGATCGCTGCGATTGACGCGGTTGACGAGCGCACCGAGCGACGGAGTCGCCACCGTGACGATGTCACCGATAACATGGGTGAAGCCCTGGCCGGGCCCGAGTCGATCCTGCGTCGGAGCGAACATGGTGCCGAGAAACAGCATCAGACCATCGGGGTATTGATGGTTGGCGCCGATCGCCTGCCCGACCAGGTCGAGCGGGTCGCGGCTGATCATCGTCATCGAACTATGGCCCTCGAGCGCGTAGCCGTCCGGGCCGTCGACGTGCATCGCAAGCTCGCACCCGCGCACCGTGTCGATGGTGAACGAATCATCGAACAGCCGAATGAATGGACCGATGGCGCAGGACGCGTTGTTGTCCTTGGCCTTTCCGAGCAGAAGCGCGCTGCGACCTTCGAAGTCGCGCAGGTTGACGTCGTTACCGAGCGTTGCGCCCACGGTGCGGCCGCGACTGTTCACCGCCAGCACGATCTCGGGCTCGGGATTGTTCCATTGCGACCGGGGATGGATTCCGATCTCGGCCCCGAGTCCGACGGCGGACATCGGTTGAGCCTTGGTGAAGATCTCGGCGTCAGGTCCGACGCCGACTTCGAGATACTGGGACCAAGCGCCTTGCGCAGTGAGCACCTCCCTGAGCCGGATGGCTTCCGGCGAGCCGGGGCGCACGCCGGCTAGGTCGTTTCCGATCACCGCGACGATGACCTTGCGCACCGACTCCGCCTTTGCCGGATCGCCACGCGCTTGCTCCTCGATGACACGCTCGAGCATGCTCGAGACGAAGGTCACGCCGCTCGCCTTGATTGCCTGCAGGTCACATGGCGCGAGCAGCCAGGGCATGGAATTGTCGAGCCGATTCCACGCCGAGTTGGCGACTATCTCCGAAAGCGGGGCGAGCTGTCGCAGGTCGCTTGCGTCGCGAACGGCGGTGACCGGATCGTCGAGTTCGAAAAGCGAACTCGCGGTGGTGGCGACCCGTGAGAGATCCACCACGTCGTCGCCGCGTATGCCAACGAGCGCGGGACCTTCGTATGCCGGCACCCAAGCGCGCCCGACCAGCAGCGCCCGCTCCCGGTCTTCGGGAAGACACGTGGAAAGACTCAATCGCTCGTCCATGTTCAGTCTGTCACCGCGCACCGGCTAGCGTCCGCGGATCCCCGTAATCCAGTTCCTCGGCGACCCACATATGCTCACGACTGCCCAATGCGACCGGGCCGCCCGCCATCTTCTCGCGGCGCGCCGCGCGGGGCAACCCGGTCCGCGTCTGGCGGAATCCTGCCGACCGACCGATTTCGAAGACGCGCTCGCCATCCAGCGCCGTGTACAGGAACTGCTCGCCGTGCAGACCGGAGCCTGGAAGTGCTCGGTACCGACCGTGGAGCGGGCGATTTCCTGTGCGGCGATCTTCGCACCAGCCATCGCGCGAGCCTCGCCCTGGCATGTCGTCGACCACGGCGGACTGGCCCGCATCGAGCCGGAGATCGCCTTCGTGCTCGGGCGCGATCTCCCGTGCCGGCCCGTGCCCTATGCCGAAGCCGAGGTTCGTGCCGCAATCGCCGAAACAAGGCTGGTGCTCGAGCTCCTCGATTCGCGTTACGCCGACCCGTCAGCGGTGCAATTTCCGGAACTGCTCGCCGACCACATCTCGAATCAGGGCCTGTTCGTCGGCCCCGTCCTGCGCGATGGGTTGCAACGACAACTGGGCGCTCTTGCGCTCGCGGTCGAGACTCCGTCCGAGACGCTCCACGTGCGCGAAGGCCGGCATCCGGACGGCGATCCGCTGCGGCCGCTGGTCTGGCTGGCGAGTTTCCTGGCTTCCCGTGCTGAGATGGGCTGTCTAAAGGCCGGCGCAATCGTCACCACCGGCTCGTACGCCGGCGCCCTCGAAGTACCGATAGGCACGCCCCTGCGCGTGAAGTTTGGCGACCTGGGCGAGATCAGAGTCGAGCTCAGGGCGGCGTAGACCCCCCGAACCGCGGCGCTAGACGCCGCGCGGAGGCAACCCGGCCCGCCCCGCCTCCGCCGAATCCTCGACTCATGCGAGCGGCTCATGGCCGGCACGGCTGGCCGATGGCCATTGCGGCCGCATCGTGCTCTTCCGCCTCCTCGCCCGCGCCGGCGCCGATGACCGCGACCGTAACGATGGCAACGACGGCCGACCCGCGCCGGCAGCGCGTGTCGCAAATCCCGCTTGGACTCCCTAGGTTGGCACGCGCTTATAGCGATACTTCTCCGCGCAGCGGATGATCTGCAAGTTGGTAGGAAATTCGAGGCAGACGCGCGCATCGGCCCAGGTCCACGATCGCCTCTTTGCCTTCGCCTCCCTTCGCGAAGCAGGCGCCGCGGTTGCTGCGGCGGCTGGAGCGGCAGCGGCCGGCGCCCCGGTTGCTGCGGCGGCTTGGGCGGCAGGCGCCGGCGCCCCGGTTGCTGGGGCGGCTGGGGCGGCAGCCGCCGGCGCCCCGCCGGGCGCGGCCTTCGGCACTTGGGCAAGTGCAGCTAACGGATACTCGGTTGCGAGCATTGCACATGCCATTGCTGCGACGAATCGCTTCATGATTGCGCACCCCCTTAGGATTGACCTCGCGGGCAATGCCCGCTACCGCAAGAAAACTTGCTGATGGTGCTGTCCTCAAACTATTTGGACCGGCCGGTCGTCGCCTCCGTCCTTGAATTCGAGCTTCGACAGATCGCTTTGGTATTCCCCTTTGATTCAGCCGACCCGGGAAGCTCGCGCTGTAGCCCGCCTTGAGGCGGGGGAAGAACCGCTCGCTGAAGGTATCTCCTGTTTGCGCGATGATACGCCAGCCGGCGCAAGCGAGAAAAGGCTGCGACTCATGCGCCGCCGCCTCGAGCACCGGCAACCGCCTGTGCCTACGAATGCCGCCGACCGCACCATCCCCCGGCGAGCATGATCCTGAATGGCTAGTCGAGTGTGCTGCGGAAGAATCGCAGCCCGATCGCGACGACGACCAGCATGAAAACCGCGATCGGCCACGCCTCGGGCAGGATCTCGTTCCAGCCGTTGCCCTTGAGGAGCACGCCACGGATGATACGCAGGAAGTGGGTGAGCGGCAGTGCCTGACCGATAACCTGTGCCCAATCCGGCATGCCGCGAAACGGGAACATGAATCCCGAGAGCAGGATCGACGGAAGGAAGAAGAAGAAGGTCATTTGCACCGCCTGCAGCTGGTTGCCCGCGACCGCCGAGATGGTCAATCCCAGCGTCAGGTTGGCGGCAATGAACAACAACACAGAAACGTACAGGATGCCGTAGCCGCCGAGCATCGGCACGTTGAAGACCCATTGCGCCAGGGTCAGCACCAGCGTCACCTGGATCAACCCGATGACGATGTACGGGATGATCTTGCCTGTCATGACCTCGAGCGCGGTGGCCGGCGTCGCGAGCAGGTTTTCCATGGTACCGCGCTCGCGTTCGCGGGTGATCGCAAGCCCGGTCATCATCACCATGGTCATCGTCAGGATGACACCCATCAGGCCGGGCACGATGTTGTACTGCGTCATCGCCTCGGGGTTGTAGCGCGGGTGGATGCGAACCTCGAACGCGCCGGGCGTCGGTGCGAGGCCCGCCAGCGGGCCGGTCAAATCGTGCGTCAGCGCCGTTTGCGCGAGCTGGTTGACCGCTGCAATCGCGTTGACCGTCGCCGAAGGATCGGTCGCATCGGCCTCGATCAGCAGCGCGGGTCGCTCTCCCCGGACCAGCCGGTGCGAGAAGTCGGCCGGGATGTTGACCACGAACTGCGCCTCGCCGGTGGCCAGCATGCGGTCTGCGTCGGCCTCGCTGCGCGCCTCCCCGACGAACGCGAAATAATCACTGTTGCGCAAGGCCGCAAGGATGCTGCGCGAAAATTGACCGTCGTCGGCGACAAGCGCCGCCGTCGGCAGGTGCTTGGGATCGGAGTTTATTGCGAACCCGAACAGCGTGAGCTGGATGATCGGAATGCCGACAATCATCCCGAACGTCAGCCGGTCGCGCTTGAGCTGGATGAACTCCTTGCCGACGATGCCGAGCCAGCGTGAGATCGAGAAGTAATTACCCATCAATGATGGATTTCTGTGATCGGTGCTTCGCCCGCGCCGCGCATCAGGTGGATGAAAACGTCCTCCAGACCCGGCTCAACCTCCGTCCAGGTTCGCCCCGGCTCGGCCATGATAGGCCCGAGCTCGCGACGCAGGCGCTGGGCATCGGCACCGGTAATGTGCAGCGTGGCGCCGAACGCCACGACCTGCTCGACCGCGGGCAACGCGCGCACGCGCTCGGCCAGCGCGGGCAGATCAGCCGCCGTCACGGCCCAGGTGTAGAGCGACTGGCTTGCGATTACCTCCTGCGCCGTGCCCTGAGCCAGCAGGCGCCCGTAGAGGATATAGCCCACTTTGTGACAGCGTTCCGCTTCGTCCATGTAATGCGTGCTGACCAAGACCGTGATGCCGCGCGCGGCGAGCGCGTGCAACTCCTCCCAGAAATCGCGCCGCGCCTTGGGGTCCACGCCTGCAGTCGGCTCGTCGAGAAGCAGCAGTTGCGGATCGTGCAAGAGGCACGCAGCGAGCGCCAGCCGCTGTTTCCAGCCGCCGGATAGCGCGCCGGCCAGCTGGTTCGCGCGCTGCGCCAACCCCAGCTGTTCTAGCGCTCGCTCGACCTTCTGGCGCGCGCCAGCCATGCCGTACATGCGGGCGACGAAGCGCAGGTTCTCAGCGATGGTGAGATCTTCCCAGAACGAGAAGCGCTGGGTCATGTAGCCGACATGCCGCTTGATCTGTTTGGTCTCGCGGACGATGTCGTAACCAAGACAGGTGCCTTCGCCACTGTCGGGCGTGAGCAGGCCGCAGAGCATGCGGATCGACGTTGTCTTGCCGCTGCCGTTGGGGCCGAGAAAGCCGAAAATTTCGCCCCTGCGCACAGTCAGTGACAAGTCCTTGACCACATGACTCTCGCCGAAATGCTTGTTGATGCGGTGGACGTCGATGACGGCATCCACGGTGCGTGTGTCGTTCATTGGGCCGGTGGCAGGGTCACGTCGACCGGTTGCCCGGGATTGAGCTTGGCCGCGACATCGGGCGCGGGCCTTGCCTCGACCAGGTAGACAAGCTTCGCCCGGTTCTCTTTCGAGTAGAGTACCGGCGGCGTGTACTCGGCGCGGTCAGCGATAAACGAAATAGTCGCGCTGATTGGCTCGCCGCAGGCGTCGCAGGCTACGCTCACGGTCTGCCCTCGCCTTAACCGGCCGAGGGCCGGCTCGGGAACGTAGACGCGGACCTTGACGTTGGCCGGCGGCAGCAGGCTCACCACCGGGCTGCCGGCAGGAACGAAATCGCCAACGACGTAATACGTGTCGTCGACACGGCCAGCCTGCGGCGCAATGACCGCGCGCTGCGACAGATGCCAATCGCTCTGCGCCAGCGCTTGGCGCGCCGCATCGGCGTCCGCTTGCGCGGCGCGGATCTCGTCGGGACGTCCGGGCAGGTTGGCGGTCTGCACCGACGCCTTGAGCTGCGCCACGAGCGCGTCGTCGCTCTTCAGCCTGGTCCGTGCGTCGTCGAGCGCCGCATCGCTGATGAACCCTGACTTGAACAGCGATTCCTGGCGTTTGAGATTCGCCGCCGAAAGCTCGCGCGCCGCCTGCGCCTGGCGCAGTTGTTCGGCGACGGTTTCGACTTCCGGCGGTCTCTTGCCCGTCTTGATATTTTCGAGCCGCGCCAGCGCGCCGCGCAACTGCTCCTCCGCCTGACGCCGTGCCGCAACCTCGTTCTCGCGCTCAAGCGCGAACAGCGGTGCGCCCGCAGCGACCTGATCACCCCGTTGCACCGAAAGCTGCTGCAAGGTGCCGGCGAACTGCGGTCCGACACGCACATATTCGCCTTCGATGTAGCCCTGCAGCGGCCGCTCTCCACGTGGGCCGCAGGCGGCAAGAAGGACTAGGAAGAGCGCCGCCGCACAGCGGCTGTTGGGAAAACGAGGCGTTGGCATTTTTTCTTCGCCGGCTCATCGCTAGCATACCAGCCTGAGATCTCAGGCCGCGCTGCAGCGGCGACGCGCGCAGAGGCGAGTATCAGCCGCTGCCGCAGGTCGCGCCGCACGTTTGCGCAAAGATCGCCACAGATTCGCGCGACGCGGGTATTGCTTTCTGGCGCCGCACCGAGACTGCCCGTGCCCTGCACGGGCGGCGCGAACACGGTGCCGTTCTCCCGCTGGCGGTGCGGCAAGCTCACGCCACGGCGCGTGCCACGTCTGGGCGGGCTTGACGAGTGCGATCAGTACTTGATCGAGCAGCCGTATGGTGTCGACGCGGCCGTGGTCACCGCCTTGCCGCCAATGGCCTCGGTCAGCGCTGCGCGGACATAGTTGTGGGCCGCCGGCGGGTCCTCCGGCCGAGTCGAGGGACGATCGTCGATCGCCCCCGCGTCGATGATCGTGCCCTCGGGATTGATCACGAACATGTGCGGCGTCGTCTTGGCCTGGTAGAGCCTGGCAACCGCACTGTCAGGGTCGATGAGCACCGCCTTCTGCGCGGCGCCGCGAGAGCGCATCCAGTCGCCGAGCTTTACCGGCGGCAAGTAATCGCCGCTTGACCGGTTCGACGAATCGACAGCCAGCCACACCACGCCGCGAGGGCCCCACGCTTCCTGCAGGGCCTGCATGTTGCGCGTGTCGTAATGGTTGCGCACGAACGGGCACGCCGGATTGGTCCATTCGAGCACGATGTATTTGCCCTTGAAATCGGACAGCTGGATGGTCTTGCCCTGCGTATCCGTGAGGCTGAAGTTCGGAGCGCTCTGCCCCGCAGTCGCAGCCAGCGCCGGCAGCGCTGTTCCAAACGTCAGCATACACACCGCTGTGCGCCAATTCATGCCGCCTTATATGGACGCCTCCCGGTTTGGCAAGTGATGTTGATCTCGGCGAGAAGATCTGGCTGCAGTCTTATATCCGGCCTGTTGGTGCAGACCGAAGTCTGCTGGCCCTGATGGAATTCGCCGGGGAAGACCTCATCTCCTTTACGTCCTCGAAGGACCTGGCAACATGCAGGTTCACTTCCCCGCGGTCCGACCTGTCACGCCATCAATCGCACATCAACCTGCGCAACCTTTAAGCGATCCAACCCTATGGTTCGTTGATCATCTACGCAGCACGAGCTACGTAGTCCTTCTGGTACGTCCGATCATGCGCCAGCAGAGCCCAGATCGTGCGCGCCATCTTGTTCGCCAGCGCCACCACCGCCACGTTCAGTGGTCGGCGCGCTAGTAACCGGTCCAGCCACGCTGCACGATCCTTGGTGCGCGCGATCACCGCGCGCGCTCCGTGAATGAGCAACGTGCGCAAATACACGTCACCGCGCTTGCTGATCCCTAACAGCTTCACCCGCCCCCCGGTGCCGCTCTGCCGGGGCACCAGCCCCAGGAAAGCGGCAAACTCCCGGCCCGAGGCGAACGTCTTGGCATCCCCCATCGTCGCCACCGCCGCCGTGGCGCTGAGCAACCCCACCCGGGGATCTCCATGAGCCGCCGCACCGCCCGGTCTTCCTCCTTCCAGAGCGCCAGCTTCTTCTCGATCTCGGCGATGTCCTGGTCCAAAGCCTCGATGCGCTTGAGCTGCCCGCGGATCGTTTCGATGACCAGCGCCGGGACTATGCCTTCGAGCTTCGCCAATTCGCCTGGTATCCGCGCGATGCCCCTTTGCCGCCCTTGCGGCAGCTCAGCCCCAAACTCGTAGAGCAGACCACGCAGCTGATTGACCTGCATCGTGCGCATCTTCACCAACTGCTCCCGCATCCGGTGCAGCATCAGTACACTCTGTTGCGCTTCGCTTTTCACCGCCACGAACTTCATCCCCGGCCGCTGCGCCGCTTCCCAGATCGCCTGTGCATCCGCCACATCGGTCTTGTTGCTCTTCACGAACGGCCGCACGAACTGCGCCGCAATCAGCTTCACCTCGTGGCCATACCCCGCAAGCTTCCGCGCCCAATAGTGCGCACTGCCACAGGCCTCCATCGCCACCACCGACGGCTCGCACTGGGCAAAGAACTCCGCCACCTCGGCGCGCTTCAATTGCCGCCGACAGATCTCACCCGTCACCCCATCAACCCAGTGCACCTGAAACAGCCGCTTTGCCAAATCCAACCCAAACGTCGTAACCTTCATGTCGAGCCCTCCTTACCCTCAGTGGTAGTTGCACAACCACCACTTTGGCACTTCGATGCCGTCGGGTATAGCGAGGGCTCCCTTCTATGCACCCTCATCCCAAGGCGGGGAGGGAGGCGTCCATTACATCTCCTTTGCTGTCTCGACGCGTTGCTAGGGCGCCGCCAGTGCGTCGGTGATTACGTGCTGCTGCAGGACCTCGGGCAGGATAAGAGGTTCACGTCCCGGCCGGTACAGAACATACACAGGCACCCCGCTGCGCCCCAATGCGGCGAGAGCGCGCCCGATCGCCGCGTCGCGGCGGGTCCAGTCCGCACGCAGCAAGGCAACATGATTCTGCGCGAACGCCTGCTGCACCGCGTCAGTGTTGAGAATCAGGCGCTTGTTGACCTGGCAGATGACGCACCACGCGGCGGTGAAGTCGACGAACACCGGGCGACCGGCCGCAGTGAGTTGTTGGAGGCGATCAGCTTGATAAGCCTGCCAGGGTCCCCGATCGGCGACAACCCGGTTCGACCCCGGCCCGCCGCCTGCGACTGCGGCGACGACAATCGGCCAGCCGAGTGCGACAACGCCGACGAGACTCGCCAGGGCCGCCCAGCCCCATCCTCGCGCCCCGCCGGCGCGCATCGTCTGCCAGGCCCAAAGTGCGAACGCAATCAGCAGCAGCACGACAAACAGCCGCGCGACGGCGTCGTTGTCGAGCTGCGCGCCCAGCACCCAAGCGAGCCAAATCACGGTCGCGTACAGCGGGAAGGCAAGCAGTTGCCTGAGCCGAAGCATCCACGGCCCGGGCCGCGGCAGTTTCGCCCGCCACGCCGGGAAACAAGCGAGCAGGAGGTAGGGCAGCGCCATGCCGGTGCCCAAGGCAGTGAAGACGGCGATGGTCGAAGCGGGCGTCGCCATGAGCGCCCAGCCGATGGCGGCGCCCATGAATGGTGCCGAACAGGGTGCCGCGACGACCACCGCGAGCATGCCTGAGAGTGCGTCGTTGACGTACGCGTTGCGCGCATTCCAGCCGGCGATGGCCGACGGAAGCACCTGGCCGATCTCGAACACGCCGGAGAGATTCAACGCGATGGCGAAGAAAAGCGCCGCCAGGACGACCACGACCACCGGCGATTGCAATTGAAACCCCCAGCCGAGCTGTTGCCCCGCTGCCCGCAACGCAAGCAGAAGGCCGGCGAGCAGCAAGAAGGAAACCACGACGCCGCCGGCGAAGGCGACCCCGTGCCGGCGCATCGCGCCATTGTCATAGCCGTGCGCCGCGAACCCCAACACCTTGAGAGAGAGCACGGGAAACACGCAAGGCATCAGGTTGAGCAGCAAACCACCGAGCAGCGCGAAGGCGAGCGCGACACCGAGTGACAGAGCGCTCGCTGCAGGCGCGCCCGATGGCAGCGCCCGGGTCGCGGCACTCGCCGCCGCGGCATCGGGCGGGGGACCAGGAACGATCGTACCGTCAAGCGCTACATCGATGCTCACCGCGCGGCGCTGACCGAAACCGTGGGTCGCGGTCAGTACGCCAGCCAGGCGCTTGAAGTCGCCGACGCGCTCGCTGGCGACCGGCAGTGTCAGCTTGAGTGTCTTGCCGTCGCGAGCAAGCGTCTGCGGGCCGCTCGCCTCGATCTTGCCTTCGGTGTATGGGAAGAGGTGCAGCTCGCCCGGGTCGTCCTCGTGCGCCAGCGGCGTCAGCGCAAGTTCGATCTGCTGTCCGTGCCCCGTGGCGGCGACGCTCCAGCCCTCGAGCGGCTGGGGCAGCGACGCCCGCGTGCGTGCAATGGCCTCCCCCCAGCGCGGATCGGGAGCCGGGTTCGCCGCCACCGCCATGCCGAGCGCGAGATCGGCGCCCTCGGGAATGCAGATCTCCCTGCAGACGAGCCAGTCCGCGCGCGCCCGGAGTGTCGCGGGACCCGCGCTCGAAAACGCGGGTGCCACGGCAATGTCGGTAAGCAAGAGGACTTCGCCCTCATAGCCGTAGTTGACCAGCGGGCCTACCGGGAGCGCCTGCGGCGCCGGCCATTGGATCGGCCCGGCGGTGAGGCCCGTGGGCAGCTTCCAGCCGAGCGTCGGCGGCAGTCCCGAGTCGCCGGGATTGCGCCAATACGCGTGCCAGCCGGGGTCCATCTTAAGCCGCAGCGCGACCGTCGCCTCCGTCCCCGGGCTCAGTGCCGTCGCGGCCGGAACAAGCTCTGCCTCGACGTGCTCGGTGCGCACCGGCGCCGCGGTCGCCATCGTGGCGACACCGGCGGCGAAAAGCAGTGGGATAAGGTGGCGCTGTAATGCAGACATGAACGAATCCGCGAACGGGCGCGGCGATGCGTCTTTGGATGGTAAGACCCGGGACGGGTTCCCGGATACGCTAGAATTCTACCAGCCCGGCCGCCCGGTATCCCCCGCCGGAATGCGCCCTCGGGCTTTGGCCGTCATGGAAGCCTTCCTCGTTTCGCTGGTTGTCGTCGCGGTCGGTGAAATGGGCGATAAGACGCAGGTGCTCGCGCTGGTGCTCGCCGCGCGCTTCCGGCGACCTCTCCTGATCGTGCTCGGCATGCTCGTCGCGACGCTCGCCAACCATGCGTTGGCCGGGTTGTTCGGCGCGTGGGTAGGGCAATCCCTCCCCGCGGCGTCTCTGCGCTGGCTGCTTGCGGCATCGTTCCTCGCCCTTGCGCTATGGGCGCTCGTACCCTACCAGCGCGACGAGCGCAACACGAACCTCCCTAGTCGATTGGGCGTGTTCTCTTTCACCACGACCGCGTTTTTTCTGGCCGAGTTCGGCGACAAGACGCAGATCGCAACCGTTATGCTGGCGGCGCGATTCAACAATCTCCCGGCGGTCATCGCCGGCTCCACCCTGGGCATGCTCGTCGTCGATGTGCCGCTCGTATTGCTGGGGCGCGCCGGCGCATCGCGCCTGCCCCTGCCGGCGCTGCGCATCGCGACGGCCGTAACGTTCGCCCTGCTCGGACTGGTGACGCTCGTCGCGTGGCGTTAGCAGCACCACGAGACGAACCGCCTGCCGGTATAATCGTTTGCTTCGCTTTCGCTATCTCTGCCATAACCGTCGCATGCAACCGTATCGCCCCGCCGACATCGAAGCTGCTGCGCAGGCGCACTGGACGTCCATACAGGGCTTTCGCGCCCGCGAGGACGCTGGCAAGCCGAAATTCTACTGCGTGTCGATGCTTCCCTATCCGTCTGGGATCCTGCACATGGGGCACGTGCGCAACTACACGATCAACGACATGATGTACCGGTATCTGCGCATGACCGGGTACAACACGCTGATGCCGATGGGTTGGGACGCCTTCGGGCTGCCGGCGGAAAACGCGGCGATGAAAAGCGGCGTCGCGCCATCCCGGTGGACCTACGACAACATCGCCTACATGAAGCGGCAGATGCGGGCGGTCGGGCTAGCAATTGACTGGTCGCGCGAACTGACGACGTGCAAGCCCGATTACTATCGCTGGAACCAGTGGTTGTTCCTCAAGATGCTCGAGCGCGGCATCGCGTACAAGAAGACCGGCGTCGTCAACTGGGACCCGGTCGATCAGACCGTGCTGGCCAATGAGCAGGTAATCGATGGTCGCGGGTGGCGCTCCAGCGCGCCAGTGGAAAAGCGCGAAATCCCGATGTATTACCTCAAGATCACCGATTACGCCGACGAGTTGCTCGACAACCTCGATAAGATGACCGGCTGGCCCGAGCGCGTGCGGGCGATGCAGGCAAACTGGATTGGCCGCAGCGAAGGCGTGCGCTTCGCATTCCCGCACGACGTCCGCGCCCCGGGCGGCGCGCTCATCGGTGACGGCAGGTTGTGGGTGTTCACCACGCGCGCCGACACGATCATGGGTGTCACGTTCTGCGCCGTCGCTGCGGAGCATCCGCTGGCCACGCACGCGGCGGCGCTGGATCCGAAGCTTGCGGCATTCGTCGCCGAGTGCCGGCACGGCAGCACAATCGAGGCCGAGCTCGCCACGATGGAAAAGAAGGGCCTGCCGACGGGACTCTACGTCAGGCATCCGCTGACCGGTGAGCGCATCGAAATCTGGATCGGCAACTACGTGCTGATGACCTACGGCGAGGGCGCGGTGATGGGCGTGCCCGGCCACGACGAGCGCGACTTTGCGTTCGCGAAGAAGTACCGGCTGGCGATCAAGCAGGTCATTGCTGTCGACGGCGAGGCATTCTCCGCCGATGGGTGGCAACCGTGGTACGAGGACAAGTCGCGCGGGGTCTGCGTTAACTCCGGCAAGTACGACGGCATGGTCTACCAGCAAGCCGTCGCCGCGATCGTAGCCGACCTCGAGGCCCTCGGCCTCGGCGCAAAACGCATTACGTACCGCTTGCGTGACTGGGGGATCTCGCGCCAGCGCTACTGGGGGACGCCGATTCCGATCGTTCATTGTCCCGCCTGCGGCGACGTGCCGGTACCGGAAGCCGACCTGCCGGTGGTCCTGCCCGAAGATTGCGTTCCCGACGGCACGGGCAATCCGCTCGCCAAACGCGCCGATTTCGTCAACACGACATGTCCGCAATGCGGCGGGCCGGCAAAGCGCGAGACCGACACGATGGACACTTTCGTCGACTCGTCGTGGTATTACATGCGCTACGCGTGCCCCGGCGCGCCCACCGTGGTCGACGCGCGCAACGAGTACTGGAACCCGATGGACCAGTACATCGGCGGCATCGAGCATGCGATCCTGCATCTTCTTTATGCGCGCTTTTGGACCAAGGTCATGCGCGACCTGGGTCTGGTCAGTTTCGACGAGCCCTTCAAGCGCTTGATGACGCAGGGCATGTTGCTCAACCACAGTTTCTTCCGCCGCACCGCCCAGGGCGGGATCGACTACTTCGCTCCCGACGACGTGGATCCGGTTCACGATGGCGGGGGGCGGATCACCGGCGGAACGCTCAAGAGCGACGGCCAGCCGGTCGAGTACGGTGGTACCGGCACGATGTCCAAGAGCAAGAAGAACGGGGTCGACCCGCAGGAACTGATCGCCCGATACGGCGCCGACACGGCGCGGATGTTTGTCATGCACGCGGGCCCACCGGAGGACTCGGCCCTGTGGTCCGACGATGCCGTCGACGGCGCGTACCGCTTCCTCAAGCGCCTATGGGCCTACGCCCAGCAGCGCGCTGACGCGCTTGCGCGCACGCCCGTCACGATCGACTGGCGCCATGCGCCGCCTGCTCTGCGCGAGATCCGGCGCGAGCTGCACATGCACCTCAAGCAGGCCGACGACGACTACCGCCGCATCAAGTACAACACCGTCGTCTCGGCGGGCATGAAAATGCTCAATGCGCTGGACGAGCTGCCGCAGGAGGCTACGCCGGCAACCATCGAGCTCGCGCGCGAGGGCTTGTCGCTGCTGCTGCGCGTGCTCAACCCCGTCGTGCCGCACCTCACGCACGCGCTGTGGGAGCAGCTCGGCTATGCGGTCAAGTACGGCGACATCCTCGACGCGCCGTGGCCGAAGGTCGATGCCGCGGCGCTGGTGCAGGACGAGATCGAGTTGGTGCTGCAGGTGAACGGTAAGCTGCGTGGCAAGCTGCGGGTACCCGCGATGGCGGACTCGGCTGCAATCGAACAGGCGGCGATCGCCAGTCCAGAGGTTCAGAAGCACGCCAACGGGATCGCGCCGCGCCGAGTCGTCATCGTCCCCGGGAGGCTGGTCAATGTCGTTGTCTAGACCGGATTGGCGGGCCCGATCCTGGCGCGAGCTGCCCGGCTCGAACTGGGGCGTGCTCCTTGTCGTGCTGCTCGGCGGGTGCGGCTTTCATCTCCGCGGCGAGGCTCACTATGCATTCGATACGCTGTATCTGAACTCGCCTTCGGCCCAGCCGCTCACCGCGGACCTCAAGCGCTCGCTCGAAGGCATCGGCACGGCCAAGCTGGTCGAGTCGCCGGACAAGGCCCAGGTGATTCTCGACATCGCCAGCGTCGAGAACAACAAGCAGATCCTGTCGCTGTCGAGCGGCGGCAAAGTAAGCGAGTTCTTGCTCTCCAAGCGCGTCCTGTTCCGCGTCCACGATGCCGCAGGCAACGACTGGCTGCCGACGGCCGAGCTGGTTGTGCGCCGCACTTACAGCTACTCCGACAGCGCGGCGCTCCCCAAGGAAGCCCAGGAGCAGCGGCTCTGGCGCGAGATGCAGGACGACGCCGTGCAGCAGATCGTGCGCCGTTTGCAGGCCGCCAGGAAACCGGCCTGAGGCGCAGCGCAGGCCCGCCTGTCCGACGCGCCTTCGCGCCTACCGTGCAAGTCCGCCTGGCCCAGCTCGCCGCCCACCTCGCCAAGGGACTGGCCCCGCTCTATGTTGTCCATGGCGACGAGCCCCTGCTGGCGATCGAGGCGGGCGATCAGGTGCGCTCCGCCGCCCGCTCGGCCGGTTTCGAGGAGCGTGAGGTCCTCGTCGCGGAGCCCGGCTTCAAATGGGATGCCTTTGCCACCGCAAATCGCAACCTTGGACTGTTCGGCGCGCGCAAGCTCGTCGATCTGCGCATTCCGTCGGGCAAGCCCGGTGGCGATGGCGCGCGCGTTCTCGAAGACTGCGCGGCAAATCCGCATTCCGACACGCTCACGCTGATCACGCTCCCGCGCCTGGATCGAGCCGCGCAGTCCTCCGCCTGGTTCTCCGCGCTCGACCATGCCGGAGTCGTTGTCGCCGTCCAGGCGGTCGAACGCGCCGAGTTGCCGCGATGGCTCGCCGCGCGACTCGCCAAACAAAACCAGCACGGATCCGCTGATACGCTGCAGCTTCTTGCCGCCACTACCGAAGGGAATTTGCTCGCGGCGATGCAAGAGGTCGAGAAGCTCGGCCTGCTGCTGCCCGATGGCGAACTCGATCCCGACGCGGTTCTACACGCGATCGCCGATGTAGCGCGGTTCGACGTCTTCCAGCTCTCCGAGGCGTGGCTCGCTGGCGATGCCGCGCGCGCGCTGCGCATCCTCGCCGCACTCGAGACCCAAGGCGAGGCTGTGCCGCTGCTCGTCTGGCAACTCGGCGAGGACCTGCACGCACTGTCGTCGGTGCTCAATGCGACCGCCGGGGGAACGCCGCTCCCAGCCGCCATCCGTGCCGTGCGCGTGTGGGGCAAGCGGCAGGCTGCGCTGGAACACGCGGCTCGACGCGTCGAGCCCGCCGCGATCGCGACGCTGCTGCAGCGCCTCGCGCGGATCGACGAGGTGGCCAAGGGGATCGGCTCGGGAAGCGCCTGGGACGAAATCGCGGACATCGTGCTCGCACTGGCCGGGTGTGCGCCGCGGTCCGCCGCATCCGCCGGCCACTGAAACCATTCCCGCCGCCGCGAATCGTCGAGCCTGGGTGGTGGCGACCACGATGGTCGGGACGATCTCGACCATCCTCGCCGCGACCATCGTCAACGTTGCCTTTCCGGCGCTAATCCGCGAATTCCATGTCGGCCACGACTCGCTGCAGTGGGTCGCGACCGGGTTTCTCGCCGCGACGACGACGACGATGCTCGCAACTTCGTGGTTGGTGGATTCCTTCGGGCAGCGCGACACCTTCGTGGCCACCATGGCAGTGTTCTTAGTCGCCTCGCTGCTCGGCGCGGTGAGCTGGAATACCGAATCGCTCATCGTCGCCCGGGTATTGCAGGGTGCCGCGGCAGGGGTCATGCAGCCCCTGGCGATGATCGCGGTGTTCGAGGTTTTTCCGCTCGAACAGCGGGGCCGGGCGATGGGCGTGTTCGGCTTCGGCGTCGTGCTCGCGCCAGCAGTCGGCCCGGCGGTCGGCGGCCTGCTGACTCAGGCGTTCGGGTGGCGGGCGATCTTTCTCCTTTCGGTCCCGTTCTGTGTCGCGGCGCTGCCCCTCGGCTGGCGTTGGCTCTCCCCGGTCAAAGCCTCCGGGCCGCGGCAGCGCTTCGATGGAGTCGGAGCCATTTTGCTCACCGCGGCCCTGGTAGCCGTTCTCAATCTTCCGGTGGTCGGACACCGCCGCGGCTGGCTGTCCGCGCTCGCGCTTGGCAATGCGCTCACGGCGTCGGCGCTGACCGCCGGCTTCGTCGCCTGGCAGTTTCGCGCTCCTGCGCCCTTGCTGCCGGTGCGCCTGCTCGCAAGCCCGGGGTTCCGCGCAGCCCTGTTGGTTGCCGTCGCCTATGGCCTGGGACTGTTCGGCACGACTTACCTCGTGCCGGTATTCGTGCAGGACATCGCCGGGTATGGACCGGCCCGGGCCGGCAACTTGCTTCTCGCCCCGGGATTTGCCCTGGCGGTGGCGATCGCGCTCGCCGGGCGCCTGACCGACCGCGCTCCTCCGCGGCACGTTGTCGCCGGGGGCCTGGCGTGCTTTGCGCTGTCGAGCCTGTTGCTCGCCTTTGCGACCGGAGCGACCACGTTCTGGCTGCTCGCGCTTTGGTTGACCATCGGCCGCGTCGGTCTCGGGTTCATCATTCCGGCGCTCAACGTCGGCGCGGTCGAGTCGCTGCCGCCGCAGTACCTTGGCCAGGCTTCCGCCGCGGTCAACTTCGCCCGGCAACTGGGGGGCGCCATTGGTGTCAATCTGCTGGCCGTCCTGCTCGAATGGCGGCTTTCGGTCTACGGCACCGGTAGCGAGGCGACGCTGGCCTTCCGCGATTGCTTTTTGGTGGTTACGATCGCGTTTTCGGCCGCGGTCATTCCGGCGGCCTCGGTCAGGAAGCACTCTCTGGGGTAAGGAGGCAACCATGTACAAGAAGATTCTCGTTGCTTACAACGGCGCGCCCGAGTCCCGATCCGCGCTCGACGAGGCCGTGCGACTTGCCCCTGACGCCTCGGTCGAGGTTCATCTTGCCGGTGTCGTGCACTACCCGTCGGCGTACCTGCTCGCGGGCGAATACGTGCCGGAGGTTGCGCTGGCCGACGAGCGCGAGCACATGGAGGCAGATCTCAAAGACGCGCACGCGCTGCTCGCCGCCAAGGGCATCTTGGCCACCGACCATCTCGTCGTCGGCGAACCCGTCGACGTGATCTGCAAGCTCGTGACCGAGCTCAGCATCGATCTTCTGATACTCGGCCATCCTCGCAGCAAATCTTTCGCTCTGCGCTGGTGGCGCGGGTCGGTCGACGCCATACTTATCGAGCGGGTCCGCTGCAGCATTCTCATCGCCGCGGACCGCAAGGTATCGGGCAGCGAAACCCGGACCTAGCACGGGGCAGCCCGTGCCTCGCGCCGGAGTCAGCCGAGGTTACCGGTGTCGGCTCGCGGGTCGTTCGGATCGCGTCACCGGCGCCGGGCGGTCTGCTGCTGCGTCAGGATCGAGTCGCGCTTCACCGCCAATCCCCCCAGAGCGCGTGCATTGCCGCGAGCACGGCCGGGCCGGCCGTCTCGGTACGCAGGATACGTGGCCCCAGACGCACCGGCCGGAAGCCGGCGGCGCACGCCGCGGCGGATTCCGCGACGGTAAAGCCGCCTTCGGGTCCGACCAGGAGCTCGACCGCGCCGGCGGGCCGGGTCAGATCGGCGAGCGAGACCGTGGCCTCCGGCGCCAGCAGCACGCGCAGCCCCGCCGGCGACGGAGCCCGCAGCCAGGTGGAAAGAGCGCAAGGCGCGTGCACCTTCGGCAGCCGATTGCGCCCTGATTGCTCGCACGCGGCGACGACCACCTGACGCCAATGCTCGACCCGCCGCGTCGCGCGCGCACCCTCGAGTCGCGCCACGCTGCGGGTGGCCGTGACCGGTGCAATTGCGGCCGCGCCGAGCTCCACCGCCTTCTGCACGACGTAATCCATGCGGTCGGCCACCGCGAGGCCCTGCACTAGCGTGATGGTCAGTGGTGATTCCCGCTCGATTTCCCGGTACTGGACGACACGCACCGCAATGGCCCGCGGGCCGGCGCGCGCGAGTTCTGCACCGTACTCGCCACCCTCTCCGTCGAACAGGGTCAGCGCCTGGCCCGGCTGGAGCCGCAAAACGCGCAGGACGTGATGCGTCGCACCGGGAGGAAGGTCGATCTGGGTGCCGGCCGCGAGTGGCGGCGGGCAGAAGATACGCGGGGTCACCGGCTGCTCAAAGCGAGCCACGCATGCAGCCGCGGCGGCCGCCACCGACCCGATGCGCCGCCGCCAGTCGTGATTTATGCGGAAGCAAGCCGGCCATGCTAGCATTTTGCCACATCGCAACGAGGGGTAAGACGATGGCTGCTGCAGCTTCAGTCTGCGATTTTGACGCACCGGCACCGGACTTCGAACTGCCCGCCACCGATGGCGGCCGCTACGGCCGCGACGGGCTGGCGCGACCCAACGGACTGCTCGTCATGTTCATCTGCAACCACTGCCCTTACGTCAAGGCCGTGCTCGACAAGTTGGTGCGCGACGCCAGCGACCTGCAAAGCTACGACGTGGGCACGGTGGCGATCTGCAGCAACGATGCCACCGACTATCCGGAAGATTCCTTCGACAACATGCGCGCACTTGCCCTGCGCATGCGGTTTCCCTTCCCCTATCTATGGGATGAGACGCAAGCCGTGGCCATGGCATATGGCGCGGTATGCACGCCGGACTTCTTCGGCTATAACGGCAAGCTGGGGCTGCAGTATCGCGGCCGTCTCGATGATGCCGGACGCTCCGTGAAGCCGGACGCGCCGCGGGAGTTGTTCAACGCCATGGTACAGGTGGCGCGCACCGGCCGTGGCCCGGCGGTCCAGGTGCCCTCGATTGGCTGCTCGATCAAGTGGAAGACCGGGGTTTAGCCCGCAGCGGCCAGGAAATCTCGGAGGGCGTCAAGCACCGCATCGGGCGCTTCGGTCATCAGGCTGTGGCCGCAATCGGGTATCGTCATGACGCTGTGGTCGGTGAGCGCAGCGATCACCGCCGTGGCATTCTTTGCCGGCGCCATGAGGTCACGCTGACCAAGGATCACCAGCGCGGGGCAGCGGACGTTCGCGGCCGCGGCCAATCCGCCGTTATAGCGGTGGCAAGCAAGCAGGTCCGTGTAGAGCACACCGGGCCGCGAGCGTTCCATCAGGCGCAGTGCGTTGCCGAGCATCCAGACACCCGGCAGCGGGTTGCCGCCGAGTTGGTGGCCTGCGGAGAAGCTCCAACCGCTGATCAGCTCATAGGCAAGATGGTCGTTCGCCCGGGCCGCATCGAGCAACGCGTCGGCGACCGGCATCGGCGCCGCCGGCCCCAGCAGCGCGATTTGTGCGGCGCGTTGCGGATGGCGCCCGGCCGCCTCGAGCACGACGAGCGCGCCAAGGCTGTGCCCGACCAGTCCGGCCCGGGGCAGATGCAACCTGTCGAGTAGCGCCACAAGCCATTCCGCGGCCGCTTCGACCGACGCCTGCGGCTCGCCGCTGCTTCGGCCGTGCCCGGGAAGGTCGATCGCAAATACGTTGCGGCCGTGGTGCGCGAAATAGCGCGCCTGCAGCGCCCACACGCTGTGATCCTGCGCGGCGCCGTGTACGAACACGAGTGTCGGCAGAGTGGCGTCGAAGGGGCGCGTGCCGGTGTACGCGTAGACACAATCCGCGTTTGCGCCGCAGCGCATCAGATCTTGCCCGCCGAGTACAGGGCACGGCTCAGGTCTTCGATGAGATCCTCTGCATCCTCCAAGCCGACCGACAGCCGGATCGTGCCTTCGGTGATGCCCGCGGCCCGCAGATCGGCAGCCGACACGCGAAAATGCGTCGTTGAGGCCGGGTGGATGACCAGAGACTTGGCATCGCCAACGTTGGCAAGATGCGAGAAAACCCGCAGCGATTCGACGAATCGGCGCCCCTGCTCACGCGTTCCTCGGATCGAAAAGCTGAACACCGCGCCGCAGCCTCGCGGCAGCAATCTCTGCGCCAGCAGGTGATCGGGATGCTCGGGCAGCTCCGGGTAACCCACCGACTCGACCAGCGCGTGAGTGGCAAGAAAAGCGACGATCTTGCGCGCGTTGTCGGTATGGCGCTGCATCCGCAACGCCAGCGTCTCGATACCCTGCAGGATATGGAACGCCGTCATGGGCGCCATGCAGGCGCCAAAATCGCGGATTCCCTCGCGCCGTGCGCGCAGCAGCAAGGCGGCTGTGGTCGACTCCTCGACGAACACCATGTTGTGGAAGCCGGCATAGGGCTCTGTCAGCGTCGGGAACTTGGCCGCGCTCTTGCCCGGCTCGTCCCAGTCGAACCGCCCGCCGTCGACGAGCAGTCCGCCGATGACCACGCCGTGGCCGGAGAGGAATTTGGTCGCGGAGTGATAGACCAGGTCGGCGCCGTGCTCGAACGGACGCAGCAAATACGGCGTGGTGAACGTCGAGTCGACAAGCAGCGGCAGGCCGTGTTCGTGGGCGAGCTGCGCCACACGCGGGATATCGAGGACCTCGAGTCCGGGGTTGCCGAGCGTCTCGCCGAACAGCAGGCGCGTGGACGGACGGATAGCCGAGTGCCAGGCGTCGATGTCACGGGGGTCGACAAACGTGGTCTCGATGCCGAAACGCGGCAGCGTGAAATCGAGCAGGTTGTGCGAGCCGCCGTAAAGCGAACGCGAGGCGACGATGTGCGACCCCGCCCCCATCAGCGTGACGATGGCCAGATGCAGCGCCGCCTGTCCGCTCGCCACGGCGATCGCCCCCACGCCGTCTTCGAGCGCGCTGATCCGCTCCTCGAGCACCGCGCAGGTCGGGTTGGAAATACGCGAGTACACGTGCCCCGCGCGCTCCATGTTGAACAGCGCCGCAGCGTGGTCGCTGTCGCGGAACACAAACGAGGCGGATTGGTAGATCGGTGTGGCGCGCGCTCCGGTCGCCGGATCGGGGTGCGCACCGGCATGCAGCGCCAGCGTGTCGAAGCGGGTCGTTTTGGGCTTGGTCATCGTCGGCGCGACATGGATTGGCGCGTCGGCCAACGCGCGTGCCGGCTATGGTAGCGCATCGGCGGCTGCGCCAGCGATACCACTTGGCGCGACGCGCGCGCCGGCCTAAACTGGGCGCTCGGAATGGCAACCCAAGGAGAATGCGATGCAGCGCAAGGCCTCGGCCCGCTGGCAGGGCACCGCCAAGGAGGGTGCAGGTACGATTTCGACCCAGAGCGCTACGCTCAAGGACACGCCGTACTCGTTCGTGGCCCGTTTCGGCGACGGCAAGGGCACCAATCCCGAAGAGCTGATCGCGGCCGCGCACGCGGGCTGCTTCACCATGGCGCTTTCGTTCATGCTCAACAATGCGGGCTTTACCGCGGATGCGATCGACACCGAGGCCGCGCTGACGATGGATCAGGTCAACGGTGCCTGGACCATTACTTCGATCCATCTGACGACCCGGGCGAGGGTGGCCGAAATCGACGCCGCGAAATTCGCCGAGGTCGCGAGCAACGCCAAGGCCAACTGTCCGGTGTCGCGCGTGCTCAACGCCAACATTTCGATGGACGCCAAGCTTGTCTGATCGCGCCCCGATGGCAGCCTTTCCACCGCAGCCACTCAAGGGGCGCGGCGCGACGTTCAACCCCGCCAACCGCTTCCGGCGGGAAGCGCGCGATGCCATCGACGATGGCTGGCCGCAGGCGAGCGACGACGCGAGTGGCGAGGACGCGCCGCCGCTTAAGACAACGGTTTCGATCCAGCGCGCGCGGACGATCATTGCCCGCAATGATTCACCCGACATACCGTTCTCACAGTCGATCAACCCGTACCAGGGCTGCGAGCACGGCTGCATCTACTGTTACGCCCGACCGTCGCATGCCTACCTCGATCTCTCGCCCGGACTTGATTTCGAGACCCGCCTCTTCGCCAAACCCGACGCGCCCGGCCTGCTGCGCGCCGAGCTGGGCAAGGCTGGTTACCGTTGCGAGCCGATTGCGCTGGGCACCAACACCGACCCGTACCAGCCCATCGAGCGCGAGTGGAAGATAACGCGCCGGCTGATCGAGGTGCTCTCGGAATGCGAACATCCGCTGACGATCACGACCAAAGGCGTGCTGGTCGAACGCGACCTCGACCTGCTGGCCCCGATGGCAGCCAAGAATCTCGCCCGCGTCTACGTCTCTATCGCGATGCTCGACCGGGAGCTCGCACGCAAGCTGGATCCGCGCGCGCCATCGCCGCAGCGGCGGCTGGCGACGATCAAGGCGCTATCCGATGCGGGCATCCCCGTCGGGGTCAGTGTCGCGCCCGTGATCCCGCAGCTGACCGACATGGATCTGGAAGCGATTCTCGCTGCGGCGGCAGCGCACGGTGCGCGCGCCGCGACCTGGATCATGCTGCGGCTGCCACGCGAGGTGAAGGACCTCTTTCGCGACTGGCTCCTGCAGCATTACCCGCTGCGCGCCGGGCACGTCATGAGCCTGGTACAGCAGGTTCGTGGCGGCCGTGACAACGACCCAGCATTTGGCTCGCGCATGCGGGGCGAGGGACAGTTTGCCGACCTGATCGCGCGGCGGTTCGACCTCGCATGCAACCGGTTGGGCTTGAACGGGGTTCGCACCCCGCCCCTGGACACGACGCGTTTCCGCCCGCCCGCCGTCGGGGGCGGTCAGCTTGATCTTTTCTCCTGAAGCCGTCGCCGGCGTTGCGCAGCGAGATGGATGAAGCCACCGCGCCGCGGTTTGCCGAGCTCGAGGCGACCACATACGGAATGCAGCCGACTGGGCGAGCATGGACGTGATCGAGTCCCGGCTGCGGGCGCGCGGGCTTGCCCTGCCGGGTCCGGTGACCGCTCCGGGCGTGCGCCTGCCGTTCGCGTTCGTGCGCGTGCGCGGTAATCGGGCCCTGATTTCCGGGCATGGGCCGCAGAACCACGGCGGCGGCTTCGCGCCGCCCTTGGGCAAGCTCGGGCGCGAGCTCAGTGTCGAGCAAGGCTACCAGGCCGCACGACTAACCGCACTCTCGATCCTGGGGAGTCTCAAGCGCGAGCTCGGGGACCTCGACCGCGTGCAAGCGTGGCTGCGGGTGTTCGGGATGGTCGCTTCGGCGCCGGGATTCACGCAGCAGCCTGCGGTCATTAACGGCTGCTCGGATCTGATACTGGATCTCTACGGGCCCGAAGCCGGCAGGCATTGCCGATCCGCGGTCGGCATGGCGGAACTGCCGTTCAACATTCCGGTCGAGATTGAAGCGGAGGTCGAGATCGAGGTTTAGGACTGTGCGGGCGCAGCGCACGCCGCCTAAGCCGGAAGCGGCCTGTCGTCGCGTTGCGGAATCGGCGCGGCACGTGGCGCCAGCAACCACGCCCTATCCTGCGCAATCGGCGACTCGCCGCGCCGTGATCGACTCGTTGCTCGTCCGGCCCCGATCGGTCATCCGATTCTCGATCCGGTAGGCGGTGTCGCTTTCCGCGGTAAGCACGGTGGTCCTGCTGAAGGTCACCACGCCCGACGTCAGCTTGAGGGCGCAGTCGGCCGCGTACGTGTAGGTCGTTCCGTTGTGCAGCACCGGCGCGAGCTTGCAGCCCATCCTCTCGAGCACCGCGTGCTGCCGACGCAGATCCTCGCTTGGGTCGATGCATTCCGTAGCGGCGAACTTTTGCGTCCCCGTGGTGCGTTGATACTCCCACAAGCCTTGGCGCAGAAGCGGGACTTCGTCGGCACGCGCACCCGGCATGACGCAAAGCACGGTGAGGAGTGCAAGTGCAAGATGCAGCGACAGGCTGCGCGGCTTGGGAGAGTGCATGAACCCTTTCATGAGGACGACTCCTTGGTCGCGGCCTTCGCTGTCGATTGATCGTCTGCGAGGCGCCCCGTCCGGCGGCGTGTTGCCACCCTCTCGTCGCGACGCATGGGCCACGACAACTTGCACACGTCAAGCAGCGCCCGGACGATCGGGTCGTGCTCACGGGAGCGAAGATAGATGAAGCGAAGCATCGTGCCGATGCGTATATCCTGCCACAGGCAGACGTCGCCCGCCTGCACCATCGCCAGGGCCACGTCCTCGCGCATCAACGCCAAGCCGGCGCCGGAGGCAACCAGCGAGCTTACGACCGCCTCGTCGTCGGCGCCGATCACCTTCGCCGGCTCGACGCCATGCTCGCGGAACATGGCGGCCGCAAACTGATGATGGGTGCTGACCGGCGGCGGCATGATCCAGGGCAGGGCGCCGATCTCCCGCCAGCCGGCCCGCTGCACGCGGTCGCGCCACGCGGCTGGCGCGGCGATGCGATAGGCGAGCTCACGCAGGCCGATACCGGCAACCTGCGGGTAGGGCATGTGGCCGTAATAGAAGCTTGCCTCCAGCGATCCGTCGCGCACACGCTGCATCGCCACGCCCGTGATCTCGTGCTGGAATATGATCTCGAGGCGCGGATAGCGCTCCCCCGCAGCGGCCATGAATTCGCCGAGGCGAATGAACGCGGGGTCCGAAAGCGTGCCCACCCGCGCCATGCCCGACACGGTCCCCTTCAACGCCCGCGCCTCGGCCTCGAGCGCCTGGCTTGCCGCGAGAACCTTGTCCGCCTCGGCCAACAGGCGCTTGCCAGCGGCGGTTAGCGTCATGCCGGTTGATGTGCGCTCGAACAAGGTCAGATCAAGCTCGTCTTCGAGCGCCTTGATCTGCGCCGAAAGCGCCGGCTGGCTGATGTGCAGCTTCTCGGCCGCGCGGGTTAGGTGACCCGTTTCGGCCACCGCGGCGAAACTGCGAAGGCGATTGAAATCCATGGACTTAGGCGTGATTTGTGTGCCCGGCATTGTATCAAATGCGCGCTGCAACAATGACTTACGCGCAATCGGGATGGCCGATGAGCGCGATTTGACGATGCGATTGGATTTTCTGCATCCGCATCTCTATTCTTTGTGCAATGCAGCAACAACCGCCGGCAGCCTGGCAACCGCCGCGCAAGCGCCGCGGCATTTCCAGCCGGGATGGGCGTCTCTGGATAACGCAATAACGCAAAGGAACTGTGATGAAGGCAATTGCTCGATTCTTTGACTGGTTGACCGCCGGGATCGCCGAGAGCGAACGCGTGCGGCGCGAGGCCTATCTTGCTCAGGCAAGCGATCACTGCGATCTCGAATACCGCATCCACGAACTCGAACGCGAACCCTCGCTGGTTGGCCGCTGGTGGTAACCGCCTGGCCCTCGCCGCTTCCGCCGACAGCGCGCCTAGTGGCTTTCCCTGCCGACCTTCGCGCCCGACTTGCCGACGAGGAAGTCGAGGTCCACACCCTGGTCGGCCTGTAGCACGGTATCGCAGTAGAGCTTGACCCAACCGCGGTCGGAGTGCGGGTTGCCTGCCCGCCACTGCTTCTTCCGCCGCGTCAGCTCGGCGTCTGAGACATGCAGGTGCAGCTTCCGCCTCGCCACGTCCAGCTCGATCAGATCGCCGTTGCGCACCAGTGCCAGCGGGCCGCCCAGCGCTGCTTCGGGCGCGGTATGGAGAACGACCGTGCCATACGCAGTGCCCGACATCCGCGCGTCCGATATGCGAACCATGTCGGTCACGCCCTTCTTCAGAAGCTTCGCCGGCAGCGCGAAGTTGCCGACCTCCGGGAATCCCGGGTAGCCCTTCGGGCCGCAGTTCCTGAGCACCAGGATCGAGTTCGCGTCGACATCGAGCTTGGGGTCATCGATACGCCGATTGAGGTCATCGATATCCTCGAACACGACCGCGCGGCCCTTGTGCCGCATCAGTTTCGGTGTGGCGGCCGATGGCTTGATCACCGCCCCGCGCGGCGAAAGGTTGCCGCGCAGTACCGCGATGCCGCCCTGCGCCTTGAACGGCCTGGCCAGCGGAGTGATCACCGCCTCGTTGTAGTTGACCGCGTCCTTGACGTTATCCCAGAGCGTGCGGCCGTTGGCGGTGAGGGCGCGTTTGTGAATGTGCTCGCCGATCTCCTTGATCACGACCGGCAGCCCGCCGGCATAGTAGAAGTCCTCCATCAGGTACTCGCCCGACGGCATCAGGTTAACAAGGCAGGGCACATCGCGGCCGAGCCGGTCCCAATCGTCCAGCGACAGCTTCACGCCGATGCGGCCTGCTACCGCGAGCAAATGCACCACGGCATTGGTCGACCCGCCAATCGCTCCGTTGACCATGATCGCATTCTCGAACGCGTCACGGGTCAGGATCCTCGACAGGCGCAGGTCTTCGTGAACCATCGCCACTATCCGGCGGCCGGCCGTGCGCGCGAGGACGCGCCGCCTCGAATCGACCGCGGGAATCGCCGCATTGGTCGGTAGGCCCACACCCAGCGCCTCGACCATCGACGCCATCGTCGATGCGGTTCCCATGGTCATGCAATGACCGGCGGAGCGCGACATGCAGGACTCCGCTTCGATCATGTCGCCCTCGTTCATCGCTCCGGTCTTGAGCATTTCGGTGAACTTCCAGACGTGCGTTCCAGAGCCGATGTCCTCGCCGCGAAACTTGCCGTTGAGCATCGGGCCGCCGGACACGCCGATCGTGGGCAGGTCGCACGACGCCGCGCCCATCAGCAGGGCCGGCGTGGTCTTGTCGCAGCCCATCAGCAGCACCACGCCATCGAACGGGTTGGCGCGGATCGATTCCTCGACGTCCATCGCGACCTGATTACGGAACAGCATGGTTGTCGGCCGCATCAGCGTTTCGCCGAGGCTCATCACCGGGAACTCGATCGGGAATCCTCCCGCGTCGAGCACGCCGTCGCGCACATGCTGCGCCAGTTCGCGGAAATGGGCATTGCAGGGCGTGGCCTGAGACCAAGTGTTGCAGATGCCGATTACCGGCCGGCCATCAAACTGGTCGTGCGGAATGCCCTGGCTCTTCATCCAGGAGCGATGCACGAGCCCGTCGCGGTCGCGGCGGCCGAACCACGCGGTCGAGCGCAGCGGACGGCCGGACCTGGAGGCTTTCTTGGCCATGACTCGTCACGCGGCAAGCCGCGCGCCGCTGCCCCGGTCGAACACGTGCGCCATGCTCGGATCGACGTCGAGTCCGACCTGGGCGCCGGCCGCGGTCGGCGTTTCCTGCGCCATCTCCTGGGCCGCGATTGCGAGGGCGCAAGCGGCGATGTTGCCGGTGAAGAACTTGTTCATCGAAGTCGTCTTAGGCCGTCGCTGTCAACGTGCCGCCCGCGATCACATCACCGCGCCGAGATACCACGGCACAAATTCATTCTGCCCGTAACCGTGCATCTCGCTCTTGGTCTTCCGTCCAGACGCGGTGTCGAGCATCATGCGGAAGAAGCGCTCCCCCATCTGCTCGACCGTGGATGTGCCGTCGACGATCTCGCCGCAGTTGATGTCGATGTCCTCTTCCTGGCGGTTCCACAACGCCGTGTTGGTGGCGAGTTTGAGTGAAGGCGCCGGTGCGCAGCCGTACGCCGACCCGCGGCCGGTGGTGAAGCAGACCATGTTGGCGCCACCCGCGACCTGGCCAGTCGCCGACACCGGATCGTAGCCCGGCGTATCCATGTAGACGAATCCTCTGGCCGTCACCGGTTCGGCGTACTCGTAGACCGCGACCAGGTTGGTCGTGCCCCCCTTCGCGACCGCACCAAGCGATTTCTCAAGAATCGTCGTCAACCCTCCCGCCTTGTTCCCGGGCGAGGGATTGTTGTTCATCTCGCCCTTGTTGCGCGACGTGTAATCCTCCCACCACTTGATGCGCTCGATCAATTTCTCCCCGACCTCGCGTGCGGCGGCGCGGCGAGTCAGAAGGTGCTCCGCCCCGTAGATCTCGGGCGTTTCCGAAAGGATGGCTGTGCCGCCATGGCGCACCAGCAGATCAACCGCAGCCCCGAGTGCCGGGTTGGCGGTGATGCCGGAGTAACCATCCGAGCCGCCACACTGCAATCCGACGGTGAGATGGCCCGCGGGCACGCTCTCGCGCTTCACCCGATTGGCATCTGGCAGCATTTCCCGGATCAGGGCGATGCCCTTGGCGATCGTCTTTGTCGTCCCGCCCGTGTCCTGGATGGAGAAGGTGCGCAAATGCGGTCCCTCGGAGAGCTTCTGCGCGCCGAGCAAGGCGCTGATCTGGTTCGCCTCGCAGCCGAGGCCCACGATGAGCACCGCGGCAAAATTGGCGTGCCGCGCATAGCCGCCGAGTGTGCGGCGCAAAACGTGCATGCTCTCGCCGTTGACGTCCATGCCGCAGCCGCTGCCGTGCGTAAGTGCGACCACGCCATCGACATTTGGAAACGCATCGAGGCCTCCGGATTTGAAAGCATCGGCGATGCCGTGCGCCACGGTCGCGGAGCAGTTGACCGTCGACAGCACGCCGACATAATTGCGCGTGGCCACGCGGCCGTCGCCACGAACGATGCCCTGAAACATCGCCGGCGTATCGATGTAGCGGGTCGGCTTGGCGTCGGCGCCAAAAGCGTAATCGCGCGCGAACTCGCCCATCGCCAGGTTATGCAAGTGCACATGCTCGCCCGCCGCAATCGCGCGTTTGGCGAAGCCGATGATCTGGTTGTAGCGCTTGACCGGCGCGCCGGCCGGCAGTGCGTGGGTGGCGACCTTGTGCCCGGGCGGCACCAGTCCGGAAACCGTGACTTTTTCGTCGAGCAGCGCCGTCCCGGACACGAGTTGCTGGCGGGCGATGACCACGTCGTCGTTGGGATGCAGGCGAATCGTCAGCGAAGTCTTGGTCAGCATGAGATTTGCTCCGGACGGAGACAGGCCATCATTCTAGACGCGTTCCGCCAGCGGCGTGGCGGGAGCAAGGCAACCTCCGTCACCGCGATATCGGTGGCGCACGGGGCGTAACGGACGGATAACCGCACGCCGGCTTCCCCTGCAACGTATCTAAGCATGAATCGCGGCATCCGGGAGCGCTGCCATAATCAGTTGCACCTTGCTGCTCCGGCTCTTGTCCCTGGCCAACTCGAATGCCTTGACAGCCTCGGCGAGCGGAAACTGGCCCGACAGCAGCGGCCGCACATCCACCCGACGCGACGCGATGTACTCGACCGCCCAGTCGAACTCGATGCCCCAGCGGAAGGCACCCTTGAAGTCGAGTTCCTTTACCTGGATTTCGTTGATGATGAAGGGCAGCGGTTCGTGTGGCAGCGTCCCGACCTGGACCACCGTCCCGCCGCGCTTGACCGCCGCCACGCAGGTCTTGAGTGCGTCGAAGCTTCCCGAGGCCTCAAAGGCGACATCGAATTGCGGTGATGCCAGCGCATCGGGCTCCTTGTCCGCACGAACGGTGCGCGCGGCGCCCACCTCGCGCGCCGTCGCGAGCGGCCGGTCGAGTACATCGGACGCGGTCACCGCGGTCGCACCGGCCAGTCGCGCCGCAATCGCGGTGAGGCAGCCGATCGTGCCCGCGCCGGTCACGAGCACGTTCCTACCCAGCAGGACGCCCGCGCGCACGACGGCATGCAGGCCGACAGAAAGTGGTTCGGCAAATGCAAGTTCGCCCAGGCTCACGTCGCCCGAAACCGGGTAGCATTGGCGTTCGCCCAGGACGAAATACTCAGCGAACATCCCCTGCACATGTGGATAAAGGCTCGCGCTGCCTAGGAAGCGCATGTTGCGGCAGAGGTGCTCGCGGCCCTCACGGCAATAGTCGCAGCGCCCGCAGGCTTGAGACGGGCTCACCGCAATCCTGTCGCCAGGCTTCACCCGCGTGACGCCGGCGCCGATTCGCGCCACCACCCCCGACGCCTCGTGGCCCGGAATCAGTGGCTCGCGGATGATGAAACTGCCGTTCCTGCCGTCGAAATAGTAATGCAGATCCGAGCCGCAAATACCCCCTGCTCCAAGGCGGATCAGGACCTCGCCCGGACCGACCTCCGGCTCCGTCGCGGGCTCGATGCGCAGGTCTCCCTTGGCGTGAATTTTACAGGTCAGCATAACCTTGCTCCTCTCCGGCGCTTGGGCCTCAATGCCGTGCGTCCCAACTCTTGCTGAACCGCTTGTAGGCGCGGTCGAGGTGACGCTGCATCGCCGCCCGCGCTCCGGCTGCGTCGTGGCGAACGATTGCGTCGAGAACGAGCCGATGTTCGGCGATGGCGCTCGTCCACAGCCGGGGGTTGTCGTAATGGTGCTCGAGCCGCATGAACAGCGGACCCATGCGTTCCTCCCACAGCATCTTGACCACCGCGACCAGCGCACCGTTGCCCGTCGCCTCGGCGACGCGAAGATGAAAGAGCCGGTCGCCGGCCAGCGGCTGCCGTTTTTCCTCGTCCTTGACGCTCTGCATCTGCTGCAGCGCGTCTTCGATGGCAACGATCTGGGGCCGCTTGGCAGCCCTAGCCGCCCATGCGGCGCATTCGCTTTCGATCACCCAGCGCGCGCGCAGCAGCTCGAAAGGGCCCAGTGCAGATTGCAGCGCAATTCCCGGCTCACCATTGGTGCGCGGCCCGAGCACGTAGATGCCCGACCCGATCCGCACCTCAACGAGCCCCTCGACCTCGAGCGCGATCAACGCCTCGCGCACCGACGGCCGCGACACGCCGAGCTGCCGGGCAAGGTCGCGCTCGGGAGGCAGCCGCGCCCCGGCCGGGAACTCCCTGGATCGGATCAGCGTCCGGATCTGGTCAGCGATCTGCCGGTAAAGCCGGCGCGGTTCGATGCTCTGGATCGGCATGGGTTGCCACGGATCGGGCGCTTTCGCGCCCGTCCAGCAGAGCGAGTAGCTTACGCAATATCACGCGATCTGGTCAAGTGGTCTGACCACTTTTCGCCGCGCGATCGAAATTAGATTATGATGCAGCCTTGAATGGGAGCCGGCGCGATGTCGGCGGGGGATGAGAGAGGAGCGTGCGGTGGGTGGACGCTTGGCGGGCAAGACGGCGTTGGTCACCGCGGCGGGTCAGGGCATCGGCAGGGCGACTGCGGCGGCGATGGCGCGCGAAGGCGCGCAGGTTATCGCCACCGACATAAATCCGCAGCTGCTGGAAAGCCTCGCTGGCACTGCAGGGATCACCACCCGCGTACTCGACGTTCTTGACGATGCGGCGATCAGGGCCACGATGGAGGAGGCCCCGGCGCTGTCCGTGCTATTCAACTGCGCCGGCTTCGTTCACAACGGCACGATCCTCGACTGTGACCCGAAGGATTGGGCCTTTAGCTTCGACCTTAACGTGCGTGCCATGTACATGACGATTCGCTGCGCACTGCCGAAGATGCTCGAACGGCAGGACCATACGGGCAGCGGGGCAAGCATCATCAACATGGCCTCGGTTGCCGGGTCGATCAGGGGCTTGCCGAACCGCTGCGCCTACGGCGCGAGCAAGGCGGCGGTGGTCGGTCTGACCAAGGCGGTGGCGGCGGACTTCGTCGCCCGCGGAATCCGCTGCAATGCGATCGCACCGGGCACCGTCGATACGCCATCGCTTGACGAACGGATCCGCGCCCATGCCGATCCAATCGAAGCGCGCAAGGCCTTCATTGCGCGCCAGCCGATGGGACGGCTCGCCCAGCCGGAGGAAATCGCGCCGCTCGTGGTGTTTCTCGCCTCGGATGAATCGGCCTTCGCCACGGGAAATGTCTACTCCGTGGATGGAGGGATGACGATTTGAAGCGCACCAGGAATCGCCGTTCATGCTTCGACCAGCTCAGCCGGAGCGGCGCATGCACAACCGATCGCCTTGAGCTTGTCGAGGGGCGACCCCTGAAGAGAGCACGACGATGAAACTCGTACGCTACGGTCCGCCGGGCAGGGAAAGACCCGGACTGCTCGATGCCGAAGGCAAGGTGCGCGATCTGTCGCGCAAGGTCAAGGACATCGATGCAGCGGCGCTGGCGCCGGGCCAATTGACGCAATTGCGCAAGCTCGATCCGAAAAGGCTACCGCTGGTTAAGGGCCGGCCGCGGCTTGGCCCCTGTGTCGCTACCCCGCCCAAATTCGTGGCGATTGGCCTCAATTACATCGATCACGCCAAGGAGTCTGGCAACCCGATCCCCGAATATCCCGTGGTGTTTTTCAAGGCCGAGACCTGCATTGTCGGCGCTACCGACAACATCATGCTACCACCCGATTCGACCCATACCGACTGGGAGGTCGAACTCGGGGTCGTGATCGGCAAGACTGCGCGGCACGTGGACAAGAAGGACGCGTTCAAGCACGTTGCGGGCTACTGCATCGTCAACGACGTGTCGGAGCGCGAGTACCAGATGAAGCGCAGCGCGACCCAGTGGGGAAAAGGCAAGGGCTGTGACACCTTCGGCCCGGTGGGTCCGTGGCTGGTCACCGCCGATGAGATCAAGGATCCGCAGAACCTAAGCATGTGGCTTGACGTCAACGGCGTGCGCAAGCAGACCGGCAACACGCGAACCATGATCTTTGGCGTCGCCGATCTCGTCGCGGACGTGTCGAAATACATGACCCTGCTTCCCGGCGACCTCATCACCACCGGTACCCCGCCCGGCGTCGGCATGGGAATGAAGCCCGAGCCGCAGTACCTTAAGCCGGGCGACGTCGTAACGCTCGGCATTGCCGGCCTGGGCGAGCAGCGGCAGAAAGTGATTGCCTTCAAAAGGAAGCGCTAGGTGGACGACGGGCGGGCCTGCCGCCGCCAACTGCTTTCCCGGCCGGTGTCGTGCGCTGGCGCGAGGGCGCGCCGGGTCACCCGGCACCCGGTAACCGGCAGCCGTCCCCGCCCCTTGCGGCATCCGCCGCGCAGGGCGCAAAGTGCACCGGACCGGGACGGCGGGCGCGAAGTGCGGCAGTTCCGCACCGCGTGACGGCGGTGCGAATATCGCCATGAACGCCGCGCGGTCTGCAGGCGCCAGCCCGGCGACGCGGCTTTTGTCGCGTGACGATTATCTTTATCCGGCGCTCGCACCCCATCGCAGCGGGCTGCTCGCGCTCGACGGCCGGCACGTGATGTACTGGGAAGAGTGCGGCAATCCGCGTGGCGTGCCGGTCGTGTTCCTGCACGGCGGGCCCGGCGGCGGCATCGCAGCCGACCATCGGCGCTATTACGATCCGGCGTTCTATCGCATCGTGCTCTACGACCAACGCGGCGCCGGCCGATCGACCCCGTGTGGGGAACTCACCGACAACACCACGCAGCACTTGCTCGCCGATCTGGAGCACCTGCGCGCGCACCTCGCCATCGAACGCTGGCTGGTCTTCGGCGGGTCGTGGGGATCGACGCTCGCGCTCGCTTACGCCGAAGCCTATCCGGCGCGGGTGCTGGGCTTGGTGCTGCGCGGCATCTTTCTGGCACGCGCCTGGGAAGTCCGCTGGTTCATGCATGACATGCGCCTGGTCTTCCCCGAAGCATGGCAAGCGTTTGCAGGTTTCCTGCCCGAGGCGGAGCGCAACGATATCCTTGCGGCGTATTACCGCCGCTTGACCCACCCCGAACCTGCAGTGCAGCTGCCCGCCGCGCATGCCTGGAGCCGCTACGAAAGCTCGTGTTCGACGCTGCTGCCCGACCCCGAGCTGGTGGCACATTTTGACGAAGACGCGGTCGCCCTGGCGATTGCGCGCATCGAGGCGCACTACTTCATGCACGGGCTTTTCCTCTCCGAGGACGTGCTGCTTCAAGGCGTCGAGCGCCTGAGGCAGATCCCCTGTTCGATCGTCCAGGGGCGCTACGACATCGTGTGCCCGATCCGCAGTGCGGACGACTTGCACCGCGCGTGGCCCGAGGCCCAGTACGTCGTCGTGCCCGACGCGGGCCATTCGGCGCGCGAGCCCGGCATAGCGCGCGAGTTGGTCGCGGCAACCGATCGTTTCCGCGAGAGGCATGCCTGACACCGCCCGACGGCGACGCCGCACGTCGTGCCGCGGTTCGCAGACCCTTTTGGCCCTAGGCGGGAGGCCGCGCAGCGGGCCGGGGCGTTGTTTTGCCTAGGAGGCCCGCAGCGCGGGCCATCCGTCGGTGGAGAGGCAGCCCGCGATCACCACGCCGCGCCCTCGAGGCGCTATTCCTTGTACGCCTCGACGGGGATGATGACCCTCACTTCGTCGCCGACCACCTTGGGGATGCCGTAATTCATTCCCCACTCGGAACGCTTGATCGTGGCCGTGACTTCCGCGCCGCACATTGGTTTCCGATTCATTGGATGATCGCCGCAAACAAAGTTCGCGACCTTGAGCACAACCGGTCTGGTCACGCCGATCATCGTCAACTCGCCCTCTGCGCCGACGACCCGGTCACCGTCGTAGATAACCTTGGCTGACTTGAAGGTCATGGTCGGGTACTTGGCGACGTTGAAGAAATCCTCACCTTTCACATGGGCATCGAGGCTCGGATCGATCGTCTTGATGGAAGTCGTGTCGATGCTGACATCGATCGTGCCTGTCCTTGCGAGGCGGTCGAGCGTCACCTTACCTGTCGCCTTCGCGAACGTCCCGCGCTGGAGCGAAAATCCCATGTGCCGAACTTCGAACATCGGCTGCGAGTGCACCGGATCGATATCGTAGGTGTCTCCCGCGGCGGCTCCCGGTGCGGCGACGATGAGCGCCAAGGCGGCGCCCGCGATGAATCGATCCATTGCCGACAGCTCCTCTGCTTGAGCCCGCCACGGCGTTCGCCCGCGACAAACATTGGCTAACAGGCGCCGCCAGCCGGCCATTCCCGGCTACTTGACCGGCGGCAACACCATGCGAACCCGGACGAGCACCTCATTGGCAACCGTTTCCGGATCAGCCCATTCGCCCTCGCCGACCTTGAAGTCAAGGCGCTTGAGCGCGAAGCTTCCTTCGGCGACGCTGTTGCCCGTGGCATCCTTTTTGACCGTGATTGGCACCACCGCGTCGCGGGTGATGCCCTTGATCGTCAGCGCTCCGGCGACTTCGTACTTATCCGTACCGGTGCCCCGGACCGCGCTGGACACGAATTTCGCCACTGGGAATTTCGCCGTGTCGAACCACAGCGGCCGCCTGATCTCGGTTTCAGCCTCGTCGCTGCCCAGATCAATGCTGGCGAGATCAATTTCAAAGTCCGCTTTCGACGCTCCGGGATTCTTGGGCAGGAAGACGATATTGGCCTTCCACTTGCGAAACCGCCCCTCGACATTCACGCCCATCTGCTTGGACACGAAGCGAATCTCGCTCCGGTCGATGAGCACGCCCTGCGCCCCGGCCTGGCCGGCGGCGAGGAGCAGCATGCCGAGTGTCGGAATGAAGGAACGCAACAGAACCATGATCGGGAACCTCAGCGCGGTTGTTTCGATATCGCCGTCGGCAGCATGCGCGTCAGCACGGCGTCGCCGTCGACGAAATGATGCTTGAGCGCTGCCGCGGCATGCATAAAGACAAGCGCCAGGAGCGTGAAGTTCAACGACACGTGACAGGCCCTGAAAATATCGGCCAGCGCCTTGTCCTTGGGCAGGAGATCGGGCAAGGGCAAGAGCCCCAGATAGACGACCTGCACCCCGGAGGCCGAGCTGTACAGCCAGCCCGTCAGCGGGATGACGAGCAGAAGCGCGTACAGCAATGCGTGCGCAAGGCGGGCCGCGCGCATTTGCCAGCGCGGCGTGGTCGGCGGCACCGGCGGGGGCGGGTGCCGCCAGCGCCAGGCAAGCCGGGCGCAGGAAAGCAGAAACACCGTGATGCCGATCCACTTGTGCCACCCGTACCACTGCAGCTTCTGCCGTGATAACGGCAGCCCCACCATCGACAGCCCGAGCGTAAAGCCGGCCACGATCAGTGCCGCGATCAACCAATGCAGCACGATGGCCGTCGCCGTGTACCTCGGTTCGACAATTGCGCCTGCCCTTGTCATCGTCCGTCTTGCCAGCTCGCGCCCGTATAATGCCATGGCTATCGCCCGCTGTTGGGCGGCAAAATCCCGTGCACCCGCCCGGTTCATGAAGTGAAGTCCGCCAACGACCTGTGGCTCGCGCGCAGCCAAGCCGCTGTCTGGCATCCGTGCACGCAGATGAAGCAACACGAAACGTTGCCGTTGGTGCCGCTTGCGCGTGCGTGCGGACCATGGCTTTATGACTTCGACGGTCGCCGCTATCTCGATGCGGTGAGTTCCTGGTGGGTCAACTTGTTCGGCCATGGCCAGCCAGCGATCAACGCGGCGATCGGCGCGCAGCTCGCGGAGCTCGAGCACGCGATGCTGGCCGGCTTCACGCATCGCCCGGTGATCGAGCTCTCCGAACGGCTTTCCGCGATCGCGCCGGGCCAGCTGGGGCATTGCTTTTTCGGCTCCGATGGTGCCTCGGCGGTCGAGATCGCGCTGAAGATGAGCTTTCACTACTGGCGTAACACCGGCAGGCCGGAGAAGACCGTATTCGCGAGCCTCGAGCATGGCTACCACGGCGAGACACTCGGTGCACTCGCCGTAACCGATGTCGCCCTGTTTCGCGACGTCTATGCTCCGATCCTGCACCAGAACACGACCGTTCCGTCACCGGATGCGCGCGGCGCGGCCCCCGGCATTGCGCCGCGCGCCCATGCGCTGGCGGCAGCCGCCGAGCTCGAGGCGGTCCTCGCCGAGCACCACGCCCGCATCGCCGCGCTGATCGTCGAGCCCCTGGTACAGGGCGCAGCGGGCATGGCCATGTACGACGCGGCCTACCTCAAGCGCGCCCGCGAGCTCACGGCACGATACGACGTGCACCTTATCGCCGATGAGGTCATGACGGGCTTCGGCCGGACAGGCACGATGTTCGCCTGCGAGCAGGCGCAGATCGAACCCGATTTTCTGTGCCTATCGAAGGGCATCACAGGCGGCTACCTGCCGCTGTCCGTCGTGCTCACGACCGATGCGGTTTACGCTGCCTTCTACGATGACGATATCGCCCGCGCCTTCCTGCATTCCCATTCCTATTCAGGTAACGCGCTCGCATGCAGCGCCGCACTCGCGGTGCTCGGCCTGTTCCGTGACGAGGACGTCATTTCCCGCAATCGCGCCCGCGCCTCCGAGTTGAGCGTCCTGGCACAGCCGCTGGCAAGCCACTCCAAGGTACGGAACTTTCGCCACCTCGGCATGATCTGGGCATTCGAGGTTGAATCGGAACGCCGGGATTTCTCGCGCTGGTGCTTCGCTGCGGCGCTTGACCGTGAGCTGTTGCTGCGGCCGATAGGCAACACGGTTTACTGGATGCCACCTTACGTTCTGGGATCAGCCGAGGCGGGGCTGCTCGCGGAGCGAACGCTGGAGATCGTCGCGTGCGCCTGACGCGTCGACGCTCGCTCGCGATCCTCGGCGCGGCATCGATCGCTGCCTTGACGGTCACATTGGCCAACGCCGCGCTCCCGCCTGCGATCGCCCGCGCCTTTCTCGACGAGGGCATTCCGCTCAGCGCGGTCGGCGTCTACGCACGCGAGATCGGGGCCGCGCGCCCGCTGCTGTCGCACCAGGCGACGAGGCCCATGAACCCTGCGTCGACGATGAAGCTGGTGACGACTTTCGCGGCGCTCGAGTTGCTGGGGCCCGATTATCGGTGGCAGACCGAAGCCTACGCCGACGGGCCAATCGATGGCACGACACTGGACGGCAACCTCGTGCTCAAAGGCTACGGCGATCCGAAGATCACTATCGAGCAATTCCAGGCGCTGATCGCGGCGCTTCGTGCGACCGGGCTCACGACGATCCGTGGCGATCTCGTGCTCGACCGCAGCTTCTTCGCATCGAAGCCGCACGATCGGGCGGCATTCGACTCCGAGCCGCTCAGGCCCTACAACGTCGGCCCCGACGCACTACTCGTCAATTTCAACAGCGTGCGCTTCGTATTTGCGCCCAACGCGACCGGCGACGCCGTCGACGTACGCATCGAGCCCCCGCTCGCGAATATCACGCAGCACGGCGCGCCACGACTGGTGACCGGTGAATGCGCTGACTGGCGCGCTGCAGTTGACGCGACATTCGTCAATCGCGGCGACGACGCCGTTGCGGATTTTGGCGGGCAATATCCTGCGGCGTGCGGCGAGCGCGACTGGTACGTCGCGCTCCTCGACCATCCACACTATGTGCTTGCCATGTTCGCGCACTACTGGAAGGACGCGGGCGGAACTTTCGCCGGCAGCGTTCGCGACGGCCTGGTGCCGCTGGCAGCAAAGCCGATCGCGACGCTGCAGTCACCACCTCTCTACGACACGGTGCGCGACATCAACAAGCTGTCCAACAATGTCATGGCGCGGCAATTATTCCTGACCCTGGCAACGATCGGGCACGGGCCGCCCGCAACCACGGAGCACGCGGCCGAGACCGTCCGCCGCTGGCTGGCACAACAGAAGCTGCATTTTCCCGAGCTGGTCCTGGACAACGGCTCGGGTCTGTCGCGCCGCGAACGGATTGCGGCACGGAGCCTGGCGCTGCTGCTCCTCGCCGCAGACGCGAGCAAGCTGCGCACGGAATTTGTCTCCTCGCTGGCGGTGGCAGCCACCGACGGGACGGTGCGGAAGCGCTTCGCCGACGAGGGCGTCGCCGACCGAGCGCTGCTCAAGACCGGAACCCTCGAGGGCGTGCGCGCGCTGGCCGGCTACGTCTACGGCGCGGATGGTCGGCGCTACGTCGTCGTCTGCCTCGTCAATCACCCGAATGCGGCGCGCGCGCAACCGGCGCTGGATATGCTCGTCGAGCGCATTTACGCCGGAACCCTGGAAGGAGGCTCGCGATGAGCGGACCGGTACTGCTCGAACTGCTGGCGAAGGCGCGCATCGAGGAGGCGATCGCGAAAGGCATGCTCGACAACCTTCCCGGCGCCGACCGGCCGCTCGTCATCGCCGACGACCGCCTCGTGCCCGAAGGCCTGCGCGGCGCATACCGCGTCCTGGTGGCCGCCGGTCGCGTGCCGCCCGATCAGGGCCCTGGCTACATTTCCGGTACGGGTTGGCTGCTATTGAACAGCACGTAGCCACGAATCAGCCGGTAGAGCACCCAGATCGCCGTGGCAAACCAGATCACCAGCGCGATCACCGGCCCGATAAGCACGAGCAGGAGCACCGCAAAAATGATGGCGCCGACGCTCCCCCACAGCACCGAAAACCAGAACGTCCGTATCAACCACCGATAGTGCGAGGCGAGCCAGGTTCCCGCTGCCTCACCGCGCTTCACGTGCGCCATGATGATCGCGATGATTCCCACGATGCCGCCGAGCGGAGCGATGGGAGGAAATCCGTGTGCGACAAGAGCTGCCACCGCAGCGGCGCCGAAGAGTGCATACACGACGAGGGTCATCGAAATGAGTGCCGGCGATGGTGCGCCGTTGGCCCCGGGTGGAACGGGTGTATCGGTCACTTCGACCCCCTTTTTGACCATCACGATGCCGCCGGTCACATTGCACGCCGGCAGGCGGCAGTCCTCGTTATAATACGCGATCTGCCCCCCACTCCACGGGAGATCAATATGACTACCGCACGATTCGAACGCAGCCGCGATGCACTGGTCAAGGATTTTTCCGACGTGCTCGCGGAAGCGGAAACCCTGCTCAAGCAGGCCGCAAAGGAGTCCGGTGAAAAGGCCACCGATCTGCGCACGCAGGTCGAAGCGAAGCTGCGCTCCGCCAAGCTTCGCCTCATGGATCTGCAGGACGACGCGATCGACACCGCCAAGGCAGCGGCCCGCGTCACGGACGACTACGTGCGCGACAACCCCTGGCAGGCGATTGGCATCGCCGCCGGGATCGGCTTTCTTGTCGGCCTCGTGATCAGCCGCCGGTAGTTGCAGGTGTCCGATCCCGCTGCAGCACGGCCCGCCGCGGGCCTCGGCGCTGCGCTGTCCGGCGTCGTCGCGACCCTGGTAGCGCTGCTGCGCACGCACATCGAACTTGCGACGGTCGAGTTCGAGGAGGAGCGCGAGCACCTCAAAGCGATGCTCGCTTTGATCGTGGTCGCGGCCTTTTTTGCGTGCTCTACGCTGGTCGCGCTGTCGGTTCTGGTAGTGGTCTGGCTCTGGGATCGCAATCCGCTCGTGGTGATTGCAGGCGTGGCGCTCGTCTATGCTTTGATCGCCGCCGGCGCGGTGCTGACCCTCAAGCACCAGTTACACACACGTGGTCGCCCTTTTGCCGCGACGCTCTCCGAACTGGAAAGCGACGCAAACGCGTTGCGCCCAAAACAGTGAGCCACGCGCGATGAGCCGATCGCTGCAGCGCGCCGCGGCACGCAAGCAGGTGCTGATTGCACAATCGCAGCTGCAGCGCATGCAGCTTGCCCTGTATGTCGACGATGCGCGCGACGCGTTACGCCCGGCAGGCCTGATCGGTGGCGGCGTGGCGCGCCCTGCGGCGGCCCTGGCGCTGGTCGACACCATCGCGCGGCTGCTCGGCTGGTACCGCTTCGCCGGCGTCGTACGCCTCGGCGCAATCGCATTTGCTGTCTTTCGCGTTGCGCGCGCCTGGCGCGGTTCCAGGCGCTAGCCGCGGTTGGCGCTGCCGACTTGATTCCGGCGCGCCAAGCATTTACAGCTCGAGGTCGCGCCAGAGCGCGTCGACGCGGCGCTTGACCGCGTCATCCATTGCAATCGGTCGGCCCCAAGCGCGCAACGTCTCAGCGGGCCACTTGTTCGTCGCGTCGATGCCCATCTTACTGCCGAGCCCCGCGACTGGCGAGGCGAAGTCGAGATAGTCGATGGGCGTGTTCTCGACGATCAGCGTGTCGCGCGCGGCATCGACGCGCGTGGAGAGCGCCCAGATGACCTCCTTCCATGCGCGAATATCGATGTCGTCGTCGGTGACGATGATGAACTTCGTGTACATGAACTGGCGCAGGAAGCTCCACACGCCGAACATGATGCGCTTGGCGTGGCCGGGATACTGCTTCTTCATGCTTACCACAGCGAGCCGATACGAGCAGCCTTCGGGCGGAAGATAGAAATCGGCGATTTCCGGAAACTGCTTTTGCAGCAGCGGAACGAAGACCTCGTTGAGCGCAGCGCCAAGAACCGCCGGCTCGTCAGGAGGCTTGCCGGTGTAAGTCGAGTGATAGATGGGGTCCTGCCGCAGCGTGATACGCTCGAGCGTGAACACGGGGAAGCGCTCGACCTCGTTGTAATAGCCGGTGTGATCGCCGAATGGCCCCTCGGCGGCAGTTTCAAAGCCGGTCGGATCGCTGGCATCGGGATGAATGAATCCCTCGAGCACGATCTCGGCCGATGCCGGTACCTGCAGGTCATGCGTGATGCACTTGACGATCTCCGTTCGGGCGCCGCGAAGCAGCCCGGCAAACTGGTATTCAGAGAGCGTATCGGGCACCGGCGTCACCGCGGCAAGGATTGTCGCCGGATCGGCTCCCAATGCGACCGCGACCGGGAATGGTTTTCCCGGCGACGCGAGGGCGTGGTCGCGAAAGTCGAGAGCGCCGCCGCGATGTTGAAGCCAGCGCATGATCACCTTGTTCCTGGCAATCACCTGCTGGCGGTAGATACCCAGATTCTGCCGCGTCTTGAGCGGGCCCCGCGTCACCGTGAGGCCCCAGGTGATCACGGGCCCCACATCGCCGGGCCAGCAGGTCTGCACCGGCAATCGCGCGAGATCGACGTCGCCACCTTCCCAGACGGTCTCCTGGCACGGTGCCGAAGCGCGCTCCTTGGGCGCCATATGCATGACCTGCAAGAATACCGGTCGCGTGTTCCGCCACGCGTCCATTAGCCCCTGCGGCGGCTCGGGCTCCTTTAGGAACGCCAGCAGCTTGCCGATCTCGCGCAATCCAGCAACCGTTTCCTCACCCATGCCGAGCGCGACGCGCAACGGCGTGCCAAACAGGTTGCCGAGTACGGGAATGCGCGGGTACCCCTCTCCGCCGGCGAAACCCTTCGGCTTTTCAAACAGCAGCGCGGGCCCGTTGCTCCTGAGGGCGCGCTCGCATATCTCCGTCATCTCGAGGTACGGATCGATCTCGACCGCCAGTCGCTTGAGTTCGCCGCGGCGTTCGAGCTGGACCAGAAAATCGCGGAGGTCGGCGTATTTCATGTTCGGCCCGGTACATCGGTGTCGGGAGCGGAGGCATCTTACCAGCCGCCGCGCCGGCGCCTTGCGGTACACCCGCCAAAGGTACCGGCTGCGGGGGGCGGCACGAAATGGGCACGAAATGGCCTAATTTGTCGGGAGACGGCGACAGTTGGCGTCGTATCGATGCCACACCCGCTTGCCGAGGGGCTATTATCGGCCATTGCGACTGGACCGCCGCCGCGACCAGCCGTTATCCTCATCGTAGGGCCCCTAGGGGCCCGCATTGCCCGAGGAGATCACCGCTTTGCGAATCAACGTGGCCGCGTTCAGGGTCTGCACGGGAATCGTTGCCCTTTGCTGGGCGACGACGGGTATT
Source organism: uncultured beta proteobacterium (assembly GCA_963750215.1). Lineage (GTDB taxonomy): Bacteria > Pseudomonadota > Gammaproteobacteria > Burkholderiales > Casimicrobiaceae > PALSA-1003. The sequence goes on from CAVVQK010000003.1 coordinate 586,260, forward strand.
GCCGCGCTTGCCGGAACCGGAACCGCTTCGTCGAGACCTCCGAGTTCGGGGGGGCGGACAGGGTCCGCGGCAGCGTCGATCCGCTTGCTCGCGACGCAACCTGCTCTCGCGGGAACCTGTGGTGGCAGTTCTTTCACCGTCAACACGTATATCAGCGTCACCGCGCAGTCCTCGGCAGACGTGAAGGTCAGCGCACCAGGCATCGGCACGATCGAGGAATTCACCGACGAGACGGGCAAGAACATCGGTCCGTACAATGCCGTGTATCCGATGTTCCAGATCCTGGCCTTCGGCGGTGGGCTGGCGCCGGACACCCTGATCACGATCACAATCACCACGTACTCGGGCCCTAATCTGAGTGGCTCGACTACCTTCGTCAGTTCGCTCGAATTCAACTGCACGAATGGAGCGGTCGTCCTTACGGCGCCATCGCCCGCGTCGGCGATACCGGCGCCCACGCTTTCTGTGCTTGGACTCGCGGCGACGGCGGCGTTGCTAGTATTGATTGGCGCGGTAATGCTCCGCGGCCCGGCGCGCCCGCGGCGCGCCCGCCGCTAAGTACCATCAAGACCGGTCGCGGCCGGCGATCCGGTGGCTGGCGTGCTGGCGCGGGCCCGATTCCATCGTGAGACGCTGGATCAGGTAATCACATGCGCCCGGCCATGCAGTGGCGCAATCGCCCCGTACAACGACGATCTTGACGTTCAATTGCAGTTCCCCATATGCACGCGCCCGCTCTCACATCGGCCACCCGGGCCAGCGGTGCACCCGGAGGCCGAAATCCGCGACGATGCCGGCGAAGATCGCCAGGCCGAGCCAGTGATTGCCGAGGAACGCCCGGAAGCAGCCGTCCCGCTCCCGCATGCGGATCATGGTGAAGTGCCATAGCGCGAGCAGCGACGCGGCCAGCACTCCGATGTAGAAGAACGACCCGAGGCCCTCGGCGTGTCCGATCCAAATGAGAAGGGCGAGGTAGATCGTATAGCAGAGCATCACGGCCAGCACGTCAAAGCGTCCGAAGAAGATCGCCGAGGTTCGCAAGCCGAGCTTCCGGTCGTCCTCGCGATCGACCATCGCGTATTCAGTGTCGTAGGCCATTACCCAGAAGAAATTGGCGCCAAATAGCCACCAGGCGATCGCCGGCAAGAAACCATTTACTGCGGCGAATGCCATCGGGATTCCAAAGGAAAAGGCGATGCCGAGGAACGCCTGCGGCACCGCGAAAAAGCGCTTGATGAAGGGATATGCGATCGTTATTGCGAGCGCCGGAATCGCCATGAAGATCGTAAACCGGTTGAGACGCAGCGTCAGGAGGAACGCGCACAGCGCCAGCACCGAACCCACGACGAGCGCCTCCCAGGGCGCGATCTCGCGTCGGGCAAGCGGCCGGTTGGCTGTGCGTTCCACGTGGGCGTCGAAATTGCGGTCCGCGTAGTCATTGACTGCGCATCCGGCGGAGCGCATCAGCAGCGTGCCGATGACTAAAATGCCGATTACGATCCACGAGGGCAGGCCCGACGCGGCGATCCACAGCGCGGTCAACGTCGGCCAGAGCAGCAACAGCGTGCCGATCGGCTTGTCGAGGCGAACGAGACGTTCATAAGCGTGGAGGCGCGCGACAACCTTCTGCCAACGCGTTGGCACCTCGGACCCTGGTACCGCCTCCCGGCTCACAGCGGCAACGGAAGCTGTTTCTTCAACTCGCGCGGCGCCACTTCCGCGAGCAACGTCTGGGGCGTCGGGTAGCGCAGCCGCACCCTGAGCTCCTTCTTCATGCGCGCATTGACCAACCGCCGCGATTCGCTCATGAACGAGAGCAGCAACGGCGCGATGCGCGTTTCAGCCTCCTCCCACGAGATTCGAGGCGGGCGCGACAGCTGAAACGCGTCTGCCACGGCATCGAACCAGCTTCCCATCTGCAGCTCGGCGTCGTCGGCAACGTTGTAGGCGCGATTCGGCCTGCCGCGAAACGCAGCCGCGACGGCAGCACGGGCCAGATCTTCGGCGTGGATGTGATTGGTAAACACGTCGTCCTCCGGCCGAAGCACGGGCGTTCCCTGCCGCAATCGGTCGAGCGGCAAACGCGTCTCGGCGTAGATGCCCGGCGCGCGCAGGATCGCGAGCCTCACTCCATAGCGCTTTGCCCACCGCCGTAAGCGGTCCTCCGCGGCAATGCGCCGCCGCGCGCGTGGCGTCTGCCCGCGCCGCGGTCTCGCCTCGGTGACGCGCGCTCCCGAACAGTCACCGTAGACGCCACTGGTGCTGATGTAGACGAAACGCTCAGGTATAATCCGCGCCTTTGTCAGCGCCGCGATGAGGCGCCTGGTGCGTGGGTCATCGCGGCCGTCGCCCGGCGGCGGCGCGAAATGCAACACCGCGAACGGCGCGGCGCGCATGCGTTCCAGAGTGCGATACCGGTCGAGGTCCCCGACGATCGGGACGATACCGCGGTGGCGCAACCGGGCAACGTCTTCGGGTCGCCGTGTAAGGCCATAGAGGCGAACTCTGCCGCGCAACAGCTCGGCGGTACGCAAAGCGATGTCGCCGCAGCCGATCAACAGTACCCGTATCACTTTCGTGCCCTGCGCGAAGCAACCTTAAATGCCGATTCAGCGATGCCGTTGCAGATTACCATAAAACCCAGTGAGCACGCCTTCGCCTGCGACGACGGCGAGACGGTGCTTGCCGCGGCCATGCGCGCGGACCTGATGATTCCGTATGGCTGCAGGAACGGCGCCTGCGGCACGTGCAAGGGACGGATTCTCGATGGCGAGGTCGACTATGGCGCGCACCAGGCCGGCACGCTCACAGACGTCGAGAAAGCGGAGGGCTTCGCGTTGTTCTGCGTGGCCAAGCCCAAGACGTCCCTCGTCATCGAAGTGCGTGAGGTCCGGCGCGCCGGAGATATTCCGATTCGGAAGCTGCCGTGCCGGGTCGAGAAAATAGACAAGGTCGCGCCCGATGTCGCGATCGTATCGCTCAAGCTGCCGGCGAACGAGCGCTTGCAGTACCTTGCCGGGCAGTATCTTGATCTGCTGCTGAAAGATGGCCGTCGGCGCAGCTTCTCAATAGCGACCGCGCCCGATGATGACGCGCTTCTCGAACTGCATGTCCGCCACGTGCCGGGAGGCTATTTCAGCGGCGCGCTGTTCAACGAGTACAAGGGCCGCGAGATCCTGCGTTTCGAAGGGCCGCTGGGGACGTTCTACCTGCGCGAGGAATCCGACAAGCCGCTGGTCTTCGTCGCCGGAGGTACCGGCTTTGCGCCCATCAAGGCGATCATCGAGCACGCACTGCATCACGATCTGCAGCGGCCCATGGTGCTCTATTGGGGCGTACGCAGCTTGCGCGACCTCTATCTGCCCGATCTGCCCACACGCTGGCAGGCGAAGCACCGCGAGTTTCGATTCATCCCGGTCCTGTCCGATCCGCTGGCCGAGGATCGGTGGCCGGGACGCACCGGCCTTGTGCACAAGGCGGTCATGGCCGATTTCTCGGACCTTTCAGGCTACCAGATCTACGCCTGCGGCGGGCCGGCGATGATCGACGCCGCGAAGCGCGCATTCACCACCGAACGCGGCCTGCCGGCAGAGGATTTCTTCGCCGACTCGTTCACCTACGCCGTGCCGGCGTGAGCGCCTGCCTTTCGGGTCCGCCAACCTAAAGCTCTCGGCGCTTGAGTTCTTCGGTCGCGAGCTTGAGCGCCGCGACGAAGTGCGTATTGGCCTCGTCCCCTCTGCCGAGCCGGCCGAGCATCTCGCCCAACGCCAGATGCGTGCGCCAGTTGTCCTCGAGCGCAAGGCTCGCTTCGAGATAGGTCTGTGCCTTGCCCCAGAGCTGTTGGCGTTGGCACAGGGTGCCCAGCACGCGCAGCAGCGCCGCATCCTGTTTGTGCGCCGAGAGCCAGCGCTCGGCCTGCTCGAGCTGGTGCGTCGGATCGCCCAATCGACATTCGGCGTAGAGCTCGACCAGATCGGAGTCCCAGGCGCGGTCGAGGCTGCGCGAGATGATATCGGTCGCCTCCCTGTCACCGCCAAGCTGAAGAAAGCTTAACGCCGCTGCACGCGCGACCTGCGACTGAGTGCGCGTCGCCTCGGGCAGGCGATTCCAGGCATCCCGCAGTCCGGAGGCGTCATGGGCGAGCGCGCGCAACTGCTCGCGCTGCGCCGCGATCCTCAGTTGCTCGCCCTGCACCACGTCGAACACGCCACGCCTGACCAACTGCTCGACCAGTGCCGGAACGACTGCGAACCGCCGAGCGGCCTGCGTTGCGCGCAGCTCGAGCCGCAGCGCCGCCGTATGCAGGCCCGCCTCCCGTCGCAACGATTCCAGGATGCGCAGTGCCTCCTGCGGCTGCCCCTGCGCCAGCGCGATCTCCGCGGACAGCGTCAGCCGGGGTACCGCGAGGCTCGTTGCCTGCGCTTCGGGCCGGGAGAGGAACCCTTCGGCAACGTCAAATTGGCGCATGTCGATCGCCGCACGTGCGGCAACGAGCGCCGCCAGGGCCGAGGACTGCGGTAGCGCCAGCGATTCCCTGGCGTCCTGCTGGGCTTTGCCGTAGCGCCCCTCCAGCAATGCAACGATGGCTGCATCGAGCTTCGCCCGCGCGCGTTGCTCCTTCTGCTGCCGGCGCCACAGCCGTACCTGTGCCGGAAGCTGCACTGTGCGGGTGATAATACGTAGGCCGACGTAGAGCGAGAGAAATCCCGCGACGATAAGGATGAGCAGCAGATTGAGCGACAGCTCGACACGGTACGGAGGCGCAACCAGAAGCGCGTAGCCGCTGTTGAGCTTCGCCGCCAGCGCGGCGACCACCGCGGCGATGGCGAGCAGCAGAAACCAGAACAGAAAGCGCATCGCCCGGGCGCACCTTCAGCGCAGGTGCTTCTCGCGCGCGAGCTGCAACACGCGCACCGCATCGAGGCTGCCGGCGAGTCCGGGCAGCTCCGTGGTCATGTCGGTCGCGCGCAGTTCCTTGAGCAGGACCTGCAGCGACTGCACGGGCTTCGACCGCGTGTCGAAGTATTTCTTCAGCCATAGATCTGCAGCCGCCAGGTCGGCGCGAAAGTTTGCCTGATCACGGAACAGGAGATCGAATCGTGCCGAGAGAAGCCGGAGCTTGAGGTTCTCGCGCAGAAAAAATTGCTGCGGCGGTGCGAGCAGTGGCGGCTCTGGCCCATCGAGCTTCTCGACGCGTACGAGTTGGCGCATATCCTGCCAAGCGTCGCGCAGAAAGCGGCGCCATCCCGGCTCGTCCTTCGTTGCGGATTCCGGCGCCGGCGCGGGTAAGCGCTCCTCCAGGGCAAGCGGCAACGTGTCGACGACAGCGATCGCCTGGTCCAGCCGCAGCGACAATCCCTGGACATCGACGAAGGGCACAGCCTTGAGCCGGTCCATGTCGCGCGCAAGGGCGCGCCGCAAGGGCACGAATTGCGGTCGATCCAGACGCTGCAACTTGGCGTCGGCAAGCTGCAAGGCGGCGAGCGCCGCCGAGACGTTGCCGGCGACCTGCAGCTGCTGGCTGGCGAGCAGCAGCACCTGCTCAACCTCGGTCAACGCCCACTCGTCGCGCGAAGGCGCGAGCTCACGGTAGAGAGCTTCCAGTGCGGCCTGTTGCGACTGCGATTCAGCAAGGCGGCTTTCGAGCAACGCGATCTTAGCCTGCGCGTCGCGCAGATTATCCTCTGCGGATTCCGTTGCCGCGCGTGTCGACTTGATTTCAGCATCCTGTTCCGCGAGGCGCCGCGCTACGTCAGTGCGCAGCTGCCGATCGCGGTTGTACGCCTCGATTCCGATGACGGCAATCGCTATGGCCAGCACGCCGATGAGCCCGCCCGTCACCCAGAGCCGGCGTCTGGCACGAGCGCGCCCTTTTGCCTCCGCCATTGGCGGGAGGGGGTGCTTCGCTACGGGCGCGGCCGTGCGGCCTTCGTCCTGGGGAGCGGACATGATGGATCGTGCAGGCGGGATACGCGGAGCCGTCGTCGATTGTAGCAGGGTTATGCGCCAAGCCCTGCGCTGCGGCTGGCCGCGCAGCCCGGGCTCGACTAGAATGTGCATCTCATCGGCCGCGCAAGTCCGCCGCGCCGAGGCGCTTGCTGGATCGTGATCATCTTATCGCTCTTCGTTCTGGTCGCGATTGCGGCAGTAGCCGGCTACTTGCTCGGCGCGCGCCAGCAGACGGAGACGCGCGGTGCGCGGCTGCCGGTGTCTCCGCCCGCGTCCGACCCGACAGGCGGTACAACCGCCGCTCGGGCGACAGAGGGGTGCGGCGACACCGCCGGTATCGCAGACGAGAAGGCCCGCATCATCCGCAGCCGTGACGACGAAGCCGAGTCGCTGCGCCGCAGCCTCGCCGATCGCGACGCCGCGTCCTGCCAGCTGGAGGGCTTCTCGCGCGAGCGACGACAGTTGTTCGGGGATCTTGCTGATGCGCGCACTGCCACCGCGCGCTACAGGCAGATCGTCATCGACATCGAGACTAACGCGCCGCCGCGGATCCTCGCCGGTTCCGGCGAGCCGGACGATTTGAAAATGATCGTTGGCGTTGGGCCCGTGCTGGAACGCATGCTGCACAGCCTCGGCGTCACGACGTTTCGGCAGATCGCCCACTGGACGGAACGCGACATCGCCGAGTTCGACGCCAAGCTGCCCGAGTTTCCCGGCCGCATCGTGCGTGACCAGTGGGTGACCCAGGCGCGCGCATTGCATCGGTCCAAGTACGGCGAAGGGGCGTGAGCAGGCGGGCAACGCCGCCCGCGGCGCAGCACGCGCTGCCCGCGTCGGGACTGTTGCTGGTCGTCGTTCTCTCGCTGGTCTGGGGATTCAACTGGCCCGTGCTCAAGCTCGGCGTCACCGGGCTGGCGCCGCTGACGTTTCGGGCCGTGACGTTGCCCTTTGCCGCCCTGGGTTTGCTGGTCATAGCGAGATTTTCCGGTGAATCGATGCGTATTCCGCGCGCATGGTGGGCGCGAGTCGCCATCCTCGCACTGTTCAACATCACCGGCTGGAACTGGCTGATGCTTTTTGGCATCCAGCAAATGGCCGCCGGTCGCGCGGCGATCCTCGCCTACACGCTGCCGATCTGGAGCGTGCTGCTTTCACTCTGGCTGCTGCACGAGCCGCTTTCGCCGCGCAAGCTCGCCGGATTGCTGGTGGGCATGGCCGGTCTGGCGGTGCTGCTGGGGGAGGAGATTGTCAACGTGCGCCGCGCCCCGGTCGGGGCGCTCCTGATCATCGGTGCTGCCATCTCGTGGTCGCTGGGCACTGTGCTGCTGCGCCGCTGGGCGCCGCCCCTGCCACAGAACACCCTGACCGGCTGGATGATACTGCTTGGGTGGGTGCCGCTCGTCGTCGCGGCACCGCTGTCTGATCCGCATCCGCTTGCGTCGCTCGCGGCAATGTCCGGCACCACATGGTTCGCCGTCATCTACAACATCGTCTTCGCCAGCACCGTCGCGTACTGGGCGTGGTTTCGCATGGCGCGCTCGCTGCCGGTCGTGGTCAGCTCGCTTTCGTCTTTGCCGGTACCGGTCGTTGGCGTCCTCTCCGGCATGCTCGTGCTCGGCGAGCGTCCGGGCGTGACCGAGTTGATCGCCTTGACGCTGGTGCTGGCCTCGCTTGCCGCGGTGATGTTTCCCGAGCGCAGGTAGGAGCCGGTCGCCGCGGTCGGCAAGGAGCAAGCACGCGTTGCGAGCAACAGAATCCGCAGCTACGCAAGGTCGGGAATGAGCGTCAGCACGCCTCTGCCAGAAAAATACGCGTCGAGATTGGCCTTGCACAGGTCGCCCATCGCCTGCCGCGTCTCGCGCGTCGCGCTTCCGACGTGTGGGAGGAGCACGACGTTGTCCATGGCCATCAATTGCGGTGGAATGTGCGGCTCGTTGATGAAGACGTCAAGCCCCGCGCCCTTGATCACGCCCGCCTCGAGCGCGGCCACCAGTGCGGGCTCGTCGACAATTGAGCCGCGGGCAATGTTGATCAGCGTCCCCTTCCTGCCCAGCGCGGAAAGTATCTCGGCATTGACGATATTGCGCGTGTCCTCGCCGCCAGGACAGGCGACGACAAGGAAATCGACCGCCGCGGCTAGCGCTTTCAAGTCGCGCACGTACTGGTACGGAACGTCCTGTGGCTTGCGCCCGGTGTACGCGATCTTCATGCCCATCGCTGCGACGCGGGCCGCGATTGCCTTGCCGATGCGACCGAGGCCGAGGATTCCTACCTTCCTGCCACCGAGCTTGGTCGTAAGTTCCGGCCCGCGCTTTTCCCACTCGCCCGAGTGCACAAAGCGGTTCAGGCGCACGAAGCCGCGGCCGGTCATCAGGATCAGGCCCAGCGCCACGTCGGCGACGTCATCGGTCAGCACGTCAGGCGTGTTGGTTACTTTGAGACCACGCTGCTTGCAATATGCGACCGGTACACCGTCGTAGCCGACGCCGAATACGGAGATGATCTCGAGCTTCGGCAGCTGGTCGAGCAGCGTGGTCGGCGTTATCGTGCCGCCGGCCTGCACCAGGCCGCGAACCCGTGTACCCTCTGCGGCCAGGAGCGCGGCCTTGTCAGTCGTCCGAACCAAATCGTGACAACGATAGTCCGCGTTCAACGGATCATAGAGAAACGCGGGCAGTGCTGCGGTGACGAGAATATCGGTGGGCATGGTGTGGACTCAGCCTAGTCGTGGGCGAGCAGCGAAGTATTCTAGCAATGATGCTATCAGGCCGGCATCGGCGGGAGGCGTGACGATGACCGAACGTAAACCGAGGGCGCTGGCGCGTTCCGCGATGGCCGGATGCGGCACGAAAGTCGGAGTCGTGGTTAGATAGCCGCGACCTTCCGGATCGAAGATTGCCCACAGGTTGTCGAGGCCTTCGCTGGATGTAAGTGTCACCGCGTCGATGCGATTGTCGCGCCACGCCTCGATCAGCCCGGCAGCACCGGCTTCGGGCCGGGCGCGGCGGTAGCATTCGATCTGGTCGACCTTGGCGCCGCGCGCTTCCAGCGTGGTGCGCAGGAGCTCTCGGCCGCCGGCGCCGCGGAAGATGACAATGCGTCTTCCGGCGACTTCGCCTAGCTCGGGTAGTGCGAGCAAGCCTTCGCTGTCCATCGTCGTCGCCGGCACCCGGGCATTGGCAATGCCGGCCGCCGCGAGCGCGGCGGCCGTCCCCGGCCCTGGCGCGAACGGCAGAAGTCGCGCCGGCCACGCAGAAGGATCGCCGATGGCGTATTCGACGGCGTTGCCACTGACAAAAATTGCGATGTCGTAATTGGCGAGATTGCGTTGAACCTGGCGCAGCGGCGCATCATCGGCGGGCGGCAGGATCACGATGGCGGGAAACACGAGTGGCCGCGCGCCGAGGGCGGCCAACTCGCGCGCGAGTGCGGCGGCCTGCCGTGCAGGCCGGGTGATGACCACGCCCGCCCCGTCGAGCGCCCGGGTCACGATGCTTCCGCCAAGATCGACGTGGCGCCATGTTCAGGAAACTCGTCCCCGAGCGCTGCCGCATCGTCGGAATCGGCGACGGCCCTTGCCCGCTCGCCGCGCAACACCCGGCGCCCGTCACGGTTGGCGATGAAGCCGCGCAGCCGTAGCCCTTCCCCGCGCCAGACCGCATATGCCGCGAGCGACGTGCGACAGCTTGCCGCGAGCTTGCAGCCGAACGCGCGCTCGGCCGCCATGGCGAAGCTCGTCGCAAGCGTGAAGTCTGCCGGCATGGCCATGGGCACGTCCTTAAGCGAATGCATGGTCGCAAACGGTCGCGGAGATGCTGACCCTGCCAGAGCGCGAGCACGCAATCGCGCGTGGCAATGACGCGTTTCGCAGGCGGGAATGACGCGGGTCGACATGGCAACAGGACGGGCGCTGCTGCGCAGCGCCGGAAGGCGCCGATTCTAGCACCCGCGTTACATCTCTCGCCGTCGGAACCACCCGGCAACCGCCAACCGCTCGCGTGTTGCACGCAGGACCTCGTGCTCGTAATCGGCAAGGAAGCACACCAGGGTGCTCGCGGCCGGAAGGATGTCACGCGAATTGCTCCCGGACAGGTAAATGCGCAATGCGCCACCGTCAGCCGCCGTCCACCCCCGGTTAAGATAGAGCACACAGGACATTACGCGCGCGTCGTCGTCGCGAAAGCGGTCCCGATGGCGGCAGTAGCATGCACCGGGAGGATAAAGCGCGTAATGACCCTCGAAAGAAAAGAGCCCGATAAACGTCGCCTCGTTGAGCGCAATGCGCAGTTGCTCCAGCGCTCGCCACAGCATTCGCTCGGCAGGAGCGGGCGCCTGAGCGTCGAGCCAAAGCGTCCGATCGCCGCGGATGTCGCTGCGCTCCATGCGCTCAGGTCCACGCCCGATCCGCGCAGCGCAAAATTCGCCGGCGGCGTCGCGCCGACGAGCCTCCGCCGCGAGCGCCATCGTGACCGACGTCGGCAGGAAATCGGAAATCACGGCGATGCCTTCGGCAACAACCGCTGCGCAAACGCGGGCAACCGCGGCTTCGGCGGCTACCTCGAGCGTCATTTCGCTTGTGCGTCCATCTGCATCATGCCGAAGATGTTGCCCTCGGTGTCGTGCGCATAGGTAAGCCAACCCACGGCCAGGATCGCCATCTTCGGCACGACAATCTTCGCGCCCAAATCGCCGACCTTGCGCATCGCTGCGTCGACGTCGGCCACGTCAACCGTGCACACAAACGCATTGGTCGCCTGCATCGCTGCCGGCCCTGCGCCGCGCCGCGGCAGCAGCCCCCCGTCGATGCCCGGCGTGCCGGGCTCGCCGGTCTTGATCAGCCAGTAATCCTGCGGGCCGTTCCATTTGCTGAATGTCCAGCCAAAAAGATCGGTGTAGAACTTAATCGCCCGCTGCGGGTTCTCGGCATGGATCTCGAAATGGATTGGGCGTGGCACGGACTTTCCTCAAGGGCACGAAGCGATTCGCCATCATATAATGCGCAAACCGATCGAGCGAGTACCGTTCGCTGCGGCGGCTGTCGTTATTGCGGAGCCAATCGATGCGCATTGTGATCACCGGCGGCGCCGGCTTCCTGGGCAGCCGGCTAGCCCGCGCGTTGCTCGCCTGCGGCGCGCTCACCGACACGCGCGGGGAAACTCGCGAAGTCAGAGAGCTGGTCCTGATCGATGTCGTGCCCGTAAAACTCGCCGACCCGCGTGTGAGCGTGCTCACCGGCGACCTTGCCAACCCCGGGTTGATGGAACGAGCCATTACCTCCGATACCGACTCCGTATTTCACCTCGCGGCAGTCGTCAGCGGGCAGGCCGAAGCAGAGTTCGACGTCGGCATGCGGGCCAATGTCGACGTGACGCGCATGTTGCTTGAGCGGTGCCGCGCTCTCTCGCGTCCACCCAAGATCGTATTCGCCAGCTCGCTTGCGGTTTTCGGCGGCCCGTTGCCCGATCCGGTGCCCGACGATGCGCCGGTGAAGCCGCAGACTTCGTACGGCACGCAGAAGGCGATCGGCGAATTGCTTGTCTACGATATGACCCGCAAGGGTTATATTGACGGACGCTCGTTGCGCCTGCCGACCATTACTGTACGACCAGGCAAGCCGAACAAGGCCGCGTCGTCGTTCGCAAGCAGCATCATTCGCGAACCGCTTTCCGGTATCGACGCATACTGTCCGGTTGCGCCCAGCACGCAGGTATGGGTTTCGTCACCACGCACCGCGATTAGCAACCTGATCATTGGCCACGAAGTACCTGCGACCAGGTTCGCACACACGCGCTCGATCAACCTGCCGGGTATCCAGGTTGGTGTAGGCGAAGCGGTCGCCGCACTGCGACGCATCGCCGGCGATGCCGTCGCGGATCATGTCAAGTGGCGGCTTGATCCGGTGATCGATCGGATCGTCTCCACTTGGCCCGGGCGCTTCGCCGCGGCGCTCGCCACCGCGCTCGGCATGAGCGTCGATCCGGACTTCGACAGCGTCGTCCGCGCCTATATCACGGACGAGCTGACGTAATCTCCCACCGAGGCAGCCAGGAGCTCGCCGGGTTCCACCTCACGCAGCGCGCGCAAGAACAGTTCCGGCCCGGCGCCCTTGAGTTGGGCCTCGTCGGAGAGCATCCTCCGCCACGCGCGAGCCCCCGGCTTGCCATGAAAGAGTCCAAGCACATGGCGTGCGATCGCGCGCAGGCTCACGCCTTGGGCAAGCTGTGCCTCGGCGTAGGGGACCAGTTCCTCGACGACCTCGGCACGGGTGCGCAGCCTCGGTCGACCTGCATCTTCTACAAAACAATAACGCTCCGCCTCGTTGAGCAGCCAGGGATGGTGATAGGCGGTCCGGCCGATCATGACGCCGTCGACATGCTCGAGTTGGTATGTGATCGCAGAGTGGGTTTCGATGCCGCCATTGACTACGATTGTCAGGGTCGGAAAGTCGCGTTTTAGCCTGTGCACGTATTCGTATTTGAGCAGCGGAACCTCGCGATTCTGCTTCGGCGACAGGCCCTTGAGAATCGCGTTGCGCGCATGAACGAGAAACGCGCTCGCGCCGGCTCGCGCAACCACGTCGACAAAATAGCGCACGAACTCGTAATCCTCATTGGCGTCGATGCCGACGCGGTGCTTGACCGTCACCGGCAGCGCAACCGCGTCGCGCATCGCGGCAACGCAATCGGCAACGAGCTCCGGCTCCGCCATCAGACAGGCACCGAAGCTGCCCGTCTGCACGCGCTCCGACGGGCAGCCCACATTGAGATTGATCTCGTCGTAGCCCCACGCTTCGCCAAGGCGCGCGCAATGGGCGAGCGCCTGGGGGTCGCTGCCTCCGAGCTGCAGGGCGATCGGGTGCTCGGCCGGATCGAAGTCGAGCTGTCGCGGCACGTTGCCGAACGTCAGTGCGCCAGTCGTGATCATCTCCGTATACAGCCTGGCACGCGGGCTCACGAGGCGCAGGAAGTAGCGGCAATGCCGGTCAGTCCAGTCCATCATAGGGGCTACACACAATCGGTGCGATAAATTGTTCATTCGATTGAGATTGCTTGACCGCTGCGAGACGACAAGCCAATGGCTAGCGCGCCTTCGTCCAAACTCGCAGCGCGCAATGTCGCGCGGCGAGGACAAAATCGTTGTCGGTTGTCAGCAGCACCAGATCGTGACGAATGCAAAGCTGCGCAATCGCGGCGTCAATGGTGCCGATTTGCAACCCAGCACGACGGCATCGATTGCGCAGATCTGCGGCGTCGATGTGATCCTGCCTGCTCGGAGCTAGTAACGGCAGTGCCGCAAAACGGTCAATGATGTCCTTTCGCGCCTTCGGGCCAGAAAATCCCTGCAGCAATTCCTGCAAGACGAGACCGGTGACAAGGATAGTTTCACCGCCTTCGAGCGCGTCGCGCAATACGCGTACCTCAGGGGCGGTAGAAACCTGGTCGCGGCGGAACGCGAGCGACCAGACGCTCGTATCGACGAACAGGTTCACCTGCGAGAACGCTCGGCCTTATAGTCGAACGATTCATCCCATTCGAGTTTTCCCATCAACTCGATCAGACGCTTCTGGGTGCGGCGGGTGATGAACTCCTCCAAGGCGCGCGTAACCGTCGCCTTCTTGGTCTTTTCACCGCTCACCTTCACTGCGCGTTCAATCAGATCCGGGTCCAGGGCAAGATTCGTCGCCATGTGTCGCTCCTTACACATGAGTTTACACATATAAGGATCGGCTAGCAAGAGCGTTCGACGAGCCCCCGGGTGTCTGTGGGCATCGCAAATCGGCGCGCTGCCTAGGGTCGTTCGACGGTCTTCTCCAATGCAAGCTCTACTGCTTGCTCGAGCGTCAAAGCGCGACCTTCCTGCCAGGCGCGGTCGAAGGCTGCATTATCTCCAAGTACCGCACGGGCCGCGGCCACGCGCCCCTCGTAGCGGGGTCGTTCATTAGGCGGGAGCGCCACTCCAATATCCTCCCGCAGTCGCGCGGCCGCGCCCCAGATGCGGGCGGCGCCGAGAAGACTGCCGAGAGCAGCAGCCCCGTCCGCCAATCCGTCTAGCGTCGTGGCAATCGTCCGCCTCTCTCCGAGCGCGCGCCGGATAGTCAGGCTGTCTCTATTCAGGGCGTTAGCGGCCACATAGTCGCCCCGCTCGAAGGCGACACTTCCAAGCGTATTCAGCGAGGTGGCGATGCCACTCCGGTCTCCCAGTTCCCGCATGATCGCCAAGCCCTCTTCGAGCAGTGCATGGGCGGCCGAATAGTCTCCCCGCTCATAGGCCACAAGCCCGAGGTTATTCAGCGAATTGGCGCTGCCACTCCGATCCCCCAGTTCCCGCATGATCGCCAGACTCTCCTGGTACAGCGCCTGCGCGGGGGGATAGTCTCCCTGTTCGATAGCCACATTACCGAGGTTGTTAAGCGATGCGGCAATGCCGCCTCGGTCGCCAAGTTCCCGCACGATCGCCAGACTCTCCTGGTGCAGCGCCCGCGCGTCGGAATAGTTGCCCTGCTCAAAGGCCAAGAGCCCGAGGTTGTTCAGCGACCGCGCGATCTGTCCGCGATCGCCAACTTCCCGCCGGATCGAAAGGCTCTCCTCGTGCAGCGCCAAGGCTGACGGATAGTCGCCTTGATCCCATGCCACAAGCCCCAGGTTATTCAGCGACCGGGCGATGCCCCCACGATCACCCAGTTCCCGCGCGATTGCCAAGCTCTCCTCGTGCAATCTCATGGCGGCGGGATAGTCGGCCTGATACCAGGCCAGCGTGCCCGCCGCATTGAGCGCGTTCTCGCGCCCAGACGTTCGCTTCTCGGCTCCCGCCCTGCTCAGGAAGCGCGCGCACCAGTCCCGGCCCTCCGAAAAATGTCCACGCATCGACCATAACCACAGCAGCGCTCCGCAAAGCCGAAGGCCTGCTTCCGCTCCTATCTCCACTCGGCTCCACTCCAGGGCCGACCGCAAATTGTCGTGCTCTTCTTCCAGACGCCACAGCCACGTTGCTTGATCCGCAGCCGTGAGTTTCGGCTCCACCTCCTCCACGAACGCGAGGTAGTAGTCTCGATGTCGTTGTCGCACCGTCTCACTGCCCCCGCCTTCCAACAGCCGCCCCCGGGCATATTGCCGCACGGTCTCCAGCAAGCGGTAGCGATAGCGTCCGCTATTCTTTTCGGCCACCACCAGGCTCTTATCGCAGAGCGAAGTCAGCACGTCGGCCGGGTCCCAATCCTCCATGCCTTCCTCGGCGCAAACACGTTCCGCCGCTTCCAATGTCCACCCTCCTGCAAATACCGATAGCCGCTGCAACAGCCGCTTCTCCGGAACGTTCAGAAGGTCGTAACTCCAATCGATGAGCGAGCGCAACGTCTGCTGGCGTGGCAACGCCGTACGTGAGCCACGCGTCAGAAGGTGGAAACGCTGGTCCAGTTTGCGATTGATCTCCTCGATTGAAAGCGATCGCACCCGTGCCGCCGCCAGCTCGATGGCCAACGGAATCCCGTCCAGTCGATAACAAACAGACGCGAGCGTGGAAGCATTCTGGTTGGTGACCTGGAAGTCCGGGCTGGCGAGCAAGGCCCGGTCGGTGAAAAGCTGGACCGCCTCGAATGGCGCAACAGATGCTAGCGTATGCGCATGCTTCGGATCGGGAAGCGACAGCGATGGCACTCGGTACGCCTGTTCGCCACCGATGCCGAGCCCTTCCCGGCTGCTCGCCAGAATCGTCAAGCGTGGACACTGCCGGACAAGCGCGTCGGCCAGCTGCGCACAGCCGTCAAGCAAGTGCTCGCAGTTGTCGAGCAAGAGGAGGAGCCGCCTATCCCTGAGGTGGTCGGTGAGTGTCTGTCTGATCGGCTTGGTCGGCTCTTCCTTCAGGCCCAGCACCGTCGCCACCGTCTGCGGCACGAGAGTCGGGTCCGAGAGCGGCGCGAGTTCCACCAACCACACTCCGTCGGGGAAGCGCTCGAGGCAGTCGGCGGCGACCTGCAGGCCGAGACGTGTCTTGCCGCAGCCGCCCGCACCGGTGAGGGTCACTAGGCGCGTCTTGGCGAGCAGCTCCTGCAACTCCGCCAACTCCTTCTCCCGCCCAATAAAGCTCGTCAGCTGCTGCGGCAGGTTGTTCGGCGTGGCCTCCAGCGAACGCAGTGCGGGAAACTCCTGCCGCAGTTGCGGGTGCACGACTTGATAGACGTGTTCGGGGCTCGATAGGTCCTTGAGCCGGACCCGCCCGAGATCGCGCAGAGAAACCGCTGCCGGAAGCATCTCCCGCACGCGATCGGCCACAGCCTGGGATAGCAACACCTGGCCGCCATGTGCTGCGCTCATTATCCGCGCCGCGCGGTTTACGGCGCTGCCGAAGTAGTCGTTATCGCGGCGCTCGACCACCCCCGCGTGCAGTCCGCAACGCACACGTAAGGGAACGCCGTGCGTGGCGGCCGGGTCGGCGAGCGCCTGCTGCAGGTCGACCGTCGCGGCGAGCGCGTTCCACGCATTGTCGAAAGCGGCGTGCATACCGTCGCCGGTCATCTTCACTACCCTGCCGTGGCAGGATTCGACCGCCCTGCGCGCGAGCGCGTCGTGCGCAGCCAACGCTTGTGACATGCGCGCGCCATCCCGCTCCCACAATGCGGTGCTACCCTCGATGTCGGTGAACAGTAACGTCACCGTGCCGGGCGCCAGGGAGATGTAGGCGCGATGTGGCTCCGACATGGAAGGAAGGGTGGGGGTCCGGCCCAATGGGAGCACTCATTCTGCGGATCGCTACCGGTTTGCGCAACAGCCGCCACCACAGTGGGCCGAAGGGGCGACGGCCGCTTACGTCATACCGCCCCCCACCAGACGCCACGGTGTCGTCGGTGACCCGGATGGACGAAGCGTCGGATGAGCGCGGGTTGCCGCGTGCCGAATCCCGTCACGGGAAGTCCAACCACGGTGAAACGCTCGCCGCCTGAGAAAGTAATCCATCCCTGCGGGCGATCTAATGACTGATCAGGCACTGGCCGCCGTCGAGCTTGAACTTCTGGGTCGTCGTCGACGTGCTCGTGCCGTTCGCATCCTTGGTCTTCTTCTGCACGGTCAACGTGGCATCCTGGCCATCGATGACCAGAACCCCGTCGGCCTTGATATCGGCGGAGTATTGTTCCTCTGTCTCGGACATGTCTTTCATCATCCCCGACATCATTGTCCGATCCTTGGCAGGCATGCTCTTCCACTGGTCCTGCATTTCCTTGGTGGAGAGCTTGTTGGCCTCGTCGAACTTGCCCGCATGGGTCAGCCCCATCTGCTTCACGGCGACCTTGCCGCAGGGGTGATCCAGGATCGCCGCGCCTTTGAGCTCGGATTTGGCCTGCGCGGCCGTGGCGGCGGCGCAGAGCAACAACGACAACATCGCGCTGCCAAAAAGAACTGCGTATCCGCTTTGTTTCATTTTCTCCTCTCCTCCTTGATATGCCGGAAAGGGGCCGCAGACAGCGCTTCCCCGCGGACGGTGAAGGCAAGCCCGCTCTCCCGCCATTAGGAATTGCGCCCCTTTTGAGCAAGCGAAATCTACGCTTCCCACGCGAGCCGGTCAATCACAGTCAACTCCGATCAAGATGCGGTTGGACGCATGCTCAACCACCCGTGCAGCCTGGTGAGCCTTAGCGACGCCGGCGCACATCTGACATTTTTCAACGACGCCGGCTTCGGCCTGCACCTTCTGGGGCACTGGTCGCGCGGACTCGGGTTGATGTCGATGAGTGAGGCCGTGCACAGACTCAGCGCCCGGCCGGCGCAAATTTTAGGTCTGCACCGGCGCGGCTTGATTCGTGAGCAATACGCCGCCGACCTGCTGCTGTTTGATCCGAACACGGTGGCACGGGGACCCAAGCGAAGGGTATTCGACCTGCCCGGCGGCGCACCACGTCTTACGACTGACGCGGTTGGGGTATGTGGCGTATGGGTAAATGGGCGCATGGTTGCCGATGGGGGCGGGTTGGTGGAAGGAGCACCGGCAGCAGGGGAATTGTTGACGTGTTTTTCAGCAGGGTCGGTCGGTACCGCATAGCGCTGTCGGCACCGGAACGCGGAAGCTCCCATGGACGGGCACACCGCTGAATCGAGCGCTGCCGGCATTGCCGGGTTGGCTGGTACCGCAGTCCTGCTTTTAGGCGTAAGCTTTTTTCATGACCGAAGCTCAGAACCTGTTCACGGCGCTACTGCAATCCGCCGATCCCGATGTCGTGTCAGCCATTGAAGCGCTCGTGCGGGACGCGCCAGATCGGTCGCTCAATCGCATCAACGTGCTGGCCTTCGCCGAACAAAGGGATCTCGACGAGGAGCGGGTCATCGCCGCGTTCCTACACGCGGCGCGGCTGGGCCTGTTCGAGTTGTCGTGGAACGTGCTCTGCCCCGGGTGCGGGGGCGTCCTCGGTGCCGGCACGTCGCTCAAAACCGTGCGCCAAGCAGAGTACGCCTGCGCGCTATGCGCGGCCGGTTACGAGCCCACCCTCGACGAAATGGTCGAAGTGACCTTCACGGTAACGCCTCGTACACGCCGCATCGCGGCGCACTCGCCGCAAGATCTCCCGGCGCTTGAGTATTACCGGCAGATCTTTTGGAGCTCGGGTATCGACCTTCCCGACGATGCCTTTGAGAAGGCGATCCAGGATATAACGCTTGAATTGGTCGAACTGCCGCCGGGTGAGAAAGCCCTGCTGTCACTGACGCTGCCCGCGGAATTTGTAATCGTTTTTGATCCGGTCACCCACACGGCGCAGTTCATCGACGTCAAAGGCGAGCCGACCCGTGAGCGCCAATCGCTATCGATTGTGTTCAACCGGGAGCACGCTAACACTGCTACCCTGGTCAGGCAACCGGGTCCTCTGCACCTGGCATTAGACAATCGCACCAACGCGCGGGTCGTGCCAGGCGTGTATATAGCCGGACAGGCAATGCACGATATGCTCGGCAAGCGCCGCCCGTTCCTCACCGCCAAACGCCTGTTGACCAATCAAACTTTTCGCGAAATCTACCGCACCAGCACGCTCGACGTCGACCAGCGGCTCAAAATCACCAGCCTTACGTTCCTCTTCACCGATCTCAAGGGGTCGACCGACCTTTATGAGCGGGTTGGCGATCTGGTCGCGTTTGATATCGTCAAGGAGCACTTTCGAATCCTGCACGAAATCATCGCCGCCGAATCGGGTGCCGTGGTGAAGACGATCGGCGATGCGGTAATGGCTACTTTTGCGACACCGGACCGCGCGCTCGCCGCCGCGCTGCGCATCCGAGAGGCAATGCGCGCGCTCAATGCGGAGCGCAACAACGAAGATCTGCTTCTGAAGATTGGGCTCCACGAAGGCCCGTGCCTCGCGGTCACACTTAACGATCGGCAGGACTACTTCGGTCAGACCGTCAATATCGCCGCCCGCGTGCAGGGCCTGGCTGTGTCGCGCTCGATCCTCGCCACGGGTTCCGTCGTCGACCACCCGCAGGCCTCCGAGTTGCTTGCAGCGGACGGTATCAGGCCCACGGCGCGCCGGCTGCCCGTTCGCGGCGTGGCGAATGAACTGGCGGTGTACGAAATCCCCTGAGTTCCGCGCGCCTACTCCCGCGTCGTGGCTTTGGGCGCGCGACTTCACCGCGCTACTCAACAGGCAGGAACCCTTCCACCGACAGATACCGCTCGCCGGTGTCATAGTTGAAGCCGAGCACGCAGCTGCCCGATGCCAAGTCCGGCAGTTTCTGCGCAATGGCGGCAAGCGTCGCGCCTGAGGAAATGCCGATCAGCATCCCTTCCTCGCGCGCGGCGCGACGAGCCATCTCCTTGGCAGCCTCCGCCTCGACCTTGATCACGCCGTCGAGCAGCGTCACGTCGAGATTCCCAGGGATAAAGCCCGCACCGATCCCCTGGATCGGGTGTGGAGAATGCGTGCCTCCGGAAATCACCGGTGAAGCGGACGGTTCGACCGCGAACACCTTCAGTTGCGGCCACTGCTTCTTCAATACCCGCGCACAGCCGGTTATGTGACCACCCGTACCCACGCCGGTGACCAGGGCGTCGAGACCATCCGGAAAATCGACGAGAATCTCCTGTGCCGTCGTCCGGGCGTGCACCTCCACATTCGCGGGGTTCTCGAATTGCTGCGGCATCCACGATCCCGGCGTATCGGCGAGCAGTTGCTGCGCCCTTGCAATGGAACCTTTCATGCCCTCGGCCCGCGGCGTCAGCACCAGCGTTGCGCCGAAGGTCAGAATCAGACGCCGTCGTTCGAGCGACATGCTATCCGGCATCACCAGAATAAGGTTGTAGCCCTTGACCGCGGCGACCATCGCCAATCCGATTCCCGTGTTGCCGGACGTAGGCTCGATGATCGTGCCACCGGCGCGAAGCGCACCGGTTGCCTCCGCACCCTCGACCATCGCCAGCGCGATGCGATCCTTGATAGAACCGGCAGGATTGGCGCGTTCCGATTTGATCCAAATCTCATGCGAAGCGCCGAACAAGCGGTTGATGCGGATATGTGGTGTGTTACCGATCGTGGCGAGTATGTTGGTGGCTTTCACGGGGTCCTCGAAGGTCGGAAGATAGTCCGAACGCGCGTGCTCGCAGCGGATTGCAGATTCATCAGTTGCTCCACGATGCACTGACAATCTGGAGCGCCATTCTGAGATCCGCCCGCTGCTTTGGCAACTCACCCCCACGCCCGTCTCACAGCTCGATTTGCGCCCCAAGCTCAACGATCCGATTGCGTGGGATGCGGAAGAACTCGGTGGCATCGGCTTCGTTGCGGTGCATCCAGGCGAAAAGTCGGCAGAACAGAGGATTCAAGCGCTGCGGGCCAATGCCCGCTTTCGCCACCGATACGCGCGACAGGAAAAAGGTCGTCTCCATTTCGTCGAGCCCCTGGCCGCCAAGCGAACAGTGCGCGAGCGCAGCCGGGACGTCGGGGTGCTGCATGAAGCCGTAATGCAGCACGATTCGATAGAACTCGTGACCGAGCGATGTCACGCTGGCATGGTCCGTGGCGGCCACGCGGGGCACGTGTTCCGTCTCCACGCTGAGGATCACGTTGCGCTGGTGCAGGACGTGGTAATGCTTGACGCTATGAAGCATCGCGACCGGCACCACGTCGACCCGGCGCGACAGGTACACCGCGGTGCCAGGAACCTTGGCCTCGCCGGCCATCGATTCGATGAACAGATCGAGTCGCATCGTTTCGCGCTCGAGTTGGCGCAGCATCGCGGTACGGCCGCTGTGCCAGGCCTCCATCAGCAGGAAGAGCAGCGACGCGGTGACCAGCGGTACCCAGCCACCCTGGACCACCTTGGTCAAGTTTGCGGACGCGAACGAGGCGTCGACCAGCGCCAGCGACCCCGCAACGACGATCGCGACTGCGTGCGACCAGCGCCACTGCTCGATCATGATCTTGTACATCAGAAGCGTCGTCAGCAGCATCGTGAGCGAGACCGCAATTCCGAACGCCGCCGCCAGCTTGTCCGACGAGCCGAACCCGATCGTCAGGCCGAGCGTCACGATCATCAGCAGCCAGTTGACCGAACCGACGTAGATCTGCCCGTAGCCGACGGCCGAGGTCTGGGTCACGTTCAGGCGCGGGCACAGGCCGAGTTGGATTGCCTGCCGCGTCATCGAGAACACGCCGCTGATGATTGCCTGGCTGGCAATGATCGTGGCAGCGGTCGCGAGCGCGACCAGGGGCAGCTGCAACCAGGCGGCCCCGAGCAGGAAGAAGGGATTGCCGCCCGGAGGAACGGCTCCGGCGACGACCAACGCCGCCTGTCCAGCGTAGTTGAGCACCAGCATCGGTAGCACCATGCAGTACCAGCTGTATCGGATCGGCTTTGCGCCGAAGTGGCCCATGTCGGCGTAGAGTGCCTCCGCGCCCGTCGCGCTCAGGAAGACCGCGCCGAGCACGGTGAAGCCGGCAAAACCGTGGGTCGCAAGGTAACGCAGACCGTAACGGGGATCGACCGCGAGCAGGATCTGCGGATGCGCCATGACACCGATCGCACCCAGGGCCCCGATGGTAAGGAACCATGCGACCATCACCGGTCCGAACAGGCGGCCGATCACCGCCGTCCCCTTGCGCTGCAACAGGAAGAGCGCCAGCAGCACCAGCACCGCGAGCGGCAATACGTACGGCGCAACTGCCGGAACCGGCAGTTTGAGGCCCTCGAGCGCACTCAGCACCGAGATCGCCGGCGTGATCGCGCCGTCGCCATAGAGCAAGGCGGCCCCCAGGATTCCCACGACGACCAGGCCATGCCGTTCGTGACCCTTGAGGGCGAGGCGCGCAGTCAGCGCCAGGATGCCCCCCTCGCCCTCGTTGTCGGCCCGCATCACGAGCGCAACGTACTTCACCGACGTCGTGATGATTAGGGTCCAGACGATCAGCGAAAGCATCCCGTACGCCACATCGGGCGAGGCGCCGCCGGCCCATTCGAGCGCCGTCTTCAGCGTATAGAGCGGGCTGGTCCCGATGTCGCCGAAGACCACTCCGAGAGCGCCGAGCATCAGCGCGCCGAGTGGTCCGGAAACTCCGCTTGCTTGCGGCGCGGGCGACGTGAGCGTGGGTTCGGCCATCGGAAAAACGCTGTGACTTCGGCGTCACGGCGCACGGGTGCGTCGAATCTTATCCCGGCCGCAGGTCTTTTCGTAACATTGCATCCTACCGTTTCAATTCCTTTGCATGCCCCGCAGCCCGGTTAGGTGCCGGGTCGGCGCCACTCCCGCAGCGCAACTGCAGCCACAGGCGGTTGCGCCCACCCTCGTGCGCGTAGCGCGCGCCATCGGTGAGTTGACGGATAAGGTGAATGCCAAGCTTCCCGATCGGCCGCGAGTCAACCGCAGCATCGAGGTTCGCAGCAAGCCCCGCTAAGGGGGAAAGCGGATCATAGCGTGGCGCGGCATCCTCGAAGAGCAACCCGACCGCTCCGCGGTCGGCGGATAAGGCTATGTGAATCGGCGCATCGCATTCCTCGCCGTAGCCATGTTCTACCGTGTTGGTGAACAGCTCCTCGACAATCAGCGTGAGCCGCAGAACATGGGTGCGCCCAATTGCGTGCAGCTTGCAGAAGCTTGCAACGAAGGCGGCCGTCTCCGGCAGCGCGCTCAAGCGGGCTCTGAAGACGCGATGTTCACTTGCGATCATGGAAAGATGTTCCGCACCGGGTGTAAACTGGCCCCTGTATCAAAGTCAGCAGCCGACAGGCAGGTAGTGGAGTTGAATCTGCCTGCATTCTACGTGCCTCCGCGCCCTCTAACGGATAATCGAGTGACCCGCTCCATGTCCATATTGCCTTCGCTTAGCCACGCACTGATTGCGACGCTCGCCCTGGGGCTTGTTACGTCGGCAGCGGCCGCCGAGATCGGCCAGATCAAGGTATCGAAGGGCCAGGTATCGGTCGAACGCAATGGTCGGGTCCTACCTGGCAACGTGGGGGTGCGACTGGAAACCTCGGATGTTCTAAAGACCGGCCCCGACGGCTCGGTCGGTGTGACGATGAGCGACGACTCGCTCCTCTCCGCCGGACCCAACAGCATCTTGTCGCTGGATCGCTACGACTTTGATCCGGTCACCCAGAAGGGTGCATTCGATGCGCAGCTCAAGAAGGGCTCGCTCGCAGTGATTTCAGGCCACATCGCAAAGCAGGCCCCTGACGCCATGACAGTTCGTACGCCGTCGGCCATTCTTGGCGTACGCGGCACCGAATTCGTGGTAAGCGCCGGTGACTAGGTCGCATCGCCCATTTGACCGCTGGCGATCGATCTGCCTGCTGGCAACTTTTTGTTGCGGCGCTTGCAGCACGGGCACGGTCGTGCTGCTCCCGGAACAGGGCGGCCGCGACACGGCGGTCTCAGTCAGGCAAGGTGACAAGGAGGTCTTGCTCGACCAGCCTTATGCTGGGGCTCGGCAAACGCCGTTTGGGCCGCAGGCATACCGGTCGAATCCAGAGGAGGTCGAGAAAATCTTTGCCGCGGCTCTCGCGGCGCAACCAATGCGTCCGATCCAATTCACCCTCTACTTCATCGAGGGAAAGGACGAACTGACCGACGAATCCAAGCAAATCGTCGAAAGCGTGTTTTCCGAGATCTCGCGGCGACCGGTACCCGACGTTCTGGTCGTCGGCCATACTGACGCGGTAGGAACAGATCAGCTCAACGACATGCTTTCGCGTCAGCGCGCCGAGGCGATTCGTGCCGCACTGATCGCCTACGGGATCGCGCCGGAGAACATCACGGCGGTTGGCCGCGGCAAGCGCGAGCCGGTTGTCCGGACCGCGGAGGGCGTTGCGGAGGCGCGCAATCGCCGGGTTGAGATCATCGTACGCTGAGTGCGCCATCCTCGCGGTTACATCGGGCGTATCGAATCGCTTCCAGCCGCGGTCCATTCTGCCTGGCTATTCAGCTGCTCGCCTCAGCGCCGCGCCAGCGCAGGACCAGGATGGTGAAGTCGTCCGCTGGCTCGGCGCCGGCGACGAAGCCTTCGACATCGGTGCGCAGAGCCTCGATAAGCGCATGCGCGTTCGCGCCGCCTCGGAGCCCAATCATGGCTTCGAGCCGAGCGCGGCCGTAAAAAACCCCGTCAACGTTCTGCGCCTCGGTCACCCCATCGGAAATCACGCAAAGCAGCTCCCCGCGCCGCATGCGGTAGTGCCCTCCGCAATAGGGGAAGCCGGCCGCCGCACACAGCGGCGGGCCGTCCCCGTCCTCGATTCGCCGAAGCGCGACGTCCGCGGGATGAAGCAGGTAGGGATTCTCGTGTCCCGCATTGCAGTAATTCAACATGCCTGTTTCAAGGTCAAGAATTCCTGCGAAGACGGTCACGAACAGCAATTCCGGATTGTCGCGCGACACTTCGGCGTTTGCTGCGGACATCACTTCGCCGATGTCCGCACCTGGCGTCCTGAGCATGGTGCTCTTGTACAACGCCTTGCTGACCGCCATGAATATGCTTGCCGAAAGGCCTTTACCGGCGACGTCGCCGACCAGAAAAAACAGGCGATTCGCGTCCAAAGAGAAGAAATCATACAGATCCCCGCCGACCTCGCGCGCCGGGATCATGGTCGCAGCAAGGTCAATACGCTGCTCGGTGCGCAGCAGATCGTCACGCGGCAGGCTCGCGGTTTGAATTCGTCGTGCGGCCTCGAGTTCACCCGCCAAGCGGGCGCTTTGTTCGCGCTGCGCCTGTACCATGCGCTCAAGCGCTCTTTTCTGGCGCGTGGTTTCCGCGAGGGTCAGCCCGAGCATTACGCTGAAAAGCAGCGTCAGGCTCAAGCCCGATGTGGCGGCATCGAACAGCAGTCGCTGCCAGCGATAGGCAACGAACGCGAGGGTAACCAGGAGTGCGAGGCAACCCATGGCGAGCAGGGCCGCGTGCTGTGGCCTCCATCGCGGCGTCGCCCACACGAGTAGTGCACCGAGCGCCAGAAACAGTGCCGTCTCGGCCGCCGGTCCCCAGGTCGGCCGGCGAAGCAGTGTCTGGTCGTACAGGTTTTCCAACAATTGGGCATGAATTTCACTGCCCGGCATGCGCTGGCCAATCGGGGTGTTCTGGTATTCGACCAGCCCCAGCCCCGTGACACCGATAAGCACAAGCTTGCGCTGCAAACGAGAGGGATCGACCTTGCCGTCCAGGACGTCGACAGCCGAGACGATGCGATCCGCATTGCGCGGCGAATAATAGACGCGAACCGCACCATCATCCTCGGTGGGGGCAACGAAGTCGCCGATCTCGATGCCCTGTACCGAATCTCCCGAAACCAGAAGGCGTAGCGAAGGAGCGTGAAGGGCGACTTGCAACATCTCGATCGCCAGCGCGGGCTCCAGCGTTCCGCCGATGCTGGCGACGAGCGGAATCCGCCGGATGACGCCACCCGCAGGCTCGGCGGAAATCAGTCCCGTTCCGGCAGCTGCGCGCTCAAGTTCATCGATGCTCGTCTGCACGCCGGCATATTGGACAAGCTTCGGCCGCGCCAGCACAGGCGACAGCGAGGACGCGGTCAAATCGCGCACGCCAAACGCCGGGGCGCGCAGCGGCCTCCCCGTCGGCTCTGGTGTCCCTGCCACCGGGAGAATGGCGTGCGCCGCGGTCAACGCGCGGGCAAGCTCGGAATCGTTGGATGGAAGGCTGCGAAACGCGCTGACAATGGCCGGGCTCTGATGAGGCGTGCGAGCCAGCACTTGTTCCGGCGATAGCGCGTCAGCCTCCGGCATGAGTATGTCGAGAGCAATTGCCGCGGGTTGCTGTTGCGCAATAGCGCTCACCAGTTGCGCCAGCAGCGTGCGCGGCCAGGGCCATTGACCGAGTGCCGCCAGGCTCTTCTCGTCGATTTCGACGACAGTCGCCGGCATCGACTTCACCTGTCGCGGAGCGAGCGCCTGGTATGCATCGAACCATGCCGCCTGCAGGCGGGAAGCCCAGGGCGCCGCCACCCAGTTCAACGTGGCGAGCGCGATGAGGACAGCGGCTCCTACGGCGCGGACATGGCCCGGCCGACGCTGCCCTGGCGCGGCCGCAACCGCCGGATTCAAAGCTCGATTTCCATTCCGTCGTAGGCGGCGGTAACAAGCAACGGCGCGCCGGTTCGCGTGATTTCCTCCAGACGCCGCGCTTCCGCCAACGACCTTTCAATCGCTTCGTCGTCCGATGCGGGTTCGTGGTGGAACAGGCAGAGGTGGCGCGCGCCGGCCATCTGGCACAATTCGACGCCGACGACATTGCTTGAATGGCCCCAGTCCGCCTTGATCGAGATTGCGTCGGCAAGAGAATACATCGCATCGAAGATCACGACGTCGGCCTCGCGGAAGAAATCCACAAACCCTTTCGTCTCTTCCGGATCCGCGAGTTTGTGTTCCGAATCCGTCGAATAGACAACCGTTCGGCCATTCGCTTCGAAACGATAGCCGTAGGAGTCGCCGCCGTGTCGCTGTAGCTTTGTGGTCACGGTCATGCCGGCGATGTCATAGTGCTTCCCCGGGTCCATGTGCACAAACTCGATGCCGGCACGGAAGACGGTGAAATCAACCGGGAATGACGGCTGCTCCTGCTGTCGTCGCAAGGCTGCCTCAAGCCCCGCGTGGCTGCCGTAGATGCGAATCCGGTTACCCGGTACGTAGGCTGGCGCGAAGAACGGCAGCCCCATGATGTGGTCCCAATGTACGTGAGACATGAAGATGTGATAGCTCCTCGGCGATCCGGGGCCGTGGCGCGCCATGGCGGCCTGGCCGAATGGACGCACGCCGCTCCCGAGATCGCAGAGCACGTAATCCGGGCCCCCGGTTTCAATCTCCGCGCAAGACGTATGCCCGCCGTAGGTGCCAGAAACCGGAAACCTCAGGCTGTCTATGTATGCTCCAATCTCCGCATCCGACGCAAACACGCGCCCCGACGCGCTGCGCAATACCGTGGTCAGCTTTTCGCGCACGTTCGCCGCGGTCAAGGCGACCGGGAGCGACCCTCGGGTACCCCAGAAGCGAATTCGTTTCATCTTCCCGAACCGCCCCTCATTGCCTTGAAGACCTCGAGCGCAGGCGCCGAAAGTTTTGCGAGCGCGTCCGATACGGACGGATACACGTCGAGGATGCGGTTGAATCGGCTGATCGCGAAGATTTCCGCGACAACGGGCTGCAAGCTGGCAACGGCGATCGTCGATTCCTGCGCGTGAGCCTGCTTCGCCCCCGCCATCAGGACGCGTAAGCCGACGCTGCTGATGTATTCGACGCCGGAAAAATCCAGTACCAGAGCCTCCTTGCTGATGCCGGATTGCTCCAAAATCGGCCGCAACGCGTCCTCGAACAGTCCGGCGTTGGGATGGTCGATTCGACCCACGGGCGCAGCCACGATAACGTCAGCAAACCGGCAACTCGAGAATTGCATGGCGTGTCCGGTAGAGTCTAGTCTTCGTGCACGCGGCCCCAGCGGCAATTATAAGAGAATCCCCTTGGCATCTGGGCGCTGTCGGGACTGTCGGAGTCGGGCTGCTCGGGTGCGCCCCCCACACTGGAGCGAGGCAACAAGATATACTCCTGTATACTATAATAAGGATTCGGCAGCCGCTTGGCATCGTGCCGCCGGCCGAGCAACGCAGCCAACGGGAAGCGTGGCTCCAAAGCGCCATCACTGACACTTCCAGGCGGTCCAGGTCGGGCCACAGCTACCGCCGACGAGCGAGGCGATCATGCGCGATCAAGCACGAACTCGCGTTGCTGGTGCGCACAGCCACGTGTTTCTCGGTGCCAGCCACGAGCGGAACGAACGCAAGACCTGGGCGGTAATCGCCCTCTGTACCGTGATGATGCTGGCCGAGATCATCGGCGGCACCCTGTTCGGCTCCCTGGCGCTCGTTGCAGACGGCCTGCACATGTCCACCCACGCCGGGGCCATTCTCATCGCCGCCCTGGCCTACACCTATGCGCGCCGACACGCCAACGACCCGCGATTCGGCTTCGGCACGGGTAAGTTGGGAGATCTGGCAGGATTCTCAAGCGCAATCGCCCTGGCAATGATTGCGCTGCTGATCGGTTGCGAAGCGGTTGTCCGCTTCTTCTCGCCGGTTCGGATCCATTTCGCAGAGGCCATTCCCATTGCATTCGCCGGCCTGGGCGTGAACCTGCTCAGCGCCTGGCTGTTACGCGGCAGCGATCATGAACGCGGCCACGGGCATGGGCACAATCTCCACGCCCAAGGCCATGCCGACGAATCGAGGCGCGTCGAGACCCGGAACGGAGGCGTCGTCGTTGCGGTGATCGATGACGGTGTGTCGGCACGTTTTCATCTCACCTTTGAGGGCCCCCCCCGGCGGCTGCGTCGGTTTCGCTGCAAACACTGCGGGACGACGGCACACGGCAATCGTTCAGCTTCGACGATTGCGGCCGCTATCTGAGGTCAAAGGAAGCAATCCCCGAGCCGCATGCTTTCGAGGTGCGCCTGCAGCTGCCGCACGAGGAACACGCGCTAAGCTTTGTTGAGCATCCTCGCCCAGACGACCATCTTGCTCGTGTGGGCTCGGTTTCTGCGCATCGCGACCACAACATCCGCTCGGCCTATGTGCACGTGGTCGCCGATGCAGCAGTGTCCGTGGTGACCATCGGTGGTCTCACGCTCGCGCGCCTATTCGCCTGGCTGTGGATGGATCCACTGGCCAGTATCGTTGGCGCGACCGTGATCGCCAGCTGGGCCTACGGGCTCATACGCGACACCGGAGGCGTGTTGCTCGATGTTGTTCCGGATCAGCGCATGGAGGGGGAGATCCGAAAAACCATTGAGGAAGCCGGAGATGAGCTTGTCGATCTTCATCTTTGGAGATTGGGTCCGGGGCATCTGGGAGTCGTGCTGTCGGTGTTGTCGCAAGAGCCACGCACACCCGACTTCTTTCGCGCCAAACTATTGCCGTTCAAGGCCTTGTCGCACATTACGGTCGAGGTACAAGCGCGCGGCGGGAGCTGACCGGCCGCAGAGAATGGCCTCAACTTTGCGTGCTCGGATGTCCCTGAGCGGGCTAGTCAGAACTCCGCATGGACGCGCAGCGAATAAATTGAGACCGGTCCGCGATCCCGGTTATAGGCGAGGTTGGCGACATACTGGTAGTCCGCGGTCGCGGCCAAGTGTTTGGTTACCTGCGCCGAATAGAACGTCTCCACGATCTGTTCCGACCGGTAATGCGGCAGCTGCCCGTCGCCGATCAGGATGCCCAGGCCAGCGGCCGCGAAATAGGCTTGTGCCGCGGCCGAGATGCCGTTGACAGCCGCAGCTAGACCGAATACATCGTCCGCACGGTTCCACCCCGTGCCCTTGAGGGCAATGCCCGCAGAGGCGGCGCGGTTAACATCGGTGAAGTCGTACGCCTCTTTGCTGCCGTCGTTGTAGCTAATGCGCGCGAAGGCACCCAGATCGGCGCTGACCTCCTGCTCGAGATTGAGATCGATACCGGGGCGCCAAGCATAATGGCGGACCAGAGCGGTGCTGGGTATCGCGTTCGTGGCTTGACCGAGTTGCACCGCGTCGCTGTAGCTCCCCATCCGCGCATAATTGGCAAAGCCAAGCAGCTTCAGCTTTCCGGGGTGCCCCTGGAGCTGGTAACGCCACTCGAATTCACCGATAAGTGCGAATTCCTTGAAATC
The DNA here is from genome assembly GCA_963750215.1 of uncultured beta proteobacterium. Taxonomy (GTDB): domain Bacteria; phylum Pseudomonadota; class Gammaproteobacteria; order Burkholderiales; family Casimicrobiaceae; genus PALSA-1003. The sequence continues at coordinate 616,317 of CAVVQK010000003.1, forward strand.
CGGTTCGAGCGTCTTGCTATTGGGAATATCGGACAGATCGAAAAATCCGCCCCGGAGGGTCCACTCCGACTGGGTCCATTCGGCCGCAGCGCCCACGGTATATCCCCAGGAGTCCGCGGCGTAATCGAACGCTGCGGCGTCGATCATGGACCAGTTCAGGAAATCGCCGCGAGGGTCGTGCGCATAGTTGTTGGTATCGAAAATGTCGACCACCGAAAACTTGCCGATGGTCAATGTCAAACTGTCGGCGGTTTGCGTTCCCCCGAGCTCGTTGACCCCGGGGCTCAACGTCGTGGTTTCGCCGCCGAGATCGAAGCGCTGGCGAATAAAGGCGCGAGGCAAACGAAAGTACGGCTCCGCTTGGCCGACCTTGTAGGCTTCGCCGCTGGAGAATCCGGCAAGGCCGAGGGTGTTGTCAAAACCGAAGCCCTCGTCGATTTCCGGATTGACGTAAAGCGCGCCCCCATTCCAGAGTTGGACACCCAGGAATAGCGTCAGGTCCGTGGTTTCCTCGCCATTGCTAACAGGGCTCAGGCTGTTCGCCCCCTGATAGGGAGAAGTGAAGCCCGGGTGGTACTGCTTGACGAAGGTCGCCTGACCGTAGAGGTTCCATGCCTCCGGAGCGACCGCATCAGGCGGTGGCGCGAGGCTGTCCGGGGTCGCGGCTGCAGCGGGCGAATCCTGCCCGGCCCGCGTCAGTTCGCTCGCCACGGACGAGCCATGTGGCACGTTCCACAGCCAAGCGGCCAACACCAAGGTGCCAATTCTTTTCGTTGGCGCACCGCGCCGGATCACTTTTTCGGTGGCAACGCGGCGCGATGCGCGGTTCTTGCCCGAGGCTGTGCACAGCGCAGCGTGGAGGATCAGGAGTCGCATTAAATTGCGTCCACGATTGCGTCGGCAAGGCAAGCTATTACGCCAAGATGACGAGCAAGTGACAAAGACGTGCTCCGCACAACTGCACTCGCGCTCCCAAGCCGCCCGTATGGCGAGCGCTTGGCAGCGGCGCTGCTCTGGCCAGGGGCTAACCCGATTGCGCTGGGGCCGGCCGCGCTACTTAAGGTAGGACCGCAGGACCTGGATCACCGCCTCGAGGTCCTCCTGGCGTCGCTCGGGCGACCCCTTCGCGACCACGTGCTCGCGCAAGTGGCCCTCCAGGACCTCGGTCATGAGGCCGTTCACCGCGCCGCGGATCGCCGCGATTTGCTGCAGGACGCCGGCACACTCGGCTTCTTCTCCGAGCGCCTTCTCCAGCGCCGCGGCCTGGCCCTGAATGCGGCGGACTCGGGCTATCAGGGGTTTCTTGTTGCGGATCGTGTGGGGCATTGCTTATCGTTCTTGAATACTGGGGTAGAGGATACCACCTCACCTGTCGCCCCGGTATGGCCCACCATAGCAGATGCACACTCAGCCGATGGCTGCGCTCCGGCAATGACAACGGAGCAGGGATCCGGTTGCCTCACCCTGCCGCAGCGATGGCCCGAATGCGCTCCCCCGTCAACGGCAGGTCACGCACCCGGACGCCCAGCGCGTCGAAGACTGCATTGGCGATCGCTGCTGCCGTCGGGCCTTGGGCCGCTTCGCCCACGCCCAAGGCCGGTTGATCCGGGCGTGACACGATATCGACTTCGACGGCCGGCGTTTCGGAGCAACGAAGAATCGGATAAGTCTCCCAGCTTTCGCTCGTCACGCGCGCACGATCGAATTGCACCGCTTCCTTGAGCGTCCAACTGGTCGCCTGGACGGCCCCGCCCTCGATCTGGTTCGCCACGCCATCGGGATTGATCACCAACCCGACATCGACCGCGATAACCAGTCGCCGCACGCGAATCTCCGCTTCTGCCTCGATTTCCGCCACCACCGCACAGTAAGACCCCTTGTTCTTGTAACGTGCAACAGCGATGCCGTGGCCACGGCCCTCGCGTTTCTGCCATCGGCTCCATCCGGCATTGGTGGAGGCGCGTTCCAGAACGGCCCGCGCCCGCGGATCGTTGAGATAGCGCAATCGGAACGCGATGGGATCCGCATTCGCGGTGCTTGCCAGCTCGTCAATGAACGATTCGATCGCGAATACGTTCGCAAACGCGCCAAGGGAGCGCAACGCGGATGTCCGCAACGGCATCGCCATGACGTGATGATTGACGATCTGCCACGCAGGAAACTCGTAGATCGGAATCGAATTGCGCTCGGCTCCGCCGCCGCGGGCGACCGGCGGGTTGGTCGCCGACAGGCGCGCGAAGGGCTCGCCGACGTGCCAGGCACCCAGCACCGCCGGCGTCTTCGCTCCGCCAGGGCGCGAGGTGTGGCCGTTGCTCCAGACCTCATGTCTCCACCCCACCACGTTACCCGCCGCATCGAGATCGGCTTCCAGATCGACTACCATCGCCGGGCCAAACGGTGACCACGCGAGCTCGTCCGCACGCGACCATTGCACGCGCACCGGGCGCTGACCCGCAGCCAGCGCGAGCCGCGCGGCGTCAAATGCAACGTCGTCGGCCCCATTGTGTCCATAGCAGCCGGCTCCTTGCAGGTGGCATACGACGATCTTGTCTTCCCGCACACCGAGCGCCAGCGCAAGATCCCGGCGCAAATTGAAAACCCCCTGGCTATGCGTCCATATCGTCAGCTCCGAGTCCCGCCACTGCGCCAGGGCGCAGGAGGGGCCGATCGACGCATGCGCAAGGTATGGTCGGGTGTAGCATCCCTTCATCGTCCGCGTAACCGGCCGCGTCGCCGGCGCGGACTTGCTGTCGACGATGCTGATCTCCGCGTCCTGCGCTTTGAGCCAGTTCGCCAACGACGCCTGATCGGGAAGGCCCGCGCCCGGGCGCCAAGAAGCCCCCGCGGCGAGCTTGCGCTGGGCAGCCTCCGCCCCAGCCTCGCTTTCGGCCAGCACGCCCAGAAACGAACCATCGCGCACGACCGCTACGACACCCGGCAGCGCGGCTGCAACGGCTGCGTAATCGATCAGCGTCGCATCCTGAGTCGTCGGCCGTAGCACGCGGCCGTGGAGCATCTGTGGCAGTTCTAGATCATGAATGAAGCAGGCCCGGCCAAAAACCTTGTCGGGCAGATCGTGGCGTGCAACCGCTTGGCCAACGACCCGGTGGGCGCTCGCAGGTTTGGGCGCGACCTGCCCGGTCGCCTCCCGCTCGAGCAGTTCGTCTGCGGCAAGCTCCCAGTAGCTCGTCCGCTGTCCCCCCGCACCGACGATGTTGCCCTCGCTGGCGGCGAGCGATTCCACTGCCGCCCCAAGCCGCACCGCGGCGGCGTTGAGGTAGATCGCCCGGGCCTCGGCACATGCCTGGCGCAGGGCGGCTCCGGAGTCCTGCACCGACAGGCTTCCCGATGTGAACGACTCGTTGGGGCTCCACGCCGTCGACGCCGCCATCATCCGGACTTGCCCGAGCGCAACATCGAGCTCGTCGGCGACGATCTGCGCCAGCGCGGTCAGGATGCCCTGCCCGATCTCGACCTTGCCGGAGAAGACTTCGACGTATCCCTCGCGGCGGACTTTCAGCCATTGCGAGAGGCGCGGGTTTGCACGAAGGCTCGCAGGCAGCGGCGAACGGGCGGCCGGGTCGCTCATGGGGCCGACCCGCCCGCAGCCCGCAGCACCGCGCGCACGACCCGGTTATAACTCCCGCAGCGGCAGAGATTGCGGTCCAAGGCCTGCCTCACCTCGGCTTCGCTGGGTCGCGGCGAGCGCGCCAGCAGCGCGGCGGCGCTGATCAGCATCCCTGAAGTGCAATACCCGCATTGCGCCGCCTGCTCGACGATGAACGCCTGTTGCAACGGATGCGGCGCCCCGGGGCCACCCAGCCCCTCGACCGTCGTGACCGATTTATTTCCAACTGCCCACAGCGGCGTCGTGCAGGAGGCAACCGAATGGCCGTCGACCAGCACGAAACAGGCCCCGCATTGTTCCGAGCCACAGCCAAAACGCGTACCCTTGAGCCCCAGCATGTTGCGCAGCACGTCGAGCAGCGGCGTCTCGCCGTCAACGACGACGGTGTGTTCGCGGCCGTTGAGCCGAAAGGCGAATCGCTCGGACTTGACACCGGTCATCGATGGCGCTGTGTGTAGTGATGCATGCTCAGCCAATATTCCGCAGCGGGATTGTCGCCTATCTCTTGGATATGGAAACACCGCGGCCGGGGCGGCGCTTCGGGCTTGGCTTGTTCGAACGCCCGCGCCGGCTGAAGGCGGCCCTTTCTCGCGCAGCCAACCTGAAGATGCCCGCCTGGAGCAGGCCCGCCATCTCGGCACGTACGATGCGCTCGACTTCGTCGATCGCTGCCGACCGCGCTTCGGCTCTCGGACGCGCGAGGATCAGGATCCGGTGCAGATTGACTTCTTCGACCGGGTACGCGGCCAAGCGCCCCGCCCGCACCTCGTCGTGAAAGGCGGACACCGGCATGATGGTCATGCCGATCCCGGAAATCAGCAAGCGCCGGATCGCCTCGACCGAATCCACCTCCGCCTCGACGCGCAACGCCGCTCCGAAGGCGGCCAGTTGCTGCTCGATGAGGGTCCGCAGGCCGACCGTGACGATGAACGGCGTCGCGCAAAGCTCCGCCAGCGAGAACGCACGCCTCGTGCCACGCGCCCCCGGGGGGGAAACCACCACCAGCGGTTCTGAGCATAACGGAGTCAGGGCGAGCGCCGTGGTTCGCGGCGGATTGGTCATTACTGCAAGGTCAAGGCGACCGGTCAGCAGAGCGTCAAGGAGTTGGGGGCTGAATCCTTCCACGACCTTCAGCGTGACCGTAGGACACTGCTGCCTCGCCCGCGCCACGCAGCCCGGCAGCAGCAGCGGCGCGAGCGTCGGCGAGGTCCCCATAACGACGCTGCCGCGAGGCGCCTGGGCATCGTCGCGAACCTGTTCGCTGGCCCGCGACACTTCGAGCATGATGGCGCGAGCATGTTCCAGAAAGTCGCGCCCGGAAGTGGTCAACCGCACCCCTCTCGGCAGGCGCATGAACAGTTGCGTGCCGAGTTCCGCCTCAAGCTGCTTGATGTGCCGCGTGATGGCAGGCTGGGCAATCCCGATCTTGTCCGCGGTGCGGGTGATGCTTCCTTCATCCGCGACCTGCACAAAATACTGGATGCTACGCAGTTCCATGGGCGCCAGGGCCTCCGGGCCGGTGCAGGCCAACGATAACAAGTCGGCATGTCATGCCAAGCAATGGCCGTCGTCTGAATCTGGTTGCGTCGACATTGTCCTGACCGTGAGGGCCAACGCATGCCGGAATAGTATACCTAGCATAGCAAATCGCGATTGGTGCCCGCTCATTTGCGGTGTTCTAATGACGGGACAGAGGGTGCGCGGCCGGCCATACGTGCCTCGCCGCGACCTTGGTCGATGTTCACGAGGAGGCGCATGCAATGAGGCAGATCGGTGTCGGCATCATCGGCACGGGCTGGTGCGGTGGCATCCGCGCGCAGACCTGCGCCGCAAGCCCCTTGGTGAGCAGCCTGCATCTGGCAGAGATCCGACCCGAGCGCCTGGCCGAGGTTGCGGCCGCGACGGGCGCCTGCACGGCGGTGACGGACTATCGGGATCTGCTCGGCCACGGCGAGATCGAGGCGCTCTACATCTCGGCCACGCCGGAAACGACGCATTACCCGATGGCGCGCGATTGCCTTGCCGCCGACAAGCACGTGTTTCTCGAAAAGCCACTCGCGCTGACCTTGGCCGAAGCCGACGAGCTGCTGATCGAGGCGCGCGAGCGCGGCCTGAAGTTCACCATCGGCTACTCGCAGCGATTCAATCCCAAGTTCGCCTATGTCAGAAAATCGATCCGCGATGGATTGATCGGCCGGCCAGTAAGCGCGCTCGTGAGCCGCCATATCACCCGCAACCTGGGCAAGAAGATCAGCGGTCGCATCAAGCTGTCCCCGGCTGCGATGGAAGCGACGCATGACCTGGACTTCGTTCTGTGGTGCCTGGCGCCCGCACGGCCGGTGCGCGTGTATTCGCAGACGAACTTCGGAACGATGCAGGAGACCAGCGGCGCGCCGATCCCGGACACCCAGTGGATCACGGTAACGATGGACAGCGGCGTTGCCTTCGTGATCGGCGCCGGCTGGACGTTACCGCCTGGCTATCCCAATTTCTCCACGACGTGGATCGAATTTGTCGGAACGGAAGGCGCGATCATGGTCGACGACAGCCACCGCGATGTGGTGCTCAATACGATGAACAAGGGCATGGTCCTGCCCATGTCGACGATGCCGGGAGAAGCAGTCGACCATACTTACGCCGGGCCCATGGCCGCCGAGACCGTGCATTTCCTGGAGGCGGTAGCGCTTGACCGCCCCGTGCTGGTAACGCCCGAGCATGCACGGATGGTCATGGAGCTGTACATCGCGGCGGATCTGTCGGCCGAGCGCAACGAACCGGTCGCCTTGCCGTTGACGGAAGCCAAGAAGGTGCGCGCGGTCGCCTGAGCCAACGCGATGGCGAAGAAGAACGCCAGTCGCATCGGCCTCGCCATCGTCGGCGCGGGCCGCGTCGGCCTGTTTCGGGGAGAAATCGCCGCGCGCCACCCGCAGGTGGACTTCATCGGCCTGGCCGATATCAAGCCGGACCGCGCGCAGCTCGTCGCCCAGAAGGTCGGTGCCGATTTCACAACGTCCGACTACCGCGAATTGTTTGCCCGGCCGGAGCTCACCGCGGCCATTATCGCGACCGACGAGCACTTGCATGTCGGGCCCATTCTCGCCGCCGTCGAGCGGCGGCTGGCGCTGCTCATCGAGAAGCCACTCGCGACCGAACTCGCCGAGTCGGAGCGTGTTCTCAAGGCAATCCAAGAATCGGGCATCGATGCGGTGGTCGGGTATACGCAGCGGTTCCGTCGGCGCTGGCTTGTGGCCAAGGAAAAAGTCCGGACCGGGCAGCTCGGCGACGTGACGCTGGTGACATCGCGAGCCTTCATGAACCGGCTGGTGGCGCTCGACAATTACCGGCGCACAGACGATCCGACGAAGATCTCGCCAATGGTTATCTCGGGTACGCATGCGCTCGATCTCGTCATGTGGATGCTCGAGGCGAAACGGCCGGTGGAGATCTACGCCCGTTCGATCGACAAGGCGCTTGGGCCACTTTGCAACGGCATCGATGCCACTGCCGGAACCATCACTTTCGAGGACGGAAGCCTCTACCATGCGTCCATATCCTGGGCCCTGCCTATCGTCTGGCCCGGGGCCGTGTACAGCCTGGAGGTGGGCATCGTCGGCACCGAAGGCGTGCTCACCATCGACGACACCCACCGCGACATCGTGCTCGCGACCAACATTCCTCAGGCCGAAGGGTACGCGCCCGACCTGGGCCGCCGGGTCGACTTTCTCGGCAGTTATCCTCCGGGAGATGTCGTGTTGGGCGCGCTGCGCGGCCCTATGCGCGAGGAAACCGAGCAATGGCTCAATCGGCTGTCCATGGGACTGCCGACACAGCATGCCACCGCGGCGGAGGCGCATGATCGATTAATGCTGACCAAGGCGTTCGATCTGTCGGCACAGCTCAAACGCGCCCTGCCGCTCCCGATCGGCGTGAGCGATGAAAAGCCGCGCGCAGAACGCCTGGCTGCAAGATAGGAACCGGAGCGGAGCCGTGTGCAAGCTGACCAAGACCGTGTTGCTGGCGCTGCTGCTCGTATTGTGCCCCTCGCTCGCGTTTGGGCAGGCGGCCTATCCGAGTCGTCCGCTCCGCATGATCGTCCCGTTCGCCCCGGGCGGTGCATCGGACTTCGTGGCGCGCATCATCGCTCCGAAGCTCTCGGAATTGCTCGGCGAGCAGATCGTCATTGACAACCGTCCCGGCGCGTCGGGCAATATCGGCATGGAGGCGGCTGCCAAGGCGCCTGCCGACGGCTATACGATCTACCTAGGCAACATCGGCACAATCGCGATCAATCCCGCAATTTTTTCGCATCTCGCCGTCAACCCCGCGCAGGATTTCATCGCCATCACGCTCGTGGCCGATGTGCCCAGCATCCTGGTCGCCAACCCGGGCGTTCCGGTCAACAGCGTTGCCGACCTGGTGGCGCTGGCGAGGGCGAGACCAGGAGAACTGAACTTCGCATCCCCCGGATCGAGCACGCTGAACCGGCTGGAAATGGAACAGTTCATGAGGCTCGCCAACCTCCAACTCGTGCACATTCCCTACAAGGGTGGCGCCGGTCCCGCGGTCATCGGCCTGCTCGGCGGCGAAACGCAAGTCATGTTCGTCACGCTATCGTCGGCGATCAGTTTCGTCCAGACGGGGAGACTCAGAGCGCTGGGCATAACGACGACCAAGCGCATCGATGCCTTGCCGCAGGTGCCTACATTGGCGGAAGCGGGGTATCCGCAGATGGTGAGCAGCTCCTGGCAAGGTATTTTCGTCCCCGCCGGAACGCCGCGCCCAATCGTCGACAAGCTCCACGCGGCGTTGCTCGCGACCTTGGCTTTGCCGGAGATACGGCAACGCTTTGCGCTTGGCGGCGTAAGCGTAATCAGCAGCAAGACCCCGGAGGACTTCATGCAGTTTGTCAGCTCGGAAACCGCCCGCTGGGGCAAATTGGCGAAAGAATCCGGCGCAACGATAGACTAGCGACACGAACCCCCGACAGCACACCCTTTCCGCGAAAAGCGCGAAGGGCCCGCGATACTCGCCCAGGCAGGCGCCGCAAGCATCCTGCTTCGGATCGGGACAAAACTGGAGGCAGCTCGAATGGCAAACTTTGGAATGGTCGGCTTGGATTGGCAACAGCGCGTCAACTGGGATCGGCTGCGCAATTACCGACTCGAACGGGCGCGGGAGCGGATGAAGGCACACGGGCTCGGGGCTATGCTGCTCATGTACGATGAGAACGTCCGCTATGTGACGAGCACGCTGACTCCGGGCTGGAACCGGCTGAAGCCCGGCTTGCGCTACGCGCTGCTTTGCGGCGACGACCCTCCGGTGCTGTTCGAACAAGGCGATCTCGGCGCGCACATCGCGCGCCATTCGCCCTGGATCCCGAAGGAGAACATCCGCTGGTCGTATGCGTGGATCAAAGGCGCGGCCGGCGCGGCGTCGCTGCAGCAGGTCACCAAGTTCACCAATGCCATCGTCAAGGAAATGAAGAAGAGCGGCGTGGCCGGCATGAAGCTCGGGGTGGACTTCGTCGATATCAATATCATTCAGGTCTTCAAGGATGCCAAGATCGAATGGGTCGATGGCATGACGCCGATGATGGAAGCGCGCGCCGTGAAGAATGTGGACGAGCAGGAGTGCATGCGCATGGTCGGCGCAATCGGCGACGCCGCCCACTGGGAATGCATGAAATTCCTCAAGCCCGGCTTGACCGAGAACAAAGTGACGGCGCATATCATGGAGTTCCTGTACTCGATCCCGGGCATGGAGGACGTGGAGGACGTTATCGTCTCATCCGGACTCAACACCTGGCCCAACTGGCGCAATTTCTCGGATCGGATAATCAAGCCGGGCGACATCGTCTTCATGGATCTCGCGGCGCTGACCTGGAACGGCTACAAGTCGTGCTATTACCGCACGTACTGCGTGGGCAAGGAACCAACCAAGGAGCAGCAAGACTATTACGCCACGGCGCTCAAGTGGCTCTACGACTCGATCAAGGCTGTGAAGGTAGGCACGACCACGCGCGAGATTGCGCTGAAATGGCCATCGGCGAAGGAAGCATGGGGCTATGAGGAAGAAGACCAGGCGGCGGCCAACCTCTGGGGTCACGGCTTGGGCCTGGCGCAGTACGACCCGCCGGTTATCTCGCGCATCTGGTCGCTCGATCACCCGGTGGAGATCAAGGAGGGCATGGTGTTCGCGCTCGAGACACAGCATGGCAAGATGCACCAGTGGGGCGTTCGTATCGAAGAAATGCTTATCGTGCACAAGGACCGCGTCGAGATCATCTCCAACTTCCCCGTCGAGCAGATCACCGTTGTCGATCCAATGCCCGGCTATTCCAGCTACGGCAAGTCGTGATTGAAATTCTCATGCAGCGACTGATCGTTCCTCTTGCCACCGCCGAAGCAGCCGACCCGGACCGGTTCGGCCCCAAGGCGGCGAACCTTGCTCGTCTGGGTCGCGCTGGCTTGCCCATTCCTGACGGCTTTTGCATCGATGCCGAGGCGTATCGCATTCAGGTCGCCGCATTGGGCCTCGGCGACCAGGCGCGCGACGTAACCTCGCCTGAATCGGGGACGGCGCGGCGCGCCGCCCTGGCCATGAAGCTCGGTTTGCTCGACCGGCCGATCGTGCCGGCAGTGCTCGAGCCGCTGCGCGACGCCTGGCGTGCCCTTACGGCGGCGACCGGCGCACCGATGGTGGTGCGTTCATCGGCGCTCAGCGAGGACCGCCTTGGATCGAGCTACGCCGGACAGTTCGAAAGCTATCTCGGCGTGGAGGGTGAGGACGATATGGTGACCGCAGTGCGTTCCTGCTGGGCAGCGCTGTGGTCGACGCGCGTGCTGCGTTACATGGCAACCCGCGACTCAAGCCCTGCGGAAGCAGCGATGGCAATCCTGGTGCAGCCGCTGGTATCGGCGCGATGCTCCGGCGGGGGCCTGAGCCGCACCGCCGACGGAGACATGGTGCTCAACGCAGCATGGGGCCTTGGGGTGGCAATCGCGCAGGGCGAGGTTGTGCCGGACCGGTTTGTTCTCAGCCGCGAGGGCGCGCTGCGCGGCACCGTGGCCGGCCGGGCATTCCACCGCCTTGGCTGTGCCCATGCCGGGCGTCCGGTTCCCCCGCCCCGGGCCGGCGAGCCATGCTTGGATGCCGCGCAGGCGGTGGCACTCGGTCGGATGCTGCGGCGGGCCGAGGAGATCATGGGTTGGCCGGTGGAGATCGAATGGGCGCAGGACGATGCCGGATTCAAACTACTCCAGGCGCGGCCGCTGCATCTGGAGCCGGCACCCGTTCGAGACGAAATATGGTTGCGCCACCCTGGGCTCAACGGTCATCCGGCAGGCGTGGGCTGGGGAGCCGGACGCGCGTGCGTCGTGAACTGCGAGTGCGAGCTCGCCCGCGTCGCGCCGGGCGACGTCCTGGTGACCCGGGTTGCGGGGCCCGCGCTCAGCGCCGTGCTGCCGCGGGTGGCGGGCCTGGTGGCCGAACTTGGAGGAAGCACATCGCACCTCGCATCGCTTGGCCGCGAGCGAGGCATTCCGATGGTGCTGGGCGTGCTCGATGCCACCCAGCGCATACCTGACGGCGTCCAAGTCGCCGTCGACGGCGTCGCCGGAGTCGTGCGCTGGATGCGCTGATGCGCCCCAGCGTATTCATCACCCAACCGGTGGCGCGTAGCGCCACCGAGCGGCTGCGAAGTGTGGCAGAGGTCGACTGGAATCCCGATCCGCTGCACACACCGACCAAGGACGAGCTCTGTGCCGCGGTGCGCAAGCACGACATCTTGTTCTGCTTGCTGCAGGACCGCATCGATGGCGACATCATCGCCGCCAACGCGAGCCTGCGCGCGGTAGCGTCGATGAAAATAACGCCGGCGGACATCGACGTCGCGGCGGCGACCGCGCGGCGCATCCCGGTTACCGTCATTCCGCCGGTCGTGACCGAGGCTACCGCCGATCTGCATTTCGGGCTGATGCTTGCCGTCGCCCGCCGGGTCGTGGAAGGCGATCGTCTGCTTCGCAGCGGGGTGTTCCCCGGCGCGCAGTCCATGCGCCTCGAGGGCGCGTTCGTCTGGGGCAAGACCATCGGCCTGATCGGGGGAGGCGGGCGCATCGGCCGCGCGGTTGCAAGGCGCGCCCGCGCCTTTTCGATGCGCCTGCTCTACTGGGGACCGCGACGCATGCCCGAGACCGAAGAGCGCGAGCTTGATCTGGCCTATGTTCCTCTGGATCGGCTGCTGGCCGAATCCGATTTCGTGTCCATCCATGCGCCGCTCAAACCGGAAACGCGGCATCTGCTCGGCGAGCGCGAGCTTGCACTGATGCAAGCAAGCGCATTCCTCGTCAATACCGCGCGCGGACCCATCGTTGACGAGCAGGCGCTGGTGCGCGCGCTCGCCGAGCGGCGCATCGCCGGCGCGGCGCTCGACGTCTACGAGCACGAGCCCCGCGTCGAGCCGGCGTTGCTCACCATGGCCAACGTCGTCCTCACGCCCCATCTCGGCAGCGCGGTCGCCGAGCTGCGTGAAGCGATGGCGCACGTCGTCGTCGACAACATCGTTGCGGTGCTGCAGGGCCGCCAGCCGCCGAACTGTTGCAATCCGGAGATCTACGCCGCGCCGGGTTGAGAGCGTGTGCGCAACGAGGAGAGAAGCGATGCTGAACCCCCATTTACCACGCCCGAGCCGCCTCGCGGAGCGTGCCGCGCCGGCCCGGCCGTGCTAGGAATCAGCATGGGCGAAAGAGCGAAGGTAATACTTACCGACTACGTCTGGGAATCGCTGGCTGTCGAGAAGCAGACGCTCGAGGACCTGGCCGATCTGGTAGCACTCCAAACGAAGAAACCGGAAGAGTTCCTGTCCGAGGCCGAGGACTGCGATGCACTGCTCAACACCTATGCTGGGCCAATCACCGCCGAGGCGATGGCGCGAATGCCGAAGTGCCGGATCATCGCCCGCTACGGCATCGGGGTGGATACCATCGATCTCGATGCGGCGACCCGCGCCGGTATCATCGTCACCAACAATCCGACCTACTGCATCGAGGAAGTTGCCGAGCACACGATGGCAATGGCGCTGGCATGCGCGCGCAAAGTGGCGGTCTATGACCGGTTGATTCGCGCTGGCCGGTGGGAGCTTCCTCCGGGGAAGCCCATGTTCCGCATGGCGGGAAGGACCCTGGGGCTGGTCGGCTTTGGCAACATCGCCCGGCAGGTGGCGCTGCGCGCTGCGGCCTTTGGCATGCGCGTTCTCTTTGCCGACCCTTTCGTCGAGGAGGGGGGCCTCGCCATACACGCCAAGAAACTGGGCGTGCCGGAGTTGCTGCAGGAATCGGACTTCGTGTCTCTTCACCCGCCCCTCACGGCCCAGACGCGAAAGATGATTGGCGACGACGCCCTGGAACAAATGAAGCCCACCGCTTTTCTTATCAACTGCTCGCGGGGACCGATCGTGGACACCGCAGCGCTCGTGCGCGCGCTCGACGCGAACAGGATCGCAGGCTGTGCGCTCGACACAACCGACCCCGAGCCGCTGCCCGACCCCCATCCGCTGCGCGGACGGGAGAATGTCATCCTCACTCCCCACGTCGCCTGGTACAGCGAGCAGGCGCTCGTTGGCCTTCAGGCCGGGGCGCCGGGCGAGGTTCGACGGGTTCTCTGCGGGCAGTGGCCGCTGCATGTGGTCAACCGCGAGGTGCGGGGGAAAAACCGGGCGGGGCTGTAACCGAGGCGTCAGCGGCGCGTCTTCGCCCAGCTCTCCAGAACCGCGCATACGGATGCGGTGTCGGCCTCGGCAAAGCCCTGGGCCATCGCCGCGTTGTAAATCGCAGAGGTCGCGGCAAACAGCGGCGTCGGGCAGTCGAGCTCGCGGGCGAACTCCGTAATGATCCGCATGTCTTTCTGCCATACGGCGACCTTCATCGTCGCGTCGCGATAGTCGTTGCGAACCATCATCGGACCGCGGATCTGTAGCATGCGCGACGAGCCTGCCCCATCGCCAAGGACCTTGATGATGGTGGCCGGATCGAGCCCGGCCTTCAGCCCCAGCACGAACGCTTCGGCCGTGGACACATTGTGGATCGCGACGAGCAGATTGGCCAGGAACTTCATCTTGGAACCGGCTCCGAACGGGCCCAGGTAATAATGCGCGCGGGCGAATGCCTCGAGAACCGGAATGCTGCGCCGATACGCCCGGCGCTGGCCGCTCGCATACACCGCGAGGTCCCTGGTCCTGGCTTGCGCTCCGGTGCCGCTCAGCGGGCAATCGAGCAGCGTGATCGCCCGGGCCGCCAGGATCCTGCGCGCCTGTTCCTTCGTCGCGATCGGCAGCGTGCTCGTTTCGACAACGATTTGACCGCGCTGCTTTGCCGCCGCGATCTCCGCAGCAACCTGCAGCAGCGCTGCCGATGAGGGCAGCGACGTGACGACAATGGACGCCCGCTTGGCGAGGTCGCGCGCGCTTCGCGTCGCGCGGACGTCAACCCTGGCAAGTTCGCTGCGCCGCCGCGCCAATAGGTCATAGCCGAATGCCGCGAATCCGGCGCCGACAAGGTTGGTCGCCATCGCCGATCCCATGATGCCGAGACCGATGATGCCGACCCGATCGGGAGTCGCCATCTGCCCTCCTGTTGCAGATCAAGGCCGCGAACGGGCAAGCGCAACGGGCTTCCACGCCGATCGCGAATTGGCACCCGCTTGGCTAATGCCCGCCCTCCCGCAGCCAGTGCACCGGCAGCATGGTGGCGTCGCTCGCGCCCAAACCGTGACGCGCAGCCGCGTCATAGCAGTCGAGCGCGCGCGAGGTGAGGGGAAGATCAACGCCAAGCCCCGCCGCCTCTTCCAGCATGGTGCGCAAATCCTTGCGGATCAAGTTCACGTCAAAGGTCACCGGAGAGGTCACCCGCCCCTGCAGCGCCGCGGCGATCGCCGGCCCTCGCGCTTTGAGCATGTTCGGTCCACCCGAGGTATCAGCGAAGATATCGACCAAGCGCGCAGGGTCGATGTTCAGACTCCGGCAGAGCGAAAGTGCTTCGCCCAGCGCCTGGTAATACACCAGCAGCGGCAGGTTGATGGCGAGCTTCATGCTCGCCCCGGCCCCAACGGGGCCGACGTGTTCGACCCGGCGACACAACTGGTCGAGCACGGGCTTGGCGCGGGCCACGTCGTCGCCATCGCCGCCGACGAAACCGAAGAGCTTCCCGTCCTTGGCCGGCCCGACGGTCCCGCCGACCGGGCAGTCGATGAGTGCCGCGCCTCGGGCACGAACCGTTGCCGCAAGAGCCCTCTCGACTTCGGGGCGCACCGTGCTCATGTCCACGAAAAGCTTGCCACGGACCTCACCGGCGAGCAAGCCGTCCGCGCCGTGATAGGCAGCGTCGATTGCCGCGGCATCGGTCAGTATGGTTATGACCATGTCGACGGCGACCGCGAGTTCGCGCGCGGTTGCGGCCACCGTCGCGCCTGCCGCGGCCAGCGCATCCGTCTTTGCGGCCGTGCGGTTCCAGACCGTCAGCGCATGACCGACCGCCATCAAGCGTCCCGCGACCGCCGCACCCATGCGCCCGGTCCCTGCGATACCGATTTTCAATGGCAGCTCCGTCATTGGCGATACGGTGTGCGCCTACGTTGACACGGGCTACCCCAAGGCGTCAAATTGGCGCGCGACAAAAACAACGAAGTGCGGCCGCCCGGCGGCCATTGCGGAGGAGGAACCGATGAGTTCGCCCAGCAGCGAGCTCCGCGACGGGATGCGCATCGAGTGGGACGCCCCGATTCCGATGGACGACGGGCTTCTGCTGAGCGCGGACGTGTTTTGCCCGCTCGAAGCCGGTCCGTACCCGGTCATCCTGAGCTACGGCCCCTACGCCAAGGGGCTGGCATTCCAGGATGGCTACCCGAGCGCCTGGCAACGCATGGTCGCCGAGCATCCGGACGTCGCTTACGGCTCGAGCAACCGCTATCAGAGCTGGGAAGTCGTCGACCCCGAAAAATGGGTGCCTCACGGCTACGCCTGCGTGCGCGTCGATTCCCGTGGTACCGGCCGTTCGCCCGGATTTATCGACCATTTTTCTCCGCGCGAGACGCGGGATCTCTACAACTGCATCGAGTGGGCGGGCACGCAATCCTGGTCGAGCGGCAAGGTCGGCCTCTCCGGGGTCTCCTACTATGGCATCAACCAGTGGCACGCGGCGTCGCTGCAGCCGCCACACCTGGCCGCGATGTGCGTCTGGGAAGGCGCCGCTGACTGGTACCGCGACATGACGCATCACGGCGGCATCCTCTCCACCTTCTGGGCCAACTGGTACGACATGCAGGTGAAGACGGTCCAGTACGGACTGGGCACGCGTGGCCCGCGCAGCCGCATCACCGGCAAGCCCGTATGCGGCGACGAAACCCTGTCCGATCGCGAGCTTTACCGCAACCGCTGTGACCTCGGCGATGAAATCCTCGCCCACCCGCTGGACGATGATTATCACAAGGCGCGCTCACCGCTCTGGAACAACGTCACTGCGCCGTTTCTGTCCGCGGCCAACTGGGGTGGCCAGGGACTGCACCCGCGCGGTAATTTCGAAGGCTTCGTGCGCGCCGCATCGAAGCACAAGTGGCTGGAGGTGCACGGACTCGAACACTGGACCCACCTCTACACCGACTACGGCGTCAACCTGCAAAGGCGATTTTTTGACTGCTTCCTGAAAGGTGCAAACAACGGCTGGAAAGCGCGGCCACGGGTCCAGTTGCAGGTACGACACGTCGACCGGTTTGTGGAACGGCACGAGACCGACTGGCCGATTGCCCGCACCCGATGGACCAAGTTGTATCTCAATCCGACCGACTGCGGCCTCACCCGCGATCCCGTCCCGGCACCGGGAACCGTTACCTATGACGCGCAGGGTCACGGTGTCACCTTTGTCACCGCGCCGCTCGACGATGAGACGGAGGTGACCGGGCCCCTCGCAGCGAGGCTGTTCGTGTCCTCGTCGACGACCGACGCAGACCTGTTTCTGGTGTTTCGCGTGTTCACGCCGGACATGCGGGAGGTCGTATTCATGGGCGCAATCGACCCCCATACCCCGGTCGCGCAAGGCTGGCTGCGCGCTTCGCATCGTAAGCTCGACCCGGAACTCTCGACCGCGTACCGGCCATATCATGCGCACGATGAGCCGCAGCCACTCGTCCCCGGTGCCGTCGTGCCCCTCGACATTGAACTCTGGCCAACGTGCATCGTGGTGCCGGCCGGGTACCGGCTGGCGCTGACCGTGCGCGGCCGCGACTACGAATGGGGCAAGTCCACCGGCGCAAGGTTGTCGAACTTCAAGAACGAACTCACCGGCTGCGGGCCGTTCCTGCACGACGATCCGCGCGATCGACCAGCCAAGATTTTCGGTGGCGCCAACACGCTGCACGCCGGCCCAACGCAGCAATCGCACCTCCTGCTGCCCGTCGTGCCGGTGAAGAGCTGACTCGACAGATCACGGGAGTAAAGTCTCGACTATGAAGCTATATGGGTTCTGGCGGTCATTGGCAACCTACCGGGTCCGCGTCGGGTTGGCACTCAAGGGCATCGACGCGCACGAGGTATCGATCAACCTGCTGCAGGGGGCCCAGCACGACAATGCCTACAAGGCCGTCAACCCGCAGAGCGTGGTGCCGGCTCTGCAGGTCGACGCCGGGCCACCGCTGTTCCAATCGCTGGCGATCCTCGAATACCTCGAGGAAACGTGTCCCGAACCACCTCTGCTGCCCAAAGATCCTCGCGGTCGCGCGCGTGTCCGCGGGCTGTCGTTGATCGTCGCCTGCGACGGCCATCCGCTCATCGTACCGCGCGTCCGCGAATACCTCGAGAAGGAAATGCGCCTGGACGAAGCCGCGCGCAACCTCTGGCTCCAACACTGGACACTGAAAGCACTCGAGGCGCTCGAGACGCATCTGGCTAAGGAGCAAGACACCGGAGCGTTTTGTCACGGCAATGCGCCGACCATGGCCGATATCTGCCTTGCCAGCCAGGTGTTTGCTGCCGCCTATTTCAAGGCGGAGATAGTGGCCATGCCGACAGTCAGGCGAATCTTCGACGCCTGCATGGAAATCGACGCCTTCGACCGCTCGCAACCATTCAAGCAGCCCGATGCGCCGAAGAGTACGACGCATTAAAGACGATCCCCCACCAGGAGAACGACACATGGCATTGAATCGCAGAAGATTCATCCAGGCGACGAGCGCCGGTCTGGCTGTCTCGGCACTCGGTCTTCCAAGCGTCACGCGGGCACAAAGCGAGCCCATTCGGCTCGGGCTGATGACCGTCAAGACAGGGCCACTTGCGTCCGGCGGGATCGACATGGAGCGTGCCCTCAATCAGTTCCTGCGCGAGCGCGGCAATACCCTGGCCGGCCGCAAAGTAGAGCTATTCGTAGGCGACAGCGCGGGTGTTCCCGCCCAGGCGCGAACCAAGCTGCAGGAACTTGTCGAGCGCGACAAGATTCAGGTCTTGATCGGGCCTCTCGCCGCAGGCGAGGCGCTCGCCGCCGACGACTACATCCGCCAACAGCAACTTCCGACGCTGTCGGTTGCGGCCGCCGAGGACATGACCCAGCGCAATCCCAATCCCTGGTTCGTGCGCGGCACATCGACCTCCTCGCAGTGCGCTCAGCCGCTGGCTGACTACTGCTACCGAACGCTCAAGTATCGGCGCATGGCGGTCATTGCCGACGACATCGCCTACGGCCACGAAATGTGCGCCGGCTTCCAGAGGGTGTTCGAGGATGAGGGTGGCAAAATCGTGCAAAAGACGTTCCCTCCGCTCACGGTGCCCGACTACGCGACTTACCTCGCACAGCTCAAGACGAATATCGACGCGATATTCCTTGGCTTCGCGGGATCGAACGGCTTTCGCTGGTACAAGCAGTTCAATGAATACGGGCTGAGAGGCAAGATCAACGTCGTCGGCGGAATGACCGCATTCGACGAAGCGGTCTTGCGCAACATGGGTGATGAAGCGCTCGGCATCCTCACAGCCTGCTGGTATTCGGCAGAGCTCGACAATCCGCTCAACCAGAAGTTCGCCGCTGCGTTTCGCGCGGAATGGACGTACGATCCCGGTTTCTATGCGGCCGCGACGTATGTCGAGGGCGAAGTGCTGGAGGCCGCGCTCGAATCGGTCAAAGGTCGGATCGAGGATAAGACGGCATTCATGAAGGCGCTGCGGGCCACCAAGGTGGATACGGTGCGCGGACCCGTATCGTTTGACGAATATGGCAATGTTGTCGGCAACGTCTATATCCGCAAGGTCGAGCGCAAAGGGGGGCGCCTGGTCAATACGGTTATCTATACGTACCCCAACGTGAGCCAGTTCTGGACGTACGACCCGAAGGAGTTCCTCAAGAACCCCGTGTACTCGCGCGACTGGCCACCGGCCAAGAACCTGGAGCCCTAGGCTGCACGAGCGCAGGTGCGCGAGCGGCCGACCCGGTTCCGGCCATGCAGTTCTGGATCATTCAGACGTTGAACAGCCTATCCCTTGGTGGGCTGCTGTTTCTGCTCGCCGCGGGTTTCTCGTTGATCTTTGGCGTCATGCGCATTGCGAACCTTACCCACGGCTCGCTGTTCATGCTCGGCGCCTACCTGGGCGTGACCGTGCTCAAGATTGTGCCGAATCTCTGGCTTGCCGCGCTGCTGGCGGGAGCAGCGGTCGCGGCGTTTGGCGCACTCGTTGAGCGCCTGCTCCTGCGTCCGCTCGCAAACAAGCCGCTGGGGCAAGTACTGGTGACGCTGGGCCTGTCATTCATCGTCGCCGACCTCTGCCTCATGATATGGGGTGGAGACCCAATACCGCTGCCAACCCCAACGTCACTGCAACGACCGATTGTCCTCGGGAGCATCGCTTTTCCGGCGTACCGCCTGGTCGTGCTTGGGATCGCGGTTGTAACCGCGATCGCGTTGCAGATGTTAATGGAGTGGACCCGGCTAGGAGCGATGATTCGCGCGGGCGTCGACGACATGCAGATGGCGCGCGCGGTCGGCATTCCCATCTCTCGGCTGTTCACGATGGTGTTTTGCCTCGGCGCTGCGCTCGCCGGCGCGGGGGGCGTCATCGGCGGCCCGATCATGTCAGCCTACCCGGGTCTGGACGCCGACATGTTGCCGCTCGCGCTGATCGTGGTCATCCTCGGCGGCGTGGGCAGCCTGCCAGGAGCGTTCGTAGGCAGTTTCATCACGGCCGCCATCTACACCTTTGGCTCCACTCTGTTCCCCGATCTGGCCTATGTGATCCTGTTCTTGCCGATGATCGTCGTGATCGCGTTTCGCCCGCGAGGCCTGTTTGGGCGGGTGGCCGCATGAGTCGGCCGGCTACGGGCTCCGCGCACGAAGCGGGGAGATCCGGGCGGGCGCATGCGGCTGGCGTCATGACGACACGATCCCAGGCAGGCATGAGGAGGCCAGGCGCGTGACAAGACGCTCCATGCCGACATGGATTGTGTTGGGGATCGCACTTGCAGCCTTTCCATTGTTCGGTGGAGATTTCTACCTCAACCTTGCGAGCCAGCTTTTCATCGCGGTCATTTTCGCCGCGAGCCTGAACCTGCTCGTCGGCTACGGCGGCCTCGTATCGCTCGGCCACGCCGCGTGGATCGGCCTTGCTGCGTACACGTCGGCATGGCTGTATCTGCGGCTGGGCCTCGGGCATTTGATCACCGCGCCGGCTGCTCTCGCGGTCACCACTATTACCGCGGGTATCTTCGGCTGGATCGCTCTGCGCGCCACCGGACTCGGCTTCCTCATGATCACGCTCGCGCTGTCGCAGGTGCTGTGGGGTACCGCGTACCGCTGGTCCACGGTAACCAACGGCGACAGCGGTTTATCCGGGCTGACGCGCCCTTCGCCATTCGGTGTCGATCTCGACCGCCCCGGGGCCTTCTACTATTTTGCGCTCGCGGTCGCCGTTGTCGCCCTTTGGCTGATGGCGCGATTCGTCAACTCACCATTCGGAGCCGCGTTGCGCGGCGCCCGCGACCAGCCGCGCCGGATGAGCGCCCTCGGCCACGACGTCTGGCTGGTGCGCTGGGTCACGTTTGTCTACTCCGGATTCTGGGGAGCCGTCGCAGGACTGCTGTTCGTCTACTACAACAAGTACATACACCCGACAACGCTGTCGCTGACAAATTCGGCAGAAGCGCTGCTCGGCGTGATCGCCGGCGGCGCCGGAACGCTCGCCGGACCGATCGTGGGAGCGGCGATCGTCCTGATTTTGAAGAACTACGTTTCAGCCTACTTCGAGCGCTGGAACATGCTGCTGGGTCTGGTATTCGTGCTGATCGTAATCTTCATGCCTGACGGCGTCGTGCCCGGCTTGCAGCGCTGGTGGCTGCGCTGGAGACGCAGATGACCGCGGCGCTAAGGCTTGTCGGCCTGAAAAAAGCCTTCGGCGGAATACCGGCGATGAACGATGTTTCTCTCGAGGTGGCGCTCGGCGAACGGCGTCTCATCATCGGCCCCAACGGGGCCGGCAAGACCACGCTATTCAACCTGATTACCGGCGACCTCACGCCCGACGCCGGTACGATCTGCCTGTTCGGGGAGGAAATCTCGCGACTCAGGACGCACCAGCGGGCGCATCGCGGCCTGGCGCGCACCTACCAGATCATCACCCTGTTCCCCAAGGACTCCCTCGAACACAACATCGTGCTATCGCTGCTCGGGCTCTCCGAGTTGCGCTGGACCCTGTTCCGGCCGCTTGCGAGCCATCCCGGATTGCACGCCGAGGCGCGCCGTGTACTCGGCCTGGTCGGCCTCGAGGAACGCGCCACCCGGCCGATAGGCGAAGTCTCTTACGGGGAAAAGCGACGGGTGGAAATTGCGATGGCACTGGCGCAGAAACCCCGGCTGTTGCTGCTCGACGAGCCACTGGCCGGACTGTCGCGCGAGGAACGCGCTGCAGTAAAAGCGCTGATCGCCGCGATTCCGCGGGACGTCACGGTGGTGATGATCGAGCACGACATGGACACCGCTCTTGAGCTGGCAGAACGGATTACCGTGCTCCATTACGGCAGTGTGATTGTCGAGGGAACGCGTGGCGAAGTGGTCGCCGACCCGAAAACGCGCGAGATCTACCTTGGCAACTGAAACCGCGCTGGCGGTCTCGGGCATCGACGCGCTCTACGCCGATAGCCATATCCTGCACGGCGTCTCGTTCTCGCTCACTACCGGTCGCGTCCTCGCGCTGCTCGGTCGCAACGGCGCCGGCAAGACGACTTGCATCCACGCCATCGTCGGGTTCCTTCCGCCGCGCCGCGGCGAGATCAGGCTGTTCGGCGAGACGATCTCGCGGCTCTCGCCGGAAGCAATCTCCCGCAAGGGCGTGGGCCTCGTACCGCAGGGGCGGCGCATCTTTTCCAGCCTTACGGTGCGCGAAAACCTGGTCGTCGCAGCACAGTCGCGCTCCGCAGCTACCGGATTGTGGACGCTCGAGCGCGTGTTCGACCTGTTCCCGCCGCTGCGGGAACGGCAGCAGCAGCACGGTGGCTCGCTGTCCGGAGGCGAGCAGCAGATGCTCGCCATCGGGCGCGCGCTGATGGGCAACCCGCGCGTCCTGCTCATGGACGAGCCCTCGGAGGGCCTTGCGCCCCGCATCGTAGCCGAAGTCGGTCGCACCATCGCCCGTCTCAAGCAGGAAGGGCAGTCGATCCTTCTCGTCGAGCAGAATCTGCGCCTTGCCTTCGATCTCGCCGACGACGTCGTGTTGTTGAATACCGGCCACTCCGTGTTTGCCGGAACGATAGACCAGGTGCGCCACGATGAAGCGCTGATTACGCAGCATCTTGGCGTCTTCTAGCATGCGGCTCAACCCAATGTGGAGGAGCGTTCGCCATGATGTTCACCTGCACCACTCCGGGCTGCTCCGAAACGCGGCACGACCGCGACGCGGCCGGAACCCCGCGCCGCGCCGCCGCAACGGTGCGCTCCGCCTCGACCCGAGTCGTTCGTGGTCGCAGAGGCAAGAGCCTGCGCATCGATATCCATTGTCATTATCTCAACCAGGCGGTGGCGGCAAAGGTAGCGCACCTCAATCCGGCGCAGCATGAGCCGTCCGTGGTGTTTGCCAACGCGCTGACGCGCGAGGTGAACGTCAAGCAGATCCGAGATCGCGGCCACAAGCTTTCGGCGATCGAGACGCGCCTCGGGGACATGGATCGCATGGGCATCGACATGCAGGCGGTATCGCCCGCACCGAACCAAACCTACTATTGGACCGAACCGGGCCTCGGTGCGGATCTGGCCCGGATGGTGAACGATCGGCTGGCCGAGATCGTCGCGACCTGGCCAGATCGCTTCGTCGCACTCGGGTCCGTACCCCTGCAGAATGTCGACTTGGCGCTCGCCGAGCTCGAGCGTTGCCTGAAGCAGCTCGGTCTGCGCGGTGTGGAAATCAATCCGAGCGTAAACGGCATGGACCTGACCGACCCGCGCCTGAACCTGGACAAGTTCTTCGCCAAGGCGCAAGACCTCGGCGCGGTCATCTTCCTGCATCCGATTGGGTTTACACAGGGCGAGAGGCTCGTTGATCATTATTTCAACAACGTCATCGGCAATCCGATGGAGACGACCATCGCGGCGAGCCACCTCATCTTCGACGGAGTGATGCAAAGGAACCCGAGGCTCAAGATCATTCTGCCGCATGCGGGGGGGTATCTGGCGCACTACTGGGCGCGCATGGATCATGCGCACCGCGCGCGACCTGACTGCCGGACCGTGATCAAGCGAACACCGTCAAGCTACCTGAAGAGGATGTACTTCGATACGATCACTTTTGATCCGCAAATGCTGCGGCATTTGATCGACCAGTACGGGCCTGGACATGTGCTCCTCGGCACGGACTATCCGTACGACATGGGCGAGGCGGACCCGGCCCGATTGATCGGCAGCGTCCCGCGACTCAAGCGTGCGCAGAGAGACATGATCGAGGGCGGAAACGCGGCGCGACTGCTCAAGATCAAGCGCTGACCACGGCGGGCGGGCCTTCGCCCCTGCCGGACAAGTCCCGAGGAAAATTTGTGCACACATGCCTGGCAGGATTAAGCTTCCGCCGACCCGGCCCAATGGACGCGCTCGACCGGCTCCGATCGATGAAAGATAGCCATGACTAATGTCAGCCGCTGGATTCAGCCGATGCTCCTGGTGTTGTCGCTCGCCCTCCTGGCACAGCCGTCCGCACATGCCGAAGGAAAATGGATCAAGCTCGCCCCGTTTCCCGAGCCCGCCGAAGAGCTGCTAGGCGTCGCGGCCGCCGGCAAGATGTACGTCTTCTGTGGCCTCGCACCGGTTTGGAAGCCGATGGGCATGGTCTACGAATACGATCCGTCGAGCGACAAGTGGACGAAAAAAAAGCTGATGCCACTGCTATCACACCACGTTGCCTTTACCGAGTACCGTGGCAAGATCTACGCCTTTGGCGGCTTTGTGCCGCCGGCTTCCGGTCCCCCGGCGTGGGTGCCGATCGACAACGCGTGGGAATACGATCCGGTCGCTGACAGCTGGAAAGCGCTGGCGCCGATGCCGACGAAGCGCGGCTCGCCGGTGGCGGCGGTTGTCGGCGACAGGATCTACGTGATCGGGGGCGCGACCACACCCCCTGGCTCTACGGAAACGGCAGTCCACCCCGCGCGTCCGCACGTGTCACTGGGCGTGGTCGAAGAGTACGATCCGGCCACGAATACCTGGCGGCAGCGCAGTTCGATGCCTACCCCGCGCAACCATGCGACCGCCGGCGCCGTGAACGGGAAGATCTATGTGATCGGCGGCCGGGTCGGCGGCGCGTTTATCAGCGCCGGCAGCAGCAACGTCGACATTGTCGAAGACTACGATCCAGCGACCGATACGTGGGGGAGCGCTCGCGCCCGGATGCCCTCTGCGCGCAGCGCGATGGCGTCCGGTGTCCACGGCGGACGCATCTATGTCACCGGCGGCGAGGGTCAGAACGCACAGATGATGTATACCTTTCGCGCCTTGGAGGCGTACGACCCGGCAACCAACACCTGGACCGTACTGCCGTCGATGCCGGTATCGCGGCATGGTCTGGCGGGCGCCGTCATCGGCAACCGGCTGCACATGGTCAGCGGCGATGTCCAGTCGGCCGGGACCGGAGTGCAGGTGCACAGCGAGTCGCACGACGCGTTCGAATTCGACGATAACAGGAATTAGCGCGCCACGCCGAGCCTGCTCTCCGGCCGCACAACTGGAGCTACCGGTGGCCAGCCTTCTCGTCGGCGTCGACATCGGCGGCACCTTTACCGACTGCGTCGTGCTCGATCGCGCAGGCCGGATCGTCGCGACCAAATCGCCGTCGACGCCCGACGATTTCGCCGAGGGAATGCTCGCGGCAATGCGCCTGGCTGCAGGGCGTCTCGGCCTGCCCTTTGAACGTTTCTGCCACGAAGTCGCCGTACTCACGCACGGCACCACGGTGGGTACCAACGCGCTCATCCAGAGAAAAGGGGCGCGCGTCGGCCTGATCACCACCCGCGGGCACGAGGATGCCATTCACATCATGCGCGGCTCGCGCGGCGTAACGTCCCGCGACATCCGCAAGGTAGTGCACTTTCCAGAGAGTCGGAAGCCGCCGCCGATCGTGCCGAAGCGCCTCATCGCAGGCGTGTCCGAGCGCATCGACTGTTTCGGCGAAGTCGTCGTGCCCCTCAACGAAAGCGAGGCCGCGGAAGCGATTCGGGGCCTGGTCGAACAGGAGATCGAGGCGATTGGAATCTGCTTTCTCTGGTCGTTCAAGGAGCCTCGGCACGAGTTGCGCCTGAAGGAAATGATCCGCGATCTGGCGCCGCACCTGTTTGTCTCATGCTCCGTCGACATCGCGCCGAAGTGGGGCGAATACGAGCGCATGACGGCAACCGTGCTCAACGCCTATATCGGCCCGGTGATGGCCCGGTATCTCGGCAACCTGGATCGAAAGCTCAAGGCTGCCGGATACGCTCAGCCTCTGCAGATCACGCAAAGTGCGGGCGGCTCGATCTCGATCGACAAGGCGATGGAATCACCGTTGCTGACCCTCGATTCTGGCCCCGTGTCCGGCGTCACCGGGTCGGTGTTTCTCGGCCGGCTGATGGGGTGCCCGAACATAATAACCACCGACATGGGGGGCACTTCATTCGACGTCGGCATAATCTTCGAGGGACGCCCAGCCTATTCGTTCGTGTCCACGGCAGCACAATACGAATACTTCCTGCCCAGGGTCGACATCCAGGCGATCGGCTCAGGCGGCGGCTCGCTCGTGCGGGTGGATACGGGCTCCCGGACACTGGCGGTCGGGCCGGAGTCGGCCGGTGCCGACCCCGGCCCCGCCTGCTACGGCAAAGGAGGCTTGACGGCGACGGTGACCGATGCCGACGTCGTGCTCGGCAGGATCAACCCGGATAATTTTCTGGGCGGTCGCATTCGGCTCGACGGCAAAAGAGCCATCGCAGCCGTGCAACGCGTCGCCGACCCGTTGAAGCTGTCGCTGATGGAGGCGGCAAGTGGCATCGCCAGGATCGCCGAGTTCAAGATGGCCGACATCATCCGCAAGATGACCGTCGAAAAGGGATTCGACCCGAGAGATTTCGTCCTGTTCGCGTTCGGCGGCGCGGGCCCGGCGCATGCAGGCGTGTTCGCGCATGAACTCGGGGTACAGAAAGTGGTCATCCCGCAAAAGGAAATCGCTTCGACCTGGTGCGCTTTCGGCGCAGCCTCCGCCGATATCCTGCATGTGTACGAGCAGGTCGACATGCAACCGAGTCCGTTCGATGTCCGGCGCATCAATGGCGCGCTCGCTGCCCTGGAGCGAAAGGCGAACGGGCAGATGGATCGCGACGGGATTGCGGAGCAGCGGCGGCGCTTCCGGTTCTCACTCGACATGCGACATCGAGGCCAGATCAACGAGGTCGAGGTAATGCTACCCGGGAAACGCTTGCAGGGCGGCTTCGCGGCGAACCTGGGCCGACACTTCTACGCGCGCTATGAGCAGCTCTTTGGACGCGGCTCATCCTACGCCGGGGCTCGATTGGAGATCGTGACGCTGCGCCTGCGCGCCACCGCAGGCACGAGACATCCCAAGCTGAAGGTAGCCAGAGTGCGCAGCGCCGCGCCGGACCCGCGGGCGATCCTGGGCAAGCGAAGGATCTACTGGGCCGAGTTGAAGCAAACGGTCCCCAGCCCGATCTACGACGGTGCCCTACTCGCGCCAGGCGATCGCATGCGGGGACCGGCCGTTATCGAAACCACCGACACCACCGTTGTGGTGCACCCAGGGCGTTCGCTTGCGGTCGACGCATTCGGTAATTTCGAAATCAGGTTCGCCTCATGAGCATGCCCAAGGTGAGCCAGCTGCGCGGCGCCGACCTCGATGGCAGGAACATGGGTTATGTGCCGCCGAAGACGCTTGCGATCTCTCCGAAACTAAGGTTGCAGCGCAGCGTCGCGGCGGACATCGACCCGATCACCTACGAGGTCGTCCGCCACGCGCTCTGGCACGTCAACGAGGAGCATGGAGCAACCATCCAGCGCGTCTCCGGCTCCCCTGTCGCCATGTATGCGCTCGATCTCAACCCGTCGATTCTCACCGAGGACGGCGAGTTCGTGTACTTCGGGCCCTACATGCAGTACATGTCCGGCGTGACCGACACCCAGGTGAAATGGGTGCTCGAGTTCCGCAGCTCCAGCCCCGGCATCCGCGACGGCGACATGTTCCTGGCCAACGACCCATGGGTAGGAGCGGCGCACCAGCAGGATGTCATGCTCATTTGCCCCGTATTCTGGAAAGGCGAGCTCTTCTGCTGGGTTACCAATTGCCTGCATCAGTACGACATCGGCGGCATCACCCCGTCGTCATTCTGTGGTTCGGCAGAGTCGGCTTTCGAGGAAGGAATCTGCATCCCGCCGGTACGAATCGTCGAAGCCAACGAGATCAGGCGCGACATCGAGGAGTTGTACCTTCGTTCCTCGCGCAAGCCGGATGCCGTTGCGCTCGACTTTCGCGCCCAACTGGCAGGCAACATAACCGCCCGCGACCGCGTTCTGGCGCTCATACGCCGCTACGGGCCGGAAGTGGTCAAGGGCGTGATGAAGCGAATCATCGACAACGCGGAAGCGGCATTCCTGAAGAAGCTCAAACGCTTGCCTGACGGCGTATGGCGCGAACGTTCGTACGTCGAGTGCTGCCGCCCGGGTGACCGCCGCGCCCATTGCGTCATGCTGACATTGCGCAAAAAGGGCGCCAAACTCGTGTTCGAGAACGAGGGGACCGCACCGCAAGCCGGAGCGATGAATGCCACATACTCGGGTTGGCGTGGCTCTATCATGGTGGCGCTGAACCAGCTGTTGTGCTGGGACCAGTACTTCTGCATTGGCGGCGCATTGCGTCATGTCGAGTTCGATCCAACCCCGGGAACGTTCAATTGCGCGAATTTTCCAGCCTCGGTGTCGACGGCGCCGATTCAGGCAATGGAAATTTCGCTCTATCCCGCCTACAACGTGCTCTCGAAGATGATGCATAGCGACGCGCAGATGCGCCAGGACATCATGTGCATTGGCGGCACGAGCCAATGGCCGGCGACGATTTTCCGCGGCATCGACCAATGGGGCGACCCTTACGGTTATCTGCTGGTGGATCCGATCGGCGGGGCAATCGGCGCGTTCGCCACCGGCGACGGAATTTCGACCGGGGGGCAGTCGCGCACGCCGATCTGCAAGCTGCCCAACGTGGAGCACACCGAACAGACCTTTCCGCTGCTGTTCCTGTACCGCAAGGAAGTCATCGACTCGGGGGGGGCGGGACGCCATCGCGGCGGGCTCTCGGCCGAATCCTGCTTCATTCCTCATCGCACCGATGTGATTACCCAGGATACGCTATCCTCCGGCAATGCCATCCCGACCTCGCCCGGGATGATGGGCGGCTACCCGGGAACAACCAATGTGTATAAGTTCAAGCGTGCGACCGATATCGCCGCACGTCTTGCCGCACGCGCGATGCCCGCAGACATAGCCGATGTCAAAGGCGAGGATGTGACGCTGCAGCTGCGCCAGGAGAATTTTCTTCAGCAGCCCGAGGATGTATACGCAGTCATCTGGTCTGCGGCTGGCGGGTTCGGCGATCCACTCGAGCGCGAGCCGGAAAAGGTGCGCGAGGACGTGATCGACAACCGCGCGGTCTCGCTCGCCGCGGCGCGCGAAATCTACGCTGTCGTGATCGGGCCCGATGGCCGGGTCGATGCGGAAGCGACGCGGCTGCTGCGCGCACAGCGGCGCGGTGCGAATCAGAGGACGGACGACAGCGTGGTTCGCCTCCAGGGCAAAGTGATCGCTCGCATCACCGACAATCTTGACCTGCGGCGCGAGAAGGTCGGCGTGCGCATCGCTTGTTCGAAGTGCACTGCGGACCTCGGACCCATGGGCGATAACTACAAGGATCACTGCGTGCGACGCGAGTCCGACGTCAGCGTGGCGAACCCGAACATCGGCGACTACCGGCGCTACATAGACGACCGGCCCGTGTTTCGCCAGTTCTTTTGTCCCGGTTGTGGCGCACTCATCGAGAACGAGATTGCGCGTGCCGCCGACCCGGTGCTACGGGACATTGAAATACGCCCGCGCAAAGCAAGCGAGGTCTGATCATGGCGAAGACACCGACGGAACGGGTGCCGTACTCAGCCATAATCGACCGGCCGCCGCTCGCCCTTCCGGGCGGCGCGCGCATGATCGTGTGGACCATCGTCAACGTCGAGGACTGGGGCATCGAGAGGCCGATGCCGCGCGCCGTCCTATCGCCGCCGATGGGTCAACCGCTCCGTCCCGATCTGCCGAACTGGGCCTGGCACGAATACGGCATGCGCGTGGGCTTCTGGCGGCTGTTCGACTGCATGCAGAAGTCGGGTGTGACGCCGACGCTCGCAATCAACGGCGTGGTATGTCGAAATTATCCGCGCATCGCGCAGGCCGCAAGGGACGCAGGTTGGGAATTCATGGGTCACGGCTGGCAGCAGCAGCCGATGCACAACCTCGAGGATCAGCGCGCCTCGATCAGGGACACAATCGAGGCGATTCGCAGCTTCTCCGGCAAGGCGCCCCGCGGGTGGGAAAGCCCCGGCCTGACCGAAACCTTTGACACCATCGACCACCTCGCCGAAGCCGGCATCGAGTACGTCGCGGATTGGGTTCTCGACGACCAACCGATCTACATCTCCACCGCGCATGGGCCGGTGGTCTCGGTGCCCTATACGGTCGAAGTCAACGACGTTGCGATGATGGTCGTGCAGCACCATTCGGCCGAGGAGATGTTGCGTCGCGGCAGCGATCACTTCGATCGCCTGTACGAGGAAAGCGCGGCGACGCGCCGAGTCATGGCAATCAGCGTGCACCCCTATATCTCGGGAGTCGCGCACCGCATCGGCTATCTGGAGCGACTGTATCGTCACGTGCTCGGCAAGCCCGGCGTCGTGCATTGGACCGGTGAGCAGATCCTCGATTGGTTCCGCACCCAGGCAGCCCCGGCGATCGCCCGGATTGATTGACAGCGCGGAAAGCGCCGTGTAAGCATCCCCTATCCCAGGAGGAGGAGATTTGGGTATGAACAAACTGATGCTGTGGCTTTCGACCGGGCTTGTCGCCCTCTTGCTCGCAATCGTTGCTCCGGCACAGGCGCAGCAGCCGCCTTTGCGCATCGGCTTCGGCATGAGCCTCACCGGCCCGCTTGCCGGTAACGGCAAGGCGGCGCTGATCGCGATGCAGATCTGGGCCGAGGACGTCAACGCCCGGGGCGGGATCCTCGGTCGCAAGGTGGAGCTCGACTACTACGACGACCAGACCAACCCCTCGACGGTGCCGAGCATCTACACCAAGCTGCTCGATGTCGACAAAGTCGACCTGATCGTATCGGGCTACGGCACGAACGTAATCGCCCCCGCAATGCCGATCGTGATGCAGCGAAACATGGCGTTCATGGCACTGTTCGGCCTGAACGTCAACTCGAAGTTCAGCTATGACCGCTACTTCCAGATCATGCCCGCGGGACCGGAACCGGCGATCGGCTGGACACAGGGCTTTTTCGACACGGCGATGACGCTCAATCCGAAACCGCAGACAATCGCCCTCGTCGGCGCCGATGCAGAATACCCCGCACTGGCGCTGGAGGGCGCGCGCGCGCAGGTCAAGCGGACCGGGTTGAAAGTGGTCTACGACAAGACTTATCCACCCAACACCGTCGATTTCTCCCCCATCATGCGCGCCATTCAGGCAACCAATCCCGATCTCGTGTTTGTCGCCTCCTACCCGCCGGATTCGGCCGGCATGATACGGGCCGCGAACGAGGTCGGCCTCAAGACCCGGATGTTCGGGGGCGGGATGGTGGGGACGCAATTCGCCGCGCTCAAGACCCAGCTCGGACCCCTGCTGAACGGCCTGGTCAACTACGAAGCATACGCGCCGGATGTCGCCGGGAAGTTTCCGTTCCTGGAACAATTTCTCGCCAAGTACCAGGGACGCGCCGTGAAGGAAGGTGTCGATCCGCTCGGTTTCTATCTGCCACCGTATGCCTACGCCATGATGCAAGTGCTGGAACAGGCGATCAAGGCGACCGGCGGGATCGATCAGGCGGCACTTGCCGATTACATGCACAAGAACGAGTTCGATACCTACGTGGGCAAGGTCCGCTTCGCGAAGAACGGCGAGTGGTCGGCGCCGCGCATGCTTACCGTGCAGTACCACGGCATCACCCGCAATGACCTCGAGCAGTGGATGAAACCGGGTCACGTCACGGTGCTGGCCCCGAGCAGCTACGCGACCGGTGCGGTCATGGCGCCATACCAAGACAACAGGAAATAGGATCGGCAACGCGCCGGCGGGGATCAGAAGGCGTCGCGTTTCTCACGATGGAATCCTCGACGGCGTTGGTTCTCAACGCCATTGTCGCCGGGCTGTTGCTTGGCGGTTTCTACGCCGCCGTGAGCGTCGGCATCTCGATCTCGTTCGGGATGCTCGACGTGGTGAACATCGCGCACCCTGCGTTCATCATCCTCGGTTCGTATATCGCCTACATCGTCAACGATCGGATGGGGTTCGACCCGATTGCAGTCTCGGTCGTGGTTTCGCCACTCTTCTTCGGCCTCGGAATGCTTCTCTACCGCGTCTACTACCTATGCTTCGAGAGACGCGGGCAGGAATCGCTGCGCGGACTCGCGTTCTTCTTCGGTATCCTGTTCATCACCGAAGTCGCGCTGGTGCTGATCTTCGGCGTCGACTACCGTCTGGTGCAGACCAACTACTCGGAAACGACCCTGAGACTTGGTGCGGTCGACTTTCCCCTGCGTCTGGTCGTCCCGTTTCTCGTGTCCGTGACGATGGTCGTTGGAATACAACTGTTCTTGACGCATACCTTTTTCGGCCGCGCGGTGCTCGCCGTGGCGCAGGACCAGCTCGCACTGCGCCTGATGGGCGTCAATCCTTTCCGGGTCAAGGAGCTAGCCTTTGGGCTGTCGATCGCGACCGCCGGCGTGGCAGGCGCGTTTCTGATCGTGATCCAGCCGGTACAACCCGCGATCGGGCGGGAGTACATCGGCCTGGTATTCGCGGTCTGCGTGCTCGGCGGGTTGGGCTCGATCTGGGGCACGCTGCTAGGCGCGCTGGTGCTGGGGCTGGCCGAGTCATTCACCTCCACCTTCTTCGGCCCCTCGTGGGCACCGGCGGTATCGTTCGGGCTGCTCCTGGCCGCGCTGGTATTCAAACCTTCGGGCCTGCTCGGGCGATGAGCAACCGGACCTTCGCTGCCGCCGTATTCGCGATCGCCATTGTTATCGTCGCCGCGAGCCGGTTCATCCCCAACGATTATTTCTTCTCCGCCGCGTATACGGTGTTGCAGTTCATCATCCTCGCCACGGCGTGGAATATCCTCGGCGGCTACACCGGCTATGTAAACTTCGGCTCAGCGGCATTCTTTGCCACCGGCGCGTACTCCTCGGTCTTCCTCTACAAGGCGCTGCACGCGCCGCTGCTGGCGATGATCGTGACGGGTACGCTGGCTGCTGGCCTCCTTGGACTCGCAGTCGGCTATCTCACGCTGCGCATGCGCGGCGTCTTTTTTGCGATCGCCACACTCGCCCTGTCGGTCGTGTTGTATACCTTCGTCGTGAACTGGGACTACGTAGGCGGCGCGCGTGGCGCCTACATCCTGCAGCCGCGCGATGTACCGTTCGGGATGCCGCGTTATATCCACCTGCTCTACGCGGCGATGGTGCTGATGACCGCCGTGGCACTGGTAGTCGCGCGCGCGATCGAGACTTCGACGATCGGACAAGGCCTGGCAGCGATACGCGACGACGAGCTTGCCGCGGAGTGCGCCGGCGTGCCAACGCTGCGCCTGAAGATTCTCTCGGCCACCGTCAGTGGCGCGCTGATGGGCATGGCCGGGACCACGTTTCCGTATTACCTGTCGTACGTCGAGCCCAGTGCGGTGTTCAACCTCTCCTACGCAGTCAACAGCATTGCCATGCCGCTCATTGGCGGCATGATGACCTGGATCGGACCGGTTATCGGAGCGCTCCTCCTGGGCAGCGTGCAGCAAGTGGTCCAAGTCACGATTTCGTCGGCCTGGAACCTGCTGATCGTCGGTGTGCTGCTGGTCGTCTTCGTCACCCTCGCGCCCAGTGGCATCATGGGCTGGGTCGATGCCTGGCGGCGCAGGAGGACCCGCTAGTGGAAAACGGGCTGAACATACCGCTGCTCCAGGTCACCGGCGTCAGTAAACGCTTCGGTGGCTTCACCGCACTCGACCGAGTCGACCTGATCGTGCGGCCGGGTGAACGCCTCGGCCTGATCGGGCCCAATGGTTCGGGCAAGACCACGCTGGTCAACTGCATCTCGGGGACATTGCGCAACGAGGAGGGCGGGATTCGGTTCCAGGGCCGTGACATCGGCAGCGAACCGGCGCACCGCCGCACGCGGCTGGGCTTGGCGCGCAGCTTTCAGATCCCGAAACCTTTCGCCAGCATGTCGGTGCTCGACAACCTGCG
Organism: uncultured beta proteobacterium; assembly: GCA_963750215.1. GTDB lineage: Bacteria > Pseudomonadota > Gammaproteobacteria > Burkholderiales > Casimicrobiaceae > PALSA-1003. The sequence goes on from CAVVQK010000003.1 coordinate 649,980, forward strand.
CATTCCCCTGCTGTTCGCGGCGAGGCATCAGGAGAAGGTCGCCGCGAATCACGTCAGCGACGAAGCACTGCACATCCTGGAGCAGGTGGGCCTTGGCGCCAAGGCCCATGCGCTGTCGGGACGCCTCACCCAGGTCGACATGAGAAAGCTGGAGCTTGCGCGTGCGATGGCGGCAAAGCCCAAGCTTCTCATCTCGGACGAGGCAATGGCGGGGCTATCGACATCCGAGGTCAACGACATACTGATGCTTCTATCCGGACTCAAGACGCAGGGCGTTGCCGTTATCATGATCGAGCATCATATGCGTGCCGTCATGAAGTTCTCCGAACGCCTCGCAGTTCTCGTTGCAGGCCGGAAGATCGCCGACGGCGACCCGCAGGCCGTTGCAAGCAACATGGACGTGGTGACCGCTTACCTTGGCCAATAGCATCCAGGTCGCGGGGCTTTCTGCCGGTTACGGCGCGGTGCGGGTGCTCGACGGCATCTCGCTCTGCGTGAACGACGGCGAGACGGTGGCCCTGCTCGGCGCCAATGGCAATGGCAAGAGCACGCTCATGCAATGCATCATGGGCGTCGTGCGTCCGAGCGCCGGCCGTATCACCGCGGTAGTCGACGGCGTCGAACACGACCTTGCCGGGATGGCGCCAGAAAACATCGTCGATCTCGGTATCGTTCTCGTGCCCGAGGGGCGACGGCTGTTTCCGCGGCTCACCGTCGAGGAAAACCTTCTGCTGGGCGCGTATCGACGCACGGCGCGCTCCGCCATCGGGCGCAATCTGGCCTTCTGCTTCGAGACCTTTCCCGTCCTGGCCGAGCGACGAGCCCAGCTTGCGGGCAGCATGAGCGGAGGCGAGCAGCAGATGCTTACGCTCGCGCGCGCCCTCATGACGGCACCCAAGATCCTGCTGATTGACGAGCCCTCAGTCGGCTTGGCGCCGATACTTGTCATCCACACCATCGACAAGATTCGCGAGCTCAAGGATCGCTATCGCCTTACGGTGCTCATGGCCGAGCAGAATTTTCATCAGGCGATCCGGATTGCCGACCGCGGCTATGTAATCGTGCAGGGCCGGATCGAGTACGAAGGCGCTTCCCGCGACGAGCTCTCCAACAACGACCTGGTGCACAGGCTGTACCTGGGGATGTGAGGTGGGTTCCTCCCCCGGGCGAGTCGTTTGCCAGCTGCGATTAGAGCGTCGGATTATCGCAGGGGAGCCCGAGCACGATGCGGCCAAAGGTCGTCGCTTGCGGCTCCCAGACCATCGAGATGTGCGCAGTCGCCGCGTGCACATCGCGAAACGCGCGTTGCAGCGGATGGTCGTCGAATAGCGCGCCTCCGCCCCCCGCCTTGAACAACACCGCGACCGCGCGCTCGCACAGCCCAGCGCAGAACGCTCCGTCGCGGCGCCAAGCCGCCTTCGTCAGAAGATCCGGCACCTCGCCGCGATCCGCCAATGCCTGGGCAGTGATGCAATGGTCGCGCATTATGCGCCGCGCGGTATCGATGCACGCGGCCGCCTCGGCGACCCGCAACTGCACGGCAGTCATGTCGGCAAGGCTCCTGCCGGAATAGCGCGCGACGCGGCCGCGCAAGCCTTCGATGACGGTTTCGTAGGCGGCCTGCGCGATCCCGAGCGCGATGCCAGTCAACATGTAGGGAAATGTGGCGAAGACCGGAATCCTGAACAACGGCGCCGGATTGGCCGCGGCACCCGGATGATTCGCGCCGCCCCTGGTGGCCTCCACGGAGACACTGCGCTCTTCGGGAACGAACGCGGCATCTACCTCGAGGTCTTTGCTGCCCGTCCCGCGCAGGCCCAACACGTGCCAGTTGTCGATGACCGCGTAGTCTTCACGCGGCAGCAGAAAGATGCGGTATTCGCCCGCCCCGCCCTCGTCTCTGACAATTCCACCGAGCATGTTCCATGAAGCGGAATCGATGCCGCTCGAGAAGGGCCACCGCCCGCTCAGGCGATAGCCCCCTGCGACGCGCTCGGCCTTGCCTGCGGGAAACACCATCGATGAGGCAATCAACACCGCAGGATCGGGTCCCCAGATCTCCTCTTGGCATGCCAGCGGCCAGAACGCGAGCATCCAGTGATGCACCGCATAATTGGCCCAGTTCCAGGCGGTCGAGGCGCAGCCACGAGCCAGCTCCGAACCGACGTCGATCAGGACCACCCAGGGGAGCTCGGATCCGCCCACGCGCCGCGGCTGCAACACGCGCATCAAGCCGGCTTCATTGAGCTCGCGAATCGATTCATCGGGGCAACGGCGCAGCGCCTCGGCAAGGTGCGCGCGCTCCCTGAGCCGCGGTACCAGGGCGCGCGCACGCGACAATGCCTCGTCGGGGGTAAGAGCCGGCGCCACGGCGCGGGCAACTACTTCGACGGTCACCGGCGACTCAGGCGGCCGCGGCGGTGCTCTGCGCTCGTGGCGCCTCGGACGCGGGAAAATTGAGCTCAATGGTGACGCCGTTGGGGTCCTTGATGAACACCTGGTGCAGGCCCAGCGTCGGCACGGTGCGTTCGAAAAAACTCACGTTGGCGCGGCGGCAGCGCTCGATCATCTCCTCGCGTCCGGTCACGGCGAGCGCGATGTGATCAAGCGCACCGGTGCCGCCGTGCAGCGTATCGGGGTCGACATAGCCCACCGTGTCGATAAGGCCCTGCGGGTTGGCCAGATCAACGCCCATGATATGGACGATGCCATAGTTGCCGGCGGCATGATCCAGATCGGCGGGCGGCTCGTCGCGATAGAGCCACAGCCCGGGGAAATTAAACGGCGGTCGCGGCCCGACCCTGAGCCCGATGACCTCGGTGTAGAACTTCCGCGACGCTTCGACGTCGAGTGTGCGGATCGAGTAATGATCGATGCGTTTGATGTCCATCGGGTCCTCCACGATGCATGATCACACAACCGGCGGCAGGGCCCGGCAGGGTCAAGCGGCACGCCGCGAGCGGGCGCAGCCGCTTTCGACGCCCGCTCCTGAGCCAAGGCTACTCGATCTTGACCTTGTTGTCGCGGACGACTTGCGCCCAGGCCTTGGTTTCGGCGCGGATCCAATCGGTGAATTCCTGCGGCGAGCTCGACAGAGTGACGGTCATCATCTGCCGCGCGAGCATCTCCTTCATCTCCGGCCGCAACAGGATGGTACTGACCGCGGCGTAGAGTTTGTCGATGATCGGCTTCGGCGTCGCCGCCGGGGCAAACAGACCCTGCCAGGCATTCGTGCCGATGCCCGGAAAGCCCTGCTCGGCCATGGTGGGAACGTTGGGCAGATCGGCGAGTCGTGCAGGCATGGTCGTAGCGAGTGCCTTGAGCCGCCCGGCTTTGATCTGCTCGATCGTCGAGGCCAGATTGATGAATGCAACCTGGACCTCGCCGCTCATCAGCGCCGGAAGCTCCTGTGCTGCGCCACTCTTGTAAGGAACGTGCGTCGCCTCGAAGCCCGCGGCGTTGAGCAGCCGCAGCATGTCAAGCTGCGGGTAGCTGCCGATTCCGGCGGACGCGTAGTTGAGCTTGCCAGGGTTGCGCTTGGCCCATTCGATCATTTCGGCCACCGAGTTCGGCGGGAATGTCGGGGCCGCGACGAGAACATGCGGAATATCGACCAGCCTGGAGATGCCGATCAGGTCGCGCGAGGGTCGCGCCTGCATCATCTCCGCGAAGATGCTTTCATTGATCGCATTGGTGGAGACGTTGCCGACCAGCAAGGTGTATCCGTCGGGCGCCGCCTTCGCGGCCGCCTCGACCGCTATGTTGCCCGAAGCGCCCGGACGATTGTCGACCACGAAAGGCTGCCCGAGCACCTCCTGCAGCCTCGAGGCGATGTCGCGAGCGATGATGTCGGTCGCGCCGCCGGGCGCATAAGGTACCAGCATCCGCACCGGTCGCTGCGGATACTGCGCTTCGGTTTGCCCCGACGCGGCGAACGGCAACAATGCGCTCGCCGCGGCGAGCGCCAGGCAGCGTAGCGCGCGTGCCTTGGCGCGCTGCCGATCGCGTCCTGCGAAGGTGAGTCGATCCATGGTTTCCTCGTTGGCGGATGCCGCCCGAGCCAATGCCCATTTCATGATACGCCGCGAGCCGCGCACCGGCACCGGGCCGGCTCGTGACGGAAGTCACGCTGACTCCGTGTCCACACGGACCGGAAGGCGGCGTTTGTGCCCCACGCGCAGGATCGGTACCATCGGCACGAACCCGATCAGGCCCCGGATCGGCCCGACCCGTAAACGAGTTATCCCGGAGCGACACGATGCCCGCGGTCCCGCACGGCCCCCACGACCACTCCGGTCGGCCCCGCCGCGCCGTCGATACGCACGCCCATTGGTACCCCACGGACTGGCTCAAGCTGTTCGAACGCGACGGTTCGGCCGAAGGTGCGCGGCTTGAGCACACGGCGAAGGGCTACACGATTCGGACCGAGCGAATCGTCAACGCCTTCGACGAGCAATTCGTCGATCTTGGCCTGCGACTTGAGGCCATGGACCGGCAGCGAGTCGATGTGCACGCCCTTTCGCTTACGGCGCCGATGGTCTACTGGGCGTCCCCCGGATTCGGGCTTGCGCTCGCGCAGGCGTACAACGACGCCGTGGCGGCGGCGCATGCCCGCCACCCGCAGCGGTTTGTTGGCCTCGCCATGCTGCCAATGCAGGCGCCCGAGCTCGCGCTCAAGGAGCTCGAACGGGCTGCCAAGCTCCCCGGGATGCGCGGGCTGTACCTTGCCACGCACGTCAACGACGCCGAGCTCGACGAGCGTCAGTTCTGGAACATCTACGCCAGGGCCGAGGAACTGCAGTGGCCGGTTTTCTTGCACCCGATCGACACCATCGGGCGCGAGCGGACGACGCGCTACTACCTGCGCAACCTGCTCGGCAACCCCTACGACACCGGCGTCGCGGCGGCATCGCTTGTCTTTGGCGGGGTGTTGGACGCGTTTCCGAAGCTCGAGGTCAATCTGCCCCACGCGGGCGGCGCTTTCCCTTGGCTCATCGGCCGCCTGGACCACGGCACCAAGGTGCGGCCGGAGCTGCGTCACATGAAGGCATTGCCGAGTACGTACTTGCGGCGCTTCACATATGACACGATCGGCCACAATGACCAGATAAACTACAATCTGATCCGCATGGTCGGCGCCGACCGCGTGGTATTGGGCAGCGACTACTGCTTCGACATGGGGCTCACGGACCCGCTGGCTGATGTCGAGCGACTCGACGCGCTCAGCGCGGCCGAGCGCGAATTGATCATCGGCGAGACCGCCGTGAAACTGCTGCGGCTCGATTAACGACCCCGGGGCGACCGGCGTTGGCGATGCGCCGGAGCCGCGGGCCCAGTCGCCGTCAGACCTGCAGTCCCGCGGCCTTGACGCCGGCAAGCGCGCAATCTTCGTCACGATCCGACGTATCGCCGCTTATGCCGACGGCACCGAGCAGAGTCCGTGCGTCGTCATAGATGAGCACGCCCCCGGCAGCGGGAACCAGCCGGCCCCGGCTTACCGCGGACAAGGCGCCGAAGAAAGCGGGAACCTTCTGCGCCCGTTCAGCGAGTTCTCGACTGGAGAAGCCCATCCCCAGCGCGCCCCACGCTTTTCCGCGGGCGATGTCCGAACGCAGAATTCCCGCGCCGTCCTGGCGCTTCAGGGCAAGATCGTGCCCGCCGGCGTCGAGCACGACCACGGTAAGGGGCGCACAGCCGAGTTCGGTTCCCCTCGAAAGGGCACCATCGATCACGCCAACGGCCAGATCCAGCGTTAGTTTTGCCATTCGAGACCTCACTCCGCTACAGCGTGTGAATTTGCACCGCTCCCGCGCCGCCAGCATTCGCGCCGTTGCGGTGCTTTGACCAGCCTTGGCCCGTCCGCAGCCGGTCAGGGCAGCGCGGTATCAAGCAAACGCGCCGCGTGGACCGCCTCGCGCCCCAGGCCGTCGCGAATCTGCTGCCGGCAGCTCATGCCATCGGCGACAATGATTGTATCCCGACCGGCGCGCCGCAGCCGCGGCAGCAGATCGAGCTCGGCCATTTTCATGGAAAGGTCGTAGTGCTTGGCCTGGTAGCCAAAGGCACCCGCCATGCCGCAGCAGCCCGAAGCGATCGTTTCGACATCGAGATCGGGAATCAGGCGCAGCACCCGCTGCACGGCGGCCATCGCCCCGAATGCCTTCTGGTGGCAATGGCCATGCAGCAGTATCTTCGGCGCGATGCCCTTGAGCGGCAGCGCGAGCCCCCTCGCGTCCGCTTCGCGGGTGAGGAATTCTTCGAATAGATACGCACCCCGAGTCAACGCCATCGTTGTCTCTCCCGGCAGCATCGACGGGAGTTCGTCGCGCAAGGTCAACAAACACGATGGCTCGAGGCCGACGACCGCGACCCCGCGCGCCGCATACGGGTACAGAGCCTGCATCAGGCGGTGCGCCTCGAGTCTCGCCTGGTCGACCAAGCCGCTGCTCAGGAAAGTGCGCCCGCAACACAGCGGGCGTTCGCCAGGTGGCCGCGGCAGGTGGACATGATATCCCGCCGCCTGCAGCACGCGCAGCGCGGCGCGCGCATTCTCCGGTTCGAAATAGCGGTTGAACGTATCGACGAAGAGGACGACTTCGCCTGCGGTGCCACTGCCGGTGGCGTGCGGCGGAGCCTGGAACACGTCGCGTCGCCATTGCGGAAGTTTGCGTCTGGCGCTCAAACCGAGCCATCGCTCGCTCAGCGCCGCGACACCGCCGACCCTGTCCCTGAGGTTGAGAAGCGGCGCAAGTCGGCGGGCAAACGGCGCATAGCGGGGCAGGTAGGCGATCAGCCGCTCGCCCAATGGCAGCGCATGCCGCTGGCGATAGTGGGCGAGAAACTCGATCTTCATCTTCGCCATGTCGACCCCGGTGGGGCATTCGCGCTTGCACCCCTTGCAGCCGATGCACAGATCCATCGTATCGAACATGGCGTCGGAGGCAAGCGCATCCGGGCCGAGCTGTCCGGATAGTGCCAGCCGCAGCGTGTTGGCGCGACCGCGCGTCAGATGCTGCTCATCGCCGGTGACCCGAAACGACGGGCACATGACGCCGGGTCCGCTCTTGCGGCACGCGCCGTTGTTGTTGCACATCTCGACCGCGGCTGCCAGCCCGCCGCCTTCGGACCAGTCGAGGGCCGTGTCGGGATGCGCGGCCCGGTAACCTGGCTGGAAGCGGAAAAGCGAACGATCGTCGAACTTCGGTGCGCGAACGATCTTGCCCGGATTGAGCAGCCCTTTCGGATCGAAGGCGTCCTTGATCTCCTCGAAGGCGCGCATGATGCGCGTGCCAAGCATCGGCTCGATCCATTCCGAACGTACCAGACCGTCGCCGTGCTCGCCTGAAAAGGCCCCCTTGTACTCGCGCACGAGCGCACATGCCTCCTCGGCAATGGCGCGCATTTTTCGCGCCCCCTCCTCCGTCTTGAGGTTGATCACCGGGCGAACGTGCAGGCAACCGACCGAAGCATGCGCGTACCATGTCCCCCGGGTGCCGTGTTTCTGGAACACCCGGGTGAGACGATCGGTGTAATCAGCCAGATCTTCCAGACGCACCGCGCAATCCTCGATGAAGGAAACCGGTTTGCCGTCACCTTTCATTGACATCATGACGTTCAGACCGGCCTTGCGCACCTCCCAGATGCGTTGCCGCTCTGCCTCGTCGCTCACCTCGACCACCGAGCCCGGAAAACCGAGGTCGCCCATGAGCTCCGACAGGCGGCGCACGCTGGCGAGAAGTTCGGTCCGCTCGCCGCCATCGAATTCCACCAGCAGAATCGCCTCGGGATCGCCCTTGATGCAACGCTCGACGCTGGCTCGAAACGCTGCGATGTCGCGCGCGAGCTCGATCATCGTCCTATCGACGAGCTCCACCGCGGCGGGCCCGATGTCGACAATCGCGCGGGTGGCGTTCATGGCATCCCGAAACCGCGGAAAGTGGCAGATGCCGAGCACCCGGTGCGCGACCGTCGGTTGCAGATCGAGATGCAGCCGCCGGAACATGGCCAGGGTGCCTTCTGAGCCGACCAGCAGCTGGGCCATGTTGTGCCCGCCGGGCAGAACAGTGTTTATGTTGTAACCGGCGACGTGGCGCAGGAGCCTCGGATAACGGGCGTCGATCTCCGACGCCTCGCGCTCGTGCAGCGCGCGCACCTTTCGCACCAGCTCGAGGTATCGGGGTTGCCCGGCAAAGGCGTCGAGATTCGCCGGCACCGCACCGAACCGCACCAGGTCGCCGCTGGCGAGCACGGCATCAATGGCGCTGACGTTGTGAACCATGTTGCCGTAGCGCAGAGAACGCGTGCCGCAGCTGTTGTTGCCGGCCATGCCGCCGAGGGTGGCCCGGTCGGCTGTCGAGGGATCCACGGGGAAGAACAAGCGCTGTGGCTTGAGGTACTCATTGAGGTGGTCGAGCACGATGCCGGGCTGCACGCACACCGTTCTCGCCTGCGCATCGAATTCGATCACGCGATTGAGATACTTGCTGTGGTCGATGATCAACGCCTCGCCAACGGTTTGACCACACTGCGACGTGCCGCCACCGCGCGGCAAAATTGGAACGCCGGCCTCGCCGGCGATCTGGAGGGCGCATACGGCATCCTCCTCGGTGCGTGGCACGACGACGCCGATCGGCATGATCTGATAAATCGACGCGTCGGTGCTGTAGCGGCCGCGGCTAAACGTGTCGAACAGGACTTCGCCCTGGAGTTCCTTGCGCAGGCGCGCGGCGACAGCACCATCCTGGCGCAGCGGGTGCAGTGGAAAGCGGCGCTCGGTGGCTGCGCTCATCGGTTCAGGCGGCGATGCGTTGGTCGCCTATTCGGTCGGCAGACGGTAGCCCTGGAAGCGCTCACGCAACGTGCGTTTCGAGAGCTTGCCGGTCGCGGTATGCGGCAGCTCATCGACGAACACGACGTCGTCGGGCAACCACCACCGTGCGATCTTGCCCTCGTAGAAGGCGAGCAGTGTCTCGCGAGTGAGATCCGCGCCCGGCCGCTTCACCACGATCAGCAGTGGGCGCTCATTCCACTTCGAGTGCGGCACGCCGATTACTGCCGCCTCGAAAACCGCGGGGTGCCCGACGGCGATATTCTCCAGCTCGATGGAGCTGATCCATTCGCCGCCGGATTTGATGACATCCTTGGAGCGATCCGTGATCTGCAGATAGCCGTCTGGGTCGATCGTTCCCACGTCTCCGGTCGCCAGCCAGCCGTCCGGAGTCAACGGATCGGCGCCGGCGTCCTTGTAGTAGCGCCGCAGGATCCAGGGGCCCCGCACCAGCAGGTCGCCCGCGGATTTCCCGTCACGTGGCAACTCCTTGCCCTCGGCATCGACGACCTTCATGTCGACGCCGAAGAGTGGGCGACCCTGCTTGAGCGAGAGCTCGAACCGCGCGTCGGCGGTAGCATCAGCGTGCTTCCTCTTGGGCGCATTGAGCGTGCCGACCGGGCTCATCTCGGTCATGCCCCAACCATGCATCACGCGCACGCCGAATTCTTCCGACAAGGTCTTGATCAGCGCCGGCGGGCACGCCGACCCGCCGATCGTGGTGTGGCGGAGGGTCGAGAACCTGAGCTTGTTCTGCTGCACGTAGTTGAGCAAATTCATCCACACGGTCGGCACGGCGGACGTGCTGTCGACGCCCTCGCTCTCGATAAGCTGGTACAGGCTCGCGCCATCGAGCGCAGGGCCGGGAAAAACGAGCTTACAGCCGACCAGTGGGGCGGCATAGGGAATGCCCCAGGCGTTGACGTGGAACATTGGCACGATAGCCAGCACGGCACTTGACGCCGAGAGGCACTTCGTGTCGGGCAGCGAGATTGCATACGCGTGCAGAAGCGACGATCGGTGGCTGAAGAGCACGCCCTTCGGATTGCCGGTCGTGCCTGATGTGTAGCAAAGCGCCGCGGCGGTGTTCTCGTCGAATTCCGGCCAGTTGAAATCGTCGCTTTCGGCTGCAAGGAGATCCTCGTAGCAGAGCAGTCCCGGGAATGCCGCCCGCGGCAGGTGAGCACGATCGGTCATCGCCACCCAGTGCTTGACCCCATGACACGCGGCTGCGAGTTGTTCGACAAGCGGGGTGAAGGTGAGATCGAAGAACACGATCTTGTCCTCGGCATGCTCAATGATGTAAGTGAGCTGGTCGTGGAAAAGCCGCGGATTGATCGTGTGCGTGATCGCCCCCATGCCCGAAATCGCGTAGTACAGCTCGAAATGGCGGTAGCCGTTCCAGGCGAGCGTCCCGATCCGGTTGCTCGGTGCAACGCCCAGTCGTGACAACGCGCGCGCGAGCCGGCGGGCGCGTTCGTGCGCATCGCGATACGTGTAGCGATGAACCGGTCCTTCGACGGTTCGCGAGACGATCTCGGCGTCGCCGTGATAACGGTCCGCGTGTCGGATCAGCGACGAGATCAGGAGCGGTACCTCCATCATCAGGCCCCGCATGGGTCCTCCTAGCCGTGGACGGCGGCGCTGCGCGTCTGCCTTCGCGACATTCTAGCGCGTGCTTGAAATGCCCCGGCTGCCCCGGTAGCATCGCCGTTCCAGCGGCCCGATCGCGTCGAAGCGCGGCGCTCATCGTCTGCGCGCTGACGGGCGGTCCCGATTTGATCGTGATCGACGAGCCTTCCCGAGGTCCGGCGTTGACGCGGGTCGATCCGGTTGGTTCATTGCCGCAACGCATCGCGCCGCGCGGCGTCACGACGCCGTCGATCGGGCAGAAGCTCGCGATCGCGCAGGCGAGTTCGCATCGGTGCAACGCCTAGGGCACGGCCGAAGCGAGCTCGAAGGCTCGCCGCGGGCACTGCCCGGCAACGGTCGGTCAGCCACCGGGGCTGACTTTCCGCATGAGGAAACCGCTATGAGCGTAAGACAGCTATTCGACCTAACAGGCAGGACTGCGCTTGTGACCGGAGGATCGCGTGGGCTGGGATTGCAGATGGCCGAGGTCCTGGGTGAATTGGGCGCGCGGGTCGCGCTCGTGGCGAGGAAATCCGACGAACTGGACGCCGCCACGTCGCATCTCAAGTCGCGGCTCGGCATCGAGGCGCTGCCGCTGGTCTGCGACCTGGCCGACCCGGCCGCGATTCCGCCGCTGGTCGAGCGCGCCGTGGCGGCATTGGGATCCATCGATATCCTGGTCAACAACGCCGGCACAACCTGGGGCGCGGCCACGATCGAGCATCCGTTGCAGGCGTGGAATAAGGTGGTCGCGCTGAATTTGACCGCGCTGTTCGTGATCACGCAGGAAGTCGGCCGGCGTTGCATGGTGCCGCGGCGGCACGGCAAGATCATCAACATCGCCTCGATTCTCGGGCTCGTCGGCGGCGGCGAGCCCGGCCGCGAACCCACGCTCGCCTACAACACGACCAAGGGAGGGGTGATCAGCTTCACGCGCTCGCTCGCGGTCGAGTGGGCGCAATACAACGTCCATGTGAACGCCATCGCACCGGGCTTTTTCCCCACCCAGATGACCCGCGGCGTACTGGAGACCGCCGGCGACGCAATCACCGAACGGGCGCCGCTGCGACGGGTGGGCGGGCCGGACGATTTGAAGGGCCTGGTCGCGCTCTTCGCTTCGGACGCAAGCGCGTTCATCACCGGGCAGGTCGTCGCCGTTGACGGCGGCGTGACGGCGACATAGACCGCTGCGACACCAAGCCAATTCGAATCAATTACTTACCGAATAGGACCGCGCTGCCGGCAGGAACCCGCGCGGAAAGGTCAATAAAGGCCTTGACAAGTATTGCCTAGGCAATATATTATTTCCCCAACCGATGCGGGACCCCGTGCAGATGACCCCGATTTACGATCCGAAGACGTTCAATCCCAAGACCGGGATCGGCGGGCTGATCGCGCGCGTGCGCGTGAGGTTATTTGATGCGCTGGACGAGGAGCTCAAACCCTATGACATCTCCGCGGCGCAGTACGTCATTCTGGTCAGCCTGGCCAATGGCGTCGATTCGGCGTCGGGCCTGTGCAAGGGAGTGTCCTACGACCCCGGCGCCATGACCCGCATGATTGATCGGCTGGAGCGCAAAGGGCTTGTCAAGCGTGTGCGTTGCCCGGAGGATCGGCGGGTGGTCAGGCTCGCGCTCACCGAGGAAGGGAAGGCGGTTTATCCCAAGCTCGTTGCGAGTGCGGCGGAGGTGACCAATCGCGGGTTGCGGGGCTTCACCAGGACGGAGGCACGGCAACTCGAGGGGCTGTTGCAGCGCATCCTCGACAATGGGTGATTTTTTTGCATATGAATTGCCTAGGCAATTACAGACTTGGCAATGCCAGCCCGGGCAGTAAGTAACCACCCGCCGTGCGAAAAGGAAAAGCAAGATGAAGAGCTTTCGCAATATCTGGATGCAACGCGTCATCGGTCTTCTGCCGGCGAGTCTGCGCGCGCTCGCACCCTACGTTCTGGTGGAGCTGATTCTGCCCGGCGGCTCGCTGCTGGCACTGCTGCTCTGGCTCTACAACCACAGGCCGGCGAGGACGTGACATGAAGGTTCACCGCGGACTGCTCGTCGCAACGCTCGCCGGTGCGCTTTTGCTCGCTGGTTGCGCCAGCACCAACGGCCTGTCGCCGGAGGCGTCGCTGAACGATGCCAACGCCCTTGCGGCGGAGAAGACTCTCGCGACCGCCACGCTGTCCTCGTCGGCGTGGCCACGCAGCGACTGGTGGACCGCGTTCAACGATCCGCAACTCGACGCGCTCATCGACGAGGCCCTGGCGCAGAGCCCAACGCTGCGCGTAGCCGAAGCGCGCACCCGCAAGGCGCTTGCCTTCGCCGACACGACGAAGGCCGCCCTCTACCCGCAAGTCAATGGCGACGTCGAAATCAGCCGCGAGCGGACACCCGAGCACGGTCTGACCCCGCCGCCGTTCAATGGTCTGTGGGGCACGCTGTATCAACTGCAGGCCACCTTCGACTGGGAGCTCGATTTCTGGGGCAAGAATCGCGCCGCGTACGAAAGCGCGCTGGGCCAGGCACGCGCGGCCGAAGTGGACGCCGATGCTGCGCGTCTGGCGCTATCGGTCACGATCGCCCAAACCTACGTCCAGCTGTACCGGGCGTACCTGCAGCTCGACGTCGCCCAGGCGACCCTGCAGGAGCGCGAGCAGATCTACGCGCTGACGCGCGAGCGCAACGCCGCCGGCATCGACTCGCGCCTCGAGCTCAAGCAGGCCGAAGCCGCGCTGCCCGCGACGCACGAGCAGATCGAGCAGTTGCAGGAAACGATCGGCCTGGCGCGCAATGCGCTGGCGGCGCTGCTTGGGGCCGGGCCGGACCGCGGCCTGGCCATCGAGCGGCCTGTCGCCGACGCCCTGCGCCCTGTCGCGCTGCCCTCGGCCGTTCCGGCCGACCTCGTCGGCCGGCGCCCGGACATCGTCGCGCAGCGCTGGCGTGTCGAAGCCGCGCAGAGGGACATCGCCGGCGCCAAAGCCGCCTTCTATCCCGACGTGAACCTCGTGGGCTTGATCGGTCTGCAGAGCCTCGGCTCGGCGGGCCTCTTCAGCGCCGCGAGCCGTATGCTGGGCCTCGGCCCCGCGGTCAGCCTGCCAATCTTCGAAGGTGGCCGGTTGCGCGGCAATCTCGCCGGCACGAACGCCGAGTACGACGTTGCCGTCGAGCAGTACAACCAGCTGCTGGCCGATGCCCTGCGCGACATCGTCGATCAGCTAACCTCGCTTGCCAGTGTCGACGCCCAGCACAAGGAGCAGGCGCAGGCGCTTGCCGATGCACAGGAAGCCTACGACCTCGCGCTGCTGCGCTATCGCGAAGGCATCGGCAACTACCTCCAGGTGCTGAGCGCGGAATCGCCTCTGCTGGCGCAACAGAGCCTCGAAGCGGATCTGCGCGCACGCGACTTAGAGATTTCGATTGCCCTGGTGCGCGCACTCGGTGGCGGCTTTACCCCGCCGCCCGGCCCGATTGCCACGCGCTGAAATCCATCCTGAAAAGGCTGACGACGATGCCCCACCACGACGCAAGCTGTGATCTGGCGCCGGCCCTCGGGCGCCACATCGGCAGGACGCTCGCCATGATCGCAGGCGCGATCCTTGCCGCTATTGTCGTCGTCCACGGCGAATCGTGGGCGATTCGACAAGCACCGCTGCTGCTTAGCGACGCAGCGATGGGACTGCCGATGGCCGGCTGCATCGCCGACGACGCTGCCGACGCCCTCGCGTTGCCGATAGCGATCCTTCACTAAGACACTGCCAGGAAAAGACTCATGCCCAAAGATGGCCAAGGTTCCCCGCCCAAATCGCTTGAGACGACGCGCAAGCGGTGGCTCGCCATCGTCATCGGGACGGTCGCGACGATCGCCGTCGCCTACGCTGCGTACTGGATGCTGGCCCTGCGTTACTGGCAGTCGACCGACGACGCATACGTCAGTGGCAACGTGGTCCAGATCACGCCCCAGATCTCGGGCACCGTCGTTGCAATCGACGCAGACGACACGCAGTTCGTCGCGGCCGGCCAGCCGCTGGTGCAACTCGACCAGGCGGATGCCAGGGTCGCGCTCGACGAGACCGAGGCGCAGCTCGCCAAGACGGTCCGCGAAGTGCGAAGCCTGTTCGCGACATCGGCGCAGCTGCAGGCCGCCGTTGCAATGCGCCAGTCGGATCTCGGGCGGGCAAGCGAGGACCTCGCGCGCCGCGAACGGCTGGCGAGCTCGGGGGCAATTTCCGGTGAGGAAATGCAACACGCGCGTGACGCATTCGACAGCGCCAAGGCCGCGCTCCTCGGTGCCCAGCAGCAGCTCGAGGCGAACCGGGTCCGTGTCGACCACACAACCGTCGACAATCATCCCGACGTCCGCGACGCCAGCGCGCGGGTCCGCGACGCGTATCTGACCTACGCCCGCACCGCTATTCCGGCGCCGGTTTCCGGCTTTGTCGCCAAGCGCGCGGTGCAGCTCGGCCAACGCGTGAGCCCCGGCAACCCGCTGATGGCGATCGTTCCGCTCGACCAGGTCTGGGTGGATGCCAACTTCAAGGAGCCGCAGCTCGCCGGCATGCGTGTCGGACAGCCCGTGACCCTGACCGCCGATCTCTACGGCAGCAAGGTCAAGTACCGGGGCAAGGTCGCCGGCTTCGGCGCCGGCACCGGCTCGGCCTTCGCCCTGCTGCCGGCGCAGAACGCGACCGGAAACTGGATCAAGGTCGTGCAACGCATCCCGGTGCGCATCGTCCTCGACCAGCAGGAGCTCGCTGCACACCCGCTGCAGATCGGGCTGTCGATGCAGGTCGAGGTCGACACCCACGACCGCAGCGGCGAGCGTCTGCCGCAATTCGCGCGCGGCGCACCCGTGTACGCGACCGACGTGTTCGCCTCGCTCGACTCGATCGCCAACGAGCGCGTGAAGAGCATCATCGCCGCCAACCAGGGTGGTCCGAATCACGCCGTGCAGAATCAGGCGCCGCCGAACGCGGCGAGGCTGCGCCAGCTCGCGGGCTTCACCCGGCCGCGGGACACCGCCGGGCCGCACCGCCCCACGCTGTAGCGCCGGACCAGGATGCGATTCGCCATGGCCAAGACGACGCCAACCACCGATGCGACCCGCGTGCTGCCACCTCCGGCGCCGCTCCAGGGGGTCGCGCTCGCACTCGGCACTGTCGCCCTATCGCTCGCGACGTTCATGAACGTGCTTGACACCTCGATCGCAAACGTCTCGATTCCAGCCATGGCCGGCGATCTTGGCGTGGCACCCGATCAGGGCACCTGGGTCATCACCTCGTTCGGCGTTGCCAACGCGATCTCGTTGCCGCTGACCGGGTGGCTGACGCAGCGCTACGGCCAGGTGCGCCTGTTTACCATGTCGGTATTCCTGTTCGTGCTCGCGTCGTTTCTATGCGGCCTCGCGCCGTCGCTCGGGTTGCTCATCGCGTTCCGAATCATCCAGGGCGCGGTGGCGGGTCCGATGATCCCGCTGTCGCAGTCACTGCTGCTGTCGAGCTATCCCAAGGCGAGGGCGGGCAGCGCGCTCGCGGCCTGGTCGATTACGACACTGGTGGCTCCGGTCGTCGGGCCGCTCCTTGGCGGATGGATCACGGACAATATCTCCTGGCCGTGGATCTTCTACATCAACGTCCCGGTCGGACTGGCCGCGGGTGCCGTCACCTGGCTCATCTACCAGAAGCGCGAAACGTCCACGGCCAAGCTGCCGATCGACGCCGTCGGGCTGGGTTTGCTTGTGCTGTGGGTTGGAGCGCTGCAACTCATGCTCGACAGGGGCAAAGACCTCGACTGGTTCCAGTCATGGCAGATCGTGACGCTTGCCCTGGTCGCGGTAGTCGGCTTCGCCATCTTCGTCGTCTGGGAGCTTACCGACCGCCACCCGGTGGTGGACCTGCGGCTGTTCGGGGGCCGGAACTTCTGGACCAGTACGCTTGCCATGTCACTGGGTTACGGCACCTTTTTCGGCAATGTCGTGCTGCTGCCGCTTTGGCTCCAGCAATACATGGGTTACACCGCGACCATGGCCGGCATGGTGCTCGCGCCGGTGGGAATTTTCGCCATCCTGCTCACCCCGCTGGTCGGCCGCAACATCGACAAGGTCGACCCCCGCTGGTTTGCCACCGGCGCCTTCGCCACGCTCGCTCTGGTACTGGTTATGCGCTCCCACTTCAACACGGACGCCAATTTCGCGACCCTGATCGTGCCGACGATCGTTCAAGGCATCTCGCTGGCGGTGTTCTTTATTCCGCTCATCACCTTGGCCCTGTCGGGGCTTGCGCCGACCCGCATTCCCGCGGCCTCGGGCCTGTTCAACTTCGCCCGCATCACCGCCGGCTCATTCGGCACTTCGATCGCCACCACGCTTTGGGACCGACGGGCAAGTCTCCATCATGCGCAGCTTATCGAGCACATCACGCCCTATGATGCCTCGTCGCAGCAGGCGCTCGCAAACCTGCACGGAAGCGGGCTTGACGCGCCGCAGAGCACCGCGCTGATGAACCGCCTGATCGATCAGCAGGCATTCATGCTTTCGGCCAACGACATCTTCGTGGCGTCGGCGCTGCTGTTCCTGTTGCTCATCGGCGTGATCTGGCTCGCGCGCCCGCTCCAGCGCGGTGCCAACGCCGAGGCGGCGGCCGGCGCGCATTGAGTGCGGTTCGGGCCCGGGTCCGTTACAGGCGGTGGCTGCGGTCGCCGTCGCGAAAGCCGATGAGCTCGACATCGAGGCCGCGAGTCAACGCGAGCACCTTGAACAATTCGCCCATCTCCGCTGGAGAAGTAAGCTGCTGCACGGCATTTGCCGCGCGCAGATACCGTGCCGATTCCGGATCGCCGCAGCGCGCAAGCGCGCTGAGCACGCCGCAGGCGAGCAGAAAATGCGCCTGGGTCGCGAAGCCTCCCACGGTCAGACCCGCGGCGACGCCAGCGCGCGCCACGGCGCTGAAATCGACGTGTGTAGTCATGTCAGTCAATCCAGGATAAAAGAATGGATCGGTGAGCGCGTGATGGCGATAATGCGCCATCAACGTCCCGGCGTTGCGCTGGGGATGGTAATACTCGGCCGCGGGAAAGCCGTAATCGACGAGCAGGAGCAGGCCGCGATCGCAGCGCTGACCGAGGTCCGTCACCAGCGCCTCGCCAGCTGGGTTGAGCTCGGAGGTGTAGTCGCCGCTCGCAGGGAAGCGCAGTTGCGCCATGTTGCGCAGCCGGCCGGGTGCGAGCGGTCGATCGCAAAACGCGAGTCGGCCGCTCGCGTCGATCGTCACCCCGCGCTCGAACCAGTCTCCAGCGCGCCGTGCGACCAGGTGCGCTGGCACCGCGTCGAGCAGCTCGTTGGCTATGACGACACCACGCCAGCGTTCGGGAAGCGTGTCGATCCAATCGACGCGCCGCATGAACTCGGGGACTCGCGCCGCCAGGAGCTCGCGTTGCCGTTGGCGCAGTTCCGGACTCACTTCGAGCAGCACATAGCGCGCAGGCAGCGCACCTTGGGCCGCCAGCGTGTCGAGCAAGTCGGCCGCGAGACAACCACTGCCCGGCCCCACTTCGACGATCTCGCCGTCGCCAACCTGCGTAAGGACTTGGGCGAGCTGTGCCGCGAGCGCGCGCCCGAACAGCGGCGTGAGCTCGGGTGCCGTCACGAAATCGCCCCCGACCCCAAGCTTGTGCGCGCCGGAGGTGTAGTAACCGAGGCCTGGCGCGTAGAGCACCGCGTGCATGTAATCGGCGAACGAGATCCAGCCTTCGGCCTCGGCAATCATGTGCACCAGGCGTGCGGCGACGCGGTCACTGTGCTCGCGCTCCTCCACCGAGGGCGGCGGCAGAGCGCTAGCGCGAGCTTCGAGTGGAGCCGCAGGCATCGATGTGCTAGATTGGCAGGTCGAGTGGAGTGTAGCCGGAGCGCCACGTGCAGGGCAAAGTCGTCTTGATCACGGGAGGGGCCAAGCGCCTCGGCGCGACCATCTGCCGGCGGCTGCACGGTGCCGGTGCGAGCCTGATGCTGCATTATCGCTCTTCAGCAGGTGAGGCGCGGCTGCTGCAGGCCGAACTCAATCACCAGCGCAAGGACTCGGTGGCGCTGATCCAGGCCGATCTGCTCGATCTCGGCAAGCTGCCCTCGCTGATCGATCAGACGGTTCAAACCTTCGGCCGCCTCGATGCGGTGGTCAACAACGCCGCCAGCTTCTATCCCACCCCCGTGGGCGAAATTACTCCCGACGATTGGGAAACGCTAATCGGCGCGAACCTGCGCGCGCCGCTGTTCATCGCCCAGGCCGCGGCGCCCGCGCTCAAGAAGACGCTGGGAGCGATCGTCAACATCACCGACATCCATGCCGAGCGCCCGCTGAAGAATTACGTGCTTTACAGCGTCGCCAAGGCGGGCCTAGTTGGATTGACGCGCTCGCTCGCGCGCGAACTGGCGCCCGAGGTCCGGGTCAACGCGGTTGCTCCGGGGCCGATTCTGTGGCCCGACGACGACACCTTTGACGAGTTGTCTCGGCAAAGGATCATTTCGCATACGCCGCTGAAGCGCGAGGGCACCCCGGAGGACATCGCCAAGGCAGTGCACTTCTTGCTTGCGGAAGCGACGTACGTCACCGGTGAGACGATCAACGTCGATGGCGGACGGCACGTCGCGCTGTGAGAGGTACAAGGAGACAGGTCATGTGCCTCGCGGCCGGTCGCGTCGTTGCACTCGATGGATTTTCGTTCCGTTGGTCGATTGCCATTGTTCTGTGCGCTTTCGCGCTCGGCGCTCAAGCGCAGAACAAGTGTTCCGCAACCGGGCTCATGGGGGGCGAAAAATTCGCAGCGAACAACTGTGCAGTTGCCCAGTACCATGGCGAAAGCGTTGCGATCTGGTTCAACGAAGACCCCATCTCGGCCCGGGAGGCGGAGGATTTCCAGGCATCCGCCGAGGTCAACGACGAGAAGGACGGCAAGCAACGAACGTTGCTCGTGATCGATTTCTGCCCGGGTGGCGGCGCCATGACGGCATCGGCTGCGGCCATCAAGCTGATCGGATTGCATACGAACCACGCGACCTCGCCATTCCTGGGTATTCCTCACGACGTCGTCGAGCCGAAATTTTTCAAAGTTGGCAAGATGACCGGCGAGATCAAGGCGGGATCCACGCTGGCCGGAAAAATCGCCGGCACGAACAGTTCGGGCAAGACCCAGTTCACGCTCGACTTTGAGGTCAAGCTACCCGCCAAGGATGCGTCCAGCGGATCGGGTTGCCACGACTGACCCGTCGCGGCGGTGTAAGCCTCGCACTCCAGCGGCTCGCCGCGGCCCTCTTACCCCGGCTCGCCTATCGAAGGCGACGGGCGCACGCACTGCCGCCGGCGCGCGACGAGCGCTGCGAGCCGCTCGAGATAGGGGTCGACGATGCCGTGTGTGATGAGCGCAACCCGGGCGCGCTCCAGGTAATCGGCCGAGGACCCGAATGCACCCGCGGCACTGGCAAGAACCTCTGCCTGCTCCCCGAGGCTGAGTTTGCCGGTGTACTGGCGGTGCGTGCGATCGACGACGAACGCCAGAGCCACCAGCGATGATTGCCCGCAGCGCACGGTCACCCAGAGCGGGTGATACGCGCCGAGCACCATCTCCCTGCGCCACAGAAGCATGAGTTCGTTCTTCGCATCGCGCGCCGGCAGTCGGTAGACGACGCCTTGACACGACCCGCCGCGATCCAGGCCGAGCACCAGCCCGGGCTGAGTGGAAGTGCCTCGCGAAGCGAGCGACCAGAGACAGAAGCGGCGGTGCCGGCCCTTCAGCGTTGCGGGCCGCGCTTCCTCAAAGGGAAACAGCGGGTTCCACAGCAGCGAACCGTATGCAAATACCCACCATGCCGAGTGTGGCGGCTTGCGCTTCAATGCCGCGGCAAGGGAGGCGGCGAGCTCCGCGTCGGTCAGCGCATGGCTTGGATCGATCGCCGCCGCATAAACGGCGCGCATGCGCCCTTCCTCAAGATCGCGGCGCGAAAGCGTCATGAGTCGGGGTCGGGTTCGCGAATCTGCTGCAGCAACTCGACCTTGGCCCGTCGTCGCTTCGCCGCGGTCGACTTGCCGTGCACTCCCCCCTTGCCGAGCAGCGGCGAGCGTGCGACCGGATTGCGCGGCCGGGGCGGCGCACGCCGCTTGGCGCGCTTCACGCCAGGCCCAGGAACGGCAAGCGCGTTTCGCACCACCGCGCAACTGCAAGCAGATGCTCGTCGGCGCCGGCGGTCGCCGTGAGTTGCAATCCCATCGGCAGGCCGTTGGCCGCCGCTGCAATCGGGATGGAGATGGCGGGAAAGCCAAGCAGCGACCACAGCGTGCAGCATGCCGGATCGCCCGTCTGCGTCAGATCGGCGGGCGCGGCGGCCGGCGCCGGCGGGGATGCGATGGCATCGAAGGGCGCAAGCCATTCTGTCGCCGAGGCGATCAGAACGTCGCGGCGCGCCAGCGCGGCAGCATAGGCGGTCGCGGCGATTTCCCGCCCTTCGTCGAGCGCGGCGTTGAGCTTGGTCGACACGCGGCCACGGTCGCGCAGCTGTAACTCGCCTAGCTGTTGCACTGCTTCGCACAGCATGATTGTGCGATGGACGCGTTGGGCGTCGGACCAGGACTCGGGAAGCGCGGCGGTCGTGACGATCGCCCCAGAGCCGCGCAAGCTCGTCAGCGCCGCACCCATGGCTTGTTCCTGTTCGGCTCCCGTCGCGACCCAGGGAAAGCCGGCCAACACCGCCAGCCGGGGCGGGCGCGCGATCGCCGCGGTCTCGCCGGCAATACGGCCCGGATCGGCCAGACACGAGGCCAGCAGCGCGCAGTCCGCGACCTTGCGCGCGAACACGCCAAGCGTATCGAGCGTCGGGCTGAGGTGACCGATCCCTGCGAATGGTAGCGCGTCGATGGTCGGCTTGAAGCCGACCACGCCGCAATATGCAGCCGGCCGGATAACCGAGCCGTTCGTCTGGGTGCCGATCGCTGCCGCGACCTGGCCGAGCGCCACGGCCGCGGCCGAGCCGGACGACGAGCCACCGGGCGTGTGTGCGGCGCTCCATGGATTGCGCGTCTTGCCCGGCTGCAGGAAGGCAAACTCGGTCGTCACCGTCTTGCCGAGAACGAATCCCCCCGCCTGACGCAGACGGAGCACGCATTCGGCGTCGTACATTGGCTGCGCCGCGGCGTAGATCGGCGAGCCCAGTTGCGTCGGCTGACCGGTGGTCGCGACGATGTCCTTGACGCCGACGCCGATGCCCGCAAGCGGCCCGTTTGCCGCTCCGGCTGCGCGCTCGATATCGGACATGCGGGCGGCTGCGAGCGCCGCATCGGCATCGAGGTACGCCCACGCCTGTACGTTGGCGTCAGTCGCGGCAATGCGGTCGAGCAAGGCGCGGGTGAGCCTCGTGCTGGTCGTCGCGCCCGAACGCATCGCAGCGAGCGCATCGATCAGGGACAGAGCATGCAACGCCTGGATCATGGAGCTGCTCGCGCCAGCGTGGTCACGCGCGAGCGGGTCGGCGGCTCCGGCGGCAGGAAGAGTGCCTGCAAATCGTTGAGAAAGCGCCGGCCCAGCGGCGTCGGCCGGACGCGCTGGTGGTCGCACTCGACCAGGCCGCGGCGTTCGGCCTCGTCAAGGTCGCGCTGCACGATCGCAATTGCAAACCCTGTCCGCTCCGCAAACTGGGCAATGGGAAAGCCGTCGGCCAGCCGCAACGCATTGAGCATGAACTCGAACCCGACGTCGGCGCGCGAGACCTCCAGCTCCTCGGCAAGTGGCGCGCCTCGTGCGACCGCCTCGAGATACTGCTGCGGCTGCTTATGGCGCACCTGCCGCACGATACGCTGGGGAAACGACAGCTTGGAATGCGCTCCGGCGCCGATGCCGAGGTAGTCGCCGAACTGCCAGTAATTCAGATTGTGCCCCGACTCGCTTCCAGTTCTCGCGTAGGCCGAGGTTTCGTAGTGCCGATACCCTGCGCCGAGGAATGCGCGCTCGACCGCGTCCTCGATCGCGGCGGACGTGTCATCGTCGGGCAACGCCGGCGGATAGCGGTGAAAGAGCGTGTTCGGCTCAATGGTCAGGTGGTAAAAGGAAAGATGCGGTGGCGAGAACTCAAGCGCCGCCGCTGTGTCCGCGCACGCATCACCGAGCGTCTGCCCGGGCAACCCGTACATGAGGTCGAGATTGACGTTGTCGAAGATCTCGAGGGCCGCTGTGACGGCCGTTCGCGCCTCGCGTTCGTCGTGCACCCGCCCGAGGGCGCCCAGATGTGCCGGATTGAAGCTTTGCACGCCCAGCGACAGGCGATTCACGCCCGCGGCCCTGAATCCGGCGAACTTCAGCCGCTCGAATGTCCCGGGGTTCGCCTCCAGCGTCACCTCGGCGTCGGGCGCGACGGGAACACGGGCACGGATCGCGGCAAGGATGCAATCGATTGCTTCCGCCGTGAACAGACTTGGTGTCCCGCCCCCGAGAAAAACGGACCCCACCTTCCGCCCCCAGATGGAGGGCAGCGCAAATTCGAGATCCGTGATCAGTGCTTCGACATACTCCGTCTCCGGCAGCGCGCCGCGTTGCGGGTGCGAATTGAAATCGCAGTATGGGCACTTGCGGATGCACCACGGAATATGAACGTAGAGTGCGAGCGGAGGCAACGCGGCGAAACGCGGCGTCGAAGGCGGGCTCACAGGAACGGCCTGGGTTGCCACTAAGCCTCCACCGCGAGCCGCGCGATCAGCGCCCGCATCGCCTTGCCGCGGTGCGAGCGCTCGTTCTTCAGCGCCAAAGGGAGCTCGGCGCCGGTCATACCGCTCTGCGTGTCGAGAAAGTGCGGATCGTAGCCGAATCCTCCGTTGCCCCTTGCCGCATCGACAATCGTCCCGTCCCAGCGCCCCTCGGCAAGGATAGGCTCGGGATCATCGCTGTGGCGGATCAGGACGAGCACGCAATAGTAATGCGCGCGGCGGTCCGCGACCCCCGCGAGATCGGCGATGAGCTTAGCATTGTTGCGGCGGTCGGACCGGGGCGGCCCTGCGTAGCGTGCCGATTGGACGCCGGGCGCGCCGTGGAGGGCAGCGACACAGACGCCGGAGTCATCTGCGAGCGCAGGCAGGCGGCAAAGCCGACTCGCGTGTCGCGCTTTCGCCAGCGCATTCTCGACGAAGGTCGAATGCGGTTCGTCGGCTCCCGAAATGCCCAGCTCGGCCTGGGGCACGACCTCGATGCACAGGGGGGCGAGAAGGCGCCGGAATTCACGCAGCTTGCCCGCGTTGCCGGAGGCGACGACCAGGCGGGGAAAGGGCGGCACGGCGAGGTCCTGAACAATACGTTACGCCTCGAGCGCGCGTTTCTGCGCCGCGACCAGCTCGCGTATGCCTTGCGCCGCAAGCGCCACCAGCGCATCCATCTCGGCCCGCGTGAACGGCGCCGCCTCTGCCGTGCCCTGTATTTCGACGAAGCCGCCACGGCCGGTCATGACTACGTTCATGTCGGTGCTGCAGCCCGCGTCCTCGGCATAATCAAGATCGAGTGCCGGTATGCCAGCCACGATTCCCACCGAAACCGCGGCGACGAAATCGGTGAGCGGTTCGCCGCTGAACAATCCCTGCTTCCTGCCCCAGGCGACGGCGTCACGCACCGCGACACAGGCGCCCGTGATCGCCGCGCAACGCGTGCCGCCATCGGCCTGAATGACGTCGCAATCGACGCGGATTGTGCGCTCGCCCAATTGCGCGAGGTCGGCGATCGCGCGCAGGCTGCGGCCGATCAGCCGCTGAATCTCCTGCGTCCGCCCCGACTGCCTGCCTTCGGCCGCCTCGCGCCGCGCGCGGGTGTTGGTCGCGCGCGGCAGCATGCCGTACTCTGCCGTGAGCCAGCCCCCTCCCTGACCTTTGAGGAACGGCGGCACGCTTTCTTCGACGCTCGCGGTACAGACCACCCGCGTGTCGCCGCATTCGATCAGCACCGAGCCCTCCGCATGCCGTGTGTAATGGCGGGTGATACGAACCGGCCGCAGCTCGTCGCCGCGACGGCCCGAGGTGCGAACGCTCATCGCGGGCTTCCGTCCATCCGAAATGGCGATTATAGCGGTCGCGGCCGGCGCTTCGCGCGCGTGGCGTTCACCGCAAGTGCCGCGACTGCCACCAGGCAGCGGTCGCCGCCAGTCCCTCGTCGAGCGAATTCGGCGGCGACCAGCCCGTCAGCTCGTGAAAACGCGAAGCGTCGACCTCAAGCGAGTCGAGCAACCGGCTCACGTCGGTGCCGCGGCCGAGCAACGCCGCGGTGCCGCGCAGAAACGTCGCCGGGACATGGAACAGGTTCGGCTCAATGCGCAACGCGCGCGCGAGCCTGGTGGCGAGCTCGGGGGTCGACACGACTTCCGCGTCGGCGATCGGCAACGCTTCGCCAGGCCATGCCGGCGCGAGGAGCGCCGCCTCGATCGCGCTTGCCGCGTTGCCGACATAGAGCAGACTGCGCCGGTTGCTGATTCCCGCCAGCGGCAGGCGCCGCCCCGAGGCGACAGCCGCGAGCAGCGTCAGAAAGTTGCCCTTCACCCTCGGGCCGTAGGTCAGCGGCAGGCGCAGGACGATCGCCTCCATGCCGTGCGCGCTGCAGATTTCGCCCAGTGCGTTTTCCGCCTCCGCCTTGCTCCGTGCATAGGCATCCTGAGGTGCTGCCGAATCGCCAGGGCGGAACGGCCGGCCCGGAATGCTCGTTTCGCCGTATACCTTGACGCTGCTCGCCAAGACGATGCGCCGCACACCGGCCCGTGCGGCGGCCTCAGCGACGCGCCGGATCACATGCACGTTGGCAACGATGAAAGGCGTCGGCGAGACGGCCGCCCGCCCGGGCTCGGCATGCGTCCGTCCCGCCAGGTGCACGATCGTGTCCACACCTTGCATGACATCGTGCCAATCGGCGGCGGCGAAGTCGCCGAGCGGCACCTCTGCGCTGCGCTGGCCGTCACCCGCCGCGACGGCTCGCACCGCGGCCACGTAAGCGACGCCGGCCGCAGCGAGCCGCGCGCACAGCGCCCGGCCGATGAACCCGCCGGCGCCGGTTACCAGAACCTTTCCGCTCAATGCCCCGCTCAAGCCCACTTCCAGCCGTGTTTGTTGTAAAACCGCACCGCGCTCTGCGTGAACAGAACGACGTGGCGCCAGCCCTTGCGCGACGCTCCGCCCCCGTGATGGACGACGCGCACCGCCGGGACATAGGCGCTGCGCGTCACCCGGTTCAGACGCACGCTCCAGTCGAAATCCTCGAAGTAGAGGAAATACTGCGGATCGAAACCGCCCGTCGCCTCGACTGCCTTGCGCCGCAGCAGCATGAAGCAACCGCTCATCATCGGCACCGGCGACACATGGTCGCCTGCGGCGACGGTGTCGCGCATCTCGTAACGATCGAGCCGTTTGCTGAACAGCCTGCGCAATGAGGCGGGCGCAAAACCTCGCAGCGCCAGGTCAAGCACGGCGGGGAAGCGCTTGCACAGGAATTCGCGTGCGCCATCGGGAGTGAAGACCGCCGGGGCCAGCACTCCGACGTCGGGATTCGCGTCGAGAAACGTCAAACCCTCGATCAGCGCATCCGGCGCCAGCTCGACGTCCGGGTTGAGCACCAGATGGTAGTGCGTATTTCCGCCATGCATGACCAGGTTGTGGGCGCTGCCGTAACCGATGTTGGTATGACGATGCAGATAATTCATCGTTACGCCCGAATCCTTGAACCGCGCCTCGCCAAGGGCCACGACGGCTTCGGCGGTCGGCCGCGCCTCGGTGTTATCGACAAGCACAACGTTGGCGATGCGCAGAATTCCTTTGGCCTGCGCCGCTTGCAGCGCCGTCGCGAGCGCCGCAAGGCAGCGTTCGAGAAGCGCGAGGTCGGGCTGATACGTGACGATGCTGACCGTCAGCGTTACGGGAGTCAAGGCCGGGGGCGGAAATCGCGGGCTGGGTTAGAATCGTCGTTGATTGCCGCGGTTGCGTCAATCGCCGGCCAGACCCAATGAGCGCCAATCCTCCGCCCCGCTACACCGCGCCGGATCTGTGCGCATTTGCACGTGCCCTGCTCGAGTGCGCGGGCGTGCGCGGGGACATAGCCCGCGACGTCGCCGAGGTGCTGCTCGACGGCGACTTGCTCGGACACACGACGCACGGCCTCGCGCTGCTCGCACCCTATCTCGACGAGCTTGCGCACCACCGCATGGCGCGCGATGGTGAGCCGACGATCATATCGCGTCGCCGCGCCGCCCAGACCTGGGACGGCAAGCGGCTTCCCGGACCATGGCTGACCCTGCGCGCGCTCGACGCGGCCATGACCATGGCGCGGGAATGTGGCACGGGTACGGTGGTGGTCCGGCATTCGCATCACATCGCCTGTCTCGCCGCCTATCTGAAGCGTGCCACCGACAAGGGCATGGTCGCCATCATCGAAAGCTCGGATCCCGCCGTCGCGGCGGTGGTCCCGCATGGAGGTTTGACTGCGTTCATCACCCCCAATCCCATCGCTGCCGGCCTGCCCACGTCCGGCGATCCGATACTCGTCGACGTGTCGACCTCGATCACCAGCATGGGCTATGCGCGGCAGCAGATGCTCGCCGGCAGGCAGCTTCCCGGCGATTGGCTGATCGACGCCGAAGGCAATCCCACTTGCGACCCGGGGGCGCTTTTCAAGGAGCCCAAGGGGGCGCTGTTGCCGCTCGGGGGGCTCGATGCGGGCCACAAGGGGTTTGCCTTGGCGTTGCTGGTCGAGGCGCTGACCGCCGGGCTCGCCGGCCACGGCCGCGCCGATCCGCCGTCGGGCTGGGGTGGCTCGGTCTTCGTCCAGGTCGTCGATCCGGAGGCGTTCAGCGGCTTCGAGTCATTTGCGCGTCAACTTGATTGCATCGTCGGCGCCGCGCGCAACGCCAAGCCGCGCCGCCAGGGCGATCCGGTGCGCCTGCCTGGCGAGCGAGGGTTGCGGCGTTACCGCGAGGCGCTCAGCCAAGGCGTCGCGCTGTATCCGACGATCCTGCCGGCGCTACTGCCATGGGCGCAGAAATACGGCGTGGTCCCGCCGGCCCCGGCTTCGTAGGCGATCGGCGCCCGGGGAGATATCTTCGGGCCTACAGGAATCCGTAGGTCACGCGCGCGATCCCGGCAAGGTCGCGCGCCGAGGCCACATCGCGCCATCCCGCGGCACGCAGCAGCGTATGCACAGCGGCCGCTTGATCGTGGCCGTGCTCGAGCGCGAGCGCACCCCTCGCTGCGAGATACCCCGGTGCCGCTGTAACAATGGCGCGTATCGCATCGAGTCCGTCGCTGCCGGATTCAAGCGCCGCCGCAGGTTCAAAGCGCAGGTCGCCTCGACCCAGATGCGGATCCTCCTCGGCCACATAGGGCGGGTTGGCAACGATCAATTCGAAGCGCCGCGGCGGTACGCGCGCAAACCAGTCGGATTCAATGAATGTCGCGTTGGCGATGCCGAGCCGCATCGCGTTTCGCCGCGCGAGGGCGACCGCAGCAGCCGAAACATCGGTTCCGACGACCGCGCTGCGCGGTTGTTGCGATGCGATCGCAAGCGCTACCGCGCCCGATCCGCTGCCGAGGTCGAGCACCGCCGCAGACGCGTCCTTGCCCAGCCAGGTGAGCGCCAAGTCCACCAGCAGTTCGGTTTCCGGCCGCGGAATGAGGACGTCGCGTGTGATTTCGAGATCGAGGCCGAAGAATTCGCGCCGGCCGGTCAGATAAGCCACCGGTTCGCCCTCATGGCGCCGGCGCGCCAGGGCGCCGAACGCGAGCGCCTGCTCACGGGTCAGCGGGGCGTCGCCGTGCGCGGCGAGCCATGCGCGGTCGCGATCGATGACATGCGCCAGCAGGAGTTTGGCTTCGAACGGCACGAGGCCACTGAGCGCCAGCGCAGCGGAGACCGTCGCGGGGTTCATCGATCGTCAGTCGGCGCGGGCGCCCGGTCGACGTGCCGCGATCACGTTCCCGCGGCGACGAACAACCGCAGATCCCGGTCGTAATAGTGCCCCCAGCCGGCGTCGCGCATGCCCGCCTTGCGCAACACGCGCTGTGACGCGGTGTTGCCCGGATGCGTCAAGCCGATGAGCCGATAAAGACCCAGGGTCTCGAAGGCGTAGCACACCAAAGCGCTCGCGCCCTCGGTCGCGTAGCCGTATCCCCAGGCTTCCGGCAACAGCCGATAACCGAGCTCGATCTCGACGGTCTTCGGCACGTATTTCAGGCAGAACCAGCCGACGAACTCGCCGCTCTCGCGCTGCATGGCCGGCCACACACCGAGCCCCGGATAATTGCGGTAATGGCTTGCCGCCCGCGCCAGCGCCGTGGCGACCGACGCCCGCGTTCCCACCGCGCCGTCGCCGATGTAGCGCATCACGCGCGGGTCGCGATGCAGCCGATAGAGGTCGTCGGCGTCGTCGGCGCGGAACTCGCGCAGCGACAGCCGCGGCGTTTCGAGAAACGGAATCACGCGCTCTCGCCCAAGGCGGCAAGCTGCTCGGCCTGGAACTCCTGCGCGAGCGCCTGCGTAAGCTCGAACAGATCGCCGTCCATGATCTGGTCGATCTTGTAGAGCGTGAGGTTGATGCGGTGATCGGTGACGCGCCCCTGGGGGAAATTGTAGGTCCGGATGCGTTCGCTGCGATCGCCGCTGCCGATCAGCGACTTGCGCGTTGCTGCCTCCTTCTGCTGCCGCTCCTGGCGCTCGCGGTCAAGCAGGCGCGAGGCCAACACCGCCATGGCCTGCGCGCGATTGCGGTGTTGGGAACGATCGTCCTGGCATTCTACGACGATCCCCGTGGGCAGGTGCGTCACCCGCACCGCCGAGTCGGTCTTGTTGACGTGCTGACCCCCGGCGCCCGAGGCGCGAAACGTGTCGATGCGCACATCCGCCGGGCTGATCGCGATGTCGGCGATCGGATCGGCTTCCGGCAACACGGCGACTGTGCACGCGGAAGTATGAATGCGTCCCTGCGCCTCGGTCGCCGGCACCCGCTGCACGCGGTGCCCGCCGGACTCGAACTTGAGCTTCGAGTAGACGCCCTGGCCGGCGATGCGCGCGATGACCTCCTTGAAGCCGCCCATGTCGCCAGGGCTCTCGGAGACTATTTCCACCTGCCAGTGATTGCGCTCGCCAAAGCGCGCATACATGCGAAACAGGTCGCCCGCGAACAGCGCCGATTCATCGCCACCGGTCCCGGCGCGGATCTCGAGGAAGACATTGCGCTCGTCATTGGGGTCCCTGGGCAGCAGCACGCGCTGCAGCTCCTCCTCGAGGCGCTCCATGGTCGCTTGCGCCGCCTTCGCCTCGCCCTCGGCGTATGTCTTCATCTCCGCATCGGCGAACATCTCACGCGCGCTCGCGAGATCGCGTTCAGCCTGCTGCCAGTCGCGGTACAGGGCGACGACCGGCGCGATCTCCGCGTGCTCGCGCGACAACGCCCGGTAGCGGTCCAGGTCACGGGTGATATCCGGCGCGGCCAGCAGGCCGTCTAGTTCTTCCCGCCGCGCCGCAAGCTGCGTGAGCTTGGTGGACAATGACGATTTCATGCGCCGTGGTGCATTATCTAATCAGTACATTGTTCCCCGCGGATTCGCGGATAGGGGCAGCTTTGCCGCTTGATGCCGGATCCCCGCTTGGGTACCCGATGGGGCGGATTGCCGGGGAATAGCGAATCTTGGCGGCGAGGCCCGCCACCCGGGTCGACTCGGCCCCTAAGGCTCGTCCGGAAGGTGATAGATGCGCTGGAACAGCGCCTGCAACTCGGCGCGCTCGGCCTCACCGGCCTGGTTGAGCGCCTGTGTCGGGCCGTGCAGGAACTTGTGCGTGAGCCCGCGCGCGAGCTGTTCGAGCACCTGCTCGGGAGCGGCGCCGTTGGCGAGAAGCCTCTGCGCCCGCTCGAGTTCTGCTGCGCGCAGCGCGTCGTGATGACCGTGCAGCGCGGTGATCGTCGGCACGATCGCGCGTCCCTCGAGCCAGCGCAGGAAGCTTTCCGCCTGCGCGGCGATTATGGCCTCGGCCTCGCGCACCGCGTCGACGCGGATCTGCAGGTTGTCCTTGACGATGTTGGCGAGGTCGTCAATGCTGTAGAGGAAGACATCGTCGAGTTCGGCGGCCTCGGCCTCTACGTCGCGCGGTACCGCGAGATCGACGATGAACATCGGCGCGTGGCGGCGCGTCTTGATCGCTCGTTCGAGCATGCCCTTGCCCAGAATCGGGAGCGAACTCGCGGTTGACGTAATGATGATGTCGAAATGCGCCAGGCGCTCCGGCAATTCGTTCAGCGTCATTGCATCGGCCTGCACGCGCGCTGCGAGCAGCGCGCCCCGCTCGAGCGTGCGGTTGGCGACCGTGATCGACTTCGGCTGCCGGGCTGCGAGATGCGTCGCGCACAGGTCGATCATCTCGCCGGCGCCGATCAGCAGCACGCGTTGAGCGCCAATCGACGGAAAAATGCGTTCGGCCAGCTTGATCGCGGCCGCGGCCATCGAGATCGACGCGCTGCCGATGTCGGTTTGCGTGCGCACGTCCTTGGCGACCGCGAAGGTGCGCTGGAACAGCCGGTTGAGCACCAACCCGAGCGAGCCCGCCGCCTCGGCGGTCTTCACCGCCTGCTTCATCTGGCCGAGGATCTGGGGCTCACCCAGGACCATCGAATCGAGCCCGCTGGCGACGCGGAACGCATGCGGCACCGCCTTGTCCTGCGCCAGGGTATAGACATAAGGCGACAGCGAAGCTTTCGGCACGCGGTGGAAATGCTCGAGCCAATCGACAACCGGCTCGGCTTCGCCGCCGTTGAAGTACACCTCGGTGCGATTGCAGGTCGACAGGATCGCTGCTTCCTTGACCTTGGGCTGGCCCAGGAGGTCGCGCAATGCGCTCGGCAGCATATCGCTTTGGAAAGCGATTTGCTCCCGCACCTTGAGCGGCGCGGTCGAGTGGTTGAGGCCGAGCGCGTAAAGCGGCATGTGACGATGCTTTCCTTGAGCGGCGTATTCTACAGCAGCCGCCGCAGAACCGGTCGCAACGGCTTGATTTCGATCAAATCACCCGCGGCCGCCCAAACCGGTCCGCCAGTCAGGGTACGGGGCGGGCGCACGCCTGCGCTCCGGGACGCTAGGCCTTGACGAAATCCTGTTTCGCGCCCAGCCAGCGTTGGAGGTGTGCGCCGGCTGCGCCCGCCTCGCGCCGGAGCAGCTCATCGGCCGCGTCGCGCGCCGATTCGATCAGTTTCACGTCGCGCTCCAGGTCGGCAAACCGGAGTAACGGGACACCCGACTGTCGCGCCCCGAGAAACTCGCCAGGGCCGCGGATAACGAGATCGCGGCGAGCGATCTCAAAGCCGTCATGGTTCTCATAAATGACTTTCAGCCGCGCTTTTGCCGTGTCCGACATCGGCTCCTCGAAGAGCAGAATGCATTCGCTCTCTTCCGCACCGCGACCGACGCGTCCGCGCAACTGGTGGAGCTGCGCGAGGCCGAAGCGTTCGGCGTGCTCGATGACCATCAGCGACGCATTCGGCACGTCGACGCCTACCTCGATCACCGTCGTCGCGACGAGCACGTCGATCTCCCCGCGCACAAACGCGTCCATCACAACCCTCTTGGCGTCCGGCTTCATCCGTCCGTGCAGCAGCCCGACCTTCAGCTCGCTGAGCGCAATGGTCAGCTCGGCATGCAGTGCGACAGCGGTCTGCAGCTCGAGTTTTTCCGACTCCTCGATCAGAGGGCAGACCCAATACGCCTGCTGCCCCGCGGCGGCGAGCTTGCGCACGCGGTCGACAATCTCCGCGCGTCGGCGTTGGCTTACCAGCCGAGTCGCCACCGGTGTGCGCCCGGGCGGCATCTCATCGATAACCGATACGTCGAGGTCGGCGTAGAAGCTCATCGCCAGCGTGCGCGGAATCGGCGTTGCGCTCATCATCAGCTGGTGCGCGTCACCGATACCTTTCTGGCGCAACGCGAGCCGCTGCGCCACTCCGAACCGGTGCTGCTCGTCGATGATCGCCAGGCCGAGCCTGGGTAACGTCACCTCGTCCTGAAAGAGTGCGTGCGTGCCAACGGCGAATTGCGCTTCGCCGCTCTGGATGGACGCCAGCGCGCGCTTGCGTTCCTTGGCTGGCAAACCGCCAGACAGCCATGCAATTCTCACCGGCAGGCCCTCGAGCCACGCCGCGAGTTTGCGGTAATGCTGCTCCGCCAGGATTTCGGTCGGGGCCATAAACGCCACCTGGTACCCGGACTCAATGGCCTGCAAGGCTGCCAGCGCCGCGACCACGGTCTTGCCGCTGCCGACGTCCCCCTGCAGCAGCCGCTGCATCGGCTCGGCTTTGGTGAGGTCGCGCCCGACCTCCGCGATGACGCGCCGCTGCGCCCGCGTGAGCGTGAAGGGCAGGCGCGCGTACAGTGCGCGCGTGAGTGAGCCGTCTCCGGGCAGTCGCGGCGCGCGGCGACGCGCACGCGCGCGGCGGTGCATCTTGAGGGAGAGCTGCTGCGCGAGCAGTTCGTCAAACTTCAGTCGCGTCCACGCCGGATGCGTGCGCTCATCGAGCGCGGCTTGCGAGGCGTCTGGCGACGGCTCGTGCAGATAGCGCACTGCTTGCGCGAAGCCCCACAGCCGGCGCGGCTCCCGCGTCCACGGGGGCAGTGTCTCCGCGAGGTACGCTGGATCTCGCCCCAGCGCGCGATGCACGAGCCGGCGCAGGTCATCCTGCGCCAGGCCGGCCGTCGTAGGGTAGACCGGAGTGAGCCGGTCCGGCAGCGGCGTGCCGGGTGCGACGACATGAAAGCTCGGATGGACGATTTCGAGCCCGAAGTGGCCTTCACGCACGTCCCCGAATGCCCGCACGCGCTTGCCTGGAGCGAGTGCCTTTTGCTGGCTGGGATAGAAGTGAAAGAAGCGCAACACGAGCTGCGCCTCTCCGTCTTCAAGCAGGCAAACGAGCTGTCGCCGCGGCCGATAGTGAATCTCGGTGTTGGCAATGGTTGCTTCGACCTGCCACGCTTCGC
The DNA here is from genome assembly GCA_963750215.1 of uncultured beta proteobacterium. Taxonomy (GTDB): domain Bacteria; phylum Pseudomonadota; class Gammaproteobacteria; order Burkholderiales; family Casimicrobiaceae; genus PALSA-1003. The sequence goes on from CAVVQK010000003.1 coordinate 683,438, forward strand.
CCGCCTTGAGCGCAGCCAGCGGACACAGATGGGTGTGATCCTCGTAGCGCAGGGGCAGATGCAGCACCAGGTCCTGCTCGCGGAGAATACCCAGGCGCGAGAGCTTGTCTGCGAGCGTGTTGCTGGCCTTGGGCTCAGCGGTCTTCTTTGCCGTGGCCATGCGCGAGGAAGCCACCCTCCCCGTCACCTCGGCTTGAGCACGAGGATACCTTCGACTTCAACGCGTGCACCGCGGGGGAGCCCAGCTACCTGGTATGTCGCCCGGGCGGGATACGGCGGGTTAAAGAATCCCGCCATGATGTCGTTCACCTGCGCAAAGTCGGCCATGTCGGCGAGCAGCAGCGTTACCTTCACCATGTCGTCCAGGGTACCGCCGGCAGCAGCCGCCACCGCTTGCAGATTGGCGAACACCTGGCGCGCCTGCGCCTCGGTTCCATCGCGCAGGCTGCCGCTGACCGGATCGAGTCCGATCTGCCCGGACAGGAAAACCGTCTCACCGACGCGGATCGCCTGCGAATAGGGTCCGATCGCCGCGGGCGCGGCGGTGCTGTGGATCGCCTGTCTGCCCATGAAACCCTCCTCGCGGCCAATTTACCACGCGCGCGGATGGGAGCGCGATCAGTGCTCGACTTCGTGCCCCGCCTCGATCCAGGCGTCGATGCCGCCAAGCAGCGGACGGATGCGCTTGAAGCCGACCTTCCTCAGCTGCTCCGCGACTCTCACCGCGGTCGCCTCGTTCGGACAGGCGCAGTAGACGATCACCTCGCCGTCGATTGGCACGTCCCTGAAACCCTCGGAGATCCTTTTCAGGTCGACCGCGCGCGCGCCGGGAATGCGGCCGGTCGCGGCCTGGCTCAGGGCGGAACGCACGTCGACAAGCGCCCCAACCTTCTGCGCGTCGATGAGCACACGCAGCTCATCTACCGTGACCCGGTCCATCCGCAGCTGCTTGATGAACATGCGGCGGCGCACCCATTTGATGAGGATCCACAGGGCGAAACCTGCCACGACCAGCAGCAACCCATATTCGCCCAGCGAGGACAGCTTGGCCATGACCTCGCCGACGGCATCACGGAACACATAGCCCAGCCCCACACCAATACCAACCCATAAGGCGGCGCCCACCGCGTCGAACGCGACGAACGTCGCGTAGTTCAGGCGAAGGGCGCCGGCTAGCGCGGTCGCCACCGACGCGAATCCGGGCACGAACTTGGCAAACAGCATCGACGCCGGGCCGAAGCGCTGGAAAATCGTCTCGGTCTGCCGGACGCAGCTGTCCTGCGACAGGGAGACGCGGCACAGCGTGCCCAGGATGCGCATCCCAAACCTGCGCCCCGCCGTGTACCAGCCGGTGTCGGCGATCAGCGCGCCCACAACCCCTACGCTTACCAGCTGGTATACCGGTGGCCCGCCGGCAGCGGCGAGCGCACCGGCGGCGATCAGCGTCGGGTAGGCGGGCAGAGGTAGCCCGGCCTGCAACGCGAGCACGTTCAGGAACACGAAGCCCATCCCGTATTGCTGGATAAGCCCGATCAGATGATCCACGGAAGCACCGTGCGAAAGCAAACGCCCATTTTCCGTCAGTTGGGGCTGCTCAGCGCAAGGTCAATGTCGAGCCGATAACATCGGGCTATGAGGTCAGCACCGTTTGCTTGAGAGCGTGAACGCGGCTGCGCAAGAGTTTACGCCGGACACCCATCTGGCTATAATTTCGGCGCACCGGGGACGTAGCTCAGCTGGGAGAGCGTCGCGTTCGCAATGCGAAGGTCGAGGGTTCGATCCCCTTCGTCTCCACCAAGTTCCACGCGCACTTCCGCGCATACCGGGCCGCCGCTGCCAAAGCGGGCCAATTCAAGCGTCATGAACCATCACGACAGACGTGGCGTCGCGTCAGCATATGCATTGGCTGCGGCCAACGCCTGCACTCGCAGCCTGCACTTTAGCCTAGCCTCCGGCGGAACGGCGCGACCGATCCGTCGCCGGCTGGCTACAACCTGGAATCACTGCAGACCCTTGGCGAAAACCCATGTTCGCGTTTTTTGAATCTCGCATCCGACCCACGGCGCTGCCGCAGGATGCGCCACCAGCCGGACTGCTCGCGTTTTACTGGCACTTCGTTCGCCAGACAGGCCGGCTGTATGCGGCGATGTTCGTCACCGGCCTTGCGGTGGCACTGATCGACACGCTCATACCCGTGTTTATCGGCAAGCTGGTCACGCTGATGCAGGCCGCTGACCGCTTCGCAGCGTTCAGCGCCGCCCTGCCGATGCTCCTGGGCATGGCGGCCATTGTGCTGTTTGGCCGACCGCTCACGCTGCTAGCCGACAGCCTGGTGCGCAACAACGCCGTGGTGCCAGGCGTTACCAGCCTGATCCGGTGGCAGAGTCACTGGCACGTGGTGAGACAGAGCTGGCCGTTCTTCCAGAACGACTTCGCCGGCCGCATTGCCAACCGCGTCATGCAAACTAGCAACGCCTTGCGCGAGTCCGTGGTGTCGAGCATTCGCGCCATCTGGTACATCACCATCTACGGTCTTAGCGCACTGGTGCTGATGACGCTCGCTGACTGGCACCTGGCGATCCCGACGGTCCTCTGGTTTGCCGGTTATGTGTTCTTTCTGCGCTACTTCGTGCCGCGGATGCGGGACCTTGCCAAGACCAGCTCGGAGCTGCGTTCTTTGGTGATGGGCCGCGTCGTGGACAGCTACACGAACATTCTCACGGTCAAGCTCTTCGCGCGCGCGCGCGACGAGGACGCCTACGTGCGCACTATCATCGACGATCACACCGCGGCGATCGCGGCGCACATGCGACTGATCACCCGCTTCATGGCGGCGCTGTCGACGATGAACGCGTTGCTCCTCGTGAGCACGGCCGGCATCGGCATCACGCTGTGGGGACAGGGGCTGGTCAGCGCCGGCGTCGTGGCGACCGCGCTGCCGCTGGCTTGGCAGATCGCCAACGTGGCCGGATGGGTGAGCTGGGAAGTGACGGGCATCTTCGAAAACGTGGGCGTGGTCCAGGAGGGAATGGAAACCATTGCCGTGCCGCACGGGCTGATCGACCACCACGACGCGCGCGAGCTCGAGGTCCCGCACGGTGAAATCCGCTTCGAGCACCTTTCGTTCACCTATGGCCGTAGCGACGGCAAGCGCGTCCTCGACGACCTCAATCTGGTCATTCGACCGGGCGAACGGGTGGGGCTGGTCGGCCGGTCGGGGGCGGGCAAATCAACCCTGGTCAACTTGTTGCTGCGCTTTCATGAGACCGAACAGGGCAGCATTCGCATCGACGGGCAGAACATCAGCTCGGTCACGCAGGAGAGTCTGCGCAGCGCCATTGGCATGGTCACCCAGGACACCTCGCTGCTGCACCGCTCGATCGCCGCCAATATCGGCTACGGCCGCCCGGGAGCGACGACGGCCGAGATCGAGGCGGCCGCGCGCAAGGCGCAGGCGCACGAATTCATCGTTGATTTGCACGACTGGAAGCGACGCACCGGCTACGACGCGCACGTGGGCGAGCGGGGCGTGAAGCTCTCCGGCGGGCAGCGCCAACGCATCGCAATCGCGCGCGTCATACTCAAGGACGCTCCGATCTTGGTGCTCGACGAGGCCACGTCGGCGCTGGACAGCGAGGTGGAGCTCGCCATCCAGGACCAGCTGCTCGGGTTGATGGAAGGCAAGACCGTGATCGCCATCGCCCACCGCCTGTCAACCATCGCGCGCATGGACCGCCTGATCGTGCTCGAGCAAGGCCGCGTCGTCGAGCAGGGCACGCACGACGAGTTGCTGCGTTTGAACGGCAACTACGCCTTGCTGTGGAAGCACCAGTCGGGCGGTTTCCTGCCCAAGGACACGCCGCAGGAGGAGCTGCCGGTGCTGGAAGATGCTCCGCTCGACGAGATGCGCGCCGCCGAGCAGCCCGAACCCAACGTCAACGACGAACCCATGCCGGCGAGGTCCTGAGGCGATCGCTCCTGGCCGGCTGAAACGGCCTGCGCCCCATAGCGCGATAGACAGCATTCCGTGGGGATTCGGCAGCGCGTTTGAACCGCCGACGCAGGTGGCCACCGGGGCCGCCTGACCGGTCTTGGGATCGAGCCCCGGGACGGCCGGGCGGTGGAACCAGGTTTCTAGAGGCAATCTCCGCCTCGACGCGGTCGCTGCCGGCCCGCCCCTTGACAGGGATCGGCAAACTGCTAAGGTAGTCGCTGGTTAACCAATTCTGGCGCCACGTGCCCAAAGCCTCCGCGGTCATTACCCAACTAAGCCCGATCCAGCTGGAGAGACCGGCGGACCTGATCATGCGGCAGATCAGGAATCTGCTGGCGAACGGTGCGCTCAAGGCGGGCGACCGCCTCCCACCGGAGCGCGAACTCGCGTCCCGATTCGGTGTCGGGCGAGGCCACGTTCGCGAGGCCCTGCGCAAGCTGGAGTTCTACGGCATTCTGCAGACTTTTCCGCAGAGCGGGACGATCGTGGCGAGTCTGGGCGCAGGCGCGCTCGAGCGTCTGATTTCCAATCTGCTTGATCTGGACCGCGATGACATCAAGGCGCTGACCGAAACGCGCGGAATCCTTGAAATGCATTCGGCGCAGCTCGCCGCGCAAAGGGCTTCGAAGGCCGCCATTGCCGATATCAAGGCCGCGCTCGAGGCCTTCCGGGTCGAGGTCGAGGCAGGTCGCCCCGCCGTGGAGGAGGACCTTTTGTTTCACCTGGCGATAGCCAAGTCGGCGCAGAACCCGGTTATGACGTCGCTCATCGGTCTGATGACGCCGGACATCATCCGCCTGCACAAGGTGTCGCGGGTATGCGAGGCGGGGCGGGCGCAGCTCGCGCTGCAGGAGCATGTGAAGATATTCCGGGCCATAGCCGCGCACGATGCAAAGGCGGCGACCGCGGCCATGTCGGAGCATGTGCGCCTGATCAAGCAACAGTTCGACGTGGCGTCGCTGCAGATCATTGCAGCGCAGAGGGGCCAGGCGCGCGGGTGATCGCCGGCCCCTGCGCCGGAGAGACCCAATTCAGACTGCGCCGAGGGCACGGGCCGTGGGCGATTCTGCTTCCCGGTATCGGCGCGAGTTCGCTGTTCGATGCTGCTAGGAGGAGATGAAATGAGTAATCGGCTAAAGCACTGCGCAAGGGCCATACTGTTCGCCGTTTCGGCACTGCTGCTGATGCACGCGGCCAGTGCGGAGAGCACGCTCGACAAGATCTTGAGCGCAAAGAAGCTTCGGGTTGCCATCGATGTGGCCAACCCTCCGTTCGGCGTGCTCGACAAGAACGGCCAGCCGGACGGGTCGGATGTTGCGGTCGCTCGCCAGCTGGCCAAGGACCTGGGGGCCGAAATCGAGTTCGTGCAAGTCCCGTCCACGGGCCGCATACCGGCTCTGCTGGCGGGACGCGCGGACGTCACCATCGCGTCGATTTCGGTTACCACCGATCGCGCCAAGGCGGTGATGTTTTGCAATCCGAACGGGGCGCTCTCGATCACCATCTTTGCGCCCCAGAGCGTCAAGATCAAGACGCCAGCCGACCTGGTCGGCAAGCGGGTGGGCATCACCCGCGCCACCCTTGAGGAGGCGACCGTGCCCAAGATGGCCCCAGAGGGCACCAAGATCGTCTGGTTTGACGACCTCGCCTCGACCGTTCAGGCCCTGCTGTCGGGCCAGGTGGACGCCGCCGCCATGACTGCCTTTGCCGAGAAGACGGTCGCCGACTCCAACCCGGGCAAGCATCTCGAAAACAAGCTGCTGGTAACGACCGCATTCTATGGGCCCATCGTGCGCCCGGGCGATTTCGAATTGCGCCAATGGATCAACACGTGGCTATTCGTCAACGCGCAGAACGGGACCCTGGCCACGATATACAAGAAATACACCGGCATCGACTTGCCACGCCTGCCGACGTTCTAAATCATTCCCCGGCGTCGCGCCCGCTGCAGGCCGCCTAGAACAAGGGCGCTGCGGCGGCGTGGCGTGCCCGGGCAGAATTCGGGACCGGCGTGCACTACGCCTTTCACTTCAACGTAGTGTGGGACCATTGGCGCGACCTGGCCGAGGGTGCCTGGCTCACCATTCGTCTTTCCTCGCTGGCGATGGTCATCGGTCTCGCCTTGGCCACCGTTTGCGCCTATGCCAAAGCAGCCGGGCCGAGTCCCGTGCGCTGGGCGATCGCTGCCTACGTCGAGGCGATACGGAACACTCCGTTCCTGGTGCAGATCTTCATCATCTACTTCTCCCTCCCGGCGATGGGCATTTCGGTGGGGGCCAACGAAGCGGCGCTGGCGGCGATGGTGGTCAATTTCGGTGCCTACGGCACCGAAATCCTGCGCGCCGGCATCGAGTCCGTAGCCCACGGTCAGATTGACGCCGCCAAGGCTCTCGGGCTTACGCGCTTGCAGACCTTCCGTCATGTCGTGCTTTTTCCGGCGCTCAAAACCGTCTTCCCCGCATTGGCGAGCCAGTTCATTCTGCTGATGCTCGCCTCCAGCGTCGTGTCGGCGATCTCCGCGGTCGAACTGACTGCGGTTACCAATTCCCTTCAATCGACCACGTTCCGCCCGTTCGAATTCTATTTTGTCGCGACCGGTCTATATCTGGCCATGGCGCTGGGTTTTCGGGCTGTGTTGGGCGGGATCTACTGGCGTGTGTTCGTGCACCGCCAACGGACCTAGGGCGCGGGTCGTGAATCGCAGCTTCGGACCAGCGGAATTCGTCTACATTCTTGCGGCGCTGCGGTGGACTCTGCTGCTCTCGCTTATCGCCTTCGTCGGAGGAGGCGTGGTCGGTTTTGTGATTGCCATCCTGCGCACCACCCAATCGCGCGTCCTGCGCTTGCTCAGCGCCGCTTACATACAGCTGTTCCAGGGCACGCCGGTCCTCATGCAGCTCTTTCTTTTCTACTACGGGCTCGCCGTTCTCTATGACATGCAGGTCGATGCATGGCCCGCCGTGGCGCTTGCCTTTACGCTCTACGCCGGAGCCTTCCTGGGCGAAATCTGGCGCGGATCGATCCAGGCGATTCCACGGACGCAGTGGGAGGCATCGGCGTGCCTTGCCCTCGGTTACTTCGAGCAGCTCCGCTACGTGATTCTGCCTCAGGCGATGCGCATCTCCATCCCTCCGACCGTGGGCTTTCTGGTGCAGCTGGTCAAGAGCACATCCATAGCCGCCATTATCGGCTTCGTGGAGTTGACCCGTGCCGGACAGCTTATCGTGAACGTGACCTTTCAACCGATGATCGTCTACCCCATCGTCGCGGCGCTTTATTTCGCGGTGTGCTGGCCGCTTTCCCTGCTCAGCCGAAATCTTGAAAGGCGCATCGATGCCGATCTTGGCATTAAACGGCATCTGTAAGCGTTTCGGCACGCACGTGGCCCTCGACGAGGTTTCGCTCACGATCGAAGCCGGCGAGGTCGTCGCCATCATCGGGCGCAGCGGCTCGGGCAAGACCACGCTGCTGCGTTGCATCAACGGGCTCGAAGTTCCGGACAGCGGCGAGATCCTGTTCGACGGGCGGCAGGTGGAACGTTCTCATGCTGCCCTGCGAGCGCTGCGGCGCGAGATCGGTATCGTGTTTCAGAGCTTCAACCTGTTTCCCCATCTTTCCGTCGAGCGCAACATCACGCTTGGGCCTACCGTCGCCAAAGGCGTGTCTCTCGCCGATGCCAAGAAGTTGGCGCGCGAGGTGCTGCGCCAGGTCGACCTCGAGGACAAGATCGCCGCGGTACCGCTTCAACTCTCCGGCGGCCAGCAGCAGCGGGTCGCGATCGCGCGATCGCTTGCCATGCAACCGCGCCTCATGCTGTTCGACGAGATTACCTCGGCGCTCGATCCCGAGCTGGTCGGGGAGGTGATCAATGTTCTCGAAAAGCTCGCCACGGAGGGTATGACGATGGTCCTCGTGACCCACGAAATGGGCTTTGCGCGGGTGGCCGCCGATACGATCGTCTTCATGCACCAGGGGCGAGTCTGGGAAAAGGGCCCTCCTTCACGCCTGTTCGCCGCCCCGAACACTGCCGAGCTGGCGAGCTTCATCGACGCGATCCTGCCGGTGGGCCACGAGGTTGGCGACACCCTGCGCTAATCGTGTCCCCGAGCTTCCCTCTCCGAGGCATATCCGAGTCGACTAAGCAAACCTACCCGATCCAACAACCTCCAGGAGCAAGACGCGTGGATGCTTCCAAGCCGTTCGCAGGGGTTTTCCCGATCGCGCCGACGCCGTTTGCCGAATCGGGCGATCTGGACATTGAAGGACAGCGTCGCGTCCTGGATTGCATGGTCGCTCAGGGCGTCGACGGCATTTGTATCCTCGCCAACTATTCGGAACAATTCCTGCTCTCGGACGAGGAGCGAGATCAGCTGCTCGATGTATGTCTCGCGCACGTGAACGGCCGCGTCCCGGTTGTCGTTACCTGCAGTCACTTCAGCACGCGGATCGCCGTTTCCCGGGCGCGCAGGGCGGCCTCGGCCGGGGCAGCCATGCTCATGCTGATGCCGCCCTACCACGGGGCCGGGCTGCGTGCCGACGAACCCATGATGCTGCAGCATTTCGCCCGGGTGGCCGAAGCGGCCGGCATTCCGGTCATGGTCCAGGACGCGCCATTGAGCGGCGTGACCCTGTCGGTGCCATTTCTTGTCCGGCTGGCGCGCGAGGTACCGGGGGTGCGCTATTTCAAGATCGAGGTGCCGGGGACGGCTGCCAAGTTGCGCCACCTGATCAGCGCCGGAGGGGCCGCGATCGAAGGGCCGTTCGACGGCGAAGAGGCAATCACCCTGATGGCCGACCTCGACGCGGGCGCGACGGGTACCATGCCCAGCGCGCTTCTGCCGGATCTCATCAAGAGCGTGTTCACTTTGCATCGTGCGGGCCGCAGGCAGGAGGCCGCGGCGGCTTACGCGCACCTTCTGCCGCTGATAAATTACGAAAACCGCCAATGCGGGCTGCGTGCGACCAAGACTGTCATGGCTGTCGGCGGCGTAATCAAGAGCGATGCGCTGCGGCATCCGCTCGAGCCGCTTCACCCGGCGACGCGGGCGGCGCTCCTCGAGCTCGCCGTCGCGGTCAACCCCCTTGCCCTGCGCTGGGGAAGGTAGCCGGCGCGGCGTGGCTCGCCACAATGGCCGTTCAAGCCAGTTCGAGCTCCTGCGCCCGCGCACCCGGCAGCACCTTGCCGAGCTGCACGGCGTCAAGCCCGTACATCCGTGCGAAGAGCCCGGCCAGCACGGGGTACTCGTTGAGCACCGGATAGTCGCGCGGGTCCGGCAGCCCGCCCGGAACGGATCGTGCGCCTATTTCCGCTGATCGGAGACCGGCGGCAGCTCGATCCCTCCGTCCCCCGCGGGCGTAGCCCCGGTGATCGTGTCGCCGGCCAGTGCCGTGGATGGCAATCGTTCCCACGGCGACAAACTCCTGATCGCGTTGCGCCGGAATGCTTCGTACAAGCGCAGTGCGGTCTTCGTGGTCACCCCGGGGATGGTTTGCAACGCAGCCTTCGCCAGCGCGGCAGAGAGCTGCGGGTCGAACTGCTCAAATACGGACTCGATGTTGATGCGCACAGTAATTTTCCTCTACGTCGGATCGGCCCGACGTGCGTGCAGCAATTATCACTCTTTCAAATGTTATCCGCGTGACGGAATAACGACCGTTGATCAGCTCCGCGGCGAACGGGCCGCGCCTTCGCTTAGCCCCGGTGCGATAGCCTTCCTTCCGGTGGGTCCAAGCGCAGGCCGCGCCGGCGCGATGCAAGGCGTTGTCGAGCGGCGTCCCCGGAACGTCACAAGCGCATCGCGTTGCTGATAAGCCCCGGGCTTGACACGCGAACAGGCCAAGATCTCGCCCGAGCCGATCCGCCGCAACCGGCCGGATGCGCGAGCCTCGCCTCCGGAGTTGGATACCAAGCGCGGCGGCGAGGTTCCGGCCAGGGCCCTCCCGGGTGCGATCCGAGACGCCGGCCTTGCTCGCGCACGGTCCTGGCGGCGCTGCGCACGGTCAAGCCCCCCCGCACCGCTCCAAGCGCCCGGGAATCATCCCGGCCGACCGGACAGGCGGGGCGCGGCGGCAGCACCGTCTCGATCGGATACTGCTCATCGACTCAAGGCTCCGAAGGCCCTTCGCCGACGGGTCGATCAGGCTCAACACATCCAGGACTCAGGTGGCCCCGGTTGGGTCGGTTCGAGGAAAGGCGGCGACCGCCAAACTGTTGTTCGCGCGCAACCATGTCAGGAAATTGTCAGGTATATTGCATTTTGTCTGCCTCCGGATAAGTAACCTCGGGTAGGATCATAGCGGCCAAGAATGGCCACACGACGACAGCCGGGCTTTGGCTTCGCCGTAGTGGCCTGTTTTTAAAACAAGCGCAATGAGGAGGAGCCCCATGAAGCTGAGGATACTGCTGGCCTTAATGGCTGCGGCCATGTTCGCCGTCTCCGCGACAGCCCGAGCCGACGCGGAAAGCGATCTCAAGGCGAAGGTCGATGCGCTGCAGAAGCAACTGGACGATCTCAAGGCGCAATTGAACCAGGTCATGACCAACGTGCAGCAGCAGAAGCAGGCGCAAGAAGCGCAGGAAAAGAAGAACAAGGAGTTCTTGCAGATGGAGCCAGGCGCCGGCCTGACCTTTGTCGTGCCGGGCGGCGGCTCGGTGCAGCTTTATGGGAACCTCGACGTCTCGTTCGACTACGCGACGAAGGGCCTGGCGGGCAGCTATTCCCAGGGCGGTTCGCCGGTGGGAAACATGGGCTGGGAGCCTGACATCGCGACCAACCTGTCGTACATCGGGGTCCGTGGTCAGCATCCGATCCAGGATGTCAGTTTCGTCTGGCAGCTGGAGGCGGGGATCGACGTTTCGGCGACTCCGGGAACCAAGATTTCCACGTCGAACAACAGCAATGCCGTCAACGGCGCCCTGTTCTCGCGCAACAGTTACATCGGCTTCGCCGGGAAGGATTGGGGCGCGGTCAAGATCGGCAAGTCGGAAACCCCCTACAAGACATCGACCGATCGGCTGAATCCATTTTCGGGGGAGGAAGGCGACTATCGGGTCATCATGGGCAATACCGGTGGCGACAACCGGGTCGAATTTGGTTTGCGCGCGGCGCATGCGATCTGGTATGAATCGCCCAACTGGAACGGCGTCTCATTCAACGCGATGTACTCGCCGGGCCAGAACCGCGACGACACCAGCAGTATCGTCGCCTCCGGAGAGCCGGACTGCTCGGGTGGAAACATTCCCGGCAGCGGCGCACTTCCTCCAACCTGCAACGACGGTTCGTTCGGCAATCTGTATAGCGTGAGCCTCGCCTACCTGGGCGGCCCGCTCTATTTGACGACCGCCTATGAACTGCACAAGAACGTCAATCGCACGAGCGATACGATCGGGCTGCCGACGACACCGCCTCAGGATACGACGGGCGATCCCAACGACGTCGGCGACGAGAGCGCGTTCAAGGTTGGAGGCCAATACACGTTCCCGACCAAGACCACGCTGAATCTGCTTTGGGAGAGAACGCATCGAAGCATTCCCTCGTATCTGCAGTACCAGAACGAACGCACGCGTAACAACGCCACCTGGCTGGCGCTGACGCAAGTGCTGACCGACAAGGACAGCGTCAGTTTCGGCTGGGCGCACGCGGGCTCAACGCCGGGCGACCCGGGTCAGCACAACACCCCTGGAGGCGCCAATCCCGACAACTCCGCCGACCTGTACGCGCTGAACTGGCGGCACAACTTCGACAGAAGCACCCAGTTCTATGCCGACTGGGCGATGACGTCGAACCGTACCGCTGCCCACTATGACCTAGGCGCGGGAGGCCACGGGGTCACCACCGATTGCCACGATTCGACCCCGGAGGCTGCTTTCGATCCGACCGCCAATGGCGGGGCCGGCGGCGTGACCAACTCCGGTCCGCACTGCTATGCCGGCGGCAAACTGCAAGCGATCTCGATCGGGGTCAGCTACAAGTTCTAGGAAGCCGCTCCACCGCCGGGCCCGCACGTCCGGCCAGCGTCGTCACCTGACGCTGCCCGGACGTGCGTTTTTGGGAGAGCCACGGCTGGCCTGCGCTCGGCAGCCCGGGCCCATGGCGGCCACCCGCGCGGTTTTGTCCTTCTTTGGGGGCGGGGCCCGCTCGACGGGGCACTCCGCGGCCTAGCCGGGGCGCATTCCTGACCGGCATACCGCCACCGCACCGTGCTGCGTCAGGCGACGGTTGACCTCTTGCGCTGCCAGGCCGAACTGGCAACACTGAACGCTACGCTCGGTGGCATGACCGCCCCGGGCCAACGCTCGTGCGCGTCGCGGCTGTCACGCTCCGGAATGGACGTCCTGCTGCAGTTCGCGGCCGCGGCGCGCGAAGAAGGAGCAGGCAATGCGCATTCTTGTGGTCGAGGACGATTCGCTGCTCGCGCAGGGACTTACCCGCATCTTGAGCCGAGCCGGCCATGCCGTCGATCAGGTCGAGAACGGGCTCCAGGCAGACCGGGCGCTGCGCACCGCGCCCTACGAATTGGTCGTGCTCGATATCGGGCTCCCGGACATCGATGGATTCGAGGTGCTGCGCCGCCTTCGTCGCCGCCACGCCGCCACCAACGTGCTGGTGCTGACGGCGCGCGACGCCGTCGAAGACCGCGTGCACGGCCTGGATCTCGGGGCCGACGATTACCTCACCAAACCGTTCTCGGTGACCGAATTCGAGGCGCGGGTGCGGGCCCTGTTGCGCCGCACCTCGCTCCCGGCAGGCGCCGTGTCGATGGGCGGCCTTAGCGTCGACGTCGAAGCCAAGCGCGTCCGGGTTGACGGAACCTCGATCGAGTTGACGGTTCGGGAATGGGCGCTGCTCGAGCTCTTCATGGCCCGCCCGGGCCGCGTGCTGAGCAAGGAACAGATCGCCCAGCAGCTTGCCGATTACGACGCGCAGTTGACGCCGAACGCAATCGAAGTCTACGTTTCCAGGCTGCGCGCGAAGATCGAGACCGCCGGCGTGCGCATTCGCACCGTGCGCGGCTTCGGCTACCTGTGGGAAACAACGGATGGCTAGCCGCGCCCTTCGACCGGGAAGCATTCGTCGACGGTTACTGCTGTTTCTGATCCCTTCGCTGCTGCTGCTGATCTTCGGTGCGGCCGCGCTGGCGTACTACGTCGGTCTGCGCGTCGCGACGTCGGCGTACGACCGCTCCCTGCTCGACCCGGCGCTCGACATGGCTGCCAACGTGAGAATAGAGCCCAGCGGACCGCGGCTGGCCATGCTCGAGCCGGCGCAAGAGGCGCTGCTATACGACCACGACGATACGCTGGTGTTCCAGATTCGCGAGCCCGGCGGCGCCATCGTGGCCGGGGACGAAGACTTGCCGCCGCCGCCCAATCTCGAGCCCGGCAAGCCCTCCTTCTTCGACAGTCGCACCCATGGCCAGCCGGTGCGCGTCGCGGCGGTGCGCTCCGACTCGGGTTTATACGTCCAGGTTGCCGAAACCCTGCACAAGCGCAATCGCCTGATCGGCGAGATTCTCGCCGCCGGCCTGCTGCCCGCGTTGCTGATCGCGATCGCGACCTTGGTGCTCGCCTGGACCGGCGTCGCGCGCGGCATCGCACCGCTGGCGTGGATCAGGACCCAGCTGCTCGGGCGCACGCCCTCCGATCTGCATCCGCTCGACGAAAGTGCCACGCCGGAGGAAATCGCTCCCGCCATCGAAGCACTGAACCGGCTCCTGGCGCAGGTGCGCGATTCGAACCAGATGCAGCAGCGCTTCCTGGCCAATGCGGCCCATCAGTTGCGAACGCCTCTTGCCGGACTGCAAATGCACCTTGAACTGCTGTTGCGGCGCGATCTCAGCCCCGACGTGCGCGAAGCGATCGCGGGAATGCACATTGCGACCGTACGCGCGAGCCATCTCGCCAATCAGCTGCTCGCCCTGGCCAAGGCGGAAGCGAGCGTCGACGACTTCGGCCGGCTCGCAACCGTCGACCTCTACGCCGTTGCCGACCGGGCGGTCCAGGAATGGGTCCAACGGGCGATCGCGCGCGATATCGACCTGGGTTTCGTGCTCGAGCACACGCCGGTTGCGGGGAATCCCATGCAGCTTGGCGAATTGCTGGACAACCTACTCGACAACGCGCTGCGCTACACGCCCAGGGGCGGCTCGGTCACGGTACGCTGCGGGTCCGAGCTGGGTCATCCGTATCTGAGCGTCGAAGACAATGGACCCGGAATTCCGGAATCCGCGCACACGAAAGTCTTCGAAAGGTTCTATCGCGTTCACGAGACGCCCGGCGACGGTGCCGGCCTTGGACTGGCGATCGTTAAGGAAGTCGTGCAGCGACATCGCGGTAGCTTGCGCATCGAATCGCCCAATGAGCAGGGAACGCGCATCGTGATACGGTTCCCGCCTGCAGCACCGGACGCCGCGCCACAGGCCGCCTGAGGACGCGCGCCGACCGACGATCACGCCGCGCCGGTCAGCGCGCCACTCTGGTAGTCGCGGATTGCCTGCTCGATCTCCTCCCGCGTGTTCATTACGAACGGACCGTATTGCACGATTGGCTCGAGCAAGGGTCGACCGGCAAGCAGGATAACCCGCCCTCCTTCCGGGCCACCGCTCAGTTCGACGCCGTCGCCGTCGGACAACACGCCCGCGGTATGCGTCTTGAGCCGGCGCCGCGAGCCCGCCGGGCCAATCTCGACGCTACCCTCGAACGGGTACACGAAGGCGTGGTAACCGGCATGGGTCGGTTGCCTGAATGTCGCGCCGGCGGGCAACTCGACGTCGAGGTAAAGCGGGTCGGTAATATGGCCCTGGATCGGACCGGGGGTCGCGGCGCCGTCCTGCACCAGCGTGCCGGCAATCACCTTGACGCGTCCTCCGCCAGGCAGGTCGACGACCGGAATCTCGGCGGCCTGGATGTCACGATACGCCGCCGGCTTCATCTTCTCGACCGCCGGCAGGTTGATCCACAGCTGAAAACCGCGCATGCGGCCGTGCTCCTGCTGCGGCATCTCGGAGTGAACGATGCCGCGGCCGGCGGTCATCCACTGCACGCCACCGGTCTTGAGGTCTCCAGTATGACCCAGATGATCCTCGTGCCGCAGGTGACCATCGAGCATATAGGTCACGGTTTCGAAGCCGCGGTGCGGGTGCGCCGGGAAGCCGGCGATATAGTCGTCGGGATTCTCGGTTGAGAAGTGGTCGAGCATCAGGAACGGATCCAGGCGCGCCCAAGCCGATTGCCCGAGGCTGCGGCGCAGCTTCACGCCCGCGCCGTCCGACGTGGGAATCGCTTCGATGGCCCGTTGCAGGGTACGAGTGGTCATAGTCGTTCAGATATGCGGCCCATGCCGCCGTGCTTCAAGAGCGGGGCACGCGGCACCGCCGGCGTCGGCGACTGCCTTGTCGAGCGACTGCTTGCCAGTGCGGACCGTTCGCCCGTCCCGCGCCGGCACCGCATCGTGAAACGACGGGCGTGCTGACCCTCGCTCCGTTGCCACCGCCGGGCGCGACGCCGGTCGCGGCCCGATAGCCCTCGCCTGCCTTGTCTCAATGGACCACGCGGCCCGGGGTTACGACAGCTTCGCGGCGGCGTAGAGCCGGCTCGAACGCGGCACGCCGGCGAGCAGGTACTCCATCTGGTCGGCGAGGATGCGGCGGTTGCGCAGGATGAAATGCTCGTGCCGGTTCGGCACGTAGGGGACGTACAACAACGGCATGCCTGCAATTTCGGGCGAGCGATTGGCCTTCTTCGTGTTGCAGCGCCTGCACGCCGTGACCGAGTTGGTCCACACGTCGCGGCCGCCGCGCGATACGGGAATCACATGGTCGCGCGACAGATCGCGCAACAAGAAGCGCTGTCCGCAGTACGCACACAGCTGCCGGTCGCGCGCAAACAGCAAGGCATTGGTCAGCCCCGGTGTATGGAAGTGTCCGCCCGGGATGGTGCCCTTGATGGCCAGAATCGACTTGGTCGCGATGCGCGAACGAGTGCCGTTGCGCTGCCAGCCGCCGCGGAATTCGCGCACCACGTCGCCCACCGACCATGCGACGAGTTGCTTCGCATGGTAGGTGATCGCGTCCTCGAGCGCGACCCACGCCTGCGGCAAGCCGGACATGTCGACGGTCAATACCAGCGGTTCCACGAACCTCGTCTCCTTTGCTTGCAATCAAGCGGCGCAGCGAGCGCCAATCATCCTTTCACGCAAAGTACCTGCTTCAAACTGTGCACAACATCGACCAGATCGCGTTGTGCAGACAGCACCGAGTCGACGTCTTTGTACGCCGCCGGCAGCTCGTCGATGATCCCTGCGTCCTTGCGGCACTCGACACCTGCCGTTTGCCCCACGAGGTCAGCCCGCGTGAATCTGCGCTTGGCCTCGCTGCGCGACATCCTGCGCCCGGCCCCGTGGCTGCACGAATGGTACGCCGCGGGATTGCCCTTGCCGCGCGCGATGAACGATTTCGTGCCCATGCTACCGGGGATGATGCCAAGCTGTCCAGAGCGGGCCGACACGGCGCCCTTGCGGGTGATCCAAAGGGTCGCGCCGAAGTGCTCTTCCAGGCTGGCATAGTTGTGGTGACAGTTGACTGCGGCATCGCGCACGGCCAGCTCGCCGCCGAAGAACTGCCGCAGCGCTCCGGCGATCAGCTCGACCATGAGGTCGCGATTGAGCGCCGCATAATCCTGTGCCCAGCTCAGCGCCTCGACATACTCGTCGAATTCCGCTGTCTTGGCTGAAAGCCATGCAAGGTTCCGATCGGGGAGGTGGCGATGTTCGCGCTCCGCGATCCGCCGCGCAGTGGCGATTGCAACCTCGCCGATCGTGTTGCCGATGTTGCGACTGCCCGAGTGCAGCATGACCCAGACCGCATCGTCCTCATCCAGGCAGAGTTCGATGAAATGGTTCCCGCCGCCGAGCGTGCCGAGCTGGCACCATACGCGCGCAGGGTCGTATTCGCCGATACGATGCATGATGCGCAGAGCAGCGTATCGCCGCGCAAGGTCGGCCATGCGGCGTTGGAGCGAATCGCCCGCGGCGCCGTGCGGCCGCAGCGGCTGACGGTGCGCGTGAAATCCAACCGGGACGTCAGCCTCGATTTGCGCCCGAATCGGCGCAAGGGAATCGGGCAGATCAGACGCCCCGAGGGTCGTGCGCACGGCGACCATGCCGCAGCCGATGTCCACGCCGACCGCGGCCGGAATGATCGCGCCACGCGTAGGAATCACCGCGCCGACCGCGGCACCCTTGCCCACATGGACGTCGGGCATGATCGCAACGTGCCCGCCGAGAATGGGCAGCGAGGCGATATTGCGGATCTGCGCATACGCCGCTTCTTCGACCGGGACGCCCCGCGTCCACATGCGCACATTGTCCATATCGCCTTGTCGGGCGTACCGCTTCCCTCCCTTGGGACCGGGGAGCGGTGGCCCGACGATGCAGTCTCCGGTGACAACGATAGCCGCAAGCGCAGGCTTTCGCCACGGACCGGCCGGATGTCCGCGACTGCTGACCGCGCCCCGAGACGCGGCGGCGATCCCGCAACCCCGGTCAGGAGGGCCGCGCACGGCCCCCATGATCGCCGCTTTTTCTCCCGTGGGCAGGGAGATCCGGCCCTTGCCGTCCCACGGGTGGTGACACGCAAGCGTCAGGGCTTGCGCCGCGCGGCCCAGTGGCCCGGCCCGATGCCGGCGCGGGCGGGCGTACGACGCGGCCGGCCGTTCACACCGGTCGAGCGTCGTCGTACCGGGAATCGTTCGCCGAGACACGCACCTTGGGTTTGTGCCCATCCTGGAATTCTCCGGCGATGTCGAGTGTTTCGCGGACACCGACGTCGGCGCCATGCCGGCCGATGAAGCGCCTTGCTGCTGCGCGCCCTTCGCCGTGCAGGCGTTGCAGCCACACACGCGATCGCTCGAGCGAAGATCCTTGTTCGAGCAGGCCGCGCGGCGGCGGCCCGATCCGGTGCAAGCGCAAATCGAGGACGTTCGACGCCCCCTCCCCTCGGGTGGCGATACCGCGCATCGCCGCGATCGCCTGCATTTCGGCGACAAGCGAAGAATTGGACACAATCTCGCCCACGCGCTGGCGGATTGCCGCACCGTCCGTCGGAACGCCCTCGCTGCTGTCGGGTACCAGCTGCACGATGATCAAATCGCGTGCGACGCCACTGTGAATCATCGGCCACAGTGTCGGATTGCCGCAATAGCCGCCGTCCCAATACGGCTCGCCATCGATCTCCACCGCCTGGAACAGTTGCGGCAGGCACGCCGATGCGAGCAGCGCGTCGACGCTCATCGCCTCGTTGGAAATCACGCGCGGCAGCCCGGTCTTGACGTTGGTCACCGTCACGAACAGCGCCGGCGCCAGCTTGCTGCGGATGGCGTCGATGTCGACATGGGCCGCGATGGCATCCCGCAGCGGATTGATGCCCAGCGGGTTGGTGTTGTAGGGCGAAAGCGAGCCGGTCGATATGAGCCAAGCGCCGAGCGTATTGCGCCAGGTACGCTCCATGGGTCCCCAAACCTCGCGCCCAAGGTCGGCGACGGCCGGTCGCGCGATATGCAGCCAGAAGGAGCGCAGCAGCTCGCGCGCCCGCATCGGCGTTCCCTGAGCCAAGGCGCTCGCCACAATCGCGGCGTTGATCGCACCGGCGCTCGTGCCGGATAGCTGGGCGACGCTGAGGCTCCGACTGGCAAGCAGCGCGTCGAGCACGCCCCAGGTAAAGGCGCCCCAGGAGCCGCCACCCTGCAACGCAAGGCCGATCGGCCGGCGTGCCGGCAGGGGCCGGGACGAGGATTGAACCATTGCGGTGGTCTTCATAATGGATATACCCCGACCCCGGGGGTGGCCCGAGATCGAAGCCCATGATTAAGAGTGAGTGGCCGCTAACTGAAACCGGCCTCGGCGTTCTTGGCGCCGTCAGAGCCACGCTCCAAGGCCCTGAACTACAAAGCAAATCCGGTTACAAACACTGAACTGTCATTACATTATATATCGATTAACTTATCGCAATGCACCATAGCATGCTAGGTTCAGGTGCAATATAAATCAAATAGTTTAATCCTATAGTTAGCATCGTTAATGATGATGGAACCATTCATTTATAGTGCATTGCACCATTGAATATAAGAGCATTTATCTATTCCATTTTCCAATAGTTACGTAATCATAATTACCGTTGTCAGATACCTGTAATCGACAAGCCCTTCGACATCGCAATCTAATGGCCAATCTTATAGCGCAAAGGGAGGGATAGGACAGCGAAGGATCCCGCAGTGGCCCCTCGGTACGCCCCTAAGCCACGCCGCGCGATACCTTCCATTCGGGGCGCATTCCGCCCCACACTGGGTCCCGCCCGACCCATGCATGGGCGGGCATGAACGCGGGTGGCTTTGAATGGACTCCGACCTCTGTTGGCAATCGCTTACCGAGCTCTCGCGCTTGCTCGCGCGAGGCTCAGTTTCGTCGCGCGAGATCGTCGCCGCGTATCTGGACCGCATCGCGCGCCTCGACCCCCGCCTGCACGCCTATGTCGATGTCTATCGCGACAGTGCGCTCACCCTGGCAGAGAGCGCGGACCGCGAGCGCCGCGGCGGCACCGTGCGCAACCTGCTACACGGCTTGCCCATCGCGATCAAAGACCTGCTGCACATTCGCGGACGCGCCACCGGCGCGGGTTCGAAAAGCCGCCCGCACGGGATCGCGGACGAAACAGCGACCGCCGCCGAGCGCCTATTCGCGGCGGGAATGATTCCGCTCGGGAAGACACATCTGGTCGAGTTCGCATTCGGCGCCTGGGGCCGCAACGCGCCGCTGGGCGCCCCCTGGAATCCGTGGGACACCGCGACGCAGCGCGTCGCCGGCGGGTCCAGCAGCGGCTCCGCAGCCGCAGTCGCTTCCGGGCTCGCACCCGCCGCGATCGGTTCGGATACCGGCGGATCGATCCGCATTCCGGCGTCGCTGTGCGGGCTTACCGGATTCAAGCCGACCTACGGCCTGATCAGTCTCGCCGGCGTATTTGCGCTCGCAACGACTCTCGATTCGCTCGGCCCCCTCAGCCGTAGCGTCGACGACGCAGCGCGGCTGCTCGAGGCGATGGCCGGCCCCGATCCGCGCGATCCGGCAACGCTCGCGGCGCCGCCCGTCGACTGGGCGAACGCGCTCGCCGCCGAACCCGACCTCAGCGGGGTTCGCATCACGGCGCTCGCCGTCGAGCAATTTCAGTGGCCCGCCTTGCCCGAGGTGCTTTCCGCCCGCGCGGATGCGATGGCGACTCTGCGCATGCTCGGAGCCAGCGTCGAGGAAGCCTGCGTCCCATTCGATCTCGAGGACGTGATGCAGCGCAATGGCCGCATCATCGCCGCCGAGGCCTACGCCCTGCACCGCGCCTATATCGAGGACGAAGCGCTGGAGATCGACCCCTGGGTGCGCAAGCGAATGCTTGCCGGCAAGGGGATCAGCGCTGCGGACTACCTTGATGAACTGGCGCAACGAAGGCAAACCGCCGCGCGCTTCAGCACCTGGATGCGCGACCGCGAAGCGCTGCTGACCCCGACGTTGCCGATCACCGCGGTGCCGCTGGCCGACGTCGACGAAGCGCTGTCACCGCTCGCCACGTTCACGCGCGCGGTCAACTACTTCGGCGCGTGCGGGTTGTCGCTGCCGGCGGGATGCTCGGCGCAGGAGCTGCCGATCGGGATGCAGCTGATCGGCGCGCCGTTCGCTGAGGCGACCCTGATCCGTCTGGGACGGGCATTTCAGTCAGTCACCGACTGGCATACGCGCCGGCCAGATTTGTCGGCGTGGGAGTAACTTCCGCCCTTGCACGGCAGCCGCGGAGCCGCTGCGTCGGCAAGTGACAGGGCGTTGAACCCGGCGCCGTACCGAATTGGTGCGGCACCGCCTTTATTGCACCGCACCAACGCGAAGCTGCGCTCCACCAAGCGGGTGCATCGCTAGCCTAACTGCCTGTTCCGGTTCCCTATTCGCTTCTGCGCCGATTATGGCACGGCACTTGCGAGGAGATGGACGATTGCTTTGATGGATGAGCCCATGAGCATCGAGTTCATCGACGACATCACCCGGGTGGCGGGCCTCCTGTCGTTGCTCGCAGCATACGGGATCGGGCGCGGCGGTGGATGGAAACGAGCGCGCCAAAGGCTCGCGCGCGTCACGCTTCTCGGCCCGCGCCGTCGGGACGCGCCAAGGGCCAGGAGACCTTCGTCGACGCAAGGGCCGGCCAAGGGCGGGAAGCGCAGCGAGCCGGGGCTGCGGATCGGCGTGGCCGCACTCTGGGTGACATTGTTGCTGTCAATCGCCGCCTACTCCGCGTTCCAAGACGATGCCCGACTGGCCGATCTCGACACCATGGCCGTTGTCGTCGCAACGAAGTAGCACGCGGCGGCATCCGGCCCGGTTCATCGGGCCACCGGGTTAGGACACGCCCGGTCGCGCCCGGCTTTCCTACAACGCGAGAGCGACGCGGGTTCCCTGCTCGATCGCACGCTTGGCGTCGAGTTCCAGCGCAAGGTCCGCGCCGCCGATGAGTTTCGGCCGCATGCCCGCCGCCTGGAGGTCCGCCGCCAGCTCCCGCCGCGGTTCCTGCCCGGCGCAGATGACCACCGTGTCGACATCGAGCAGCTGCGGCTTGCCATCGACCTCGAGGTGCAGCCCCGCATCGTCGATCTTCAGGTATTCGACCGCGGCGAGCATTTTCACGCCGCGCTGACGCAACAGCGTGCGGCGGATCCAGCCGGTGGTCTTCGCCAATCCCTCGCCGACTTTGGCGTCCTTGCGCTGCAGAAGCCAGAGCTCTCGGGATGGCCGCGCGTCTCGCGCCGGCTTCAAACCGCCGCGGCCCGCGTAATCGCAGTCGATTCCCCATTGATCGCCAAAAGCGGTGACCGCCGGATCTCCCGCGCGGCCGTCGCTCAAGTGACCGTCGGCGCATTCGCCCCCTGCGCTGAGCAACTCGGCGACATCGAAGCCGATGCCGCCAGCGCCGACCACCGCGACCCGTCTGCCCGCGATTTTCCGCCCCTCCACGATGTCGACGTAACCGGCAACCTTAGGATGGTTGATGCCCGGTATTGAAGGACGCCGCGGCACGATGCCGGTCGCCAAGATGACGTCGTCGAACCCGCGCAGGTCCTCGACACCAACAAGACAATTCAGGCGCAGCTCGACGCCAAACCTGGCCAGCCGTGCGCGGAAGAATCGCAACGTCTCGGCGAACTCCTCCTTCCCCGGAATGCGGCGCGCGAGATTGAACTGACCGCCGATCTCTGCCGCCGCATCGAACAGCGTGACGTGGTGGCCGCGCTCTGCCGCCGTCATCGCGCACGCCATCCCCGCCGGGCCCGCGCCCACGACAGCGACCCGTCGCCTCTTCATCGCGGGCACCTGCTTCAATTCCGTCTCGCGACACGCGAAGGGATTCACCAGGCACGTCGCTGTCTGTCGTTCGAAGATCTGATCGAGGCAGGCCTGGTTGCAGCCGATACAGGTGTTGATCTCATCAGCACGATCCTCTTCCGCCTTCTTCACGAACTCGGGGTCGGCAAGGAACGGGCGTGCCATCGACACCATGTCCGCGTCGCCTCGTGCCAGCACCGACTCCGCGGTGGCAGGATCGTTAAAGCGATTGGTCGCGATCAGGGGGACGCTCACCTGGCCCATGAGGCGGCGTGTCACCCACGCGAACGCCGCACGCGGCACCATGGTCGCAATGGTCGGAATACGCGCCTCGTGCCAGCCGATACCGGTGTTGATGATCGTCGCCCCCGCCGCCTCGACCGCCTGTGCAAGCGCGACGACCTCATCCCAGGTACTCCCGCCTTCGACCAGATCGAGCATCGAAAGCCGGTAGATGATAATGAACTTCGGTCCAACCGCCTCGCGGGTGCGGCGCAGCACTGCCAGCGGAAAGCGGATTCGGTTGAGGAACGAACCTCCCCACTCGTCGTCGCGGCGGTTGGTCTGCGGCGCGACAAACTCGTTTATGAGGTAGCCCTCCGAGCCCATGATCTCGACCCCGTCATAGCCGGATGCCTGCGCCAATTGCGCACACCGCGCATACGCGGAGATCGTGCGCCTGATGCCCCAGCCGGTCAGCGCGCGCGGACGAAACGGGGTGATGGGCGATTTGATCGGCGATGGCGCAACG
Source organism: uncultured beta proteobacterium (assembly GCA_963750215.1). Classification (GTDB taxonomy): domain Bacteria; phylum Pseudomonadota; class Gammaproteobacteria; order Burkholderiales; family Casimicrobiaceae; genus PALSA-1003. Next base: position 706,590 of record CAVVQK010000003.1, read on the forward strand.
GACAGCGGGTGATACGCGTAACGCCCGGCATGAAGGATCTGCAGTGCGATCTTGCCCCCAGCTGCGTGCACTGCTTCGGTTACGATCCGGTGCTTGCCGATTTGCCACCGAAACGAGAGTTGCGATGCGCGTGGCTCGAGTCGCCCGCTGAAGCTCGGCGCAATGCCCCCGGTGACAATCAGCCCGGCGCCGCCTCTCGCCCGTGCCGCGTAGAACGCGGCGAGCTTGTTGAACCCGTCCGATGCCTCCTCAAGCCCGGTGTGCATCGAGCCCATGAGAACCCGGTTGGCGAGCGTGGTGAAGCCGAGGTTCAGCGGCGCAAGAAGGTGGGGATAAGATGGCACAGGTCAGGGTGGCAAAAATGTGCAAGCTTAGTCGATTCCCGCTTCCCGTGCCTTAAGCGAGCCCGTACCCTCCGCTCCGGGCTCATTTAGGCGCAGCGTATCATGCACGCAGCCGTGCGAATGAAGTGGCAACGACGACTGCGGGGGACATTCATGCGGGCGAAAATCTCGACCGCCTTCTTGACGGGTGCCGTTGCGCTCGCGGCATGTACAACAGTGAGCGCGGGACCGACACTGCACGTGGGCTCCAAGCGCTTCACCGAGTCGTACATCCTGGGCGAGATCATCAAGCAGACGGCGACAGGGGCCGGCGAGACGCCCGCCACGCACAGCCAGGGCCTCGGCAACACGGCGATCGTGCTCAATGCACTCACCACCGGCAGTATCGACGTCTATCCCGAATACACCGGTACGATCGCCAGGGAAATACTCAAGCTCGACTCCGTCCCGCCGCTGCCGGAGCTGAACGCGAAGCTCGCAGCGATGGGCCTGGCCGTGGGCGTGCCGCTCGGCTTCAACGATTCCTATGCCATTGCAATCCGCGCCGACGATGCGCGTACCCAAGGCATCGCCAAGCTCTCAGACCTCAAGGCCCATCCGGGGCTGCGGCTGGGGCTGTCGCAGGAATTCATCGGCCGCGCCGATGGCTGGCCCGGCTTGAAACGTACCTATGACCTGCCGTTCGCCACACCGCGCGGGCTCGACCACGGCCTCGCCTACGAAGCAATCGCCCGGCACCAGGTCGACGCGATCGACATCTATTCCACCGACGCCAAGCTCGATCGCTACGGGCTGACCGTCCTCGCCGACGACCGCGATTATTTTCCGCGCTATGACGCGGTCCTGCTCTATCGCGCCGATCTGCCGCAGCGATTTCCGAAGGCCTGGGCCGCGCTCGCCCAGCTCGAGGGGACGATCGATGCCGCGACGATGCGCAAGATGAATGCGGCCGCCGAGCTGCAAGGCATCGATTTCGCCACCGTTGCAGCGAGCTACCTGGCGCAGCGCGCTCGCACCGGAGCGGGCACGGCCGCCAAGACCATGCCGCAAGGGGGTTTCTGGAGCAAGCTCTTCGGGCCGGACTTCGCACAACTTACGCTCACGCATCTCGCCTTGGTTTTCGTGTCGCTCGCGGCCAGCGTCGTCATCGGTGTCCCGCTGGGCATAGTGGCAGCGAAGCGTCCCGCGACCGAAGCCCTGATCCTGGGGGTGACCGGTGTGGTGCAGACGATACCCTCGCTCGCGCTCCTGGCCGTACTCATTCCGCTAACCGGGCGCATCGGCGCGGTACCCGCGTTCATCGCGCTGGCCCTCTACGCGCTGCTGCCGATCGTCCGTAACACGCACGCCGGTCTCACCCAGATTGCGCGTGGCATGACGCTGGCGGCGCAATCGCTGGGCATGCGGGCAGCAACAATCCTGAGCAAGATCGAACTGCCGCTCGCCGCGCCGACCATCGTGGCCGGCATCAAGACCTCGGCCGTGATCAATGTCGGCACCGCTACCATCGCCGCGTTTATCGGCGCAGGTGGCTACGGCGAGCGCATTGTTACCGGGCTTGCGCTCAACGATCACTCGCTGCTGCTCGCCGGCGCAATCCCGGCGGCAGCGCTGGCGCTGCTCATCGAAGGCGGCTTTCGCGCGGGCGAACATTGGCTCATCCCCGCCGGGTTGCGTCATTCCCCGTGACGACGGGCTCGCGACTGCAGCCTCCGCCGTCGCCGCCTCCCTACAGGCGGGTCGATTCGCCAGCGGCTGCACCGCTTCGTGGCTGCCTCCCCTCGCGCCTCGCCGCGCCGCCCGGCCGAGCGGCGAAGCGCACGGCTCCATTCTGCGGCCCGCGCCGATGATCCGAGTCGATCGGGCCGACATCGAGTGGACCGCGGTTCGCGCCCAGGGCGCAGGGGGGCAGAACGTCAACAAGGTCGCCAGCGCCATGCATCTGCGCTTCGACATTCGTGCTTCAAGGCTGCCGGAAGCGATCAAGACGCGCCTTTGCGCGCGCAAGGACCGGCGCATCACCCCCGACGGGGTGATCGTCATCAAGGCGCAGCGCTATCGCAGTCAGGACCGGAATCGGGAGGACGCGCTCGAGCGCCTGCAGGCGCTCGTGGACAGCGCCGCCACTACGCCAGCCCGGCGCAAGCCGACGCGGCCGAGCAAGGGGTCAGTTCGGCGTCGGATCGAGGGCAAGGTCAGACGTGGACAGGTCAAGGCAGCGCGTCGAAGGATAGTCGAATAGCGGGATATCGCATCCGCGTCGACTTGCGTCGGCTCAACGCCGGTCCGGCCGGCGAGCAAGCGCCGAACAATGTCCATTTGCGATGCCGGCGCGTCGAACCGACTTCCGGCCCGCTGTTGACTGCCGCCGGCTTAGCCGGTGCGGCTTCGCCTACGGGTTCAGGCGCAGCGGCGACAGGTACTGCTGCCGGTACGTCTCGAAGGGGGTCGCGTCGGCGGCTTCGATGCGGCGCTGCTCCTGGATCGATTCTTCGGCCAGGCGTGCAAAGCGGTCGGCAGTCTCGGCGGCCAGGGGCAGCGCAAGAATCGCCTCCCGGTGCGCACGCGACTGTGCGAGGGCGAAGCCGACATAGGAATTGCCGAAGCGTTGCATCGCCTGCAGGACGCGCGCCGATGGCGTCTTGTCGGCATCGTTTAGCGCCGCGACCGCAGACGTGAGGGCTTCGCCGTGCGCAGTGCCGCCATTTGCGCGATCGAGCGCCGCCGCGATCGCTGTGCAGTCGGCAAGGACCTCTCTTCCCCATTCGACCAGCTCGACCTGCTGACCGTGTCGCGCGAGCCGCAACCCCGGCTCGCGGCCGCGCGAGGCGACGCATTGCTTGTTGCTCATTATGTCGGTGAGTTCCTGCGGCGTGTCCGGGGGGCTATCGCAGAGCAGGCAATGCAGCAGGAATAGGTCGAGAAAGCGCATCGTGGACGCGCTGATCGCTATCGGCACGAACGGATCGAGATCCATCAGCCTGACCTCGACGTACTCGACACCGCGCTCGCGCAACGCGTGCAGCGGGCGCTCCCCCGGATGTATGACACGTTTCGGGCGGATCGTGCCATAAAACTCGTTTTCGATCTGCAGCAGGCTCGTCGCCAGCTGGCGGTACTCGGACCCGGTGCGGATTCCGATCGCTTCATAGGCCGGATACGGCTTGGTGAGCGCCTCCTCCAGCGAGGCGGAGTAGCTGTTCAGGTCGTTGTAGCTCACCGCGAGCGAGGATTGCGCGTCGCTCTGGTAGCCCAGCCGCCCCATGCGCAGCGACGTCGCGTATGGCAGATAGAGCGTGTCGCCGCTCAACTGCTCCAGCTCGTGCGCCCTGCCCGCCACAAAGCTCGAACACACGGCGGGCGAGGCGCCAAAAAGGTAGAGCAGCAACCAGGAGTGCCGGCGGAAGTTCCGGATCAGTGCAAAGTAGGCGTCGTTGGAACGCGCGTCCGGCAGCGAGAAGTTGTAATGGATGCCGGAGATCGTCTGCATGCGGCGGCCATAGCGATGCGCGAGCCCGGTGCGATACACTGTCTTGGCGCGGCCTACGTTGGAGCTACCGTAACGGCCGATCGGAATGGCATCGTCCGCTGGCAGTCGGCAGGGCATGCTCGCACACCAGAGCAGCTCGTCGCCGATTGCGCGATACACGACCTGGTGTATCTCGAGCAGTTCCTTCAGGCACGACTCGGCGTTGGTGTGCACGCCAGTGATGAGCTCAAGCTGCGACTCGCTGAAATCGGTGGTGACGCGCGGATGCTTGAGGGCGGATCCGAGCGCGGCCGGATGCGGGGTCGTCGCCAGCGCTGCGTCCGGCCGAACGCGCAGGCTTTCCTTTTCGATCCCGCGCCGAAGGCCCTGCAACACCTGGCGCGGCAGCGCATCGAGGCGTTCCTGGCGATGCAAGGCAGGCTTGGCGGACATCAGAGCGGTCGGCAACGCGGGACGCGCATTGTATAACGCAGCCATGTTGCACCGCGATCTCCGCCTCCCGGGTCAACTGCAAGCGGCACCGGTGCGTTATTGAACCGTCACGCCAATGGAGCGCCTGCCCATGAAGACCACAACCGCCCGCCTCGGCTATCCCTTCATCCGTTCACTCTTGTTCGCGGTTGTCCTGCTCGCCGCGCCCGCGGCTTCGCTTGCCGCGGTTTTTGTGTCGGTCGCCATCGCGCCGCCGGCGCTGCCGGTGTACGCGCAGCCCGTGGTCCCCGGGCCAGGCTACATCTGGACGCCGGGGTACTGGGCATACGGTCCTGACGGTTACTACTGGGTGCCCGGAACCTGGGTGCTCGCACCCTATGTGGGCGCACTGTGGACGCCCGGGTATTGGGGCTGGGGCGGTAGCGCCTTCATCTGGCACGGCGGGTATTGGGGGCCGCACGTGGGCTATTACGGCGGCATCAACTACGGGTTCGGCTACGCCGGCGTCGGCTATCTGGGCGGATCCTGGAACGGCCGCTCATTCAGCTATAACAGCGCGGTGACCAACGTCAATGTGACCAATATTCACAACACCTACAGCACGTACAACCAGCAGGTCGGACAGAATAACGCAGCGCTGTCACGGGTGAGCTACAACGGCGGAGCCGGCGGCATCACCGCCCAGCCTACGGCGGATGAACGCCTTGCCGAGCGCGACCAGCATCTGCCGGCGACGCAGTTGCAGCTAAAGCACCAGCAACTCGCCAGCACCAACCGGGCCCAGCTCGCGTCGGTGAATCACGGTACGCCGTCGCTGCTGGCGACGTCCCGGGCGGCCGCGTACAAGCAGCCGAACGTCGGCGCCGGTGGCGGCACTCATGTTCCGAACACGGGCCAGCCGCACAACGTGTCGCATAACCAAGCCTACGTGCAGCATCATCCGCAGGGGCAGCCGCATCCGCAGGGGCAGCCGCATCCGCAAATGCAGCCGCATCCGCAAGTGCAGCCGCATCCGCAGGTCCAGCAGCACGGCAACCCGGCCCCCGCGCATCATGAAGAGAACCACCACTAATCACGCCCGCAGCCACGACTGGACCCGCGGATGCTTCAGGACCCCGCGGTCGACGATGAATTCCGGCACGCGGCCGGCGAGCGTCTCGACGATACTCTGCAGGCCGGTTGCGGCCATGTTGTGAAAGCACTCGTCTGTCCAGCAGAGCGAATGCGGCGTCACGATTACGTTGTCCATCGTCAGCAATGGATTGGCGGGGTCGACCGGTTCCTGCTCGAACACATCCAGCGCCGCGCCGGCGATGCGTCGCTGCTTTAACGCCTCGATCAGCGCCTGCTCGTCGACGATCGGCCCGCGCGCGACGTTGATGAAATAGGTTTCGGAGCGCATCAGTGCAAACTGCGGCGCGCCGATCAGGTGGCGGGTCTGTTCATTCAATAGGCAGCAGACCACCACGAAATCGGCGCTGCCCAGCAAGGTCTCGAGCGAAACCTTGCGCGCGCCGAGGTAGCCCAGTTCGATGTCGTTGGCGAACGGGTCCGCGGCAATGAGCTTCAGATCGAAGGTACGCGCCATGCGCAGCAATTCACGTCCGATGCCGCCCGCGCCGATGACCCCGAGCGTGCGCCCGGTCAGGCCCCGACCCATGTTGTCCATGCGTTCGTTCCAGCGCCCGGTACGCGTGAGCCGATCCTTGAGAAAGAGCTTGCCAGCGAGGGCCAGGAGGAATGTCAGAGCGGTCGTCGCCACCGGCCGCGGCATCGCTGTCGGTGTGTTGGTCACGATCACTCCTGCCCTGGTCATCGCCGCGATATCGACCGCGTCATAGCCCACGCCGTGGCGGGCAACCACGCGCAACCGGCAGTCGGGACGGGCGACGGCGGCTGCAGGAACGCGGGCAATGTTCACGTAGATGGCGTCGTACCGCGCGGCCTCGTCGGCACCGATTGCAGGCACTGCCTTAGGAAGGTATTCCCATTCGATATCCGGCGCGCCGTCGAGAATGCCAAGCGCGGCGCGGCCGAATGCCGGCTCGCCCCGAGCATCGACGATGTCGCGGGTCAGCCCCACGCAGAACTTGGCCGTCATGCCCGTTTCCCTTCCGCAAGCGCGGCCCGCAGCACGTCGAGACCGTGGCGAAGCGCGCTCTGCAACAGCAACTGATCGATACCGTACGCCATCAGCCGGAAGCCACGGGCGGCGTAATCGCGCGCCCATGCTTCGTCGGTCGCGAGCATCGCCGGCGCCTTGCCATGGGTCACGCAGGCGCGCAGCACGCGATTGATCGCTTCGAGATAGACCCGATGCTCGAACTGCGCGGGTATGCCCATAAAATTGGTTAGATCGAACTGCCCTATCCACAGCGCGTCCACCCCGGGCACGGCTGCAATCGCCTCCACATTATCGAGGCCCTCGACGGTCTCGACCTGGGCGATCACCATCGTGCGCTCGTGCAAGGCCGCAATCTTGGCCGCGATGTCGCCGCCCTCATAGTCGTCGTGCGCAAAACCAAACGCTGCGCCACGGCGTCCTTCCGGCGGATAGCGCGTACAAGCGACGATGTGCTCGGCCTCGGCGCGGGTACCGACCATTGGTACCATGACGCCAAGCGCGCCGACATCGAGCGCTCGGGCGATGAAGTGGTATTCACCACGCGGGACGCGGGCCATCGGCACGACGTTCAGGCCGCGACAGAGCGCGGTCTGTGTCTTGAGCGTTTCGAAGCCGATTCCCGTGTGCTCCATGTCGTAGAGCAGGAAGTCGGCGCCCGCGTTGCGGCAGATCTGGGGCAGCCCCGGCGCCAGGAGTTCAAACACCATGGCGCCCGCCGCCGTGCCGCCGGCCTGCAGGGATTTCTTGATCGGGTTGTCTCGCATGGCGCCTTCGAAAACGGCGCGGCACAGGACGCAGTTCCGCGCTCAGGAAAATCGATACGGTTCGAGCTGCAGCGACTCCACCTGGGTGCCCAGCATCACGAGGGAACCGGTGCGGCGGGCGAACCCGTCCTCGGAGAATTCGAAAACGAAGGTGCGGCGTACCCGCGCGACGCCGTCCGCGTCGCGCGCGAGGCGAAGGCGCGGGCCCTGCACCGTGTCGTCGAGTAGTTGCAGTCCATGTTCCTTGCAGGCTCGCCGAGCGACGCGGATCGCCGCCTCGCGGGCACGCAGCGCGTCGAAAACGTACCACACGCCGGCGACCGTGAACAGCAGTAGAAGCGTTTCGGCCATCGTGATCGCGGAAGCCCGGATGCAGCAAGCATACATCCCCCATGCATCGGAGCAGGGCTCAGCGCCGGCCTCGCGTCCGGACTCAAGCCGCAGCGCAGAAAGCAAGAGCCCCGCACGCCAAAGCGCGCGGGGCTCTTGCCAGCGTCGAGCGGGTTACGCCGCCTTACGGTAGCTCGCGGCCGCTTTGGCGATGCCCGCGGCGTTGTCTGTCGCGGCGCGCACCGAGGCGTCGGCGAAGCTCGTCACGCCCTTGGTTGCCCTTGAGAGTTGATCGAAAGCCGCCGCGGTTGCTGCAACGGTTGACTTGAGCACCTTCACCGCGGCCTCAGACCGGGCGGGAGCGTTCTTGCCCGCCTGGTCCACCCACGCTGCAACCTCCCGCGCATACGCTGCCGAAGGCTTCTTCGGCGAGCGCGGAAAACGCCGCTTGCGCTTCCGACTCGATGCCATAAACGCCGCGCGAGCACCCAAGGGCGCTCTCCACGCCCGCCTCGGTCAACTCCGCGTTGATCGCCAGCAACGCCGGGATGTCCTTGGCACCGGCAATTGCGCGGGGCATTTTCCACGCCATCGGCAAGCACGGACTTCGCGGCGCCCAGATTGAACTTCGCAAGGCGCTCAATGTTATCCAGCGAAAGCGTCGCGAGCCGGATCGCATGGCGGTAACCGGCCCGGTTGATCTCGGCCAACGATTCGATCTTGTACATACCCATCCCTTTCGATGAAGCCAAGCCGCTAAAAATTCGTCTCCCCGCTGCGCTTGGGGCCTTTGGCCGGGGCTTGAGGCCCAGGGCTTCCAGCCGTCCTCTTTTGCTGCAACGCACAATTAGAATTCAGGATGAGAAACCCGCCCTGTAAAGCAATTGTTGCTGCAATGCAATATCGACTCTGGACTGGGCGGATTCGGCCCGAATTCGACCCGAATGATGGCGCGCGCTTACGCGCAGCGCTTCGGGGGATGCCACGGCGGCACGGCAGGGGCGATTAGCCGCAGCACGCGCATCATGCGAACGGCCGTCTCCCGGCCGCGGTAGTAGCCCGGCAACCGCAAGGTCTCCGCGAAGCCCAGCGCCCGGTACAAGGCGTGGGCAGCCTCGTTCTGGGCGCGCAGCTCAACGTGGATCGACGCGATCCCGGCGGCGGTCGCCGACTGGAGGAGCCATTGCACCAGCCGCCGCGCAATGCCGCGCCGCTGACAAGCCGGGCGGACCGCGAGGAGCACCAGGTGGGCGCGCTCCTCGCCAAAGGTCATGACCGCGAAACCGATCATGCGTTCGCCGTCCCGGGCAACAAGCGTCACCGTTTCGGGGTCGTCGATCAACTGGCGTATGCGCTCGCTTCGGTATTGCCAGCCCAGGCCCGCCTCAATCAGGTCACGCGACATGGACGCAATCGCGGGCGCGTCGCCGCGGCAGGCTAGCTGCAAGGTGATGTCCTGCGAGCTCACGGAGGCGATTCTGCCATGCCTGCGGTTGCGCCGGAACCCGCGCCGCAGCATCATGTCGGCTGGGCCACCCGCCGCGGCAAATGGCATGCAGACACGCCTTACTGGCGCCGCCTACCCGGGGCGATTCATCTCTCGGCGCGAGGCGCTCGCACGTATCGGCGGGTCGGGTGCGGTGCTGTTGTCCAGCCTGACGCCGCTATCGCTGCCCGCGCAGGCAGCCGCACGGATCCAGCCTTCGTGCGTCGCCCGGCCCGAGCAGACCGAAGGTCCGTTCTTCATCGAGGAGGCGCTCAACCGTTCCGACATCCGGTCTGACCCGCGCACCGGCGAGGTCAAGGCCGGCATTCCGCTGCGCGTCACGTTCAACGTGTCGCGATTGAGCGGCACGACCTGCGCGCCGCTGCCGGCCGCGCAGGTCGACGTCTGGCACTCCGACGCGAGCGGCCGCTATTCCGACGTCCCCGGCTTCGGCTTCGGGCCCTCGACCAAGGGGCAGCAGTTCCTGCGCGGCTACCAGCTCACCGACGCCACCGGGAACGCACAGTTTCTGACCATCTTTCCGGGATGGTACGGCGGCCGCGCCGTGCACCTGCACTTCAAGATCCGTTCGCCCCAGGCATCGGCCCCACGCTACGCCTTTACCGCGCAGCTGTATTTCGATGATGCGCTGACCGAAGCTGTGTTCGCGCTGGAGCCGTACGCGAGCCGGGGAAGGCGATGGATGCGCAACCGCGACGATGGGATATTTCGCGAGGGCGGCGAGCGCCTGCTGCTTGCGGCGCAACCCGACGGCCGTGGCTACTCCGCGTCGTTTGCCATCGGCCTGCTCCTTTAGCCCGGTCGACGAGAGTCCGCGGCTACCGATCCGGCTTGGCGCCGGAAATCCTCACAATGCGCTCCCACTTCACGATGTCGTCGGCTATGTATTTGCTGAACCCATCGGGCGTCATGGTCAACGCCGTCGCCCCCTGCGCTGCCCAATCGCGACGCATGTCGGAACTGCTCGTGATGCGCGTAATCTCGGCGTTCAGGCGACTTACAATCGCCGGCGGAGTGCCCTTGGGCGCCATCACTCCGAGCCAGATCGTCGCCTCGTAGCCGGGCACCCCCGCTTCCGCGACGGTGGGCACGTCCGGAAGGACCGTGGAGCGGCTCCTGCCGGTCGTGGCCAGCGCGCGCACCTGGCCGGCCTTGACATGCTCACTCATCGTCGTTACGGCGTCGAACATCATCTGCACCTGGCCCCCTATGAGGTCGGTGCGCGCGCCCGAGCTGCCGCGGTACGGCACGTGGACGATGTCGACGCCCGCCATCGCCTTGAATAGCTCTCCCGCCATGTGGTAGGGCGTGCCGGGGCCGGAAGACGCGTAATTGAGCTTGCCCGGCTCTGCCTTGGCAAGCGCGATGAACTCCGCGAGCGTCGTGGCTGGAACCGACGGATGCACGACCATGACAAGGTCCGAGTAGTTGATCGGCGCAACCGCCACGAAGTCGCGCATCAACGCATAGGGCTTGTTCGCAAGCAGCGACTCGTTGACCGTCTGCGCATTGGAGATAAGCAGCAGCGTATAGCCGTCGGGCGCACTCTTCGCGGCCGCGTCAGTGCCGACAACGGAACCTGCACCGGGGCGATCATCGATGACGAACGGCTGACCCAGCGCTTCCTGCAAGCGCCGTCCCACGACCCGGGCATAGACGTCGGCCGGGCCGCCGGCGGCAAACGGAACGATGATTTTCACCGGCCGCGCCGGATAGTCCTGGGCGAGAACCGGGGCGGTCAGACTGGCAAAGACCAGCAGCGAAGCGGTGAAACGACGCGCAGGGCATCCAGGGCGGGAAATGGCCGGTGACATTCTTCCTCCGAACCTTCGCCATTGTAGCGTTGCGAGCGAACCTACCCAAGTTATGATCGCGCGCCAACGCTTGGATCGGACCCGGCGCGCCTCTTGCGGCCGCACCATCGCGACGCATGGTGATTTCGCGCCGCGCTCATGGCATCGCCCGTCCTGGGCGGCAGGCCGGCCTGGCGCTGGCTGGCGAACTGGCCCGCGTCGTTGACGCCAAGCCGCCACCGACGCTCAAACCACGGCTGCCATCCTGGCTGCGCCGTCGCTCACCGACGGCTGAGCAGGGAGCTCACCCGTCGGCTTTGCCGCAGATACGTCTAGCGCTGCTGTTGCGCCCCGCCACCCATCTGTTGCGATTCGCTCCCACCTGCAGAGCGCATCGTGGTATGGGAACCGCCGTCGCTGATCTGCAGTGCGCGGCCGCGCTCCCGTCGGCCCGGCGCGTTGATTTCGATCCGCAGCACGCCGTCGCGGAAGTTCGCCGCAGCGCTGTCGGTGTCGATGCCTTCCGGCAGAGGTATCATGCGATAAAAGCTTCCGTAGCTGCGCTCGCTGCGATAGAGGCCCCCCTCATTGCTCATTTTTTCCTGCTTGCGGTGTCCCCGGATCGTCACGGCGTCGGCTGTGATTTCGGCGTCGACGTCCTCTTTCGTCACGCCCGGTAGATCAGCGTTGATCACCAGTTTGCCATCGCGCTCGTAGACTTCGATGTGTGGCGCCCACAGCGGCTCGATGTCCTCTTTGCCGCTGAAACGTGCGAGAGCGATGTCGCCGAGCGCGTTTGGAAACAGCCCGCGCCCGAAACCGAAGCTCTCGAAGAGTTGGTCCATGTCTTCGCTGATGCGACGCATCATGGACAGCGGCCCTCCGCCCCAGCCGCCGAAATACGACGATGAGACGGGCCATGTGCCGCGATGCGGCCGCACTGCGCCGGAGGTTTGCTGGTCTGTCCTCGGGCTCTGCCACGCGGTTTGTTGATCCGCGGGCTGATTGCCGTGACTGCCGTGCTGCGCGGACGAGGCCGTCGCTTTGCCCGGCTCGGAAGCCTGCTGGCGTGCCTGTTGACGCCCGCTGGAAGAGGATTGATTGGCGTTAGCCATGTGGGAGTTCTCCTGCAAAAAATGAAAACAAGAACGGGCCATTCTCATGGCCCGTCGACTTCCTGTACCCGTCCCGTTCAGGAACGGGCTCGAGGAATCATCACGTTATCGTTGTTGATCTGCAAGAAATGATGTAGGGAGGAGGCCGCCAGTCAACTCTATCCGGGTCGGTAGTCGAAGTTGCTGCGTTGTCTTCCCTACACGGCCCGCATTCTCCCCCGCAGAGGTCGGGTGTAAATCAGTGGTTGTCTGATTCTGCCGTAGGACTTCGATGAAGTGCTCGCCCTACACGCGCACGCGGCCGCAGGGACGGTCGGCCTGCGCGGGACGATCAGGCAGCGTCTTGACTTTAGTCTGGATGTGGACTATACGTCAAAAAAGGTCCTATCCTGTACCAAGCGAGGATACCCGTCCGCATGTCCCGCGCCGCGCTCCGCGCCACTGCCAGGAATGCCTCCAAGCTCTCCGCCGATCGGCTGTCCGGCCCTGCCCTGCGCACCTTCTTTCGCATCGCAGACTCGTGGCGCCTCTCGAGCGAGGAGGCGCGCACGCTGCTGGGCAATCCGCCGCGCTCGACGTACTTCGTCTGGAAAAAAACAGGGCAAGGGCAGCTTGCGCGCGATACGCTGGAACGTGTGTCGTACCTCCTCGGCATCTACAAAGCGTTGCAGATTCTGCTGCCCGATGCCGCCGCCGCGGATGCGTGGGTGCGCAAGCCCAATGCCGCACCTGTTTTCGGCGGCAGGCCCGCGCTGCAACGCTTGCTCTCCGGTAACGTTGCCGACCTGTACGTCGTAAGGCAGTACCTTGACGCGTGGCGCGGTGGCTGAGACGACCGATTCCCGAGGCCTGCCCACGCGCCGTACCCAGTGGCAGCCGAGTCATCGGTTGGTCCCGAGCCGCTTTCCCCCCATCGGGCTGTTCGACCGCGTCGCCAACCCCGACGACCTCGACGCCGTCTTCGAGCTCGAGGCGATGACCAACGACCGCCTGCGTGAAGAGGCGGGCCTGCTCGCGCTCGTTCCGAAGGAGGATCGGGTGAGCGGCCCGGGAACGACGCCGATCATGGCGGCGTTCACCCATCTTAATCCCGAGGGCAGCCGGTTTTCGGACGGCTCCTTCGGTGTCTATTACTGCTCGCAACGGCTCGAAACCGCCCTGGCGGAGGCCCGGCACCATCAGGAGCGGTTCCTGCGCCGCACGCGCGAAGGGGCGCTGCGACTCGAGTTGCGCCTTTACCTCGCCGACCTCGACGCCCGCCTGATCGACGTGCGCAAATTCCCGGAATGCCACCGCCCAGACGATTACGGCCCAAGCCAGCAACTGGGCACCGCGCTGCGCGTTCAAGGCCGCGACGGCGTACTCTACCGTAGCGTGCGCCATGATGACGGCTTGTGCGCGGCGGTATTCCGGCCGCGCGTGCTCCACGACTGTCGCCAATCGAAGCACTATGCGTTCCATTTCGACGGCAGCAGCGTCACCGCGATCGATGAATTGGAAAATGTCTGGACAACCCGGAGCGCGGAGAAATAGCCCTCGCCCGGCAGGGCAAGGTCAGGGCGTCCGCCAGTCGGCGTGCGTTCCATTGCGAAGGCCCGGCACGACTTCCGCGGCTGCCGCCAGGGGCGCAGGCAACGCGAACATGAGGCCCGCTAGGGCAGGTACAATCGCGCGATGGCCGGGCTCACGCTGAAATCGACCAAGGAGCGCGGACCGGCGGACCGAGGTCGAATTGGTCGCCGCAAGTTAGTAGGCTCATACAAGCAGCCTGATCCAATGCCGCACTTTTCCTTTTCCGAGGATTGCCGCCGATGAGCCGCAAACATGAAAACCTCCTGCGCGCGATTTTTCAGGATCCGGTGAGCGGAAACATCCAGTGGCGCGAGGTCGAATCGCTGCTGCATCATCTCGGCGCGACGACCGAGCCGCTGGCCAAAGCGCGTCTGCGGGTGCGATTGAACGGCGTCGAGGGTACGTTGCACCGCCCGCATCACGGTGATGCCCTCGGTCGCCAGGATATCCTGCATATCCGCGAATATTTGGCGCACGCACGGGCAACGCCTTCGCACTACGAGGCCATTCGAAAAGGATAGTGCCGTGCGCAACGAGAGGCGGAAGCCACACCCGGACGGCAGCCGAAAGGCGGGCGAGGACGAGTACGCCGCGCGGGCGGCTAGAGCGCACAAACCCGGACCGTGGAGCGAGATTTGTTCGTAACACCTCTCTACGCCGGCCTGCTGGCGCTGTGGTTCCTGGTCTTGAGTTGGCGCGTCGTGCAGCGCCGCCGCAGCGGCATCTTCCTCGGGGACGGTGGCGACCAAGCGCTCCTGCGCGTCATTCGCGGACATGCCAACTTTGCCGAATATGTGCCGCTGGCTCTGTTGCTGATGGGCATGCTCGAGGTGAGCCGCTATTCGATCTACGTCCTGCATGCGTTGGGGATCACGCTGCTTGTCGCCCGCGTGCTCCACGGTTACGCGCTTTCGTTCACCGCCCAATTCCCGTTCGGGCGCTTCTGGGGCGCGTCGCTGACCTTCGCTGTGCTCGCGGTCGAGGCATTGCTCTGCATCTACCAGGGCATCCAAGGGCAGTGGATCTGGTGTTGCGCGCACTGACCGGGCGCCACAAGCGCGCACATAGCGGAGCCCCGAACCGAACCTTCTGACGAGACCATAATGGCCGATCCCGATCGCGAAGTAATGGCCGACGAACGCCCCCTGTTGCGACCCGGCAAGCAACCCGGGCGCTGGGGATTTCCGCTGCTCGTCGGGGCATTGATCGCCGCGGCCGGCGCGCTGTACTACTTCTGGTCGCCGCGCCCCGGACCGGGGCCAGTGGCGCCGGTTCCCGAAGTCAAGCCCCAGGCGGCTGCGCCGGCAAGCGCCGAACCGCAGATCGAGCACCCGGTCGAGGCGCCACCCGCTCCCTCGCTTCCGGCGCTGGCCGAGAGCGATTCCTCGATCCACGAGGCGCTCGCCGGCGTGTTCGGAAGCGCCACCTTTGAGCAGTTGTTCCAACCGCAGGACATCGTCCGCCGTTTCGTCGCCAGCATCGACAATTTGCCTCGCAAGACCGTCGCCCAGCGGCTGATGCCGCTCAAGCCGGTGCCCGGGCCGCTGCGCACGGCGGGGCCGGAGGGTGGCCTCGTCATCGGCCCCGACAACGCGGCACGCTACACGCCCTACGTGCGCGCGCTTGAAGCGGTCGACTCCGCCAAGCTGGTGGCAATCTACGTTCGCTTCTACCCGCTGTTCCAACAAGCGTACGTCGATCTCGGCTATCCGTCGCGCTATTTCAACGATCGCGTCTTCGAAGTCATCGACAATCTGCTCGCGGCGCCGGAGATAAAGGGCCCGATCGCGCTCACCCAGCCGAAGGTCCTGTACGAATTCGCGGACCCGGCGCTGCAGGCTCTTTCCGCCGGCCAGAAGATGCTGGTGCGGATGGGCCCCGAGAACGAAGCGAAGGTTAAGACCAAGCTGCGGGAGCTCAAGCAGGCGTTGACGCGGGGACTGCCAGGCGGTTGACCATTTCCGATTTCATATCTACGTTCATTGCCCTTAAGGCAGCGGTGGTCGCGCCGATCGCTGTCACGGCGTTTTTCTTCTTCGCCGCGCTCTTTCTCGCCGAGTTTGCCGCGCGTGTGCTCCGGGCGCCCCGCGTCGCGGCCCTGGTCGTCGCCGGCGCGCTGCTCGGGGCGCTGCGCAGAGGCAACAACGCTGCGGCCATCATGCCCTTGCCGAGCTTGCTGCTCGAAGCGATAGCGATGGTTCTGCTGTTCGAGGTTGGCCAGCGCGTGCCCTTGGGCTGGCTGCGGCGCAACCCGTGGTTGCTTGCCACGAGCATCGGCGAGTGTGCGTGCGCCTTCGCCGCAATCTACGCCGTGCTGGCGTTCGGTTTCGCGACAGCGCCAATCGACTGCGCGCTGGTCGCCGGGATTTGCATGGCGGCTTCGCCTATCGTGGTCATGAGTGTAAGCAAGGACTTGCACGCCCGCGGTCAGGTTTCGGAGCGGGCGCTGCTGTTCAGCACCCTTTCCAGCGTCTATGCGGTACTTCTGGTGCAATTGTTCGTTACCGGGTATCGCGCAGCCGCGCGCGTTGAGCTCGCCTCCGTCATGCAACCCATATTTCAGCTCGCCGGCACGTTTCTTCTCGGCGCGTCCGCAGCGGCTTTGCTGCGCGTTTATGCGCTGATCACGCGCGCCCGGGGCGCGCTGCTTACCTTCGGCATCATCTGTTGCTGCGTGCTCGTATATGCATACGCGCTCCCTCTGGGCTTGTCGCCGATTCTTGGGGGTCTGTTCTTCGGCCTGATCGTGCGCGCCACCGACCGCACGCACAGCGTGTTGTCGCACCAGACCTCGGAGACCGGTGCCGTACTGGCCCTCGCCTACTTCATCCTTGTCGGCGCAACGTTAACCTGGATCGATTCGTGGGCGCTCCTTGGCGTTGCTGCCGCTGCGGCCTCGGCGCGGTTCCTGGCAAAGGTCGTCGCCAACGCCGCCATTGCGCCACCCGCCGCGCTCGGTATAGCCAAGGGCGCGCTGGTCGGCGTCGCGTCGGCTCCCTTGTCGAGCCTTGCGCTCACGCTCGTTGCAAGCGTCGCGCAGCAACCCGAACTCGGACGCGCCGCGGAGATCAGCGCCGCCGTCGTCCTGCTCATGGCGATTCTTGGACCGGTACTCACCGAGCTCGCCCTGCGCCGGGCCGGCGAGCCGACCCGCGGCGCGACATGAGCGAGTTCCTTGCCTTCAGGCCGTCGCAGCCTCTCACGCTGGGCGTGGAACTGGAGCTCCAGCTCGTCGATCGTCGCGACGGCGACCTTACGCGCGCGGCCTCAGATCTCCTGCCTTTGGCGCGAAAGCTTTATCCGGGGCTCGACATCAAGCTGGAGATCACGGAGAGCATGATCGAGGTCGCGACGGCCGTGCAGACGACCTATCCCGGCGTCCTCGCCGACCTGCGCTCGCTGCGCGACGCAGTTTGCGCGACCACGGCGCTGCTCAACGTCGGCGTTTGCGGGGGCGGCGCGCACCCATTCCAGGTCTGGACCGAGCGGCACATCGCCGACGGGCCGCGCATGCGCTATATATCCGAACTGTACGGCTACCTCGCCAAGCAGTTCACGGTGTTCGGACAGCATGTGCACGTCGGCTGCCCCGACGCGGACGCGGCGATAAGGCTGGTCCATGGACTGGCGCGCTACGTGCCGCAGTTTATCGCACTTGCCGCAAGTTCGCCGTTCGCGCAGGGCGCCGACACCGCCTTCGACTGCGCGCGGATGAATATCGTCGCCGCATTTCCCTTGAGCGGACGCATGCCATATGTGCGCGATTGGGCCGAGTTCAATGCCTACTTCGCCAAGATGCGCGCAACAGGCGTGGTCAGCAGCATGAAGGACTTCTACTGGGACATCCGCCCGAAGCCGGAATACGGCACCGTGGAAGTGCGCGTCTTCGATACACCCCTGCGCGTTGAGCGCGCGGCCGCGCTGGCGATTTATACGCAGGGCATTGCCCGCGAGATCCTCTCGCGGCCAGCGCTCGATGTCACGGAGGACGTCTATCTTGTCTACGGCTTCAACCGTTTCCAGGCGTGCCGGTTCGGCCTGGGCGGCGAGATCGTCGATCCGATTACGCAGCAGCGGCGCGCGCTCGCGGACGACGTGCGGGAAACCCTGGCCACCGTCCGGCAGCGCGGCCGGCCTGAGGACGAGGACGCGTGGCGTGAAATCTCCCGCTGTCTCGAGTCAGGCAACGACGCAGCCTGGTTGCGCGAGCGATTCGCGGAGTCAGGGTCACTCGGGCACGTCGTCGGGCTGCAGATGGAGCGGTTCGCCGACAGGCTATAGCGAGCACGCCGGCGCCGTATGCTCATGGGTCGAACAGCGACGGTGTCACTGCGCCGGCCGCGCGCGTGGCGGCCGCGGCGACCTCGTCCGACCGGCAAAGACCGCTGATCCGCACCCCAAGCAGGCGGATGCGACGCTCGAGCGACACCCGCCGCAGACAGGCGCCCGCCGCGCGCCGAATCGTCGCGGCGTCCTGCGTCGGCGCGGCGATCGTGTGGTCCCGCGTGACCGTCTTGAAATTGTCGTAGCGCAGTTTGAGGCCGACTGTCCTGCCGACATAGCCCTTGCGCTGCAAGTCGCCGGCTAGCCCTTCGCAAAGCTCCGTAAATATCCGCGCAAGGGCTTCGCGATCGCGTTGCGCCGAGAGATCGCGCTCAAACGTGGTCTCGCGGCTGATGGTGACCGGTTCGCTGAAAGTGACGACTGGACGCTCGTCACGGCCGTTGGCCGCGTCGTGCATCCAAGCCCCCCGGCTGGAGCCGAACCGGCTGATCAGCCAGGCGCGATCGGCACTCGCAAGATCGCCAATAGTAACGATTCCGAGCGCATCGAGTTTCGCCGCGGTCTTCGGCCCGACACCGTTTAACTTCCGCGCCAGCAAGGGCCACACACGCCGGGCGACGTCGGCCGCGCTGAGAACAGTCAACCCGTCCGGCTTGTCGAGTTCGGAAGCGATCTTGGACAAAAGCTTGTTTGGCGAAATGCCGATCGAGCACGACAATCCGGTGGCGGCGCGCACCGCATCCTTGATTGCGCGCCCGACGCATTGGGCGCGCTCGGCGGTCGTCTGCGCCGTTGCGCTGAACCCGACTTCGGGCAGGACAGCGGTCAGGTCGATGTAGATCTCGTCGATACCATGGTCCTCGACTTGCGGCGCGATCGCACGGACGGCGGCTTTGAGGCGACGCGAATAGTGCCGATAAGCGTCGAAATCGGTCGGCAGCAATACCGCATCCGGGGCGAGGCGAGCCGCTTTCATCAAGCCCATCGCCGAATGCACCCCCAGCGCGCGGGCTTCATAGGTCGCAGTCGTGACGACGCCGCGTCCGGCATAATCGCGCAACCGCACGAAGCGCCGTACGGTGGCTCCACTGGCCGGGTCGACTGCCTCGACCGGCTGGTGCCGACTTCCCCCGCCGATGACGACCGCTTGACCCCGCAACTCCGGATAGCGCAGCAGCTCGACCGACGCATAGAAGGCGTCCATGTCAAGATGAGCGATGAGGCGCTCGGTCATTAGAGATCTCGGGACGACGGCGTCGGGCGTCCGCGCCAGTGTACCCGACGTGGTCGCCCCGGTGCAGTCGCCTATGTCGCCGCTTGCGGCGCCTTTCTCCACTATGACCCGGCGCGTGTACTGCCGGACCGCCTCGGCAGTGATACGCTAGCGGCATCGACCCGGCCTGCCATGCCATCATGAGCATCCGGCTTCGCCAACTTTTCCTCGCCTCGACCATCGCGCTTGCGGCGTGCTCGCCAGCGCCCGAGCCGCCGCGGGCGGTCGTGGCGGCGGCTGCGACGGATGGCATGCCTTCGGCAGCCCCGCAGCCGGCCGCGCACGCCGACGGCATCGCCTGGCGCAAGGGCGATGTCGACGCTGCCTTTGCTGCGGCCAAGGCTGACAACAAACCACTTTTTCTATACTGGGGAGCTGGGTGGTGTCCGCCTTGCAACCAGGTCAAGGCGACGCTGTTCAACCGACAGGACTTTATCGAGCGCTCGCGTCATTTCGTTCCGGTGTACATCGACGGCGACGGACCGCACGCGCAGCAGCTCGGCTCGCGTTTTCATGTCGTCGGCTATCCGACGATGATTTTGTTCCGGCCCGACGGAACGGAGATCGTGCGCCTTCCGGGCGAAGCGGACCCCGAGCAGTACATGCGCATGCTGACGATGGGCATGAACGGCGCGCGTCCAGCCAAGGAAACTCTCGCCGCCGCCCTCTCCGAAGGCAGCTCCCGTGCCGACCTTTCCGCCGATGACTGGCGCATGCTCGCCTACTATTCGTGGGTCACCGACGAGGAGCAGCTGGTACCGGAAAAGAGCGTCACGTCGACATTGCAGCGGCTGGCGCAGGCCTGTCCTGCCGATCAGAAAGAAACCGCCGTGCGCCTCGAGCTCAAGGCGCTGGCCGCTGCCGCGACCACGAAGGGCGCGAAGGCTGCGCCTGACGCTGCAGCCAACGCGCAGCTTAGGGTCGTGCTCGCCGATCCAGCGCTGACGCGCGAAAACTTCGACACGCTGACCGAATACGCGGCAGCGATCGCAGCCTTCGTCACCGCCCCGAACTCGCGCGAGCGTGCGCGCCTGGTCGCAGCCTGGACCGGCGCCTTGGAGCGACTCGTCGCCGATCCAAGCCTGTGGACGGCCGATCAGCTGTCGGCGGTCGCCGCCGAAGCCGCACTCGCCCGACTCGACCTCAAGAACGGCCCGCTCCCGGCGCCGCTGCTCAAGACCGTGCGCGACGAGGTGGCGCGCGCCGATCGCACGACGACGGACCCTTACGCACGGCAGGCGGTGATCGACGCGGCCGCCGATGCGCTCGTTCAGGCCGGGTTGCTCGACGATGCCGATACGCTGCTCAAGGCCGAACTGGCGCGCTCGCATTCCCCGTATTACTTCATGGTCGATCTGGCGGAGCTGGATAGAAAACGCGGTGACACAGCCGGGGCGCTCGACTGGTATGCCCGGTCGTATGCGGCCGCGCATGGGCCCGCGACCCGCGTGCAGTGGGGGGCTCGTTACGTCAACGCACGGATCGAGCTCGCGCCGCAGGACGTTGCCGGCGTCGAGGGGGCGGCAGAAAGCGTGATCGGCGAGCTTGACGCCGTGCCCGATACTTTCTACGGCCGCAACCTCAGGGCGCTCGAGCGCATGGGCAGGAAGCTTGCCGAATGGAGCCAGAGTCCGGCACGGCATGCGGCGCTCGCACGCATTCGTACCCAGATGGCTGCCGTGTGCGCGAAGCTTCCCGCAGGTGATCCGGCACGCGCACCCTGCGCCGGCGCGTTGCAACCGCAGGCGGCGGCACACGCGTAGACGAGGCATTGCGCGGCGCTACCTCAGCGTGGCCCGCCGTCGCCCGAGATCGATGTCGAGATATTTCCAGTAACTGGTCCATATCGGCGCGCTGTAGCCTTGCACCCACGGCTGGACGAAGTCGTTCTCGAGCCGGAAGATCGTCGGCAGCAACAGCACGTAGGCAGACGCCAGAGCGGATGCCTGGCGCGCGGCTGCGATGCGACCCTCCTCGGTCGAACTCGCGAAGAAACGGTCTACGGTCCGATCGTAATCAGGCAACTTGAATCGGCTCGAGTTGACAGTCGCCGGTTGCCGGCTGTCAAGCTGAAGCATCTCCGCGTAGCCGAATGGAACGCCGCCGTACCCGCTGTTGAAGATCTGGAATTTGCCTCCTTCCAGCTCCTTGATCACGTCCTGAAACGGCGCCACGTGGAAGTCGCTGCGCAGACCGAGGGCATCGAGGTTCTTCTTCCACAGCGTGGCAAATTCGCGCGAGATTGCCCCGGTGCGCAGCGACAGCGTCAGGGTCAGCGATTTGCCGTCGGGCGCTTTGCGATAGCCGTCGGCGTCGCGCACCCCGTAGCCAAAGCGATCGAGCAAGGCGTTGCCCGCGGCGGGGTCGTAGGCGAGTGCCGGCAGCGACGGATCGTGGCCGGCGACACCCGGGGGCACGAGTTGATTGGCGGGCACGGCCTCACCGGCATAGATGACGTCGATCAGTGTCTTGCGGTCGAGCCCGAGCGCAATCGCCCGGCGCAAGGCGATGTGTTCCTTGCTCATGCCGCCGACCATTGGATCATCGATATTGAAGTAGACTGCGAACAGGTACGGTTCGGGAAAAACGTGGCGCGCAATGCCGCGGGCGGCGTATTCCGGCCGGAGCTTGCCATCCCTGAGCAATTGGCTGGCAACCTCGGCGCGCAGGGCGACGAAATCGAGCGCACCGCGGTCAAACTCCAGCAGCCGCGTCAAGTCCTCCTCGATGATGTTGATCTCGACCACACCGATCTGCGGCAGTGTCTTCCCCTCCATGCTCCGGATGAGCGCCGCGCGCGCCGGATCGCTGCTCGCGGGAAAGCGCAGCGGCCGATACCTGGGATTGGCCTCGAGCACGATGCGCGACCCTCGCTTCCATTCGCGCAGCCGGTACGGTCCGGTGCCGACCGGATGCGCGCGGATATCTCCGTGCGCGGCCTCGACAACTTCGCGCGCACATACGAAGTAGTTGAGAATGGCTTGCGCGATCGGATAATTGACCTGGGTCAGCTTGAGCTGCAGCGTGTAGCGGTCCAGCGCCCGCAGGCCCTCGATGGGGCGGTCGTAGTCGAGCTTGCCGCTCTTGCGCGCGGCGTCGACCACCGCCCGCGCGCCGACGAGCAGGTCGGTCGATACGGGTGCCCCGCCACGCCGCAGATTCGGATCGAGCCAGCGGGTAATCGAGTAGACAAAGTCCTGCGCGACGAGCTCGCGCGGCTGGCCGTGGAAAGCCGGATCGTCGGTGAAATAAATGCCTGGTTTGATGCGGATCGTCCAGGTGAGCCCATCGGCGCTGATCTCCGGCGCCCCGGCGGCGGTCACGGGCGCGAGCGTGGGCGTCGAGGCGAGGTAGTCCCACTCGTAGAGGCCCTCGAAGATCGCCGCGATGACCTGGAATGACGGGTCGTCATTGTACTGATGCGGATCCAGCGTCTCGATATCCGGGGACGCGATGCGCAGTACCTTATTCGGATCCGCGGCTCCGGCGACACAGCACACGCACAATGCCAGCAGCGACAGCAACCGCGGCCAGCGTCGATTCGCCTCAGAGCCCATCGCCATGCCTCGTCATGTTCTGCTCGCTGGCACGTTGATTATGCATCAACTGATCCGTGCCGGCGCCGTCGCTGCGCATCATCGACTTGTTCATGCCAAGAAAGCCCGGTCGTTCGAGGCGTCGCACTAGACCTGATGAGGCCGGGAGATGGGTCGCGCCGCCACATCCGGCGGCAAGACGATTGCCTACGTCGGCTTCAACGCCGCTTCAGGCGAGGCATACTTCGCCGCAGTCGCCATGGCCGCCCAGGCGCGTGGCCGGGCACGCTACGTCCCGACGAATTGCGAGATGGGCCAGGCGCCACAGCCAATGGCCGCGCGGTCGCATGCAATCGCCCTCGGCCCCTCGGGACCGTCTGCGCGCTCTCCCGGCAGCGCTCGGCCGGCAGACTCCACTTCAGTCATCGCGTCGCCAGGAGCGTCTTCCTCCGGCTTGACGGCAAGCCCTCGTGTGCACGTTCGTGCCGGCGGGCCCGATCGTCGTGGCGAGCCAGCTCCCGACCCGCATCCGGCGAACAAGCACCTCGAGGAGGACGCCCGTATCGATCAGGTCACGCATGGGCCCGGCGGAGTCGTGGCATCCGGCTCGCTTCTGACTAAGCTTGCGGGCGCGCGTCATGGCGCAGATTCAAAATCGCACGGCGGTACTGCAGAAGCAGCCGCGATCAGCCGAGCTTCGGCACCGTCGCCTTGTAGCTGTCCCGCTCGGCCATCGCGGCGTGCGCGCGAACAACGTTGGGTGCCGCGGCCAGCAGGGTCTTGCCTTCCGGAAACAGCGGCAGGTAGAAAATGATTGGCGCCAGCAGAAGATCGGCGAGTGTCACCGTCTCGCCCACGAGCAGATTGCGCGGGCCGTAGGTCTGATCGAGCACGCCGAGTAGCGCTTCTATCTCCGGCACTGCCTTCTCGATGACGGTCCGATCCGGTTCGCCGTTCGCCCCCTTCGGAAATATGTACTGCAGCACGTAGCGCCGGATCATGGCATCGTAGCCGTGACAGTTGATGAGGCTCACGTACTGCTCCATGCGGGCGCGCGCCCAGGGATTGCTGGCGACCAGCGCCGGTCCCTGGAAGCAATCGTCGATATAGCGGACGATGGCAGATGTCTCGTAGAGCGTGAAGTCTCCGTCACGGAAAGCCGGGACGCGGCCGAAGGGACAAATCGCGACGACCTTCTCGCTGTGCGGCGGCACCGACTCGTGGCTGTAGGCGACACCCTTCTCGGCCAGCGCCATGCGCACCGTACGCACGTACGTGCTGCGCGGATCGCCGTAGAGCGTGATGGTCGCGGCGTTGCCGCGCGGGTCGGTCAGGTCTGCCAATGCGTTGAGTACCGAATTCCAGCCATTGCTGTGCCCGTCGCGCGCCTCCGGCGCCGGGAAGCCCGAGTGCAGCAGACGAACCTCGGTTTCGACGCCCTGCTCGCCACGGCGCTCGTCGAGCGTGACCGTGATCAGCGTCTCGCCGATCCCGCCCATCTGCTTGCTTTCCCACTTCCAGGTAAAGACCAGCCGCTCGGGAGCCTTGATTTCGCGATACTCGCCGCCGACGGTCTCCGCCGCGCCGGAGCGGGGTTGCATCGTCACGCGATAGCGTCCGCCGACGCGCGCATCGAGCGCCACGTCGGTGATCGTGAATCCGCGTGGCCTGAACCATTGTCTGACCAGTTCCGGTTTGACGAAAGCATCGAATACCTTCTGCCGCGGAGCGCGGATGGTGCGCGAAATGGTCAGCTCGAAAGTGTCTCGGGCAGTCATTTTTTCCTCCTCTTGGGTCGCGGCTCTTCCAGGAGAGCGGCGAGATCATCCAGCCGCTGCTCCCAGAAGCGCCGATAGCGATCGATCCAGTGCGCCGCGGCACGCAGCGAACCGGCGCGAAGCCGGCAGACGCGCCATTGCGCGTCGACGCGCCGCTCAATCAGGCGGGCGCGCTCCAGCACACGCAGATGGCGCGAGATCGCAGGCAGCGAAATATTGAACGGTTCGGCCAGATCGCCCACCACCGCGTCGCCACGCGCCAACCGGGCCAGGATCGCCCGCCGCGTCGGATCCGCGAGTGCAGCGAAAGTCTGATCCAGATCCGAGGACGCTGAGCGGTGCGAAGAGTCGGCCACGGGCATGAACGAAACCTTAATGCATTCGTATTTAACAGTCAAGTTAAATACAAACGAAAACAAACCCCCGCGCTGCATCGCAGCGCGGGGGCTGGCGCTCGCGGCGGCGGTACCGACTAGCCGGCCGGCGGTCCGCTGGGCGGGCGATAGTCAGGCGGCGGTCCGTACGCGGGAGGTGGGTACGCCGGCGGCCCGTACCGCGGCGCGTATCGAGGTCCCCCGGGGATCTGGTTGCCCTTCGCGTACATGCATTGCAGATACGCCGCGTCGTAGCGCCGCTGCAGGTCGTAGGACGAGTAGCCGGCGGAATTGGCCCCTGCCGCGCTGCCGACGAGCAATCCGCTGCCGGCGCCGATCGCGGCGCCAGGTCCAGCCTGGCCGGTCGCTGCGCCGATGATCGCACCGACGGCGGCACCGACCGCGGCGCCACCGACCGCATTGGCCGCCGCCGTGTCCGACGCAGCCTTTTCCGTACCGGGTCCGAGCGTGTATTGCGCGTAATCGCGACAGGCAAAGTCATCGGCACGAAATTGATCGAAGCTCTTCCCCGTGCCCGGCAGGGACATCACAGCCGGACCGGTGGGCACCGTCACGCAGCCGGCCAGCGCAAGTGCACCTGCCAAGGCCGCGAAGTGTAAGCGCATCCTCATGCGAGCTCCTCAGTGCTGCACCGGAGCGTCCGCCCCCGGTGCGTCGGGCGGAAGGACGCGCAGCCATCCCTTGCTGCAGGAGGGCACTTGCGGGTAATAGCCCGCCGGATCCGGGCAATAGTACAAATACTGCCCATTCTGGCTATCGAACTGCCCTTGGCTGTATGCAGGAGCATCCTGTTGAATATACGTTTGCGTCGAGTAATCAGACCCATACGGATAGCCATAATACGGGGCGCCGTAATATCCGCCATAGTACGGATAATAGCCAGGCCAGCCCCAGCCCCACGGGTAGATGCCCACCGCGAAGCCCGGCCCATACCAGCCCCCATGCCAGTAGCCGCCGTGCCAGTAGCCGCCTCCACCGTGCCAGGAGCCGCCTCCGCCGTGCCACCCGCCACCACCCTGCCAACCACCGCCGCCGTGCCAAGCTCCTGCACCGCCACCAGCGTGCCCGCCACCGTGCGCCTGCGCACTGGCAAGGCCGTTGGCGCCAACCAAGGCCGCCACGGCCAGAAAAATCATTGCAAAACGTTTCATCGCATCTCTCCTTTAACCATTGTCCTTAGAGTAGCCCCGCGCCTCTAAGTTCGTCTAGCAAAATTCCGCGCCGAGTATCCGCAGCGGCGTTGTCTATAGCGGCGACGCCGGCCATTGATCACTTGAAGCGGCCGACGGCGCGCCCCGATTTGCTAGAATTGTTCGATTCGGCACCGAGGAGCAAACCATGGCAGAGGCAACCGGCTCGCGCGCGGGCGACGCCAAGATGGACGCGACATCTCTCTATCGCGAAGAGGTATACACCGACCGCGCCGCAGGCACGTTGCGCGTACTCGTGCCGGTCAAGGCCGACGGTTCCAGCGACAGCGCGCGGCCGACTCTCTACATCGGCGAGGCTCAGATTCTCACTAACATGGGGCCGTTGCCGATCAGCTTCGAGGTCGAAGCCATCACCCTGGCGCAGGCCGTCGAGAATTACGGCGAAGCGGCCAAGGTCGG
The DNA here is from genome assembly GCA_963750215.1 of uncultured beta proteobacterium. GTDB lineage: Bacteria > Pseudomonadota > Gammaproteobacteria > Burkholderiales > Casimicrobiaceae > PALSA-1003. The sequence goes on from CAVVQK010000003.1 coordinate 732,938, forward strand.
CGTGGAGCGCGCGGTGCGCGAGTTGCAGGAATTGCGCCGCCAGGCGTCGTCGTCGATCGTGCTGCCGGGCGCGGGCGCAGCCGCCGGACTGACCGGGGGGTTGCCGCCCGGGGGCCTCGGCGGCGGCAAGATCAAGCTGCCGTGACCCGGCAAAGGCCAAAAGTGCGCTATTCACGTCGCGACTCAATCATTCCGAACGCCAACTTTTCTTTAACGCCGTAACCCGGCGCCGGTTGACCTGTCGCATGTTGCGCGTGCCGATGCTCCGTCGCCGCGGTATGCGCCTATCTCCGCCGCTCGCCGGAGTCGCCCCCGGCGCTGATCATCCCGACGAGCTACGCGTGCGCACAGCGCCCCTGTGCCGGCACGCCGTCCGACACTCGGCTACAATCACTGTCGAGGAGCATTTGCATGAGGCTGGGACCGCCGTCCATTGCCAAGCTGGCCATCGTGGTCGCGTTTGCGGCCACGCCCGCGGGCGCGACGCTCAACATGAATGAAGGGCTGTGGGAGACCACCATCACGGCGGACGGGCACGCGCAACTGGGCAACGCCAAGTGCTACACGCGCGCTGACATCGCCGAGATGGAGCGCTTGCTGCAGGGCAAATCGACGCGCCTCGACGGTATCTGTCGCTATGCAGACTTCACGCAATCGGGCAATAGCGTCAACTACACTATGACCTGTCGCCTTGGCGACGACGAGCAGACCAGTTCCGTCTCGGCGACGTATCGAGGCGATTCGGCCACCGGCACCATCCGCTCCGAGGGTGTCACGGTCACCGCATCGAGCCGGCGTATCGGCAGTTGCACGGAGAGCTCGTTCGCGAGATAGCGCGGCGGTCGACCTCACCTCAACGCGCGAACGGCCGCTTCGATGTCCGACGATACGCCGCAGGGTCTCGCGCGCGGTCTCACCCAGTACGGTGACGCTGGTTTCGCGCTCTTCCTGCGCCGATCGTTTGCGCGCTCGATGGGCTATTCAACCGCGCTGCTGGCGCAGCCGACGATCGGCATTGCCAGCGCCGCTTCCGACCTCAATAACTGTCACCGGCATTTCCCCGAGCTGATTGACGCGGTGAAGCGCGGAGTTCTCGCCGCCGGTGGGCTGCCGCTCACGTTCCCGACGATCTCACTTGGCGAAGTCTTCCTGCATCCGACGAGCTTGATGTATCGCAACCTCATGGCCATGGACGTCGAGGAGATGTGTCGCGCCCAGCCCCTCGACGCAGTCGTCTTGGTCGGCGGTTGCGACAAGACGGTACCAGCGCAATTGATGGGCGCCGCGTCAGCCGGTGTCCCGGCGATTAGCCTCGTAGCCGGGCCGATGCTGACCGCGCGCCACGGCGGCGAACGCTTGGGTGCGTGTACCGATTGTCGACGCTTCTGGGCGAAATTCCGCAGTGGAGAAATTGATCGCGTGGCACTTGACCGCGTCGAGGCGCGGCTTGCGACCACCGCGGGCACCTGCGCGGTGATGGGTACCGCCAGCACGATGGCCTGCATCGCCGAGGCACTCGGCATGCTGCTGCCCGGAACCGCTGCGATACCAGCGGTTCACGCGGATCGCCTGCGCGCGGCGGAGGCGACCGGGCGCGCCGCCGTCGCGCTCGCACACTCCCGGACGACGATCGATCGTATTGTGACCCCGGCGGCGGTCGACAACGCGCTGCGCGTCCTGCTTGCGGTTGGCGGCTCGACCAATGCCGTCATCCACCTAACCGCGATCGCCGGCAGGCTCGGTATCGGCGTTTCCCTCGCGCGGCTAAACGAGCTTTCCGACACGACCCCGGTTCTGGTCGACCTGAAGCCGACCGGGGCGCACTACATGGAAGACTTCTTCGCCGCGGGCGGCATGAGCGCGGTGCTGTATGAATTGAAACCGTTGCTCGACCTCACCTGCCTCACCGTCACCGGAGAACGCCTGGGCGAGCGCCTCGGCGCACCTCCGGAAGACATCGATCGCACGATCATCCGTCCGCTCACCGCACCGCTGCATCCGGTCGGAGGCCTGGTCGCGCTGTTCGGCTCGCTTGCACCGAACGGCGCGATTCTCAAACGCTCCGCCGCCGACGCGGCTCTCTTCGAGCGCGAAGGGCGCGCCGTCGTATTCGCGTCGCCCTCCGATCTCGCCGCACGTATCGACGATCCGGCGCTGGATGTCGAGCCGGGAGATTTCCTCGTGATGCAGAACGCGGGGCCGAAGAGCAGCTATGGCATGCCTGAGGCAGGATATCTGCCGCTTCCAGCCAAGCTTGCGCGCGCCGGCGTCAAGGACATGGTGCGCATATCCGACGCGCGCATGAGCGGCACCGCATATGGCACGGTCGTATTGCACGTGTCGCCCGACGCCGCCGCCGGCGGTCCGCTCGCGCTCGTGCGCAGCGGCGATCGCATCCGCCTGTCCGTGGGCGAGCGGCGGCTCGACCTCGAGGTCAGTGCTGAGGAGCTCGCGCGGCGCCGAGCGGAATGGCAGCCGCCGCCCCTGCCGCAGCGCGGATATCAGCGCCTGTATGCGGAGCGCGTCCTGCAGGCGGAGCAGGGCTGTGATTTTGATTTCCTCCGTGCCTGACACGTCCCGCGTCGACCATACGGCCGGAGATCGGAGACCGTCCTACAGCTAAATCAGACCGCGACCGATTTCATTCGATGCCACGCGTGGCTAGATTGGACTTACCTTAACTGCATCGGGAGCAGGCGATGAGTCGAAGTCGGAAAAAAGCGGAAACGTTTCTGCGCCGGACCCTAAAGCTCGCACCGTGGGCGCTGATCGGAGGCGCGGTGTTTACTCCAGCTTATGCCGCCACCGCCATCGCGAGCGACGACCTGATGCTGCCAATTCTCATCGGCTCGATTGTCTTGCTCGTCATCGGCCTCGCAATGAAGGCGATGCGCGACAAGTCTGCGCAGCCCCCGCGCTCGAACGGATTCAGCGAAGGTATTGGACGCTACCGGCTGCAACTCGGGCGCGGTGACGGCGATTAGTGCAGCCGCTGTCGCACCTTGCGCGACGCCTCGCGTCTCTGCGCACGGCGCTCGGCGCGGTTGGCGCCCTCGCCGCTGCGCCGCGCCTGCCAGAAACGCTGGATGAGCACTGCGGCGATCGGTAGCTCGTCGATCATGCCGAGGCGCTTCTCCTCCGTATCGACCCAGTCGAGATACTCGGGGTCGTGGTCACCATATGCAAGCGCCTCGATCGGAAGCATCCAATCGCGGGTTTGCTCGCTCGCGTAGATCGGCCCCCAGGATTCCTCGCGCAGGATCACGCCAGTCATGTAGCCCTCGCACCAAGCGCTCGCCTCGGGTGGCGCCACTTCCTCCCTGCGATTGCCTTCGGACTTGGCGCCGGGACGGCCCTTGACGCCCTCGTCAGCGCGATAGAGCAACGGCTTGAAGCGCGTGGGGGAATCGGTAAGCGTGCGCACGATCCCATTCTGCAGGCGCAGGATCAGCGACAGGATGCGCTCCGCCTGTTCGTTATCCGCGAATACCGGCGATACGCTGCGCTGGCTGTCGCTCCATACGACCGGCAGCCACTCCGAGGGCTGGATCAACTCCGGGCCGCTTACAATGGCGGTGAGAAAGCCGTCGAGCATCTCCAGATCCATGCAATCCTGGGGCACCGCGTTGGATCCGAAGAACGCCTCGAGCGCATCGTATTCGGTTTCGGAGAGCGGTTCGTCGAGTTTGTTCGATTCGGCCATGGCTGTTTGGGACCAAAGGGCCTGCAATGATCGCCTGAGACGCTGTGGAATGCAAATTCGCGCCGACCGGCCCGAACCGGTCAGGTGGAACGCATCCGGAGCGATTCGCGTTCGGAATCGGGCCCAGCAGACGACCACACACCCGTCAACGCAGCGCGTGACGGGCATTCAATGCCGCGGCAAACAGCAGCACCGCGCCGGCCTGATGCGCAGCGGCAAGCGTCAGCGGCACGACCAGCAGCAGCGTCGCGATGCCCAGCGTGATCTGGACGACGAGCAGCGCCAGGAATAAGTCCGCGGCCCGCCGCGCCGGCGCAGGAATGTCCGCAGTCCGGTGCGTCCGCCACACGAACCATGGCACCAGCAGCGCCAGCGTCGCCGCGAGCAGGCGGTGATCAAACTGCACGGTCGCCATGTTGTTGGTGAAGTTGCGATACCACGGCTCGAGCATGAGGATCTCGGGCGGCACCCAGTTCCCGTTCATGAGCGGGAACGTGTTGTAGGCGAAGCCCGCGCGGATGCCGGCGACCAACCCGCCCGCAAGGACCATCAGGAACACCAGTCCGGCGAGTTGGCCGGCAAGGCGGCGCAGTTCGGGGCTGCCAGCGGTAGTCGGGCGCGGGCGCAGGAGCGACAGCGCGACCCAGAACATTGCGCCGAAAATAAGAAACGCCAGACCGAGATGTGCGGTCAGGCGCAAATGCGACACGCGCGGGTCGTCGACGAGGCCGCTTTGCACCATGTACCAGCCAAGCGCGCCCTGCAAGCCCCCGAGGGCAAATATCGCCCCGAGCGCTCCGGCGTAGCCGCGCGGTACGCGATGCCGGACGAGAAACCACAGATACGGCAACAGAAATGCCACGCCGATCGCGCGCCCCAGCAACCGGTGCGCGTATTCCCACCAGAAAATGCGCTTGAACGCACCCAGGTCCATGCCGGGGTTGACCTGCCGAAATTCGGGCGTCGCCCGGTACCGGAAAAATGCATCCGCCCAATCGGCATCCGACCGCGGTGGCAGCGTGCCAACGATCGGCTCCCACTCGGTGATCGACAGCCCGGAGTGAGTAAGCCGCGTGACGCCACCGACTACGACCATGGCGAAGACCAGCGCGCAGCAGGTGAAAAGCCAGACGGCGACCGCGCGTGCGCTGCCCGCGGCACGATCGGCGCGCCCGGCTGCGCGGGTCAGTACCCCAGGCTGCGCGCCATCGCTCACCTCCATGAGCGAATTCTGCCACAGCAGGCCTTCGACCCGGACCTCTCAACGTCGCGCGTGCGGCCCTGGCAGGGACGCCGCATTGACGCGGTGCGGACAGGGCAACGATCGCCCGCGGCGGTTTATGGCGCCACCCCCTGGGTCGCGCCCATACCCTCGACCAACACCGAAATCAGGATTGATCCGCCTTGCTCGAAGGTGAGCGTCAGCGGGAAGCGCTCGCCGGCCTTCAGCGGCTGCTTGAGGTCGAGCAGCATCAGGTGATACCCGCTGGGGCGGAACTCCACCCTGCCGCCAGGTATCACCTCCACCGACGGCACTGCGCGCATCCTCATCACCCCATCCTCGAGCACCATCTGATGCAACGCCACCCCGCCCGCTATCGGCGTGGAGGCCCGAACCAGCCGGTCCCCCGTATTGCCGGCGTTGTCGAGGGTGAAGAATACCGCGCCGCTTCTCGCTCCTGGTGGCGTGGCGCGCGCGAACGGGTGCTCGATGCGCAGCGCATCGACCTGGTCTTGCGCGGCCAATGCGGGAGCCGCCGCCAACCCGGCTGCAATGATGAGCACTATCCAAGCCCGGGACCTTGCCATCCAAGCTCCAGAGTAATGAACCATGCGCCGGCCGCCGCGCTCCTTATCCGTGACGCGCCGCGTAAGCCACGCGGGTTCCCGCAAAGCGGTGCCTGGCGCGAAGGCGATGTCCGTGCCCGTGCGACCCTCCATAGTCGCGGTAAGCGAACCCGACACGGGCCGTCCCGCCGGAATCACCACCGCCCTGCAACCCCCAGCGCGTCAGTAACGGCCGCGCGATCCGCTCGAACCGCCACCGGATGCCGGCGCCGCCGCAACCCCGCCACCGCCGCCACCGCCGCCGACGCCCCCGCTCCTCGTTTCCCCGGGAATGCTGCTGACGCCGCCATAACCAAGATAGTCGCGCATCCCGAAAACGATCTCGTCAACGGTCGCCGGGCGGTAGCCAACCGCGCCTTCAGCGGCGGCCACCGTCTGACAACTGTCCACGTCCGCGATCATCAGGTACTCGTGGCGGCGGCCAAGGGCTTCGCGCTGCGTCGCGCCTTGGGCGCTCATGTCGACCGGCGGAGACGAGGACCGATACAGCAGCTTGTCGTTGCGATCGAGCAGCGTGTAACAGATGACCGCATTCGCGGCTGGTGCAGCCGCAGCCGCCGCCAGCGCGACGGCGAGGATAGTCAGTATGCGCATGATCGCCCTCCTGCCTCATTATGACCATCGCGCCACTATTTGCGCAACTGGGCAATGCCGCGATTCAACCCGTCCAAGGTCAATGGGTACATGCGAGGCCCGAGTGCGCCGAGCACGATCTGGGTTGATCGCGTGGAACTCCAGGCACGCTCGGGTTCCGGGTTGAGCCAGATCGCATGGCGGTAGGTGTCGAGGAGCCGCTTGAGCCAGACCAGGCCGGCCTCATCGTTGCTGTACTCGACGCTGCCGCCCGCCTGCAGCAGCTCGTAGGGGCTCATCGCCGCGTCGCCGACGAAGATCAGGCGCCAATCGGGCCCGTGCTTATGGAGGATATCGAACGTCGCGATGCGCTCGTTGCGCCGCCGCAAGTTGTCGCGCCAGACATGATCGTAGACGCAGTTGTGAAAGTAGAAATACTTAAGGTGCCGGAACTCGCTCCGGGCCGCAGAGAACAACTCCTCGCACACTGCGATGTGCGGGTCCATCGAGCCGCCGACGTCCAGAAATAGCAGTACCTTGGCGCGGTTGCGACGCTCGGGGACGAGGCGCAGGTCCAGCCAACCGGCGTTTCTTGCCGTACCCTCGATGGTTGCATCGAGGTCGAGCTCCTCGGGGACGCCCTCGCGTGCGAAGCGGCGGAGGCGGCGCAGCGCGATCTTCACGTTGCGCGTGTTGAGTTCCACCGAGTCGTCGAGATTGCGGAATGAACGCTCATCCCACACCTTGATCGCGCTGCGGCTGCGCCCGCTCTCCTGGCCGATCCGGATGCCCTCCGGATTGTAGCCGTACGCTCCGAACGGGCTCGTGCCCGCCGTGCCTATCCACTTGCCGCCCCCCTGGTGGCGCCCGCGCTGCTCCTCCAGGCGTTGCTGCAGCGCTTGCATCAGCTTATCCCAGCCGCCAAGCGACTGGACTCGTGCCTTCTCCGCTTCGGTCAAGGTGCCTTCGACCACCTTCCTGATCCACTCCTCCGGAATCATCCCCCGGATCTCGAACACCCCTTCGACACCCTGAAAATACGTACCGAAGGCGAGGTTGAACCGATCGTAGAGCGCCTCGTCCTTGACCAGGCAGGTGCGCGCCAGGAAGTAGAAGTCATCAATGCTGTTGGCAACGACATTTTGCTCGAGGGCATCGAGCAGGGTGAGGAATTCGCGCGTCGAGACCGGCAGCTTCGCCGCCTTGAGGTGCAGGAAGAAGTCGACGAGCATGGCCAAGTTACTGCCACCGTTGCAACAGGAATCCCAAGTGCCGCTTCACCGCGGGCCACTCGCTCTCGATGATGCTGAATACGACGGTGTCGCGATAGCTGCCGTCGGCGGAAATTTGGTGGTTGCGCAGCACCCCGTCCTGCTTCGCACCAATCCGTGCGATCGCCGCGCGCGAGGCCTGATTGAACCAATGGGTGCGGAACTCGACCGCGATGCACTTGAGCTGTTCGAAGGCATGCGCGAGCAGCAGCAGCTTGCACTCGGTGTTGATCGCCGTGCGTTGCACTCGCTTGGAGTACCAAGTAAACCCAATCTCCAGCCTGCGGTTCACCGCGTCGATGTTGAAGTAACGCGTGCAACCGACGATCTCGCCGTCGGCATTGTCGCGCACGGCAAACGGCATCGCGCCGAGGTCTTCGCGCATCTTCAGTGCGGCGTCGATATATGCTTCGGTCACCTCGGGTGCGGGGACCGACGTGTACCACAGCTGCCACAGCTTGCCGTCGGCGGCGGCGCGCTGCAGACCGGCCGCATGCTCGCGCCCGAGCGGTTCAAGCGCGGCGTACCGGCCTTTGAGCGCGACCGCTTCGATGAAGCGCCGGGTCATCTCCCCGCGCGCGCCATGAATGCCACCCGCTCGAACAGGTGCACGTCCTGCTCGTTCTTGAGCAGCGCACCGTACAGGGGCGGAATGACGACCTTCTTGTCGGTGCTTCGGAGCGCCTCGGGCGGAATGTCCTCGGCCAGCAGCAGCTTCAGCCAGTCGAGGAGTTCCGAAGTCGACGGCTTCTTCTTCAGTCCCGGCACCTCCCGCAGCTCGAAAAACACCTCCAGCGCCTCCTTGAGCAGCGCTTTCTTCAAACCGGGAAAGTGAACGTCGACGATGCGCGTCATCGTTTCCTTGTCGGGAAACTTGATGTAATGGAAAAAGCAGCGGCGCAGGAAGGCATCGGGCAATTCCTTTTCGTTGTTGCTGGTGATCACCACCAGGGGCCGATGCCGGGCGCGTATCGTGACTTGCGTCTCGTAAACGTAGAACTCCATGCGGTCGAGCTCGCGCAGGAGGTCGTTCGGAAATTCGATATCGGCCTTGTCGATCTCGTCGATAAGAACTACCGCCGGTGTCGGCGCCTCGAAGGCCTCCCACAGCACACCGCGCTTGATGTAGTGCGCTATGTCCGCGACATGCTCGTCGCCAAGCTGCGAGTCGCGCAGGCGCGATACCGCATCATATTCGTAGAGTCCCTGCTGCGCCTTGGTCGTCGACTTGATATGCCACTGCACCAGCGGCCGGCCGATCGCGCGCGCGACTTCCTCGGCCAGCATCGTTTTGCCGGTGCCCGGCTCGCCCTTGACGAGCAAGGGCCGCTCCAACGTAACCGCGGCGTTGACGGCGAGCATCAAGTCGGGCGTGGCGACGTAGGTGTCGGTGCCTTCGAAGCGCATCTATGTTCCCCAGTGGTGCATCCTAACTCATCACGTACTGCAGTGCCCAGAGCACGGCCATGCCGCTGCCAATGGTGAGCACCGCACTCTGCCGCCTCCAGGCGACGATACCGGCGACGAGCGCCGCGATCAGCTTGGCGTTGCCCGGATCGATCCGCAGCACGCCAGGTGGAGTGAACACAACCGCCGGCACGACAATTGCCGTCAGCATGGCCACCGGAACGTGCTTGAGCCCCTGCGCCAGGAGGGGGGCCATGTCGCGCCGCGCGAACAGGGCGATGAACGACAGCCGCGCGGAATAGGTGATTGCGCCGACGGCCAAGGTCAGCAGCCAGATTGTAAGTTCTCTATTCATGCGCGCCCATAAACTTCTCGCCGAGCATGCCGGCGGCGATCGCAAGCAATCCGCCGCAGACCAGCGATAACCGCAACGGAATCGCATCGAGCGTAATCACCGCAACCGTCGCAACCGCAAACACCAGCATTGAGATGCGGTCGCGCAACAGCGGAACCAGTACTGCGAGAAAGCACAACGGCACCACGAAGTCGAGTTGCCACGACGCCGCGACCAGCTGGCCGGCAACGATGCCTGCGAGCGTGGCGACCTGCCAGGTCACCCATATGAAAGCGCCGCTGCCGAGGAAGTAGGAAGCATTGGCACGAATGTCGCGCGATTTCTGGAATCGCTGCAGCGTCCCCGCAAAGGCCTGATCGGTAAGCAAGAACGACAACACGTTGCGCCAGCGGCGCTGCAGCGGCCGCAGATAGGGCGCCATCGCGGCGCTATAAATCACCAAGCGCAGGCTGACCACCAGGCAGGAGAGCAGGATCACCGCAAACGGCGCCCCTGCCACGAGTAGTTGAACGGCAACGATCTGCGCCGCACCGCTGAACATGATCATCGACATGGCAAGCGCGGCCAGCGGCGATGCGCCGGCGGCAATGGCGCCGATGCCACATACGATCCCGAAGGGAACGATGCCGACGAGCATCGGCGCGATATCGCGCGCGCCCTCGAAGAAAGCGGGCCGGGAGAAATACCTGTGCATGGCTGGCAAACAAAGGGCCCGCGGCGAAGTCGCTGCGGGCCCGCGAGCGGACGAGCGAAGTATAACGCAAGCCGGCGCTCGGGCCCGCTGTTCTCGGAGCATCGGCCACGGTCCAAAAAACGCGCACCGCGCTCGCTGAAGCGTTGGCCCTTTCAAGCGACGGCGCTGGTCAGCGCCAGGCCGGCGTCGATGATCAGGTCGTGGCCGGTCACGCCACGCGCCTCGTCGGAGGCGAGGAACAGCGCGCCGCGCGCGATGTCGTCGCCGACAAGCCTGAATTTCAGGCACTGCTGCTCGAAAAACTCCCGTTCCAGCTGCGGCGTCAGCCACAACGCGCGTTGCCGCGGCGTATCGACCGCTCCGGGCACAATCGAATTCACGCGGATGTTGTGCGGGCCCAGCTCGCGCGCCAGCGTGCGCGTCAGGCCGCAGATTGCGGCTTTTGCGGCGGTGTAGGCAACCATACCGGCCGTGCCGCGCATCCACGATACCGATCCAAGGTTGATGATCGAGCCGCCGCCTGCGCGCGCCATCCCCGGCATGACCGCCTGGGCGGCGAAGAAGTGGTGGCGCAGATTGACCGCGAGGCAGTCGTCCCAGTACTCGGGGGTCACGCTCTCGAGCGTGTGTCGATCGTCTCGGGCAGCGTTATTGACGAGCACCGTAACCGCTCCCCAGTCCTTGTCGATGGCGCCGAGGATAGCGCGCAAGGCGCCGATGTCGCGCACGTCGCACGCGTGATAGCGGACAGCCGCCGGCTTGAGCTGCGCGACCAAGGCCCGGGCAGGTTCGTCGGCCACGTCGCAGAATGCCACGCGCGCGCCCTGCTGCGCGAAGCGCGCAACGATGTCGGCGCCGATTCCCGATCCGCCCCCGGAGACGAACACGACCCGACCGGCGAGGCTCGGGTAGCTGGCAGCGGGGGAGACCACGGCAGTCGCGATCGCGAACGAGGCAATGCCTCTATAGCACACAGACGACTTCAGTGTGAAGCACGGCTACAATAACCGCCCACAGCGCGGATCTGCCGCGCGCCGTGCGCCGAAGCCCCGGCCTGGAGGCTCGAGGGAGGGTTGTGATGGATCTGCCGGTCAATCAATTCAAGCGCGCGCTCGCCTCCGGCGGCACGCCGATCGGGGCTTGGCTGGTAAGCGCCGCGCCATCGACCGCCGAGGCGCTCGGCTGCCTCGGCTTCGATTTCCTCGTTGTCGACATGGAGCACACGCCGATCGACGTGCAGCAGATGGTCGGTATTCTGCAGACTATCGCCGGCACCCCGGCGCAGGCGATCGTGCGTCCGCCGTGGAACGACATGGTGATGGTAAAGCGTGCGCTCGATGCGGGTGCGCAGAGCCTGCTGTTGCCGTTCGTGCAAAGCGCCGACGAGGCCAGGCGCGCTGTTGCCTATACCCGCTATCCACCGGTGGGCGTGCGCGGCGTCGCCGCGATGCACCGGGGCAGCCGCTACGGCACGATCCCGAACTACGTCCGGCGGGCGCACGACGAGATCTGCGTGATCGTACAGGTCGAGACGCTGACGGCATTCGACCAGCTCGAGGCTATTGCGGCGGTACCCGGGGTCGATTCGATCTTCATCGGCCCCGCGGACCTCTCGGCGTCCATGGGTTATCCGGGCGACATGGGCAATCGGGCCGTGCAGGACAAGCTCAGATCCGGCGCGCAGACCTGCAAGCGACTCGGCAAACCATGCGGCATTGTTGGCGCCAATCCCGACGTGGTCGGCAAGTTCCTGGAGTACGGCTTTTCCTGGGTTGCCGTCGGTTCCGACCTGGCCATGCTGGTCAGCCGTGCGCAGGAATACCTCAGTTGCGTGCGCAAGAATGTCGGCGCGCCGTCCGGGTCCTGAAGTACTGCGGTCAACTTGGTGGTGACGCTCGAATTGCGCGCGGGTGCAGCGCGCCTGATGCTCGCGCCGGAGGTCGGCGCCGCCATCACGGCGTACGAGTGGAACGGCGAGCCGGTGCTGCGGCCTACGCCCGAGGATGCGCTCGCCGCGGGCGACGTGCGCCGCTTTTCCTTCTATCCGCTGCTTCCCTTTTCCAATCGGGTCGCCTACGCCAGATTGCACTGGAACAAGGTCGTGTATCCGCTACGGCGCTATCTTGCCGAGGTGCCGCACGCGATTCACGGCAATGGCTGGCGCCGCCGCTGGACGGTTGCGGAGGAGGCGCCGGCGCGGGCGACACTCGAACTTGCCCACACCGCGGCCGGCGAAAGCGGACGGGAATGGCCGTTTGCCTATCGCGCGCGCCAGACCTTTTCCCTGGAAGCCGATTCGCTCGCGATAACGCTCTGGATTGCCAATGCCGGTGATGCGCCGTTTCCATGCGGTCTCGGCTGGCACCCCTTCTTTCCGCGCAATGCCTTGACCAGGCTCGGTTTTGCTGCGGCCGGAGTATGGCAAAGCGACGCCACGCTGCTGCCGACGCGATACGGCCGGGTGCCTTCAGACTGGGACTTCGAACTGCCGCGTGCGATCGGCGCGACGACATTCGATCACTGTTTCGCCGGCTGGCGCCCGCCGGCGACGATCGCCTGGCCTGACAGGGGGCTGTCGGCGGCCATCAGCGCCGATGCGGGGTGCGCGTACTTGGTCGTGTACGTGCCGCCGAACGGCGATTTTCTCGCCGTCGAACCGGTCACGCACATGACCGACGCGTTCAATCGCGCCGCGGCAGGCGCGCCGGCCACCGGCACACGCCTACTCGCGCCAGGGGCTACGTTTTCTTGTACGATGCGCATTTCCGTCTCACCCGGTGGCAAGGATGCGGTCGCCGTTTGAGTGCGTACTCGACATCAAGGCAAGCCTCGGCGAATGCCCGACCTGGTCGATCGACGAACAATCGCTGTACTGGGTGGACATCAATGCCCCTTCGCTCAATCGCTTCGATCCCCTCACGGGCCGCAACGTCGCCTGGCCGATGCCGGAAGCGATTGGTTGTTTCGCGCTGCGCGACGGAGGTCGCTTCGTCGCGGCCCTGCGCAGCGGCATCTGGCTTGTCGATTCCAACGGCAAGCTTGAACGCAAGATCTCCGCTGCGCCCTATGATCCTGTGCACCACCGGTTCAACGACGGTCGCGCCGACGCGCAGGGCCGCTTTTGGGCCGGCAGCATGAACGAAAAGCGCGATGCCAGCAGCGCACGGCTGTATCGCCTTGATGCCGCGTTCGCGCTGACCCCGATGCTCTCGGATATCACCATCTCCAACGGCCTTGCGTGGAGCCCGGATTCCCGCACCCTGTATCACGCCGACACGCCCACGCGAACGATCACCGCCTGGGATTTCGACCCCGGCGCCGGCACGATTGCCAACCGCCGAGTGTTCGCACAGTTCGCAGGGGAAACCGATCGCCCCGACGGTGCTGCCGTCGATCGCGAGGGCTGTTACTGGAGTGCGTTCTATGGCGGCGGCAAGGTCGTGCGCCTGCCGCCGCGCGGCAAGATGGTCGCGGAGTTTCCGCTGCCGGCGATGTGCCCGACGATGTGCGCGTTTGGCGGTCCCGACCTGAAAACGCTGTACGTCACGACCGCGCGCCAGCGGCGCGCAGCGGAGGAGCTGGCGCGACTGCCTCAATCGGGCGGAATCTTCGCCATGCGCGTCGACGTGCCCGGCATGCCGGAACCGAAGTTCGCAGGCTGAGCGCGTCATTCCCTCCTCGAGCGCAGGCCCACAACAACCCCGATGCAACTCGATCCGACCGCGTATATCCGCCTGACTGCGTCAGGCAGCCTCGGCATGTCGGCCTCCGGCGGCGCGTTCGCGACGAGCACCGGCGACGTTCTCGAAGTCGCGTCTTTCGGACCCGGGATATTCCGCCTGCGCATCGGCGCGAACACCCGGCCCGACTATGGCCTCGTGGTCGGCCGCGCCCAGCGCTGCGACGTCACGCAAGTCGATCCCGGCGTGTGGTCGTTTGCGGCGGGGGGCACCCGACTGGAGTTGACCGGCGAACCCCTGCGCATTCGCTTGCTGCACGACGAGCGGCCGATCATCACGTCGATCACCGACGAGCACTTCCGCGGCTTTCCGCGCCTGCCGGTAATCGGCCGCACGCGGACCGGCCAGCAGTGGATCGCCTCCTTTGCGCTGGCGTCGGGCGAACCGATCTATGGCCTGGGCGAGAAATTCGGGCCGCTCAACAAACGCGGGGAGCTCGTAATTTCGCAAGTCGACGACCCGCTAGGCGTCAACACGGGCCGCTCCTACAAAAGCGCGCCGTTCTGCTGGAGTCCTGGAAATGCTTTGGCCGCGAAGGGCGGCGCGTGGGGGATCCTGGTCAACACGCCGGGCCGGGTGATGCACGGGGTCGGGTATCCGGAATGGTCGCATCGCTCCTACGCAGTCGTTGTCGACGACGAGGCCCTCGATCTGTTCCTGATCGCCGGCCGGGATCCGGCGCAGGTGCTCGACCGCCATACGACGCTGACCGGCCGCGCGCCCGACGTGCCCCTGTGGAGCCTGGGCTTGTGGATGTCGCGCGCGTACTACCGGACCGCCGATGAGGCGATGGCGGTGGCCGAGGAGCTGCGCGCGCGCAAGATACCCTGCGACGTCCTGGTCCTTGACGGCCGCGCCGTGTGGGAGGTGCGGACCCGCTTTGATTTCCAGTGGGATGTGACGCGTTATCCCGAACCCGCTTCGACACTCGCGCGCATGAAGCGCCACAGCCTGAGAATCTGCGCTTGGGAGTATCCATACGTGTCGGTTCATTCGGCGCTTTTCGCCGAATTGGCGGCGAAGCACTTTCTGCTGACCACCACCGCTGGCGAGCCCTACGTGTTTTCCTGGGATACCGCGCCGGCGACCTCGCCGTTTTCCGGTGTGCTCACGCCGCTGCCGGATTCGGGCATCGTCGACTTCACCAATCCCGATGCCTACGCCTGGTGGCGCGATGCCCACGAGTCGTTGTTCAAGGCTGGTGTGGACGTGATCAAGAGTGATTTCGGTGAGCAGGTGCCCGAAGATGCCGTTGCGTTCAACGGCGATTACGGCGCGCGTCTGCACAACGTCTATCCGCTGCTCTACAACCGCTGCGTCTACGAGGCGACGAAGCGGTTCGCGCCGGCGACTGCGCAGCCGCCGATCGTCTGGAGCCGTGCCGGCTGGACGGGCAGTCAGCGCTACCCCATCCAGTGGGGCGGGGACCCGCAGAGCGACTGGGAAGGCCTCGCCGCCAGCATCCGCGGCGGCCTGTCGTGGGGCATGAGCGGCGGGCCTTACCATGCAAGCGACATCGGCGGCTTCTACGGTTCGGAGCAGCCGTCGCCGGAGCTGTATCTGCGCTGGCTGCAGATGAGCGTGTTCAGTTCGCACATGTGCCTGCATGGCATTGGCGCGCGCGAGCCGTGGGCGTTCGGCGAAGATACCGAGACAATCGCCCGGCAATGGATCGAGTTCCGCTACCGGCTGTTGCCCTATCTGCGGGGGGTAATCGCGCAGGCAACCACGACCGGCCTGCCGGTCATGCGGGCGATGCCGCTGGTGTTTCCCAACGTTGCGCTGACGCGTGGTTACGAAACGCAGTTCATGTGTGGGGACGCGTTGCTTATCGCGCCGATCGTCGCTCCCGGCGGCGAAGTGGAGGTGGCGATGCCGCCGGGCGCCTGGTACGACCTTGGCAGCCGACAGCGGCTTCCGGGCCGGCAGGTTATCCGTTACCGCGCGACGCTGGACAGGTTTCCGGTGTTCGGGCGCGAGGGATACGCGCTTCCCCTTGGCCCGGTCGTCCAGCACACCGGTGAGATCGACCCGGCCAAGCCGCTTGCGGCGCTGTACCTGTTCGGCAAGCCGACACAGCCGCTCGATGGGTTTGCGCAGGCGAAGATCGCCGTAACCGACGGCCGCGTGACAGTCGCCGCGGCATCCACGGTGAAAGTCGAAACGTTCGGTGATGCCGCAGGCATCGCCGTCGAGGCGCTCGCTTAGCGGGAAGGATTCGTGGTGATGACGGAGCTACCGACAATCGCAGTCACCGTCGGCGAGCCGGCGGGCATCGGTCCCGACCTGTGCGTGCGTCTGGCCGAGCGCGCCTGGCCGGCGCGGCTGGTGTTTGTCGGCGACATGGAATTGCTGCGCGCGCGCGCGCGGCGTCTCGGCGCCGGCGTCCGCTTCGGCGCCTATGTTCGGCACGCGTCACCCGCGCCGGGAACGCTCGAAGTCGCGCATTTCCCGCTTGCGGCCGCAGTGGCGCCAGGGCGACCAGACCCCGCCAACGTCCGAACCGTGCTCGCAACCCTCGAGGCGGCCATCGGCGGCGCGTTGTCAGGCGAGTTCGCGGCGCTGGTTACCGCGCCGGTGCAGAAAAGCACGTTTAACGACGCCGGCATCGCCTTCACCGGCCACACCGAGTTTCTCGCCGCGCGCACCGGAGCACGCCATGTCGTGATGATGCTCGTTGGCGGATCGCAAACGCAGGTGCTGCGCGTCGCGCTGGCGACGACCCACCTGCCACTCGCCGCTGTGCCGGCGGCGATCACGCGCGAGTCGCTGGCCGCAACGCTCACTGTCGTTGCCGGTGAGCTCGCGGGCAAATTCCGCATCGCCCGTCCGCGCATCGCCGTCTGCGGCTTGAACCCGCATGGCGGCGAAGGCGGCTATCTCGGCCGCGAGGAAATCGACGTCATCGCGCCGGTCATTTCGGCCCTGCGGGGCTCCGGACTCGATCTCGTCGGCCCGCTTCCCGCCGACACCGCCTTCGTCCCGGCGCGCGCGCGCGCGTTCGACTGCGTGGTCGCGATGTACCACGATCAGGGACTGCCGGTGCTCAAGTACGCGAGCTTCGGCCACGCCGTCAACGTCACGCTCGGCCTGCCTTTCGTACGCACGTCCGTCGACCATGGCACCGCGCTCGACCTCGCCGCGTTCGATGCGAGCGCCCGCTCCGCAGATCCGGGGAGCATGTTCGCAGCGGTCGACCTGGCGATCGAGTTGGCAGGAGTGCTTCATCATGCATGACGACTACCTGTCCCATCTGCGTGGGGTCGTCGAACGTATCCGCGCCGATGGTTTCTACAAGACCGAACGGGTGATCGAGAGCCCGCAGTCGCCGCGGATCCGCCTTGCTGACGGACGGGAGGTTCTCAATTTTTGCGCCAACAATTATCTCGGCCTGGCCGACGATCCGCGCCTTATCCAGGCGGCGAAGAACGGCCTCGACACCTACGGTTTCGGGATGGCCTCGGTGCGCTTCATCTGCGGTACACAAAGCGTGCACAAGGAACTCGAATCGGGACTCGCCGCCTTCCTGAAGACCGACGACAGCATCCTCTATTCGAGCTGCTTCGACGCCAACGGGGGCCTGTTCGAGACGCTGCTCGATGAGCAGGACGCGGTGATAAGCGATGAGCTCAATCATGCGAGCATCGTCGACGGCATCCGTCTGTGCAAGGCCAAACGGTACCGCTATCGCAACAGTGACATGGCGGATCTGGAAGCTAAGCTCAACGAGGCCGATAGCGCGGGCGCGCGCTTCAAGCTCATTGCCACCGACGGCGTGTTCTCCATGGATGGTACGGTCGCCCAGCTTGCGACGATCTGTGCGCTCGCCGACGCGCACCAGGCGTTGGTTATGGTTGACGACTCGCATGCCGTCGGCTTCATCGGCGCCGCCGGGCGCGGAACCCCGGAGCTCTGCGCGGTCGAAGGAAGGGTGGATATCTTCACCGGCACGCTGGGCAAGGCTATGGGCGGGGCTTCCGGCGGGTACGTCGCTGGCCGGAGGGACTTGGTGGCGCTGCTGCGGCAGCGTTCGCGCCCGTACCTTTTCTCCAATACCCTGGCGCCATCCATCGCCAGCGCCTCGCTCCGGGTGCTCGAGCTCCTGGCTGGCGCCGAAGGCGCCGTCTTGCGCCAACGCGTGCGGGCCAATGGTGAGCGCTTCCGCCGGGCGATGACCGGGCTGGGCTTCGACCTGGTGGCTGGAGAGCATCCGATCATTCCGGTCATTCTGGGCGATGCGGCGCTCGCGACCCGTATGGCGGACGCCTTGCTCGCGGAGGGGGTCTACGTGATCGGCTTCTCCTATCCGGTCGTGCCGAAGGGCAAAGCACGCATTCGAACCCAGATGAGTGCCGCGCACACGAGCGAGCAAATCGACCAGGCGGTGGCGGCCTTTGCCAAGGTCGGCAAGGCGCTCGGCATCATCGGCTGAACCATGGGGCATTGCAGATGAAGGCTCTGGCAAAAATCGAACGGGCGCCCGGCCTGACGCTGACCCGGGTCAAGAAACCCGAAGTCGGCCACAACGACGTCATGATCCGCATTCGCAAGGCGGCGATCTGCGGCACGGACGTGCACATCTGGAACTGGGACGACTGGGCGCAGAAGACCATACCGGTTCCGATGCAAGTCGGGCACGAGTACGTCGGCGAAATCGTCGAGATCGGGCAGGAAGTGCGCGGCTTCAAAGTCGGTGACCGTGTTTCGGGCGAAGGCCATATCACCTGTGGCTACTGCCGCAACTGCCGTGCCGGCCGCCGCCACCTGTGCCGCAACACCGTAGGCGTCGGCGTCAACCGTGAAGGCGCGTTCGCCGAATACCTTGTGATTCCGGCGTTCAACGCGTTCAAAATCCCGGACGACATATCGGATGATCTGGCCGCGATCTTTGATCCGTTCGGCAACGCGACCCACACCGCCCTGTCGTTCGATCTGGTCGGAGAGGACGTGCTCATCACAGGCGCCGGTCCGATCGGGATCATGGCGGGCGCGATCGCACGCCACGTCGGCGCGCGTCACGTCGTCGTTACCGACGTCAACGACTACCGCCTCGCGCTCGCCCTGCGCATGGGCGCAACTCGCGCGGTCAACGTCGATCGCGAGCACCTGCGCGAGGTCATGTCCGACCTGCGGATGACCGAAGGTTTCGATGTCGGCATGGAGATGTCCGGCGTGCCGCAGGCCTTTTCCGACATGCTCGAGCACATGAACCACGGTGGCAAGGTGGCTCTGCTCGGCATTCCGCCGGCGCAGATGGCGATCGACTGGAACCAGGTCATTTTCAAGGGCCTGGAGATCAAAGGAATCTATGGTCGCGAAATGTTCGAGACCTGGTACAAGATGGTCGCTATGCTGCAGAGCGGCCTCGACCTGTCTCCGATCATCACGCACCACTTCCTCGCCGAACAGTTCGAGGCGGCATTTGCGACGATGCTTTCCGGCCAAAGTGGCAAGGTCATCCTGGACTGGAACTAGGGTCAGGTTCTCCTTGTCGTGCTGCAGCCGGTCTTCGCCACTCCGGTGGGAAAGTCGAATCTGACCCCCATTCGCGGCCACGCCGCGCGCAAGCGGTTTGGACAGAACTTCCTGGTTGACAGCCACTACGTTGACCGCATTGTCGCCGCCGTGAATCCGCGACGCGACGACAACATGGTCGAGATCGGGCCAGGGCTCGGAGCGCTAACGCGTCCCTTGCTGGAGCGGGTCAGGCGGCTCACCGTCATCGAGATCGACCGCGATCTCGCGGCGCGCATCGCCGGCGAATTTCCCGGCGATCGTCTGACCATCCATAACGTCGACGCGCTGAGTTTCGACTTCGCGACTCTGGGCACCGAGCTGCGGGTGATCGGCAACTTGCCGTACAACATCTCGTCGCCCCTGCTGTTTCACCTGTTGCGCTGCGACGCCCGCCTGCGCGACGTGACCGTCATGCTGCAGCGGGAAGTGGTGCAGCGGATGGCTGCGGCGCCGGCGACGCCAGAATACGGGCGGCTCACCGTCATGCTGCAGGCGCGCTTTCGCGTCGAGCGGCTGTTCAGCGTGCCGCCCGGGGCGTTCCGCCCCGCGCCGAAGGTCGAATCCGCGGTGGCGCGCCTTGCGCCGCTGGGCGCCGCCCGGCCGCCGATTGTCGACGAGGCACTGTTCGCGGAGGTCGTCGCCGCCGCCTTCGGGCAGCGGCGCAAGACCCTGCGCAATGCATTGCAGCGGTGGGCGACACCCCAGGATCTCGAGCGGGCGGGCGTGATTCCGGGCGCCCGCGGGGAGACGCTTGCGGTGGGCGACTTCGTTCGCCTGGCCAACGCCCTCGCCCGCTAGTCCGTCAGTCGCCCCAGTCCCGGTCCGGTCGTTGCACGGGCGCTGTAATGCGCACGATCTTGCGCCGACTTTTTTCACCCCGAACCAGCGTTACCGCCCGCTCAGGCACGCCGAACGCAGCGGCTAACAAGGCGATCAACGCGACGTTGGCCTTGCCTTCGACTGCCGGCGCGGCCAAACGGATCCTCACCGTGTCGCCGCGCACGCCCGTGACCTCGCTGCGCTTCGCGTTCGGCTGGACGTGAATCGCGAGCGTCAGCGACCCATCGGGGGCGACGCTGCGCCAGGCATGCGCATGCGCCCTCTCAACGGAGGATCTGGACAATGGTTTGTTCCAGCCATGCCACCGGCAGAATCAACACCAACTGTGCCAGCACGATGACGATAAGCGGCGAGAGGTCGAGCACGCCTCCGAGCGGCGGGATGATGCGCCGCACAGGGGTCAGAAGCGGGAAGGTAAGCGCGTTGAGCACCCCTGCCAGCGGCCCGTCCGGCGCGATCCAGGACAGCAGTGCCTGAACGAACACGGTGCCGATCACGATCCAGAGCAGCGCCCGGATCAGTTTGACGACGGCGAGCGCCGCGATCAGGCCCGCGAGGCTGCCGGAGACCAGCGCATTCCCCAGTGCCATGAGCGCCGCCAGCCACAGCGCCTGCAGAAGCCAGGCGACCACGAGCGATGCCCAGTCGTAGCCTCGGTAGCCCGGGAGGATCCTGCGCAGCGGCTTCACCGCCCAGTCGGTAAGGGCGCTCACCGCACCGCCCAGCGGGTTGCGAAACGGTGCACGCAGGCATTGCATGAGAAAGCGCAACAGCACGGCGTACACAAGCAGGCCGAAGGTGATGTTGATCAGGAAACGCGCCGCGTCGTAGAGCATTACGTCTCATCGCCAAGGATTTCACCGAGTTCCTTCGCGCGCGCGGCGGCCGCCTTGACCGCGGCGACAATGGCGGCCTTGACCGCGGCCTGGTCGAGCTGGGCGATCGCGTGCTCGGTCGTGCCGCCCTTCGACGTTACCTGGGCGCGCAACAGTGCCGGCTCGGAGTCGCTCTGCTCGGCCAGGCGGATCGACCCCGAGAAAGTGGCGTAGGCGAGGCGCCGCGCCTCGACCGGCGTGAATCCGAGTTCCCGCGCGGCGTATTCCAGCGCCTCGAGAAAGTAGAAGACATAGGCCGGGCCACTGCCCGAAACGGCGGTCACCGCATCGAGCTCGTCTTCGTGCTCGCACCAGAGCGTGCTGCCGACCGCCTCGAGCACCGCCGAGGCGCGCGAGCGACCTTCGCTGTCGACGCCGGCAAGCGCGTATAACGCGGTGATTCCCGCGCCGATTAACGCCGGCGTATTGGGCATCGCGCGCACGAGACGCCGATAGCCCAGCAACCAGCGGGAAAGATCGGCGAGTCGGACGCCGGCGGCGATCGTCAGCACGACCTGCCGCTTGAGCAACGTCGCCAGCTCGCGCGCCACGCTGCGGACCTGCTGCGGCTTGACCGCAACGACAATGACGTCGGCACGAGCGACCGCAGCCGGCTCGATCGCGGCGAACGTTGCCACACCAAAGCGCGCCGCCACCGTTGCCCTCGCCTCGGCGTCGATCTCGACCACCGCCAGCGCATCCGAACCATGGCCGCGGGCGATAAGCCCCCCCAGCAGCGCGCGAGCCATGTTGCCCCCGCCGATGATCGTGATGTTCACGCTGCCGTGTCCTCGGTCGTGGTGGCCATTCTTTCGCCGAAGAGCGCGGTGCCGAGCCGGACCAGCGTCGCACCCTCGGCGATTGCGGCCTCGAGGTCAGCCGACATGCCCATCGACAACGTGTCGAGCGCGAGCCCGCCAGCGCGCGCGGCATCGAACAGCTCGCGCAGCAGCTGAAACTGGGCGCGCTGTCGCGCACTGTCGGTCGTCGCCTCCGCGATGCCCATGAACCCACGCAAGGCGATTCGCGGCAGTGGCGCGATCGCGCGCGCGAGCGCCAGTGCCGCGTCCGGAGCCACTCCGCTCTTGCTCGCCTCGCCGCTGAGGTTGACCTGCACGCAGACGTTGAGCGGGCCCGCTTGCGCGTCGCGCCCGGCGGCGAGCCGCTCGGCGATCCTCAGCCGATCGATGCTCTGTACCCAAGCGAAGCTTGCGGCCGCAAGCCGCGCCTTGTTGCTTTGCAGGGGCCCTATCAGGTGCCACTCGATGCCGGGAAGCTCCGCGAGCAGCCGGGCCTTGGCAAGGCACTCCTGCACGTAATTCTCACCGAATGCCCGCTGGCCCAACGCGTAGGCCGCGCGCACGGCCGCCGCCGGCTGACCCTTGGTCACCGCGAGCAACGCGACCGTCGCCGGGTCACGCCCCGCTCGCCGTGCCGCAAGAGCGATCCTGGATCGGACTGCTTGCCACGCCTTCTCGTCTAGGCTCATAATCACATGACGCCGGCATAGCGAGCAGCGGGTGTAACCCACAACTCCTACCCGGGTGAACAGGACCGCCAAGGCTTGCCGCGGCGGGCCCACTTTGCCCCGCTGCGGCGCTTCGGCAGGGATTATAAATGGACATTGCCGAACTCTTAGCATTCGCGGTCAAGAACAAGGCTTCGGACCTGCACCTTTCCGCGGGCCTGCCGCCGATGATCCGGGTCCACGGCGACATCCGGCGGATCAATCTGCCGCCGATGGAGCATGAGGACGTGCACGCCATGGTGTACGACATCATGAGCGACGCGCAGCGCAAGATGTACGAAGAGATGCTCGAATGCGACTTCTCGTTTGGCATCCCCAACCTCGCTCGCTTCCGCGTCAACGCCTACAACCAGCAGCGCGGCGCGGCCGTGGCATTCCGGACCATCCCGTCGAAGGTCCTCTCGCTCGAGGAGCTTGCCACGCCGAAGTCGTTCGCGGACATGACCACGCGCCCGCGGGGCCTGATCCTGTGTACCGGCCCGACCGGCTCGGGCAAGTCAACGACGCTGGCAGCCATGACCGACCACGTCAACCAGAACGAGTACGGGCACATTCTCACCATCGAGGACCCGATCGAGTTTCTGCACGAGTCGAAGAAGTGCCTGGTCAACCAGCGCGAAATCGGGCCGCACACGCTTTCGTTCGCCAACGCGCTGCGTGCGGCGCTGCGCGAAGACCCCGACTACATCCTGGTCGGCGAAATGCGTGACCTGGAGACGATCCGCCTGGCTCTGACGGCAGCCGAAACGGGCCACCTTGTCTTCGCCACGCTGCATACAAGCTCAGCTGCCAAGACCATCGACCGCATCATCGATGTGTTCCCTGCGGCGGAAAAGGACATGGTACGGGCGATGCTGTCCGAGTCGCTGGTCTCGGTCATCTCGCAGACGCTGCTCAAGACCAAGGATGGCCAGGGCCGCGTGGCGGCGTGGGAGATCATGATGGGCACGCCGGCGATCCGCAACCTGATCCGGGAAAACAAGGTCGCACAGATGTACTCGGTCATTCAAACGAGCCAGACGGCCGGCATGCAGACGATGGACCAATGCCTTACCGAGCTGGTCCGGCGCAACCAAATTCAGCTTGCCGAGGCGCGGGCCCGCGCCGTCAACAAGGACCTTTTCGGCGGGTAGTCGCACCGTCCTGGGAGTCGCTTCATGGAACGCGAAACCGCCACCAAGTTCATCCACGAGCTGCTCGATTTGCTGGTCAAGCAGAAGGGCTCGGACCTGTTCATCACCGCCGGCTTCCCGCCGGCGCTCAAGATTGACGGCAAAATCGCGCCGGTGTCAAAGACTGCGCTCACGCCGCAGCATACCATCGAGCTGGTGCGCAGCGTGATGAACGACAAGCAGGCGATGGAGTTCGAATCGACCAAGGAATGCAACTTCGCCATAGCCCCGCCCGGAATCGGCCGCTTTCGCTGTAACGCGTTCGTGCAGCAGGGTCGTGTCGGCATGGCGATGCGGACCATCAACGTCGTCATACCGACATTCGAGGAGTTGAACCTGCCGCCGGTGCTCAAGGATGTTTGCATGAGCAAGCGCGGCATCATGATGTTCATCGGTGCCACCGGCTGCGGCAAATCGACGTCGATGGCCGCGCTGCTCGGATATCGGAACGAAAACAGCTACGGCCACATCATCACCATCGAAGACCCGATCGAGTTCGTGCACGAGCACAAGAACTGCATCATGACCCAGCGCGAGGTTGGCGTGGACACCGACAGCTGGGAAATCGCGCTCAAGAATTCGTTGCGCCAGGCCCCGGACGTGATCCTGATCGGCGAAATCCGCGACCGCAACACCATGGACTACGCCATTGCGTTCGCAGAAACCGGCCATCTGTGCCTGGCGACGCTGCACGCGAACAGCACCAACCAGGCTCTCGACCGCATCATCAACTTCTTCCCCGAGGAGCGCCGCGCGCAGCTCCTCATGGACTTGTCGCTGAACATCCGCGCGTTTGTCGCGCAACGGTTGATCTCCCGTCGCGACGGCCGTGGGCGCGTGCCGGCGGTGGAGGTGATGCTGAACTCGCCGCTGATCTCGGACCTCATCTTCAAGGGCGACGTATCCGGCATCAAGGAGATCATGAAGAAATCGCGCGAGCTCGGCATGCAAACCTTCGACCAGGCGCTGTTCGACCTGTACGAGGCCGGCATGATCAGCTACGAGGATGCGCTGCGCAATGCCGACTCGCTCAACGACCTGCGCCTCGAGATCAAGCTGCACGGCAAGGACGCCAAGAACCGCAACGTGATGGCCGGCATCGGCAACATGGACATCGTCCAGACGTAGCCGTGCGGGGCGGCCGCCGCCGCCGTGCGCGGTGTGGTAGCCTATTGTTCCACCCGAATTCGGGGAGACGACCCGCATGGCCGGCCTCGAACCCCACACACCGATTCCCACGGAGATCAAGCTTCATCAGGCCTCGCGCGCGATGGAGCTGAGCTTTGCCGACGGCACGAAGTTCCGCATGCCCTACGAGTACCTCCGCGTATATTCGCCGTCAGCTGAGGTTCGCGGACACGGTCCCGGGCAGGAAACGCTCCAGGCCGGCAAGCGCGAGGTCGGCATCTTGGAGGTCGAGCCGATTGGCCACTATGCCATCCGGCCGAAGTTTTCCGACGGCCACGATACCGGCATCTACTCCTGGGAGTATCTGTACGATCTGGGGTCCCGGCAGCAGGAACTCTGGCAGCGCTATCTTGCGCGGCTCGCCGCGGCCGGCGCGAGCCGCGACCCCGATCCGAACGCCCCGACCGCCGCGCCGGCCCACGCCTGCGGTCATCACGGCTGAACGCCGAAGCGCCGGGCACGGCGATGGGTGAAACGACCGATTTCGGCTTCGAGCGAGTACCTGCGGAAGACAAGGCGCGGCGCGTGCGCGGCGTGTTCGAGTCGGTAGCGGCGAAATACGACCTCATGAACGACCTGATGTCGGGGGGGCTGCATCGCGCCTGGAAGCGCTTCACGGTGGCCGCGAGCGGTGCCCGCGCCGGGAGTGAGGTCCTCGATGTGGCCGGCGGCACCGCCGATCTGGCGCGGCTGTTCGCCGACCGCGTCGGGCCGACGGGCCGGGTCATTCTGACCGACATCAACGCGGCCATGCTCGGTGCCGGACGCGACCGGCTGCTGGACGAAGGCCGCCTCGTGCCGGCGGTCCAGTGCAATGCCGAAGCGCTGCCGTTCCCCGCGCGGAGCTTCGACTGCGTATGCATCGGATTCGGGCTGCGCAACGTCACGCGCAAGGATGTTGCGCTTGCCGAAATGCGCCGCATTTTGCGGCCCGGCGGCGTTGCCCTGATCCTCGAATTCAGCAAGGTGGCGGAGCCTTTCCAGCCCCTCTACGACTGGTATAGCTTCAACGTCCTGCCGCGCCTCGGCAAGCTCGTCGCCGGCGACGAGGCGAGTTACCGCTATCTCGCCGAATCGATCCGCATGCACCCCGACCAGCCAACCCTCCGGGACCTGATGCAGAAGGCGGGATTCGACCGCGTGGAGTGGTTCAATCTGATGGCTGGCGTCGTTGCCTTGCACCGCGGCTACGTCTTCTAGGGGCGGCGTGCTTTCTGCAGTCGATATAGCGAACCGGGCGCTGGAGCGCGAGCACTGGGCCCGCGCGAAGCTCGCCGGCCATGCCGGTCGCGCCGTGCGTGTCCAGATTGGCCCGGCAAGCCAAGCCTTCGCCATCGATGGCGACGGGCGCCTGCGCGAAAGTGAGGCCGCTCCCGATCTGAGGCTGACCATCCGAGCGTTGCGGCTCCCGGCTCTGCTTACCCAGCCCGAACGCTGGGGCGAGCTGGTCGCCGCCGAGGGTGACACCGCGCTGGCCGCCACACTGCGCGAACTTGCCCTGACGCTCCCCTGGTTCGTGGAGAGCCTGTGCGCCAAGGCATTCGGCCCGGTCGCAGGGCAGAGAGTCGCCGACCTCGGGCGCCGATTGCTGGCACTTCCGGGCTACGCAGCCCAGCGCTTCGGAGACAGCATCGCGAATTACCTCGGCGACGAAGCGCAGTTCGCCGTGGGCGCCGCCGAGGCCCGTGTAGTCGCTGCCGAAATCGCCGCGCTGGCCGAGCGCGTGGATGCGCTGGCACTGCGCATCGATGGGCTCGCCCACTCGACCGGCCCCGTCGCTTCCAGCCCGCCACCGCGGCAAGGTAGCGGAAGAACCAAGCGCGCCCCCCGCTAGCGTTGCGGCGCCGATGGGGTCGGCGACCAGGCGAAAAATCGGCGTCGACGGCGGACCGAGCGGCGTCAACGGGCACCCGGCCATGTCGCATGCGCCCGAGGCGCCGAGCTCAGCGCTGCCACGGCCACAAACGCCAGCAGCGCGAGCACCCCCACCAGCGCTTCAAGATACAGCATCCCTCCCGCGCCCCAGCGCGCAGCAGCCCATCCGTCAACCCATGTCATGTAGGCAATCGGGATGTTGGATAAGGACGCGAACAAATTGTATTTGGTGGCCGCGGCGCCGAGGCCGATCGCTTCCAGCGCGACAGCAGAGAAGCTCGCGTAGGTGAGCCCGTTCATGAAGGAATAAAGCAACGTGAACGCGACGTACATCGGCTCGCTGCGCGGCGCAAGAGCCATCGCAACGGCACAAGCTGCCATCAGCACGCCATAGAGCGCATACGCCGCCTTGCGGTCCATGCGGTCGCAGGCATAGCCGCCCGCAAGGCAGCCCGCCGCCGAAACGATGCCGCTCAGCACTCCGGTAACCAGGGCAACCGTTTCCGCGCTTGCATGCCAGTCGCCGGCGAGCGCGGACCAGAGGTTCGACGCGGCGCCCGTACCGATCGGCAGAAAGCAGATCAGCAGACCGAGGAAACCGCGGCGCGATCGGGCGACACGCCAAAGATCCTTGGCCACGTCGGCGAGCGCCTGGTAATACTTTGCCGCGCGCGGGGCGCGCGGCGGCTCGGCAACAAACAGGGCTGCGGCGCAGCAGGCGAAAGATGCCGCCGCCAGCACGGCGCCCGCCATCCAGGGCGCGGGGAGATGCTGCGCCATCCACAGCCCCGCACCGCCACCGAGACCCAGGCCGCCGAGATTGCCGGCCTGGAACCAGCCTGCCGCGCGGCCCTTGGTCTCGTCCGGGGAGCCGTAGGCCATCAGACTCTCGACTGCCATGGCGAGAAAGGTCACCGCGACATTGGAGATCAACACCACGACGGTGAGCAGGGGCAGCCAGTCGCCAGCGGCGGGAATGGCGCCGGTGGCGTAGATCCCCAGCGCGCTCACCCCGGCGGCGAGCAGATACCACGTCTTGCGCGACAGGGTCGTGTCGGCAAGCGGCGCCCAGGCAAATTTCCAAGTGTGCGGGATGTAGCTCATCGCCACGAGCGCTGCGGCCTCCTCGACCGGAACGCCCGCCTGGGTGAGCAGATAGACAATCGTTACGGTGAGGTAGCCCGCCATCACTCCGAAGGGGAGGATGAGGACCAGGAAGACGACCGGGTGCGGAGAGCGGGACGGCGCGGCGAGCCTGAATGCCATCACGTCATTCTAGTGCTGGGTCCCGCCGTCGCAGAGGAGCGCCGTCACTCCGTATACTGTGACTTGCCTTCGCCGAAGGACCAGTTCTCCCAGGCGACTTCGACGAGGTTGAGCCAGATTCCGCGGCTTGAGGCCCGGATCCTGCGCCAGCAGCTCCGCTGCGCGGG
Organism: uncultured beta proteobacterium; assembly: GCA_963750215.1. Classification (GTDB taxonomy): domain Bacteria; phylum Pseudomonadota; class Gammaproteobacteria; order Burkholderiales; family Casimicrobiaceae; genus PALSA-1003. The sequence continues at coordinate 760,957 of CAVVQK010000003.1, forward strand.
CGAAGAAGTCTCGTTTCTGCTTCGGCTTGCGCCCCGCGCTTAACGTGATCTGCACCAGCACGACGTCATCGGTTCGGTTGATGCCCAGATAGCTCGGATCGTAGACTAGCCCTTCGGCACCGTGCTCGGTGATGATCTGGAAGCGGTCGTGCTCGGGCACCGCGAGGGTCTCGACCATGGCCCGATGGATACCCTCTCCGATCGCATGGCGGTATTGAGCCGGCTTGCCGGCCAGGAGCGAAATGCGAACGAGGGCATGATTGGCGCGACGGTGCCGCCGGCCCGGGCGGGCCGATCGGAATCTACGCGCTCGGCGCGAGCGCGTCAAACGCATACCTTACAATCTCGGGCATGCGCTGGTTCCGGCTCGCAAAAATCTGGCTGATCGCGCTCAAGTACGGGCTCGACGAGTTCCTGCTCGGCCACGAGCGGTTCCGCTGGCTGCGCCCCACCGCCCGCGTGCTCACGTTCTGGCGTGACACGTCGGCGCCACGCGCGGTACGCCTGCGCCTGGCCCTGGAAGATCTCGGGCCTATCTTCGTCAAGTTCGGCCAGGTGCTTTCGACCCGGCGCGATCTTTTGCCCCCCGACATCGCCGAGGAACTCGCCAAGCTGCAGGATCGCGTGCCGCCGTTTCCGACCGAGCAAGTGATCGCCACCCTGGTCCGCGTCTACGGCAAACCGGTCAACGAGGTCTTCAAGGCGTTCGAACGCGAGCCAGTCGCGAGCGCCTCGGTGGCGCAGGTGCATCTTGCGGAGCTACCCGACGGCACGCCGGCCGCGGTCAAGGTATTGCGGCCGAATATATCGGCGACGATCGAGAAGGATCTCGCTCTCATGCAGATGGGCGCGTGGCTGGTCGAGAAGCTGTGGTCGGACGGAAAGCGCCTTAAGCCGCACGAAGTGGTGGCGGAGTTCACCAAGACCATTCACGACGAGCTCGATCTCGGGCGCGAGGCGGCCAACTGCTCGCAGCTGCGACGCAACTTTCTGCATTCGTCGTTGCTGCTCATTCCGGAGGTCTACTGGGACTGGTGCAATACCGAAGTCATGGTGATGGAACGCATGACCGGCATTCCTATCAGCCATGTCGAGCGGTTGAAGGCCGAAGGCATCGACATTCCGCGACTTGCCCGCGCCGGTGTCGAAATCTTCTTCACGCAGGTATTCCGCGACGGCTTTTTCCACGCCGACATGCATCCGGGCAATATCTTTGTCGCCAACAGTCCGGCCGCCTTCGGCAAGTACATTGCCCTCGACTTCGGCATAATGGGCACCCTTTCGGAGACCGACAAGAGCTACCTGGCACAGAATTTTCTCGCCTTCTTCCGTCGCGACTACCACCGTGTAGCCACTGCGCACATCGAGTCCGGGTGGGTGCCGCCTGAAACGCGAGTCGACGAACTGGAGAGCGAAATTCGTGCGGTGTGCGAGCCAATTTTCGATCGGCCTCTAAAGGAAATCTCGCTCGCTCGCGTACTGGTCCAGCTGTTCCGTGCGTCGCGCCGCTTCAATGTCGAGATCCAGCCGCAGCTCGTACTGCTGCAAAAGACGCTGCTCAATGTCGAAGGCCTCGGGAGGCAGCTCGACCCTAACCTGGATCTTTGGGTAACCGCCAAGCCCTTCCTCGAGCGCTGGATGGAGGACCAGGTGGGCTTGCGGGCGCTCGAGCGTCGGCTGCGCGAGGAGGCGCCCTTCCTTGTCACGGAACTGCCGCGATTGCCGCGGCTGATATACCAAAAGCTTTCCGCGCCGGCAGCCGGGTCGGATCTGGTCCTAAAGGAGATCGCCGCTGCGCAACGCGCCGGCAACCGCTGGCTTGCGGCCGTGGCCGTGCTGCTGGCTGGCCTGATCGCCATTCTTATCTGGCGTTCCTGGTAGGCCGGCGGTGGGCATGCGTCGGGGCGGCGCCACGCTTCAGGCAACCGGCACGCAGGTGCGCGCGTTTTCTGCAATAATCAACATCCTGCCGGATTCCGCGGAGCGGTTCGCGTGAAGATGGTGAAGCTGGTAGTCATTTGGACGTGGCTCGCAATCGCCGCGGGCGCGGCCAACGCTGCGCCCGCGGCGGTGATGGTATTGCCGCTTTCGGGCGCAATCGGGCCGGCCAGCGCCGACTTCGTGACCCGCGGCCTGGCGCGTGCCGAACACGAGAGCGCGCAACTCGTGGTGCTGCAGATGGACACGCCGGGCGGCCTCGACACCTCGATGCGCGAGATAATCAAAGCAATCCTAGCCTCGCCGGTTCCGGTTGCGGTGTTCGTCGGCCCCAGCGGCGCGCGCGCCGCGAGCGCCGGGACCTACATTCTCTACGCCAGTCATATCGCGGCGATGGCGCCCGGAACCAACCTCGGTGCCGCCACGCCGGTGCAGATCGGGATGCCCTCACCCGCACCCTCGGCAGAGCAACCGCGACCGGCCGAGAAGAACAAGGCCAAGACCGCAGAGGAAGCACCGGTTCCGCAGGACACGCTGACCAGGAAGCAAACGCATGATGCGGCGGCGTACATTCGCGGGCTCGCACAGCTGCGCGGGCGCAATGCGGCATGGGGAGAGCGCGCGGTGCGCGAAGCGGTAAGCCTGTCGGCGGACGAAGCGCTGGCGCAGAACGTCATCGACCTGACCGCGCGTGACGTGCCGGATTTGCTCGCCAAGCTCGACGGCCGCAAGGTGACAACCGCCGCCGGCACACGCGTGCTCGCCACGGCCGGGGTCGTGGCGCTTACCGTTGAGCCCGACTGGAAGAGTCGGTTTCTCGCCGTGATCACCGACCCCAGCGTTGCCTTGATCCTGATGATGCTGGGCGTCTACGGGCTGTTCTTCGAGTTTTCCAACCCGGGATTCGTCCTGCCGGGTGTCGTAGGGGCGATCTGCCTGTGCCTGGGACTGTTCGCGCTGAACATGCTGCCGGTGAACTACGCGGGGCTGACGCTGGTGCTGCTGGGCCTCGGGTTCCTGATTGCGGAGGCATTTCTGCCCAGTTACGGATCACTCGGCGTAGGCGGGATCATCGCCTTTGTCATCGGCGCGGTCATGCTCATCGACACCGATGTGCCCGGGTTCGGCGTTCCCTACTGGCTGATTGGCTCGCTTGCCCTTCTGTCTGCCTCGTTCATCATCCTCGTCGGCGGGGTCGCGCTCAGGGCACGCCGCAGACCCGTCGTCACGGGCCACGAAGAGCTGATCGGCAGCGTCGGGGTCGTGCTCGAAGACACCGGAACGGAAGGCTGGGCCCGCATCCGAAGCGAGCAATGGCATGTGAGGAGCCCGGTCCCGCTCAAGCGCGGGCAGGACGTTAGAGTCACGGCCCGCAACGGCCTAGTGCTGACCGTGATGCCGCTCAACGAAGGCGCAGGGGGGTAACCATGATCTTCGGAATGGGATTCGGCGGTTTCTTCGTCTTCATCGTCCTGCTGATCCTCCTCTCGTTCCGCATCCTGCGTGAATACGAGCGCGGCGTCGTGTTCATGCTCGGCCGGTTCTGGAAGGTGAAAGGCCCTGGTCTGATCCTGATCATTCCCGGCGTTCAGCAGTGGGTGCGCGTCGACCTGCGCACGATCGTGATGGAGGTATCTCCCCAGGACGTGATTACCCGCGACAACGTCTCGGTCAAGGTCAACGCGGTCGTGTATTTCCGCGTCGTGGACCCGGCCAAGTCCGTAATTCAGGTCGCGAAGTTTCTCGAGGCGACGAGCCAACTCGCGCAGACCACCCTGCGTGCGGTCCTCGGCAAGCACGCCCTCGACGAGTTGCTCTCCGAGCGGGAAAAGCTCAACCTCGACATCCAGCGGGTGCTCGACACCCAAACCGACGCTTGGGGCGTCAAGGTGTCGACCGTGGAGATCAAGCAGGTCGATCTCAACGAGTCGATGGTGCGGGCAATCGCCCGCCAGGCGGAGGCGGAGCGCGAGCGGCGCGCCAAGATCATCCACGCGGAAGGCGAGCTGCAAGCTTCGGAAAAGCTGCTGCAGGCGGCGCAAATGCTCGCGCAGCAGCCACAGGCGATGCAGCTGCGTTATCTGCAGACGCTTGGCAATATTGCCGGCGACAAGAGCTCGACCATCGTCTTTCCGGTGCCGCTGGAGATGCTGTCCGCCCTCGGCGTCAAGACCCCCGGATCGAGTTGACGCTGCCCGGCGTCATTTCGCTTCCGTATTCGGCCGCCTGGCTGAGCGCGAAGCGCTCCTGCGGCCGCGGCAACTATTTTTTCACGCCGACGGTCGTTTCGTTCCAGACGATCGCCACGTCCGGCTGACTTTTTGCCAGGCGCTCGAGCGCCTTTCTTTGCGACCCGCTCCGCACGCAACCCTGCAGCGTGACGAACTTGCGCATCGTCGTCACCCATACGCTCGTGTCGCGAAATCGCTTGTCGCTACGAATGGCCGCAGCGACGCGATCGTTGATCTCCGGATCGCGCTTGTACGCCCCGCCGCATTCGCAGGTTCCGGCCAGGCAGCACGAAGTCCCGCGCTCGGCGCGCTCATGCGCCTGCACGCGCATCTCCTGCTCCGTGAGCACGGGCGGCTTCGCGCTCGGGCAACTCGCAAAACCGTCGGTTGCCTGCGTAAACGGGTCGAGTTGATAACTGCGCGGCTCTTCCGCGCCGGCCGCCAAACCGAGCGCGCCCATCAGCATCAGTAGCATGTGTAATCGCATCGGGCAATCCGTGAAGGCGTAAACCCCGGTTATTTTGCTACAATCGGCCGATTACGCCAGGGGGTCGCGGCTGCCAATGGCGCTGCTCGAGATTCAGAACGTCACCCGCCGCTTCGGCGATTTCACTGCGGTCGACAACGTTAATATCGGCATCGAGGCCGGCGAGTTCTTCACCTTGCTCGGCCCCTCCGGATGCGGCAAGACGACGCTGCTGCGAATGATCGCGGGTTTCGATCTCCCCGACGGCGGTCGCGTCCTGCTCAACGGGGAAGACCTTGCTGGCCGTCCGCCGGAGCAGCGCCCCGTCCGCACGGTCTTCCAGAGCTACGCGCTCTTCCCGCACATGACAGTGGAAGGCAACGTCGCCTTTCCGTTGCAGATGGCAAAGACTCCTGCTGCCGAGATCCCTGCCAAGATCGCCGCGGCCCTGGAAGACGTGCGCCTGCAGGGCTTCGGCAAGCGTTATCCACACGAACTCTCCGGCGGCCAGAAGCAGCGCGTGGCGATCGGCCGGGCCTTGGTCACGCATCCGACCGTGCTGCTGCTCGACGAGCCGCTGGCCGCGCTCGATGCGAAGCTGCGTGAGGAGATGCAGCTCGAGCTCATTAACCTGCAAAAGGAGGTCGGCATTACGTTCGTTTATGTGACGCATGACCAGACCGAGGCGCTGGCGCTCTCGCATCGCATAGCCGTGATGAACAAGGGCCGCGTCGAGCAGCTCGATGAACCGTCGCGGATCTATGGCTTTCCGCGCACGCGCTTCGTGGCTGACTTCATCGGCCAGTGCAACCTGTTTTCCGGCCCCGTCACGGCCGGTGGCGATGGCGTCGTCACCCTCGGCATTCCCGCGCTCGGCCCCGTGCGCATCGCGACCGACTCGAAGCTACCGCCCGGTCGCCCCGGCACGATCGCGCTGCGACCGGAAAAGATTCGCATTCACGCCACCTCCGTCGACATCGCCGACAACCACTTTCGCGGCACGGTCGCGGACCTCCTCTACCTGGGCGACGTGACCGTGTACAAGATCGCCACGCCAGGCGGCGTACGCATCGAAGCGCTTCTCGCCAATTCCCAGAGTGGCGGGGCCAAGTTCTTCGAAGTCGGCGACGCGGTCGAACTGAGTTGGGCAGTCGACGCGGGCCACTTCATCGAAGAATGAACACCAAGCCGAAAGCGCGTTCGGCAGCAGCCCCGTCGCGCTTCGCCAGGTGGCTCGTGAGCGGCCCGCCAGTCCTTTATCTGCTGCTGTTCTTCGCCATCCCGTCGCTGATCATGGTGCTGGCGTCGTTTCGCAGCCCCGGCGAATTCGGCGGCCTGGCGCCGCTTTTCGAGGGCGGCAAGATCGATCTCAACCTCGACAGCTACGCGCGCTTTTTCACCGACGCGGTTTACGCGCAGATCTTCCTCAAATCGGTGTGGTATGCGCTGTTCACGACGCTGTTCTGCCTGGCGCTCGCGTACCCACTCGCCGCGCTGGTTGCCAAAAGCCCCCAACGCTATCGTGACCTTCTGTTGTTGCTGGTTATTCTGCCGTTCTGGAGCAATTTCCTCATCCGCGTGTACGCCTGGATGATCATTCTGGGCCCCAACGCCGCCCTGGCGCGAACGGTCAATGGCGTGCTGGCCTGGTTCGGGCACGAGCCGGTACCGCTGCTGTTCAGCTCCTTTGCGGTGTTGGTGTGCCTAGTCTATGTGCATCTGCCGTTCATGGTGTTGCCTCTATACGCGAACCTGGAGAAGCACGACCAGGCGCTGCTCGACGCGGCGCAGGACCTCGGCGCCAATGCTTGGCAACGGTTCTGGCGCATCACTTTCCCGCTATCGCTTCCGGGCGTGTACGCCGGCGCGGCGCTGGTATTCATACCTGCGCTCGGCATTTTCGCGATTCCCGACATATTGGGGGGGCCGGAGGACAGCCTTATCGGCAACGTGATCAAGCAGCAGTTCCTGGAAACGCGCGACTGGCCTTTCGGCAGTGTGCTGTCGATCGTGCTGACCGTCGCCGCCCTGGCGCTCGCGGGCCTGGCCGCCTGGGTCGGGCGCCGCAACCTCGGCACGCCATCCTCGGCGAAGGAAGCCCGTGCGTAGGCAGCCCCTCGGACTGTGGATCGCCGCCGGCGCGGGGTACGCCTTCTTATACATCCCGCTCTTGATCGTCGTGGCCTATTCTTTCAACAACTCGCGCCTGAATGCCGAGTGGGTGGGCTTCACCCTCGACTGGTACGTCCACCTGTTCCGGGACCAGGACATGCTTGCCGCCGCAGGCAATTCGCTCCTCATCGCCCTGACCGCAAGCGCTGTGTCCACCGTGCTTGGCACTATGGCGGGAGTCGCGTTGTACCGCTACAAGTCGCGCCTGCTTCCAATACTGGTGCTCGCCCCGATCGCGATTCCAGAGATCCTGATGGGCGTCAGCCTGCTTATCTTTTTCGTCCTGCTCAACTTCACGCTCGGGCTTGTATCGGTCGCGCTGGCGCACATCGCGTTCTGCATCGGCTTCGTGGCCATCGTCGTCAGGGCCCGCCTGGCCGGCATGGACGAAGCTCTGACCGAGGCGGCACGCGATTGCGGCGCCTCGCCGTGGAATGCATTCCGCTACATCACCCTCCCGCTGATCATGCCGGGCGTGATCGCCGGCGCCTTGATGGCATTTACTTTGTCAATCGACGACTTCGTGATCACTTTCTTCACCGCCGGCGCAGGCACGGTTACGCTGCCATTGCAGATATACTCGATGATCAAGATCGCGGTGACGCCGGAGGTCAACGCGGTTTCGAGCCTGTTGATGCTGCTGACGCTGGCGCTTATCATCATCGCTTCCAAACTCTCGCCGAGCCTCCTCCGCTCCGAATAGGTGATTGCATGAAACGCGTCCTCGCCCTGTGTGTCGCTCTGCCGTTCGCTGTGCTCCTGGCCGCTCCGGCCATGGCCAAGGACGAGTTTCATCTCTACAACTGGAATAACTACATCGCGCCGGCGACGATCAAGCGCTTCGAGGAGTTCTGCAAGTGCGAAGCCGTGCAGACCTATTACTCGGACAATGAGGAGTTGCTGGCCAAGCTTGCTGCCGGCGCGAAGGGCTACGATCTGCTGGTGCCAACGTCGAACGCGGTGCAGGCACTGATCAACGGCAAGCAGCTGCTCCCCCTCGACAAATCGCAGTTGCCCAATCTCAAGAACATCAACCCGATTTACATGAACACGTCGTTCGATCCCGGCAACAAGTACTCGGTCCCGTACGCGATGTCTACAACGATCATCGGCTACAACGACCAGAAGATGAAGGAGCTGGGCTTGCCCACCGACACCTGGGCTGTGATATTCGATCCGAAGTACCTGGAGAAAGTGAAGGGTCGAGTCACCGTGCTCGACAGCGCGAACGAGCTTTTCGCGGCTGCGCTCAAGTATCTGGGCTACTCTGCCAACGACGTCGACGAGGGCCATTGGAAGGAAGCTGCGAACGTGATCGAGAAGGCCAAGCCGTATTGGGCCGCGTTCAACGCCTCGTCGTACATCAAGGAGCTGACGGTCGGCAACATCTGGCTCGTGCATGGTTATTCCAACGACATCTTCCAGGCGAACCTCGATGCGCAGGCCGCCAAGCGACCGTTCCACATTCTGCAGGGGATGCCCAAGGAGGGCGCCGTGCTCGCGGTCGACAACATGGTGATTCACAAGGACGCGCCGCGCCCCGACCTAGCGCTCAAATTCATCAACTACATGCTTGAGGGCAAGAACTCGGCCGAGCTCACCAACCTGATCGGCTCAGGCAATCCGAATCTCGACGCGATCAAATACATAAAGCCCGAGATTCTCAAGAACCCGGCGATCTTTCCCGACAAGGCAGTCGCGGCAAAACTTGAGCAGCTGAAAGATCTAACGGTGGCCCAACGGCGCCTGCGGAATCGCATGTGGACCGAGATCAAGGCCGGCCGCTGAGCCTAAGGCTCATCACAGGGCTACCGACCGAGGTGCAGGCGCTGCAGGGCGTGCTCGAAGCCGCCCCGTCGTATTACCTGGCCGTCACGGGCCGGTCCGCGGGCAACGCCGACGCGCACGACATGTTGACCGCGCTACCTCCGGACAAGACCGGCGCCGATAAGTTTGTCTGGGGCCTGTACGCAGGAGAAGCAATGATTGGCTGCGCCGACGTCATCCGCGGCCATCCGGCCCGGGAGAGGGCCGTCATCGGTTTGTTGCTCCTGGCGCAGCCATGGCAGCGCCGCGGGCTTGGCCGCGCCTTCGCGTTGCAGATCGAGCAGGCGATCGGCGGCTGGCCGGAAATCGAATGCCTTTGCCTGGGTGTTGCCGTTTCCAACCCCGCCGCGCAAGCGTTTTGGCGCAACCCGGGGTACCGCGGGACCGGAGCATTGAGGCCGGCGCCGCCGGGCATGGCCGCCGCCTTGCGGATCATGGAAAAGCCTCCGCGCAAAGACGTGGTCGCATGAAGGAAGCTGCCCCGGTTGTCACCAGGCCGCTGCGCCCCGAGGACGCCGGCGAGTTTCTGCGCTTCTTCGACCATGAGCGCGGCGCGGCGTTTGCCGACAATCCAGCGTGGGCAAAATGCTATTGCCGCTACTACCAAGTGCCGAAGGCGATCCGGTGGGCGTCGCTTTCCGCGCAAAGCAATCGCCGTACGATGGAGGCCCGGATCAACGTCGGTGAAATGGAAGGATTGCTTGCCTTTGAGGGCGCCGACGTCGTCGGCTGGGTGAATGCGCAGGCGCGACACAAGCTGCCGCACTGCTTCGCCCGCCTCGGCATTGCGCCAACGCCGCTGCCCTGCGAGCCATTCGAGGCGGCGGCAATCGTCTGCTTCGTGATCGCTCCGTCGCGAAGACGCCGTGGCATCGCTCGGGCGTTGCTGCGCGGGGCGCTCGAATCGTTCGCGGCCCGCGGTTTCAAGCTGATCGACGCCTTCCCCTTCCGGTCGGGCGACAGCCAGCTTGACACCGATCACTTCCACGGCCCGCTGTCGCTCTTCCTCGACGCCGGCTTCAGCGTTCTTGGCCAACACAAGCATCTGACGGTCGTACGCAAGCTGCTCGCCGGCCCAGCGTAAGCGCAAGCCCATGCCCTCGCCTGCCACGCCCACGCGGCGTCAGCCGACCCGACTGCCGCAGTATCTAGTGTTCCTTTATGGACTGATGATCGTCTATGCCAGCCTGGAGCCGTTCTCGGGCTGGATGGCGCCATTGCCCGACACTCCGTTCTTTCTAATCGCGCCTTGGCCGCAGCACCTGACGCGCTTCGACATCGTTGTGAACGTGTTTGCGTACGTGCCCTTTGGGTTTCTGCTTGCGCAGGTCGGCACGCGACGTCGCCCGCTGGCGCGCTTGGTCACGGCGGTCGGCATCGGCGCCCTGCTCTCGTTGGCGATGGAATCGGCCCAGATGTTCCTGCCAACGCGCGACGCAAGTAACGTCGACGTGTTGACCAACACCTTGGGGGCGGTCGTTGGGGGGCTGGCCGCCCTCGCGTTCAATCGAGCGCCGGGTGTGCGGGGTCGCATCGCGCAGTGGCGATACCGGACCTTCCTCGGTGGCCCGAGCGGCGACCTGGGCCTCGCGTTGCTCGCCGTCTGGCTGCTGTCGCAGGTCAATCCGGGTATACCTCTGTTCGCGGCGACATTCGACCCATCGCTGGAACTTGCGCCCGATCTTGCCGGCACCTTGCTGCAAGCCGCCCAGAGCGCATTTAATGTCATCGGCGTGGGCTTGTTTCTCGCCCTTCTCCTGCGCCAGCGGCGCACCCTTGGGGCAGCCGTACTTGTGCTGGTCGCTATCGCGCTGGGATTGAAGGGGGTCGCCGCCGCGCTGCTGCTCAAGTCGGCGGCCTGGGTGCTCTGGCTGCAACCTGGCACATCGCTCGGAGTAGCCGCCGGCGCCCTTGTCCTCATGCTCGCAATCTGGCTGCCACGCGCGGTGCGCACGACCCTGTGCGCGATTGCACTGCTCTCCTCCCTCGTCGCGCCGCTTTTGGTGCCGGACCTGTGGCGGGCGCGCGCACCGCTCACGCTGTTCGACTGGCCGTACGGCCATCTGCTCAACTTCAACCGCCTTACGCACGCGGTGCTCGTCATCTGGCCGATGCTTGCCAGCGCGTATTTGCTATGGCTCGCGGGGCAGCCAGGATGGGGACAGCGCGCAAGCCATGGCGCGCCAGGTGATCGCGTATAATTTGTCACGGATGCGCAATTTCGCCCGCCGACCGCGATGAGCTATTACAAGCGCCATGTCTTTTTCTGCTGCAACCAGCGCGAGTCGCCGGAGGCCTGTTGCAACAATCACGGCGCGCTGGACATGCAGGCTTACGCCAAGCAGAGCATCAAGGCATTGCGCCTCGACGGCAAGAGCAAGGTGCGCATCAACAAGGCCGGCTGTTTGGACCGCTGTGACGAAGGCCCGGTCATCGTCGTTTATCCGGAGGCGGTCTGGTACAGCTATGTCGACAAGCATGACATCGACGAGATCATCGATTCGCACCTCGTTCACGGCCACGTCGTCGAAAGGCTGAAGATTTGACGCGTGGGGAAAACCGCACCACGATTCCGGGTCCCGTCGGCGCGCTTGAAGTAGCGCTCAACGTCCCTGCGGCAAGCCCCCACGGCATCGCGCTCGTCGCCCACCCCCATCCGCTGCAGGGTGGAACGCTCGACAACAAGGTCGCGCAGACGCTCGCCAAGACGTTCGTTGCGCTCGGCTATGCCAGTGTAAGGTTCAACTCCCGCGGCGCCGGCAAGAGCGAGGGGCAGTTTGCCGATGGGGTCGGCGAGACCGACGATGCCCTGGCAGCGCTTGAGTTTGCCAGGACGCAGTTTACCGGCCTGGCTGCGGCGCCACCGGTGCTGGCCGGCTTTTCGTTCGGGTCCTACGTGCAGGCGCGTGTCGCCGCTGTCGTCAAACCTGAACGGATGGTGCTGGTCGGGCCCGCGGTGAGTCGTTTTCGCGTCGACACGCTGCCCGCCGATACCGTCGTGATTCACGGTGAGGAGGACGATGTTGTCGCACTCGTCGACGTGCTGGCGTGGGCACGCCCCAAGCAGCTGCCCATCGTTGTCTTCCCCGGTTGCGGTCACTTCTTTCACGGCCGACTGCCGCAGTTGCAGCGAACAATAACCGGGATGTGGAAGCAATGAATGCGAGCGACGCGCCGGTGTTGTCGGTTTCAGGCCTGCGCAAGTCCTACGGCGAGAACGAAGTCGTGCGCGGGCTCGACTTTGCGATTCGCCGCGGCGAGTGCTTTGGCCTGCTCGGACCAAACGGCGCCGGCAAGACGACAACGCTGCGTTGCTGCCTCGGCCTGACCGATCCGAACGCCGGCACCATCACGTTGGTCGGCGAACCCGTTCCGAGGGCCGCACGCGAGGCTCGCATCCGTGTCGGCGTCGTGCCGCAGATGGACAACATCGATCCCGACTTCACGGTGGTCGAGAATCTGGTCATCTACGGCCGCTATTTCCGCCTGCCCGACGCGCTGATCAACGAGCGCATACCGCGCCTGCTCGAGTTCGCCGGCCTCGCCGCCAAAGGCGATGCCAACATCCGGACCCTCTCCGGCGGCATGAAGCGGCGTCTTACCCTGGCGCGCGCGCTGGTCAATGATCCCGAGCTTCTGGTTCTCGACGAGCCGACGACTGGCCTCGATCCGCAGGCACGGCACCTGATCTGGGACGGGCTGCGGCAGCTTCTCACGCAGGGCAAGACGATCCTCTTGACGACCCACTTCATGGACGAGGCCGAGCGGTTGTGCACGCGGCTTGCAGTCATCGACCGCGGACAGATGATCGCGAACGATTCGCCGCGAGCGCTAATCGCCGCCCATGTCGAGCCCGAGGTGATCGAGGTATACGGCGACGAAGCGCGAGCCTGGGCGGCGGCGCGAGGCCGGCAACTCGTCGATCGGCTCGAGCTCGCCGGGGAAACTGCATTCTGCTACGCCCGTGATGCAGCGCCTCTCCTCGCCGACCTCTCCCACGCGCCGGGCGTGCGCTACCTTCACCGACCGGCAAATCTGGAGGATCTATTCATCAAGCTCACTGGCCGGGAGCTGCGCGACTGACCCTTTCTAGGAGCGCAACGTGGCGATCAGGCGCGTCGGATATCGCAGCAGGTCCAGCGCGTCGAGGACGTCGGTGGCCACGATGGCGGCGCACGCCAGGGCTTCGCCTGCGGCCCCTTCCCGCTGAATGAGCGCGACACCGACCGCTGCCGCGGCAAGCATCTTGCGGTCGTTGCGCCCGTTGCCGATCGCGCAGACGCGATCGGCACCGAGTTCCTGCACGTAGGCGAGCTTCGCCTCGGCCTGCGATTCGAGCGGGATGATCGTCATTTTCACCGGTAATCCCGAGAGCTCGCTTCCGGCACAACCCCTGGTGTCCGCCGTGACGACGTGAATCTCGACCCGGTCGGCAAGGTCGCGCAACGCCTCGCGCACACCAGGTATCAGCCTGCCATCGATGGCGAGCGTACCGTTGAAGTCCAGGACCAGATGCGCGAGTTCAAGCTGCCGAAACCCTGGAATCGCGACCGCAAACATCGGCGCTCCGAGAAAGTCGAACTATGCGGCCGCCCGCGCGGCGGGAGCGGTCAGCGAGATGGGCCGCAGGCGGATCTCGCCACAGTTCTCCACGCGCGCGGTCCCTGTCCATACGGTCGTTGCCGGCCTGGCCGCGCACCGGCAGCACCCATCGTCAAGCGCGATACGCATCGACCTCCCAGACCCCGGGGCCATCCCTCGTCGGCGCACCTGTGGTCGCGCCGGCCCGCCGTGACACGGCGCCGAAATTTGAGGCCCGCAGCGACGGTGCAGGGCGGAGAAGATACTCCTATCCGCCGCAGGATGCATCAGGCTCGCGTCAGGTGTTCAGGTTATACTCGCGCACGCTTTCTCGCCAACGCATGCTCTCCGCCACCCTGTATCGCTTTCCGGAAATGTCGGTGCGCTGGATCCCGGTCTGGCGGCGCAACCTGCTCGTGTGGCGCAAGCTTGCGATCGCCTCCGTGCTCGGCAACATCGCCGACCCGCTGCTGTACATGCTGGCCCTGGGCTACGGCATAGGCGCCTTCATTCCCGAAATCGGTGGCATGAAGTACATCGCGTTTATCGGCACCGGCATGGTGTGCCAGAGCGCGATGTTCACGTCGTCTTTCGAAGCGATGTACTCCGCATTTTCACGCATGCATGTGCAGCGGACCTGGGAGGCGATTATCAATGCCCCGATTTCGCTCGACGATGTAGTGTTCGCCGAATGGATCTGGGCGGCATCGAAGAGCGTGATGTCGGTGCTGGCTATCCTCGTCGTGATCATGGCGCTCGGCTTCGGTCACTCATGGCTTGCGATTTGGGTGCTGCCGTTGGGGTTCGTCGTCGGCCTTACCTTCGCCGGCTTCGGGCTGCTGATGAACTCGCTCGCCCGCAACTACGACTTCTTCACCTATTCGCTGACCTTGTTCCAGACGCCGATGCTCCTGCTGTCCGGAGTCTTCTTCCCAGTCGACCAGATGCCGGAGACGTTGCGTGCCGTCGCGGCAATACTCCCGCTGTCGCATGCGATCGACATCGCGCGACCGCTTCTCGCCGGCAAAGTACCGCAGAATGTCTTGCTCCATCTTCTCGTTCTTCTGGGCTACGCCTGCGTCACCTACTACATCGCGCTGATCCTGACCCGGCGGCGCCTGTTGAAGTAGCCGATCGCGATGCTCTGGATCAAGTCGCTGCACATCATTTTCATGGTCACCTGGTTCGCCGGGTTGTTCTATCTGCCGCGCCTTTTCGTCTATCACGCGCTGGCGACCGATGCCATTGGCATCGAGCGGTTCAAGTTGATGGAGCGCAAGCTCTTCTTCGGCATCATGACGCCTGGCGCGGTGCTGACCGTCGCCTCGGGGCTTTGGCTCTGGCTTGGCTACGGCGTGGGCGGCGGATGGCTGTACGCCAAGCTGGCGCTGGTCGCCAGCCTGATCGCGCACCATATCTGGCTCGGCAAGCTCATGCACGCCTTTCGGCACGATCGCAACCGGCACTCCGACACGTTCTATCGCTGGATCAACGAGATTCCCGCTTTGCCGGCGCTCGTTGGCATCGTGCTGCTGGTCGTGTTCAAGCCGTTCTGAAGGGTTACGGTGGAAAAGTACTTCGCGCCCTGCCCACGCGGGCTGGAGAGCGCCCTTGCAATCGAACTTGGCGCACTGGGCGCCGGCCACATCGCACCCACCGATGGCGGCGTGGGGTTTACGGGAGCGCTCGATCTCGCCTATCGCGCCAATCTCGAGAGCCGGCTGGCTAGCCGCGTGCTTTGGTGTGTCGGCGACGGCGCCTACCGCGACGAGCGCGACATCTACACGCTTGCATTCGAACTCGATTGGCCGCGCTGGTTTCGCGCCGACCGTACCTTTCGCGTCGACGTCGCCGCGACGAGATCGCCGCTGAAGAGCCTGGAGTTCGCGACGCTGCGGATCAAAGATGCGGTCTGTGACCGCCATCGCGCTGGTTGCGGGCAACGTCCGAACGTCAGCAAGGATCGACCCGACGTGCGCGTTCACGCCTACCTCACCGCGGACCGAGCGACCTTCTACCTCGACACGTCCGGCCCCCCTCTGTTCAAGCGCGGCTATCGTCGCGAGATGGCGGAGGCCCCCCTGCGCGAGAATCTTGCGGCTGGTCTGCTGCGGCTTGCGGACTGGAAGCCGGGTGTGCCGTTGCTCGACCCGCTGTGCGGCAGCGGCACGATCGTGGCCGAAGCAGCGTTGATCGCGCTTGACATCGCGCCCGGCCTCAAGCGCACTTTCGGCTTTCAGAAGCTTGCCTGGTACGACGGGCCGACATGGCAGCGGATCAAGCAGGCGGCGCAGCGGCGAATGCTGCCTGCCGCGTCCGCGGCCATCTACGCCAGCGACGACGATGCGCTGGCGGTCGCCCGCTGCGGCGCGAACCTCGCCGCGGCAGGCGTCGCCGCCGCGGTGGTCCTCGAGCGTGCCAGCGCGCTGGCGCGCTTCGCTCCTGCACCGGCAGGCGTCATCGTCAGCAACCCGCCCTACGGTGTGCGTCTGGCCGATGCGGCGGAACTGGCGGCGTTCTATCCGCGGCTGGGCGACGCGCTGAAACAACGCTTCGCCGGCTGGACGGCGTACCTGTTCAGCGGGGACGCGCGGTTGCCGAAGCTCATCGGCCTCAAAGCCAGCCGGCGCACACCGCTCTACAACGGAGCGCTGGAATGCCGCCTATACGAATATCGCCTGATCGCAGGCTCGGCGCGCGCGCCGGGGCCGCGATGATAAAATGGGCGCTGGTCGTCCATCCTTGGGGATTGCGCCGTGATGCTGCCGAGCCGCCACTACGAATCCGAGCACACCAAATTCATGCGCGAGCTGATGCGACAGCAGCCACAATTGGCGGACAAGCAGCGCGAGGCGCGCGCGATCTGGTGGGACAAGACGCCGCGCGAGATCTCCGAAGAGCGCGCAATGGACCAGGGTCGCGTGCCTCAGTCGCCGTACGTCTACTCCTCCGAATAGCATCGGTCGCCGCAGATTCTCCTTCCGGCGTCCCTCCTACTCCACGGCGCCGTCTTCACTGCATCACGTCCGGGTCGCGGGGACTCGCCTGGGAGGCCGGTTGCGCCGGCCCGTGGATGAAGTAACTTGGCGTCTGCGCGATCGCAGCCGACCAGCCAAGCTCGGCGAGACGGGATGCAAGCTTTTGCGGTTCCCAGAATCGCTTGACGATTTGGAACTCGCGGCCGTCGTTGAGCCTGCGGGTGACGATGCCCGCGTCCGGCGTCGGCGGAACGTGGTCCTTCGCGGTCGAGGATGGATCGAACGCCGAATCGATCACATACGCGGCGCCACCGGGGGCGAGCGCGGCGGCGACACCGTCCCAGAATGCGGCAAAGCGATCCTCCGGAACGTGTGACAGCCAGAAGCTGAAGAACACGGCGTCATACCGTGCCGCCGGCCGCCAGGAGAACAGATCCGCCTCGACATACTCGATATTCGCCGCGGCGGCGACGCGGCCCCGGTTAAGCGCCAGCACTTCCGGTGACGCGTCGACGGCTGTAATTCGGGGCACGCGGCGTGCGAGATGCTGGGTGAACAATCCGGTGCCGCAGGCGAGTTCGAGCAGCGTGCGCGGTGATCGTGCCGTCAGCCACGCGTCGAGAGCGGACTCGACCTTCGCGACCTCCGCTCGCCAGCGCCCGTTCAGCTCTGGGCCGCGATCGTAGCGGCCCGTGCGGAGCCACCACTCGTCGTACTCGCCGGCGCGCGCACGGTAATAGTCGATCTGATCCTGCAGAATGTCGGGGGCTGGCATGGGCGCGATTCTAGGACAGGCAAGGTTGCGCGACAAACGAGCGGTGCGAGCGAAACGGGCCCAGGAAGCAATCCGGAGGGGTCGAGGGTCGCGTACAACGGCACTGCGCTATGACCCGGGTTAGCCACGCGATGGCTTGCGCAGCAGAATCGCCCCCTCTTGACCCATTTCCTTGCGCAGGTCATCCGATATGCCGGCATCGGTCTCGTCGATGATCAGCCATGCCCATTCCGGAAGCCCTGCCGCGGTCAGCCCGGCGCCCAATCTGAGGTGCACGATTGCCTGATCGCGCAGACCCGTTGGCGAAATGTTCAGCCCGTAGGTGATCAGCTCCGACCATCCCTGGGTGGCTCGCACGCGCTCGAAATACGTGCGTGTGAACATCCATTTGTCGTCGAGTTCGCGATAAACGGGATCCGAGCCGGGCCGCTCGCGTCTTTTGTAGTCTTCGGTCATGCGCTCGATGAAGCGCAATCCCGGCGTTGCCCTTTCGGCGCTCGATGCTGCGCCGAGAATCCTGCGGTATGTGAACTTGAGCAGCGCATTACCGGCCTCGAACGGCTCGAAGAAAATCGCCCAGCCACCAGGGGCGAGCGCATGGAAGCAGGACGCCAATGCGCGGTCCGGTTCGAGCAGATGGTGCAGGATGGCCGCGCCGACGGCCAGATCGGCCACTCCCGGCCGGTAACACGCCGCCATCGCGTCGACGCAAACGAGTCCAAACCGCCGATCCCCGTCGGATCGCTGGCGTAAGAAATCACGGAGGATCGCAAGCAGTTGAGGACTGATGTCCGTGGCGACGATCTCGGCATCGGGGAAGCGGTCCGCCAGCGGGATCACCGAGTTGCCAGAACCTGATCCGATGTCGATGATTCGCTCCGGCGCTTCCGGATTGCCGGCGGCAGCGAGCGCGTTGCCGAGCAGGAATGTCCAGTACCCGGTATCGAAGTAGCTTCGATGATACTGCTCGGCGTGCTCCAGGAACTGTGCCGTCACACCGACTTTGGTCGCGCCGTGAAAGCTCCTTGGCGTGTAGATACCCTCGAAGGCGGCCGCTTCCGCGCCCAGCTCGACGAGCGGCTCGGCAAAGACGGCTGCGAGATCCATAACTCGCTGCTACCGCTCATCGAGCCGTAGTTCCACGTACGCCTGGTCGCGCGTCTGGCGCACCCAGTCCTGGAACGCCTCGTCGGCCTTGCGCTGGTGCAGTGCAAGCTGCGCCTGGGTGCGCTCACGGTCGGCCGAGACGTCCTGCTTGCGGCGACCCAGCACCTCGATCAAGTGCCAGCCGAAGCTGGTGCGCACCGGTGCCGAGACCTGGTTTAGCGGCAGCTTGTTCATGGCTTCCTCGAACGCGGGTACGGTGTCGCCCGGGCTGATCCAGCCCAGGTCACCGCCCTTGGCCGCGGTGGCATCCTCGGAGTTGAGCCTGGCCATTTCGTCGAATGCGGCGCCGGCGTCGATCCGATCCTTGATGCGTTCGATCTTGGCCTTGGCGTCGGCTTCCGATGTGATCTCGTTGACCCGAATCAGGATATGCCGGGCATGCGTCTGGTCGACCAGCGCTGGTTCCTTGTGGCTGCGCCGGTCGAGAAGCTTGACGATATGAAATCCCGCCGCGCTGCGCAGCACCGGCGAGACGTCGCCGACCTTCATGTTGCGCACCGTGTCGGCAAATATCGCCGGCAGGCGTCCCGCCGGTCGCCATCCGAGATTGCCGCCGGACAATGCGTCGCTGGCGTCGGAGAATCCGGCAGCGACCTGCGCGAAATCCGCGCCGCTGTGGATATTCCTCAGCGCCTCCTCGGCGCGGCGCCGCTTCGCCTCGATCTGGTCGGCATTCGCCTGTTCCGGAATGACGACGAGAATGTGCTCCACGAGGTATTCCTCGTCGCCTCCTTGCGCTTTCATCTGGGCGAGATAGAGATCGACCTCGGCGTCGCTCACCGTGATGTGCTCGTCTACTTCGCGTTCACGCAGTCGCTGCACGATGATCTCGTTGCGCACGTCCTCGCGATACTTGGCATAGGGAACGTTGTCCTTAGCCAGCGCCTGGCGCAATCCGTCTAGCGTAATCTTGTTGTCTTCGGCGATGCGTTGGATCGTACGATCGACCTGCGTGTCGTCGACCTTGACGCCGTTTTCCTTCGCGTACTGGAGCAGCGCGCGCTCCGTGATCAGGCGCTCGAGCACCTGCTTATCGAGGACATCGGCGGGCGGCTGCTGCACGTTCTGCTGCTTCAACTGCTTCACGACGACGCTCCGCGCTTCGTCGAGGTCGTACTGTGTGATGGCCTCGTCGTTGACTACCGCAATCACGCGGTCGAGGGTAACGGCGTGTGTCGGCGGCGCCGTGGGTGCGCTCTGCGCCGCAACCACGGTCGCAACCAGCGCCAGAACAGCAAAGTGGATCAGTCGGAACGACATATTCAGAACCCCGGAAAATATTGGGCGCCAGCGTTGCCGGGCTGCGCGCCCGATTCGTTGACGGTCAAATAGCCGGGCACGTTGCGCTTGAGGACGTCGATAGGATTGGTGCCGATGCGCGCCAGCCCGTTCAACTCGAGCTGCACATAAACCGAACTGCTCGTCGTCTGCGTCGCCGTAACAAGTCGCTGGGCGACGACGCGGAAGACCCAGCAACCGCCATTATACTCGAGGCCGATCACGCCTTGCAGGGTCTGTCTCGGTTCGATCAGGGAATAGTTCCAGCGCCCGATCAGAGACCAGTTGCCGATTGGCCATTGGCCCGATATGTCGAACTGTTTCAGCGGGAGGTTGTTGTCGTCCAGCTGCTGGCGGATATAGTCGTAGCTAAAATTGATCACCTTGCCCGCGCCGGGCTGCCAGCGGATCCCGAAATCCAGCTCATCGGTCTGCGGGTGGGCGAGATTGACTTGATACAGGCCCGCTGCGGTCCAGTAATCCGACAGCTTGCTCTCCGCGGTCAGCAGGACATCGGATGTATTTTGCGTGCGCAGGGGTTCGTTGAGCGTCACCTGCTGGTCTTCGAAGTAGTAGCGCTGACCCAGGGCGACGCGAAGCCGCTCGTCACCGCTGACCGGGTCCAGCAGTCGCGTCGTCGCGGCCAGCGTGAGCTGGCTCGTGTCGCCGATCCGGTCATTGCCTAGGTAACGGTTTTCGGTGAACAGCTGCGAGAAGTTGAAGTCGTCGTTCGCACTGTCAAAGTTCGGGATCTCGCTCTGCAACCGGTAGGGAATGTAGACGTAGTAGGCGCGGGGTTCGAGCGTCTGGGTCCAGCTGCGCCCGAAGTAATCGGCATCGCGCTCGAACACGAGCCCGGTATCGAGGCTGGTTATCGGCAGCACGCGGTTGATATGCGAGCCTTCCGGTGTCGTCTCGCTCAGATCGTAATGCGTCATGCTCAGACCCGTCTTGGCGGTTACGAACCAGGCGTTCCCGCGCTGACTCCAGCTTACGGTCGGATACAGCATGATGCGCTGCCCGTTGACCAGCGTCGGCTGGTGGAAGCTCACGTATTCGCCGCCGCCGGCGAATTCGAGCGCTCCCCAGTCGACGGGGTTCAAATTCACCAGTACCTGCGGCTCTCGCCAGTAAGGCGGGGTAATCGGATTGTTGGGATCCTGCAGGGTCTGGAATGCCTGCAAGCGCACCAGTGTCGAGAACGGCCCGTTGGAATAGCCAAACCCTCCTTCGCGCGGCAGGTTGGTCTGCGAGGTGTTTGCCAGCCGGTCGGACAGGTCGGTGAAATACGAGCTGTCGGAGACCTTTTCGAGGTTGAGATACCCGGAGAGCCCGGGCAGAAACGAGAAAGTCTCGTTGTGCGTCCAGGCGAGGAGGTAGCGAAACGTGTCGGTGACGCGATCCTGCAGCACCTCGACGTTGGTTTCGCCAGCGATGCCCGGGAACAGATACCGGAACTGGTCGCCGACCTGCAACCCGCGGCGCGTCATGAGGCGGGGGGTAAGCGTCGTGTCGTAGTTTGGCGCCAGGTTGAAGTAATACGGCAGCGACATCTCGAACCCGCGGCTCGACGACGAGCCGAGAGCCGAGGTAAGGAACCCTGACTTGCGATCATTGGACAACGGAAAATCGAGGAACGGCGCGTACAGGATCGGCTCGCCCTTGAAATATACGGTCGCGTCATGCGCGATGCCGACCAGGCGCGACCGGTCGAGATCGACGTCAGCCGAGCGCAGATACCAGTCGTCGTCCCCGGCCACGCAGGTGGTGTAGCTTGCGTCCTTGAGTTCGTAACGGTCCGGACCCTTGAAGAGGATTTCCTTCGCGCTGCCCCGCGATGCATTCTCGCCGACGTGGAAATCTGGCGTGGTAAAAAAACCGATGTCGGTGGCGCGGTTGAATTTCACCTCGGGTCCGGTAATCCAATCGATCCCGCTCCGGACCGTCACGTCACCCTTCGCCCACACCTCATCGCTCGTGATGTCGTAGTGCAGCCAGTCGGCCAGCACCGTCTTGCGCCGGCTTCGCAGCTCCGCCTTGCCGCTGGCCTCGACCCATTGCTGACCGATGCCTTCGAGGCGGTCGGCGCGCAGAAAGACGGCCTCGCGCGTCCCGGGTTCCACGTTCGTCTGCAACGGATTGGGCAGGGGCGGCTCGAGATACGGTGAGGACTTCAGTCGCGGTGGCGGCGTGCCGGCTTCGCCAGCTGCGGATTGCGCCGACGCACCGTCAGCAACGAGCAAAAGGATGGCAAAACAAACGCAGCCGAAGGAACGGTACATCCGTGGAGGCAGGCAGGCGAATGTTAAGATAGCGCATTCTAGTGTAATGCGTCATTGATGGGCGAACCGCCAGAATCCCACGTTGCGACCGGCGCCGCCGCCGATAGCCGACTCGATGCGCTGTGCGCCTGGCTGGCCGATGTGCTTCCGCTGCCGATGACCGAGATCGCGCCGGCCTCGGTAGACGCGAGTTTTCGCCGCTACTTTCGCATCCAGCTCGCCGACACGATCGCCGTTCCCGGTCACAGCGCGCGCGCCTCGACGTTGATTGCCATGGATGCGCCGCCGTCGCGGGAGGACTGCCGCCCCTATGTCGCAGTGGCAAGGCTGCTCGCCGCGGCAGGGGTGCATGCACCGACGGTGCTGGCGATGGACCTGCAGCGCGGCTTTCTGCTGCAGACCGACCTGGGCACGCGCATGTATCTCGATGCGCTCGACGCGGTGACCGCACCTGCGCTCTATGCCGACGCTTCGGCCGCGCTGGTGCGCTGGCAACTCGCCAGCCGCGACGGCGAGTTACCCGTCTACGACGAAGCGCTGCTGCGGGTTGAGCTCGATCTGTTTCCCGACTGGTACCTTGCACGACATCTCGGCGTCGCGCTGAACATGGCGCAGAAGGCAGTGCTTGATCGTGCGTTCCGCATCATCCTGGACTGCAGCCTGGCACAACCGCGGGTGTTCGTGCACCGCGATTACCACTCGCGGAACCTGATGGTCGCCGAACCCAATCCCGGCGTGCTCGACTTTCAGGATGCGGTATATGGACCCATTACCTACGACCTCGTGTCGCTGCTGCGCGACGCGTACATCGATTGGGACGAAGAGCACCAGATCGATTGGGCCGTGCGGCACTGGCAAAAGGCACGCGCCGCGGGGCTACCGGTGCGCGACGACTTCGCCGACTTCTGGCGCGATTGCGAGTGGATGGGCGTACAGCGCCAGCTCAAGGTTTTGGGCATCTTTGCCCGCCTCTTTCATCGCGACGGCAAAGCCGCATACCTTAAGGAAATGCCGCGCGTGATGGGCTACCTGCGCGGCGCATGCGCGCGCTATCGGCAACTCGGGCCCCTGCTTAAGCTTCTGGACGAACTCGGGCAACGACAGCCGGTCGCCGGCTATACGTTCTGAGGCCCCGAATGCAGGCGATGATCCTTGCGGCGGGCCGCGGCGAAAGGATGCGGCCATTGTCGGACGCGTTGCCGAAGCCTCTGCTCGAGGTGGGTGGCAAGCCGCTGATCGTGTGGCAGATCGAGCGACTGGTCGCGGCCGGCTGCGCGAAGATCGTCGTCAACCTGGCCCACCGCGGCGACATGATCGCCGCGGTTCTGGGCAACGGCTCGCGCTTCCGCGCCACGGTCCATTATTCGCGTGAACCCGAGCCGCTGGAAGTCGCCGGCGGCATCGCCACGGCGCTGCCGCTGCTGGGCGAGGATCTGGTGCTCATCGTCAGCGGCGACGTGTATACCGAGTACGATTACGCGTCGCTCGTCGCTCGCGCCGAGACAATGCGCGCGAACCCAGGGCCACCGCACTTGCATCTGGTCATGGTGCCCAACCCGACCTACCATCCCGACGGCGACTTTGCGCTCGCCGACGGCCAGCTTACGCTCGACGGCGCTTCACGCTGGACGTTCGGCAACATCGCGCTGTATCGCACGGCTCTGTTCAGGGAACTGCCGCGCGGCGAAAAGCTGCCCATGCTACCCCTGTATCGCGACTGGATCGGACGCGGCTGGGCCAGCGGCGAGCGCTATTCCGGGGCTTGGGCTAACATCGGCACGCCCGACGAGCTGGCCAGACTCGATCGGCTCCTGCACGGCATACCCGACGAAGAAGCCCGGCCATGAATGCCCCTGACGCATTGGCTCCATCCAATCCTCTGCTCGATTGCTCCGGCTTGCCCCGGTTTGGCGAGATCGCCCCGAACGATGTCGGGCCCGCCGTGGAGGTACTGCTCGCCGATGTCAGGGCGACGGTGGAGCAAGTCGCGGCGACCGCCGCCGCGCCAACCTGGGACGGATTCGTCGTCCCGCTGGCCGCGGCCCAGGACCGCCTCGACCGGGCCTGGGGCCAGGTCGTCCACCTCAACGCCGTCGTCAATACGCCGGCCCTGCGCGAGGCGTACAGCGCGAGCCTGCCCAAGGTGATCACTTTGCACACCGAAATTGGCCAGGACGAGCGGCTGTTTGCGGGGTTACGTGCCCTGGCCGCCACGCCGGATTTCGGCCGCCTCGAACCCGGTCAGCGCCGACTGATCGAAAACGACTTGCGCGATTTCCGCCTCGCCGGTGCCGGGCTCGCCGCCGGCGCGAAGGCGCGCTTCAAGGAGATCGAGGAGGAGCTTGCCTGTCTCGCGGCCCGGTTCGAGGACAACGTGCTCGACGCGACCAACGATTACGCGCTCTACATCGACGACCTGGCCGAGCTCGCGGGCGTGCCTGCGGATGTGCTCGCCACGGCCCGGGAAGGTGCCGCCCAAGATGGCCGGTCCGGCTGGAAGCTCACGCTGCACATGCCCTGCTATCAACCGCTGCTGCAGTACGCGGACAACCGCAGCCTGCGCGAGACGCTTTATCGCGCATTTGTCGTGCGGGCGAGCGAATTTGGCAATCCCGCGTGGGACAATACGGCACTGATCCGACGTATTCTCGAGCTGCGGCTGGATGCCGCGCGAATGCTCGGTTACCGCAATTTTGCGGAAGTCTCGTTGGTCGCCAAGATGGCGCGTACGCCGGGCGAGGTCCTGGAGTTCCTGCGCGACCTCGCCGTCAAAGCCCGGCCGTACGCCGAGCGCGACATGGTCGAGTTGCGCAGCCTGGCCAGGGACGAGCTCGGTCTCTCCGATCTCGCCGCCTGGGACCTGCCCTACGCTTCCGAAAAGCTGCGCCAGGCGCGCTACGAGTTCTCCGAGCAGGAAGTAAAGCAGTATTTTCCGGAGGCGCGCGTACTCGCCGGGATGTTCCGTGCTGTCGAGACCGTGTTCGGCATACGCATCCGCGAAAGCAAGGCCGCTGCGTGGCATCCTGCGGTTCGTTTCTTCGATGTCATCGACGCCTCCGGTGCGCTGATCGGCCAGTTTTATCTCGACCTCTACGCGCGTGCGCACAAGCGCGCTGGCGCCTGGATGGATCACGCGATTAATCGCCGCTGCTACTTCGGGCGTGTGCAGCACCCCGTCGCCTACCTGGTCTGCAATTTTTCCGCGCCGGTGGCCGGGGGTGGCCAGCCCCACGCCGCACTGTTCACTCACGACGAGGTGCAGACGCTGTTCCACGAGTTCGGGCATGGCCTGCATCTTCTACTCACGCGCGTTGACGTGCCCGGCGTCTCCGGCCTCGAGGGTGTCGAATGGGATGCAGTCGAGCTGCCCAGCCAGTTCATGGAGAATTTCTGCTGGGAATGGGACGTGCTCCGGGGAATGACCGAGCATGTCGACAGCGGCGAGTCGCTGCCGCGCGCGCTGTTCGATCGCCTGCTCGCGGCAAGAAATTTCCAGAGCGGGATGCAGATGCTGCGCCAGCTCGAACTCGCCCTGTTCGACATGCACCTGCATTTCGATTTCGACCCCGCTGCGGGCACCTCCGCGCTCGAACTCGCGCGGGCGATCCGGCGCGAGGTGGCGGTTGTGCCGCGTCCGGACTACGAGCGCGCGCCCAACGCCTTCGCCCACGTCTTCGCGGGCGGCTACGCAGCAGGATATTACAGCTACAAGTGGGCGGAGGTGCTCTCAGCTGACGCCTATGGCCTGTTCGAGGAAAAAGGCGTGCTCTCGGCCGAGGCGGGGGCGCGCTTCCGGGACGAGATTCTGGCGCGGGGCGGGAGCCGGCCGGCACTGGAATCCTTCATCGCCTTTCGCGGCAGGCCACCCCAAATCGACGCGTTATTGAGGCATAATGGGATGTCAGCGTCATAAGCCGACTTCGTGCAGGAGGCGTCATGACTTTCGCCAATACCCGTTCCGCGAGCGCGCTCGCGTTGCTCGCGTTGACCGTCGCCGTGGCCGCGACGGCGCAAACGCAGCAGGTCTACCGCTACGTCGACCCCGACGGAAGGGTCGTGTATTCGGACAAGCCGCCGCCGCCCAATGCCCGCGATGCGCAAGCCAAGCGCGTCGGCCAGAACACGATCGAAACGAGCGATCTATCGTACTCGGAGGTGATGGCGCAGGAGCGGTTTCCGGTGACCCTGTACACGTTTGGCTGTGGCACGATTTGCGATACGGCCTCGGCGCTGCTCAACAAGCGCGGGGTGCCGCACACCGTCGTCGATGTCGGGCAGAGCGACGGCGCGGACAAGCTCAAACGGCTTACGGGCGGGCTCGATGCCCCGGCGCTGCAGGTCGGCGACCAGTACGCGACCGGCTTCAGCGAGGGTCGCTGGCAGAGTTTGCTCGATGACGCGGGCTATCCGAAGACACCTCCTCCACGCACCGCGCCGGTCGGCAGGGCCCCCGCGCCGGAACCTGAGCCGAGCGCGGCCACGCAAACCGTGGTCCCCCCGACAACGGGAGGCTACCCGCAATAGGCTCTGGGCGGCGCGGGTCGCCGCCTTGGTCGCCCCGCAGGCCGGGATGCGGCACCGCCGCATTCGTCGTAGCGCGGCATACCGGTACTCGCTCCCGGAGAAGGCATGATTGCGCGGGTCCTGCGCTTCGCGATCGAGCTGATCGGCGGCATGGTCGCCCTGTACCGAGGCTACGCGACGCCGTCGGAGAGCTCAGGTCTGGCGCGATGCGGGCGCCGCTGTTTATCGCGCTCTTCGATGACTCCCGTCACGGGAATGGGGGGTCATTGATGCGCACGTCGGGCTTCACATTTTCGTCATTCAGAACTTCCGCTGGGCGAGGTCGTCTGGGGGGCGCCCTTGCCCCGCTTGATGCTCCTCGCGATGGTCGTGATGTGCGTCGTTCCGGTATCGCCGCATGGCTCCCGGACATGGTTATTGGCATAAGGAAATAGGTGCGGCCACGATGCCTCTCAAGCTCGCCACCTGGAACGTCAATTCGCTCAACGTGCGGCTGCCGCGACTGCTCGATTGGCTCGCCACCAACGAGCCCGACATCATTGGTCTGCAGGAAACCAAACTCGAAGACGCCCGGTTCCCCGCCATGGAGGTGGCAGCCGCGGGCTACCAGGCAATCTTCTACGGCCAGCGGACCTATAACGGCGTGGCGGTCCTGTCGCGACTGCCCGCAACCGAAGTGCGGCCCGACATGCCAGAGTTTCCCGACGACCATAAGCGCGTGCTCGCGGCGACGATCGGCGACATCCGTTTCGTCTGTTTCTACGTCCCCAACGGTCAGTCCGTGGTATCCGACAAATACCAATACAAGCTGCGCTGGCTGTCGGCTGCAACCGATTACGTCCGCAACGAACTCGAGCGATATCCGCGGCTTGCGCTTGTCGGGGACATGAACATCGCGCCGGAGGATCGCGACGTGCACGATCCCGCCCTTTGGCAGGGACAGGTTCTGTGCACCGAAGCCGAACGCGAGGCGTTTCGCGCCTGGCTTGGGTTGGGTTTCAAGGACGCATTCCGACTCTTCGACCAGCCGGAGAAGACGTTCAGCTGGTGGGACTATCGCCAGCTCGCCTTTCCCAAGAATCACGGCCTGCGTATAGACCACATCCTGCTGTCTCCGGCGCTGGCCGCTTCATGCACGTCATGCCGCATCGACCGCCAGGCGCGCAAAGGTGAGAAGCCTTCGGATCACGCGCCGGTTGTCGCCGAGCTGGCCGCGTAATCAGTGCTTGTCCGGGTCGAGCTTGAGCTCCTGAATCTTTCGAGTCAGGGTGTTTCGTCCCCAGCCTAGCCACTGCGCAGCCTCCATGCGGTGGCCGCCGGTGTGCTGCAGCGCGCGCAGGATCAACGTCTTCTCGAACTCCCTTTCCAGGCGTTCGCCGACCGCGCGCTCGCCGCGGGCGAGGGCCTGTGCGAGCTCGCGATCGAGCGCCTGCTGCCAGTTGCCGTCGCTCTCACCGCCAGCACCGACATCCGCACGGAGCTCGGGCGGCAGATCCGCGACGTCGATGCGCAAACCGGGCGCCATGACGGTCAGCCAGTGGCAGATGTTCTCAAGCTGGCGCACGTTGCCGGGAAACGGGAACGTCGCTAGCACCCGCAACGCCGCCTCGGAGAGCACTTTCGACTCGACCGCGAGCTCGCGCGCGCTCTTCTGTAGGAAATGGCGAGCCAGCGGGGCGATATCCTCGCCGCGTTCGCGCAGCGGTGGCAGCCGCAGTCGCACGACGTTGAGACGATGCAGCAGGTCCTCGCGAAACAGCCCCTGGCGCACGCGCTCATCGAGGTTCTGATGCGTCGCGGCGATGATGCGCACGTTCGATTTCAGAGGCGCGTGCCCGCCGACGCGGTAATACTCGCCGTCGGACAGCACCCGCAACAGCCGGACCTGGAGGTCGGGCGGCATGTCACCGATCTCGTCCAGGAAGAGCGTCCCGCCCTCGGCCTGCTCGAACCGCCCGCGGCGAGCGTTCTGGGCGCCCGTGAACGCGCCGCGCTCGTGTCCAAACAACTCGGACTCGAGCAGGTCCTTAGGGATCGCCGCAGTATTGATGGCCACGAATGGGCCACCCGCGCGCGGGCTGTGGCGGTGCAGGGCGCGCGCGACGAGTTCCTTGCCGGTACCGGATTCGCCGGTGATCAGAACCGTCACCGTCGACTGCGAGAGACGGCCGATGGCGCGGAAGACCTCCTGCATCGCCGGGGCCTGCCCCAGCATCTCGGCCGTTTCGCCGACGGTCGACGCGGCGCCAGCGCTCGCCGGGACCTCGGCGCTGGCGCGGCGGATCAGTGCGATCGCGTGATCGACGTCGAATGGCTTGGGCAGATACTCGAACGCACCGCCCTGAAACGCCGCGACCGCGCTGTCGAGGTCCGAGTAAGCGGTCATGATGATCACCGGAACTTGCGGAAAACGTTCGCGGACACTGTTCAAGAGCGTCAGCCCCGACTCGCCGGGCATGCGAATGTCGGATACGAGCACCTGCGGCTGACTCTGCTGCAGCGCCTGGAGCACTTCGTGTGCCGAGGCAAACGTCTTGTACGCTATGCCCTCGCGCGCGAGCGCTTTTTCGAGCACCCAGCGGATCGAGCGGTCGTCGTCGACAATCCACACCGGCTTCACGAGCTCGCTCCGGGCAGGTTGGTGATCATCATAGGCGTGCATTGTGGCCTCACTCTACGCGCCGCCGCGATTGAATTCCAGCGGCAGGAGGATTGTGAACACGGTGCAACCGGGGGCGCTTTCACATTCGATCGTGCCGTTGTGCTGGGAGACAAACGTCTGGGCGATGGTAAGTCCCAGCCCGCTGCCGCCTTCCCGTCCCGAAACCAATGGAAAGAAGATCCGGTCGCGGAGCGCTTCGGGTACCCCCGGGCCGTTGTCCTCGATCACGACGGCGAGCGCCAGCCGGAAGCGGCGTTTGGCCATGGTGACGCTGCGCGCGACGCGAGTCCTCAGGCGGATTACCCGCGGCCCCGCGACGCCCTGCAGCGCCTGCGCCGCGTTCCGAACGATATTGAGCAGCGCCTGCGTCAACTGCTCCGGGTCGGCCTCGAACTCCGGCAGACTGATGTCGAAATCGGACACGATCTCGACGTCGGGAAACTCCGCCTGCACGACGCTGGCAACGCGGGCCAGGAGCTCGTGGATATTCGTGCGCTGGTAGGTCGGCAGACGATGCGGGGTCAGCAGCCGGTTAACCAGCGCCTGCAGCCGGTCCGCCTCGCCGATGATCACCTGCGTGTATTCGATCAGCGGCGGACGATCGAGCTCGCGCTCGAGGAGCTGCGCCGCGCCACGGATGCCGCCGAGCGGATTCTTGATCTCGTGCGCAAGGCTGCGGATGAGCTCCCGGTTCGCCTGTTGCTGCTCGAGCAGGCGCTCCTCGCGCGCGATCTTGAGCTGCTGGTCAATGTGGCGGAACTCGAGCAGCAGCGTCGCCTCGGCAACTTCGACCGCCGAAACCGTGCACGAGAGGTGCAACCTCGGCTTACCGTTGACAGCGAGTTCGACCTCCTGCTCGGTATACGACGCGCCGGTGGCGAGTGCCTTGTCGATCGCGTGCAACAGTGCGGGCGCATCGCCAAACAGCGCGCGCACCGAGTTGCCAACCAAATGTCGCCTCGAAACCTCGAACAAATTCTCTGCGGCGGGGTTGGCATATCGGACATAACGGTCGGCATCGAGCAGCAGCACTGCCGTTGCAAGCAGCTCCAGCCCAGGATAGGCTTCCAGCCCGTCGGCGGCGGCCACAAAAGGAGGTTGGACGGACATGCGGTATCGCAGGATCGCAACAGCAGTCAAGCTACCTAGCAAGTTCCGCGCCCGTAGCCTTGGCCCAACAGTCTAGCGCGTTGCGGCGAGTTCCTTCTTCAGCGCCTCGATGTTTTTCTCATGGAGCGAGACTGCCTGCCGCAGCCTGGCGAGCCGCTCAGCGTATTTCTGCGGCTGGTTCTGCTCCTCCGGCGTGGCCGGCGGCGCCCCGTTGCCGTAAGCAATCCGCGCCTCGTCGAGCAGCTTCTCTTCGGTCGTCAGCTCCTCGTTTAACACCTTGCGGCGCAACTCGTCGCGGCTCTTCTGGGTGTCCGCGTCGACCCTGGGAAAACCGCCAGGACTCGGCGCCGACCTGGTTCCGGGCTCACTCGACGTAGCCGTTCCGCCGACCCCACAGGAAAGTCTCTTCCAGCCTTTCTCCGGTGCGACATTGGTGTAATGCAGGTTTCCATCGCGATCGACATACTTGCAGATATCAGCCGCGGCAGGTACGGCGAGCAGGAATGGCATGCACCAGGCCATGGCAAGCAGGCACCGCTTCAAGGCGAGGCGGGTAACAGGTCGCGGCATAGCGACGCAGTGTATCAAAGGCAGGGGGCGGGCCGTGGCCCGCCCCCTTGGCGGCGAAGCCTGCTGCGCGCGGCCTACAGGCTGTAATACATGTCGAATTCGATCGGATGGGTGGTCATGCGAAAGCGCGTGACTTCTTCCATCTTCAGCGCCACATAGGCGTCGAGCATGTCGTTGGAGAACACCCCGCCGCGGGTCAGGAAGTCCCGGTCACGGTCCAGATTGTCCAGCGCTTCCTCGAGCGAGGCGCACGGGTGCGGCACCTTCGCCGCTTCCTCCGGCTCCAGGTCGTACAGGTTCTTGTCCAGCGGATCGCCCGGGTGGATCTTGTTCTGCACCCCATCGAGCCCCGCCATGAGCATCGCCGCAAACGCCAGATACGGATTGGCCGTCGGGTCCGGAAAGCGCACCTCCACCCGCCGCCCCTTCGGATTGCTCACGTACGGTATCCGGCACGCCGCCGAGCGATTGCGCGCCGAATAGGCCAGGTTGATCGGCGCCTCGAATCCCGGCACCAGCCGCTTGTACGAGTTCGTCCCCGGGTTGGTGATGGCGTTGAGCGCCTTGGTGTGCTTGATGATCCCGCCAATGTAGTAGAGCGCCAGCTCCGAAAGCCCCGCGTAGCCCGTGCCCGCAAACAGGTTCTGCCCCCCCTTCCATACCGACTGGTGCACGTGCATCCCCGACCCATTGTCCCCCACGATCGGCTTGGGCATGAACGTCGCCGTCTTGCCGTAGGTGTGCGCCACCATGTGCACCGTGTACTTCAGTATCTGCATCCAGTCCGCACGCTTGACCAGCGTATTGAATTTCGTCCCAATCTCGTTCTGCCCCGCCGCCGCCACCTCGTGGTGGAATACCTCCACCTCCACCCCCTGCTCCTCGAGCGCAAGCGCAATCGCATTGCGAATGTCCTGCAGCGTGTCGATCGGCGGCACCGGAAAATACCCCCCCTTCACCGCCGCCCGGTGCGCCATGTTCCCACCCTCGTATTCCTCCCCCGACGACCACGGCGCCTCTTCCGACTTGATCTTCACAAAACACCCAGACATGTCCACGCCCCAGGTCACCGAATCGAATATGAAAAACTCCGGCTCCGGCCCAAAATAGGCCGTGTCCCCTATCCCCGTCGACTTCAGGTACGCCTCCGCCCGCTTGGCCAGCGACCGCGGGTCCCGATCGTAGCCCTTGCCATCCATCGGCTCGATCACGTCACAGGTGATATTGAGCGTCGTCTCGTCGGTAAACGGATCGATCCGCGCCGAGTCCGCGTCCGGCGAAAGCAGCATGTCCGACGCCTCGATCCCCTTCCACCCCGCTATCGATGAACCATCAAAGGCATGCCCATTGTCAAACTTGTCCTGCGTGAATACCTTCGCCGGAACCTGCACATGCTGTTCCTTGCCGCGCGTATCGGTAAACCGCAAATCCACAAACTTGACCTCCTTGTCCTTGATTGCCTTGAGCACATCGGCGGCTGCAGCCATGCGTTTCTCCTGTCCAGACAGTAGCAATGCGATGGGATTTGAGACGATGAAGCGGGGTTTTTTGGCAGAACAACGAAGAGCAGAAACTATGCCACAAAGCCGCACATGCCGACACGGGGCTGTACGCCTTCGATCGCCGGAGCATTGCGGATGTAACGCACCAGGATGAAGCAGTTGCTGAAGCATTGTAACGCCGTGGTGCGGCGGCCCTCTGATCGACTGCGCGTCCGGGCGTGGCGTATGCTATGCCTCGACGGCACGTTGCGAATAATGGAGCGCGAGGGGGTCGGCCGCCCAGTCTCCCGCGGCGGCCCTGCCTGGATGGCTTAAATGCAATGACGAACCTTGCCGACCACGTTTCGGCTGCAGCGCAGAAACGCAGGGCGGATCTCGCCCTGCCCTATTATGGTGCACTGCTGCCGACGGAGGCTCACGCCTTGCTCACGGCGTTCCCCAATGGGCATCTCATCGACGTTCGGACGCGGCCCGAATGGGATTACGTGGGGCACGTGCCCGGCAGCATCCTGATCGAATGGACCACCTACCCGAGCGGAAGCCGCAATCCGCGCTTTCTTGATGAATTGCGCGCCGCAGCGGCCGATCCGCAGGCGCCCTTGGTGTTCCTCTGCCGCAGCGGACAGCGCTCGGACGGCGCGGCGCGTGTCGCCGCGGCGGCGGGGTACAGCATGGCGTTCAACCTGCTTGAGGGCTTCGAGGGTCCCAGGGACCCGGAGGGCCACCGTGGGACCCTTGGCGGCTGGCGCAAGGCCGGCCTGCCCTGGGTTCAGGGCTGAGGTTGCGGTTGCACCGAGGCAGCCGCCTTCGCGGCGCTACGGATAGAACAGGTAGACCTCATATCCCGCCTGGGTGGTGGCGCTGGCGTCGATGAACAACTTCACGTTCAGTTCCCCATTGCCAGGAATGCCGCTGTCGAGATCGGCAGCGCCGCTGACATACTCCTGCGGCGCAAATGCCCGGCGCACGACCACCACGTCCTGTTGCGTCTCCTTCTGAACATCGGACAGCGTCAGCTCGAGGTAGGGGTACGCGAGCGGGTAGGGCATCCGGTTGCGGATTGTCGCTGAGAGGATCAGCAGGCCCTGGTGGGCGGGGTCGGCCTGCAGATCAGAGGCTTCGATCGACAGTCCATTGACCTCCTGCAGTGCGTGCAGCTGGCAGCCGGCCGCAGCGCAAAGCCTGATCAGCGCGGGCTTGGTCGTCGGCCAGTGCGCGGCCACCGCGTCGCGGAAATGAAATATCGCCTGTCCGGCCAGCAGCAGCAGCAGCAATGGGGCGGCGATGCCATAGAGCCACGCCGGCAATCCGCGCCGTGCGCGCTTTTCCTGCCACGAGAATCGCGCCGCGTAAGCCGCCTCGGGGTCGGTGCCGTCCTCGCGCTCGGGCTCGGCCAGAGGCGCCTCGGCCGAGGGTTCGGCGCGTTGTTCCAGGCCCTCGCCGGACGGCGGTGGCTCGAGCGCATGTGCGGCGCGCAGCGTGACGGTGGGCGGACCGAGGGCCTCCTCGTCCAGCACCGGCTCGCTGCGCCCGGGATGCGGCCTTGGCGCAAGCGAGACCAGGGCGGCGATGCCGTTGAATACGGTGTGGCAGTGCCCGCAGCGCACTTGCCCGGCACGCAGCGCGAGCTGCTGTTGCGTGACACGAAAGATCGTCTTGCAGCCCGGACACCGCGTGAATTCTTGTTCAGCCATTGTGCCGCGCCGGATGCCGTACGCCGGTCAGGACGCGAAGCGCACGCCCGCAAGCGCAATCCATCCTTCCGCGCTCCCCCATGAGGCGATATTAAACCATCGCGCATACGCCGCGGCCACGTGCTCGGCCTGCGACTCCAGGATCCCGGATAGAACCACGCGGCCCGCGGCCCGGACGCGGCGGGCGAGCAAGGGGGCGAGCAACTCGAGCGGATGGGCAAGGATATTGGCCACCACCACGTCGAACTGCCCGGCGGGCAGCTCGTCGGGCAGACCGAACTCGGCGACCACACCGTTGGCGACGGCGTTGGCCCGGCTGGCGGCGATCGCCTGTGGATCGACGTCGACACCGGCCACTCGGCCCGCCCCGAGCTTCGCCGCGGCGATCGCCAAGATGCCCGAGCCGCAGCCATAATCGAGTACGGAAGCGTGTTCGGCGACGTTCTCTGCGAGCCAGCGCAGGCAGAGTCGCGTCGTCGGGTGGCTGCCGGTTCCGAACGCCCATCCCGGATCGAGCCTGACGTTGACGGCGCCCGCGTCGATCGGCTCGCGCCACGAAGGCACGATCCACAACCGGTCGTTCACACGCAGCGGCGCGAACTGAACCTGGGTTTCGCGTACCCAGTCCGCGTCGGCGATCGCCGCCACCGAGTGCGTGGGCGGTAGTTCGTCGATCCGGGCTGCAGCGTTCGCCAGAGCGGCTTCCACGTCGAGGGTCGCGTCAAACAGCGCGACGAGGCGGCTCACCGGCCACGGCGGTCCCCCGGATTGACCCGGCTCCCCGTACAACGGGCGTTCGGACGGCGTGCCGGCGCGCGCATCCGCGAGGTCGATCGAGAGCGCACCGACGGCGAGCAACGCGTCCGCCCAGCGCTCCACCGAAAACGCCGGCGCGTCGAAGCAGAGCGCGCGATACGGCATGCGATGGGCCGGCGCCGCCCCGTTTCAGGCACCGGACTTGCGCTTCGCCATCCGCTGCTCGAGGTAGTGGATCGACGTACCGCCGCGAAGGAAGGAATCCTCCAGCAGCAGCTCCTGATGCAGCGGAATGTTGGTCTTGATGCCTTCGACGATCATTTCCGACAACGCCACGCGCATGCGGGCGATTGCCTGCTCACGCGTGTCGCCGAAGGCAATGACCTTGCCGACCATCGAGTCGTATTGAGGCGGCACGACGTAATTCTGGTACACGTGCGAATCGACGCGGATGCCGGGGCCGCCCGGCGCATGATACGAGGTGATCCGCCCGGGCGACGGGACGAAGGTCTCCGGATCCTCGGCGTTGATGCGGCATTCGATGGCGTGCCCGCGACGCACGATGTCGCGCTGCCGAAAGGCGAGCTTCTGGCCGGCTGCCACGCGCAACTGCTGCTGCACCAGATCGATGCCGGTGATCGCTTCGGTGACCGGATGCTCAACCTGAATGCGCGTATTCATCTCGATGAAGAAGAATTCGCCGTCCTGATACAGGAATTCGAACGTTCCCGCGCCGCGGTACTCGATCTTGCGGCAGGCCTCGACCGCGCGTTCGCCGATCTTGATGATTGAGCGCAGGGGAATATCGGGAGCTGGAGCTTCCTCGATTATCTTCTGATGTCGGCGTTGCATCGAGCAGTCGCGCTCAAAAAGGTGCACCGCGTTCTTGTGCGCATCGGCCAGCACCTGGATCTCGACGTGCCGTGGGTGATCGAGGTATTTCTCCATGTACACCATCGCATTGCCGAATGCCGCCGCCGCTTCCGCCTTGGTCAGACTAACGGCGGGCAACAGGGCCGCCTCGGTATGCACGACGCGCATGCCTCGACCCCCACCGCCCCCCGCGGCCTTGATGATCACCGGGTACTTGACCTCGCGCGCGAGCTTGAGCACGTCCTTCGCATCGTCGGGTAACGCGCCGACCGACCCCGGCACGCAGGGCACACCGGCTTTGGTCATGGCGATCTTCGCGCTCACCTTGTCGCCCATGAGTCGGATCGTATCCGGACGCGGGCCGATGAAAACAAAGCCGCTCTTCTCGACCTTCTCCGCGAAATCCGCGTTCTCGGCAAGAAAGCCGTAACCCGGATGGATCGCCTGCGCGTCGGTGACCTCCGCGGCGCTGATGATGGCCGGGATATTGAGGTAGCTCTGCAGCGATGGCGGCGGCCCGATGCAAACCGATTCATCGGCCAAGCGCACGTACTTGGCATCGGCGTCCGCCTCGGAATGAACGACCACCGTCTTGATACCCAATTCGCGGCACGCGCGCTGGATGCGCAGCGCGATCTCGCCCCGATTGGCAATCAGGACTTTGTCGAATA
The DNA here is from genome assembly GCA_963750215.1 of uncultured beta proteobacterium. Lineage (GTDB taxonomy): Bacteria > Pseudomonadota > Gammaproteobacteria > Burkholderiales > Casimicrobiaceae > PALSA-1003. Next base: position 797,014 of record CAVVQK010000003.1, read on the forward strand.
GCTGTCCGGCAGTCTTCGTCGACACGTTAGCCTGGGTGAGGAAAGGCGACCTCGGGGAATGCCGCCCGGCTTGCGGGCTCGCCCACGCGCCTAGCCGATGACGACCAGCGCCTGCCCGTATTCGACGGGCTGCCCGTTCTCAATGAGGATCGCCTTGACCACGCCGGCCTGATCCGCCTCGATTTCGTTCATCAGCTTCATCGCCTCGATGATGCACAGCGCGTCGCCTACTTGCACCTCGTCGCCGATCTCGACGAACGGCTTGGCCCCGGGCGAAGCCGAGCGGTAGAAGGTACCGACCATAGGCGACTTGACCACGTGCCCTTCGGGCGCGACAGCCGGCGCGGGAACCGCTTCGGACGCCCCGGCCGATGCCTGCAGGCCCGCCCCGGTGACCGGCGTGGCCCCCTGCGCCGCCGGCGGCAAGCCCGGTGGGGGCAACGACCGGGTTATTCGGACACGTTCTTCTCCCTCGGCGATCTCGAGTTCGGCGATGCCGGAGCTTTCCACCAACTCGATCAACGTCTTAAGCTTGCGCAGGTCCATCCATCCCCCCACCCCCCGCTGGAGTAGGGCGCAAGTTTGCAGGAGATCGCGACAGATTGTCCAGCGTTAGCGGAAATTTGCTGCTTGGGCCGGCGCGATTGGGGCCCCTCTCGTAGGGCGCCCGCGTGAAGGGCATGCTGGAGCCGCATCGCCGCCTGCTACGCCCCAAAGATTCCCCCGGCGCGATGTTTGCTTGGCGTATAATTGCGAGAAATTAGATCAATTTTGCAAGAATTGATCGCAATTGCGTTGGTTTAACGGGGCCCACCTGTGTGAGTGCGACGCGTCCGTCACGGCTGATGACCACCGTGAAGGGTAGCGCCAGAAGATCGTTACCCAGCGGCTTGGAGAGGTCGATGGCGTCATAGCCGCCGATCAGCGCCGGATAGTTCAATTCGAGTTCCTTGGCGAATCGAGCGACTTTGTCCGGGCTATCGACCGCGATTCCCACAAACTGCACCCCCCGGGGACCCAGCTCGCGCTGGGCATGAACGAACTCGGGCATTTCTTCGCGGCAAGGCTCGCACCAGGTCGCCCAAAAATTAACCACCAGCACCTTGCCGCGCCATTGCCGCAACGGCTGGGCGATTCCTTGCGTGTCCGGGAGCGAAAGAGCGAGCAAGGCGCTTGCGTCGGGCGCCGTCCGAATCCACACCGCGACGCCGACGCCCAGCGCCAATGCAAGCACGCCCGCGCCGGCGGTGATGAGGAACAGGCGCAGGCGACGCGTCATGGGGTACCGCAGCGAGCGCCCACTTAACCCGGTTGAGGCTCAGTTGAACCAGCCCCGTTTGGGCACCTGGCTCGACGCGGCAGGGGACTTGCCCGCTTCGGGCAGCGCCAGCGCGACGCGCTGTACGGTCAGCGGATAGCAGATCCCGATGTCCGCACAGCCCTGCGACTCGGCGGCAATGACGATCGACTGTCCCGGTTTCGGGTCCTTCAGCGCGAGCCGGACGACCACGTCGCCGCGATAAGTCTCGACGTGCCCGAAAAACGGGTCTTCCTTCACCGTGCCGTCGGGCAGCGGCGGCACCGTGAGCCCGGCGGCGGCGGGCTCGATCGCGAAGTGGATCTTGTCACGGTAGAGGTAGTAGCCGTTGGCAATCATGAACCGTGCCTCGACCGTATCCGCGTCGAGCACCCGGGCGCTGAAGCGGAATGCCTTGTCCGGCGGCAGCGGCTCGACCTGCGCCACCCCGGGCCGGGCCGCGACGAGCAGCACGGCGGCCGCCGCGCCGGTCACCAGGCCGCGCCGATGCCCTTCAAGCCAGCGCATCGGTTTCTGCGGCGATCCAGTCGAGGTAGGCGGGCAGGCCATAGGTGATCGGGACAGCAACGATTTCCGGAAGTTCGTAGGGGTGATGCTGCCGGATTGCCTCTTCGACGCGCGCATAGAGCCGGGCGCGGGTCTTGATGGCGACCGGGATCTCGGCTGCCGTTTCGATTTGGCCGCGCCAGTGATAAAGTGATTGTGCCGTCGCACCGATCTGGATGCACGCTGCGAGGCGGGTCGTGAGCAGGTGGCGCGCCAGCGCCTCTGCTGCGCCCCGCTCCGGCAGCGTGGTAAGGATCAGAATCGATGATTCAGGCGCGGGGCTTGCTGACGACCCTTCGGGCAACGGAGGGTCTGATTGAGTTGCCGATCGGGCTGTCGACTGAGCTGCCACTGGGCCCTCCGCGGAGCCGCCCGTTGCATCCGGAACCATTGCCGTCGGCGGCGAGGAGTTTGCATGCGTTTCGTTGTGTTGTTGATTGTACTCATTTTCCCAGCCCTCGACGTGCTGGCAACCCTACGCTTTGCCCGTTGGACGGGTATCCCGGCCCTGGTATGGTTCGTCGCCTCGGCGATCGCCGGCGTGCTGTTGCTGCGCAAGGAGCGGATGACCTTCCGCGCCAAGACGCTTGCCGCGTTGCGCGGCGACCAGCCGCTGCTGCGCGGATTGCTCGACAGCGGCCGCAGGGTCCTGGCCGGATTGCTGCTGATCTTGCCCGGCATCGTATCCGATCTGATCGCCTTGCTCCTGCTGCTGCTGCCGATCAATCTCGGAGCGCCGCTCGCGACCCAGCCGGCGAGCTTCGGCCGGAGCTTCCGACGCGATTCGCTCAAGGGTGACTTTCGCCGCGTCGACTAGGGCCCGAACAGCGTGGGTTGCGCCTTGCGCGCGCGCCAATACGCCCACAGCATCAGGGCGACGCCGGCGACGATCATAGGCAGCGACAGCCACTGCCCCATCGTCCACCCGAGCGCGAGCACGCCGAGGAAGTCGTCCGGCTCGCGGGCGTATTCGACCAGGAAGCGAAAGCTGCCGTACCCGATCAGGAATAACCCTGAAACGGCGCCGACCGGCCGACGGCGCCGGGCGAAGAGCCACAGCACGGCGAACAGCACCAGCCCTTCGAGGCCGAACTCGTAGAGCTCCGACGGATGGCGCGGCACGTTGTCAACCTGGGGAAACACCATCGCCCAAGGCAGGTTGGAAGGTCGGCCCCATAGCTCGCCATTGATGAAATTGCCCAATCGTCCCGCCGCCAGTCCGAGCGGCACCAGGGGTGCGACAAAATCGGTGACTTCGAGCCAGCGTTTGTTCCTTCGCCGGGCGAATAGCGCCAACGCGATCAACACGCCGAGAAATCCGCCGTGGAAGCTCATGCCCCCCTGCCACAGCGCGAGAATCTGGAGCGGATGCGCAAAGTAGTAGAGCGGCTTGTAGAACAGCACGTAACCGAGGCGGCCGCCGAGAATGACGCCGAACACGCCGAAGAAGAGCATGTCGTCTACGTCACGCGGGTGCCAGCCCGTGAGCAGATTCTCGCGGGCACGGATCTTCCCCAGCACGACGAAGAGAACGAACCCGATCAAGTACATCAGGCCGTACCAGCGCACGGCGAGGGGCCCCACGTGGAAGGCAACCGGATCGAACTGCGGGTGGACTAGCATCGCTGACCGGCGCGGCTCGGACGCGCCGCGGGCTTTGTTAGAATCCGCCGATTATACGAGAGAGCGAGAGAGGATTCTCCATGCCCAGCAACCGTCGCAGCCGGATCATCACCGAGGGTGTAGCCCGCTCGCCGAACCGCGCGATGCTGCGCGCGGTCGGTTTCGGTGATGGCGATTTCGACAAGCCCATCGTCGGCGTCGCCAACGGGCACAGCACGATGAATCCGTGCAATGCCGGCATCCAACCGCTCGTCGACCGCGCGATGGCCGCGCTGAAGGATGCGGGCGCGATGCCGCAGGTCTTTGGCTTCCCGACCATGACCGACGGCATCGGCATGGGCACGGAAGGCATGAGGTATTCGCTCGTGTCGCGCGAGGTGATCGCCGACGCGATCGAAATCGCGGTCAACGGACAGTGCATGGACGGCGTGGTCTGCGTCGGCGGCTGCGACAAGAACATGCCGGGCTGCATGATGGCTATGGCGCGCATGAACGTGCCGGGCATCTTCGTCTACGCCGGAACGATCAAGCCCGGGTTCTGGAAGGGCGAGAAGCTCACCATCGTCAGCCCGTTCGAGGCAGTCGGCGCGTTCGCTGCCGGCAAGATGGCCAAGGAAGACTTCGACGGCATTGAAAGAAATGCCTGCCCCACGGTCGGTGCTTGCGGGGGCCAGTACACGGCGAACACCATGTCGTCATCGTTCGAGGCCTTGGGCATGAGCCTGCTCGGCAGCTCGCAGCTGGCATCGCCGGATGTGGAGAAGGCCGACTCGGCCGCGGCCTCCGCCAGCGCGCTGGTCAACGCCGTCCGGCTCGACCTGAAACCGCGCGACATCATCACCCGCAAGGCGATCGAGAATGCGATCGCCCTGGTCATGGCCACGGGTGGTTCGACCAATGCCGTGCTGCACTACCTTGCCATCGCCGCGGCAGCCGGGGTCGAATTGAGCCTGGACGATTTCGAGCGGGTGCGCAGGCGGGTGCCGGTGATCTGTGAGCTCAAGCCCTCCGGGCGCTTCGTCGCCACCGATTTCCATGCCGCGGGCGGCGTGCCACAGGTGCTGCGCATGTTGCTCGATCACGATCTGTTGCACGGGGACTGCATGACCATCACCGGCAAGACCCTGGCCGAGGAACTCGTCGCCGTTCCGGCGACACCGCGAGCGGATCAGGAAGTCATCCGACCGTGGTCGAAGCCGATCTATCCGCAGGGTCACCTCGCGATACTGAAGGGCAACCTGGCCCCGGAAGGTTGCGTGGCCAAGATCACCGGGCTCAAGAGCACGGCGATCACCGGCCCCGCGCGCGTGTTCGATTCGGAACGCGCATGCCTCGAGGCCATCATGGCCAAGACGATCAGGCCCGGTGACGTGATCGTCATCCGCTACGAAGGCCCCAAGGGGGCTCCCGGCATGCCGGAAATGCTGGCGCCCACGTCCGCGCTCATCGGCCAGGGACTCGGCGAGTCGGTTGGTCTCATCACCGACGGGCGCTTCTCGGGCGGAACCTGGGGCATGGTCGTCGGCCATGTCGCGCCCGAAGCCTACGTCGGCGGAACCATCGCCCTGATCGAGGAAGGCGACTCGATAACCATCGATGCGCAACGGCTTTGCATCCAGCTCAACGTGGGCGAGGAAGAGCTGGCGCGCCGGCGCGGGAGTTGGCGAGCGCCGGCGCCGCGGTACACCCGCGGGGTGCTGGCCAAGTACCTGCAACTCGTGTCGACGGCGAGCCGCGGTGCGATCACCGATCAGGGTGCCTAGTCGCGTCACGTCGTGGTAACGACCCTGCAACCAAGGCGGCGTTGCCTTGGTCCAAAGCCGATGCTCGGTCGCTTCCGTTTCAGGCAGGAGGATTGCATGCTGCCCTCCAGGTTGCCGCTCCTACCCCGCGTCGTGCCGGCAGTGGCCCTCGGCGTCGCTTTCTCACTCGCCGGCTGCGCCTCGGCGCCGGTTGGCGAAGGGGTCGCTGCGCCGCAACTGGCGGTGGGTGATCATTGGCAATACAAGGTCACCGACAACCTGCGCCGGGGCATCGTGTCGCAGCTTGATGTAGAGGTCATTGCCCTGTCGGGCCGCGCGGCGCGACTGCGCTTCGACCAGGCCGACGCCGCCGGCCAGACGGAATGGGTCGCCGAGGTCGACGGCGAAGGCGGCCTGAGCGCCGGATCGCTGTACCGGGAGCCGCCGCGTCCGTTCAATCCGCCGGCGCAGTTGCTCGCCTTTCCCCTCGACCAGGGCAAGACCTGGCGCCAGGTAATCGATACGGTGCGCAAGGACACCGAACTCAACGACCAGATCCTGATTTACGGCCGGGTCGACACCTCCGGCGCGACGACCGTGCCGGCGGGCAGCTTCGATGCGCTCTACATCTATCGCATCGTCCAACTCGACGACGAGGAGTTCTGGCGGACGCGAACCTTGCTTCGCGCCGCGATCTGGTACGCCCCGGCGGTAAAGGCGCCCGTGCGCGAAATGCGCGATGCCCAGTATACCGAGAGGGACAGCACTGACCCGGCCACGATCCGCACCGAATCGGTAACGCTCGAGCTGGAGTCGTTCCGGCCTGGAGGGAAATGACCCTCCGCTCCGTTCAGGACAGGCCCAGCCGCCGCCAGATGATCGTCGTCAGGCTCGCCTGATTGAGGGTGTAGAAGTGCAGTCCCGGCGCGCCATGCGCCAGAAGGTCTGCGCAGAGGTCGGTCACCACGTCCAGGCCGAAGGCCCGGATCGACGCGGTGTCGTCGCCGTAGCTTTCCAGCTTGCGCCGGATCCAGCGCGGAATCTCGGCCCCGCAGGCATCTGAAAACCGCGCCAGCTTCGAAAAGCTCTGGATGGGCATGACGCCGGGGACGATCGGCGCCGCGACGCCCAGCCCCGCCGCCTCATCGACAAAGTGATAATAGCCGTCGGCGTTGAAGAAATATTGAGTGATGGCCGAATTGGCGCCGGCATCGATCTTGCGCTTGAAGTTGACGAGGTCCTCGCGCGGGGTTCGCGCCTGCGGATGATATTCTGGATAGGCGGCGACCTCGATGTGAAACCAGTCGCCGGTCACGCCGCGGATGAACTCGACCAACTCGTTGGCGTAGCGGAACTCGCCGACATCGGCGGTTCCCGATGGAAGGTCGCCGCGCAGCGCGACGAGATGGCCGATGCCATGCTCGCGATAGGTCGCCAGCGTCGCTCGCACGCTCTCTCGGGTCGAACCGATGCATGAGACGTGCGGTGCGGCCCGCTGTCCGGATCCCTGGATCTCCAGCACGGCCGAGAGGGTGCGGTCCCGCGTGGAGCCGCCCGCGCCGTAGGTCACGGAAAAGAACTTGGGGCCGAGCTGAGCGAGCTGCTCGCGCGTGGCGCGCAGCCTGGCGACGCCCTCCGGCGTCGCCGGCGGAAAGAATTCGAAGCTGAAGATGCGGTCGGCGGGCTCGGCCATCGGGGCAGGCGCGCCTCAGGCGCGCTTCTGCAACAGGATCGCGGAAAGCGCCCACGAGATGATGCTGTAGAGGATGGCGCCGAAGAACGCCGGCCAGAAGCCCGCCACGTGAAAGCCGGCGACGAAAGAGCCAACGAACCAGAACAGCAGGCCGTTGATGACGAAGATGAACAGTCCAAGCGTGAGCAAGGTTGCCGGCAGCGTGAGCAAGACCAACAGCGGCCGGATGAATGTATTGATCAGGCCCAGAAGCAGTGCCGCGATGAGCGCGGCCGCAAACGAATCAACCGTGATCGAAGGCAGCAGATACGGAAGCGCGAGCAGCGCGACCGCGTTGATCAGCCACACCAGCAACAGTCTCATTGTCACTTCTCCCCGGTCGCCTGGCGTCGGCCCGCGCCGTCGCAATAGGGTTTGACGGTCGCGTACAGTGTGGCGTTGACCGGAGCTGACAGACCGGACTCCGTCGCCATCCGCGCCACCGCCCCCGACAGCCACGGCGCTTCGAGCCGGTTGCCGGCGACGAGGTCATTGAGCATCGACGATTTCATCTCCGCTGGCAAGCCGTCCGCGAGCAGCATCTGCTGCGCAACCAGATCCTCGGCCAGCGCGGTCCCGCGCGCGCGCCCGACCGCCCAGGCCTCGCCCATCGCCGCTTCGAACACGGCGCGCAGGTCGGGATCGCTGCGGATGGCGCCGATGGGCTGCCGGGTCGCGCTGGTCACGCCGGACAAGGCGCTGAGAAGAACGAATTTCTCCCACAATACGCGGCGCACGTCGGCAACGAGCTCGGCGTCGATTCCTGCGTCCAAGCAACCCTGAAGAAAACTGCGTGCCAGTGCTTCCTGCGCAGGCAACACCGGCCCGAAGCGCAGCCGTGCCATCTGTCCGGTATGGACGATGACCCCCGGCTCGGCAATCGTTGCGGCGATGTACGCGGCGCCGCCGAGCACCCTTGACTCGCCGATCACCGCGCCGACCCGTTCAATGCTCTCGACCCCGTTCTGAAAAGGAATGACCATGCCGCCGCCGGCGATCAGCGGCAGGCTCGCCGCAGCAGCGGCCTCGGTATCCCAGAGCTTGACCGCGAAGAGTACGAGATCGAAGCGGCCAAGCGAACCCGGGTCGTCGCTGGCCATCACCTTTGCAAGGCGGATATCGCCGCCGGCGCTGCGCACGTTGAGGCCGAATTCGCGGATCGCCGCGAGGTGCCGGCCGCGGGCGACAAACGCCACCTCGTGACCGGCCTGCGCCAACCGCGCGCCAAAGTAACCGCCGACGCCGCCGGCGGCCATCACTGCAATGCGCATCAGCGTCTCCCGGCCCGATCGCACCGAAGGGCGTTCGCCTAGTAGCGGTAGCTATCGGGCTTGTAGGGACCGCGCACGTGCACGCCGATATAGCGTGCCTGCTTGTCGGAAAGCTCGGTGAGCGTCGCGTCGAGCTTCTTGAGCTGCAGGCGCGCGACCTTCTCGTCCAGGTGCTTGGGCAGAACGTAGACCCCGATCGGGTATTTCTTGCCACCTGATTGCGCGTCGCCCCACAAGTCGATCTGCGCCATCACCTGGTTGGTGAAAGAGCTCGACATCACATAGCTCGGATGCCCCGTTGCGCAGCCCAGATTCACCAGTCGCCCTGCAGCGAGGAGGATGATGCGCTTGCCGTCGGGGAAGATGATGTGATCGACCTGCGGCTTGATGTTCTCCCACGTATAGGCCTTCAGCGCGGCGATATCGATCTCGTTGTCGAAGTGGCCGATATTGCAGACGATGGCGTTGTTCTTCATCCGGCGCATGTGCTCGTGGTTGATCACGTCAATGTTGCCCGTCGCGGTGACGAAGATATCAGCCTTGTCGCAGGCATAGTCCATGGTGACGATGCGATAGCCTTCCATCGCCGCCTGCAGCGCGCAGATCGGATCAATCTCGGTCACCCACACCTGGGCCGAGAGCGCGCGCAGCGCCTGAGCCGAGCCCTTGCCGACATCCCCGTAGCCGTTGACCACCGCCACCTTGCCGGCAACCATCACATCGGTTGCGCGCTTGATGCCGTCGACCAGCGACTCGCGGCAGCCGTACAGGTTGTCGAATTTCGACTTGGTAACCGAGTCGTTGACGTTTATGGCGGGAAAACCGAGTCTGCCTTCCTTGTGCATCTGGTAGAGACGCTTTACCCCCGTTGTAGTCTCCTCGGTCACCCCCTTGATCTGCGCCCGAAGCCGGGAATAGAAGTGTCCATCCGTGGCCAGGCGCTCCGCAATCGCGGTGAACAGGGCGAATTCTTCCTCGTTGGCCGGGTGCGAAATGACGGAACGATCGCTTTCCGCCATTGCTCCCAGGTGCACGAGCAGCGTCGCATCGCCGCCGTCGTCGAGGATCATGTTCGGGCCGCGATTGTCCGGCCATTCGAAGATGCGGTGCGTGAATTCCCAGTATTCGCTCAGGGTTTCGCCCTTGTACGCGAATACCGGCGTACCCGACGCCGCAATGGCGGCCGCGGCGTGATCCTGCGTCGAATAGATGTTGCACGACGCCCAGCGGACTTCTGCGCCGAGCGCCTTGAGCGTGTCGATGAGCACGGCGGTCTGGATGGTCATGTGCAGCGAACCGGCAATGCGCGCCCCGCGCAGCGGCTGCTGCGGCGCGAATTCTTCGCGGATCGCCATGAGGCCCGGCATCTCGGTCTCGGCGATGGCAATTTCCTTGCGCCCCCAGCCGGCGAGCGCAACGTCGGCAACCCTGAAGTCGGCGAAATTCCGGGTATCGGTCACAGCGTTCATCAGTCACTCCTTGTCGGGGACCGCGCCGTGGGGATTTTCGCTCGTCACCCCGCGCGCGAGCCGCGGTTCAACGAGCGCCGTTGCAAAGTCGGAGAGTCCTCGAGCCTGGCAAGGCGGCGCATCGAAACGCCCGGCCGCCCTGTTGCAACGCTCCTCGAGGAGGAGCGGATTATAGCTCAAGCGCGGGCTTTGCCAAGCCGCGCTGCAGTTGACGGCGACGACGAATCGGTCGCCGCCTGCCGTTGCCCGAGCAGCGCATTCACCAGGCTCGATTCCCGCTTGTAGAAACCCTCGGTATGAAAGGTTTCTTCGAGCGCGAACAGCTCGTAGTCGAGGTGATGACAGAGCTCGTGGATCAGGGTGCGCAGGAAGGTCTTGAAGGCGACGACCTGGCGCCTGTGCGCGGTACGCATCCAGGCGGTGAGCCGCGGCGCCGCCCTCCCCTCCCCGGGCTCGTATAGGCCGTGCAGCTCGCCATAGTCGTCGGCGGGGCGCTCGGCCAGGACGCGCACCCGGACTTCGGGCACGTGATAGCCCGCGACCAGTGCGTCGATCAGGCTCTGGCATTCGCGCTGCACCGCAGCCCGCTGGTCGGCGCCCAGCGTGGCCTCGATGCGCGCGACGGTCGCGCCGAGATCCAGCCCGGCCGGCAAGCCGAGCTCGACAATGCCGTCGCTGCGGCGATAGATCTTCTTCCGTGCGGCAGAAAGTCGATCGTAGTAGCCGAAGCGCATCATTGAGGTCCCGGCGTCATGAGGGCTCACTGTACCGCGACCGGGTCACCACGGTGGCATGCTTTTGCAGCCGGGGGTCGGACGCTACACTAGCGGTGGAGGCCCCGGCCATGCTCGTGCTCAAACCCCATATCCGCGACCTTGGCGGCTTCACCGTACAGCGGCTGCTGCCCGCGGTACCAACCAAGATGATTGGCCCGTTCATTTTCTTCGATCACTTCGGGCCTGTGGCGTTTGCGCCCGGCCAAGGCGCCGACGTTCGGCCCCATCCGCACATCGGCCTCGCCACGGTGACCTACCTGTTCGAGGGCGACATGATCCATCGCGACAGCCTCGGCATGGTGCAGCGCATCGATCCGGGCGCGGTGAACTGGATGACCGCGGGCAGCGGCATCGTGCACTCCGAGCGCACGGCGCCGGAGGCCAGGGAGCGCGGCCATCGCTTACACGGCATCCAGACCTGGGTCGCGTTGCCGGAGGAACAGGAACGGGCTGAGCCATCGTTCAGCCATCAGCCGAAGGCGGCGCTGCCCGAATTCGCGCTCCCCGGGGTGACCATGCGCCTGTTGGCTGGCACTGCGTTCGGCAAGCGGGCGCCGACGCCGGTGGTCTCGCCGATGCACTATGTCGCGCTCGAGATGGAACCCGGCGCCACGTTCGAATGGCCGCCTGAGCACGAAGAGCGCGGCGTTTACGCCGTCGCCGGCGAAATCCGGATCGCCGGCGAGCCCCTGCCCGAGCGGCATCTCGGCGTCCTGCCGACCGGCGCCGCGCTGCGCATCGAGGCCCCAGCCGGTGCCCGGGCGATGCTGCTCGGCGGCTCGCCGCTGCAGGGCGAGCGCCTGATCTGGTGGAATTTTGTCGCCAGCTCGCGCGCGCTGATCGACGCGGCGAGCCGGCGCTGGGAAGAGCGGCGGTTCCCGCAGGTTCCGGGCGAAACCGAGTTTATCCCGCTGCCGGCGCAGCATTAGGCCTTCGCACTCGCGCCGAGGCAGGCAACGCCGCCGCCATGCCGGGACCGCCCCGCGGTAGTGGAGTCGCGGAAACGACTACTGCACCACGACTTCGACGCGGAGGCTGCGCGCGGCGGGCGAGTCTCTCTGCGCCGGCCTCCGATACACCATTTGCAGCGTGTCGCTGCCTGGCGGGCCGGCAGTGAAGTCGAACGTCATGGTGCCGCCGCCGCCCACCATCGGTACGCTGGTCGAAGTCGGCGTGTACATCGGCTGACCGACCGGGTGCAGCACCGTGCCGGCCGAGCGCTCGACTACCCAGCGATAGCCCGTTGCCGGATTGGCGTCGACCGTGACCCGCAGCACCTGGCCCGGCACGAGGCTGATCCGCGAACCGTCCGCCGAAGCGTCGATTTCGCGCAGCGGCGGCGGCGTCACGCACGATGCCAAGGTGAGCAAGGCGGACACCAACGCCACAGCCATGCCGTTGCCGATCGCAGCCGGGGCGCCCCTCCCCGCCTCGTGGCGGAGGATCATGTGGCCGCTTCGCGATGAGGCCGCAGCTTGGCCGGGGGCGCGCCCTGGATCCCCGCGGCGTCGCGCAGCAACTCGATCTTGTCGCACGCTTCCCAGGTGAACTCCGGCTCGTCGCGGCCAAAGTGGCCATACGCCGCAGTCTTGAGGTAGATCGGCCGCAGCAGGTCGAGCATCTGGATGATGCCCTTCGGCCGCAAGTCGAAGTGGCCGCTTACCAGCGCGGCAATCTTTTCATCGGCGATCTTTCCGGTTCCCTCGGTGTAAACGGTCACGTTGATCGGCTGGGCGACCCCGATCGCATATGAGAGCTGCACCTGGCACTGCCGCGCAATCCCCGCGGCGACGATGTTCTTGGCGACATAGCGCGCGGCATAGGCGGCTGAGCGATCGACCTTGGACGGGTCCTTGCCCGAGAACGCCCCGCCGCCGTGGGGCGCCGCTCCACCATAGGTGTCGACGATGATCTTGCGCCCGGTCAAACCCGCGTCGCCGTGCGGGCCGCCGATTTCGAACCGGCCGGTGGGGTTCACCAGGTAGCGGGTGTTGACGAGCATCTCCTTGGGCAACACCGGCTTGATTATCAGCTCGACCACCGCCTCGGCCAGCTCCTTCTGTTTGTGATTCATGCTGGGGTGGTGCTGGGTCGAGAGGACCACCGTCTCGATGCTCCGCGGCCGGCCGTCGGCATAGCGAACCGTGAGCTGCGACTTCGCGTCGGGACGCAGCCACGGCAGTCGCCCGTCGCGGCGCACCTCGCTTTGCCGTTGCATCAACCGGTGCGCGTAGTAGATCGGAAACGGCATCAGGGCCGGCGTTTCGTCACAGGCATAGCCGAACATCAGGCCCTGGTCGCCCGCACCCTGGTTCATGTACTCCTCGGAGGTGCGATCGACACCGCGCGCGATGTCGGGCGATTGCCGGCCGTAGCAGACCATCACCGCGCAACCCTCCGCGTCGAAACGAAGCTCGGGGTCGGTGTAACCGATGCGGTGGATCGTGTCGCGCGCAATGCGCGCGTAATCGTGCTTATGGTCGGTCGTGATTTCGCCGGTCATGACCACCAGGCCGGTGGACACGAGGGTTTCGGCGGCCACCCGGCCATGCGGGTCCTGCGCTAGAATCGCGTCGAGGACTGCGTCGGAAATCTGGTCGGCCACCTTGTCCGGGTGGCCCTCTGAAACTGATTCCGACGTGAACAGAAAATCGCTCATCAGCGCTCCGTGCTCGGCATGGCGCGCCCGGATTCCCGGGACGCGCAAAGTCGGCAATTCTACCAAATCCCGCGCGCGCGAGCCGTGTTCACCGCGCACCCCCAGCGGCGAGCCGATGTTGGAGCCCCCGACGCCGCATGATTGTTGCACCGACCCCCGATAACATAGACCGCGCGGCGCGCTTGCTGCGCGCCGGTCAGATCGTGTCGTTCCCGACCGAGACGGTGTACGGCCTGGGCGCGGATGCGACCAACGCCGCTGCGGTGCGGCGGGTTTTCGCCGCCAAAGCGCGGCCTACTGCGCACCCGGTCATTGTGCACATCGCCGACGCAACGTTGCTGCCGCGCTGGGCACGTGCGATCCCTGCCGCCGCGCGCGCGCTGGCCGAGGCTTTCTGGCCCGGCCCGCTGACCCTGATTCTGCCGCGAAGGCCCGAGGTAGACGATATCGTCACCGGTGGCCAAGACAGCGTGGGCCTGCGTGTTCCCGGCCACGCCGTGGCACAGGCGTTGCTGGCGAGCTTTGCCGCGATCGGCGGCGAGGGTATTGCCGCCCCGTCGGCCAACCGCTTTGGCGGTGTCAGCGCTACCACGGCCGAGCACGTCGCCGACGATTTTGGAGAGGAAGTTGCGCTGATCGTCGACGGGGGGGCCTGCCGGCACGGCATCGAGTCGACCATCGTCGCCTTCGCGGACGGCGAAGCGGTGCTGGTGCGCCCCGGCGCCGTCTCGCTCGCCCAGCTGTCGAGCGTGCTGGGACATGAGCCCAGGGCGGCGAGCGCGAGCGCTCCGCGCGCACCAGGCACGCTCGAGACGCATTATGCGCCGCGCACGCCGGCGCGCCTGGTGCCTTCGGCCGAGCTCGCCGGCGCGCTCCGGCAACTCGCGCGCCCGGGCGCGCACATCGCCGTTCTCGCCCACTCGGTGGCGCAGCCGCCGTACTTCGAAGGCGCCTGGTTCGACGCGCCGGCGCACGATACGGCCTACGCCCAGCAGCTTTATGCGAACCTGCGCGCGCTCGACGCGCTTGCCGCCGACGAGATCTGGATCGAGGCGCCTCCGGACGGGCCCGAGTGGCATGCCGTGCGCGATCGGCTGCGCAGAGCCACGCACAGCGTTTGAGGATCATGCCGGCGTCGCCGCTCCGCGTCGTCATCGCTCCGGACTCGTTCAAAGGCTCGATGTCCGCCGCGCAGGCAGCTGCGGCCATCGCCGCAGGCCTGCGCCGGGTGTGGGACGATGCCGACCTGCGCCTCGTGCCGCTGGCCGATGGGGGCGAAGGTACCCTCGACGCCGTGTTGTCGGCCGGCGGGCAGCGCCGCAGCACGCGCGTCAGCGGCGCGACCGGGGCGTCGATTGCCGCCGCCTACGGCCTGATTGCGGCCGATACCGCGGTCATCGAGAGCGCGCAGGTCGTCGGCCTGACCGACGCCAGCGCCGCTGCGCAGGCGGTCGAGCGTCGCAGCACGCAAGGCGTGGGCGAACTGATGCGGCAGCTGCTCGATGCAGGCATTCGCCACATCATGGTCGGACTGGGCGGGAGCAGCACCAACGACGGCGGCGCCGGCCTGCTTGCGGGGCTGGGCCTGAAGCTCGCCGCCGCCGGCGGGCGCACCGTGGCGCCGACGCCTGCAGGACTCGCCGCGCTCGAGGCGGTCGATGCCGGCGGCCTCGATCCGCGCCTGAAGCAAACCCGGATCACGATCATGTCGGATGTCAACAATCCTCTCTGCGGCGAGCAGGGCGCCACGGCAATTTTCGGGCGGCAGAAAGGCGTGCGTCCCGAAGCGGTGGCGGAAATCGATGCACGGCTGGCGCACTTCGCGCAGTTAGTCGAACGTGCGCTCGGGCGCCAGGCGAGGGATCGCCCCGGGGCAGGCGCCGCCGGCGGTCTCGGCTTCGTCCTGCTGCTGCTTGGCGGCGAGCTTCGTTCCGGTGCGGAGGTCGTCGCCGACCTGCTCGGCCTCGATGCGGCCCTCGACGGCGCGGATTGGCTGATCACCGGCGAGGGCCACAGCGATCGGCAAACCCTGCTCGGCAAGACGCCCCTGGTCGCGGCCCGGCGCGCCGCCCTGAAGGGTGTGCCGGCGACCCTCGTCTCCGGAGGAATCGATCGCGACGCCTTGCCCGAACTGGGCCGTCATTTTGCCGGCTGCCATTCGATCACCTTCGGCCCGGCCACGCTCGAAGCATGCCTGGCCGATGCGGCGGGCCTGCTCGCCGACCGCGCCGAGCAGCTGGCACGGGTTTTCCGCGCCGCGCGCTGACGCGTCAGTCCAGCGCGAGCGCCTTGCCCGAACCGTATCCGCGGGCTTCGCCGGCCATGCCGCTCGCGGTCACACGCACCGCGCAGTACTTGAACTCCGGAATCTTGCCGAACGGATCGAGCACGGGGTTGGTCAGCAGGTTGGCGGCAGCTTCGTAATAGCAGAACGGGATGAAGATCGCGCCGCGTGGCGTGCCGTCATCGGCCCGCGCCGCGAGCGCGATATCGCCCCGGCGCGACGTCACGCGAATCGTTTCGCCCGGTGACACGCCGAGCGAGCGCAAGTCATCCGGATGCAACGACGCCACGGGCGCAGGCTCGAGGCGGTCGAGGACCTCCGTGCGTCGGGTCATGCTCCCCGTATGCCAGTGCTCGAGCTGGCGGCCGGTGATGAGCACGAACGGATACGCCGCATCGGGCTGCTCCGCGGCCGGAATGATGCGCGCCGGGACGAATCGTCCCTTGCCTGTTGCGGTAGGAAAGGCCTCGGTGAAGACCACGCGCTGCCCCGGATCGTCGTCGCCCGTGCAGGGATAGGTCACCGCGTGCTCGCGCTCGAGCCGCTCCCAGCTGATGCCGGCGATCGAGGGCATCGCCTGCCGCATTTCCGCGAAAACGTCGCGCGGATGCGCGTAATGCCAATCGAGGCCGAGGCGCTTGGCGATTTCGACGATGATCCACAGATCCTGTCGCGCCTCTCCGGGCGGGTCGAGCGCCTGTCGACCGATCTGCACCGACCGATCGGTGTTGGTAAACGTGCCCGTCTTTTCAGGAAATGCGGACGCCGGCAGGATCACGTCGGCTAGGTACCCGGTCTCGGTTAGAAAAATGTCCTGCACGACGAGCATCTCGAGTTCGGCGAGCGCCTCGCGGGCATGGCGCACGTCGGGATCCGACATCGCCGGGTTCTCGCCCATGATGTACATGCCGCGGATCTGGCCGGCGTGCACCGCCTGCATGATCTCGACCACGGTAAGCCCTGGCTGCGGATCGAGCGTCTTTCGCCACAACGCCTCGAAGCTGCTTTGCGCAACCGCGTTGTCGACCCGCTTGTAGTCCGGATACATCATCGGGATCAGGCCCACGTCGCTCGCGCCCTGGACATTATTCTGTCCGCGCAGCGGATGCAGCCCGGTTCCTGGCCGGCCCACCTGCCCGGTGACAAGCGCGAGCGCGATCAGGCACCGGGCGTTGTCGGTGCCGTGCACGTGCTGCGATATACCCATGCCCCACAAAATCATCGACGCGCGCGATTGCGCGTACAGCCTCGCGACCGCGCGAATCGTCGGCGCCGGAATCCCGCACAGCGCGGCCATCGCTTCCGGGCTGTAACCTTCGACGTTTTTCCGGATGGCGTCGTAGCCGCTGGTCCGGTCGGCCACGAAGCGCTCGTCGACCAGGCCCTCGGCGACGATGGTGTGCAGCATGGCGTTGAGCAATGCCACGTCGCTATCGGGCTTGAACTGCAGGTAATGCGTCGCGTGCCGCGCGAGCTCCGAGCGGCGCGGGTCGGCCAGGATGAGCTTCGTGCCGCGCTTGACAGCGTTCTTGATCCACGTCGCAGCAACCGGATGATTGACAACCGGGTTGGCTCCGATCAGGAGGATCACGTCTGCCTGCATCACGTCCATCACCGGGTTCGACACCGCGCCCGAGCCGATGCCCTCGAGCAGCGCGGCGACGCTCGAGGCGTGGCAGAGTCGCGTGCAGTGATCGACGTTGTTCGAACCGAAACCGGTGCGCACGAGCTTCTGAAACAGGTACGCCTCCTCGTTGGATCCCTTGGCCGAACCGAAGCCGGCAAGTGCGCGGCTCCCACGCGCATCGCGGATACGCTTGAGCGTGCCCCCTGCGAGCGCGAGCGCCTCGTCCCAAGTCGCTTCGCGGAATACCGACAGCGCATCGGCCGGGTCCATCGTGAAGTCAGCCGATTTGGGCACGCCGCGCCTGCGGATCAGCGGCCGGGTAAGGCGCTGCGGGTGATGCGCGTAGTCGAAGCCGAAGCGGCCCTTGACGCAGAGCCTCTCGTGGTTGGCCGGTCCGTCGCGGCCCTCCACGCGGACGATGCGATTGTCCTTGACGTGGTAGGTCAGCTGGCAGCCGACTCCGCAGTAGGGGCAGACGGAGGCCACGGCACGATCGACGGGCACGAGGTAGGCATCATGGGCCGGCGCGAGCGCACCGGTCGGGCAGGCCTGGACGCATTCGCCACAGGCCACGCACGTCGATTGGCCCATCGGATCGTCGAGATCGAAGACGATGCGCGAATGAGCGCCGCGCAGCGCATAGCCGATGACGTCGTTGACCTGCTCCTCGCGGCAGGCACGGACGCAGCGCGTGCATTGTATGCAGGCATCGAGGTTGACCGCCATCGCCGGATGCGAAAGGTCGGCCGCCGGCTGCGCGCGCGCGTCAAACCTTGGCTTGCCCACTCCCAGGGCGCGCTGCCAGTGCGCAAGCTCCGAGTCGGTCCGATAGGCCTTCGCCGGCATGTCGGCGGCCAGCAGCTCGACGATCATCTTCTGCGCGTGCACGGCGCGCTCGCTGTCGCTCGTCACCTCCATCTCTTGGGCCGGACGCCGGCAGCAGGATGGCGCCAGTAGACGCTCGCCCTTGATCTCGACCATGCAGGCGCGGCAATTACCGTCCGGCCGCATACCCGGCTTATAGCAAAGCCGCGGGATCGCGACGCCGGCGCGGTCGGCCGCCTCGATGATCGTCTCGTGCGCCAGCGCGGTGACATCCTCGCCGTTGAGCCTGAAGACGATGCGCTCCTGCGCCAACGCCCGCGTCAATGGTGCATTCATGCGCCTTTCCTCGAAACCGGCGCGCGCCGGGAGCTCATCCGAGCTCCTGCGGAAAGTATTTGAACACGCACGTGATCGGATTGGGTGCGGCCTGGCCCAGCCCGCAAATCGACGCGTCGGCCATCGCCTGCGACAGGTCCTTGAGCAGTGTCACATCCCACCGCTCCCGTGCCATCAGGCCGACCGCTTTTTCCGTCCCGACGCGGCACGGGGTGCATTGGCCGCAGGATTCGTCGGCGAAGAAGCGCATCAGGTTGAGCGCGGCATCGCGGGCACGGTCGTGCTGAGACAGGACGATGACCGCGGCCGACCCAATGAAGCAGCCGTACGGCTGCAGCGTGTCGAAATCCAGCGGGATATCCCCCAGCGACGCGGGCAGAATGCCGCCGGATGCGCCCCCCGGAAGATAGGCGTAGAACTCGTGCCCTGGCAGCATGCCGCCGCCAAATCCGGCAATGAGCTCGCGCACCGTAGTGCCGGCTGGAGCCACGTATACGCCGGGCTTCGCCACGCGGCCGGAAAGAGAAAACGAGCGCAGTCCCTTGCGCCCGTTCCGGCCCTGGCTCGAGAACCAGTCCGCGCCCTTTTCGAGAATGTCGCGCACCCAGTAGAGCGTTTCCATGTTGTGCTCGAGCGTCGGGCGACCGAACAGGCCGACCTGGGCGACATACGGCGGTCGCAGTCGCGGCATCCCGCGCTTGCCTTCGATCGACTCGATCATGGCCGATTCCTCGCCGCAGATGTAGGCGCCCGCTCCCCGGCGCAAATGCATGCGCGGCAGCAGACATGGCGGATCGGCTTGAAGGGCACGCAGCTCCGCCTCCAGAATCGCCCGGCACGCGGCATATTCGTCGCGCAGATAGATGTAGACCTCGTCGATGCCCACCGCCCACGCCGCGATCAGCACACCCTCGAGGAAACGGTGCGGATCGCGCTCAAGATAGTAGCGGTCCTTAAACGTACCGGGTTCACCCTCGTCGATGTTCACCGCCATCAGCCGCGGCGCGGCCTCCGCGCGCACGATGCGCCACTTGCGCCCGGCCGGAAAGCCGGCACCGCCCAGGCCCCGCAGCGCGGACTGTTCGAGCTCCGCGGTGACCGAGTCGACCGTCCGTTCGCCTCCGACGCAGGCGCGCAGGATGCGAAAGCCGCCGCCGCGACGGTATTCGTCCAGGCCGAGGTAGGGGGGCAGCTCGGCATCGGTGCTGCGCGCCCGCACCGCCGCCGCGACCGCCTGCGCCGATGCGCGATCGATTGTGTTGCGGCCCACGACCGCGGCCGGAGCGTGCTCGCAGCGTCCGATGCATGGTGCGCCGAGCACCCGCACTTCGCGCGCGTCGAGTCGCGAGAGCTCGGCACGCAGCGACTCGGCGCCGGCGAGCTGGCAGCTCAGCGTTTCGCATACCCGCACCGTGATCGGCGGGGGCGAGGGCTCGCCTTCCTTCACCACGTCGAAGTGATGATAAAAGCTCGCCACCTCGTAGACTTCGGTCATCGCCAGCCGCAGCTCATGCGCAAGCGCCACGACGTGCGCCGCTGTGATGCAACCATGCGCATCCTGGATGCGGTGCAAAAACTCGATCAGCAGGTCGCGACGGCGCGGCGCATCGCCGAGCAACGCCCGCACCTCGGCCAGGGCCGTGGCGTCGACCTGACGACCCTTGGGCGTGCTTCGTGCCACGCGCGCCAGCCCGGAGGTATCAATCACCGATTCTTGTGCCATTGCCGGCCGGACGCGATCATCAAACAGGAGGTTGCGGAGCGCCGCCGGTTGGTCGCGACGCGCGCATCAGTCCAGGAAATCGCAATACTTCTCGACATGCGCTGCCAGATTGAGCGAGTGCTCGCGCACCAAGCGCTCGGCCCGCTCGGTGTCGCGGCGTTCGAGCGCTTCGATGATCTGCATATGATCGACGATCGACCGCTCCGCACGATCGCGCTGGGAAATTGTCATGCGGCGAATGGCGCGTACATGGATGAACAGGTTCTCGATGGTCTTGCCCATGAGATGCGATCCCGAAAGGCGAATGATCGCCTGGTGAAACGCAATGTTGGCGTTGGAGTATTCATCGATGTGCTCGGCCGGAGCCGCGTTGAGGAAATTGTCGAACATGTGCCGCAACGCTCCGATGTCCGCGTCTGAAGCATGCAATGTCGCCAGTCGCGCGGCCATGCTTTCGAGCGCCGCCCACATCTCGATCATTTCGATGATCTGCTTCTTGGTCTTGCGCACGATGAACACGCCGCGGCGCGGCGCGGTGCGCAGGAAACCCTCTTGTTCGAGCAGCGACATCGCTTCGCGGATCGGGGTGCGGCTGACACCGAGCGCCTGACTCAACTGCCGCTCGTCAAGCCGGATCTCTTCGCGGTGAGCATAGATATCGGCGTCCATGATCGCCTGCTTGAGCGCAGCGTAGGCCTGCTCGCGCAGGCTCAGGTTGGTGCTAAGCGGTTGCAGGACCAGTTTTGCTGGTTCGGTGGTCGTTGCGTCACTGTGTGGCATGTTGTCATCGGCCCCTTTTGACGACCGCGATTGCCGGCGGTTTCATGAGCGCACGGAACTGCGCGCACGTTGCCGTAGCAGCGCGAGGATGATATCTAATATCGGCGTAGGCATGGCGAGCAGCCGGCCCAGCTCCTGAACGACGCCCACCAGCGGCTCGACCTCCATCGACTGGCCGCGCTCCAGGTCCTGAAGCATCGACATCTTGTGCGGCCCGAGCGCGCCTGCGCCATCGATGCGTCGTTCGACGTCTACCCGCAACTTGAGCCCGAGCCTTTCGCCGATCGCCGCCATCTCCAGCATCATCGCACGGCAGATCCCCCGCGTCTCAGGATCGGCCACGATCCGGTCGATGGTCGCTCCGGTCAGCGCGCTGAGCGGATTGAAGCACACGTTTCCCCATAGCTTCAGCCAGATCTCGTCACGGATGTCGTCGCGCACAGGCGCATCGAAGCCGCCCGCAGTCAGCATCTCGTGCAGGCAGACCACCCGCTCGCTGCGACCGCCGCCCGGCTCGCCGACGGGCAGTTTCGAGCCGTGCTCATGGCGAATGACGCCCGGTGCGACCGTTGCCGTGGCCGGAAACACGACTAGGCCGAGCGCCCGCTCCGGCCCCCAGAGCGTCCGCTGCCGGCCACCCGGGTCGACCGCGGCGAGCGTCGTACCCCGATAGGGCGGTGCGACGAAGTCGAAAAACCAGTAGGGGAGCCCGTTGCTCGCGGTGACGATCGTGGTCTTCGGTCCGAGCAGTGGCAGCATCGCGTCGACGTTCTCCGGGATCTGATAGGCCTTTAGCGCTACGATGACATAATCCTGCACCCCGAGTTCCGCCGGGCGATCCGTGCACGGCAGCTTGGCAACATGCTCGACGCCACCGATCTGCAGCCGCAGCCCGTGTTCACGCATCGCCGCAAGGTGCGGACCACGAGCGACCAGACCCACGTCGATGCCGGCTCGCGCCAATTGAACACCGAAGTAGCCCCCGATCGCACCGGCGCCGAAGATGCATACCCTGGATCGATCCCTTACCATCCCTCGACGCGCGCACGCCACTCAGGGGCGGCCAAAGGAGCGCGCCACCCCTGTAAGTGACCCGAAAGCCTTATTGACATTGTCTGATATACCAAATACGTTACGCCAGAAAGCACAATAAACCAAGTTCTGGCCGGATATCGGACCCCCGATGCGCGGCCAAACAGCGCTTCGAGTCGGTCCGGGAGGAGGAATTATATTGACGGGTTCGCAACCTCGGGCGCTCGCGGTCCGTGCGGTCGGCGCGGAAAGCCGCCCTTTCGTCATCGCCGGATGGACGTTTCCCGGATGCAACGGTCCGGGTTGTTGGCAGGCAGCTCCGTAAGCGATTGGCAGTAACACGACAACTGCGCGCAACGACGCGCTGAAGCACATTGGAGGAAACCATGGCAGAGAACGTTACCAAGGCCGGCACGTCGTCCACCAACCGGTGGGCGCAACTTATCATCGGCATCATTTGCATGGTGCTGATCGCCAACCTGCAGTATGGCTGGACGCTGTTCGTGACGCCGATGGCGCAGAGACACAGCTGGGAGGTTGCAGGGATCCAGGTGGCGTTCAGCATCTTCATCGCGCTCGAGACCTGGTTCACGCCCATCCATGGTTGGATTGCGGATCGGCTCGGTCCACTTCGCGGGCCCAGGCTGGTCGTCGCCTTGGGCGGCGTTCTGGTGGCGATCGGCTGGATCATCAACTCCTACGCCGATTCGCTTTCACTGCTGTATCTGGGTGCGGTTGTTTCCGGCATAGGCGGCGGGGCGGTCTACTCCGTCTGCGTCGGTAACGCCGTGAAGTGGTTCGCCGACCGTCGCGGGCTTGCCGTCGGCTTGACTGCGGCAGGTTATGGCGCCGGCGCGGCGCTGACCGTGATTCCGATGCGCATGGTAATCGAATCGTCGGGTTACGAGGCCGCGTTCTTCTGGTTCGGTCTGATCCAGGGCGGCGTCGTGTTCCTCGTGGGCTGGCTACTGCGCGGCCCGCTCCCCGGCGAGGCCCCGGTCGCCGTGTCCTCGGCCCGCGTCGTGCAGTCGACGCGCAGTTTTGCGCCAATGGAAATGCTTGCAACGCCCACCTTCTGGCTGCTGTATCTCATGTTCGTGATGATCTCGGCGAGCGGGCTGATGGCAACCGCGCAGATTGCGCTGGTGGCCAAGAATTACGGCATTTCCAATACGGTGCTCTTTCTGGGGGCCTCGACGCTGACCGTGGCGTTGATTTTTGATAACGTAATGAATGGCGTGGCGCGTCCGTTCTTCGGTTGGATTTCGGACCGGATCGGGCGGGAGCCTACCATGGCCATCGCCTTCGGTTGCGGTGGCGTCGCCTACTGGCTCCTGGGCACGCTGGGCACCAACCCGTGGGCTTTCGTGTTATTCGCGGGACTGATTTTCTTTACTTGGGGCGAGATCTTCAGCCTCTTTCCCTCCACATGCACCGACACGTTCGGCCCCAAGTTCGCAACGGTGAACACCAGCCTGCTGTACACGGCAAAGGGCACCTCCGCCTTCCTGGTCCCGCTCGCGAACGTGCTGAAGGAGGCAAGCGGAGGCTGGCACGCCGTATTCGTCGTAACGGCGATCGCCAATTTTGTCGTCGTCGCCCTCGCGCTGTTCGTACTGCGCCCGCTGCGCGCGAAGCAGCAGGAGTCTGGCAACGCCTCGGTCGAGGCGCACAAAGCCGCCGCCGGATAGACCGCGGTGTTCTCAGCGCCGCGACGGGGATCGTCGCGGCGCGACCGCGGCTCTCCCCCGCAGCCCCATCGCGGCATCTTTTCGGAGAGACAACCATGCTCGACCACCCCACCGGAACCGCCAAACCCTCGCCCGGCGCGAACCCCGCCGAAGACACGTCGAAAACCGCCCCGGGCGAGATCAATGCCCCGTCACAGGAGACCGACGGCTTCCGGCTGGTCATCGATGCCCTCAAGCTAAACGGCATTGATACGATCTTTGGTCTGCCCGGCATTCCCATTACCGACCTCACGCGCAGGATGCAGGCGGCAGGAATACGCGTGATCTCGTTCCGCCACGAGCAGAACGCCGGGTATGCCGCTTCCATCGCCGGTTTCATGACGCAGAAGCCGGGTGTCTGCCTTACGGTGTCCGCTCCCGGCTTTCTCAACGGACTGGCGGCGCTCGCCAACGCCACCACCAACTGCTTCCCCATGATCCTCATCAGCGGCTCGAGCGAGCGCGAGATCGTCGATCTGCAGCAGGGCGACTACGAGGAGATGGATCAACTCGCCATCGCCAAGCCGCACGCCAAAGCCGCGTTCCGGGTCTTGCACGCCGAGGACATCGGCATAGGCATGGCGCGGGCGATCCGTGCCGCCGTCTCCGGTCGTCCGGGCGGCGTCTATCTCGACCTGCCGGCCAAGCTGTTCCCGCAGACGCTCGACGCGGAAGCAGGGAGGAAGTCGCTGATCCGGGTGGTCGATCCGGCGCCGCGGCAGATACCGGCGCCGGATGCCGTGCAGCGTGCGCTTGAACTGTTCAAGAGCGCCAAGCGTCCGCTTATCATTCTCGGCAAAGGCGCGGCGTACGCGCAGGCCGATGCGGACATTCGCGCGCTGGTGGAAAAGACCGGCGTCCCCTATCTGCCCATGTCGATGGCCAAGGGCCTGCTGCCCGACGGGCACCAGCAATCCGCGGCCGCAGCGCGCTCGTACGTGTTGCCAGAAGCAGACGTGGTCATGCTGATCGGTGCGCGCTTGAACTGGCTACTTTCGCACGCCAAGGGCAAGACGTGGGGAGCCAACGACGGCAAGCAATGGGGCGGCCAGAGGTTTGTCCAGGTCGACATCTCGCCACAGGAAGCGGACAGCAACGTCCGTATCGATGCGCCGGTCGTCGGCGACATCGGTTCGTGTGTCTCGGCCATGCTCGACGGCATCGGCTCGAACTGGCCGAAGCCGCCCGCCGAGTGGCTCGACGCCATCACCCAGCGCAAGACCAAGAACGTCGCGAAGATGGCCGAAGCGCTGGCGAAGAATCCCGCGCCGATGAACTACCACAGCGCGCTCAACGTCGTGCGCGACATCGTCAAGGCGAATCCGGACGCCATCCTCGTCAACGAGGGCGCGAACGCGCTCGACTTCACGCGCAGCATCGTGGACATGTACAAGCCACGCAAGCGGCTAGACGTCGGCACCTGGGGCGTAATGGGTGTCGGTATGGGCTTTTCGGTCGCGGCGGCCGTGGTCAGCGGCGAACAGGTGATCGCAGTCGAAGGCGACAGCGCCTTCGGTTTCTCCGGCATGGAAGTCGAGACGATCTGCCGCTACAACCTGCCGGTCTGCGTCGTGATCCTGAACAACAACGGCGTCTACCGCGGCGACGAAGCGAATCCGACCGGAGGACGCGATCCATCGCCCTTGGTGTTCGTCAAGGGTGCGCGCTACGAAAAACTGATGGAGGCTTTCGGTGGCGTGGGTGTGCTGGCGACGACGCCGGCCGAGCTTCGCAAGGCGATGGAAGAAGCGATCCGCTCGCGCCAGCCCACGCTGATCAACGCGGTCATCGATGAAAAGGCGGGTACGGAAAGCGGCCGCATCACCAATCTCAATCCCGCCGCGAAGAAGAAACCGTGACGGGCATCTGAGTCGGAGTAACGCTTTCGGAATGGCGGCATTGGATAGGGGAGCGTAATGGGCAAGGCATTAGACGGCATCAAGATTCTCGACTTCACCCACGTGCAATCAGGGCCAACCTGCACGCAGCTTTTGGCCTGGCTCGGCGCCGACGTCATCAAGGTTGAGCGCGCAGGCGAGGGCGACATCACGCGTGGTCAGCTGCGCGACATACCCGGCGTCGACAGCCTGTATTTCACCATGCTCAACCACAACAAGCGTTCGATCACGGTCGATGCGAAGCACCCGAAAGGCAAGGAAATACTGGAAACGCTGGTGAAGCATTGCGACGTCTTGGTAGAAAATTTCGCGCCCGGCGCCCTCGACCGCATGGGCTTGACCTGGGAGCACATCCAGTCGCTCAACCCGCGCATGGTCGTCGCCTCGGTCAAGGGCTTCGGCCCAGGTCCGTACGAGGACTGCAAGGTATACGAGAATGTCGCGCAGTGCGCCGGGGGGGCGGCATCGACGACCGGATTCGACGATGGCCCCCCGCTGGTCACCGGCGCGCAGATCGGCGATTCGGGAACAGGCCTGCATCTGGCGCTCGGCATCGTCGCAGCGCTCTACCAGCGCAAGACCACAGGCCGCGGACAACGCGTGCTCGCCGCCATGCAGGACGGCGTTCTAAACCTGTGCCGGGTGAAGCTGCGCGACCAGCAACGCCTCGCGCGCACCGGAGTGATGGAGGAGTACCCGCAGTATCCCAACGGGAAGTTCGGCGCCGCTGTGCCGCGCGCCGGCAACGCCTCGGGCGGCGGACAGCCCGGATGGATCCTGAAGTGCAAGGGTTGGGAGACCGACCCCAACGCCTACATCTATTTCATCACACAGGCGCCGGTATGGGGCGACATCTGCAAGGTGATCGGGCGCGAGGATTGGCTAACCGATCCCGGTTACTCGACGCCGAAGGCCCGGCTTTCCCATCTTATGGAGATCTTCGGCAAGATTGAGGAATGGACCAAGACCAAGGACAAATTCGAGGCGATGGACATCCTCAACAAACACGACATCCCCTGCGGACCGATTCTGTCGATGAAAGAGATCGCCGAAGAGCCGTCGCTGCGCAAGACCGGGACCGTGGTCGAGGTCGACCATCCTAAACGCGGCAAATACCTCTCCGTGGGCAATCCGATCAAGATGTCCGACAGCCCGTCCGAAGTGAAGCGTTCGCCGCTGCTTGGCGAGCACACCGACGAAGTGCTGTTCGAGCTGGGCTACAGCAAGGAAGCGGTCGCGGCGCTGCGCGCCGACAAGGTTATCTGAATTGCAATCTCGGAACCGGACGATCGGCGGCGCACCCCGCGCTGCCGCGCATCATATCGAGGAAACCATGGCGAACAACAAAACTGAGGTCCAGCGGATTCTGGACCAGGTAAAGGCGGAAGGACGCACATCGCTGACGGCGCCCGAAGGCAAGCTCGTCTGCGACGCATACGGCATTCCCGTACCTAAGGAAGGCGTGGCAACGTCCGCCGCCGAAGCCGCAAAGCTTGCGGTCTCGATGGGGTTCCCGGTAGTGCTCAAGATCGTGTCGCCGGAGATCCTGCACAAGACCGAGGCCGGGGGCGTCCTGGTCGGTGTGAAGAACGCCGACGAAGTGGGGAGAGGTTTCGACAGCATCATGGCCAACGCCAAGAAGCACGACGCCAAGGCCAAGCTGCTGGGAGTCCAGGTGCAGCAGATGCTGTCCGGGGGCCAGGAGGTCATCGTCGGCGCCGTCACCGATCCGTCGTTCGGCAAGCTGGTGGCGTTCGGGCTGGGCGGCATCCTGGTCGAAGTGCTCAAGGACATAACGTTTCGCCTGGCGCCCGCGTCGAAGCAAGACGCATTGTCGATGCTCGACAGCATCGCCGCGGCCGAAATTCTCCGGGGCGTACGCGGAGCCGAGCCCGTAAACCGCGACGCGCTGGCCGGCCTCATTCAAAGCGTGTCGCAGCTCGTGGCTGACTTCCCACAAATCGTCGAGATGGACTTGAATCCGGTATTCGCGACCAGGGACGCCGCGATCGCCGCGGACGTTCGCATCGTCGTCGACTTTGCGCAGGCGCCGGCACGCTACCGGCCGAGCCAAGAGCAGATCGTGCGCGACATGAACCGCATCATGAAGCCGGACTCCGTCGCCGTCATCGGCGCCTCAGCAGAGAATGGGAAGATCGGCAACTCGGTGATGAAGAACCTGATCAACGGCGGGTACCAGGGTGCCATCTATCCGATCAACCCGTCCGCGACCGAGATCATGGGGAGGAAGGCGTTCAAGAGCGTCAAGGACGTGCCCGGCAGCATCGATGTGGCCGTGTTCGCAATTCCTGCCAAGTTCGTGGCGCAGGCGCTCATCGAGGTCGGCGAGAAGAAAATTCCCGGCGCGGTGCTGATTCCATCGGGTTTTGCCGAGACTGGAAACGTCGAGGGCCAGAACGAGATCGTCGCTATCGGCCGCAAGTACGGCGTGCGGCTGATGGGGCCCAACATCTACGGCTTTTACTACACGCCCAAGAACCTGTGTGCCACCTTCTGCACCGCATACGACGTCAAGGGCAAGGCGGCACTCTCCTCCCAGTCCGGCGGCATCGGCATGGCAATCATCGGCTTCTCGCGTTCGGCCAAGATGGGTGTATCGGCGATCGTCGGCCTTGGCAACAAATGCGACCTCGATGAGGACGACCTGCTCACCTTTTTCGAGCAGGACGACAACACGCAGATCATCGCCCAGCATTGCGAAGACCTCAAAGACGGGCGCGCATTCGCGGAAGTGGCCAAACGCGTATCGAAGAAGAAACCGGTCGTCGTCCTCAAGGCCGGTCGCACCGCCATGGGAGCGCGTGCCGCAAGCTCCCATACCGGTGCGCTCGCCGGCAACGACAAGATCTATGAGGAGGTATTCAAGCAATGCGGCGTCATCCGTGCCCGCAGCTTGCGTGACCTGCTCGAGTTCGCGCGCGCGATTCCCGTCCTGCCCACCCCCAAGGGCGAGAACGTGATCATCATCACCGGCGCAGGCGGATCCGGCGTGCTGCTCTCGGATGCGGTCGTCGACAACGGGCTTACGCTGATGGCCATGCCGCCCGACCTCGACCAGGCGTTCCGCAAGTTCATTCCACCCTTCGGCGCGGCGGGCAATCCGGTTGACATCACCGGCGGCGAGCCTCCCAAGACCTACCAGAACACCATCCGCCTGGGGCTTACGGATCCGCGCATCCACGCGCTGATCCTGGGGTATTGGCATACCATCATCACGCCGCCGATGGTGTTTGCGAAGCTCGTGTCGGAAGTCGTCGAGGAAATGCGTGCTCAGGGAATCGACAAGCCGGTCGTCGCGTCCCTGGCCGGTGATGTGCAAGTCGAGGAAGCGGCCGAATACCTGTTCGACCACGGCATTCCGGCCTATCCCTACTCCACGGAGACGCCGGTCGCGGTCCTCGGCGCCAAGTACCGGTGGGCGCGCGGCGCCGGCCTGATATGATCGCGCCGCCGATTATTCCGGTCCTACCGCCAGCATGATCTTGCCGATGTGCTGCGACGACTCCATCAGTGCGTGCGCAGCCGCGGCTTCGGAAAGTGGCAACACGCGATAGATAACCGGCTTCAGCCGACCGGCTTCGAACAGGGGCCATATGCGCGCGCGCAGCGCCTGCGCGATGCCCGCCTTGCGTTCGTGGGGGCTCGCCCGCATCGTCGAGCCGGTGACGGTCAGGCGCTTGAGCATGATGTGGCGCCAGTCAACCTCCGCCTTGCTGCCATGAAGGAAGGCGATCATCACGAGCCGCCCCTCGAGCGCGAGGCACTTCAGGTTCCTTGCGATGTAGTCGCCGCCGACCATGTCGAGTACGAGGTCGACGCCGCGCTTGGCAGTGATTCGCGCCACCTCGGCCACGAAGTCCTGCTCGCGGTAGTCGATCACGTGATCGGCGCCTATGCCACGGCAAAACGCGGCCTTGGCCGGATTGCCAACCGTGGTTACGACCGTCGCCCCGAACGCCTTCGCCAGTTGTATTGCCGCAAGCCCGATTCCGCTCGAGCCGCCATGGACAAGGAACGCCTCGCCTTCCTGCAACCGTCCGCGCTCGAAAACGTTGTGCCAGACGGTGAAATAATTTTCCGGCAGGCTGGCCGCTTCGAGCAGCGACAAGCCGCGCGGCGGCGACAGGCAGTAGGCGGCCGGCGCCGTGCAGTACTCGGCGTAACCGCCGCCCGGGGTGAGCGCGCAGACCGCATCGCCGATACGCCAGTCGTCGACGCCCTCACCCAGCGCGGCGATCGTCCCGGAGACCTCGAGGCCGATGATCGGCGACGCGTCGGGCGGCGGCGGATAACCCCCCGCGCGCTGCACGCAATCGGGTCGGTTGACTCCGGCATATGCAACGCGAATCAATACCTCGCCCCGCTTGGGCGCGGGCACTTGCGTTTCGGCGATGGCCAGCACGTCCGGCGGCCCCGGCTG
The DNA here is from genome assembly GCA_963750215.1 of uncultured beta proteobacterium. GTDB lineage: Bacteria > Pseudomonadota > Gammaproteobacteria > Burkholderiales > Casimicrobiaceae > PALSA-1003. The sequence continues at coordinate 826,826 of CAVVQK010000003.1, forward strand.
GCGCGCGAGGACATAGGACATGGTAGACGGCAACGTCATGACCGAGTGCTGCCTGGTAGCTCGATGTTCGGACGTACAATTGTAGCCCCCTGCTCGCCCGTATGAACGCGAACCTGTACGCGCTCCTGCGCGATCATTTCCCCGAGGATGCGGAGCAGCCCTGCTTGCTCATTCCCGGGGGCCCGGTGATCCACTACGACGACCTCGACGCGGCATCGGCGCGCATCGCCCACGCACTGGTGGACGCGGGATGCCGCGCCGGCGACCGCGTCGCGGTACAAACCGATAAATGCCCTCAGTCGCTCGCGCTCTATCTCGCCTGCCTTCGCGCCGGCCTGGTGTACCTGCCGCTCAACATCGGCTATCAGAAGGCGGAGCTCGCGTATTTCTTTGCCGACGCCGAACCGGCGCTCATCGTCTGCCGGCCGGATGCCGCGGAAGGCATCGCCCGGCTCCGGCCAGAGGCGACCGTTCTGACCCTCGACCCCACCGCGGGCACACTGCTCGATCGCGCCGACCTTCAAGCCGACCGCTTTGAGACCGTGATGTCCAGGGCCGACGACCTCGCCGCAATTCTCTACACGTCGGGCACCACCGGCCGCTCCAAGGGCGCGATGCTTTCGCATCGCAACCTGGCCAGCAATGCCCTTACGTTGGTCTCGCAATGGGGCTTCACGCGCGGCGACGTCTTGTTCCACGCCCTGCCGGTCTATCACGTACACGGCCTGTTCGTCGCCTGCCACTGTGCATTGCTCTCCGGCAGCCGGATTCTTTGGCTGCCCAAATTCGACGCCGGTGAAGCGTGCGCGCGATTGCCGCAGGCAACGGTGATGATGGGTGTACCGACGTTCTACACCCGGCTGCTCGCCGAGCCGCAGTTCGGCCCTGGGTCCTACCGCAGCATCCGCCTTTTCGTGTCCGGTTCGGCACCGCTCCTGGCCGAGACTTTCGATGCCTTTCGCGCCCGCACGGGGCACGCCATTCTCGAGCGCTACGGCATGACCGAAACCGGGATGAACACCGCCAACCCGCTCAGCGGCGAGCGGATTGCCGGGACAGTGGGTCCGCCGCTACCGGGCGTCTCCGTGCGCGTCGTCGATGCGGACGGGCGCCCCTCCGGAACCGGCGTTGTCGGCGGCATCGAGGTCAAAGGGTCGAATGTCTTTCGCGGCTACTGGCGCATGCCGGAGAAAACACGCGAGGAGTTCAGCGCCGACGGCTACTTCAGGACCGGCGACATGGGTGAATGGCTGCCCAATGGCTATCTGAAACTCGTCGGTCGTGCGAAGGATCTGATCATCACCGGCGGTCTGAACGTCTATCCCGCAGAGGTCGAAGAAAAGATCAATGCGCTTCCCGGCGTCTTCGAGTCGGCGGTAATCGGTGTCCCCGATGCCGATTTCGGCGAAGCCGTGACCGCGGTGGTCGTTGCCCGGCCCGGCCACGCGCTCGCCGAGGATGCTCTCATCGCAACCCTTAGAGCCGAGATCGCCGGCTTCAAGGTACCCAAGCGCGTACACTTCGTAGCCGATTTACCGCGCAACGCGATGGGCAAAGTGCAGAAAAGCGTGTTACGAGACAGGTACTCGCGGCATTAGTCGTGGCCCGGCCGGTCAGTAAGTCGCAGCCTTCCACAACATGAACCCCGCAATCGCCAGCAGCAGGCCGGCGAAGACGCGGCGCAGCCTGGCGACTGGAAGGTCGTGGGCGACCCTGACCCCGATCGGTGCGCAGATCATGCTCGCGACAACGATAGCCGCGAGCGCGGGAAGGTAAATGTAGCCCAGCGTGTACGGCGGCAGGCCCTCCTGCCTCAATCCGGCGATGATGTACCCGACCGTCCCGGCTGCCGCGATAGGGAATCCAAGCGCCGCCGATGTGGCGACCGCCTGATGGATTCGGACGTTGCACCAAGTCATGAACGGCACGGACAGGAACCCGCCTCCGGCGCCGACCATGCTTGACAGTACGCCGATGGCCGCGCCGGCGCCGAACAGTCCGGCCCGGCGCGGGAGCTCGCGCGTCGCCTTCGGCTTCCGGTTGAGCAGCATCTGCAGCGCGGAGGATCCGATAAACAGCGCGAACAGCGCCGCCAGCAGCGCCGATGACATGTCCGCGACGATCTGGGGTCCGAGCAGCGATCCGAGCAGGATACCCGGCGTCATGGCCCACACCACGTGCCAGAGGACCGCGCCGCGCCGCACGTGCGCGCGGGTGCTCGATAGCGAGGTAAAAACGACCGTGGCCAGCGATGTCGCGATCGCCATGTGGACAACGTGATTGGCCGGAACGTGCTGGCGCCCGAAAATGACGGTCAGCACCGGTATCATCGTGACGGCGCCGCCGATGCCGAGCAGCCCGGCCAGGAAGCCAACCCCGCAGCCGATCGCGACGAAGATCGGGATCAGCTGCCACTCCACGCTACCGCCGCAACATCTTCTCGGTAATGAATGACCATTCACGCGGGTCCACCGGGGTGATCGACAGCCGGTTGCCCCGCTGCAACAGACGCATCCCGGCCAGTTCGCGCTGGGCGCGCAATTCGGCGAGGGAGACGAGCCGAGTCTTGGCGATCAGCGTCACCTCGACGTTGAACCAGCGGGGCGCGGCGCGTGTCGCCTTCGCATCGAAATACAGGCTCTTGCGGTCGAATTGCGATGCGTCCGGGAACGCCGCCTTGCTCACCCGCACGATGCCGGCGATGCCGGGCTCGGGGCAACTCGAATGGTAAAAGAAGGATTGATCGCCTACCTGCATTTGGTCGCGCATGAAATTGCGCGCCTGATAATTGCGCACGCCGAACCAAGCGATCGTCTTGGCCGGCAGCTTGGCGAGGTCATCGATCGAGACCTCGTCCGGCTCCGATTTCATCAGCCAGTAACGCATGGGCTATCCGACAGTATCCGAGAGTATCAAAAAATGTATTTTTATTGAAATACTTAGCAGCATGGTCTAGAATTTAACTATCTGAAGAAGTCCCACCCAATCTGCGAAAATCCCACCCAAAGTCCCACCCAGAATCCCACCCAACATTGCGCCAATATGGCCAAACTGTCCGCCAAAACCTGTGAAGCTGCCAAGGCTAGTACGTCCGCTACGGACCGACTGCTTGGTGACGGCGATGGACTGTTTCTCCGCGTCAGACCTCATGGCGCGAAGACGTGGGTGGTTGAGTACGAATTTCAAGGTCGTCGGCGCAAGCACACGATAGGCGTCTTCGACAATCAGGGTGCGGCTGGCGACAGTATAACGGCGTGGCTTGACCATGGACGGCTCTCACTAGCGCAGGCCCGGACAATTGCAAGTCACTGGAAACGTGACCGTCGCGCTGGCCGGGACCCGGTCAGCGAGTGGGAAGCGAAGCGCGCAGTGGACGACGCGGCACAGCGTGCGGCCGCCGCAGAAGCGAATCAACCTACCGTCAGCGACATGATCGAGCAGTTCATGGCCAAGCACATGAACGGGAAGAAAAGTGCGCCCGCCATCCGCTACCGGTTGGGGCGGTTGGCCCAACTGCTTGGTGACCAAAAAATCCGCGATGTGACTCGGCAGGATGTCATCGCTGCGTTGGATAAGATCGCGGAAGGCCAGACCGATGGGAGGACCGCCAAGCAGCTTGCTGGCGAAGTCCTGATTCAGGCCAAGCGGGTGTGGCGCTTCGCCGAGACCCGTGCATTAGTCGGAACGTCCTGCATCGCCCCCCTCGCACGGAAAGATTTCGATGCGAGGCCAAGAAAGCGAGACGTTGTGCTGGGCCTCGACGAGGTGGCCGAACTCTGGCGGGCCTTAGGTGATCCGGCCCGCTGCACGGCAGACGACGTTACCGTTGCAGCCCTGCGCCTGCTGATCCTCACCGGGCAGCGGGAACGTGAGGTAACCGATGCGGAGTGGGACGAGTTCGATTTGGATGCCGGTATTTGGAAAATACCTGCTCACCGCACCAAGACCCGAAGAGCGCACACCGTGCACCTCGCGCCGCAGGCGGTCGCGATCCTAGGGCAACTGAGGACGACTGCCGGGAAGCGCCGTCACGTTTTTGCGTCGCCCCTGCGGCATGGTCAGCCCATCTATGGTCGCAGCGTCAACAACGCCCTGTTGATGATGTTCAAACGTGGGTTGCTGCCGAAGGTCACGCCCTGCCACGTGCACGACCTTAGGCGGACGTTGATTACGCGGTTGCCTGATTTGGGGTTTGAGTTGGGCATCGGACACAAGATCGCGAACCACGTCTTACCCGGTATGCTCGCTCACTACAACCACAACGAGTATCTCGGGCAACGGCAGGCGGCGCTGAAGGCGTGGGCACACCGAATTGAGGTGCTCGCGCAGGATGCGAACGTTATTCAGTTGGTGCGATCCGCCGCGTAGCGGAAGCGGAACAAAGTGAAGGCCGCCTACAACCACGCCGAGCACCTGAGGGAACGGACGATGATGATGCAACAGTGGGCGAACTACCTTGACTCGCTGTGCGCGGGGGCGGAGGTAGGTGCCGATCAAGAAAGTTGTTTGACGGACGGATATGACTAGAGGATAATAGCTACAGTAGTTCTCACCGCAGTACCCCTTCCCGCCAATGGAGTGGCAAAAGTTGCTGGCTAGGTGCCAGCGACGGCGATAGGCAGCCCGCAAGAGGTTGCAGCCACTCCGGTGCCGGAAAATCCCACGTGGTTTTCACCGCCGGAAGTAATTGACCGGCGGCATGTGCTTGTGCGCCTTGCCGAACGAGGAGCACGAGCATGAGCATCGCGCAGCAGACTTGCACCACCGGGTTGCCCAAGAAACAGCGCGGGCACACACAACCACGCCCACCCTTGATAAGCCTCGACACGCCCGGGCGGCTGCGCGTCTGTCACCTCTTGGCCATCTTGGCAACATCGCACGCAACGTTTTATGCAGGTCTGAAGACCGGACGCTACCCGAAGCCCGATGGGCGGGACGGCAAATTCCCGTATTGGAAGACGGGCACCATCAAGTCGTTCCTTGACCTTGACTGCGGGGGTCACGGCGCGACTAGCCATGGTTCAAAGTCATAACCACGGTCAATTGCATGGCGTTTACCGTGCAATCGTGAGCACAAGTCTACGATTTTTTACGCCGCACCGAAGCTGCGCCGATCTTTGCAACTGTTGCGAACTGAAATCCCCACGGAGAAGACAATGTCAAATGCTGCTACATACTTGAACGTACTCAAGCCGCGTGAGTTTACCGACCTCGTTCGAAAAAACAGTCCCTGGCTCAGGCCCGCCCAGGCCGCCGCTTACCTTGATGTATCGATACGCACGCTGGAATCATGGCGGGCAGCTGGCAAAGGTCCAAAGTTCAGGAAGAGCAAGAACGGCACCATCCGCTACCACATCGATGATCTGGACGCCTTTCTTACGCTCGAAGCCATACCGGAGACGCCATGAGCCGACCGCACCTGAACCACTTAGTCTGGTACGACAGACAGTATGGCGTCTTGGTCGATCACGGTGGCCTTCTGTATCCAGCGAGCGAAATTCACCTTGTGGAATTCTGCATCGCTGAACATAAGAGACACAGCTCGTTAGAACTTGAGACCATCGCCCGCAGGCTAGTGGAAGAGCTTTACCCGGGAATGGTCAACCAGACTAACTGGGACTGCTTCAAATGAATAAGCCCACAGCCATCGCCTACTACCCGGACTTCTGCGGCCTCTTCGACGGGTGCGTTTCCTGCGCCGTGTTCCTCAGCCAACTGGTCTACTGGCATGGTGAGGGCAAAGACGGCAAGCCCCGGTATAACGTCCATGATCATGAAGGCAATTACTGGCTGGCCAAATCCTATGCGGATTGGCATCGAGAAACCGGCATCACCCGCGACAAGTTTGAGCGGGCGCTGACGACACTTCGTAACCGGGGCATCATCACCACGACGGTCATGAGGTTCGGGGGTAGTCCGACTCTCCACGTGCGGTTCTTGGCCCTCAAGGGCCAACGAAAAACGATCACGGCAGAGCAGATCATCAAAGACCACGTGCAGCTTTCGGATAGCCACGTGGCGATTCCTGCAAATGCAAATGCAGACGCCTGCAATTTCACAACAGAGACAACAGCAGAGACTACGTCAGCGAGTGAACCTACGCAGCCTGCGGCTGACGCACCGGCACCAGCAGCAACGACAACACCCACCCCAACCCCGAAGGCAGTACACCCAACCCCCCTACCGCCCCTTCCCTACCGGCAGACGAAGTGGCATCAGCCAAGGCCGTGCTGAAATCGGTACTGGAGAAGCAGGGCACGAAGGAGCCGGGAGTCCCGACTAAGAACTCACTCGTTACGCTGTGGCAGCAGGTGCGGGCCAGCACTACCGGCAAGTACCAAGTCAACCTGACTGCCAAGGAGAGAGGTCAACTGAAGAAGATCGCCGACGCCATCGGGCCGGACGCCAGCAAGGTCATCCGCTGGACGCTGGAGAACTGGCTGGACTTCGCCTATGCGGCGAAATTGAAGGATGGAACTAAGGTGGCTCCACAGGCTCCCTCCCCGGCCTTCCTGCTGGCGCACGTTAACGCCGCCTATGGTAAGTGGCAGGAATATCAGAAAACCATTCTCACAGCGCATGAGACCGCACCTACACCGAAGCCCGAGCCAAAGCCTAAACCCACGCCGTACGTACCACCGGGTGGCCCGGGTAACCCAGTGTGGGAGGCACAGCATGCCGCGTACCTCAAAGAACTTGCTGAACAAAACGGCAAATGATCCCCGCTGATTCCATCCTCGACGAGAACGCGCACGCTGGCTGGTGTACTCCATCATCAATCTAACGACAGTGCTTGCGGCTCTAACGCTTTGTCGATGCACGTGTGCCTGTCGGCAGCCACGGTCACCAAGGCCGAAATCAACGCACGGTCACGATGGAGAATCCGGTAATTGCGGCGGACGCCGTCCAATCATTGCATGGATGCCACATTCTGCCACATGGCTTCCGTGACCTCAGAGTCCGCCGTGCGGGGCAAGCGCAAGACTGATCCGTCAGCGTGTCGGCCACGCAGTGGTCGATGTCTGTGGAATGTCTGCCACAGACATTGGCGCCGTGATTCGTCGGCCCTCTACATGCAGACCAAGGCGACGTTAGAAGCGGTTCAATGCCAGCGTGATGTCACCCACTGACATGGGTAGACCACCCGCTACATGTAGATCAAGGAGTTGGCGGCGGTTCAATGTCCGTATGATGTCTGCACGGACATGGTTTCGACCACCGAAGGTCAAACGGTTGGCAGCGGTTCAATGTAGGTACGATGTAGCGACGCTACATGAATTGCCCTGCTGCCTACCGCGTACATGGCAATTGCGGTGGTGCGGCTGGCGTACGCACCAGTAGCTTGCCGCAGACGCAATGCCAGTTTGATGTCGGCTGATGTCGCTGATGCGACCGCCCTGCCACATGACGAGTTGGCGGCAGTCAATGTCCCGCTGATGTCCCGGTGGGACATGGTTCGACCGTCCGCCACCGCTGCCAGTACTCACCTTCACCCATGGCTCATCGGCAAAAGCCGCCACGGCCCGCCTAAGCAGTCCACGCGGCCTTCCTCGGGCTTCCCCCCAACCGGTCGCTCTCGACCACAAGGCAGCCGCTAACGGCTCAGAGTATTTGATGCAACACCTCCCAGGTGTCCAACGTTACTTGCAGTTGCAGTCGTGAGAGACGACCCTGGTGACAGGGTAATAGGAAGCGAACGCAAGTGAAATCTCAACTTTTTGAGATTTCAATCCGCTCTGCGGACAATGCGTGCACGCTCTTTGAAACGAGGGCAAACTCTTGTAGGTCTTGCCAGGTTGTATTACCGAACCGCCTGTGCGTATCCACATTAGTACATCGATCCAGGAACTGAGATGTCCATAGGCTACCGCGTTGTTCTCTGAACCGTGATGAGGCGCAGTCACAACGACTGGCCACTTTAGCTCGCCGCGTGGCGTTAGGAACGAGTTGGAATACGCAGGGCCGTCGCCCATAGGGGAGTCCCCACAGAATATGACGCCGAGACGGAACAGGTTCGGGGGCGCTATAAACGCGAGACACTCTTCATTTATCGCGGACAGGCTTGCGAACAAGGTGAGGCCTAAGCTAGGTGGTTGCGGCTGTTCCACCGCATTCAGTGGTTCGAGAAACGAGGGAATGCCCCCTTTCGCAGCACGTGTCTGCGAAAACTCACCGAAATCAAACCAACGTACAGGTACGCCGTGTCTTATGGCTTGCTCGGCAATTGCGCGAATACTCTCCGCTGTGTCGACCAGGCTCAGCCAATAGTGAGCAAGCGCCTGGGCGATTTTTTTGCGGCTACGCCTATACCGTATGCGTCGGCGGGCTGACTCAAATGCTCGCTTGGCACTCATCTCCGACTTGGCGATTTCTGCTCTGCGGTCGCGCAATTCAGCGAACCAAACTGCGTCCTTAGGAGGTTCGTCGGACCGAGTGCCCATTGCACTGTTGTCAGGCCTTGCTGGAAATCTATCCGCACGCCGCTGTTCCCGTACAGCCCTCCTTTCCTCTGCGACGAACGCATCGATCCTCGCTAATGCCCGTTCTAAATCGTCCTCCAACTCATCGTGTGGCCAACGTTCCGCCGCGAAAGCGTCGAGTTCGTCGAGTAGACCGTCAACAAATTGCCTCGCGGACTCGATCAATTTGGGGAGCACTTCTACCCAATTTCCTGGGAGCCAGAACTCGCCTACCGCGTGGCCCCATGTGTCGATGAGCCTGGAAAGCCCTCTTGCGTGATCGGCGTCGCCGTGCGTGCAGACGACGACGTGCATTGCGCTAAGGCCGGGGGCGTACCGCCTGAGGGCTTCGGCCAGTTCAGCGCTGTTATACCCGCCGTCTACCAGTACGTGGCGTCCGCTTCGGCTCAACAGAAATGACTCTCCCTTTATCGGCAGTGCGATTAGTTGATCCATGTATCTTCTCACCCCCGAGGTGACGCAGTGCGTCACCTTGTAGCACTCAAAGGTGCGTTACAGGTCCGGCTGGCAGCTAGAGCACCGTTGCGGATCAAAAAAGCAATGGCCGTGCCCATGAGCGTCGAGCCAAGCGCAAATCTGGGACGTAGGTACCCGGTCCGCGAGCGGCTTCGTGCGTTCACATAGCAGCGAGTCAGCCCGTTGGATGGGGGGGGTGGCCACACCACTTGGAACCAAGACTGGCCATGGCGAGGTAAGGCTGGGAACCGAGAAACCTGCTCTTTAGACCGAACACGCTATAGCTCGGCACCTTTCTTGCAGTAGGTGCTAATGGTGGCTTGGGAATTTGGGGAGAATCCGAATGGCGGAGGCTCAATATCGCCTTATGGCTTGCGGTCGCTTAGTCGCGACTTCAGTGGTTCTGTCGTTGGTTTGGTGCATCCCAGCGTTCGCCGACACCCTCTATAAGTGCACAGATGGGAGCGGCCATGTTGCGTACCAGCAACGTCCATGCGATGGCGGTGGAGGCGTTCAAGTAACCACGAAGTCTGTCAGCCCACAATCAGCGGACACGCAAACTGTGTCCGTTCCCGTCCCACTCGCAGCCCGCACGCCGCCAGCCGCGCCGACCACTGGAGTCGCTGATCAGTCGAGGCCAGCGCTTCCTGCCACGCCGCCAGCCGAAGCCAGGGGACGCCTGGACGGTTACCCGGCGACTGGGTATGGGCTATCGGTCGGAATGAGCGGAAATGACGTAATTCAACGCTGGGGCCGCCCGCACGAGATCAACGTCGTTAGCGAAGATGCCGTCTTCTTCCATTACTGCGATCTTCGCGTCGCCTTTATCTTTAGGGGCGAACTCGTTTCTTGGTCTGCGATGTTTCCAGATAGCGAAAAGGGGGCAGGACTCTATAGCTATGGTGAGCCATGGACTGATGCGGTCCAGAAATGGGGGGCTAAACGAGACCGCAGAGCATTTATGAGCGCCGCCGGTGACACGGGTGACGTAGAGAAGTGGACGCCAAACCGGTGGATCGTCACTGACGCTCAAGGGAATATCGTGAGCTGGTGCGACGCCGCCAATTACCGTCCTCCAGTGACACCACCGCAGAAGATAACCGAGTGGGAGTAGGAGGCCTCGTGCAGTCGAGAAAGCAGCAAGGGCTGAGCCTAACATCTGTGTTACTCGTCATCGCGGTTGTACTTGTCGGTGCCGTTTGGTGGATGCATGACAAGCAGCTAAGCGCCAACAGCAAGGCGCTGAACAGCAAATGCTGGCGGAGAGGCAGCGTCAGAGCGAGGAAAAAACTCACCAACTTGAAGCTCAGAGGAAAGCCTTCGAAGCCCAGGCTGCTGCAGAGCGGAATAAGCAAGGATTTGACAAAGCAATCGCGGCACTCGCTGCGATCTACGCAAAATGGAATGACGCTGTGAAACTCGCAAACAGCACACCCCGCATCGCGCTCTCGGGGCCAGTGGCCAGCTTGCAAAGCCTCAAACGAGACGCCGAATTACTGTTGGTCCGAGTGCCTGGTTGAACCAAGAAGAAAATGATCGCCGGAATGGAGAAAGTGATCGATGGGTTCATCGGCTTCATGGACGATCCAGATATTGGTAAGATCATCGCCTCACTGCGCTTTGGCGAGGGAGGGACGCTATTGGCGCAGTATGAAAAGGACTCGAACGCATGCGCTCCTGAATAGATTGCGGTCAAACCGATCCACCCCGAGGCGTGCCAACGTAAGTTTGATGTACACCGCGTACATCGTTTGCGTGCCTACCTACGGCGTAAATGGCAATCCCGTTAGTGGGGGGCATCCCCAGCAGTAGCTTCCGGGTGAAGGGGTGCCCCAGCGGCGGCTCGCTTTGCGGCGCCACTGCCAATACTCACTTCACCACCACATGCACCGGCAAAAGCCGCCACGGCCGCCTAAGCAGTCCACGGGAGCTTCCTCGGGCTTCGCCTCAACCGTCTGCTCTAGGCGGCAGGCAGAGCTTCGGCGGGCGGCTCAGGTGCCGCGTTCTCCGCGGCCTGCTGCTCCGCCAGCTTGCGCGCCTCCTCTTCTTCGCGCTTACGCCTGGCGTCATCGATGCTACGAATAGTCTTGATTGTTTCATGAAACAGCGTGACATCTTGCGCGCGCAGCATTCCGGGCAATGCATCACCGCGAATTCTGTTTGGCGTATATGAGGAGACAGTGCCAATCAGTTGTGGTTTGCTGTCGGCCAGCATAGCGAAGACAGGCCCGCCGCTAACACCATGAATCGCCACACCATCAATCAGATACGAATCATCGTTCGGCAAGAACGCGCTGAGTGGTCCGGAGAAGAAGCACAAGTGGGGAGAGGCGATGCCTGGGTACCCGACGCACGCGACCTCGATACCGATGGATTTGTACTTGTCCGCTGCCATAATCGGTAGGAACTGGCCGGGGAGGTCAAAGTCTATTGCGGGGATGAGTATGCAGGCAGAGTCTCGACGACGATCAAGAAAGATCACACGTTCGTCTCCTGAGAAAGAGCTCTTTGCCAGTCGAGTGCTGCCTCACTTTGATCGGCAGCTTACAATCATCCGCGTGCTCCACAACGTGAGCAGCGGTTGCAGACAGCGAGATTTTTGGAGTCGTTCATCGCAACGTAAACACAGGAACCTGCTCCGTCCGGTGTTTAGATCGCGAATACATACGGAAGAATATTCTTGTAACAAGCGCTCCACGCCACGATGATCTCCCTGACGCCAACGTTCAGTTGACCGGCTCGACGCTGCTACTAAAGCCGTCGATCTAGGGGCCCTAGCATTAGACTGCCAGCCTTGCTGGATAGCCCGTTAGCGAATGAGTATATAGACATACTAAGACTAAAAGGAGGTAATAACTAAAAGAGAGAGAAGGTAGGTTACGGAGTAGAAAAAGCTAAAAGAAGAACATAAATAGATGTAAGTTGAACGAACCGCATTATCCTTTAGAAAAAGGTAAGAATAAAGTTAAGATAGCTAAATAGAGAACAACATCAGATGCAAAGGTACAGACTAAAGGACAGAGAGAGTAAAACAATAGGAACACACCGGGCTGCAGATAGAAACCGGATGGCTATTCGATCAGATTAAGAAAAGTGAGCTGACCAGGTACTGAAACAGCTATAAGATCGCAGTTGTATTGCCACGGGAACGGTGGGTTCTTAAAAGCCTGATGAAGAAAGCTATTCGACCGGGGTCAGGTTGACTACGCGGTAGCCGCAGCAGACCACCTCATGGACATGGAGCTGAGTACGTAGCCAGTAGGCGCCGGTCATGCCTATGAAGACTAGGGGTCGCGGAGATACCGACTTGCTGTGGACGAAGGAAGACGCGGCCGCGAGTATAGCTCAGGCAGAAGAAGAGAAAAGAAGATGCGCAACTAAAAAATCACAGGCAAGTCGTAGAAAAAAAGCGCAGATAAGACAAGAGTACTAAGCGATAGCTAACAGTAGAACTGAGATACGATAAAAAAAAAAAAAAAAAAAAAAAAAAAAAAAAAAAAAAAAAAAAAAAAAAAAAAAAAAAAAAAAAAAAAAAAAAAAAAAAAAAAAAAAAAAAAAAAAAAAAAAAAAAAAAAAAAAAAAAAAAAAAAAAAAAAAAAAAAAAAAAAAAAAAAAAAAAAAAAAAAAAAAAAAAAAAAAAAAAAAAAAAAAAAAAAAAAAAAAAAAAAAAAAAAAAAAAAAAAAAAAAAAAAAAAAAAAAAAAAAAAAAAAAAAAAAAAAAAAAAAAAAAAAAAAAAAAAAAAAAAAAAAAAAAAAAAAAAAAAAAAAAAAAAAAAAAAAAAAAAAAAAAAAAAAATACAGGAAGAGATAAGCTCTGCGAAAAAGAGATGAATACGCGCACAGGACTGTCGCGTATAAACTAGTGCGATAAACAACGCCTATAATGACGAACTTGCACGTCGATAAAAAAAAAAAAAAAAAAAAAAAAAAAAAAAAAAAAAAAAAAAAAAAAAAAAAAAAAAAAAAAAAAAAAAAAAAAAAAAAAAAAAAAAAAAAAAAAAAAAAAAAAAAAAAAAAAAAAAAAAAAAAAAAAAAAAAAAAAAAAAAAAAAAAAAAAAAAAAAAAAAAAAAAAAAAAAAAAAAAAAAAAAAAAAAAAAAAAAAAAAAAAAAAAAAAAAAAAAAAAAAAAAAAAAAAAAAAAAAAAAAACGAGCTAGCTGAAAAACTCTCCTCTAAAAAAAAGCCCACATGCAGCCGCTGGGCTAGGTGCGTTCCCTTAAAAAACAGGGAGTTAGTATACTATCGAAAAAGGACAGCATATATAGCTATTCGCAAAGCTTCAAGTACAAGAGCTAGATATCACTGGGGCGCTAAAAAAAAAAAAAAAAAAAAAAAAAAAAAAAAAAAAAAGCTTAGGGCTAAAAAAAAGCGTCTTGTATAAATCAGGTTATGGGATATAAAAAAAAAAAAAAAAAAAAAAAAAAAAAAAAAAAAAAAAAAAAAAAAAAAAAAAAAAAAAATCGCTATACTATTACAAAAAAGATATCTTATAGCTTATCTAGTGTTGCGCTATAAAAAAGAGGCCGATACCGGCGCAAGATATAAGCTTGAGAAACTGATGAGCTGAGCGTTTGTCACTAAAAAAAAAAAAAAAAAAAAAAAAAAAAAAAAAAAAAAAAAAAAAAAAAAAAAAAAAAAAAAAAAAAAAAAAAAAAAAAAAAAAAAAAAAAAAAAAAAAAAAAAAAAAAAAAAAAAAAAAAAAAAAAAAAAAAAAAAAAAAAAAAAAAAAAAAAAAAAAAAAAAAAAAAAAAAAAAAAAAAAAAAAAAAAAAAAAAAAAAAAAAAAAAAAAAAAAAAAAAAAAAAAAAAAAAAAAAAAAAAAAAAAAAAAAAAAAAAAAAAAAAAAAAAATATCGGTGCGAACAGCGCCAGAATCTATATATGCCGATCAAGTTATCCACGCAGATCACTCTCTCACCCGACACGCGGAGCTGTCGGCTGCTAACATTTACGTGATCAAACAAAAAAGCCTACAAAAACCTGCAAAAAAAAATCAGTATCACGTAAAAGATAACTAAAAAAAAAAAAAAAAAAAAAAAAAAAAAAAAAAAAAAAAAAAAAAAAAAAAAAAAAAAAAAAAAAAAAAAAAAAAAAAAAAAAAAAAAAAAAAAAAAAAAAAAAAAAAAAAAAAAAAAATACGCACAGTCAGAACTTGTAGCTCTTCAGTATGACGACGTTGCGTTTGTCAAAGAGGGGTTGACTCTGATGCTCAGGAGGTAGAAGACTGACCAACTCGCAGAAGGCTGAAAGATTGCGATTCCATTTGCTCGGTCCCATGCGTGTGCGGTGAAGGCGCTGACAAACTGGCTCGACCACGCTGGGATTCAATCCGGCTCACTGTTCAGATTTGTCAAGAAAGGCGGTGACATCGGGATCGTGTCGCTGTCCGCTCAATCGGTCGCCGCTATCGTCAAGGAGTACGCACGTAAGGCGGGACTCAGTGCTGACAATTATTCGGGCCATAGCCTGCGTGCAGGATTGATCACCAGCGCAGCCAAGGCAGGCGTGAGCAGTTGGAAGATCAGGGAGCAGACGGGCCACAAATCCGACGCGATGCTCCATCGGTACATTCGCGACGCCGAGATATTCACGGGCAACGCTGCGGGGAGCGTCTTATGAGTCCGATTGCATTGTGGCTAGATGTGGTGAATCGGATATTGATTGCACGGAGCTGGGGTATGCTATGGGCGTCGGCAACCGAAGAAGCAGAAGACATGACCAAGGTGTTCGAGTACTACGTAATCAAGCATGTGTCCGGTCAGTGGTTGGTGAACGGGTACGACGACCTCTCCTCCGCCGACGCACCGGTGTTCATCAACGAGTTCTTGAGCGAGGCTGCGGCGAAGGCGGCGTTTCCGAAGGCCATACGTGAGGACGTGTGGCTGAAACCGTGGCAGACGAGGCACGGGCTGCGGCCAGCAATAGACGAATGAGGACCGTCCGCGAGCGGCCGGTCTAGTGAACCGGTTGGACGTGGTGCGCGGTGGCAGGCTCGGCGGGCTAGAATGCGCTCCGAGAAGACGCCGCAACCAGACGGCAGGGAGGTAGCCTAGCTCAATTGCGTTCGGCGAAACGGAAAAAGGCCAGCCGCACGCCGTGCCCTCTGAAGCCGACACCTGCCGAAAGTACGTTGTCCCCCTGCTTCAGGCCGCGGGCTGGGACAACGATCCGCATTCCATCGCCGAGCAGCGCACGATCACGGACGGACGCATCGTCCCGGTCGGCAAGGGCTTCATCCGCAAGCCGCCCAAGCGGGTGGACTACCTGCTGCGCTACCGCCGCGACTTCCCGCTTGCCGTCGTCGAGGCCAAGGCCACCTACAAGAAGGCCGCCGACGGCCTGCAACAGGCCAAGCAGTATGCCGAGATGCTCGGCCTGAAGTTCGCCTACGCCACCAACGGCCACGACATCATCGAATTCGACTACTGCACGGGGCTAGAGAAGACGCGGCGCTGATTACCCAACGCCCGACGAGCTGTGGCAACGCTACCGGGCCGCAGCCGGGATCAAGGACGAACCGACCGCCCAGACGGCTCTTGACGCCGTTCAATCACGACGTCGGCAAGGGCGAGCGGTACTAGCCAGCAGATCGCGGTCAATCGGGCCGTCGAGGCCATCCTCAAAGGCCAGCGGCGGTTGCTGCTGACGATGGCCACCGGCACCGGCAAGACTGCCGTCGCCTTCCAGATTTGCTGGAAGCTGTGGAACGCCCGCTGGAACCGCACCGGCGAGTACCGCCGGCCGCGCATCCTCTATCTCGCCGACCGCAACATCCTCGTCGATCAACCGAAGGACGGCATCTTCGCCGCCTTCGGCGACGCCCGCTACAAGATCGAGTCCGGCGAGGTCGTCCATAGCCGCGAGATGTATTTCGCCATCTACCAGGCCTTGGCCGAGGACGAGCGCCGGGCAGGGCCTATTCAAAGCCTTCCGCCGGACTTCTTCGACCTGATCATCGTCGATGAGTGCCACCGGGGCAGCGCCCGCGATGAAAGCCTGGCGGTCGATCCTCGAATACTTCGAGCCTGCCTATCAGCTCGGCATGACCGCGACGCCGCTGCGCGAGGACAACCGCGACACCTACCTCTATTTCGGCAATCCGCTCTACCAGTACAGCCTGCGGCAGGGCATCGAGGACGGCTTCCTCGCCCCGTATCGGGTGCATCGCGTCATCACCGAATGGGATGCCGCCGGCTGGCGGCCCAGCCAAGACGAACTCGACCGCTATGGCCGGGCCATCCCCGACGACGAATACGAGACCAAGGATTTCGAGCGCGTCGTCGCCCTGCGGGCACGCACGCGAGGCCATCGCCCGCCACCTGACGGAGTTCCTGAAGAAGACCGACCGCTTCGCCAAGACCATCGTCTTCTGCGTCGATCAAGAGCACGCCAGCGAAATGCGCGCCGCCTTGTCAACCTCGAACAGCGATCTCGTCGCCCAATACCCGACTACGTCTGCCGGGTCACCGCCGACGAGGGCGACATCGGTCGCGGCCATCTCAGCCGATTCCAGGACGTCGATACCAAGGTCCCGACCATCCTCACGACCTCGCAGCTACTCACCACCGGCGTCGATGCCCCGACCTGCAAGAACATCGTGCTGGCCCGCGTCGTCGGCTCCATGACCGAGTTCAAGCAGATCATCGGTCGCGGCACCCGCGTCCGCGACGACTACGGCAAGCTCTGGTTCAACATCATCGACTACACCGGCTCGGCCACCCGGCTGTTCGCCGACCCCGACTTCGACGGCGACCCGGCGCGGATCACCGAGGAGGAGTTGACGGAGAACGGCGAGACGAAGATCATCACCGAGACCGGCACCGAGGAGGCACCGGAAGGCGAACCGGCGCCGGAAATCATCGAGCCACCCACCGAGGAGCGCCGCAAGTTCTACTTCGACGGCGGGCAGGTCGAGATCGCCGCCCACCTCGTCTACGAGCTCGACCCGAACGGCAAGCAACTGCGCGTCATCCGCTACACCGACTATGCCGCCGAGACGGTTCGCACGCTGTGTCCGACCACGCCGAATTACGCAGCGCAATGGGCCGATCCCGTACAGCGATCCGAGATCATCCAACGACTGGCCGAGCGCGGCATCGGCTTCGACGAGCTTGCCGAGGCCGCCAAGCAACCCGAAGCCGACCCGTTCGACCTGCTATGCCATCTCGCCTTCAATGCCCCGCTGCGCACCCGCCGCGAGCGAGCCCAGCATCTTCGAGAGAGTCGAAGCCGACTTCTTCGACCGCTACGGCCCCGAAGCCGGCAGATCCTCGAAGACCTGCTGGAAAAGTACGCCGAGCACGGCGACGCCCAGTTCATCCTCCCCGACGTGCTCCATGTTCCGCCTATCTCCGACCCACGGCAACAGTGGCCGAAATCGTCACGCTCTTCGGGGCGCGGATCAGCTCCGCGACGCCGTAACCGAACTGCAGAAGCATCTCTATGCCGCCTAGAACAGAAGACCACCGAACGGCACTGCGCCGCTGACCACCGCCCAATCGCTCGGCAGCCTCCTCAAGTCCGCCCGCGACATCATGCGCAAGGACAAGGGGCTGAACGGCGACCTCGACCGCCTGCCGCTGCTCACCTGGATCATGTTCCTGAAATTCCTCGATGACCTGGAGCTGCAGCGCGAGGAGGAGGCCAAGCTCGCCGGCAAGAAGTTTCGGCCCGCCATCGAACCGCCCTACCGCTGGCGCGATTGGGCCGCGAACCCGCAAGGCATCACCGGCGACGAATTGCTCGCCTTCATCAATCAAGACGAATGCCACCCTGCCCGATGGCAAGCGCGGCCCCGGTCTGTTCGCTTACCTGCGCAGGCTGACCAGTTCCAATGGCGACGACCGCCGCGACGTCATCGCCACCGTGTTCCGGGGCGTGGAAACCGGATGAAGAGCGGCTACCTGCTCCGGGACGTCATCAACAAGGTCGCCGGCATCCACTTCACGTCGAGCGACGAATTGCACACGCTGGGCGCTCTTTACGAGTCCATGCTGCGCGAGATGCGCGACGCCGCGGGCGATTCCGGCGAGTTCTACACGCCGCGCCCCGTCGTGCGGTTCATGGTCGACGGTCACCGACCCCCGTCTAGGCGAAACCGTGCTCGACCCGGCCGCGGCACCGGCGGATTCCTGGTCGAGTCGTTCAACCATCTTGAGCAAGCAGGTCAAGACCGTGGCCGACCGGAAGCTATTGCAGGAGCGAGTCATTATTCGGCTGCGAACCGAAGTCACTGCCCTATCTGCTGTGCCAGATGAACCTGCTGCTGCACGGCCTCGACGCCCCGCAGATCGATCCGGACAACTGCTCTGCGCTTCAAGCTCACCGAGATCGGCGAGAACGACGCGTGGACGTGATCCTCACCAACCCGCCCTTCGGCGGCGAGGAGGAGAAGGGCATCCAAGGCAATTTCCCCGAGGACAGGCAGACGGCCGAGACCGCGCTGCTGTTCCTGCAACTCATCATGCGGAAGCTGCACCGCCAGCCAACTGCTGCGGGACGACCTGCGCGGCCGCCGTGGTCGTTCCCAACGGCACACTGTTCGGCGACGGCGTATGCGCCCGCATCAAGGAGGAACTGCTCAAGGAGTTCAACCTGCACACCATCGTGCGGCTGCCCAACGGCGTGTTCGCGCCCTACACCGGCATCCCGACGAACATGCTCTTCTTCGACCGCTCGGGGCCGACGAAGGAGGTCTGGTACTACGAGCAGCCGCTGCCCGAAGGCCGGAAGAACTACACCAAGACCGCGCCGATCCAGTTCGAGGAATTCGCCGCTTGTCAGGCGTGGTGGAAGAAGCGCGAGGAGAATGAGCGGGCATGGAAGGTATCCGCTGCCGAACTGCTCGCAAACGACTGCAATCTCGACCGCAAGAACCCCCGGGCTGCCACCGACATCACCCATCTGCCTCCCGAAGAACTCGTCGCCAGCATTCTGAACAAGGAGCAGCGCATCGCAGAAATCATGGGCAGCATTCGCAATCTGCTCACAACGCAAGCACCATGAACCACAAGTGGCCCCTAACACCGCTCGGCTCAGTCCTCAAGGAGCGGCGGGAGACACCGACCTCAGAGGAGCTAGAGTCTGGTCGCGTGAAAATCGTGGAAAAGGTCAGCTTCAATACAGGCCAATTGCAGCTTCGGGTTGATTGCAACACGAAGACTGGAATGATATTGATAAGGCCCGGTGACCTCGTTGTTTCCGGCATTAATGCCGCCAAAGGTGCTATCGCAGTTTATGACGAAGCGGCGCGAGACCCGGTCGCCGCTACAATCCACTACGGTGCGTATCGCGCCGACCGTGGCCGCGTAGACCTTCGATTCCTGTGGTGGATGCTGCGCAGCCGATTCTTTCAGTCGCTACTGCTTGAATATGTGCCGGGAGGGATCAAGACAGAGCTAAGGTCCAAGCGACTCCTCCCGATCCCCGTTCCGCTACCTCCCTTGGCCGAGCAGCGGCGAGTTGTGGCGCGGATTGAGGAACTGGCCGGGCAGATTCACGAGGCACGCGAGCTTCGTCAGCAAACCGCAAGTGAAGTTGGAGCGATAACCAAGGCGCACCTCAACCGCCTATTTGGAAACCCATACGAATCGACCGCTGGAACGCTCCACGTCGAGACGTGGGCCAAGATCGAGGAGGTCGTCGAAGATGTGGCGGATGGTCCTCACGTCACCCCCGCATACGTGGAGCAAGGGGTCCCGTTTATCACTGCGATGAACATCACTTCAGGTCGGGTACGATTCGACAATCATAAAGCGATTACGCCCGCGGACCACATCCAGTTTCAGAAGCGTGCCAAGGCCGAGCGCGGCGACGTACTTATCACTAAAGACGGCACTATCGGCATGCCGTGCTTTGTGGATACCGACCGTGAGTTCAGCTTCTTTGTGTCGGTTGCATTGATCAAGCCGAAGCGAACCGCTCTCGATGGTGAGTATCTGGTGTGGGCGTTTCGCATTCCGTACATGCAGAAGCGAATAGCCGCAAAGTCTCGTGGCGACATGATTCGTCACTTGGTATTGCGCGAGATTCGTGACCTAACAATACCCGTGCCATCGCTCTCCGAACAGCGGCAGATCGTCGCTGAACTGGACGCGCTGCAAGCCCAAGCTGACTTACTCAGGGCAGTGCAAACCGAGACCGCTGCCGAACTCGACGCCCTGCTACCCGCCATCCTCGATCGCGCCTTCAAGGGAGAATTGGTATGAAGCAATTGACGCGAGCAGCTTTCGGATCCATCGGCACAGGACGGGCGATGCCGACTGAGTCTTGGTAATCGCACCGGATGTAGTCGAGTAGGCGCGTGCCCCACACACCTGACCGCGACGTAGTGTCACTGACGTACTCGGTCACGAGTGCAGATGACGTTACCTATGATGCCCCGCCACCGGTCGAGTTTAGGACGAACGACGCACACTTTCGTCTCGCGGACGCGAAGCTCACATGTCGGATCAAAGGTCATTTCTCGGCGGTAGCAGACGCCCAAAGCGTAGTCGATCCTGTCCTTCGTGCGTGGGAACTTGATGCCGATCTGCGCCGGGGTAGGGAAGGGTTGCACTTCCAATTCGAAAGCGCAGAGGTGGTCGATAGGACTCCGTTGCCACCCGGCACAGTACGTGGCCACGCCTACTTGGTGGAAATGGCCGACACATTGACTGCTACTGGGACTGCTTCAGCACACGTAACGCGCCGAACGTATCCCCCACCACCCGGTGATTTCAGAATCACGCCGGATGTCGAAACTTTATGGCATCGGTATCAGGGGCACCTGTTGGGGCGGGAGCCTCTACTAGCGATGGCTTACTTCTGCCTCACTATGTTGAAGGCCAACGCCGGGGGACTGCCAGCGGCGGCCGCGAAGTACAACATCGGAGAGCGGGTCCTGAGGATGTTGGGGGAATTGTCGACCCTTCGGGGTGATCCTCGCACGGCTCGAAAAATGCCGACACCAGCTACGCCGCCATTGTCGGGGGCCGAGGATGCGTGGATTCGGGAGACGATCAGACAGATAATCTGGCGTTTGGGAGACCAACGCAGCCCAGCGAACTTGCCGACGATTACGATGGCCGACCTGCCGCGCCTGTAGAACATGTAGCGCACCGCCAGTCGGATACGCAGCGCCGCATCGGCAGGGCTTTGGATCGGCACCTGATTGCAGACATCTGCAAAGTCCGGGTCAACAACGGTCCCGAGCGCGTTATAGCCCTCTTCAGGCGCGGGAGAGCACCGCGACATCTCTACCTACCTTGACCACGCCTCCGTATCTCCTGCGTCCTTTCTAAGGGGGTGTTCCGGGCCGTGATCCGAGGGCTTTGAGGTTGCCGCTGCCCGCAGGGGTGTTGCCGTCATCAGCTTGGGTTGCTGCCAAGCTCGACGACGATGCCCACGCCGTCCTCCTGCCGTGGTCATGTCGTGGCCGGCAGTCCCTCGCTTTGTGGAGGTATGCGTTGAAGGACGCTGATTCACGCGGCTAAATTCCTAGCTGCTTCTTTGTAAACGCCGATGCGTTCGCTATGTGCTTCGAGACGAAGGTCTTCAGGTCAGCGACCATCGGGTTTGATACGCCTTCGCTTAGAGCGATGACGGTCGCGCACTCGGCTATTAGGTCTAACGCTTCGGTTGTTCGTTTGTTACCAAACGAGTAGCCCTTTGCCCACACCCATCTACTGCTGTGCATCCATCGGTTTGTTTCCCATTTCACGTAGCCGAATACAGCGGGAAGTCCTGACATTCTGGCAAAATAGTTCTTTGCATCTACCTTAATCCATTCCGATACTATCTTTTCAAGCTCCGAGACATGATCAGAACGCGCTAGGTCTGTTACGGTCACATCGATGATCGGCTTCCCGAGCCATACCGTGGCCTTCTGCTTCTCTACCGTTGGCATTTTCAGGTACTCGCCGTCGCCAAAATCCTCGATGAATGCGATCTTTTTAATGTCCTCGCCCTCGTGATTCAAGAGCAGATGATTTAAGCACCAAGTCGTGTAAAGTTTTACACGACCTTCCTGTCGGTTCGCCCTGCACATCAGTAAAGGTATGTTTATCGCTTTCAACCAGCCCACGAGCTGTGGGCCAGAGTAACGAAACAATTCGCGTCCCGATTTGACTTGAACGCCATACAGTAGGGAAACATGGCCACTGCTGCCGGCCTTGCTCATCAGTGTCGATAGTAGGTCCACGCCATAATCGTTGTAGTTGGACACCTGCTGGCAAGGGCCAAATTCAGAGAGAACAAAACTCGCGAGCCCTTCGGCTCGATAGCCCTGCCGTGGGTTGTTGGCGAGAGAGCCGCCAGACGCAGACTCTTCCTTGACCTTCTTCGCTTTGCTGCGCTTGGGAGATTCCGCTTTTTCGCCCTTCTTGATCGATGCAGAGTCCTGCCCGCCCTTCTTCTTTGGCATTGTTAGCTCCCTACTCTTGTCTTGCCTAAGATGCCGCTTGGTTGGTCGAAGTGTAGCCGCCTTGCAGCCTGAAAGAGTAGCCCGATGCATTGTCCGAATCCACAGCGCCGCTCTGCCGGGGCCCGGCGCGATCTGTAGGACTTCGTGTGTGGCGTCGATCAGCGCGTGCAACTCGCTGTCGCTCAGGTCAGCCAAGGCTGCGACAACGGGATTCAGGTCGGCGGCCATCGCACAATTCTGCTCGTCGAGTGCTACCAGCCGACCAGCGAGTCCCACCCAATTTCCCACCCAACAGCATCCGAACTACGATCCCGAAATTGAAGCGATGCCCGCAAAGCCAAGAGCCATGCGGGTTTCGAGGCGATCACGTCCACCAATCCGGCCTACTCAGCCAGTAACGCACAGGTAGTCCCCTAACGTCCCGAGTGGTCCCAGAAATGTATCTATATCAAGTACTTGGTGACATGTCTAGCACGGGGTAAGCTTTGAGAGGTTCCACGCAGTCCCTTATTTGGGATTCGGATGCTGCCACACCAAGTATCACTGAACGATCCTCAGGAGTAATTCCTAATGCAACTTGCGAATCTATTATTTTCCTTTAAGGGTCGAGTGTCTCGCCTTCCGCTTTGGGCCTCTCAGGTGGCAGCAGGCGCGGTACTCGGAGTCACGTATGACCTCGATTCCGAAGATTGCTATATCTGCGCCGTTGGCTTGGTCCTGCTATGGCCACTTCTCGCGATTGAGGCTAAGCGTTGGCATGATCGCGACAAGTCTGCTTGGTGGCTTCTGATAAACCTTATTCCGATACTTGGTCACATCTGGGTCATTGTTGAATGTGGTTTTCTGCGTGGTACTGCTGGCCCCAATCGGTTTGGCCCGGACCCTCTGTCGCCAGCTTCAGAGCCATCCTGACTTCTCGCGATCCGCGCTGACAAATGAGTCTGATTGAACGCAGCTCTCAAATCTCTATCTGGGCAAAGATAGGGTCCTTTGGTTTGCTCGGAGCGTTGCTCGGCGCAGTTGTCGACGGGGTGGGGGTTCCTAGAGTGGGTATGGTGTTCATGTGGTCTGGTTGGACAGTCCTGATGTTCGGACTAATCGCGGACCGAGCGCAACAATATAAGAAGAAGTCGAACAAAGAGCCTGCGCTTGAACGATCTTCCCCGGAAGCGCCTGACGCATGATGCGCTAGGCAGGACTACGCAAATCCCACCCAGGTGCCACCTTCTGCAACGAATACTTATTGTCCAAGCCGTATTGCTTCAGCTTTTCATGAAATTCAGGAAGCATCTCCTGCGAAAGGCACCGTTCTGCCTCTGCTGCAGATAGCCATTCAGCGAAAGTGGCTCAGTTGAGGCGATACCTAGCGTTCAGGGGTCGAAAGCAGGCGCTTTCTGGCCCGCGTCTCGCTCCGTTCGGCGCGGCTTCCCCGCATCAGGCGGCTTTCCTCGGCTGACATTGTCGCCATCATCCGGCCGCAACGTCCAGAACGAAAGCGATGACAGCATTGTCAGGCCACCGATCGTCAGAAACGTTCGATGCAGCGCGCTCGCAACGGCCACCGGCTCGCTCTGCGGCTGGCCACCCAGATACCATGCGGCGATGAGCGAGCCGCACGCCAGTCCGAAACTCATTGACATCTGCTGGCACGTGCTGGCGATGGATGTTGCCATGCTCGACTCGGCCGAATCGATGTCGGCATAGCCCATTGCATTCATGCTGGAGAATTGCAGCGAGTTGAAAAGGCCCTGCGCCAGCCCCAGGAGCACGATCATCACCAACGGGGTGTTCGGTGTCACAAGCGCGAACAGGCAGATGGTCATCCCCGCCATGACCGTATTCACGACCAATATCTGGCGAAAGCCATGGCGTCGCAGGAGCCAAGCGCTGAGAAATTTCATTGCCATCGCCGCCGCGGCGGTTGGCATCATGAGCAGGCCCGACTCCCAAGGCGGCATACCGAGGCCAAGTTGATAGAGCAGCGGAAGCAAGAGCGGCATACCGCCGACGCCAAGTCGTGTAACAAAGCCACCGACAACCGAAACCCGGAACGTGCGTACCTTGAACAGTGAAAGGCGCAGCAGGGGATAGGCTAGCTGTCGCGCATGCCATGCGTAAGCTGCCAGCAGGCTAATCGACAGCAGGAACAGCACGCCGGCCGACGTTACATCAATGTTGTGGTCGCCGAAGATCTCCAGCAGCCAGGACAGAAGAGCGGTACCGCTGCCGAACAAGACGAGCCCGACGACATCGAGTGGATGCGACGCCTCGCCCAGGTAGTCTGGCATGTGGCGATAGATGATGAGCAGTGCCACGATGCCCATCGGCACGTTGACGAAGAAGATCTCGCGCCAGGACAACCAGTGCACGATTAGTCCCCCGACCGTCGGTCCAAGCAGCGGTCCGATCAACGCCGGGATAATGACGAAGTTGAGCGCCACCAGCAGTTCCGACTTGGGGAAAGTGCGGATAATCGCCAGACGGCCCACCGGCGTCATCATTGCGGCTCCAAGACCCTGCAGGATGCGCATAGCCACCAACATGGGGACACTGACCGACAAGCCGCAGAGCACCGATGCAAGCGTAAAGATCGCGACTGCTAGCGCGAACACGCGGCGCGTGCCGTAGCGGTCGGCGATCCACCCACTGATGGGAATGGCAACGGCCAGACTAAGGATGTAGCTGGTTACCACGGCCTTGAGGCTGAGAGGTGCCACCCCCAGACTGACCGCCATCGAAGGAATCGCGGTATTGACGATGGTGGAGTCGAGCTGCTCCATGAACAGCGCCGTTGCGACGACCCAGGGCAACCACCGCTTTACCGCCGAGGCAGTGGTCGCGGATGGTGCGCTGTCGAACGTCGGCGGCATTGGATTGGACGGCGTGCGACCCGCAGCCGAGGAATGAACAAATGCAGCAGAAGATAGCGATACTACGCGCAGTCAGGTCCTGTGCGGGTGCACCATGCGAAGACGCGCCCGCCATTGCCGATGCCACTCGGTCAGATTCGGGGACTGTGCGGCGCGGCTCCATAATGAATCAGCCATGGCCGCGTGCAAGCGTGTTCCAAGGCGCGTTTGGTACCAGCCGCAAACAGTGAACCTCGACATTTTCGCACCTGTCGCCGCAGCGGTGATGGTCGCGGCCTTCATCCAAGCAACCACCGGGGTCGGTTTCGCACTCATCGTCGCGCCCATTCTGGCGTTGCTGGAGCCCGAACTGCTGCCGGTGTGCCTGCTGGTGCTGATGATTCCGCTCAATGTATACGTCGCTTGGCGCGAGCGAGCGGCGCTAGACCGCCCCGGCGCCGGCTGGATAACAGCCGGGAGATTCCTAGGCACGTTCGGGGGCCTGTGGCTATTTACTGCATTGACATCGGGGCAACTCAGCCTATTGATTGGCGCGGCAACCATTGTGGCGGCGATTACTACGCTCATTGCGCCCTCGTTTACGCCCGGCCGCCGGGCATATGTCGCAGCCGGGGTCATTACGGGCGTTACCGAAACGGCGACCGGGATTGGGGGGCCTCCACTTGCCCTCGTCTATCAGCATCAGGCCGCCGCCACGCTTCGCTCGACGCTCGCCTTCTGCTTTCTGGTGGGCCAATTGATGTCGCTCGCCTTTCTGGCGACAGCAGGGCGCGTGAGCGGATCGCAGCTCACTGCGGCCCTGATGCTCCTGCCAACGCTGGCAATCGGAGCAGGGGCGAGTCGCCTGATTCATACCCGGGTCGGCGGCCGCAAGCTGCGCGCGTTCGTGCTGATGTTCGCGATCGTGTCGGGCGCTTTCGTGCTCGGCTCGGGCTTAGGGCTGTCCGCTTTGCGCCACGGCGCGTGACCGCGCAAGCCGGCAGATCTGCCGCGGCTGCGGCCGACGAAGTGCGAGCTGGCGATCGGTGGCACAGCCGGAGCATCGGCGGGCGGCAGGCACAATGCGGCGCTCGCGGCAGCGACGCGGGCAGGGTCTACTTAGTCGATACCAGCGGAGCGCTAGTTTCGCTTGACCGATCTAGGTATTTTTTCTTGAGTTGCTCCCGTATCTCCCGGGCGCGAACGATGTCCTCCGGCGATGCGATAACGGGTAGGTCCATGCCGCGGGCAGCGGCGAAAGCCACGGCGCCCGGAGGTTGGTTCGGATCCGTTTCGGGACCTTGCCGCTGCGCGCCGCGCGCCCCGGTCGGCATCGCCGTTCCACCCTTGCAGGCAGCATCCGGCGGTGGCGGATCAGCAGCAGCGCCGTCCGAAACCAGCAGCTCAGGGGCGCTACGCGGGCGCATGCCAGCCTGCGTCCGCCCACAGCTCGCCGCTCACCGCCGAATTGGCAAGCATGAAGCAGATCGCATCGGCGATCTCCTCGGGGCGAATCAACCGGCTCAACTGCGTGAAAGGCAAGATGTGCTTGCTGATATAGTCGTCACCCATCGCGCGCACCATCGGTGTGTCGGTGAACCCCGGGTGAATCAATCCGCAACGGACGCCGTAGAAAACGGCCTCCTTCATGATCGTCGCCGCAGCACCCTCGAGGCCGGCCTTGGCGCTGGCGTAGGAGATTTGGCCGCGATTGCCTTGCGAGGAAACGGAACCGATGAAAACGATGGCCCCTTGCATCCCCTCCGCCGGCTGCCATCGCTTGAGGCCGCAGGCGGCGCGATTTTCGGCAATGCGTCCGATCATCTCGAGCGCCCAGTAGACCGGCGCAACGAGGTTCACGTCGATGACCTGCTTGAACCGGTCCACCGGATAAATCCGTGCCTTGCCTGTGTTCTTGTCGATGCGGACCGCAAGATCGTCGCGCGTGATGCCCGCGGCCGGCACGCACATCGTAACGGTGTCGAACTGGCTGCTAATGGAATCGAAAACCGAGGCGCAAAACGCCTCGTCGGTCGTATCGCCTCGGTAGGGGTAGGCTACCTGCCGGCCAGCCTTCGCATTGACTTCGGCAGCGACGCCATCGATGCTCTCGCCGATGTCCACCAGTGCCATCGCGCGCACGCCTCGGCGCGCCAATTCAAACGTCACGGCCCGCCCGATCCCGCTGGCCGCAC
Source organism: uncultured beta proteobacterium (assembly GCA_963750215.1). GTDB lineage: Bacteria > Pseudomonadota > Gammaproteobacteria > Burkholderiales > Casimicrobiaceae > PALSA-1003. The sequence goes on from CAVVQK010000003.1 coordinate 854,205, forward strand.
CCGTAATCACCGCAACCTTGCCCGAAAACTCCATAGAGGCTCCTGAGACATTTTGCTGCACTGCAATAGAAGCCTATAGCCAAGCTGCACCTGGGCTATTGACGTACCTCAAGAAACTGGTTCACGGTGTTCGCCGGCGCACGGTTTTCCGGTCGGCGCAGCCGTTTGGGCGGCATGCCGGCAAAAACGTCGCGCGATCATGATCGAACCGCTGTCGCTGACTGGGGTGACGCTGACGCGCGGTCGGGGCTGGGTTTGGACCGGCCATCCTCAGTCGGGAGTCATTCCCGCGACTGGGGTGAGTGCCAACTCCCGCGCCGGCGCTTTGGGAGCTAGGCTCCGAACCGTGCGGCGATCAACACCGCCGCATTCGTCCTTACCGGCCTGGCGAGGGACTGCAGCACCAGCCGCGCGGCGCCAACAAGACGCGGCGCCGCTGTCGCGGCGCCGCATCAGAAAAGGCCCCCCGCCTGTGCCGTGCCGACCGTCATCTTGAACCTCGGTTCAAGAGGGTCGCCTGCCTGAACCATTAGGCACTTCCGCGTAGGGAGCGCACACCGGTCCGTTAAGGCGCGGCAACCTCGCTAACGTAGCATTGGTTCAAAGAGTATATGGCCAGATCGAACACCGCAGGGGACGACCTTCGCAGTCGAGCAGGAACACCGGGCCCACGCCGGAGCTCCGGCGTTAGAACAATTTTTCCTGCTCCGCCATCGCGCGATCAATGGCCGTCTGCATGGAGGAAATTCTACGCTGAATGGCTGCACTGTCAAAACCACTGGTCGCCGGCGCCCCGCCTCTCGCACGCAGCAACTCGTGTGCGATGTTGAGCGCCGCCATCACCGCGATGCGCTCGGAGCCAACGACCTTCCCGGAATCCCGGATCTCGCGCATGCGCCGATCGAGAAACTGCACCGCCTGCAGCAACTCCTCTCGTTCCGACTCCCGGCACGCGACGCGGTACTCCCGGCCAAGAAGCGACACGTCAAGTGTAAGCGAACGGTCGTCCATGTATCAGCTCGCGGACTCGGGCAACTGCTGCAGCAGCGAATCGAGGCGTGCGGTCGCGGCGGCCATCCGCGCCGCGAGTGCGCGATGCTGCTCCTGCGCACGCACGAGCTCGCGCTTGAGCGACTCGTTTTCGGCGCGCGCCCGGTGATAATCGGCGAGCAGTACGGCGAGCTTTTGCTCGAGCTTGGTGAGTTCGGAATCCATCACTCACTATAGGCGGAACGTTTCGGCGCCGTCAACCGGCGACGCTGCGCAGAACACGGCCGCGTCAGCCCGTCGCGAGCGGCTCGTAGCTAACCTGGAGGATTTCGAGCTGTTCGACGCCACCCGGCGTGGTGAGCGTGACGCTGTCGCCCTCGCGCGCCTTGATCAATGCCCGAGCCATCGGCGACACCCAGCTGATGTACCCGCGCGCGGTGTCGATCTCGTCGACGCCGACAATGCTGATCGTGCGCCGCTCGCCGCGCCGATCGCAGACTGTGACCGTCGCGCCGAAGAAGACCTGGTCGGCGTTGTCCGCCTCACGCCGCGCAAGCGGATCGACCACTTCGGCGCGATCGAGCCGCTTGATCAGAAAGCGGATGCGGCGATCGATCTCGCGCAATCGTTTCTTGCCGTAGATGTAGTCCGCGTTTTCCGAACGGTCGCCGTTGCTGGCGGCCCACGCGACGGTCGCCACAACCTCGGGCCGTTCCTTGTCGCTGAGGCGGCTCAATTCATTCTTGAGGCGCGCGAAACCGCCCGGCGTCATGTAATTGCGGCTCCCGGTGGGAAGGGGTGACGCGTCTTCGAGCTCGTCGTCGAGCTCGGGCTCATCTTCCCGGGTGAAGGCTTTGCTCATGCCGATATCGTGTCGCGATTCGACCCTTGGTCAGGCCGTCCGCCACCGGCCCAATGGCAAATTATAAGCCCCCGCGTGAACGAGCGCAGGCCGGCGCGGGATATAATCGCGGCTGCTTTCGGCCCGCCCCCTGCCGCGCGTTCGCCGCGATGCCCCGGATCTCAGCCGTATTCGCCTTGGTGGTGCTTGCCGCCATCGCGCTCGCCGCCTTCGCCCTGGCGCTGTCGATTGGCAGTGTCGCGATCGAGCCGACCGCGGTACTGCGCGCGCTCTTTTCCTCCGGTGACGAGACGCAGCGCGCGATCGTCCGCGGGTTGCGCCTGCCGCGCGCGCTCGCCGCATTCGCGACCGGCGGCGCCCTTGCGCTTGCGGGCGCGCTGCTGCAGGTGTTGCTCAGGAACCCGCTCGCCGATCCCTATGTGCTTGGCGTGTCCGGCGGTGCCGCTGCTGGCGCGCTGACCACGATGTTGTTCGGCGCAGCCGCCTGGCTCGTTCCGGTGGGCGCATTCGGCGGCGCGTTTGCGTCGACGATCATTGTTTTCGGCTTGGCGCGCGGCAGTGGCCCGTGGTCGCCGACGCGACTGCTGCTGACCGGTGTCGTCGTCGCCGCCGGCTGGGGTGCCGTGGTCGCGCTCATCCTGTCGCTCGCCCCGGAGACGCAGCTGCGCGGCATGCTGTTCTGGCTGATCGGCGACCTTTCGGCACCGCCCGTAGCGTGGTCGACGCTCGCCGCGCTGCTGCTCACCCTCGTGGCGGTGATGCCGTTCGCCGGCGATCTGAACGCCTTGGTGCGCGGCGAAATCACCGCCGCGGCACTGGGCGTCGACGTCGAGCGTCTGCCCTGGCTGCTCTTCGCGTTTGCCGCATTCCTGACCGCGGCCGCGGTGACAACGGCCGGTGCGATCGGGTTCGTCGGACTGATCGTGCCGCATGCGGTGCGCCTGGTGCTGGGCAACGACCAGCGCCTGCTGCTGCCGGCGTCCGCCTTGGCCGGCGGGGCCCTGCTCCTGGTGGCCGACACGCTGGCGCGGCAAGTCACCGCGCCGGCGCAACTCCCTACCGGCGTCGTGACCGCGCTGCTCGGCGTGCCGACGTTCCTGTACCTGCTGCGTCGCGAGTATCGATGACCACCCCGCTGCTCGCCACCCGCGGCCTCACGGTGACCATCGCCGGCGTTCGCGTGTGTAGCGGACTCGATCTGCTCGTCGAGCCCGGCCAATGCTGGGCAATTCTGGGCCGCAATGGCGCGGGCAAGACGACCTTGCTGCACACGCTGGCGGGCCTGCGCCGCCCGGCGGCGGGCACAATCGAGCTTCTCGGGCGACCACTCGCCTCCACCGCGCGTCGCGACATCGCGCGCCTGCGCGGCCTACTGCCGCAGGACGACAGCGATGCGTTTCCCGCCACGGTCCTCGAAACCGTGCTGATCGGGCGCCATCCGCATCTTTCGCGCTGGCAGCTGGAGGGCGCCGAGGACCTTCGGATCGCGCGCCAGGCGCTCGCCGCCGCCGATATGACGGGCACCGAGGCGCGCGACGTGCGCACGCTCTCCGGCGGTGAGCGAAGGCGCGTCGCGCTCGCCGCGCTGCTGGCACAGCAACCGCAATTGTTTCTGCTCGACGAGCCTTCCAGCCACCTCGATCTTGCGCACCAATTCGCGCTCCTCGATCGCCTCGCCGACGCGGTCCGACCCAACGCCAAGGCACTCGTGATGGTCGTGCACGACATCAACCTCGCGGCGCGTTATTGCGACCATGCCCTGCTGCTCGCGGACGGCACCGCGCTCGCCGGGCCCGCGGCGGAGCTTCTCCGTGCCGAGCGCCTTTCGGCCGTCTTTGGCATTGAGCTCAGGGCCGTTGCGGGGCCGCGCGGCAGCCTCTTTGTGCCGCAGTGATCAACGAACGTTGTTCCGCGCCCGATCGAGCGCGGCGCAAAGTTGCTCGGCTCCGGCGATGAACCGGGGTCCGGCGCGGTGAAGCAGATTGGCGTCGACCACGAACAGGTTGCCGTGGACGACGGCGGGTAGTTCGCGCCAGCGCTTCCATGCATCGAGCCAGCTTGGTCGAACGGCGTTGTCGGTGCCGGCGATGATTACTTCGGGCCGCGCCGCGAGCACGTCCTCCACGCCAACTGCGGGCGCCGGTTGCGAAAGCCGCGCGAAAACGTTCTCACCGCCGCACAACCGGATCGCGGCGCTGATCAGATGCCCGCCGCCGACGGTGTAGATGGGCTGATTCCATATTTCGTAGAACACGGCGAGCTTCGGCGCGGTGACCTCGTGTCGTTCGAGCATGGCAAGGCGGGCGCGGAAAGTCGCGGCCGCAGCCGCCGCCCGTGCCGAAGCGCCGGCCAGGGTACCCAGTCGTTCGAGGTCGACGGCGATCGCCTCCGGCTCCCGGGGATCGGAGACGAAGATCGGGGTGCCGATGGCGCGCAAGCGCTCGATCTGCGCCGGGGCGAGATATGGCCAGACGACGATAAGGTCGGGCTTGAGTGCAACGATTCGCTCCAGGTCCAGGCCCGCGGCAGTGCCGACACGAACCAGCTGCGCCGCTTCCGGCGGCCAGTCGGCCGGCGCCAGAACACCGACCATGCGATCGCCGGCACCGGCGGCAAACAGAAGCTCCGTGGCGTGCGGGGCAAGGCTCACGATGCGACGGGCTGGAGCGGCGAGCACGATCGTTGCGCCGGTCGCGTCTTCCGCCGCGACCGGCGCGGCGAGGGCCTGGCCGCATAGCGCCAGGAGCACTGCCGAAATGAGGTTTGGGAGCACGCAGCGAACCCTCTTGGTACCGGTTGCGGATGGCGGCGCCCCGGTCGCACCGCGCCTGTCCATCGTGCCAGTCGAGCACGCTCTCCAGCAGCGCAAAAACGTGCCGCCGCACCCGCGCGCATTATAGGCCGGAGCGGTTGCGGCGATCGCACGACCGGACCCCTTGCGCCCGAGACTGGTATAATTTCGCCCCTTTTCCCCGCTCGGGCCTCCCCCGGATAACCACCGGCACCGAGGCGCACCGTGTGACGCAGAAGCTCTATATCCGCACGTTCGGCTGCCAGATGAACGAGTACGACTCGGACCGGATGGCCGACTTGCTGCATGAAACCGATGGGCTCGAGCCAACCGACCGCCCCGACCAGGCCGACGTCATCCTGTTCAACACCTGCTCCGTGCGGGAAAAAGCGCAGGAGCGCGTCTTCCACGACCTCGGTCGCGTGCGCGCACTGAAGGCAGCAAACCCAAAGCTCATCATCGGCGTCGGCGGCTGCGTGGCCAGCCAGGAGGGTGCCGCGATCGTGCGCCGGGCGCCGTTTGTCGACGTCGTGTTCGGACCGCAAACGTTGCACCGGCTGCCCGACCTCATTGCGCGCAGGCGGAACACCGGGCGGCCGCAGATCGACATCAGCTTTCCGGAGATCGAGAAGTTCGACGCCCTCCCTCCGGCCCGCGTCGAAGGCGCGAGCGCCTTTGTTTCGATCATGGAGGGATGCAGCAAGTACTGCACTTTCTGCGTGGTGCCCTACACCCGCGGCGAGGAGGTGTCGCGTCCTTTCGATGATGTGCTGACCGAGGTCGCCGATCTGGTCGACCACGGCGTCAAGGAGATCACCCTGCTGGGCCAGAACGTCAACGCCTACCGCGGCGCGATGGGCACGCAAACAGGGGGCGAAACCGCCGATCTGGCGACGTTGCTCGAATATCTTGCCGAGATGCCGGGTCTCGAGCGCCTCCGCTACACGACCTCGCACCCCCGGGAGATGACGTCGAGCCTGGTCGAAGCCTACGCGAAGATTCCCAAACTGGTGTCGGCGCTGCATCTTCCCGTGCAGTCGGGATCCGATCGCGTGCTCGCGGCGATGAAGCGCGGCTACACCGCGCTCGAGTACAAGGCGATCGTGCGCAGGCTGCGCGCGGTGCGGCCGCGGCTGTCGCTTACCTCCGACTTCATCGTCGGCTTTCCCGGCGAGACCGATACCGATTTCGAGCACACCATGCGCCTCATCGACCAGATCGGTTTCGACGGCAGCTTCAGCTTCATCTACAGCCAGCGGCCCGGGACCCCGGCAGCTGATTGTGCCGAACAGGTGCCGCGTTCGATCGCGCAGGCGCGGCTGGCGCGGCTGCAGGCCGCACTCGATGCCCAGTATCGCGTCGGAAGCGAACGCATGCTTGGGGCGGACGAGCGCGTCCTGGTGACCGGACGCGCGGCCAAGGATGAGCACGAGCTGCAGGCACGCACGGAAAACAATCGTGTCGTCAACTTCGTCGGCGATGCATCGCTCATCGGCACCTATGCCACCGTGACGATAACCGCCGCGCTGCGGCATTCGCTGCGCGGCGAATGGCAACCGGACTGATGCGCCCGGCGCAGTTTGCCCGGCCTGTGCTCCCTCCACCCGCAACACGACCTTTGGCGAGACCGAACATGTTCCAGCGGCCATCGAAACCGTTTCGTTCGCTTCCACTCGCCGCAACGGCCGTCGTCGCCGCGGCTGTCGCGCTCGCCGGCTGCGCGAGCGTATCCGCCGCGGCCGGCGCGCCAGCCGCCACAGTGGCGGACGGCGCGCCCGGCGGCTCGGCCCCGCCCGCCGCGGCCACCGCCGGCGCGCCGCGGCCGTTCGCCGACGTTACCAAGGATGCGAAGGAAACGCCGGGACTGTTTCCCGTCTGGCAGAAGGACGAGAAGGTCTGGATCGAGATCGCGCCCGAGCAACTCGGCGTCCCCTACCTCTTCACTGCAAACCTGAGTCGCGGCGTTGGCGAGCAGGGCGTCTACGGCGGGATGATGTTGATGGATCAGATCGTCGTGTTCAAGCGCATCGGCAACACCGTGCAGCTGCTGGCAAAAAACTACGAATTCACCGGCGGCACCAACGCGCCGATCGCCCAGGGCGTCAAGGAAGGCTTTACCGACAGCCTGCTGGGGGCGACCACGGTCGCGAGCCTGCCGCATCCGCAGCGCAAGACCGTGTTGATCGACGCCAATGCGCTGCTCCTGACCGACATCCCGGCTGGTGAACATTTCACCGCCGGCATCCACATGCGCAGCTACACCTTCGACGCCAGGAACTCGAGTTTCGACGGCGTGCGCAACTCCGCCGAACAGTCAACATTCATTGTTTCGGCGCACTACACCAACCCAAGGGCCACCCTGCCGCCCCCTCCCACGCCGACCCCGCAGCCGCCGAACCCGTTTCCCCCTTTCACCACGCTTCCGGACGCCCGCAGCCTGTTTCTCGGCTACACGTACAATTTCGCGCAGCTGCCCGAGCCGATGACCCCGCGTCTTGCGGACCCGCGGATAGGGCACTTCGAGAGCGAGGTCTGGGATTTTTCCAACGACACGCGCCACACGCCCAAGACGCACTACGTCAATCGCTGGCGGCTGGAAAAGAAGGACCCTGACGCCGCCTTGTCCGAGCCGAAGCAGCCGATCGTCTTCTGGATCGACCGCACCGTGCCCGAGAAGTATCGCGCTGCCGTGCGCGGCGGCATCCTCGAATGGAACAAGGCGTTCGAGAGGATCGGTTTCAAGGATGCGATCGTCGTGAAGCAGCAGGATCAGGACACGCCGATCGACACCTACGACGCACGGCATGCGACCGTGCGCTGGTTTGTTTCCAAGGATGGCGCGTTTGGGATCGGCCCGACGACGGTGGACCCGCGCACCGGAGAGATCCTGAACGCCCAGGTCGCTATCCCGGAAGCGTGGTCGCGCGGCGACCGTACGTTCATCTCGGAGCAGGCGCCCCCGGCGCCGCCCGCGTTCGACGCGCACGAGGCGTCGCTCGGCATCGACGGCGAGCAGTGCAGCTACGCCTCGGAGGCACTCGAGGAGATGCAGTTCGGCCTCGACCTGCTGACCGAGCGCGGTGAAATCGAGCCCGGCAGCCCCGAGGCCGACGCATTCGTCGCCGCCTCGCTCAAGGCGGTCGTGATGCACGAGGTCGGGCATACGCTCGGCCTGCGGCACAACTTCCGCGCCTCGACGGTGTACCCGCTCGCGAAACTCTCTGATCCGGCCTGGACCAGCGAGCATGGCATCTCCGGCTCGGTGATGGACTACAACCCGCTCAATATCGCGGTCAACGGCGAAGCGCAGGGCACGTATGTCGACCCGACCATCGGCCCGTACGACTACTGGGCGATCGAGTACGCGTATCGGCCGCTGCCGAAGGAAACCGAGACCGAGGAGCTGGCGAAGATTGCAGCACGCGGCGCGACCGACCCGCTGCTCGCGTTCTCGTCCGACGAGGAAGTGATCGCCGGTCTCGACCCCGACGCGAGCGAGTTCGACCTGGGTTCGGATCCGCTGCTCTACCTTTCGAAGCGCCTCCTCATTTCGCATGAGCTCTGGCAACGGTTGCAAGACCGGCGACTCAAGCCCGGAGAGTCCTACGACGTGCTGCGGCGCAGCTTTGACGCCGGCTTCCGGCAGATCAGCCGGGCAGCGGCGCTCAGCGCAAAGTACGTGGGCGGGGTTTACTACGTCCGCGACTACGCCGGCACGTCGCACCTGCCGCTCACGCCGGTGTCTCCCGAGCAGCAGCGCGCGGCGCTGAACCTCATCACCACCGGAATCTTCTCGGCCAACAGCTTCCGCTTTAAGCCCGAATTCCTGCGCAGCATGGGGATCGACTATCTCAACGTCGGCTTCGGAAGCGGCCAGGTCAACCGGTTCAATCCGGATTTCAGCCTCAGGAGCCGCGTGCTGGGGCTGCAGACTGCCATCCTGGACCACCTCCTGAGCGATACCGTGCTTGCGCGCTTGCTCGACTCCGAGATCAAGGTGCCCAAGGCAGACCAGGCGTTGACGCTCGACGAGCTGGTCGCCACCTTGCGTGCTTCGATCTGGAGCGAATTGAAAACCGGCGGCTCGATTCCGGCCCCGCGCCGCGACCTGCAACGCGAGTACGTTCGCCACATCGTCTACGTCCTTACCCGCCCATCGCCGGGTACCCCGGCGGACGCGGCCGCGCTCTTCCGCGAGGAGGCAAAACTGCTCTCGGCACAAATCAGGACTGCCTCCCGTAACGGCAACCGCGACGCGGTCACGCGCGCACACCTGCTCGAATCGGCGGGCACGCTCGACGAAGCGCTCAAAGCCCCGCTGCAGCGGCAGGGCGTCTAGCCGTGCGCGACGCACCCCTTTGCGCGACGCACCCCGCTTGAAGCCGTATAGCGCAGAGCTTTCGCTCGCGCCGGTCGACAACCGGGCGCTCGCCAACCTCTGCGGGTCGCTCGATGCCAACCTGCGGCAGATCGAAGCTGCGCTGGACGTGACGATCGCCCGCCGCGGCGCCACCTTCACGCTGCACGGTGCCCGCGCGGGCGTCGAGCGGGCCACCTCGGCGCTGCATCGCTTCTACGCCCAGGCGCAAGAGCCGCTGACCATCGACGATATCCAGCTCGGCCTTATCGAGTTGCGCGGTGCGGCGGCAGATGCTGCCGCGTCCGGCGATGGCGCGGAACGCGGCATGCCCGTATTGCGTACGCGCCGCGCCGACCTGCACGGGCGCACGCCGAACCAGATCGCGTATCTGCAGCACATTCAGGATCACGACATCACCTTCGGCATCGGGCCGGCCGGCACCGGCAAGACCTATCTCGCCGTGGCCTGCGCCGTCGATGCGCTCGAGCGCGATGCGGTCAAGCGCATCGTCCTGGTGCGCCCCGCGGTCGAGGCCGGCGAGCGCTTGGGCTTTCTGCCTGGAGATTTCGCGCAGAAGGTCGATCCGTATCTGCGGCCGCTCTACGATGCGCTGTACGACCTGATGGGTTTCGACAAGACCGCAAAGAGTTTTGAGCGCAATACCATCGAAATTGCCCCCCTCGCCTACATGCGCGGGCGCACGCTAAATCACTCGTTCATCATCCTCGATGAGGCGCAGAACACCACGCCGGAGCAGATGAAGATGTTCCTGACCCGGATCGGCTTCGGCACCCGGGCGGTCATCACCGGCGACGTTACCCAGATCGACCTTGCGCGGGGCCAGAAGAGCGGCTTGATCGAGGCGCGACGGGTGCTCGCCGACGTCCGCGGGATAGCGTTCACGGATTTCACCAGCGCCGATGTCGTGCGCCATCCGCTGGTGCAGAAGATCATCAGCGCCTACGAGAAGCACACCCGGAGCGAGCGCATCGATGCCCCCGACGGCAATCGACGCCGCGAGCGCTGATGCTCGTCCCGCACGTGCGACGAGGCAACGGTCGCAGCGGTCCGCGCAACGCCTCTGGCGCGGGCGCATCTGTGACCTCGCCGCGACCGCAGCCTGGCCTGAACGTGCAATACGCTGCGACCGGCGATGATCTGCCGGCACGTCCCTTGCTCAGGCGCTGGGCGCGGGCGGCACTGGACGCCGACGTGGCAGCAACGGCCATCGTGCTGCGCTTTGTCGAGGAGGCGGAAAGCCGTGCCCTCAATCGGCGATACCGCGGCCGTGACCGCCCCACCAACGTGCTTGCGTTCGTGTACGATGATGAACGTGGCGCCGAGGGGCCCATGCTGAGCGGCGATATCATCCTCTGTGCGCCGGTGTTGCGACGCGAGGCAACCAGGCAGGGCAAGCCACTGGCCGCGCATTGCGCGCACCTCGTCGTCCACGGCATGCTGCACCTGCAAGGCTACGACCACGATCGTGCCGCCGGCGCCGCGCAGATGGAGGCGCGCGAGATCGCCATTCTCGCGCGCCTGGGCATTGCCAACCCCTACGTGATCGGCCCAGGCTTGCGGACAAGGCCTTCGCGGCGCGCCTCTCGATGAGCGGACACGCCACCAGCAAAGATCCTCAGCGGCCCACGCTGCTCGAGCGACTTTCCGCATTCCTGATCCGCCAGCCGGAAGATCGCGAGGAGCTGCTCTCGCTGCTTCACGGGGCCTTCGAGCGCAAGCTGCTCGACGCCGATGCGCTGTCGATTATCGAAGGTGCGCTGCAGGTTTCCGAAATGACGGTGCGCGACATCATGATTCCCCGCGCCCAGATGGACGTGGTGTCGATCGACGACGAGCCGGACCAGTTCATACCGTTTGTGCTGGAGACCCGGCATTCGCGTTTCCCGGTGGTCGGCGAGAACAAGGACGACGTTGTCGGCATCCTGCTCGCCAAGGAACTGCTCAACTACTACACCAATCCGGAATCGTTCAACCTGCGCGACACGCTGCGTCCGGCCGTGTTCGTGCCGGAATCGAAGCGGCTCAATGTGCTGCTGCGCGACTTCCGCGCCAATCGCAACCATATCGCCATCGTCGTCGACGAATATGGCGGCGTGTCTGGCCTGGTCACGATCGAGGACGTGCTCGAGCAGATCGTCGGCGACATCGAGGACGAATATGACTTCGACGAAGCCGAGGACAACATCATTCCCGAGGCGGGCGCGCGCTACCGGGTGAAGGCACAGACGGAGATCGCCGACTTCAACGAAACGCTCGGCGCCGGGTTCAGCGACGAGGAATTTCATACGATAGGCGGGTTGGTGCTGCAGGCGTTCGGCAGGCTGCCCAAGCGGGGTGAGTCGACGACGATCGCCAATTTCCGCTTCAAGGTCGTGCGCGCCGACAGCCGCCGGATCTATACCTTGCAAGTGGAGCGGATCGCGCCCGAGCCGGAAGAGAAATCGCCCGCGGGCGCGGCCTGATGGGCGCGCTCCGGGCTGTAGTCGCGGCCGTCCTGCTCGGTGTCGCGACGGTCTTCGGTTTCGCGCCATTCGGCCTGTCCGCGCTGCCGGTGCTTACGCTCGCCGGCCTGTTTTTTCTGTGGCAGCGTGCGGACTCCCCGCGCACCGCCGCGGCCATTGGTTTCGGTTTCGGCCTCGGACTGTTCGGCGCCGGCGCGTCATGGGTCTACGTCGCCCTGGCGCAGTTTGGCGCCATGGAAGGGGTGCTCGCCGCGCTTGCCACCGCGGGTTTCTGCACCTACCTCGCGCTCTTTCCCGCGCTTGCCGGCTGGGCGACAGCCCGCCTGGCGCCCCTCGACACGGGCGCGCGTCTCGCCGCCGCGGCGGCGTGCTGGACCGTGAGCGAATGGCTGCGCAGCTGGCTCTTCTCCGGCTTTCCGTGGCTGTCGGCCGGTTACGCTCAAACCCGCGCCGCGCTTGCCGGGTATGCGCCGATCGGCGGCGTCTTCCTCGTCAGTCTTGCCGTCGCCGCGTCGGCCGCCCTGGTGACGCACGCAGCGCGGGCAATGCGCAGCCGCCGCCGCGGTGCCGCCGCCATTGCTGCCTTGCTCGGCGTGTGGGTTGTGGCCCTGGGCCTGCGGACCATCGAGTGGAGCCGTGCGGCCGGCGACCCCATCGCCGTAAGCCTGATCCAGGGCAATGTCCCCGAGGACCTCAAGTTCGAGGCTGCCTATCGCGAGGCGACGCTTGCCGCCTACGCCGCGCTGGTTGCGCAGGCCAAGGGGCGACTTATCGTCCTGCCGGAATCGGCGCTGCCGATGTTCGCCGACGAAGTACCGGCCGACTATTTTGCCCAACTGCGCGCGGCGGCGCTGCAACGCGGTGGCGATCTGCTCGTAGGGCTCTTCTTTTTCGAGCCCCGTGCGACAGGCGAGGACGAAGACCGCTACTTCAACAGCGTCGTCAGCGTCGGTACGGCGCCCATGCAGGTCTATCGCAAACGGCACCTGGTGCCGTTCGGCGAGACGATTCCGGCCAAGCCGATCGTGGGATGGTTCATCCGCCGCGTCCTGCACATCCCGCTCGCCGACCAGACTCCGGGTGCGGCCGATCAGGCACCCTTCGAGGTCGCGGGCCAGCGCGTTGCCGTCAACATTTGTTACGAGGACGCATTTGGCGGCGAACTCATCCGCCAGTTGCCCGAAGCGACGCTGCTCGTCAACGTCACCAACGATGCCTGGTATGGACACTCGCTCGCTGCCGAACAGCACGAGCAGATCGCCGCCATGCGCGCGATCGAGACCGCCCGGCCGATGCTGCGCGCGACCAACACCGGCATTACGTCGGTCATCGATCATCGCGGCGAGGAGCTCTCGCGCTTGCCCTGGTTCACCCGCGGCATCCTCGAAGCCACGATTGCCGGTCGCACCGGCACCACGCCGTACGTGCGCTGCGGCGACGCGCTCGCGGTCGCCCTTGCCTTGGTCCTCGCGGGAGCTTCCGTGCTGATCGGGAGACGGCGCGCGCACGATTCCGGGTAGCCGGTGGCGTGGCGCGGCGTTCATCCACTAGAATCAGGCCCTTCATGCCCGCGACGACGCCTTGATGCTCAACTTCCAGCAGGTCATCGGCAGGCTCCAGGACTATTGGGGCGCGCAGGGCTGCGCTCTGCTGCAGCCCTACGACATGGAGGTCGGCGCGGGCACATCGCACACCGCAACGTTTCTTCGCGCGCTTGGGCCCGAACCGTGGCGCGCCGCTTACGTTCAGCCTTCGCGCCGCCCCAAAGACGGCCGCTACGGTGAGAATCCGAACCGCCTGCAGCATTACTACCAGTACCAGGTGACACTCAAACCCTCGCCGCCGGACATCCTCGAGCTCTACCTCGGATCGCTGGCGGCACTCGGTTTCGAGCTTGCGAACAATGACGTGCGCTTGGTCGAAGACGACTGGGAGAACCCGACTCTGGGAGCCTGGGGACTCGGCTGGGAAGTCTGGCTCAACGGCATGGAAATCACGCAGTTCACGTACTTCCAGCAGGTCGGCGGCCTGGAATGCAACCCGATCACCGGCGAGATCACGTACGGGCTCGAGCGCCTGGCGATGTACCTGCAGGGAAAGGAAAACGTCTTCGACCTGGTGTGGAGCGCCTGGGAGGAAAACGGCACATCGCGCACGCTGACCTACGGAGACGTGTACCACCAAAACGAAGTCGAGCAGTCGACGTACAACTTCGAGCAATCGAACAGCGCCAAGCTGTTCGAGCAGTTCGCCTTCTTCGAGAGCGAGGCCAGGCGCCTGCTCGAGGCAAGGCTGTCCCTGCCGGGCTACGAAATGATCCTCAAGACCGCGCACACGTTCAACCTCCTCGATGCGCGCGGTGCCATCTCGGTAACCGAGCGCGCGGGTTACATGGCGCGGATTCGCTCGCTGTCGCGGCTGGTGGCGCAGGCCTATGTCGACTCGCGCCGCAGGCTCGGCTTTCCGCTGCTCACGGATGCCTTGCGCGAGAGCCTTCCGGCGCAGTACCAGGAAGCCTCGGCATGAGCGTGGACACGCTGTTGGTCGAGCTGCTGACCGAAGAACTGCCGCCGAAGGCGCTCAGGGGCTTGGGCGAGGCGTTTGCGGCCGCGCTCACGGCGGGCTTGCGCGCGCGCGACTTTCTCTCGCCCGACAGCGCCGCGACCGGCTACGCGACCCCACGCCGGCTGGCGGTTTCCATCTCCCATGTCCGCGCCGTTGCGCCGGACAAGCCTTTCAAGGAGCGCCTGCTGCCGGTCAGCGTGGCATTCGACTCCGATGGACGGCCCACGCCGGCATTGCGCGGTAAGCTCAAGGCAAGGCAGCTCTCTCAAATCGACCCCGATGCGCTGTTGCGCGAACTCGACGGCAAGACCGAGGTGCTCTGTTATGCCGGCATCGCCAAGGGCGGTCCGCTCGTCGCTGGGCTGCAGTCGGCACTGGCGGATACCATCGCCGGGCTGCCGATACCTAAGGTCATGAGTTACGCGCGACCCGGCAGCTATTACAACGACGAGAAATTCGTCCGGCCGGCGCGCCGCCTGATCGCGCTGTACGGGGCCGACGTCGTCGCGGTCGGCGTGCTGGGCCTGTGCGCCGGGCGCAGCACCGCCGGCCATCGCTTTGCCAGCCGGCCCGACATCGACATCGGACACGCCGAAGCCTATGTCCCCACCCTGGAAGCCGAGGGCAAGGTGCTGCCGGAGTTCGCCGCGCGCCGTGGCCGGATCGTGGCCGCCCTCGTGACCGCCGCGGGCGGGGCGAAGGTGCTCATGCCCGAGGCCCTGCTCGACGAAGTGACCGCCTTGGTCGAATGGCCGAAGGTCTATACCGCGGGATTCGACCCGGCATTTCTCGAAGTGCCACAGGAATGCCTCATTCTGACCATGCAGCAAAACCAGAAATACTTCGCCCTGAGCGGAAGCGATGGCCGCCTGCAAAACCGGTTCCTGCTGGTCAGCAATCTCGATCCGCGCGATCCGGAGGCCATCATCCGCGGCAACGAGCGCGTGCTGCGCGCGAGGCTCGCCGATGCCAAGTTCTTTTACGACCAGGACCGCCGCATCCGCCTCGAGTCCAGGGTGACCGGGCTCGATGGCGTCGTTTACCACCGCAAGCTCGGCAGCCAGGGACAGCGCGTGCGCCGGCTGCGCGTGCTGTCGCGGCAGATCGCGGCTGAGATCGGCGCCGACGCAGCGCTTGCCGATCGTGCCGCCTTGCTCGCCAAGGCCGACCTGGCTACCGCGATGGTGGGCGAATTTCCGGAATTGCAGGGAATCATGGGCCGTTACTATGCGCTGCACGACGGCGAGCCCGCTGCGGTTGCCGACGCGCTGGCACAGCATTACCAGCCCCGCTTTGCCGGCGACGATCTCCCGGCCGGCCCGGTCGCGCAGGCGGTCGCGCTCGCCGACAAGCTCGAGACACTGGCCGGCCATTTCGGAGTTGACGAGGCGCCGACCGGCGAAAAGGACCCTTTCGGATTGCGCCGCGGCGCGATCGGCATCTTGCGCATCCTGATCGAGGGCAAACTCGCGCTCGACCTGCGCCACCTGATCGAGCTCGCGTTCGACAGCTTCGCCGGATCCCCCCGGTCCGGAGCGCGGTCGAGGAAGTCGAAGCGTTCATCCACGACCGGCTACGGGCGTATCTGCGCGAGCGCGGTTACACGGCGAACCAGATCGACGCCGTCATGTCGCCATCGCCCCGGCGCATCGATCTGGTGCCCGACCGACTCGCGGCCGTGCAGGCATTCGTGGCCCTGCCGGAGGCCGAGGCGCTGGCTGCCGCCAACAAGCGCATCGTCAACATCCTGAAGAAGTCGGGAGGCGAGGCCGCCGTGGCAATCGATCGGTCGCTCCTGTCCGACGGCGCGGAGCACGACCTGTTTGCGGCGGTGCAGCGACTGCTTCCGGTGGTGCACCGACACGTCGACCGAGGCGAATACACCGAGGCTCTGCGCGCCCTCGCTTCGGCGCGGGCGAGCGTCGACCGTTTCTTCGATGCGGTGCTGGTGATGGCCGACGACCCGGCGCTTCGCGCCAACCGGCTGGCCCTGCTGCGCGGCCTCGCCACGGCGATGAACCAGGTCGCCGACATATCCAAGCTGGCCGTCTGACGGAGCGCCCTTGGTCCAGTTCCTGTCCGAACCCGCCCCGCAAACGCGCCAAGTCAAGCTGATCATCCTCGACCGCGACGGGGTGATCAACTACGACCGCGAGCAGTTCATCAAGTCGCCGGACGAGTGGCGCCCGATTCCGGGCAGCCTGGAGGCGATCGCACGCCTCAACCACGCGGGTTTCCGCGTCGTCGTGGCGACCAATCAGTCAGGCCTCGGCCGGCGGATGCTCGACACAGCAGCGCTGATCGCGATTCACGAGAAGCTGCACAAGGCTCTCTCCCAGGCCGGCGGCCGGATCGACGCCGTGTTTTTCTGTCCGCACACCGCCGACGCCAACTGCGATTGCCGCAAGCCCAAGCCGGGAATGCTCCTCGACATCGGCCAGCGCTTCGGCGTCGAGCTCACCGGCGTGCCTTGCATCGGCGACTCGCTGCGTGACCTGCAGGCCGCGGAAGCCTGCGGCGCACAGCCGATCCTGGTGCTGACCGGCAAGGGCGAGAAGACGCTGCGCGAGGGCAACTTTCCCAAGAACACCGTCATCTTTCCCGATCTCGCCTTCGCCGTCACGGCGCTCCTGGCCGGAGATTGAACGGACGGGTTCCCATGTCGGCGCCACGCTCGCTTCTGTTCGCGCTGTTCCAGCTCGTCGTCACGCCCGTATACGCCGTGCTCGTCCTGCTGTCGTTCTGGGCGCCGCCGGTGCCGCGCTTCAAATTCATCATCGGCTGGTGCTGGCTCAATCTGGTCGCGGCGCGATGGATCTGCGGCATCCGCCATCGGGTCATCGGCGCCGACAACATCCCGCCACGCCACAGGCCGCACATCGTCATGTCCAAGCATTCCTCGACCTGGGAGACGCTGGCACTCAACTTTCTGTTCCCACCGCTTGCCTTCGTCGCCAAGAAAGAGCTGTTGTCCATCCCCTTCTTTGGCTGGGCGTTCAAGCTCGCCTCGCCCATCACGATCGACCGCAAGGCCGGCATGGACGCGATGCAGCAAATCGCCGCCCAGGGACGGGAGCGGATCGCCCAGGGATTCTGGATCGTCTTCTACCCGGAAGGGACGCGGATCAGGGCCGGGACCCGCGCGCACTACAAGACCGGCGGCGCCCGGCTTGCACTCACGCTCGGCATCCCCATCGTCCCGGTGGCGCATAATGCCGGCTACTTGTGGCCTAAAGGCGTGCTGGGAAAGCGGTCGGGCACGGTGACCGTGTCGATCGGGCCGCCGATCGGCATCGAGGGTAAGGACATGCAGCGGCTGACCAATGAGGTCGAATCGTGGATCGAGAACGAGGTCGCGCGGCTCGGCAATCCACTGCGCAAGGCGCCGCAAGCGCACGCCTGATCCGGGGCCGCGAGGGCGCCGCAGACGAGACCCTGCGCCGGGTGCTGCTCGCCGGGCAGGAAGTCGATTACCGCCTCATTCGCGCCCGCCGACAGTCCATCGGCATGACCATCGACAACACCGGCCTGATGGTGCGCGCGCCGCGATGGGTATCGATCCGCGAAATCGAGCTGGCCCTGAAAGAGCGCGCGCACTGGGTCATCACGACGCTCGCCGAGTGGCGCGGACGCAACCGCGATTCGCTGCCGAGCGCATGGCAGGAAGGCGCACCGCTCCTATTTCAGGGTCGGCCGCTGACCCTGGCCCTGTTCCCGGCACGGCGCAAAGCCATTGCCGCGGACCTGCTGCATCTGACCGTGCTGCACCCGACCCCGGGAGACGAGGGCGAGATTGCCGCGTTTTGCTGCCGCTGGCTGAAGGAACAGGCGCTGGCGTTGCTCGCGCCGCGGGCGTTCCACTTCGCCAGCCGTCTCCGGACCCGGCCCCCGGCGGTCAAGCTGTCCGACGCGCGTTCGCAGTGGGGCAGCTGCAATCATCGCGGCGAGATCCGCCTCAACTGGCGCTTGGTGCAGCTGCCGCCGCGCATCGCCGACTACGTCGTCGCGCACGAGGTGGCCCACCTGGTCGAACTAAACCACTCGGCCCGCTTCTGGGCGTTGGTCGAATCGCTCCTTCCCGGACACCGCGAAGCCCGGCGCGAGCTCGACGCGCTCACGCCGCTGCTGGACTGACTCCAGTCGCCTAGCTCGTCGGCAATGCCGGCATGCGCACGTCGATTCCCGCCTGCGCGCGAAGCAGCCGCTCCAGCGCGGCGCCGAGATCCTCGCCGCTCCTGGTATCCCGCCACGCGTCACCCTCGGCGCGAAAGTGAAAACCGCCGGATTTTGCAGCCACCCAAAGCTCGCGGTTGGGCACGTGGCGGTTGACGATGACCCGGCTGCCGTCGCTGCATTCGATGCTCAGCACGCCGTCGTTTTCGGCCCAATCCAGGTCGCTCTGCGCGGCGTCGAGTGCCGTGCCAATGGCGCTGAGGATGCGCTCCGTCAGCGCCGTGAACACACTCTCGTCGATCATCGGAGGCACCGTCTGCGACATGATAGACTTCGCCGTACCCGCGTGAAGATGTCGTGCACAGTGTTCCGGATGTTACGCCGTTGCGTCGCCGCGATCATCGCCTGCGTGGCCGTGGTCACGATCTGCGCATGTGGGGTCAAGGGCCCGTTGCGGCTCTCCCCGGGCCAAACAGCGCCTGCGCCAACCGGCCTTCCGCCCGGCGCGATCCCGGCGACCACCTCGTCGGATAGACCGGCCTACACGCCACCGCCGCCACCGGCCAGCACCACCCCGGACGAGAGCAAGGACAAGACGGAGTGACCGCGCTCGCCAATCGGGATGGCGGGCTTTGCCTCGAGGGCGTGCCGCTCGCCGACATCGCGGCGCGCTACGGAACACCCTGCTTCGTGTATTCGCGTGCCGCGCTCACGGCCGCCTACCGCGAGTTCGATGCGGCCTTCGCGGCGCTGCGGCACCTCACCTGCTATGCCATGAAGGCCAATTCGAACCTCGCCGTGCTGGACGTCTTCGCCCGCCTGGGAAGCGGCTTCGACGTCGTTTCCGGCGGTGAACTCGCGCGCGTGCTCGCCGCCGGAGGCGATCCGCGCAAGGTCGTCTTTTCCGGCGTCGGCAAGACCGACGAGGAGCTGCATCAGGCGCTGGCCCTCGACATCCTCAGCTTCAACGTCGAGTCCGCCAGCGAACTCGAGCGCCTGCACCGGATCGCCAAAGGCGCAGGCAAGGTGGCGCCGGTTAGCATTCGCGTCAATCCCGATGTCGACCCGCGGACGCATCCCTACATCGCCACCGGCCTCAAGGAGAGCAAGTTCGGGATCGCCTTCGGCGAGGCACTTGCGCTGTATCGGCGCGCCGCCGAGCTACCCGCCGTCGCGCTGCGCGGCATCGACATCCACATCGGTTCGCAGATCACCGCGCTCGAGCCCTATCGCCAGGCCGCCACGAAGGTGCTGGAGTTCGTCGACACGCTCGCCGGCGAAGGCATCCGCCTCGCCCACGTCGACCTGGGGGGCGGAATCGGCATTCGCTACCGCGACGAAACCCCGGTGGATCTGGCCGAATACGCGGCGATGATCACGGCCCTTTTCCGCGGCCGCTCGGAAACGCTCATCTTGGAGCCCGGGCGGCGGCTGGCCGGCAACGCAGGGGTCCTGCTGACCCGGGTCTGCTACCTCAAACCGGGCGCGGCGCGCAGCTTTGCCATCGTCGACGCGGCGATGAACGACCTCCTGCGCCCCGCGCTGTACGACGCGTGGCACGAAGTGCAGCCCGTCCAGGCGCGCAGCGGACCGCCGCGGGTGTGGCAGATTGTCGGCCCGGTGTGCGAAAGCGCCGACTTTCTCGCCCGCGATCGCGACCTCGCGCTCGCCGAGGGCGACCTGCTGGCGATCCTGTCAGCCGGCGCATATGCGATGGCCATGAGCTCGAACTACAACTCGCGACCACGCGCGGCAGAGGTACTTGTCGACGGCGGCGCGATGCATCTGGTCGGGCGGCGCGAGACCGTTGGCGAGCTGTTCGCACGCGAATCGCGCCTGCCCTGAGCGAGCGCACCGCTGCCGCCGCGCGATTGCAAATGCGCCGAAAATGCGGCCTGCGCGAGTGTGCTAATTCGCAACACTGAGGTTCAGCATCGCCCAAAATCGCAATTAAATCTTGAATTTCAAAAAAAATTGGCTAGAATTCAGGCAGCAGGTGTCAATGGGTTTGTCAAGGGTCATCGAAAAATGCAGTGCGATCCGCGACGGGACCGGCGAAACCTGCGCTGAAGCAGTAGTACATAACAGTTTCAGCAACTCAGACAGGAGAACTGAAGATGATGGCTGACATGATGACCATGGCGTCTCCGGCGGCCCCGGCTGCGCCAAAGAAGAAGGCGAAGAAGCGCAAGGCCAAGAAGGCGGCGCCGAAGAAGGCGGCGAAGAAGAAGGCGGCGAAGAAGAAAGCGGCGCCGAAGAAGCGCAAGGCCGCGAAGAGGAAGCCGGCAAAGAAGGCGAAGAAGAAGGCCGCCCCGAAGAAGAAGAAAGCGGCAAAGCGCAAACCGGCCAAGAAGAAGGCCAAGAAGGCGGCGAAGAAGAAAGCCGTCAAGCGCAAACCGGCCAAGAAGAAGGCCAAAAAGGCGAAGAAGCTATAGGCTTCCCGCCGCATGGCCGTCGCAGGACTGCGATGGCCCCCAAAACAGGCGACGCGAAAGTGTCGCCTGTTTTGTTTTGGGCGTACGTCAGGAAGCCTTGGCCTGCTGCGGGTGGCGCCGGGGCTTCTCCCGGGGCCCGGAGGCAGGCTTGACCCGGCCGCCGCCGGTTCGGCCCACCGGTCTTGCGGCGGAGGCGTGACCCTTCCGCCCACGTTTGGACTTCTTCGCACGCACCGACCCCGCATCGCTCACCACGCGCAGGCGCTGCCCAGGCGTGAGCTTGGCGACGCCTGAGTTCCAGCCCTTCAGATCCTGGGTGGACACATCGTAGCGGGCAGCGATCGAAGCCAGCGTCTCGCCTTTGCGCACGCGGTGGTAGACGGTCCGGCCGCTGGGCACGGTCGTGAACACCGTGTCCTGCAGGCTCGCCGCGGTTGCGTCGGACGGCGCCTGCGACGGGACGAGCAGCGCGTGGCCGACGGGAACCTTCGCGCGCGGCCCGATGCCGTTGACGCTGCGCAAGGTCTCCAGCGGCAAGCCGAACCGGGACGCGACCGCCTGCAGCGTTTCGCCGGCCCTGAGCTTGTACGCCTGCCAGGTCACCATCGGTTGATTGGTCAACTCGAGCTTGGCGGCGAACAGCTCCGCCTTGTCGTAGGGCAGCAGGATGGTGGCCTCGTCGGCGCCGGCGATCACCGGCCGGTTGTGCTGCGGATTGAGCGACAAAAACTCGTCTAGCGGCATTTCCGCCAGATCCGCAGCGACCTTGACGTCCATCTTCTTCGTCGTCCGCACGACGGTGAAATAGGGCGCATCCGGGATGTCGGCAAGCGTCAGATCGTACTTTTCAGGATCGTTGACGATATTCTTGACCGCCTGCAGCCGCGGCACGTAGTTGCGCGTCTCGGCGGGCATCTTGAGACTCAGGTAATCCGTCGGCAGGCCGCGTTTCTGGTTGTACGCGATCGCCCGCCGAACCGCACCTTCACCCCAGTTGTACGCGGCAAGGGAAAGGTACCAATCGCCGAATTCCGCGTGCAGCGTCTGCAGGTAATCGAGCGCGCCTTCGGTGGCTGTCACCACATTGCGGCGGTCGTCCTCCCACCAATTCTGCTGCATGCCGTAAAGCTTGCCGGTTGACGGGATGAATTGCCAGATGCCCGACGCGCGGCTGCGCGAATACGCCATCGGGTTATACGCGCTCTCGATCATCGGCAGCAGCGCGATCTCCATCGGCATGTTGCGCTTCTCGATTTCCGCGACGATGAAGTAGAGGTAGCGCCGGCTGCGCTCGACCATGCGCGCGACGTAATCCGGTCGCGCTTCGTACCATTCCTCCGCGGTCGTTACCAGCGGCGTGTCGATGTCGTCGAGCATGAAACCCTGCCGGATCCGCGTCCAGAGGTCGCCGTATTCGGAACGCAGCTGCAGCGTCGCGTTGGTCACCGAATCGGGGTCGCCACCGGTCGCATGCTGGGCCGGGGGCTCGCATTCGGCCGACAGCGGCTCCGCGCCGATTTCCGCGCCGCAGATCGGCTCCTCCGGCCGCACCGCGGGTTCCTCCGTCGTCGCGGAGGGCGCGGGGGCCGCGGCGACTGCGCGGGGCGGGCTTGCGCTCGGTATCGCTGCGCACGCGGCCAGCATCCAAGCGCAAGCCATTGCGAACGCAAGCGCCGCCGCACCCGTGAAGGTTGATCGGGTCTTGTGCAAAATGGGGCGATGGTAGGGGTCGGCGCGGCAACGCGTCAAGTCGGCCCTTGGGCGGGTCAAAAGGCGTTCTTCCAGGCCCGCACCTCGGCGAAGACGGCGACCCGATCGGCCAGTGCACGGCCGGCATGCCGCTCGGCCGCCGCGCGCACCGCGGGCTCGTCGACCCGCAGGAACGGATTGGTCCCCCACTCCTCCGCCATCGTCGACGGTACCGTCGCTTCGCCGCGATTGCGTTTCACCTGCTCGCGCGCCTGACGCTGCCGTAACGGCACATTGGCCGGTTCGACCGCCTGGGCGAAGCGAAGGTTCGCGACGGTGTATTCGTGGCCGCAGAAAACACCGGTGTCGGCGGGCAGCGCCGCCAGCTTGGACAGCGAATCGAGCATCTGCGCCGGCGTCCCCTCGAACAGCCGGCCGCAGCCGCCCGTGAACAGGGTATCGCCGCAGAAGACGACCGGATTGGCTTCGAGCCGTCCGAAGCAGGCGATGTGGCCCGCGGTGTGCCCGGGCACATCGAGCACTGACAGGGCAAGCCCGATATCCGGCAGCGTGATGGTGTCGCCTTCAACGAGCGTGCGGGTGACGCCCGGAATCGCTTCGCGCGCCGGTCCGAACACCGGCACCGGCCAGCGCGCAAGCAGGGCGCGGTTGCCGCCAACGTGGTCGCCGTGATGATGCGTGTTCAGAATGGACGTGAGCTCGAGTCGCTCGCGCTCGAGGTAGGCAATGACCGGTGCCGCATCGCCGGGGTCGACCACGGCGGCCTTGCCAGCCTCCCGCACCAACCAGATGTAGTTGTCGGCGAATGCCGGGATCGGGATAATCGACGCCATGGCCGAATCTTCGACAGCGCCGGCGACCCTGTCAACGGGCACGTTGGCGGAGTGGTTCGCGACCCCGCTGGGCAGCTACCTGTTCGAGCGCGAACTGTCCTATTTCGATCGCACGCTAGCCGATATCTTCGGCTTTCACGCGTTGCAGATCGGCCTCCCGGAATACCCGTTCCTGCGCGGCTCGCGCATCAGCACGCGCCTGACCGTCGATCTCGAGGAGCCCGCGCAGGTGCTCGCCGACCCGCACTGGCTCCCATTTGCGGAGAACGGGGTCGACCTGATCGTGCTGCCGCACGTGCTGGAGTTCACCGATGAGCCGCATCAGCTGTTGCGCGAGGTCCATCGCGTGATCCGCCCCGAGGGCCATCTGATCATCGCCGGGTTCAATCCGTTCAGCCTTTTCGGCGCCAAGCGCTATTTCGGCCGCGAGCAGACTATGCCGTGGACGGGCAACTTTATCGCCCTGTACCGGCTCAAGGACTGGCTGTCGCTGCTGGGTTTCGAAGTCGCCGGCGGCCGCGTGGACTGTTACGTGCCGCCGTTCCGGCAGGAAAAGTGGCTGCATCGGTTCGACTTCTTCGAGAAGGCCGGAGATCGCTGGTGGCCGATTGCCGGCGGCGTGTACTTCCTGCGCGCGACCAAGCGCATCCTGGGGATGCGGGTTATCACGCCGGCATGGTCACGCCGCGTGCGCAAGAAGGCGCTGGCACCTGCCGCGCGCCAGGTACGCGAGTGCGCGGACATCCCCGAGTGAGCGGCGCCGCATGACGGTGCCGGTGGTGATCTATACCGATGGCGCGTGCAAAGGCAACCCGGGCCCGGGCGGCTGGGGCGCACTGCTGCAGTCCCGCGGCCGCGAACGCGAGCTCTTTGGCGGCGAGTCGCAAACCACCAACAACCGGATGGAGCTCATCGCGGTCATCCGCGCGCTTGAAAGCCTGAAGCGGCCGGCGACGGTCGAGGTCTACACCGATTCGCAATACGTCAAGAACGGCATCGAGACCTGGATCAACGTCTGGAAGAGGAACGGCTGGAAAACCAGCCAGCGCAAACCGGTCAAGAACGCCGATCTGTGGCTCGAACTGGATCGACTCGCCGCGGCCCATCGCATCGCCTGGCATTGGGTGAAAGGCCACGCCGAAACCGCCGGCAACCAGCGTGCCGACGAGCTGGCCAACCGGGGCGCGGCAAGCATGCTGCTGGCGGCCACCGGCCGATCGGGAGATCGCTAGGCTGCTTGCCCGTTCGCTAGAGCTGCATCGGCAGAATGAACATCTGCATGCCGTTCAGATGCAGCCTGCGCTGCAGGGCCAGCGCCGTCTGGTTATGCAGCAGCCGAGTCGCCCAATTCTCGCTGCGCAGCACCAGTTTGCTGGTGAAGAAGACGCAGTTCGAGTATTCCTTCTGCACGCCTTCGGCTAGCTTCATCAACTCGTCGACGCGGTCGGTGCCGAGCGAGAAGCGCGCCGTTGCGGCAAGCCCGTTGGCGTGGCAATAATCGACGTAGAACGCGAGCGCGCGGTCGAGCACCGCCCGCAGCCGATCGCTTTGCTCGCCGCCGCCGTAGCTCTGTGCATCGACCGCCTTGGCGCTGATGAAGATGAAGTTGCGGAAGTGCTTCGGGAAGAGCCGTTGCACCCACAGCAGGGTGTGGATGCCGCCGCCGCGGCTCGATCCGACAATGAACACCGCAGTCGGCGCGTCCGGTTCCAGCGGTGGAGGGTTCTCGCATTTCGGGCAGGGCGCGGCGCTGAATATCTCGTCGACTTCCTTCAGCCGTGCCTTGACCCAGTCGTAGTGATGGTGGATCGCCAGGCACAGGGCGATCACCAGCGACGTAATGAGCACGGTGACCCAGCCGCCCTCACCGAATTTCTCGACCAGGGTCACCCCCAAGATGCCCGAGGTGACCGCCAGGCCCAGCCCGGAAAACGCCAGCCGATGCAGCCAGCGCCAGTCCTTGCCGCGGGCACGCCACCAGTAGATGCACAATCCGAGCAGCGACAGGGTGAAGGTCAAGAACACATTGATCGAATAGAGCACGACCAGCAGGTCGACGCTGCCGCGGCTCCACAGGACGATGACCAGCGCCGCGAGGCCCATGATCACGATGCCGTTCTGCGTCACCAAGCGGGTCGACAGATGGCGGAATTGGTGAGGGAGCCAGGAGTCGGCTGCCATGTTCGACAGCACTTGGGGGCCGCCCAGGAAGCCGGTATTGGCGGCGACGAACAGCAGCCCCGCCTCGAACACCAGGACCAGCAGCAGCGCGCTCCGGCTGAACCCGGCGCTCAATCCCCAGCTGTCGATGATCTTGCCGAACACGACGGCATTGAGCGTCTGGCCCTCGACCGGCTGGGCCTGCCACAACAGGTAGAGCAGGATGATGCCCCCGGCGGTGAAGGCCAGCGACGTGGCCATGTAGAACATCGTCAGCTTGCCGGTGCGCACCCGCGGCTCGCGCAGCGTCTGCACGTTATTCGATACCGCCTCGATCCCGGTGTAGGTGCCTCCACCCAGGGAGTAGGCGCGCAGAAACAGCGACAAGGCAGCCACCCAGCCGATGTCGTGGGCGAGCCTGCGCGTGTCCTCGACCGCCGCGGGCACCACCAGCGTCAGCCCCTGCGAATGGCCGAGGATGCCGTAGGAGATGAGCAATACGTGGGTGATGAAAAAACCGAGGAAGATCGGCAGCAGGATGGTGATCGACTCCCTCATTCCGCGCAGGTTCATCACCAGCAGCACCGCGACGAGCGACAGCTCCGTCCCGAGCTTTAACACCCCCGCCGTGGCGGGCAGCAGGCTGAACAGCGCATCGACGCCGCTCGCGACCGAAATCGCGATCGTGAGCACGTAGTCGACGATCAGGCCGGCCCCCGAAACCAGGCCCGCGCGCGGACCAATCAGACTGGTCGCGACCCGATAGCCGCCACCGCCGGTCGGAAACAGCTCGATCACCTGGTTGTAGGCGAGCGAAATGACGAACACCGTCGCCGCCGTGGCGAGGGCCATGAACAGCCCAAGGTGGGTGTGCACGCCGAGCGCGCGAAAGGCCTCCTCCGGACCATACGCGGAAGATGACAGCCCATCCGCTCCGAGGCCGACCCAGGCGAGGAAGGCGATCAGCGCGATGTGCTGGCGGGTCTGCTGGCTTAGGGGATCGAGAGGCGCGCCGATGACCAGCTGGCGCAGTTTCTCGTAGGACGTCATGGTTGCTATGCCGCGGCGCCCTCGAGCCTAGCGTCGGTCGCCATGCGCAGCGCAGGTCAACGGATTACGCGCACGAAGAGAATGTGAATGAAGCGAAGGACGGGAGGCGACAACGGCGCAATTGTTGCACCGCAACACGACAGTACTCTACTCTTGGCCAAGCTGCTTGGCAAGGCGGCGGGCGAACACCTGCATCTCCTTCATGGCCTGCTTGTCGCCGCGTCGCTGCGCCGCGGCGATGCCCTCGCGCCAGGCGGCCAGGGCCGCCTCGTCGCGATGCGCGGCCACAAGGGCCTTTCCGAGCAGTTTCCACGCCGCAGAATAGGCAGGATCGATCGCTACCGCGCGGCGCAGATGGGCAACGGCGGCTTGTGCATCGCCCGCTTTCAGATACTCGTTGCCCAGACCGAAGCGCAACAGCGCGCCGTCCTTGCCTGCGGCGAGCAGGCGCTCCAGGTTATGCAGCGCCTGGCTTGCGGGGGGCGCCGGACCGCCCACGCTCACCCCCGCGGTGACTCGCCGGTCGCGCAGTCGACGCGGTGCATCGGGTAGATGACCTCCTTCTCCTTGCCATCGAGCTTGCCGGCAACGCCCGCGAAGAGCATCCCGCCCTCGGTGCGACGGTAGACGATTCGCTGCGGAAATCCGTCACCCTGGCCGGTGAACGTGAAAACCGTGACGCCCTTGTCGTTCTCCACGGCGGTGAGCTTGAAGGGCAGTTCGGTCTTCCCGGAGGGGACCGCGATGTAGTAGACGCCGTCGTCGCGCGCTTCCAGTCGCAGGTACGTGTAGTCCTCCGTGCGCGCCTGACTGGGATTCTTTCGACTCTCCACGATCGTGTGGCTGACGCCGACCATCATGTCGGCGCGCGGCGGCAGCCACTGCTCGACAAAGTCGCGCCGGTTGACGTTACCGGCCCAGCAACCGCGCAACCAGGCAAGCTGGTCGAGCGCCGGGGACGCGGGCGGCGGCGCCACCGCCGGCTCGGCTTCAAGGGGGGCGGGTACGGCGGTGGCAGCCTGCGCGTGACCACCGAGCGAGCTCGAGATCAGCATGGCACAGGCCACGACAAGGCGTGCGAAATGTGTCGATCGGTTCATTGGCATTCGTTCCTCATTGCGGCCGCGCGAGCGGCAGGTTCAACAACAGATTCTGCGGTTTGAGCTTGAGCCGGTACTCGCGATCGATGGCCATCGCCAGATAGACCGGCCGCCCCGCAAGCGCCGGGCGCATGTCGGCCGCGTCGGCAAAGCCGAGCTCAAACAGGCACAGCAGCCGCTCCAGGCGTTCGTCGCCGACCTCGGCGCGATTGTACAGGTCGTTGAGCAGCGCGCTCGCCTCCGCGTCGAGGCCGACGTGCCATACCCAGCGCCGGTCGTCGATCTCGCGCCGCGGATGGATCGACACCTCGACGGCGAGAAAGTGCGCGATCCAGCGCTCGAGCACGCGGCACAGGGCATCGAGCGCCGGCCCGCCCCGGTTCAGGTTCAGAGCAAAATCGTGGCGCTCATCCCGACCCCAATACGCCGCGGCATTGTCCTCCGACAGCACGTCGAGGTCGATGGTTCGGGTCGGCGTGCGGTTTTGCGCCAGCAGCTCGCCCAGGCTGCCGAAGCCCCCGGTGGTCGCGTACAGCTCGACCGTCTGCAGGTCCGCGGCCATCGGCGCGCGGTCGGGCAGCAGGCTGACGCGCTGCGGACGAAAGAGCATCTCCGCCGCACGCGCCTCGAACGGGTCGGCGTCCTCGCCGAGCATGTGGCGCAGGAGAATCTGCGTGAGCTGGTGCACGAACTGCGGCGGCGCGTCGACGCCCTCGCCAGCGAATAGCGCCGCATACGCGGCTTCCAGCGTCGGCGCGGCAAGCAGGCGATGGCGAAAGCGCAGCCAGATACGGTAATTGTCGCGCACGTCACCGTCCTTGATTGCCGCGATCTGCGCTGCGCTCACCTCGCTTCGGGGCCGCGCCAGAAGCTGCCCGTGCAGCGCCATTTCCGCGCCGCAGGACTCGGGCACCGGCGCGAGCTCCGGTCGCAGCAGGTAGCTGCGCAGAAACGCGTCGCTGACCGCCAGCCGTCCTCCGGACGCAGAGTCGAGCAGGCGATAGCCGCAGGACGGCCAGAAATCGGGCATCGGTTCTCCTCGGGCAGTGGCGGCGCTTTGCAACTCACCGCGCCGGAGATAGCATCCTCTTCTGCGACCGCGAAGCACCTTGCCAGGGCGTGGCCACGAAGACACGCCGTTGCGATGCCGATCGACGGCGCCGTCGCCATCAACGCTTGCGGCGATCATACTAGCAGGCGCGGTGCGTTACAGCTCGGGAGCGTGGGTTGCTGGCGTGAAAGGATGGCGATGTCCGAACACATCAATACCGAGACCCGCGACCGCGTGCTGCGCATCGAGCTCCGCCGCCCGGATAAAAGGAATGCGATCACGGTGGCAATGTACGAGGCAATGGCCGCCGCCCTGGAGCGTGCCGCAGCCGACCCCGGCGTGCGCGTCATCCTGATCCATGGACAGCCCGAGGTGTTCACCAGCGGCAACGACATCGTCGACTTCCTCAACCTGCCGCCCGGCGGTGAGGACAGTCCGGTGTTCCGCTTCCTCACCCTGATCAGCCAGAGCGACAAGCCCGTGGTCGCCGCGGTCACCGGTGTCGCCGTGGGGATCGGCACGACAATGCTGTTGCATTGCGATTACGTCGTTGCCGGCGAAAGCGCGCAGCTGTCCGCGCCCTTCGTCAATCTCGGTCTGTGTCCGGAAGGCGGCTCGAGTCTGCTCCTGCCGCTCGCCATCGGGTATCTGCGCGCCGCGGAGCTGCTCTTGTTCGGGGAGGCGATCAGCGCGGGGCAGGCACGCGAATGGGGCCTCGTGAACCGCGTCGTCGCCGACGAGCAGGCGATCCCGCAGGCGCGGGTGCGGGCACTGGCCCTCGCCGCGAAGCCGCCAGCGGCGCTTCGGACATCGAAATCCCTGCTCAAGCGCCGTCTCGCCCCGCTGGTCCTGCAAACCATCCATGAGGAGGGCGCGAGCTTCGCCCAGCTGCTTGGCAGCCCGGAAGCGAAGGAAGCGCTCGCCGCCTTTGTCGCCAAGCGCCCGGCGGATTTCTCGCGCTTCTGAGCGCGTTCATGCAGCGGGGTATGGAATGATCGTCGCGCAATATCTGTCCGGAGATCTGTTCGCGGGCAAGACCGTGTTCATCACCGGCGGCGGCAGCGGCATCAATCTCGGCGTCGCGCGCAACTTCGCGGCGCTCGGCGCGCATGTTGCCATCTGTGGCCGGACTCAGGACAGGCTCGACCGCGCGGCGACCGAGCTCTCCTTGCTCAACGCACAGGCCCATGGCAAGGTGCTGGCCGTCGCCGCCGACGTGCGCGATCCCGCCGCGCTTGCGGCCGCATTTGCCCGTACGCAGAACGAGATCGGGCCGATCGACGTGCTCGTCGCCGGTGCCGCGGGCAACTTCCTCTGCCCGGCCGAGGAGCTCTCCCCGAACGGCTTCAAGACCGTCATCGAGATCGATCTGCTCGGCGCCTTCCACGCCGCGCGCGAAGCGTTCGCCCAACTCAAGCAGACGCGCGGCTGCATCATCTTCATTTCCGCGGGCCAGGCTTTTGTGCCGCACGCCTACCAGGCGCATGTCGGCGCCGCCAAGGCCGGCATCGACAACCTGATGAAGAACCTCGCCCTCGAATGGGGCAGGCACGGCGTCCGCGCCAACAGCATCGTTCCCGGGCCGATCGAAGGCACCGAAGGCATGCGTCGGCTATCCACAGCCGAAATCGACGCCCGCAACAAGCAGGTCATTCCGCTGCGCCGGTACGGTCAACCCGACGATATCGGGCAGGCGGCGGTCTTTCTGGCTTCGCCACTGGCTGCCTATATCACGGGCACGGTGGTGTGCGTCGACGGCGGCTCGAGCCTGGTCGGCTCGGCGCTGTGGAACCAAGCCGTCGAGCAGATGGATCTGCGGCGGAAATAATTCGCCTCCACTCCCGCGCGCTCCGCGCGTGCAACCGCCATGGGACAAATCCTCCTGGTTCGCCACGCGCAAGCGTCTTGCGGCAGCACCGACTACGACCGGCTGTCCGAACTCGGCGTCGAACAGGCGCGGCTTCTTGGAGAGTGGATCACCAACCGCGGCCGACGCATCGACCTGGCGGTGAGCGGCAGCCTGAAGCGCCATCGCGAAACGGCGCAGGCGTGCGTCGCCGTACTTCCTGCCGCGCTCAAGCCCGCAGGAGCCTGTCGCCCCGAGCCGGGTTTTGACGAATACGACGCCGACCAAATCTTGGCCCGCCATCGGCCCGAATTGGCTGACCCGGAGACGCTGCAGCGCTACCTGGTCGAGGACGGCGCCTCCCGCCGCACCTTCCACCGGCTCTTCTCCGCGGCGATGGAGCGCTGGATGGGCGGTGACCACGACGCCGAATACCGCGAGTCATGGACGAGCTTTTGCGGCCGCTGCGTGGCTGCGCTTGGCCGCCTGATCGCCGAGGCCGGCCCGTCGCGCACCAGCATCGTGTTCACTTCCGGCGGGCCGATTGCGGCGATCTGTCAGTATCTGCTCGAATTGCCCGACCATCGCGCCTTCGATCTCAACGTGTCGCTCGTCAACGGCGGGGTCACCGCCTTGCTTTACCAACCGGGCAGGATAGGCGTCAGCTATGTCAACAACTTCGCGTATCTCGAACAGACGGGCGATGCGCGGGTGGTCACCTATCGCTAAAGCCTGGGAGCCCGGCCGGCGGAGGAGCCTTGGCATGAACGAGCAGTTCATCGGCACCATGCCGGTGCAGGACAAGCATCGCTTCGACCCGGAGCGACTCAAAGCCTTTCTGCGCGGGCGGATGGAAGGCTTCGCGGGTCCGCTCGCAATCGAGCAGTTCAAGGGCGGGCAGTCCAACCCCACCTTTCGCATCAGCGCCGGCGGCAAGAGCTACGTGCTCCGGCGCAAGCCTCCGGGCAAGCTGCTGCCGTCGGCGCATGCCGTCGATCGAGAGTACCGGGTGCTGACCGCGTTGCGCAACAGCGACGTGCCGGTGCCGCGAACCTACCTGCTATGCGAGGATGAGTCCGTCATCGGCACGGCGTTCTTCCTCATGGATTGCGTCGCGGGAAGGGTCTTGTGGGACCCGTCGCTGCAGGCGCTGGACAAGGCCGAGCGGCGGGCCGTGTATGAGGAAATGAACCGGGTCATCGCCGCGTTGCACCGGGTCGATTGCCGGGCGGTGGGCCTCGGGGACTTTGGCAAGCCGGGCAGCTACTTCGCCCGCCAGATCGCGCGCTGGACCAAGCAGTACCGCGCCTCGGAGACCGAGCGCATCGACGCCATGGACCGGCTGATTGCCTGGCTGCCGGAGAACATACCCGACGCGGACGAGACCGCGATCGTCCATGGCGACTATCGGCTCGACAACCTGATTTTTCATCCCACCGAGCCGCGGATCGTCGCGGTCCTCGACTGGGAGCTTTCCACGCTCGGCCACCCGCTCGCCGATTTTTCGTACCATTGCATGAGCTGGCATATTCCGCCCGGGCCGTTCCGAGGGCTGGGCGGCCTCGATCTCGCCGCGCTGGGCATTCCGGCCGAGCGCGAATACGTGGCCGCCTACTGTCGCCACACCGGGCGGGAGTCGATCGATCCGGACCACTGGGATTTCTATATCGCCTACAACATGTTCCGCGCCGCCGGTATCGCCCAAGGCATCATGGGTCGCGTCGTCGATGGAACTGCGGCAAGCCAGCACGCGGCCGAGGTCGGGCGGTGGGCGCGCGTGATGTCCGAACTCGGGTGGCGTCAGGCGGAACGCATCATGGCGCGGCACTGACCGCTTGCGCCGTCGAAAATTGACCGGAGAACACCGTGGATTTCGAATACTCAGCCAAAACCAGGGACCTGCAGGCGCGTCTGGTCGCCTTCATGGACGAGCACATATATCCCAACGAGAAGCGCTTCCACGATGAAGTTGCGACCGGCGATCGCTGGCAGAGGGTTTCGCTGCTCGATACGCTGCAGAAGAAGGCCAAGGCACAGGGGCTGTGGAACCTGTTTCTGCCGGACTCCGAGTACGGTGCCGGCCTCACCAACACGGAATACGCGCCGCTATGCGAGATCATGGGACGCGTGCCTTGGGCACCGGAAGTATTCAATTGCTCGGCGCCGGACACCGGCAACATGGAGACACTGGTCCGGTACGGCACAGCCGAACAGAGGAAGCGCTGGCTCGAGCCGCTGCTCGACGGCAGCATCCGTTCCTGCTTCGCGATGACCGAGCCCGCGGTCGCGTCCAGCGACGCGGCGAACATAGAAAGCTCGATCGTCCGCGACGGCGACTCCTACGTCATCAACGGCCGCAAGTGGTGGTCCTCGGGAGCGCTCGATCCCCGATGCAAGCTGTTCATCTTCATGGGCCAGACCGACCCCGGCAACGCCAACCGGCACAAGCGGCAGTCGATGATCCTCATTGCACGCGATGCGCCCGGCGTAGCGGTGCTACGCCACCTGCCGGTGTTCGGGTACGACGAGGCACCGCACGGCCACGGCGAGGTCGCCTTTGATAACGTGCGCGTACCGGCCTCCAACCTGCTGCTGGGCGAGGGCCGGGGTTTCGAGATCGCCCAGGGAAGGCTCGGGCCCGGGCGTATCCACCACTGCATGCGCACCATCGGTCTGGCCGAGCGCGCGCTTGAGGACATGTGCAAGCGCACCCGATCGCGCATCGCGTTCGGCCGGCCGATTGCCGAGCAGACGGTGACCCTCGAGCGCATCGCGGAGTCGCGCATCCTCATCGACCAGGCGCGCCTGCTGGTACTCAACGCGGCGCACATGATGGACACGGTCGGTAACAAGGTCGCGGCGAAGCAGATCGCGATGATCAAGGTTGCCGCGCCGAACATGGCCTGCCGGGTGATCGATTGGGCGATCCAGGCGCATGGCGGCGCCGGCGTAAGCGACGATTTCACGCTCGCCCATCACTACGCTCACGTGCGCACCCTGCGCCTGGCCGATGGGCCGGACGAGGTGCACCGCAACCAGATCGGGAAAATGGAGCTGGCGCGCTATAAATGATGGGCAACCCGGCCGCGACAGGCCGCCGATGCGCTACCCGCCGAGCAGCGCTTTTTTCAGATCGGCCTGCACCGCCTTGTCGCCGAGCCAGATTTTCGTCAACGCCTGGTTGAATGCCGCGCCCGGAATCGTTCCCTTGCCTTCCCCATTCCAGCCCACCCGGGTCGCGCCATCGACGAAGTCGAGCGTGACGACATCCTTCTCCTTGACCTCCTTGAAAGCCTTCATGATGGCCAGCAGCTGATCGGCCTGCGGCTTGACTGCAGCGAGGTCGGCAGGCGTGTTGGCCTCGGCCAGGCCGTCGTTGAGCGCCTCGGCCAGCTGGTCGGCAGAGAGCGTGCGCAGCAGATTGAGCTGGATGCGGCGCGGACTCTTCGCCAGCACGGCCTGAAGATCGCCGGCCTTTTGCGGCAGATACAAGCTGGCGACATAGACCTTGAATATCACCCGGGTCCGGATGCCAGCGCCGTTGAGCACGAGCTCCTGCCCGCCCACTGTCGCCTTGTCATCGAGCCCGACGCCGCCGACCTCGACCGCCATCGCCGCGCCGCCAGCTAGCAGCGCCAGCGCGCCGACCGCAGTGACGCAAAGCAAGCTTTTCATCGCAATCCCTCCTTTCCGATCAGACGGATTCGAATATTCCCGCCGCTCCCATGCCGGTCCCCACGCACATCGTGACCATGCCGTATTTCTGCCTGCGCCGCTTGAGGCCATGCACGATGGTCGCCGTCCGCACCGCGCCGGTCGCGCCCAGCGGATGCCCGAGAGCGATCGCACCGCCCAATGGGTTCACCTTGGCCGGGTCCAGGCCAAGCTCCTTGACGACCGCCAGACTCTGCGCGGCGAAGGCCTCGTTCAATTCGATCCAGTCGATCTGCTCCTGCCGGATGCCGGTGTTCCGCAGAACCTTGGGAATCGCGGCGATCGGGCCGACGCCCATAACCTCGGGCGCGACCCCGCCGACCGCGAAGCCGACCCAGCGCGCGAGCGGCGCAAGGCCGAGTTCCCGCAGCACCCTCTCGCTGACGACGACGGCCGCTCCGGCGCCGTCGGACGTCTGCGAACTGTTCCCCGCAGTGACCGAACCTTTCGCGGCAAATACCGGCTTGAGCTTGGCCAGGCCCTCCGCGCTCGTGTCGCCGCGCGGGCCCTCGTCACGATCGAAGCTGCGTTGGCGCGAGACGATCTTGCCCGAGTCGAGATCGGGCACGTTTTCGCGCACCGGATAGGGCGAAATCTCGGCACCGAACTCGCCACCCGCCTGCGCGGCGAGCGCCTTGCGGTGACTCGCCAGGGCGAAGGCATCCTGCTCCTCGCGCGACACCTTCCACCCAGACGCGACCCGCTCGGCGGTAAGACCCATGCCGTAGGCGATGCCGAGGTTCTCGTCCCTGGCGAACACTTCAGCGTTGAGCGCAAGTCTGCCGAGCATCGGGATCATGCTCATGCTTTCGGTGCCGGCGGCGATGACGATTTCGGCCTCGCCGGTGCGGATGCGGTCGGCGGCGATCGAGACCGCGTTCAGCCCGGAGGAACAGAAGCGATTGATGGTCATCCCGGCCACGGTGTTAGGCAAGCCCGCGAGCAGCAACCCGATGCGCGCGACGTTCATGCCCTGTTCGTACTCGGGCATCGCGCAGCCGACAATCACGTCCTCGATCCGCGTGGGCTCGATTTGCCGCGCCTGCGCCAGCACGCTTCTAAGGACGTGCGCCAGCAGCGAGTCGGGACGGGTATGGCGGAGTGCGCCGCGCGGGGCCTTGCCGACGGGGGTCCGCGTCGCAGCGACGATGTACGCTTCCTGCACCTGCTTGGCCATGCACCCTCCGTTGGGGACGTCAGTTCCGCAGTGGCTTGCCGGTCTTGAGCGTGTGGGCGACGCGTTCCTGCGTCTTGGGATTCCTGAGCAGCGCCATAATCTCGCGACGCTCCAGGTCGAGCAGCCATTTTTCGTCGACCAGGCTGCCCGGCTCGAGCTCGCCGCCGCACAGCACGCGGGCGATGGCGAGGCCCACTTCGAAGTCATACGCCGAGATGAAACCGCCGTCGCGCATATTGACCAGCATCATCTCGAGCGTCGCGATGCCGGTCTTGCCGGCAACCGGGATGGCCGCCAGAGGCAGCGGCGGACGATAGGCTGCCTCCGACAACGCGCGCACTTGGGCCTTGGCAACCCAGAGCAGCTCGTACGGATTGAAGATGACGACATCGGCAGCACGGAGGTAGCCGAGGTCCTTTGCCTCGAGCGCGCTTTTCGACACCTTGGCCAGCGCGACCTGCTGGAAGTAGGTGCGCAGGAACGGGAACTGGTCGAGCTGGCTGCCGTTGCTGCCGCGAGCGACCTCCTGCACGGCCCGGGCGGCGAGCTCCTTGCATCCGCCACCGGCCGGCAGAATGCCCACGCCGGCTTCGACCAGGCCGATATACGACTCGAGCGCGGCGACCGTGCGGTCGCAGTGCATGATGAATTCGCACGCTCCGCCCAGCGCCATCCCCCGTACCGCTGCAACGGTCGGGATCAGGCTGTAGCGCAGGCGCTGCGAGGTCTGCTGGAACTTGGCGACGACCGCTTCCACGCTGTCCCACTGCGCCGCCTGCACCGCCGGTCCCACCGAGGCGAGGTCGGCCCCTAGCGAGAACGGCTCGCCGGTCTGCCAGATGACGAGCCCGCGCCAGTTGCGCTCCGCTTCGGCGATCGCGCTCAGCAGTCCATCGAGCACCTCGGCGCTAATCGTGTGCTGCTTGGTCTTGAACGACGCGATAGCGATATCGTCGCCGCTGTGCCACATCCGCACGGCGTCGGTTTCCAGAATGGTCGTCCCCCTTGCGGGCGCCTCGGCGAGGACCGGATCCGGGAAATACTGTCGCGCGTAGACCGGCAGCGTGGAGCGCGGCTGGAACGTGTTGGTCGCCGGCGAATAGGCGCCCTCGCGCGTGTGCACCCCCGAGACCGCAGGCCCGGCGGTTACCCATGAGGGCAGGGCTACCGGGGCGAGCGCCTTGCCCGCGGCGATATCTGCCCCGACCCAGGATGCGACCTCCTGCCAGCCAGCGGCCTGCCACGTCTCGAACGGCCCCTTTTTCCACCCGAAGCCCCAGCGGATCGCCAAATCGACGTCGCGCGCGTTGTCCGCGATCGTAGCCAGGTGATAGGCGCAGTAATGAAACAGGTCGCGGAAGATCGCCCACAGAAACTGCGCCTGCGGATGCGGATGCGCCCGCAGCTGCGCCAACTGCTCGCCCGGCGATTTCAGTGCCAGGATCGAGCCCACGGCCGGCTCGATTTCACCCCGCGCCGGTCGATACGATTGCGAAGCGGGATCGAAGACCTGGATCTCCTTGCCGACCTTCTGAAAGAAGCCGGCCTTTGTCTTCTGCCCCAGCGTCCCCTTGGCGATGAGCGCCTGCAGCCACGCAGGCGCCTGGTAATAGCGGTGCCAGGGGTCGTCGGGCAACGTCTCGTCCATGGTCCGGATGACGTGTGCCATGGTGTCGAGCCCGACCACGTCGCTGGTGCGGTACGAGGCACTCCGCGCGCGTCCGATGGCCGGGCCGGTGAGCGCGTCGACGACGTCGAAGCCCAGTCCAAACCGGTCCGTGTGCACCATCGTCGCCAGGAGCGAAAAGACGCCCACCCGGTTGGCCACGAAGTTGGGCGTGTCCTTGGCGCGCACGATGCCCTTACCCAGCACCGTCACCAGGAAGGTCTCGAGCTGGTCGATCAGCTGCGCCTCGGTCGCGCGCTGGGCGATCAACTCCACCAGATGCATGTAGCGCGGCGGATTGAAGAAATGCACGCCACAGAAGCGCGGGCGCAACGCGGCCGGACAGGCCTGCGCCAGCGCGTCGATCGAAAGGCCGGAGGTGTTGGTGGCAAAGATCGCCTGCGCGCCGATGTACGGTGCCACCTTTTCGTACAGCGACTGCTTCCAATCCAGTCGTTCCGAGATCGCCTCGATCACCAGATCGCAGCCGGCGAGCAGGGCCAGATGCTGGTCGTAGTTGGCCGGCGTGATGCCGGCGGCCCGGTCGTTCGCCGCCAGCGGCGAGGGCTCGAGCTTCTTCAGATTCTCGATCGCCTTCAGGGCGATGCCGTTCGCGTCGCCCTCCTTCGGTGCAAGGTCGAAGAGCAGCGTCGGCACGCCGGCATTGGCAAGATGGGCGGCAATCTGCGCGCCCATGACGCCAGCGCCGAGGATGGCGGCCTTGCGGACGAGGAAGCGCGACTGCGACATGGCCGGTCGAGAACGGTGGGGATTCCCGGAAAACGCCGCGCCGCAGGACCTGCGGCGCGGCGGCGTGCGGAGATCAGCGGAAAACGGTCACTGGAACGTATAGGTGGCCTGCAGCCCGATGACGTTGACGTTGTTATGGTACGTGCCGTTGATCAAGCCGTTGGCGTCGGTGCTGCCTTCGTTCTGATTGATGCTGGAGTTACTCACAAATATGTACGTATAACCCAGGTCCAGGGCGAGCTGGGGCGAGGCGCGATATTGCGCGCCGATGGCGATCCACGTGCGGTTGTTGTCCGGCAGCCGCGGGGTACGCTGCGCGTCTTGGACGGGGGTCTGGTCATAGGCCAGGCCGGCGCGGAACATCCATTGGTCGCTGTAATGATAATTGGCGCCGATCGAGCCGCGCCAGGTGTTGCGGAAGTTCTCGGGCGTAACCGAAAGTATGGCGCCGGTGCTGCGCACGATGGTGAGATTCTGAATGCTGCTCCAGCCCGTGTACTGCAGGTCGGCCATCACGTCCCACTTCGTGTTCTCGAGCGTATGGAAAACCGAGACGTTCCACGATTGGGGTACCTTGAGCTGCAGCGTCACGTCCCCGCTCGACAGCACCTGGTTCACGCCCGTGGCGAGCAATCCGGCGATCGGCGCCAAAGTCGGCGGCAGCGTCGACGGCAGCATCGGGTTGTTGAAGTTGACCTGACCGGCGACGGTGTACTTGATCGCCGAGCGGTATTGCGCGCCGAAGCGCGTGTCCTTGTCCGGCTCGAACAGCAACCCGATGTTCCAGCCCCAGGCGTTGTCGTTGCCGTTTACGGCCGCCTGCGATTCGAGACCTGCGACTCCCGCCACGATGGGCGGAATGACGCTCGGTGGAATCAACCCGCCTGCGGCGGCCTGTTGGGCCGCGGTGGCGAGGGCCCCGGAATAATTGACGACGTTGGTGAGCGTGGCGTTGATATGCTGGTAATCGACTCCGGCGGCCACAGTAAACATGTCGTTTATCTTCCACGACAGCGCCGGATTGATATTGACCGTGGCCACGCGCGACTCGATGGCCTGAAAGCGACCGAGCCAGCTTGCGTCATAGTCGGTTTTCAAACCGAACGGCGCACCGACTCCCAGGCCGAACGCGAACTGCTTGTTGATCGGTACCACCAGGTACAGGCTGGGGACGATCGCGCAGGTGCCGGCGTCGCCGCCATCGCCGCCGAGCGGCTGCAGCGCCGCCGGCTGCGAGTTGTTGTTGCTGAACTTCGCCGACAGGCAGATCACGTCGCCGGCGACGGCGCCCTGAATCGCGGGAATCCGCGACATGCCCGCCGGATTGAACCAGACCGTGCTCGCATCCTCGGCGGCCGCTGCACCGCCGGCAAAGGCGTTGCCCACCCCGCTGCCGCTTTGCTCCTGCAGGGCAAAGTTGGAGCCGAACCCCGGGCCAGCCGCCAGCGATAACGCGGCGGCACCCACAGCCGCTGCCAGGCGCGTACGATGAAATGCAGCGAGTTTCATGGTGATCCCCTCCTGTCGCTCGATGGTTACCGCTGGGTCGAATTCTTGTGCCCGACAACGCACTTGCGTTTGGCGCCAACTATACACCCCAGCTATGCGGGCCGCATCCGGCGGCCCCTCCGCGGCTACTCTTCCGGCAAGGGGCGTGGTCGCCGATCCGGCCCAACCGCAACATACGTCAGGCTGGCCTCGGTGACCTTGACGCAGATCATCTTGCCCGGATTTCGTTCCGCATAGACCTGTACATCAACGGTCACCGACGTCCGCCCGACATGGGTGATCTCGGCATAGAAACTCACCAGATCGCCGACCAGGACCGGTTGCTTGAACAGGAACGAATTCACCGCCACCGTCGCGATCCGTCCGCGCGCCCGGCGTGCCGCCGGAACCGACCCGGCAATGTCCACCTGAGACATGACCCAGCCGCCAAAGATGTCGCCGTTCTGGTTTGCATCGGCGGGCATCGGCACCACGCGCAGCGCAGGGTTCTTATCGGGGAGAATCGCTTCGTGGCTCATGGTCATGCGGCCTTTCGCCGCGCCTCGTCGCGCAGCTCGCGCCGGAGGATCTTGCCGACGTTGGACTTGGGCAGCTCGGCGCGAAACTCGACTTCGCGCGGGCACTTGTAGCCGGTCAGGTGTTCCCGGCAGTACGCAAGCAGGCCCTCAGCGGTGAGGCCGGCGTCCTTTCGGACAGCGAACAGCTTTACCGCCTCGCCCGACTTCGCGTCCGGCACCCCGATCGCCGCACACTCGAGCACCCCCGGATGCATGGCGACGACCGATTCGATCTCGTTCGGATAGACGTTGAATCCGGACACCAGAATCATGTCCTTCTTGCGGTCGACGATGCGCACGAAGCCGCGCTCGTCCATCACGCCGATGTCTCCGGTTGCAAGCCAGCCATCCGCGTCCAGGACCTTGGCAGTCTCGTCGGGATGCTGCCAGTAGCCGGCCATGACCTGCGGGCCCCTGACGCAGATCTCGCCCGGCTGCCCAAGCGGCACCTCATGGCCGGCGTCGTCACGCAACATTACGTCGGTGGATGGAATCGGCAGGCCGATGGCGCCGTTGTATTCGGGCAGGTCAAGCGGGTTCATGGTCGCGGCGGGCGAGGTCTCGGTAAGGCCGTAGGCTTCGATCAGCGGCACGCCGGTAACCTGCTTCCAGCGCTCGGCAACCGCCTTCTGCACCGCCATGCCGCCGCCGAGCGTGAGGCGCAGCGACGAAAAGTCGAGCCGGGCAAAAGCGGGGTTGTTTAGCAGCGCGTTGAACAAGGTGTTGACGCCGGTGATCGCCGTGAACTGGTGCCGGCCCATTTCCTTGACGAAGCCTGGAATGTCGCGGGGATTGGTGATCAGGACGTTCTCCGCGCCGAGGGTCATGAACACCAGGCAATTCGCCGTAAGCGAGAAGATGTGGTAGAGCGGCAGCGGGGTGAGGATCACATGGCGCTCCACGCCCAGCGAGGGCTTTACCCAGGCACCCGCCTGCAGCAGGTTGGCGATGATGTTCCGGTGCAGCAGCATCGCGCCTTTGGCGACCCCGGTCGTGCCCCCCGTGTACTGCAGAAAGGCGATGTCCTCATGCGTGATGGGCACATGCTCGAGCTTGCGCCGGCGGCCCTCGTCGAGCGCCGCGGCGAGGCGCATCGACCCGGGGAGGCTCCACTCGGGGATCATCCGTTTGACGTGACGCAGGGCGAAATCGACCAGCCGCCCCTTCCAGCCGAGCATCTCCCCAATGCTGGTTACGATGAGGTGCTTGACCGGAGTCGTGCGCACCACTTCCTGCACGGTGTGCGCAAAATTCTCGACCACCACGAGCACCTCGGCCCCGCTGTCGCTCAGCTGGTGCTCGAGCTCGCGAGCCGTATACAGCGGGTTGGTGTTGACGACGGTGTAACCGGCGCGCAGCACGCCGAACGCGCATATCGGGTACTGCAGGACGTTGGGCAGCATGAGCGCGACGCGCGCGCCCTTCTTCAGCCCCCGCCCCTGCAGAAAGGCGCCGAACGCGGCCGAAGCCACGTCGAGCTCCGCGAAGGTGATCGACTTGCCCATGCAGGTGTACGCCGGGCGCGGG
Source organism: uncultured beta proteobacterium (assembly GCA_963750215.1). Lineage (GTDB taxonomy): Bacteria > Pseudomonadota > Gammaproteobacteria > Burkholderiales > Casimicrobiaceae > PALSA-1003. The sequence goes on from CAVVQK010000003.1 coordinate 895,514, forward strand.
CCGAACTGGGCGATGGCGCGCTCGAACACGTCGCGCACCGACGCGTATTCGTTCACGTCGATCGTGGCGGGGATGCCTTTCGGATACGACTTGAGCCAGATCCTGTCCACGATCTCCTCCCTGCAACCAGCCGTTCTAATCCCGTCCTATGCTAGCAAAGGGCGCGGATGTATTCGAATTCGCCGCGTAGTGCAGCGGGCCGCCCCGGAAAGGCGCGAAACCGGTGCCGAAGATCGCACCGGCATCGACCAGGTCAGCGTCGGCGACGATACCGTCGGCGAGGGCGGCTTGCGCTTCGGCTACGTACGGGCGGATAAGCCGGTCGGCGAGACCCGGCGGTACCGCGCCGGGGGCGCCCTTGGCGGCCTTGCCGCTCGACCAGTCGTAAAAGCCGCGCTTGGTCTTCCGTCCGAGCGCGCCTGCCGCGATCAGCGCGGATAGCTTCTTCGGCGGTTCCGACTGCGAGTCCAGCATCTTGCCGACCGCGACGCAGATATCGAGCCCGACGGTGTCGGCGAGCTCGATCGGTCCTACCGGCATCCCGAATGCGAGTGCCGCTTCATCGACGGTTTCCGGGGCGATGCCCTCGTCGACGCAGCGCATCGCCTCCATGAGATACGGCGCCAGGACGCGATTGACGAGGAAGCCGGGCGCACTCTTGACCGGGAGCGGCAGCTTGTCGAGTTGCCGGGTGAATGCCGCCGCGCGCGGCACGAGCTCGGCGCGGGTCGTCGACCCGGCGACGACCTCGACCAACATCATCCTCGGCACCGGATTGAAGAAATGCAATCCGATCAGGCGCCCCGGGTCCTTGAGCGGCGCGCCGATCTGCTCCAGTGGAATGCTCGACGTGTTGGTCGCGAGCAGCGCGCCCGGCTTCGCTTTCGCCTCGAGCGTCCGAAACAGCGCCTGCTTGGCGTCGAGATTCTCGAAGATCGCTTCGATGATCACGTCCGCGCGCGCCACGCCGTCACCCGCGATGTCGGGCACGAGCCTGTCGAACGCGTCGCGCACGCGGCGGGTATCCCTGAGGCGCTCGACGAAAAGCTTGCCGGCGCGCTCGATCGCGGGCTTAAGGCGCTCGGCGCCCTGATCCTGCAGCGTCACCGTGAGGCCGCGCAGCGCGCACCAGGCCGCGATGTCGCCGCCCATCGTTCCGGCGCCGACGATGTGCACATGCCGGGCGGTGAACGTTTCGTCGTCGCCAAACGCCTTCAAGCGCTCCTGCAGCCGGAATACCCGGATCAGGTTCATCGCCGTCGGGGTCTGGATCAGGTGCGCGATCGAGGCCGGATCGGAGGCGGGTGGCGCAAGCGCGTCGCCGTCGTGCTTGACCCAGATGTCGAGGATCGCGTAGGGCGCCGGGTAATGTTCGCGCCGCGCGCGGGCGGCGACCTGCTTCCTAGCCTGCGCGGCGATCAGCGGCCGAAGCAGCGGATTCAACGTCAGGGCCAGCGGGAACGCCAGCCGCCGCGGCGGTGGCGCGGCGGCGAGCACGCCGCGCGCGGTGTTCATCATGATGCGCAGCGGCACGCACTCGTCGGCAATGCCGAGTTTTTTCGCCCGCCGGGCGTCGATCGTACGTCCGGTCAGCAGCAGGTCGAGCGCGGCGGGTGCGCCGGCGAGCCGTGGCAGGCGGCGCATGCCACCCCATCCGGGCACGATGCCCAGCATGACCTCCGGCAGACCCAGCCGCGTTCCGGGTTCGTCGACGACGACGCGGTAACGGCAGGCGAGGGCGAGTTCGAGCCCGCCACCCAGACAGAACCCTCGGACCAGCGCCAGCGTCGGGTACGGCACCGCCGCCAGTTCATTGAAAACGTCCCAGCCACGCTTGACGATGGCGAGCGCAGCGTCGACCGTCTTGACACCCTCGAAATCATCGATGTCGGCGCCGGCGATGAAGCCGTTATCCTTGCCGGAACGGATCACCAGGCCCTTCGGCGGCGCGGCCGCGAGCTCGGCGATCATGCCGGAGAGCTCGGTGAGGACGGCGGCGGAAAGCGTATTGGTCGAAGCCCCGGCGCGGTCGAAGATCAACCAGGCGATGCCCTCGGCATCGCGCTCGAGCCTCCAGTTGCGTCCGGCGGTGGGCATCGCCGGTGCCTCGGGTGGGGTCACGATCTTTCGACCAGCATCGCGCCGCCCAGGCCGCCACCGATGCAGATCGCCGCGAGCCCGCGCCTGCCGTTGTTGCGCTTGAGGACGTTGAGGACGTGCAGCACGATGCGTGCGCCCGAGGCGCCTACCGGATGCCCCAACGCGATCGCCCCGCCGTCGACATTGAGCTTGGCCTCGTCGAGCTTGCCGAGGGCGCGCTCAAGGCCGAGCTCGGACGCGCAGTACGCCTCGTCGGCCCAGGCGCGAAGACACGCAATCACCTGCGCGGCGAATGCTTCGTTGATCTCCCAGGCGTCGATGTCGCCGAGCATCAGGCCCTGGCGCTTGAGCAGCGGCGTCGCCGCATGCACCGGCCCGAGTCCCATCTGGGCCGGATCCAGGCCAGCCCATTCGCTGTCCACGATTGTGCCCAGAACCGGCAGCTGGTACTTGGCCACGGCGGTTTCCGATGCGAGTACCAGCCACGCCGCGCCGTCGGTAATCTGCGAGCTGTTGCCGGCCGTGACGTTGCCGTAGCGGCGATCGAAGAACGGCTTGAGCTTGGCCAGATTCTCCGGCGTCGAATCCTCGCGCACGCCGTCGTCCTGAGCGTAGAGATTGCCGTCGTGGTCGAACAGCGGCACGATCTCGGCGGCAAAATGGCCGTCTTTCTGCGCCGCGAGCACGCGCCGATGACTGCGCGCGGAGAACTCGTCCATCTCGCCGCGCGTGATGCCGAAACGGTACGCCAGGTTTTCCGCCGTCTGGCCCATGAGCAGGCCGACCATCGGGTCGGTAAGCCCTTTCATGATGCCGATGATCGGGGAGAGCGCCGCTGCCGGATTGAGCTGCAGGAACGCTTTCGCCTTCTCGCCCAGGCTCTTCGCGCTGCTGAACCGGGCGAACCAGAGCACCATCTTGTCCGAGTACAGAAGCGGTGCCCGGGAGAGCGCGTCGACGCCACCGGCCAGCACCAGGTGCGAGCGCCCGCCCCGGATGTTGGCGATCGCCGAATCGAGCGCCTGCATGCCCGATGCGCAGTTGCGCATCACGGTCCAACCCGGCACCTTCTGGCCACAGCCCATGCGCAGGGCGACCACGCGACCGATGTTGACCTCGTCGGGCGAAGGGCTCGCGCAACCGAGGATGACCTCGTCGAGTTCGTCGGCTGCGAAGCGCTGGCGCATGAGCAGGGCGCGTCCGGCCTGGGTGGCCAGGTCGGACGCCGCAAACGGACCGGGACGGTTGCGTGCCTTGAGGAACGGCGTGCGCGCGCCATCGACGACGTAGATGGTTTGCGTCATGGCCACCTCTGCATGGCGGGGCAAGGCCGGCTGCCGAACGCTGGCATGCCTTGCCTCATGCCGCTTCCTTGCGCGCGACGGCGTCGCGCGAGGGCGGCGTCGCGGCGGGCGGGCGCATTTCGGACAGGCCCAGGTCCGGCGCGAAGTCGTCGACCCGGATCACCTGCTCGACCAGGCGCCTCGCGCGTCGTACCAGGGCCAGCTCCTCGCTGGTGATGACATTCGCCGCCTGCGCCGCTGCGGCGCGATCCTCGCCGACCCCGCCCCCGAGACGGCCGGCTTTCTGCGCTTCGCGGATGCGCGCCTCGATTGGCTCTGCGGCCAGTGTGGCCTCGACCGCGGACTCGATCACGCGCACGACGTCATCCTCCACCTGCGGCATATACATGCCGGCGGTCAGCCGGTCGCGCGTCGCGGAAGGCTGGATCAGTCGTCGCGCGACTTCGTGGCCGAGGTGGTCCGACGGAATGACATACGGCCGGCCGAGCGGAAACACGGTGCGCCGCATCAGCGTCGCGATCAGCCGGTTCGGGAAATTCGAAATCACCCCTTCCAGCGCAGTCTGCGTCTTGAACATCGCGTCCCAGATCGCCCAATGCATCAGCGGCGCGTCTTCGGGCTGTCGCCCCTCGTCCTCGAAGCGCTTGAGTGTTGCCGAGCAAAGAAAAAGATACGACAACACGTCGCCCAGCCGCGCCGAGAGCTTCTCCTTGCGCTTGAGCGCCCCACCGAGCACGCCCATCGACACGTCGGCGAGAAATGCCAGCGCGGCCGAGAAGCGCGTCAATTGCTGGTAGTAGCGACGCGTTTCCGGCGCGACGTCGGGTACCGGCGCCACGTGCGAGCCGAGGATGCCCATGACGAAGGTCCGCGCGAAGTTCGACAGCACGAATCCGATGTGCCCGAACAGCGCCTGATCGAAGGCGATCGACGCGGCGGCGGCGTCCTGTTCGCGTGTGGCGGCCATCTCCTTGAGTACGTACGGGTGACAGCGAATGGCTCCCTGGCCGAAGATGATCAGGCTGCGGGTGAGGATATTGGCGCCTTCCACGGTGATCGACACCGGGATCTGCATGTACGCGGCGCCGAGAAAATTCGACGGTCCCATGCAGATGCCCTTGCCACCGGCGATGTCCATCGCGTCGATAGCAATTTGCCGGCCCCGCTCGGTGAGATGGTATTTGCCGATCGCAGAAAGCACCGCGGGCTTCTCACCCAGATCGACCATGCCCGCGGTCAGCGCCCGCGTCGCGTCCATGGAGTAGAGATAGCCGCCCATCCTCGCCAGCGGCTCCTCGACGCCCTCGAACTTGCCGATCGGCGTCTTGAACTGGCTGCGTACGCGGGCATAGCCGCCCGTCGCGCGCACAACCAATTTGGCCATGCCCGTGTTGAGTGACGGCAGCGAGATCGCACGTCCCGCGGCCAGGCATTCCATTAGCATCCGCCAGCCCTTGCCGACCATCGGCCTGCCGCCGATGACCCAGTCGAGGGGAATGAAGACATCCTTGCCCCAGTTCGGGCCGTTCTGGAACACCGCCGAGAGCGGCATGTGCCGTCGCCCGATATGGACGCCGGGATGGTCGGTCGGTATCAGGGCACAGGTGATGCCAAGGTCCTCCTGGTCACCGAGCAGGTGCTCCGGATCGAAGGCGCGGAAGGCGAGCCCCAGGATCGTCGCCACCGGGCCGAGGGTGATGTAGCGCTTCTCCCAGGTGAGGCTCAAGCCCAGCACCTGCTTGCCCTGGTAGTCGCCCATGCAGACGATGCCGGCATCGGGAATCGCCGCCGCATCGGAGCCCGCATGCGGATTGGTCAGCGCGAAGCAGGGGATCTCCAGGCCCTTGGCCAGCCGTGGCAGGTAATAGCGCTTCTGCTCGTCGGTGCCGTAGTGCAGCAGCAACTCGCCGGGCCCCAGAGAATTGGGCACCATCACGGTGACCACCAATGCGCTGCACCGCGACGCGAGCTTGGTCACGACTTGCGAGTGCGCAAACGCCGAGAATCCCAGCCCCCCGTACTGCTTGGGGATGATCATGCCCAGGAAGCCCTTGTCCTTGATGTACTGCCAGACCGGGGGTGGCAAATCCCTGTAGATGTGCGTGGTCTCCCAGTCGCTGACCATGCCGCACGCTTCCTCGCATTCGTGATCGAGGAACGACTGCTCTTCGGCGGTTAGCTGGGGCCGTCGCAGCGCGAGCAGCTTGTTCCAGTCGGGGCGGCCGGAGAACAGCTCGCCGTCCCAGCCTACGGTGCCCGCTTCGATGGCCTCGCGTTCGGTCGACGTCATCGGCGGCAGGATCTTGCGGAACAGGGCGAGCACGCCGTCGCTGATCAGACTGCGCCGCAACGGCACCAAGTTGAGCGGGATCGCGAGCACGACGAGGAGCACCGCGAGGGCCACCAGGACCAGCGGCGCGAGCAACTGCGCGCCCCAGGCGATTGCCAGGGCCGCCGCGATAGCCCCGGCCCACAGCCAACCGACGGCGTTTATGTACGCCAGGGCGAAGAAGCCGACGATGACACCCGCGATCCAGATGACTGTCAACATAAGAGCTCCTACCGGGTGAGAAACTCGCCGGACGTTTCGCCGTCGAGTTCGGAAATATCGGGAAGCGGGGCCTTGAGACCGGCGATCAGGAATGGCGCCAGCCGCCGCAACAGCATCTCATCATTCCCCGCTTCGCCGCGCAGCGCCGCGATCAGCTTCAGCGCATCGGTTCCCGCGAGCGTGAACGACAGCGCCCCCATGACGAAATGCAGCCGCCAGGCAAGCTCGTTGCGCGGCAGCTGCGGCAGGGCCCGCCCGAAGGCGGCTTTGAAGCGGGCAATCATGACCGCGTACTGGCCCGACAGGAAATGGCGAATGAACGGCGCCGGATCGGCGTAGGCGCGCCCGAGCAGGCGCAGAAAGTTCTTGCCGCCGCGTTCGCGATCGCGCGCGAGCTTCAGCGCCGGGATGAACATGGCGGCCAGGATCTTCTCGCACGATAGCGGCTTGGGCGCCGATGCGTGCTCGAAGCGAGTCAGCAGCGCGACCCGCTCCTGGTTCATCGGATCGAGACGGCGCGTGAGCACGGCCTCGAACAAATCCTCCTTGCTGCCGAAGTGATAGTTGACCGCGGCGAGGTTTACCCTCGCGCTGGCCGTGATCTGGCGCAGCGACGTCGCCTCGAAGCCGTGCTCCATGAACAGCTCCTCGGCGGCATCGAGAATCCTGCCCTTGGTCGCGGAATTTCTTGGCGCATCGAATGGAATGACTCTCCCTCCCATTGCCGATCTCCCGAGTGCGGGCGCTCCCGCGTCGAGCGCGAAAGTCATTTAAACGTTTGTTTGAATCCAGGGCATGTTACGGCGCCGGGTCCGCGCTGTCAATCCGGCGCCCCGCGCCGCGGGCGGCATCCAGCGCATCATGCCGCCCGACCCGGTCCGGCAGCGATCTCCGCACCATACACCGCATCGACCGCGGCCTTGAATTTGGCCAGCACGAGCGGGCGCTTGAGCTTGAGCGTCGGCGTCAGCAGGCCATTGTCGATACTCCAGGCCTCGGGCGTCGCGATGACGCGGCGAACGCGTACCCAGCGCGGGAACGCCTTCAGCTGCTCGTTGGCGCGCGCGATCAGCGTCTTCTCGTCGCGCTCCTTGGTTACCGCGAGCAGCGTCAGAAACGGCCTCCCCTCGCCGACGAGCATCACCTGCTCGAACGCCGGGTCGCGCAGGAGCGCGAACTCGGCGTCCTGGGGCGGCAGCTTTTCGCCGTTGGACATCACCAGGATGTCCTTGACGCGCCCGCGGATGTAGATCTTGCCGCCGCGGATCTCGGCGATGTCGCCGGTATGGAGCCAGCCGTCGCCGTCGAGTGTCGCCTGCGTCGCCGCGTCGTTGTGCCAGTAGCCTTGCATGACGTTGCCTCCGCGCGCCAGCAGCTCGCCGCTCGCGTCAAGCTTGGTCTCGACTCCGGGCAGCGGCGGCCCGACTGACTCCGGGTCGTTGTCGCCCTCGCGGTTTACCGAGATCACCGGGGACGCCTCGGTCATGCCATAGCCCTGCAGCAGGGTCAGGCCCAGGCCGATAAAGGTATGCGCGATATGCGGATCGAGCGCCGCACCGCCCACGATGGCGAGCCGCATCCGGCCGCCGAGACGGGCGAGCACGGGCCTGGCAACCAGCGCGCGCAGCAGCAGTGCCGCCGGCCGGTCGAGCCAGGTTCCCCGGCCGCTTTCAAGGCGCCAGCCGCGCGCAGCGCATTGCTCGAACAGCCACCGCTTCAGCGGCGCTGCAGCAAGTGCCTGCTCGAGGCGGGCATAGAATTTCTCGAAGATCCGCGGCACCCCGAACATGACCGTGGGAGCCTGGGAGGCCAGGTCTTCGGCGAGTTCGGCGACGCTGCGCGCATAGACGACTCTGGCACCGATCGACAGCGGCAGGTAGTACCCCCCGGTGCGCTCGAACATGTGCGATAGCGGCAGAATGGACAGGAACAGATCCGTCGCCAGCGCCATGCCGGTCCGCTGGCACGCCGTCACGTTGGCGATGATATTGCCGTGCGACAACATCACCCCCTTCGGCCGGCCGGCCGTGCCCGAGGTGTAGCAGATCGTCGCCAGCGCGGCATCCGGCAGCGGGCGGAATTGTGGCGCGTCGGCCGCGGCGGGCAGCAGCGAGGACACTGCTGCCGTGGCGTCGCCGGCGTCGGGGCGCAGAACGTAGAGCGGCGGCAGCTCGCTCGCGGTCGCCTTGAGCGCGTTGGCCATCTTGGTGCCTTCGACGACCAGCAGCCGCGCTTCCGCGTTCGCAACGCACCAGGCGATGTTGTCGGCGCTATCGTCGACATACAGCGGCACGACGACGAGACCCAACCCGAGCGCAGCCAGATCGAGCGAGACCCATTCGACGCCGTTCTTGAGGCAGATCGCAACGCGATCGCCGGCGGCGAGGTCGAGCGCTGCGAGCGCCGCTTGCCAGCGGCCGATGCGTGCCGCGACCTCGGCTACGCTGACATTGCGCCACCCTCCTGCCTCGAAGTGGCGATAGAGCGCCTTGTCAGGCGCCGCAAGCTGAAGCCGGAAATACTCGCCGATGTTGGCCACGGTGCCCTCCCTGCCGCGCCCCGCCACGCCCCGCCCCGATTCTGCCGCCTTTGGCTGGGCCGGTCCATGGCCGTCTTGCGCCTCCGACCGGCCGCCGCCGGGTTGGCTATACTGGTGGCCGATACCTACGCGATCTGACGATGCCGACGATTTCGATCAAGCGCCGCCACACGCTCAGCCACACCAAGGCGAAGGCCGCTGCCGACGAGATCGCGCGGGATCTGAACAAGCGCTTCGATCTCGCCTACGAATGGGACCGCGACGACGTCTCCTTCGAGCGGCCGGGCCTGTCCGGCAACATGCACGTGGGCAAGAACGTTGTTCGCCTCGACGTGCAGCTCTCGTTTCTGCTGACCCCGCTCAAGGGCCCCATCGAGCGGGAGATCCACAAGGAACTCGACGCGCTGTTTGGCAAGGCATAGCCGCTCAGGGCTCCGGAAACGGCGCGCGCTCGCCGGCGAAAATCGCGTTCATCAGCGTTGTCTCGCGCGTCTCTATGGTCGCCAGGAACTCGCTCGCCCCGTCCATGTTCCGGAAAGCCGCTACGCCGCGCTCGAGGAAGCGTTGTAACGCGCCCAGGCCGGCCAGGCGCGCCGGTTGCCGCATCGCCGCCAGCGCCGAGCCGAGGAAGGGCTTCCCGACGTAGCGGTCGAGCGCGCGGCCAATGGCAGCGATCAGCGCGATCTGGCGTTCCCGTTCATCGCGCCCGCCGAGCGCACGATAGGCTTCGCAATAGGCCAAAACCGACAGCGGCACGCGCACCGGAAGCAGCCTGAGCAGCGCGCGGTCGAGTTCATGCGACAAGTTGGAAAGCTCCATCGCGCGCAGGACCGTCGCGACGAGACCCTCAGGCAGGACCCTGACCATCAACGGAGCCACGCGCGCGAGATCGGCGTCGCGGCGGCTGAAGTCGCCCGGGCCATAGAGGTCGGTCTGAAAAAATTCGATCGCGCGCGCATAACGCGCCTCGCGCGCAAGGTCGGCATAGGTTGCGCGGAGCCTCTTCGATTGAAATGCAGCGAGCCGATCGAGCGCCGCTGCCAGCAACGGCGCGGCTGCGCGTTCCTCGTGCAACACGCGAGCGCACTCGAGTTGATGCACGAGCTCGGTTTCAACGGCGTTCGGCATGAGCTTCTCGGCACGCGCCGCGGGGCACGTTAAGCAGATGCGCAGCGCACGGCAAATGATAAGTGCCGCGCATCCCCCGCGCCCGTCGGCGCTATTAGATTGTTTTCTCTAAATGCCGGGGCTAGAGTGCAAAAAGTTAGCCGCCTCATCACATCCGGCCATTTCCCTTGGGGAATTCCGCTCCACCATCGCCTCGCATTAGCCGTCGCACGCTGCTCAAGGCAGGCGTGGCGGGCGGCGCAGCACTATTGTTCGCGCGCTGGCTCTACACCTCGACCGCACCTCAGCCACAAAGCACACCGGACAGCGGCGGCTTGGACCCGGCCGCGCGCGCCGTCGTCGCGGCAATTATCCCCGTCTTTCTCGACGGTGCGCTTCCCAGCGCAGCGGAGCAAGCGTCGGGCGCCCGCGCGGCAACGCTGAGCGCCATCGAGCGGCTGGTTGCCGGGCTGCCACCGGCGACGCGCAAGGAGCTCGCCGACCTGTTCGCGTTGCTCGTCTTTCCTCCGTCACGATGCCTGATCGCCGGAGTCTGGTCGCCGTGGCCCGAAGCAACCCGCGAGGCGATCGCTTCGTTTCTGGAGCGCTGGAGCGGCAGCCGCTTCATGCTGCTGCGCTCGGCGTATGCGGCATTGCATCAGCTCGTGTTTTCGGCGTGGTACGCCAATCCCCTGGCATGGCCCGCGATCGGCTACCCGGGCCCGCCATCGCTGGAGTCCGGTTGATGCCGGCTGAACTCCCGCGCCCGTCGAGCCTGCCCGACCCCTTGCGCATCGGGCTCGCGGCGGGCTGGAAGGCGATCGACGCCTCGACACTTGCCGAAGACCGCACGTTCGAAGCCGACGTCGCGATCGTCGGCACCGGTGCTGGCGGTGGCACCGCCGCCGAGATTCTCTGCGACGCCGGCCTTTCGGTGCTCATGATCGAGGAGGGCCCGCTCGCCACCTCGTCCGACTTTCGCATGCGCGAATCGGACGCCTATCCGCAGCTCTACCAGGAATCGGCGAGCCGCAAGACCAGCGACAAGGCGATCAACATCCTGCAGGGTCGCTGCGTCGGTGGCGGCACGACCATCAACTGGACCTCGAGCTTCCGCACGCCGGAGGCGACGCTGCGCTATTGGCGCGACGCGTTCGGGCTGGAGGGGTTCGGTGTCGCTGATCTGGCGCCCTGGTTCGAGCGCATGGAGCGTCGGCTTGGCATCGCACCCTGGCTTGTCGCCCCGAACGAGAACAACGAGGTGCTGCGACGCGGCGCGAAGGCGCTCGGGGTGGAGGTGGCCACCATGCGTCGTAACGTCGTCGGTTGCTGGAATATCGGCTACTGCGGCATGGGCTGTCCCACCAATGCCAAACAGTCGATGCTGGTCACCACGATTCCGGCCGCGCTCGCGCGGGGCGCGACGCTGCTGACGCGCACCCGCGCCTGGAGGCTCGAGCCCGAGAGCGGGACTGGTGGCCGGATTGGCGCACTCGAATGCATCGGGCTCGACGCGCGCGGAACGGATCCGACACCGCGGCGGATTGTCGTGCGAGCGAAAATCTTCATCGCCGCGGCGGGTGCAATCGGGACGCCGGCATTGCTGTTGCGCAGCAAGGTGCCTGATCCGCATGGCGTCGTCGGCAAACGAACGTTTCTGCACCCGACCGTTGTGTCGGCGGCACTGATGCCGGAGCGCGTCGATGGCTTCGCCGGCGCGCCGCAAACCATCTACTCCGATCATTTTCTGGCTGGCGCGCCCGACGGCCCCATTGGCTACAAGCTCGAGGCGCCGCCGATTCATCCGGTGCTCGCCGCAATCACGCTCCCCGGCCTCGGCCAGGCGCACGCGCGCTGGATGCACGAGCTGCCACAGCTGCAGGTCGTCATCGCCCTGCTGCGCGACGGATTTCATCCCCACAGCCCGGGTGGGAATGTCGTCCTGCGCAGCGACGGTTCGCCCGTCCTCGACTATGGGCTCAGCGACTACTTCTGGGAGGGCGCACGACGCGCCTTTGCGACGATGGCGCAGATCCAGTTTGCCGCTGGCGCGCGGAGCGTCATGCCGGTGCACGGCTCGGCGGCGAGCTTCACGCGCTGGGGCGAGGCGCGCGAGGCAATCGCCACGCTGCCCCTCGCGCCGCTGCTCACGCCGGTGGTCAGCGCCCACGTCATGGGTGGCTGCCCGATCGGTCCCGACGTGCGCCGGGCTGCGGTCGACACGAGCGGCCGCTTTCATCACCTGGAGAACCTGTACGTGCTCGATGGCTCGGTGTTTCCCACCAGCATCGGCGCCAATCCGCAGCTGTCCATCTACGCCGTAAGCGCCAAGCTTGCCAGCGCACTCGCCGAAACGTTGCGCCCTCGCCGCGTCGGGCAGCGCGATTAGGGTGATTGCTCTAACGCTACGCGCTACGCTGCATGGTGAAGTGGGTCTACCTCAATGAAGGAGCGATATCATGCTGAAGCAAGTTGCAGGAAATGGCGGGGCCAACCGAGTCACCGATGTGGCGCTCGCAGCTTCGCGCCAAGTGTGGTTGGCGGGGCTGGGTGCCGCAACGGTCACGCGGCAGTGGGCGCGCAACGATGCCGGGCAAGTTTTCCGTGCCCTCGTCAAGGAAGGTTCGACGGTTGAGGCACGCACGCTGCGTCGCATCGGCCGCCGGGTTGATTCGTCGATTGTGCTTGCGACGACGGCTTGGAGCCGGGCGCGTGATGCGGCACAGACTACGCTCAATGGGTTGGTCGAAACCGCCGCAGCAGTTCTGCCAGGCTTCAAGGCTGCGCCCGCCAAGCGCGTCACGGTTGCGGCCAAGAAACCGCGCCGGGCGGCGAAGCGAGCCGCGCGCAAGACGCGCCGTAACAAGCGTTCGGCCTGACGGCGGCGGAGCGGGAGCGCTCTCTCGCCCCGGCCTGAACGGGGGCGGTGTTTGATGACGGTTCGGCGCTTGCGCACTGCCGAGCGTCCTGCGGCGGGGCGGTACGCGGAGCGACCGCGCGTGGGCCTGGCGCTCGCGGGCGGGGGTCCGCTGGGCGCGATTTACGAAATCGGTTCCCTGCTTGCCATAGCCGAGGCGCTCGAGGGTATTGATCTCAACGCGCTCGATGTCTACGTCGGCGTTTCGTCCGGCGGGTTCGTTGCCGCGGCGCTGGCCAATGGCATCTCGCCGGCGCAGATGTATCGGTTGTTCATCGATGACGGGGCCGATGCAGTGCTTTCGCCGGGGTTGTTTCTGCGCCCGGCCATTCGCGAGTTCGTGCGCCGCGGACTGACGCTGCCTGGCCTTCTGGCGTCCGCTACCCGTGACTTCATCCGTCAGCCGTTTCGTCGCGGCGCCGCGGCATCGTTTGCCACCCTGGGGCGTGCGGTGCCGACGGGACTGTTCGACCAACGCGCCATCGACGCGTTTCTTGTGCGGATGTTCGCGACCGGGGGGCGGACGGCCGATTTTCGCAAGCTCGGACGGAAGCTTTTTCTGGTCGCCACCAATCTCGACACGGGAGCGTCGGTGACGTTCGGCACGGCAGGCTTCGATGACGTGCCGATCAACAAGGCTATTGCCGCGTCGGCAGCGCTACCCGGTTTGTTCCCACCGGTCGAGATCGATGGCAAGCACTATGTCGACGGTGCGCTCAACAAAACGCTGCATGCCTCGGTCGCGCTCGACCAAGGCGTCGATCTGTTGCTCTGCGTCAACCCGTTGGTGCCGTTCGACGCGAGCCTGGCCGCACGCGGTGGACGTCTATCCGTCGAAACCATCCATCAGGGTGGGTTACCGCTGGTTCTGGCACAGACATTCCGGGCGATCATCCATTCACGCATGAAGGTGGGGATGGAGAAATACCGCCGCCAATATCCGCACGCCGACATCCTGCTGTTCGAACCCGATCGGGAGGATGCCGACATGTTTTTTGCCAATATCTTCAGCTACACCCAGCGCAAACGGATTTGCGAGGCGGCGTATCGCAAGACACGGCAGCGCCTGCTCGAGCGACGTGCAATCCTGCGGCCAGTGCTCGCCCGGCATGGGATCCGCCTCGATGTCGCGCGTCTCGCCGAGCAACACCGTTCGATTCGCGCGGCACTCACCGCTCCGCGGTCGCTGTCGATGCAGCCGCCTAACATGCGTAGCGCCATTCGCGACCTCGCGTGCACGCTGAGCCTGCTTGAGCATTGGCTTGCGGCCGGGCGCCCCCGCGTGCACGCCATATGACTGTAGACCCTTCGTCCAGCGCATCCTACACTGCGGCCTGGACCCAACCTGGACCGGATTCATGGCGGAGCGCAAACGCCCGCGTCGCACGCGAGGGCGTATCCTCGAAACCTCCTTGCTGCTCTTCAACCGCCTCGGCGAGCCGAACGTCACCACCGCGGATATTGCGGGCGAGATGGAGATCAGTCCGGGCAATCTGTACTATCACTTCCGTAACAAGGACGAGATCATTGCCGAGCTGTTCGGGATGTTCGAGCGGCGACTCGACGGCCTGTTGACGGAGCCCGAGGGCCGACGTGCTGGAGTCGAGGATCTGTGGTTGCTCCTGCATCTGCTGTTCGAGGCGATGTGGGAGCACCGCTTTCTATTCCGCGACCTGGACGAGATCCTGTCGCGAAATCGCAAGCTCGCGACGCGCTTCGCGTTGATCATGCACCGCGGTTCGCGCACCGTGATAGAGTTGTGCCGGGCGATGGTCGCGACCGGCGCCATGGACGCATCGGAACGTGAGATCGCCGCGCTGGCTGATAACGTCGCCCTCATCGCGACCTACTGGATCTCGTACCAGAGAATTTCGGCAGGCGTCGGAAAAGCGACCCCGATCAGCCTCGATCGCGCTGCCTACCAGGTGTTGACGTTGATCGCGCCGTTTCTGCGCGGCGATGCGCGCAGGTTGCTCGATCGCTTGAGCCGGGACTACGAATAGGTACACTGCGCGGAGGAACCACATGGCAAAGAAATGGGCGAAGTTTCCCCACCGCGCCACCGCGTACGGGTACGATGGTGCGGCGCTCAAGAAGCATTGGGATCGGCTGCACCGCGGGGACTGCGAACCCCTGCCGAAGGACGTTGCCGTGCTCGACGCGTGGCGGCATTACCACGCGGGCGAATTTCAGGAAGCCGTGGAAACCGGCATCGCGGCCGGCGGCGCTGGCGTCAACGCCGCGATCAAGGCGCAGTCGATCTATGCCAACTACCTCGAACACGCCGTCAAGGAAAAGCTCGCCCTGTTCGAAGAGGCGGCAGGCTGGGCCGCCGAGCGGCGCGTGCGTGCGCCCAAAGACGCCAACGCGCATTATCTCTACGCCTACGCGCTTGGCCGCTACAGCCAGGGCATTTCGGTGGCGAAGGCGCTGGCGCAGGGCTTCGGCAGCAAGATCAAGGACGCGCTGACGCTCGCGCTCAAGCTCGCGCCGGCGCATGCCGAAGCGCATACCGCGTACGGCGCATACCAGGCGGAAGTGGTCAACAAGGTTGGCAGCCTGGTTGCCGGCATGACCTACGGTGCCAAGAAGGAGTCTGCGCTCGAGCATTACCAGACGGCGCTGAAACTCCACCCGGAATCCGCGATCGCGCGCATCGAGTATGCCAACGGCTTGATCCTGCTCTTCGGCAAGGACCGCCTCGACGAAGCAACAAACCTCTACGAGCAGGCCGCCGCGTGCGAGCCCATGGACGCGATGGAACGCCTCGATGTCGAGCTCGCACGATCCGAGCTCGAGTAGCGTGCCGGGCCAGAGATCGTGCTACAGCGTCCGCCGGGCCGTGGCGATTGCGGGAATGGCCGCGGCAACGTCTGCGCCATGCGTTTCCGCCGCGCCGATTGCTCGCTCTATCGGGCCGTGGCGACGATCTGACGTTCGGGCCGGCCCGGGCCCGGCGCCTGGTCCCACGGCCACGGTGCCATCAATGTGGCGAGAACGAGCTTCTCGAACTCGGGCGCAAAGCGCGCGATCACGCTCTCCGGATCGGGACAGAGCAGGCAATCAGTGACCAACCCGAATTGCACGTCGCCGGCATAGGTGATGATGGACACGCCCATGCCGATGTCGCCCGATTGCGGCACCCAGAACATCAGCCGATCGATCCTCGCCCGGGCAAAGAACAGCCGCTGCTGCGGCCCGGGCACATTGGTCATCACCGCGGTTGCGTTCTTGGCCAACATCGCAAGCAGTTGATCCTGCAGCAACTGCGGACCGGCCCCCATCGCCGCCAGGATACCCAGCGCGATCACCGGCTGATAAGATCCCTTCAAAGCCTCCATGTTGGCGCGCACGACGTAGAGCCGCTCCAGGGGGTTCGCGATTCCGATCGGCAGATCGAGAAACACCAGCCCGAAGCGGTTGCCGAGCTCGCAGGCCTCTTCCGTCGGACGCAGGTTGACCGGCACCAGGGCGCGGATCGTCACGCCATCGACAGTCGCGCCGCGGCGCACGAGGTACGAGCGCAGCGCGCCAGCCACCGACGCCAGCAGGACGTCGTTGATCGAGCAGCCGAGTGCCTTGCCGACCGCTTTCACCTCATCCAGGGCGATCGGGTCGGCCCAGGCAACGCGCTTGACGACACCCGGCTTGCCCTTGAACGGCGTGGCCGAGTCCTCGCCCATCAGTGCCAGCTTGGCGATCTCACTCGCCAGCGCGCCGCCTTGGCCCGCGAGCTCGATGGCCTTTGTCGGGTCCTGCCAAAGCGCGGCGCCCTTCTCGATCAGCGTCGACCCGGTCCTGGTCACCATCTTCAGGATGCCGGCAAGGGGGGCGGTGAGCAGTTGCGACAGCGGATCGGCTTCGTCGTCTCCTCGCGTCGACCGCCGCGGCGCCGGGCCGGCAGCCTGGCCGGCCCGATCGGCATCGGTCATCGACAGCAGGACCCGGATCAGCGCGATGCCGTCGGCATAGCAGTGGTGGATGCGCAGAATCACTGCGCTGCCGCCCTGATAGTTCGCGATCAGATGGTATTGCCACAGCGGATGCGCCGGATCGAGCGGGGTGCTGAGCAGCCTGCTCACCAGCGCTTCGAGCTCGACATCGCCCGCGCCGCGCGGCAGTGCGATCCGCTGTACGTGATGGGCGAGAGTGAACGCGGGGTCGGTCTGCCACTGATACCCTTCCGGCGTCTGGACCGGACGCTGACGGAAGCGTGCAAAACGCAGAAAGCGACGGCTGACCGTCGATTTCAGACGCGCCATGTCGACCGGCTCGCCGAAAACGAGCACCCCACAGATCATCATGAGGTTGCTCGGGCGATCCATGCGCAGCCAGGCGACATCCACGCTGGACATGCGTTCGCGCTTTTGGGCGGGCATCGGATTGCTCGTGATGGACGCGGCGGGCTAAAGTAGCATAGAAGTGGCGGCGCCGAAATCGACCGTCACACGACCCGTCGCAAGGAGGAACTCATGCCTGCCGCACCCAAGGATCTCCAGTCGCAGTTCGAGGCCGCCACGGTTGCCGCCAAACAAACCAGGAAGCGCCCGGACAACCCGACGCTGCTCAAGCTCTATTCGCTCTACAAGCAGGCGACCGAAGGCGACGTCAAGGGTGATCGCCCCGGCGGCTTCGATTTCGTCGGCGGCGCGAAGTACGACGCCTGGGCCAAGCTCAAGGGCATGAGCAAGGACGAGGCCATGCAGAACTACATCAAGCAGGTGGAGCGGCTGAACCGCCCATAGCGCGCCCGCAACGGGCGGCGCGCTATCGCAACGCCGCTTTGGCGGGCTTGCTTGTCCGGCGGCCGGCTTTTCTGGCGCGCTTGCCTGCAGTCTTCACCGCCGCCGAACCCGCTCCGGCGACCCGAGTCGTCGCTTGTTTTGCCGCGCCCTTGCCCGCCTTCTCGACCGGCTTCGCCGGAACGCGCCGGGTGCCTTGGGTCTTGAGCAGCGCATTGACCGCTGCGGCGAGTTCGTCGACACGCTCTCCCAGCTTCTCGACGTCCTTGGCCGAGTAGACTCCAAGGCGGCCCAGCGCGCGCGCAACGCGATTCTCGAATACCTGCTCCAGCTTGTCCCATGTCTCACCGGCCATCGCCTGCATTTCCTTCGCCTTAGCCCTGGCCGCCCCGCGAGCGGCGTCGGCCGCCCCCGCCGCCGCGCTGCGCGTCTTCGCCTCGACATGCTCTCCCTGCTCGACCAGGGTATCGAACATCCTCATGCCCTCCTGTTGCGCCTTGGCAAACGCCCCGAGGCCGGCGAGCCAAATCTGGCGGGATGAATCGCGGATCGCCTGCGCCCGATCCCGGGTCTGCTCGACCTTGCTCGACGCAAATTCGGCCTTGGCTTTCTTGAGCATCGCCTCTCTCCTTCGGACACCGGGGTCCGATTAATGCCATTCTAAGTCGCGGCGCTAGAGCAATCATACTAAACGCGACCGCCGGCGGAAGCCCGCCGTCGGCCAAGTGCCCCCGGCCTCTGCCCGGTAGTTTCCCGATGCCCGGATCGAGCGCATGCTCGGATCCGCCGCGCGCGGTCTTGTGTTCCCCCGGCCGTATAATGGCCCCGCTCGCGCGCGGCGATGGAGGGAGGAATCACGATGGCTTATTTCGTTACCGGCGGCACCGGTTTCATCGGCCGCTTCCTGGTCGCCAACCTGCTCAAGCGGCGTGAGCCCATCTACCTTCTCGTCCGCAAGAGCTCGCTCAAGAAGCTCGCCGCGTTACGGACCGAGTGGTGGGCCGGAGACGATCGCGTCATCGCCGTCGTCGGCGACCTAACCAAGCCGCAGCTTGGGATCAGCGACGCCGAACTGAAGCAGCTCAAAGGAAAGATCAAGCACCTGTTCCATGTCGCTGCCGTTTACGATCTGACGGCAAGCGCCGAGGCGCAAGAGGCGGCCAACGTCGAGGGCACGCGACATGCGGTCGAGTTCGCCGAGGCCGTGCAGGCCGGTTGCTTCCACCACGTGAGCTCGATCGCCGCGGCGGGGCTCTACGACGGCGTCTTTCGCGAAGACATGTTCGAGGAGGCCGAGGAGCTCGACCATCCGTACTTCAAGACCAAGCACGACTCCGAGGGCATCGTGCGCCGGCAGTGCCAACGGCCATGGCGCATCTACCGGCCAGGGTTTGTCGTCGGCCATTCGAAGACGGGCTACATCGACAAGATCGACGGACCATATTACTTCTTAAAGCCGGTACAGAAGGTACGGCAGATGCTGCCGGCGTGGATGCCCACGATCGGGATCGAAGGCGGGCGAATCAATATCGTGCCCGTGGACTTCGTCGCCGACGCCCTCGACTACCTCGCCCACAAGAGGGGCCTGGATGGCAAGTGCTATCACCTGACCGATCCGGAGCCACACCGCGTCGGCGAGGTGCTCAACATCTTCGCCCGCGCCGCGCATGCGCCGCTGATGACCATGCGCATCAACGCGCGCATGTTCGGCTTCATTCCGGCGCCGATCCTGTACGGCATCGGCTCGCTCTCGCCGGTCAAGCGAATGATTCGGGCGGTGCTCAAGGACCTCGGCATACCGAAGGATGTGTTCCAGTTCATAAACTGGCCGACCCGATACGACAACCGCGAGGCAACCAAGGCGCTCAAGGGATCCGGGATCGCGGTCCCGCCTCTGGAGCGTTACGCGCCCGCACTCTGGGATTACTGGGAGCGCAACCTCGACCCGGACCTGTTCATTGACCGCAGCCTTTCCGGGCGTGTCAAGGGCCGGGTCGTCGTCGTCACCGGCGCCTCTTCCGGAATCGGCAAGGCGACCGCGCTCAAGCTTGCCACGGCCGGGGCTAAGGTCATGCTGGTCGCGCGTGGCGAGGAGAAGCTAGTCGACACGAAGAAGGAAATCGAAGCCGATGGTGGCAAGGCGTGGCTCTACGCCTGCGACGTCTCCGACATGGCCGCATGCGACGCGCTGGTTGCAAGAATCCTCAAGGACCACGGTGGATGCGACTACCTGATCAACAACGCCGGGCGCTCGATCCGCCGCGGCGTGCTCAATTCGCTCGACCGCTTCCATGACTTCGAACGGACGATGCAGCTCAATTATTTCGGCGCACTGCGACTGATCATGGGCTTCCTGCCGCCGATGGTGGCGCAGAAGCGCGGGCATATCATCAATATCTCGTCGATCGGCGTGCTGTCGAATGCGCCACGTTTCTCCGCGTACGTCGCCTCCAAATCCGCTCTCGATTCGTTTGCCGCCTGCGCGGCGTCGGAATTCGTCGATAAGGGCGTCGACTTCACCACGATCAACATGCCGCTGGTGCGCACGCCGATGATCGCGCCGACGCGGATGTACGAGAACGTGCCGACGCTCTCGCCGGAGCAGGCCGCCGAGCTTGTGGTCGAAGCGATCGTGTACAGACCGGTACGCATTGCGACGCGTCTGGGCATCTTCGGTGCGGTCTGCCATGCCATCGCGCCGAAGCTCACGCAGATTCTCCTCAACACGGCTTTCAACATGTTCCCCGACTCGCCGGCCGCCGCGGGCAAGAAGGAGGGTGAGGCGCAGCTATCGCCCGAGCAGATGGCATTTGCCCAGTTGACTCAGGGCATACACTGGTAGCAATTCATCGGAGCCGGCGCAAAAACTACATGCAGGCATCGGCTGGCGGCGTCGTCACTTTCCTGTTCACGGATATCGAGGGCAGCACGCGGCTGTGGGAGCAGGAACCCGAACGGATGCGCCCGGCGTTGGCGTGCCACGACGCGATTGCCCGGGGGACCGTGGAGCGCAATCGCGGCACCGTGGTAAAGATGAGTGGCGATGGCATTCATGCTGCCTTCGCCGATCCGCTCGACGCGGTGACGGCGACCCTGGAGCTGCAGCAAGCGCTCGCCGACCCGGCGGCGACGGGAGGCATCGTGCTTCGCGTGCGTTGTGGATTGCACGCCGGCGTGGACGAGCGACGCGACAACGATTTTTTTGGCCGTGCGGTGAATAGGGCTGCACGGATCACGAGCGTTGCGCATGGGGGCCAGGTGCTGCTGTCGCAGGCGGTCGCAGCCCTCCTGGGCGACCGCTTGCCTGCCGGCGTCACGCTGCGCGATCTGGGCGCCGTGCGACTGCGCGACCTGGCAAGACCCGAGCAGATTTACCAGGTCGTGGCCCCGGCGCTTCGGACAGATTTCCCGGCGCTACGCACGCTCGAGACCGTGCCCAACAACCTGCTGCAGCAGGTGACTTCGTTCATCGGCCGCGAGCGCGAGCTGGCGGAAGTCGAAAGGCTGCTCGGTAACGCAAGGCTGCTCACGCTGCTTGGTGTCGGAGGCATCGGCAAGACGCGTCTGTCGCTGCAGGTCGCGGCGCAGACGATGAACGAATACCCGGACGGAGTCTGGCTAGTCGAGCTCGCACCCCTGACAGATGCGCGCTTGGTGCCGCAGGCGGTCGCCTCCGTCCTCGGCGTCAAGGAAGAGGCGGGGCGTCCGGTGATCGAGGCGTTGAAGAAGCACGTCAGGGATCGCCATCTGCTGCTCATACTGGACAACTGCGAGCATCTGCTGCACACCTGCGCGGACCTCGCGCAGCAATTGCTCCAATCCAGCTCGCGCCTGAAGATCCTCACGTCGAGTCGCGAGCACTTGCATGTGGATGGCGAGGCAACCTACTCGGTGCCGGCGCTCGCCGTGCCTGATCCGTCCAGCGTGGTGACGCCCAAAGCCGAAGCGCAATACGAATCCGTGCGCCTGTTCTGTGACCGCGCAGCGGCGGCTCAGCCATCTTTCCACCTGACCGAACAGAATGCCGCTGCGATTGGCGAGATCTGTCGGCGCCTGGACGGCATCCCTCTGGCGATCGAGCTCGCGGCAGCGCGCGTGCATGGCCTGTCAGTCGACAACATCGCCGCGCGCCTGAACGATCGCTTCCAGCTGCTTACCCGCGGCAGTCGCACCGCGTTACCACGCCAGCAAACGCTGCGGGCATTGATCGACTGGAGCTACGATCTGCTCTCAGAACCCGAACGAACGCTTTTCCGCCGGCTCGCCGTTTTTGCCGGTGGCTGGACGCTCGCCGCGGTAGAGTCCGTTGGCGCGGGCAGCAACATCGAGCAATCGGATGTGCTCGATCTGCTGACGCAATTGGTCGAAAAATCGCTCGTCGCCCTCGAGCCTGAGGGCGGGCGCTACGGCTTGCTCGAAACGGTACGGCAGTATGCGCAGGAGCGGTTGACCGAATCAGGCGAAGAAGAAACCACTCGCGCCCGCCACCTTGCTTTCTACCTGGCGCTGGCGGAGAAGGCTCGGCCGGAGCTCGTCGGTCCGCAGCAGGGAGCATGGCTCGGGCAGCTCGATCTGGAGCGGGAGAATCTCCTCTCGGCCCACGCTTGGGCGGAGCATGCGGAGGGAGGTGGCCCGCTCGGGCTCAGACTGGTGTGCTCGGTCAAGCACTACTGGATCATTCGCGGCTTCTTGGGGCTGGGGCTGCGGGTTACGGTCGAGGCCTTGACGCGGCGTGGCGCACAGGAGCGCAACTTTGCCCGCTGCAGCGCACTCTTGGATGCGGGTCAACTCGGCTGCGTGATGGGCAACTACGGGGACGCCCAGCGGTATCTGGCCGAGAGCCTTGCGATTGCGCGCGAGATCGGGAACACCGGGATGGTCGCGCTGGTGCTCCAGCCATTGGGGGTCGCATCCCTCGGCCAGGGAGACCTCGCCGGAGCGCGGGGGCATTTCGAAGAGGCGCTGACCCTGGCACGGCAGCTGGGGAACAAACGCGAAATCGCCGCCGCGCTCAACTGCCTGGCGCAAGTACATCGCGTCGAAGGGGCGCTCGTCACGGCCGAGCCGCTCTACGATAACGTCGTTGAACTTGCGCGCGAGTTGGGTGATCGAGAGAGCATAGCCATCGGTCTGCTCAATCTTGCCATGGTGGCGATCGGCCTTGGATCGGCGGATCGGGTGCGCACGCACCTGCTTGAGGTGCTGGCGATTGTCGACGAGATCGGCTCGAAGCCGGCGGGACTGAGCGCACTGGAGGTCTGCGCGGGATTCGCGGCAATGCACCGGGAATGGGAGCAGGCGGCGCGGTTTTTCGGGGCCGCGGAAGCGCAGATGCGGCAGACTGGCCTGCATCGCGATCCGGCCGACGAGGCGTTCCTTGTGCCGCTGATCGCGCTGGCGCGCCGAGCACTCGGCGCGACGCCGTTCGCGGCGGCCGAGGCCGCCGGCGCAGCGCTTGCCTACAAGCAAGCGCTGGCCGAGGCTCGAGCCTGGCTCGATCGCCCGCTCTGATCCCGAGCCACGCGCGTCCCCGTCCCGGCCGGCACGGCGGCTAGTTGTTCCAGATGAACGGATCCCATTCCAGGGTAACGTTTCCGTTCGTCGCGCAAATTTTGTACTTGTAGATGCGCTTATCCTTGTTGTTCCACGCGGTGTATTTTGTCGCATCCACCTCGCGCTCGTGCCACCCCCCGCCGCTGACCTGTATGCCTTTGTGCTCGCAGAACTTCCATGGCTCCGATCCTAGCATCCACTGGACCGTGACCGGATCGGGGTCGCGAGTCAAGTTGATGGGGTCTTCGCTGAGGCACAGCGTATGGGTGTGCAGCGTCGTGCACGTCCAGCCATCCGGCGTGGACGATCCGCTCGGATAGACATTGATGCTGACCGACGGATGGCTTGAGACCGGAGTCACCGGCGTGGGCATGGCGCACCCGTAAACCAAGCCAGCCAGCGCCAGGACCGCAAACGCACGGCCGGAAATCCAAAGCGAGCAACTGCTCGATGTTGATGACGTTGATTGCATTTGTTTTCTCCCCAACGCTGAAGCTGGTTTTTGCCGCGTTCCGGCGTGGAACGACCCGAAACGCAGGTTGTTGTCGAGTGCGGACTCTGCCGCCGCGCCCCGCGTTGGATCTGTTGTAGGCTACCATAACCACGGCTGCATGAGCATACTCGCGGCGGCGGTGCGCTTCCTACTGCGTTCGCTTCGCAGCGGCGGGTCCCGTGGCCCTGGATATTCGCTCGACGACGAGCTCCATCACGCGTCGATCACCGATCAATGCGTTGTGAGCGATGCCAACGAGGGCGATGTTCTCTGCACAGGCAAGCACCGAGCTCGCCTGCGGCGCCACCATGCTGTCGTGACGCGACCAGATCGATGTGATCGGGGCCGGCGCTGGCGAGGCTTCGTCGCCATTGAGATCCACCAGCCACGGATTGCCGGGTTGCATCTGCGCGAGACAGCTTCCCGGAAAGCTGTACGCCAACATGCTGCCGTGGTGGGGCGTGCCGATGGTGATCAGCATCGCGACGCGTTCAGCACCGAAGCGGCGAAAATACGCGCGCGCTACCAGCCCGCCCATGCTCTGCGTGACAAGCACGACGCGCTCGGCGCCGGTCGCCGCCCGGACTTTCTCGATCCTCGCGTCGAGCTGCTCGGCGAACGACTCGATGTCGGCCAGCGGCGGCCCGTAATTCAGCGTATAGACCGGAACGATATCGTGGCGCCGCAGGAAGCGCCGTAGCCGCAGCCACACGCCGTCGTTGACCAGCACTCCGTGTACCAAGACAACGGGACGTTGCGACGGCGCGGGTTCCGGGTCGTGGATCAACAACCGATGAAACACCATCAGCGGCCACGACGCGCCGACGGTCCAGACCTCGGTCAGGAACATCCGAAGCATTCCTGCGAGATGCAAGCGCGCCTGCGCCGGCCGAGGTGTGCGCCAGATCCATGCCATGGAGAACCAGATCGGGACGAGGGCCAGCGCTGGTGCGAAGTAGGCTAACGGCGCGCCGACGAAAAACCACCAGACTGCCACGCCGCGCGCGATCCAGTGCGATGCCCAGGAAACGTACCCGGCGATGCCGGCAACGAGGCCGATGAAAAGCAACAGGGCGGTCATGGCGCAAACCGACGGCAGGCGCACGGCGGGCGTTAGTGTAGCGCGGGGGCAGCGATGGCCGCGCCGGCGCCCCTCCTAAGGGCCTTCAGGCAGCCGCGAGCGTCTTGCGAAAACGGTTGAGCTGCTGCACCGTCTCCAGCGGCTGGCCAAACAGCGACGACAGGTTCTTGAGGATCATTCGCGACACGCGGCGCTCCCACTCCCCATCGAAGCGGATCTGCTGGTCGAGCCACCGCTCCAGCCACGCGGGATCGGGCAGGCGGCTCTGCACCGTGTCATTGGGGAAGAGTTTCTTGTTCACGTGCAGGTTCGTCGGATGCAGCGGCTTGCCGGCACGATTGGGGCTAGCCATCAGCACGCCGATTTTCGCGAATGCGCGTCGCGCTTCCACTTCGGAGCGCTCGAGCGCACGGCGCATGAAGCGCAAGTACGCACCACCGTGTCGCGCCTCGTCCTGGGAAATCAGCCGGTAGATATGCCGGATCACCGGCTCGGTATGCCACGTGGCGGCGCGCCGATACCAGTGGTTGAGACGGATTTCGCCGCAAAAGTGCAGCATCAGAGTTTCCAGCACGGGCGCCGGATCGAATTCGAAGCGCACCGCGTGCAGCTCTTCTTCGGTCGGCGCCAGATCGGGACGGAATCGCCGCAGGTATTCTTGCAGCACCAGCGAATGCTTCTGCTCTTCGTAAAACCATATCGACATGAACGCCGAAAAATCGCTGTCGCCATGGTTGTCGCGCAGAAACATCTCGGTTGCGGGCAGCGCCGCCCACTCGGTGATGGCGTTCATCTTGATGGTGCGCGCCTGCTCATCAGAGAGCCGCGCGGAGTCGAAACGTTCCCACGGCACGTCGTCCTGCAGACTCCAGCGTATCTGCTCGAAAGCCTTGAACAGGTCATGGTAGAGCATGGATTCATTCCCGCTGCGAAGCCGGTAGCACCGGCGAAGTGCTTGCCGCGCTCTTCTTATACGTCGCAGCGGCTGCTGCGGACGCAGGGCAGACTGCCTAGCGTAACACCTGGCGGGCGCGATGGTACTACCCGCGCGAGGCGCGAATCGCGGGGCACTTGCGGCGCTCCGGCTAACGGGCTGCGCTTGCCCCGAACTCCGCACGCCAGCTCTTGAGCGCGCCCAGGGTATCGCCGATATCGGCGATAAGCTGCACACCCGGCAGGCTCTTGCGCAGCCGGCGCGTGATTTCCCCGCCGGCCCAGATAGCCACCGCGGAAGGCAGCTGCCGCCGCAGCTGCGCCAGAGCTTCGCCCGCCTGGCGCAGGGGATAGGCCATGGAAAACGACAACGCGACGATGTGCGCCTTGTGCGCAAGCGCAGCGCGACGAATATCCTCGAAAGGCGTCTGCGTACCGAGCGAGATGCACTGCGCGCCTTCGGGGGAAACGAGCGCGTCGACCATCAGCAGCCCGATGCCATGCTGTTCGCCGGGCACGGTGGTGAGCAGGATTCGCGGCAAGCCGCCGTGCCGAGCCAAGGCATGGAGCGCGCCGCGCAACGCGACCTGCAGCTGCTCGGTGTACAGGTGTTCCTCAAAAACCTGCAGCTCGCCACGCATCCAGGCCTCGCCCACGGCGCGATTGAGTGGAGCGACGGTCTCGACGACAAACCGTTGCGCGCCATGGCGCACCAGCAGGCTCGAGAGCGTCGCGTGCAATCCCGCCGCATCGTGCGCCTTGAGCAGCGTCAGCACATCGCGCTCGATGGCCGGCGCGAGCGCTTCGCGGCGCGGGTGGACGCGCTTTTCCGCCAGCGCGTTGAGCTCGTCGAGCGTTTGCCGGATGAGCTTCCCCGGGCGCAAGCCGGTGTCCATCAGCCGCTTAATGGCCCGCAGCTTCGCGACCTCGTCGGGTGCGTACTGTCGTTCGGCGTTGTTGTCGCGCTGAGGATCGGGAAATCCGTAGCGTCGCTCCCACATCCGCAGCACATCCTTCGACAGCCCGGTCTCACGCTCGACCGCGCTGATGTTAAGGGGGGAGCTCGGAGTTTCCACGGCTTATTTCGTCCTAGACAAGAAAACCATATCACGGCTTGAGCAGCAAGAAAAGAGCAACCGATCGTAGATTGTCCATGACAAATATGTTTGCTATACTGGATGCTCATCGCTGAACTGCACACTGCCGATGCGCCGAATCACGTCGTTTCCCCTCCTTCTACCCTTGCTCGCCGCCGGTGTGCTTTGGGCCGGGCATGCGGGGGCGCAGGGTCCTGCCGCCGAAGCCGGCCCGTGCCCCGCGCTGCTCGATCACGAGTTCAATCGCCTGCAGACGGGCAAAGCGGAATCGCTGTGTCAGTATCGCGGCAAGGTGCTGCTGATCGTAAATACCGCCAGTTACTGCGGCTACACCCACCAGTACGAGGGCCTCGAGGCGCTGTATCGCAAGTACAAGGATCGTGGCCTAGTTGTCCTGGGCTTTCCGTCCAACGATTTCGGCTCCCAGGAGCCCGGGAGCAATCGCGAGATCGCGAAGTTCTGCCGCCTAACCTACGGCGTGCAGTTTCCGATGTTCGAGAAGTCGAGCGTCAGCAGCTTGCAGGCGAATCCCCTGTACGCCGAGCTGGCTACCCGCACGGGCTCGTCGCCCAAGTGGAATTTTCACAAGTACCTGATTGACCGCGACGGGAACCCGGTGGCCACCTTCGCAAGCAAGGTCGAGCCCGATGACCGCCAGCTCGTTACCGAGCTCGAGAAGCTGCTCGCCGATAGACCTGCCCCGACCAAGGGTTGACCGTGAACGCCCCCGAGTACCTGCCGCTGCCGGACACGCAATCGCTGCCCGACGTGCGCGAGCTTCCCATCGAGCGCGTGGGGGTGAAAGGACTGCGCTACCCCATTGCGCTGCGCACGGCCGAAGGCGGAGTGCAGAACACGATTGCCGAGTTTGCCCTGTACGTTGGTCTTCCGCACGACGTCAAGGGCGCGCACATGTCGCGCTTCGTCGAGATTCTCGAGGAGCAGCGCGCGCCTCTGGATCTCGCCGGCTTGCGCACCATGCATCAGCGCATGCTCGACCGGCTCGGTGCGATTACGGGCCGCAGCGAGATGCGTTTTCCCTACTTCATTCGCAAGGCAGCTCCCGTATCCGGGGTCGAGAGCCTGCTCGACTACGACGCGGGGCTGGCGGCGGAAACGGGCAGCGACGGAAAGACTCACCTCTGTGTGGAGCTGATGGCGCCGGTCACGAGCCTGTGTCCCTGTTCCAAGAAAATCGCCGATTACGGCGCGCACAACCAGCGCTCGCACATTAGCGTGCGGGTCGAGGTCACTGTGGGCGAGCTCAGCCTTGAAGAGCTGGCGCGCATCGCCGAGGAGGCGGCGTCGTGCGAGCTGTTCGGCTTGCTCAAGCGTGCCGACGAGAAGTTTGTCACCGAACGCGCGTACGACAATCCCAAGTTCGTCGAGGATCTGGTCCGCGACATCGCCCTCAGGCTCAAGAGTGATCCGCGGATCGGCCGCTTCCGCGTGGCATCCGAGAATTTTGAATCCATCCACAACCATTCTGCGTATGCAGAGATCGCGGGCGTAGGCGCGGGGCTCATCGACTGACCCGCCGAGCGCAGTACCGATCGCGGGGGCCGGCTCCCGCCGCCCGCGTCGATCCTTTCAGGGAGGGAGCTTGCGCGTCGCGATCATCGGTGCCGGCATCGCCGGTCTGGGATGTGCCTGGCTGCTGACGCGCCAGGGCCGTCAGGTCACGCTGTTCGAGGCCAACGACTACCTCGGCGGACACACGCACACCATCGATGTGACCCTTGACGGCGCCACCGCGCCCGTCGATACCGGCTTTCTCGTCTACAACGACCGCACGTACCCTAAGCTGGTCGCGCTCCTCGACGAGCTGGGCGTCGCGTCCACGCCGAGCACAATGACCTTCTCGGTGCGTAACGACGCCGCAGGCGTCGAGTGGTCGGGCAGCGATTTCAACTCACTGTTCGCGCAGCCGACCAACGCGCTGCGGCCCGAGTTCTGGCGCATGCTCGTCGATGTCCTGCGCTTCAATCGCGAGGCGACCGCGATGCAGCGCCAGGGCCGCGCCGAGGCCGTGACGCTGGGTGATTTCCTCGACGTGCGCGGCTACTCCGCGCCTTTTCGCGACTGGTACCTCCTGCCGATGGCGGCGGCGATCTGGTCCTCCTCGGCACGCGAAGTTCTTGCCTTCCCGCTGCCGACGCTGATACGTTTTTGCCATCTCCATGGTCTGCTGGGTATCTTCGGCCGACCCCAATGGCGGACCGTTGCCGGCGGCGGGCGCGAATATGTCGCCCGGATCGCGGCGCAACTGACCGACGTGCGTTGCTCGACGCCGATACGCCAGATCCGCCGCTGCGGCGGCTACGTCGAGGTCGACACGCCTGCGCTCGCGGCCGAGCGTTTCGACGAGATCGTCATCGCCTGCCACAGCGATCAGGCGCTCGCGCTCCTTGCCGACGCCTCGCGCGAGGAAGCAGCGCTGCTGGGCAGCGTTCGCTTTCAGGCCAACCGCGTCGCGCTGCACACCGATACCCGGTTGATGCCCAAGCGTCGTCGCGCATGGTCGGCCTGGAATCACCTCGCCATCGACACCGCGGCTGCAGAACGCCCCGTTGCCGTGAGCTACTGGCTCAACGAGCTCCAGCGGCTGCCGTTCAAAACGCCTTTGCTGTGCACGCTCAATCCGCCCTTTGAGCCACGCGCCGAGACGCTGATCGCCGAATTCGAGTATTCCCACCCGCTCGTCAAATCCGCCACGATCACCGCGCAGCAGAAATTCGCGCAACTGCAGGGCAGGCGGCGCACCTGGTACGCCGGGGCTTGGCTCGGTTACGGCTTCCACGAGGATGGGATCGTCTCGGCGCATGTCGTCGCACAGGGTATCGCGGCGCGGTCGGAAATCGCCATCGCTGATCTGGCGGAAGCGTGAGCCCGGCGGCCAGGTCATGCACATCGCGACGCCCTCGTTGATTCACGGTGAAATCGTGCACCGCCGCCATCGCCCGGTGGGCAATGCGTTCACGTATCGTTCGTTCTGCCTGGCGCTGCCCCTGGCACGGATTGGCGAGCTGCCGCGTCTCGGGCTCGCGCACAATCGGCGAGCGCTCGTGAGCTTCTTCGACCGCGACCATGGCCAGCGCGACGGCACGGCGCTGGAACCGTGGTTGCGACGCCTCCTTGCCGCGGAAAACGTCCAAGCCGACGGGGAAATCGTTCTGTACGCTTTCCCCCGCGTGCTCGGCTACGTATTCAATCCGGTCAGCTTCTGGGTTTGCCATGACCGTGCCGGCAAGGTGCGCGCGGTGCTGTGCGAGGTATGCAACACCTTTGGCGAGTGCCACAACTATCTCCTCGCCCACCTGGATAGTCGCCCCCTCGCTTCCGGCGAGACCGTCACCTGCCGCAAAGCTTTTCACGTTTCGCCATTCTGCGAGATCAGGGGCGAATATAGTTTCCGCTTCCACTTCGCGCCCGACCGTTGGCTCGCGCGCATCGATTACAACGACGTGCACGTTGTCGGTGAGGCCACCGACCCCGGACCTCTGCTCGAGACGTCGGTCTCGGGCATCGCCGAGCCCCTGTCGCCGCGCGCCGTGCGGGGCCTACTGTGGCGCTATCGCTGGTTTACGCTCGGCGTGATCCTGCGCATCCACTGGCAGGCGATGAAGCTTTGGATGAAACAGGTGCCCTATGTCGCCAAACCCGCGCCGCCGCCGCAAGGAACGACGCGATGAACTCTCTCGGGACCTCGCTCGCCCCGGATGCGCGCCGCGCGGCACCGCCCGCCGCCTGCCGCCTGGTCATGGCGCTACTCGATCGCATCGATTGCGGCGTGCTTGTCTTCACGACCCCGGACGGAGTTACCCGCCGTTTCGGCCCTGGCGGCATGGGTGCCGGCTCCGCACGCGTGGCCGAGCTCCATCTGCGCGACTGGGCGGTATGCCGCCGAGTCCTGGTCGGTGGTGACATCGCGTTCGCAGAGAGCTACATCGCCGGCCATTGGGAGACGACGGACCTGGTGGCGCTGCTCACGCTGATGGCGTGCAATCAGCGCGCCCTGGAGCGCGCATTCTACGGACGTCACTGGCGGCAACTCGCATTCCGCTTGAGGCATTTTCTGCGCAGCAACAGCCGGCGTCGCGCGCGGCGCAATATCGCGGCGCACTACGATCTGGGCAACGAATTCTACGGTCTGTGGCTCGATCCGACGATGACCTACTCTTCGGCGCTCTTCGAAGGCGTCATGACACGCTCCCTCGCAGCGGCCCAGCAGGAGAAATACGCCCGGGTGTTGCGGCAGATCGCCGCGTCCGAAGAAGCGCAGCTGCTCGAACTTGGCTGCGGCTGGGGCGGGTTTGCGGAAACCGCGGCGCGAGCCGGCTGCCGCGTCACGGGCATAAGCCTTTCCGGCGCCCAGACTGCCTACGCCCGCGAGCGCGTGGCGCGAGCGGGCTACGCGGATCGTGTGAACCTGCACATCCAGGACTATCGTGACGTGACAGGCCGGTACGACGGCGTCGCTTCGATCGAAATGTTCGAGGCCGTCGGCGAACGATACTGGCCGGAATATTTCCACGCCGTGCGGCGCGCGCTCAAGCCGGGCACGCGCGCCTGCATCCAGACGATTACCATCGCCGACGAGCGTTTCCTCCAATATCGCCAGAGCAGCGACTTCATCCAGCAGTACATATTTCCCGGCGGCATGCTTTCGTCACCGTCGCGCTTTGTCGCGGCAGCGAATCGGGCCGGCCTCGGAGTCGACGATGTTTACCGCTTCGGCCACGACTACGGGGAAACGCTGAAGCGCTGGTTGACTGCGTTCGATTCCCACGTCGACGCGGTGCGCGCTCTGGGTTTCGATGATCGATTCATACGCTGCTGGCGGTTCTATCTGGCGTACTGTGTCGCCGGCTTCGTGAGCGAGACAACCGATGTCGCGCAATACACGCTGTCTGTGGCGTAACCCCGTACCGCCCTCCGTGGCGGCCTTGGCCAGGAATCTTCTCCGCGGGCCCAAGCCGCATCGCCAGGCAACGTCGTGACCACTGCCGCAC
Source organism: uncultured beta proteobacterium (assembly GCA_963750215.1). Taxonomy (GTDB): domain Bacteria; phylum Pseudomonadota; class Gammaproteobacteria; order Burkholderiales; family Casimicrobiaceae; genus PALSA-1003. The sequence continues at coordinate 926,943 of CAVVQK010000003.1, forward strand.
CGCCGCTCGCGCAGCGGCTACCTGCCGCCACTCTGATTTCGTACAGCGTGTTCGGCATGCCGCTGGCCATGGCGGCGCTGCCGCTGTACGTGCATTTGCCCAAATTCTACGGTGACCATCTCGGCGTCGACCTCGCGCTGCTCGGGGGCCTGCTGCTCGGTCTGCGTCTTGTCGACGGCGCGATCGATCCGTTGCTGGGCGTGCTTTCCGATCGCGGCGGAGCCCGCAAGCGCTGGCTCGCGTTGGCAGCGCCACTGCTCGCGCTCGGCATGATCGGGCTGTTCCTGCCGTTGCCGCGTGGCGGGGTCGCGCTGATTGTCTGGCTCGCGGCTACGCTTGCCATTGTCTATCTCGCCTTCAGCCTGGCGACGATCAACCACAATGCCTGGGGCGCGGAACTGTCGGCGGATCCGGTCGAGCGCACGCGGATCACGGCGCTGCGCGAGGGCCTTGCGCTCTGCGCAGTGGTCGTTGCCGCGGTGATCCCGAGTTTCCTTGGCGGGAACGATGGCGGCCTGGGACGTTTCGCGATCCTGTTTGCCGGCTTCACGCTCGCGTGCGCCGCGATCACTTTGCTCGGCACCCCCGGCAGCGCGCCAACAGCTGCTCGCCACGGTGCTCCCTCGCGTTGGCGCGACCTCATTGCCCGACCGCTGGCCGACCGCCTTTTCCGCAAGCTGCTGGTTGTGTTCATGCTCAACGGTATTGCCGCAGCAATTCCTGCGACGCTGGTACTGTTCTTCATCGCCGATGTGCTCGACGCCGAGTCGCGCCAAGGTCTGTTTCTAACGCTTTACTTCGTCGCCGGAGCGGCAGGCATGCCGGCGTGGGTGCGGCTTTCCGCGCGCGTTGGGAAGCCGCGGGCCTGGCTGGTGGCGATGGGCGTCGCCATTGCGTCGTTCATCTGGGCGTCGCGTCTCGGTGCCGGTGATATCACCGCATTTGCGGTGATCTGCGTCCTTTCCGGTCTCGCGCTGGGCGCCGATCTCGCGCTGCCACCTTCTCTGCTCGCCGACGTCATCGGCCGCCGAGGCCGCATGGAAGGTACAGGTAGCTACTTCGGCCTCTGGACCCTCGCCACCAAGCTCAACCTCGCGCTCGCCGCCGGTATTGCGCTGCCGCTGCTCGAGGCGCTTGGCTACCAGCCTGGCGGACGCGATGCAGCAGGCCTTACGGCGCTGGCCATCGTCTACGCGTTGGTTCCCTGTGCGCTCAAGCTTGGCGCGGGCGTGGCGTTGCTCTGGTTCCGCCAGCCCCAATAAGAACCTCATGGCCCTCAATCCACCTCTTCCCGCGTGGCCCGACTGCCGCGTTTGGGTAATCGGCGCGTCGACCGGCATCGGCGCGGCGACCGCGCGGAGGCTGCTCGCCGTGGGCGCCCGCGTCGCGATCTCCGCGCGCCAAACCGAACGGCTCGCCGAAGTCGCCGGCGGCCACGCCAATGCACGCATCGAGCCGCTCGATTTCACTGACAGCGCGCAAGTCGATGCGGCGTGGCAACGGATTCGCGGCGCATGGGGCGGCTCGGACCTGATCCTGATCGTCGCCGGGACGCATGTGGAGATCCGGGCATGGGAATTGACCGAGCAGAATGCCATGGCGCTCCTGGAGACGAACCTGCATGGCGTCATCAAGACGACGGCCGTCGTGCTGCCCGCGCTGCTGGCGCAGGGACACGGCGCGATCGGCATCGTGTCCAGCGTCGCCGGTTACCGCGGCCTGCCCAAGGCGTTGATTTACGGGGCATCGAAAGCGGCCCTGATCAATTTCGCCGAGACACTCTACCTCGATCTGCATGCGAAAGGGCTCGGCGTCTATCTCATCAATCCTGGCTTCGTCAAGACGCCGCTTACGGACAGGAATGAGTTCCGCATGCCGCACCTGATCACGGCCGAAGAGGCTGCGACTGCAATCGTCGCGGGCCTTGCTGCAGGCGAGTTCGAGATCGATTTCCCGAAAGTGTTCACCCGCCAGCTCAAGTGCCTGCGCATCCTGCCCTATCGCTGGTACTTCGCGCTGATCCGCAAGGCGACGGGCCTGTGAGCGACGCAGCGCTGGCGCGAGTTATCGCGTTCTTCGAGCACATCGCTCCGGGCGACGTTGCACGCATCGACGAGATCTACGCGCTCGACGCCTATTTCCGAGATCCGTTTAACGAAGTGCACGGTGTTGCTGCAATCGCGCGTGTCTATGCGCGCATGTTCGAGCAGCTCGACGATTGCCGGTTTCGAGTGACCGGAACCGTCGCTGACCGCGATGGCGCGTTCCTCATCTGGGATTTCACTTTCCGCATCAAGCGCTGGCGAGCGAGTCGGGTGCGGGCCATTCACGGTGCCTCGCACATCAAATTGACCGCCGATGGCAAGGTCGGCTATCACCGTGACTACTGGGACGCCGCCGAAGAACTCTACGCCAAGCTGCCAATGATCGGGCCCTTGCTGCGGCTCCTGCGCCGGGCCATGGCATGAGGAGTTTTGACAGGGCACGGGCCGATCCCAGATAATGTTGCCCCTTCGGCGAGCTAGCTCAGCTGGTTAGAGCAGAGGAATCATAATCCTTTGGTCGGGGGTTCGAGTCCCTCGCTCGCTACCAGTTAAATCAATGTACGGCCCGGACACGTGGGTTACGGGCGGTACCTACGGTACGCCCTGTAAACTATGTGTCGGGCCGCTCACAATGGCTTGCAAGAATGCAGGCCTTTGGCTATCCCGGCAGGGTTACACCGGGGTTAACAAGCGCCCGGCCCTGACCGCCTGCCGGACTCGTCCGCAACTAGGCGTTAGGCACAGCCCATCACCGCTTGTGTACGCCGCGCGCGGAGGATACTACCCGTCGTACTGGCGGGGCCGCAGCCGTCGCGCCAGAATTGCCGCATGAAGCTGAGGCTGCCACCGAAGGGTCCATGCTGGCATCGTGTGCTGATTCCCGCGAGCGATGTCGCCAAACTAGGGGCCGGAGGCCTGATGGACAACTTCGAGAAGGCATACCGCGCTGCAGGCGTGCCGCAGGGGGTGGAGGTCTACCACAACGAAATTGATGGGGCACACGTCTTTTTCTTCTCCCCACAGGCGTCCGCTGTAGCTGCACATGTATTGGAACAGTTCGGTGCCCGGCGCTGCGTCGGAGAACCAGACGTATCAGGGTGTCGACGGGTACAGATATAGCGAGCGGCGATGTCCACGCCCGCGCTATACCCCTTCCGCTTCCGGCACCCTGTCACGGGTCATTGGGTCCGCGCCCGGCACAAGCTACAGGTGCCGGCGATACAACGCCGCTACGGGGATTGGGAGATTACTGGCGCGCCGGAGATTCGGCAGGTCACGGCAACGAGCATGCAGCCGTTCAACCCTTTCGAGCCGCCTGCGCCAGCGCGACCGTCTTACTTTTCGCCGAGGCCGCCGCGAAAGACGTCGCGTGCGGACGTCGTACCCGCTACGTGCTCCGTACCCTCGACTCCGAGGTCCATCCATCCTGCATTCACGGCCTCAAACATTTCTTCGGCAGGTCCGGTGTGGCCCTTCGGGATGCCGAATTGTTCGAACGCTTCCGCCCACCCAGCACGCGGGACTGCAAAGGCTTTCACGTCGAGATTCAGGACTTCACCCAATTGCTCCGCGACTTCATCCGCGCTGACCATCGAACCAAGCTCGACGACGCGCTGTCCTGACCAGGCTGGCCCGGTCAAGAGGGTTGCGACTTCCGCGCCGATGTCGTTCGTCGCGACCATGGTCGATTTCCGGTTTGTCGGATTGTAGTAGACCGGTAGCGTTCCGCCCTGGGCGACCTGCAAGCCGTAGAGGAAGTTTTCGAAGAAACCGCCTGCGCGCACAAATGCGATTGGGGATGTCAGGTTGCGAAAACCTTGCTCCAGAAGCGACAAGGCCGTGATCATCCCCAGCTCGTTGGTTCTATTCGCACCCATTGATGAGAGCGCGACCACCCGCGGCGGCGCTGCCTTGGTCAGCGCCTCGACATAGTTTGCAATCACGCCCTTTGCTTCTTTGTAGTCAGGCGAGGGCGCCCATACAGCCGGCAACATAGTAAACGCCCCTTCAACGCCTTTGAGCGCCTGCTCGATGGCTGCCGAGTCATTCCAATCACCGTCTACCAGGTCCACCCCTTGGTCCGCCCAATTAGCCGCCTTTTCGCGATTGCGGACGAGCGCGCGTACTTCCTTGCCTTGTGCCAATAGGTGTTTCGCAGTTGCGCCGCCCACTTTTCCGGTAATTCCCATCACCAAAAACATGCGTTTTCTCCTGATCTTTAGGGACAGAACAATGCCCCTCTTGGTTCAACGGATGAGCGGCAGAATCGCCCGGATACGGGGATTGCGCGCGTAAAGGCCGCCCCATGTCATCGCGCCCAGAAGCAGGGAAATGAGTTCCGGCTGCGACCCCAACTCACCGATGCGGACATGGGCGCAGATGGCACCTCCCAGAAAGCCAGTCACTAGGATCGCGCCGAGGACGGCGGTAGCTGGGATAGCGTAAAGGATGGCGCAGGCGAGGATGATCGGACCCACGACGCGGGTCACCTCCATCGCGAACCCGGTTTCCTGCAACACGCTCGCGATCTGTGCCGGCGCGAAAAGCTGAATAGTCCCATCTGCCATCAGAGCGATAACGACAAATGCACTCATTATCCGGCCGGCCCACAGGGCGCGATGCGAGGTCATAGTTTCAGGCCCCTGATGTAGGCTCATAGGTAGGCTCATAGTTTCGGACATTTGTTCTTGAGGCCCTCCGCGTTTGGACCCGTAAACGCCCGCGAAGTGCCACGCAAGTTGCCGGTGGGCCAGTCCCTCGCTCGCTACCACTTACCCACTCTCAAGCGGCCGCGAAAGCGGCCTTTTGAATTTTCGATGTTGTCAGCGGCCATGGCCTAGGTGGCGTCAGGCAGGGAACATCGCAGACGATGAGCACTCTCGTCGGCCAGACCGCCACAACTACCGATTTGACACTGAGCGAGAAGATCGCGCGTGGCGCGATCTGTAGGACCCGCTCCTACCTGATGCAACGCGTTAGCGTCGCCAAAACGACCCCAGGTTCGAACGGATCACGCACCTCTGGAAGTCTGCCGCAAATTTAACTTGGACACTTCATTGCGCAAGGTCGTTTCGCGCCAGTACGCGATTCGGCCGATGAAGCGTACTCAAACGGTCAGCTCTTTGATCTACGGAACCAGACTTCTCTGGAGCCGTTCAAACGTACACGTGAAACATCCGATTCTTTCGGATGCTCTGCAGCTGGTTCGATTGCTTAACTCTCAATTTGGCAAGGAGCAATCATGAAGCGCAAGATATCGATGGGCACGAGCCTGGTGGTGGCAGCCGTGGTTATTGCCGGTACCTCAGGTATGGCGCTCGCCAACGCTAGCAGTATGATTCTGGCCGATAACGGGCCTTTGGCGTGGCGCCAGAGCCATCCGGACGGACTGTCGGTGCGCGAAATGCAGTCTCTATGGGGCTCATGGGCCGGGCAATATCATCGGAAGCAGCCGGTATTAAGCACCGCCTCTGCGGAGCCTTCCTTCAGGGCGAGTCATCCGGATGGGCTATCGGTGCGCGAAATGCAGTCTCTATGGGGCTCATGGGCCGGGCAATATCATCGGAAGCAGCCGGTATTAAGCACCGCCTCTGCGGAGCCTTCCTTCAGGGCGAGTCATCCGGATGGGCTATCGGTGCGCGAAATGCAGTCTCTATGGGGCTCATGGGCCGGGCAATATCATCTGAAGCAGCCTAGCATTGGATAAACTGGACTGGGACCAAGTCAGCGCCCTGCAATCACTACCTAGAACTTCGCGCGGTCAAGCCGCCGCGCCGAGTTGGTCAACGGCGTGGCCAAAGCAGCAAGCCAGACGATGATGGCGCAGGTCCCCGTGCCGGCCGTCGAAGACTGGGTTTCTTCAGTTGTCGGAATAGTGAAATACGCTTTCGAGCGGTTTGCCGAACACGGCCGAGATTCGGAATGCCGCGTCCAATGACGGCGAGTACTTTCCCAGTTCGATAGCGTTCACTGTTTGGCGAGTGACGCCGATCTTCTCGGCCAACTCCTGTTGCGTCATCTCTCCATGTTCGAAACGCAGTCGTCTGATTTCGTTGCGGATCGCGCCCATGTTAGGCGCCGCGCCGGTATTGCACGATCTGGCAGGCGGAGCGCAGGATCTCGGCTGTAACAAGAATGAACAGCAGGGAATTCGTGTTGAACACGATCGGCGGATCGAACGCGCCGAAAAAACAGGCGAGTGCGACGCTCGTCGCGAGCCCGCTATACGCGACCCGCATAGCCCTGAGTTCGATCAGCTTGTCGCGCTCGTCGCGTGGCGCCTTCGCGTCCGCAGGCTTGAAGATGGCGACCCCAATCGTCAGCACGGTCTGCACAATCACGAGCGCGATGATCGTCTCCAGCAGCCCGCCGAAGTGGAAGCCGCCCGGCTGCGGCCCGGCGTGAATGACCGACCAGAAGTAAAAGCCATAAATGGCCAGCATCGATAGCATGGATATCCAGGCACTCTTCTCGCGGAAGGACATGAAAGGCCCCTTTTGATTGTCAATTTTACGAGACACAATGTACAGTATTAAATACATTATGTCAAGTTTTTCGTACTTTGCGGGGCCCCAAGATGGGAATCTTCGGCCGGATGGACGGGGCGGTGAGGACAGTCCGCGGTCCGAGGGCTGGCTTGCAGCCCATGCGGCCGACTAGCGCAATGGCGGAAAACCCGAAGGGCGCGACGAAGTGACGCCAGCTAGTTGAGCGCTGCCCCGTGTTCAACGAGGTAGCGCTTGACGTCGTCGAAACGAACCGCCCCGGCCTTTTGGCGATCGATCTCGTCGAAATGCTGCGCAATGAACCCCATACCCGCGGAAGCCGCCTGCTGCCTGGTTAGCGCTCCGGCGTGGCTCAGGTCGGCAGCGTCGAAATCCTGTTTCAGCTTGCGTTCCACCTGCGCCCGCAGCGCCGCCCCCTCGGTCGGCGCTGTCGCGGACGGCTTGCGCGCGTCAGGAGGCACCCATGGATCGCGCAACGGTTGCTCCATCGTGGCGGAGATCGGTTCCGCTGCTAAGACGTCGACCGCCCCAAACGCGAGTTGAGCGGCGCCCAAGGCCACACAAGCCAACCGGCGTGAGATCGGGCAGTTGACCGGTCGTGTCATTCCAAGGCTCGTTCGCTCCGACCTACTGCAACTTGGTGGCGCGCTGGTAGAACTGGACAAGGTCGGCCTTTTCCAGAACGCGCGACCCATCGTCAAGGTAGGTCATGTGCCCACCGCGATAAAATGTTTTCTGAATATTGGAGTTCGTGCCCAACCGCGCCAGATCCGTCTCGGTTTGGAAGAACGGCGTAACCAAGTCATGGTATCCGTTCAGAGCGAGTACCTGCAACTTGGGATTCACCGCCATCGCAGTGGCGAGGTCGGGGATGACGTCGGGAAGCGCGAGCCCGTCGTGCGCGAAGTCCCACGTTTGGATCGCGTCGCTAAGAGCCGTGTAGGTCGATGGATTGGTGTACTGCAATTCCGATGTAAGGTAAGTGCCTATCGTCGTGACGAACGATGAAGTGATAAACGTGCTCGACGGGTCGCCGTCGATCGCAAGCGGGCTTCCGACTGGCGCAGACACCCGTGCGTCGTACAGTCCAATCAATATTCCCGAGAGCAGGTTCGTCTGATAGAACCCTGGATCCAAGTTGAATCTGGCTTGCCATTTCGAAGTCGGAATGCCGGTCGTATCCGACAACTGGGTCAGCAATGCCGCGCTTGGCGGGACTGCCATTAGGAGGAACTGGGCGATGGCGGGATCATAGCTGCTGGTCGTAAAGGTGCGCATCTGCGCGACGAAGTCGGGCAGTATCGCATCCGCTGGGTTGGGGACGTCCAAGTTGTAGTAGGCTCCGACGGCGCCGTAAGTCGGAACATAACCGGCGCAACTGACGATGGTGTTGGGTACGACGCCGCAATTCGTGTTGTAGTTCAGAATCGACGATTGCAGGACGACGCCATTCAGGTGGATGCCCGCCGTCTCGAGCAGGGAGGACAACACGGCGCTGCGCGTGGTGCCATAGGACTCGCCGAACAGGAACGTCGGAGATGCGGCACGATTGTTAGCGGCGAGGTAGCGCAGGACAAAGTCTCGGAATGCGATCGCGTCAGCATCCACGCCCCAGAAGCTCTGGTTGGTTTGGGGCGCGATCGCTTCGGACAGGCCGCTTCCAACGGCATCGACAAAGACAAGATCCGAGATGTCGAGCATGCTGTCCGAATTGTCGACGAGTGGAAACGGGACCGGTTCCGTAGTCGCCGGATCGCCGGTCTCGAGGCGCCTCGGACCGAACGAACCGAGGTGCAGCCAGACGGTGGACGACCCGGGCCCGCCGTTATAGAAGAAAGTTACCGGGCGCGTCGTCGGGTCCTCGTTATCCAGCGTGTAGGCGACATAGAAAAAGGATGCTTCCGGGGCGCCGGATATCGGGTTGGCGGCCGTGAGATGCCCCGCAGTGGCGGTATAGCTAAGCGTGGCTCCACCGACGATGATTTGGTGATGGGTGACAGCACCCAGCTCCTTGGTTTGCGCAAGCGAGGCGCTGGCGGCACTCGAGTATACGGTTGGATCGAAATAGCTTGGCGTCGAGTTGCCCGCGCCGGCACTCGAACCGCCGCCACATCCGTTAAGCGCGAGAGCTGTGGCCAAGGTAGCGGCCGCGGCCGTCAATCGGGTGAACATTGCGGATGCTCTCGCCTGCAAAGTGCGATTTGCGGTTTCTTTATCTTCACGAGCTGCCAACGCCACGCTCAGAAACGCTTAAGCCATCGCCAGAGCAGTGTCACATATCGATAGCTCGTTAACCACCTATTTGGGCCGCTTGCGGGGACCAAGTGCCGACGTCCTTCGAGGTCTTGGGATGTATCGTGATCGAAACACCAACCGCCGCAGTGAAAGAATGGCTTCGTTGCTAGCTGCTACGGCGCCACGCATCGATGCTCCAGGGACCCGGACCCGCAGCAAACAGATAGAGGAACACAAAGCAGAATAGAACGGCAAGATCGCCACCGTTGAGGGTCGGCAGCCAGCTTTTCGGCCAATGCGCAATGAAGTACGCGACCGCCATATCCCCCGATAGAACGAACGCAACTGGTCGGCTGAACAGCCCGATCAGCAGGAGCAAGCCTCCTCCGGCTTCCAGCACGCCCTGGAGTCCCAATTGCGACATCAATTGGAGGTTGTCGAACATTGCCTGATGCGGCATCTGGAACAGCTTTGCGGTCCCGTGCAACATGAATAGTAGCGCCGCGACGATACGCAGCACGCTAAGCATACGTGGTGCCCACACTTGGTCGCTAACCATGTCCCTCTTCCCTCATTTGTGACCGTGCAGCCTCGGCGTTGCAATGATTTACTAATACGGCTCCGAGGATTCTGATCCCAGCTGCAACCGGTTGCAACTGGCAGAACTTAGACACGTGTGACAGCCTCAGAATACCTTCATAAGACGCGCTGGATCTCCGTTGCCCCGGTGCAGCAAGGTCAATTCAGTTTCGCTCTGCGCCCGAACCGAGCAAACCCGGGAAGCGTCGCCAGTGGGGCGTCCATATGCGAGCGCTTAGACCGCATGGCGGGTGAAGGGCAAACGAATTGCCTCGGGCGAAAGGAATGCAAGAACGCCGGCAATGACCAACAACGCAGGCACGTCGCCGTAGAGATGATGAACGTGCAACGGATTGAGCACGGACTGGACTGCCATTACTGCACCATGCACGATGCTTGACCAGATGGTGAAGGAAATCAGACCGAGATGTTGATGCGGTTCGCGGGCGGCGATGAGCAGAAACACACCCAAGGTCGCGTAAATGGCGATGATCATCTCCAGATACTCCGACCGCCCGCTCGACCAGGACCACCCGGAGGGCCAGAAAACCGTAAGCGGATAAAGGCCAAAAATGGAGATGACCGCAATGACCCGGAGAACAAGTTTCAGGTATTTGAGGCGTTCGACGTCTTTCATGGGGCTCTCCCGTTTTGCCCACGCCACAATTTTACACTCTGCGCGTCGACCGCGTGGTTGCCCGGTACCCGACGCCGGGCCAAGAAATAGGCCTCAGAGCCCCCCGCACGCTACCAGTTAGAGCAATGCTGGTTGGAGTCGCGCCCTCTCCGTCACTGTCCGCTATCCCCAGTTGTCTGGAGACATCCCCGTTATCACTCTTCGGCGGTGGTAGGGCCGAGTGAGGCTGCGGCACGACTAGCGATGAAGGCGCCGGCGTGAGGCGACGAGCCGGTGGAACTTCACTACGGTGTGCGCTGTCATCCTAACTCGGTTCTTGCTTGAACACATGCTATGGAACATGACACCAGGCGCTACGTGCTGAGTAAGGTCCCCGAGGTGACCTTGCTTTTCTGGCTTCTGAAGATCCTCGCGACGACTCTCGGGGAAACCGGCGGCGATGCGGTGACAATGTCAATGAACCTCGGATATCTTGTTGGTACCGCGATCTTCGCCAGCATCTTCATTGTCGTCATCAGCGCACAGGTTGCGGCGAAGCGGTTCCATCCGTTCCTCTTTTGGGGCGTAATCGTTGCGACCACAACTGCAGGCACGACGCTTGCCGACCTAATGGATCGCTCGTTGGGCATCGGCTACGCCGGCGGCGCGACTGCCTTGTTCCTGCTGCTGCTCGCCTCGCTGGCGTTGTGGCACTGGACAATGGGATCGATTGCCGTCAATCGAATTGAGTCTCGCAAGGCGGAAGTGTTTTACTGGGTCACTGTTTTCTTCTCCCAAACGCTCGGTACGGCGCTAGGCGATTGGATGGCCGATTCGGCAGGTCTGGGTTATGAAGGGGCCGCAGTGGTCTTCGCGGCCGGAATCCTCGCGGTAGGCCTTGCCTACTACCACACAAGGATTTCACGCGCACTGCTCTTCTGGACCGCGTTCATTCTCACGCGGCCGCTTGGCGCCACCTTAGGTGACTTGCTTGACAAGCCGCACTCCCACGGCGGCCTTGCGCTTAGCCGCTACGCCGCCTCGGCGGTGCTCGCGGCTGTTATTGTCAGTGCCGTAGCGCTCCTACCGCAGAGAGCCGAAACGGTGAGACCGAATGCGTCGGGAAGACGGTAGAGCGTTCAGCACCGGGCAAAGGGCGTGATGTGCCCCCAGCTCAGTTGTACGAGAGGCGCATCGACAGCAATTCCCTAAGGTCCACGCCTGACTCGGTCACCCGATGCAGCAGCTCCCCATATGCGGAAGCTATCTCCTGGGCGCCAGATTTTGACCATAGAGCCGCGTTGGCGACGATGGCACCGGTAACCCTTCCGGCGTCGTTGCGAAGCACGAAAATCAGATCGTGGCTGTTCCGATAGGGATACTCAGTCGTCGACAATGCGGCGCGACCCAGTGTGCGCGTGTTGAAGCCGTCCCATGCCGTCGACGTTCTGGATTGGCCCACCTCGACGTAGTTGAAGAGCACTTGAAAGACATCGGTCGCGGGATAGAGCGTCGGCGGCAGGTCACTGCCCGCGATCATCCGTGAGACTTCCTTCCTCGCCCGCCCCAGCAGCTCGGCAAGCGTTGCGACACCTCCCAGATTGATCCTGAGCACACAGGTGTTGGTGAGCATTCCCACCATATCCCGAAGCTCGCGTTCACGATTTCGCAAGTCGTAGGAGCTCGATATCGTGACGTCCAAGTCGCCGAATGCCCTCGCCAAAAGCAGGGCGAAGGCCGCATAGTAAAATACAAATGACGTGCATCCATGCCGCATCGCGGTGCGGCCGGCCTCTGCGCTCACGGCATCCGGGATGTCAACGAACACGCAGTGGCATGGAAAAGGTGACCGCACGGTGTCGCTGCGCGCGTCCGGTATCTCCCCGCCCCGCGGCCCGCCTACGGCGTGTCGGGTCGGCGGAGCCCTCCCCGCGAGGTGGCGCGCCCAATGCTCCTTGAGCCGATCGGCGTGCGGGCTCGCCAGCAACCGCTCGTGCCAGTCGGTGAAATCGGCGTATTGCAGGGTCGGCCGCGGCGGCAGGTCCCTTCCGGACGCAATCGCCGAGTAGATGGTACGCAGTTCCGACCAGGCAAGGCCAACCGAAGCCGCGTCCGATATCACGTGATCGAAGACGACCAGGAAGAGGTAGCGTCGCTCCGCCAGCTTCACCACTGCCGCCTTGAGCAGCGGTGCGCTGGCGAGGTCGAACACCTGCCTGACCTCGTTGATCAAGATCGACAGGCCGTCCCGCCGGCGGCTCGCCTCCGGCAGCCCGGTGAGGTCGTGCAGGCGAACATCGATTGGCACACGCGCAAGGATGACCTTCGTGTCCCTCCCGCCCGAGAACGAAAACTTCGAGCGCAAGACGTCGTGCCGCGCCACAAACTCGCCGAGCGCGGCAGTGAAGATTTCGGGCTGGAAGGCTCCGTCAGCCTCGCCCCCCAACCAGACGTTGCGCCCGTCGCAATCTGGAGCGTTACGCGACAGCTGCAGGCGCCGCCGTTCGAGCTCTGAGACGGATGTCGAAGCGCCGGGTGACCGATGAATAATCGGGGCAGACCACCGCTGGGCATGCAATGCCTGCTCGCTCAGTTGCAGCATGTCCGACGCCGGCGACTCTGCGAGGTGCTCGCTCAGCGCCGCGAGCGTGGGGTGGCTCCATACGACCGAGTAGGAAACAGCTTCGCCAAGCCATTGCCCCAACGAGGCGACCAGATCGACGCTGCCCAGCGAATCCAACCCGTACTCAGCCAGTGGGCGGGTTGACTCGATCGCCGCTGCAGAAACCCCGAGTATTTTGCCGAGCGCTTCGCGGAGCCACGCCTCGATTTCGACTCGGCCGGGCCTTGCGCCTTTGAGGCGGTTGGCCTGCATTTGTGGCGGTGGCTCGGGTGCCCGGCGCAATAGCTTGCCGTTGGGAGTGGTCGGCAGCGAGGACACGAAGCGCACTGCGGTTGGAACCATGACCGGCGGAAGCAGCCTGCGCGCGTGGCGGATCAGCGCCGATCCGTCGCCAGAACCACCTCGGCCAACGACCCAGGCGACCGGCACGGCTTCTCCGCCGGGTCCGGCCTCGGGCGTGACCAGACACCTGAGCACGTCAGGGTGTGACTCGATTGCGGCTTCGACTTGCTCCGGAATCACCTTTTCGCCGAAGCGTTTGAAGATTCCGTCGACCCTCCCCAGATAGTTGAACAAGTCCCCTTCGACCTCGAAATAGTCGCCTGTTCTCAGTTTTCCTTCGGGAAAGCGGAGGGCAGTTGCAGCAGGATCGTTCAGATAGCCAGCCGCGACGTTGGCCCCCTCGACCCACAGCTCTCCGTCCGCCTCGACCCACGCCCGTACACCTCGAATAGGTCGGCCCGTGGCACGTGGGCGCTGGAAGAACTCTTCATGTCCGAGCCACAACACGCGCGTGGTCGCCTCGGTCAGTCCGTAAAAGTACAGGTAGGTCGAGGAGAGCTGCCAGGACGCCAACAGCTTCCGCGTGTCGGGCTCGGCCGCTTGACCGGCCAGGGTAATCAGCCTGGCCTCGGGCCGGGCACCCAGCTCGTACAAGAGCCTCAGCTTCGACGGAATCGTCGGCAACACCGTCGCGCCGCCCAGCCAGCGCCGCAGGCCGGCTTGCGTCGGTTGCCCCCCCGGCAGGTAGAGGCACGCGCCCGAAGCGATTGCCAGCCACAACTGAGACAGCCCGTACGTATGGTGCAGGGGAAGCCCCCCATGAACGCGGTCCTGCGGGGTGTATCGGACGAGCTCTTGTATCGCGGCGGTAACGTGCGCGACGGAGTTCTCCGTGAGGACCACCGTCTTCGGCGGCCCGCTTGAGCCCGAGGTCGCGACACCCCAAGCGGACGCGCCACCCCGCGCAACCGGGATGGGAGGGGCAGGCTCAACGAAGAGTGCCCCAACGTCGATCGCATCGACGCCGGGCACGCGCCCGACAGCGACCACCAAACGGGGGCGAATTCGTGCCACCTGACCTTCGGCGCCCGCTGGATCGATGGGGCATACCAGCGCACCCGCAGCCCGCGCCCCCAGCAGGGCGGCGACCACGCGTTTGTCGTCACCGGTAACGATTGCGACGCGGCTGCCGGGGCGGATGCCGATGCGGGAAAAGTAGGCATGAGCATACTGAACACCGCGGCGGAGATCTCCCCGCGTCCATACGCCGCTCCGATCCTCGACTGCGGGCAGCTTTTCGGACAGATGCGACAGGCTTGCGAGCACCGAGTCCACCATGGCGCGCCCTCCATTCATGGCGTCTTCGATCATGATCGTCGATCTCCATAGATGCTCGCCTCCGGTTTGTCAAGCGGTCAGTCAATGCCCCGGAAGCCACGCGGCGCGCGTTGCGAGTCCCAGGACTTGCTACGCCACGCTCTTACCGGTCCTGCCATCACCTTATGGCTGCCTGAGCAATCGGAGGAAGGCGTCCTTCGTCGCTGATATGCCAGGACAGTAGCTTTCGCCAGAGAACGATGTGCGTGCAGTCCATCGGGTGGTGAAGTGCAGTCGACATATCGTCCCGAGCGAAACCGCACACAGGGCGTCGCGAGCGCGCTTTCGCTGTAGGCGCGTTTTGGTTTAATCTGGCATTGCTAGTCGTCTCTTGGGGGAGATTCGTCCGAAAACCATGAACATCGCGTGCTTAGAGGACGAGAACCTCCGGACCTACGGTGATTACGACGCGCTCGTCGTTGGGGATCGCACGTGGACGAGCCGTGCGCTGCATGACTCCTGCTGTCGCTTGGCCGGTGCGCTGGTGCAACTGGGCCTCGCACCTGGCGATCGCATGGTCCTGCTGCTGCCGAGTGGATTTGAGCTAATGGTCGCGTTCACGGCGGTCCTACGCGCCGGAGGCGTACCCGTAGTCTTGTATCCCGATTCCCAGGTCTCGGAGGTCGACCGGGTCATCGCCCACTGCGCCGCAAAGGGCGCGTTCGCCACCTCCGCTCGGCTCGCCTCCCTGACCACTGCTGCCATCCCTCTCCAAATCGTCGCGGATGCCGACGGCGGGAATCGGACAGCGGCACCGGGATCGCATCCCATTGCGCGCTTGCTCGAATGCGACACGCCCCTGCTTGAACCCGTACCCCGTGCCCCCGATGACGCCGCTCAGATCATCTATACGAGCGGAACGACCGGTGCTCCGAAGGGCATTGTCTATAGCCACGGGGAGGTCGCCGCACGCTACCCATTCCGCAAGGCGCAGAGCATGAGCAGTGCTGCCGTCAGGCCGGTGGTACGGCTGATGGTGCTCCCGCCAGCGCACGCGCTGGGCGCAAGCTTCTTCTTCTTGAGGCTCGTTTCGAAGAGCACAATCGTTTGTCAGGATGCGTTCGAGGCACGCCAGTTCCTGTCTGCAGTGGCTCGGCACCACGTCACGACGACAGTGCTTGTGCCCGCGATGTGCGAAGCGTTGCTCAGAGAGGACGAGATCGGGGGATACGATCTCACTTCGTTGCGGACGATCGTCGTTGGGGGGGCCTTCGTTTCGGCTTCGCTTGTCGAGCGGTTTGAGGCGAAGTTCAAGAAGCGCCTGGTCGTCAGCTACGGCCTGACGGAGGTACCGGGGGTAACGCTGGGGGCGTTGAATGCCAAGCCGGGTTCTGCCGGCCGCCTGCCTGCAACCATTGACGTGCGATTCGTCGATGCCGACGGTCGACCTCTGGCGCCGGGCGAGGCCGGAGAGATTCAGTTCAAGAACCACTGGGTGAGCGCCGCCTATCGTCCTGGCGACGAGGCCTCGAAGCGCAACGAGAGCGATGGGTGGTTCTCTACCGGAGACATCGGCTATCTCGACGCCGATCGCGAGCTTTTTGTCACCGGTCGGGTCAAGGAACTCATTAGCCAAGGCGGGGTGAAAATCAACCCCCAGGAAATAGTCGACGCCGTCCTGCGCCTCGGTGTGAGGGAATGCGCTGTCGTCGGGCTCCCGCATTCGTTCCTTGGTGAGGAAGCGGTCGCCTGTGTCGTTCCCGCCGCGAGAGCGCAAATTGCGGAGCAAGATGTCCTTGCGCATCTTCGAGCGAATCTCGACAGGCGCAAGGTCCCGGCGAGCGTCCTGTTCTTCGAAAGCATCCCCAAAACCGAGCTTGGCAAGATCAAGACGCAGTTGCTGCGTGAGGAGGTCCTTGCCAGGCGCGCCGCCATCGTTGAGACAGAATTGATTCATGGTCTTCGGTTGGCGCCGCCCGCTGAGCGGCGGGCGATGCTGAGGGAGGAGATTGAGAGACAATTGCGGCTTGTTCTGCACCGGGCGACCACGACACCCCTCGAATTGGACCTCGACAGCAGGGCAACCTTCAGTCAGCTTGGCCTGGACTCTCTCGCCGCCGTCGAGCTTGCGAATTCACTCAGCGTCGCGACCGGCCGGCCGCTGTCGCCCACCCTGACCTTCGATCACCCCACGGTCGCTGACGTCTGTGACGAACTCCTCAAGGAACTGTTTGCCTCCACGAACGCGGCAGTAACCTCCAGGTCCAGCAGGCGATCGACGCATCGCGAGCCCGTGGCCATCGTCGGCATCGGCTGTCGCTTGCCGGGGAAAGAAGGGACGCTCGCCGATCCGGAAGCATTCTGGAGGTCGCTTCGTGACGGCGTCGACAGCGCACGCGTCGTCCCTCCCGAACGCTGGAATGTCGAGCAGTTCTACGATCCGGTGCGCGGCACCCCCGGCAAGACGTATACACGCTGCGGTTCGTTCATCGACAACGTCGACCGCTTTGACGCCGACTTCTTCGGTATCACGCCTTCGGAGGCGAAAGGGCTGGATCCACAGCATCGGCTCTTGCTCGAAGTCTCGTGGGAGGCGTTGGAGCACTCCGGCCACGACCCTTACAGCCTGAGCAAGGGATCCGCCGGCGTGTTTTTTGGCATCACGGGTTCCACCTACCCCAGTGCCAACTTCCTCGGCGTGATGCCCTGCATGGCTCCTGGACGAGTCTCGCAGTTCCTGAATTTACACGGCCCCTCGTTCGCGGTCGATACGGCATGCTCCTCATCGCTGGTTGCGATACACCTCGCGGTGCAGAGCCTGCGCAACGGGGAATGTGATGTCGCCCTTGCAGGCGGCGTCAACGTAATGACCTCGCCGAGGCCCTTTGTGTACCTGTCAGCCATTCAAGCCCTCGCCGCGGACGGACGCTGCAAGGCGTTTGACGCGAGCGCCGACGGCTACGGCAGGGGCGAAGGATGCGTCATCGTCGTCCTCAAGCCGTTGTCGCTCGCATTCGAAGACCGCGATCGAATCATTGCAGTCATCCGCGGCAGCGCGGTCTGCCACGATGGCCGGCGTCAGAGCCTGACGGCCCCAAACGGGGTCGCGCAACAGGCGGTCATCGATGCCGCGCTGAAAGACGCTGGGGCAGAGGCATCAGAGGTCGACTATCTCGAGGCCCATGGCACCGGCACGCCTCTCGGCGACCCGATCGAGGTGAAGGCCGCTCTGGCTGTGCTCGGGCAGAAGCGGGCGCACCCACTCATCATTGGCTCGGTGAAGACCAACATCGGCCATGTCGAGGCCGCTGCCGGGGCATCGGCAGTGGCCAAGGTTGCTCTTTCCCTCGAGCACTGCGAGATTCCGCCGCTGCTCCATCTCAAGCAGCTAAACCCGCTCCTCGAGCCGCTTTCGCACTCCTTCAGCATGCCGACGTCACTGCAGCCATGGCCCAGCATAGCGGGCCGTCGCCGCTTAGCCGGCGTGACCTCGCTCGGATTCAGCGGCACGAATGCGCATGTCCTGGTCGAGGAACCGCCAGCTGAATGGCCTGCGCCGCGCAGTTTGCCCGCTGAAGCCGACCGACCTCACCTGATGTGTCTGTCGGCGCGGACGGAGCCCGCTCTCGAAGAGCTCGCGAAAACCTACGCCGCGTATCTTGAGCGCGGTCGCACCCTGGCGTTCGCGGATGTGTGCTTCACTACCAACGCCGGTCGTGCCCACTTTCCGTACCGGCTCGCCGTCGTCGCCTCGACCGCCCAGGCGGCGAGCGAGCGCCTGGCGACGCGCGCAGCGCGGGCGGCAACCAAGGGCGGGCGCTCCAAACGTCCGAAGCTGGCCTTCCTGTTCACTGGACAGGGATCGCAGCATCCCGGCATGGGCCGACAGCTCTACGAAACCCAGAGCACGTTTCGGGCGGCGCTGCAGCGCTGCGCTGAGATCCTCCAGCCCTTGCTACCTTGCCCCTTGCTGGATGTGCTCTACCACGACGCCGCCCCGGATGCAGCAAACGGCCCCGCCGGAGACAATGCCGCGTTGATGCAGCCTGCGCTGTTCGCGTTTGAATGGTCCCTGGCCGAGCTGTGGCGATCGTGGGGAGTAGAGCCTGATCTCGTCATTGGGCACAGTCTGGGTGAATACGTCGCTGCATGCGTCGCGGGGCTGTTTTCTCTGGAGGATGGTTTGCGCCTCGTCGCCGAGCGCGGGCGACTGACCCAGGAAATGGCGCCCAGTGGGGCGATGCTGGCGCTTGTCGCCACCGTGCAGTGCGCCAAGCAGTCGATTGGTGCGCACTGCGACCGCGTCGCGATCGCTGCGGAGAACGGCCGCGAGGCTACCGTGATCTCCGGAGACGCGCACGCCATTGCCGAGATTGAGCGGACTTTGACCGCCGGTGGAATCATCAACCGTCGGCTGGCGGTCGCCTACGGATACCATTCGCCGCTCATGGATCCGGTCCTGGATACATGGGAGCGTTTCGTTTCCAGGCTCGCATTCTCGCCGCCGCGGTTGGGGCTGGTTTCGACGCTGACCGGATCGCTCGCCACCTATGAGGAGATCTCTCGTCCTGGGTACTGGCGCCGCCAGTTGCGCGAGCCCGTTCAGTTTGCCGCTGCAGTCGATCGATTGCTCGCTGAGGGCTGCAACAGCTACCTCGAGATCGGACCGAATCCCGTCCTCCTGGGAATGGCCCGCCAGCACCTGGCCGGGCGGGCGGACGGTCAGCTCTGGCTGCCGTCCTTGCGACGGGATCGGAGTGCGTGGGAGCAAATGCTCGAGAGCCTCGGCGCTCTTTACGCGCGCGGCGTGGACCCGAGCTGGCGCGGATTCTACCAGGACGAGCCGCGAAGAAGGTTGGCGCTGCCCGGTTACCCGTTCCAGCGCAAGAGTTATTGGAGCGTGCCGCTTGGCGTGACAAGCGAGGTGGCCAACGCCGCCGAACCGTTCAGTCGCGCGGTGCCCAGAGCGGCGCGCCTTCGGCCTCCGCTCGCGGCGTCGCTGAAGGAACGCACAGAACAGCTTACCAACCACCTGCGCCAGATCGTCGCGCAGGTGCTCGGGCGGGAGCCGGAGTCATTGTCGTCCGACATGAATCTTCTCGACTCTGGGCTCGATTCCCTGCGGGTCATCGAGGTCCTGTCCGAACTCAGGGACACCCTCGGCGTCGCGCCATCGGTCGCGGAGTTCTTCGCACGGCCCACGCTCGCCGACTTCGCTGCAAACCTCGCCACGAAGATACATCGTGAACCGGCAGAGGTCCCGCAACCGTCCGCGCTGTCGCAGTCAGCGCCAGCACTAGGCTTGCCCTTGGCATCCGACCGCGCGAAGGGCAACGCGCCACTGGTCGTGCTCCATGAGTCGGGCCAGCGCGTGCCGCTCTTCTGCATCCACCCAGCAGGCGGACAGGTGGCCGCTTACCTGCGGCTGCGCTCGTTGCTGGGTGACGAGCAACCGCTGTTCGCCATCCAATCACGCGCCTCGGCGGCGCTGGAGCGGGAACACCCAAGCATCGAAACGATGGCCATCGACTACGCGACCGTCATCCAAAGTGTACGTGCGACCGGACCTTACCGCCTTCTCGGATGGTCCATGGGCGGTTTCATCGGGCATGCCATCGCTCGCGAGCTCGAGCTGCGCGGGGAGCTCGTCGACCAGATCGCGATGATCGATTCGCGGCCAGCTGCGGGATTCGTTACGAATGACACGAGGCTCGCGATCATGGGCGTCATGCATGAACTGCGACTCTCCCCCGAACTCGAAGGCGCGAGGGCGGAGCTTCGTAAGCTGGACGCGAAGTCGCTGGTGGGGCCCGATCTGTTGACCTGGTGTCAGGTGCATGGGTTGTTCCCCGAAGGAGCCATCTCTGTTGGCGCCTTCACCAGCGCGGTGCGGCTCTACCTCAAGCACTTCCAGCTGCTGCGTGATCACCGACCGGGCACCGTCCGCGCTCCCATCGTTGTGTGGTGGTCCGGCGACCCTGGTTCAGGGGGCTATTGGTCGAACTACACCAAGGGAGATTTCAGGGAGAAGGTGGTCGGGGGCACGCATTTCACGGTGATTCAACCGCCCTATATCGAGGTTATCGCGGCGCAATTGCGATCGGTGTACGGATACAATAGACTCGAGCTTAAAACCAGCCAGGCAGAGTAACTAGAATGGACCCGGAGATCGAAGGACCAAGCGTGGCATCTATTCGCGAAATGCTCGCCGCAATCTGGACCGAGGTCCTCGGAGTCAAGGTGGCGCCAGGTGACGATTTCTTCGCGCTGGGCGGCGACTCCATCGCCGCGGTTCAGGTGATGATGCCGATTTCTCAATTGATCGGCGCCGAGATTCCTCCCACCCTGATCTACGCCCATACAACTCTTGAGCAGCTCGCGGTCGAGGTCGAGCGGTTGCTGTCGCAGAGCCGCCAGAACCGGGACGCCGCCATCGGCTCGACCTGAATCGGAGTCGCTGCCGGTCAAAGGACTTTGCCTGGGTTCAGGATCCCCAGGGGATCCATCACCCCCTTGAGTGCGCGCATCAGGTGGATCTCGGCCGCGCTGCGGGACTGGTCCAGCCAGGCTTTCTTAAGCAGACCGATCCCGTGCTCGGCGCTCACGCCTCCACGATGGGCGCGGAGCAGATCGAACATCGCAGTGTCGAAAGCATGGCAGCGCGCCAGGAACGCTCGCTTGTCCAGCGCTTCGGGTTTGCTGATCCTGACTTGGAGAGTGCCGTCGCCCACATGAGCAAAAAGGTACAGCTCCAGGTCAGAATAGCTGCTCGCGTGCAACATTTCGAGCTCGGTGTAGAAAGCGTGAAGGCGCGAGATCGGGAGCGCGATGTTGTGCCCGTGCATGAGACCGGCAGCGTTGAGGGATGCATCGATATTGAGCCGGTAGGCCCATAGCTCTTCGGCCTGCTGCGAGCTCTGAGCAAGCCTGGCGGCGGCCACCAGATCGTTCTCGAACAGCGACTCCATCCATCCTTCTACGTGGCCTTCGCCCTGAGTGACCTCGAGGAGCGCATAGTGAGCCGACGGCACGTCAAAGGGCGGTTTGAGCTGGCGACGGCGCATCACATGCGCGAGGCAGCCGCCGGAGAAGTATTCGAATGCCATCAATGTGAACGATGCACCGCGGGCGCGCTCGAACACCTGCAGCGCCGCCTCGAAGGACGGCATGGCAAGCAACAGAACTTCGACCCGGCCAGGGGGACGGGTGAGCTTGAGCGTGGCATCGGTAATGACGCCGAGGATTCCCTCGCTGGCGATGAAGAGCTGCCGCAGATCGACGCCAGGGTTGTTCTTCTCGAGTGCCCCATTGAGCTCGAGCACGTCGCCGTTCGCGAGAACGACCGTCAAGCCAAGGACCCAACGGCGGGCTAGCCCGTAGTGGACGACGCGCATTCCTCCGGCATTGGTGGCGATAACGCCGCCGATCTGGCTGCCCGTGGAGTGCAGCTCAATCGGCCAGAACAGGCCCGCCTTCGCACAATGCCGATGCACTGCTTCGACCACGGACCCGGCCTCGACGCGGACAGTGCGACCGAGGGAATCGACCGGTTCCATCCGCCGCATTCGTTCGAGAGACAGGATCAGCTCGCCGCCCGTCGCCAGTGCGCCGCAGGCAAGGCCCGTGCGCCCGCCCGAGGGGACGACCGGAACGCGATGCTGCGCACACAACTGCATCAGGCGGGAAACCTGGTCGGTCGTGCGCGGACGGCACAGGATGCTCGCTCGCGGAGGAAACACCTTCGTCCAGTCTCGGCCGTACGTGTCTAGGTCAGACGGGTCGATCGAGGCGAAGTCGCTCGGAAACTCGCGTCCGATCGATTCGAGAAATTCGGGAGGGAGCGCCACTGCTGCCCCGCCGATCATGAGCCAGCCTCCATGGAGCCGGCGTCAACCGCTTGCTCGCTCGCCACGCACATGATCACGGACCCGTGCGCTCGAAGACGTTGTGCATTGCGTTACTGATCACCTGTGCCAGCTCAGCGACATGGCGGGTTACAAGCGTCACGTGGTCGCCGGGAAGATCATGAATCTCCACGGTTGCCGCGAGTCGGGACCAGCCGAGGTCACGCGGCGTGTCGTCGCGCTCACGCGAACGGACGAGCACCAGGCACCCGTTGTACGGGCCGCCCGCATACTTGTCCATCGCCTTCAAATACTGCAGCTGCGTCTCGCTTTCTCGATCGTGTGGCGTCAGGACGCGATATCCGCCGCCGCTATTGAAGACGACGTATCGCTCGTCCCCAGCTGCGGCAGCGCCGTGCGGCGCGCGCGCCTGGATCACGACCACCATCGGAACTTCCTCCCCCGCCTCGATTAGTTGCCGCGCCATCTCGAAGGCGACGAACGCGCCATTGCAGAAGCCACCGACGCAGTAAGGTCCGCGCGGCCGGATCGCGCGAAGGGAACGAAGGCGATCAGCAGCCATCGCCTCGATGCTGTCGCGCAGCGCTGGTTCGTCGAGTGTGTGCGGCTGCACGACGAGCATGGGTTGGTCGGGCCCGAGCGCACGGGCAAGGGACCGGCAATAGAACCCGCCACCGCACAGGTCACCATGCAGGAACACCAACGGCGCTCGGATTCCCGCGTCGTTAATCGTCACGATCGGCGTGGCGAGGTCCGTTGGACGCCTCAGCAGCCGGGCCAGCCCGGCAACCGTGTCATCGACAAAAAGCGCGGCGAGCGGCGCGGTGAAGCCCATTTCGCGCTCAATCTCGTCCATAAGCTGTGCCGCCAGCAGCGAATGGCCGCCGATTTCGAAGAAATGATCGAAAACACCGATCCCGGAAACGCCGAGCACCCGCTCCCAGATGGCGACCAAGATGCGTTCGAACATATCGCGCGGCAAGACGCGCACTCCGGCGCGCGGCGTATCTGGCGCAATGACAGCCGGCAGCGCCTGCCGGTCGATCTTGCCACTCGCATTGAGCGGCAGCTCTTTAAGCCAGACAATCGATGCGGGAAGCATGTATTCAGGCAACAGCGCCTTGAGATCGCTCCAAAGATTGGCAGGCGGCGGTCCCGACACCTCCGCGCGCACAACGTAAGCAACGATTTGCCGCGATTCGCTGGTGTTGCCGCGCATCGCCACCACAGCGTCGCGCACTTGCGGCAGACGCGCGATCGCGGCCTCGATTTCTTCGAGTTCGATGCGGTGGCCGCGGATCTTGACCTGCCTATCCAGCCGGCCGAGGAATTCGATTGCGCCGTCCGCGCGATAGCGGACACGATCGCCTGTGCGATAGACCTTTGCATCCCTGACAAGCGGGTGCGGGACAAAGCATTTGGCAGTCAGCTCGGGCCGATTGAGATATCCGGCGGCGAGCCCCGGCCCACCGACATAGAGCTCGCCTGGCAGCCCGATCGGCACCGGCTCGCCCTCTGCATCCAATATGTAAACCTCGGTGTTGGCGATCGGCCGGCCGATGGGGATGGTGATGGCATCTTCCGGCACCGCGCGCACTTCATGCCACGTCGCAAATGTCGTCGCCTCGGTTGGCCCGTAAACGTGCAGGAGGCGGGCTGGCGGCCCCGCGCCTAGCACCGCTCTCACCCAGCGAGGCTCGACCGCTTCGCCGCCGAAAAGCACCGTGCGGCAACCGCGGAACGTTCCCGGCGCATATCGCGCCATTTGATTAAACAGGGCCGTCGTCAGAAACAACGTCGTGATGCGCGTTTGCTCCAGCATCGCCGCGAACTCCTGCGGCGACAACGCGACCATGCGCGGAACGACGACGACACGCCCGCCGTTGACCAGTGCGCCCCAGACTTCGAAGGTCGCGGCATCGAATGCCGGATTGGCAACGTGGGCGACCGCATCGGTCGCGTCGATATGAATGTAGTCCGTCCCGCAGACGAGGCGGGCGATGGCCCGGTGCGCGATCAACACGCCTTTCGGCGTCCCGGACGAGCCCGATGTGTACATGATGTACGCAAGCTGCGACGACGATTGAGCACCGTCGTGATTGCACGTGGGTTGCGCCGCAATCGCTGCCGCATCGCGGTCGACGCATAGCACCCGCTGCCCGGTCATGGGGACCCGGCGCAGTAGCGAAGCCGTGGTAACGAGAACCGTGACGTCGGCATCCCGGAGCATGAACGCAAGTCGCTCGGCGGGCAGCTCCGGATCCAGCGGCACGTATGCGCCGCCCGCCTTGAGGGCCGCCAGCATGCCGACGATAAGCTCCCCGCTGCGCTCAAGGCAAAGCCCGATTCGCGGCGCGCCCTGCGCCCGTTGCCGCAGAAGATGAGCGAGCTGATTGGCACGCGCATTGAGTTCGCCGTAGGTGAGCAGAGTCTCGCCATCGATCACCGCCGGGGCCGCCGGCGTACGTGCGGCGACAGCTTCGACCAGGCGATGCACGCAAGTTGCGTCGGGATATGGCATCGCGGTCCGGTTCCACGCCACGAGCACCCGGTCGCGCTCAGCCGCACTCTGCAGCAGCAAACGGTCGATTCTCTGCGCAGGCTCAGCCACTATCGAACCAAGCAGCGTTCGATAGTGGTCCACCATGCGCTCGATCGTCCCCGCATCGAACAGCGCGGCCGCATAGGCGACCTCACAGCGTAAGCCGTCGCCCACCTCGGTCAGCGTGAATGACAGGTCGAATTTCGATGCATCGTTGCCCCTGACGGCCAATCTCGTTGTCTTGATATCCGCAAAACCCCACTCGACCGACGACGTGTTCTGCAACGTGAACATCACCTGGAACAACGGATTGCGCGACGGATCACGTACCGGCGCGAGTTCTTCCACCAGCTTCTCGAAAGGGAGATCCTGATGCGCGTAGGCCTCGAGCGCCGTTCGCCGGACGCGCGCCAGAAGCGCGGCAAACGCAGGCAGTCCGCGCATGTCGACCCGCAACACAAGGGTGTTGACGAAAAAGCCGATCAGCTGCTCGAACTCGGGGCGGGTTCGCCCGGCGGTCGGCACCCCGACCGCAACGTCGTCCTGACCCGAATAGCGGTAGAGCAGCACGGCGAACGCCGCGAGCAGCGTCATGAACAGCGTCGCGCCTTCGCGACGACCGAGTGCGCGCAATTGGCGTGTCAGCGTCGCGTCGATTTCGAAACTCAGCCAGCCGCCGCGCGAATCGGCCTGCGCGGGTCGCGCCCGGTCTATTGGCAGATCCAGCACCGGCAACTCGGCGAGCGCCGGTCTCCAGTAAGCGAGCTGACGTGCGAGCGCATCACCTTGCAGATATTCACGCTGCCGCGTCGCGTAGTCCGCATACTGCAGCGGCAGCTTCGGGAGCGGTGAAGGCAAGTTGACGCGGTACGCAGCGTACAGCGTCGAAAGCTCGCGTCCGAGCACGACTGACGACCAGCCGTCGGTCACGATGTGGTGGAGTGTCAGCAGCAGCCAGTGCTCGTCGTCCGCCAGCCGCAACAAGCCCGCACGCAGTAACGGGCCGCGCGCCAGATCGAACGGGGTACATGCCGCATTGCACGCCTGCCGTTCAGCCTCGGTGGCCCGTTCGCCTTCTGGCAGCGCGCGCAGGTCCCGAACCTCGAGCGCGACGTTCAACTCCGGCGCGATCACCTGCACCGGCGCACCGCGCTCGACGCCAATATGTGTGCGCAACACTTCGTGGCGCGCGACGACGCCATTGAGCGCGCGCTGCAATGCATCCACGTCGAGTGCGCCGACCAGCCGCAACGATCGCGACACATTGTAGACAGATTGGTCGACCACCATTCGATCCAACAGCCACAGCCGCTGCTGGGCGAACGACAAGGGGGCCACGCCAGCGCCGACCCTCGTCGCCGGCACAGCAGCAGACGCATCTGGCGCCGGGTTGAGCGTCGGCGATACCCTTGCTGCAGTCATAGGGGTGACTTGGAAAACCTTGGAGCCGCCCGTGCTTGCGCCGCTGCAGCCTCCTTCGCCCGATCGCGAGGGGGCGCGTTGGTGTGAAGCGAGTCAAGGAAGTTCCTTGAGATAGCCGATATCGCTTCAACGGCGGCAACGAAAGCGGCTTCGTTCGCCTTAGACGGTCTATTGAAGCCGCTGATCTTGCGCACGAATTGCAAGGACGCTGCGCGAACTTCTTCCTCAGTTACCGGCGGATCGAAATTGAAGAGAATTTTGATGTTTCTACACATGCACTTTGCTCCGACTGTTCAGTACCGCCCACGAATCGACCGCTCCGTGTCAAAGCGCGCAGGTATCCGCGGCCGGGGATTCGGGCTAAGTCACCGCTTGGATTTGAACCAGGGCCAAGGGTGGCACAAATCGCCACCCAAACCCGGTGCGCTCGCAAGGTACTGAATTGTGACATCCAAACGGTCATCGCTGCATGGGTCGGCGCTGTCCGCGCTACTTGGTCGCATCCAAATAAATCAATGGCTTGCAATACGGGCGCCAATTACCCGATCGGTGGTGGGATGGGTTCCGCAATCGAGCTCGGCCTCACGGCAGAGTTACATCGGTTTCGGGCCCCTCACCCCGGGCCGCGAACATCGCTGCCGATCGCCGCTGCCATTCGGAAGCGGTGGCGCGCATCAGCTCGAGGCGACGCGTGCACGCGCGACGCGCGATGCGGTGTCCGGATGCGCCAAGACGGAGCGCCAGCGTGCTGTTGCTGCGTCGGGCCGTTAATGATGCGGCGATCGAGCGTGCCCGAGCGAGGCGCAGGCCTTGCCCGGGGCTACCGCCACGAAGGCAGTCAGCGTCTGCATTCGCCCGACGCCGTAGCGCGGGTTGAGCGGTTTGCCTGAAGGGTCTACGTCCTAAGCACGAGGCCCACGGCGCTGCGAGTCATTTCCCGCCCGCCTTGAATGACACCAGTTCAAGCAGGATCGATTCTGTGCGGATCGGCGGGTTGCGCGCGTCCCTTTCGGAATATTGGGCCTCGCGCGTTTCGCGCACCGCAGCCTTCGCCGCTGGTGCATACCATATCGAGTCGCGACGCGACGTACGCGTGCGCCAGAATTCCGCGTCGTCGAGCTGCAAGGTCCGAAAGACGTACACGGCATCGAATCTGCCCGCAGGCACCGTTGTCGCTGCGGGGCCATCAACTCTGCCATAAATCAGGATCTGGTCTTTGAGTCCGGTGTCCTTCCTCACCGTATTGATGACCTGTCGCCAAGTCTTGCCCTTATCGAGCGGAAAGGCCAGCAACTGCGCCGGCGGATTGAACGGACGCGGCGGCTCGTGCTGCAGCGATCCAGTGGTCAGCCCGCCTTCGCCGTCGACCTCATCGATCCATTCGGTATGGCCGTTGGCGTCGGCACGGTCAAAATGGATTCGCGCCGCGCGGCCGGTTACCGCAATAACCTCGACATCAAGCTGCGACACCGCACGGCGGCGCAGGTTGTCAGTGACGCGATATTGCCAATGATCGCCGACTGCAAGCTGCGGCGCGCCGACGCCCTCCCCGCCCGGCGCCGAGGCGCTTCCGGTGAGCCAGAGCAGGGCGCACACACCAAATGCCGGCGCGATGCTGCGCGCGCCAAGCGGGTACCGGGACATGGAATCCTCCTCACTTACGCCCATACGCGGGGTCGCGGCGACCAGTTTAGCCCAATGCAGGGTACCGCCGGGGTGGCCGTTGGCCTCGGCCCTTTAAGCTGACGTGCCGGCAACGGCTCTGGTGATGGCAAACGGCCCAGACTCCCATCCACACTTCGCAA
This sequence comes from uncultured beta proteobacterium, assembly GCA_963750215.1. Classification (GTDB taxonomy): domain Bacteria; phylum Pseudomonadota; class Gammaproteobacteria; order Burkholderiales; family Casimicrobiaceae; genus PALSA-1003. The sequence goes on from CAVVQK010000003.1 coordinate 954,779, forward strand.
CGCGTCGACACCCCGCTCAACGATCCTCGGCTTCGGAAGCCCGGCGCGTCGCGATACCTCGGCTGACCGGCCCAGAGCAAAAGAGTGACAGCCCTGCTCCGTTCGGGCCGTTTAATATCTGGGTTTGACACCTTGGCAGTCAGGACCCAGATACGTCATTTGCGACTCCGACTGCATCGTGTGGCGGCCGCGAGCATCGGTCATCGTCATATCAACGCGGGTGGCTACGGTGTCGCCACTGACCGTGCTTTCGCCCGTGCCTACCTCAGTGCGTCCATTGCCGCTGCAGTTGAACTCAAAACTGGACTTGTTGCCACTGCGGGTGACTTTGGCAGGTTCGCAGCGGCCTTCCGTGTCCACCATCGGCTTGTCCTGGGCGGCCATGGCAGGGCTGATGCAGACGCGCGTGGCGCCCGGGGCGGCATTCTGGTTGGGCATGCCTTGAGCGCCCATCATGGCTTCCATCTGCTTGCGTTGAGCGGGGCTCATATTAGCCATCGCCTGTTCCATTTTGGCGCTGGCGGCGGTCATCTGGGCGGTCATGTCTTGGCCGTCGACGACTTGGCGGATCGGCTTCACTTCCCACAGGCCCGGCTTCATGCCTTGCGCGAAAGTGGCACTGCTCGCGGTGATAAGAAAGGCGATGACCCATCTCTTCATGCGCATTCCCATGGGCAATATGAACGTGGATCATGGGTGATCCCGCCGCCCAGGTCAACTAGTCAGCACGTTTCGACACGCGTTCGGTGAAAGCGGCCGGCAGAACATACGAAGGGAGCAAAAAACAGCGGCGAGCACGGTGGAGTCACCTGCTCGCGATCGTTCGGTGACGTATGATTCCCGATCCCGTCCCGCGACCCGCCACCGCATTTCGCTCCGTTGCAGAGCGGGTTCGTTGCATGCAGCCCCGACTGCGGGCTGGCGCCTCATAATTGCATGGATGCACGACCTCGTTCGCAGCGCAATGGCTTTCATCCCCAGAAGCGTCTTCGGCTTCGCTCTTGTCGCCGCAGCCCTGCAGATTTTCGCCGGCTCCAGGGCGCTGGCCGACGCGCTGCTGTTCCGCGGCGATCCGAGCCCTCGGGCGTTTATTCCTTCCCCGGAGTGCCCGCCCTGGACCAGCTTAAATGGAAGTTCCCCACGGGTGCGAAGGTAGTTTCGTCTCCCGCAGTAAGCGGGCACCCGCCTGCGGGCAAGCGCCTCGAACTGCGGAACAGCTCTGCATCCGTTTCCCCACCGCAACCGGCGGAAGGCCGGCCGGATAGCTTTGGGTCAGAGGCAGCCGGGGGCGGCCACCTTACCAACGATGCCCTCGCCTGAAGAAAGCTGGCAATCCAGATCGAGTGACACGTCGAGTTGGTCAATGCGATTGACGCGCCAGCCGGTCCGTTCGAGCGAAAAATGAAATGTCCGGCACTCGGAGCGATGGAATAGAACCGTCTTATCGAATGGCGCGGAAGCCGAAAAGACCCGAACGACCGGCCCGGTTGCCGGGTCGACGATGAGTCGGGTGACCAGCCCGGCCTTCTCGTCACGAAGGTCGAAGCCGAGGAAGAGCTCCCGCTCCCCGGCCAAGCACACAGTCGGGAGAAGCGTCCGCGTACCGAAAGCCGGGCCGGACAGGATCAGCGAGCCCAATGGCGTGCCTGCGCCGCGATCACCGTTGCTACCCTGCTCTGACGTTGCGCAAGCCGTGAGAATCGCCATGCCCAAGACCAGGACAAGATCGACTGCCGTCGCTCGGAACCTCGCGCCATGGAATGAAGACGGATTCACTGGCATGAGTTCATCGCCTCCCGGACCCACCAGCACCGCCACGCGGCAAGGCGTCATCGCTCACCCGCCGCCAGCCGAAGACCAAGAAGGACGAAAAGCGCGCCGCTCGCGCGGGAAACGTGACTGAGAGCCCTCGGATGCTCGGCAAAGTATCCGCGGACGTGTGACGCGGCCACTGCCAAAAACAAGCACCACGCAGTTCCCGTGGCCACGAATGTAAGGCCCAGGGCGACAAAGGCACCGACCTTGGTCGGGCTATCGGAATCGATAAACTGCGGCAAAAGCGCCAAGAAGAACAGGGCGACCTTCGGGTTGAGGACGTTCGTCAGAACGCCCCGTCGAAAGGCGAGTCCCGCAGGTATGGAGGCAGAGTGCTGCAATGGCGAAATGGCCGCCGCCGGCGCCATGATGGTGCGAATGCCGAGATAAATCAGGTACGCCGCCCCGGCGAGTTTGATCGCGACAAACGCGGTTGCCGACGTGGCAAGGACGGCCGAGAGTCCGACCGCGGCGGCAAGCGTATGCACAATGCAGCCGGCGCTGATCCCCAATGCAGAGGCGACACCCACGCGTCGACCATAGGCGATGCTGGAGCCGACGATATAAAACGTATCCTGCCCCGGGGTGAGGTTCAAGAATACGCCCGTCGCAACGAACAGCCAGTAGTCGTGGATGCCCAATGGACTGATGCCGCGGGATCGGCCGGCCTAACTTTCAGGGCCAGTTTCCGGTGGGGCCTCGAGCGCTTCGACAACCTGCAGCCGCCGCACGACTAGCTCGTCAATTTCCAGCCGTCGGATTCGGGCGCGGCCAACCGCCAGCCGACCGATCGCGACCGCACCGATGGCCAGCGCGCCGATCGCCGCGGCGCCTAACGCGAGTGCGGCGAGCGTCTGCGCTGCGGCGCCAATTGCGCCGAGGTCAGGAGAGCGGGTGGGGTCGAACTTCTGATGCAACCCTCGCTTGCGCTGTCGGTCCATTGAATCGAAGAACACCCCTTGTTCAGAGAAATAATACTCGCAATTGATTGCTCGTCCTGCGATACGAACGACCGCTCGGTTCGCCGGTTTGGTCCGAGAGGAGTGGCCCGACAGCGCGCCCCGGACCCCGCCGACCCATGCCGGGGATGAGGAGCGTGGTCAATGGTCGGTCACTGCTTCGATTGGATGTCCATCAGGATCGATGACGAACGCCGCGTAGTAGTTTTCCCCGTAGTCCGGGCGCAGGCCGGGCGCGCCATTGTCTCGCCCCCCGTGCTTCAATGCCGCGGCGTGAAAATGGGCCACCGCGTCGCGCGACGGGGCAGTGAAGGCGACATGGAATCTCGGTCCGGGCGGGAGCGCTTGGGTTCCTGCCAGCTTGATCGCCAGCATGTCGCCGCCACCCACCGGCCCGTAGCCGATAGCCGTTGCATCGCTCCAGACGCGCACATAGCCCAGCGCAGACAGCGCGGCATCGTAGAAGGCGGCGGCGCGCTCGAGGCTAGAAACGCCGAGCGAGAGGTGATGCAGCATGGCTTCAGTAGCGGGGAATGACGCCAATCGCAGCTGCAAGGCGGAACGAATCCCACGAACCTTGCTTTGCCGCGACCGCACCGGCCCGCATTGCGAAGCTGCACTCGGTCGTGCCGATGCGCCATCGCCGAGTCACTTTCCTTCCGGCTTCGCCTTCCATGACCGGGTCTGTTCCCGCGCCTCCCGCGCCTCCTCGGGGGTTATCTTGTCGGCAACGTCCTGCATGGCGCGGGCCGCATCGGAGCGTGGGCCTCCGGGCGGCAGAGCGATCACGGCCAGCCCGAGCCACTTCATTGCTTCGACGTTGCTTTGCGGAACGCCTCGGCCGGCTGCATACAACAAACCTAGATTGATCTGCGCGTAGGGCATGCCCTGATCCGCCGCCCGGCGAAACCACTTGGCGGCCTCGTCGATGTTTTTGGCAACTCCCGTGCCCTCCGCATAACTGGCACCCACATTGTATTGAGCATCTGCATTGCCCAAATTTGCCGAGCGCTGGAACCACATCATCGCCGTCGCGTCGTCCGGCACGACCCCTTTGCCTTCGGCGTACATCGCGCCGAGCCGATATTGCGCGACGGAATCGCCCTTTTCGGCGAGCGCACGCCAGATCTCCACCGCTTTCACATAATCCGCTGCGCGATAGGCAGCCAAGCCGTCCTCAAGCGTGCCTTGCGCGACGGCGGTCTGGACCATGGCTGCGAGCGCGATCGCGCCGAGCAGAGTGCGTAAGACAACCCGCAGCGCTACATTGAATGCCAGCATTCGGAACCTGGAAGTGAGCTGAAATGGACCGCTAATCGAGGCAAGCACTGCGCCACTCGTGCCAACCCGCCAACGCAAGATCGCTGTGCAAGGCGCCAGCCGAGAGGTTACTCCTGCATGGCCGACCACGCATAGTGGTCGGCGGGCGGGTCGGTTGCGCGAGATCGAGATGCTCGGGCAGGAATTGTCGTTGGCCCGCTGCCGGTGCCCTGAGTTTGGCCCGGTGTCGAATGCGACGGGGTTGCGCCCGACGCTGCCGGTACCAGCAGCGCTTCAACACTACCCCGAATCGTGGACCCACGCCCCGCAGTCGGTCAATGCTATCACCCAAGGCGGCCCCCTGCTGGCGGAAGCTATGCGCTCCTACGAGCGACGCGAACGGTCCGGGCGGGGACCTTCGGGCTCCGAGTTGGTTCGGCGCGCCGTATGCATGGTCCGTTTGTCAGATAAGCTACAAGCCTGCCGCGCTCCATTGAAGCCGCCCGTCGCCTTGGCGCATACAAGCCCGTCTGAGCCCCTGGTCTCGGTGGTCATTCCCACCATCAAGCGCCCCCGCCTGGTGACGCGCGCCGTCGACAGCGCGCTTCGCCAGAGCCTGCGCGAGATCGAAGTCATCGTGGTTGTCGACGGACCGGATGAAGCCACGCTCGGGGTGCTGCGACCTATCGGCGACCCCAGGCTACGGGTTCTGCCCCTGCGCGAGAATGTCGGTGTCGGCGCAGCTCGGCATGCCGGTGCCGACGCCGCCCGCAGCCGGTGGATCGCACTGCTTGACGACGATGACGAGTGGATGCCACAAAAGCTCGAGATCCAGCTTGAAACGGCTCGGCGCTCACGGTACCGGCTGCCCATCATCACCTGCCGTGTCATCGCCCGTAGGGAGCACACAGAGGCAGTCCGACCGCGGCAGTGTCTCACCCGGGGCGAGGCGCTGAGCGAGTACCTTTTCTGCAAGACCCGCCTGTTCGGCGGGGAGGGCCTGATCCTGCCGTCAACCATCCTGGTACCACGCGATCTCCTCGGTCACGTACGCTTCCGCTACCGCGGGGCAGCATACGAAGGCAGCGATTGGCTGCTTCGCGCCGTTGAGCATGAGGGCGTCGGTGTGGAATTTGCGTTCACTCCAGAGCCGCTGGCCCTCTGGTGCTGCGAAGAAACGCGCCCGCGGATGAGTATGACGGGCAACTGGCGCGCCTCGCTGGCCTGGGTTGACACGCAGGCCACCTTGCTCACGCCCCGGGCACGTTCAGGGTTCATCCTAAACCGTGTCAGCCTTGAAGCGCGGCGCGCCGGGGACGCGAGTGCATTCTGGCTGCTTTCCTGGGCCGCGTTCCGGCACGGTCGACCAACCCTGATCGACCTTTTCGCCCACGCCATCACGTGGCTGCTGCCTCTGCGCCTGCGCGCATCGATTTCCGAGTTGATCGGGCGAGGGGCTTCTCTTCCAGGCAGTCGCCGATGATCGGTTGCAGCGTACGTCGATGCGAGGGGGCGATTTCCGTGTCGTCCCCCCACGCGCGCGAGTCGACGCGCCCATGGCAATTGCCCGTCACTGCCGCGGGATCGCCGCCCGCAGACGGCGAAACGGGTCACGGAAGCCTGTTGTTACAAACCCGGACGCAGGACGGTGCGTCCGGGCGCATGTTTGTACTATCATGTTCGTGTCAAGACTTGCCTTCTCCCGTGGAAGTTGCGCACAAGATGCTGTGTTCCGTGCTCCGGCGGATGCGTTGCTGGCTGATCGCAGCGCTCGCGGCATGGGCGGTCGTGGTGGCAACGGCCGGCGCGCAGCCCGCTCCCGCGCCTGATTACAGCCCGGATGAGCTCGATCAACTGCTGGCGCCGATTGCCCTCTATCCGGACCAGCTGCTGACGCAGATCCTGATTGCCGCGACGTACCCTCTGGAGGTGGTGGAGGCCGCCCGCTTCGTCCAACAGAATCCTGATCTCCAGGGCGATGCGCTGGACCAAGCGCTGACCGGCAAGAACTGGGACCCGAGCGTGCAGTCCCTTGCCGCGTATCCGCAGGTGCTGGCAATGATGAACGACAACCTCGAGTGGACGCAGCGCTTGGGTGACGCGTTTCTCGCCGACCAGCCGGGCGTCATGGACACCGTGCAATCATTGCGCCAAAAGGCGCTGGCCGCCGGCAACCTGCAATCCATGCCGCAGCTGTCCGTGGCGACGCAGGACGGTGATATCGTCATCGACACGCCACAGCCGGACGTGGTGTACGTACCGGTCTACAATCCGCTGCTCATCTACGGCCCCTGGTGGGCACCCGCCTATCCACCGTGGTTCTGGTGCCCGCCGGCGATTTTCGGCTACCCGTTTTGCCCGGTGTACAACGTGGGCATCGTATTCGGTGCCCCGTGGCCGATCTGGTACCAGCATTGGGGCTGGGCGCACCCCTATTGGCACGGCCATCGCATCGTGATCAACCCCAACAACAACCACTTCTGGAACCAGGCGCGGCAAACTCATTTGGCCCCGGATGGCACGTGGCAGCATGCACCGGCCCACCGCCGCGGCGTCGCCTACCCCACCGCGTCGACACGCGACCGGTATATGAGCGTTGATCCCAATGCGGTGCGCTCGAGACAGGAGTTTCGAGGCTACGAGCGCGTACCGTCGGCGCCCGGTGCCGTATCCCGTCCGCCACCTGCGCTGCCGTTCGACCCGACGTACTCGCGCCAGCAGACCCAGATCAATGCCCAGCGCGGGATTCAAAGCCGACAATCCATTCCGGCCGCACCGGCACCGGTCTTCCACGCGCCGGTCAGTCGGGCCCCGGCCCCCGCTTCGGCGCCAGCCCCGGCACGGGCCCCGGCAGCCGCCCCGGCGCGAGCTCCGCAAGGGCAGGGCGGCGCGGGCCGGCGTTGAGCGCGCATCGACCGCCAGGTGACATGCATGAGGACCCCATGAGGCTTCCCCTTTGCTGCGGGTCGACAATTGTGAGCGCCGTTCTGACTGCATGCATTGTTGCCTTCGCGCCGCCCGCGATTGCCGCCAAAGCAGCGACGGCGGCCACGCATCTTCAGGTCCAGCAACACTACACGACTGCGGAGGCCGCAGCCGAAGCGCTGGTGGCTGCATTGCGGGCCAACGACTCCAGACGGCTGCGTGCCGTGCTCGGCCCCGGCAGTGACCCGCTGATCAATTCAGGCGATCCCATTGCGGATCGTCAGGGGCGAGCGCGCTTCGTCGCCGCATTCGACAAACACTCGAAGATCGAACCACAGGGAGATGCCAAGGCAATCCTGAGCGTTGGCGAGAATGATTGGCCCCTCCCGTTTCCGCTGGTGAAGGATGCTGCCGGCTGGAGATTCGACACCGAGTCCGGCGCCGAGGAAATCCTCAACCGGCGCATCGGGCGCAACGAGCGGGCCGCGATTCAGGTCTGTCTCGCGTACGTCGATGCGCAGCGCGAATACGCGTTGACGCAGGGCAACCGCGACGGCCTGCACGCATATTCCATGAAGCTCGTCAGCGCGGCAGGAAAACGGGACGGCTTGTACTGGCCGACGAAGGAGGGCCAGCCGCTCAGCCCCCTCGGCCCGCTTGCGGCGAAGGCAAAGGAGGAGGGTTACGGCAAGGGCAAGAATGCCGCGCACGAGCCCTACCACGGGTACTTGTATCGGATACTCACCGCCCAGGGCAGCAATGCGCCGGGGGGCGCCTACGATTACATAGTCGGCGGCAGGATGATCGGCGGCTTCGCGCTGGTAGCCTACCCCGCCCGCTGGGGGGCTTCTGGGGTGATGACGCTCATCGTCAATCACGACGGGGTCGTCTACGAAAAGAATCTTGGCGCGACCACCGCGGCAATTGCCTCGCGAATGACGCGTTTCGACCCGGATTCGACCTGGTCAAAGACGCAGCCCTAGCTGGGGCCGGGTGTAATGCCCGAGCAGTTCCTTGCCCGAGCAATGACTGAACCCGACTTCGCCACCCGCTGCAACACCCATCGCGGCTATCTGCTGCGCGTCGCGATGCTGCAACTGCGCGACAACGATCTCGCCGAGGACGTTGTGCAGGATACTCTGCTCGCCGCGCTCCAAGGAGCGACAGGGTTCTCCGGCCGCTCCAGCCTGAAGACCTGGCTGACCGGCATACTGAAGCACAAGATTGTCGACGCGATCCGGCGCAAGGCTCGCGAGCCCGCGTTTGCGACGCTGGAGGAGGAGTGTCAGCTTGACGACCTTGACGCGCTGTTCGACGACTCGGGCCACTGGGAAAATCCGCCAGCAGAATGGGGGGATCCCGAGTCCCAGCTTTCGCGCCGGCAGTTTTTCGACATCATGCAATTCTGCCTGGACAAGTTGCCACCCAATACCGCCCGGGTGTTCATGATGCGCGAGGTGATGGACCTGACCAGCACCGAAATCTGTAAGGAACTCACGATCACGTCGACCAACCTGTGGGTCATTCTGTACCGGGCCAGGGTGGCGCTCCGCCAGTGCCTGGAGCAAAACTGGTTTGGGCGGGCCGGATGATCCGGCAAAGGTCATGCGCAAATTGGGCCTAATGATCACGTGCAAGGAAGCGAGCCGGGCGCTCTCGCAAATGCAGGACGACGACGTCGCCTTCCCGTTGTATTTGCGCATCCGGCTGCATCTGCTCCTGTGCGACGCTTGCACTCGCTTTGCGCGGCAGATGCGTTTTTTGCACCGCGCGATGCAACGCTACCGGCAGTAGGACGCCATTCGTTCCGGCGCTGTGGGCCAGGGAAATGCCACCCGCGGCCAGCCGCCGTGGCGTGGTAAAATCACCCGCATCCAAAGACGGTATCTGCCGTGCTCTCGATCGTGCTAAACGGCTCGTGTTGTCGGTGTGCCGACCAGGCAACGGTTGCCGATCTGATCCGTGAGCTTGCGCTCGAAGGCAAGCGCATCGCGGTCGAACGCAACGGCGAGATCGTACCCAAGAGCCGCCACGGCGACACGCCGCTGGCTGACGGCGATCGGATCGAGGTGGTCCGTGCCGTCGGTGGCGGCTGACAGGTCTGCGTCATGAACGCGCCCAACGAAAACTTTGCCCTTGCGCACGACGACCTGCTGGTCATCGCCGGCCGGGCCTATCGCTCGCGGTTGCTCGTCGGCACGGGCAAGTACAGGGACTTCGCCGCAACACGCGCGGCCATCGATGCCTCGGGCGCCGAAATTGTGACCGTCGCGATCCGCCGCACCAACATCGGCCAGAACCCGGACGAGCCGTCGCTGCTCGATCACCTGCCACCATCCCAGTTCACGTTGCTGCCGAACACAGCCGGTTGCTACAGTGCCGACGACGCGGTGCGTACGCTGCGCCTGGCGCGTGAGCTGCTCGATGGGCGAACGCTGGTCAAGCTCGAAGTGCTCGGGGATCCGCAGACGCTGTTCCCGAACGTGCGCGAGACGATCCACGCTGCCGAGACGCTGGTCAAGGACGGCTTCGAAGTCATGGTCTACACCTCCGACGATCCGATCGTGGCCCGCGAGCTGGAAGCGGTCGGTTGCGTGGCGATCATGCCGCTCGCCTCGCTTATCGGCTCGGGGATGGGTATCCTCAATCCGTGGAACCTCCGGCTCATCATCGAGCAGTCCAAGGTGCCCGTGCTCGTCGATGCTGGCGTGGGCACCGCCTCGGACGCCGCGGTCGCGATGGAGCTGGGTTGTGCCGGCGTGCTGATGAACACCGCGATTGCATTGGCGGAGCATCCGGTGCTCATGGCCGGCGCGATGAAGAAGGCGGTCGAAGCAGGGCGTGAGGCCTTCCGTGCTGGTCGCATGCCGCGCAAGCTTTACGCCGCGGCCCCCAGCTCACCGACCTCGGGTCTGATCGGCTGATACCCGGTCGATGATGCAACCCCTGCGGGCGTTCGCCGCGGTGATCGCCCTTGCCGCAACGCTTGTGCACGCCGCGCCACCGACCAGCGCCGAGCTCGAGCAGATCTGCGCGCAAGCCGAAGACGCGGCGCATTGCGGACGGCTTGTCGAAGCCATGCAGCTTAAGCGCTTGCCCAATCTCGCCCGGCGCGACGGTGCCGTGCTTTCGGTCTCGCTCTATCCATCCGGCACCGCGACTTTCACCGACAGCGACGACGCGGCCGGCGGACGATCCTACAGCCTGTGGGATTACCTTGACGGTCTCAACGCGGTGCTCCTCTATACGACCAAGGGCGAGACCACCTCCTTCACCCTTTTGCAACGCACGACAAACCGCCGCATCGAGCTTCCGACGGAACCACAACTCGCGCCCGATCGGCAGCGGCTCGTGACCGCCGACGTGTGCGAAGCGGGCTGCAGCAATGAAATCGCCGTCTGGCGCGTTACGCCCGAGGGCATCCGCAAGGAATTGACATGGTCCCCCCAGGGGGGATGGATCGACGCCGGCGCGAAATGGAAGGATGCCGACACCCTGACCTTCGAGTACGCGACCTCGAGTGGTAGCGGGAAGATCGAACGCGCGCTCGGCGACGCGAGCTGGAAGCGAATCCAGTGACCGAACCGCGCGCGGGGACAATACGCCGGCCGATCCGCAGCTTCGTGCTGCGTCAGGGTCGCTTCTCGCCGGCGCAGCAGCGCGCCTGCGAGTCGTTGTTGCCGCGCTTCGGCGTGCCGTTCAAGGCGGCGCCGCTCGATCTCGACGCGGTCTTCCCTCGCAAGGCGCCGCGAATCCTGGAAATCGGCTTTGGCATGGGCGAGACGACGGCGGCGATCGCGCAGGCGATGCCCGAGTGCGATTTTCTCGCCGTCGAGGTCCATGCACCGGGTGTGGGCAGCCTGCTCAAGGTGCTCGACGAGCGCGGGCTCTCCAACGTCCGGATCGTCCAGCACGATGCGGTCGAAGTCGTTGCGCAGATGATCCCCGACGCGTCTCTGGCGGGCGTCCATGTCTTCTTTCCCGATCCGTGGCCAAAGAAGCGACATCACAAACGGCGTCTGCTGCAGCCGCCATTCGTGCATGCGCTCGCGCTGCGACTGCTGCCAGGCGGCCGCCTGCACGTGGCAACTGACTGGGAGGATTACGCAGCCGTGATCCTGGCGGCGTGCCAAGCCGAACCCCTGCTTGAAAATTCCGCCAGCGGCTTCGCTTCGCGACCCGCGCATCGGCCCCTGACCAAGTTTGAGCGCCGCGGCCTCGGGCTCGGACATGGCGTGTGGGACATCATCTTTCGCCGGCGATAGCCTCCGCCGCCGCTTGACTCCATAGCGCTGCCATGCGCAGGCTTCAAAGAATGTTGCGCGGGCTGGTCCGGCCGCCTGCCTCCAGGACGCTTTTTCCGCCGGGGCATTTCTACTCGCCGATCGTCGACGTAGCCGAACTGCGCAGCCAGCAAGCGCGGGTCTGGCCGCCCGCGCCCGAGGTTCTCGGCATCGATTTCAACGATGCCCACCACGAGCACGTGCTGAGGGATTATTTTCCGGCTTTCTATCCGGATTTCGCCTACCCACCGCACTTCGACGGCAACCCCTTGACCTTCTACGTCGAGAATGATCAGTTCAGCTGGCTCGACTGCCGCGCGCTATTTGTGTTGCTCCGCGCGTGGCGACCGCAGCGCTTCGTGGAAGTGGGTTCGGGCTTTTCCACGCTCCTGGTTGCGGATGTGAACCGCCGCTTCTTGGGCGGGGCGATGAAAATCCACTGCGTCGAGCCTTACCCACGGGCCGCGCTTTTTGCGCCGGAGCTGGGGCTCGAGCAGCTTACCGCGAGCAAGGTCCAGGATATCGGTTTCGGACTCTTCGAGGCGCTCCAAGCCGGTGACGTGCTGTTCATCGATTCCTCGCACGTGGCGAAGACCGGAAGCGACGTCAATCATCTTTGTTTCGAGGTGCTGCCACGCCTGCGCAAGGGCGTGCGGGTACACTTCCACGACATCTTCCTGCCCGAGGATTATCCGAAGCCATGGGCGCTCGAGGACAACCGCAGCTGGAATGAGCAATACGTTGTTCGCGCCCTGCTGATGTACAGCGGATGCTTCCGCGTGCTGTTCGGCAGCGGCTATGCCTTCGCCGCGCACCCCGACTTGTTGCGGCAGGCGTTGCGCAGCCCGGACGGAGCATATTACGGCGGCGGGAGCCTCTGGATCGAGAAGATCGCATGAGTGCGACCACGTCCTCGTTGAGGCATCCTGCGGTGCTCCACGTCAGCGCCGCAGAGGGTGGTGGCGTCGATCGCTACATACGTGACGTTGCCGAAGCAGTGCACCGCCGCCATTTTATTTGGCACGCCGGCTCCGGCCTCGACGTGATCGAGGATCTGGCCAACCAGCGCTTTCTGCCGCTGTCCAGGGCCGTCGAAGACTCCGACGCCGCCACCGCGCTTGCCAATTGGCTGCGCTCCAACATGATCGGCATCGTCCACCTACATGGTCTGGGCGAGCGCTGCCGCCAGCGACTGGCCGTGCTGCAGAGTGTACGGGCGACCCCCTGGGTCGTGACCTTGCACGATCTGACGTTCATTGATCCTCACGCGTTCACCGGGCGAGCGCCTGAGCCCGACTTTGCCTGGATCGCCGAAATCTCCGATACGCTGGCGCACGCTGCGACCGTGATCGCGCCTTCGGAGTATATCCGCGCGCTTGCGCTGCGGCATTTTCCGAACGTAAGGTGCGCACTGATCGCGCCTGGCATTCGCACCCCGCCCCAAAGCGACCGTGCGAACGTTCCAGCCGAATTCGCCAAGCTCATGTCCGACCAGATCGTGGCGGTGATCGGTGCGATTGGCCCGCACAAGGGCAGTGCATTGCTTGACGCGCTCATCAATAGTCTCCATGAAACCGCTATCTGCATCGTTGTCATCGGCTACATGGATTCGCAGTTATCGCAGGGCTGGCGTGTGCCGGGCCGCTGCTTCGTGCATGGTCCCTATGTCGACTCGGAATTGCCTGGACTCATGACCGCATACGGCGTCAACATCGCACTGTTCCCCAACCGTATGCCCGAGAGTTTCAGCTATACGCTGTCGGAAGTCTGGGCGTCCGGGATCCCGGTCATCGTGCCCGAAGAGGGCGCGCTCGGCGAGCGCGTCTCCCGGTACGATGGAGGCTGGATTTTGCCCGCGCGTTTCACAGCCGGCGACGCCGTGCAGCTGTTGCAGCGACTCTTCGCGCCGGCGGGATCTGCGGAGCGTGCACGAGTAGAATCGCAGATCGATCCCCTGGATCCGCGACGCATCCCAACCCTCGACTCCATGACTCGCGATATCGACTCAATCTATGAACGCTTCGGGCTCAAGCCGCCCTCGTCCGGTAACGACCCAACGCCGTCAGACGAAGCGTTGCGTCCGCTGCTCGCAGCCAATCTCGATGGCTTCGTCTTCCGCAGGGAGCTGATCAAGCTCACCGGGGAGGCGGTACAACTCAAAGCGGCGTTGGAGGAAGCCAGACCCTGGGCGGCCAAGCTCGAGCACGACATCCGCGAAGCACAGGCCTGGTCGCGCAAACTCGAGCGCGAAATCGACGTTCTTACGGCCGAGGCCAAAAAGCTGTTCGAGCAAAATCGGCGGCTGCTCGACGACAAGGCGGCGTTCGACCAATTGCCGCTGATCCTGCGCAAGCTGCTGCTCAAGAAAGCTTTTCGTGCCCGTCGTTGACATCAGCATCGTAACGTATGCCCCGGACCTCGGCGCACTCGCCGAACTCGTCGGGAGCATTCGCGAGCAGCTGCACGGGATCCAGGCGCACCTGCTGATCCAGGACCACAGCCCGGATATCGGGATGGCGAGGCAAATCGAGCGCAATCTCGCGACAGAGAAATCCTTTGCGCAGGTTGACGTGCAGCGCTCCGCCGAAAATCTGGGCTTCGGTCGTGGCCACAACGCGAATGCGACCCGGGGGCGCGCGCCATTGTTCCTTGTTCTCAATCAGGATTGCGTGCTCGAGCCCGACGTACTTGCACCTCTGCTCGAAGAAGCAAGCAGCGATGATGCGCGCGTTGCAGCTTGGGAGCTGCGGCAACTACCATACGAGCACCCGAAGGCATACGACCCGGTGACGCTTGACACCCCCTGGGTAAGCGGCGCGGCGACCCTTTTCCGTCGCAGCGCCTATGAGTTGGTCGGTGGCTTTGAGCCGCGCATATTTATGTACGGGGAGGACGTCGACCTTTCCTGGCGGCTCCGCGCGGCGGGCTTCCGCCTGCGCTACCTGCCGCGCCACGCCGTCGTACATCGGACGTACAAAGTCGGAGGCGAGGTCAAGCCTCTGCAGATTCTTGGTGGAGTCGAAACCAATCTGTGCCTTCGCGCACGGTTTGGTGGCAGGCGGCGGACCCTCCGTGGATTGATGCGACTGGGAGCCGAAACCCTTGCTCCTGAAGATTTCCCCGGGCGCCGGACCGGCCTGCTCCGCGCGGGATTGCGCTTCCTCTGGCAGTGGCCCTATTTCTATTCCACTCGGGTCGTGCCGACGGCAGGCTTCACGCCAATATTCTCCGGCTGGAACTACGAGATAAGGCGTGACGGCGCTTTTGTCCCGCTGCGCTCGCAACGTGAAGCTCCGCGGCCCGATACACCGCTGGTATCGATACTCATACGCACCGTTGATCGCGGCGCGTGGCTTGAGCAGGCGCTGGCAACGGTTGCCAATCAGACCTGGCGCAATATCGAGGCGGTCGTCATCGAGGATGGCCCGGCGCGATCGCAGGCAGTGGTCGAGCGTTTCCGCGACAGGTTGACGGTACGCTACCGCGCAACCGGTACCAAAGTGGGCCGCGCGCGCGCCGGCAATATCGCGCTGGCCGAGGCTCGTGGTGAATGGCTCAATTTTCTCGACGACGACGACCTTCTGTTTGCCGATCACGTCGAAGTGCTTCTCGACGCGGTCCAGAAACATGGCACCAAGGGTGCGTATGGTCTCGCCTGGGAGACGCCGACCCGGGTCAGCGATCGCAATGCGGCGAAATACGAAGAGCTCGCTTACTTCACGCGCCACCGACATCCCTTCGGCCGATTGACGCTTTGGCATCACAACATCCTGCCCATCCAGGCGGTACTGTTCCATCGTAGCCTGTACCAGCGCCACGGCGGATTTGCCGAAGACATGGACCAGCTCGAAGACTGGAATCTGTGGACGCGCTACACGCTCGAGGACGACTTCGTGCTGGTGGAAAAGACGACGTCGAAGTACCGGGTACCGGCGAGCGCGCGCGAGGCCGCGGCGCGGCAGACCCTGCTCGACGGCGCCTACCGCGATGCCATCGAGCGGCAAAAGACATTGCGGTTGCTGGTATCGCCGCAGGATATCGCGCGCATGGCCGATGCGCACATGCGCAACTACTACCCCTTGATGGTCGGCCGGCCTGTCGTGCGCCGATTCATCGGGGCCCGGCCGTGGCTGGCACGGCTGTTCGCTTGGCGTACGCCGATCATGCGTCGCCTCCGCCGAGGCCGGACAGCCCTGTGAGCGACAAGCTCAAATTCACAGGCGAGCGATTCCTTCCCGGCGCCTGCGGCGAGATCTGGTACGAGCACTGGCACCGCTACCACTTCGCGGCGAAGTTGGTTGCCGGGCGCAAAGTACTCGACGTCGCCTGCGGCGCCGGCTACGGCAGCGCCCTGTTGGCCCGCCATGCTCAGCACGTCGTTGGTGCCGACATTTCCGCCGAGACAATCGCGCACGCCCAAGCCCTCTACGCACCCACGCCGAATCTGGAATTCCGACAGGCCGACTGCGCGGCGCTGCCGTTCCCTGACGCCTGTTTCGATGCGGCCGTCTCCTTCGAGACGATCGAGCATATCGAGGAGCAGTCGAAGTTTCTCGATGAAGTCCGACGCGTCCTGCGCCCTGAGGGCCTCTTCGTATTGTCGAGCCCCAACAAGCTGGAGTACTCCGATCGCCGCAGCTTCGCCAACCCATATCACCTGCGGGAACTCTACCGTGACGCGCTGGCGTCTCTCCTCGCGCCGAGGTTCCCGCACACCAAGTGGTTCGGGCAGCGGATGAGTTTCTTCTCCGTCGTCTGGCCAGAGCAAGGAGAGGCTGCGGCCGAGGTATTCGAGGTTGCCGAAGCATCGGCCGCAGATGCCACCCCAGGCCATGGGCGGCCCCTCTATTTCATCGTCGCCGCAAGCCGGGACGCCGCGACAATTGCAGCGATCGTGCCGCGCCTGTCGGTGCTCGCCGATCGTGACGAGTGGGTATACGGCGATTACGCCCAGGCGTTCGTCAACGAAAAGATCCAATGGGACCGTGGCAACACGCTCGATGGCGTCGTCGCCGAATGGCAGGATCACTTCCGTGAGGCTGTCAAGCAGCGTGACGTGATGGAGAAGGCCCTGACCGACCAAGTGACTCGGCAGGCAGAACAGATCGATGCACAGCAGCATGAGATTGAGCGCCGGGCGAGCATACGCTGGTGGTTTGCATTGCCCTGGCGGCGGTTGCTGGCCGCGCTTGGTCGCACACCTCCGGGCGCTTGAGCCGCGCGTGGATCCACCGTGGCGACGCTGCCCCGCGAGGCCCCTCTGACCGAGGCATCACCGGGCGCCGCCGCTACCGCGGAGGACGTGCGCAGCGAGGTCGGCTACCTTCCCGCGATCGAAGGACTGCGCGGTATTGCGGTCCTGTGGGTCGTCGTATTTCACTACGTGACGCTGCGAAGCGGCGGGTTTGCCGACCCGTTGGTGCAGTGGATCGACACAACCTCGGCCCCGAGGGTCATCGTCCGCCAGGGTTTCCTCGGTGTCGATCTATTCTTTCTGATCACCGGCTTCCTGCTCACCCTCCCCTGGTTCAAACACGCCATGCAGGGACGGGGGCTCCCGTCGGCACGCGGTTTCTACATCCGCCGTGCCCGCAGGATCCTGCCCGCCTATTACGTGCAGTTGGCCATGCTCTTCTTTGTGTTCCTGCCATTGCTCAACCCCACGCTCTGGCGCGCAGCGCGCGGTTTCGTGCTCGGCAACCTCGCACTGCACCTGCTGTTCCTGCATTACTCCACGCCGTACTCCTCGGCGTCCCTGTCGATCAACGGACCGCTTTGGACTCTGGCCCTCGAGATGCAGTACTACCTCCTGCTGCCCCTGATCGCGGTGTTGTTCCTGCGCGCGCCATTCATTGCTGCGGCAGTATTTCTCGCCGCATCGCTCACCTGGAAGACGCTCGCCCTGCACGATCTGCAACCACTCATTTCGCTCTACGGGGCGATAGGCGCGCGCTGGCAGGTGTCCGAAGCTGACGTGCGACAACTGGCAGGCACGCAGCTGCCCGCGTATCTGGGGCACTTCGCGTTGGGAATCCTATGTGGTCGCGCATGGCTGACGCAGCGCGCCAAAGTGCCCGGTAGGAAAACGGCGGCGCTGCTCGGGGCACTAGCAGCGGGTGCCGTGCTGGGCCTATACGAGGTTCTCGCCGGCCATGCGGCGCGGCTGGGAGAGCATGGATGGGTCTTGATACCGGTACTCATGGCGACCGTGATCTGGGCCGCGGTGTCGAGGCATCCACCGTGGGGAGAAAAGTTGTTGGGCTTCGCGCCGCTGACCTACGTCGGTCGCGTGAGCTATTCGATGTATCTTTATCACTTGCCTGTATTGCTGCTCTTCAACAAGTACGCGCCAGCTGCGCTCGCGGGACTCACGTTTCCGTGCTATTTGACCGTCATGGTCGCAACGTCGGCGGCTTCGTTCCAATTCATCGAGCGGCCGTTCATGCGCAGCCCGAAGCGCGTCGCGCTCCCTGAGCCCGTCCCGAGTCCTCCCGTGGCATAGCCGTGCGGCCTGCGCGCAGGTCGGCGGTTTGGCATTCAGCGCTTGCGCATGATCACGAGATCGTGGGTGAACAAGTACCCGGGCAGCACCTCCACGATCTCGAAATACCGGCTCCAGGTGCGATCAATGTAGCTCCGGGAGTGATAGACGTTGACGTACTCGTCCTCGTGCACGGCGTGGCCGTCGAGTTGGTCGTTCCGACCGCTGCACAGGATACCTTCACGTTCGATCCGCTTGAGCAACGCCTGTCTGGCGGCGATGTCGTGCCGCGCATAGTCGACCGTCGTCTGGCCATGAACGGTCATCATTAGCAATGCCCCTGGCATAGCCACCCGCTGCAATTCAGCCAGCCAGAGCGCCTCGAGTTCCGGCCGAAAATGCGTGAACACAGACACGCCGTAGACAAGATCAAACGCGCCGTCCTTGTAAGGCAGGGGCGGTCGCAGCGACGAGGTCGAATAGCGCCCGGAAAGATGCGCCGCGCACCAGGCAACGTTATTGGCGTCGATGTCGCAACCACAGATCCCTGGCGCGTTTCGCGGCAAATGCCGTGCAATGCGCCCGCAACCGCACCCCCAGTCGAGGATGCTCCGATGCTCCGCCATATGCCTGCCGGTAAAGGATGCGCAGGCTCGATCAAGGCGGTGCAAGTCCGTGCATCCCGACATCAGGAAATCGCTCGCAACACGATTGCCGATGACGCGAAAGCGCTGGTCTTCGTCGGGCAGGTCGCGATGCAGGGTGGGATCGGGTATGAACCAACTGTCGCGCCCCGAGGCGGCAGGCGGCGTGGCCCGGTCGCGACACGTTATCTCGAGGACGCCGCCCGGATAAAGGTTGGCGGCATCGTCGGCGACCAGCACAAAGCCGCAGTCCTTCGCTCCCTGTCGTGCCGGGAAACAATCGCCGACATCCTTGCGCTCAAGCGGATAGTCGACGCGATCGAAAGGGCGTCCATTGAACGCAAAGCGGGGGGAATAGTCGCGGTCGGGGCGCGGTTCGTCGATGAACACCCAGCCTCGGACGGTTAGCTTTCCCGCGGTATCGATCGAGTCGATGAACCACGGCTCAGCGATAAAGCGCGCCGTGATTGCGTGCTGCTGGCCCAAGCTTCCCGCCACCTTGTAGACGAGCGTCCTTAGCCGTTGTGCGGACAGCACGAGGATTACCTTCTTTCTGGCGTCGTTGCGGAGCGGGCGTGTTTCTATCAACCGACGATCAGGCGAGCTCCAAGTACACCGGCTGATGATCCGATGCCTGCGTTTTCGGGTCAACGCGCACGGCCCTCACGCGCGGCGCCAGATCGGAGGACACAAAGATGAAGTCGCAGTGCTGCTCGGGCTCCCCCGGCTCTTCCTTGTCGTAGATCTTGAAGGTTGCCGGATGCGGCTCGCCCGGGTGCACAACTTCCCAAGCATCGGCAAGCGGCGGAGTGCCATCTGCGAACGGCTCGCCCATTCGCACGTGCAGCGGGTCGTCCGGCTCTAGATTGAAGTCGCCGGTGATAATGGTGGCGGAGGGGCGCAACCGGGTCTCAAATGGCCCGCCCTCCCGATCGACGATTGTCCCGAGGCGCGCATGACCGCTGCCCTCGGCATAGATCGTGCGCAGCGCCTCGACCTGCGCGGTTCGCTTCAACTTGCCGTAATACTCGAGATGCGTGGTAATCACCCGCACCCCGCCGAACGGAGCCTGGATGACCGCTTCCAGCGCGATGCGCGGCATTCCATTGACGCCCGGATCGACGGGATAGGGCAAGAGGTGCCGAAACACCTGCCCAACGGGGTAGCGCGAGAAGATCATGGTGCCGAAATGCCGCCTGCCACCCTCCTCTGCCGGGACGTCGACCGCGACACCGGGAACCGGCTGATAAGCCGGCAGCAGGGCGGATAGCAGCGCGAACTGATTCTCGCCGCGGCTCCCGGGCAGCCGCGGATCGGGAAAATTGCTGGCGATCTCCTGCAGGCAGAGCACGTCGAAATCGGCGATCGCCCGAGCGTGCCGGACGATTCGCTTCGGATCTACCCGCTTGTCGACGCCGCGACACCATTGCGTGTTCCAGGTAACGAGTTTCACTTGATTCCCGCCCTCATGAAGGACTGAACGAATTGCCTCTGATATAGCAAGAACGCGATCAGCAGCGGCGCCGTAGTCAGGAGAGTTGCCGCCGTAATGATCGACCAGTCGATGCCCTGGTCGGTTGCGGAGAAGACCTGCAAGCCGACCGTCAGGGGTCGTGACTCAACCGAATTCGTTATGATCAGTGGCCACAGAAAATTGTTCCAATGGTAGCTCACGCTGACCAACGCGTAGGCGATATATACCGGCCGCGCGAGGGGCACGTAGACCTTCCACAGCACTTGCAGCGGAGTACAACCTTCGACCCGGGCGGCCTCGTCGAGTTCGGCAGGCACAGTCTTGAACGTCTGCCGCAGCAGGAAGATGCCGAACGCGCTCGCCATGTAGGGCAGGCCGATCGCCACAATCGTGTCGCGCAGCCCCAGCGCGGACATCGTGCGGTAGTTCTCGACGATCAACACGTCGGGCATGACCATCAGCTGAAGCAAAACCAGGGCGAAGAGCAGCGTCCGGCCAGGAAATTCGAGACGGGCGAAGGCGTAAGCCGCGAGCGTGCACAGCACCAGCTGCGCGGCAAGGATCATGGCGCACAGCAGAACCGTGTTGAGAAAATAGCGCGCGAACGGGGCCGCGTGCCACGCCCTTGTAAAGTTTTCCAGGGTGAGCGGCGCGGTGAGGACGAACCGGGTGGAGAATTCTCCAGGATGAAACGCGGTCCAGAAAGCGTAGGCAAGCGGCAGGATCCACAGCGCGCCGAGCACCCACGCGCCCGTAGTCTCCAGGCCGCGGCCGAGCACGCCGGCGCGGTACGCCGCAGCGCTCATCGATAGTGCACCCGTCGCTCAAGAAATCCGAACTGGACGAGCGCAGCCAGGCCCAGGATCGTCAACAGCACGATCGTCAGAGCGGCGGCGTATGCAGGGTCCCAGAACCGAAAGCCGATTTCGTAAATGTAGAAGAGCAGCAACTCGGTCGCGTTATCCGGCCCGCCACGCGTCATGACGACGACGTGATCGACCATCCGGAACGCGTTGATGACAGCATTGACGAGGACGAAAAGCGTTGTCGGCATGAGCAG
Organism: uncultured beta proteobacterium; assembly: GCA_963750215.1. GTDB lineage: Bacteria > Pseudomonadota > Gammaproteobacteria > Burkholderiales > Casimicrobiaceae > PALSA-1003. Next base: position 975,680 of record CAVVQK010000003.1, read on the forward strand.
GGGAAAGGTCACCCGGCGAAAGAAATACCAGCGCGACGCGCCCTCGATCGCGGCTGCATCCGCCAAATGGGGTGACATCTGCTGCAGGGCGGCGAGGTAGAAAATCATGAAGAATCCCGCCTCCTTCCATACGGCAACGGCCATCAGGCATGCGAGCGCCGTATTCGTGCTCCCCAGCCAGTTGTGCGATGGCAATCCCAAGGCGCCGGTGATCCGCTCGAGCAGCCCGTACTCGGGCGTGTAAAAGAAGAGCCATATGTTCGCCACCGCGATCATGGGAAGCACGGTCGGCGTGAAGTAGGCGAGCCGCAACACGCCACGGCCGGGAATTCGGCCGTTGACCCAGGACGCCATCAGCAGCGCCAGCGCAATCGACAGGGGAATGGTTGTCGCGGCGTACCAGAGGTTGTTCGACAACGCCTGCCAGAAGATAGGATCGTCGAGGAGCGCTCGATAGTTGTCGAGGCCCACAAATGTGCTGCCGCGCCCCGCCCGCGCAGTCGAATGGAAGCTCTGCCACAACGTCGCGACGGCGGGGTAGTGCGTAAACAGCGCCAGCAACGCGGCAGCCGGAAGGAGCAACAGCCAGCCGTAGAGCCATTGTGCAGACCGCGTCACGGCTCGTATCCCCTGGTCCGGCCTGTGGAGAGCGGGCGCGCTCCGGGTCGCATGCCGCGCCAGCGAGGTGAACGGTCCGTGACTACTTCCGATACGGGCGTAGCAGGCGATCCGCCTCGCGCTGCGCGTCCTTCATCGCCTGATCGGGCGGCTTGGCCCCTGTGAGGGCGGCCTGCAGGCCGTCATTGAGGACCTTGGTTACGCGCTGATTGTCGTGCGTCGACAACTCGGCGACCGCATATTGCAACTGGTCGCGGGCGACGGCGGCCGCCGGGAAATCAGCGACGTACTGTTTCATCGCCGGAGTCTCCCAGGCGTCCGGCCGCACGGCGACATAACCGGTGTCGATGCCCCACTGCGCGGCGCGCCCGGGCGATGTGATCCAGCGAATGAACTTAACGGCCGCTGCCTGCTGCTCTGGATTCGCCTGCTTGAAAAGGTAGAAGTTGCCGCCTCCGGTAGGGCTGCCCCGCCGCTTGTTTGCCGGCAGCATCGCGACGCCAAATTCGAACTTGGCATTGCTGCGCACGTTGGTAAGGTTGCCCGTCGTGGTCCACATCATGGCGACCTTGCGTTCGAAGAAGTCCTTCGGCGTCGTGCCCCAATCGACGATGCCCTCGGGATGAACCTTGTACTTGTTGACCAGATCGACCCAGTATTGCAACGCCGAGATCACGCCTGGCTTGTCGAAATAGGTCTCGGTGCCCGCGGCGTTCATCAGGATGACGTCGTTTTCGGTCGTCAATCCCTGGAAGAGCCAGTAGGGAAAGCCCGACGAGGGGATCTGCACGCCCCATTGCGTGACCTTGCCCGAGGCGTCTCGCTTGGTGAGCTTCTGCGCATCGGCGATCATCTCCGTCCACGTCGCCGGTGGCTTGCTCGGATCGAGGCCCGCGTCCTTGAACATATCCTTGTTCCAGTAGAGCACGATCGTCGAGCGCTGGAAGGGAATGCCCCAGGTCTTGCCGCCGGTCTGGCTGTTTTCCATGAATGCCGGGAAGAAAGACCTGATCCAGGCCTTGTCTTCGGGCGTCTTGATGAAGTCGTCAAAGGGCACGACCGCGTCCTCGTCGATCAGCGTATACATGTCGGTCGATAGCAGCACCGCGGTCGTGGGCGCGTCACCACCCTTGACGGCGGTGAGCACTTTGGTGAGCGAATCTTGGTAGGAGCCGGAATAGATCGGCTTGACCTTGATGCCAGGATTTTCCTTCTCGAAATCCGCGGCCAGTCCATCCACGATCTTGGTAATCGGGCCCCCGACTGCGACCGGGTAGTAGAACGAGATTTCCACCGGCGCCTGCGCCAGCCCGGCTGCGGAGAGCAACGCTGCGGCAATACCCGCCAGCCACGATATGCAGTCCCTGCGTGTCATCGTGATTCCTCCCATGTACGCTTCCAATTTAGGCAAACATCGTTGCGCCGTGGCGACTGCTTTCAACCTCGATACGCCTGCCCGTCGCCGCGTCAAAGAAATGCTGCGCGCCGCGGGCCCAGGACAAGCGCGTCATATCACCCCGGGAAAGCCCGCTGCGACCCGCGACGCGGATCGCGACCGCCTGTCCTCCGACGCTGCACGTAAGCAGCGAGTCGGCACCGAGATATTCGACACCGTCGACACGTGCGTCGAAACCGGCGGCATCCCCGATGGCGATGTGTTCGGGTCGCACGCCGAGCATTGCGGCCGCCCGCTCGGCGGCCGCAACAATGGGCCCGCCCGTTCCGGCGATGACTGCACCCCCGTTCCCGGATTCGAGCGAGAGCAGGTTCATAGGCGGGGTGCCGATGAAGCGGGCGACGAAGAGGTTGGCCGGGGCCTCGTACAGATCCGCGGGTGCGCCGTTCTGCTCGATGCGCCCGGCGTTCAACAGGATGACCCGATCGGCCATCGACATCGCTTCGACCTGGTCATGAGTGACGTACACCATCGTGATCCCGAGCGTCCGCTGAATATTGCGGATCTCCTGCCGCATCTCCTGGCGCAGCTGGGCGTCGAGATTTGACAGCGGCTCGTCCATAAGGCAGACGGGCGCTTCGGCGATGATCGCGCGGCCGAGCGCCACCCGCTGCTGCTGCCCACCGGAAAGCTGCGCGGGCTTGCGCTCGAGGAGCATGGACAAGCCGAGGAGCGCGGCGACGCGCTGCAGGCGTCGCTCACGCTCGCTTGTGGCGACCTTGCGCACGCGCAGCCCGAAGACGATGTTTTCGGCGACTGACAGGTGCGGAAACAGCGCGTAGGACTGGAACACCATTGCAATACTGCGCTGCGCGGGCGGCAGGTGCGTAACCTCCCGCCCGCCGATGAAAACGCGCCCAGCATCCGCGGGTTCGAGGCCCGCGATCAGCCGCAACGTCGTCGATTTGCCACAGCCTGACGGACCCAGCAGGACGTTGAGCGTGCCCTCGTCAAGGGTAAACGACACCCCGTCGACCGCACGGACCTCGGACCCCGCAGTCGTCCAGCGCTTGCTGACGTTTTCAACGACGATCACCGACACAGAGGGGGCCTTTACGCAGCCTTGCCGAAGCAAGTTCGCGGTGAGCAATGGAATCCACGACCAATCAGCCAATGCCGCAGCGGGCTCGTTGCCCCCGCCGGGATCAAGCCAACGGGTAACCTGCCCGCAACGCTTACGCCACACCGGGCGGCAATGATACCAAACCCCTGCGCCGGCGGCGCGTCGCTCAAGCGAACAGGGCCTGCAGCGCCGCTCCCGGATCGGCTGCGCGCATGAATGCCTCGCCGACGAGGAAGGCATGCACACCGGCCGCTTGCAGCCGCGCCACGTCGGCCCGCACGAGTATGCCGCTTTCCGAAATTACGAGTCGCTCGCCCGGGATGCGCGGCAGCAGATCCAGTGTAGTCTCCAGCGCGACCTCGAACGTGCGCAGGTTGCGGTTGTTGATGCCGATTAGCGGCGTTGCGAGCCGCAGCGCGCGCTCGAGCTCCATGCCATCATGGACCTCAGCCACCACTGCCATGTCGAGATCGCGCGCCGCGGCCTCGAGCGCCGCCAGTCGCGCATCATCGAGCGCTGCGACGATCAGCAGGATGCAGTCGGCACCCAGCGACCGTGACTCGACGACCTGGTACTCATCGAGCACGAAATCTTTGCGCAACACCGGCAGTGAGCAGGCTGCGCGCGCGGCAACGAGGTGGGTTGGGTCGCCCTGGAAGTACTCACGGTCAGTCAGCACCGAGACGCACGTCGCGCCTCCCGCCTCGTAACGGCCCGCGATCGCGGCCGGATCGAAGATCGGGCGCAACACGCCACGGCTCGGGCTCGCCTTCTTGATCTCGGCGATTACAGCGGGAACGGCGGCTGCGACGCGGCGGCGCAGCGCGGCCACGAAGTCGCGCACCGGGGGCGCGTTTCGTGCCTGCTCGCGCAGCGTCGCAATCGGTCTTGCAGCGCGCGCTGCAGCGACTTCCTTCGTCTTGGCAGCGAGAATCCGCGCGAGTATATCCGCGCCCGCAGGCACGCCCTCGGTCATGCCTGCCTCGGGCAATCCGGCAGCGATTCCTGCCTGGCGCGGAACAAATTCCGGTTGCCGATGTGCGCAGTCTTAAAGCTGACGCTAGAGAACGGCACCAGCATCATCGCCTGCTCCAATGAATACGCTCGACATCTCCGCCGGGCCGCATCGCCGACACGCCGCTGCTGCGGGCGCCTGTGCGCGCGACCCCCTTCGGTCAACGCTCAACGCGACGCGCCGAGCTTCTGCGTCGCCGCAATGAAGGTGTCGAGCCTCTTCTTCGCCGCGCCCGACGCGATCGATTCACGTGCCTGCACGATGCCTTGGTCGATCGAAGCGGCGATGCCCGCAGCGTAGAGCGCCGTACCGGCGTTGAGCACGACGATTTCCCGCGGCGTGCCGTCGACATCATTGAGCGCTTCGAGCAGCATCGCCCTTGACTCGGCGGCGCCGTCGACCTTGAGACCCCGATTCGATTTCATGTGCAGACCGAAGTCTTCCGGATGGATTTCGTATTCGCGAATTTCGCCGTCCTTTAGCTCTGCCACCATCGTCGCCGCACCAAGAGATACCTCGTCCATGCCATCCTTGCCGTAGACGACCAGCACATGCCTGCCGCCAAGTCGCTGCAGCACGCGCACGTGAATCCCGACCAGATCGGGATGGAAGACGCCGACGAGCTGGTTTGCCGCCCCGGCGGGGTTGGTGAGCGGTCCCAGGATATTGAAAATCGTACGCACTCCCAGCTCTTTGCGCACGGGACCGGCGTGCTTCATCGCGCCGTGGTGGCTGGGCGCGAACATGAACCCGACGCCAGTCTCGGCAATGCATTGGGCGACCTGCGACGGCGTGAGCATGATGTTGGCACCGAGCGCCTCGAGCACGTCGGCGCTGCCGGACTTCGAAGACACGGAGCGATTCCCGTGCTTGGCGACGCGAGCGCCCGCGCCAGCCGCCACGAACATCGCCGCCGTGGATATGTTGAACGTGTGCGACGCATCGCCACCGGTACCGACGACGTCGAGTAGGCTCTCCCGATCCGGCACGTCGACCTTGGTCGCGAATTCGCGCATCACCTGCGCGGCCGCCGTGATCTCGCCCACGGTCTCCTTCTTTACGCGCAGCCCGACCGTCAGCGCCGCGATCATCACCGGCGTGGCTTCGCCACTCATGATCCTGCGCATCAGATCCAGCATCTCGTCGTGGAAGATCTCGCGATGCTCGATCGTGCGCTGCAATGCCTGCTGCATCGTAATGGGCATCTGGCCCTCTTCAATGGAGATTCAAAAAATTGGCAAGCAGTTCACGGCCCTGGCAGGTGAGGATCGCTTCCGGGTGGAACTGCACACCCTCGACCGGCAGCTCCTTGTGCCGTACGCCCATGATTTCTCCATCCTCGCTTTCGCCAGTGACTTCAAGACACCCTGGCAGGCTGGCGCGCTCGATGACCAGGGAATGATAGCGCGTAACCGTCAGCGGACTTCGCAGGCCGGCAAACACCCCCGACCCGCGATGCGTTACCTCCGACAGCTTGCCGTGCATGACCCGCCCGGCGCGCACGATGCGCCCTCCGAACGCCTGTCCGATTGCCTGATGGCCAAGGCACACGCCCAGAATCGGAATCGCGCCGGCGAAACGCTCGATCAGCGGTACGCAAATGCCCGCCTCGGACGGGGTGCAGGGCCCCGGTGAAAGGACGATCTTCGCCGGCTTCCAAGACTCAATCTGCTCGAGCGTGAGCGCATCGTTGCGGTATACGTGCACGTCCGCTCCCAACTCGCCGAGGTATTGGACCAGGTTGTAGGTAAAGCTGTCGTAGTTGTCGATCATCAGAATCATGTTGCACCTTCGCCCTCAGGGTTCTGCATCCAGACCCGCCTGCGCCATCTCGGCCGCGCGCAGCACGGCGCGCGCCTTCGAGAGCGTTTCACGCCACTCGTTCTCGGGGACCGAATCATGCACGATGCCCGCGCCCACCTGCGCGTAGAGCATGCCACCCTTCAACACCGCGGTGCGGATCGCAATCGCCAGATCCATATCGCCCTGGAACGAGACGTAGCCCACGGCGCCGGCGTAGATGCCGCGGCGCGATGGCTCCAGCTCGTCAATGATCTCCATCGCCCGTACCTTCGGCGCTCCGCTTACCGTCCCTGCGGGAAACGATGCGCGCAAGACGTCGAGAGCGCTCAAACCCGGTCGTAATCTACCCTCGACATTCGACACCATGTGCATCACATGCGAATAACGTTCGACCGCCATCTGCTCGGTCACCTTCACGCTGCCGATCGCTGCGACGCGCCCCACGTCGTTCCTGCCAAGATCGAGCAGCATCACGTGCTCGGCGCGCTCCTTGGGGTCGGCGAGCATTTCCGCGGCAAGCGCTTCGTCGGCCTCGCGTCCCGTGCCGCGTGGGCGCGTACCGGCGATCGGACGCAGCGTCACCGTGTCGCCCTCCTTGCGCACCAGTATCTCAGGCGAGGCACCGACAACGTGGAAATCACCGAAATCGTAATAGAACATGTATGGCGAAGGATTCAACGACCGCAGCGCCCGGTACAGGGAGAGCGGAGAAGCGGTAAACGGCATCGTCATGCGCTGCGAAAGCACGACCTGCATGATGTCGCCAGCGGCTATGTATTCACGGGCGCGCGCGACCGCGCGCTGAAAGCCTTCGGCCCCGAACTCGCTTTCCGCCCCGGTCATGGCGGTCGCAGTCGCGGCAGGTATGTCGACAGGAGGTCGAAGCATTCGCCGCAATGCCTGCAGGCGCTCGGATGCGTCGCGATAGGCATTCGGTTTCGCCGGATCGGCGTAGACGATGAGGAAGATCTTGCCCTGAAGATTGTCGACGACCGCCAGTTCTTCGGTCAGCAGCAGCAGGATGTCGGGGATTGCCGCGAGCGCGTCGCTCACCGGTGGCGAGGACGCGGCGAGCCGGTGTTCGATGTGACGCACGGTGTCGTACGCGAAATAGCCGGCGAGCCCCCCACAGAAGCGCGGCAGCCCGGCGACCGGGGCGGCGCGGTAACGGCGCAGGAACGTGGCGATGAAGTCGAGCGGCTCTGCCTCGTGCCTTTCGGCGACGATGCCGCCGCCCGCGACTTCGATGTCGTGGCCGCGGGCGCAGATGCGCACCTGCGTCGGAAGGCCGATGAACGAGTAGCGACCAAAACGCTCGCCGCCTACGACCGATTCGAGCAGGAAGCTGTACGGACGGTTAGCTAGCTTGAGGTACAGCGACAACGGCGTATCGAGGTCCGCGAACGACTCGAGAACCAGCGGAATACGGTTGTACCCTTGCGCTGCAAGGGCGCGGAATTCGGCTTCGGTCATGATGTTTCAACGGTACTCTCAACGTGTGCAACGGAATCCTGGGCGTCGCTGGTCGCGCGCGACGCGGGCGCGGCTTACGAAGGCCGCCGCCAGCGCCAATCGCCGCCACGCGCCCGAAGCGCCTGGAATCGGTCGTTGCGTTTGAAAGTGTTGAACATCATTGCTGCAGGAGCGGTTGATCCGTGTCGCTCGGGGAAAACACTCCCACTATAGCACCTTCCCGACTCACTCCGCTACCGCGGCGCGCATCGCCGCGATGGTGGCCGCATAGTCGGATGCACTGAATATGGCCGAACCGGCGACGAATGTATCGGCACCCGCTTTGGCGATCGCGGCGATGTTGTCCACCTTGACCCCGCCGTCAACCTCGAGGCGGATTTCGCGTCCGCTGCGCGCGCGCACCGCATCAATCCGGGCGCGAGCAAGCTTGAGCTTTGCGAGCGCTTCGGTGATGAACGACTGGCCGCCGAAGCCCGGGTTGACCGACATGATAAGCACCAGGTCAAGTTTCTCAAGCACATGGTCGAGCCAGGCGAGCGGTGTGGCCGGATTAAATGCCAGCCCCGCCTTGCAACCACAGTCGTGAATGAGTCCGATTGTCCGGTCGACGTGTTCGGACGCTTCGGGATGGAAACTGATGATCGCGGCACCGGCCTTGGCAAAATCGGGGATGATGCGGTCGACAGGCTTTACCATCAAATGCACGTCGATCGGCAGCATCGTATACGGCTTGAGCGCCTGGCAAACGAACGGACCGATGGTGAGATTGGGGACGTAGTGGTTGTCCATTACGTCGAAGTGGATGAGATCGGCGCCGGCGGCGGCGACCGCGCGTACTTCCTCGCCGAGGCGCGCAAAATCAGCGGAAAGGATCGACGGGGCGATGAAGCAGGGAGTCATGGCGCTATAATCTTGCCTGTCGATCAGTGGGGTGCGTACGGATGACCGAGCGCAAGCGATACGAAATTTCCGTCTCGTCCAAGGCGACCTATGTCGAGGACCAATCCGATCCGTCGAAAAACCAGTACGTCTTCGCCTACACGATCACGATAAGCAACACCGGCAACGTGTCGGCACAGCTCGTCAGCCGGCATTGGGTCATCACCGATGCCAACGGCAAGGTGCTTGAGGTCAAGGGCCTGGGCGTAGTCGGCCAGCAGCCACTGCTCAAGCCCGGCGAAAGCTTCGAATACACGAGCGGCACGCATCTTGAGACCGCGGTGGGCACGATGCACGGAACGTATCAAATGATCGCCGAGAATGGACAGCACTTCGACGCGCCGATTCCCTCGTTCACATTGTCGGTGCCGCGCGTCCTGCACTAGTCTTGCTCCCCTTTGTCGCCATCCGCCGGCGGCGGCAATGTCTTGCGCTTCCCGCCCATCGTGAACCATACGATGAACAGCGCGAGCAGCAGCGCGACGAGCACCTCGATGAAGAACCACACCATGGCCAGGCTTCTCCCCAAAGTTGCTTGGGCGACTGTGGGCGTGCTCTGCGCCGCGTGCAGCACACTGCCGCAAAGCGTTCCCGAGGTCGCGCCGCCTCGGGCCGCCACGACCGAACCCGCGCGCGCCCTGCTGCGGCAGGTTGCGTTCCAGGAGCTTCCTGGCTGGGCCGACGACACGCTTGCCGAGGCATGGCCCGCATTTTCAGCCGGCTGCGCGGCGCTCCTCGCCCAGGCGGCAACAGCAAAGATCTGGCATGAACCCTGCGCCGCCGCCACGACCATCGATCCACACGACGCGCCGGCGGTGCGCGCGTTCTTCGAGGGGCATTTTACCGCATACCAGGCGCTCGCCCCTGATGGCCAGGAGAGCGGCCTGGCAACAGGCTACTATGAACCGCTGCTCAAGGGCAGTCGCGTGCGCAGCGAGCGCAACCGGTATCCGCTGTACGCGCCCCCCGACGATTTATTGACGATCGATCTCGCCGAGCTATATCCGGAGCTCAAGGACAGGCGCCTGCGGGGTCGCGTTGACGGCAAGCGCGTGGTTCCGTACTGGCCGCGTGCAGACATCGAGGCGGGCAGGGCGCCGCTCGAGGACAAGGCACTGGTATTCGTCGACGATCCGGTCGAAGCATTCTTTTTGCAGATCCAGGGCTCCGGTCGCGTCCAGCTCGTCGAAGGTGGGGTCATGCGCCTCGGCTACGCTGACCAGAACGGCCAGCCATTCCGCTCGGTCGCGAGTGTCTTGATCAACCGCGGCGAGCTTTCCGCTGATGGGGCCTCGATGCAAGCGATCAAGCAATGGGCGCGACAGCATTCCGACGCGCTTCCGGCGCTGCTCGACGAAAACCCCAGCTACGTTTTCTTTCGCGAGTTGACGCCAGACGCCACCGCGGCGATCGACGGCCCGATCGGCGCGCTCGGCGTCCCGCTCGCGGCAGGTCGTGCGATCGCCGTCGATCCACGCTCCATTCCACTCGGCGCGCCGGTCTACCTCGCCACGACCTGACCCCTGTCGACGCGACCGCTCCAGCGCCTGGTGCTCGCACAGGATACCGGCGGCGCGATCCGCGGGCCGCTGCGAGTCGATTTCTTTTGGGGCTTCGGCGAGGAGGCTGCGCGCGAAGCGGGGCGAATGAAGCAGGCGGCGCGCCTATGGCTGCTGTGGCCGAAGGACGCGCCACCGCCCCGCGCGCTACTCAGCTCCCCGGGAGCGCGCGAAGCGGCGCAATAAACAGCTCCTTGAACGACGCCGGCGTCGGCCTGATGGTGCCCACGCGGGCCATGAACTCGGCGGGTTTCATGCTGTCGTCGGGTACGGCGGAGAATCTTGCGGGTCATTGAGCATCGTCGCGATCTCGCGCGCAACGCCGCGAGGCATGGCCGCGGACTGCCGCTGCGGGGCTGTCAATCCGGCCCTTCGAGCACGCCGTGCGCCTGGCGATCGGCATGATACGACGAGCGCACCAGTGCACCGACGGCAGCATGGCGAAATCCGAGCCCGTACGCCTCGCGCTCGAACATCGCGAAGGTATCCGGATGTACGTAGCGCAATACCGGCAGATGGCTTGCTGTGGGCTGCAGGTACTGGCCGATGGTCAACATATCGATCTCGTGCGCGCGCATGTCTCGCATCACCGCCAGAATCTCCTCATCGGTCTCGCCGAGGCCAACCATGAGGCCGGATTTGGTCGGTATGCCCGCAAACCGGCGCTTGAATTGCCGCAGCAGCTCGAGCGAATGCGCATAGTCGGAGCCTGGTCGCGCCTGCCGGTAGAGCCGGGGCACGGTTTCGAGATTGTGATTCATCACATCCGGCGGACATTCCGACAGCACTGCCAACGCGCGCTCCAGTCGGCCGCGGAAATCCGGCACCAGCGCTTCGATCTGCGTTGCGGGCGAAATCTCGCGCACCTTGCGAATGCAATCCCTGAAGTGGCCGGCGCCACCGTCGCGGAGGTCGTCGCGATCCACACTGGTGATGACGACATAGGCCAGTTTCAAGGCGGCAATCGTCTTCGCCAGATTCAGCGGCTCGTCGGTATCCAGCGGCAATGGGCGACCGTGGCCGACGTCGCAAAACGGGCACCGTCGGGTGCAGATGTCGCCCATGATCATGAACGTCGCGGTGCCTTTGCCGAAGCATTCACCAATATTCGGGCACGATGCTTCCTCGCACACCGTGTGCAGGTGGTGCTCGCGCAGGATCTTCTTGATCTCGTGGAAGCGCGACCCCGAGGGCGCACGCACGCGAATCCAATCCGGTTTGGGGAGCCGCTCGGCGGCAAGGGCCTTGATCGCGTAGCGGCCGAACAGGCGCGCGGTCTTCGCTGCCCCGGTGTGCTTGACGCCGGCTGCGTTGTCGGGCACGGACTCTGTGGCGTCGCTCATCTCAACCTGTGTGCACGAGCCTCGAGGCAAGTATCGGCGCTAATTCCGCGCCGGCCTGATCAACCGTCCGGGCGACGCCAAAGTCGGCGAGTTGCGTCACGGCAAGGCCCGGATAGCCGCACGGATCGATGTCCGCAAACGGTGAGAGATTCATCGCCACGTTGACGCTCAAGCCGTGGTAGGTGCTGCCATTGCGAACTCTCAACCCGAGCGCAGCAATCTTCGCTTCGACTCCAGCGCCCGACGTGTAGACGCCGGGCGCCGATGGCTTGGCGAAGGCCGATATGCCGAGCAGGCCAAGCCATTCTATCACGCCGGATTCGATGCCCCGGATCATCGCGCGTACACCGAGTTGCGCGCGCCTGAGATCGAAGAGCAGATAGACGACGAGCTGCCCCGGCCCGTGGTAAGTGACCTGGCCGCCGCGATCGACCTTGAGCACCGTAATGCCATTAGCGCGCAAGACGTGCTCGCGCCTTCCGGCCAGTCCCAGCGTGTAAATTGGATCGTGCTCCGTCAGCCAGATTTCGTCCGCCGTGTCAGCCGATCGCGCCGTGGTGAAATCCTGCATCGCGCGCCACGTGGCGACATAGTCCGTGCGCCCGAGCTGGCGCATCGGCACCGGCGATCCCGCTTCCGCTGCGCGCATGCCACGGGCGCGGACGGGCTCTCCGCGGAAGTCCATCCGGCGCCGCCTACAGCACCATCGTCACCATCGGATGCGAGGACAGTTCGCGATACAGTGCGTCGAGCTGCTCGCGTGACGTGGCGTTGACGGTGCAGGTGAGCGAAAGGTATTTCCCTTCCCTCGAGGCGCGCATCTCCATCGACGCGCTGTCGAAATCAGGCGCGTGGCGCAGCACGACGGCCAGAATTGCCTGCGCGAATCCGTCCTCGGTGCGCCCGACGATCTTCATCGGGAATGCGCAGGGGAATTCGAGAAGCGTCTCGGTCATATCCATCGCCCCGATATGGGGACGGTTGCCGGCTACGCAAGCTAGACGCCGGCGTTCCGATACATGTAATCGCGCGTCGCCGGGTGCGGCAGCTGGCCGTCGGGAAGCGGCCTGCCCGCCAGCAACTGAAAGATGGACAGCCAGCCGCGGTCGAACGCGTGCGCCGATCCCGCGAGGTAAATCCGCCACACGCGGAACCTCTCCTCGCCGACTTCGCGCCGGGCCGCGTCGGCCTGGCTTTCCAGCCGTTCGACCCAGTGCCACAACGTGCGCGCATAGTGCTCGCGCAGCGCCTCCGCGTCGATCAGCTCCAATCCGGCGGCGGCGAAACCCTGGATGACCCTCGACACGTGCGCCAGCTGGCCCCCGGGGAATACGTATTGCTCGATGAAATCGCCGATGCCGCTGCCCAAGCTGTCACCACCTAGCCAGTTATGCGTGATGCCGTGATTGAGCACCAGTCCGCCCGGTTTGAGGATGCGCAGGATCTTGCCGAAGTAGCGCGGGTAGTTGCGGATGCCGACATGCTCGAACATGCCGATGCTGGCGATCTTGTCGAAGACCCTCCCCTCGGGCAGGTCGACATAATCGCAGAGCTGCACGCCCACGCGATCGCCGAGCCCGAGCTCGGCGATCTTCGCCCTGACGTGGTCGTACTGATTCTGCGACAGCGTAACGCCGGTCGCCTTGACGCCGTAGCATTGCGCCGCGCGAAATATCAGCGCGCCCCAGCCGCAGCCGATATCGAGAAACTCCTCGCCCGGCCTCAACATCAGCTTGCGGCACACGTGATCGAGCTTCTGCGTTTGGGCCTGGGCGAGCGAGTCCGTTTCGTTCCGGAAATACGCGCACGAATAGACCAGGTTCTCGTCGAGCCAAAGACGGTAGAACGCATTCGATACGTCGTAATGATGCTGGATGTTCGCCCGGTTGCTGCGGCGACGGTTAAGCCACGTGCGCGCGCGCGCCGCGAGCCGGTCGCGCCCATCGGTAACGCTGCCGACCAGCGCTTCCGCAATACCGAGCACGCGGCGTGCGCCTCCGCTGAAATCGAGATCGTTCTCGACGTAGGCCCGTGCCAATGCCCCCATCTCGGGCGACGCCAGCGTCCGTAGCCCCTGCCAGGTGCGGGCGTAGACATCGACCTCGGGCGCCTCCGACAGCGGCACACGGTCACCGTCGGGGAGCACGAGCGAAATCGGGATGTTGCGGCCGCTGTAACGGCTGGCGATTAATTTTTGCAGCGGCTCGTTCATGCGGTAGGGCGCAGAGGGATGCGATGGATCGCTGGGTACAGTTTAGCAGCCCTCGGCCAAGCCGCGTACGGGACGCTGCCCCTGCGGGCAGGGCTACCGACGAACAATCGCCGGCGGCAGCCCTTGCTTTGACACCTCGCGCGGTTGCCGCCTAAGATGCGGCGGCCCGGCAGCCCCGTCGCAGGCTGCACGGGCACAGTCCAATGCCGACAGTCGACCAGCGCAAACCGCGGCCCGCCCCTGCCGAGAGGCATTTTCGCGACGCGTTGGCGCAGTTCGCGACCGGCGTCACCATCATCACCGCGCGCGCACCGCGCGGCTTCGCCGGATTCACTGCCAATTCATTCAATTCCGTGTCGCTCCAGCCGCCTCTGGTCATATGGAGCCTCGCCAGGCGGTCACGAAGCCTGGCAATCTTCGAAGGCGCCGTGCAATACGCCGTCAACGTCCTGGCCCATGATCAGATCGAATTGGCACGGCGTTTCTCGCGCCCGCACACCGATCGCTTCGCGGGCGTGGCTTTTCGCCTTGGGGCCTCGGGCGCGCCCTTGATCGAGGGCTGTGCGGCTTGGCTCGAATGCCGGCATCACGCCCTGCATCCCGCCGGCGATCACATGCTGTTCATCGGCGAGGTCATTTCCACCGCGCACCGGCCGCTGCCGCCGCTGGTCTGGCACAGCGGCCGATATCGGGTAAGCCGGCCGCATCCCGAGGGCGGCGGCGACTGAGCCTGTGTCTCCGGCTCACGCCGCGCGGCGCGGTTTGGGCTTGCTGGCCTGAAACAGGTCGTACATGCGGCGGTATACGGGGCCGGGCTTGCCGCCGCTGAACGGCCGCCCGTCGAGCGTCGTGACGGCCAGCACCTCCTTGGTCGACGAAGAGAGCCACATCTCGTCGGCGGCGAAGGCCTCTTCTTTCGTAACCGGCCGGATCACGAATGGCAGTCCGCCCTCGCCCGCCAGCTCCAACGCGGCATCGTAGGTGATGCCCGGGAGGATCCGATTATCCTTGGGCGGTGCGACAATCGTGCCGCCTTTGACGATCAGCACGTTCGATGCGGACGCCTCGCTCAGATAGCCGTCGCGGAACATGACCGTCTCGACCGCTCCACGGTCAACAGCAAACTGGCGCGCAAGCACGTTGCCCAGCAGCGAGATAGTCTTCAGGTCGCAACGCAACCATCGCTGGTCGGCGGCCGTGACAACGGCGACGCCGCCCTCGATCTGCTGGCGCGACAACACCGGCAGCGGATTGCTCATCATGAACACGGTCGGGATCGCGTTCGGCGGGAAAGCGTGGTCGCGCTTGGCGGCGCCGCGTGTGACCTGCAAATAGACGCCCTGGTCATCGAAGGGCTGCATCGCGATCAGCTCGTGAATGATCGCTTCCCAGTCCGCATCACGGTGCGGATTGGCGAGGCGGATTCCATCGAGGCTGTGCTGCAGGCGGATCAAGTGCGACCGCAGACGATAAGGCTGGCGATGATAGACGGGAACCAGCTCGTACACGCCGTCGCCATAGATGAAGCCGCGATCGAGCACCGAGATCTTGGCTTCGTCCAGCGGCAGAAACTTTCCGTTGAGATAGACCATCATCGTTTGCCTCGATTCGTCTAGCCTGCCTTCATTTGAACCACAGGCGTACCGTGTCCCAGAGCCTGCCGAGGAAGCTCGCCGGGGCGACCTCGGCCAGGGCGACCAGTGGATATTTGCCCACCTGCTTTCCCTCGAGCATCACGTTTACCAAGCCGACGCCCTGTCCCTTCGCCACGGGTGCCACCAGAGGCTCGATGGCATCCACCGTGAGCTTGAGGTTCTGCGCCTGGCCCTTCGGAAGCGTGACGTACTGATCGGCAACAAAGCCCACCGGAACGATGTTCGCAGCCCCTTTCCACACCCGCAGCGTGCTTATCGCCTGGCCGTTCTGATACAGCTGAACGGTGTCATAGAACTGGAATCCGTAGTTGAGGAGCTTCTGCGACTCGCTCGCGCGCGCCGCATTGGATGCCGCGCCCAGGACGACCGACAACAAGCGCCGGGGTCCACGCTTCGCCGATGCGATCAGGCAGTATCCCGCCGCGTCGGTGAATCCAGTCTTCATACCGTCGACGAACTGGTCCGTCCACAGCAGGCGGTTGCGGTTCGACTGCGTGATGTTGTTGTAGCGATATTCCTTGAGCGAGTACAGCGGATAGTACTCCGGAAAATCGTGGATGATTGCCATGGCAATGCGCGCGAGATCGGACGCGGTCGAGACTTGCTGCGGCGACGGCAACCCGGTCGCATTGACGAATCGCGTATTCTTCATGCCAAGTCTCGCCGCCTCTTGGTTCATGCGCACAACGAAGGCTTCCTCCGAGCCGGCGACGGCCTCGGCCAGCGCGGTAGCCGCGTCGTTTCCCGATTGCACGATCTCTCCGCGCAGGAGTTCGTCGACGGACACCGCCTTCTTCGGGTCGATGAACATGCGCGACCCCTCGGTGCGCCACGCTTTCTCCGACACGGTGACCATCTGCGAGGGCACGAGCTGCTTGTCCCTGAGTGCGCCGAAGACCAGATAGGCGGTCATCAGCTTGGTCAGCGATGCGGGCTCGTGCGGTTCGTCGGCATTCTGCGCGACCAGCGTCTGCCCGCTCAGCACGTCGACGAGCAGATACGATTTGGCGGCGATCGCGGGGGGTGGTACCGCAGCAGCCGGAACGGTTTGGGCCGCCGCCGTCGCGGCGAGGAACGCGAACAGGCACGGTAGCGATGAGAACGGGGACCAAGACATGCGAAGACCATTGCGGAAGATGGTCGCATTATACCGTCGCGCCATAGGTGGAGCCCCGCGCCGCCGGTTCATGTGGCGGCCGCTTGTTCGCGGGTCGACTCCGCGACGGCGTCGCGCGCCGCTGCCGACGCGAGCGGCTTTCCTTGCCTCAGCTGCCGATGAACCCGAAGGCGACCTTCGGCTTTTTCCCGGACACGATCTCGGACAGCGCCATCCCCGAGCCCGCCGCCATCGTCCAGCCCAGCGTGCCATGGCCGACATTGAGGTAAAGATTACGATAACGCGTTCTGCCGATCCGCGGCACGCTCGAAGGCGTCGCCGGCCGCAATCCCGCCCAATACTCGGTGTGCGTCGCATCGATGGCATCGCCGAACCACTCGGTCGCGCGCCGCGTCAGCGCCTCGCAACGCACCGTATTGAGTTCGAGGCCGTAGCCGGACAACTCGGCGGTACCCGCGACCCGGAGCCGATCGCCGAGACGGGTGAAGACGATCTTCTTTGCGTCGTCGGTGATGCTGATCGTCGGCGCCAGAGCGGGCTTGGCTATCGGCAGCGTCGCCGAATAGCCCTTTGCGGGGTAGACGAGGGTGCGCACACCGATCGTGTCGAGGAACTTTGGGCTGTGACTGGAGAGGCAGACCACGTAGGCGTCGGCGGCAACCACTTCCTTGCGCTCGTCTGCATTCACCAAGCGCACACCGCGGACCGAGTCCTCGGCGATAGCGAGCGATTCGACCGTCACGCCATAGCGGAACGCGATGCCACGCTCGGCGCCGAGCGCCGCGAGCGCCTGGGTGAATTTGCGCGCATCGCCGCTTTCGTCGGTCGCGGTGTAGGTCCCTCCGACGATCCAGTCACGGCGCGCGGCGAGCGCAGGTTCCAGCGCCGCACATTCCTCGGCGGTCTTCACCTCGCGCGCGATACCATAGCGACGAACCAGCGCGGCCGCCTGCACCGCGTCGTCGAAGCCCCGGCGGTCTGTGTAGATTTGCAGGATGCCGCGCTGCAGGGCATCGTAGGCGATTCCGGTCGAGGCGCGAAGTTCCTTCAGCGCCGCGCCTGAGTAGGCGCTGATCGCCAGGATCTGCTGCATGTTGCGCCGGGTGCGCCACGGCAGGCACTCGATGAGAAACTGCAGGCCCCAGCGCCACTGCCGCCAATCGAGCCGCGGCCGGAAAAGCAACGGGGCGTCGGGCTGTCCGAGCCACCTGAGGATCTGCAGCGGTGCCGCGGGGTTGGCCCACGGTTCGACGTGCGACACCGAAATCTGCCCCCCGTTGGCGAACGAGGTCTCCTCCGCCGCGGCTGCCTGTCGCTCGAGGACCGTGACGTCGTGACCGGCGGCGCGCAGATACCACGCCGCGGTCGTGCCGATGACCCCGGCGCCGAGAACCAGAACGTTCATGCGTTGCCTGCGCTCAAGCGTAGGCCTCGATCGGGATACAGGCGCAGTACAGATTGCGGTCGCCGTAGACGTTATCCGCCCTGCCGACGGGTGGCCAGTATTTGATCTGCTTGAGAGCCGGCACCGGGTAGGCCGCCTGCTCGCGACTGTACGGGTGGCTCCACTGCGCTACGAGTAGCGTTGCGGCCGTGTGCGGCGCGTTCTTGAGCGGATTGTCGACGCGATCCATGCGCCCTTCCTCGATCGCGCGGATCTCTTCCCGGATCGAGATCATCGCGTCGATGAAGCGATCAAGCTCGGCCTTCGGCTCGCTCTCGGTGGGCTCGATCATGAGCGTGCCGGCGACCGGAAAGCTCATTGTCGGCGCGTGAAAGCCATAGTCGATCAATCGCTTCGCGACGTCATCGACGGTGACTTCGCTCGTCTCCTTCAGCGGCCGCAGGTCGATGATGCATTCGTGCGCCACAAGGTCGCCGCGTCCGGAATAGAGCACCGGGTAGTGCGGCGCGAGGCGCTTGGCGACGTAGTTCGCGGAGAGGATCGCCGCTTCGCTCGCCGCCCTCAGGCCGTCGGAGCCCATCATCGCGATGTACATCCAGGAAATCGGCAAGATGCCGGCGCTGCCGTACGGCGCCCCGGCCACCGCGCCGATTGCCTCCGGCCGGGTGTCGAGCGCTCGGTGACCGGGGAGGAACTGCGCCAGATGCGCAGCGACTGCGACTGGTCCGACACCGGGTCCGCCGCCGCCGTGCGGGATGCAGAAGGTCTTGTGCAGATTGAGGTGCGATACGTCAGCGCCGAACTTGCCCGGCGCGGCAAGGCCAACCAAAGCGTTCAGGTTCGCGCCATCGACATAGACCTGTCCGCCATGCGCATGAACGACATCGCAGATTTCGACGATTCCGGTCTCGAAAACCCCGTGTGTCGACGGATACGTGATCATGACCGCTGCGAGGTCGGCGCGGTGCGCTGCAGCCTTGGTGCGCAGGTCCTCCAGGTCGACGTTGCCCTTGCTGTCGCACGCCACGACCACCACGCGCAGGCCGGCCATTTGCGCCGACGCGGGGTTGGTGCCGTGGGCCGACGCCGGGATGAGGCAGACATCGCGATGCGTGTCGCCGCGGCTGGCGTGATAGGCGCGAATGACCAGCAAGCCGGCGTATTCACCTTGCGATCCGGCGTTCGGCTGCAACGATACGGCCGCGTACCCAGTCACGGCGCACAGCATGCGCTCGATCTCGGCGATCATCTCGCGATAGCCTGCGGTCTGCTCTGCCGGAGCGAACGGATGCACGTGCGCGAACTCGCGCCAGGAGACCGGAACCATCTCGGCTACCGCGTTCAGCTTCATCGTGCAAGACCCCAGCGGAATCATCGACCGATCGAGCGCAATGTCCTTGTCGGCGAGGCGCCGTAGATAGCGCAGCATCTCGGTTTCGGAGTGGTAGCGGTTGAACGTCGGGTGCGTGAGGAACGCCGATTTGCGGCGCAACGCCACGGGGTAGCCGTCTTCGACCCCGGGTTCGATCGCCTCGAAGTCCGGCACAGTTGCGCCCTTCGGCGCGACGATCTGCCACAGCCGCGCAACGTCCGCCGGCGTCGATGTCTCGTCGAGCGAGATGCCGATGTGCGCCGCGTCGACGTGGCGCAGGTTTGCGATTGCCCCAGCGCGCGCGTGAACCTCGCCGGTGCGGCCTGCGGTGGCGACGGTCAAGGTATCGAAGAACGTTTGGTTGGCGACGACCAGACCGAGCCGCCTCATGCCGGCGGCCAGCACGCCGGTCAGCCGGTGCACGCGCGCCGCGATCGTCACCAGTCCGTGCGGCCCATGATAGGCGGCGTACATCGCCGCGATCACGGCCAGCAGGACCTGCGCGGTACAGACGTTCGACGTTGCCTTCTCACGCCGGATATGCTGCTCGCGCGTCTGCAGCGCAAGCCGGTACGCTGGCGCGCCATTGCTGTCGACCGTCACACCGACCAGGCGCCCGGGAAGGCTGCGCTTGTACTCGTCTCGGGTCGCGAAAAACGCGGCATGCGGGCCGCCGAAGCCCATCGGCACGCCGAAGCGCTGGCTCGAGCCGACGACAACGTCGGCACCCCACTCGCCCGGAGGGACGAGCAGGGTCAATGCCAGCAGGTCCGCGGCCACCAGCACCAGCGCCCCGCGGGAGCGCAACGCGTCGGCCACCGCGCGATAGTCGCGCACGTCGCCGTTTGCGCCCGGATACTGGAGCAGCGCGGCGAAGCATTCCGCGTTTGCGGCCGCGGCCGCCGGGCCGACGACAACGGAAAGCCCGAGCGGCGCGGCGCGGGTTCGCACCACGTCGATGGTCTGCGGCAGAACGTCGTCGGCGACGTAGATCGTCGCAGTCTTGTTCTTGCCGACCCGCCGGGCCAGCGCCATTGCTTCTGCCGCGGCGGTCGCCTCGTCGAGCATCGATGCGTTGGCAACGGCAAGGCCGGTGAGATCGCACACCATCGTCTGAAAATTGACGAGCGCCTCAAGCCGCCCCTGCGATATCTCCGCCTGGTAGGGCGTATACGCCGTGTACCACGCCGGGTTCTCGAGCACGTTGCGCAGGATCACGCCGGGGGTAAGGGTGCCGTAATAGCCCTGGCCGATGAACGACTTGAGTACGCGGTTCTTGCGCGCGCATGCTTTCAGCGCGGCGAGCGCCTCGTGTTCGCCCTTGGCCGCGGGCAACGCAAGCGGCTCGCGATAGCGGATCGACGCCGGGACGACGGCATCGATGAGCGCCGAGCGCGAAGCATAGCCAAGCGTCTCCAGCATTTCGGCCTGATCGGCCGCAGTGGTGCCGATATGGCGATCGACGAAACCGCGATGCGATTGCAAATCGGACAGGGGTCGGCGCCGGGCCGCGGCGGGGAGATTTTCGACCTTCATCGCCGCACCCTACGCGTCCCCGATGGCCTTGGCATAGGCGGCGGCGTCAAGCAGCTTGCCGGCGTCAGCCGCTGCGGCCGGCCTGAGCTTGTAGAGCCAGTGCGCATAGGCATCGCTGTTGACCTGTTCCGGAGCCTCGGTGACCCCGGTGTTGACCGCAACCACTTCACCGGCCACCGGTGCATAGATGTCGGAAGCGGCCTTCACCGACTCGACGACGGCAATGGCCTCGCCGGCATTGACCGCCCGTCCGACTTGCGGCAACTCGATGAACACCAGGTCGCCCAGCGCCTCCTGCGCGTGATCGGTAATGCCGACAGAGAGCGTTCCGTCAGGCTCGGCGCGAACCCACTCGTGGCTTGCGGTGTATTTGAGGTCTTCAGGCAGTTTCATGGCGAGCCTCCAAAGCGATTACGAGACGAGCACCTTGCCGTTACGTACGAACGGTGGCTTGACTACGCGCGCGCCAAGCCGCTTGTCGCGGATTTCCACCTCGACGGTGGCGCCGGGCGCGACGTCGAGCGGGAGGCGGGCCAGCGCGATCGACTGGGACAGCGTCGGCGAGAACGTCCCGCTGGTAATCTGGCCTTCACCTTGCGCGGTCAGTACCTTCTGGTGGCTGCGCAGGACGCCACCCTTGCCAAGCAGCAGCAAGCCGACCAGTTGGCGCGTCGCGGGCGCGCCGACCAGGGCCGCCTTGCCGACGAAGTCGCGCGGGCTCTGCAGATCGACGGTCCAGGCGAGGCCCGACTCGAGCGGGCTGTCGGCCTCGGTCATGTCCTGGCCGTAGAGATTCATGCCCGCCTCGAGGCGAAGCGTGTCGCGCGCCCCCAGCCCGCAGGGCCGGACGCCCGCTGCCGCGAGCCCGTTCCACAGCGTCGTTGCCAGCGCATTGGGCAGAATGACCTCGAAACCGTCCTCGCCGGTGTAGCCGGTGCGGGCAACGAAGTAATCGCCGAACTCGGCCGCAACGAACGCTTTCAACGCCGTGGTGGCGGCGCGGCTGTCGGGCAGCGCCTGCCACAGTTTGTCCCGCGCGTTGGGTCCCTGGACGGCGATCATGGCGAGGTCGCGCCGCGGCGTGAGGGCCAGTCCCGCGGCGCATTGAGCGTTCAATGCGCCGAGCCATGCGACATCCTTGTCGGCGGTCGCCGCATTGACGACGATGCGGAAGGCATCCTCGCGCCGGAAGTAGGTAATCAGATCGTCGAGCACGCCGCCGGCTGGGCTGAGCAAGCACGAGTAGAGCGCCTTGCCGGGCAAGGACAGCTTGTCGACGTTGTTGGCGAGCGCGTAGCGAAGGAACGCGCGCGCGCCCGCGCCGGTAAGGTCGGCGGCGAGCATGTGCGAAACATCGAACATGCCCGCGTCGCGCCGCACCGCGTGATGCTCTTCGATCTGCGAGCCATAGCTCAACGGCATGTCCCAGCCGCCGAAATCGACCATCTTCGCGCCAGAGGCGCGGTGCACGGAGTTGAGCGGAGTCTGGCGGAGCATGGTATCTCCCGGACAAGAAAACAGGGGCGGCGCCGTCCAAGCGGTTCCGCCCCGTCTGTCCTTTTACCTGAGAGATTGCGGCGCCGCCCAACACGCGGCGCCGGATGCCCCTTCGGTGGGCCGCCCTGCAGCGGGTCGGCCGCTCTCCAGATTGGTTGTTGCCGCCCGCACAGTCTTGGGTACCTGAGCGATTGCGGGAGTTGCGCCTTCGGCGGCGGCCCTAAGCCGCACTCTCCTGCACGGGAACGCGAAGGTTACCGGCGACGGTGCGCGTTGTCAAAGAAACGGGCTCGCCATGCTTGAACCTCCCGCTCCGGGCGAGGCCGTTCATTCGCCTCCGGCGTGCCGCTCTTGAGGGCATCTCCGGGCATTGCGACCGCGTTCGGACCGTCCGGGCGAACCGCCGGCGAGCCTCAGCTCGGCACGGCGAGCGTGGCCTCCAAGGCTTCCAGCGAGTGCAGCGCGGGCAAGCACGAGGTGCCCGTGCAAACCCACGCGGTGGCGGCGTTCTCGCCCAGATGCGGCCGCGACAGTGCGTCCGGCAGGGCGCCTGCACGCGAGAGGTCCAGGACGCGCACGCCTGGCCGATACGCGCCTTCGAGCGTGCGCTGCCACAACGCGCAGGTTGCCGCATCGCCGCGCAACAGCACCGTGGTCGGTGGATTCACGACGTCCTCAAGGGCAATCAGCAGCGAGGAGACGCCGGAGGGCCGGTCCCCGAGCTCGCGCGCGAACGCGTGCAAGGTCCGCTCGGCGGCCTGAAGATAGCGTGTCTCGCCAAGCCAGTGCCCGAGGGTGAGCAGCGCCTGCGCCGCGATGCCGTTTCCGGCTGGCGTCGCGTTGTCGTGCGCCGGCTTGGGACGATGGAGCAGCGCCTCGTGGTCGTGGCTGGTGAAGAAGAAGCCGCCGTCGGACGCATCCTCGAAGCGCCGCAGCAGCGTGTCGGCGATCTCGATCGCCCAGCTTAAGTCGACAGCCCGAAACGACGCCTGCATGAGCTCAAGCAACGCCGCCAGGAGGTAGGCGTGATCGTCCAGATACGCGTTCAGGTGGGCGCGGCCGTCCTTGTACGTTGCGAGCAGCCTGCCCTCGCGCCACATCGCGGCACGCAGGAAGTCGGCCGCACGTTGCGCCGCGGTCAACCAGGTCGCCTCGTCGAATGCCCGCGCGGCACGCGCCAGTGCGCCTATCAGCAGCGCGTTCCAGGAGGTTAGGACCTTGTCGTCGCGGCCGGGATGGATGCGCCGCTCGCGCGCGGCAAAGAGCTTGGCCCGCGCCTGCTCGAGCCGCGCCTCGGCTGCCACGACCGTGATGCCCAGCCTGCCGGCGACTTCGGCCAGCGGCATGGTGACGCGCAGATGCCACGCTCGGTGCTCGAAATTGGGCGGCCGGTCGAGCCCCCAGTGGGGCTGGGCAACGGCCCACTCGTCCGGAGCCAGCAGCGCCTCGACGGCCGCTGCCATCCAGACGTAGAACTTGCCTTCCTCGTGCTCGCTGTCCGCGTCGAGGCTCGAACAAAAGGCGCCTTCGGTTGCGCGCATGTCGCGCAGCGCCCAGGCCACGATTCCCCGCGCGGCGCGCCCGAACGTCGCGTCCCCGGTCGCCCGCCAGGCATCGCTGTATACGGCGAGCAGCGCGGCGTTGTCGTAGAGCATCTTCTCGAAGTGCGGGATGGTCCATTCGGCGTCGACGCTGTAGCGGCAGAACCCGCCGCCAAGCTGATCGTGGATGCCGCCCTCGGCCATGCGTGCAAGCGTGACCGCGACAATCTCCAGCGCGCTCGAATCGCCGTGCACGATGTGGCGCCGCAGGCAGAACTCGAGTTCGAACGGGTGCGGGAACTTCGGCGCACCGCCAAAGCCGCCGTGCACGCGGTCGAACGACCGCGCAAGCGCGGTCAAGGCGCGCTGCGACGCAGCGACCGGCATGGCCGCGCCCGGGTCGTGCGCTTCCGGGTTGGTGAGTGCCAACGCCGCCTTCAGCCGCGCGGTCTGCTCGGCGATCGCCGGGCCCTGCTCGCGGTAGGCCGCCGCGATGCGCGGCAGCAACTGGGCGAATCCGTCTAGGCCGTAGCGCGGAGTCTTGGGAAAGTACGTTCCGCCGAAGAACGGTGCCTGGTCGGGGGTCAGAAACATCGTCAGCGGCCAGCCACCGCTTCTTTGCGTGAGCATGGCGTGCGCCATCTGGTAGATCTGGTCGAGGTCGGGCCGCTCCTCGCGATCGACCTTGATGTTGACGAACAGGTCGTTCATCAGCGCGGCGACGCGCTCGTCCTCGAAGGACTCGTGCGCCATGACGTGGCACCAGTGGCAGGCCGAATATCCAATCGACAGCAGGATCGGCTTGTTCTCGCGCCGGGCGTACGCGAACGCCTCGTCGCCCCAGGGATACCAGTCGACCGGATTGCCGGCGTGCTGGAGCAGATATGGACTGGTCTCGCCTGCCAGACGATTGGGCACTCGCGGCCTCACCTCGGCAACGAAGCTATGCGGGCGTTTCCTCGAAGGCCACGCGCTCGAAATCGGCCCCGCGTTGAAGGAGGCGCGTAAGGCGGAAGCGCCGTTCGGGACCCGAATCGAACGTCCGCAGCAGTCGGCCAGGGTTGAAGGTGCGGGGCGGGGCGATGATGGATGCCTTCTCCTCCGGCGTGGGCCCGAGCAGCACGACCGGAACCGGGGGATCCTCGGAGAGCATCGTCGACATCGGCCGCACGCCCAGCGCCGTCGGCGCGCCTGCCCACAGCTTGAGCGTCACCGACAGCTCGCCGTGACTGTCGAGTGCCACCCGCGTCACGTAGCCGCAGCGTACCCGCTCATCGTCGCGCAGAATGACCAGTTGTTCGAGATGCCACCGATGTTGCGCCTGGCTGATGCGGCGGACGCTGGCTTCGGTCCAATCGTAGGCGCCTTGCCAGTGCTCCCAGGCCCAGCTCTTCTCGGCCTCATCCTTGTTGCGATCGTAGTCGGTCAGCGCGCCGAGCGTGGCCAGATGCTGGCTAGCCTGGTAGGACAGTCGGCCCAGCGGATCCTGGCGATTGAAGGTTCGCCCGGCGACGCGGAAATACGCGGCGCCAAGCCCGCCGACGCACAGGTCTAGGCCGGTCTGGGCGCCCTCGTGCGCAGTCTTCTTCGGCAGGGCATACCAACGCGAGTCGAGATAGGCGAGCAGCGCCGAGCTCGACTCGACCGAGACGTCGTGGCCGAGCTGCAGCTCCGCCGGATTGGCGCCGGTGGCAAGCCGCTTCAGCCGTCCCCTCACGCTGGTCGCGAGCTTCGCCGGGTAGCCAAATCGCATCGCTTCGCTCGCCTGGCGCGGCGCTACCTGCGCCAGCGTCGCTCCGGCCGGCGCATCGAGGTCGGCGACGATCACCGGACCCTCGGTCTCGCGTTGCTGCGCATACGGAAAAACCTTGCGCGCCCACATGCAAAGCCAGCGGTCGGTCAACTCGATCTGGCGCACCGTCAGCGCGCACGGGTCGGCAAGCTGCAACAGCAGCGCGTGCGAGTAGGTGGAGTAGCACGACACGCCGATCGCATTGGGCATCAGCTCGTCGGATACCGCGCTCACGGAGCAATCAAGAATCTCGGCGAGTCGGTAATAGGCGTGCAGTTCCTGCCATACGTTGGGCGCCGGCAGCCGTCGCGCCAGACCATAGACCAGGATTATCTGTTTGCCGACCCACAGCCCTCTTTGCAGGACTTTGGCTTTCACGCCCTGCAACTCGGGATCGCCCTCGAGCAGCGGCTTAAGGCAGGCCGAATACTGATTCCACAGTCCCTGCCAGAGCGAAAGCGCCTGCTCGGCAGCCTCGTGCTCGCGCTCGGTCGCCGGATGCGGCTTGCCCGCGTAGCGACGCGCGAGTTCGGTGTGCAGGTAGGCCACCGGCTCACGCAATATTTCGGCGATGCGCGCGCGTTCCCGGGGTGTGAACTCGGCCTCCGACAGCCGTTTCAGCTGGCCGCGTATGGCGTCGTAATGCTTGGGAATGTTCGACAGCGGGAGCGCCCGCAACCAGCGTGCGCAACCATCCGCATCGGCAAACGCCAGCGCAGTCGGCTCAGAGCCGGTCTGAGTAAGCGTGAACTCGTTGGTCACCGTCTCTCCGTGCACCCGGGATCCCCACCGCTCCCCGGGTCAAGCGCTTCTCACGAGCCGTGCCTCGGGGTCCCCCCGGTCTTATAGCACAAACCGCAGGCCAAACGGACCCCGTCCGGCGCGCCAGCCGTGCCACCCGGCCAGATCCGGGATGAGGAATATTCACCCCTGGCGATGCCGAATCCTCCCCCGCGCCCGGGGGCCGGCCCGGAGCAGACTGTGCCCCATGGACGCGATCAACGCCATGCCCCGAACCGAGGACACCATGCAACGCGCATTCGAACCACGCCGGACCGCCGACGCATTCCGGACCCGTTTCGCCGCGGGGGCGAGGCCGCTCGAAACGCCCCCGCTGCGCCACTTGCCTCCAACCCGCGCTGCGCGTCCCGCGCGCAGTCGCGGGGTCTTTTTCGCGGGCCGCCGGCGCGCGCGTCTGGGCCATTGGATCGTCGACGCCGTCTGCGTCGCACTGGCCACGCTGGCCATTGCCGCCAGCGCCCATTTTGCCCAACCGGTGCTCGACGCCGCAGCGAGCAACGGCAACGCCGGCCCCGAGCTTCTGGCCTCGGCGACACGTACCCCGCCATTTCTGCTTGCCCACGCTGTTGATCGCCCGGTCAGGGTGCAACCGGCTCGCTAGACCAAAACCCGCTCGATACCGCCCTTGGTTACCGCCTTGACGTAATCGGGGAGCCAATCCTCGCCCAGGACGCGGCGAGCGATCTCGACCACGATGTAATCGGCCTGCGTCCCGGCGTCGTCGTCGAAGCGCGACAGGCCCTGCAGGCAGGAGGGGCATGCGGTGAGCACCTTGACCGGGCCGGCAAAGCCGTCGCCGCGCAGCCGTCCAGCGCCGCCGCGCAGCTCCTCCTCCTTGCGGAAGCGGACCTGCGTGGAGATGTCGGGCCGAGTCATCGCCAGCGTGCCCGATTCACCGCAGCAGCGGTCGCTCCGTGCGACATCGACGCCCATGAGCCCGTTGACCACCTCCTGCGGCGCATGGCTCTTCATCGGCGTGTGGCAGGGATCGTGGTACAGGTAGCGCACGCCGCTCAGCCCTTCGAGCCGGACGCCCTTTTCGAGCAGGTATTCGTGAATGTCGAGCAGCCGGCAGCCGGGGAAGATCTTGTCGAACTCGTACTTCTGCAGCTGATCCATGCAGGTGCCACAGGAGACGAGCACCGTGCGGATGTCGAGGTAGTTGAGGGTGTTGGCGACGCGATGGAACAGGACGCGGTTGGCCGTGGTGATCTCCTGGCCCCGGTCCTGGTTCCCCGCCGCGGTCTGCGGGTAGCCGCAGCAGAGGTACCCCGGCGGCAGCACGCATTGCGCGCCGACGTGGTAGAGCATCGCCTGCGTTGCGAGCCCGACCTGCGAGAACAGGCGCTCCGAACCACAGCCCGGGAAGTAGAACACCGCTTCGGACTCCTCGGCAGCGCGGCCCGGGTTGCGAATGATCGGCACCACTGCCGGGTCCTCGATGTCGAGCAGGGCCCGCACGGTACGCTTGGGCAGCGCACCCGGCATCGGCTTGTTGATGAAGTGGATCACCTGCGCGCGGAGCGGGGGCGCCCCTACGGTCGCCGGCGGCCGCCTTGTCTGCGCCTGCGCCAGGCCGAGGCGCCGGGCGAGTCCGTGCGCGAGGCGTTGGCCGCGGTAGCCCCAGTCGATGAGCCCGCGCTTGGCGAGCTTGATCGTCGCCGGGTCGGTCGCATTGAGGAACAACATTGCGGCGGCAGTGCCGGGATTGAATCGGCGCCGGCCTTGCTTGCGCAGGAGGTTGCGCATCGCGATCGATACGTCGCCGAAGTCGATTTCGACCGGACAGGCGGGCAGACACTTGTGGCACACCGTGCAATGATCGGCAACGTCGGAGAAGGCCTCGAAGTGCCTTGGGCTCACGCCACGACGCGTCTGCTCCTCGTACAGGAACGCCTCGACCAGCAGCGAGGTGGCGAGGATCTTGTTGCGTGGGGAGTAGAGCAGATTGGCCCGCGGCGAATGGGTCGCGCAGGGCGCCTTGCACTTGCCGCAGCGCAGACAATCCTTGATCGCATCGGCGATGTCCCCAAGCTCCGACTGCTCGAGAATCAGGCTCTCCGCGCCGATCAGGCTGAAGCTTGGCGTGTAGGCGTTGCCGAGGTCGCCGCCGGGCAGCAGCTTGCCGCGGTTGAAATGGCCATCCGGATCGACCCGGCGCTTGTAGGCGGCGAATGGGGCGAGTTCGTCCGCAGTGAGGTATTCCAGCTTGGTGATGCCGATGCCGTGCTCGCCCGAAATCACGCCGCCGAGTGATCGCGCCAGCGCCATGATCCGCGCCACCGCGCGGTTGGCCTGCCTGAGCATCTCGTAGTTGTCCGAGTTGACCGGGATATTCGTGTGTACGTTGCCGTCGCCTGCGTGCATGTGCAGCGCCACGAACAGCCGGCCGCGAAGGACCTCGCGGTGGATCGCGATGCAGCGCCTGAGCATCGGGGCGTAGGTCAGACCGGCAAAGATCTCCTCCAGCGGGCCCTTGAGCTCGGCCTTCCACGACGCGACCACATGTCGTTCCTGCAGGGCCGGGAAGGTCTGGTCGATGCGGTCGAGCAGGTCCTGCCAGCGTGCGCGCACCGCGGCGACCAGGGCGCGCGCCTCGTCGACCTTGGCCCGGAGCTGCTCCGGCGACGGTCGGGCCTCGGCATCGTGCCCCCACTGCAGCGAGCCCGTCGGCGCGGCGAGAAAGTCCGTGAGCGCAGCGCAAAGCGCGAGCTTGTTGGCGATCGAAAATTCGATGTTGATGCGCTCGATGCCGTCCGTGTAGGCACCGAGGCGCTCGAGGGGAATCACCACGTCTTCATTGATCTTGAAGGCGTTGGTGTGTCTGGAAATCGCGGCAGTCCGCGCGCGATCGAGCCAGAATTTCTTGCGCATTTCGGGCGTGACGGCGATGAAGCCTTCCGCCCCGCGGGCGTTGCACAGACGCACGACCTCGGATGCCGCGCGCGCCACCGCGGCGTCGTTCTCGCCGACGATGTCGCCGATCAGCACCATCTTCGGCCGGCCATGGCGCTTGGCTTTGGTCGCGTAGCCAACCGCCTTGACGTAGCGCTCGTCGAGATGCTCGAGGCCAGCCAGGATGGCTCCGCCGGGACGCGTATCCAGGTAGCCCTTGATCTCCACGATCGCCGGCGTCGAGTCGCGCACGGAGGCGAAGAATTCGAGGCAGACGGTGCGCATCGCCGGCGGCATGCGGTGCAGGACGAAACGTGCCGACGTAACGATGCCGTCGCAACCTTCCTTCTGGACGCCGGGCAGCCCGGCGAGAAACTTGTCGGTAACGTCCTTGCCCAGACCCGGCTTGCGGAAGTGCGCGCCAGGGATCGTTAGCGTTTCCTTGCGCTTGAGCGCTGCGAACGCGCCTTTGGAGTCCGCGCTGTAGTACGCGAGTTCGAACGTGGCCACGCTCGCGTCGTGAATCTTGCTCAGGTTGTGATCGAGGCGCGTGACCTCGAGCCAGTCGGCATCGGGGGTGACCATGCGCCAGGAGGCGAGGTTGTCGAGCGCCGTGCCCCACAGCACCGCTTTCTTGCCCCCCGCGTTCATCGCCACATTGCCGCCGATGCACGACGCATCGGCCGAGGTCGGATCGACGGCGAACACCAGTCCGGCCGCTTCGGCCGCGTCGATCACCCGCTTGGTGACCACCCCGGCGCCGGCATCGATCGTCGGCGTCGGCGCCGTGTGGCCGGAGAGGACACGCCGCTCCACCGTGGAGAGCCGCTCGAGCTTTTCGGTGTTGATCACCGCCGAGCGCCGGTCAAGCGGCACGGCGCCGCCGGTGTAACCGGTTCCTCCGCCGCGGGGAATAATGGTCAGCCCGAGCTCGATGCAGCCGCGCACCAGTCCAGGCACCTCCGCCTCGGTATCCGGATACAGAACGACCAACGGGTACTCGACGCGCCAGTCGGTTGCGTCGGTCACGTGTGAGACGCGCGCCAGGCCGTCGAAGGCGATGTTGTCCCGGCGCGTCCGACGCGACAATACGCGCAACGCGCGCCGGCGCAGGTCCGCCGTGGCGGAAAATTCGCGCGCGAAACGGTCGACCGCGGCCTGGGCGGCGGCGAGCAACCGGGCAACCTTGGCGTCTCGCGCCGGTTCGGCGCTCAGTTGCCGCCGCTGTTCGATTTCCCGCAATCGATGGCGCAGCGCGCCGATAAGCAGCTCCCGCCGAGCGGGGTTGTCGAGAAGGTCGTCCTGTATATACGGGTTGCGCTCGACCACCCAGATGTCCCCCAACACCTCGAAGAGCATGCGCGCGGAGCGTCCAGTGCGGCGCTCGGCGCGCAGCTCGTCGAGCAGGCTCCACATATCCGCGCCGAGCAGGCGGACGACGATCTCGCGGTCGGAGAACGAGGTGTAGTTGTACGGGATCTCGCGCAACCGCCGCACGTCCGCGCTGGCGTCCGCGAGGGGCGCCTCGGTGAGACTGTTCATGGGCAAGCAATTTTACCGCAATGCAGCAAAGCCCCGCCGCAAGCGCGCCGGCCAGCCCCTGGGAACGGCGGCGCTACTGCCGCGGCGTGCGCACGCCCGCTGGCGGCTCGAGCTCGAAGTTACTGCGGAACGGATTGATGTCGATGCCGCCGCGACGCATGAACCGCGCGTAGACGGTCAGCGCCTGCGGCGCGCAGCGCTCCAGGATGTCGGCGAACATGCGTTCGACGCAGCTTTCGTGGAAAGCCGCATGGCGACGGTACGACACGAAATAGCGCAGCAATCCGGCGCGGTCGATGCGTGCTCCCCGATACCGGATCATGACGTCCCCGCAGTCGGGCTGGCCGGTCACGGGGCAGCGCGAGCGGAACAACGCCGAGCGCAGCGTCTCTTCGGCGCCGGAACCGGTGGCGGAAAGCGCCGCAGGATCCGGCTCGTAGACGGCGGTGGCGATTGCCGCTGCATCGATCGATTCGCCGGGCAAAGCGCAAGACGTGCAGCCACCGCGCCGGTCCGGTGACGCCAGCCCGACGGTGACGTGTGCGCCACAGGCAGCCGATAGATCAGCCTGGATCCGCCGCGCCACCTCGTCACTCGTCCCCGCCGGTTCCTGCGCAAACGAGCCGAGGTAGAGCTTCATCGACTTCGACTCGACGAGCGCGGGCGAGTCACAGGGGACACTGAATTCACCGACCGCGACATGCGGTTTGCCGCGCCTGTCAAGCCAGGAAATCTCGTACGCGGTCCACAGGTCGGCGCCTCCAAACGGCGGCCGGCCGCGCAGGCCCATGGCCCGACGCTGCTCTCCCCGGTCGATCGGGAACAGCAGCGCCGGATCGTATCGCTCAGGAAACGCCGTCGCCTTGCCGAGCGCAGAACGGTCGAGCGTGGTCAATTCCTTATCCGATCCTTGGCGGCGGGCGGCGTCGCATCCCACGACGAGCGGCTAAGGGCCGCCCGCGCGGCTCGCGATACGCGCCTCCAGTTCTGCCACGCGCGCCTCCAGCGCCTCGAGCTTCTCGCGACTGCGCAACAGGACTTGTGCCTGAATCTCGAATTCTGCGCGCGGCACCAGGTCGAGGCGCTGCAAGCCGCTTTGCAGCAGCGCCTTGACGTTCTTCTCGAGGTCCCGGGCCGGAGACGATTCAATGACCCGACCGATCTTGCGCACCAGATCGTCCAGCGCCTCCACCTTCACCATGGTCCACCCTTATGGTTGTCGGCCGCCTCGCCGCCGGCCCAAGGGCAGTCTAACAAAGCGGGTCCCGATCGGCTGAGCACGGCCTTGTGACCGGGCCGAAAACAGCCGCGCCAATTTCGTGCCCGTGCCAGCGGTGGCTGCACACAGTTGGTGCTGCGCATCCGCGATCCTCATCGTCCCGCGCGGGCTTTTTGCTATAACATCATGAATAACAATAGATTTTTACAATGGCACAAGAAATGCTCGGATGCGAGGCGGCAGCCGATCCATCCGACCTGCCGCATTTGCGTCATTGCCATCGACACAAGCAAAGGATCGTACATGGACGCCTTGAGCAACAGGGCCGCCACGGTGCAGATCGTGGACTGCGTGCGCAAGGCGCTCTAGTAAAGGAACGGCAGGCACTTGTCGGCCGTCCGCAATCAGCGAGGGACACATGAAACTGGTTACAGCCATCATCAAGCCCTTCAAGCTCGACGAGGTGCGGGAGGCTCTTTCGGCGATTGGCGTGCAGGGGATCACCGTCACCGAGGTCAAGGGTTTCGGGCGACAGAAGGGGCATACCGAGCTGTATCGGGGTGCGGAGTACGTCGTTGACTTTCTGCCCAAGGTCAAGATCGAGGCGGCGATAAGCAACGAGCTGCTCGACCGCGTCATCGAGGCGGTGGAGAAGGCTGCCAACACCGGCAAGATCGGCGACGGCAAGATCTTCGTTTTCGACCTGGAACAGGTCGTGCGCATCCGTACCGGCGAGACCGGCGCGGATGCCCTCTAAGGGGAACACCATGCAGCGATTGCTCGCGTTGATCGCCCTGCTGGGCGTCTTCGGCCTATTTGGCAGCGTCCAGGCCCAGGACAAGGCAGCGGATGAGAAGGCGGCCGCACCGGCAGCTGCGCCGGCGGCGACGGCAGCGGCGGCGCCGGCAGCGGCGGCGGCAGCCGAGGCGCCCAAGGCCGAGGCGGCGGCAGCGGCGGCAGCGGCGGCTGCGCCCCCGGCGCCGGACACGCCGCAGCTCATCGCCGTGGACAAGATCAACAGCGGCGACACGGCGTGGATGCTCGCCTCCACGGCGCTGGTGCTGATGATGACCATACCGGGGCTGGCGCTGTTCTACGGCGGCATGGTGCGCAAGAAGAACGTGCTGGCGACGCTGATGCAGAGCTTTGCCATCACCTGCCTGGTGACCGTGCTCTGGGTCATCGTTGGCTACAGCCTGGCCTTCACCAAGGGCGGGCCGTTCCTGGGCAGCCTCGACCGTTTCTTCCTAAACGGCATGGTGTTCCTGAAGGATGCCGGCAAGCTGACGGTGTCGCACCTGGGGCTGACGGTTCCGGAGTCGGTGTACATGACCTTCCAGATGACCTTTGCGATCATCACCCCGGCGCTCATCGCGGGGGCATTTGCCGACCGGCTGAAGTTCTCGGCGATGCTGTGGTTCATGGGTTTGTGGTCGGTGCTGATCTATTCGCCGATTGCGCACATGATGTGGGAGCCGTCGGGGTACTGGGCGATCAAAGGGGTGCTCGACTTCGCCGGTGGCACGGTGGTGCACATCAACGCCGGGATTGCGGGGCTGGTGTGCGCGCTGGTGCTGGGCAAGCGGCTGGGCTACGGCAAGGAGACGATGGCGCCGCACAACCTGACCTTGACGCTGACCGGTGCCTCGCTGCTGTGGGTGGGCTGGTTTGGGTTCAATGCCGGGTCGGCGGTGGCGGCGGACGGTCGGGCGGGGATGGCGATGTTCGTCACCCAGTTTGCCACGGCGGTGGCGGCGCTGTCGTGGATGTTCACCGAGTGGGTGGTCAAGGGCAAGCCGTCGGTGCTGGGGATTGCCTCGGGGGCGGTGGCGGGGCTGGTGGCGATCACGCCGGCGTCGGGGTTCGTGGGGGCGACCGGGGCGCTGGTGATCGGCATTGCCGCGGGGGTGGCGTGCTTCTTCGCCGCGACCAGCGTGAAGAAGGCCTTCGGCTACGACGACTCGCTCGACGCCTTCGGGGTGCACTGCATCGGCGGGATCGTCGGCGCCATTCTGACCGGGGTGTTCAACGTCAAGGACATCAGCGGCGCGGACGGGGACGTGATGGTGCAGCTCGGGGCGGTGGCGACCACGCTCGTCTACAGCGGGGTGGGCAGCTTCATCATCCTCAAGATCATCGACATGGCTATCGGCCTGCGCGTCACCGAAGAAGAGGAGCGCGAGGGCCTGGATGTGAGCCTCCACGGCGAACGGGTGGAGTGAGCCGGCACGCACGTTCGATCTCGTTTCTCCTCAGTGGCTCTCGGGGCGCCCCAAAGCGCCCCGTCTTTTTGCAGCCGATTCGCCGCAGTTCATCGCTTGCAATCGGTGCCGACACGCGCGACAGTAAACTACCGGGCATGACTGCCGAGTATTGTCGCCTGATGGCGCGGTACAACCGCTGGATGAACGAGCGCATGTATGCCCTCTGCGGCGGGCTGAGCGACGCGGAGCGCAAACGCGAGCGCGGCGCCTTCTTCGGATCGATTCACGGCACGCTCAACCACCTGCTTTGGGGCGACCGCATCTGGCTCGGCCGTTTCATCGACGTACCGTGCACACACCCGCCGTTCGGTGCCGCCATGTTCGCCGACTTTGCCGACCTGCAGCGTGAACGTGAGGCAACCGATCGCTCGATGCTTGCCTGGGCGGCCGATGTCACCGCCGAATGGCTCGCCTCGCCGCTGCAATACACCAGCAGCGTCGACGGCAGGACACGGCGGTTGACCGCCGGCGTCGCCGCCGTGCACATGGTCAACCACGGTGTTCATCACAGGGGCCAGTTGACGACGCTGCTCAAGCAGGCCGGTGTCGACCCGGGCGTTACCGACCTGCCGTGGCTGCCCGGGCTGGTCGAGATCGTGGGCTGAGGGCGCTCAGGCTTTTTTCCGCGCGCGCGGGTGTGCCTGATCGTAGACCTTCGCCAAGTGCTGGAAATCGAGGTGGGTGTAGACCTGGGTGCTGCCGATGCTCGCATGGCCGAGCATCTCCTGGACCGCGCGCAAATCGCCCGAGGACTGCAGCAGGTGCGAGGCGAACGAGTGGCGCAGCATGTGCGGATGCACGTGCCGCGTCAGACCGCGTTGGACCGCCCACGCCGCGAGTCGCCGCTCGATCGCGCGCGGCGCGATACGCCGACCCGTTCGCGACACGAACATCGCCTGCGCCTGGCCGGCCACGAGCCCCGCCCGCACCGAGAGCCACCTTCGGATGGCATCCCGCGCCGGTCCTCCGACCGGAACGATGCGCTCCTTGGAGCCTTTGCCCCAGACGCGTACCTCGCCGCTCGCCAGATCAACCGCGGCGACGTCGAGCCCTGCCAATTCCGACACGCGCAGTCCGGACGAATAGGCGAGTTCGAACAGGGCGCGATCGCGCACCGCGAGCGGATCACCGCCCTCGATGGTGACCAGTCGTACCGCTTCATCGGGGGAGAGCGTCGCAGGCAGGCGGCGCGCTGACTTGGGCGCTTTGAGGCCCGCGCAGGGGTCGTTCTTGAGCGACGGCTCGCGGTCAAGCGCGAAGCGATAGAAGCAGCGCCAGCCGGAGAGCATGCGCGCCAGGCTTCTGCCGGAAAGGCCACGGCCGTGCAAGGCGCCGAGGAATCGGCGCAACATGGCAGGCGAGAGCGCGGTCAGCGGCGTGTGCCCCGCCAGCGCCTTGAGCGCGCCAACATCGCGCCGATAAGCCTCTCGCGTACGCGTCGGCAGCGTCGCCAGATGCCGCGCGAACGCGTCGAGCAGCGCTGCGTCCACGCCCGAGGAGGTCGATGCGGCCCCGCTGCGCGCAGCACTCATCGCGATCAGGCTTGGGGTAGGAAGCGGGCCGTCGCCATGCTGGCGAGCTCGGCCAAGCGGGTGAGGTAGATCGTGCCCATGCCGGCGTAAAACCGCCCCGGAGTCTCGCTGCCCAGGCCAAGCAGGCCGAAGGTGTGATGCGTTCGCAGCGGCAGAAAGGCAAAGGATTTGAGCGGCGCGAGTGCATCGAACCATTCGCGCGACTCGAACGGCGCGCGCGTCCCGCAATATGGCTCGCCCAGCGCGGCGGCGTACTCGCGCAGTTCCTGGCTCGTCGCCGCGAGTTCCGGCAGGTACGACCGCTCGGGCACCTTGCCCCAGAGCCGCAGCGCAACCTGCGGCACCCGAAAATCATCGCGCAGGCTGTGGTAGAGCACCCCGAGCGTCGTTTCCAGGTCGGGAGCGGCGAACAACGCCAGCGTCGAGCGATGCAGCTTTTCGCTGATGGCATCGTTTTCGCTGCCGAACTGGATGAGTTCCTGCAGCTTGGTTTCGAGTTGCAGGTTCTTCTCCCGCAAGGTGACGATCTGGCGCTCGGCGATGGGAATCGCGCGACCCCCGTGCGGATGCGGGACGAAGATCTCCGCGAGCAGATCGGCGTATTGCTCGAAGAAGCCGGGGTTTTCCTTCAAATAGTCGGCGACCGCGCTCGCTTCCATCTCACCATCCCTGTCCATGGTCATCATCGCTCCGGAACGCTCCACTCGCCTTCGAACACGGCCTCCGCCGGACCGGTCATCATTACCGGCGCGGTGTCGCCTCCCCAAGCGATCGTCAACCCACCCCCGCGGGTCGCCACGCGCACCGGTGAGTCGAGCAGGCCGCGGCGGATGCCGGCGACGACCGCGGCGCACGCGCCGGTGCCGCACGAGAGCGTCTCGCCCGCGCCGCGCTCCCACACCCGCAAGCGAATGTTAGCGCGATCGACGACTTGCATGTAGCCCACATTGACGCGCCGCGGGAAGCGCGCATGCGTCTCGATCAGCGGGCCCTGGGTCGTGACCGGGGCAGCTTCCAAGTCGGCGACCACCTGAACGGCGTGCGGGTTGCCCAACGAAAGGGCGGAAATCGCGACGGTCGCACCCGCCACTTGCAGCGGCTCGACAGCGGCTCCCGTGCCACCGAGGAACGGGACATCGGCGGCGCGAAACAACGGCACACCCATGTTCACGCTAACCTCGCCATCAGCGGTCAGCACTGGTTCGATCACGCCGCCCGCCGTCTCGACCCGAAGGGTGCTCTTGTCGGTGAGGCCGCGGGCGTGGACAAAGTGGACGAAACAGCGCGCCCCATTGCCGCATTGCTCGACCTCTCCGCCGTCGGAGTTGAAGATCCGGTAGCGGAAATCGACGTCGGAGCGCGTCGGCTTCTCCACCAACAGTACCTGGTCGCAACCGACTCCGAAATGCCGGTCCGCCAGGCGGCGGATTTCCGATGGCTGCAGCTCGATCCTCTCGCGCACACCATCGAGGACGACGAAATCGTTGCCGAGGCCCTGCATCTTGGTGAAGCGCAGCCTGCGGGCGATCATGGGTGCAAGCCGAGCGCACCCTCGAATCGGGCGACTGAAACTTGCCCCTTGCGCGAGAACGGCAGCGCAGTGCCGTCGCGCAGCGTGGCGGTGCCCTTGAGCGTGTATTCGATCGGCAATTGCGCGCCAAGCGCCATCAGCGAAGTCGCAACCGCGGTGACGTCGACCTGTCCGGCGAGTTCCACCTTGGCCTCGCCGCCGGCCGGCAGGGGATCCACGCGGACGCTGTGGACGCTGGCGGCCGGCCGGCGATCCAGGGTGACGTCGCAAGCGATGGCGTCGAGGGGCAGAGCAAAATCGTTGGGATTGGCGAGCTTGAGACTGACGGAGAGTGCGGCCTTGGCGTCGGCTATGCGCAGAATGCGCACGCTCTCCACCGTGACCGAGGGTGCCTCGATCTTCGGCCGGCCCGAGGTGCAGGCGGCAGCGGCGATTATGGCGACAAGCCCCACCACGGCGAGCATGACTCGCCGGTGCGGCATCACTACAGCGCGGGCGCCATCCAGGGAACGAAGCATCGCGGCGACCCTACCCGTTGCTGCTACACATTGAAGCGGAAATGCACGACGTCGCCATCCCTGACGACGTACTCGCGGCCTTCGAGCCGCATCTTACCGGCTTCCTTCGCGCCATGCTCACCCCCGCAGGCGATGTAGTCCGCGTACGCGATCACTTCGGCGCGGATGAAACCTTTCTCGAAGTCGGTATGAATGACCCCTGCCGCCTGCGGCGCGGTGCTGCCCTGAGCCAGGGTCCAGGCACGGACCTCCTTCGGGCCGGCGGTGAAAAATGTCTCCAGTCCGAGCAGCTTGTATCCGGCATGGATCAAGCGATCGAGCCCGGCTTCGGAGAGCCCCATGTCGGCCAGAAACACCTGCCGATCCTCGGGCTCGAGGTCGGCGATTTGCGCTTCGAGCGCGGCCGAAATCGCGACCACCGGGGCACCCTCGCGGCGCGCCCTCGCCTCGACCGCCGCGAGCATCGGGTTGCCGGAGAACCCGTGCTCGGCCACGTTGGCGACATACATCGTCGGTTTCATCGTCAGCAGGAACAGCGGCTTGAGCAGCGCCCGCTCCTCGGGATACAGTTCCACGGTGCGCGCCGGCTTCGCCTGGTTTAGCGCGGGCGCGACCTTTTCCAGCGCGGCAACCAGGCGCTGCGCTTCCTTGTCGCCGCCGGCGCGTGCCGCCTTGCCATACTTGCCAAACTGCTTCTCCACGCTGGCGAGGTCAGCGAGCGCGAGCTCGGTGTTGATGGTCTCGATGTCGGAATCCGGATCGATTGCGCCTGTGACGTGGACGACGTTGTCGTCGGCAAAGCAGCGCACGACGTGGGCTATTGCGTCGGTCTCGCGTATGGTCGCCAGAAACTGGTTGCCCAACCCCTCGCCCTTGGAGGCTCCGGCGACCAAACCGGCGATATCGACGAACTCCACCGTCGCCGGCACGATACGCTCCGGATGCGCGATCGCGGCCAGGGCGGCAAGCCGGGGATCGGGTACCTCGACGATGCCGATGTTCGGATCGATGGTGCAGAACGGATAGTTTTCCGCCGCGACGCCGGCCTTGGTAAGGGCATTGAATAGAGTCGACTTGCCAACGTTGGGCAGACCGACGATGCCGCAGCGCAGACTCATTGCTCCGGGCCTCGCTCGTCGGCCGAACCGCGATCTGCGTCGCGCACGGGCCGGGTATGCAGCTCGTGCATCGCGCGCTCGGTCTCCCCGGCGGCGAGCCGCGGCCAGATCGCAAGCGCGCGGCCTATCGCATCGTCGATCAAGGTCCTCTCTTCCGGGCGCGGGGGGTGCAGCACGTAATCGACCACCTCTTGCTGCGCGAGTCCGGTATCGCGCGGATGCCCGATGCCGAGC
Organism: uncultured beta proteobacterium; assembly: GCA_963750215.1. Taxonomy (GTDB): domain Bacteria; phylum Pseudomonadota; class Gammaproteobacteria; order Burkholderiales; family Casimicrobiaceae; genus PALSA-1003. The sequence continues at coordinate 1,014,730 of CAVVQK010000003.1, forward strand.
CGCAAGCGCCAGAATTCGCCGCCACCCAGCTGCGCGATGACGTCCTTGAGCCCGTTGTGGCCGGCGCTGCCGCCGCCGAGTTTGAGCTTGACGCTGCCCGGTTTCAGGTCGAGTTCATCGTGCGCGATCAGGATCTCCGGCAACGACAAGCGATAGAAGCGCGCCAGTGCGGCCACCGCGTAGCCGCTCTCGTTCATGTAGTTTTGCGGCAACACCAGCCGCATGTCGCCGCCCGCGGCCGCGCGATCCCTCGCCACCCGGCTGTGGAAGCGCGCTTCCGACTCGAACCGCAGTCCCAGCGCCAGGGCAAGCCGTTCGACCAGCCATGCCCCGGCGTTGTGGCGCGTCGCAGCGTAGCTGCGGCCGGGGTTGCCCAGTCCGACGATCAGGCGCAGAGGGGATGCCATGGCGACAGGGATAACAAAAAAGCCCGCCGGCTCGCGCCCGGCGGGCCTTCTCGCACCGGCGTCGGTCTATTTCTTCTCGTCCCTCTTCGAAGGCGCCCGGTCGGAGCCCTTCTCCGCGCCCTTCTCGGCCGCCTTGTCGGCACTCTTTTCCGCGCCTTTTTCGCCCGGCTTCTCGCCGGCGGCGGCCGGCTCGCCTTCTGCGGCAGCGGCTTCCGCCTCCGCTTCCGGTGCGACTTCCTCGACCTCGGCGATGACCTTGGGAATGATCGCGGTCGCGACGACCGGGTTCATTCCGCCGTGCGCAACGGCGGTCACACCGCCGGGTAGCTTTAGATCCGTGAGGTGAATCGATTGGTTGAGCGCGAGCTCGGATAGATTGACCTCGATGAACCCGGGAAGATCTTTCGGCAGGCACGACACGTCGAGCTCGGTCATGACGTGGCTGATGATCGCGCCGGCGACCACTGCCGGCGATTTCTCGCCGCCGGTGAAGTGCAGCGGCACCTTCATGTGGATCCTGCGATTCGCCTCGACGCGCTGGAAATCGACGTGCAGGACCTCCTGCCGAAACGGATGCATCTGCACGTCGCGCAGCAGCACCTGCAGCGACTCGGGCCCAATCTTCATGGTCAGGATCGAGGAGTGGAACGCCTCGTTCTTCAGGGCATGGATGAGCGCGTTGTGGTCGAGCTCGATCGGCTGCGGCTTGGCCGCGCCGCCGTAGACGATCCCCGGCGCCCGTCCCGAGCGCCGCAGGCGCCGGCTCGCGCCCCGGCCCTCGACGCCGCGCGGGAATGCGGTGAATTCGTTGTGCATGATGCAACTCCTCTGTCTGCGGCCTCCCGCCGGCTGCCTCGAGCAGCCGCCCGGTCGTCCGCGGTGGCGACACCCGCGTCTGCGCCGTCGGACGCAACGTCGGGAAAGCTTTGAATTATATGCGGAAACGATGCCCGACCGCAATCCGGCCGGGGCAACCCGTCTACTCGGTGAAAAGCGAGCTCACCGATTCCTCGTTGGAGATGCGCGTCATCGTTTCGGCGAGCAACTGCGCACAAGAAAGCGCCCGGATGCGCTTGCAAGCGCGGGCCTCCTCCGAGAGCGGAATGGTATCGGTCACGACGATCTCGTCGAGCTCGGATTCCGCAATGCGGGCGACCGCGCCGCCCGAGAGCACCGGATGGGTGCAGTAGGCCAGCACCTTCTGCGCCCCGTTTTCCTTCAGGGCCGCGGCGGCCTTGACCAGCGTATTCGCGGTGTCGACGATGTCGTCCATGATCACGCAGGTTCGCCCTTCGACGTCGCCGATGATGTTCACGACCTCTGCGACGTTGGCCTTGGGACGCCGCTTGTCGATGATCGCAAGATCGGAGTCGAGGCGCTTGGCAATCGCCCGGGCACGCACGACGCCCCCGACGTCGGGCGAGACGACGAGCAGGTTGTCGTAGTTCTGTTTCCACAGATCGCCCAGCAGCACCGGCGTCGCATAGATGTTATCGACCGGAATGTTGAAGAACCCCTGGATTTGATCCGCATGCAGATCCATCGTCATCACCCGATCGACCCCGACCGAGGAGAGCATGTCGGCGATCACCTTCGCGGTGATCGGGACCCGGGCGGAGCGCGGGCGCCGATCCTGGCGCGCGTAGCCGAAATAGGGAATCGCCGCGGTGATACGTCCGGCCGAGGAGCGTTTCAGGGCGTCGACCATGACCAATATTTCCATCAGGTTGTCGTTGGTCGGTGCGCAGGTCGATTGCAGCACGAACACGTCGCGTCCGCGCACGTTCTCGAGCAACTCGACCATGATCTCGCCGTCGGAAAAACGCCCGACGATGCAGCGGCCGAGGCTGATGTGCATGTGGCGGACCACGGCTTCAGCGAGCTGGGCGTTCGCGTTGCCGGTGAAGATGCGCATCCGTTCGAAGGCCATGGCTGCGTCCTGGGCGTCAGTCGGACGGGCCGGGCGCGGCGAATTCGCCGGCGGCCCGCCCGTGGCTGTGGGTGGCTGGGGAGGTAGGGATCGAACCTACGAATGCCGGAATCAAAATCCGGTGCCTTACCACTTGGCGACTCCCCAAGGGAAACCGGTCGCGCCCGAAGCCTTTAGGGCGCCGCAAAACGCTGCAGCGGATGGTGGTTTAGCGCCCGCGCCACGAACCCGGCGCGACCCGCGCGCTCCATCCCGGCGAGCGCCTGCAGTGCGGCCTGCTCGGCGGAAAACGCGGCGAAGACGCACGCCCCAGACCCGGACATGGCGACCGACTCCGCATCGGCCGCCTCGCGTGCGAGGGCATCGAGACTGGCCGCGATTTCCGGGAACCGCGAAGCTGCAACCGCCTGCAGATCGTTGCGGCCGTACCCTTCAGAAAAGACGGACATTTTCGCGGAGCGGCTGTTGCGTGTCAATTCGGGCGCCGCGAAAACTTCCGCGGTGGCAACCTGTACCGGCGGCGTGAGCACGACAAACCATGTCGGCGGCAAGCTCACCGCCTCGAGCACCTCACCGATACCGCGGGCGAAGGCCGGAACACCGAAGATGAAGAACGGCACGTCGGCGCCCAGCTCCAACGCCAGCTCCATGAGTCTCGCGCGCGGCAGCCCGAGCTCCCACATCCGGTTAAGCCCGAGCAGGACCGTCGCGGCATCCGTGCTTCCCCCGCCGAGGCCGCCGCCGAGCGGAATCCGCTTGTCGACGTCGATGCCGACGCCGCGCGACACGCCGCAGGCGCGCTGCAGCAGCCTCGCCGCGCGCACGGCCAGGTCGTCGCCTGCGGCTACCCCGGCCGGACCGCGCACACGCACCACCTGCGAATCGTCGCGCAGGCTGAGCGTGAGACGATCGCCGCGATCGATGGGCACGAGTAGGGTCTCGACCAGGTGATAGTCCTCGTCGCGGCGGCCGGTCACATGCAGAAACAAGTTGAGCTTCGCCGGCGCCGGCAGGCTCAGCGTCTTGGCCGGACTCATTGCCAATGATCGATCGCGATGCGCAACTCGACCTCTGGGTAGCTAAGCATCAGGCGGGATGGCCGCCACGCCGCGTCGGCGGTCTGTGCATAGGACTGGTAGACGATGGTCCAGCCATCCTGGCGCAGGACCGCCGCACGACCGTCGTCACCCGCCTCGATGGTGAACGTCGCGCCGGGTCGCGAGGCCCCCTGAATCCAGTACGAAAGTCCCTGGACCGGCAACGGCCAGCCGAGTCCTCGCTCCGTCAGCGCGCTCCAATCGCTCGCGGTCGACACCTGACCGTCGGCGGCCTGCAGCCGCACCTGTGCCGAGTCGCCCGACAGCAAGGCAACGGTCTGCCCGAGCGGCGAGATGAGCTCCAACTCGTCGCGCGCGTCGGCATGCGACCAGCGAAAGCCCGCCGCAACCGCATCGTTGCCGTGGCGCACGCTCAACCGCCCGGATACTTCGAACGCGCTTAGCACGGCAGGTGGCGCACCACCGGGCACCGCGCGCTCGAGCACGGTGGGAGCACAGCCTCCGAGCAGCGCGGCGATTGCCACCCAGGGTGCGGTGGCGGCGGCGCGAACGATTGCCCGACAAGCCGCGCCGCGTAACGCGCGCATCAAGGCCGGCAACGCGCTAGCGCGCCAGGCGACGAACGGTATCGAGCAACACCGGATTGTCCGGCGTTTCCTTGAGCTGCGACTGCCAGACTTCCTGCGCGTGATCGCGTTCACCCTCGGCCCAGAGCACCTCGCCCAAGTGCGCCGCAATTTCGGGGTCGGGGCGTTCGGCGAGGGCGCGGCGCAGGAATTTCTCTGATTCGCTCAGGTTCCCGAGGCGGAAATGCGCCCAGCCCATGCTGTCGAGAATGAACGGGTCAGACGGCGCGAGCGCGTGCGCGCGTTCGATGAGCTTCATGCCTTCGACGGCGCGCGGGGTGCGGTCGACGAGCGTGTAGCCGAGCGCGTTCAAAGCCTGGGCATTGTCGGGCTTGAGCTCGATCACCCGCTTCAGGCGCGACTCGACCTCGTCGAGCCGGTCGAGCTTCTCGGCAACCATGGCGGCGTCGTAGAGCAGGTCGGCCGAATCGGGCTCGTCGGCCAGCGCTTCGTTGAGCACCGCGTACGCAGCCTTGTAATCGCCGGCGTCTTCCAACAGCTGCGCCTCGGATTGCTTGAGCTCGATCTCCTGGTCGCGCCCATCGGGTTCCAGCTTGTTCAGGAACTGTCGCGCGTCACCCACGTGCCCCTGTTTGCCCATGACGGCGGCGATGCGAAGCTTGGCCAGCCACGCGCGATCGCCCTCGGTCACTTCTTTATAGCGGGCAATCGCCTCGTCATAGTGCCGCGTTTCCTCGGCAATCTCGCCCAGGTAGAACGCGACCGCTCCGGGCTCCCCGAAGCCGGCTTGCTTCAGGTCTTCAAACAGCCGTTGCGCGCTTGCATAGTCCCTCATCTGCAGCGAAATTGCCGCGACGGCGAATTCGAGCTCGCGATCGGCGGGCTCGGCGTCGAGCTGGCGCTGAAATACCGCTCTCGCGTCGGCATAGCGCTCTTGCTCGATGTAGAGCTGCGCGAGCGCGCTCGCCGCGGCACGCGATTTGGGTGCCCCGACCAGAAAGGCGTTGAGGTAGGCGATCGCGCTATCGGGCGAACCCTTGGCCAGAATGTCCGCCTTGACCAGCACCGCGCGCTCCCAGTCGGGCTTCAGTTCCAGCGCGCGGTCGACCGCGCGCGTAGCCGTGGCAACGATTTCCAGATCGGTGAGCCCGGTGTTATCGCCGGCAATGGCCACCGCGAGCTGGGCCTCCGGGACGCCCGGATAGGGCTTGGCCAGCTCGATCACCAGCCGGTAAACCGCGGTCTTGTCCGGTTGTGCCGAGAGCGCCCGATTGAGCTGCAGGAAGGCGTCGCCCAGGGTCTTGGGGTTCGCGGCGGCATCGGCGAGCAAGCGCTCCAGGTCCCCTTTCAGGTCTCCGCTTGCGCCTGGCTGCCCAAGCATGGTCACCATCTGCCGGGCGCGATCCGAGCTCGGATCGAGTTGCTGCCACAACTGCGCCGCGTCCACCGCCAGCCCGCGTTGCCGCGCGAACAGCGCGATCTCCGTTGCCCGGCGCGCCAGGTTTGCATCCTGGGCGTCGCGTGCAGCCTCGAAATAGGCCCGGGCGGCGAGCGCGGGCTGGCCGCGCTGGAGCGCGATGTCGCCGACGAGGATCCGGTACATGATCTCGGCGGTCAGCTGCGACGTCGGCGCGGCTGTTTCCGGCGGCGCGGGCGGAGCAGCGTCAGGCGGCGCCGGCGTGGCGGCTCCCGGCGGCGCCGGCGTGGCGGCTCCCGGCGGCGCCGGCGGCGATGCGGCCTGCGCCGAAGCCGCACGCGGCACGGCGGCGATTACGGCCAGCGCAAGGAACGCGGCCAGGATGCTGCGCAGCTGCTTGGAAATACGCACGTTGCCAATCGCTTTCTGAAGAAACCCGCGCGGGACCTAATCACCACTCGGGAGAGCGAACATCTTAGGGTATAGTCGGCGCGGCCACAAACCCGACTTTGCACGTTCCATGCCTGAGCTTCCCGAAGTCGAAACGACGCGTCGCGGCGTCGCCCCGCACGTGGAACGGCAGAAAGTGACCGCCGTAAGGATATACGACCGTCGCCTACGCTGGCCGGTTCCACGCGATCTGCCCCATCGCCTGGTCGGGCGGACGGTCGATCGCGTCGATCGCAGGAGCAAATACCTTCTGTTCCGACTCGGACCCGATACCCTGATCGTGCACATGGGTATGACCGGAAGCCTGCGCGTGTTCACCGCGCCTCCACCGAAGCAGCGGCACGACCACGTCGAACTCGAGTTCGCCAACGGCGTGGTGTTGCGCTACCGCGACCCGCGACGCTTCGGCGCCATGCTCTGGTCGCCGGGCTCGTCGGTGCAGCATCCACTCCTGGCGAGGCTTGGCGTCGAGCCATTTTCGGACCAGTTCACCGGCGAATATCTGCACCGCGCGACCCGCCACCGTCGCGCCGCGATCAAGCTCGCGCTAATGGACAGCCACCTGGTTGTCGGGGTCGGGAATATCTACGCCAACGAAGCGCTGTTCCGAGCCGGCATCCGCCCCCGTCGCGCCGCCGGGCGGGTACCGCGCCGGCAGCTCGGGCGGCTCGTCGAAGCGGTGCGGGAAACCTTGGCCGACGCCATCGCCAAGGGCGGCAGCACCCTGCGCGACTACGTCGACAGCCGCGGGGAGCCGGGATCCTTCCAGCTCGACTACTACGTCTACGGGCGCGAGGGCGAGCCCTGTCGCGTCTGCGGCGCGAAAATACGCTCGATTCGGCTTGGCGGGCGGGCGACCACTTACTGCCCCCGCTGCCAGCACTAGGCCGCCGCGTGCGTGGCGCCATGCTAGGCCCTTGTTTTGGCGCGATTTATGCTACAGTGGCCAAAGACGGGCGAAGGCAGGCCCCAGGGAAGGCAGGGGAATGATTCAATCGAGAGAGCTCGCCGCGCGGTTCGAGGCCTATAGCGACTGGCGCCGGCGGTTGTCGGCCGGAATTTCCGGGCTGCACGAGTGGCTGTCGCAGCAGGACTTGGCCGATGCCCAGACCGACCTCAAGATTCAGCACCTGCTCGAGCGTCTGCACCAGGACAAGCTCGTCGTCGCGTTCGTCGCCGAGTTCTCCCGCGGCAAGTCGGAGCTGATCAACGCGATTTTCTTCGCCGATTTCGGTCAGCGCCTCCTGCCGTCGTCCGCCGGGCGCACGACGATGTGTCCGACGGAGCTGCTCTACGACCCGACCCGGCCGCCGTCGATCCGCCTGCTTCCCATCGAGACCCGCGCCAAGGACGGGTCGGTTGCGGAGTTCAAGAACTATGCCGACGAATGGGTCACGCTGGCCCTCGACCTTTCCTCGGCCGACAAGATGAGCAACGTGCTCTCGCAGGTGTCTCAGACCAAGCGCATCCCGATCGCGCTGGCACGCAAATACGGCCTCTACGACGAGGGCGACGTGCTCGCGCCGCTGTCGGCGGAAGACGAAGCGGCGGTCGACATTCCTTGCTGGCGCCACGCGGTGATCAACTTTCCGCACCCGTTGCTGCAACAGGGCCTGGTCATCCTCGACACCCCCGGCCTGAACGCGATCGGCACCGAACCGGAGCTCACGCTCAACCTGTTGCCCAACGCGCACGCGATCCTGTTCATCCTGGCGGCAGATGCCGGCGTCACCCGAACCGACATCGAGGTGTGGCAGAACCACCTGGTCGGGGTCGAGCCCGCGACCAAGGAGGGCCGGCTCGTGGTCCTGAACAAGATCGACGGGCTGTGGGACGAACTGAAGAGCGCGGCGGAGATCGAGGCGGAGATCGCGCGCCAGGTCAAGAGCTCGGCCCAGGTTCTCGCCATCCCGCCGGCGCAGGTCTTCGCCGTATCGGCGCAGAAGGCGCTGCTGGCCAAGGTAAACGGCGACGATGCGCTGCTCGGGAAAAGCCGGCTGCCGCAACTCGAGCAGGCGCTGTCGAAGGAATTGATTCCGGCCAAGCGCGACATCGTCGGTACGGCGACCCGGACCGAGATCCGAACCCTCGCTGCAACGGTGCGCTCCATTCTCGACGCGCGCAGCGCCGGGACCCAGGAGCAGCTTGCCGAGCTGCGCGGCCTGCGCGGCAAGAATCAGGATGTCGTCGAGCACATGATGGAACGTATCAAGCAGGAGAAGGATCTGTTCGAGCGCGGGATGCAGCGCTACACCGCGCTCCGAACCGTGTTCACGCAGCAGACAACCGCGCTCTACGAGTCGATCGGCCTGCAGACTCTGCGCGATACCGCCGGCGAAACCCGCAAGCGCATCGAGGCGAGCCCGTTCACCAAAGGCGTGCGCATGGCAATGAGCGACTTCTTTGCCGCGATTCGCGGCAACATCGAGCGCAGTGCGCAAAGGACCCTGGAAATCCACGACATGATGGAGGCGATGTACACGCGCTTCGCCAAGGAGCATGGTCTCGAGCCGTTCACGCCCCCGCCTTTTTCCATGCTCAAGTACCAGAAGGAGATCGACCGCCTCGAGCGCGCCTACAATGTCCACTTTAACACCCTGTGGAACATGGTAAGCAAGGCTAAGTTCACGTTGATGAAGCGATTCTTCGAGACGATCGCAATCCGCGTCAAGCATGTCTACGATATCGCGAATCGCGACCTCGAGTCGTGGCTCAAGGCCGTGATGGCGCCACTGGAAACACAGGTGCGCGAGCACCACCTGCAGCTGCGGCGAAGGCTCGAAAGCGTCAAGCGCATCCACCGCGCCAGCGACGAGCTCGAAGAACGCATCGCCGAGCTCGAGCATGCCGAAGCGGGTGTCAAGGCCCAGATCGACGCGCTCGCGCGCGAAATCGCGGCGATCGACGCGGTGATCGAACAGCCCGAGCTCTTCCCGCTGGCCGCAAACGCCTGAAGCGTCCTGGCTAGCGCGTGCCCGCGGCGATCTTTGCCGCCATCAATCCTTCGTACTTGGCGCGCAGCTGGGCCGGCGTTTCCATCCGGTCGGGGTCGACCGGGATGCAGTCGACCGGACAGACCTCGACGCATTGCGGCTTCTCAAAATGCCCGACGCATTCGGTGCATCGCGCGGGGTCGATGACGTATATCTCGATCCCCTGCGAAATCGCGTCATTGGGACATTCCGGTTCGCAAACGTCACAGTTGATGCATTCGTCGGTGATGATCAGAGCCACTGCCCGCACCTCAGCCGGCGCGTGCGGTGGGCGGGCGTCCGGCGAACTTGGTGGCCAGGCGCGTGACGACCGGAGGGCTCACGAAATTGCTGACGTCGCCGCCGAAGCGGGCGATCTCCCTTACGATCGTCGACGAAACGAACAGGTATTCCTCGGCCGGGGTCAGGAACAACGTTTCGACTTCCGGGTAAAGGTTCCGGTTCATTCCCGCCATCTGGAACTCGTATTCGAAGTCCGATACCGCACGCAAGCCCCGCAGTACGACGGCCGCGCCGACGGAATGCACGAATTCCATGAGCAGGCCGGAAAAGCTCATCACGCGGACATTGGCAAAGCCGGCAAAGACCTCGCGCGCCATCGCGACCCGCTCGGCGACGGTGAACAGAGGGCCCTTGCTCTCGCTGGCGGCGATGCCGACGATGATCTCGCCGAAGAGCCTGGAGGCCCGGCGCACCACGTCTTCGTGCCCGCGCGTGAACGGGTCGAACGTTCCCGGATAGACGACCTTGAGCATTGGGTTCAAATCCCGCCAACGCGGCGCAGCAGATGATAATGCACCTGTCCTGCTTTGTCGCGGCGCCAGACCGCGAACCCCGGCGGGGCGTCGATCGGCCGCGACGCCTCGGCATAGAGCCGGCCGCCCGGAGCGAGTCGCGCCGCCGCGGCCGGAAGCAGGCGCGCCCACAGATCCTCGGCAAACGGCGGATCGAGAAAGATGACGTCATAGCAACGCGCGTCGCGCGCCAGAAAGCTCTGTGCCTGGGCGCAGTGCGCCTCGAGTCCCCGCGCGCCGAGTTTCTCCGCCGTCGCGGTGAGCGCGCGCACCAGCGCGCGCTCCCGATCGACCGCGACCGCGAGCGCCGCGCCGCGCGACAGGGCTTCGAAGGAGAGCGCGCCGCTGCCGGCGAACGGGTCGAGGGTGGAAAGGCCGGTCAGATCCTGGCCCAGCCAGTTGAACAGCGTTTCGCGCACACGGTCCGGTGTCGGACGAAGCATCGGGATGGCGGGGAAGCGCAGCCTGCGACCGCGCCACTGGCCGCCGATGATGCGGATTGCGTTGGCGGCCATGGGACGGGAAGGGCCAGCAGGGCGGGACGGTAGAATTATATCGTTCACCGGCAATCTTCGATGCTCGACCTGTTCAAACGCAAACCCGACGCGGATGATCGCTCCTGGGGCGAGCGCCTTCGCGTCGGCCTCACCGCTTCGCGCGAGCGCCTGACGCGGCCGCTCGCGGCGTTGGTCGGCCGCAAGGCGCTTGCCGACGCCGACCTTGAAGCGCTCGAATCGGCCCTGCTGACGGCCGACGTCGGCATGGCGACGACCGAGTGCCTGCTCGCCGATTTGCGCCTGCGCTGGAAACGAGCCGGCACCGACGCCGATCCGCGGCAGTTGCTCAAGGCGTCGCTGACGGCTCTGATCCTGCCGCTCGAACGGCCGCTGGTGGTCGGGCCGCAGCGGCCGTTCGTGATCATGCTCGCCGGGGTCAACGGCGCGGGCAAGACCACCTCGATCGGCAAGCTCGCCAAATGGCTGCAGGGCCAGGGGCTGTCGGTGCTGCTTGCCGCCGGCGACACCTTTCGCGCGGCGGCGCGGGAGCAATTGCAAGCCTGGGGCGAACGAAACAACGTTCAAGTCATCGCCCAGAGGGGGGGCGACCCGGCCGCGGTGATGTTCGACGCCATCGCCGCGGCCCGGGCGCGCCGCATCGACGTCGTGCTCGCCGACACCGCCGGCCGCCTTCCGACACAGGCGCACCTGATGCAAGAGCTCAGGAAGATTCGCCGCGTCATCGCCAAGGCCCAGGATGGCGCTCCGCACGAAACCCTGCTCGTGGTCGACGCCAACACCGGGCAGAACTCACTCGCCCAGGTGGAGGCCTTCGACACCGCCCTCACGCTCAGCGGGCTCATCCTGACCAAGCTTGACGGCACCGCCAAGGGGGGAATCGTGGCCGCCATCGCCGGGAAGAAGCCGGTGCCGCTGCGGTTCATCGGGGTCGGGGAAGGAATCGACGACTTGCGCCCCTTCCGCGCCGCGGAGTTCGTCGACGCCCTGCTCGGATAGCCGCGAGAGCAAGCTCGATAGCGAGCACTGACTCTCGCTAACGGCTCCAGGCCATCGGCACCAGCGGCCGGCAACGGGCGTTCGCCCCGGAACTTACGACGCCCTTAGCACTCTTAATACCCGAGTGCTAGAATACGTTAAGGCGCTCCAAGGAGATCAATTCGATGGTGAGCACTACGACTACGCTGGCGTTTCCGACCCCGGCTTCGCTGGGAAGCGTCGACCATTACATTCAGGCGGTCAATCGCTTTCCGCTGTTGTCGGCGGAGCAAGAAGTTGAGCTTGGCCGGAGGCTGCGCGACCACAACGACCTCGACGCCGCACGACAGCTCGTGCTGTCGCACCTGCGGCTGGTGGTGGCGATCAGCCGCAATTACCTGGGTTACGGGTTGCCGCAGGCTGACCTGATCCAGGAGGGTAATGTCGGGCTGATGAAGGCGGTGCGCCGCTTCGACCCTGAGCGCGGCGTGCGCCTGGTGTCGTTCGCACTGCATTGGATCAGGGCCGAGATCCACGAATACGTGCTGCGCAACTGGCGGCTGGTCAAGATCGCAACGACCAAGGCGCAGCGCAAGCTGTTCTTCAACCTGCGCAGCATGAAGCCGGGTCCTGGCGCGCTCTCGCGCAAGGAGGCATCGAAGATCGCCAAGGACCTCGGTGTGAAGACCGAAGAGGTCTTCGAGATGGAAACCCGCTTGTCGGGCCAGGACGTCGCGCTCGAGCCGCAACCGGGCGACGAGGGCGAAACACTGACGCCGATCGCCTACCTGACCGACTCCGAGGCGGAGCCGGCACAGATTCTCGAGCGTGCCGAGTGGGCGCGCAATCGCAGCAACGGGCTGCACGTCGCGCTGGCGAAGCTCGACCGCCGCAGCCGGGATGTCATCGAAGCGCGGTGGCTGCGCGAGGACGACAAGGCGACCCTGCAGGAGCTCGCCGACCAGTACGGCGTGTCAGCCGAGCGGATCCGGCAGATCGAGAACAAGGCGCTGAAGACGATGCGCGGCCAGCTGGGAACGTTGTAAGCCAGCGGCCCGGCGCAGCACCCGCAAGCCGGCCTCGCGCCGGCTTTTTTTACGGCTCGTCGGAGCGGCGCGAGAAGCGGATGTTGAGCTGCTTGAGCTTGCGATAGAGATGGGTCCGCTCGAGACCCGCACGCTCGGCGACCCGGCTCATGTTGCTCTGCTCCTTGCCCAGCAACTGCTCGAAATAGATGCGCTCGAAAGCCTCCCGTGCCTCGCGCAGGGGCAGCTCGAAGAAGCGCGCCGTCAGTTCGGGCGCGACGGCGGCCGGCGGCAGAAGCGCGCTGTCGCCGAGGAGCCTTCGCACGTGGTCGGCGGTGATCTCGCCGTTGACGGTCAGCGCGAGGTTGGCGATGACGCTATGTAGATGATCGAGATTACCCGGCCAATAGGCTGCCGTCAGCGCCACGACCGCGCCGCCGTGGAGCGTGGCCTGGGTGCGCTGGCTCGACGATATCTCGCGCCAAAAGCGCTCCACCAGGGCCGGAATGTCCTCGCGCCGGTCGCGCAAGGGCGGCAGCATGACCGCGCCGGCGGAAAGGGTCGCCAGCAACGCCGGGTCGAAGCGGCCGTCCGCAGCCAGGTTGCCAAGTTGCTCGCTGCTGCTGCATAGGAGCTGCGTGTTGTGCTTCTCGAGCTTGGGCAGCAGAAAGGAGAGCCCTTTCTGCTCGGCTCTCGAGTAACCGCCGATCTCGCCGCAGTAGAGAACCCCGTCCCGCGCCTCCTCGAGCAACTGCAGGGGATTGGCGACCAGGCGGACGCCGCCCTGGAGCGCGACGAACGGCGTATCGGGCACGTGCACCGCGCGAGCGACCAGTTCGTGGCCGGTACCCGCCTCGCCAATGATCAGGATCGGCCGCGCCGCCCGCAGCAGCTGTTCGATCGCCCGCTCGGCTTCAATCACCGCCGTACTCGTTCCCAGCGCAGTCAAGCTGATGCGGCGCGGCCCCTGCCCCGGCCCGGTCTTGAGCGCGCGCGTCACCGTCGCCAGAAGCTTTTGCAGACCGACCGGCTTCTCGAGGAAGTCGAACGCCCCGATCTTGGTCGCTTCGACTGCCGTCTCGATCGTCCCGTGTCCGGACATCATCACCACCGGCATCGTGAGCTGGCCACCTGCGGCCCACTCGCGCAGCAGCGTGACTCCGTCGGTATCCGGCATCCAGATGTCGAGCAGAACCAGCGCGGGCTGGTTGCGCGCACGGTAGCTGCGCGCCTCCCCCGCGTTCTCGGCCAAGCTCACGCGATATCCTTCGTCCTGCAGGATTTCGGATAGCAGTTCGCGGATGCCGACCTCATCGTCGACGATCAGTATCTCATTGGGCTGCGACATCACGTCTAGCTCCCTTCCAGCGGGAAGTGCAGGGTTACCCGCGCGCCCCGCGGCCGCCGGTTTTCAATCGTGACCCGGCCGCGGTGCTCGTCGACGATCTTCTTCACGATCGCGAGCCCCAGACCCGTGCCCTTGGCCTTGGTCGTTACGTAAGGCTCGAACGCGCGGCGCATCATGTCCTCGGGGATCCCGCTGCCGGCGTCGGCGACGGACAGTATCAGCTCGCCGCCCCGCGCCTCGACGACAAACTCGTATACCGGCTCGGCGACGTCTGCCTGCGCGTCGAGCGCATTCTGAATCAGGTTATGGAACACTTGGCGCAGGCGGGTCGGCTCACCCTGGATGACGGCGCCGTGCTCGGGGAGCTTCAGCGACACGTAGGGTCGCAGATTTTCGTACAAGGCGAGCACATCGAGCAAGAGGGCTTTGACGTCGACCGGCTGCATCTTGCCCGGGCCCGGCTGCCGGGCATAGATGGCGAAGTCGTCGACCATGTGCTTCATCGCAGTCACCTGCGCGATGATCGTGTGCGTCCCTCGCAAGAGCGCCTCTTCGTCGGCGCTGCCGAGCTTGCCCGCGAGCTTGACCGCCATGCGCTCGGCCGAGAGCTGGATTGGCGTCAGCGGATTCTTGATCTCGTGCGCAAGCCTGCGTGCGACCTCGGCCCACGCCGCATCACGTTGCGCCTGGACGAGCTCGGAAACGTCGTCGAACACGACCACGCATCCCGGAGCGGGCTCCCCCGGCAATCCGGATCCGCGCATCAACAGCACCCGCGTCTGGTTGGATACCGACAGCTCGGCCTGCCGCTGCCACTGCCCGTCGCGTCCGCTGCGAAAGCCCTCGGCGACGAGGTCGGCGAAGGCGGTGAGCGGCTGCATCCGTCGCCCCCAGTCGGCGACCGGAACGCCGATCAGATCGGCCAGCGGCTGTTGCAGGATCACCGCCGCGCTGGGGTTGGCGGTGCGCAGCCGGAACGCGTTGTCAAAAGCCAGCACGCCCGCGGACAGATTGGCGAGCACGCTCTCGAGGTATGCACGCGTGGTCTCGATGGCACTGCGATTCTCCTTTTCCTTCTGCTGCGCCTCCGCCAGCTGCGCGGTCATGGTGTTGAACGACTCGGTAAGCACGCCCAGCTCGTCGCGGCTCTGCACCGGGTGGCGGCGGCTGAAGTCCCCCTGGGCGACCGCGCGCGTCCCCTCCGCGAGCAATCCCAGCGGGCGACTGAACTGCTCGGAGAGCACGACCGCCAGTCCCAGCGCCGACAACAACGCCAGCAGCAGGGTCAGGGTGAGAGTCAGTGTATACAGCTGCTTCAGCGCCTGGCGCGAAAAGGAGATCTCCTGGTAGTCGCGATAGCCCGCCTGGACCTTGTCGGCCTCCAGTTGCAGCTGCTTGGGCACCGGCTCGACGACCTGCAGCACGCGCAGCGGCTCCAGTGGATCGGGGCTGTTGACCGGAACGACGACGCGCAGCATGAGACCCTCTCCCATCTGCTCGATCACCGAATAGGGTTGCTGCAGCCGCGCCCGCCGCAGCGCCTGCGCCGGCGGTGGCTCTGGCGTCAGCATCGACCCGGAGACTCCCGCGACCGCGAGCACGCCACCGGAGGAGGAGAACAGCGCCGCCTCATAGATGCCGGCCTGTTCGCTGGCGCGATTCAGGCTCGAGGCGATGTTCCCCGGCTCGGCATCCTGCAGTGTCAGCGCGAGCTGCGTTGCCTTGTTCGTCGTTTCGTTGAGGAGGTAATCGAGCGCGCTGCGGGCGAGGTTGAGCCCGCCCTCCAGCGCCCGGTCGACGCGCACGTCAAACCACGATTCGATGCTCTTGCCGATAAACTGCACCGATACCCCGTACAACAGCGCACCGGGAAGCACTGCAACCAGGGCGAACAGGAGCACGAGCCGCATCGCCAGGCGCGAGCCGAATACGCCGGCCTTGAGATTCTTGCGCAAGCGCAGCAGCTGATAGCCGACCAGCCCCGTGAGCACGGCCAGCATCGTGCCGTTGAGCGCCAACAGGACGTTGTAGCTGCGCGCGAACAGCGCGCTGTTGGCGCTCGCGGTCGCGAGCAGAAACAGGAAGATCACGCCCAGACACGCGCAGACAAGGAGCACGTAGCGCATCACCCGCGGCGCGAGGATGCCGCTCATGGGACGAAGCTCCAGCGGTACCACTCCGATTGCATGGACCAGTCGCGCGAGGCGAGGGCGTTGATCTGGAACGGCTTGGGTAGCTGCGTGACGTCCAGGCGCAGTCGCACCGCGGCTTCGTAGCGCGCCCCCTTGGTCAGGGCATCGATGGCGACCACTGGCCGCGACGCGACGCGGGAAAGCAGGTGCTCGACCTCGTCCAGCGACTCGAATTGCTGCCCGAGCAGCCCCGTGGCGACGCGATACTGGCGCGTCAGTGGCGAGTAGCTGATCCGGTACTGCACCGACTCGGTGACGACCTTTTCATCCAGCCAGTACCAGCGCGGCCGGAACAACTCGAATTCGAGCACGAAGTACAGCGACACGCCTTTCTGCAGCGCTTCCTCGAGTGTGGGGTTGAAAGCGACGTCGAACTGCGCGTTCAGCACGTAGCTGTCATCCTCCGGATGCAGTTCTGCCGACTTGACCGGGATCGTGTCGGCGCGCGTGGCCGGCACGCACCCAAGCCACAGGAACGCGGTCAGGCACAACAGGCCGATGAAGCGGTGCGTTGGCGACATGCCACGGGCGGCGGCGAGCCGCACGATCCGGGTGGAGATTTAGTTCTTCTGCAGGAGGGCGTAGAAAAACCCGTCGTGATTGTGCTCTGCCGTGCCCTCCGCTGGCAAGAGTTGTCCATCCGCATCCACCCATGTGCAGGCTCGCTGCAGCTGCGCCCGCGTCGCATCCGGATGACGGGCGAGGAAATCGTCGATTTGCTCCGCGTTCTCCGCCCGGAAGACCGAGCACGTCGAGTATAGAAGCCTGCCGCCGCCAGCGAGCATCGTCCACAACGAATCGAGCAGGCGACGCTGCTGCGCGACGAACCCGGCGACATCGCTTTCCCGGCGCAGCCATTTGATATCGGGATGACGGCGCACGACACCGGACGCGGTACACGGCACATCGGCCAGAATGCGCTCGTACGGGTCTCCGTTCCACCATCCTCCGGGCGTGGCCGCATCGGCGGCGACGAGCCGTGCCGACAGGCCGAGCCGCTCCAGGTTCTCGGCCACGCGGCCGAGTCGCTGCGCATCGAGGTCGACCGCCGTCAGGTCGAGCGTGGCGAGCTCCGCGAGATGGGTGGTCTTGCCACCCGGCGCCGCACAGGCATCGAGCACGCGCATGCCGTCGCGCACACCGAGCAGCGGCGCGGCGAGTTGTGCGGCCGTATCCTGGACGGAGAACCAGCCGCTCGCATAGCCCGGCAGCTCGGTCGCCGGACGCGGTTTGGCAAGCACCACGGCCGCGGCGCCAACGCGCTCTGCCGCCATATCCGCCGCCGCCAGTACTGCGGCATAGGCATCGGGCGCGATGCGCCGAACGTTGACGCGCAGGCAAAGCGGTGGGCGGGCATTGCCTGCGTCGAGCACCGCCGCGCTGCAGGCCGGTTGCTCCGCCTGGACGCGATCGATCCACCACTGCGGGTAGGAGAAGCGCGCCTCCGGCATCGCGCTCACGGCCGTGAGCACCGCCTGCCGCCGACGGAGGAAGTTGCGCAGCACGGCGTTGACCAGCCCCTTGGCCGAAGTCCGGTTGAGGCGGGCGGTGGCACGCACGGCGCTGTCGACAACGGCGTGGGGCGGCGCCTGCGTATGAACCAGCTGATACAGGGCAACCCAGAGCAACGCCTCGACATTCGCGTCGACGAGCGGTCGGTCGGCGAGGTAATGCACGCTCGCGCGCAGCTGCCCGAGGAAGCGTAGCGTGCCGTGTGCAAGCTCGTGAACCAGCGCGCGATCGCCCGCCAAGGGACCCGCCCGCTCGGCCAATGCCGCCGGCAGGGTCGTGCCTGCCAGGACTCGACGTACGGCCTTCGCTGCGACGCGCTGCGCTCGCTCCATCGCAGGCCGGCGAGCCTGGCTAGGCCGCCATCGCGAGCAAGCGGTGGATGCGCTCCGCGGTCGGCGGATGCGTGCTGAACATGCCGGCCAAGCCTGAGCCCGAAAGCGGATTGATGATCATCAGGTGCGCCGTGGCCGGATGCGTCTCGGCCGTCGCGAGCGGCAGCCCCTGCGCGTAGCGGTCGATTTTCGCCAGCGCATCGGCGAGCGCACGCGGGTCACCCGACAGCTCGGCGCCGCCACGATCGGCCTCGTACTCGCGGCCGCGAGAGATCGCGAGCTGGATCAGCACCGCCGCGACGGGAGCCAGGATGAGCACCAGCAGGGCAACGAGCGGGTTGCGCTCGTCGTCGCGGCCGCCGAAGAACATGCCGAAATTCGCCAGCGTCGAAATCGCCCCCGCAATCGATGCCGTGATGGTCGAGGTCAGGATATCGCGATGCCTGACGTGCGAGAGCTCGTGCGCGAGTACCGCGCGCAACTCGCCCGCGGTCAGCAGTTGCAGGATGCCCGTGGTCGCGGCAACGGCCGCATGCTCGGGATTGCGTCCGGTCGCGAAGGCGTTGGGCTGGGCCTCGTCGATCAGGTAGACCTTGGGCATCGGCAGGCCGGCGCGGGTTGCGAGCTCGGCCACCGTCGAGTAGAGCTGCGGCGCCGAGCCCGCATCGACCTCGCGAGCGCGATAGAGCTTCAGTACCATCGTGTCGGAGAACCAATACGCCCACAGGTTCATCGCCGCCGCCAGCGCCAGCGCGAGCAACATCCCCTGGCCTCCGCCCAGCACCGCGCCGACCATGCCGAAAAGCGCCATGATCGCCGCCATCAACAGTCCCGTCTTGAAGCAGTTGCCCAGCATTTGCCCGTCCTCTGAACCCATCGCAGGCGTGGTACTCGGTTAGATGGCGGCTGCTGGCAGTGATTCAACCGTTCGCGCCACCGCATAGCGATCCGGGCGTGACGGGATGCCCGGCGAGAAACGCGGCGGCGGACAACCTCCGGCCGCCGGGGCGCTGCAAGGCGGTAACGTTGAGTGTGCCGTCGCCGCAGGCAACCGCGATGCCATTGGCGTCGGCACGCACGACCGTTCCGGGCCTGGCGGCGCGCGCCTGCACCGGTGCCGCCTCCCACAGCTTGACCGTCTCGCCCCCGAGCGTCGCCTGCGCGCCGGGTGCCGGATTGAAGGCCCGGATCCTGCGATCGATTGCAGTCGCGTCTTGCCGCCAGTCGATGCCTGCCTCGGTGCGGTCGACTTTTGTCGCGTAGGTCGCGCCCTCTTCGGGTTGTGCTGCCGCAGGGAGGCTCCCTTCGCGCTGCAATTCCCGCAACGCTTCCACGATGGCCTGCGCGCCGAGGCGGGCGAGCTTCTCGTGCAGGCTGCCCGCCGTCTCGCGCGCCGCGATGGGCACGGCATGGCGGGCGATGATCGGACCGGTGTCGAGACCCTCGTCCATGCGCATGATCGAGATTCCCGTTTCGCCGTCGCCGGCGAGCAGGGCGCGCTGGATCGGCGCCGCACCGCGCCAGCGCGGCAGCAGCGAGGCGTGGATGTTGATGCAGCCGTGCCGGGGCCAATCGAGAAGCGACTTGGGCAGAATCAGCCCGTAGGCCGCGACGACGAGCACATCGAGCGGTATGGCGGTGATCTTGTCGCGCGTGGCCGGGTCGGCAAAGCCCGCTGGCTGCAGCACGGCTATGCGGCGCGCGCAGGCAAGAGCCTTGACCGGCCCGGGGTCGAGCTTCATGCCGCGCCCGTGCGGCCGGTCCGGGCGGGTGAGTACCAGGGTCACCGCCAAGCCCGCCTCGAGGATCGCTCCAAGGGCCGCCGCGGCGAACGCAGGAGTTCCCGCGAACCCGATGTGCATCGCGCCCGGCTCTAGCCCGCGAAGCGTTGCTTCTTCGCCATCCTCGTGGCCAGTCTCGCGCGCTTGAGCGGCGAGAGGTAATCGACGAATACCTTGCCGATGAGGTGATCCATCTCGTGCTGGATGCAGACGGCAAGCGTGCCGTCGGCCGCGAGTTCGAACGGCCGTCCGGACTCGTCCTGGGCCCGCACCGTGACACGGGCCGCCCGCCGGACCGTGTCGTAGAAGCCCGGCACCGACAGACAGCCCTCCTCGCTTTCCGCTTCACCCTCGGCCGCCAGGATCTCCGGGTTGATGAAAACCATCAGCGCGTCGCGCGCTTCGCTCGCATCGATCACGATCACGCGCTTCGGTACATTGACCTGGGTCGCGGCAAGTCCCACGCCGGGCGCGGCATACATCGTTTCGGCCATGTCGCGTACCAATTTCCGGATCTCCGCGGTCACCATGGGCACCCGCGCCGCGATCTTTCTCAGCCGCGGGTCGGGGTATTCAAGGATGTCGAGGAGCATAATTGCTTGCAAAATGCAGGTTCGGGATGCAGAATCACGTCTAAGCCCTTATTTTGCGGCGCTTTAGGACGTTAGCAAGGCCGGCTCAACCTTTCGTTGCGGAGAGGCGTCATGCGCGCGAAGTCTATCACAGCATCATTGCTGGTTTCGGCCTTCATGCTGCCGCTCCTGCTCGCGCCCGGGGTGCTGCGCGCGCAGGCAATCGAGCTCCAGGACAACCCGCCGGACCGCTACACCGTGCAGAAGGGCGACACCCTCTGGGGCATCGCCGGCAAGTTTCTGAAACAGCCCTGGCGCTGGCCCGACGTGTGGCGGATGAACCGCGAGCAGATCAAGAATCCGCATTGGATCTATCCAGGCGACGTGATCGTGCTCGATCGCAGCGGCGGCGAGCCGCGCCTCTCGCTCGAGGGCCCGAACGGCACGCGACTGTCGCCGTCGATCCGGGTTGAGCCCCTCGAAGCGACGGCCATTCCGAGCATTCCGCCGGGGGATATCGAACCCTATCTGACCCATCCGCTGGTCACGGACACCGCGAGCCTGCCCGGCGCGGCGAAGTTCATCGCCGCGAAGGATGGCCGCCTCGCCCGCGGCGCAGGCGATTCCCTCTACGCTGTCGGCATCGACGAAAAGGCTGGCAACCTGTGGTACATCTACCGCCCGGGTGCGGTGCTGCGCTCGTACGACAGCGGCGAGCTGCTCGGCTATGAAATGCGCTACCTCGGTACCGCCAACGTCGAGCATTTTGGCGAAATCAGCACCATGCTGATCACCAAGGCGCGGGAAGATATCCTGCTGGGTGACCTGCTCATTCCCGCGCCGCACGAGCAGATCATCAACTTTGTGCCACACGCGCCTGCGCGGCCGGTGGAAGGGCGCATCATCCTGCTCGCCAACGATGCCACGGAGACCGGACGCGGCTATATCGTCACGGTGGACCGCGGCTCGCAGGACGGTCTGGACACCGGCAGCGTCCTGGCCATCTATCACGCCGCCCCGGTGGTCGAGGATCCGCGGCCATACGAAGGCCCCGACGTCATATCCAAGCTCGTCGACCAGACCCGGCCGATCCTGCCGCCGACTCGGTACCTCGAGCTGCCGCCGGAACGCACCGGCCTGCTGTTCGTCTTCCGGGTGTTCGACCGCGTGGCCTACGGCATCGTGCTCAACACGACCGAGCCGGTCGTCGCAGGAGACGTCGTCCGCAAACCCTAGGCGGTCGTCCGCCGATGGACGTCGACGCCCGCGTCGAAGCCTGGGCGTGGTTGCAGCTCGTGCCCGGCCTCAACACCGAGGCGCTCTTCGCCCTGCTCAAGGTCCTCGGCGACCCCGTTGCCGTGCGCGGCGCCTCGCGCTCGGTGCTTCTGCGCTGCGTCTCCGGCGAGGCTGCGGCCGCGCTGCGGCGCGGGCCCGATCCCGGGCAGCTTGAACGCACGCTCGCGTGGCTCGCGCGGTCCGGCCATTCGCTGCTCGCCTGGGGCGATGCGGAATACCCCGCGGCGCTGCTTGCCGTCACCGACCCGCCACCGGTTCTCTACTACGTCGGTCGGCGCGAGCTGCTCAATCGCCCGGCGATGGCCATCGTCGGCAGCCGCAATGCGACCCCGGAGGGAGTCGGCCACGCCGAAGCATTCGCCGCCGCCTTGTCGGCAGCCGGCTTGACCATCGTCAGCGGACTCTCCGGCGGCGTCGACGCGGCCGCCCATCGTGGTGGCCTTGCCGCGGTCGGCAGCAGCATTGCCGTGGTCGCGACCGGGCTCGATCGCATCTACCCGCCCGGCAACCGCCCGTTGGCAGAACAGCTTGCCGGCGGCGGCGGCCTGATGTCCGAGTTTGCGCTCGGCACGGCGCCGCTGCGGCCGAATTTTGCCCGTCGCGGCCGCTTGATCAGCGGTCTGTGCCGGGGCGTGCTGGTGGTCGAGGCCACGCTGACCAGCGGGGCGCTCGGCATCGCTCGGCACGCCGCGGCGCAAGGGCGCGAGGTATTCGCGATCCCGGGGTCAATTCACTCGCCTTTCTCCAAGGGCAGCCATCGGCTGATTAAGGAGGGCGCCAAGCTGGTCGAAACGGTTGATGACGTGCTCGACGAACTCGATAGCCCGCAGATGCGCCGGGCGGGAGCACCCTTCGCCGGCGTTCCGCCCGCTACG
The DNA here is from genome assembly GCA_963750215.1 of uncultured beta proteobacterium. GTDB lineage: Bacteria > Pseudomonadota > Gammaproteobacteria > Burkholderiales > Casimicrobiaceae > PALSA-1003. Next base: position 1,036,792 of record CAVVQK010000003.1, read on the forward strand.
GGTTGAGCCTGCGGCCGCTGCCTGCCCGAAGGCCTACGGCTTCCTTGTTACCCGAACGGTCCTTGCTTATCATTCACCCCCTTGCTTTGGGGGCGATCACACCCCATACAGCCTGACCAGCCGATGGCCAAGCGCCTGATCATTGCCGAAAAACCCTCCGTGGCGACGGATATCGCGCGCGCGTTGGGCGGGCTCTCGCGCCATGACGACTATTTCGAAGGCGACGGCTACGTCCTCTCGTCGGCCATCGGTCACCTGCTCGAAATCGGAATGCCCGAGGAGGAGGAGGTCAAGCGCGGTAAGTGGACATTCACTCATTTACCGGCGATACCGTCCAAATTCGCTTTGCGGCCGCTGGAAAAGACCGCGCCGCGGCTGCAGCTGCTGTTGCGGCTGATCCGGCGCAAGGACGTCGCCGAGCTGATCAACGCCTGCGACGCCGGCCGCGAGGGTGAGCTCATCTTTCGCTACATCGTGCAATACGCCAAGACCGCCAAGCCGATCAGGCGGCTGTGGCTGCAGTCGATGACCCCGGGAGCAATTCGCGACGGGTTCGCCTCCCTGCGCAGCGACGAAGCGATGCGCCCGCTCGCCGACGCCGCAGTCTGCCGCTCGGAATCCGATTGGCTGGTCGGCATCAACGGCACGCGCGCGATGACGGCGTTCAATTCCCAATCGGGGGGCTTTCAGCTCACCACGGTTGGACGTGTGCAGACCCCGACGCTGGCGATCCTGGTGGAGCGCGAGGAGAAGATCCGCGGCTTCAAGCCGCGCGACTACTGGGAGGTTCTGGCGCGATTTCGTGCCGCGGGCGGCGAATACGAGGGCCGCTGGTTCGACGAGAAGTTCCGCAAGCCCGACGACGATGCCGATGCCCGGGCCGAGCGCCTGTGGGAAGAGGCGAAGGCGCAGGCGATCGTCGCCACCTGCAAGGGCCAGCCGGGCACCGTCTCCGAGGAGTCCAAGCCATCGACCCAGGGCCCGCCGCTGCTCTATGACCTGACCAGCCTGCAACGCGAGGCCAACGGCCGCTTCGGCTTCTCGGCCCGCAGCACCCTGGCGCTGGCGCAGGCGCTCTATGAAAGGCACAAGGTGCTCACTTACCCGCGCACCGACGCCAGGGCATTGCCCGAGGATTATCTGCCGACCGTGAAGCACACGCTCGAAGCGCTGCGAGAGCAGAACGCGTACGCCGGTTTTGCCGGCCAGGTATTGAAGGCGAAATGGGTCAGGCCGAACAAGCGGATCTTCGACAATGCCAAGATCTCGGACCACTTCGCCATCATTCCCACGCTGCAAAAGCCGAAAAGCCTGACCGAGTCGGAAGCCAAGCTCTACGATCTGGTCGTCAAGCGCTTTCTGGCGGTGTTCTATCCGCCGGCGGAGTACCTCCTCACCACCCGTATCACACGCGTGGCGGGCGAGCCGTTCAAGACCGAGGGCAAGGTGCTCGTCAATCCCGGCTGGCTTGCGGTCTACGGCAAGGAAGCGCAATCCGAGGACGAGCCGATGCTGGCGCAGGTCCTGCCGCAAGAGAAGGTGACCACCGAAGAGGTGCGGGCGGTCGGGAGCCGGACCAAGCCGCCGGCTCGGCTCAACGAAGCGACGCTGCTCTCCGCGATGGAGGGTGCGGGCAAGCTCATCGAGGACGACGAGCTGCGAGCGGCGATGCGTGAAAAGGGGTTGGGCACGCCGGCCACGCGAGCGCAGATCATCGAGGGCCTGATCCAGGAGAAGTACATCCACCGCGACGGGCGCGAGCTCACGCCGACCGCGAAGGCGTTTTCGCTCATGACGCTGCTGCACGGCTTGGGCGTGCCGGAGCTCTTCTCGCCCGAGCTCACCGCCGAATGGGAGTTCAAGCTCGCGCAGATGGAGCACGGCAAGCTCAAGCGCGAACAGTTCATGCGCGAGATCGTGCGCATGACCAAGCACATCGTCAGCCAGGCCGGAAATTACGAGAGCGACACGATTCCGGGTGACTTCGCGACCCTGGCGGCGCGCTGCCCGAAGTGCGGCGGCGAAGTGCACGAGAAATACAAGAAATTCCAGTGCCAGAGTTGCGATTTCGGCATGTGGAAAATCATCGCCGGACGCCAGCTCGAAATCCCCGAAGCCGAGGCGCTGCTCACCGCAGGCTCGGTCGGCCCGCTGGAAGGCTTCCGCAGCAAGATCGGCCGCCCCTTCGCCGCGCGGCTCAAGCTCAACGATGCGCACGAGGTTCAGTTCGATTTCGGCGACGGTGGTGACGGTGGCTCGGCAGCCGAAGCTCCCGACTTCAGCGGTCAGGAATCGCTCGGCGCCTGCCCCAAATGCGGCGCACGCGTGTTCGAGTTGCCCGCGGCTTATGTCTGCGAGCGTGCCGTGGGCCCGGCTAAGACCTGCGACTTCCGCTCCGGCCGCGTCATCCTGCAGCGGCCCATCGAGCGCGCCCAGATGCAGCGCTTGCTCGCCGCCGGCAAGACCGACCTGCTGCAGTTCGTCTCGGCGCGCACCCGCCGACCTTTCGCCGCATACCTCGTGCGCCAGCCCGATGGCAAGATCGGCTTCGAATTCGAAGCCAAGCAAGCTGGCAAGGGTCGCGGCGCGAGGGCTGCCCGTGGCGGCGCCGCGCTGCGCGTGCTGGGGCCGCATCCGAAAGACAAGCGGCCGGTCGAGCTACACGCCGGACGCTACGGGCCCTACGTCAAGCACGGGGGAATCAACGCCACCCTGCCGGACAGGGAGCGGGTCGACGCGGTGACGCTCGGCGAAGCGGTCGCGCTCCTCGCCGCCAAAGCGGGAAAGACCAAGACCGCCAAGGCGACGAAGGTCGCCAAGGGCGCGAAACCGGCCCCGCGCAAGCGGGCCGCTTGAAGCGGTTGCAGCTGCGTCGCGCCCGCCTTTAATCCGCGTTCGGACCGCTGCCGAACACGATCCCCTGCGCGAGGGGCAGCTCGCGGCTCCAGTTGATCGTGTTCGTCTGCCGGCGCATGTACGCCTGCCAGGCATCCGATCCCGCCTCGCGCCCGCCGCCGGTCTCCTTCTCACCGCCAAATGCGCCGCCAATCTCGGCACCGGAGGTCCCGAGGTTGACGTTGGCAATCCCGCAATCGCTGCCGGCCGCGGACAGAAACACCTCGGCCTCGCGCAGGCTGCGGGTGAAGATCGCCGACGACAGGCCTTGCGGCACCGCGTTGTGCAGCGAGATGGCCTCCTCCAGCTCGCGGTAGCGCATCACGTAGAGGATCGGTGCAAAGGTCTCGCGCTGCACCACCGGCCAATCGTTGCGGGCGTTGCGAACAATCGTCGGCTCGACGAAGAATCCGGGTCCTGCGCGCGTCTTGCCTCCGCACACGAGCGCGCCACCGGCGGCAAGCGCCTCCTCGACCGCGCGCCGGAAGCCCGTGACCGCAGCCGCGTCGATGAGCGGCCCCATCAAGGTCGACGGCTCGCACGGGTCGCCCACGCGCAACTGCGCGTACGCCGATGCCAGCCGCCGCACCACCTCGGGTTCGATCGACTCGTGCACGAGGAGCCGGCGCGTGGTGGTGCAGCGCTGGCCGGCCGTGCCCGCCGCACCGAAAACCACCGCGGGGATGACCAGGTCAAGATCGGCGTCCGCGGCGACGATGATCGCGTTGTTGCCCGAGCATTCGAGCAGACAGCGGCCGAAGCGGCCGGCCACCACCTGCGCGATCTGCCGGCCTACCGCCGAGGATCCGGTGAAGGACACCAGCGCGACCCGCGGGTCGGCGGCGAGCCGCGCCGCGCTCTCCCGTCCCGGGTCGATGAGCAGGGTGAATATCGGCGGCAGGTCGAGCTCCGCCGCGATCCGGTTGCACAGATGTTGCACCGCAATCGCCACCAGCGGCGTCTTCGGCGAGGGCTTCCACACGGTCGCATTGCCGCACACGGCGGCGAGCAGCGCATTCCACGCCCACACCGCGACCGGAAAATTAAACGCCGTGATCACCCCGACCACGCCCAGCGGGTGCCACTGCTCGTACATCCGATGCGCGGGCCGCTCGGAGTGCATGGTCTTGCCGTAGAGCATGCGTGCCTGGCCCACGGCCAGGTCGGCGATATCGATCATTTCCTGCACTTCGCCGTCGCCCTCGGCCTTGATCTTGCCGTTTTCCAGCGCGATAAGGGTCCCGAGCGCGTCCTTGTGCTCGCGCAACAGCAGCCCCAGACGGCGCACCGCCTCGCCGCGCCGGGGCGCGGGCACCATGCGCCAGGCTCGCGCCGCGGCCACGGCGGCCGCGAGCACGGCATCGTAATCGGCCGCCGTCGCGGTCGCGACCTCGGCCAGGAGCGATTCGTCGCCCGGGTTGGACGAAGCGAGGAGCGGGCCCTGGCCAAGCCACGCCTGCGGGCCGGCGCAGGCGCCGGCGTTGTGCGCCTTCAGACCCAGACGCGACAGCAAGGCTACGCGGGCCACTCCCATCGGGGAGGCAACTATACGTCGAGATTGCGCACGCCGAGCGCGTTCGATTCGATGAACGCGCGCCGCGGCTCGACCTCGTCGCCCATGAGCGTCGAGAAGATTTCCTCCGACGCCACGCCGTCCTCGATCTGCACCCGGAGCAGCCGGCGCACGTGGGGATCCATGGTCGTCTCCCAGAGCTGGCCGGGGTTCATCTCGCCGAGCCCCTTGTAGCGCTGGATGGTGACGTTCGCCCGCGCCTCGGTGAACAGCCAGTCGAGCGCCTCCTTGAACGACTTGACGGCCACCTGCTTGTCGCCGCGCTTGATCACGGCTCCAGGTTGAACCAGGCCTTCCAGCACGTCGGCCGCGGCCCGGATCTGCGCGCCGTCGCCGCTCGCCAGAAAGTCGGCGTCAAGCGCCGTCAGGTGCGGCGTGCCGTGGTGGGTGCGCACGACGACCAGGCGTCGCGTCTCCGCCGCCGCGTCGTAGCGCGCCTCGACCCGCACTTCCGGATCGGCAATCGCGTCCTGCAGCGCCTGTGCGCTGCGAGTCGCCTCCGCTTCGCTGCCCAGTTCGACGCGCACCCCGCCCAGCATGGCGTAGAGCGCGGCCGGATCGACCACCCGGGCGACGCGCTCGACCACCGCCTCGGCCAGCAAATACTCGCGCGCCACGTTCTCGAAGGTCTGCGCCGCGAGCGGCGGCTTGCCCGCACCCGGCGTCAGCTCCGCGCCGCTCATGGCGACCCGCAGCAGGTGCTGCTTCAACTCGTGGTCGTCCTTGAGATAGGTTTCCTGCTTGCCCTGTTTCGCCTTGTACAGCGGCGGCTGGGCGATGTAGATGTGGCCGCGTTCGACCAACTCCGGCATCTGGCGATAGAAGAACGTGAGCAGCAGCGTGCGGATGTGCGATCCGTCGACATCGGCATCGGTCATGATGATGATGCGGTGGTAGCGCAGCTTGGCGATGTCGAAGGCGTCCTTGTCCTCCTTGTCGGCGGCGGCCTTGCCGAACCCGGTGCCGAGCGCCGTGATCAGCGTGACGATTTCCTGCGAGCTGATGAGCTTGTCGAAGCGCGCCCGCTCGACATTGAGAATCTTGCCGCGCAACGGCAGGATCGCCTGAAACTTCCGATCGCGGCCCTGCTTGGCCGACCCGCCCGCGGAATCGCCCTCGACGAGGTAGAGCTCGCACAACGCCGGGTCGCGCTCCTGGCAGTCAGCCAGCTTTCCCGGCAGCCCCATGCCGTCCAGTATCCCCTTGCGCCGCGTCAGCTCGCGCGCCTTGCGTGCCGCTTCCCGCGCCCGAGCCGCCTCGATGATCTTGCCGCAGATAATGCGCGCGTCGCCCGGGTTCTCGAGCAGGAACTCGTTGAGCTTGCCGCCCACGATTTCCTGCACGATCGGCTGCACTTCCGACGACACCAGCTTGTCCTTGGTCTGCGACGAAAATTTCGGCTCCGGGACCTTCACCGACAGCACACAGGTCAGACCTTCACGCATGTCGTCGCCGGTCGTCTCGACCTTGGCCTTCTTCGCCAACTCTTCCTTCTCGATGTAGCTGTTGAGCGTGCGCGTCATCGCCTGGCGCAGGCCGGTCAGATGCGTACCGCCGTCGCGTTGCGGAATGTTGTTGGTGAAGCACTGCACCGACTCGGCGTACGAGTCGTTCCATTGCATCGCGACCTCAACGGTGACACCTTCCTTTTCGCCGGTAGCGTGAAAGATGCGCGGATGGAGCGGGGTCTTGCTGCGATTCATGTACTCGACGAATCCCTTGATGCCTCCGGTAAAGGCGAAGTTCTCGCTCTTGCCGTCGCGCTGGTCGATCAGCTCGATCTTCACCCCGTTGTTGAGGAACGAAAGCTCGCGAATTCGGCGTGCCAGGATGTCGTAATGGAATTCGATGTTGTTGAATGTCGCCGGCGAGGCCTTGAAATGCACTTCCGTCCCGCGCCTCTCGGTCGGGCCGACGATGGCGAGCGGCGCAACGGCAACACCGTCGCGAAATTCCATCTGGTGCGCCTCGCCGTCCCGCCAGATCTTGAGCTTGAGCCACTCGGAGAGGCCGTTGACCACCGACACCCCCACGCCGTGCAATCCGCCCGAGACCTTGTACGAATTCTGATCGAACTTGCCGCCGGCGTGCAGCTCGGTCATGACGATCTCGGCCGCCGAACGCTTCTGCTCGTCGTCTTCCTTGATGTCGGTCGGGATGCCGCGCCCGTTGTCTACCACCGACACCGAGTTGTCGGCGTGGATCACGACCCTGATCTCATCGCAGTAGCCGGCAAGCGCCTCGTCGATCGCGTTGTCGAGCACCTCGAAAACCATGTGGTGCAGGCCCGTGCCGTCGGAGGTGTCGCCGATGTACATGCCAGGCCGCTTGCGCACGGCCTCGAGGCCCTTCAGCACTTTGATGCTGTTTGAATCGTAGTCGCCGCCGTTGCCGCCGTTGCCGCCGTTGCTGTCCTTACTCATTCGCAGTTATCTCGCATATCGCAATCCATTAAACGCCGACGCCGACTCGGAGTCGGCGCCTCGGGCGGGTCGAATACTCGGTCCAAATCTCAGATCCGCATCGGCATGACGACATATTTGTAGTCGTTGCGCTCGCGCATGGTGATGAGCGCGCTCGAGTTGGCGTCGCCCAGGGCCAGGACAACCTGGTCGGTGGCAAGGTTTTGCAGCACGTCGAGCAGATAAGTGATGTTGAAGCCGATGTCGAGTGCCTCTCCCTTGTACGGAACCTCGAGTTCTTCCTCGGCTTCCTCCTGCTCGCTGTTGGTGCAGATGATCTTCAGTTGGTCGGTACCGAGCACGAGGCGGACGCCGCGGAATTTCTCGTTCGACAGGATCGCCGCGCGCTGCAGTGCCTGCAGGAACTCGGTGCGCGACAGGTCGAGCTGCTTGGAATGTCCGCTGGGAATAACGCGGTTGTAATCGGGAAACTTGCCGTCGACCACCTTGCTCACAAGTTCGATGTTGGAGAACCGGAACCGCACCTGGTTGGCCAGGATATCGATAGTAATCGGCTCGTCGCTGTCCTCGAGCAGCTTGCCCAGTTCAAGCACGGTCTTGCGCGGCAGGATCACTTCCTGCCGGGAATAATTTCCCGCCACCACGAGACTCGCGTACGACAGGCGGTGGCCATCGGTGGCGACTGCCTGCAGCGAGCCCTTGTCGACGACCAGAAGCATGCCATTGAGGTAGTAGCGAATATCCTGCTGCGCCATGGCGAATTCCGCGAGCTTGAGCAGCCCGCGGAAGTCGCGCTGCGGCAGCGAGATGGTCTGCAATTGCTCCTGCGCAAGGCTGATGCGCGGGTAGTCGGATGCCGGCAGCGTCTGCAGGTTGAACCGCGAGCGTCCCGCCCGCACGGTCATCTTGCCTGCCGCGGTGTCGACAGTGAGTGCCGCGTCTTCCGGAAGCGCACGCAGCAAATCCTGCAGTTTGCGCGCGCCGACGGTGATCGACTGGTCCTGTTTGCCTGGCAGTTCGCTGTGCGCAGTGATCTGCATCTCGAGGTCGGTCGCGGTAACGAACAGCTGGCCGTCCTTTTGTTCGAGCAGGACATTGGCCAGGATCGGCAGCGTCTGGCGGCGCTCGACGATTCCGGAAACCGCTTGCAGGGGCTTGAGCAGCGCGTCCTTGGGAATTTGTTTTAATTGCATTATTCAAACCTAAGAATAGCTAATAGAGCGGGATGGTTTAGGGTCGCAACCCTGAAAACGCCCATTCGATCCGCGACTTGGTGCAAGGACAACCCCGCAGACAACCGCTGTGCCAGCTGTGGACTATTTGGGGACAAATCCGCGGGTTTCGAAACCGGACGCCTAGTCCACAAATTATAGACTGCTTCGCACACGATTCATACCTCTGCGTGCGGGCCGCGGCCGTGGTGTTGCTCAGTTGCGCAGCACCTGCAGCAAAAAGTTCACGTCGTGACTGATTTCGGGGACCGAATCGCGGAGCTTGGCTATCTGGCGGCATGCGTGCAGAACCGTGGTGTGGTCGCGCCCCCCGAAGTTGCTGCCGATTTCCGGTAGCGAAAGCTGGGTGAGCTCCTTGGCGAGCGCCATCGCGACCTGGCGCGGCCGCGCGACCGCGCGCGAGCGCTTCTTCGAATGCATGTCCGAGACCCGAATCTTGTAGTAGTCGGCGACGGTCTTCTGAATGTTCTCGACCGAGATTTGGCGATTCTGAACGGCGAGCAGGTCGCGCAGCGCGTCCTTGGCCAGCGCCAAGGAAATTTCCTGGCCATGAAAACTCGAGTACGCAAGGACGCGCTTGAGCGCGCCCTCGAGCTCGCGCACGTTGGAGCGGATGTGTTTGGCGATGAAAAAGGCCACCTGCTCGTCGACCTTCATGCCCGTGGCCGCCGCTTTGGACAGCAGGATCGCCACGCGCATCTCGAGCTCGGGGGGCTCCAGCGCCACGGTCAGGCCCCAGCCGAAGCGCGAAATCAGGCGCTCCTCGATGCCCGCGATCTCCTTGGGGTAGGTGTCGCAGGTGATCACGACCTGCTTGTGCGCCTCGATGAGCGTGTTGAACAGATAGAAGAACTCTTCCTGCGTTCGGCTCTTGCCGCTGAAGAACTGGATGTCGTCGATGAGCAGCAGATCGAGAGAACGGTAGTAGCGCTTGAACTCGTCGAAGGCCTTGTGCTGGTACGCCCGGACGACATCGGAGACATAGGTCTCGGCGTGGATGTAGCGAATCTTCGCTTCCGCGCTGGTGTCGAGGATGTGATTGCCGATCGCCTGAATCAGGTGCGTCTTGCCCAGGCCGACGCCGCCGTAGACGAACAGCGGGTTGTAAGAAGTCGGATGCTCGGCGACCTGAAGGCCGGCGGCGCGCGCCAGCTGATTGGCTTTGCCGGCGACAAAGGAGGCGAAGGAGAACCCCGGGTTGAGGCTCGCCTGTTCGCTGCGCCGGCCGCCGCGGGCCGGAGCCTGCGCAGGCGCGGTCACGGCAACCGCCGCCGGCCGGTCCTGCTCCTCCGCGACGACCAGCGCCATGCGCGGCGGACGCCCAAGCGCGACCGTCGCGAGCTCCTCGATGCGTCCGGCAAAGCGCTCCTTGACCCACTGCAGCACGAAGCGATTGGGGGCGATGAGCACCAGGCTTTCACCGGCTTGTTCAAGGCGCAGCGGCCGGATCCAGGTGTTGAACTGCTGCGGTGTGAGCTCACGCCGGAAAGCTTCCAGGCAGCTCGGCCAGAACGAGGCGGTCGACATGAGGCGGGAAGTCCGGGGCTAGAGAAAAAACGCGGGCGCCGTGACGGAGCCCGTTGAATGTGGATTGTACGCGCATTCGCCGCGAGTTATCCACAGCCGTCGAACGGCGCTCGTCAGCTGCCTCGCACGGCGATTTGCCTTGACAGGACGGCGTGCTAAACGCTCTAATACAAAGCTTTTTTTCCCAGCAAGGCAAAGCCATGAAACGCACTTACCAGCCCTCGGTCGTCCGCCGCAAGCGGACGCACGGGTTCCGCGCCCGGATGAAGTCCGTCGGCGGCCGCAAGGTCCTGCGTGCGCGCCGCGCCAAAGGTCGCGCCCGGCTGGCCGTCTGACCAGCTTCGGGACACCCCTTCGGCTTGACCCGCCGCCATCGTTTACGCGGCGCCGCGGCTTTTGCCGCGGTATTCCGCGGCGGTCGCCGCTTTGAAGCGGGCCGGCTGCAACTCCTCGCAATGCCGACAACGGCCGCCAGCGGCCGGGTCGGCTACGTTATCGGCAAGAAGCTTCTCGGTCGCGCCGTCGACCGCAATCGCCTGAAGCGCATGCTGCGCGAGGCAATTCGCAAGCGCCGGCCGGCGACGAATGCGTTCGACCTGGTCATCCGGCTGCGGCAGCCCTGTGTCGCGGCCGAGCTCGCAGGCGTTGCCGCCGACGCCGCGAGGCTGCTCGACGGGCTTCTTGCCGGGATCCCGGCGCCGCGGCGATGAGAGCGCTGCTGCTGGCCCTGTTGCGCGCGTACCAGTACGCCATCGGCCCCCTGCTCGGTGCGAACTGCCGCTTCTACCCGAGTTGCTCCGATTACGCCCGCGAGGCGATCGAGCGCCATGGTGCGGGCCGAGGATCGTGGCTCGCCGCGCGCCGCCTTGCGCGCTGTCATCCGTACCATCCCGGCGGCCACGACCCGGTGCCCTGAACGAGAAGCCCGCGGCCTCCCCACCTCGCACCTGCGTCCATGGATACCCAACGCCTGATTCTGTTCGTCATCTTCTCGTTCTGCGCGCTGTTCCTGTGGGAGCGCTGGCAGAGCGCCCATCAGCCGCCCTTGCCGGCGCCCGGGCAGAGCGCGCCCGGCCCAGCGGGCGCGCCCAGCGCCGTGCCGCCCGGGGCCGCCCCGGCGCTGCCCGTGCCCGGGGCGCTCGCAAACGCGCCGGCGACGATGCACGGCGAAACCATCTCGATCAAGACCGATCGTTACGCCGCCGAGGTGGACACCCTCGGCGGTGTCATAACCGAGGTCGCGCTAAACGAGCATCGCGACACCGACAACACCAACAAACCCTACCTGTTGCTGCAGAAGAACGAAAACCGCACGTTCCTCGCCGAGAGCGGATTGATCGGCGAAGGTTTGCCGAATCACCATACGCTATGGCAGGCGCTTCCCGGGCCGCGCGAGCTTGCTCCGGGCGCGGACAAGGTCGAACTCAAGCTGCTGGCGACCACGCCGGCCGGCGTCAAGGTGACACAGACCCTGACGTTCCACCGCGGCAGCTACCTTATCGACGTGAGCTACGAGGTGACCAACGCCGGCACGGCCCCCCTCGCATTGGCCGCCTATTTTCAGCTCGCGCGCGACAGCAAGCCGACCGGGGTCCAGAGCTGGGGCGCGCCCTCGTCGTACGCCGGGCCGGTGCTCTACAACGAAACCGACAAGTACAAGAAACTCTCGTTTGCCGATATCGACAAGGGCAAGGCGAAATTCACCGACAAGACCGACAACGGCTGGATCGGCATGGTGGAGCATTACTTCGTGGCGGCGTGGCTTCCCCCCGATGCGACCAAGGAGCCGCGCGAGTTCTACGTCAACAAGTTCGACAACCTGTACTACGCCGGCGTCAAGATTCCGCTCGGCACCATTGCCCCGGGAGCGACGGTGAGCACGAGCCTGCCGCTCTACGCCGGACCGCAGGAACAGGACACCCTGAAGTCGCTGGCCCCCGGCCTGAACCTGGTCGTCGACTACGGCATCTTCACCGTGATCGCCGCCCCGCTGTTCCTGCTGCTCAAATGGTTGCACTCGCTGCTGGGCAATTGGGGCTGGGCGATCATCGCCATGACCATACTCATCAAGAGCGCGTTCTACCCGCTCAATCATGCCAGTGCGCGATCGATGGCGAAGATGAAGGTGGTGGCGCCGAAGATGAAGGCCCTGCAGGAGCAGTACGCGAACGACAAGCAGCAGCTGCAGATGAAAATGATGGAGCTCTACAAGACCGAGAAGATCAATCCGCTCGGCGGCTGTCTGCCGATCCTGGTCCAGATCCCGGTGTTCATTGCCCTCTACTGGGTCCTGCTCGGCGCCGTCGAGCTCCGGCACGCGCCGTGGATCGGCTGGATCCACGACCTGTCCGCGCCCGACCCGTACTTCGTGCTGCCGATCGTCTACGCGGTCACCGCTTACCTGCAGGTCAGGCTCTCGCCCACGCCCATCCAGGACCCGGTGCAGGCAAAAGTGATGCAGATCATGCCCATCGCGTTCTCGGTGATGTTCCTTTTCTTTCCCTCCGGGCTGGTGTTGTACTGGTTGATCAACAATGCGATCCAGATCTTCCAGCAGTGGCACATGAACCGGCTGCTCACGCGCGAAGCCGCGGCCGTGGCGGCGAAGCGCCGCTGAGCGCGGGGGTGCCGTGGTGTCGACGCCGGCAGACGTCATCGCCGCGGTCGCCACACCGGCCGGCCGGGGCGGCATCGGCGTGGTGCGCATATCCGGCCCTGATCTGACGCAGATCGTTGCGGGCATCGTCGGCCACCCGCCCGCGCCACGGGTAGCGACCCTCGCCACCTTTCGGGGGGAGAACGGCGAGGCGCTCGATCAAGGCCTCGCGCTGCTGTTCCCGGCACCGTCGTCGTACACGGGCGAGACGGTGCTCGAGCTGCATGGCCATGGTGGCCCGGCGGTGCTCTCGCTGCTGCTCAACCGCTGCCTCGATCTCGGTGCCCGGCTCGCCGCGCCCGGCGAATTCACTCAGCGCGCGTTTCTCAACGGCAAGCTCGACCTGGCACAGGCGGAAGGCGTCGCCGACTTGATCGAGGCGGCGACGGCCACGGCTGCGCGGGCGGCCGTGCGCAGCCTCACGGGCGCCTTTTCGCGCGAGATACACCTCGCCGTCGAGGCGCTGATCGAACTGCGGATGTTCACCGAGGCCAGCCTCGATTTTCCCGACGAAGACATCGAGTTCGTGCGCGCCGCCGACGCCGCAGGCAAGCTTGGGGCGCTGCGCGAGCGTTTGGCCGCCATCGTCGCCCGCGCGCGCCAGGGAAGCCTGCTGCGCGAGGGACTGGGCGTGGTGCTGATCGGGCAGCCCAACGTGGGCAAATCGAGCCTGCTCAACCAGCTCGTCGGCGAGGACGTCGCCATCGTGACGGCGGTGCCGGGCACCACGCGCGATGCCATTCGCAGCCGCATCGAGATCGGCGGCATTCCGCTGCATGTGATCGACACCGCAGGCTTGCGTCCGACCCGTGACGCGGTGGAAAAGCTCGGCATCGAGCGCACCTGGGCAGCGATCGCGCGCGCCGACCTGGCGCTCATCGTTACCGATGCGCGCGAGCCGGAGCACCCGGCCGACGCGCAGATTACGGCGCAGCTGCCCGCCCCGCTGCCTCGCGTCATCGTGCGCAACAAGATCGATCTGGCTGGCCTCGAAGCGAAGCTGCAAGCGAAAAACGGCGCGAGCGAGGTGCTGCTGTCGGCCAAGACGGGCGATGGAATCGATTTGCTGCGCGCGGCGATCCTGGCCGCGGTCGGCGCGCACGAGAGTATGGAGGGTACTTTCCTGGCGCGCGAGCGGCACCTGCGCGCACTGCATGCCGCGGCTGGGCATCTGGCCGCTGCCGCGGCGCACCTCGAATTGCCCGCGCCGCCGCTGGAGCTGTTCGCCGAGGAACTGCGCTTGGCGCAGCAAGCCCTTGCTGCGATTACCGGCGAGTTCACGGCCGACGACCTGCTGGGCGCGATTTTTAGCCGTTTCTGCATCGGCAAGTGATGCTGCGTCAGGCCCGAGCACCGAAGCGCTGCGCGGCCGGCGCCGGGGAGAGCTGCGCCGCGTAGGAGGGCGTCCGATTGCGACCCGGCGCGGCAGGGGTCGATAATATTTGCTTACAACTGGCTGCGAACGTTGGCCCTAGAATCAGCCTAACCGATCGCCCCCTGAAAGCCTTCCCCCATACCATGAATGACACCCAGCCATCGCAGGTCGACGCAGCGCTTTCGCGGCCCCGGGTCGGAGGGCGTGCGCGCCGATGGGTGTTGCTGGCGGCCGTGCTCGTCATCGTCGCGGCGGTGCTTGGCTGGTACTTCCTGCGCACGTCAGGAAACGCGCCGGCGACGAAGGGGCGTGGGGGAGCCGACCTCAACGCGCCGGCGGTGCCGGTCGTGGCGGCTCCGGCCCGCAGAGGCAGCATCGACGTCTACATCGACGCGCTCGGGACGGTCATCCCGCGCAACACCGTCGTTGTGCATACCCGGGTTGACGGACAGCTCATGAGCGTCGCCTTCCGCGAGGGCCAGATGGTCAAGCAGGGGGACCTGCTGGCGCAGGTCGATCCGCGGCCGTTCGAGGTGCAGCTCACGCAGGCGAACGGGCAGATGGCTCACGACCAGGCTCTGCTCAAGAACGCCCAAATCGACCTCGAGCGGTACCGAACTCTGCTCAAGGAGGATTCGATCGCCAGCCAGCAGGTCGATACCCAGCAAGCGCTCGTGCGGCAGGATCAGGGTCAGGTCGAAACCGACCAGGGCGCGATCGACAACGCCAAGCTCCAGCTTACCTATTCGCGCATCATCGCGCCGATCAGCGGTCGGGTAGGTCTGCGCCAAGTCGATCCCGGCAACATCGTGCACGCCGCCGACACCAACGGACTGGTCACGATTACGCAGGAGCAGCCGATCACGGTTACCTATGCGGTTGCCGAGGACGACGTTCCGCGCATCGTCAAGCGCATGCGGGGCGCGCAGGCGGTTGCGGTCGAGGCGTTCGACCGTGGCGGCAAGACCAAGCTCGCAACCGGGCATCTGCTCACCATCGACAATCAGATCGACCCGACCACGGGGACCGTCAAGCTCAAGGCGGAATTTCCCAATCAGGACGGGGCGCTGTTCCCGAATCAATTTGTCAACGTGCGCATGGCCGTCGAAACGCGGCCCGACGCGATCCTGGTTCCCTCCGCGGCGATTCAGCGCGGCGCGCCCGGTACCTTCGTCTTCCTGGTCAAGCCGGACCAAAGCGTCGCCGTGACACCGGTCAATCTGGGTGCGGTCGAAGGGGAGACCACCGAGATTACGAGCGGGCTTGAGGCCGGGAACCAGGTCGTGGTCGACGGCGCCGACAAGCTGCGCGACGGCTCGAAGGTGGAACTCGTCGACGCCAACACCCGGCGCGCGGGGCAGGCGAGCCCGCCGGGCAAAGGGCCGGGCGGCGCGGGTAGCGCGGCAGGCGATAAGAGCCGCCGCGCCAGCGGCGGCGGCTGAAGCCCTCCATTGTGCGTGAGTTATCGAGGATGAGCCCGCGATGAGCCCGTCCCGCCCGTTCATCTTGCGGCCGGTGGCGACGTCGCTCTTGATGCTCGCGATTCTGCTCTCCGGCTTCATCGCCTATCGCCTGCTGCCGATTTCCGCCTTGCCGCAGGTTGACTATCCGACCATTCAGGTTGTGAGCCTCTACCCGGGCGCCAGCCCGGACGTAACGACTTCGTCGATTACCGCGCCGCTCGAGCGCCAGTTCGGGCAGATGCCGGGGCTCAAGCAGATGTTGTCGACAAGCTCCGCGGGGGCCTCGGTCATCACGCTGCAATTCGATCTGAACCTTTCCCTCGACGTCGCGGAACAGGAAGTGCAGGCGGCGATCAACGCGGCGGGAAGCTTTCTGCCCGCCGACATGCCGACACCGCCGATCTACAACAAGGTCAACCCGGCGGATACGCCGATCATGACCCTCGCGCTGACCTCGCAAACGCTGCCGCTGCCCAAGGTCGAGGATCTCGCGGACACGCGCTTCGCAACCAAGCTCTCGCAGCTTCCCGGCGTCGGGCTGGTGAGCATCAGTGGCGGGCAGCGCCCCGCCGTGCGCATCCAGGCCAATCCGACTGCGCTCGCCGCGTACGGACTGTCTCTGGACGACATGCGCACGGCGATCGCCAATGCCAACACGAACCAGGCCAAAGGCGGCTTCGACGGTCCCACGCGGGCGTCGACGATCGACGCCAACGATCAACTCAGGAGCGCCGACGATTACCGGAACATGATCGTCGCCTACCGCAACGGCTCGCCGGTTCGCTTAAGCGACGTCGCCGACGTCATCGACGGGGCGGAGAACACCAAGCTTGCCGCGTGGTCGAACGAGCAGGCGGCGGTCATCGTCAACATTCAGCGCCAGCCCGGCGCCAACGTGATCGACGTCGTCGACCGGATCAAACAACTGCTGCCGCAGCTGCAGGCGTCGCTTCCGGCGGCAATCAAGGTCACGCTGCTGACCGATCGCACGGTGACGATACGGGCGTCCGTGCACGACGTGCAGTTCGAGCTTTTCCTCGCCATCGCGCTCGTGGTGATGGTCATCTTCCTCTTCCTGCGCAGCCTGTCGGCGACCATCATCCCGAGTGTCGCGGTGCCGCTGTCGCTGATCGGCACCTTCGGCGTGATGTACCTCGCCGGCTTTTCCATCAACAACCTGACCCTGATGGCGTTGACCATTGCGACCGGCTTCGTCGTCGACGACGCGATCGTCATGATCGAGAACATCGCCCGCTACATCGAGGCCGGAGACAAGCCGCTGGAAGCGGCGCTCAAGGGCGCGGAGCAGATCGGGTTCACGATCATTTCGCTGACCATTTCGTTGATCGCGGTGTTGATCCCGCTGCTGTTCATGGGCGATGTCGTCGGACGGCTGTTCCGCGAGTTCGCGATCACGCTGGCGGTTTCGATCCTGATCTCGGCCGTGGTGTCGCTGACCCTGACACCGATGATGTCGGCGCGCTTTCTGCGCCATACCGAGAAGGAGCGGCATAGCCGGTTTTACCAGCGCAGCGGCGAGCTTTTCGAGGGGGTGATCGCGCACTACGGCCGGATGCTCAACTGGGTGCTCGATCGGCAGGTGGCGACCCTGATCGTGGCGATCGCGACGCTGGTGCTCACGGTCGTGCTCTATATCCTGATTCCCAAGGGCTTCTTTCCGGTCGAGGACACCGGCGCGATCCAGGGCATCACCGAGGCGCCGGAGACGGTGTCGTTTGCGGCGATGGCCGAGCGACAGCAGGCGCTGGCGCGAATCATCCTCCAGGATCCGGCGGTGGAGAGCCTGTCGTCGTTCATCGGCGTCGACGGCACCAATACGACGCTCAACAGTGGCCGGATGCTGATCAACCTCAAGCCGCTCTCGCAACGCTCCGCCCGGGTGGAGGAGGTGATCCGCGAGCTGAAGACCCGTCTGGCCAGTGTCGAGGGAATCACGCTCTACATGCAGCCGGTGCAGGACCTGACCATCGAGGACCGCGTCAGTCGCACGCAGTACCAGTTCACCGTCGAGGATGTCGACTCCGACGAACTTGCGCTGTGGGTGCCGAAGATCGTCGATCGCCTGCGCCAGATCCCGCAGCTCGCCGACGTGGCAACCGATCTGCAGAATGGCGGCCTGCAGGTGTTCGTCGATATCGACCGCGCGACGGCAAGCCGCTTCGGCATCACCCCCGCTGCCGTGGACAACGCGCTCTATGACGCGTTCGGACAGCGGCTGGTGTCGACGATCTTCACCCAGACTAATCAATATCGCGTCGTGCTGGAAGTCAAGCCGGAGTTCCAGGTCGGGCCCGAGGCGCTGTCGCAGATCTATGTTCCGACGGCCGGTCCAGGGGCGGGCGCGACGCCCGCCAGCGGCCCGGCGGCGAGCGCGAGCGGCGGCAACGCTTCCGCGGCGCTGGCCGCTCCCGGTGCGGGCGTGTCGACCGCTTCGGGCGGGCAACAGGCGACGCCGCAAGTCCAGCTCACCGCGATCGCCCGGATTACGGAGCGCGCCGCGCCTCTGGTTGTCAACCACATCGGCCAGTTTCCCTCCGCGACCGTGTCCTTCAACCTGGCGCCGGGTGCATCCCTTGGCAACGCCGTCAACGAAATCGAGAAAGCCGCGCAGGATCTGGGGCTTCCGGCGAGCGCGCAGGTCCAGTTCCAGGGCGCGGCGGCGGCGTTCCGCGGCTCGCTGGCCAACGAGTTGTGGCTGATCGTCGCCGCAATCATCACGATGTACATCGTCCTGGGCGTGCTCTACGAAAGTTATATTCACCCGGTTACGATTCTTTCGACCCTGCCCTCGGCCGGGGTCGGTGCTCTGTTCGCGCTCATGATCTTCGGTCAGGATCTCGGCGTCATTGCCATCATCGGCATCGTCCTGCTCATCGGCATCGTGAAGAAGAACGCGATCATGATGATCGACTTCGCGCTCGACGCCGAGCGCAAGGAAGGCAAGCCGCCGCGCGAAGCGATCTACCAGGCATGCCTGCTGCGTTTTCGTCCGATCATGATGACGACGATGGCGGCGCTGCTGGCCGCGCTGCCGCTCATGCTCGGCTGGGGGGTGGGCTCCGAGTTGCGGCACCCGCTCGGGATCACGATGGTAGGCGGCCTGATTGTCAGCCAGGCGCTGACGCTTTTCACCACGCCGGTTATCTACCTTGCCTTCGACCGGCTCGCGCGCCGGGTCGAGCAGCGCCGCGGCCGCAGGCAGCAACCCCGTCCGGCGTCGATGCCCGGGGATTGAGATGGCCGATCCCGACGCCGAAACCAGCGACTGGCAGGTCAACCTGTCGGCGCCGTTTATCGAGCGTCCGGTCGCGACCACGCTGCTTACCATCGGCCTCGCCCTCGCCGGTGCGGCCGCGTTTCCCCTGCTGCCGGTATCGCCCTTGCCGCAGGTGGACTTTCCGACGATTTCGGTGCAGGCCTCGCTCCCCGGCGCGAGCCCCGAAACCATGGCCGCGACCGTTGCCACGCCGCTCGAGCGCTCGCTCGGCCGCATCGCGGGCATTACCGAGATGACGTCGAGCAGCTCACTGGGCTCGACCGGAATAACGCTGCAATTCGATCTCAGCCGCGACATCGACGGTGCGGCGCGCGACGTCCAGGCCGCGCTCAACGCCGCGCGCAGCCTGCTGCCGACCGGCCTGCCGAGCAATCCGACCTACCGCAAGGTTAACCCCGCCGACGCGCCGATCATGATCCTCGCGCTCACTTCGGACACGTTGACGCGAGGGCAGATGTACGATGCGGGCTCGACGATCATCGCCCAGAAACTCTCGCAGCTGCAGGGCGTGGGCCAGGTTCTGGTAGGGGGGAGCTCGTTGCCGGCGGTGCGCGTGGAGCTCAATCCGCAGGCGCTCAACAAATACGGCGTCAGCTTCGAGCAGGTGCGCACGGTGCTCGCCGCCACCAACGCCAACCGTCCGAAGGGGGCGGTGGAGGAAGGCGACCGCCGCTGGCAGGTCTACGCCAACGACCAGGCGAAGAAGGCTTCCGAGTACCTGCCGCTGATCGTCGCCTACCGCAACGGCGCGGCGGTCAAGCTCTCCGACCTGGGAGAGGTCGTCGACTCGGTGCAGGACCTGCGCAACGCCGGCTCGTCCAACGGCAAGCCTTCGGTGCTGATCATCATCTTCCGGCAGCCGAACGCCAACATCATCGATACCGTCGACGGTATCAGCGCGATGCTGCCGCTGCTTCGCGCGTCCATCCCGAGCGCGATCAAGCTCGATGTCGTGGTCGAAAGAACGTCGACGATACGTGCCTCGTTGCGCGATGTCGAACGGACCCTGATTCTGGCAGTGTGCCTGGTCGTCCTGGTTGTTTTCCTCTTCCTCCAGGACTGGCGGGCAACCTTGATCCCGAGCGTTGCCGTGCCCGTGTCGCTGATCGCAACGTTCGGCGTCATGTATCTGTGCGGGTTCAGCCTCAACAATCTGTCGCTGATGGCGGTGATCATCGCCACCGGTTTTGTCGTCGACGACGCCATCGTCGTTCTCGAGAATGTGTCGCGCCATGTCGACGAAGGAATGGCGCCGAAGAGGGCTGCGCTGCAGGGCGCGCACGAGGTCGGCTTTACCGTGCTGACGATGAGCCTGTCGTTGATCGCGGTCTTCATTCCCATCCTGCTGATGGGGGGCATCGTCGGGCGCTATTTCCGTGAGTTCGCGGTGACGCTGTCGGTCGCCATCCTCATCTCGCTGGTCCTCTCGCTGACGATGACCCCGATGATGTGCTCGCGGCTGCTGCGCCCGGAGAAGGAGCGCCACCGGGGCCGGCTGGCGGCATGGTGTGGGCGCGCATTCGCAACGCTGCTGGACGGCTACGCGCGAAGCCTGGCTTGGGTGCTCGACCACGGCGCGATCGTCATGCTCATTCTTCTTGCTACCGTGTGCCTGAATATCTATGAGTACGTCCAGATCCCCAAGGGCTTCTTTCCCACGCAGGACACCGGCAGGCTGATCGGTTTCATCCAGGCGGACCAGAGCATCTCCTTTCAGGCAATGCAGCCGAAGCTGGCGCATTTTGTGGAAATCGTGCGCTCCGACCCGGCGGTGGAAAATGTCGTTGCCTTTACCGGAGGCGCGCAGCGCAATACCGGCCGGATGTTCGTGCAACTCAAGCCGCTTTCCGAGCGCAAGCTGTCGGTGGAAAAGATCATTGCGCGCTTGCGCGTCAAGCTCGCCAAGGAGCCGGGTGCGACCCTGTACCTGAACCCGGTGCAGGACATACGCGTCGGCGGGCGCGTGGCCAACGCGACCTATCAGTACACGCTGCAGGCCGACGATCTGGACGAGTTGCGCACCTGGGAGCCGCGCATCAGGGCGGCGATGAGTCAGCTCCCCCAGATGGTCGACGTCAATACCGACCAGCAGGACAAGGGGCTGCAGACCTCGCTGGTGATCGACCGCGACACCGCTTCGCGGTTGGGTGTCTCGCCCACGCTGCTCGACGCGACGCTGGACGACGCGTTCGGACAGCGCTTGGTGTCGACGATCTATTCGGCGCTAAACCAGTATCACGTGGTCATGGAGGCGGCTCCGGATTACTGGCAGGAGCCCGCCGCGCTGGATAACGTTTACATGAGCAGCTCATCGGGCGCGCAGGTGCCGCTTTCGGCGTTTGCGCACTATGCCCCGACCAACACGCCGCTGGCGGTGAATCACCAATCGCAGTTCGTTGCCTCGACCATTTCCTTCAACTTGCCCGCGGGAGTGTCGCTTGGGCAGGCCACAAGCGCCACCGAGGCGGCGATGGCGCGCATCGGCGTTCCAGCGAGCATTCACGGCAGCTTCCAAGGGACGGCTCGGGCGTTTCAGGATTCACTCAACAGCCAGCCCTGGCTCATTCTGGCCGCCCTGCTCGCAGTCTATATCGTGCTCGGCGTCCTCTACGAAAGCTACATCCACCCGATTACCATTCTCTCGACACTGCCTTCGGCGGGCGTTGGCGCACTCCTGGCTCTGAGGCTGTTTCAGACCGAATTCAGCGTCATTGCCCTGATCGGGGTGATCCTTCTCATCGGCATCGTCAAGAAGAATGCCATCATGATGATCGATTTTGCACTGGAGGCGGAGCGCAATCGCAACAGGAGTTCGCGCGACGCGATTTTCGACGCCTGCCTGTTGCGCTTCCGGCCGATCATGATGACCACGATGGCGGCACTCCTGGCCGCGGTGCCGCTGGCGCTGAGCACCGGAGACGGCGCCGAGTTGCGCCAGCCCCTGGGCATCTCCATCGTCGGCGGATTGATTCTCAGCCAGTTGTTGACGCTATTCACGACGCCGGTCGTCTACCTCTACCTGGATCGGTTTAGTCTATGGCTGCGGCGGCCGCGCCAGCGCCGGGACGGCGTCGCGCCTGCGGCGGCACAAACGGGGGACTAACGGAAATGCAAAGCACCGAGCCCAATCCGACACGACACTTCAAGGGGGCCCGATGGGTGGCATGGGCGGCGGCGGCGCTATTCGGCTGCACGGCCGGCCCGGATTACGTGCGCCCGCCTGTGGCAACGCCCGCGGAGTACAAGGAAGCCCAGGGCTGGAAGCAGGCGACGCCGCAGGACGAGAGGCCGCGCGGGAACTGGTGGGAGGTGTTCAACGACCCGCAGCTCAATGCGCTGGTCACCCAGGTGGCGATCAGCAACCAGACCATCAAGGCCGCCGACGCGCAGGTGCGTGCGGCACAGGCCATCACCGATCAGGCGCGGGCGGCTTTCTTTCCGGTCGTCACGGCCAATGCCAGCCTGACGCGCAGTGGGGGCCGGCCCAGCGCGTCGGGCGGGAACGTCAACTCGACCGGCGGCGGAGGCGGCATAAACAACTACAACGTGTCGCTCGACGCGAGCTGGGAAATCGACCTCTGGGGGAAAATCCGCCGCACGGTCGAATCCAGCGAGGAGAGCGCGCAGGCAAGCGCCAGCGATCTCCAGGGGGCGACGCTTTCCGCCCAGGCGACGCTCGCCGAGGATTACTTCATGCTGCGCGCACAGGACGCGCAGATACGCCTGCTCAACGAGACGGTGGCTGCGTACGAGAAATCGCTGCAGCTCACGCGCAACCAGTATGCCGTCGGCGTGGCGGGGCGCGCCGATGTCGTCCTGGCCGAAACGCAGCTCAAATCGACCCAGGCGCAGGCGATCGACGCCATGGTTCTGCGGGCACAACTCGAGCACGCCATCGCTACGCTCATCGGCAAGCCGCCGGCCGAGTTCTCGATTGCGGTGGAGCCGGTGGCGACCACGTTTCCGGACATTCCGGTCGCCCTCCCGTCGGAGTTGCTCGAACGGCGCCCGGATATCGCGTCGGCAGAGCGCCGCACCGCCGCCGCCAACGCGCAGATCGGTGTGGCGGAGTCGGCGTTCTTTCCTTCGCTCACGCTGTCGGCAACCGGCGGTTATCAGAGCACGCTGCTGTCGCACCTCTTCACCCTGCCGAGCCGCTACTGGTCGCTTGGCCCGGCACTGGCCGAAGTCATTTTCGATGCCGGATTGCGCCAGGCCCAGACCGCGCAGGCGATCGCGACCTACGACCAGAACGTTGCCACCTACCGGCAGACCGTCCTCGCCGCCTTCCAGGATGTCGAAGACAATCTTGCTGCGCTGCGGATCCTGGAGCAGGAGGCTGCCGTGCAGGCCGAGGCGGTCAAGGCTGCCCGGGAGTCGGTCACCATCGCCTTGAACCAATATCGCGCCGGCACCGTGAACTACCTGGCCGTCGTGGTGGTGCAAGCCACAGCCCTCACCAATGAGCGCACGGCGCTGACCATTGTCGGCCAGCGCCTCACCGACAGCGTCGCCTTGATCAAGGCGCTGGGCGGCGGCTGGAATGAAGCACCGGCCGCCGCGGACACTGCGCTGCAGCCGAAGGGCTGACCATCCCTGTGCGCTGTCGGCACCGGCGGCTGACCGCATGGCTGGACGCCGCCAAGGGCTTGGCCATCGGCTTCGCTGCAGCCTTCGTTTTCCCGCACGCACCGCTGCCGTGGATGATCGGGCCGCTCATGGCCATCGCGGTGTGCCACTTCCTCGACATCGAATGCGGCGCAGCGCCGGGGGCACCAGGCTGGACAGTGGGTGATCGGCACCACCCTCGGGCTGTACTTCACGCCACAAGTCGCCGAACTGGTGACAGCGGTCTGGTGGCTGCTGCTCTTGGCCGCGCTGTTCGCCCTTGCGCTGGGCTATCTGTCCGGATTTGTCCTGGCCCGAATGGTGCGCATCGACCGCACGACCGCGGTGTTCGCCAGCGTGCCGGGAGGCGCCGCGGAGATGTCCGTGCTCGGCGAGCGGTTCGGTGCGCGCGTGGACGAAGTGGCGGCGGCGCGGTCGCTGCGGTTGATGCTCGTGGTAGTGGTCATATCGTGGATCTTCGCGCTGCTCAAGTTGCATGGCGTGGACACGTTTCGGCCCGGGGTAAGCGAAGTCCGGCCGCTCGGGCTCGCGGCCACGCTGGCCGGAGGCTGGGTGCTGCAACGGGCGCGCGTGGCCAACGCCTTCGTGCTCGGCGCGCTGGCGGTGGCGATTCCGCTCACGGTGGCCGAGGTCAACCTCTCGGCCGTCCCGCGGTGGCTTACGAGTGTCGCGCAAGTGTTGCTTGGCTGCGCCCTGGGCGCGCGCTTTGAGCGCGGGTTCTTGCGCCGTACGCCGCGCTTCGTGGCCGCGGTCCTGGCGAGCGTTGCCGGCGCGATGATCTTGTTGGCGGCGTTCGGGTTGGTGCTGGCCGCGATCATCGGCTTGCATCCGGGGGCCCTCGTGCTGGCCACGGCACCCGGAGGCATCGCCGAGATGTCGATCACCGCCAAGGTGCTCGAACTCGGGGTTCCGGTAGTGACCGCGTTCCACGTCGCGCGGGTTGTTCTGCTGCTCACCTGCACGGCGCCGCTGTTCCGCTGGCTGCGACACCGGCTGCGAAGGGCCCGGGCCGGCCGGTGACGGTCGCGGCCCAGTGGCCTGACCGATCTTGCGGCCGCAGGCTACCGGTTACGGGGCACGCACAACGCGTGCTAGAGTTAGCGTTTAATCGCCGCGGCGGCGCGGATGCGACGGAACGCCGGGCGCATGTTTGCCGTCATAATCCAGACGATGAATCACTCCGAATCGAGTTTCGCGCTCGCGGCTGCCGCGGTGCAGGCGCCTGCTTGGGTGCGACACGCCGGGCTTGTCACATGGGTGCGGCAAATCGCCGAGCGCACGCATCCCGAGCGCATCGTCTGGTGCGATGGTTCGCGCGAAGAATACGATCGGCTGTGCGGGGAAATGGTAGCCAGCGGGACGCTGCTCCGGCTCGATGCGGCGAAGCGACCCAACAGTTTCCTGGCCCGGTCCGATCCGGCCGACGTTGCCCGGGTCGAAGACCGGACGTTCATTTGCAGCGAACGCCAGGACGATGCGGGGCCGACCAATAACTGGGTCGCGCCGCGGGAGATGCGGGCAACCCTGGACGCGCTGTTCGACGGGTGCATGCGCGGGCGGGTGCTGTACGTGGTGCCATTTTCGATGGGGCCGCTCGGCAGCCGGATCGCCCACATCGGGGTCGAGCTCACCGACAGCCCGTATGTCGCCGCGAGCATGGGCATCATGACGCGCATGGGTCGCGGCGCCGCCGAAGTGCTTGGCGACCGGGGGGTATTCGTGCCCTGTGTGCATTCGGTCGGTGCGCCGTTGCAACCGGGCCAGCGTGACGTGCCATGGCCGTGCAACCGGGAGCACAAGTACATCGTGCATTTCCCGGAGACGCGGGAAGTGTGGAGCTTCGGCTCCGGCTATGGCGGCAACGCGCTGCTGGGCAAGAAGTGCTTTGCCCTGCGGATCGCCTCGGTCATGGGCCGCGACCAAGGCTGGCTCGCCGAGCACATGCTCATCCTCGGGGTTACTTCGCCGCAAGGGGAGAAAACGTACGTCGCCGCGGCCTTTCCGAGTGCCTGTGGCAAGACCAACTTCGCCATGCTCATCCCGCCCAAGGGCCTCGAGGGCTGGAAGGTGACGACCGTCGGTGACGACATCGCGTGGATCAAGGTCGGGGACGATGGGCGCTTTCGCGCCATCAATCCGGAGGCGGGGTACTTCGGCGTCTTGCCGGGGACGTCGTACGAGTCGAATCCCAACGCCATGGAAACGCTCAAGGCGAACGTTATCTTCACCAACGTTGCGCTTACCGACGACGGCGACGTGTGGTGGGAAGGCATGACCCGGGAGCCGCCGGCGCATCTCACGGACTGGCAGGGGCGCTCTTGGACCCCCACTTGCGGGCGCAAGGCGGCGCATCCGAATTCACGCTTCACCGTCGCCGCGACGGAATGTCCTTCGCTCGATCCCGAATGGGATAACCCGGATGGTGTGCCGATCGCCGCGTTCATCTTCGGCGGCCGCCGCAGCGACACGCTGCCGCTGGTCGTCGAGGCGACCAGTTGGGAGGACGGCGTGTACAAGGCCGCGACGATGGGGTCGGAGACGACCGCCGCCGCGACCGGCAAGGTTGGCGAGGTCCGGCGCGACCCGTTTGCGATGCTACCCTTCTGCGGCTATCACATCGGCGATTATTTCCGGCACTGGCTGGCAATGGGACGCGCCGTGCCACGACCGCCGAGAATCTTCAGCGTCAACTGGTTTCGCACCGACGCAAACGGCAAGTTTGCCTGGCCGGGCTTCGGCCAGAATATGCGCGTGCTCAAGTGGATTGTTGATCGCTGCCATGATCGGGGGCACGGTGTGCAGACCGCGCTCGGCCTGCAACCCGAATACGGCGATCTCGACTGGCATGGGCTGGACTTCAGCGCGGATCGCTTCGGGCAGGTGATGCGGCTCGAGCGCGAGCTTTGGCAGCGCGAACTGGCCGCTCACGACGAGCTGCTGGCGCAACTGGGCAGCAAGCAGCCGGGCGCGCTGGCTGCCAGGCGCCGAGACTTGGGCGCGAAGCTCACCGCGTAATCGCTTTGCCGGGGCGGCGCAGCCCCCGCAGCCGGGGCCGCGATCGCCCCGGCCGCGGCGATCCATTCAGGTAGGAAAAAGGGTTGTGCTCTTCGTGAGGCGTCGAACGTTGTCCGCGCGCGCGGTTGGGGCTAGAATGGATGTAACCGATTTCCGCAACCGCTTTCGGAAAGCGGTTGCAGGAAGCGATTTCACCCGATGCTCGATCCCTCACACCCGGTCACGCTGCGCGAGGTGGCCCGCGCGGCGGGCGTATCGACTGCGACGGCGTCGCGTGCCTTGGCCCGCGAAGGCGCCGTCAGCGCCGATGTTCGGCGTCGTGTTCTAGCTGCAGCGGGCCGCCTTGGCTACACGCCCAATCTCGCCGCCCGCTCGCTGGCGGCGCGACGATCGGGCCTGATCGGGATCATGGTGAACAGGCTGGCGGAGCCATTGGTCGCCGAGGGGGTCCCGGCATTCGCGCGCCGGCTGGCCGAGGCTGGCTACGGGGTGGTGATCGCGACCACGCTGGGGTCAGCCGGAGAGAGCGTTGCCGCGATGCTTCAGCTGGTCAGCCGCGGCGTCGAAGGCATCGCCCTTGCCGAGGCGGCGCACGCGCCTGAGATGGCCGCGGCGCTGCGCGCCCGCGGACTGCCGTGGGTCGGCCTTGCCGACGGGCTGGACGGCGCCTGTCTTGCCGTCGACGGGGGGCGCCGCCGCGGCGCGGAGCTGGCCTGCCGCTACCTGCTCAGCTTGGGCCATCACCGCATCGGCATCATTGCACCCACGGCCGCCACGGCGGCGGGCGTAGCCGATGCGCTTGCTGGCGGCACCGCGCCGGCGCCTGCACCTGAGGCGGCGCTGGTGCACGATCTCGACGCAGTCGAAGCCGCCATGCGGGATCTCCTCGACCGCGTCGACCCCCCAACCGCGGTGATCGGCGGCACCGACCTGCACGCGCTGGCGGCGATGCGCGCATGCCTGGGGAAGGGCTGCGCCGTGCCACGCGCGGTGTCGATCATCGGCTTCGGCGATGCCGACTTCGCGCGGCGGGTCGTTCCCGCGCTCACGACCGTGCGCATACCGGGAGCTGCAGTCGGCATACGGCTCGCCGAAGGCCTGTTGCAGTGCCTCGAGCACGGCGCCATGCCACCGGCTTTCGACGTGGCGGTCAAACTGGTGGTACGGGAGACCACCGCGCCCGCGCCGTGATGCGCTACGGCGCCCGGCGGGAGCGATGTTTCACGTGGAACCGGAAATGCCTGTTTCACGTGAAACAGAGGCCTGTCGAATCGGCCGTGGCTTCTGTCACTCCGCGCTTTGCCGTATCATCGGCGCTCGATTCGGCGGGCGGTTTTTCGGCGTAAACCCATGCAGTTTCCCAAACAGTTCGAGGTGATCGTCGTCGGCGGCGGGCACGCCGGCACCGAGGCGGCGCTGGCCGCCGCGCGCATGGGCCGGCAGACGCTCCTGCTCACCCACAGCATCGAAACGCTCGGCCAGATGTCGTGCAATCCGTCGATCGGAGGCATCGGCAAAGGTCACCTGGTCAAGGAAATCGATGCCCTCGGCGGCGCGATGGCCCTCGCCACCGACGAGGCGGGCATCCAGTTTCGCACGCTCAACTCGAGCAAAGGACCGGCCGTCCGGGCCACCCGCGCCCAGGCGGACCGCGTCCTCTACAAGCACGCGATCCGCTCCCGGTTGGAGGCGCAGCCGAACCTGACGCTGTTCCAGCAAGCCGTCGACGATCTGGTCCTCGCCGGCGACCGCATCGCCGGCGTGATGACCCAGATCGGGCTTCGTTTTGACGCCCGCAGCGTGGTGCTGACCACGGGGACGTTCCTGTCGGGCCTGATCCATGTGGGCCTGCGCAACTTCGAGGGTGGCCGAGCCGGCGAGGCGCCGGCGACGACGCTCGGCGCGCGCCTGCGCGAGCTCAACCTCCCGGTCGGTCGCCTCAAGACGGGCACGCCGCCGCGCCTGGACGGCCGGACGGTCGATTTTTCGCGCCTCGGCGTGCAGGCGGGCGACGAGCCACCGCCGGTCTTCTCGTTCCTGGGCGATCGATCGATGCATCCGCGGCAGCTGCCCTGCTGGATCACCCACACCAACGAGCGCACGCACGACATCATCCGCAGCGGGCTCGACCGCTCACCATTGTTCACCGGGGTCATCAAGGGCATCGGCCCGCGCTACTGCCCGTCCATCGAGGACAAGGTCGTGCGCTTCGCCGAGCGGAAGAGCCACCAGATCTTCCTCGAACCGGAGGGCCTCGGGACCAACGAGATCTACCCCAACGGCATCTCGACCTCGTTGCCGTTCGATATCCAGCTTGCGCTCGTGCGCTCGATGCAAGGGTGCGAGCACGCACATATCCTGCGCCCGGGTTATTCCATCGAATACGACTACTTCGATCCGCGCGCGCTCAAGGCCAGCCTCGAGACCAAGGCGATCCGCGGGCTTTTCTTCGCCGGCCAGATCAACGGCACCACGGGCTATGAAGAGGCTGCGGCGCAGGGCCTGCTTGCCGGCATCAACGCGGCACGCCTGGCAGCCGGCGAAGGGTGCTGGTCGCCACGCCGCGACGAGGCCTACCTCGGCGTACTGGTCGACGATCTGGTCACCCGCGGCGTCAGCGAACCCTATCGCATGTTCACCAGCCGGGCCGAGTATCGACTCCAGTTGCGCGAGGACAATGCCGATCTGCGCCTGACCGAGGCGGGCCGCAGCCTGGGCAGCGTCGACGACGTCCGCTGGGAGGCGTTTTGCCGCAAGCGCGACGCGGTCGCGCGCGAATTGGAGCGTCTGAAGTCAACCTGGGTCGATGCGCGCCTGCTCGAGCGCGCGGATGCCGAGCGGGTGCTGGGCCGAACGCTCGAACGCGATGCGACCCTCGCCGCACTGCTGCGCCGGCCGGGCGTGACCTATGCGAACCTGATGACGCTGCCGGGCGCCGGCGAAGCCGTCGCCGTCGCCGCGGTGGCCGAGCAGGTCGAGATCGCGACCAAGTACGCCGGCTACATCGAGCGCCAGAACGAGGAAATCGGCCGCCGCAGCGCACAGGAGAGCCAGCGCCTGCCGGCCGATATCGATTATCGCCGGGTACGGGGGCTTTCAGTCGAGGTCCAGCAGAAGCTCAATGCACACCGGCCCGAGACGGTCGGCCAGGCGGCGCGGATCTCGGGCGTGACCCCGGCGGCAATCGCACTGCTGCTGGTGCACCTCAAGCGAGGGTTCAAGGACGCGCAGGCGAGTCCGGAAAAACTCTCGGCATGAGGCTCGGCCGAGCCCTTGCCGCGGGTATCTCCGCGCTGGGCCTCGACATCGATGACGCGGCGCAGACGAAACTGCTCGCGTATGTGGCCTTGCTCGAAAAGTGGAACCGCACCTACAACCTGACCGCAATTCGCGACCCCGAACGGATGCTGACCCACCATCTGCTCGACGCCTTGGCGACGCTGCCGCATCTGCCGCCGCAGCGGGGCTTGCGGCTGATCGACGTCGGCAGCGGGGGTGGCCTGCCGGGCGTGCCGCTGGCCATCGCGCGCCCCGATTGGCAGGTGACTTTGCTCGACAGCAAGCGCAAGAAGGCGACATTCCTGCGCCAGGTTGCCGCCGAGCTCGGCCTGCCCAATGTCGCGGTCGTGGCCGAGCGCGTCGAGGATTACCTGCCGGACGTGCCGTTTGAGATCGTCATCAGCAGGGCATTTGCCGAACTCGCGCCCTTCATCGCGGCCGCACGCCATCTTGTCCGCGCCGGGGGCATGCTGGTGGCCATGAAGGGCGGCTACCCGCGGGAGGAACTGCTGCAACTGGCGCCGGATCTGCGGGTCGTGGCCTTGCCCACCCTTGCCGTGCCCGGCCTCGAAGGCGAACGGCACCTGGTGATCGTCCAGGTAGGCGGTGAGTGACCATGACCAAGATTATCGCGGTCGCCAACCAGAAAGGCGGAGTCGGGAAGACGACGACGAGCGTCAATCTGGCCGCCAGCCTGGTGGCGATGAAGCGCCGGGTGCTGCTCGTCGACCTTGATCCGCAGGGCAACGCGACGATGGGCGCCGGCGTCGATAAGCGTGCGCTTACACACACCGTATACCAAGTATTGCTTGGGGAAAAGAAAATTGCCGATGTCCGAACCACGTCTCCCTCGGGTGGTTTCGACCTCGTTCCATCCAATCGGGAACTCGCCGGCGCCGAGGTCGAGCTGGTCGATCTGCCCGAACGCGAGATGCGGCTTAAGGACGCCCTCGCCGATGCGCTGTCGCAGATTCGTGCGGCGATTTCGGAGGTGGTGCAGGACTACGACTTCATCCTGCTCGATTGCCCCCCCTCGCTGTCCTTGCTGACCCTCAACGGTCTGTGCGCCGCCGACAGCGTGCTCATTCCGATGCAGTGCGAGTACTACGCTCTCGAGGGCTTGTCCGATCTGGTCCAGACGATTCGCCGCGTGCGCGCCCATCTGAATCCCAAACTCGAGATCGAGGGCCTGCTGCGCACGATGTACGACCCGCGGAGCACGCTCGCCCTCAACGTGTCGGCCGACCTGCAGAAGCACTTCGGGGAAAAGGTCTATCGCACCGTGATTCCGCGCAACATTCGTCTGGCCGAGGCACCGAGTTACGGTATCCCGGCCCTGCATCTGGACAAATCGTCCAAGGGCGCGCAGGCCTACCTCGCGCTGGCCGGCGAGATCTTGCGCCGGGACGAGGCCGCCGCCACGGTTCCGGCAGCCGCGATGGGAGTGGCCAATGGCTAAACTCAAAGGGCTCGGACGCGGGCTCGATGCGCTGTTGTCCGGATCCGACGACCGAGCGGATCGCGACGCCCTGCAGTTGCTTGCACTCGATCGGATCGGGTCCGGCCGCTACCAGCCGCGCACGCGGATGGACGAGGCCTCGCTGGCCGAACTCGCGCAATCGATCCAGGCGCAGGGGGTGATGCAGCCGATCCTGGTGCGCCCGATCGACGGCGGTCGCTACGAGATCGTCGCCGGAGAGCGGCGATGGCGCGCCGCGCAACGCGCAGGCCTCAAGGAAATCCCGGCGCTCGTCCGCGTTGTGCCCGATCAGACTGCGCTCGCGCTGTCGTTGATCGAGAATATCCAGCGCGAGGACCTGAACCCGCTGGAGGAAGCGCAAGGCATCAAGCGGCTGATCGACGAATTCGGCCTCACCCACGAGGCCGCCGCGCTGGCGATCGGCCGTTCGCGCAGCGCGGTCACCAACCTGTTGCGCCTCACGCAACTCGCGCCACCGGTACAGGCGCTCGTCTTGGCCGACAAGCTGGATATGGGGCACGCGCGAGCGCTGCTTGCGCTGCCGGCTGCGCAGCAGGCGGCAGCGGCGGGCAAACTCGTCGCCGACGGGCTGTCAGTGCGCGAGGCCGAGCGGCTGGTGCAGGCAATGCTCCGTCCCGGCGCGGGCAGGAACCGGCGCGGGTCGCGGCGCGGGGCGAACGGAGATCTTGCGCGGCTGGAAAGCGAACTTGCGGAAGCGCTGGGCGCCGCCGTCCGGATCGAGCCGACAAGGAAAGGCGCGGGCCGGGTGGTGATCCGCTATTCGAGCCTCGACCAACTCGACGGAATCCTGGCCAAGCTGCGTTAGCCGAGTTGCTCCAGCATCGTCTCCGCGCCGGAGACCTCGTACTTGCCGGGCGCCTCGATGTTGAGCACCTTGACCACGCCGTTGTCGACCAGTGCGGAAAAGCGCTGGCAGCGCACGCCCATGTTGCGCGCCGTCAGATCGAACTCCAGGCCCAGCGCCCTGGTGTATGCCGCGCTGCCGTCGCCCATCATGCGCACCTTGCCCTGGGTCTTCAGATCCTTAGCCCAGGCACCCATCACAAAGGCGTCGTTGACCGACATGCAGACGATGTCATCGACGCCTTTGGCCTTGAGCTTCTCGTAATTGGCAACATAGCTCGGTACGTGCTTGGCGGAGCACGTCGGCGTAAAGGCGCCGGGCAGGCCAAACAGAACAATCTTCTTGCCGCGCGTGAGATCGTCGATCTTGAAATCGTTCGGCCCGAGCGTACAGCCGGCTGTTTCCACTTCGATGAATTCGCTCAAGCCGCCGCCAGGCAGGCGCTCGCCAACCTTGATGGTCATGGTTGTCTCCTCGTCACCGGGCGCGCCTCCGCGAGGCGCCCTGAATGGCGCGCAATGGTACGCCGATTGTAGCGGAAAATGTACGCCGGCAGAGATGCCGCGGGCGTTGCGCAGACCGTGCGCAGCGGCCTTGTCGACAATTGCGCGAAGGCGTAACTTCGGCAGTCCGTTATCGGCGGAAGCAATCAGGGGGATCTATATATGGCACAGGCGAAGAGCCCACGGAGCCACGGTGTGACGCTCCTTATCGCGACCAAGAAGGGGCTGTGGCAACTGCACAGCGAAGCGACACGCAGGCGGTGGCGCCTTGCCGGCCCGCAGTTTCTCGGCCACGTCGTGCATCACGCCGTGGCCGATCCGCGCGACCGGAAGATCATGCTCGCGGCGGCGCGCACCGGGCATCTGGGTCCAACCGTGTTCCGCTCCTCGGACCGGGGCCGCACCTGGCACGAGGCGAAACATGCGCCGGCGTTCCGCGAGGGCAGCGGGCGCGTGGTCGATCACACGTTCTGGTTGGCGGCGGGCCACGCATCGATGCCGGGCGTGTGGTACGCCGGCACTTCGCCGCAGGGGTTGTTCCGCTCCGAGGACGCCGGAGCCACCTGGCGTGGCGTCGACGGCTTCAATGACCATCCGCAGCGGAAGGCGTGGTGCGGCGGCGATCAGGACGGAACCCCCGACGGACCGAAGCTCCACTCGGTAATCGTCGACCCGCGCGACCCCTATCACCTGTACATCGGCATGTCGAGCGGGGGTGTGTTCGAATCGAGCGATGGCGGCGCCGACTGGCGGCCGCTGAACCGAGGCGTGCGCGCGGATTTTCTGCCTCAACCCGACCCCGAGTACGGGCACGACCCGCACTGCGTGCGCCTGCACCCGGCCCTGCCCGACCGGCTCTATCAGCAGAATCATTGCGGCATCTACCGCCTCGATCGCCCGGGCGAGCGCTGGCAGGACATCGGCTCGACCATGCCCAAGAGTGTCGGCGCGATCGGCTTTCCCATGGTCTTGCATCCGCGCGACCCGGACACGCTGTGGGTATTTCCAATGGACGGCTCGAGCGTCTGGCCGCGCGTCTCTCCCGGCGGAAAGCCCGCGGTCTATCGCTCGGTCAACGGCGGCAAGACCTGGCAGCGCCATAGCACCGGGCTGCCATCGGCCCAGGCGTGGCTTACGGTGAAGCGCCAGGCGATGACCGCGGACACGGGCGATCCCGTGGGCGTTTTCTTCGGTACCACCAGCGGCGAGGTCTGGGGCAGTCGCGATGAGGGCCGGACCTGGAAATGCCTGGCGGCGCATCTGCCTCACATTTACGCGGTGGAAAGCGCGTAGGAGCAGGCACCGGATTGGTGGCGATGCGCGTTCTCATTCCCACGCCCTTGCGCTCCTATACCGCCAACGCGGCGCAGGTCACCGGTATCGGCCAGACCCTGGGCGAGCTCACGGTCGATCTCGACCGGCGCTACCCGGGGATGCGTTTTCGCATCATCGACGAACAGGGGCAGATCCGCCCGCATATCCGTTTTTTCGTCAACGGTGTGCAGCGGCGCAGCCTGGTCGAGCCGCTGGCGGAGCCAGACGAAGTCATGATCGTTTGCGCCCTGTCTGGAGGCTAGGGCCCCGGCTGGGCTCGCCATCGCCCGGATTCTGCGCCGCAGCATTCGTTGACGCGCTGCGACAAAAACCCCTACAATCGAAAAGTTTGCTTGACCTTCGGTGTACCACCCCGCGTCGATTCCAGTTGCGCGCTATCCTGCCGGCCGCATCGCCTGCTCCCAGCTACTGGCAAGCGCTGCCGTAGCCACGGGCGGGGGCTGGTGGGCGGGTTGGCACGGGGTTGTTTCCGGTCTGCTAGGGGGCCTTGCCAACGTCTCGGCCGGCGTCGTCTTCGCGATGCTGGTCCGGGTCGGGCGCCCCGCGACCGCCGCGGCGACCGTGCACGTGATGCTACGGGCCGAGACGGCGAGGATAGCGCTCATCGTGCTGCAGCTTTGGTTCGTGCTGGTGGCCTACCGCGAGGTTGTGTACGGGGCATTCTTCGCCGCGTTCGTGGCCACCGTGCTGGTTTCGCAAGCGGCGATTCTGTTTCGGGATTGATTGAAGAGTAATGGCAGCGGAACACAAACTCGACGCAACGGCGTACATCCAGCATCACTTGACGTTCTTCGCCGAGCCGGTGAGGGAGCAGGGCGGCTTCTGGATTATCCACTACGACACGATCGTCACTTCGGTCATCCTCGGTGTCCTGGTGCTGGGGTTTCTCTGGCTGGTGACGCGCAAGGCAAGCTCGGGGGTCCCATCCAGGACGCAGGCGTTCGTCGAGCTTATCGTCGAGTTCGTGAACGCTCAGGTCCGGAGCATGTTTCAGCACGACTACAAGATCGTCGCGCCGATCGCGCTCACTGTCGGCTTGTGGGTGCTCTTCATGAACCTGATGGACCTGCTGCCGGTGGATATCATGGCGTGGATCTACGCCAACGTGTTCCACCTGGAACGATGGCGCGGCGTGGCGACCGCAGACGTCAATACCACGTTCGCGCTTTCGCTCTCGGTGCTCGGCCTGATGGTCTTCTACAGCATCCGCATTAAGGGCCTCGGCGGCTGGCTGCACGAACTGTATGGATCGCCATTTGGGATGCGGCCGTGGTGGGCGGCGCCGCTGCTGATCCCCTTCAATCTGCTGTTCAACCTGATCGAATACGTCTCGAAGCCGCTGTCGCACTCGCTGCGGCTGTTCGGCAATATGTACGCGGGCGAAATAATGTTCCTGCTGATCGCTCTGCTGGCGTCGAGCGGATTCCTAGGTGCTGTCGGTGGGGGGGTGGCGCAAGCCGCATGGATCCTCTTCGACGGTTTCATCGCGATACTGCAGGCCTACATATTCATGATGCTGACCGTCGCCTACATTTCGATGGCGCACGAGCATCACTAGATCTGCGCTTGCCACGACCGACTCACCGTCCAATCTCCGTTAGAAAGGGAAACCGAAATGGATAAGCTGCAACTGGTCGCCCAGATTCAGGCCTACACCGGTATCGGCATCGGGCTGATGATCGGCCTCGGTGCGCTCGGTGCCTGTGTCGGCATCGGCATCATGTGCTCGCGCTTTCTCGAGGGCGCGGCGCGGCAGCCGGAAATGATTCCGGCGCTGCAGGCCAAGGTGTTCTTGTTGCTTGGCCTGATCGACGCATCGTTCATCATCGGGCTGGGCATTGCGATGCTGTTCGCGTATGCGAATCCGTTGATTCCGGCCGGTCTCAAGTAGCCAGCGCCGTTGCCCGCGCTCCAAAGGGACCATAATGAACATCAACTTGACGCTGCTTGTGCAGGCCGTCATCTTCGCCATCTTCATCTGGTTTTGCGCGAGGTACATCTGGCCTGTGCTGATGCGGGCGATCGGCAGCCGCCAGCAGCAGATAGCTGACGGGCTTGCCGCGGGCGAGGAAGGAAGGCAGAGCCTCTCCAGGGCCGAGAAGCGGATCGCCGAGATGCTCAGCGAAGCCAAGACACGGGCCGCGGAAATCGTCGCCCAGGGTGAGAAACTCAAAAGCGACACGGTGGAGCAGGCGCACGCCGACGCGCAGACCGAGGCCGACCGCATCATCGCCGCGGCGAAGGCCGAGATCGGGCAGGAGGTCCAGCGCGCGAAGGAAGCGCTGCGCGGACAGGTCGCCGAACTCGCCGTCGCCGGCGCTGCCAAGATCCTCAAGCGCGAGGTCGACGCGAGAGCCCACGCCGACCTCCTGGCCGAGTTGCAGAAGCAGCTCTAGGAACATGGCCGAGCAGGTTACCGTCGCCCGCCCCTACGCCGAGGCCGTGTTCGCGCTGGCGCGGGAGCAGAACACGCTGCCGGAGTGGGCGGAGATGCTGAGGATCGCAAGCGCCGTCGCGGGCGACCAGAGCATGCGGACGGCGCTCGACAATCCGCGCCTGCCGGTCGCGGCGAAGGAATCGCTGTTCCTGACCATCTGTGGCGACCAGCTCAACGCCGAGGGCAGGAGCTTTGTGCGCGTGCTGCTCGAAGCCGACCGCCTTGGCCTCCTGCCGGAAATTCGCCAGCTGTTCGCCGCGCTCAAGGATGCGGCGGACGGGTTCGCGCGCGCGCGGATCCTGAGCGCCTTCCCGATCGATGAGGCGCAACTCGCCGGGCTCAAGTCGGCATTGGAGCGGCGCTTCGGCAAGAAGATCGAGGCCACGGTGAGCATCGATCCGCAGCTCATCGGCGGGGCGAAGGTTGTCGTCGGCGATACGGTGATCGACGCGTCGGTGCAAGGCGAGCTCCAGGCGATGGCCAACCACCTGCGAACCTAATCTGAATCATTGACGCAAGCCTTCCGGGCTGCAGCTCATCCGGATCACGCGCGAGGAAAAATCATGCAGTTGAATCCATCAGAAATCAGCGAGCTCATCAAGACCAAGATCCAGAACCTGGACATCGGCGCGGAAGTCCGGACGCAAGGCACCGTCGTATCGCTTACCGACGGCATTGCCCGCATCCACGGGTTGTCCGATGCGATGCAGGGCGAGATGATCGAGTTCCCCAACAACACCTTCGGCCTCGCGCTCAATCTCGAGCGCGATTCGGTCGGCACGGTTATTCTCGGCGCGTATGAGCACATCACCGAAGGCGATACGGTCAAATGCACCGGCCGCATACTGGAAGTGCCGGTCGGTCCGGAGCTCATCGGCCGCGTCGTCAACGCGCTGGGCCAACCCATCGACGGCAAGGGCCCGGTCAACGCCAAGGCGACCGACGTCATCGAGAAGGTCGCCCCGGGGGTGATCTGGCGCCAGAGCGTGGCGCAGCCGGTGCAGACGGGGCTGAAGTCCATCGATGCCATGGTGCCGATCGGTCGCGGCCAGCGGGAACTGATCATCGGCGACCGGCAAACCGGCAAGACCGCGGTGGCGATCGATACGATCATCAATCAGAAGGGCAAGGAGCTCACCTGCATCTACGTCGCGATCGGGCAGAAGGCCTCGTCGATCATGAACGTGGTGAAGAAGCTGGAGGAAACCGGCGCGATGGAATACACGATCGTCGTCGCCGCCTCGGCTTCCGAATCGGCGGCGATGCAGTACATCGCGCCGTATTCCGGATGCACGATGGGCGAGTACTTCCGCGATCGTGGCCAGGATGCGCTGATTATCTACGACGACCTGACCAAACAGGCGTGGGCTTATCGCCAGATATCGCTGCTGCTGCGCCGCCCGCCAGGGCGCGAGGCGTACCCCGGCGACGTCTTCTACCTGCACTCGCGTCTGCTCGAACGGGCGGCGCGCGTCAACGCCGAATATGTCGAACATTTCACCCACGGCGCGGTCAAGGGCAAGACCGGCTCGCTCACCGCGCTGCCCATAATCGAGACGCAGGCCGGCGACGTGACCGCGTTCGTGCCGACCAACGTCATCTCGATTACCGACGGCCAGATCTTTCTTGAGACCGATCTCTTCAACGCCGGCATCCGGCCCGCGATCAACGCCGGCATTTCGGTGTCGCGCGTCGGCGGCGCCGCACAGACCAAGGTGATCAAGAAGCTCGGCGGCGGCGTGCGCCTCTCGCTGGCGCAGTATCGCGAGCTTGCCGCGTTCGCGCAATTCGCGTCCGACCTGGATGAGGCAACGCGCAAGCAGCTCGATCGGGGACGCCTGGTCACGGAACTGATGAAGCAGCCGCAATACGCCCCGCTCTCGGTCGCCGACCAGGCGCTGACGCTGTTCGCCGTAAACCGGGGCTACTACGACGACGTGCCGGTGGAGAAGGCGCTCGCGTTCGAGAGCGGACTGCGTGCGTTCGTAAAGAGCAAGTATGCTGCGCTGTTCGACAAGATCGAATCGACCAAGGATCTCGACGGCGAGGGCGAGAAAGCGCTTGCCGCGGCGATCGCGGATTTCAAGCAGAACGGCACCTGGTAGGAACGCAACGATGGCCAGCTCGAAAGAAATCCGCGGCAAGATCAAGAGTGTGCAAAGCACACGCAAGATCACCAAGGCGATGGAAATGGTCGCCGCTTCGAAGATGAAGAAGGCGCAGGACCGGATGCGTGCCTCACGACCGTACGTCGGCCGCATGCTGGCGCTGGCGCGCAACCTTGCGCGGGCCAACCCGGAGTACCGCCATCCGTTTCTGCTGAAGCGCCCGGGCGTCAGGAACGTCGGACTGATCGTTGTCACCTCCGACAAGGGGCTCTGCGGCGGGCTCAATACCAACGCCCTGCGGCTGGCGTTGACGAAAATGAAGGCATGGCAGGCACAGGGCGTCGGCGTCAAGGTGACGCCGATCGGCGGCAAGGGCTTCGGATTCATGCAGCGCCTCCAGGCGGAGATCGTTTCCTATGCCACCAACCTCGGCGATCGCCCGTCACTCGACAAGGTGATCGGGCCGGTCAAGATCCAGCTCGATCTTTACTTCGATGGCAAGATCGACGAGTTGCACCTGGTCGCGACGCGTTTCGAGAACACGATGAGGCAGACGCCCATCGGGGTGCAGATCCTGCCCATCGCCGATCTGGGAGAAGAGGCGGAGAAGCGCGGCTATCCATGGGACTACATCTACGAGCCGGACGCAAAGACGGTGCTCGACGAGCTGTTGCGCCGATACATGGAATCCGTCGTCTATCAGGCTATCAACGAAAACATGGCGTCCGAGCAGAGCGCACGGATGGTGGCCATGAAGGCCGCCTCAGACAATGCGGAAACGATCATCGACGAGCTGCAGTTGATCTACAACAAGACGCGTCAGGCGGGGATCACGAAAGAACTCTCCGAGATCGTCGGCGGCGCCGCTGCGGTTTGACGTCGCTCCAGCCACGCGGTGCGGACGCACAACGGATCAAGAACAGGGAAATGTCATGAACGAAGGAACGGTTGTCCAATGCATTGGCGCGGTGATCGACGTGGAGTTCTCGCGTGAGTATCTGCCCAAGATCTACGACGCACTGACCCTCGAAGGCACCGAGCTGACACTGGAGGTCCAACAGCAGCTCGGTGACGGCGTGGTGCGCACGATCTGCCTCGGCTCGGCGGACGGCTTGAGACGCGGGATGAAGGTCAAGAACACAGGCGCCGGGATCTCGGTCCCGGTCGGGCCGGCGACCCTGGGCCGCATCATGGACGTCCTCGGTCGCCCGATCGACGAGCGGGGGCCGGTGGCTGCCGAAGTGAGGATGCCGATCCATCGCGACGCCCCGACGTTCGAGGAACTCTCGCCATCGACGGAGCTACTCGAGACCGGCATCAAGGTCATCGACCTCGTGTGCCCGTTCGCCAAGGGCGGCAAGGTCGGGCTTTTTGGCGGCGCGGGCGTGGGCAAGACCGTGAACATGCTGGAGCTCATCAACAATATCGCCACCCAGCACTCCGGGCTGTCGGTGTTCGCCGGCGTGGGAGAACGCACGCGCGAGGGCAACGACTTCTATCAGGAAATGAAAGAGGCCAAGGTAATCAGGCTCGACAACCTGCCGGAGTCGAAAGTGGCGATGGTCTACGGGCAGATGAACGAGCCGCCGGGCAACCGGCTGCGCGTGGCGCTGACCGGACTTACCATGGCCGAGTTCTTCCGCGACGAAGGCCGCGACGTGCTGCTTTTCATCGACAATATCTACCGCTATACGCTTGCCGGCACCGAAGTATCGGCGTTGCTGGGCCGCATGCCCTCCGCCGTGGGTTACCAGCCGACGCTGGCCGCCGAAATGGGTGAGCTGCAGGAGCGCATCACGTCGACCAAGACGGGTTCGATCACGTCGATCCAGGCGGTATACGTCCCGGCCGATGACTTGACCGACCCGTCACCGGCGACGACTTTCGGCCATCTTGACTCGACGGTGGTGCTGTCGCGGGACATCGCCTCGCTGGGCATCTATCCGGCGGTCGATCCGCTCGACTCCACCTCGCGCCAGCTCGACCCGCACGTTGTCGGCGAGGAACATTACACCGTTGCCCGACGGGTGCAGCAGACGCTGCAGCGCTACAAGGAATTGCGCGACATCATTGCGATCCTTGGCATGGACGAGCTCTCGCCCGAGGACAAGCTCATCGTTGCCCGGGCAAGAAAGATCCAGCGCTTTTTGTCGCAACCTTTTCATGTGGCGGAAACGTTCACCGGCACGCCCGGCAAGTACGTCTCGCTCAAGGATACGATTCACGGCTTCAAGTCGATCGTCGACGGCGAGTACGATCACCTGCCGGAGCAGGCGTTCTACATGATCGGCGCGATCGAAGAGGCGGCCGACAAAGCGAAGACACTGCAGTAAGCCACGACCAACCCATGGCCCACACCATTCACGTCGACGTTGTCAGCCTGATCGAGTCGATCTATTCCGGCGAGGCGGAGTTTGTCGTCCTTCCCGGCGTCATGGGCGAGCTGGGCGTCTATCCCAAGCACACGCCGCTGATCACGCAGATCAAGCCCGGGGAGGTTCGCATCAAGGTTCCCGGCCAGGAGGAAGAGCAGATCGTCTTCGTCCAGGGGGGCTTTCTCGAAGTCCAGCCCGACGTCGTGACCGTGCTTTCCGACACCGCGATCCGAGCGCACGATCTCGACGAAGCCAAGGCGCTCGAAGCCAAGCAGCGCGCCGAGACGGCGATGCAGAACAAGACGTCCAAGGAAGAGATCGCGATAGCCGAAGGCGAGCTTGCAGGCGCCCTTGCGCAGCTCGCGGCAATTCGCCGCCTGCGCCGGGGCCGTGCCTAGCCTGCGGGCCGGCCGCGCCAGCAGGAAACGAGCGCCCTCAGCCTGCTAGCTGTTGCTCCGCGAGCGTGACCCAGTAGCTCGCGCCGATAGGCAGCACGTCGTCGTTAAAGTCGTACTGAGGATTATGGATGTTCGGCGTTTCGGCACCGCGCCCTGCGCCGAGCCAGACGTAACAGCCGGGCTTTGCCTGCAACATGAAGGCGAAGTCCTCGCTCCCCATCTCGGGCCTCGGGTCGGTATCGACGTGCTGCGAGCCGACGATCGCGGTGGCGGCCGCGATCGCGTGTTGCGTCTCGGCCTCGCTATTGACCAGCGCCGGGTAGCGACGCTCGTAGCGAACGGTAGCGCTCATGTCGAACGTCGCCGCGACCCCGGCCACGATACCCCGGATCCGCTGTTCGATCAGATCCTGGACGTCGCGCTTGAAGCTGCGCACCGTGCCCCGCAGCACGACTTCTTGCGGAATCACGTTCCAGGTGTCGCCGCCGTGCACCTGCGTGACGCTCACCACCCCCGCGTCCTGCGGATGAAGGTTCCTTGCGACGATCGTCTGCAGCGCATTGATCGCCTGGGCGGCGAAGAGCATCGGATCCTTCCCCGTGTACGCCATCGCCGCATGCGCACCCTTGCCGGTGGCGATGATTTCGAAGATGTCGTAGGCGCCCATCAGCGGCCCGGCGCGCATGGCGAAAGTTCCGGCGGGCACGCGGGGCCAGTTGTGCATGCCGTACACCGCGCGCATCGGAAAGCGTTCGAATAGGCCTTCCTCGACCATGACCCGCCCGCCGCCTTCGTTCTCCTCGGCGGGCTGGAAGATGAAGTAGACCGTGCCGGCGACCGTCTTTCTGCGCGTCAATGCCTTGGCTGCGCCAAGCAGCATCGTCGTGTGGCCATCGTGACCGCAAGCATGCATCCGCCCCGCGTTGAGGGAGGCATACGGCACGCCGGATCGCTCTTCGATGTGCAGGGCGTCGAGATCGGCGCGCAAGCCGATCGCGTCGGGTGCCGAGTGCGAGCCGCTGCCGCCACGGAGCACGCCAACGACACCCGTCCTCGCCAGGCCGGTGTGCACCTCGAGGCCGAAGGATCTGAGCTTTTCCGCAACGAAGGCAGAGGTAGCCAGTTCCTCGAACGCGGTCTCGGGATGAGCGTGAATGTGGTGCCGCCATTGACTCATCTCTTGCGCGAGAGATGCA
The DNA here is from genome assembly GCA_963750215.1 of uncultured beta proteobacterium. GTDB lineage: Bacteria > Pseudomonadota > Gammaproteobacteria > Burkholderiales > Casimicrobiaceae > PALSA-1003. The sequence continues at coordinate 1,078,854 of CAVVQK010000003.1, forward strand.
ATCTCGGGCTGTATGTTCATGCGTGGATCCGATGCGGGATGAGGGGGCGCCGAAGACGCGATGGTAGCGCAGAACGCTCGCGCAGGCTGCGGTAGAATCGGCGCTGCGTCAAACGTTCCACATGCCGACCCCCGCAGCCCCGCCTTATGACCTCGCCATCATCGGCGGCGGCATCAACGGTGTCGGCATCGCGCGCGATGCCGCGGGACGTGGACTCAGGGTGCTGCTCGTCGAGCGGGACGATCTTGCCTCGCACACCTCCTCGGCGAGCACCAAGCTGATCCACGGCGGCCTGCGCTACCTCGAGTACTACGAATTTCGCCTCGTCGCGGAAGCGCTCGCCGAGCGCGAGGTCCTGTTGCGCGCCGCGCCTCACATCATCGCGCCGCTGCAATTCGTCCTTCCGCACGAGCCGCACCTGCGCCCGGCGTGGATGATCCGCGCCGGACTGTTCTTCTACGACCATCTCGGGGGACGCAAGACGCTGCCATCGTCGTTCGGCGTGCATTTGCGCAGGAGCAAATGGGGCGCCGGCCTCAAGGGCAACTTCGACCGCGGGTTTGTCTACTCGGATGCCAGGGTCGACGACGCGCGCCTGGTGGTGCTCAATGCAATCGCGGCAACAGAGCTCGGCGCCGACATACGGACACGCACGCGTCTGGTCAGTGCACGCCGCGACAGGGAGTTCTGGCGCCTCACGCTTGCCGACCCAAGCGGAACGAGGCGCGAGGAGCGGGCGCACGGGATCGTAAACGCAGCCGGGCCGTGGGTCAAACAAGTGCTCGACGAGGTGACCGCCACAGCGATGAACGCCGAGGTGCGCCACGTCAAGGGCAGCCACATCGTCGTACCGCGCGTGCACAGCGGCGAACACGCCTACATCCTGCAGAACTCGGACCACCGGATCGTGTTCATCATCCCCTACGAGGGAGCCTTCTCGCTCATCGGCACGACCGATATCCAGGTACAGGATTTCGAGGCAGTGGCGATTGCGCAGGACGAGATCGAATACCTGTGTGGAATCGCCAACGCCTACCTCGCGCGACCGATCGCCCCCGCTGACGTGGTGTGGGCCTACAGCGGTGTGCGCCCCCTGTACGACGACGGGTCGGCGAATCCTTCGGCGGTAACGCGCGACTACGTCCTGAAGCTCGATGCCGGCGAACACGGGCGCACGCCATTGCTGTCGATTTTCGGGGGCAAGATCACCACCTACCGCCGGCTGGCCGAATCGGCGCTGGCAGAACTCGCGTCCTTTTTTCCGCGCATGAAGGCGGCATGGACACGCTCGAAACCGCTTCCCGGTGGCGACATGCCGCGCGGCCGACTGAGCGTGTTCGCGCGCGATCTCGCCGCGCGCTATCCCGCTTTGCCGCTCGAACTGCGCGATGCGCTGCTGCACCGCCACGGCACGCGCGCACCACTGGTCCTGGGACAGGCGAGAACGGCGCACGATCTGGGGACCCATTTCGGCCACACCCTCTACGCCGCCGAGGTCGACTATCTGGTCACGCACGAATGGGCGCGCGACGCGGAGGACGTGTTATGGCGGCGCACCAAGTGCGGACTGCATCTCACGGCGGCGCAGCGCGGGGCGCTCGCGGCGTACCTGTACGAACAATACGGGCACCGAGGATCGCCGCCATGCGACCGTTGACGGCGTTGCCGGACGCGGCGCGCAAGGCCATCCGCGGCGTGTTGACCGACATCGACGACACCGTCTCGACCGGCGGCCGAGTAACGGCCGCGGCGTATGCGGCGATGGAGCGGATGCGGCAGGCGGGCCTGCTCGTCATTCCGGTGACCGGAAGGCCCGCCGGCTGGTGCGACCACATCGCTCGCATGTGGCCGGTGGATGCGGTCGTCGGTGAGAACGGCGCCCTGTACATGCTGCGCGACGAGCGGGCAAAGACGCTCAGAAAGCGTTACGCCGACAGCGCATCCGACCGCCGAGCCGCGCGCGAGCGGCTCGACGCCATCGCGCAGAGAATCCTGCGTGCGGTGCCAGGATGCGCGGTGGCATCCGACCAGCCATATCGGGACACGGACCTCGCGATCGACTACTGCGAGGACGTCGCGCCGCTCCCGCCCGAGGCCGTCGATCGGATCGCCGCGCTGCTGCGCGCCGAAGGCATGACGGTCAGGTTGTCGTCGATCCACGTCAACGGCTGGTTCGGGCCCCACGACAAGCTCACCATGACGCGGACGCTGCTGCATGAGGCGTTCGCCATCGATGTCGACGCCGAGCGCGCGCGTTTCGTGTTCGTAGGCGATTCGCCCAACGACGCGCCGATGTTCGACTTCTTTCCGCTCTCGATTGGTGTTGCCAATGTGCGACGGTTCGCCAGCCGCCTGGCGGTGGCGCCGAAGTACGTCACCGAGCGGGAGTCAGGTGCGGGGTTTGCGGAGCTCGCGGATTATCTGCTGGCCGGGCGCTGACCGGCAGGCGCTGTCAGCGCGACGCCGCGAGCTTGGCGAGATCGACTTGCTTCAACGCGGCGTTGAGCGCGGCGGGATCGACGCCGTCGCCGCGAACGGTAACCGCGAACCGGTCGGCGACGATGATCCCCACTTCGCCGCTTTTCGCCCGCCGGTCGTAGCGCTCGTGCAGGAGCTGGCCGTCGACCTTGGTGGTGCGCTCGTAGCCGGTGTCGGTTTCCTTCTCCATGCTGGGATCGACCTTTGCCGCCAGCCCGGCGAGCCCGGACAGCGAAGCCATGTCCGCGATTTCGATGCTGATGCTGGCGTTGGCACCGTCGCTGTAACGCGCCGTCGCGCTCGAGGCCTTGAGCCCCATCGCTTCACCGCTCTGGCCCGACGCCTCCTTGCGCTGCATGCCCGGCAGCGACTCCGGCAACAGGTCCTTGAGCTTGTGAAAATCGACCGGCTGCACATCCTTGCCGCCGGCGATGATCTGCCCCACGGCACCGAGCGCCGCCTTGGCATCGACCTGCCCGCCGCCGGCGGCCGGCGGACTCGTCGCGCCGCCGGCGTTGGCCGTTTTCTCGGCCTGTTGCGCCTGCTCGCCCATCTTCTCCAGCGCCTTGAGCGCGTCGTCGACGCGCGCCTTGTCGGCCTCCGACTTGCCACCGAAGATGCTCGACAGCACGTTTGCCGCAACGTCGCGGTCATGCCCACGCTCACTCGTATGGCTTAGCGCGCCCAGCGCCCCGATACCTGCGAGGCCCAGGCCGGTGACGGCGCAGGTCGTGACCATCGCGATCACAACCCACATCACGATCGCGCAAATCACCGTCACCAGCGTATAGCCGATCGATTTCTCCTGCGGACAGCGCATCAGCACCGGAAGGCCGAGATAGAGGAGGTACAAGCCGTAGAACGCGGCGATGATACCCAGGATGCCGAGCATGGGAATGATGTTCAGCACCCCCGCGATCCAGCCGGGCGTGAAGCTGTAGACGGTCACCTTGAGGGCGGCGAGCGAATCTCGCCGGCCGCCGAAACTCGGGGCGAGCAGGTCGACGATGAGGGCAAGGAGAAACACGCCGAGGAACGACAGCAGGAAGGATAGGACCGCGTGCGCGAGGCTGGCGGCGATGCCGAAGCGGCCGAGCAGGGGAACGCCGAAGACGCTGTGACCGACGAAGGTCGCAATGACCCCGATCGCGACCAGCGGCGCGACGTAACCGAGATAGATCGCGCTGGCAGAGGTCGACTCGGCGGCGACAACCGGCCACTCCGTCGTCGGCGAGAGCAGGATGTTCTTGACGCGCGCGATCAGGCCCCGTGCTGCGTCCGCGGTGGCGGAAGCTGCGGCGGCCGCACCCGGGGTCGATGCCTGGGCACCGGCCGTTGCGCCCGGTCCGTCCGGCGCAGGCTCGGGCCGCGGCGCGATCGCCGCCGCAGACATCGGATCCGCTTGCGCTGCCGCCGGCTGCGCCGTACCGGCGATTGTTGCACCGCAAAAACTACAGAACTTGGCCCCGTCCGGAACCTGCTTGCCGCACTGAGCACAGAACATGGCGCACTCCCCTTGATCTTGGCGCCCGCGGCCGAGCGCAGAGGCGCGATTTTGCGCTTGGACCGCGGGGTATTCAACCGCCGCGCCCCGCGGCCACGGGCCGCGCATCGCGCGCGCAATCCCGACACACAAATGACGTGTTGCGGCAACCCGTTGCCCTCGGCAGACAGGCGCGCGGCTGAGCGCCGCACCGCGCCCTCTCGCCCTAAGTGAGTGGCCACTGCCGGGGGGCCGCCCCGGAACTGTAGAATGCAACTCCCCCGACCCCAAGCGATGCCTATGCGCCGCTGCGCCGGAGCGCGTGTCACGGCGGCGAAATCGCGCTCCGGTACGATATTTGCATGCGGAACCTAAGCTATCATCGCAAGAACTGTCGCCAAGCGCTTAATGCAGTGCGAGAGTGCCCGCGGTGTGCGGGTCGGACGGTCAGCTGTCAAGGGGCGGGAGGAGGAGTCGCGATGCTTCGATTCGGCTTTAATATCCGAACGCGCAGCGGCCAGCGCGTGGATAACATCTGCATCATGGCCGCTAATCAGGCCGACGCGGAGCGTCGGCTGCGCCAGATGTACCACCATTGCGAAATCATCCACTGCCAAAGCGAAGCGGTCAGCCGGCGCAGCGACCCGCTCGATCTTGAAGGCGTTATCGGCATCATCAGCAACGGGCCCGCCACGATTCCCACGGTTGCGCGCTCGATGCTACGCAATAAATCCGGCACGCACTAGCTCCTCGACGAGTTCCCGATAGTCGCGCGCGCCGCGGCTTTGCGGGGCGTGGCGGAATACATCCAGGTGCCGCGCCGGGCTCTCGGCGAGACTCACATTCTCCGCGATCCGTGTGATGCAGACCTCGTCGGGTCGAAACGCGCGCGCCATCAAATCGGCAACCTCGGAGCTCATCTTGCGGCGCGCGTCGTATCGGGTGAGCACGTAACGCCTGGGCAGACGGCGCTTGAAAACCGGCTCGAGCGCGTGCAGCGCGCGCTCGACCTGCTGCGCTCCTTGCAAGGCGAGGTAATCCGCCGAAACGGGTATCAGCAGCAGGTCGCAGGCGAAGATCGCGTTCAACGACAGCACGCCGAGCAACGGGCAGCAATCGATCACCACCGGGCCGGTGGCCTGCTCGGTCTGGCGCAACGCGACCCGCAGGCGGGTCACGACGTTGACCCCCTTGCCGAGCAGCATGTCGAGCTTGGTGAGCTCGAGATGCGCCGGGCAGAGGACCACGCCGCTGGCGGTGATCTGGGCTAGGTCCGCCAACGGACGCTGGCGCACGAAGAATGCATACACCGAATCGTCGGCGAGATGCGGATGCGTATCGAACACGCTGGAAAGGTGCGCCTGCGGGTCGAGATCGATACCCAGCGGCCGCTGCCCGCGTTGGGCGATGCCGGCGAGCAGATTCAGGGTGGTCGTTGTCTTCCCGACGCCGCCCTTCTGGTTGAATACCGCGATGACCGACATGACGGCCCGCTAGTCTACAGGACGCTTTGGCGCGCCGGAGAGACACGTGACCGGGCGAGTGGCGCGACGAAGGCTATGCGTTGCATCATGGCCCGTCGGCGGGAAGGCCCGCTTGCCCGAGAGAACGATGTTGCGGTCCTTGTTCAGCGTGAACTTGTGGCTGCGCGCGCGGCGGTTGCTGCGGGCGGCATTTTCGCACACATTCGAGGTGGCCCGTCGCCGCCGGCCGGCGGCCTGCGCCGGAGCAAAACTCAAGGGCAAAAATGCGATAATTCGGGCCTCATGCAACCCCTGCAAATCGCCATCCTCGCCGCGGGCAAAGGCAAGCGAATGCGCTCCGCGCTGCCAAAGGTCCTGCATCCGCTTGCCGGCAAACCCCTGCTGGCGCACGTGCTCGAGACCGCGCGCGGCTTGAGCCCGCGCGCGATTTGCGTTGTCGAGGGATCCGGAGACGCACTGCGCGGGCGTTTCGACGCCGCCGATGTACTCTGGGCACGGCAGGATCCTCCGCGTGGCACCGGCGATGCGTTGCGCTGCGCGCTCACGGCCTTGCCACGCGACGGAGTCACGCTGGTGCTGTTCGGCGCCGACCCCCTCGCTCGCGTGGCGACGCTGCGTGAAGTCGTCGCCCACGCACAGGGTGGCGCCCTGTCCCTGCTCACGGTCGACCTTGACGACGCCGAGGGGTACGGTCGTGTCCTTCGACTCACCGACGGGCGCGTCGCCGCGATCGTCGAACACGTGGACGCGACGCCGGAACAACAGGCGATTCGGGAGGTCAACACCGGCGTGATGGCCGCGCCGACCGCTGCCTTCGCGCGCTGGCTGGAAGCCATCGACGATAACAATGCCGGCGGCGAGTATTACCTGACCGACATCATCGCCCTCGCGGTGCGCGACGGGGTGACGGTGGCAACGACGAGTGCAGCGAGCGTCACCGAGGCGTTGGGTGTGAACAGTCAGCGCGACCTGGCGGAGCTGGAGCGCCGCTACCAGCGCGTGCAGGCCGACGCCCTGCTCGACGCCGGCGTGACCCTCGCCGATCCGGCGCGTATCGACGTTCGCGGGACGCTTGCCTGCGGGCGCGACGTTACCATCGACGTCGGCTGCATTTTCGAGGGCCAGGTAACGCTGAGCGACAACGTGGTCGTCGGCGCGCACTGCGTGCTCAAGAATGTCAGCGTTGCGGCAGGCACCGCGATTGCGCCGTTCTCGCACCTCGAGGATGCGCAAATTGGGGCGCAGTGTCGCATCGGGCCGTATGCCCGCATCCGGCCGGGTGTTGTGCTCGCCGACGAGGTCCACATCGGAAACTTCGTCGAGATCAAGGCGAGTACCATCGGCGAGCGCAGCAAGGCCAATCATCTGACGTATGTGGGCGACGCGACCGTCGGCCGCGACGTTAACCTCGGCGCGGGTACGATCACCTGCAACTACGATGGCGCCGCGAAGCATCGCACCGTAATCGAGGATGACGTGCACATCGGCTCAAGCACGCAACTCGTCGCGCCGGTCACCATCGGTCGCGGTGCGACCATCGGCGCCGGCACCACGGTGTGGAAGGATGCGCCGCCGGAAGCGCTGACGGTGAACGCAAAGACACAAGTCGCGCGGAGCGGCTGGAAACGACCGAAGAAAGGCTAGCAATGTGCGGCATCGTCGGTGCGGTCGCGCGCGAAAACGTGGTTCCGATCCTGATCGAGGGCATCCGCCGGCTCGAGTATCGCGGTTACGACTCCTCCGGACTCGCCGTGATCAACGGCAGCTTGAGGCGGCTGGTGAGCACCGCCCGCGTCGCGGACCTGGCGGCCCAGGCCGATGCGACGCATATCAGTGGCACCACCGGTATCTCGCACACGCGCTGGGCAACGCATGGCGCGCCGACGCCGACCAACGCGCATCCGCACGTCAGTCACGACGAAATCGCCGTTGTGCATAACGGCATCATCGAGAATTTCGAGCCTTTGCGCGAGCGATTGCAGAAACAGGGATACCGATTCGTCACCCAGACCGACACCGAGGTCATCGCCCACCTGATTCACGCCAATTATCATGGCGACCTGCTCGAGGCGGTGCAGAAAACGGTGTCGGAGTTTCGTGGCGCGTACGCGATTGCAGCGATCTGCACGCGCGAGCCGGAGCGCATGGTCGGGGCACGTGCCGGCAGCCCGCTGCTCGTCGGCGTTGCCGAGCACGACCACTATCTCGCGTCGGACGCAAGCGCGCTGAGCTCTGTGACGCAGCGCGTCGTATACATGGAGGAAGGTGATTTTGCCGATGTTACCCGCGACGCTTACGCGGTCTATGATGCCAGCGGTGCCCTCGTATCGCGGCCGGTCGTCAGCGTGCAGACCTCGGGCATGGCAGCCGAGCTCGGTCCCTATCGCCATTTCATGCAGAAGGAGATCTTCGAGCAGCCGCGCGCTATAGCTGACACGCTGGAGAGCGTCGGCGGCATCGATCCGGAGCTTTTCGGCGCGAATGCCGCCGCCGTGCTCGGCGCTGTTGATTCAGTCCACCTTCTTGCCTGCGGCACGAGCTATTATTCCGGACTGGTCGCAAGGTTGTGGCTGGAGGCTGTGGCGGGCATCCCCGCGCAGGCCGAGATCTCCAGCGAGTATCGCTATCGCGCCAGCGTGCCGAACCCCGATGCGCTCGTTGTTGTCGTTTCGCAGTCGGGGGAGACGGCCGACACGTTGGCGGCGCTCAAGCATGCCAAGGCGCTCGGCCACCGCCACACGCTCGCCATCTGCAACGTCGCGACCAGTTCGATGGTTCGGCAGACCTCGCTTACGTTCCTCACGCGCGCGGGCACCGAGATCGGCGTTGCGTCGACCAAGGCATTCACGACGCAGTTGACTGCGCTGTTCCTGTTGACTCTGACGCTGGCGAAGATGCGTGGCCGCCTGTCGACGGAGGAGGAAGCGCGCTGGCTGACCGGATTGCGGCACCTTCCGGCGGCGATTCAGGCCGTGCTGGCGCTCGAGCCGACGATTGTCGCCTGGGCCCAGCAGTTTGCGAGGAAGCAGAACGCCCTGTTCCTCGGCCGCGGCTTGCACTATCCGATCGCGCTCGAAGGAGCGCTCAAGCTCAAGGAGATTTCCTACATCCACGGCGAGGCTTACCCGGCCGGCGAGCTCAAGCACGGCCCGCTGGCGCTGGTCGACGCCAGCATGCCGGTTGTCGCCATTGCGCCCAACGACGCGCTTCTGGAAAAGCTCAAGTCCAATCTGCAGGAAGTGCGAGCGCGCGGCGGCGAACTCTACGTTGTCGCCGACGCCGACAGTCATATCCAATCGAGCGAAGGTGTCCACGTCCTGCGCCTGCCGGAGCACGCGGGACTGCTCTCCCCGGTCGTGCATACCATTCCGTTGCAGCTGCTCGCGTACCACACTGCCGTTCTTCGCGGCACCGACGTCGACAAGCCGCGCAATCTGGCCAAATCGGTAACCGTCGAGTAGGCCATTGACGATGGCGGTGAGGGGAGGCTCGCAAAAACAGGGGCCGTGAACTCGAATTAGCAATTCGCGCAGCGCCGGGCCGATGTCGGGGGCTTTCACGTGCGCTGGCGCCCGCCAGCCCGCGGCGCAAGCACGACAATCCAGCGCGGGTGCACCCTTTCCGCGACCTGGCGCGCAATCACCTGCGCTTCGTGAATCGTCAACCCGCCCGGGAACGCGTTCGCTGATCGATCGCCTCCTCGCCGACCGAGGCCTTTGGACCAGCTGCGCTGGTCGGTTACGCCAACGAGGAGTTCACGCATCCGGCGGTTGCGGCCGCGAGCGTCTCCGGCTCGGCCGATGCCGGCTTCGGTCTGCGCGCGGCCGCCGCCGAGTAAGCGGTCGCGTCCTGCCGCAGCTCCGCGAGCGCTACTACCTCGCGGTCCGCGCCGCCACGCTCGCCACGCCGGCGGTCGCGCGCCTTATCGAGGCGCTCCAGGGACCCGTCTTCGGCAGCATCGCCGGCCGCCCGCCCGGCTATCGACGTGGAGCCGCCGGCACGGTGGTCGGCATCGACACGTTGGGCGATTGGCGCGGCATGCGCCGGCGCGGAATTGCGGTACGATGGCGCTCCCGCCCGTCGCCATGCCGACATGGAATTCGCGTTCATCCTCGATCCGCTTGCTTCGCTCAAGGCCTACAAGGACACCAGCGTGGCGATGATGCGTGCCTTGCATGCCCGCGGCCATGCCCTGTTCGCGTTGGAGCAGGGCGACCTGTTCTGGGATGGAAAGCAGACGCTCGGCACGGTGCGGCCATTGCAGGTCACCGCCGACGACCACGACTGGTTTCGGGTCGGAGCCACTGCGGTGCGACCGCTCGAATCCTTCGCGGCGGTCGTGATGCGCAAGGATCCGCCGTTCGACATGGAATACGTGTATTCGACCTATCTGCTCGAGACCGCGGAGGCGCAGGGCACACTCGTATTCAATCGTCCCCGCGCGTTGCGCGACTATAACGAGAAGCTGGCTATCACAAAGTTCACAGACTTCATCGTTCCGACACTGGTTACCCGCGACGCGGCGCTGCTGGGCGAGTTCATTGATGAGTACAAGGACGTCATTCTGAAACCGCTCGACGGCATGGGAGGAACATCGGTGTTCCGCGTCCGCGAGGACGACGTCAATCGCAACGTCATCGTCGAGACGGTCGGCCACCACGGTGCACGCACCGTCATGGCGCAGCGCTTCATCCCGGAGATCGTCGATGGCGACAAGCGCATCGTGCTCATCGCCGGCGAACCGGTGCCGCACGTGCTGGCGCGCATCCCCAAGCCTGGGGAGACGCGCGGCAATCTGGCCGCGGGGGGCCGCGGTGTCGCGCGGCCCCTGACGGCACGCGATCGCCTGATCGCCGAAACGGTCGGCGCGAAGCTGTGGGCGGAGGGCATGTTGGTCGTGGGTCTGGACGTCATTGGCGCCTACCTCACCGAAGTCAACGTCACTAGCCCAACCGGGTTCGTTGAGATCACCAAACAGACCGGCTTCGACGTCGCCGGGCGCTTCGCCGATGCCCTGACCCACGCCGCGACGTAGGGTCGGGGGCGCGTACTGGCGCGCAATTGCTTCTGATAAGATAGGTCATACGGGAGGGCTTTCATGATCGGGATCCTGATCGTCGCTCACGGCACGTTGAGCGATAGCCTCGCCGGTGCGGTGACGCACGTGCTAGGCGCTCGCCCTTCGCAATTCGCGACGCTGCCGGTCGCCGCGACCGACGACCCGCTGGAATTGTTGCCCAAGGCCCGGGCGCTGGTGGCTGAACTCGACACCGGCGACGGCGTGCTGATCTTTTCGGATATCTACGGCGCGTCACCGTCCAACCTCGCTGCCAAGCTGCTCGTATCGGGCCGTATCGAGGCGGTTGCCGGCGTCAATCTGCCCATGCTGGTGCGGGCGTTCACCTACCGCGACAAGGGCATGGAGACGATCATCAAGAAAGCCATTAGCGGTGGCTGCGACGGCGTGCTGCACATCGACGTCGATCCGATCTATGCGGCAGCAAGAAATTGAGATCGTCAACAAGCTGGGCCTTCACGCCCGAGCGGCGGCCAAACTCACCCAGCTTGCAAGCCATTATCAGTGCGAGGTTTCCCTCGCCCGCAACGGCCGCAAGGTCAACGCCAAGAGCATCATGGGCGTGATGATGCTCGCTGCGGGCAAGGGCTGCCGCATCGTGCTCGAGACCGACGGCCCCGACGAGGGCGACGCAATGGACGCAATCGTCACGCTGATCGGCGACTACTTCGGCGAGGGGCAGTGAAGCGCCTTGGGGGCGTGGCGGACGCTCCGGTGACCCGGGCTTCGCACCCGGCACGGAACCAATGTGGGCTCGGGTTGCTCAATGAGAGGACGCCCGAGCCTGTCGCGCGGGACCTGCCGTTGACAAAGGGCATACCAATCATGCAAATACGCCAAGTCAAATTGACCAACCGCCTGGGCCTGCATGCGCGCGCGTGCGCCAAGGTCGTCCAGGTAGCCTCGCAGTTTCGCTGCAGTGTCTCGCTGATCTGGAATGGCAAGCGGGCAAGCGCGCGCAGCATGGTCGCGGTGATGCTGCTCGCGGCTGGCGTTGGCGCGACGATCCGGCTGGAAACCCACGGCCCGGATGAGGCCGAGGCGATGACCGCGCTGGTGCAACTGATCGGTGATCAATTTGGCGAGGTGCGGTGAAGTGAACCGATGAGCTTTGTTCTGCACGGCATCGGCGTCTCCGGCGGCATCGCGATCGGAAGAGCGCAGCTCGTTTCGCACGCGACCATCGAAGTCGCGCATTACTCGATTACGCCCACGCAGGTGCCGGCGGAGATCGAGCGCCTGACGCAGGCGCTGCAAACGGTGCAGAGGGAGCTCGAGAATCTCCATGGCGCGATGACGGCCGGCGACGCGCCGGCCGAATTCGGCGCGTTTCTCGACGTGCACTGGATGATCCTGACCGATCCAACTCTGCATGAGACGCCCAAGCGCACCATAGCCGAACAGCTGTGCAACGCCGAATGGGCGTTGACCCAGCAGCTCGGCGTTCTGATCGAGCAATTCGATTCCATCGAGGATCCGTACCTGCGGGAGCGCAAAGCCGACGTGGTTCAGGTCGTCGAGCGTGTGCTCAAGGTGTTGCTGGGCCGTCCCGGCGTCGTGCGCCCAGCGGCTGCCGAGGAGGAGACGATTCTGGTCGCGCACGATCTGTCACCGGCGGATGTCATCCAGTTCAAGAATCACCATTTCGCCGCTTTCCTGACCGACCTTGGCGGCGTGACTTCGCATACCGCCATTGTCGCCCGCAGCCTCAATGTGCCGGCGGTCGTTGCAACCCACAATGCGCGGGCGTTGATTCGCGAAAACGAGCTGCTTATCGTCGATGGCGGGCGCAACGTCGTCATCGTAAATCCCGATCGCTCGGTGCTCGCCGAATACCGGTTGAAGCAGGACGAGCTCGAGCTGGAGCGACAGAAGCTGCGGCGCCTGCGCACGACACCGGCGACAACCATCGACGGCTGTCACGTCGAGCTCATGGCCAACATCGAGTTGCCGGAGGATCTGGAGCAGGCTCGCGAGAACGGCGCGGCCGGGGTGGGACTTTTCCGTACCGAGTTCCTCTTTCTCAACCGCGATGGGCTGCCGTCCGAAGACGAGCAGTTCGAGGCGTATCGCACGGTTGCGTCCGGCATGAAGGGCCGTCCGGTGACGATCCGCACCTTCGACCTCGGCGCGGACAAGCACAAGGAAGGTCTTGCCGGGCTGTCGCGTGTGGCACCGAACCCCGCGCTCGGCTTGCGCGCGGTCCGCTTTTGCCTCGCTGAGCCCAGGCTTTTCCTGACCCAGCTGCGCGCGATCCTGCGCGCCTCCCACTACGGCGCGGTGAAGATCCTTCTCCCCATGCTCTCCTCGGTAAGCGAGATCGAGCAGGCACTGGCGTTGATCGCGCAGGCCAAAGAGAGCCTGCGCGAGCAAAGGGCAAAATTCAACCCCGGGGTCGAGGTCGGTGGCATGATTGAAATCCCCGCCGCGGTGCTGTCAATCGGCGCCTTCACGTCGCGGCTGGACTTTCTCTCGATCGGCACAAACGATCTCATTCAGTACACGTTGGCGGTCGATCGCGCCGACGACGCTGTGTCGCAGTTGTATGATGCGCTGCATCCCGCGGTGATTAAGCTCATTGCGCTCGCCATTGCCACGGCCAACCGGGCCGGGGTGCCTATCGCCGTCTGCGGTGAAATGGCCGGCGAGGCGCGGTTGACCCGGCTGCTCCTCGGCATGGGCCTGACCAACTTTTCCATGCATCCGGCTCATCTTCTGACCGTCAAGCAACGCGTGATCGCCAGCGACACCGGCGTCGCCAAGCCGATCGTCGAACGCATGCGGCGCACCGACGAGCCGGCGAAGCTCATCGCGCTGCTGGTGAAGCTCAACGCCTGAATTGACATCCGGGGGCACCGCGGTAAACTAGCCAGCACGCGCCGATTTGAGGATCAGCTTGCGGGCGCGAAGGGACTCCGGAAAACGGAAGCTTCCGACAAATGCGGCTAAAGCGGTGAGGATGCTGGATTCAGTGTGCCGACCCGATTAGCGCGAGCTGATCGGGTTTTTTATTAGACATCGTGACCCAATCTCCCGGCTCGGTTGGCATCGTGCAGCCGCAACGCGCCGCGTTTGCGGAGCCGCTCGTGCTTTCCTCCGGCGCGGCGCTGCCGGCGTTCGAGTTGACGTATGAAACTTACGGCACGCTCAACCCCGACCGCTCCAACGCGATCCTGATCTGTCACGCGCTCAACGCCTCGCATCACGTCGCCGGCACGTATGCGGGTCAACCCGACAGCGAGGGCTGGTGGGACAGCATGGTAGGTCCGGGCAAGCCGGTCGACACGGGGCGTTTTTTCGTCGTCGGGGTCAACAATCTGGGCAGCTGCTTCGGCTCAACCGGTCCGGCATCGGTCAACCCGGCGACCGGAGCGCCATGGGGCGCGGACTTTCCCATCGTCACCGTCGAAGATTGGGTCGATGCCCAGGCGCGGCTCGCCGATCGGCTCGGGATCCAGCGCTTTGCCGCCGTCATGGGCGGCAGCCTGGGCGGGATGCAGGCGCTGTCGTGGGCGATTCGCTACCCGCAGCGCATCGCCAACGCGCTGGTCATCGCGGCCGCGCCCAATCTCTCGGCACAAAACATCGCCTTCAACGAGGTTGCGAGGGCAGCCATCCTGACGGATCCGGATTTCCACGACGGCCACTTCTACGCTTACGGGGTCAAGCCCGTGCGTGGCCTGCGTGTGGCGCGGATGGTCGGCCACATTACTTACATATCCGACGAGCAGATGGGCGAAAGATTCGGACGCACCCTGCGCGAAGGCATCAACTACTCGTTTGCGCCCGAATTCGAGATCGAATCATACCTGCGCTATCAGGCCGAGAAATTTGCCGACTACTTCGATGCCAACACGTATTTGCGCATCACCAAGGCGCTTGACTATTTCGATCCGGCGCTGGCGGCGGGTGGCGATCTTGCCCGCGCGTTCGCGCCGGTGGCCAGTCGCTTTCTGGTGATCTCGTTTACGACCGACTGGCGCTTCTCGCCGGCGCGCGCCCGGGAGATTGTCAAGGCGCTGGTCGACAATCGCCGCGACGTGTCCTACACGGAGATCGTCGCACCGCACGGGCACGACGCCTTCCTTCTCGATACGCCGCAATATCACGCCGTCGTGCGCGCCTACCTCGCGCTGCCGGAAGCAGGGTTGGCGCCGCTTCCGCGGCCCCGGAAGACGGAAGCGGCACAGGCGGGCCCGGCGCCGCTTCTCCGCGCGGACTTTTCAACCATCGCCGGCTGGATCCCCGCCAACGCGCGCGTCTTGGACCTGGGCTGCGGCGACGGCAGCCTGTTCGCGTATCTGCGCGAATCGCGCGGAGTGCACGGCTACGGCATCGAGATCGATGACGCCGGCGTTCTGGCGTCGATCGGCAACGGGGTCAACGTCATCCAGAGCGATCTCGAGAGCGGGCTTGCCGGCTTTGACGACCAGTCCTTCGACTGCGTCATCCTGTCGCAGACATTGCAGGCCGTGCGCCACACCTCGGAGATCGTCCTTGAGATGCTGCGCGTCGGACGCGAAGCGATCGTCACCTTCCCGAATTTCGGCCATTGGTCGCATCGATTGCAGGTCCTGCGCGGCCGCATGCCGGTTTCGTCGAGCCTGCCCTACCAGTGGTATGACACGCCGAATATCCATCTTTGCACGGTCGCTGACTTTGACGCGTTCTGCGTCGAACACGCGTTCCGCATCCTCGATCGCGTGGTGCTGCACGACGCGCGGCGCGTGACGGTGTTGCCCAACTTGCTCGGATCGCTGGCGATCTATCGCTTTCGACGCAACTGAAGCCCCGGCCCCGTTACAATGCGGCCGATGAGCGACACCAAGGGGCCCGGGTGGCGGCAGGCGCTTTTCAACCGGCGCATGCTGATCTGCGTCTTCACCGGATTCAGCTCCGGATTGCCACTGTACTTGCTCATCAACCTGCTCCCGGCCTGGTTGCGCTCGGAAGGGGTCGGTCTGCGCTCGATCGGGTTGTTCGCGCTCATCCAGCTTCCGTTTACGTGGAAATTCCTGTGGGCGCCTTTGCTCGACCGCTACACGCCGCCCTTCCTCGGCCGCCGCCGGGGCTGGATGCTGGCGACACAGGTGGTCCTGCTCGTGTCCATTCCGGCGTTCGGTGCGTTGCGCCCGCTACTCGACCTGTGGACGATCGCCTACCTAGCCACCGCGGTCGCGCTTTTCGCAGCGACCCAGGACATCGTGCTCGATGCCTACCGGCGCGAGCTCTTGCCCGATGCCGAGCTGGGGCTCGGCAATGCCATTCATGTCCAGGCTTACCGCGTTTCGAGCCTGGTGCCCGGGGCTCTCGCGCTGGTGCTCGCGGATCATTTTCCGTGGCAGACGGTCTTCGTCGTCACCGCACTGTTCATGCTACCCGGAATGGTCAACACGCTGCTCATCAGCGAACCGGCGCAGGCGCGGCCTGCGCCGCGTACGCTCGCCGAGGCAGTCGTCGAGCCTTTCCACGAGTTCATCACCCGCGCCGGCTGGCAGCGCGCCCTGCTCATCCTTGCCTTCATCTTTCTCTACAAGCTTGGCGACTCGATGGCGACCGCCCTGGCGACGCCTTTCTATCTCGACATGGGCTTTTCCAAGTCGGAGATCGGTCTGATCGCAAAAAACGCCGGATTGGGAGCCAGCGTGCTCGGCGGTCTGCTCGGAGGCCTCTGGATGCTCAAGGTTGGCATTAATCGCGGCTTATGGCTGTTTGGCGTCGTGCAGGTGGTCTCGATCCTCGGCTTCGCCTGGCTCGCGTACGTGCACGAGGCCGACCGCGTGCTGCTGGCGGCCGTGATCGCCTTCGAGGCATTGGGCGTAGGCCTCGGCACGGCGGCGTTCACCGCGTTCATTGCGCGCACTACCGACCGCCGCTACACGGCAACGCAGTTTGCGCTCTTCACGAGCCTCGCCTCGGTCCCGCGCGCGCTGGTCAATGCGACCACCGGCTGGCTGGTCGAGCAGACCGGGTGGTTCGTCTTTTTTCTGCTGTGCACGATGCTGGCGTTGCCGGGCATGGCGCTGTTGCTGAAGGTCGCTCCGTGGAACGACCCGGCGCCAAGCAGCGGGGATGGGGCACGGTGAATCGGCACAAGTTCAGTGCGCTCGCGCACCGCGACCACGACTACTGCAACCCGATCGCGGCGACAAAGATCGAGCGCATGCTCGACCTGCTGCCGCTGCAGGCCGATGCGAGGGTGCTCGACCTCGGCTGCGGCCGCGGCGAGCTGGCGCTGCGCATCATCGAGCGCTTTCAAGCGGAGGTCACCGCCATCGACTTTTCCTCGCCGATGCTCGACGCGGCGCGGGAGCGCGCGCAGCGGTGCGGCGCGCTCCCACGCCTACGCCTGGTCAAGCTTGACATCGCGGAGTACAGGCCCGAGCCTGCGTCGTTCGACCTGACCGTGATGCTTGGTGCCGGGGGCATTCCGGGCGGTTTTGGCGGCATCTGCGCCAGGCTGGCGCAATGGACCCGCGGCGGCGGCTACGTTCTTATCGGCGACGGATACTGGGCCAAGACACCGGCGGCGGAGTATCTGGCGCATCTGGAGGCGGCGGCGGATGAATTCCACGACCATCGCGGCAACATCCGGGCAGGAATCGACGCCGGCCTGGTCCCGTTGCATGCCGTTGCCGCCTCGGCCGACGAATGGGACGAATACGAATGGAAGTACAGCCGCTCGATCGAGCGCTACGCCCTTGAGCAACCTGCGGATCCCGACGTTCCCGCGATGCTCGAACGCATCCGGCGCTGGCGCGACGCTTACCTGCACTGGGGCCGCGACACACTGGGCTTCGGCCTGTATCTTTTCCACCGCCCTGCCGATCCGGGATGACCGTATCATGCCAGGCGGAAGCGCAGGCTATTCGGGCACGCCATTGCCGCAGAAGCTCGGCCTCAAGTCGGGAATGCGGTTCATCGCCTTGAATGCGCCGCCGGAACTCGACCGGCTGCTCGCCGCTGCGCCCGATCTCCAGCGCCTGCCGCGGGTCACGGCATTCGATTGCGCGCTCGCGTTCGCCACGACCGAGCGCATGCTCGCGGGTCTGTTCGCGAAGCTGCCGCCAAAGCTCGTCGACACCGGCATGATCTGGATCGCCTGGCCCAAGAAGACTTCGGCGGTGCTGACCGAATTGACTGAGAACGCCGTGCGACGGGCTGGGCTCGCCGCCGGGTTGGTCGACATCAAGGTCTGCGCCATTGATGCGACGTGGTCGGCATTGAAATTTGTCCGGCGCCTGCGCGATCGTCGCGGGTGACAAACGAGCAAGTCTTCAGGAGGGTTGTATGTCCCATTCGAAGCCCGGTCTCGCCGCCGCGGTCTTTCTGCTCACGGCCTGTGCGAGCACGCCGGTCGCTGCTCCCGACGAGGCACTGGGACAGTTGTTCGCCGTCGAGCGATCCTTCGCCCAGGCATCGACTGAGCGCGGCATCCGCGCCTCATTCCTCGAATATTTCGCTCAGGATGGCATCAACTTCCAACCCGGGCCCGGCTCGATGCGCGACCGACTGCTGGCGCAGCCGGCGCCGGCGGATCCGTTGGCGCTGCTACTGGACTGGTCGCCGCGGGCCGGCGCCGTCGCCCGCGCCGGCGATCTGGGCTACACGACCGGGCCTTACTCATTGCGCAACCAGCGCGACACCAGCCGTCCGACCCGGTACGGCTATTTCTTCTCGGTGTGGAAGCGCGAAAACGGCGCGTGGCGAGTCGCCCTCGATGCGGGGGTGTCGACGCCGGCCGCACCGGAGCCCGAAGCGCTGGGCGAGGGCGGCGGCAAGTCGGCCAAGCCACCCACGGCGCTGAGCGCTTGGACCAACGGGCGCGGACGCGGCAAGGACGCACTCCTCGCGCTCGAGCGAGAACCGCGAAGCCTCGACCCGGATCCGGCCGACGGACAGTCGTATTTTGAGTTGCTGGCGAACTCGGTGCGGGTGCTGCGCGAAGGCAGTTACGCCGTGCTCGGGGCCGACGCCGCACGCAAGGCCCTGGCGGCGCCGATGCGGCGCGTGCGCTGGACGCCGGCCGCGGCGGACGTGGCGGCAAGCGACGATCTCGGTTACACCTATGGCCGCTATGCGCGCATGAAAGGTGCTGCAGACGAGGCGGTCGGCTACTACGTCCACCTCTGGCAACGCGATGGGACGGGCGCCTGGCGCATCGCCGTGGAAGTATTGCTCCCGCCGGAGTGACTACCCGATCTGTTCGAGTTGCCCCTGCAACTCGAGCCACTGCTCTTCGGCGCGCGCAAGCTGCCAGGTCAAGTCGCCCCGGCGCTCGAGCATGGCAAGGAGTTGTTCCTTGCTGCCCTCCTCATATGCGTCCGCCGATGCGAGCCACGTCTCCAGCTCGCGCTTTTCCGACTCGACAGCCTGCATCTCGGCCTCGAGATCGGCAATCTTGCGCTGCAGCGGCTTGCGCAGGGCGGAAAGCCGCTGGCGCTCCGCCGCCTCGGCCCGCTTCTGGACCCTGCGGTCGGGCGCGCTGCCGGCCGCATCTTTGGCCGGAGCGGCGGCATCTTCGCGTGTTCGCCGTGACCGGACCCAGTCGCGATAGTCCTCGAGATCACCGTCGAACGGGGCGAGAGCGCCCTCGGCGACCAGCCACAGCTCGTCGGCCGTCGCGCGCAGCAGGTGCCGGTCGTGCGCGACGACGATCAGGGCGCCTGCGTAATCCTGCAGCGCCTCGGTCAGGGCCTCGCGCATCTCGATGTCCAGATGGTTGGTCGGCTCGTCGAGCAGCAGTAGATTCGGGCGCTGTCGTACCAGCAGCGCGAGAGTCAGGCGGGCCTTTTCCCCTCCCGAGAATTCCCCCACCGGCGCGACCACGCGCTCACCGCGAAAATCGAAGCCGCCGAGAAAATCGCGCAGTTCCTGCTCTCGCGCCGCCGGCTCGAGACGGCGCAAATGCCACAGCGCGCTCTGTTCCGGGCGCAGCTGCTCCAGCTGGTGCTGGGCGAAATAACCGATGCGCAGGCCCTGCGCCGTCAGTCGCTGGCCATCGAGCAACGGCAGCTCGCCGGCCACTGCGCGCAACAGCGTCGATTTACCCGCGCCGTTGGGTCCAAGCAAGCCGATACGCTCTCCGGGCAGGATCGCCCAGTCGACACCGGTCAAAACCGGCTTCCCCACGTACCCAAGCGCCGCGTGGTCGAATTTGACCAGCTGGCGGGCGTGAATTTCGGTCGCCGGAAAGGCGAACGAAAACGGACTGTCGACGTGCGCGGCGGCGATCAGTTCCATGCGCTCAAGCGTCTTGATCCGGCTCTGTGCCTGCTTGGCCTTGCTCGCCTTGGCGCGAAAACGGTCGATGTACGAGCGCAGGTGCTCAATCTGCCGTTGCTGCTTGGCGAAGGCCGCCTGCTGCTGCGCCAGCGCCAGCGCGTGCTCGCGCTCGAACTGGGAGTAGTTGCCGGTATACAGACGCAGCTTGAGCCCGTCGAGATGGACGATCGAGGTCACCACCGCGTCGAGAAAATCGCGATCGTGGGTGACGAGCAGCAGCGTGCCGGCGTAGCGTTGCAGCCATTCCTCGAGCCATAGCACCGCATCGAGATCGAGGTGGTTGGTCGGTTCGTCGAGCAGCAGAAGGTCGGAGCGCGTCATCAATGCCTGGGCGAGGTTGAGCCGCATGCGCCACCCACCCGAGAAATTCGCGACACGCTCCTGGTGGCGCGAGGCCGGAAAACCCAGGCCGGAGAGCAGCGTCGCCGCCCGGGCGCGCGCACTGTAGCCGTTGATCGCTTCGTAGCGATGATGCAGTTCCGCGAGCTGTTCGCCGGCGGTGCCCGGATTGGCTTCGGCGTCGACCAGCGCGCGCTGCACTGAGCGCAGTTCGGCGTCGCCGTCGAGCACAAATTCGATTGCCGGGGCCGCCGCGGCCGGCGCCTCCTGCGCCACGTACGAGATTACCCACGCTGGTGGCAGCGATGCATCGCCTGCATCGGCATCGATCTCGCCGCGCAGCAACGCGAACAAGGACGACTTGCCGCTGCCGTTGGCGCCGATCAGCCCGACCTTATGGCCGGCGTGAATCGTGAGCGCGGCGTCTTCGAGCAGACGCTTGCCGCCCCGGGCGAGGGTGAGGTTACTGATGCGGATCAACGCAACTCAAAGTCATAGTCGATGATCAAAGGCGCGTGATCGGAAAAGCGCCGGTTTTTGTAGATCGCCGCTGCGCGGGCGGTTGCGGCGATCCCCGGCGTGGCAATCTGGTAATCGATGCGCCAACCCACGTTGTTCTTCCACGCCTGGCCCCGGTTTGACCACCAGGTGTATTGTCCGGCCTCGCGGTTGAGGCGTCGGAAAACGTCGATGAACCCGAGTTCGCCGAAGACCCGGGTGAGCCACGCCCGTTCTTCGGGCAGGAAACCGGAGTTCTTCTGGTTGCTGCGCCAGTTCTTGAGATCGATTGCCTGATGCGCGATATTCCAGTCGCCGCAGAGGACGATCTCGCGCTTCCGCCGGCGCAGTTTCAGCAGATGCGGCAGGAATGTCTCGAGAAAGCGGAACTTGGATGCTTGCCGATGCGGGCCGGCCGACCCCGAAGGCAGGTACACGCTGGCGACGGCGAGTTGCCCGAAGTCGGCCTCGAGATAGCGGCCCTCGGCGTCGAATTCCGCGCAGCCGAAGCCGGCCGACACCTCGGGTAGCTGCTTGGCGTACAGCGCGACGCCAGCGTAGCCCTTGCGTGCGGCGGAGTGGAAGAAGGCGTGCGCCTTGCGCGGCGCCAGGAGCGCGCGCGGGACCTCGTCCGCCCCGGCCTTGATCTCCTGCAGACAGACCACGTCCCACGGTTCCGCTCGCGCGAGCCAGCGGGAGAGGCCCTTACGCTCGGCCGAGCGAATGCCGTTGACGTTCAGCGTGACGATGCGCATTGTAGAATGGCGTCGGATCGGGTTTTGGCGCCGGTCAAGAGCGGCCGCCGGCGGCTGCAGGGCAACCGAACCAGGCACCATTCTACCGATGACCCAGTTCCGCCAGGATTTCCTCGCATTCGCGTTGGCACGCGACGTGCTTCGATTCGGGGAGTTCGTCACCAAGGCGGGGCGCAAAACACCGTATTTTTTCAACGCGGGACTCTTTAACGACGGCGACAGCCTGCGGCGCCTCGGCCACTACTACGCCGAGGCGTACCTGGCGTCCGGCGTGGCGTGCGACCAGCTGTTCGGCCCGGCCTACAAGGGCATCACCCTGGCCGCGGCCACGGCTATTGCGCTGGCCGAAAAGGGTCATAATCTGCCCTACAGTTTCAACCGCAAGGAGGCAAAGGATCACGGCGAGCACGGCCGTATCGTTGGGGCGCCGCTGCGGGGCCGCATCCTGATCGTTGACGATGTGATTACCGACGGTGGTGCCAAGCGCGAAGCGATGGAGTTGATCCGGACCGAAGGTGCCGACCCCGTCGGGGTCCTGATCGCATTCGATCGAATGGAACGAGGCCGCGGCGAACGGTCGGCGGTACAGGAACTGGCGCACGAATTCGGGCTGCCGGTCATTGCCATCGCCACGCTGGACGATTTGCTGGTGTTCCTCGCCGCGCGCCCCGAGCTGGCGGCGCCGACGGCGGCGGTGCGGACGTATCGGCAACGCTATGGGTCGCCGACGTGACCGGGTGGCGCGACTAGGCAAGGCGGGAGTGATAGGCATGAAGCAGGCAATTCGAGGCATTGGGCTGCGGTTCGGGGCCGTCGCCGCGGTGGCGCTGGCGACGAGCGCATGGGCCGCCGGCGTGTACAAATGGGTCGATGACCAGGGCGTGGTGCATTACAGTGACCAGGCGCCGCCTGATGTGCCGGCAAAAGGCGAGAGCGTGCTCGACAAGCAGGGGCGCGAAGTGAAGAAGATCGAACCTCCCCTCACGCCGGCGCAGCTCAAGGCCAAAGCCGATGAGGAGGAGCGCCAGCGCGCGCTCGCCAAGGCAAAGGAAGACCAGGCGCGCAAGGACAGGGCGCTGATGCAATCGTATACGACAGAAAGCGAAATCGATATTGCCAGGGAGCGGGCCGTTTCGACCATCGAGGCGCAAATCAAGTCTGCGCAAGCCTACAGCTCCGACCTCACGGGCCGGCAGCAGAGCATCGCCAAGGAGAAGGCAAAATATGGCAGCAAGCCGATTCCGGCCGGACTTGAGCACGAATCGGCCACGATCGACGCTGAACTCTCGCGGCAGGCGATTCTGCTTCGGCAGAAACAGGAAGAACTGGCCATGACCGCGACGAAGTACGACACGATCAAGCAGCGCTGGCACGAGATCGTGGCCGACCAGGAACGAGCGGCAGCGGCCGATGCCCAGGCAGCGGCGATGAAGGCCGGCAAGGCCGGCCCGGGCAAGCCGGCGCCTGCCGCGCCCACCGCCGCGGCGAGCGCGACGGGCAAATAGCCTGAGCCTAAGCGCAGCCCGGCTGCGCCGCAGTGACGGCTCGCCACGCTTTCGCGGTGATGGCGCGTGGCGGAGAAGAGGCAAGACCTGCGATAATCTCGCCCTTTGGTTGTTTCCGGCCGCAGGTTTCCGATGGCGCAATACGTCTACACCATGAACCGGGTGGGCAAGCTGGTGCCCCCCAAGCGGGTGATCCTCAAGGACATCTCGCTGTCGTTCTTCCCCGGCGCGAAGATTGGCGTGCTGGGTCTCAACGGCTCGGGCAAGTCGAGCCTGCTCAAGATCATGGCCGGTGTGGATCGCGACTACGATGGCGAGGCCACCCCGATGCCGAATCTGCGTATCGGCTTCCTGCCGCAGGAGCCTCAGCTCGATTCGGCCAAAACCGTGCGCGAAACGGTCGAGGAGGGGATGGGTGAAGTGCTCGCCGCCAAGGCGAAGCTCGAGCAGATTTACGCCGCCTACGCCGAGCCCGACGCCGACTTTGACCGGCTCGCTGCCGAGCAAGCCAAGCTCGAAGCCATCATCGCCGCATCGGGGGCGGACTCCGATGTGCAGATGGAGATCGCAGCCGACGCGCTGCGACTCCCGCCCTGGGAGGCGAAAATCGACACGCTATCCGGCGGAGAGAAACGTCGCGTCGCGCTGTGCCGCCTGCTGTTGTCCAAGCCAGACATGCTGTTGCTCGACGAACCGACCAATCACCTCGACGCCGAGAGCGTCGAATGGCTCGAGCAGTTCCTGCAGAAGTTCCCCGGTACCGTGATCGCGGTAACGCATGACCGCTACTTCCTCGACAACGCGGCGGAATGGATTCTCGAGCTCGACCGCGGCTACGGCATTCCGTGGAAGGGCAACTACAGCTCCTGGCTGGAGCAGAAGGAGCAGCGGCTGGCGGTGGAGGCGAAGCAGGAGGTCGCGCGCATCAAGGCGATGCACAAGGAGCTGGAGTGGGTGCGGACCAACGCCCGGGCGCGGCAGGCCAAGAGCAAGGCGCGCATCGCGCGCTTCGAGGAGCTATCGTCCTACGAGCATCAGAAGCGGAACGAGACGCAGGAGATCTTCATTCCGGTTGCCGAACGGTTGGGCGACTCCGTCATCGAGTTCAAGCACGTAAGCAAGGGCTACGGCGACCGGGTGCTCATCGACGATCTCAGCTTCATCGTTCCGGCCGGTGCGATTGTCGGCGTCATCGGTCCAAATGGCGCCGGCAAGACGACGCTATTTCGCATGATTGCAAAGCAGGAGCAGCCGGATCGCGGCGAGATCGTCGTCGGCTCGACGGTGAAGCTGGCAGTTGTCGACCAGACGCGCGAGTCGCTACCCAACGACAAGAGCGCTTGGGAGGCAATCTCCGGCGGCCAGGACGTCCTTACGGTGGGCAAGTTCGAGATGCCATCGCGTGCCTATCTGGGGCGCTTCAACTTCAAGGGCCCCGACCAGCAGAAGAACGTGGGCGCGCTCTCCGGCGGTGAGCGCGGGCGGCTGCATTTGGCCGCGACGCTGCTCAAGGGCGGCAACGTACTGTTGCTCGACGAGCCTTCCAATGACCTCGATGTTGAAACGCTGCGTGCCCTCGAGGATGCGCTGACCGAATTCGCCGGCAGCGCGCTGGTCGTGTCGCACGACCGCTGGTTCCTCGATCGCATCGCCACGCATATCCTCGCCGCCGAGGACGAGTCAAAGTGGGTATTCTTCGAAGGCAACTACCAGGACTACGAGGCCGACAAGAGGAGACGACTCGGCGAGGAAGGCGCCCGCCCGCACCGGCCGCGGTACAAGCCCTTGATGCACTAGCGCAGCAGCGTTTCCACTCCCGGCCCGCGGCCGTGGTCAGGCTGACAGTTTTTTCTGCAGCGTCGCGTTCACCTGGGCCGGATTGGCCTTGCCCCCGGTCGCAGCCATCGTCTTCCCGACCAACGCGTTGAACGCCTTTTGCTTGCCGGCGCGATACTCGGCGACGATCGCCGGATTGGCGGCAAGCACTTCGGCGACGACCTTCTCGATCGCGCCCGCGTCGGAGATCTGCTGCAATCCACGCTTGTCGATGATCGAATCGGCGTCGCCTTCGCCCGACCACATCGCGTCGAACACTTCCTTGGCGATCTTGCCGGAGATGGTTCCATCCTGGATGCGCTTGAGCAATCCGCCCAGCTGCTGCCCTGATACGGGCGCTGTGCCTCGATCGGGTTCGCCGCGATGGAGCGCGGCGGAGTATTCGCCAAGAATCCAGTTGGCCGCGAGTCTCGGATCCGCGCCCGCGCGGAGCGCATCCTCGTACGCGAGGGCGAGGAGCAACGTAGACGAAAGCGCGGACGCCTCGCTCGGAGACAGCAAGTAATCGCGGACGAAGCGCTGCTTCTTTGCCTCCGGCAATTCGGGTAGCTCCGCCTTCAGGCGTTCGATCCAGGCTTCGTCGATCACCAGCGGTGGCAGGTCCGGATCCGGGAAGTAGCGGTAGTCCTGCGCGTCTTCCTTCGTGCGCATGGAACGCGTCTCGCCCCGCTCTGGGTCGTAGAGCCGGGTCTCCTGGACGACGTTGCCGCCGTCCTCGATGAGTTCGATCTGGCGGTGGATCTCGAATTCGATGGCGTGCTGCAGAAAGCGGAAGCTGTTCAGATTCTTGATCTCGCAACGGGTGCCGAGCTTCGCCTCGCCCGTCCTGCGCACCGAAACGTTGGCGTCGCAGCGAAAGCTGCCTTCCTGCATGTTGCCGTCGCAGATACCGATCCATCGCACCAGCGCATGCAGCGTCTTCGCGTATGCGACGGCTTCCTCTGCGCTGCGCAAGTCGGGCTCGGAGACGATCTCGAGCAGCGGCGTCCCCGCGCGGTTCAGGTCGATGCCGGTTTGCCCTTTCAGGTCCAGTGGGCCGTTACCCATCGGCGCCTCAGGCACGTCGAGTGCGTGCAGCGATTTACCCGCGTCTTCCTCGAGGTGGGCGCGCGTCAGGCGCACGGGCTTGTCGCCCGACTTGGTGGCAATCGTGATCGTCCCTCCTCGCACGACGGGGATCTCGTACTGGCTTATCTGGTAACCCTTCGGAAGGTCGGGATAGAAATAGTTCTTGCGTGCGAACACGCTGCGCCTGCTGATCGCGCCGCCGACGGCGAGGCCGAACTTGATGGCGCGCTCGACGGCGCCTTTGTTGATGACCGGCAGCACGCCGGGCAACGCGATGTCGACCGCACAGGCCTGGGTATTCGGCGCCGAGCCAAACGCCGTGGCTGCACCGGAAAAGATCTTCGCCCGCGTGGAAAGCTGGGCGTGCGTCTCCAATCCGATTACCGTCTCCCAGGTCACCGGGCTGTCTCCAGTGCCATCGCGGCGGGCTCGCGCTTGTGCCAGTCGGTCGCCTGCTGGAATCGGTGCGCGGCATTGAGAATGAGCGCCTCGGCGAAGTGGTTACCCTGGATCTGCAACCCGATCGGCAGGTCGTTGCGGTCGAAGCCGCAGGGGATCGAGATGGCCGGGGCGCCCGTTAGGTTGCCGGCGACGGTGAAGATGTCGTTAAGATACATTTGCACCGGATCGTCGCTTTTGGCACCGATCCTGAACGCCGCGGTCGGCGCGGTCGGGCCCATGATCACATCGCACTCCCGATACGCGCGCTGGAAGCCATCGGCAATCAGCCGCCGCACCTGCTGCGCCTTCAGATAGTAGGCATCGTAATAGCCGTGGGACAGGACGTAGGTACCGACGAGAATCCGGCGCTTGACCTCGGCGCCGAAACCTTCGGCGCGCGTCTTCGCGTACATGTCGGCGAGCCCGTCGTACTTTGCCGCGCGATGGCCGTAACGCACGCCGTCAAAGCGCGCCAGGTTCGAAGACGCCTCCGCCGGGGCGATGACGTAGTAGACGGGCACCGAAAGATCGACGTTGGGCAGCGTCACGTCGACCGTCGTTGCCCCCAGCTTGCGGAACTCGCTCAACGCAGCGTCGACCGCCGCGGCGACATCGGCATCGACGCCGGCAGCGTTGTATTCCTGCGGCAGGCCAATGCGCAGGTTCGTCAATGGTTTGGCGCCCACCCCCGGCCGGAGCAGGCGCGCATAATCCTCAAGCGGACGATCGAGGCTGGTCGAATCGCGGGGGTCATGACCCGCCATCGCGTTGAGCAGCAAGGCGCAATCCTCGGCGGTCTGCGCGAACGGGCCCGGCGTATCGAGGCTCGACGCAAAGGCGATCAGGCCGTAGCGCGAGCACACGCCATAGGTCGGCTTCAAGCCGCACACGCCAGACAGCGCGGCGGGCTGGCGTATCGAACCGCCGGTATCGGTCCCGGTCGCGGCAGGGACCAGCCGCGCCGCGACCGCGGCGGACGAGCCACCGGAGCTGCCACCCGGAACATAATCGACATTCCAGGGGTTGCGTACCGGGCCGAAATAGGAGCTCTCGCTGGACGAGCCCATGGCGAACTCGTCCATGTTGGTCTTGCCGATCAGCACCATGCCGGCGTCGGCCAGGCGTTCGACGACGAATGCGCTGTACGGCGCAACGAAGTCCTTGAGCATCCGTGAGCCGCAGGTCGTCTTCCAGCCGGCCGTCATCAAGACGTCCTTGTGCGCGACCGGGATCCCGGTCAGAGGCGTCGCATCGCCCGCCGCCAGGCGCGCATCGGCGGCGCGGGCCTGCGCCAAGGTGCGCTCGCGGTCCAGTGCAAGGAAGGCGTTGAGCCGAGGGCTCAGCGCCTCGACGCGGTCGAGCAGCGAGGTCGTCAGCTCGACGCTCGACAGGCGCCTGGTTGCAAGCGCTTGCGCAAGGCCGGCAATCGGAGCGGTGACCACGCGCCCTATTCGAGCACCCTGGGCACCAGGTAGAGGCCATGGGCAATGGCAGGAGCCAAACCCTGGTAAAGCTCGTGCTGGTCGGATTCGGTGACGACGTCTTCGCGCAGCGGCAGCGTGACTTCCTGGGCGTGCGCCATCGGCACCACGTCACTCGTGTCGACCGCGCGCAGGCGCCCGATCAGGTCGAAGATGCGGTCGAGTTTTTGCCGCACTTCGGCCCCCTCGGCAGCGGTTATCTCGATCCGGGCCAGATGGGCAAGGCGCTGGACGTCATCAGTGGAAAGTGCCATTTTCGGGACCTTTAGCGGTTTTTGGCGCTAGAAGCCGATAGAGACCAAGCATATTAGGTTATCATATTCCGATTGTCTGAGCAGCCGCCGGGGTTGCTCGCGCGGCCGGAAAGTTCTCATGTTTGAATCGTTCAAGGGCTATTTCTCCAGCGATCTTGCTATCGATCTGGGGACGGCCAATACGCTCATTTACGTGCGCGGCAAGGGTATCGTGCTCAACGAGCCATCTGTCGTGTCGATTCGCCAGGAAGGCGGTCCCAACGGCAAGCGCGTGATCCAGGAGGTCGGGCTGGCGGCCAAGCAGATGCTGGGCCGCACGCCGGGCAACATCACCGCCATTCGGCCCATGAAGGACGGCGTCATCGCCGACTTCACCGTAACCGAACAGATGCTGAAGCAATTCATCAAGAAGGTGCTCGATTCGAAGCTCTTCAGCCCCTCTCCGCGCATCATCATCTGCGTGCCATGCGGCTCGACGCAGGTCGA
This sequence comes from uncultured beta proteobacterium, assembly GCA_963750215.1. Lineage (GTDB taxonomy): Bacteria > Pseudomonadota > Gammaproteobacteria > Burkholderiales > Casimicrobiaceae > PALSA-1003. Next base: position 1,107,324 of record CAVVQK010000003.1, read on the forward strand.
GCGCCGCGCCATCCGCGAGTCAGCGCTCGGTGCCGGTGCATCAAAGGTCTATCTGATCGAGGAACCGATGGCGGCGGCGATCGGCGCGGACCTGCCAATCTCGGAGGCGACCGGCTCGATGGTCGTCGACGTCGGCGGTGGTACGACCGAGGTCGGCGTGATCTCGCTCGGCGGCATGGTGTACTCGGGCAGCGTGCGCGTGGGAGGCGACAAGTTTGACGAATCGATCGTGAACTATATCCGCCGCAATTACGGCATGCTGATAGGGGAGACCACGGCCGAGACGATCAAGAAAACCATCGGCTCGGCATTTCCCGGCTCGGAAGTGAAGGAAATGGAAGTCAAGGGTCGCAATCTGGCCGAGGGCATTCCGCGCAGTTTCACGGTCTCCTCGAACGAGATCCTCGAAGCGCTAACCGATCCGTTGAACAGCATCGTTTCCGCGGTGAAGAGCGCCCTGGAGCGCACGCCTCCGGAACTCGGCGCCGATATCGCCGAACGCGGCATGGTACTCACCGGCGGGGGTGCGCTGTTGCGCGACCTCGACCGGCTGCTGATGGAAGAGACCGGCCTGCCGGTGGTCGTCGCCGACGACCCGTTGACCTGCGTTGTTCGCGGCTGTGGCAAGGCGCTCGAGAACATGGACAAGCTCTCCACCATCTTCACGTCGGATTGACGCGCAACGCTTGACGCAGGAATGCGCCACCTCTCGGTCGAGCCGCCGCCGTTCTTCCACCGCGGACCCTCGCCACTTACCCGGCTTGCCTTTTTCGGCTTACTTTCGCTAGCCCTGTTGTTCACGGACACGCGCTACCGCTATCTGGAAAATGTGCGGCAGGCTGTGGCGGCCGTGCTCTATCCGCTGCAGCGCCTGGTGCAGTGGCCCGGGGAGGCGGTGGGCTATGCCACGACCTACTTCACGTCGCAGCGTACCCTCGCCGATGACAACGCGGCGCTCAAGCAGGAACTGCTTGTCCAGGCGCCGGCAATGCAGGGATACCGGGTGCTGCAGCAGGAAAATTCACGGCTGCGCTCGCTGCTCGACGTCGAGCAGCGAGCGCAGGGCGCCACGACCGCGGCCGAAGTGCTCTACACCGGGCGCGATCCATTCACCCAGAAGCTGTTCGTCGACAAGGGTGCGTCCGCCGGAGTGCAGCCAGGCCAGGCCGTGATCGACGAAGTTGGCGTGGTCGGACAGGTGACCCGCGTGTTTCCCTACATGGCCGAGGTAACGCTCGTGACCGACAAGGACTACGCTGTGCCGGTCAGAGTCGAGCGCAGCGGCGTGCGCTCGGTGCTGTACGGTGCGGGCACGGGCCGCTTGCCGGAATTGCGCTTTCTCTCGCCCAACTCGGAGATCCAGGCCGGCGACCGGCTGGTGACGTCGGGAATCGACGGCACCTATCCAGCCGGCCTTGCCGTCGCGCAGGTCGTATCGGTCGAGCGCGAGACCGGGCAGATCTTCGCGCGCGTGCTGTGCAAGCCGCTCGCCGGCGTCGATCGAAGTGCGCATGTGCTGATTCTCGGCCGCGTCGCCGCGCTGCCGCGGCAGCCGGAGGGTGCCACCGACACCGAGCCCCCGCGCAAGGGCCGCGCCCGCATCCGCGAGTAGCCGCCGCAGCCATGCCGCAGCTGACCTCATTCACGCCTGCGCGACCCGAGGAGATCCTGGCCCCGGTCAAGCCGTGGTTCGTGGTGCTGACACTGGCCCTCGGCCTTACCGGCAACCTGATTCCGGTAACCGGCATGGCGTTGGCGCTGAAACCGGACTTCCTGGCGTTGACGCTGCTGTATTGGTGCATCCAGGAACCGCGGCTGATCAGCGTCGGCATCGCTTGGGGGCTCGGCCTGCTGATGGATGTGGCCGACGCGACGGTGTTCGGCCAGCATGCGCTGGCCTACGCGGTGCTCGCCTACGCCGCGGAATACTTCCGCCGCCGGGTGCTGCGTTTTCCGCTTTGGCAGCAGGCGGCCCAGGTCGCGGTGCTGCTGCTTCTGTGCGCGGCTCTGGTGCTGCTGGTGCGCGTGGTCGGCGGGGCGCCGCTGCCACGCTGGACGTATGCCGTTGGCCCACTGGTCGGCGCGCTGCTGTGGCCGCTGGTAACTGCGTTGCTGCAGTGGCCGCAGCGACCGTCGCGATCGCAGGCTGAGCGTTAACGACCGCGATGCGCTCCCTCTTTCTTAAGCGTGGTCGCTCGTCTCCGGTGATTGCCTCACCCGAGCTCAAGAATCCCGAGCGCGAGCTGTATTACTTCCGTCGTCGCCTGATGGTCGCTGCCGCCTTCATCGTGCTGGTTTTTGCTGGACTACTCGGCCGATTCGTCGATCTGCAGGTAATTGAGCACCGCCATTATCAGACGCTTGCGGAGAGCAATCGCATCGCGATCGTTCCGATCGTCCCCAATCGCGGCGTGATCACGGACCGCAACGGGGTTGTTCTCGCCCAGAGCTACTCCGCGTACACGCTCGAGGTGACGCCCGCCCGCGTGCGCAACCTCGATGAGACGATCGACGGGCTCGCGGGGCTGGTTGACATCCAGCCGCGCGACCGCAAGCGCTTCAAGCGACTGCTCGAGGAGTCCAAGAACCTGGAAAGCCTGCCGATCCGCAACCGCCTGTCCGACGAGGAGGTAGCGCGTTTCGCCGTCAATCGCTACCGCTTTCCCGGCGTGGAGATAAAGGCCCGGCTCTTCCGCCAGTACCCCTTCGGCGAAATGGCCTCGCACGTCATCGGTTACATCGGACGAATCAACGATCACGATGTCGACCGCATCGATGAATGGGGCGAGACCGCGAATTACAAAGGCTCCGATTACATCGGCAAGAGCGGGCTCGAACTCTCCTACGAGCGCGAGTTGCACGGCACGACCGGCGTGGAGGAGGTCGAGGTCGACGCTGCCGGGCGCGCGGTGCGCACGCTGTCGCGCACCATGCCGACGTCGGGAAACAATCTCAGGCTTTCGCTCGACATCCGCCTGCAGCAGGCGGCTGAGGTGGCGTTCGGCACGCACCGCGGCGCAATGGTGGCGCTCGATCCTTCCAACGGCGAGGTGCTGGCGCTCGTGTCCAAGCCGGGCTTCGACCCGAATCTGTTCGTGGACGGCATCGATCCGGCGAGTTGGGACGCGCTTAACGACTCGCCGGACAAGCCGCTGCTCAATCGTCCCTTGCGCGGCGCCTATCCTCCGGGTTCGACGATCAAGCCGTTTCTGGCGCTGTCCGCGCTCACATCGGGCAAGCGCACCGCAACCCAGACGATCTTCGATCCTGGCTACTATCAGCTCCCCGGCAGCACGCACCGGTTTCGCGACGACAAACCGGAGGGACACGGCTACGTCGATATGACCAAATCCCTCGTTGTGTCCTGCGACACGTACTATTACATGCTCGCCGCCGACACCGACATCGACGTAACGCATGACTTCCTGGCGCAGTTCGGCTTCGGAAGCAAGACGGGCATCGACATTGAGGGCGAGTTACCCGGTGTGCTGCCATCACGTGAATGGAAGCGCGAGCACTTTTCCGGCAAGAACTATCGCGACGAGCAGCGCAAGTGGTACCTCGGTGATTCGATCTCCGCGGGCATCGGGCAAGGGTACAACGCGTTTACGCCCATGCAACAGGCCGAAGCGATCGCCACCATCGCCAACGACGGCATCGGCTTCCAGCCGCATCTGGTGAAGGCTGTCGAAAACATCAAGACCGGCGCCATTCGTGAAATCGAAATGCATCCGAGCCACGTGGTCGCGATCAAGCCGGAGGACTTGGCGGTAGTCAAGAACGCACTGATCGGCGTGGCACGGGAAGGCACGAGCGCGCGCGCCTTCATCGGCGCGCAGTACATATCCGCCGGCAAGACCGGCACGGCACAGCTGTTCTCGCTCAAGGGCGAGAAGTACCAGCCGGGCCACCTCGAGGAGCGATTGCGCGATCACGCCTGGTATCTCGCTTACGCACCCGCGGACCATCCGCGCATCGCCCTCGCGGTACTGGTCGAAAACGGCGGCTTCGGCGCGCAGGCCGCGGCGCCGATCGCGCGCGCGGTATTCGATTACTATCTGCTGGGCATTGCCCCGGCCGGCATGCCGACCGAAACGCCACGCACGACCGACGACGAAAGCGACTAGGGGCTGCGCCATGAACCGTTTCTTCGCCTTGCTGGGAAAGATCTGGGAGCTGCTGGCGCGGCGCATCGACAGCTTTCTCATGGGCGCCGCGCTGGCCATCGTCGGGGTTGGCCTGGTGACGCTTTTCTCCGCCTCCGATGAGAGCGTCTCGCGGGTCATGAGCCAGGTGCTCTCGCTCGCCGTCGCGCTGGTGCTGATGTGGATCGTCGCCAACCTCGCGCCGCGACACCTTGCGCGCGCGGCGCTGCCGCTGTACGTCGCGGCGGTGTTGCTGCTCGTCGCGGTCGCCCTCGGGGGCACCGTCGTCAACGGCTCCCGGCGCTGGCTCAACCTCGGCATCGGGCGTTTTCAGCCTTCGGAACTGATGCAGATCGCTTTGCCGCTGATGCTCGCATGGTACTTCCAGAAGCACGAAGCCCAGCTGCGCCTGGTCGACTTTGTCATAGCCGCGTTGCTCATCGCGTTGCCGGTGTGGCTGATCAAGCGACAGCCCGACCTGGGCACGGCACTGATGATCGGAGCGTCCGGGTTCTACGTTCTCTACCTTGCCGGTTTGTCATGGAAGATCATCGTCGGCCTGGCGACCATCGCCGGCGCGGCGGCGCCACTCGTTTGGCCGTACCTGCACGACTATCAGCAAGAGCGAATTCTCACCTTCATCGACCCCGCGCGCGACCCGCTCGGCGCGGGTTATCACAGCACGCAGGCGTCGATCGCGCTCGGTTCCGGGGGCGTCATCGGCAAGGGCTGGCTCAATGGCACGCAGACGCATCTCGATTTCCTGCCGGAGCGCCACACGGACTTCATCTTCGCGGTGTTCGGGGAGGAGTTCGGGCTTATCGGCAATACCATCCTGCTCGTGCTTTATCTGCTGTTGATCGGCCGCGCGCTGATGATCACGGCCAATGCCTCGACGCTGTTCACGCGTCTTGTGGCCGGCGCGATCACGCTGATGTTCTTCACCTATGCGTTCGTCAACATGGCGATGGTGAGTGGCCTGCTACCCATCGTTGGGGTACCGCTGCCCCTGGTTTCGTACGGCGGAACGGCCCTGGTCAGCTCGTTCATCGGGCTCGGCATCCTCATGAACGTGCAGGCGAATCGAAAGCTGATCACGACTTGAGTCCGATGGCGGCCTGCACCCATCCGGCGGGCGACGTGGTGAGCGTTGACCGTATAATTGCCGACTCTATGGGTTTGACTCGGTGCGGTCCAGGCGGTCAAGGTGCGACAAGGCGAGGTCTTCTCGCCGTTCTCGTCCTTCCGCTGGTGGCGTGCACGGCAGCGCCCAGGCTCGAACCGCCGGCGGCGCCGGGAGGAGTCACGCCCTCTCCTGGACCCGCGTCGGCTCCCCGCACCGGCGGCTACTACAAGGACGACGGCCCGGGGGAACATCCTCCGGCCAACCTTGATTCGGTTCCTGACGCCGTCCCTAGACTCGAGCCCCTCAACCGCTTTGCCAACCGGCCCTATTCGGTATTCGGCGTCGATTACGTGCCGGCGACGAGCCTTCGCTCGTACCGGGAGCGCGGGCTGGCCTCCTGGTACGGGCGCAAATTTCACAACCAGAAGACCGCGACCGGCGAGATCTACGACATGTACGCGATGACCGCCGCGCACCCGACGCTGCCGCTGCCCTCCTACGCCCGCGTCACCTGTCTGGCGAACGGCAAGAGCGTCATCGTGCGGGTCAACGATCGCGGCCCGTTTCATCCCGGGCGCGTTATCGATCTGTCGTATGCGGCGGCGTACCGCATCGGCATCGCCCAGCAGGGCAGCGGTGAAGTCGAGGTCGAAAGCGTGTTACCGGCCGATATGCCGTCGACGCGCGCCATGGCCCCGCTGCCGCCGGTCGCCGTCAGCGAGGCGGCCGCGGCCGCGCCCATGCCGGTCGGGCAGGAGGCCGGCGGGTATATCGTTCAGCTGGGCGCGTTCGGCAATAACGCCAACGCGCAGACATTTGTTGCGCATTTGGCGAACCAAATCGCCACGCTCGGCGTCGAAGCGAAGGTACACGAGTCAGGGGGGCTGTATCGCGTGGTTTTAGGACCGTATCCAACACGCGACGACGCGAAACGCACCGGCGACCGCCTCCGCGACGCCTTGGGGCTCGACAGCATGGTCAAGACGCGTTGATCCCGAGGGCATCCCCAAACCGATGAGTCGACGCCTCCGCCACCTGCTCCTTCTGCTGGCCCTCGCCCTGGGTCTGGCGGGTACCGCGCGGGCCCAGCTGACCATCGAGATTATCGGCGGCGGCGCGACGACGGTGCCGGTCGCCATTGTTCCTTTTGCCGGCGAAGCCAATTATCCGTACCCCCTTACCGAAATCGTGGGCGCCGATCTGGCGCGCAGCGGCCTGTTTCGACTCATCGATCCCTCTGGCGTCAATCCGCGGCCTGCCCGGAGCGAGGACGTGCGCTTCGGCGACTGGACCGCGCGCGGCGCCGATGCAGTGGTCGTCGGCAGCGTCACGCCGCAGTCCGACGGTCGAGTCGAAGTGCGCTTCTTCCTCCTCGACGCGGTCAAGCAAACGCAACTGGCCGGCGTGTCCTATGTGGTCACGCCGGCGCAATTTCGCACGACTGCGCATCAGATCGCCGACATCGTCTACGAGAAGCTGACCGGGGATGCCGGCGTCTTCAGCACGCGCATCGCGTACATTACCAAACAGGGGTCACGCTACGAGCTTCTGGTCGCCGACGCCGACGGCTACAATCCGCAGACGATCGTCACCTCCAACGAGCCATTGCTCTCGCCGACGTGGTCACCCGACGGCACGCGTATCGCCTACGTGTCTCTGGAGAGCAAGAAGCCGATCATCTATGTGCAGTCGCTGGCCACCGGACAGCGGAAGGTGCTGGCCAACTTTCGCGGCAGCAACAGCGCACCGGCCTGGGCACCCGACGGTAACCGGCTTGCGGTGACGCTTTCACGTGACGGCGGCTCGCAGCTCTACCTCATCAATGCCGATGGCAGCGGCGTGCAGCGACTGATGAATTCGGACTCAATAGACACCGAGGCGAACTTTGCGCCCGACGGAAAGTCCATCCTCTTCACGTCGGACCGTGGCGGCAGCCCGCAGATCTATCGGCTGACGCTCGCGGGCGGCGCGGTGGAGCGCATGACCTTCGACGGCAACTACAACGTGTCGCCCCGCTATCTTCCCGACGGCAAGGGCTTCGTTTTTATGCGTCGCGACAGCGGCAATTTCAACGTGGCAATCGAGGATTTCGCGACGCGGCAAGTGCAGGTGTTGACGCAGGGTACGCTCGACGAGTCGCCGTCGGTTGCGCCGAACGGCAAGCTCATCTTGTACGCGTCCGAGACCGGAGGGCGTGGTATATTGGCCGCAGTCTCCAGCGACGGTCGAGTGAAGCAGCGGCTCACCGCTGCAGCAAGCGATGTGCGCGAGCCCGCCTGGGGCCCGCTGCGCAAGTGACAACAAGAGGAGATCGAACATGAAGCCACTGAACCTAGGCAGCACGCGGATGCTGTGGACGACTGCGGTCATGGCCGCGCTTCTGGCCGGCTGCGCCAGCACGCCGAATCCGGAGAAACCCGCGACCGAAGAGCAGACTGTGACGGCGACAACGCCCGGCACCGGGGCGGCGACCGCGGGAACCACCGGCAGCGGCGTGGCCGGCACGGCAGCCGGACAGGGAAATCCCCTTCGTGATCCGCACAGCGTGCTGTCCAAGCGCAGCGTGTACTTCGACTTCGACAGCTATGTCGTTAAGGACGAATACAAGCCGCTGATCGAGGCGCACGCCAAGTACCTGCAGGCGACGCGCACGGCGCACCTCACCATCCAGGGCAACTGCGACGAGCGCGGCAGCCGCGAATACAACATCGCGCTTGGCCAGCGCCGCGCCGACACGGTCAAGCGAATGATGCAGCTCTACGGCGCTACCGATGCGCAGATCGAGACGGTGAGCTTCGGCAAGGAGAAGCCGAGGAATCAGGGCCACGATGAGGCAGCCTGGGCCGAAAACCGGCGCGACGACTTGGTTTACGCAGGCGAGTAACTGATGCGGCGCGGTCGCGTGGGCGCCGCGGTCGCGCCCGCGGTTCTGGTGGTTCTGGTCGCAGCCACGCAACTGGCGGTCGCGCCAGCGCGCGCGGCGCTCTTTGACGACGATGAGGCGCGCCATCGCATCGACCTGCTCAAGGGCCGCGTCGACCAGCTCGAAGGCTCGATCAACGAACGCCTCGGCGCGCTCGAGTCCACGGTCAAGAACCAAGGATTGGTGGACCTCCTGCACGATGTTGAAGACATCAAGGCCGATGTAGCCAAGCTCCGCGGGCAGTACGAGGTGCTGACCTACGAGCTCGATCAGGCGCAGAAGCGTCAGCGTGATCTCTATCTCGATCTCGACGGACGATTGCGCAAGCTCGAGGGCACCACGGGTGCCGCCGGGGCGCCCGCGGCGAACGCCGCGCCCGCCGGCCCCGACAGCGGGGCGGCAGGGACGACCGGTGGCGTGGAGCCGCCGGTCGTCGCAGCGCGTACGCCACCGGCGGCTGCTGATATCGCCACCGAGCAACGCGCCTACGACGCCGCGCTCGATCAATTCAAGAGCGGCAGCTTCGGCGCGGCGGTGACAAGCTTCCAGGCGTTCGTTCGCACTTATCCACGCAGTCCGTTGGCACCCTCCGCCATCTACTGGACCGGCAATGCGCAGTATGCGCTCAGGGATTTCCGCGGCGCCATCGCGACGCAGCGGCAACTGCTGGCGGCCTATCCGGACAGTCAGAAGGTGCCCGATGCAATGCTCAACGTCGCCAGTTGCCAAGTCGAACTCGGCGATGCGGCGGGGGCGCGGCGCACCCTCGAAGATCTGGTCGCCAAATATCCGGTCTCCGAAGCGGCGGGTAAGGCCAGACAACGCCTCGCAGGGCGGTAGGCGTCTTGCGGCGCTCGTTCGCAGCGCGGCTCATCGCCTGGCAGCAAGCGCACGGCCGGCGTGATTTGCCGTGGCAGGGTACGCGCGAGCCGTACCGGATCTGGCTTTCCGAGATCATGCTGCAGCAGACACAGGTCTCGACGGTCATTCCCTACTATCAGCGCTTCCTGGCCGCGTTTCCGGACGTCGCCAGCCTTGCCGCGGCGCCGATCGAGCGCGTTCTCGAGCACTGGAGCGGGCTGGGCTATTACCGACGCGCGCATCTGTTGCATAGCGCCGCGCGCGCGGTCGTCGCCGAACATGGCGGCGAGTTTCCGCGCGACGCGGCCGCGGCTGCGCGCCTGCCGGGCATCGGCCGCTCGACCGCCGCGGCGATTGCGGCGTTCGCGTTTGGCGCGCGCGGTGCGATCCTCGACGGCAACGTCCAACGCGTGCTCGCGCGACACGCTGCTGTTGAGGGTTTCCCGGCGCGGGCAAAGGTCAAGCGCGCGCTGTGGCAGCTCGCCGAGGCGCTGCTGCCACCAAGCGGGATCGAAATCTATACACAGGCGCTGATGGATCTGGGCGCGACGGTGTGCCTGCGCACGGCGCCACGCTGCAACGCGTGCCCGGTGGCAGGCGATTGTCTCGCTCGGCGCGAAAACCGCATCGACGAGCTGCCGCCGCCACGGCCGAGGAAAGCGCTGCCCCGGCGCGCGCTCACGGTGCTGTTGCTCGAGCGGCACGGCGAAGTGCTGCTGGAAAGGCGACCGTCAAGCGGCGTTTGGGCAGGGCTGTGGAGCCTGCCTGAGCTCGAGATCGGGGCCGACCCGGTCGGGTACTGCGCCCAGCGTTTTGCAGCCCGGGTGGTGACGTTGTCGCAGCTGCCCGTAATTGAACATGGCTTCACGCATTTTCGCCTGACCCTGCATCCCCAGCCCTGTGCCGTGCGCGCCTGGCCACGACGGGCGAAGCCGGGGCTGCTGTGGATGCCGCTCGCCGACGTCGGATCCGCCGCGCTACCCGCGCCGATCAAGAAGCTGCTGCGGCAACGCGTTGGCACCCGGTCGGCCGGCCCTATCACCCCGCCCGCTTCCGCCTTAACGGCCTTTACGGCCTGAGCGGGCGCAGATCCGCGGGCAACAGCGCATCGGCGCGCGTGCCGTAGGCGGAGCGAAACGCCGCAAGCTCCTTCGCGGCTTCGTCAAGCCGGCCCGCGTTCTTGAGATCGCGAATACGCTTGATCCATTCTTCGACGCTGCCCCCGGACGCAGGCGGGGCGTTGGCGTCGTTGGCGGGCGCGCCTTTCGCCATCGCGGCGCGACTCTGCGCCTGGACCGGTTCCGCCGCGGCGGGCGATGCATTGTCGGCTGGGCTACCCGCAATGGCCGCGGCAGGGAACGGGTTGCTGCCCGGGGGCACGGCGGGTGCCGGCAGTGCGCCGGTCGCTGCCTGCCGCGCGGGTGCGGTGCCTGCGCTCCTGCCCTGCTCCGACGGCTGCTGCCGCGGCGACGGCTCCGCGCTCGCCGCCACGGGCTGCTTTGATGGCAGCATCGCCGTGATGGCCGGGGCACGCCCGCCAGCGATCGTTCCGGTCGTCATGCCCGGAACCGGCGCTTCCGGTGCGCGCTGGTGTTGCATCGGCGCGGGCGACGGCGCAGCAGCGGGCGGAACGGCGGGAGTCGCATCGGCCGCCGCGGCCGGCGCCGCGCCATCCTTGCGCGACTCGGGCGATGCAGGCACCGCGTCGGAGACGGTCGCGGGCGCAACCCGCTCTGGCGGTGTCAGCTGGGCGATGCCGACTGCAAGCAGCGCAACCGTCGCAGCCGCCGCGACCGGATACCACCAATGCTTGTTGCGCCTGCGCCCCGGTGCACTGTCGGCGGCGCGCCTCGCGGCCGCGCGGATTGCCGCGTCGAGCACCGGCGGCGGCTCTTCGCGGCTCGCGGCACTCCACGCGGCATCGAGCCGGGGATCGCGCTCGCTCTGGGTCATCCCAAGCCCTCGCGCATTTGGTCGTCGAGATCTACCAGGCTTTCCCGCAGCTTGGCGAGCGCATAGCGCAACCGGCTCTTGACCGTCTCGGCGCCGGCACCGGTCAACTCCGCGATTTCGGCCAGCGACAGGCCGCCTTCCTGCTGCAGCAGGAAGGCTTCCCGCTGTGCGGGCGGCAGCGCCGCGACGGCGGCGCGAAGCCGCTCCCCAAGCTCGCGCCGCTCGGCGCGGGCCTGGGGCTCGTCATCGGTTGCCGCGGGGAGCGCCGCGACCGCTTCCTCATGGGCCTCATCGTTGGCCGACACCAGCTTCAGATGCCCGCTCGCGCGGTGATGGTCGATCAGGCGATTATGCGCGAGCCGGTAGAGCCACGTCGTGAACTTCGCGGTCGGAACGTAGGTCGCGCGGGCGCGAATCAGGTTCATCCACACGTCCTGGAAAAGTTCGTCGGCGATGCCGGTATGGCGGACCTGGCGCAGAAGGTACCGGTACACGCCTCCCCGGTGCCGGGCGTAAAGCAAATCGAACGCCGCGGCATCGCCGGTGACGTAGGCAAGCATCAGGTCCTCGTCGCTGGTCGCAACCGGTACAGGCATCGCCGGCCAGTATGCGAGGCGAGCCATGCGCTGGCAAGCGAACGTCAGTAGCGCATTACGGTACTCGGGGATCGGGCGCAAAGCGGCCGCCGTCGGGAAACGGATTGGGGCGCAGCCGCGCCAGCGGGGCCGGGGAAACCGGCACTCCCTGCGCGAGCAGGTTCTCATACGAGTCGTAATAGATCACGATCGTTTCGGCCGGAGTTTCACTGGCGCGCTCGAACTGCGTGTAGGTCGCGTAGGAAGACTCATTGCGTCCGTGGCCGGTACCAAGGCGTTCTCCGCTAGCCTGCGCCACGGAGTCCGGGGCGCCGCTGGCTGCGCCGGGCGCGCTCGCTGCAGGGGCCGCCGCCTGCGCGGCTGCGCTTTCAGCTCGCGCCGCATCCCTGGGCCGGAACTCTTCGCGCGCAATCGGCTGTACGCGCTCCCTATACAGGGCGACGCCGATCACGCCCACATTGTCCGGACGGCCTGTACGCGCCGCATACGAATCCGGCAACGCGGTGAAATAGAAGGCCGCGGTGCGCGACAGGCTCTTGCGCCAGCCGCCGATGTCGGCGCTTTCGTTGGGCGCAAGGACGTAGCCTGATTGCTGGGGCGACGCCGTGGCGCCGGTAATGACGTTGACGCCGTCGACACTCATTACCGCGAGCAGGCGACCGGTGCCGGCGTTGCGCACCCGGATCGCGTATTCGTTCCCCGGCCGGCCGACGACGTAACGGCGGCCCGCGTGCCAGTAAATCGGCAAGACACGCCCCTCGGTGCGGTCGACGATCTCAACGCTTGCCTGCAGCGGGGGCGGAACCCCCTGGGCGTGACCGGCTCCGGCAACCATTGTGGTGGCGAGTGCAGAGGCGCACATTGCGGCAAAAACCGACAACCTCCTTGCGTGCAGCATGGTTTGCTCCTTGGTGCCGCAATCGACGGGCGGCTGCAGGCTATAAACGGCCGCGGCCCCGGCTCGGGGTTAGGCTGCGTGCGATAATTCACCCAGCGGCCATGGCATCTTGGCGCCGTGACTTGAGCCATGCAGGATCCCGACCACCTTCCCGCTTTGGTTGCCTGGTGCGCCTTCGCGCTCGCCGTCGTTTTCGGCACGGTGGCAAACCGCGTCAACTTCTGCACCATGGGCGCCGTGTCCGACATCGTGGCCATGGGCGACTGGCGGCGGATGCGCATGTGGCTGCTCGCGATCGCGGTGGCGATCGCCGGCGCGACGTGGCTTGAGGCGAGCGGCCTCGTGGACCTGGGTAAGTCGATTTACACGACGCCGCGGGTCCCCTGGCTATCGCATCTTGTCGGCGGGTTCTTGTTCGGCTTCGGCATGACGCTTGCGTCGGGCTGCGGAAGCAAGCTGCTGGTTCGCGCCGGCGCCGGCAATCTCAAGTCGCTCGTTGCGCTGCTCGTGCTGGCGATTGCGGCGTACATGACGCTGAAGGGCTTGTTCGCGGTGTGGCGCGTCCAAACGCTCGACACCTTGCGCCTCGATACAACGGCGTTTGGCGCCGTGCGCTCGGATCTCGGCAGCGTGGTCGTCGCACTGTCGGGAGCCGGTTCGGTCAAGGTCGCGCTGCCGCTGGCGATCGCCGCGGCCGTTGCCGCGTTCGTGATGGCGAGCCGCGACTTTCGCGCCAGCCAGGAAATGGTCGTCGGAGGGCTCGTAATCGGTGCGGTCATCGTCGCTGGCTGGTACGTTACCGGCCATCTGGGGCACCTTGCCGAGGACCCGCGGACGCTGGAGGAGGCGTTCATCGGGACCAACTCCGGCAAGCCCGAGTCCTACAGCTTCGTCGCGCCAGTTGCCTACCTGCTGGAACTCTTGCTGTGGTGGAGCGATCAGTCCCGTACGGTCACCTTCGGCATTGCCGGAGTGCTCGGCATGGGTGTCGGATCGGCGGCCATGGCGCTGGCGACCCGGACGTTCCGCTGGGAGGGGTTTGCATCGACCGAAGATCTGGTCAACCATATCGTTGGTGGCGTATTGATGGGCTTTGGCGGCGTCTGTGCGCTGGGGTGCACGATCGGCCAGGGCCTGACTGGGATCTCGACCCTCGCGATCGGCTCGTTTCTGGCCCTGGGGGGAATCATTGTGGGGTCGGTCGCCGCGCTCAAGTATCAGTACTGGCGTGTCGCTGGAGCGTAGTGGAACCATGATTGTCTATGACTTGATCTGTGCGCACCAACACCGGTTCGAAGGCTGGTTCGAATCGGCAGGAGAGTACGCGCGCCAGCGCGGCGAGGCGGTGATCCGCTGTCCAATCTGCGACGATGCGGCGATCGAGCGCCGGCCGAGCGCAAACATTCGGGTTGGGCACGGAGCTGCGGCGGGCGAAGCGCGCAAGGAGGTTGCGGTCGCTGGCGGCGATGGCAATACGCTGAAGCTCGTGCGTCGTTTGATCGCGCAGGCGGAGAACGTCGGCCGCGCATTTCCGGAAGAAGCGCGCAAGATCCACTACGATGAAGCGCCCAGGCGGGGAATCCGCGGCCAGGCCACGCCTGAAGAGGCCGAGGAATTGCGCGACGAGGGTATCGACTTCCTGTCGTTGCCCAGTGCGCTTACCCGCGATCTGAACTGACACCACCGCCTTCGTCATAAGCCGGCCGAAGGGCGGCCGGCGCCTGCTTCGGGCCCGCCTGGCCGGCCGAAACATCGTGTTACACCCGGTAACGACTTTTTGCGCGCACCCACCCGATTGGCTATAATTCGCGCCCTTCGGCGGGCCGTTAGCTCAGTTGGTAGAGCAGCGGACTTTTAATCCGTTGGTCGTGGGTTCGAGTCCCGCACGGCCTACCAGTGTTCTCGGCGGCACCGCTTGGCCCGTGTGTGTTCGGCGCGGGCCGATGTGACGGTCTGCCGAGAGCGCGCCATCGACCGCCTTTGGCCGCGGGTTGCCCGCGCCGAAGCCCGACAAGGTATACTTCGCCGCTTGTGTCGCCACCGTGCCTGTGTCTTCCGGCGCGTCAGCATTCGCCCATCGAGAGCCGATGAACCTCCGCCGCGCCCTGTACATACTGCTGTGCCTCGGGGCAGCCACACTGGCCGGCTGCAACAGCGGCAACGGCGTCGGGGCGATGCCGATCAATACGACCGTGCGCGTCGTCAACCTGGTTCCCAACGCGCCGCCCATCACGTTCAGCATCGACGGCAACGCGCCGCTGGTCACGGGACTTGCCTTTGAGCAGCAGACGCTGTACCTCGACACGACCTCCGGCACGCACCAGTTCACGGTGACCGATGGCGGCAACTCGACGCTCGCTAGCCTCACGGAGTCACTTGCCAATGGCCAGGCCTATACCTTGGTAGTGTACGGGCCGCAGGAGCAGGCGAGTTCCACGCTCTTGACGGACAGCCCGATCAGCATCACGCAGGACGGGGGCATCGTGACCATCCCGAACAGTGGGACTTTTGCACTTCGCCTGTCCAACTTCGCGGAGGGCGTCGGCGCCATCGACATGTACATTACCTCCCCCGGGGCCGATCTTGCCTTCACGGCACCAACCATCATCGACGTCGGCTCCGGCCAGACCACGGCTTTCGTGCCGGTAAATACCGGAAGCTACGAGGTGCGCTTTGCCACCAACGGGACCAAGAATGTCATCTTCGACACCGGAGCGATGATCGCCTTTGGCGACCAGGCGATCCTGGAGGCTGTCGCCTATGGCAAAGGAAGCAGCAAGCTCGTCGGCCTGGATATCCTGAACCTCAACACGCAGGGCAACGCGCAGATCTACCAGAATCTGCTGGCGCAGTTCAAGCTCGTCAATGCCTCGGCGGTCGGCCCCCCGCTCAACGTTCTGGTCGACGGTGTTCTGACGCTGACCAACATACCCTTCGCGGGTGTTTCGACCTACGTCAAAACGCTGGCGCAGGCGCAGACCATCTCGATCGAATCGACTGCGACTCCGGGCGCAAGCCTATTGACGTTCACGGCGGACTTCGCGCCGGCGACCGATTCGTCGATCGTGGTCAGTGGTCCTGCGGGCGCATTGCAGGACCTGGTATTGACCGACAACAATATGCCGTCGGCGACGGGGCGCGCACGCGTCCGCTTCGTCAACGCATCCCCCGATCTGGCGTCGCTTGACGTCTACGTCAACTTCGTCCCGACCTTCGCGCATGTTCTCTCCAACTCGGCATCGGGCTACACCGAGCTCGTCGCCAACATAACGGGAAGCACGTTCAACATCGGCTTCAACATTGCCGGCACGACGACTCCGGCGTTGACACTGCCCAGCGTTAAATTTGTCGCGGGCACGACCTACACGGTGTACGTCGTCGGGCCGGGATCTTCGCCACAGGGAGTGGTTGTCAGCGACAACTGACAGTGATTCCGGCTAAATCATGACAACTTCGATCACCATCCCATGGAGACATGGATGAACTCAAATCGCGCTCTGACCTTTCTGTTTTGCCTGATTTCGTTCGCGCTTGCCGGTTGCGGCCACAGCAGCAGCAACAATGCCAACCTCCGCATCGTGAACGCGATTCCCGACGCCCCCTCGGTCAGCGTCCAGCTTGGCACCAATCCACCACTGGTTACCGGGCTGCTGTTCCAGCAACTCACGCAATACATGAGCGTCGGCGGCGGATCACAGGATTTCATGGTCAGCGCCAATGGTGGACAGTCGTTCGCAATCAACCAGACGCTCAGCTTGGGCAATGGCAGCTACACCTACGTCGTGTACGGCCCGATAGTCTCGGCCACGGCGATCCTGATCAATGAGAACAATTTTCCGACTCCGAACTCCGGGGCATTCAACTTTCGCGTGATCAATGTCGCGGCGGGCATCGGGCCGGTTGACGTCTACCTCACGCCTCTGGGCACGGATCTCAATACAACCTCGCCGACGGTCTCCAACGTCGGACTCGGTGCCATCGGCTCGTTCGTCAACGTCAATGCGGGCACGCTCGAGCTGCGCGCGACGGCGACGGGCACGAAGAATGTTATCTACGACACCGCGGTCCAGGCGTTCACAAGCGGGTCGTCGTATGAGGCCGTGGTCTTCACCAAGGGCAGCTCCAGGCTCGTAAGCGTTGCGCTGCTCGACGAGAACAGTACCGGCACCGGACAGGTGAACGACAATCTGCTGGCCGAGTTCAAAGTTGTCAACGCGTCGACGGCTGGCACGGCTTTGAATGTCCTGGCCAATGGGGTGATCGCGCTATCGAACATTCCATACCAGGGCGTTTCGAATTACGTCACCACGCCCGCCGGCTCGAGCACCTTTACCGTTCAGGCGACCGCTACGCCAGGTGCGAACCTTCTCACGCTTGTCACTACGCTCGATTCGGCAACGGATACATCGCTCGTGTTCAGTGGTCCCACCGGGGGGCTTATTCCTCTGGTCCTGAGCGACAACAATCTGCCTCCGCCGGCGTTGAACGCGCGCGTGCGCTTCGTTAACGTCTCTCCCGGCCTCGGACCGGTGGATGTCTACATCAATTTCAGCCAACAGACCGCGGGCCTGGCCGAAAATTCTGCGTCCAGGTACATCAACGAAACTGCCGATGCGACGATCGGAACCGCGTACGAGTTCGACTTCAACATTGCCGGTACCACGACGCCCGTGCTGAAGCTGCCAGGAGTCACGATTATCGCCGGCCATACGTATACTGTTTACGTCGTCGGACCGTCGACCTCCCCGCAGGGTGTCGTCGCCCAGGACGATTGAGCGCCGTTGCCGCCCCCGCTCGTGCGCGCGTATAATTTGCGTTCCGCTGCCGGCATGTTCCCCATCCCGGCGGCGGCACATCCGGGTCGTTAGCTCAGCTGGTAGAGCAGCGGACTCTTAATCCGTTGGTCGCAGGTTCGATCCCTGCACGGCCTAC
>CAVVQK010000004.1:0-602721 GCA_963750215.1 uncultured beta proteobacterium
CTCCCCGACCAGGGCTCGAACCTGGGACCTGCGGATTAACAGTCCGTCGATCCAAAGGTGGAAATAAGGACTGCAATCAATAATTTATGTACTTCTTGGTGGGGTCCCTTTTCTGGCACTTAATCGGAGTTACCGCCCCTAGACGTCCAGTTATGCCGACTTAATATACCCCGCTTTGACCGCACGCTAGACGCAACTCCACGAGCCTGGTTCGTAGCTTGGAATTGTGGGTCGAAGAGGAACTTACTGAGCGCCACTGAGCCGGACTGATTTACGGAACCAACCAGTCCGCCAATTCGAAGGAAAACTGCATCCGTTGCATCGAGAACGATACCGGTGAGCGCAACCAACGGCCCTGCATTTGCGGGAGCGCGACCGAGGAACCAAGTGGCGCCCACATCCGGAAACAACCCGATCCTCGACTCTGGCATCGCGATACGCACGTTGGGCGACACGATTCGGTGAGATGCGGCTGTCCACGATCATCGCCGCGCCACCGTCGACCAAGAACGCGGGCCGGCGAGCGTGACCCGGAGATGAAGCAGACGCGCAAGGGCAACCAGTGGTACTTCGGGATGAAGGTCCATGTCGGTACCGACCGGCAAGGCCTGGTGCATAGCCTGGCCACGGGCCATGCCGGCAAGGCCGACATTACCCGCCTGGACGGACTGCTCCATGTGCAGGAGGGGGAACTGTTCGGTGACCGCGCCTACTGGTCGGAGGACCATCGACAGCATTGCCGGCACGCGGGGATTCACTGTCGGGTCAATCGGCGGGCGAAGCCGGGTCGAGCGCTCAGTGACTCGCTCAAGCAGCTCAACCGGTCGCGCTCGCGCATTCGTGCCCGCGGCGAGCACGCCTTCCATGTGGTCAAGCGCCTGTGGGGCTTTACCAAGGTCCGCTACCGCGGGATCGCCAAGAACAGGGTGCGGGCATTCGCCATGTTTGCCTTGGCCAACCTGTACCTCATCAGGCATCGGTTGATGCCTCACCGGGAATAGGCGTCTGCGATGACCGAGAAACCACCCCCACGAACCCCTCAAGGGCGCTGTCGCAGGGAGAAACACCAACTGTTACGGCCTTTGTGGCACATAGTGTAACAAGTCCGAGGATTTTCGACAGGAACCTCGTCAACCTGTAGAAGCGTCGATAGCTTGGCGTTTTCGATTGGATGCCACGCATGGGCTGAGGCCGTTGATGAAGTGGAGACTGCCCGGCCCGCAGGTTCCGGCACAGGCCGTGAGCTGTCCGGTGAGCAGCGCTTCTGCGCCCGCCGCGAAGGCGCCCGCCTCCTCGCGCCGCACGTGCACCCAGTCGCTCTCACTGCGACCGATAGCGTGGGCAATGCGGTTCAGCGTGTCGCCGACGATTCCGTAGCAATTCTTCACGCCGCCTACTTGCAGCGTTTCGACCAATAGGAGAGCCACTCGCTTGGTCATAGCGGAACCTCGCGCGTTGTTTGAGGATGTCCGTCACCTGACGGGCAGCTCTCGTTGAAGTGTCCATTGAAAGCACTGCTCGACACATCCCCCCGATGGGGGATTTCCGGGTCTGCTTGTAAGAACCGGTAACGCGGCGCGCTGATGTCGTCACGTGTGGTCGCGGTTCCTACGACGTCAGGCAGTTCCTCTCAAAACACCGCGCCGCCCCCAACAGGGGGATGGCGATGTCTCAGGCCTGTGAGCAACATTCCCATCAGGTTCACTTACGACAGACGCCCGCTCAGTAAACGAACATGACGACGCTCGCTCGACTCAGCGTTGGTCGCATTTTGCTTCATCTCTTCGCGATGATGGGCGATCGCTGCGTTCAATTTCATCTCGAAGGTATCGTCAGAGAATTACCGTCGATAGCCTGCGGGCTGGCAATGCTCGTCCGTATCCGCGGTCGGCTACTTGCCGCCGTAGCGCTCTATCTCACGCAGCCCATCAAGCACTCCGTGAACCAGGACTCCGTTCCGCAGTCCATTGCCGCCGTGCTTCATCGCGGTGATGTTCTGCTCACGCAGGGGAATTCGCGGTTCGCCGCTGTGATCAAATACCTCACACGGTCACCGTGGTCGCACGTATCGATGTACGTGGGGCCGCTCAACGATGGGCCGGATCCTCTATGCATCGTGGAAGCCGACATTGCAGCCGGCGTCAGACCGATACGACTCTCGGAGCTCAATGCGCTGCAGGTCCGGGTGTTGCGACCGATCGGCCTCACGGACACGGATCGGATTCGGCTTGGCCAATGGGTCGTCGGCCAAATCGGCAGCGAGTACGACATCGCGCATGCCTGGCGCCTTCTGCGAAACGTATCGCGGCTTCTGACACCGATTCATTTTCGCTCGGCGCCCGAAACCATCGCGCGCAGTGCCAAGCGCTTCATCTGCTGCAGCCTTTTGGCGCAGGCATTTGCGTTGGTCGGACATTCGGTCATGCCCGATAAGGCAGGGCACGGCCTGACGGCAACCGCCGACGCCACCCACCTCATTCCAGGCGATTTCGCGCGCGCATCGCTTTTCGAGGTCGTGGAATCGGCGGTGCCACCTCTCTGAACGAGCATCGACAGCAGGGCTCTCCAATGGCAACGCGCTGCGCCGAAAGCGTCATCATCGACGAACGCATTGAAAGTACATTTGCTCGCGTCGTGTTCGAGTCGACTGCGAACGAGCGTAAGAGATAGGCCCCAACCGACACTCCCCCTCCCTCCTCCAGGATGTGGTCGGGTCCCTTCCCGGGCTGGGCAACCAGCCCGTTTTTTTGGAGCGAGCGAGTCGTCGTTGCATTCGAGCCCGTGGAACTTCCTGTCTTCATGCAAGACAGAGCTGCGGCTCTGGAAGGGCTGCGTCCCCCAGTCAGGGGATAGTGATATCTGAAGACCCCTGCGCAAAATCCCTCACAAACCATGACTACTACCGCGCACTCCTGGCCGGTCACACGCCGGCTTCACCAGTTCTTCGCGCTCACCAAGCCGCGCGTAGTGTCGCTGATCGTCTTCACTGCCGTGATCGGGATGTTCCTAGCCACGCCCGGGGCAGTACCGCTCAAGCCGCTCGTGTTTGGTGTGATCGGCATCGCGCTGGTGGCGGGTGCCGCGGCGGCGAGCAATTGCCTGCTCGAGCAGAAGATCGATGCGCTGATGGCGCGCACGCGCGCACGCCCGCTGCCGATGGGCCGGATCGACTCGGCCGAAGCGCTCGCATTTGCGGTTACGCTCGGAGCCGCCGGCGTCGCGCTGCTCTACTCGTTCGTCAATCCGCTGACCATGTGGCTCACGCTGGCAACCTTCGTCGGCTATGCCTTCGTGTACACGTTGGTCCTCAAGCCCCGCACACCGCAGAACATCGTGATTGGCGGTGCGGCGGGTGCAATGCCACCGGTGCTCGGCTGGGCGGCGGTGACCGGAGATGTCTCGGCCGACGCCCTCCTGCTCTTTCTCATCATCTTCACGTGGACCCCGCCGCACTTCTGGTCTCTCGCGCTCTATCGCAGAAAGGAATACGCAAAGGCAGGCGTGCCGATGCTGCCCGTGACGCATGGCGAGCGCTACACGCGCCGCCACATCTTGCTGTATACGCTGACCCTGTTCGCGGTCAGTCTGCTGCCGTTCTGGACGCGCATGAGCGGGATGATGTATCTGGCGAGCGCGATCGCCCTCGGCGGCATCTTCGTGTCTTACGCCGTCAGACTCTACTCAAGGTACAGCGACCGGCTGGCGCACGCCACGTTCCGCTTCTCGATTGTGTACCTCGCGCTGCTGTTCGCGGCGCTGCTCTTCGATCACTACTTCCTGGTTCGACTCTGAGTCTCTGACGGAGGGGCAGATGAAGAGGTTTGCAGACCGGTTCGGCGTGCTAGTGGTCCTGATCGCAATTGCACTACTTGGCGGGTGTACCACCGAAGGAGTCCTCAATCCGAAAGGACCGATTGCCGTCGCCGAGCGGCAAATTCTGTTCAACGCGCTCGGCATCATGCTGGCAATCGTGATCCCGACGATCCTGGCCACGCTCGGTATTGCCGCCTGGTTTCGTGCATCCAACAAGCGCGCCCGCTATCTGCCCGATTTCGAATATTCCGGACGCCTTGAACTGCTGGTCTGGGCGATCCCCGCCATGACTGTGCTCCTGGTTGGTGGCGTCGCGTGGGTAGGCTCGCACGACCTCGATCCGCGCAAGCCCATTACCTCTGCGGCCGAACCGGTCCACGTTCAGGTCGTCTCGCTCGACTGGAAATGGCTCTTCATCTACCCGGAGCACGGTAGGTTCCAGGATGGTCGGCCTGCAGATCCAGGCGCGTGACCATTCCGGCCATTGTGTAGATCTGGCTGCCGAGCTGCGGCACGAAGAAGCTGTTCATCACTCCCGAGGAGGTCAGCTCGAAGTTGACCGGCGTGTCGACGGGAATCGTCAGTTGATTGACGGTCGCAATGCCTCTTTGCCGGGCTATGTTGGACGCAAGGAAGTCGAAAGCGGTCTCCTTGTGCGTGTCTTGCCGCAATGGCATGCGGGAATCGCAACGGTAAGCATGTTGTTGCCGTCACGCCGCGGTTTGCTACCGTCGGTTCGGGCGTTCATCGACTTCCTGAGCACTCACGTGCCGCCGGCGTTAAGCTAACCGTCCGTCTAAGGCCGAGGGAGTGCGACTCACCCTCGGGTTCAATATAGGATAGGTGGTCAACTTCTCTAACAGCGTGAACCTCCGCTTGTGGCCGTCAGCGTAGATCGCAGTGCGCCGCAAAGCTGACTACCGAAGCAGTGGGTCAGGAAGTGATGAAGGCGGCAACTGCCTCGAAGCCTGCTGGGACGATTAGACTTTCGTTAGCTCCCCAGGTTGCCTATTCGCTAATGAACAGCCGACCGTCCGCGAGGACCGTGATGCCTGGCGTACATGTCGTGGCCATGAGCTCCTCCTGTGGAGTGGAGGAGTATAGGGACTATGCATGCACGGTAACAATCGCGCCTTCGAGCTTCATGGTGATCTCGTGCGTTGTTCGGATGGCTGCGACGCTGGACCCGCAGCCGCAAGATACTGATGGATCAACGCCACAGCAGCGGCGCCTTCGCCGATCGCGCCGCCCACACGCTTCACCGAACCGGAGCGCACGTCTCCGACGGCGAAGACGCCGGGCACGCTGGACTCGAGCGGAGCTGGCACGTACCCGGCTGACTGACTGGCCGTTGCGTGGCCGGTCAGTACAAAGCCATTTGAGTCGAATGCGACCCCACAGCCTTTCAACCAATGGGTTTCCGGATCGGCTCCCACAAACAGAAAGACATGCCGGATCGGCCGCCTCTCTTCGACACCTGTTTGCCGGTCGCGCCAGGACACCGCACTGAGGCCTTCCGTCAGATCGCCGTGAAGCTGTGTGAGCTCGGTGTAAGGCCGCAGCTCGATGTTCGGCGTAGCACCGATGCGATCGATCAGATAGCGAGACATGCTCGCGGCAAGGCTGGGACCGCGTATCAGCATGAAGACCTTGGTCGCGTGCTGCGCCAGGAACACGGCGGCCTGGCCGGCCGAGTTGCCACCACCCACCAGCGCCACCTCTGCGTTCGCGCACATCTTCGCTTCGAGGGCGGAGGCCCAATACCAGATACCCCTGCCCTCGAACTCGCCCAAGCGCGGCACTGCGAGCCGGCGATAACGAGCACCGCTGGCAATGACCACGGTTCTGGACCGAAGCCGGCGCTCATCGCTAAGCTGCAGTGAGAGCTCGCCATCGGTTCCTGCCTTGCTGCAATCCAGCGCAGTGGCTTGTGCCGGAATCATGATCTCGGCACCGAACTTTTGAGCCTGGACGAAGGCTCGGCCGGCAAGCGCTTGCCCCGAAATACCGGCCGGGAAACCCAGATAGTTCTCAATCCGCGCGCTCGCGCCGGCTTGACCTCCAAATGACCGACAGTCCAGTACGACGACATGCAACCCTTCCGAAGCGGCGTACACGGCGGTCGCGAGCCCTGCGGGCCCCGCACCCACGATGGCGACGTCGAAGAGCTCGTTGTGTACGTCCGAATCGAGCATCCCCAGACAGCGAGCGAGGGTTTCTTCAGAGGGGTTCAGCAATACTGCGCCGCTGGGGCAAACGACCAATACGTCGGCCACGGATGCCCCGTACTGCCCGAGAAGCGCGGTGACTTCGCCGACTTGCGCCGCATCGATGACTTGATGCGGATGAGCGTTACGGCGTAGAAAGTTCTGCAATTGGAGTAACTCGGCGGACTCCGGTCGACCGATCAACACCGGGCCACTCGCACCGGATTCGATCAACCCGACCCGACGCAGGATCAGCGCGCGGACAATGCGCTCGCCAAGGTCGGCCTCGGCGATGATCAGGGCGCGCAGTTGCGAAGGCCGCACCAGAAGCGCCTCGACATCCGACTCCGCCTGCCCATCCACCAGCGCGTGACCACCGGAAAGTTGCGCGACCTCGCCAGAAAACTGTCCCCGCCCGAGGCGCACGATGGGAACCAGATGACCCAAACCATCGCGCTGGC
Source organism: uncultured beta proteobacterium (assembly GCA_963750215.1). GTDB lineage: Bacteria > Pseudomonadota > Gammaproteobacteria > Burkholderiales > Casimicrobiaceae > PALSA-1003. The sequence goes on from CAVVQK010000004.1 coordinate 6,482, forward strand.
TGAGCGCCATGACTCCGCTTAACACGACGAGCATCCCTGGACTTGGCTCACCCGCCGTCAATAGGCGCGCGCCGCGCTCGTAGTGATGAACAATGCCGAACCGGGCCACGCGTGCGATCTCCGCCTCGGCGAGCACGGGAAACATCTGGTGCCACCGGCTCGCGACTGCGGGCGGCGTGTTGTCAGGAATGGCTGAATCCACGTGCAGCAATCCTACGCAACCGAAACAAGATCCGATCGTTGCGGCAAACGGGCGCTTCGAGTGTGTACTCCTTGTTTCGCTTCTCGCAGGTGCATCCCTTCGGCCGTCAACGTCGGCGGCGAGCGTATCGTCCAGTCTCGAGTTCGGCCTCGATGGCCTGTTGCAAATGCTCGAGCCCAAATGACACGTCGTGCACAACGCCGTTGACAAAGAAGGTCGGGGTCGCTCGCACTCCGCTCTTGGTTCCGCCGTTGATATGCTCTTGCACACGCTGCAAGTAGATGTGATCGCTCATCTCGTAGTCGTAGCGCTCGAGATCGAGCGCCGCCTCTTCGGCGTACCGTCTGAGGCTTTTCGCCTTCAGATGTAGCTGGTTCTCGAACAGCAAATCGTGCATGACCCAGAACCTGTGTTGCCCGCCCGCGGCTTCGGCCGCCTCCGCCGCAAGCTCGGCGTGGGGATGCACCTCACGCAGCGGAAAATGGCGGAACACGAAGCGCATTCGCTCGCCAAAATGCTTGCGCAGGATTTTCACCGCAGGGTAAGCCTGACCGCAGTTTGGGCACTCGAAGTCTCCGTACTCGACAAGCGTGATCCTGGCCGTCTCCGGACCCAAGATGTGATCGCCGTGGCTTACCGGGACTGCAAGCATGTCGATTCCGCGTGTTGATTGGCGAAACCGGCCGTCACCGACGGGGCCCAATGGGCCATGGTGCCGATGAAGTGCTGGTTGGCTCGGCCCAATTTACTCCACTCATTCATTGCCTGAAAGCTGTCAACCTGCGGTCTTGCCACCATCCACCCCGACGATCTGGCCAGTAACGAAAGACGCTGCGTCGGAAGCGACGAACAGGATCGCGCGCGCGATCTCCTCGGTAGTTCCCGCCCGCTTGAGCGTCACGCCCGCGATCAGACCGGCCTTCCTTTCGGCGGTACCAGTGAATCGGTTGAGCATCCCGGTCTCGACCGGACCAGGAGCGACCGCGTTGACCCGCACGCCGAACACTGCTGGCTCAAGCGCCGCTGACTTGGTCAGTCCTTCGACCGCGTGCTTGCAGGCCGTGTACATCGATGCGCCGGGCGCCGCTTTCGATCCCATGGTCGACGACAGGTTCACGATGCTGCCTCGGCCCTGCGCCTGCATCACACGCAATTCGTGCTTCATGCTCAGTAACGTGCCCAGTACATTGGTGTCGAACGTCGCTGCGTAGGTGTCGGCGGACTGTTCGGTCACAGGGCCAGGCTTGCCTTCGGTACCGGCATTGTTGATGGCGACGTCCAACCGACCAAAACGTGCCAGGGTCTTGTCGACCAAGGCTCGCACGTCGTCCTCGCTGCGCACATGGGAGCGCACATATTCAGCGTCCGCGCCGAGCGCGCAATTCTATTGCCAACGCCTGGCCAGCATCCTCGCGTCGGCCGGAAACGACGACGCGTGCGCCTTCCCGAGCGAAAGCCACCGCGGTAGCCCGCCCAATGCCGGTGAGCGCGCCGGTGATCAAGACAACAGGTGAATTCGGAATATCGGTTTTCATGAGGTTTTCCTCTTGAGTACCCAAAGGAGGTACAGCATGCTCTTTCATCGATTTCTAAACGCTGTGCGTGCGGCCGTGCGCTAGTTGATTGACCTGGATTTCTGCCAGACGCTCAAACTGAACGATGCCAACACCAAGCCCCCGCCAACCCATCCAAGATCAGCGACCGTCCGGTTGGCCAGTGTGAACGAGCCGAGCGCGGCTCCAAGCGAGAATCCCAGATACATAAAGGACGCGTTGAGGGAAAGGATGACCGATGCGCCTTTGAGTCCGGAGACGCCGATCAAGCGCGCCTGCTGCGCCGGGAAGAAGCTCCACGCGGCCAATCCCCAGACAGATACCGCGACTAGGACCGGCACCAGAGTGTTCGTGCGGTTCAGAAACCAGGCGGACAGCGACAAGCTCGTGAGCGAGACAGCCAAAAGTGGCAACGCGACAGCGATGACGTGATGCCCGGCGATCTTGTCGGTAGCCACGCCTCCCAGGATGAGTCCCAAAAAGGCTGCCATCCCCCAAAGAAAGAGGACGTATCCGATTTGAGCTCCCTTGAGCCCGACGACGGTTGTGAGGTAGGGCGCGATGTATGTGTAGACGGTATAGGTGCCAACTGCCCAAAGCGTTGTCACAAGCAGGATCGGGAGAGCACCCGGCTGGCGAACGACGGCAAGCCGTTCTCGCAACGTTGCCACCGGCAGCTCTGCACCGATACCGCGTGGCATGCCGAAGAGCAGGCCCGAGAAGGCCGCTGCTGCAAGAACGGCTACGCCAACGAAGGAGGCGCGCCAACCGAAGTGCGCGCCGACAAGCGCTCCAAGGGGGACGCCTAGGGCCACGGCCAGGCTTAGTCCACCATTGACAATAGCGAGCGCGCGGCCTCGCCACTCGGGCGCCACGAGGGCGCCAGCAAGCGCATTCGCACCCGGTACGTAGAGCCCGGCCGCTATAGCGAGCAGCACCTGCGCAACCAGCAGAAACGAGTAACCTGACGCCGCCGCCGCCACCATGTTCGCGCCCGCGAAAACCGCCATGGACGCCACGAGCAGCTTGCGCCGGTCGAAGCCGCCGGTCAGAACCGTCAACAACGGCGAACTGACTGCGTAGGTGAGCGCGAAAGCGGTCACGAGCTGACCTGCCGCCTGCAGGCTTACCGAGAGGTCCGCTGCAATCGCCGGCAGAAGAGCCGCGATCATGAAGCCCTCGGTTCCGACTGCGAAGGTCCCGAGCGCCAGCCAACAGAGTGATGCCGGTTGGAGCGGATGATCCGTGTCCAGCGGATCGACGATCTTCGTTTCGACCGCAATCGCTTTGAATTCTTTCATTGCGCTTTGGGCTCACTCACCATCGTCCACAGCACAAGAGGGCGCCTAAAATTGGTAGAAGACGGACGGCAAGCTCGCGTTGCCCGGAACCAACGACTAAGGCTGACGTTGGCGACAGGGCGACTCACAATACTTCGAAGATGCTGTAGATCGGCCCATCAACTCGGCGATGACCGATGCCGACGGCTACAACGCGATTGATCCAATCGTATTTCGCGTTTGCCGTCTCGAACAATGGAATGATCCGAAAATAGTAGCTCGTCGGATCCACCGTCTCACCTTTCTCGATTCTTTCGATGACATCGGGCGCACCATGGCGCACCCCTTGGTATCGCATGCAGATCAGAGCGTCATCGGCGGTCTTGAGGACAAGCCGTACATCGAGCGTCGTGGCGCCATCAGCCCGGACCGTCTGCCAATCGCTGCCACCGTCCAGGACCTCTCCTGAGAGCCTGTTCCCCTCAAATGAGCCTTTCGGCACGACCCGACGCGCCGATACGCGGCCGGAGTCGTACCGACCATCAGCAAAGCCCGCACATCCAATCGCATGATGAACAGCGGCCGGCTTCGCAGACTCTTCAGAGCGTCAGGCAGGTCGTTGCTCAGGTATTCGCTCATAGGTGTTGCGATCTGTTCGACCAATAGCGAGTGATGCACCTGCGTAATTGGCTGATGGAGGAAACTCGCTGCCGAGCGCATTGCCCCGCCAGGTCAGGATCCGGGTCGCGCGAGGTCCGACAGCGGTTTACCTCCAATGAGCAATCGACTGGCGGGTCCTGCGGCGACCTCACGCAACGAGGCTCTTGCCGAACGTGGCCCCGCGAGCCATCACGCACGCACCGTCTGATCCGCAACCGGCAGTTTGCGAACGCGTTTGCCCGTCGCGGCGAAAATCGCATTGGTGATTGCCGGCGCTATTGCGGACGTTCCGGCTTCGCCCATCCCTCCTGGCGGCTCGGCGCTGTTCACGATGTAAACCTCGATGGCGGGCGCCTCGTTCATCCGCAGCACCCGGTAATCGTGGAAATTGCTTTGCTCGACACGGCCGTCCTTCAGCGTGATCTCTCCGCGCAGCGCCGCCGTGATGCCGAAGATGATGCCGCTCTGGATCTGCGCCCGGACGGTATCGGGATTGACCACCGTGCCACAGTCGACCGCGCAGACGACACGCCGGACACGAACCGCTCCTTCCTTCGATACTTCGACTTCCGCGACTTGGGCCAAGTAGGTCGCGAAGACGAGCTGCACGGACACACCACGACCGACTCCTGCAGGCAGCGGCCGCCCCCAGCCGGCCTTCTGCGCCGAGAGTTGTAGGACCGCGTTGGCGCGAGGCGTCTTATCGAGGAGAGCCTGCCGATAGGCAACCGGATCCTGCTTCGCGGCCGCGGCCAACTCATCGATGAAGCTTTCGGTCACGAAGACGTTGTGCGACGGCCCGACGCTGCGCCAGAACGCCGTCGGAATGCCCGGAGGTTCAAGCCGTACGTACTCGACGTGCAGATTGGGAAGGGTATACGTCAAGTCGATCGCACCCTCGGTCGTGTCGGGGTCGAGCCCATTCTTGAACGCCGGCGGGAGGTATCGCGCGATGATCGAAGAGCCGGCAAAGCGATGGGTCCAGGCGACCGGCATTCCCTTCCCATCGAGACCCGCAGACAGTCGGTCGAAGAAATAGGGGCGATACATGTCGTGCTGGATATCCTCTTCGCGGGTCCAGACGACCTTGACAGGGCCGTCGACCTGCTGTGCGATCTGCACCGCGCGAGCGACCCCATCGCTTTCCAGCCGCCGGCCGAAGCCACCGCCGAGCAGGTGATTGTGGACGACGACCTTGTCCAACGGCAGGCCGGTGATCTTCGCCGCCGCCGCTTGGCAGCGTGCGATGGCCTGGTTGCCGACCCAGATCTCGCAGCCGTCCGTGCGGACATGAACCGTGCAGTTCATCGGCTCCATCGCCGCGTGCGCGAGGAACGGCACCTGGTAGGTGGCCTCGATCTTGGTGATCGCGCTCGCCATCGCCTTGTCGACATCGCCGATGTTCTGGGCGACCGCCCCCGGCTCGAGCGTTGCCTTTTCGAGCTCGGCCGCAATGTCGCTCGTGGCGAGCCCGGCGTGCGGGCCGTCGTCCCATTCGATCTTGACCGCCGCCAGGCCTCTTTTCGCGGCACCCATATGATCGGCCACCACGGCAACCGCGTCGTCGAGCCGTACGATCTGCCGCACGCCCTTCACGGCCTTGGCCGCCGCATCGTCCACGCTCTTCACGCGACCGCCAAACACCGGTGATTGGGCGAGCGTCGCGATCTTGACGCCCGGCGGCCGAGCGTCGATGCCGTAGACTGCCGTCCCGTTGACCTTTGACGGCGTGTCGAGGCGCTTCGCCGGCGTGCCGATGAGCTTGAAGTCTTTCGGTTGCTTCAGCGCCACCTTTTCGGGGACCGGCATGCGGGCGGCATCGGTAGCAAGGTCACCGTATTTCGACGTTCTGCCCGTCGGCGGGTGAAGCACTTCGCCGCTTTGCGCCCGACAGGACGCCGGATCGACCTTCCAGCGCTTGGCCGCGGCCGCCACCAGCATGGTCCTCGCGACCGCGCCGGCCTGGCGCAGCGGCTGCCACGATCCGCGGATCGCATTCGAGTTGCCCGTGGCCTGCACCCCGAGCAAGGGATTTGCATAGAGCTTTTCGTTGGCCGGAGCATGTTCCAGGTGGACCTGTTTCAGGTTCACCTCCAGCTCCTCGGCGATCAGCATCGGGATGGACGTATAGGTGCCCTGCCCCATCTCCACGTAAGGCATGATCAGCGTGACCTGCCCGTTCGGATCGATGCGGATAAATGCGTTCGGTGCAAACGGCTCGCCCGCGATTTTTTCCGCAGCGCCCGCCACGCTGGTTGAACGACGCATGGTGAACCCGATTAGCATGCCGCCGCCCAGCGCCGCGCTCGCGCTCAGGAAGCGGCGCCGGGAGAGATCCAGGCTGTCGCGTTCGACGAGGCCGATAGCTCGATTGGAAGTCATGTCAGGCCCCTTTCCTGTTGCTCGTCGCAGCCCGCGCCGCGTGCTTGATCCCGTCACGTATGCGCACATAGGTCCCGCAGCGACAGATGTTTCCGGACATCGCAGCGTCGATGTCGGCGTCGCTCGGGTTACGGTTGGAGGCGAGCAATGCCGTCGCGGACATGATCTGGCCCGACTGGCAATAGCCGCATTGCGGCACGTCCAGCTCGATCCAAGCCTGCTGAATCTTCTTGCCGGCAGGCGTAGCGCCAATGGCCTCGATCGTCGTGAGGCGCTTGCCGGCCACTGCAGAGATCGGCGTGATGCATGAGCGTACGGGCTTGTCATCGAGGTGGATCGTGCAGGCGCCGCACAGCCCGAGACCGCAACCGAACTTGGTGCCGGTCATGCCCAGGACATCGCGCAGCACCCAAAGAACTGGCGTGTCCTCATCGACATCGACCGTACGGGTCTTGCCATTCACGTTGATTGCATGAGACATCGAAGTCTCCTGACGTCTTTTCGGAAGAAGGCGCAGTGCCTGTCAGCACTCCGCTCAGGGGCCGAAGCTGTCGCCAAACATGGGAAGCCCGCTCTTCGACTCCGCACGTGACGCTTCGTCCTGAATAACATCCCAATGCTCGACCAGAAGTCCATCGACGACGCGAAGGATGTCCGCGGCGATCCAGTTCTTCGGTCGGCCGTGTCCCGAGAAACGCCCGTGAAGGATCACGAAATCGCCTTCGGCCATGATCAATCCCGGCTCGTACTTCAACGTCGGCGGGAGGCTCTTGATCAGATTGAAGAGGCCCGCGCGACCGGGCTCGATGTGCGCGCTGTGCTGGATATAGTTGGGGGACCAATAGCGCTCGGCCGCCACGTAGTCACGTTTGTTGAACAGTGCATCGAACGCTTCGAGGACTAGCGTCTTGTTCGTTGCCGGAGTCGTGTACTTCATGTGGCTCTCCTGGTTCACGGGTGGCAAGCGAAGGCATGAGCGGTGGCGCGGCCGATTCAGGCAAGCGCGGCTGTGATACCCGCCTGGGCGATCATGTGCTTCGTCTTCGAGTGATTGAATTTCAACGTCGTAAGACAATATCGGCCATTCAATTCGGAAGGGGTAGCCAGCGGCGGCAACTAAGATATATTTGCAATCTGAATGAGTGACCGTCTCTTCGCCCTGCGGCTTTTCGTACGCATCGCTCGCACAGGAAGCTTCTCCCGGGCCGCGCGCGAGCTTGGCCTTTCACAGCCTTCCGCATCACGGATCGCCGCCGAGCTGGAGCAAGACGTGGGTGTTGCCTTGCTAACGCGTACTACTCGAGGTCTCACACTGACGGAGTCAGGCGCCGAGTACCTCGCGCGAGTCGAGCCGTTACTGTCGGCGCTGGACGAAGCGGAACACGCTGCGCGTGGCACTGGCGAGCTGCGCGGCACGTTGCGGGTAGCCTTGTCGATAGGTTTCGGCATACGAGAAGTGGTTCCGCGGCTACCGGCTTTCATGCAGCGTCATCCAGCGTTACGCGTCGATCTCTTGATGAGCGACCAGCGGGACGATCTGGTCGCCGAGAGTGTCGACGTCGCGCTTCGGTGGGGAGAACTGACGGATTCGAGCGCCACGGCCCTTCGTCTGGGGGCCTCGCCTCGCTTGCTCGCCGCCTCGCCGGCCTACCTGGCACAGGCCGGGTCACCCGACACGCCAGAAAGCCTTGCCAACCATGAAGTCATCGTCAGCCCGCTGGGTGTCGGTTTGGGCTGGTGGACCTTCGAGCGAGACGGCCGCACGACGTCGGTGCGTGTCCAAGGCCGACTGACCACTTCCGTAAACCAAGCCGCTGTTGCCGCTGCCGTTGCCGGGCTCGGTATCTTAGCGATAGGACTCTGGAACTGTCGTGCGGAGCTCGCAAGCGGCGCGCTCGTGCAGGTGCTACCCGACTGGCAGCTGAAACCCATCGAGCTTCACGCAGTCTTCGCCGCAGGGCGGGCAGCAAAACCTTCCGCTCGCGCCTTCGCCGACTATCTGGCGAGCGCGCTTAAGGAATAAGGAAGTCGATCGGCAGCCGAAAGGTGCTTCAACCTGGTTGTAGGCTGACCTGCTGCTCTCGGGTTGACCGAATGGCGACGCAAACGCACTAGACCCCGCGGATTGGGAATCCTGCAGGGCGGAAGGAGGTCAAGAATGTCGGTTTCGCAGCGCCGCTTCCACTGCATCAAATAGAGAGTCTAGTCCGAAGGAAACGTCCTGGATGCAGCGATTGACGAAGAACGTCGGAGTAGCGCGAACTCCGCTCTCACGTCCACTTTGCATGTGTTCTCGAATCCTTTGTAGGTAGACCTGATCCTCCATTTCAGCAGCGTAGCGTGGCAGATCGAGGTCGAGCCGCTCTGCGTAACTGCGCAGCTGGACTAGCTTCAAATGCGGCTGATTCTCGAACAGCAGATCGTGCATCGGCCAGAACTTGCCTTGCCCTCCCGCGCATTCCGCCGCTTCTGCGGCGTGTAACGCATGCGGATGGACTTCCTCTAGCGGGAAATGGCGATAAACAAAGCGTATGCGGCCCTTGAAATGTTGCAGGAGTAACTTGACTGCCGGGGCTGCCTGCTTGCAGTTCGGACACTCGAAATCACCATACTCGGTGACCGTGATGCGAGCATTCGCCGGGCCGATCGAGTGATCGGTCGTTCGCTGGACTCGTCAGCTCAAATAAGTGCGGAGTCATCTTGGGCTCACCGGCCATGGCGCGCTTCGCAACAGCGCTGCCTACCCGATGGGGTCGCTAGCGGTGCCTCATTACGATCTTCCCGTGCTGTCCTATCCAATCCTTGCCATTCCCGCCTTGGAGCTTGCAGGTCTCGTGTTCGAGATGAGCCGAATCGGTGATAAATACGTTGTACCGTATCGGGTCTGGTGCCTCAGCGCCCTCAACGTCAGGCTCGCGGCAAATCTCCACGAGGAAGTTTCTCGGGTCGAGACCGAGCCTCTTGACCTCGCGCTCAAAGGCCACCTTCTCATCTCCCAGCAGCTTGTGATCCCCTTGCCATTCAACGGACACTCGAGACTCTCCTTTGCCACGATCACGCGTTAGATCAGACCTTCCTTCGCCCGATTTGCTCAGCTTGGTGTCATGTCGAGCTCCTCGACCCCTCCTATTCGCTCTTCGTGTCTCTCTGACGTCTTAGTTGCGATTGCGTGGTGACGTACGCAAGGTGGGCATTGAAGAGCGACTGCTTGGCGGTCGCGACCTTGGTGATGATGTTCACAGCATCTCCAGGGCCAGCGCGATACCCTGCCCGCCTCCGATGCACAGGGTGATGATCCCGCGCTTCAGGCCGTCGCGCCGCATCGAGTGCAGAAGGCGCGTGGCGAGCACCGCGCCGGTCGCGCCGATCGGGTGGCCGTGCGCGATCGCGCCGCCTTCCACGTTCACGATGTCTTCGGGCAATCCCATCTCGCGCAGCACCGCGAGCGGCACGGCAGCGAACGCCTCGTTGATCTCCACACGCTCGATGTCGGCGAGCTTCCAGTGCGCGCGTTCGAGAGCCTGACGGACCGCGGGCACCGGACCGATCCCGAACAATCCGGGTTCGACGGCGGCGACTCCGTAGGAGACGAGCCGCGCGATGGGCTCGAGCCGGTTCGCGTCCGCGAATGAGCGATCGGTGACGATCACCGCGGCCGCGCCGCTGTTCAACCCGGGCGCATTGCCGGCAGTAATGGTTCCGTCGCTGCGAAACGCCGGCTTCAGCTTGGCGAGCACCTCGAGCGTCGTCTCCGGGCGGTTGGCTTCGTCCTTGTCGAAACTCTGCGGACCTTTCCGTCCCTTGACTTCCACGCCGACGATCTCCGGCGCGAACCGCCCGGCCGCTTGCGCCGCCGCGAAGCGCTTCTGCGACCGCTCCGCCCAGCGATCCTGATCCTCGCGCGTGATCCTGTTGCGCGTGACCAAATCCTCGGTGTGCCAGCCCGAGTGCTCGCCCGAGAACGCGTCATTGAGCCCGTCGCGCAGCATGCTGTCGTAGATCTCCGCGTTGCCCATGCGCTGTCCCCAGCGCCCGCTCGGCAACAGGTACGGAGCGCGATCCATGTTCTCCATGCCGCCCGCGATCGCCGCGTCGACATGGCCGAGCCAGACCTCCTGTGCGGCCGACGCGATCGCCTGCGCGCCGGAGCCGCAGACGCGGTTGACGGTTAACGCGGGCACGGCGACCGGCACACCGCCGGCGATCGCCGCCTGCCGCGCGGGGTTCATGCGGTTCCCGGCCTGGACGACGTTGCCCATCACCACGCTGCCGATCTGCGCAGGGTCGAGCTTGGAGCGCTGCAGCGTTTCGCGGATCGCTACTGCGCCCAGCTCGGTGGCTGGCGTGTCCTTCAAGGCGCCGTTGAAACTGCCGATCGCCGTTCGGACCGGGTGACACAACACAACGTCTCGGCTTGCCATAAGGTTCTCCTAGGATTCAATCGACTGCTGTTGCGCCGGTTGCAGAAGTCGTCGCACGCGCACCACCGTCGCGTCGCTCGGTTCGGCGCTCGCGGTGAAACCGAGTGAGCCGGCGAGTGACAACATGGCCCGGTTGGTGGCGAGAACAATGCCTTCGAGCTCGCTCACACCGGCTTCTTGCGCATGCTCGAGTAATGCTTCCAATAGCCGCCGGCCCAACCTTTGGCCTTGTCGCGCATCGGCGATGACCAGCGCGAACTCGGCAGTCGGCTTCGTGGGAGCCACGACATAGCGCCCGACACCGACGAATTGCTCGACGCCGGCCTTCGCGGCGGTCAAGGCAAACGCCATGTGACACCGATAGTCGATATGCGTCATCCGCTCGATCCATTCCGGCGTGATCTTGATGGCGCTAAACATCCGCTGGTAGCCCGATTCGCGCGAAAGGCCGCGAACGAACGCTTCTTCACGCGCGCCATCGTCTTGCCGGATCGGCCGCAGCACGAGCACTTCGCCCGAGGCGAGTGTCCAGGTTCGGGCGAGGTGCTCCGGGTAGGTGTTTGCCCGGTGCCCGCGGCTCTCCGGCAGGCCGGTACAACTGCTGTGGTGAGGCGCCATCGCTACACTCCGGGGACTTGACATGAGCGTATATGCGCGTAATATGAGCGCATATACGCTTATTGTCAATCCCGGGGAACCCATGGGTATTTCAACCGCGACAGCGTTTCCGGAATGCAACTGCCTCGCGCTGCGCCAGGCAGCCCGGCACGTGACCCAGTTCTACGATCAGCACCTGGCGCCCACCGGACTGCGCACCACGCAGTTCTCGATCCTGGCGAAGCTGAAGCGGCTGGGACCCATGACGATCAACGCCCTCGCCCGCGAGCTGGTCATGGACCGCACGACCCTTGGCCGGACGATGCTGCCGCTGGAGCGCGACGGCCTCATCGCCATCAGGGACGGAACCGTGGATCGGCGCAGCAAGGAGCTCACCGTGACCAAAGCCGGCGCCGAGCGGGTGCACCACGCCGCGAAACTATGGGTCGAGGCGCAGAAGGAATTCGAGGAAAGGTTCGACGCCACGCGCGCAGCCGATCTGCGTCAGGTCCTCGCCGATGTCGTTGCCTGTGACCTCCGGGAGCCGGGACCCGCTTCCGCATCGCGACGTCCGTCAACGCGAGCGAGGCTCACATGATCCGATATCTCGAGGACTTTGAACCGGGACAGAAGTTCGGCTCAGACCACCTTTCTGTCGACGCTGCGCGCATCAAATCCTTTGCCGCTGAATTCGATCCGCAGCCCTTCCATCTGGACGAAGTCAGCGCGCGGGAAACGTTCTTCAAGGGACTGGCGGCGAGCGGCTGGCACACGGCGGCGATGACGATGCGCCTCTTGGTCGACGGCGAGCTCAAGCCTGCGGGCGGCATCATCGGTGCCGGGTTCGACGAAATGCGCTGGCCGCGGCCCGTTCGGCCAGGTGACGAGCTCCGCGTGGAAAGCGAAGTGCTCGAGGTACGACCTTCGAAGTCTCGCTCGGACCAGGGTGTGATCAAGGTAAGAACGACGACGTTGAATCAGAACGGGGAAGCCGTTCAGGTGTTCGTAGGCAACCTGCTTGTGCTCCGCCGTTCCGCCTCCTCAGGAGAAGCCCATGGGTAAGCTCGAAGGAAAGACCGCGCTCGTTACGGGCGGTAGCAGCGGCATCGGCCTCGCGACGGCGAAGCGCTTCGTGGGGGAAGGCGCGTACGTTTTCATCACCGGGCGCCGGGAAGAGGAGTTGTCCGTGGCGGTGAAGGAGGTCGGACGCAATGTAACCGGCATCCGTGGAGATGTGTCGAACCTCGCCGACCTCGATCGGCTGTTCGACCAGGTCAAGCGCGAGAAAGGTCGCCTGGACGTGCTGTTCGCTAACGCCGGCGTCGCCAAGTTTGCGCCGCTCGGCAAGATCGGCGAGGAGCTCTACGACAGTATCTTCGACGTCAACGTCAAGGGCGTGCTGTTCACCGTGCAGAAGGCGCTTCCGCTGTTGCCTGATGGAGCCTCCATCATCCTGAACGCTTCGATTGTGGGCAGCAAAGGCCTGCCTGCCAACAGCGTCTACAGCGCGACGAAAGCTGCCGTGCGTTCGTTTGCTCGCACATGGACCACGGATCTCAAGGAGCGGCGCATTCGCGTGAACGCCGTCAGTCCCGGATCGACCGACACGCCGGGGCTCAACGACCTCCTCGCCTCCTCCCCAGTCGGGGAGGAACGCCGCAAGATGATTTCCGCCGTCGTCCCCCTGGGCCGGTTCGGCACGCCCGACGAGATCGCGAAGGCGGTCGTGTTTCTCGCCTCCGACGACAGCAGCTACATCACCGGGACGGAATTGTTCGTCGACGGTGGATTCGCGCAGGTATAGGCGATGGACGGCACCCGCAGGACTGCATTGGTCACCGGCGCCTCGAGCGGCATCGGCAGAGAGATCACGCGGCTGCTGGCTGCGGACGGCGTCGACCTCGTCCTCGTCGCGCGCAACCGAGCGAGGCTCGCGGAGCTCGCCGACACGCTGCAAGCCGAACACCGCATCCCGATTCGAATCGAGGCGACCGACTTGTCGGAGCCGAACGCCGCCGTGCGATTGTGGCGCGAATTGTCCGGCGCGGGTGTCGCCATCGACATCCTGGTCAACAACGCAGGCTACGGCGTCTACGGCGCGGTCCACGATCAGGATCCGGCCGCGCTCGAGAAAATGTTGCAGGTCAATATCGTCGCGCTCACGTCGCTCGCCCGGCTCGCGCTTCCCGGCATGCGCGCGCGGCGGTGGGGACGCATCCTCAATGTCGGCTCCGTTGTGGGTTACCAGCCGGGTGGGCCTGGCATGGCTGGCTATTACGCCAGCAAGGCTTACGTCATGTCGTTCTCGAAGAGTCTTGCACGCGAGCTCGACGGAAGCGGCGTAAGCGTGACGCTGCTGGCGCCCGGGGTCACGGAATCGTCGTTCGAGGAGCGCTCCGGGGCCGGCAATACGCGGCTGTACAAACTGGGGCCGAAGACGACGGCGGCGGCAGTTGCGCGCGCCGGCTACGAAGGCATGAAGCGAGGCGCGGCCGTAGTGATCCCGGGCCTGTGGAACAAGCTCATCGCGTTCGCCGGCGAACTTCCGCCACGCCGCATCGCGCTCGAAGTCAATCGCTGGCTGCTGGGGGCGTACTCGTGAACCGCGCTGCGCTCGAAGGGCCGATAGCACGCACGCTGCTCCGTCTCGCCTGGCCCGTTCTCGCCGTGCTCGCGCTGCAGACGTTCGTCGGCGTTGCCGAAACGTATTTCGTGAGCTCCCTCGGTACCAGCGCCATCGCGGGCGTCGCCCTCGTCTTTCCGCTTTTCATGCTGATGACGATGATGGCCAACGGCGGAATCGGCGGCGGCGTGTCTTCGGCGATCGCGCGCGCACTCGGCGCCGGGCGCAGCGCAGACGCCCAAGCGCTCGTGTTGCATGCAGTGGTCATCGCGGTGGCATTCGGCGCCGTGTTCACCTTCGGCGCATGGGCCGCCGGCCCGGCGCTCTTCCGATACATGGGTGCGCACGACGAGACGCTTGCCAATGCGCAGTTGTATTCGAACGTTGTCTTCGCGGCGGCGATCCCCGGCTGGATCGCGAACCTTCTCGGGTCGGCGCTCCGCGGAGCTGGCAACGTCCGCGTTCCTGCGACCATCACGGCGATTGGCGCGGTCGCGACGCTCGGACTCTCGCCCCTGCTCATCTTCGGCTACGGCTTCGTGCCCGGACTCGGCGTCGCGGGCGCCGGCGCGGCTCTCATCCTCTTCAACCTTGCTGCCGCGACCTGGCTCGCAATGTACATGCGCTCCGACCGATCGCCCCTGCGCTTGCGGTCGGTGCGCCTGGAATGGCGCCTGTTCCGCGACATCCTGAACGTCGGCTTGCTTTCCGCGATTGGCACCATCGTCGCGAATCTCACGGTCGTCCTCGCGACGAGCCTCGTCGCCGGCTTCGGACGCGACGCCATAGCGGGTTACGGCCTCGCATCCCGCCTCGACTATCTGCTGATTCCGTTGCTTTTCGCTCTCGGAACCGCGTCGGTCACGATGGTCGGCACGAGCATCGGCGCCGGGCGGCATGCGCGCGCGCGCAAGGTCGCATGGACCGGCGCGGCCATCTCGGCCGCGATCACCGGGGTGATCGGCCTCGTCGCCGCGCTCTTCCCCGAGGCATGGCTGCACGTGTTCTCGCGCGAGGAGGAGGTCGTTCGAATCGGCAGCGCTTACCTCGTACGCGTCGCGCCCTTCTACATATTCACCGGGCTCGGAATGGCGCTCTACTTCGCAAGCCAGGGTGCCGGCCGCGTGACATGGCCCTTCGCCGCCGGTGTGGCGCGGCTTTCGATCGTCCTCCTTCTCGGCGGATACTGGATCCATGTCGCACACGGATCGCTTGCTGGGCTCTTCTGGGTCGTCGCAGTGAGCCAGATTGCCTTCGGTACGATCAACGCCTTCGCGATGGCGAACCGGCTCACGTTCAAGAGTCCCGTTACCGGCCATCGAGGCGTGCGGTCCGTCAGTTCGCAGACTTGGCCGCGACGTGTTCTGCAAGAGCAAGAAGGCGGATAGGTCGCGTCACCGATCCCGTTATGCAACATCGCGCTCGCTTTGCGCCTGCTGTTCGATCTTGGCCACTCGGCTCGTGGCGCGCCTGGCAGGATCTACTCGTGGCTCCGCGGATTAGCAACCGTTTGTCGTAGCAGTGTCGCGCAGCGCTGATACCGCAGACAATGCGGACGACAACGAGCGACGGATCGCATTAGACCCAACAAGAGCGCTTGAAGGGACTGATATCAAATGCGATTGGCGAGTAGAGCGACGGACCGCATAAGACCCCAACAAGAGCACTCGAAGAAACTGATTTCAAATGCAATTCGTTGGATAGAGCGACGGATCAAGCAGACCGAAAATAGACCCCAAAAATAGACCAAAGTTAGTGAGCGCTATCGCTGGAAGTCAAGCAGGATGGCTCCCCGACCAGGGCTCGAACCTGGGACCTGCGGATTAACAGTCCGTCGCTCTACCAGCTGAGCTATCGGGGAAGAACTTGTAATTATAGCGACCCGGCGATTCCCGGGTCAAACCGAATGCCGCTCACGCGGCGTCGCTTTCCGCAGGAATCGATCGCACCGACAACACGCCCTCGATCACCGCAAGATCCCGGATGACGGCATCCCGGATCGGACTGTCGACGTCAACCAAGGTATACGCCATTTCCCCGCGGGATTTATTCACCATATTGTGGATGTTGAGACCCGCGCGCGCCATCGTCGTCGAGATCTGGCCCACCATGTTGGGCACATTGGCGTTGGCGATGGCGACGCGAAATGGCGATTCCCTTGGCATTTCGACATTGGGAAAATTGACGGCGTTGGTCATCGTCCCGTTTTCGAGGAACTCGCGCACCTGATCGACGACCATCACGGCGCAGTTTTCCTCCGCTTCCGCGGTGGATGCGCCAAGATGCGGGAGCGTAACGACGCCCGGTTCCGACAGCAGCTTCGGGCTGGGAAAATCGCAGAGGTAGTACTTGAGTCGCTGCGCGCGCAACGCGGCGATTACGGCATCCTCGTCGACGATCGCGTCACGGGCAAAATTGAGCAGAACCGCGCCCGGCTTCATTGCGGCCAGCCGCTTGCCATCGATAAGATGGCGCGTCAGCGCGAGAAGCGGTACGTGCAACGTCACGAAGTCGGATTGCTTGAGCAGCTCCTCGACACTGTCGGCCTTACGCACGCTCGACGGTAGGCGCCATGCCGCGTCGACGGTTATTTCCGGATCGAAGCCGATGACCTTCATGCCCAGCTTGAGCGCCGTGTCGGCTACCAGCCCGCCGACTGCGCCCAGACCGATGATGCCGAGCGCATGGTTGGGCAGTTCGATCCCGGCGAACTGCTTCTTCCCCTCCTCCACGCGCTTCTCGAGATCCGCGCCGCCCTTGAGGCCCGAAACATAGGCCAGTGCCGGAACGACGTTGCGCGCCGCCAGCAGCAGCGCCGCAAATACCAGTTCCTTGACCGCATTGGCATTGGCGCCCGGCGCGTTGAACACCGGTGCGCCGCGCCGCGACATCTCGGCTACTGGAATGTTGTTGGTACCCGCACCCGCCCTCCCGATTGCCTTGACGCTCGTTGGGATGAGCATCGAGTGCATGTCGTGCGAGCGCACCAGGATTGCGTCGGGATGCTCGACCGATTTGCCGACCGAGTAGCGCGCAGTAGGAAACCGATGCAATCCCTGGCTCGAAATGTGATTTAGCGTGAGGATCTGGTGCTTAGCCATGCCGTTGCTCGAATTCGCGCATGTAATCGACCAGTGCCCGCACACCTTCGACAGGCATCGCGTTGTAGATCGACGCGCGCATGCCACCGACCGCGCGGTGGCCCTTGAGCTGCACCATTCCACGCTCCGCCGCACCCCTGAGGAACACCTCGTCGAGCTTCTCGTCGCGGAGCCGGAACGGCACGTTCATGCGCGAGCGATCTTCCCTGCGCACCGGGTTCGTATAGAACGCGGCCTGATCGAGGTAATCATAGAGCAGTTGCGCCTTGGCGATGTTCTTCGCCTCGATCGCTGCCAGTCCGCCCTGCGCCTGCAACCACTCGAACACCAGACCGGCGATGTATATGGCGTACGTCGCCGGCGTGTTGAGCATCGACTCGGCCGCAGCCTGCTCCTTCCAGTGAAATACCGACGGAGTGATGGGCAGCGCGCGATCGAGCAGGTCGTCGCGGACGATCACCACCGTCAGCCCCGCGGTCCCCATATTCTTTTGCGCACCGGCATAAATGACACCGAACTTCGCGACCTCGATGACACGCGAAAGGATGTGCGAGGACATGTCCGCCACCAGGGGAATGTCGCCAGTCGCGGGGGTCCACTGATATTCAACACCGCCGATGGTTTCGTTGCTGCAGATGTGAACGTACGCGGCGTCACGCGCGAGCCGCCAGGTCTCCTGCAGCGGGATATAGGTGAAGTTCTTGTCCTCCGCGGACGCTGCGACGTTTACCGTGCAATACTTCTGCGCCTCCTTGATCGACTTCTTCGACCATTCGCCGGTGTTGACGTAGTCGGCCGCGGCTCTGCCAGCGAGCAGATTCAGCGGCACGGCGGCGTTCTCGGCGATTGCGCCGCCTTGCAGAAACAAGACTTTGTAGTTGGAAGGCACCGCCAGCAAGCCACGCAGATCGGCTTCTGCCTTGGCGGCGATGGCCATGAACTCCTTGCCACGATGGCTCATCTCCATCACCGACATTCCGCTTCCATGCCAATCGAGCATTTCTGCCGCAGCCTTGTGTAGCACGGGCTCCGGGAGCACGGCGGGGCCGGCGCTGAAATTGAAGACACGCATGCATTCGTTCCTATGGGGTTGTCTTGCCGGACCCTGCCACCCGGTCCGCGGGAAATCTGCTTGGGAGGCGTATTTTACGCGATGCCCACCGCATGCGCTCGTTTGCGATTCGAGGCGCGTAGCTGGCCCGGCAGCCGCGAGAAGCCATGCAGCCGCTTACGGGCCGGCGCGGCACGCGGCGATCGCGGGTGGCCGCTAGTCGATCGCGCCGATTTCGCGTGTCCACAACTCCCAGGCCCGCGGCAGCTGCGAATCGTTCATCAGCGCAGCCTTTGCGGCCTCCCGGGCGTTGAGAAACGTGATCTCACCTAGCTGCACGGCCTGAGCCTGCAACCGCGCGTTGACCTCGGTGTAGATTGCTCGATACACCGCCTGCTCGAGCGAGTTGCCGACGACAGTCGACCCATGCCCGCGCATCAGCACCGCCGACCGCACGCCAAGCGCGGCCGCCAATGCAACGCCGAGTGGCCCGTTGCTGATCAGCATTTCGCCATCGCCAGTCGCGTCGCGTATTTCGAATGACGCCGCGCCTTCGCCGAGAAAGCCGCACATGTGAAAGACCGGCCGCAGCGGCTGCCCGGTTACGCCAAAGGGGATCACGCCGGGCGAATGGCTATGCACGACCGCCTGCACGTCAGCCCGTGCGCGATAGATCTCGGCGTGGATGAACCGCTCCAGATACACCCGTTGGCCGCGCGCATCGAGGGCAATGCCCTCGAGGTCAAAAGTGAGGATGTCTTCGCGCCGGACGAGTCCCGGAGCCATGTTGCGGGCGAGCAGAAAATGGCCCGGCGACTGGTCATGCCGCACGCTCACGTGCCCGAAGCCGTCGACGACGCCCTGTCTGTACAGGATCCGGTTGGCCAGGACAAGTTTGTCGATGAGCAGGCGATCTGCTGCAGTCAGCATGATGGACCCGAGGCGTTGCAAAGGTTCATGATATGCGAAAAGCCCACACCACGACGGCGCAAATGTCATGCGGGGCGATGCGCCGTTTCCACGTGGCGCCCGACCGCACCCAGGCGTTTGCCCGGAGCCTTGACCTACGGGCAATGCAGCCACGCGGGCCCATGCGTTTCATCGCGTAAGCGCCGCAGAGCCCGAGCAGCCTAATCGAGCTTTTCCGCCTCTCGTGGTTCGACCCGGTTCATGCTGCGACTCGGTGGCGCGTCCGCCGAGGGCGTCAGGTGAGGCGCTGCCAGGCGCAAGTAATGCAGCATCGACCAAAGCGTCAGGATCGCGGCGACCCAAAGCGCAGTGGTGCCAAGCCACACGGTATTTATGCCAGGAATCACCGGCTGATAGAGCAGCAGCGCGATGATGGCGGTGATCTGCGCGGCGGTCTTGACCTTGCCGATGAATGCCACCGCGACGCTCCTGGCTTTACCGAGCTGCGCCATCCACTCCCGCAACGCCGAGATCGCGATCTCGCGGCCAATGATGATGATGGCGAGCCACATGTCGGCTCGCCGGAGCCAGACCAGAACGATCAGCGCCGCGGCGACCATGAGCTTGTCGGCCACCGGGTCGAGGAAGGCGCCGAATGCCGACACCTGGCCCCAGCGGCGCGCCAGATAGCCGTCGGCCCAGTCGGTGAATGCCGCAAGCGCGAAAATGCCCATGGCCAGCCAGTTCTTGCCCTGCATCGACAGCAGCGAGTCGGGCAGGTAGTACACGCCGACAAACAGCGGTATGAGCACGATCCGCAGCCAGGTCAGTGCAATTGGCAGGTTGAATTGCGCCATTGGGCGCCTATTCTACTTTGGAAAGTACGACCCGCGCTGCGGTCAAGTCGGGACCGCCTAGTGCAGCGAGGTGAAGATGCGCTCGGCGAGCGCGCGGCTGATTCCCGGCACGCGCGCCAGGTCGTCGACGCTGGCGGCCTGCACACCCTTGAGGCCCCCGAAATGGGCCAGCAGCGCATGCCGGCGCTTCGACCCGATGCCGCCGATCTCCTGCAGCGAAGAGGCCATCCGCGCCTTGCCGCGCCGCGCGCGGTGACCCTGGACGGCGAAACGATGCGCTTCATCGCGGATCTGTTGCAGCAGGTGCAATCCGGGATTGTCCGCCGGCAGCGAAAGCGCGCGCGCGCGGTCGGGAAAGACGATCTCCTCCAGCCCGGGCTTGCGCTCCGGGCCCTTGGCGATGCCGACGAGCTGCGTCGCGTGCAGACCCTGCTCGGCGAGCACCTCGGCGGCGATGGCCACCTGCCCCTTGCCACCGTCGATCACCAGCAGATCTGGCGCCGGGTACTCGCCGGCGACAATGCGCGCCACGCGCCGGGTCAGCGCCTCCCGCAGTGCGGCATAATCGTCGCCGCCGATCGGCGGGGTGACGTTGAAGCGCCGGTACTCGCCCGTCTGCAATGCGCGCCGGTCGAAAATGACGCAGCTCGCCACCGCGGCCTCGCCCATGGTGTGGCTGACGTCGAAGCATTCGATCCGCTGCACCGACGAGGGCAGGCCCAGCGCCTCCTGCAGCGCCGCGAGGCGTTCGTCCTGCGTCGCCTTCTGGGCGAGCTTCTGGCGGATGGCAAGGCGCGCATTCTCGATGGCCATGGTCACCCACACACGCCGCTCGCCGCCCGGGTTGGCAACCAGACTCACCTTCCGGCCCGATTGCGCCGTCAGCACTTCAGCGAGGACTTCGTCATCCACGCCCTCGGCGATGATCGTCGGTGGCGCCGGCCGGTCGAGATAGTGCTGCATCAGGAAGGCGGTGCTGATCTCGAACAGCGGCGCGGCTTCGGCATGCTCCGGGAACAGCGTCCGGTCGCCCACATGCCGCCCGCCGCGAATCATCACCACGTTGACCGCGGTCAGGCCCTGTTCGGTCGCCGCGGCGACGACATCGATGTCGCCAGCGGTCGCGCTCTCAACAAACTGCCGTGATTGCAGCTGTTGCAACCGGGTGATCTTGTCGCGAACCCTTGCCGCGCGCTCGAACTCTAGCGCCGCCGCAGCCTCGTCCATCTGCCGCTGCAGGTGCCCGAGCACCTCGGTCGTCTTGCCCTGGAGAAACAGCGTCGCATTCTTCACGTCCTCCTGATAGTCTGCCTCGCTGATCAGGCCGACGCAGGGGCCGGTGCAGCGCTGGATCTGGTAGAGCATGCACGGCCGCGAACGATTGGCAAACACGCTCGGCTCGCAGGTGCGCAGCTGAAATACCTTCTGCAGCACCGCGATGCCTTCGCGCACCGCACCGGCGCCGGGAAACGGTCCGAAGTAGGTGTGTGGTTTCTCCAGCTTGCCGCGGTGGAAGCGCAGCTGCGGGAACCGTTCGCCCGAGAGACAGAGGTAGGGATAGCTCTTGTCATCGCGGAAGAGGACGTTGTAGCGCGGCTGGTGGGCCTTGATCAGGTTGTTCTCCAGCAGCAGCGCCTCCCCTTCCGACCGCGTCACCGTCGTCTCGACCCGCGCCACCTGCCCGATCATCAGCGCCGTGCGCGGCGCGTGGCCCGTCTTCTGGAAATAGCTGGCGACGCGCTTTTTTAAGTCGCGCGCCTTGCCCACGTAGAGTGTCTCGCCGGCGGCGTTGAGCATGCGATACACGCCGGGTCGCTTGGGCAATGAGGCGATCAGCTCGGCGGCATCGAACACCGGGCTGGCCGATGGGTCGGCGCTTGGCGCGGTCATGCTCGTGCCAGGCGGCCCTGGCGGCTTTTTGTTTGCGCGAGATGGCGCGCGATGGCCGCAAACACCTGCTCGAACATCGCCGGAGTCAGGCGCCGGGTATTGGTGTTATAGCGGCTGCAGTGGTAGCTGTCGAACAGGCGCGCGCCGCGTTCGAGCGGGTGCTCGGCGCCGTGCGCAAACGCGCGCCCCCGTGGCGAGAGCCCGAGCGCGCGCAAGGTAGCGTCATGGGCGATGCGTCCGAGCGCCAGCACGGCTGCGCCGGCAGGCAGCACGGCGAGTTCGGCCGCAAGGTAGGCGTTGCACTGCCGGGTCTCCGAGGGCAATGGCGTGTTCGCCGGAGGCAGGCACTTGATCGCGTTGGTGATCCGCGTGTCGATGAGCCGCAGCCCGTCGGTGGCTGCGCGCGACTGCGGCGCCGTCGCCAGCCCGAACTTGAACAGCGTGGCGTAGAGCAGGATGCCGGCATGGTCGCCGGTGAACGGACGTCCCGTGGCATTGGCGCCATGCATTCCCGGCGCCAGGCCGACGATGACCAGCCGCGCATCCGCAGCACCGAAGGGTGGAACCGGCCGGCAGTGGTACTGCGGATGCCGGGCGCGCACGGCGTCCAGGAACGCAGACAGCCGCGGACAGCGGCGACAGTCGGCCGCGTAGGCGGCGGTCGGAAGCGCAGCGGAAACGAGGGCGATACCGCGCTCGGAACTTCGACTCATGTAGAATGGCGCGCTTTCAAGCGCGATCGCGCTCGAGCGGCGCGGCATGGCATGACTAACGCCATCTTAGCATGTCGTCGCGCTCTCCCGGCCAATTGACCCGGCAATGCTTCCACCCGAGCTGAACCTCGAAGTCCGCTCTCGGCTGCCCGCGCGCGGCAACGCCCGGCCGCCGCTGCTTTTCGTCCACGGTGGCTATTGCGACGCCTGGTGCTGGGAACCGCATTTTCTGCCGTGGTTCGCTGCGCGCGGCTACCCGGCGTACGCGCTCAGCTTGCGCGGCCATGGCGCGAGTGGTGGTCGCGAGTCGCTGTTCGTCGCAAGCCTGGACGACTACGTGGGCGACGTCGAGCGCGTGCGCGCCGCGCTGCCCGCTCCACCGGTGCTGATCGGCCATTCGATGGGCGCGGCCATTGTCGAACGGCTGCTCGACACCTCCGCCGTGCGCGCCGCCGCGCTGCTGGCGCCCGTGCCGCCGGCCGGGCTGGGTCCGGTCGCCGGCCGCCTGCTCGCCTGGCAGCCCGAATACCTGGTCAACATGCAGCGGCTCGACGCACCGCACCTGGCCGGCAACGTCCTCGCCGCCCTGCAGCCGATGTACTTCAGCGCCGACGTCGCGCCGGAGATCCTGGCGCGGGCGGTTATGCATCTGTGCGTCGAGTCACCACGGGCGATTCTCGACCTCGCGCTGCCGCTCGGTCGCGGGCGTCCGCCCACCTCGACCCCGCCACTGGTGCTGGGCGCTGCGGGCGATCGTATCGCCACGCCCGGCGATGTCAAGGCGACGGCGCTGTTCTACGACACGACACCGATCATCGTACCGGGCCTTGCGCACATGATGATGCTCGAGCGCGGCTGGGAAAGCGTGGCGCAACCGCTGCTGGATTGGCTGGAACGCGATGTCGGCCGCGGCGGCAGGCCGAAGGCCTAGCAGGCTGTTGAATTTCGCCTAGAAGATGACACGAGTCGGATCATCGAAAGTGCCACTGTCTATACAAACTGCAGCGTTTGCGATTTGCGTCGACCGCACCGGACATGAATTTGCCCGTGAAGCGTTTGTCGGTGACTCACGGCACCGCTCCGGGGGGCACCGCCATCGGTATTCGGGCGAGGCGCATCAAGTTGCTGGCAGTCATAGTGAGCTTGAACTGCTGATCGACGCGATGCAATCCGCGAAACACGGTTTGTCGAATGCGGCCGATGGTCTTGCCCCACCCGAAGTGCTCCTCGATCCGTTTGCGGATGATCTGGCTGATGCGGTAACTCAGATGGCGGGTCGTACGGCCGTCGATGGCGCTGCCGCCGCGACGGGTATCGTGAGCAGCGACGTGGGGCGTGACGTTGCGCTGGCGACACCCGGTCACGAAATCGCGTGTGTCGTAGGCTTTGTCGGCGCCGAGGCTGCGGCGACGGGCCGTGGTCGGCATCGCGTCGAGCATGGCCAAAGCCGCTCTGCGTTCGCCGAAGCCATCGGCATAGGAGACCACGGCGCTAACCACCAAGCCATTCCGGTTCTCCATCAGTACATGACCTTGGTAGCAGAGGATCGATGCCGTGTTATGGCTCTTGCGATAGCTCCTGGCGTCGGGATCGGTGGTGCTGGCATGGGTGTCATTGCTCCGCGGCTGCCCTTTCCAGTCCGCTTGAGCATTGCGCCCGCCGCCGCCAGGGGGCTGGTCATCGGTGCCGTCCTTCGGCCGAAAGCTCTTCTGGCTCGCCCACGCCTGAATCAACGTGCCATCGACCGAGAAGTGTTCCTTAGACAGCAAGCCACGGCTATCGGCCAGGCGCAGGACCTCAGCAAAGAGGCCTTCCACTACCTGATGCGCCAGCAACCGGTCGCGATTCTTCGTGAACGTCGAGTGATCCCAGATCGGATCATCGAGCGCCAGACCGACGAACCAGCGAAACAGCAGGTTGTAGTGCAACTGCTCGCACAGCTGCCGCTCGCTGCGGATCGAATAGAACACCTGCAGCAGCAGGGCGCGAATGAGCTTCTCCGGCGCAATAGAGTCCCGCCCGCTAGCGGCGTAGATCGCGTTGAACTGCGCATTCATCGCCGTCAGCGCATCGTTCACCAACACGCGAATCAGCCGCAATGGATGATCGGCCGGCACGAAGGAATCCAGCTTCGCCACCGTGAACAGGCCTTCCTGCATCGAATCGGCACCACGCATCGCTCGAACCTCGAAGGACAAACAATGAAAACCCTTAATCGAACGATAGCCGCAATTACTGGACTTACAAGCCGAATTTCAACAACCTGCTAGTGCTTCGTCCGGCTGAATTCGGCGAATGCGTCTGCCGGAAGCGCCGCGGAGATCAAGAATCCCTGGAAGCAGTGGCAGCCGCGCTCGCCGAGGAAATCGAACTGCTCGCGCGTGGCCACCCCCTCCGCCACGACCCGCAGCCCCAGACCGCGCGCCAGGGCAATGATCGCCTCGGTGATGGCGGCGTCACCCGGATCGGTCTCGATATCGGCGATGAACGAGATGTCGATTTTGAGCGTATCGATCGGAAAATGCTTGAGGTGGGACAGGCTCGAATAGCCGGTGCCGAAGTCGTCGATCGCGACCGCGAAACCCTCTTCGCGCAGCTGCTGCAAGACCTTCTTGATCGAATCGAGGTCGTGCAGCAGGCTCGACTCGGTGACCTCGAGCTCGATCCACTCCGGCTTGCAGTTGGCCTCGCGTACGATTTCGGAGATGCGCTGCGCCAGCTCCTCGTTATAGAACTGGCGGCCCGAAAGGTTTACCGACACGGTTAGGGGCAGACCCGCCCGGTGCCACTCCGCGCACTGCGTTGCGGCGGTGCGCATGACCCACTCTCCAATCTTATGGATCAGGCCGGATTCCTCGGCCAGCGGGATGAACACTTTCGGCGGCACGTCGCCGTGCTCCGGGTCATGCCAGCGCAGCAATGCTTCGGCGCCGACGATGGCCTTGTCATTGATGCGCACCACCGGCTGGTAATGCAGCATCAGCGCCCCTTCGTTGACCGCGGTGCGCAGCGCCGTTTCCAGCGTGTGCTGTTCGAGGCGGCGCGCGGCCAGATCGGCGTCGAAGAACTGGTAGGTATTGCGCCCGAGCTCCTTGGAGCGGTACATCGCAACGTCGGCGTGCTTGAGCAACTCCTCGGGCGCGTCTCCGTCATCCGGGTAGACCGAGATGCCGATCGACGAGGTGACGTAGATGTCGTGCTCCTCGACCTTGAACGGCCGCGTTACCGCATCCTGCAGCTTCTGCGCGACACGATTGAGAACTTCGGGATCGTCGAAATCCTCGACAATGACCATGAACTCGTCGCCGCCGAGACGCGCCAGCAAATCGGATTCGCGCAGGGCGTGCGACAGCGTCGCCGTCACGCGTTTGAGCAACTCGTCGCCGATGCGGTGTCCCAGCGTGTCGTTCACGTTCTTGAACCGGTCGAGATCGATGAACAGCACGCCGACGCACTGATGGCTGCGCCGGGCCTGGGCAATGGCCTGTGTGAGCCGCTCCTGTAGCAGCACCCGGTTCGGCAGCCCGGTGAGCGCGTCGCGCGTAGCCAGGTATTGCAGCCGCTCCTCGGCCTGGATACGCGAGGAGACATCCTGCACGAACGACAGGATCGATACGATACGCCCCTGCTCGTCGAGCAGGCAGGAGTGATACCACTCGCACCAGATCGTCTCGCCGTCCTTGCGATAGTTGCGGTTGAGCCCCGTGGCCCGCGGTTCGTCGCCGCTCATCAGCTTGTTGATCAGCTCGACCACCGTCTCGCGATCCGATTCGTGGGTGAGCTGGCTGCCCGTAAGGGGCATGCCGAGCACTTCCTCGGCCCGCCAGCCGAAGATGTTCTCCGCCTGTGGTGACCAGCGCACCAGGCGGAAATCCCGATCCCACTCGAGCACCGCCAGCGGCGTGTTGTTGATATGCGAGGACAGCATCCAGTTGGCGCGGCGCAGTGCCTCTTCGTTGCGCTTCTGATCGTGAATGTCCGTATGCGCCGCATAGATGCCGATCACGTTGCCCTCGCCGTCGCGGTTGGGGGCCAAGTGGATCGATTCCCAGCGCTGCTCGCCGTTGGGCTGCACCAGGAGCTGCTCGGTCGAGATCGTTTCGCCGGCGAGCACGCGGGTTAGCAGCGGTTGTAGCTGGCGGCCGCGCGCCTCGCCCACCACCTCGCCGATACGGCGTCCGGTTAGCTCCTTGCGGCTTTCCGACAGCCATTCCTCGTTGTGGCGGTTGAGGAACCGGAATCGGTACTCGCGATCGATGTAGGCCACCCGTGCCGGAACGTTGTCCATGATGAGCCTGAGCTCGGCCTCGCTTGCGCGCAAGGCTTCCTGCGCCTGCTTCAGGCCATGGATGTCGTTCATGAGCACGAACGCGCCGGCGATCTCGCGCTCCGCACTCATGTCCGGCACGACGCGGATCGTCATCCATCGACGTACGCCGTTGGCGCCCGGCACCAGACGGTCGAACGACGTCGATTCGCCCCGCAGCGCGCGGGCGAGCATGACCTGCGCGCTCTGGTAGATGCCGTGTCCGACGACGTCGCGCAAGCGCAGCTCGGAGATCTGCTCCGAGGTCAGCCCGAAATAATGCAGGAAGGTGCGATTGACGTATTGGCAGCGCTCGTCGCGGTCGATGTATGCCACCGGCGCCGGCACGCCATCCATGATCGCGCGCAACTGCGATTCGCGCGCGGCCAGGGCGTCCTGCGCCTGTTTCAGGTCGGTGATGTCGTGGCCGACGATGTAATAGCCCTTGATCGTCCCGTCGAAGCGGAAATCGGGAACGATGCGGTTGCGCAGCCAGCGCTGGCGGCCGTTGGCATCGGTGCTTTCGCGCTCGTAGGTGACGCTCTCGCCACGCGCGGCACGCTCAAGGTACGGCGTTTGGAACTCGACCACGTCAGCGCCGAGCACGTCCGCCGCGGACTTGCCGAGCACGTCGTCGCGCTCCAGCCCAACCAGGCGCAGGAACGCATCGTTAACGAAGGTATAGCTGCGATCCTGGTCGACGTAGACCACCGGCTCGGGAATGTTGTCGGTAAACAGCCTGAGCTGTTCCTCGCGCGTCGCCAGCGCCTGCTCCGTCAACTTCAGATCATGGATGTCGTATTCGGTGCAATACAGCCCGCGGACCTTGCCGGTGCCGTCCAGATCCGGGGCGATGCGTCCGTGCATCCATCGTCGCTGGCCGTCGACCGACTTGCCGACGCGCTCGTATTCGACGTTCTCGCCTTCCTGGGCGCGGCGGATGATCGGCCGCAGGAACGCCGTCACGTCCGAGGGCATCACCTCGTAAGGGGTCTTGCCGTAGATCTGGTCCTGCGGACGACACAGCCAGTTGGCGAACGCCTGGTTGACGAAGGTGTAGCGCAGCGACTTGTCAAGGTAGGCGATCGGACCCGGGATGTTGTCGGCGAACAGTCGCAGCTGCGCTTCCTGTGCCTTCAGCACCTCCCGGATTCGGACATCGTCCTCGATGTCGTTAAGGACAACGAAGGCGCCGCCAATTCGCCCGCCCGGCTCGCGGTCGGGAAACAGCGTGATGCGCACCCAGCGCAGCTCACCGGAAGCCGGGCGCTCGCGGCGATCGTAGCTGACCGTCGCACCGGCAAACGCCCGCTCGATGTAACCCTGCATTTCGGCGAGCGCATCCGGCGCCACGAAATTCTTCAGCGGCTGGCCGAGCAGATCGTCGACCTGGGCACCGATGTAAGTGCCGTACGGCTTGTTGGCGAAGCGCAGGCGCAGCGCCCGGTCGAAGTAGAAGATCGGCAGGCCGACGCTGTCGGTCACGATGCGCAGGCGGTGCTCGCGTTCGCCCGCCTCGAGCTCGAGCCGCTTGACGGTGTCGACGTCGGTGTAGGTGGCAAGCAGGCCCCGGATGTCACCGCGCGGCCCGCGATCGGGATAATAGTCGACGCGGATCCAGAACGCGTTGCGTTTGGCGCTGGAGAGCTGGCGCTCGAAGCTCACCCGCTCCCCGGACAGCGCGGCTTCGACGTAGGCGTTATAGAGTTGATAGAGTTCGCGGCCCTCGACCTCGACGATTTCGCGGCCGATGATTTCTCCCGCCACCTTGCCGGTCCAGTCGAGGAAGGAGCGATTGACGAAGCGGTAGCGCTGGCCGGCGTCGATGTAGCAGACCGGCAGGCCGAGCGCATTCAGCTTGCGCTGGGAAAGCGCAAGCAGTGCTTCCCGCTCCACCCCCTCGCCGTGCGTCTGCTGCGTCGGGGAATCGAGGCGGGTCAGTGATTTGGTCAGCGCCATCGCCACGGGCTAGGGTCCGATCTTCTGCGGCCGCCCCCATTAGGGGACGGCCTTGGCAGTCTAAGGGTCCAACCGGGTAGTTACAAGCAAGGAGCTTGCCATGGATCGGCCGGCACGACCGGTCCGCGGCAAGTGGGGGCTAGGCAGCCCGTTTGGGAGGCTGCAAGCGATGAAGGCTACAACGGGCGGCACAAAAATACCGCCTGCGGCACCGCCCCGGGCCACAAATCCCTTGGTTGCGGCCATTTCACGCGCCGGATGGGTCGCGCCCTTCGGTGGACGGGGCCTGGGGTCCGGGGTGCCTGCCCGGAACGTCTCGCCGCAGCCGGTATGGCGCCGGACCGAGCGCTCCCAGCGGCCGGAGACGAAATCCCAGCTGGACCGACCGCCACCCGCTGGGCAGGCACGCAGCGCCAACCTCTGCGCGCGTAGCCGATGGCCATCGACCCGGACGTGCGGGCCCCGCTCCAACCCCTATCCTGATCCCCCTTAGCCGGCGCGCGGCGGGAGCGACAACGACCCACGACGCCGGCGACGCGACCTGCACATCGACCAATCGCGCTTACCACAGGGATTGGCGCCACGAGAACTGGCCGTCTGCTTGCGCCCGGTTTCCGTCCGCCCCGGCGCCCCGCGGCGGCCGCACACTTGCCAGCGCCGCTCCCGCGTCGACTTCCAATCCGGCAGCGGCAGGGCGCGACGGGCGGCGGTACGGCGGCACGCTTTAGCGATCGAGGATGAGGATGTGCACCCTGAACGGCCCATGCGCGCCGAGGACGATCGTCTGCTCGATGTCCCCGGTGCGCGAAGGACCTGAAATCATGTTGACGGCGCGCGGCAGTTGCCCGCATTCGTGCCGTATCAGGGCAAAGGCGTCCTCCATGCCGTCGACGATGCGGCTCGCGGGCACGATGGCCACGTGCGTATCCGGAAGCAGAGCGCTCGCCGTCGGAGCGTCCGCGGCAGCGAGGAGGACCATCGTTCCGGTCTCGGCGATGGCACAGAACACGCCGGTTATGCCGAGCCGGTCGTTGCCCTGCGTCGGCCGCGCCTCGATGTCCAGGCCGGCGCCCGCCCAATCGAGCGAGGCCAATTCCGGCCAGCAAACGCCCGCGCGCGATTTCTCCCCGGCCGGCGCCGGCGGCAGCCGCAGTCCGTCGACGTAGCTCGCCACCGCAGCCGGGATCGCGGCGCGCCCGGCGATGCGCTCGATGCTGCTTTCCATGGCGCGCGCGCGCAGTATGAAGCGCAGCACACGATCACCTGCGAGCACAGGCCGCGGGCCCTGCCCGTGTGCCATCATCTCCGCTTCGGCGGCGGCGAAGGCGGTTGCCTCGCCCTCAGCGCTTGCCGAGCGCCTTGCGCACCCGGCCCAGGACGTTGTCGCGCGCGGAGCTCACCGTCTACCTGCCGCCGCGGCGCACGAAGGCGTCGATGCGCGCGACGCCGTCCTCGATCGCTTCCCGCGACGCAGCGTAGGAAAAGCGGATGTGCTGCCCGTCGCCCGGGACCCGGCGGCCGAAATGGATGTCGGCCAGAACCGCAACACCCGCCTCGTAGAGCAGCCGCTTGCGCAGTTGCTCGGAGTCGGCGCAGCGCGTGCGCTTGCAGGCCTCGGTCACATTGGGCCAGGCATAAAACGCACCGCCCGGAGTCTTGCACTCGATCCCCGGCACGCCATTGAGCAGGCCGACAATGAGGTTGCGGCGCTCGAGAAACGAGCGCCGCATCGCCTCGGCGGCATCCTGCGGGACCGGTGATTGCCTCGAGCGCCGCCCACTGGCTGATCTGCGAAGCGCAGGACTCGGTGTTGGTGATCCAGCGCGTGAACACCGGCGCGAGCGCCCGGTTGGCAACGAAGCCGATGCGCCAGCCGGTCATCGCCCAGGTCTTGGACGCGCCGTCGGATATGATCGTGCGGTCTCGCATGCCGGGAAGCCCCGCGATCGACACGAACTCGCCGTCATAGAGCAGGCGCGAATAGATTTCGTCGGCAAAGATCCACACCTGCGGGTGCAGGCGCAGGATGTCGGCGATCGCCTCCAGATCGCTGCGTCTCAGGCTGCCGCCGGTCGGGTTGTGCGGTGAATTGAGGATCAACAGCCGCGTCTTGGTCGGTAATCTTGGTTTCGAGCTCGTGCGGGTCGAAGGCGAAATCGCGGGCCTCGCGCAGGTGAATGGGTACCGGCACCGCGCCGTTGGCGACGATCTGCGACTCGTAGATCGGAAACCCGGGCACCGGGTAGATTACCTCGTCGCCGACGCCGTAA
Organism: uncultured beta proteobacterium; assembly: GCA_963750215.1. GTDB lineage: Bacteria > Pseudomonadota > Gammaproteobacteria > Burkholderiales > Casimicrobiaceae > PALSA-1003. The sequence goes on from CAVVQK010000004.1 coordinate 37,256, forward strand.
TCGGTTACCGAGGCGATGGCGTAGGCGATGAACGGCTTGGCACCGGCGCCGACGACGACCTCGTCGGGCGCAATGTCGAGTCCCCGCCGCTGCCCCATGTCGCGCGCGGCCGCCGCGCGCAGCTCGTCGATGCCGGCCGATGGCGTGTAGCCGTGTCTGCCGGCGCGGATGGCGGCGATTGCCGCGTCCTGGACGTTGACCGGGGTCGGGAAGTCGGGCTGGCCGATGCAGAACGAGACGATGTCGCGGCCCTGGCGAACGAGGTCATTGACTTCGGCCAGGACGACGAAGGCGTTTTCCGTCCCGAGCCCGTCGCCACGGCGGCTCATCCGCGGCACGATGTGCGGCGTGTTCACGACTTCGTCCTGGCGCGGTAGAGGTCGCGAAACGTGCGTCCTTCCGGGGCGGGCATGTCGCGTCCATCGCTCCAGCCGCTGCCGAAAGGCACCTTGTGCAGCAGCCTCTCGCGGCCGCCCATCGCGCGCAGCAGGCGCACGGCCACGCGCGTTGCCGTTGCGTACAGGCGGGGGCGTGCGGCGAGCCACGACCACAGCCGCAGCCCGGCGCGCTCGGCCCAGGGTCGCAGATTGCGCTCGAACTGCTGCTCGCGCAGCTTGCGCAGCAGGTCAGGCAGCGGAATCTTGACCGGGCAGACCACGCCGCACTGGTTGCACAGCGTCGAGGCCTGGGGCAGGTCGAGCGCATTCTCCAGTCCCACGTACGACGGGGTCAGGATCGAGCCGATCGGCCCGGGATAGACCCAACCGTAGGAATGCCCGCCGACGCTCTGGTAGACCGGACAATGATTCATGCACGCCCCGCAGCGGATGCAACGCAATGCTTCCCTCAATTCGCTGCCGAGCACGGCCGAGCGCCCCGCATCGACGAGGATAAAGTACATGTGCTCGGCCCCGTGGAACTCGCCCTGCCCCTTTACCCCGGTCAGAACATCGACGTAGTTCGATATCGACTGTCCCGTCGCCGAGCGCGGGAGCAGGCGCATCAGCGTCGCCACGTCCTCCAGCGTCGGCACGATCTTTTCGATGCCCGAGATGGCAACGTGAACCGGCGGCAGCGTGGTGGTCAGCGTCGCATTGCCCTCGTTGGTTACCAGGACCACCGACCCGGTTTCGGCAACGAAGAAGTTGCCGCCGGAGATACCCATGTCGGCGGTCAGATAATGCTGCCGCAACACCCCCCTCGCCTCGAGGCACAGTTCGTTGATCTCGGTCTTGCGCGGCGTCGAGTGCCTCTTGGCGAACAGGTCGGCGACCTGCTCCTTGCTCTTGTGCAGCGCCGGTCCGATGATGTGCGACGGCGGCTCGTAGTCGTTGATTTGCAGGATGTACTCGCCGAGGTCGGTCTCCACGACCACCAGCCCGGCGGCCTCGATCGCCCGGTCGAGCTCCGACTCCTCGCTCACCATCGACTTCGACTTGATGATCTTGTTGACGCCATGACGGCGCGCGATGTCGAGCACGTGCGCGTTGACCTCGGAGGGGGTCTCCGCCCAGAGCACGGTCGCGCCGCGCGCGGTCGCGTTGCGCTCGAAGATTTCAAGCCAGACGTCAAGGTTGTCGAGGGCGTGCTGGCGGATCACCCGGCAAGCCTCGCGCGTCGCCTCGAAATCATCGAGATCGACCAACGATTGGCGGCGCTTGGCGACGAACTTACCCTTGATCTTCTGCAGGTTGCCCTGCAGCTGCGCGTCCGCCATGTTGGCGTGCGCGCGCTGCTTGAAATGCATCGAGGCGATTTGCATGGTGCCCCTTCAGTCGGTGTCACTCGCGCCGGCCAGAACCTCGGCGACATGCAGCACGCGCGTTTTCATGTCGCCGCGGCGGCGCAGGCGGCCCTCGATGTTGAGCATGCAGCCGAGATCACCGAGCACGACGGCGTCCGCCCCGCTGGCGGCAATGTTCTGGCACTTGTTGTCCGCGAGCCGGGTCGAGATCTCGCCGAACTTGAGCGCGAATGTGCCCCCGAAGCCGCAGCAGGTTTCGCAATCGGCCATCTCCTTGAGTTTCAATCCGCGGACCCGCGCCAGCAGCGCGCGCGGCTGCGTCTTGACGCCCATCTCGCGCAGGCCCGAGCAGCTGTCGTGGTAGGTGACGGTCGCGTCCAGTGTGCCGGGCACGGCTTCGACCTTGAGCACGCTGACCAGGAAGTCGGTCAACTCATGAGTCTTCGCGGCCAGTGCGGCTGCGCGCGCGGCCCCTGCCGGATCGTCGCGGAACACATCGGCGTAATGGGTCTTGATCATGCCCCCGCACGACCCCGAAGGGATGACCAGATGATCGCAGGTTTCGAATTCGGCCACGACCCTGGCCGCCAGCGCCTTCGCGCCGGCGCGATCGCCGGAGTTGTAGCCCGGTTGCCCACAGCAGGTCTGGGTCGGCGGGACGAAGACCTCCGCCCCGCCGGACTCGAGCAGCCGCACTGCGGCCCACGCGATGGACGGCCGCATCAGATCGACCAGGCAGGTGACGAAAAGACCGACGCGCATGAGGCTGGGATCCGGCTAGTAAGAATGCGTCAGCGCCAGGGCGCATAGCCCCATCAGCATCTGTGGAAAAACCCCGAGCAGCAGCAGCGCGGCGCCGTTGACGGACAGCAGCAGCCGGGTGTCGCCGCGCGCTTCGATCGGCTCTCTGTCAACCGGCTCGTCGAAGTACATTAGCTTGACGATGCGCAGATAATAGAATGCGCCGACGAGCGAGGCCAGCACGGCGACCACTGCCAGCCAGACCAGCCCGATGTCGACCGCGGCCCAGATCACCGAGAACTTGGCATAGAAGCCGACCGTGGGAGGCACGCCGGCCAGCGAAAACATCGCCAGCAGCATCACGAACGCGAACCACGGGCTGCGCTGGTTCAGGCCCTTGAAGTCGTCGAGGCGGTCGGCCTCGAATCCCTCGCGCGACAGCAGCAGCACCATGCCGAAACCGACCAGGGTCGTCAGCACGTAAGCGATCACATAGAACATCGCCGCGCTGTAGCCATCGTTGTTCGCCGCGAGCAAGCCCATGAGCATGAAGCCCATGTTGGCGATGGTCGAATAGGCGAGCATGCGCTTGATGTTGGTCTGGGCGATGGCGACGACATTGCCCAGGATCATCGACAGCAAAGACAGCACCAGCAGCATGCCTTGCCAGTCAAATGCGAGCGCGGATAGCGTGCCGACGAGCAGGCGCATGGCGAACGCGAACGCGGCCAGCTTCGGTGCCGTGCCGATGAACAGCGTGATCGCGGTGGGAGCCCCGTCGTATACATCCGGCACCCACATGTGATACGGGACGGCGCCCAGCTTGAACGCGATCGAGGAGACGATGAAGACCAGCCCGAAGAGGAGAATCGTCCGGTTGGGGTGACCGCGCACCATCACCTCGGCCGCACCGCCGATATCCAGCGTCCCGGTCGCGCCGTAGATCATCGACATGCCGTAGAGCAGCAGGCCCGACGCCAGCGCGCCAAGGACGAAATACTTCATCGCCGCTTCGATGGCGCGCTCGGACTCACGCTGCAGAGCGACCAGTGCATACAGCGACAGCGACATCAGCTCGAGCCCCAGATACAGCGGCACGAAGTTGTTGGCCGAGATCATCACCAGCATCCCGAGCAGTGCGGTCAGCGTCAGCACGAAAGTCTCGCCGCGAAACAGACCCCGCACCGTGAGGTAGGTGCGCGAGTAGAACAGCGTGAGCGAAACGGCGATGTAGGCAAAGATCTTCAGCACGCTCGCCAGCTTGTCGGCAACGAACATTCCTCCCAGTGCGCGCAGCGGCGTGTCGTCGGGAGAGGTCAATGTCAGCCATGCCGCCGCGAGCAGCGCGAGTTGCGTCAGCCAGTAGCTGATCCCGCGCCGGGCGTCGGATACGAAAAGGTCGACCACCAGGATGACGCAGGCCGAAGCGGCTAGCACCATCTCCGGGATGGCGGCGGCGAAGTTGAAGGCAACGGTCGCGGTGGAGGCGGTCATTGCTTGCTCCTGCCCACGTGGGTGAGCAGGTCGGCCACCGAGGCGTGCATCACGTCGGTAAACGGCTTGGGGTAGATGCCGAGCGCGAGGACCGCTGCGGCGACCGTGGCCAGCAGCCAGAACTCGCGCTTCGACACGTCCTTGAGCGCGGCCACGCGGGCGTTGGCCACATCGCCAAACCAGACCCGCTTGTACATCCACAGCGTATAGGCCGCGCCAAGGATCATGATGGTTGCGGCGAGGAAGCCGAGCCACAGATTGGCCTTGACCGCGGCGAGGATCACCATGAACTCGCCGACGAAACCGCTGGTGCCGGGCAACGCGGCGTTGGCCATCGCAAACAGCATGGCGAACGCCGCGAACCGGGGCATGGTGTTCGCCACCCCCCCGTAATCACCGATGAGGCGACTGTGCATGCGGTCGTAAAGCACCCCGACGCAAAGGAACAGGGCGGCGGACACGAAACCGTGCGAGATCATCTGCACGAGGCCGCCTTCGATCCCGAGCTGGCTGAACAGGAAGAAGCCCAGTGTCACGAAGCCCATGTGCGCGATCGACGAGTACGCGATGAGCTTTTTCATGTCCGGCTGCACCAGCGCGACGAAGCCGATGTAGACGATGGCGATGAGCGAGAGCGTGATCACGAATCCGGCGAGGTAGTGGCTGGCATCGGGCAGGATGGGCAGAATGAAGCGCAAGAAACCGTAGCCTCCAACCTTGAGCGTGATGGCGGCGAGCACGACCGAGCCGCCGGTCGGGGCCTCGACATGCGCGTCGGGGAGCCAGGTGTGGACCGGCCACATCGGCACCTTGACGGCGAAGGCCACGAAGAAGGCGGAGAACAGCCATACCTGCGTCTTGAGCGACAACGGCAGCTGGTACCACTCCAGAATCGAGAAGCTCGCGCTCACCGAGTACAGATAGATCAGCGCGACGAGCATCAGCACCGAGCCCATAAATGTGTAGAGAAAGAACTTGAGCGCCGCGTAGACCCGATTCGGGCCGCCCCAGATGCCGATGATCAGATACATCGGGATCAGCATCGCTTCGAAGAAGACGTAGAAGAGCACCCCATCGAGCGCCGCGAACACGCCGTTGATGAGCCCGGACTGAATCAGAAACGCCGCCATGTATTGCGCGACCCGCTTTTCGATGACCACCCACCCGGCCCAGACGGCGAGGACGGTGATGAAGCTGTTGAGCAGGATGAGCAGGACCGAGATGCCGTCGACACCAAGCAGGTAGTTGACGTTGAAGCGTGGAATCCACTCGATGGTCTCGATGAACTGCATCTCGGCGGTGCCGACCGCAAAGCGCGTGTACAGCGGAATGGTTACCGCGAACCCCGCCAGCGCGCCGACCAGCGCCAGCCAGCGGGCGGCCGCGGCATCGCCGTCGCGATGCAGTGCCAGCACCAGCACCCCGGCGACGATCGGCACCCAGATGGCGAGACTGAGGTAGGGAAGCATCAGATGACCCGCAGCGTCAGCCACCAGAACAGGAAGACGACGATGCCCAGGACCATGGCGAATGCGTATTGATAGATGAAGCCAGACTGGATCTGCCGCAGGACCGCCGACGTCGCGGCGACAAGCCTTGCGCTGCCGTTGACGAAGAAGCCGTCGATGACCGACCGGTCGCCGATGTCGGAGAACAGGCTGCCAATGCGGCGGAAGCCGCCGGCAAAGAAATAGTCGTTGAAGCGGTCGATGTAGTAGTTGTTGGCCAGCAGCCGATACAGGGCACCCGCGGAAGCGGAAATTCTCGCCGGCAGGTCGGTGCGCTTGATGTACAGGTACCACGCCGCCCCGATCCCCGCGAGCGCGAGCCAGAACGGCAGCGTCGTCAAGCCGTGCTGGACGAACGCCCAGGGGCCGCGCCACTCCTCGATCAGCGTCGCCATCCCGGCGTGCTGCGGGGCGATCGCGATCGATGCGCCAAAGTAGTTGCCGAACAGCACCGGGTCGACGTATGCCCAGCCGGCGTAAATCGACGGGATCGCCAGCAGCACCAGTGGCACGGTCACGACCCAGGGGCTCTCGTGCGGCTCGCCGTGGCCATCGGCCTGGCCATGGGCGGGTTCCTGCCGCGTCTCGACCGCGCCGGCATGACGGAAACGCTCCTCGCCGTGAAACGCCATGAACAGCATGCGAAACGTGTACAGCGCGGTGATGAACACCGAAACGGTCACCGCGAATTGCGCGTAGCCGTGCCCCGCGACCTGCGACAGACCGACCGCGTCGATGATCGCGTCCTTGGAGAAGAAGCCCGAAAACGGCGGGACGCCCGCGAGCGCCAGCGACCCGACCAGCGCGGTCCAGTAGGTGATCGGCATGTATTTCTTCAGCCCACCCATCTTGCGCAGGTCCTGCTCGTGATGCAGCGCGATGATCACCGAGCCCGCTGCCAGGAACAACAGCGCCTTGAAAAACGCGTGCGTCATCAGGTGGAAGATAGCTGCCGAATACGCCGAAACACCGAGCGCGACGGTCATGTAGCCCAGCTGCGAGAGCGTCGAGTAGGCGATGACGCGCTTGATGTCGTTCTGCACCACGCCGAGCAGGGCCATGAACAGGGCGGTCGTCGCGCCAATGATCGTGACGAACGAAAGGGCGGTCTCGGACAATTCGAACAGCGGGCTCATGCGCGCGACCATGAAGATGCCGGCAGTGACCATCGTCGCGGCGTGAATCAGGGCCGAGATCGGGGTCGGGCCTTCCATTGAATCAGGAAGCCACACATGCAGCGGAAATTGCGCCGACTTTCCCATCGCGCCGACGAAAAGCCCGATGCAGATCGCGGTGAGCACCGACACCTGCGACTCGCCACCACCGAGCGTCGCGCCGGTCAATGCCGGCGCGCCCTTGAACACCGCCGCGTAGTCAAGCGAGCCAAAGTAGGCGACGATGAGGCCAAGGCCGAGGACGAAGCCGAAGTCGCCGACGCGATTGGCCAGGAAAGCCTTGAGGCTGGCGTAGATTGCCGTCGGCCGTGTATACCAGAATCCGATCAGCAGGTACGACACCAGGCCCACCGCCTCCCAGCCGAAAAAAAGCTGCAGGAAATTGTTCGCCATCACCAGCATCAGCATGCTGAACGTGAACGCCGAGATGTAGGCGAAAAAGCGCGTATACCCGGGGTCGTCGGCCATGTAGCCGATGGTGTAGACATGCACCATCAGCGACACGAAGCTGACCACCGTTATCATCAGTGCCGTCAGCGGGTCGATCAGGAATCCGATCGAGAATCTGAGCGCCCCGCTTGTCATCCAGGTGTAGAGCTCGCCATTGAAGGTGTTGCCGGCGAGCACGTCGCGCAGGATCAGCGCCGAGGCCACGGTGGAGGCCGCGACGCCCAGGATGCAGATCGAGTGCGACGCGGCGCGGCCGAGCTTGGATCCAACCAGGCCGACGACGATCGCCGCGATGAGCGGCGCGACCGGCACGAGCAGGTAGAGCTGTTGCATGGTCATCCGCGCGTCATCCCTTGAGCTGGCCGAATTTCTCCACGTCGATCGAACCCATGTTGCGGAACAGCAGAACCAGGATCGCGAGCCCGATAGCCGACTCCGCGGCCGCGACCGTGAGGATGAAGAACACGAAAATCTGGCCCGAGGTATCGCCGAGGAAGCGCGAGAACGCGATGAAGTTGAGATTGACGGCGAGCAGCATGAGCTCGATCGCCATCAGCATGATGAGCACGTTGCGCCGATTGAGAAAGATGCCGATCACGCTGATCGCGAACAGGATCGCACCCAGGACCAGGTAATGCGACAGCGTCGGCTGCGACAAGTACGACACGTTTGCCCCTCCCTGTTGCCGGCGCCCAGGGCGCCGGTCCTGGTTCAAGAACCGTCGCCCTTTTCGACCGGAATATCGAGGATGCGCAGCCGGTCGCTGCGCTGCACGCGTACCTGCGCGGCCGGATTCTGATACTTTGTTGCGCGCCGGCGACGATGCGTCAAGGCGATCGCCGCGATGATCGCGACGAGCAGGATCATGGCGGCGATCTCGAATGGATAGGCATAGTCGGTGTAGATCCTGGCCCCGAGCGCCTTGGTGTTGCTGTAGCCGGCGCCGGCCGCCGGAGGCGGTGCCGCGCCCGTGCCGAAGTACCCGCCGATGAGCACCAGCGCCATCTCGAACAGGACCAGGACACCGACCGTTGCCGCCACCGGAATGTAGCTCCTGAATCGCTCGCGCAGCTTGTCGAAGTTGATGTCGAGCATCATGACCACGAACAGAAACAGCACCATCACCGCGCCGACGTAGACCAGCACCAGCGCGATCGCCAGGAATTCGGCCTGCAGCAGCAGCCACACTCCGGCGGCGCTGAAGAACGACAGCACGAGCCACAGGGCGGCGTGCACGGGATTGCGCGTCGTGACCACCAGCACCGCGGAGAATGTCAGCAGCGCGGCAAAGGCATAGAAGATCCCGCTCTGGAACGTCATCGATACCTCGCGTCCTCGGCCCGGTCGGCGGCGATCTGTGCCTCGTAACGATCGCCGACGGCGAGCAGCATTTCCTTGGTGTAGATCAGGTCGCCACGCTTCTCGCCGTGGTACTCGAGGATGCGCGTCTCGACGATCGAGTCCACCGGGCAGCTTTCCTCGCAGAAGCCGCAGAAGATGCACTTGGTGAGATCGATGTCGTAACGGGTCGTACGCCGGGTTCCGTCGGCGCGCTCTTCGGATTCGATCGTGATCGCCAGTGCAGGGCAGACCGCCTCGCACAGCTTGCAGGCTATGCAGCGCTCTTCGCCGTTGGGGTAGCGGCGCAGCGCGTGCAGGCCCCGGAAGCGCGGACTCATCGGCGTCTTTTCCTCCGGATACTGTATGGTCACCTTGGTCGCCAGCATGCGGCGAGCGGTAAGCCACAGCCCCCGGAACAATTCCAGCAGGAGGAAGGTGTTGAAGAAGTCCTTGATGCGCCGGAGCATCGCCGTCTCGCGTCAGTGAACCAGGAAGGCCCAGCGCGTCTGCAGCAGCGCGCCGAGGAGCACTATCCAAACCAGCGTCACGGGAATGAAGACCTTCCAGCCCAGGCGCATGATCTGGTCGTAGCGGTAGCGCGGAAAGGTGGCGCGGATCCAGAGAAAGACGAACAACACCGCGCACACCTTGACGAACAGCCAGCCGAAGCCGTCACCCAGGACACGGATCCCGGACACGGCGATGTCGTTCAACTGCGGCACAGGCGCCAGCCAGCCGCCGAGGAACATGGTCGCGCAGAGGGTCGCGATGAGAATCATGTTCATGTACTCGGCGAGGAAGAACACCGCGAACGCGACGCCGGAATACTCGACGTGAAAGCCCGCGACGATCTCCGATTCGCCCTCGGCGACGTCGAACGGATGGCGGTTGGTCTCGGCGATGCCGGAAACCAGGTAGACCACGAACAGGGGCAGCAACGGCCAGATGTACCAGCGCCAGAACCCGCCCGTCTGCCCGCGCACGATATCGCTCAAGTTCAGGCTGGAGGCCGCCATGAGCACGCCGACCAAGGCAAACCCCATCGCGATCTCGTAGGCGACGATCTGCGCCGCCGAGCGCAGCGCGCCGAGAAACGCGTATTTCGAGTTCGATGCCCAGCCGGCGAGAATGATCCCGTAGACACCCATCGAGGACAATGCGATCACGTACAGCAGACCCGCATTGATGTTGGCGAGCACCAGCGAGTCGGCAAACGGGATTACCGCCCAGGCCGCCAGGGCCGGGCCGATGGAAAGCAGCGGCGCGAGGAAGAACAGGTAGCGGTTGGCGCCGGTCGGGACGATGATTTCCTTGAATACCAGCTTGAAAACGTCCGCGAACGGCTGCAGCAGCCCCAGTGGACCGACGCGGTTGGGGCCGATGCGCACCTGCATCCAGCCGATGATCTTGCGCTCGGCCAGGGTGAGATAGGCCACGCTGAGGATGAGCGGCAGCGCGATGGCCACGATCTTGGCGAGCGTCCACACGCCCGGCCAGGCCCATCCGAAGAATTCCTGCGCCGCTTCCATCACAGGCCTTCCACGGCCATGGGGCCGAACATCGGTCCCAGGGTCCGGGTCGCCGGATGCGCGGCGGCCACGCGCACGCAGCCGTCCGGCACGCCCGGATCGAGCTCCGCCGTAAGCATGGTCTCGCCTCCGCCCTGGCGGACGCGAACGGCCGCGCCGTCCGACAGCTTGAGCTGGGCCAGCGTGGTCGCGTTCATGCGCGCCGAAGGCGCCCTGGCATCGCGCGTCTTCTGCAGCGACGCCGCGCGCCGCACCAGGGGATCGGCGGCGTAGATCGGCACCTCGGCGATGCGCTCGAGCCCGTTGGGTCCGGACGGCGGTCCGAACGCCTCGAGCGGCGTGCCCGTTGCATTGGACAGCCAGTTGCCCATTTCGTCGGCGCGCGGCAACTCGCCCCGGATTGCCTCGATGTTGTCGTAGTCGAATCCGGGCAAGGAGAAGAGCGAGCCGAGCACGCGCAAGACCTTCCATGCCGGGCGCGTGTGGCCGAGCGGTGGCACGACGCCGTTGAAGGCCTGCATCCGCCCCTCGCAGTTGACGAAGGTGCCGGCGGTCTCGGTGAACGGGGCCACCGGCAGCAGCACCTGGGCATGGGCCGCGGCACCGGACTTAAAAGGCGACAGCGCGACGACGAACTCGGCGGCGGAGAGCGCGGCGCGCGTGCGCGCCGGATCGGCCGTGTCGAGTTCGGGGTCGACATGGAGCAGCAGATAGGCCTTGCGCGGGTCGGAGAGCATCGCCGCGGCATGCAGCCCCGTCTTGCGCGGATAGGCACCGGCAACGGTGCCACCGACCGAATTGGCCGCTTCGGTGAGAAAGCCCAGCGTCGCGCCGGTGAGATCGGCGATGGCCTTGCAGAGCGCATGCAACTGGGAAGCGCGCGGATGCCAGTCGGCGAAGCTGCCGAGAAACACGCCGCGGCGCTCGCCGCCCGCCAGTATCGCGGCAATCGCCTTGGCCCCCGGCGAGGGATCAATCGCGGCGAGCGCGGGCGGCACCGCGGCGCCAGCCGCCGCTGCCGCGGCGACGACGACTTCGGCCAGCAAGCGCGGCAGCGCCGATGGCGCGACGATCGCCCGTTGCGCCACCTTGAGCAGCAGCTCGTCGTCGGCGCTGTGCACGAGCGCGAGCTGCGCGCCCTTCTTGGTCATTTGCCGCAGCCGCTGCGCGAGCAGCGGATGGTCCTTGCGCAGAAAGCTGCCGACGATGAGCAGACGGTCGAGCGCAGCGAACTCGGCGATCGGCATGCCGAGCCAGGTCGCCCCTTCGCGCTGGCCATCGGTGCTGAAGTCGGACTGGCGCAGGCGATGGTCGATGTTCTCGCAACCCAGGCTGCGGACGAGCTTCTGCGCCAGATACATCTCCTCGAGCGTCGAATGCGGCGATACCAGCGCCCCGAGGGCAGCGGCGCCATCGCGCTGCCGGATGCGCTTGAGCTCGCGCACGACGTGCTCGAGCGCGACCTGCCAGTCGGTCTCGACCCATTGCCCGTTGCGCTTGAGCATCGGCCGGACCAGGCGGTCCTCCGAGTTGAGACCCTCGTAGGAAAAGCGGTCCTTGTCCGACAGCCAGCATTCGTTGATCGCTTCGTTCTCCAGAGGCACGACGCGCATGACCCGATCGTTCTTCGCCTGCACGACCAAATTGCTGCCGAGACTGTCGTGCGGGCTCACCGACTTGCGTCGCGCAAGTTCCCAGGTTCGCGCGCTGTAGCGAAACGGCTTCGACGTCAGCGCTCCGACCGGGCACAGATCGATGACGTTGCCGGAGAGCTCCGAATCGACGGTCCGGCCGACGAAGGTGATGATCTCGGCGTGCTCGCCGCGACCGATCATGCCGAGCTCCATGACCCCGGCGATCTCCTGGCCGAAGCGCACACAGCGCGTGCAGTGGATGCAGCGCGTCATGTCGGTCGCGATCAACGGGCCCAGGTTCTTGTTCAGCACCACGCGCTTGGGCTCCAGGTAGCGCGAATTCGACGCGCCATAGCCCACGGCGAGATCCTGCAACTGGCATTCGCCGCCCTGGTCGCAGATCGGACAGTCAAGCGGATGGTTGATGAGCAGGAACTCCATGACGCCCTTCTGCGCCTCGACGGCCGCGGCGGAGTGGGTCCAGACCTTCATACCTTCGCTGGCCGGCGTCGCACAGGCCGGAAGCGGCTTGGGAGCCTTCTCCACCTGCACCAGGCACATGCGGCAGTTGGCTGCGATCGATAGCTTGCTGTGCCAGCAGAAATGCGGCACGTAGATGCCGAGCTTGTTCGCGGCGTCCATCACCGTGCTGCCGCCGGGCACCTGTACGGGCTGGCCGTCGACTTCGAGGTTGAGCGTGGTCATGGGTCCGTCAGACGTAGTCCGGCACCAGGCAGCGCTTGTGATCGATGTGGTACTGGAACTCGTCGCGGAAGTGCTTGATGAAGCTCTTCACCGGCAGCGCGGCGGCATCGCCCAGCGCGCAGATCGTGCGTCCGGCAATGTTGTCCGAGACGGACACCAGCACGTCCAGATCCTCGCTCTTGCCCTCGCCGTGCTCGATCCGGTCGACGATGCGCCAGAGCCAGCCGGTGCCTTCGCGGCACGGCGTACACTGGCCGCAGGATTCCTCGAAATAGAAATAGGACAGTCGCAGCAGCGATCGCACCATGCAGCGGCTGTCGTCCATGATGATCACCGCGCCCGAACCGAGCATCGATCCCGCCTTGGCGATGGAGTCGTAATCCATGTCGGTCGCCAGCATGACAGCGCCCGGCAGCACCGGCATCGAAGACCCGCCGGGTATGCACGCCTTGAGCGCTCGGCCGCCACGCACGCCGCCGGCCATCTCCAGCAGCCTGGCGAACGGCGTGCCGAGCCTGACCTCGTAGTTGCCCGGCCGCTCCACATCGCCCGACACCGAGAAGATCTTGGTGCCGCCATTGTTCGGCCGACCGAGATTCAGAAACGCTTCGCCGCCGTGATTGATGATCCACGGGACAGCGGCGAAGGTTTCCGTGTTGTTGATCGTCGTCGGCTTGCCGTAGAGCCCGAAGCTCGCCGGAAAGGGCGGCTTGAAGCGCGGCAGGCCTTTCTTGCCTTCGAGTGACTCCAGCAACGCGGTCTCTTCGCCGCAGATGTACGCGCCGTAACCGTGGTGATTGTGAAGGTGGAAGGTGAAACCGCTGCCGAGGATGTCGTCGCCCAGGTAGCCCGCCCGATACGCCTCCTCCAGGGCTTCCTCGCAGCGCTCGTAGCCGTCCCAGATCTCGCCGTGCACATAGTTGTAGCCACGCTTGCAGCCCATCGCATACGCCGCGATCGCCATGCCCTCGAACAGGATGTGCGGGTTATAGCGCAGAATGTCGCGGTCCTTGAACGTTCCCGGCTCGCCTTCGTCGGAGTTGCACACCAGGTACTTCTCGCCGCTGTACTGCTGCGGCATGAAACTCCATTTGAGCCCGGTCGGGAAGCCTGCGCCGCCACGACCGCGCAGCGCCGATTTCTTGACCTCAGCGATGACGTTGACTGGAGGAATCTTTTCCGCCAGGACCTTGCGCAGCGCGCCGTAGCCGCCGCGCGCGACGTAGTCGGCGAGCCGCCAGTTGCTGCCGTTCAGGCCCGTCATGATGATGCTGTCGGGGCCATAGTCGAAGAATTCTGCCGGTGCGTTCATCTTCCGCCCTCCGCGGCAAGCTCGGCGAGCAGGAGGTCGATGGCTTCCGGGCGCATCCAGCTGCACATGCGCTTGTTGTTGACCAGCAACACCGGTGCATCGCCGCACGCGCCCAGACACTCGCCTTCCTTGAGCGTGAACATGCCATCGGCCGTGGTCTCGGCGAAGCCGATTCCGAGTTTCTGCTTAAGGTGCGCGGCCGCCTTGGCCGCACCCTGCAGCGCACAGGGTAGGTTGGTGCACAGCGTCAGCTTGTACTTGCCCGTCGGCGCCGTGTTGTACATTTCGTAAAAGGTCGCAACCTCGTACACGGCGATCGGCGGCATGTCGAGGTACGCGGCGACAAAATCCATCGTTTCCGTCGCCAGCCAGCCTTTCTCGTCCTGGGCGATGGCCAGCGCCGCCATAACCGCCGATTGCTTGTGGCCGGCCGGGTACTTGGCGATTTCACGATCGATCTTGCGCAGTGCGGCGTCGGTCAACATGGGCAGACGCTATGCCTCCTGTTGGTGCGGGCGACCGCGCCGGCGATGCTGTGATCGCGCGCAATCTTTGGGCGCGTCGCCCGCATTGCCGACTGCCTCCGGCCGCGCCGCTCCTTCGCCGGCTCGCGGCCGGTTGTGCTGAGGGTGCGGCTGCAGCGCATGGCGTCTAGCGGATGAAGTAACCGGAAACTCGAAACACGCCGTCGGCTTCGAGCTTGAAGGCGACTTGCTCCACCGCGCTCTTGCCGCCCGCGAATACCGATTCATACTCGACGATCGCATAGTCGGCATCCGGCGCGTTGGGCATTGTATGCGTGCGTGCGAACCGGGACGGCGTGCGCGAGACGAGCTTGCCAAATGGCTTGCGGATATCGCTTAGGCCATCGATCCATTCGCTGCGCGCCACCGTGGATTTCAGGTACGCGGCAGTTGCGTCCCAAGCCTCGCCCGTCTTGCCTGCGTCGATGAGCTCGAGCCACTTCTTGCCGTCGGCGATCGTGGCCTGATCGTCCTGAAGAGTCGGCTGCAGACCTGGCTGGACCGCCGCGTTGCCGCTTGTCGAAGGGGCCGGCTGGGCAGCCGCCGTCAACGACCAGGCCAGCGCCGGCGCCGCGAGTAGCAGCACGAAACGTCTGAAGAAGGTCATCGATCGACCTCTCCGAAGACGATATCCTGCGTACCGATGATGGCCACGACGTCGGCGATCATATGCCCGCGCGCCATTTCGTCGAGCGCCGCGAGGTGCGCGAAGCCGGCTGCGCGGATCTTCAACCGATAAGGCTTGTTCGCTCCGTCGGAGATAAGGTAGATGCCGAATTCGCCCTTCGGATGCTCGACCGCGGCGTACGTCTCGCCGGGCGGCACGTGCATGCCCTCGGTGAAGAGCTTGAAGTGGTGGATCAGTTCCTCCATGTTGGTCTTCATCTGTTCCCGCGATGGCGGTGCGATCTTGTGGTTGTCGACGATCACCGGGCCGGGATTCTGGCGCAGCCAGTCGACGCATTGGCGGATGATCCTGTTGGCCTCGCGCATTTCCTGCACGCGGACCAGATAGCGGTCGTAGCAATCGCCGCTGGTCCCGACCGGGATGTCGAATTGCATCCGGTCGTAGGCAGCATACGGCTGCTTCTTGCGCAAGTCCCAGGGCACGCCCGATCCGCGCAGCATCGGCCCGGTGAAACCGAGCGCGAGCGCCCGTTCGGGGGCAACCACACCGATACCGACCAAGCGCTGCTTCCAGATGCGGTTGTCGGTGAGCAGCGTCTCGTACTCGTCGACGTTGCCCGGAAAGCGCGCGGTGAAGTCGGCGATGAAGTCGAGCAGCGAGCCCTGGCGGTTCTCGTTCATCCGCGCCACCGCCTTGGCGTTGTGGATGGGCGATGCCTGGTACTGCGGCATGCGCTCCGGCAGATCGCGGTAGACTCCACCCGGCCGGTAATACGCCGCGTGCAGGCGCGCTCCCGAGACCGCCTCGTAGCAGTCCATCAGCGTCTCGCGTTCGCGGAAACAGTAGAGAAACGGCGTCATCGCGCCGACATCGAGGGCATGCGCCCCCAGCCACAGCAGGTGGTTGAGGATGCGCGTGATCTCGTCGAACATCACCCGGATGTACTGGGCCCGGATCGGGACCTCGACCTGGAGCAGCTTCTCGATTGCCAGGCAATACGCGTGCTCGTTGACCATCATCGAGACGTAATCGAGGCGGTCCATGTAGGGCAGCGACTGGACATAGGTCTTGTACTCGGCCAGCTTCTCGGTTGCGCGATGCAGCAGTCCGATATGCGGATCCGCGCGCTGGATCACCTCGCCGTCGAGCTCGAGCACCAGCCGCAGCACGCCGTGCGCGGCCGGGTGCTGCGGCCCGAAGTTCATGGTGTAGTTGCGAATCTCCGCCACGTCGTCAGCCCTTGCGGAAACCCTCGTTCTCCGCGTAGTTCGTCTCGCGGATGATGCGTGGCGTGATCTCGCGCGGTTCGATGGTCACCGGCTGGTAGATCACGCGCCCCTGCTCGGGGTCATAGCGCATCTCGACCTGCCCGGAGAGGGGGAAGTCCTTGCGAAACGGGTGGCCGACAAAACCGTAGTCGGTCAGGATGCGGCGCAGATCCGGGTGGCCGACAAACACGATGCCGAATAAATCGAAGGCTTCCCGCTCGTACCAGTTGGCGGAGGGCCAGATGTCGATCATCGACGGCAGGACGGGAAAATCGTCGTCCGGCGCGTACGCGCGCACGCGCAGGCGCGCGTTGTGAGCCACTGACAGGAGGTGGTAGACGGCGGCGAAGCGCCGCCCGCGCGGCAGCTCGACCTGGTGCTCCGGGGGGGTCGCATCGGAGCCGAAGTCGGCCACGTGGGGAGGCTCACCGGCGAAGGCCGAGTAATCGACTCCGCAGACATCGAGCAGCGTTGCGAACCGCAGCTCGGGCCGGTCGCGCAGCGTGCGCATGGCGGCCGGCAGGTGGTCCGCAGCGATGACCGCGGTGACCTCACCGAAAGCAATCGTCACGTTCCGCAGCGCATCGCCAAGCGCCGCGGGGAGCGCGGCGGCGAGCGTCTCAATCTTGGTCGCCATCAACGTGCGATCGTGTTGGTCCGCCAGATCTTGTTTTGCAACTGGAGTATGCCGTAGAGCAGTGCCTCGGCGGTCGGCGGGCAGCCCGGAACATAGATGTCGACCGGGACGATGCGGTCGCAACCGCGCACGACCGAGTACGAATAGTGGTAGTAGCCGCCGCCGTTGGCGCAGGATCCCATCGAGATCACCCACCGCGGCTCGGCCATCTGGTCGTAGACCTTGCGCAGCGCCGGCGCCATCTTGTTGCACAACGTGCCGGCGACGATCATCACGTCGGACTGGCGCGGGCTGGGGCGAAAAACCACGCCAAAGCGGTCGAGGTCGTAGCGCGCTGCCCCGGCGTGCATCATCTCCACCGCGCAGCAGGCGAGGCCAAAGGTCATCGGCCACATCGAACCGTTGCGCGCCCAGTTGATCAGCGCGTCGAGCGACGTCGTGACAAAGCCTTTTTCGAGGATGCCTTCAATGGGCATGGGTCGTCTCCGGTGCCGCCACCGGCTTGGGACGGGGCGAACAGCCGGCGCTCAATGGCAGTGGCCGCCCCGGTCCGCGGCTGCCGTCTACCTTCGTGGCGGGCTCTATTCCCATTCCAGCGCGCCCTTCTTCCATTCGTAGACGAAGCCGATGACCAGGATGCCGAGGAAGATCATCATCGACCAGAAGCCGAACGCGCCGATGTCGGGCAGCACGACCGCCCAGGGAAACAGAAACGCGATCTCCAGGTCGAAGAGGATGAACAGGATCGCGATCAGGTAGTAGCGCACGTCGAATTTCATGCGCGCGTCTTCGAAGGCCTCGAAGCCGCATTCGTAGGGAGCAAGCTTTTCCGGGTCGGGCCGATTCGGTGCGACGAAGCCGCCGAGCGTGAGCAGCACCACGCCGATGCCGAGGCCGACGATGATGAAGAGCAGGATCGGGAAGTACTGTTCGAGCATGATCGGATCAATCCAATCCCTCTAATCGCCGGCTGTTTCCCGGGGCCGTGGCCAGCCGCCCTGGCGGCCGTCTCTCGACCCCATTTGCCGCGCCCTTCTTGTTCTTGGTGCCGACGGTGAGACTCGAACTCACACGGCTTACGCCACTGCCCCCTCAAGACAGCGTGTCTACCAATTCCACCACGTCGGCGCGCTCGGTCATTTCGGTACGTCGATGGGCTTAGATTCGGTGTCGCGTGCCGGCGCGGCGGGAATCGCCGGCGCAGCGCCCTGTGGCACGTCGGTCGCCTTGGTTTCCTTGTCAACCGGCGCCGGCGCGGTCTGCGGGGCGCCCTGCTTCATCACGTCCGCCGGCCCGGTACGCATCGATCCGAAATAGGTGAGGCCAAGGCTCGACAGAAAAAACGCCGTGGCCAGGATTGCCGTCGTACGGGAAAGGAAATTAGCCGAACCCGCGGCGCCGAACAGGCTTCCCGAGGAACCGCTGCCGAATGCCGCGCCCATGTCGGCGCCCTTGCCGTGCTGGAGCAGGACGAAGCCAACCAGCGCGACCGCAATCACCACATGCACACCCACCAGAACCGTTTCCCAGACCATTCGTCCGTCCTTTATGCGTTCCCCGGGCCCGTCGGTTTAGGCACGAGCAATCGCCAAAAATTCATCCGCCTTGAGCGACGCACCGCCGACCAAGGCGCCATCGATGTCCGGGCATGCGAACAAGGCCTTCGCGTTGTCCGCCTTGACGCTGCCCCCGTAGAGCAGCGGCACCGTCGCCGCTGCGCCGCCGAGACGGCCCAGACGCTCTCGGAGCAGCCGGTGCACCGCCTGCGCCTGATCCGGGCTCGCCGTGAGTCCCGTGCCGATCGCCCACACCGGCTCATAGGCCATCACCGCCGTGATGACACGATCGCCAAGCCGGGCCGCCACGGCGTCGAACTGGCGCAACACCACCGTGCTGGTGGTACCTGCCTCCCGCTCCGCTAACGTCTCGCCGACGCAGACGATGGGTGTCAAGCCCGCAGCCAGCGCCGCCGCCGCCTTATCCGCCACCACCGCGTCGGTCTCGCCACACCCCGCTCGCCGTTCGGAGTGGCCAACCAACGCGTAGCGGCAACCGAATTCAGCCACCATGGCCGCCGAAACCTCCCCGGTGTAGGCTCCGCCGGCGTATTGGCTGACGTTCTGCGCCCCCAAGCCGATCGCCGACCCCGACAGCGCCGCCTGCGCCTGCCAAAGGTACGGATAGGGAACGCAAACCACCAGCTCCCGACCCGGCAGCGGCACCCACCCGGCGCGCAACTCGGCCAGCAGCGCGTCGTTTTGCCGCAGGCCGCCGTTCATTTTCCAGTTGCCGACGACCAACTTGCCGCGCATCGCGCACCCGAGAAGCGTGGCCCGCAATTCAAAATGCAGGCCCCATGCAAAGCAGCTGATTTTACCCTGCGCCGTCGGAACGGGTCAACGCGCTGCAGCGCAACAAGCCGGCCCGGCGCCTTAACCGGTGCTCACGTTGAGATAGCACGCGGACCAGCGGCCCGGGGCGATGGGGTCGAGCGGGGGTCGCGTCTGTTTGCACCGCGGCATCACGTACGGGCAGCGCGGGTGGAAAGGACAGCCTGCCGGCGGCGAGCTCAACCCTGGGATTTCCCCTTTGACCGGTATGAACGTCCGCTTTTTCGGCTCAAGGCTGCCGGCCGCCGCGAGCAGTGCCTGGGTGTAAGGATGGTTCGGGGCGGCAAAGATCTCGCGCGTGGGCCCTGATTCGACGACCCTCCCCAGATACATGATCACCACCCGGTCGCTGAGATGGCGCACGACGCCGAGGTCGCGGCTGATAAACAGGTAGGTCAGATCAAGGGCCGCGCGCAGATCGGTAAGCAGGTTGAGCACCTGTGCCTGGATTGAAACATCGAGCGCGGCGACCGGCTCGTCGCAGACCAGAAAGTCGGGCTTGACCGCAAGCGCGCGCGCGATGCCTATCCGAGCGCGCTGGCCGGCGGAGAACTGGCGTGCAACCCGCCGCATCAGCGTCGGATCGACTCCGACCCGATTGAGCTGCAAGCCGACGTATTCGATCTGCTGCCGCGGGGCGATCAGCCCGTGCGCGACGGGGGCCTCGCCGACGATGTCGAGCACCTGCAGGTGCGGGTCGAGCGCTGCGTACGGATCGTCGAAGATCATCTGCATCTTGAGCTGCCGCAGGCGCGAGGCGTCGCCGCGCGCGCCGTCGCAGTTCTCGCCGCGCCAAAGGCGCTCGCCCGCGGACAGCGGCAGCAGCCCGACCGCAAGCCGTCCCAGCGTCGACTTGCCGCAGCCCGATTCGCCAACCAGCCCGACGACCTCGCCTTCGCCGATCGCCAGGTCCACACCCTCGACGGCGTGCACGACTGTCTCGCCCAGGTCGGCGCCAAGCAGCCTGGCGATCCGCGCCGCGAGGTCGCGCTTCCGGGCAAAGCGCTTCGAGACCGCCCTGAGCTCGAGCAAGGGCCCGGCGTTCGTGCGTTCCGTGACGGCGATCATGGCCTCACCCCGGGGGCGGCAGCGGATGAAAGCAGCGCAGGCTCTGGCCAACTGCGCCGTGCGGACGCATCTGCGGGGTTTCCGCGCACTCGGCGGTTGCGTACGGGCAGCGCGGCCGGAACGCGCAACCCGGGGGAAGGTCGATGCGCGAGGGCGTCATGCCCGGAATCTGCTTGAGCTTGTCGCCCGGGGCCGCGCTGCCGGGCACCGAATCGAGCAGCCCGCGCGTGTACGGATGTCGCGGCGCTCGCAGAACGTCCTCGGTTCGGCCCTGCTCGACCAAGCGCCCGGCGTACATCACGCCGACGCGATCGGAGAGCCCCGCGATCACCGACAGGTCGTGCGTGATCCAGATGAGCGCCGTCCCGGTTTCGCGGGAGATTTGCTGCATCTCGTAGAGGATCTGCCCCTGGATGGTGACGTCGAGCGCGCTCGTGGGCTCGTCGGCGATGATCAGATCGGGTCGGTTGAGCAGGGAAATCGCGATGGCGACCCGTTGTCGCATGCCGCCGGAGAGCTGGTGTGGATACGCCTTGAGCCGTGCCTCGGGCACGCCCACCCTCTCCAGCGCCTCGCGCGCGCGGGCCCGTGCGGCGGCGCGCCGGACCGGTTCGTGGGCGAGGATGGTTTCGACCATCTGCGTGTCGATACGCAGCACCGGGTTCAGCGTGCACATCGGATCCTGGAAGATCATCGCCATCCGGTTGCCGCGAAGTTGCCGCAGCTGCTCCGCCGACAGCGTGGCCAGGTCGCGGCCGGCGAACATGATGCGGCCGCCGACAACCCGCCCTGGAGGATCGACAAGCCCCATGATCGAGTAGCCCGTCGTCGACTTCCCCGACTCGGACTCGCCAACCAACCCAAGCACTTCGCCGCGGTCGAGCGTGAAGCTCACGTCATCGACCGCCTTGACCACACCCGCGCGAGTGAAGAAATGCGCGCGCAGGCCGTCGACCTGCAGCAGCGGCTCGGTCATTGCTGCAGCCGGAGGCCCAGAATGGCCCGCAGCCGGTCGGCCACGAGGTTGATGCTGACGATCGTGAGCACAAGCGCAACGCCGGGGAAGAAGCCGATCCAGTATGCGCCGGACGGCAGATCGCGGTAACCGTTGGCGATGAGCAGGCCCAGCGACGGCTCGTTGATCGCCACGCCCACGCCCAGGAACGAAAGCGTGGCCTCCAGTGCTATCGCCACCGCCACCTGGGCGGCAGCCACGACCAAGATGGTAGGCAGGCAATTGGGCAACAGGTGGTGCAATGCCACACGCGCAGGCGAGAGCGCCAGGCAATGTGCCGCCTGGATATATTCCTTGCCCATCTCCACCCGTGCCGCGCCGCGCACGGTGCGCGCGTAACAGGCCCATTGCACGATAACCAGCGCGGCGATGACCCTCCCCGTGCCCTGGCCGAATACCGCGAGCAGGAGCAGCGCGATCAGGAATGCCGGAAACGAGAGCTGGACTCCGGCGATGCGCATGATCACCTTTTCGCTGCGGCCGCCAAGGTATGCCGCGCCGAGCCCAAGCACGAGCCCGATCGCCAACGCGATGAGCGTGCTCAATACGCCCACAGCCAGGCTTGTGCGCAAGCCATAGACGATCGCCCAGAGTATGTCCCGCCCCTGATCGTCGGTACCGAGCCAGAACGTGCTGCCGCTTTTCGCCGCCGAGCCCGGCGGCAGCCGGACGTCCAGCACATCAGCCGGCGCGAGTTCGTAGGGGTTCTGCGGCGAAACCAGGGGCAAGGCAAGTACCGCCAGCAGCATCAGCCCGAGCAGCGCCGTCGCGACGAGCGCGGGCGCGCCGGCGAAGAAACCTGCAAGGGTGCGCCGGAAGGCAGTTTCGTCGCGCGCCACGGACGGCTATCCCTTCGCCTCGCTCAGGCGCAACCGTGGATCGAGCGCCGAGCTGAAAATGTCGCAGATCAGGTTGACGCCGATGAGCAGCAGAACGGTGACCAGCAGATACGCAACGACAGTGGGCCGATCGAACCGATGGATCGAGTCGATCAGGAGCTTGCCCATACCCGGCCAGGCGAACACGGCCTCGGTCACGACGGCGAAGGCGATGACCGAGCCGAACTCCAGGCCGGTGAAGCGGGCTAGCGGAAGGATGGCGTTGCGCAGCACGTGGACGGTGACCAAGCGCCTGTTCGTGAGACCCTTGGCGCGCGCGAATTTCACGTAGTCCTGGCGCAACGCCTCGCGCGTGCCGGCCGCGATCAGGCGCGTGAGCAGGGCGAGCTCGAACAGGGCGAGATTCATTGCCGGCAGCAGCAGATGGCGCCAGCCCTCGAGCGACAGGAAACTCACGGCGACGCCGAACAGGAGCGTCGTGGGCCCCCTGCCATTCGCGGGCAGCCAGCCGAGGATGGCCGAAAACACCATGGCCAGCATCACGCCGGCCCAGAACGTCGGCAGAGAAACACCCAGGACCGAGCCGGCGCTGATGGTGCGGCCGGCCGCGGTGCCGGGCCTCAATCCGGCCCACAGCCCGAGTGGCAGGCCGAGCGCGACGGCAATGAGCATGGCCGCGACGGCCAGCTCGAGCGTCGCCGGCAGCCGCTCGAGGACGAGGCCCAGCGCCGGTGTGTTGTGCACGAAGGACTGGCCGAGATCGCCGTGCAGCGTCGCGGAAAGGAAGACCAGATATTGCGTCCATACCGGCCGGTCGAGGCCGAGTGCCGCCATCGCGTGCTCGCGCTGCTGCTGATCGGCCAGCGGATTGACCAGGATGTCCATCGGATTGCCGATGACGTACACGCCGATGAATACGAGCACCGACATGACCAGCAGCACCAGCACCGCCCGCAGACTGCGGCGGACAATGAACACGAACATGGCGGCTATTCTACCGCCGCGTCCAGCACCCGTTTCGATTACACTATGGGCATCAAGTCGCGCCGCCGCGTGGCATTCTTGCGCCGGCAAGCGAAAGAGGAAACGGCCATGTGCGCCATGCGCCTGCAATCGCTGCTTATCCTTGTCGCCCCGCCCGCCGCGCCGGAACGGCCGATCGCTGCGAACCGTCGGCAAACGGCAGCGGCCGTGCGGCCGCTGTGACGTCGTGCCGCTTGTCGACGATATCGCCGGGTTGCGCCGCATCCTGACGCAGTCGCGAACGATCGCGGTCGTCGGGCTGTCGGCAAGCTGGTACCGTCCGAGCTACTTTGCCGCCAAATACATGCGCGATCACGGCTATCGCATCATCCCGGTCAACCCGACCTATGAGGAGGTGATGGGCGAGCGCTGCTATCCCGATCTCCGCTCCGCGCATCAGGGCGCGGCGATGGCGATTGACATCGTCGATTGCTTCCGCAAGCCAGCCGAGATACTGCCCATCGCGCGAGACGCGGTCGCCGTCGGCGCGAAGGTGCTGTGGATGCAGCTCGGCATACGCAATGACGAGGCGGCGCAACTCGCGAATGCCGCAGGCCTCGACGTGGTCATGGACCGCTGCGTCAAGATCGAGCACGCGCGCATTCTTGGCGGATTGAACTGGGCGGGCGTCAACACCGGCATCGTCTCGGCGAGGCGTCCGATCTAGCGCCGATGGCGGACCGTAACTACGGCTTCGACACGCTCTGCCTGCATGCGGGGCAGATCCCCGACGCGGCGACGGGTGCGCGCGCGCTGCCGATCTACCAGACGACTTCGTTCGTCTTCGACAGCGCCGATCACGCGGCCAGCCTGTTCAATCTGCAAACGTTCGGCAACGTCTACTCGCGCATTTCCAATCCGACCGTCTGCGTGCTCGAGGAGCGCGTGGCTGCGCTGGAAGGCGGGCGCGCCGCGCTCGCCGCGGCAACCGGCATGGCGGCGCAGACCACCGCGCTGCTGACACTTGCCAGGCAGGGCGACCATATCGTCGCCGCGCGCACGCTCTACGGCGGGACCTATACGCAGTTCGCGGTGACATTTGCCGAATTCGGCATCGAAACGACATTTGCCGACCCCGACGACCCTGACAGTTTCCGCCGTGCAGTCAGGGCCAATACCAAGGCGCTCTACGCCGAGACCATCGGCAACCCGCAGCTCAACGTCGTCGACCTGGCCGCTCTGGCGGCAGTTGCGCACGAGGCGGGCGTGCCGCTGGTCATCGACAACACGCTCGCTTCGCCGTACCTCTGCCGGCCGATCGAGCACGGCGCCGACATCGTCATCCACTCGGCCACCAAATACCTCGGCGGCCACGGCACGACGATGGGCGGCGTGATTGTCGAGTCAGGCAAATTCGACTGGGGTAACGGCAAGTTCCCGCAAATGACCACGCCATCGCGCGGCTATCACGGCGTCATCTTCCACGAAACCTTTGGCGACTTCGGCTTCACCATGAAGGCGCGCATGGAAGCGATGCGCACGCTGGGCCCCGCGCTGTCGCCGTTCAACGCCTTTCTGCTGCTCCAGGGCATCGAGACGCTGCATCTGCGGATGCCGCGGCACTGCGAGTCTGCCCTCGCCATCGCGCGGCACCTCTCCCAGGACCCGCGCGTGGCCTGGGTGCACTACCCCGCCTTGCCGGGCAACCGCTACGAAGCCCTTGCCCGGCGCTATTTGCCGCGAGGCGCGAGCGGCATACTCACCTTCGGCCTCAAGGCCGGCGCCGAAGCGGGCGTCCGCTTCATCGAAGCCGTGCAGTTTCTTTCCCACCTCGCCAACGTCGGCGATGCAAAAACCCTGGTGATCCATCCGGCGTCGACAACGCATCGCCAGCTCGACGAGGCGGAACAGCGTGCCGCCGGCGTGCTGCCGGAAATGATCCGGCTCTCGGTCGGTCTCGAGACGCTCGACGACATTCTGTGGGACATCGACCAGGCACTCCAGATCGCCTCATCATGAACAGCCCGCGCTATCCCTCGCTGACCTGGCCGTGGGTCGGCCTGCTGCTTTGCCTCGCACTGCTCGGGCAGGAATACCTGCAGCTGGCAACCGGCCCGAACGCTCCGCTCACCGCTTACCGCATCACGCTGATGATCGTCGGAGTCACCTCGCTGGCCCTGATTCTGCTGCCGCCGCGACGCATCGGCTACGTGCTCGGCTGCCTCGTATGCATCGGCCTGATGGCCTACGCGCTGTATCTGCAATACTTTCTCAATCTCGACCCCTGCCCGCTGTGTGTGCTGCAGCGGCTATGCGTCACCGCGATGGGACTCATCTTCCTGGTCGCCAGCTTTCACAATCCGGGGCGCGCCGGGGCTACTGTTTACGCGGTCCTGCAGCTCCTGTGCGGCGGCACCGGCGCCACGCTCGCCGCCCGCCAGGTGTGGCTGCAGTCGCTGCCCAAGGACCAGGTCCCGGCGTGCGGCATGAGCTTGAATTACATGCTCGAATCGCTGCCATTTGCCGATGTGGTGAGAAAGGTGTTCGAAGGCAGTGGCGAATGCGCCGAGAAAAGCTGGGAGTTCCTGCACCTTTCTCTCGCCGGCTGGATGCTGGTGTTCTTCGTGGCGATGATTGCCACCAGCTTTGCGCTCATCCGGCGGGATTGACGGTCTATTTCGGCGCCATGCGAATGGCGCCATCGAGCCGGATCACCTCCCCGTTCAGCATCTCGTTGCGTATGATCTCGCCGACGAGGGATGCAAATTCCTCGGGTCGGCCGAGCCGGGGAGGAAACGGCACCATCTTCCCCAGCGACTCGGCGACATCCGCCGGGATCTGGCCGACCATCGGCGTTTGGAACAGGCCCGGCGCAATGGTCATGACGCGGATCCCGAAGCGGGCCAGCTCGCGCGCGACCGGCAGGGTCATGCCGACCAGGCCAGCCTTCGAGGCGCTGTAGGCAGGCTGGCCGATCTGACCGTCGAAGGCGGCGACCGAGGCCGTATAGACAATGATGCCGCGCTCGCCGCCGGCATTGGGTGCATTGCGGCTCATCGCCTCCGCCGCGAGACGCGTCATGTTGAACGAGCCGACCAGGTTGATCTGGATGACGCGGTTGAAGCTCGCCAGCGCGTGCGGGGCTTCCTTGCCAAGCACGCGTTCGCCGTGAACGATCCCGGCGCAGTTGACAAGGCCGTGCACCGCGCCGAACGCGGCAAGCGCGGCCGCGACGGCCGCCTTGGCGCTTTGCTCGTCGGTGACATCGGTGCGGACGAATTGCGCCGCGCTGCCCAGCTCGGCTGCCAGCGCCGTGCCTTCGGCCTGCTTGAGATCGGCCAGAACCGCCTTGCCGCCGTTCTTGACCACCATTCGCGCCGTGGCCGCGCCCAGGCCGGACGCGCCACCGGTGATGAGAAATACGCTGTCGCCAACCTGCATCGTGCGATCCCCCGTTCGTCAGAGTATGCGATTGAACCACAGCACGGACAGAAACGCCGCAACCAGCGCCACGATGCCGGCGGCCGCGGCCAGCAGCGAGGTAATTTCCACCTGCCGCGTTTCCAGCGACAGCCGGGTGTTAAGGCTCTGGTAGACCGCGTTCAGGTCGGTGGCGTTGCTGGCATGGAAATAGGCTCCGTGCGTCATGTCGGCGATCGTCTTGAGCGCATCTTCGTCGAGGCGCACGCGCATCGACCAGCCCTCGCTGCTGAGGATCTGGCCGTCGCTGGTGCCGATGCCCACCGTGTAGATGCGTACCCCGTGATCGGCCGCCAGGCGCGCCGCCTCGACCGGATTCGGCCCGGTCGTGGTCTGGCCGTCGGAGAGCAGGATGATGGCCGCCTCGGTGTAGGAGCCCGGCGCCACCGTTTTTGGCGCCACCCCGACCGCTTCCCCTGCCCGGCCCATAGGCCCCGCGCGCAAAGTGCCCTGGCGCGGATTCGAAGCGCGCGGATCGAGTTCGATGTCCGGAAAGATCGTCTTCAGCGCCACCAGGATACCGCTGCCGATCGCCGTCCCGCGCTGCAGCTGGAACCGATCGATCGCGGCCAGGATGTCCTCGCGGCTTTGCGTCGGGGGCTGAACGACCGACGCCGCCGCGGCGAAGGACACCACACCGATGCGGGCGCTCGCCGGCTGGTCGGCTATGAAAGCCCGCGCGGCGCTCTGGGCGGCGGCGATGCGGCTCGGTGCGACGTCGGTCGCACGCATGCTGCCCGAGACATCCATCGCCAGGATGATCGTCTCATGCAGCGAGGGCAGCGTGATCGTCGCCGTGGGCCGCGCGATGGCGATAACGAGCAGGACGAGGGCCAGCAGGAACAGCAACGGCACGACGTCCCGCCCGGATCGCCGCCGCCCCGCATCCGTCGCGTTCCCGATCAGGGCGAGGCTCGCGTGGCGCAGCATGCGATCCTTCCCCCGCCGCAGCAGCAGCAGGTAGAAGCCGACCAGGGCCGGGACGGCAAGCAGCAGCCAGAGCAGCTCAGGCCACAGAAAATTCATGCGTCGGCTCGAGGTGCGGGGGCAACACGCCGCCGCCTGCCAGCTGGCTGCGCCGCTTGCGCAGATCGGCAAAGCGCAGCGTCGCGTCGACCAGATCGTCCTGCGTCGACAGCTCGAGCGCGTCGACACCGGCCTGCCGGAATGCCGCCCGCAGCGACTTGTCACGCTGCTCCACGAGGCGCGCAAAGCGATCGCGGAAGCGGCGATCGTGGGTGTCGACGTAGAGCTGTTCCCCTGTCTCGGCATCCTGGATGGGCACCAGGCCGAGATCCGGCATCTCCATCTCCAGCGGATCGAATAGCCGCACCGCAACCACCTCGTGCCGCAGGGCGATGCGCGCCAGGAGCGCCGGCCACCCGGGCGCGCTGATGAAGTCGGAGATGATGAAGACCAGCGACCGGCGCCGCATCAGCGCAAACCCGGCCTGCAGCAGAACGGCCAGATCGGTTGCGGCCGAGCGCGTGCGCTGCGGACGCGAGAGCATGGCATGGAGGATGTGCAACACGTGACGGCGGCCGCTTCGGGCCGGTATCACGGTATCGACGCGGTCGCCGTAGAACAGCGCGCCAACGCGGTTGCCGTGACGACTCAGCAGCCGTGCGAGCACGGTGACGAAATCGCCAGCCACGCCCCGCTTTCTTACCGTGCCCGAGCCGAAATCGAGCGACGGGCTCAAGTCCAGCAGGAACCACGCGGTCAGGTCGCGATCCTCGTGATACTCGCGCACGTAAGGCGTTGCCAGGCGCGCGGTCACATTCCAGTCGATGTGCCGGACGTCGTCGTGATACTGATACTCGCGCAGATCGGCAAGATCGAGCCCGCCGCCGCGAAACAGCGTTCGGTAGTCGCCATGCAGCAGGCCGTCGAGGCGGCGGATGACCGTCCACTCCAGACGGCGCAGGATCTGTTCAGGATTGCGCGGCGACTCGGACATGGGTCTCCAGGGGCTTCTCCGGCGCGCGCACGTGGCGCATGATTTCCAGGATCAGGTCATCGGCCGTTCTGCCCTCCGCGAGCGCGTCGTAGGTGAGGACCAGGCGGTGCCGCAGCACGTCCGGCGCGAGGTCGGTGACGTCCTCGGGGAGCACGTAGCTGCGCCCGCGCAGGTAGGCAAGCGCCCTGGCGCCCTCGATCAGGTGAATCGACCCACGGGGGCTCGCGCCGAAACCAATGTAGCGCGACAGGCCGTTGGCACCGTAGCGCTCCGGATAGCGAGTCGCGGACGCGAGCCGCACGGCGTACTGGATGAGTGCCGGGTCGACATAGCCGCCGCGGCAGTCCCGCTGCAGCGCGGAGAGTTCCTCGGTGGTGCAGACGGCCGCGACGTCGCTCGCGACACCCGTCACCCGTTCGACGATCACGAACTCCTCCTCCTCCTTCGGATAGCCGACGAGCACTTTCATCATGAATCGGTCGACCTGGGCCTCCGGCAGCGGATAGGTACCCTCGGTCTCGATTGGATTCTGGGTGGCCATGACCAGAAACGGCTCGGGGACGCGGTGGGTCACGCCGGCGATCGTCACCTGGTACTCCTGCATGACCTCCAGCAGCGCGCTCTGGACCTTCGCCGGCGCGCGATTGATCTCGTCGGCGAGAAGAAGATTGGTGAACACCGGCCCGAGCGAGGTGGTGAATTCTCCGGTCTTCTGGTTGTAGATGCGCGTGCCGACCAGGTCCGCGGGCACCAGATCGGGCGTGAACTGGATGCGGCGGAAACTGCCGCGTATGGTGCGCGCGAGCGTCTTGACGGTCAGCGTCTTGGCCAGCCCTGGCACGCCTTCGACCAGCAGGTGGCCCTGCGCGAGAATGGCGACCAGAACGCGCTCGAGAAAATGGTCCTGGCCGACGACGATCTTCTTGACCTCGTAGAGAATGCGCTCCATCTGCGTGGCTGTGCCGGCGCGGCCGGACTCGCTGGCGTCCATGGTTTCCTTTCCCGGCAAGAGTCCTGCCGGCGGGCTAGAACGGTGAGATGCCGACGGCCGACGCCGCGTTCTCGATGGGCACGGCAAAGCCGATGCCGATGAACACGCGCTGGTCGGACGGGTTGAGGATCGCAGTCACGATGCCGACCACCTCGCCGTCTGCGGTCACCAGCGGCCCGCCCGAACTGCCGGGATTGACCGCGGCATCGAACTGAATGAGGTTGACCAGGTCGCGCTTGCCATCGAGCGAGCGGTGCACGCGCTTCAGGCCGGACACCACGCCCGCGGTCACACTCGGGCCGATGCCGAACGGGTAGCCGACGGCGACGACCTCGTCGCCTGGCGCCAGGTCGGCGGTGGAACGCAACGTCGCCGGGGTGAGATCGTCGGGCAGCGTCTTGGCCTGAATGACCGCGAGGTCGTTTTCCGGCTGCACGCCGATCACCGTCGCCTCGGATTCGGTCCCGTCGGCAAACACGACACCGAGCCGATCGCCGCCGGCAACAACGTGCAGGTTGGTGAGAATGATGCCCTTGTCGACGATGACCACGCCGCTGCCGACGCTTCGCTCGACATCGCCTTCGCCGTCCGCGGACGCGGCGAGTTGCCGCACGCGCACGACTGACGGACGGATGACCTCGTAGGCGCGCGCGGCGCTCGACGGCAGCGTCTTGGTCTCGAGCGTGTGCAGCACGGCCGCGTCGATGTCGGTCTGGGTGAACGTATGCGCGACCGGCTTCATTGCCGCGTAGGCAAAGACGAGCGCAAGCACTATCGCTGCGCCGGCGGCGACCAGCAGCGGCTTCTGCGCGCGCCGGACCGGTGCCAGCCAGCGGCTGCGCAGACCGCGCCCGGTGACCGCCGCTTCACCGGCCTCCGGCGCCGCGGAGGCGGCGACCGGCTGCGCGGGCTTGACCTGCGCCCGCTCGACATCGGGGCGCGATCGCCTCGAACTGCTATAGAGCGTTACCCGTCCCATGCTCGGCCGTCCGCTGTCCGCGCCGCAGCGCCGTCGCAAGATCGACAGCCCGCCGCAACAACAGGTTCCACCCCCCGATTATTTTCCCACAGCCTGCGTGCGCGGGCGCAAGCGGCGGCCTTGCCGTCGTTACCGCTCCTGTGCCTTGAACATGGTCGTCGCCGTCGTCACCAGGGTCGCCAGGTCGGCGAGGTTCGACGGCACGATCAGGGTGTTGTTGGTCTTGGCGAGGTTGCCGAACGCGGCGACATACTGCTCGGCAACCTTGAGGTTGACCGCGTTCATCCCTCCCGGAGAACTGATCGCCTCGGCGACTTGGCGGATCGCCTTGGCGTTCGCTTCGGCAATGGCCAGGATCGCGGCCGCCTGCCCTTGCGCGGTGTTGATTTCGGCTTGTTTGACGCCTTCGGACTGCGCGATCGCCGCCGCCCGGGCGCCCGCGGCGAGGTTGATCTGCTCCTGCTGCCGACCTTCCGAGGTCGCGATCACCGCGCGCTTCTCGCGCTCGGCGGTGATCTGCGCCTGCATGGCGTGCAGAATTTCCTTCGGCGGCGTCAGATCCTTGATCTCGTAGCGGAGCACCTTGACGCCCCAGTTCGCCGCCGCCAGGTCGAGCGCCTCGACGACCTGGGCGTTGATGTGGTCGCGTTCTTCGAAGGTGCGGTCGAGCTCCATGCGGCCGATCACGCTGCGTAGGGTGGTCTGCGCGAGCTGGGTGATCGCGACCACGTAGTTCGACGAACCGTACGAGGCGAGCCTGGGATCGGTGACCTGGAAGTACAGGATGCCGTCGACCTGGAGCTGCGTGTTGTCCTTGGTGATGCAGATCTGCGACGGAACGTCGAGCGGGATTTCGCGCAGGTCGTGCCGATACGCGACGCGATCGACGATCGGCACGACGAAATTGAGCCCCGGCTCGAGCACGGCGTGGAACTTGCCCCAGCGCTCGATGACGAGCGCGTGCTGCTGCGGCACGACGCGAATGGTCTTGGCGATGATGATGATCGCGACAACGAACAGCGCCAGCGTGACAATCGAGGAGCCCATGAACGTGTCCATTTTTAGCCTCCTCCGACGGTGGGCCGCTGGGCGGCGAGAATAAGCACGGAACCGCGGGTTGCGGCGATGTACATCGTCTCGGATTGCGGCGTATCGGGCGTGGCGAGTTCGGCGTCCCAGGTCGAGCCGCGGTAGCTCACCCGCGCCGTGCGGTCAGGCCCCCAGCTCTGCACCTGCACCATCTGGCCGACGTCGAGCGCCGGCTGCCGCGGCGTGGCGCCGCGGCCGCGCTTCCACCACTCCAGCAGCGCGACGCCGGCAACACCCAGGATTCCCGCGGTGAGCCACTGGTTCGGGGCGCTCCAGCCAAGCCACGCGGCGATGCCGCCGCAGGCGAACGCAACGCCGACCGCAAGCAGGTAGAAGGTTCCGGTCAGAAGCTCCGCCGCGATGAGCGCCGCCGCGGCGATCCACCACATCCCATACGCACTCATTGTTGCGCTCCCCGCGCTCGCGCGATCCAGGCTAAGCATAAAGGAATTTGCGCGCGCCCGGGCGGGGCATGCGACGAAGGTTCGCGGCGCCCGGCCGAAGGCTTGCGTCAGGGCGGGGCAGCCCCCAGATTGGAGTATAATTCTTCTTTTGGATCATACTCTTCGCGACGATTACCGGGGCCGGTATGCCAATCTACGAATATCGCTGCGCTGCCTGCGGCCACGAACTCGAAGCCTTGCAAAGGCTTGCCGATTCGCCGCTCAAGGATTGCCCGTCCTGCGGCCAGAGCCGCCTGCACAAGCTCGTCTCGGCGGCGGGGTTCCGCCTCAAGGGCAGCGGTTGGTATGCGACCGACTTCAAGCACCGCAGCCAGCCGGCGGAAAAGAGCAATGGCACCGCCGCCAAAAGCGAGCCCGCGGCCCCCGCCGCTGACGCCGCAGGCACCAAGCCGTCTGCCGGCGAGGCAAAGACCGAAAGCAAACCGGCGAGCGGCGGCTGACGCGGCGCCTGCCGCTCTGCAGAAGGCCCGATGAGACGCTATCTGATCGCCGGATTGCTGGTCTGGGTCCCACTCGGCATCACGATCTGGGTCCTGGTCTTCCTGGTGAACACCCTTGACCGGACGCTGCTTCTGCTGCCGGAAGGGGCCCGGCCCGAAGCGGTGCTCGGTTTTCGCATTCCAGGCCTGGGTGTGGTCTTAAGCCTCGGTATCCTGCTCCTCACCGGCGTCATCGCCGCGAACTTTTTTGGCGCGCGCGTGATTCATCTCTGGGAGCGACTGCTTGGCCGGATTCCCTTCGTCAAGTCGATCTACTCCAGCGTCAAGCAGGTAAGCGATACGCTGCTCTCGGATTCGGGTAACGCGTTCCGCAAGGCGCTGCTGGTGGAGTTTCCCTATCCTGGCAGCTGGTCGATTGGCTTTCTCACCGGTACCCCCGGCCCCACGATCGCGGCGCACATGAACGGCGAGCACGTGGGCGTCTACGTCCCGACGACGCCGAACCCGACCTCGGGCTACCTGGTGATGTTGCCTCGCGCGCGCGTGCACGAACTCGACATCACGGTCGACGAAGCGCTCAAGTACATCATCTCGATGGGCGTTGTCTCGCCACGGCCGCGCACGGTCGCCGAGGCGCCCGCAATCGACGCGCAGGCCCCGCAGGCACTGCGAAATTGATCGGCCCGAGCACCGCGGGCGGCCGCGCTGGCGCGGCCGCCGCGACAGCGATTGCCTGCCGCAGCCGACGATTGGCCGATACCTTCATCCGAAGCCGGAGAAAAACTTGAAACGTACCGATTACTGCGGTCGCATCGACCGTCGCCGCCTCGGCCAGACCGTCACCGTCTGCGGCTGGGTCCATCGCCGTCGCGATCACGGCGGCGTCATCTTCGTCGACCTGCGCGATCGCGAAGGCCTGGTGCAGATCGTCTGCGATCCGGACCGCGTCGCGACCTTCGCCGTCGCCGAAGGACTGCGCCACGAATTCGTCGTCGCCGCGACCGGGCTCGTGCGCCCTCGACCGGCGGGCACCGTCAACCCCGACCTTGCCAGCGGCGAGATCGAAATCCTGGCGCACGATATCGAGATCCTCAACGTGTCGCTGACCCCGCCCTTCCAGCTCGACGATGAGAACCTCTCGGAAACGGTGCGGCTCGAGCATCGCGAGCTCGATCTGCGCCGGCCGACGATGCAGAAGAACCTGATGCTGCGCCATCGCGCCGCCATGGCCGCGCGCCGGTACTTGGACGCCCACGGCTTCATCGAGATTGAGACCCCGGTGCTGTACAAGTCGACCCCGGAGGGCGCACGCGAATTTCTGGTTCCGTCGCGCATCCACCACGGCCAGTTCTACGCGCTGCCGCAATCGCCGCAGCTGTTCAAGCAGATGCTGATGGTGGCCGGATTCGATCGTTACTACCAGATCGTCAAGTGCTTCCGCGACGAGGACCTGCGCGCCGACCGGCAGCCCGAATTCACGCAGATCGACATCGAGACGTCCTTCCTCGATGAGGCGGAACTGCGCCGCCTGATGGAGGACCTGGTCGTCGCGCTGTTCCGCGACGCGCTCGGCGTGGCGCTGCCGCAGCCGTTTCCGGCCATGACCTACGCCGATGCGATGCGCGACTACGGCTCGGACAAGCCCGACCTGCGCGTGCCGCTCAAGCTCACCGAGCTGACTGCAACGATGAAAACCGTCGAGTTCAAGCTCTTCCGCGCGGCGGCGGAGCTGCCGAACGGCCGCGTGGCCGCCCTGTGCGTCCCCGGCGGCGGGACCCTCACGCGCAAGGAAATCGACGACTACACGGCGTTTGTCGCTGTCTACGGCGCGAAAGGCCTGGCGTACATCAAGGTCAACGATGCGGCCAGGCCCGATGCTGAAGGCCTGCAATCGCCGATCGTCAAGTTTCTGCCCGCGGATGTGCTGCGCGAGATTGTCGCGCGCACCGGCGCACAGAGCGGCGACCTCATCTTCTTCTGCGCCGACCGGGACAAGATCGTCGCCGACGCGCTCGGCGCGCTGCGCGCGAAGATAGGCCACGAGCGCGGCCTCGCGCAAGCCGGCTGGCGGCCGCTCTGGGTCGTCGATTTCCCGATGTTCGAGTTCAACGACGAGACGCAAAGCTGGGGCGCGCGCCACCATCCGTTCACCGCTCCGAAGGACGGCCATGAGCAGCTGTTCGAGACCGATCCGGGCCGCGCGCTCGCCAAGGCCTACGACGTCGTGCTCAACGGCTGGGAGATCGGCGGCGGCTCGCTGCGCATCCACCGCCAGGAGGTCCAGGCCAAGGTGTTCCGCGCCCTCAACCTGAGCCCGGAGGACCAGCAGCGCAAGTTCGGCTTTCTGCTCAAGGCGCTGCAGTACGGCGCGCCGCCGCACGGGGGCATCGCCTTCGGCTTCGACCGCCTCGTCGCGCTGATGGCCGGCGTCGAGCAGATTCGCGACGTGATCGCCTTCCCGAAGACGCAGCGTGGACAGGACCTGCTCGTCGATGCGCCCTCGGCGGTAACCGAGCAGCAGCTGCGCGAGTTGCACATTCGCATCCGGCCCTCCGGCAAGACGGAGCCGGCGTAGAGGAGGCGAGGCAGGCGACGGCCCCCTCGCGGGGCGAGTCAGCGCAGGGGTCTTGCCTGCGCGGGCCGAAGCGGAAAGCCCGGCGCGGCTAGAATGGACGCATGCGCCTCGACCACCGCCGGCTGCGGGGCTGGATCGGCTGCCTGCTCGCCTGCGCCCTGCTCGCGCTCGGACCGCCCGCCGCCACCGGCAAGGGGCCAGCGTCCGCCGCCATCGCCGCGCGGGCCCTGCCGGCGGAAGCGCGCGCCACGCTCGCGCAGATTCGCGCCGGGGGTCCGTTTCCCTACGAGCGCGACGGCGTCGTGTTCGGCAATCGCGAACGGCTGCTCCCGTCCGAGCCGCGCGGCTACTACCACGAATACACGGTGCCCACGCCCGGCGCGAGGAATCGCGGCGCACGGCGGATCGTTTGCGGCGGTCATGCTGCGGCCCTTTCCGAGTGCTACTATTCCGACGATCACTACCGCTCATTCAGGAAGATCGCCCCATGAAGCCTCCCGATCTCGCCATCGCGGCCGACGCCGGCGTGCGCGAGTGGTCGGGTGCGCATGACCCGATCAAGGCGGCGGCGGCGACGGCCAAGCTTAAGTATCACGTCGTCGATTTGCACGGTATCGGCGGCAAGACCGAGTTGATGGAAGCGCTGGGCAAAGGACTCCGGCTGCCGTCGCATTTCGGCAACAACTGGGACGCGCTCGCGGACTGTCTGGAGGACAGCGATTGGGTCGGCAACCACGGCATCGTGGTCGTGCTGCGCCACGCCGCGGCCTACCACAAGGCCTACCCCGTCGATTGGGAGACCCTCCAGGAGACTCTCTCCGAGGCGGCCGAGTACTGGCAGGAACGGCACAAGCCGTTCTGGGTGTTTGTCGCTTGAGCGGCGGATGGGTTGGCGTACAAGGTCCCGATCTCGACGCTGGTACTCGTGCACACCCCCGATCTGCGCGTGCTGCTGCTGGAGCGCGCCGACTACCCGGGCCACTGGCAATCGGTGACCGGCAGCCAGGAGACCGGCGAGACGCTCGCGCAGACCGCGACGCGCGAACTCGCCGAGGAGACCGGCATCGATGCCGCCGCCTATGGCGGCGTGATCGACTGGCAGCGCCGCAACGAGTACGCGATCTTCCCGCAGTGGCGGCACCGCTATCCTCCCGGCACCACGCACAATACCGAGCACGTCTTTTCGCTCCAGGTCCCGCAACCGGTCCCCGTGCGGCTCGCGCCCGAGGAACACCTGGCGCACGTCTGGCTGCCGTGGGACGAGGCGGCGCCCAAATGCTTTTCCTGGTCGAACCGGCAGGCGATCGAGGAACTGCCGCGACGCAGCCCAAGGAGAAACCGATGAAATCCGTTCGCCTCAACGGCGCGCTCGCGCGCGGCGCATGCCGACTGTTCGTCGTGGCGATTTGCGCAACCGCGAGCGCCATCGCGCAGGTCCCTCCGCCGCCGCAACCCACGGTCAGCGTGAGCGCGTCGGCGACCGCGACGGTCGTCAACGATCGGCTGCAGGCGTGGCTGCGTGCCGAGGCCGAGAACCCGAGCGCCAGCGTCGCGGCGAGTCAGGTCAACGCCGCCGTGGCAAAGGCGCTGGTGACCGCCAAGGACTATCCGTCGATCAAGGTCGCGACGGCCGGCTATTCGACGCAACAGGTCAGCGAGAAGCCGAAGGCCCAGCACTGGCGCGTCACGCAATCGATCAGCCTCGAAGGCAGTGACTTCATCGCCGCGGCGGCATTGATCTCGCGGCTGCAGGACGACGACGGCCTGCTCCTCTCCGGGATGGGTTTCTCGCTTGCCGAGAAGACGCGGCGCGAGGCCGAGGACAGCGTCACCGGGCAGGCGATCAAGATGTGGCAGGCGCGTGCGCAGCAGGCGGCGAAGGATCTGGGATTCGCGGCTTGGAAGCCGGGACACGTCACGGTGCAGACCGGAGACGGCGGCAGGGTTTTCCCCATGGCGCGCGCCACGGCGATGAGCGCGTCGAGCAACGTTCCGGTCGCCCTCGAGGGCGGCACGACCGATGTGACCGTCACCGTGAGCGGGGAAGCGCTGCTGCAGTAGCCCCTCGGGTCAGGGCGTCGGGCCGATCATGCGCTCTGGGCGGACCCACTCGTCGAATTGTTTTTCCGTGACGTAGCCCAACGCGAGGGCGGCGGCCTTGAGCGTCGTGCCTTCGCGGTGCGCCTTCTTGGCGATCGCCGCCGACTTGTCATAGCCGATGTGCGGATTGAGCGCGGTGACCAGCATCAGCGAGCGCCCGACCAGCTCGGCGATCCGTTCGCGATTCGGCTCGATGCCCCGGGCGCAATGGGCCTCGAAACTCGCCATGCCGTCGGCGAGCAGCCTGATGCTCTGCAGCACGTTGTGGATGATCAGGGGCCGGTAGACGTTGAGCTCGAAGTTTCCCGACGCACCGCCGAAATTGATCGCCACGTCGTTGCCCAGAACCTGGGCTGAAAGCATGGTCAGCGCCTCGCACTGCGTAGGGTTCACCTTGCCCGGCATGATCGAGCTGCCGGGCTCGTTCTCCGGAATGGTGATTTCGCCCAGGCCCGAGCGCGGACCGCTCGCGAGCCAGCGCACGTCGTTGGCGATTTTCACCAGCGCCGCGGCGAGCGTCTTGAGTGTGCCGTGCAGGTTGACCAGTGCGTCGGCCGCCGCCATGGCCTCAAATTTGTTCGGCGCGGTGACGAACGGCAGCCCGGTGTAGGTGGCAATTTCCGCGGCGACGCGCACGCCGA
The DNA here is from genome assembly GCA_963750215.1 of uncultured beta proteobacterium. Taxonomy (GTDB): domain Bacteria; phylum Pseudomonadota; class Gammaproteobacteria; order Burkholderiales; family Casimicrobiaceae; genus PALSA-1003. Next base: position 74,940 of record CAVVQK010000004.1, read on the forward strand.
ATTCGGGATGCGCGTTGAGCCCGGTGCCGACCGCAGTCCCGCCGAGCGCCAGCTCGAACACGTGCGGCAGCGCATCGTCGATGTGGGCCCTGGCATGGACGAGCTGCGCTGCGTAGCCGGAAAATTCCTGCCCCAGCGTCAACGGCGTCGCGTCCTGCAGATGCGTGCGGCCGATCTTGACGATGGTGGCGAACGCGATGGCCTTTGCCGCCAGCGTGGCCGCGAGGGTGTCCAGCGACGGCACCAGGGCGCGCGATACGGTCTCGGCGGCCGCCAGGTTCATCGCCGTCGGGAAGACGTCGTTGGACGATTGGCCGCGATTGACGTCATCGTTGGGGTGCACAAGGCGGCCCTCGCCGCGCGCTCCACCGAGCAATTCCGAGGCGCGGTTGGCCAGCACCTCGTTGACGTTCATGTTGGTCTGGGTCCCGGATCCGGTCTGCCACACCGAGAGCGGAAACTCTCCCGAGTGGCCGCCCGCCAGGGCCTCGTCGGCGGCGGCGATGATCGCGTCGGCCTTCTTCGCCTCGAGCGCGCCGAGCGCGACGTTCACGCGCGCGGCGCTGCGCTTGACGATCAGCAGCGCGCGGATCAAGGCGGGAGCCATCTTTTCGCTCGAGATGTGGAAATGCTCGAGCGAGCGCTGGGTCTGCGCGCCCCACAGCCGGTCGGCAGGAACCGTGATCGGGCCGAAGGTGTCGCGCTCGGTCCGCGTCGCCGCTGCAGTCATCGTGATCTCCGCATGCAAGAAGGGGGCGCTTTAGGCCCCCTCCGGTTTCGTTCCGATTTGCGCGCTCGGTCAGGCTGTCGGCGTTGCCGGCGCTTCCGCCTGCGCACCGGCCGCGGCCGCTTTCTGCGCTTCGTCTTCGGCCGCGGCCTTCATCGACAGCCGCACCCTGCCCTTCTCGTCCGCCTCGAGCACCTTGACGCGGACGTGCTGTCCTTCCTTGAGGTAATCCGACACCTGGTTGACGCGCTCCTTGGCGATCTGCGAGATGTGCAGCAGCCCGTCGCGGCCGGGGAGGATCTGCACGATCGCGCCGAAGTCGAGCAGCCGGATCACCTGGCCTTCATAGATCCTGCCGACCTCGACATCGGCCGTGATTTCCTCGATGCGCTTGCGCGCCGCATTGCACGCGTCGGCGTTCACCGAGGCGATGGTGACCGAGCCATCGTCCTGGATGTCGATGGTCGTGCCCGTCTCCTCGGTCAGCGCGCGGATTACCGCGCCACCCTTGCCGATGACATCGCGGATCTTCTCCGGATTGATCTTGAAGGTCATCATCCGCGGCGCGTGCTGGGAGATCTCGGTGCGTGCATGCGGCAGCGCCTGCTGCATCAACTGCAGGATGTGCATGCGGCCCTCGCGCGCCTGCGACAGGGCCACCGCCATGATTTCCTTGGTGATGCCCTGGATCTTGATGTCCATCTGCAGTGCAGTCACGCCGCGGTCCGTGCCGGCGACCTTGAAGTCCATGTCCCCGAGGTGATCCTCGTCGCCGAGGATGTCGGAGAGCACGGCAAAGCGGTTGCCGTCCTTGATGAGCCCCATCGCGATGCCCGCTACGTGCGCCTTGGTCGGAACGCCGGCGTCCATCAGCGCCAGGCTTGCACCGCAGACCGACGCCATCGAGGACGAGCCGTTGGACTCGGTGATCTCCGACACGACTCGCATCGAGTACGCGAACTCCTCGGCCGTCGGCAGCACGGCAATCAGGGCGCGCTTGGCAAGCCGGCCATGGCCGATCTCGCGCCGCTTGGGAGACCCGACGCGTCCGGTTTCACCGGTCGCGTACGGCGGCATGTTGTAGTGGAACATGAAGCGCTCGCGATACTCGCCCATGAGCGCGTCGATGATCTGCTCGTCGCGCGCGGTGCCGAGCGTGGCTACGACCATCGCCTGTGTCTCGCCGCGGGTAAACAGCCCCGAGCCATGCGTGCGCGGCAGCACGCCGGTGCGGATGGCGATCGGGCGCACGGTCCGCGTGTCGCGGCCGTCGATGCGCGGCTCGCCGGAGAGGATCTGATTGCGGACGATCTTCGCCTCGATGTCGAACAGCAGATTGTTGGCGTGGTTTCTCGCGTCCGCATCGGCATCCGGTCCAAGGCATTCGGCCTCGACCTTGGCACTGATCTCCTTAAGGCGTTGCTGGCGTGCCTGCTTCTGCCGCAGCGCGTACGCTGCGCGCAGGTCGGCTTCCGCGACCGCCGCCACCTTCGCGATCAACGCCTCGTCCCTCACCGGCGGCTTCCACTCCCAGAGCGGCTTGCCCGCCTCCTCGACCAGCTGATGGATGAGCTCGATGACCGCCTGCTGCTGCTGGTGGCCGTAGACAACTGCGCCGAGCATAACCTCTTCGGCCAGCTCCTTCGCCTCGGACTCGACCATCAGCACGGCGGCCTCGGTGCCGGCGACGACCAGGTCGAGCTGAGAGGTCGAGAGCTCGGTCTTGGTCGGGTTGAGCACGTATTGACCGTCGACGTAGCCTACGCGCGCGCAGCCGATCGGGCCATTGAACGGAATGCCCGACAGCGCGATCGCCGCGGAGGCACCGATCATCGCCGGAATATCCGGATCGATCTCGGGATCGACCGACATCACCGTCGCGATGACCTGGACTTCGTTGTGAAAGCCATCCGGGAACAGCGGCCGGATCGGCCGGTCGATCAGGCGCGAGGTGAGCGTCTCCTTTTCGGAGGGCCGGCCCTCGCGCTTGAAGAAGCCGCCGGGGATGCGGCCGGCGGCATAGGTCTTTTCCTGGTAATCGACGGTCAGCGGAAAGAAATCCTGGCCGGGTTTCGCCTGCTTGGCAGCGACGACGGTCACCAGCACGACGCTGTCGTCAAGGCGCGCGAGCACCGCGCCACCGGCCTGGCGGGCAATCTCCCCGGTCTCCAGCGTCAGGGTGTGCTTGCCGTAGGGCATCGACTTCTTCGTAATATTCTGCACGTTGGTCCTCGGAATGCGAGAGCGCCCATGGCCGCGTCGCGGACGCGGCCATGGGCAGGTTGATCAAACGGGATGAGGCGAAGGCTGGGTCATGAGTATCGCGTCGCTGCAGGCCGGCGCCTTGGCAACGACCGGCTATTTGCGCAGGCCCAGCTTCTCGATCAGCGCACGATAGCTGTCGCTGTTGCGCGTCTTCAGGTAGTCGAGCAGCTTGCGCCGGCGGGAAACCATGCGCAGCAGCCCGCGCCGGGAATGATGGTCCTTGACATTGACCTTGAAGTGGTCGTTCAGGCCGTTGATGCGCGCGGTCAAAAGCGCGATCTGAACCTCCGGCGAGCCCGTGTCACCCTTGACTCTCTGGTGGTCGGCGATGACCTTGGCCTTCTCCTGAAGCGTGACTGCCATTAGCTTGCTCCAAACCTTCGCGAAAGACTGCGATTGTACCTCGAAAAATGCTTAGGATTCAAGCGAGTTACGGCCTCAAGCGCCCCTCGAGCGCGCAACGGCTTGCGCCACCAGGCGCCGTGCGCGCAGCACGCCCCCGGCGACCGTCGCGACACCGGCAAAGATGCCCTCAGCGTAGACGCGCACCAAGCCGTCGCCGACTCCCGCCCGCGCCAGCGCCTGGCCGTTCGCGAGACGGGCTGCATCGGGGCGATCCAGATCGAGCCGTCTCAGGGCGGTCACCAGTGCATCGACCGGCAACAGGGCCGCGTCGCGAGCCGCCGGCTCTCGCTTCTCCAGATCGTCGAGCGTAACGGCGTCGGCGAGGGCAAAATCGCCGCTCGCCGTTCGCGTCAAGGCACTCAGGTGCGCGCCGCAGCCCAGCGCCGCGCCGATGTCCTCGGCCAGGGCGCGGATGTAGGTGCCCTTGCCGCAGTGCACGCGCAGCTCGAGCTCGTTCTCTCGCCATGCCAGCAGCGCAAGCGCGCGAATCTCGACGGCGCGAGGATGGCGCTCGATTTCGACGCCCTGCCGCGCGTACTCGTAGTACTTGCGCCCGTCGCGCTTGAGGGCGGCGTAGCGCGGCGGCACCTGGTCGATGCGGCCGACAAATCGAAGCAGAACCTGCTCCACGTCGTGCCGCGACGAGGTCACGGGGAACGTGCCGGCAACCTCGCCTTCGGCATCGCCCGTGGTCGTCGTAACGCCGAGTCGCAGCACCGCGACGTAGGTCTTGTCCGCATCGAGCAGCGCATGCGCGAACTTGGTCGCATCGCCGAAGCAGATCGGCAACAAACCGCTCGCCAGCGGATCGAGGGTCCCGGTATGACCCGCCTTCTCGGCCCGATAGAGGCGCTTCGCGCGCTGCAGCGCGGCATTGGATGACAAGCCCTTCGGCTTGTCGAGCAGGAGCACGCCGTCGATGCGGCGCCGCGGCAGCGCGGGCCGACCCGCCGTGGCCATGTCAGGAGGAATGCTTGCGATCTTCGGCCAGCGCGTCGTCGATCAGCTTCGACAGGCGCAGGCCCGACTCGATGGAATCGTCATAGGCGAAGTGAAGCTGAGGCACGCTGTAGAGATCAAGTCGATGCGACAGTTCGCTGCGCAGGTAGCCGGCGGTGTGCTGTAGCGCCACCACCACTGCCGCCGCCTGTTCGGCGCCGCCGAGATGCGTGACGAAGATCTTTGCGTGCGACAGATCCGGCGACACTTCGACCGCCGTCACCGTCACCATGCCGATGCGCGGATCCTTTACGTGCAGGCGGAGAAGATCCGCGAGCTCGCGCTGGATCTGATCGCCCACGCGCTGTGCGCGTTGCGAATGTCTTTTCATGCGCCTTCGCCTCGCCGTGCGTCTCCGGGCTGCGGCGCGCTGCCTGCGGGAATGACTGCGAACCGAATCGCCCGCAGCGCCGCGGCAGGCGTCGCTGACCGAATATCCGGCCTACAGGGTCCGCGACACCTCGACGATTTCGTACACTTCGAGCTGATCGCCCTTTTCGATGTCGTTGAAGCCCTTGACCGACAGGCCGCACTCGAACCCCGCCTTGACCTCCCGCACGTCGTCCTTGAAACGCTTGAGCGAATCGAGTTCGCCGTCATGGATGACAACGTTGTCGCGCAGCACGCGGACCTTGGCGCCGCGGCGCACCAGGCCTTCGAGCACGTAACAGCCGGCGACCGTGCCCACCTTGGAAATACGGTACACCTCGCGCACCTCGACCAGACCGAGCTGGCTCTCCTTCTTCTCCGGCGCCAGCATGCCGGAGAGCGCGGCCTTCACTTCGTCGACCGCCTCGTAGATGATGTTGTAGTAGCGTATGTCGACGCCGTTGTGCTCGGCGAGCTTGCGCGCAGCCACATCGGCCCTGGTATTGAAGCCGATGATCACCGCCTTCGAAGCCAATGCCAGGTTGACGTCAGACTCGGTGATTCCGCCGACGGCGGCGTGCACGATGTTGACCTTGACCTCGTCGGTCGAAAGCTTGGACAGCGCCGTCGCCAGCGCCTCGTGGCTGCCCTGGACATCGGCCTTGACAATCAGTGTGAGCGTCTTGACCTCGTTCTCGCTGCCCTCGGCGAACATGTTCTCGAGCTTCGCCGCCTGCTGCTTGGCGAGCTTCACGTCGCGGAACTTGCCCTGGCGGAACAGCGCGATCTCGCGCGCCTTGCGCTCGTCGCCCAGAACCATGACCTCCTCGCCGGCGAGCGGGACATCGGACAGGCCCTGGATCTCGACCGGAATCGCGGGGCCGGCCCCCTGCACGCTCTTGCCGGCCTCGTCGGTCATCGCTCGCACGCGGCCAAACACCGCGCCGGCGAGGACGATATCGCCGCGCCTCAATGTTCCGGAGTGAACCAGCACGGTCGCGACCGGGCCCTTGCCCTTGTCCAGACGCGACTCGATAACGATGCCTTTCGCCAGCGCGTCCCGGGGCGCCTTGAGCTCGAGCACCTCGGCCTGGAGCAGGATCGCGTCGAGCAGCGCTTCGATGCCCTTGCCGGTCTTCGCCGAGACCTCGACGAACTGCGCTTCGCCGCCGTATTCCTCGGGCAGCACGCCCTCGGCGACGAGCTCCTGCTTGACCCGCTCCGGATTGGCTTCCGGCTTGTCGATCTTGTTGATGGCGACGACGATCGGCGTCCCGCCGGCACGGGCGTGCGCGATCGCCTCCTTCGTCTGCGGCATCACGCCGTCGTCGGCCGCCACGACCAGGACCACGATGTCGGTGACCTTGGCGCCGCGGGCTCGCATCGCCGTGAATGCCTCGTGCCCGGGCGTATCGAGGAACGTGATCACGCCCTTGGGCGTTTGCACGTGATAGGCGCCGATGTGCTGCGTGATGCCTCCGGCCTCGCCGCTGGCTACACGCGTGCGGCGAATGAAGTCGAGCAGCGACGTCTTGCCGTGGTCGACGTGCCCCATTACCGTCACCACCGGCGGCCGCGGCAGCACCTCGGCGGTCGAGGCCTGCGCCGATGCCGCGAGCAGCATGTCCGGATCGTCGAGCTTGGCCGCGATCGCCTTGTGCCCCATCTCCTGGACGATGATCATCGCGGTTTCCTGGTCGAGCACCTGGTTGATCGTGACCATGGTGCCGAGCTTCATCATCGTCTTGATGACCTCGGCGGCTTTCACCGCCATCTTGTGCGCGAGATCGGCGACGGTGATCGTTTCGGCCACCGATATCTCGCGGATGACCGGTTCCGGTGTCGTGAGCGAAGGCGCTTCGCCCTGCTCTTCGCCCTCTTCGTGGCGGTGCTTGCCGCCCTTGGGCTGCTTCCACGCGGTCGTGGCGGCGCCGGAGACATCGCCGCGCAACTTCAGCGCGCGCCGACGTGCCGCCTCCTCCTGGAAGGCGGTCGCCGAGGGCTTGCGCGACGGCTTGTCCTTCTTCGTCCCGGGCTTGGTGGCCGGCTTGTGCAGTGTGCCTTCGGTCTTGGCGGCGGGTTTTGCTTCCGCCACCGGCTGCGCGGGCTCGGCCGCCTTGGTGGCCGCCGCGGCCGCGGCTTTGGCCACGGCGTCCTCGGCTTCCTTCTCTTTCTTGGTCTTGCGCTTGGCCGCCTGTTCCGCCTTCTTCTGCACCTCTTCCTGCTGCTTGGCGATGAGCGCCTGCGCCTTGCGCGCCTCTTCCTCGCGCGCGGCTACTTCCGCCGCCGAGACGACCGCCTGCGGTGGCGGCGCCTCTTCCGCCGCAGGTGCGGCATCGGCACCATCGCGCTTGACGAAGACCCGTCTCTTCCGCACTTCGACCTGGATCGTGCGCGCGCGGCCGGTGCTGTCGGCGGCCTTGATTTCGGAGGTCTGCTTGCGGGTGAGCGTGATCTTCTTCTTCTGGTCCTGGCCGCCGTGCTGCTTGCGCAGGTAGTCGAGCAGACGCGTCTTGTCCTGCTCGGAGAGCTTGTCGCCTTCCTTCTTGCCGGCGACGCCCGCCTTGGCGAGCTGCTCGAGCAGCACGCCCGATGGCATCTTGAGCTCGGTCGCGAATCGTTCGATAGTCGTCTGCGCCATGATCCTTCTCCAGCCTTCGTCCCGTGCCGCCCTAGCGGGTGTCGGACACGATCAAGCGAGCGCCATCCCGGCACGCCCCGACCTGCCGGCGTCCTGGCGCCGCACCCGCCCCGTCCCTGACAACCGCACCGTGCCTCACGTCCGCCGCTCCTATGGGCTCTGCTCGGCGTGGCTCGGCTCGGCGTTCTCGAACCAGTGCGCGCGCGCCTTCATGATCAGATCCTGGGCGCGCTCGGCGCCCATCCCGGTCAACTCGGTCAGCTCGTCAACGGCGAGGTCGGCCAGCGCATCGCGGTTGGTGATGCCCTTCTCGGCCAGCAATCCCGCCGTTTCGGTGTCCATGCCCTCCAGGTTCAGCAGATCCTCGGACACGTGCTCGACGCTCTCCTCGCGCACGATCGCCTCGGTCAGAAGCGCGTTGCGCGCCCGGCTCCGGAGCTCGTTCACCGTGTCCTCATCGAACGACTCAATCTCGAGCATCTCGTTGAGCGGAACGTAGGCGATTTCCTCGAGCGTGGAGAAACCCTCCTGGATCAGGATGTCAGCGACTTCCTGATCGACGTCGAGCTTTTCCATGAACAGGGCGCGGATCTTGTCGCTCTCGGCCTGATGCTTCTGCTGCGATTCCTCGACGCCCATGAGGTTGATCTCCCAGCCGGTGAGCTCGGAGGCAAGGCGCACGTTCTGCCCGCTGCGGCCGATTGCCATGGCCAGGTTTTCCTCGTCGACCACGACATCCATCGCGTGCTTTTCCTCGTCGACGACGATGCTCGAGATCTCGGCCGGCGACAGGGCGTTGACGACAAACTTGGCCGGATCATCCGAATAGAGAACGATGTCGACACGCTCGCCGGCGAGCTCGTTGGTCACCGCCGTCACGCGCGAGCCGCGCATGCCGATGCAGGTGCCCTGCGGGTCGAGCCGCGGATCGTTCGACTTGACCGCAATCTTGGCACGCACGCCCGGATCGCGTGCCGCGGCCCGGATCTCGATCAGGCCCTCCTCGATCTCGGGGACCTCGAGCTCGAACAGTCGCACCAGCAACTCGGGGACGATGCGCGAGAGAACAAGCTGCGGCCCGCGCGCCTGCGGCTCGATCTTGGTCACGTAGGCGCGCACCCGATCGCCGACGCGGATGTTTTCCTTCGGGATCAGCTGGTCGCGCGGAATCATGCCCTCGATGCGGCCCGACTCGACGATGGCGGCGCCGCGCTCGATGCGCTTGACCGTGCCGGTGAGCAGGTTGTCCTGGCGCTCGAGAAAATCGTTTAAGATCTGCTCGCGTTCGGCGTCGCGGATCTTCTGCAGGATCACCTGCTTGGCCGCCTGCGCGCCGATACGCCCGAATTCGACCGGCTCGAGCGGCTCCTCGACGACGTCGCCCAGTTGCAACTCGGGATCGCGCTCGGCGGCATCGGTGATGGCAATCTGGTGTGCCGGCTCCTCGTGCTCCTCATCGGGCACGACGGTCCAGCGCCGGAACGACTCGTAGTCGCCGGTCTCACGATCGATCGACACGCGCGCGTCGATGTTGTCGGCGTACTTCTTCTTGGTCGCCGAGGCAAGCGCGGCCTCGAGCGCCGAGAAGACGATCTCCTTGGGCACATTCTTCTCGCGCGCCAGCGCGTCGACGAGAAGGAGCAGTTCGCGGTTCATCTTGTGTTTCTCCACTCAATCTTGGGTACCAGGCGCGCCTTGTCGATGTTGGCGAGCGGGATCGCCTGCACGCCGGTGGCGGTCTCGAGCCGCACCATACCGGCGCCAATCCCGCGCAGCACACCCTTAATGCGGCGCGCGTTGCCGATCGGCTCGCGCAATCTAAGCTGCGCCTCCTGTCCGTCGAAGCGGGCAAAATCCGCTTCCTTCTTCAACCGCCTGTCGAGGCCGGGCGAGGAAACCTCCAGCCGGTCGTAGACGACATTCTCGACCGCGAACAGATGCGTCAAATGGCTGCTCACGTGCGCGCAATCCTCGACGTCGACGCCACCGGGCTTGTCGATGAAAATGCGCACGAAGCGACCCCCGGCCGAAAGCTCGCAGTCGACCACCTCGTACCCCAAGGGGGGTAACGTCCGTTCCAACAGTTCGTTCAGCTTCACCGCCGCCGGCATCGTCTCTGTGAAATCGAAAAAGCAAAAAAAAATGGGCTGTCGAGCCCATTTCTCTTACTTATCCGCTGCTATCTTACCAGAAATCGGGGCCTACTTGAAGGGGTTCATTCTCGTGCCGCCCGCCCCCGCCCGGGATGCCTCGGCACCGGCCACGACTTGGGAGGTCGGCATGGCTCGAACCGGGTTGGCCGTGGTCGGGGCGCTGCTCGTTGCCGCATGCGGCGGCCCGCCGCCCCCCGCGCCGCCGCTGACCGCGCCGGCAACCGAGGCGCCCAAGGCTGCGGGCTCCCCGCTGCCGCCGGCGGCCGGTACCGGGTCGTCGGCCGGGTCGGCGCCCGCGCCGCAACCCGCTGCCGGGCCCGCGCCCGCGGCGGCCCTGGCCATTCCCGCCGGCGCGCTCTATGCCTGCGCCGTCCAGGCCGGAGGCGAGCTCCGGATGCGCGCCATCGAGCTCGCGCCCCAGGTCAGCGCGCTGTGCGAGCGAAATCCGGAGATGGGGCCGTGCCGGTACGCGCGCGAGGCCTGTCGGACCGGCGGGGGCCGGGTTTTTGCCGCGGACGGCAAGGAGATCTCCCGCGCAACCGAGGCCGAGTACGATCGGCGCGTAATCCGGGTCAGGCTGCAATCGAACTAGCGCGGCCGGCTTCCGGTTCAGAAGGCGACGTTGTGCCTGCCCTTGAGCGCGAGCATCTTCCGCGCCTCGTCGGGCGTGGCGATGGGGAGGGAAAGCTCGCTCAGCACGGTGCGGATCTTGGTCACCTGTTCGGCATTGCTTTGCGCCAGCTGGCCTTTCTGCAGGTAGATGCTGTCCTCGAGCCCGACGCGACAATGCCCGCCCATGATCGCGCCCATCGTGATCAACCCCATTTGGTGGCGGCCGGCGCCCAGAATCGACCAGTGGTACTGCTCGCCGAACAGCCGATCGGCCATGCGCCGCATATGCAACAGGTTCTCAGCCTCCGGTCCGATGCCGCCGAGGATCCCGAAGATGGTTTGAATGAGCATCGGCGGCTTGACCAGCCCGCGGTCGACGAAATGCGCGAGGTTGTACAAATGGCCGACGTCATAGCACTCGAACTCGAACCGGGTGCCGCACTCTTCGCCCAGGTGCCGCAGCGAATACTCGATGTCCTTGTAGGTGTTGCGGAAGATGAAGTCGCGGGTGTTTTCGAGGTATTGCGGCTCCCACTCGAACTTCCATTGCGGGTACTTGGGTACCAGCTGGAACAGGCCGAAGTTCATCGAGCCCATGTTGAGTGAGCACATCTCCGGCTTGGCCACCAGGGGCGCCTCGAGCCGTTGCTGCACGGTCATGTTATGGCCACCGCCGGTGGTGATATTGATCACCGCGTCGGTTGCCGCCTTGATCTCGGGCAGGAACTGCATGAACACGTTCGGGTCGGGCGTCGGCCGGCCGTCCTTGGGGTCGCGCGCGTGGAGGTGGATGATCGCCGCGCCGGCCTTCCACGCTCCGATCGCCCCGGCGGCGATCTCCGCGGGCGTAATCGGTAGATAGGGCGTCATGGTCGGCGTATGAATCGCGCCGGTCACCGCGCAGGTGATGATCACTTTGTCGCGAGGGGCCGCCATGCCATCTCCTTGCGTTCGATCGGGTTCGCGCATTCGCCGCCTATGCGCGAGCTGCTGCATCAGACGGCGGTCAAGCCATGGTGCGCGGCAACGCCCGACTGGGCAGTGCGCATCATCTCAGGAACTCGAAACAGTGAAATAATGGCCAACCAGGCCCATTTCCGTTAATTATCAATGATCCATATTACCGGAAGTCGGGGCCTGCTTGGGTCGGCTCATCGCTTCGCGGATCCCCCCGCATCATTGATATCGTTCTCATTGCCCTGCACGTATGGCACTGCGAACCGTGGCGCAGTCAACTCAGCGTCATTCCACGCTCCTGCGGCCTGCGCGCCCGGAAACGCGCGCCGCCGCATGCTCCACCTGCAGTACGTTCTTTGCCAAACCGACCCCAACGCGCATAAGCTTCATCGCGACCCCTCCTCTCCAGCGACTGGAGGGTGACATGTCCAGTCTGGCACAGCGATGCCGACTGGGTTAGGGCAAGCCCATCCCATGGCTATTGCCTCGCAAGGAGCACCCGATGCCACGCCCCTTTTCGCTCGGCCATCTCACTGCGCTGTCAGTGCCGCCACCGCAGGTCGTAGGCGTTGCCGCCCGCGCCGGCTATGACTTCGCGGGCCTGCGCCTGCTGCCGGCCGCGCCGGGCGGAACGGCGTATCCCCTGATGGACGATGCGCCGCTGCTGCGCGACACGATCTCGCGCATGCATGACACCGGAGTCGGAATCTTCGACCTGGAGATCGTGCGTATCGATCAGCGATTCGATGCGCGCAAGTTACTGCCTTTTCTCGAGGTGGGCGCCAAGCTCGGTGCGCGCACGGTGCTGGTAGGCGGCGATGACCGCGACGAAGCTCGGCTCGCGCAATCGTTCGCCGCGTTCTGCGAGGTGGCAATGCCTTTTGGCGTAACGGCCGACATCGAGTTCATGCCTTGGACGGCAGTACCCAATGTCGGTAGCGCCATCCGGCTTGTCAATGCCGCCGGCTGCCCCGCTAACGCGGGCGTCCTCGTCGACGCCCTGCATTTCGCGCGCTCTCGCAGCAGCCTCGAAGAGGTCGGGGCGCTGCCCCGGTCGTGGCTGCATTACGCCCAGATCTGTGACGCTCCGGCCGGCATTCCGCCCACCGACGCCGAACTCATCCACACTGCGCGCTCCGAGCGTTTGTTGCCCGGCGAGGGTGGCATCGATCTGCGCGCGCTCTGTTTGTGTTTGCCGGCCGATCTGCCGATCTCAGTCGAGATCCCGAACGATGTGCGGATGAAAGCGCTGGGACCGGATCAATGGGCTGGCGAGGCAATCATTGCTACGCGTGCCTTGATTGATAGCATACAGTGAACTCGGACTCGACCCAGCGCATCGTCTTGAGCCATGTGGCCGGCGCCGGCATGCGCCGTGATTTGACGATTAATGACGGCAGCCATATGCTTCGGCTCGACGCGGCGGCGAGCCGCGCCGCAATCCGGCTTGAGTTGCGCTTGACGGAATGGCCGGTCAGCATCGGGGACCTCGCGCCTGTGCTGGCGATCGCGCGCGGTGCGCAAATGCCCGCCATCCAATGTGCCGCGAGTCGCTTGAGTAAAGATGAGGACGGGCGATGACCAATCCCATGGACCGCGAGGAAGTTCCAGAACCACAAAATCCGCTCGGCATAGACGGCTTCGAGTTCATCGAATTTGCAACGTCGAAACCGCGAGCACTCGGCAGCGTGCTCGAAATGATGGGGTTCCAGCCAATTGCGCGCCACCGTTCGCGCGAGGTCGAGCTCTACCGACAGGGCTCGATGAACATCATCGTGAATGCTCAACCGGCCGACGTGCCGCGAATCGTAGAGCCCATCGAGCGCCCGGCCATTAGTGCCTTCGCGCTGCGTGTGCGCGATGCGAATTATGCCTACCAGCGCGCGCTGGAGTTGGGGGCGTGGGAGATACCGGTCCGGGCCGCGGCCATGGAGCTCAATATCCCGGCCATCCACGGTGTCGGCGAAAGCCTCATCTATTTCGTCGACCGCTACGACGAATTCTCAATCTACGATATCGACTTCCGCGCCATTCCCACGGTCGACCCGCGCCCGCCGGCCATCGGCGGCCTGCATTTCTTTGGCATCGTTCAGTATATCGGGCCCGGCCGCACCGACGACTGGGTGGCGTTCTACTCGCAGATCTTTGGCTTCATTCCGCTGCCTGAGCACGTGCGCTTCGGCATCATGCCCAAGGGGGTCCTGCTGCAGAGTCCATGCCACAATTTCTTCCTGCAGCTTGTCGATCCAGGCGACCCAGCCGGTGACTTGCTCTGGGACGAGCGCCTGCAGCGAGTCGGGTTGGGGACGCCGGACATCATGGCGGCCGTTGCGGCTTTGGAAAAGCGCGGCGTCGAATTCATCGCATCGGAAAGCGTTCATTCGAACGAGCGGGGCGCCATGACCAAGCCGTACCTCGGGAGCGTCATGTTCGAGCTCGTGCACAGCGATCACGACCTGCATTCGGTGCGGAAGGCGAAGGCGTGACTTTCAACGACTTCGGCATGGATACGGCTTCGCTCGCCGGCTCGCTCGAAGCGAAGCTTGCCGCCGTGCGGCTGGCGGGCTTCTCGCAAGTCATGATCTCCGCCGCGGATGTCGTCGGCCATCCCGCCGGAACCGCCGCAGGTGTGCGCGCGGTGCAAGAAAGCGGGCTGCGGGTGACGGGCCTGGAAGCGCTGCGCGACTTCGAAGGGCTCAGGGGCGACTTGCACACTTACAAGCTCGACATCGCAAAGGCGATGCTGACGCTTTGCCACCAAATCGGCGGACGCCTGCTGCTCGTTGAAGCGTCCACATCGACGCACGCCGAAACCGACATCGACCTGATCGCGCGCGATCTGCGCAAGCTCGCGGTGATTGCGATTCCCTTCGGGATCAAGATCGCGTTCAAGGGGTTGTCTTCGAGCAGGACGGTCGATGCATTCGTCGGCGCGTTGGATGTCGTCGACCGGGCGAACTGCCCGAACCTTGGCCTTGGTATCGACTCGTTTGACATACTTGCCTCGGGCGCATCACTCGACGATCTCGGGGTCTTCAGTCCGGAACTGATTTTTCTGGTCCAGCTCTCCGATTTCATGTGGAATCAGAACCGTTCGCCGGAGGAACAGTTGACCACTGCGGTCCACTTCCGGGTCTTTCCCGGCGAAGGCGTCCACAGCAGTTCGCTGGCGAACCTGGTGACCAAGCTCGATAAGCTCGGCTATTACCGCGATTACAGCTTTGCCGTCTACAACGACGACTACCGTCAGCTGCCGCCGGAGTTCGTCGCCAATCGCGCTCGCCGCGCTGCTATTTGGCTGGCCGAAACGGTCCTTCGCCGAGCGCTGCCGGTACCGAACATGACACGCCTGCGCCGTAGCGACCGTGCCTGATGCGCGAGCGATATCCAGCGCAACGCGCGTGACCGGGCACTTGCAACCCTGCGCCAGCAGCAGACTGGGCTCAACTTCGGCTAAGGCAGATGCGCAAAGTTCGCATTGCGGTGGCAGGCGCGGGGGTCATCGGCCTTCGCCACATTGAGGAAATACAGAAGAGTCGTTCGTGTGAGCTGTCGGCCATCGTCGACCCTTCTCCGAAGGTGGCCGCTGTGGCGAGGAAGGCCGGCGTGCGACTGTACGCATCGCTCGGCGAGCTGTTCGCAAGAGATCGTCCTGAGGGCGTTGTCCTTGCCACGCCCAATCCGATGCACGTGGAGCAGGGTCTCGAGTGCATCCGCGCAGGCGTCACCACGCTGATTGAAAAACCCATCGCCCATACGTTGGAAGACGGTGTGCGCTTGTGCGAGGCCTCCGAGCGCGCCAACGTCCAGCTTCTCGTGGGTCATCATCGCCGCCATAGCCCGATCCTGCACAAGGCGGTCGAGATTGTTCAGTCCGGAATACTCGGGCCGCTTGTCGGCGTGACTGGCAGCGCTGCCTTCTACAAGCCGGACAGCTATTTTGACGAAGCGCCCTGGCGGCGTCAGCCAGGCGGCGGCCCAATCCTCCTCAATATGATCCATGAGGTGGGAAACCTGCGCGCGATGGTTGGGGAGATCGTCGCAGTGCAAGCCTTTGCGTCCAATGCGACGCGGAGCTCTGACGTCGAGGATACGGTGGCGATCAGTTTCCGATTCGCCAACGGCGCCCTGGGAGCGTTTCTGCTTTCCGATACGGCCGGTTGCGCAAAAAGCTGGGAGCAGACCTCGCAAGAGAACAAAACCTACGCGACCTACCCGGACGAAGATTGTTATGTCATTATCGGCGCGAGTGGCTCGCTCGCCATACCGACCATGCGGATCAGGTATTACGCTAAGCAGGAGGATCGGTCATGGTGGAAGCCATTGCAAACCCGCGTCATCGAGCTCGAGCATGCCGATCCGCTGGCCAGGCAGATCGAGCACTTTGCCGCAGTCATACGCGGCGAAGCGATCCCCCTGGTAAGCGCGCGTGACGGGCTTCAAAACCTGCACGTAACTGAAGCCATCGCCGAGGCGGCACGGACTGGCCGAACCGTAGCCACCGCCTGAAGAGGAAGCATAGCCCTCATCGGTGCCTGGACCCGCCGCGGATCCTGAAGTTCAATTCTCGCTTGCGCACAAGGCGTCATGCCGCGGCGGCGGGTTCGGACAGGCCGCCGAGGAACAGCCGGTTGAGATCGGGATCCGTGAGCAGCTCGGCGGCGGGCCGGTCGAGCGCGAGACGGCCCATTTGCAGGACCAGCGCCCGGTCGGAATACTTCAAGGCGGTGCGGACATTTTGCTCGACCATGAGCACGGTCGTCCCGGAGTCGGTCAACCTGCGCAGCAGCACGAACACTTCCTGCACGAGCTTGGGCGACAGACCGATCGAAGGCTCGTCGATCAAAAGCACGCGGGGACGCAACAGCAGCGCACGGCCGATCTCGAGCTGCTTCTGCTCACCTCCGGACATGGTCGATGCCTGATTGTCGATCCGTTCCCTGATGCGAGGAAAGCGTTCCAGCACTTCCTCGATGCGATCCTTCAATTCCCTGCGCGGCAGCGTGATACCGCCGAGCTCAAGGTTGTGGCGAACCGAAAGCGACCCGAAGAGATTGCGGCCCTGCGGCACGAACGCGATGCCTTCGGCCAGCAACTCGCGCTGCGATTTGCCGTTGACGCGTTGGCCCTCAAAGCGGACTTCGCCGGCGCGGGGCACGAGCATGCCGAACAGCGTTTTCAACACCGTCGATTTGCCCGCTCCATTGGGCCCGATCAGCATCGTGATCTGGCCCTTGCGCGCGTCGAGTGTCAACTCGTTCAGAATCGTGACGCTCGGCGAGTAGCCCGCGACGACGTTTTCAAGCTCGATGATTTCCCTGGCCACTTCGGCTGCTCCGCTCAATTACCCAGGTACGCCTCAAGTACCTGGCGGTTTGACTGCACTGTTGCCGGCGGCCCTTCGGCGAGTACCTTGCCTTCGACCATGCAAATCACATGGGGGCAGAGCTTCATGACGAAATCCATGTTGTGTTCGATGACCACGAAGCTGCCCCCCTGCGTCTTGTTGAGCTCGACCAGAAGCTCGCGCAGCTGATCCACCAGACTCGGATTGACACCGGCACACGGCTCGTCTAGCAACACCAGCCGTGGCTCTGGCATGAACGCCATCGCGATGTCGATGAGTTTCTGCTGGCCATAGGAGAGAGTTCCCGCGAGCGCATGCGCGACGTGCGTCAGTCGAAACCGCTCGATCATCTCGTCGGCGTGACCGCCGAGCCCGGCGTCGGGCTTCGCGAGCAGGCGCCCGGGCATCGTGCCCTTGAATTCCTGCGCCGCCACAATCAGATTGTCGCGCACTGATAGCTTGACGAATACCTGCAGCGTCTGGAACGTGCGGCCGATGCCACGGCGTGAAAGGCTCAGCGGCGACATCCCTGTAATGTCCTCGCCGCAGAACTCGACGGCCCCGCCAGTTGGTTTTATCTGCCCGAGAATGCTGTTGAACAGGGTCGTCTTGCCCGATCCATTTGGCCCAATTACTCCGACGATCTCGCCCGCTCCGACCGACATCGTGACGCCGTCGACCGCCTTGATGGCGCCATAGGCCTTTTTCATGTCCTTGACTTCGAGAAACGGCGTCATCGCGTGCCCCTGCTGGTCTTGAAGCGATCAGCGAGTGACAGAAGTCCTCCCGGAAGGAAGACCATCAGCACGATCACCGCGAAGCCGAAGATGACCAAGTACCAGTCCTGGAGGAAACGCAACCATTCCGGCAGGAGCACGACGACAGCCGAGCCCAGAACCGGCCCGAAAAACCTGCCCGAGCCGCCAACGATCACCGCTAGCAGCATCATCAGCGACGCCGACACCTTGAATTGTCCCGGCTCGATGAAATTGACGAGCGAAGCAAGGTAAACACCACCGATGCCTGCACAAGCCGCACTGATTGCGAACGCGAACAGCGTGTACGCCGAAGTGTTGACTCCGGTGCTCTCGGCACGGATCGGATTGTCTCGCAGCGCGGCAAAGGCACGGCCCCAGGGTGAGCGCAACAGCCACCACATTGCCAGGGCGAGCAGGATCAGTGAAACATAACAGCAGTAGAAGTACGCAAGCGAGCCGTCAAGCGAGTACGCGAACAGCGACGGCCGAGGTATGTTGGCAACGCCAAACGTGCCACCGGTGATCTCTTCTTCGTTGCGCATGACAAGGAAGACGAGGACGTTGAAGCCAAGCGTCGCGAAGGCGAGATAGTGGTGCTGCACGCGCAACGCCGGGAAACCCAGCAGCAGCCCGATGACGAAACAGACAAGGGCCGCGATCGGCAGCACGAGCCAGAATGAGACGCCCAACTTGGTCATCATGAGGGCGGCGACGTAGGCCCCGATGCCATAGAAGGCCGCCTGCCCGATCGATATCTGCCCCGCGTAACCGACAAGCAGGTTGAGTCCGAACACCGCCATGAGGTAGACGCAGAACAGAGTCATCAGATAGACCCCGTAGCTTTTTAGGAACAGCGGCAAGATGGCGGCCACGAGCAGCGTGCCGACGAGTCCGATCTTTCGCGCATTGCTCATACCTTGCGCTCCTCGGTCTTGCCCAAGAGGCCCTCGGGCCGGAAGATGATGACGACGAGGAACAAGACCAACGCCACGCCCTCCTTGTACGCGGGTGAAACATAGGCGCCGGTAAGGTTCTCCAGGACGCCTACCAGCACCCCGCCCAGCAACGCCCCCCGGGTCTGGTTGAATCCACCGATGATCGCCGCGTAAAACGCCTTGAGGCCGATCGAATCGCCCATGTCGAACTTGGCCAGATACGTTGGCGTTACCAGCAGCGCCGCGACGACCGCAAGGATGGCATTGATCAGAAACGTGTAGAGCACCATGCGCTGGACGTTGATACCAAGAACCTTGGCGGCGTCGGTGTTCTGGGCGACCGCCTGCATGGCGCGGCCGGTCACCGTTCGATTCAGGAACAACTGCAGGCCGACGACAATAAGGCCCGCGAGTACCAGCGTGCCGACGTCCGCGTACGACAGCTTTAGCGCACCCAGAGAAAGCAGGCTATCGGCAAAAATGCTCGGAAACGGCTGCGCCTGGGCACTGACGCCCGCCTTGACGAGTTGTTGGGCACCTAACGACAAGCCCAGGGTGGCAATCACCAAGGGAATCACGCCATGGCGGATGAGCGGATCGACCATTGCCCGCTTGAAGGTGTATCCGAGCAACACCATTGCGACCGCGCAGGTAAGCAGAAACGCGAGCCACATCGGCATGTTTGCGCTGTTGAGGAAAAACAGCATCACAAAGGCCGGGACCATCACGAACTCGCCCTGGGCAAAATTGATCGTTCCCGATGCTTGCCAGAGCAGAGTGAACCCCAGCGCGCAAAGTGCGTAGATGGCACCTGTCGCGATGCCCGAGATGACGAGTTGCAGCAGATCGGCCACGTCGCCCCGCGATTGCCTACACGACCGCCGTGGCAAGCTCGCCCGCGGCCGCGCGCGATTTCCTAATGGATCGGCGTCAACGGAGGTAACGTCTCGATGACCTCCTGCTTGCCGTTAACGACTTTGACCATGAAGCTTTCGCGGTCAAGGTCGCCGTTGTTGTCGTACTTCAGGTCGAGCAACACCCCAGGGTAATCCTTGACCCGAATGGTCGCACCGTGGAGCGTCTTGGCGAAGAGTTTCGAGTCGAACTTGCCGATTCTTTCCGTGATCGCCTTGACCACGTACATGGCGATGTAGCCCTTCATGGCATTGTGTTCGCTCTTGAACTTGTATTCCTTCTGGAATTTTGCATCGTAGGCCTTGACCTCCGGCTGTGGCGCATCCGGGGTGAGCCCGACATGGACGACGATGCCGTTCGCCGCGTCGCCGGCAAGCTCGATGACCTTTTGACTGGCGAGATTTGTTTCACCGACAATCGGCTTGTCATAGCCCTGCTTCTTCAGCTCGCGCAGGCAGCGCGCCGATTCCTCCTCGTTGAGGTAGACGAATATGGCATCGGCCGCCGATTGCTTGACCTTGAGCACGACGCCGGAAAAGTCGATTTGCCCCGGATCGGTGGAGATATCCGCGGCAACTTTGATTCCCTGTGCGTCGAGCGCGGCCAGCATGGCATCGCGCCCGCCTTTGCCGAAGTCATTGTTGACCCAGACGACGGCGACGGTCTTCGCCTTGACATTGTCCTTGATGTAGCGGGCCACCTTGGGCATCGCTGTCGATTGCGTGAGCGACGTGCGAAAGACGTACGGGTTGCCCTGTTGCGTGATGTTGACTGCCTCGGCGGCAACGAAATTGGGGATTTCCGCGCGCTTTGTCTCTGTCATGCTGACGATGACCGATCCCGAAAACACCGGCCCGATTACGACGTACGCGTTCATATCGGCGGCTTTCTGCGCTAGCGCCTTGGCGATCTGCGGCGACGTCTGGGTGTCAAACGAGGTGTACTCGATCTTGCGCCCGAGGATGCCGCCGGCGGCATTGATCTCCTTTACCGCAAGCTTGACACCGTTATCGAGGTACGTTCCCGAGGTTGCGCCCACTCCCGACAGCTCGTCTAGCCCGACGATGGTCACGGGACCCTGCTGCGCGAAACCCGTCCCGGCCGCAACCAGTGCGACAAGGCCCGCAAGAGTAAACCAAGCTCTTTTCATGATTTGCCTTCTCCTTCAGTAAGAGTGGTATTTCGACACGCGACGCTTGTGGAAGATATTCCCCATCAGGGCGCTCCCCTTCGCACGTATCGGGTCGTGGCGTCGCGCTATCTATCGGCCGATGCCAAGCCGGGTATTCGTAGCCTGTTGCCGCTCAATACGCGACCTTGGCGACGGCACGCAGTTCCGCGGGCGTGGTCGTCCCGAAGCCGAAGAATTCGAGGTACGCCGGGATCTGCTCGAACAGCATCTCGGTGCCGACCTGGAAGCGGCAGCCGCGTTCTCGTGCCGCCTGAAGGAATGGCGTGATTTCGTGCTTCATGACGACTTCGCCGACGAAGGTGTTCGATGAAAGTCGCGCTACGTCGACCGGCAGCGGATCGTCGTCGTTCATTCCGAGCGGCGTCGCGTTGACCACCAGATCGTACCCGGCCGGGTCGTTCGAGCCAGTGCGCGCGTCCAGCTTCGGATAATGCGTTGTCAGCCGGGATGCGAGGCCCTGTGCAGACGCGACGTTGGTGTCGCACAGCACCATCGACGCCACACCCTCGGCGGCGAGCGAGGCCGCGATTCCCGATCCTACGCCACCTGTTCCCACCACGAGGCAGTTCGCGCCACCGAGCTGCAAGCCTTTGCGTTTGAGGCCACGCGTGAATCCGGCGCCGTCGAACATATCGCCGAGGAGTGTGCCGTCAGGACGCAGCAGGATTGCATTGCACGATCCAGCGATCTTGACCGCGGTGCTCGATTCGTCGAGCAGCGCGACTGTGGTGACTTTGTGCGGCATCGTCACGAGCGCGCCGCGGATGTTGGTCAGCTTGAACAGCGACCTCAGGAACGCAGGGTAGTCATCGGACCTGACACCCATCGGCACGACGACCGCATCGATCCCGCTCTTTTCGAACCACGGGTTGTAGATGAGCGGCGCCTTGAACGCTTCGGTCGGATAGCCGATGTGGGCGATGAGAGTCGTCTTGCCGCTGATCATTCGGTCCTCGCTTTGCGGATAAGCCCGGCGCGATGACGGGTGACTGGCCCGGGCGGCGAGACAGTCATCGCGGTCGCCGCGAGCCGCGGCGCCGCGGCGACTTCGCCACGCGGGCCTCCCCCACCCGCAACGCAGGCGATGGTTTGCTCGGGCATCGGAAGCCAGCAGGCCTAGATCGCGCCGGCCGCCGCCACGACGACCCCCGCGGTTTTGGCGGCAGTGGAACCGAGAGCGACTTCATTGCCGTCCAGATGGTTCCGTGCCGCCTCCAATGCGAGCCGCGCGCACTCTTCGACGCCTAGCACGCGGGCGAGCGAGTCGCGCGGAATCTCCAGCGCATACGGAATGTCCTGCGGCAGGCAGGCGAGAATCGCGCGCACGTCGATGCCCCCTTCGCCCGGGAAGAGCCGCTCGCAGCGTGCCGCGTGGATCAGCCCTTCCTTCGTGGTCGGCTTTTCTTTCGGTGCGTCGCAGACATGCACGTAGTGGAACCAGCCGCGCGGCAGCTTGGCGAGCTCGTCGAGACTGCAGCTCGACCGGTCGAAATGCAGGGCGTCGATCAACATGCCGGCGTTGGTGCGGTTGACCGCGCGCAGAACCTGCGTCGCGGTCGCAAGGTCCGGTGTCTCGGTCCACGATGGAAACTCGAGATCGAGGGTAAGGCCGAGAGGTTTCGCAAGATCGCACAGGGCCGCGTAACGCTCGGTCGCGCGCTCGCGATCGGGATCGGGCAGTTGCGTGATCACGTGGTGGGCTCCGAGTTCGGCGCCCGCCTCGAGCAGCGAAGCATAGCTCTGCGCGTCGTGTCCGGGGTCCATCCGGGCGAGCTCAACGTCGAGAACGTCGACACCGGTGCCCGCGAGCCGAGCCTTCGTCTCCTTCATCAGTGCGCGGTCGTGCGCAAGATCGTAGAGCACCTCGTCGGGGGTAACACGGTTCAACCGTAAACCGACATAGCGGTACCCGCTGCGCGCGGCGACTTCAATAAGCCGCGGCGGCGGCAGCGATAGTGCGGTAAGGTGCGCGAGCGAGAATTCGTGTCTCATGACGCCTCCAATCAGGCAGGAACGGCATCGGTACCGACGTGGTGAACCGATGCCCCGGGTGAATAGATATCCATGATGTTCCAGTGGCCGGCGGTAGGCACAGGCTCATTCTGCATGATGACGTCGATCACGAACGGACGCTTGGCGGCAAGCGCATGCTCGAGCGCCGGTTTGAATTCGGCGGCAGATGTGATGCGCACGCCGTCGACGCCGTATGCCTTCGCGATCGCTGCGTAGTCGGGCGAGTATGGCTTGCCGTTCTTCTCGAACACCGTGCCATACGTCGTGGCGAAGTGCGCCTTCTCGAGGCCCGCGATCGTGCCGAACGCGTAGTTGTTCATGACCACCCACACAACCGCTATGTCCTGCTCGTATGCGGTCGCGAGCATCGCCGGATTCTGTCCAAAACCGCCGTCACCGACGAGCGCGACGACGGCGCGCTCCGGGCGCGCCAACTTGGCGCCGAGCGCTGCCGGCGCGCCGAAACCCATCGTCGCATAGCCGCCCGGTGTGAATATCGTGCCTGGGGTAAGGATCGGGAACTGCTGACCGACCCCGTTCTTATTCCAGCCGACATCGGTCGTGATCAGTGCGTCGCGCGGCAGCGCCTCGCGCACGTCCGCAAGGATGCGCTCGGGCCGCATCGGATAAGCATCGCTCTGTGCGTGCGCTCGATTGGTGGCGACGAATGCTTCGTGCGCCGCGGCAATTTCGGTCGCGAGCCCTGGACGCTTGATGCCCTTGGGGACGAGTCGGCGCGCCGCGCGGTTCAGTTCGACGAGGGCCGGCTTGAGATCGGCGACCGCGCCGATTTCGACTGGATAATTACGGCCGATCTCCGCTGGATCGATGTCGATCTGGATCAGTCGGGTCGGCGGAAAGCTGAACGTGTATTCGCTCTCCCACGAACTGCAGTCCGCTTCCGAGAAGCGCGTGCCGAGTGCAAGGATCCAGTCGGCCGCGCGACACTGGTCGTTTATGAACTTGGTTCCCCAGAAGCCGGTCATGCCGAGCATGAATGGATGGTCGTCCGGCAGCGCGCCTTTGCCCATCAGCGTGTGCGCGACCGGGAGCTGCAGGTGGTCGACCAATTGCCGTAGCTCGGCGGTCGCCTCGGCGAGCATGACGCCGCCCCCGGCATAGAGCACCGGACGCTTCGCCGCGACGAGCCTTTCGACGATCTCGTTCGCCGTCGCCTCGTCGAGCGAGGGCCTGCGCAGCTTCTTGGTGTTTAGCCGCAGACGATCGAACAGCGCGACGTCGACTTCCTTCGAGAAAATGTCCATCGGCACGTCAACCAGGACCGGGCCCGGCCTGCCGCTTTCGGCGAGCGCGAACGCCTTGGCGATGATTTCCGGGAACAGGTGCGGCTGATCGACGCGCCAAGCGCGCTTCACGAATGGCCGGTAGATCTCGCTCTGCGAAGCGTCGGCGTGCAAATTCACTTCCTGGTGCGGGTGCTTGCCGTGGTAGTGAGTCGGAACATCGCCGGCAATGACGACCATCGGCACCGAGTCGAGCGCGGCGTTGGCGACACCGGTCGCTGCATTGGTGAGCCCGGGGCCGAGATGCGTCAACAGCACCGCCGTCTGGTTCTTCGCCCGCGCGTAGCCATCGGCCATGTGCGCGGCGACCTGCTCGTGGCGCGTATTGACGAACTTGATCTTCGTGCTCTTCGACAGCGCGGCGAGCACCGCGATGTTGGTATGGCCGCACAGGCCGAAGACGTACTCGACACCGCGTGCTTCAAGGTACTTCACCAGTTGCTGCGAGATCAGGGACTTCATTCGCTTTTCCTCCGAGCCTCCGCGCACGATGTGTCGACGAGGCTCACACAATTTGCTGACCGCGCTCGGTGGCGCGCGGTGCCACGGTTGCCTCGGCGGCTGTCTGCGGGGGCAAACTGCGGCGGGCGGGACCGCTGTAACGGTACGGAATCTCGCGCGGCATCGGTCCCATGATCCGACGGCCGCGCTGCTTCTGCTCCCACGCGTGCGCGAGAATGCCGACGGCGCGCGACAGGATGAACAGTCCCCGCCCGAGCTCCGGCTCGAATCCGAGCTCGCAGAACATGACAGCGGTGATGCCGTCGATGTTCATCGGAATGTGGCGCTTCTTGAGCGCGCCGAGTGCCTGCTCGGCAGCGCGGCCGATGCGTGCATGCCGCCCGGTGACGGTACCGGCTGCCTCGGCCCTTGCCACAAGATCCAGCAGCGGCGCAGTGCGCGGATCGATCGGGTGGAAGCGGTGGCCAAACCCGGGAACGATATTCTCGCCCGCGCCGCGGCGGCGCTCGATGACGGCGGTCGCCGCATGCACCAGGTCACCGTCGATGCCCGCCTGGGCGTCGATCTCGTGATAGAACTCCATGCATTGTTGGCCGGCGCCGCCGTGAATGTCGTCGAGAACGTTGATCGCCGAGGCCATTGCGCCGTTGATGGGTGAGCCGCAAGTGACGGCCATGCGCGCGATCGCGATCGACGGCGCCTGGGGCCCGTGATCAACTCCCGGAACGAGTGCCGCCTCGAGCAGGTCCGCCTGCGCGCGCGACGGCAACTCGCCACGCAGCATCAGCCAGATCATTTCGGGAAAGCGCACCCGTCCGATTAGCTCCTGAATCGGGTAGCCGCGGATCGCGATCTGGCCCGGATGGATATCGATGATCGCGGTATCCCACCACGCACTGCAGGCGGCGAGCAGCTCCTCAGGGGGTTTGGTCGTCATGAAGGTGGTCGTCGCCTCAGTATTGGCGCGCAGTGCATCGCACGCGGAAAGCGCATGGCATTTGCGCCGCTCAGGTCACAATCGTCTCTATCTCGCTTGCCGTATCGCTTTCCATCTCGGAAGCGTAGAACGGCCCGAACAGCTCCTCGTCGGACGGGCGGTCTTCCTTGATAGGCACCGACACCCACGTGGTATTCATGTAATGCTTGAGATGCACGTTTTCGGAGACGCTGTTACCCCCCCACGTGCCGCAGCCGAGGCTGGAAGTCATCGGCATGCCGTTGTTGAATGCGCCCGCGTTGGCCTTCGATTGCGGCTGGCGGACCATGATTCGCGAGACCGGCGCCGCGAGCGCGAGCCGGTTCA
This sequence comes from uncultured beta proteobacterium, assembly GCA_963750215.1. GTDB lineage: Bacteria > Pseudomonadota > Gammaproteobacteria > Burkholderiales > Casimicrobiaceae > PALSA-1003. The sequence continues at coordinate 100,297 of CAVVQK010000004.1, forward strand.
CATGGTCCTCGTTGAAGGAGTAGATGCCGCATGAATGGCCCTTGCCGCCGACTTCGTAGACCGCGCGCATCATGTCGAGCGCCTGGTCGAAGCCCTGGTACTTGTAGACGGCGAGCAGCGTCGTAAGCTTCTCGCCGGAATACGGGTGCTCCTTGCCGATACCGTCGCCGTAGACGATGATGAACTTGCGGTCGGCGGGAATCGCGAACCCCGCTTTCTTAGCCAGCTGCTGTGGCGCGATCGCGACCGTGTCGGACGTGCGATGGCCGTCCGCATCCCACATCGCGCGGCGCAGGGCTGCCTTCTCGTCATTGCTCGCAAGGTAGCCACCCTCGACTTGCAGCTGTTTCAGCATACGCTCGAAGATGGAGGCCTCGATGATCAGGTTGCCGTCGGCCGAACAGCCGGAGCCATAGTCGGAGGTCTTCGACAGCCGGGTGTTGCGTGCCGCTTCCTCGACGTTGGCCGTCTCATCGATGATCATGGTCGAGTTGCCAGCACCCACGCCGTAGGCCGGCCTGCCGGAACTGTACGCGGCGCGCACCATCGGCTGGCCTCCGGTCGCAATGATCAGGTCGGCGCGCGCCATCAATGCCTGCGACATCGGGATGTTGACCTTGGTCAGGCACTGCAGGATGTCGGCCGGCGCGCCCTCGCGCTCAAGCGCCTCCCGCATCAGCCGCACCGTTTCGAACGACGTCTTCTTCGAGCGCGGGTGTGGCGAGAAGATGACAACATCGCGCGCCTTGATGCCGTAGATCGCGTTGCCGGCCGGGGTGAGATCCGGATTGGTTGTCGGCACGATGCAGGCGATAATGCCGGCGGGCTTGCCGTACTTGACGATGCCCTTCTCCGGCAATTCCTCGATGATCCCGACGCTCTTCTGACGCAGCGCGTCGCGCAGCACGCCGCGGATCTTCATTCGCTTGCCCATGCGGCTCACCGCATCACCGAGTCCGCTCTCGGCGATACCCATGTCGACCAGCCGCGTGAACGTTCTCCTGTTGGCCACCGCCCAGGCTACCGCCTGACACAGCCGGTCCACGCGCTTCTGGTCATACGTCTCGATGATCGCCAGCGCCTTGCGCGCGCGCTCGAAGACCATGTCGAGTTCCTGCTTCTGTTCCTCGGTGATGCCCTTGTTCGGTTCTGTGGCGCTTGCCATCTCGAATCCTTTGCGTTGATCGTCCGTTTGCGCCGCGTGCACTCGACGCGCCCTCGGCTGCTGCCATGCGGGTCGTATCGGCCGCTGGCAAAGGCGCGGCGCCCGATCGCCAACGCCGACGCTACGGGCGTGCGACGTCAGCGAGCGTCGTTCCGACCTGCGCTGACGAAAAAACCATCATCCCTCCGTCGGATCGCGGGTCTGCAACGGCAATGTCCCGGCAGCCAACTGATTGTTTGCCTTACTTCGTTCAACGGTAGCGTTCCGATCATAGGGCGTCAAGGACGCATGCCGACAATGTGTGCGCTAGGCGCACAAAATCCCTCGTAGCGTCTGGCAAAGCTGGCCCTCGCCTGTCAAAAGACGTATTCTGCAGTCGCTGGACGATCGCAGCGTAGTGTTTTGCGCCCAATGTGCTCGCAACCTGGTCGGGGTGCCGAATGAATCGTCGCCTAACTGTCGCCGAGATCGGACAAGCGGCGCCCTCAGCGCATGCGCAGCCGCCGTCTTTGTTCGACCACGACGTGCTCGCCGCGGAAACCATTGCTCGCTTGGACGACGATCCTGATTTCGTGACGGCGCTCGCGCGTGGTCTCGCGGTCCTGCTCGTCCTTTCCGACAAGAAGCGCCGGATGTCGATCTCTCAGGTCAGCCACCGCACCGGCATCCCACGCGCCGCCGCGCGACGCAGCCTGCACACGCTGGAACGACTCGGCTTCATCGCCGCCGACGAATTGCGCCACTTCTATCTACGGCCGCGCGTGCTGTCGTTCAGTCACGCGTATCTGTCCGCCTCGCCGCTTGTTGTGCTCGCGCAGCCGATCCTCGACCGCCTCGGCGAATCGCTGCAGGAGGCTTGCTCGCTGGCGATTCTCGACGGCGACGAGATCGTCTACCTCGCCCGCTCGGCATCATCGCGAATCATGTCTCCCTCGCTCAACGTAGGCCGGCGCCTGCCGGCCTATTGCACGTCGATCGGTCAGGTGCTGCTCGCGCACCTGCCACCCGAGGAACTCGATGACTACCTCGCGCACGTGCGTTTCCACCCTTACACCGAGCACACGGTGACGAGCGCGGAACGGCTGCGCGAGACCCTCGAAGCCGTTCGTAGCAATGGAGTCGCGTTTGCGAGCCAGCAAATGGAGCGACGGCTGTCCACAATCGCCGTGCCCGTGCGCGATGCCGGCGGTCACTACGTCGCCGGCATGAATGTGATCCTGCACGGCCGCCTGCTTTCGGTCGCCGACATGACCGAGCGGTTCTATCGGCCCTTGCACCAGGCGGCGATGGAGCTCGGGTCGCTGATCCTGACTTGAGCGGCTCCACTGCGGTGGCGTGTTGAGGCAAGTGCGGGCGTCGCTGCGGTTCGAATATTAGGCGGGCCCTCCGGCGAGAAGAACCTACCTGAGCCATGCGCAGATCGATAGCAACGGTTTCGATGAGCGGGACGCTGCGGGAGAAGCTCGAAGCCATCGCGGCCGCTCGCTTCGACGGCTACGAGCTGTTTGAGAACGACCTAATCTACTTCAGCGGGTCGCCGGCGACCGCGGGTGTCGTCGCCTCGGACCTCGGGCTCACGTGCGAGCTCTACCAGCCGTTTCGGGATTTCGAAGGCGCTCCGGAACCCGCCTTCCGGCGCAACCTCGACCGAGCCGAGCGCAAATTCGACGTGATGCAGGCCCTCGGCGCGCAATTGATGCTGGTGTGTTCCAACACGTCGGCCGGCGTCATCGCGGATGAGGAGCGGGCGGCGGCACAGCTCCATGAGCTTGCCGAGCGCGCCGCGAAGCGCAACCTGCGCATCGGATACGAGGCGCTGGCCTGGGGCCGGGTCGTCAATCGTTACGGCCAGGCATGGTCGATCGTCAAGCGCGCAAACCACCCCTGCCTCGGGCTGATCCTCGACAGCTTTCACACGCTCTCGCTGCGGGATGACCTTAGCGGCATTGCGCAGATTCCGGGCGAGAAGATATTTTTCATGCAACTGGCCGATGCGCCACTGCTGGTCATGGATGTGCTGCAGTGGGCACGCCACTATCGCAGTTTTCCAGGCCAGGGCCAGTTCGATCTCGAGACCTTCCTCGCCCAGGTCCTGCTTGCCGGATACACCGGGCCCGTGTCGCTCGAGGTCTTCAATGACATCTTTCGCGAGACCCCGAACCGACGCACAGCCAAGGACGCGATGCGCTCGCTGCTATACCTCGAAGGACAGGTCCGGTCCCGGTTCGAAGCAGCGGCGAAACGGGCCAGCGCAGCGGCGAAGGCCAGCGCGAACGCGCTCGAGCGGATCGAGTTGTTCGACCCGCCGGCGGCGACGAAGCTGCTCGGAATCGCATTCCTGGAATTCGGTGTCGACGAGGTATCGGGGCGGCTGCTCGGCGCGCTGCTGCAACAGCTGGGGTTCCGCCTCGCCGGAAGACATCGCCACAAGGAACTGATGCTCTACCGCCAGGGTGGCATCAATCTGATCCTGAACGCCGATCCTTACTCCTTTGCCCGCGTCCATTTTCTCGAATATGGCCCGTCCGTTTGCGCGATCGGCCTTGCCACGGACGACCCGGTCCGGGCGCTGAGCCGTGCCATTGCCTTGCAGGCTCCACGCTTCGATGGCCGTTTCGGGCCGGAGGACCCGCCCCTTCCCGCCATCAGCGCGCCCGACGGCAGCGTGATCTATTTCATCGACGCGGCGCTCGGCGCCGATGGATTATTCGAGAAAGGGTTCGCTCTAGGGCCCGACGAGGCGCCCGCGCAGGCAGAAGCACAGCTGCAAACGATCGATCACATCGCGCTCGGATTGGCGACCGACGCGCTCGATACGTGGGTACTGTTCTGCCGTGCCGTACTCGGCATGCAACCCGGCGAGAGCCTTGAGCTTTCCGACCCCTACGGTCTCATCCAAAGCGCGGGGATGGCAAGCGCGGATCGCAGCGTCCGCTTCGTCCTCAACGTTTCCTTGAGCCAGCGTACTCGAACCGCGCGCACGATCGACACGCTCGGGGGGCGAAGCGTGCACCACATCGGCGTCGGCTGCTCGGACATCATCGCCACCGTTTCACGCCTGCGCGCCGCCGGCGCCGCTTTCGTGCCCATCTCGTCGAATTACTATGACGACCTTCTCGCCCGGCTCGACCTTGATCCCGCCCTCGTGGCCCGCATGCGCGATCTGGGGATCGTCTACGACCGCTCGCCCGACGGCGAGTACCTTCACGTGTACGGAGCGACTTTTGCGGACCGCTTCTTCTTCGAGATCGTGCAGCGCGCTGGCGCGTACGATGGGTACGGCGCTTTGAACGCCCCTGCTCGAATGGCATCGCAGGCGCAGGCCGCCGCGGTCGGGTGAAGGGCCGATGTCGTCCCCGTGGGCTGGATGCCAGCGCGTACATGCAGCGTCTGCGTGTAGTGCGACCGCAGGAAAGGCGCAGGAAGACGAACACAATGAGTTGTACGGATGAATCTTTGACAAGCAATGATTCAGTCCCTAATTTTGGTAACTGGCGGCGCAAATCTGCCGGGCGGAATTGCCAATGCATCGGGACAAATGGCCGGTGGCCGCTCCTGCCACGGCTAAGATCGAGGCACCCATCAAACGGAGGAACCCATGCCTGAAGCACTGTACGAGCCCGCGGGAACACACGAGCCTCACTTGGCGAAAACACCCAAGAAGGCCGCGCTCGCAAGCTGGATCGGCAGCGCCCTGGAGTATTACGACTTCTTCATCTACGGCACCGCGGCAGCGCTGGTCTTCAGCAAGATATTCTTTCCGGCAAGCGCCCCGGCGGTCGGAACCATTCTCGCTTTGGCAACGTTCGGGGTCGGCTATGTGGCACGGCCCGTCGGTGCCTTCTTCATGGGTCATTTCGGTGACAAGTTCGGCCGCAAGAAGGTCCTGGTCTTCACGTTGCTGTTGATGGGGTTATCGACGTTCTTGGTCGGCTGCCTGCCGACGTACAACCAGATCGGAGTCGCCGCGCCGATCTTGCTGGTGATCCTCAGACTGATGCAGGGATTCTCCGCCTCGGGCGAGCAGGCCGGCGCCAACTCGCTGACGCTCGAACACGCTCCGGCCCACCGGCGCGCCTTCTTTACGAGCTTCACGCTAAGCGGCACCCAGGCCGGATTGATCATCGCCACCGGGGTGTTCCTTCCCTTCGCCGCGCTTCCGGAAGACCAACTGCTGTCGTGGGGCTGGCGGGTACCGTTCTGGCTGAGCGCTGTGGTCGTGGTCGTTGGCTACATCATCAGGCGCAGACTGGATGAAACGCCGGCGTTCATGGAGGCGCAGGAGCGCCACGAGGTCGCCAGGCTGCCGTTGGCGGTCCTTTTCCAGAACTACAAGACCGACGTCTTGCGCGTGCTCTTCGCGGCACTTGTCTCGATAGTGAGCACGATCTTCGGCGTCTACGTACTGTCCTATGCCGTCAATACGATCAAACTCGATCGAACCACGATGCTGTGGGTTGCCATCCTCACCAACGTCGTCGCGTTGATCGCGATTCCGCTGTGGGCGATACTGGCCGATCGCGTTGGGCGCAAGCCCGTATTCATTTTCGGCACGCTGGGCTCCGGCGCCCTGATGTTTCCATTCCTGTGGGCAATCAGTGAGGGCAATGTCGCGCTGATTTTCACCCTGGGAATACTGATGTCCGGGGTTGTGTACAGCGCAGCCAACGGCGTTTGGCCGTCCTTCTATGGCGAAATGTTCAATACCAGGGTACGGCTTTCGGGCATGGCCATCGGAACGCAGATCGGATTTGCACTGGGTGGATTCGCTCCCAGCATCGCTGCGGCGATCCAGGGGAAGGGGCCTGGTGGCTGGCTGCCGGTCGCATACCTCACCTTCGGTGCATGCGTTATCGCTGCGATCGCTGCATGGACTGCGCGCGAAACGTACAACGTCGAAATGAACGATCTCGGCGCGAAGGGGCCGACACCTGCGCTTGCAGGGACCTGATCGGCGCTCGTCGTTCGGCGCCCGCGCAGCGCCAAGCGCGTTGCGACCCGCTTGAGAGCATGGCGGGGCCGCAGCGCGCATCGTCGCCGCGCGGGCCGCGCCGGGCGCACGGTGGTCGCCGCCGCAGCATATGCCGATGTCCCCGTTATCGCTGCGGCTTCAGGCCAGCGACTCGACGTTGCCGCACACCGACAATGCCTGCCCCGAAATATTGCTCCCTGCGTCCGTAGCAAGGAAAAGCGCCATGTTGGCGATGTCCGCGGCTCGCACCGTCCGCCGCAGCGACACCTTGGACAGCAACTGGCGCTTGTAGTCGTCGACGCTCATGGCGAACGCGTTGGCCTTGGCAGAGATGACGCGTTCGATGCGCTCGCCTTCGACAAACCCGGGTTGGATCGCGTTGACTCGGATATTGGCGGGTCCCAGCTCCATGGCCAGGCTCTTGGTGAATCCGACCACCGCCCACTTGGCCGCTGCGTAGGGCGTGCGCAGCGGATAGCCAAGGCGCCCGGCAACCGAAGACAGGTTGATAATGCTGCCGCCGCCCTGTTGCTTGAGCAGCGGCACCGCGCGGCGGGTGCAATAGAACATGCCGTTCAGATCGACGGCGATGGTGCGGTTCCACTCGGCGATGTCGATGGCCTCAACGGGCGCCGTGGGACCCGAGACCCCCGCATTGTTGATCAGCACGTCGAGCCCGCCGAGAAACGCCGTCGCCGCGTCGAACATCACGTCGACTTGCTGCGGATCGGCGACATCGGCGAGACAGCCGCCGATCTCCGGTCGCGACGTGCGCAAACCGTTGAGCGCATCCGGGTCGATGTCACAGACAAAAACCCTGGCCCCCGCAGCGACGAAGGTCTGTGCAAACGCCTTGCCGATGCCGGCGGCGCCGGCCGTGACGAGCACGCGCAATCCCTGAGCCGCATTGGTCATGTCCAGGCCCCTCCTTCCAAAGCCATGATTATTGAGTAGCGGTTGCGGCGGCCCGGCTGCGGCGACTTCTAACCGCCGCGCAACAGCTCGATTACCGGATTGATATCCGGCCGCACACCGCGCCAGAGCCAGAACGACTCGGCCGCCTGCGCGAGCAGCATGCCCAGGCCTTCGCCGACCCGGGCGGCACCGCAATTGCGCGCATGGACAAGAAAGCACGTGAACTCGTCGCCGTACACCAAGTCGTAGGCGAGCGATCCCGGCGCAAAGATGTCCGGCGGTAGCGGCGGCAGCTCGCCGCTGAGACTTGCCGACGTCGCGTTGATCACGAGGTCGAACTGCCTGCCGGCAAGGTCGGCATAGCCGCCTCCCTCCACCGGCCCGAAGGGCGCAAAGCGGTGTTCGAGTGCGCGTGCCTTCGCGACCGTGCGGTTGGCGATCACGAGCGACGCAGGCAGTTCGTGCAAGATAGGGAGCACCACACCGCGCGCCGCCCCGCCCGCGCCCATGATCAGCACGCGCTTGGCGTGCAACGCGAATCCGAGTCGCTCGCGAATGTCCCTGACGAGGCCCGCACCGTCGGTGTTGTCGCCCAGCACGGCCGCGCCGGCAATCTTGAGCGTGTTGACCGCTCCCGCCTGCTCGGCGCGCTCGGTGCGCTCGGTCGCCACCGCGAACGCCTCCAGCTTGAAAGGGGCGGTCACGTTAAGACCCCTGCCGCCGGCGGCGCGAAACTCGGCGACGGCCGCAGCGAAGCCCTCGCGAGGGGCGAGAATCGCCTCGTAGCGCAGGTCCTGTCCGAGTTGCCGCGCAAACTCGGTGTGAATGCGCGGCGATTTGCTCTGCGCGATCGGATTGCCGATCACGGCGTAGAGATCGGTCATCGTCGTGCGAGCGTCACGCTTTCTGGCCTTTCTCCGCGATCAGCTTCAGACCGGCAATCGCCAGGGCATAGCCTTGAACACCGAATCCGACGATGATGCCCTTCGCCGCCGGCGAGAGCCACGAGTGATGGCGGAATGGCTCGCGCGCATGCACGTTCGATATGTGGACCTCGATCAGGGGGACGTTCGCGCCCTTGATCGCGTCGTGCAAAGCAAGCGAGGTATGCGTGTAGGCGCCCGCGTTGAACACGACGCCGATCATCCGACCTGCCGCGCACTCGCGGCCCGCCTCGTGGATCCAGTCGATGAGCTGGCCTTCGTGATTGGACTGCCGGCAGTCGATCTCAATTCCGAGCCGCGCCCCCTCGTCGCGGCAGATCTTCTCCACATCAGCCAGCGTCTCGCCGCCGTAGATTGCGGGCTCGCGCGTACCGAGCAGATTGAGGTTGGGGCCGTTGAGCACGAGCGCTTTCTTCATGGTGTCCGTAGAGCCTCTAGATCCAGGGGAAGGTTTTCGGTTCGCGCCGCCCTGGCGAGCGATCCGCGACCCACAGATTAGCGATCCCGTCGCGCGCTGTCACCCGCAGCTTGGCTTCGCCGCATGCCACTCCCGCACGGTCGATGACAACAAGGCCCGCCCGCAAGGGCCTCCACCCGGACCGGTGTTGCTGCTTCGGCAGCGACGACTTGGCTTGCGGCAACGCGCACACGCCGGGGCGCGGCAAGGTAACGCCCTCTTCTCCGCGGGCAAACATCGACTTTCTGTGCGATTATCGAACAGGCCCCGGGGGTTGCGCCGCCGGCCGGACCTTGGGCGACTACTCCCTGTCATCGACGCTCCTGGGATACTTCCACTTGTTCTCGATCCACAGCCAGTCGGCGGGACTGGCGCGAATTTCCGCCTCCAGCTTGCGTGCGTAGGCCTCCGTGATCCAGCCTTCGCCGCCGCCATCCTTCGCTTCGTCACCATCATAGGGCGGCTCGGCGAGCACGTGCAGGTGCACGCCGTAGTATCCGCGGCGGAGGCGGCGCATCGCCACGTAGGCAACCGGTGCGTCAAGAAAGCGGGCGATCTTTTCCGCGCCGACGAAGAACGCCGTATCCTGATTCAGGAATCGCGTCCAGTGCTTGTCCATGCTCTTGCGCGGCGTCTGGTCGGCCACCAGGCCGTAGGCCCGCGGCTGCCCTGCGCGGCGCAGCAGCTCGAAGGCAAAGCTATTGATCGGGATCGGCTGGCCGCCGAAGCGGCTGCGCGCCTCGCGCATGTACGCGTCGACGCTGGGCACGCGGATCGGCTTGTAGACGGCGTCGATGGGGATGCCGAAGTGCGCGCCCCCGCCCGGCAGCAGCCATTCCCAGTTGCACACGTGAGCGGTCAGCAGTATGACCGAGCGCCGCTCGGCAACGAAGCGCGCGACGAGTTCCGGGTTGTCCATGACCAGCCGCCCTTTGAGCTCCTCCGCGCTGGCGCGCCACCCCCAGAGCAGTTCGGCGAATACCTCGCTCATGTTGCGATACGACTGCTGCAGGATCACCGCGCGCTCCGCGGGCGACTTTTCGGGAAAGGAGCGCTCGAGGTTGGCAACGGCCATGTTGCGCCGCCAGCGCAAAAGATAAAACGTGACAAAATAGACGACCCGCCCGAAGCCGTAGAGCGTCGGGAGCGGCAGGCGGCCGAGCGAGCGCAGGAGGAAGACCATCCGAATACCGCGATTGGCGACGCGAAGCGATCGAGCGCACGCGCCACGGGAACCCATGAGGCAGAACGGCGAGTGAGCGTAGACGATTTCCCGGCACCGGGCAATCCGGACGGCGCCCCGCTCGCGTTGGCATCGGCGGCGGCCGACGTCGCGCTGTGGTGGGCGCCGCTCGGCGCAGCCGAGGCCGAGATTGCGCGCATCTCGGCCTGGCTTGCCCCGGCAGAGCAGGCCCGCGCGCAACGCTTCGGGCGTGAAGCGCTGGCCAGGCGCTACATCGCCGGCCGGGCGCTGCTGCGCTGGCTGCTCGGCCGCGCCCTGGGGCTCCCGCCGCCGGCGGTGCCCATCGTGCGCGGCGCCCGTGGAAGGCCGCAGCTCGACGGGGACAGCGGCATCGATTTCAACGTCTCGCATACCCAAGGTGTGGCGCTGATCGGGATGGCCCGCGGGCGGCGCATTGGCGTCGATATCGAGCATGAGGACCGCGTAGTTCGGGCCGACGGACTGGCGGCGAAATTCCTGACCGCAGCCGAGCGAGCAACGCTCGCGCCGCTCCCGGAACACGAGCGCCGCGCGCGGTTCCTGCGCTACTGGACCTGCAAGGAAGCGATGAGCAAGGCCACCGGCGAGGGCTTGTCGGCGCCGTTCCGCCAACTCGAGGTACGGCTTGGCGACCCGATCGAACTCGCCGCCGGGCCCGACCCCTACCAACCGGCGCACTGGCAGCTAAGCCGGATCGACGTGCCGAGCGGGTTTCTGGCCACCGTCGCGCTCTGGTCCGCCGCGCACTGAGTCCCGCGCCTCACGCTACTGCGACCAGGCGATCGAGTGTCGCCGGGTCCTTGAGCAGTTCCTCGCTCGCGGATCGGTGCACCACGCGCCCGCGATCGAGGACCATTGCCTGCCGCGTCAATCCCAGCGCCAGCCGGGCGTGCTGCTCGACCACGATCACCGCGAATTCCCCCGCGCGCACGATCTGGCCGATCACCTTGACCAATTCCTGCACGATGATCGGCGCGAGGCCTTCCATCGGCTCGTCGAGCAGCAACAGCTTTGGGTTGGTCATCAGCGCCCGGGCGATGGCCAGCATCTGCTGCTCGCCGCCGGAGAGCTGGTCGCCACGGTTGCGGCGGCGCTCCTCGAGGCGCGGGAAAACCCGGTACAGGCGGGCGAGATTCCATGGCCCGCCGGCTCGTTCGACGACCGCCAGATGCTCCTCGACCGTCAACGAGGGAAACATGAAGCGTTCCTGCGGCACTCAGCCCAGCCCCGCGTGCGCCCGGCGCCACGCCGGCAAACCGGTGATGTCGTCGCCCGAGAGCGCAAGCCGGCCCTGCTGCAGGCGCGTGAGTCCCATCAGGGTCAGAAGCAGCGTGGTCTTGCCCACTCCGTTGCGACCGAGGAGTGCCAGGCTGCCGCCCTCCTCGAGTGAAAGCGAAACGTCCTCGAGCACGATCGACTCGCCATAGCCGGCGGTCAGGCCTTCCGCGCGGATGAGCTCAGCCATGCAACGCCTCGCCGAGGTAGACCTCGCGCACCTTGCTGTCGTGCGCGATCTCCTCGGGCGTGCCCTCGACCAGCACCGCGCCGCCCACGAGCACCGTGATGCGCTCGGCGAAGCGAAACACCAGGTTCATGTCGTGCTCGATGAAAATGACGGTGACCTCGCGCGGCAGCTGCGCGATCACGCCGAACAGCTCGGCGCTTGCTGCCGACGGAATGCCGGCCGCCGGCTCGTCGAGCAGCAGCACCGTCGGCTTCGTGGCGAGCGCCAGGGCAATTTCGAGCAAGCGCTGCTTGCCGTAGGGCAAGGCGCGCGTCGGCGTATCCGCATCGGCGTCGAGGCGCAGCCGCGCCAGGATGTCCTGCGCCTCCGCGATCGCGCCACGCTCGGCGGCGACCGGGCGCCACCACACCCCGCCGCGGCCACCGCGCTCGCAGCATGCCAGCACCACCGACTCGAGCGCGGTGAGGCCGGGAAACAGCGTATTGATCTGGAAGGTGCGCGTCATGCCGCGCCTGACCCGAGCGTGCTGCGGCAGGGTGGTGATCCGCTCCTCGCCCAAGTAGACCTCGCCTGCGCTGGGCGCAAGCACGCCGGTCAGCAGGTTGATGAAGGTCGTCTTGCCGGCGCCGTTTGGCCCGATCAGCGCATGGCGCGCACCCTGCGCAAACGCCAAGCTGACCTCCGAGTTGGCCTTGAACAGGCCGAAGTTTCTCGACAGCCCTTCGGTGCGCAGCGCCACGCTCATTGCGTCCGCCGCCCCCAACGCTGTCGGAGCGCAACCAGGGCCCCCATCAGGCCGCCGCGCGCGAAGAGTACCAGCAGCACCAGCAGCATGCCGAGCCAGAACTGCCAGTAGACGGGGTTCAGGTTGGCCAGATAATCCTGCAGGATCATGAACACCGCGGCGCCCAGCGGCCCGCCGTAGAGGTAGCCGGTGCCACCAAGCACGAGCATGATCAGCAGCTCGGCCGAGCGTTGAAACCCAAAGACGTCGATGCCGACGAATTGCGTCGTCTGCGCCAGCAGCGCGCCGGCAATGCCGGCGATCCCGGCGCCGATGGTGTAGACGGCGACGAGCTTGTGCCGCACCGACGCGCCGATCGCCGGCATTCGCCGCTCGCCTTCGCGAATGCCCTTGAGGCTCAGACCGAACGGCGAGCGGACGAGCACACGCGCGCCGTTGAACACGATGAACAGCACCGCGAGGCAGTACAGGTACGCCGTCTTGCCGTCCAGGCCGAAGCCGAACAGGCCGAAGATCTTCTTCATTTCGACGCCGGAAAGCCCGTCGACCCCGCCGGTGATCGAGGAAGCCTGGTTGGCGGTCTCGTAGAGCATGAGGCCGATGCCGAGCGTGACCATGAGTCGCGTCAGGTCCTGGCCACGGACGATGAGGAAGCTCGTGATCCAGCCGGCAAACGCGGCGATGATCGCCGCGGCCAGAAGTCCGCTCAAGGGCTCGCCGAAGCCATGCCGGGCGAGCAGTCCCGCGGCATATGCACCCAGCCCGAAAAACGCCGCGTGGCCGAGGGAAATGATCCGCGCGTAGCCAAGGATGAGATCGAGCGAGAGCGCGAACATGCCCGCGATCAGGATCTGGCTACCCAGCGTCAAGTAGCGCGGGAAGAGGAAAAAGGCCGCAATCGGAAGCAGCCAGAAGGCGATCTCGAACCCTCTCCATTTCAGGGTCGGCAGAGTACTCACGTGCGTCGCCCGGCGAGGCCGGCGGGAAAGAGCAGCAGCATGACGACCATCACCGCATAGATGATGAAGGAGCCGATCTGCGGCACGTAATACTTGCCCGCAACGTCGAATACGCCAAGGATGAGTGCGGCGACCAGCGGGCCGCGAATCGTGCCGGCGCCGCCGACTGCGACCACGAGCAGGAAGTACACCATGTATTTCAACGGGAACGTCGGATCGAGGCCGAGCACGTCGATACCCAGCGCGCCGCCCAGGCCCGCCAGCGCCGAACCGAGCGCGAAGGTAATGCTGAACACGCGCTCGACGTTGATGCCGAGTCCCACTGCGGCCTGCTGGTTGTCCACCGCCGCGCGTACCTGGGCGCCAAAGCGCGTGCGCTCGACCAGATAGGTCAGCGTCAGCGTGGCCAGCACGACCATGCCCATCAGGAACAGCCGGTAGATGCCCAGGTCCAGGCCGAGCAGGTGCAACTGCCCGGTCAGGAACTCCGGCAGGTGCACCGGCTGCTGGGCCGGACCGAAACCGTAGGTCGCGGCGGCGATCGACATGAACGTGAGGCCGATGGTAAACAACACCTGGTCGAGGTGTGCCGCCCGGTACAGACGACGGTAGAGAAGGCGCTCGAGCAGCGCGCCGGCGGCGCCGCTCACGGCAAAGGCGATTGCCAGCGCCGGCAGGAACGGAATCCCCAGCTGCGACATCGCGACCACCGCGGCGTAACCGCCCAGCATCGCGAACGCGCCGTGGGCGAGGTTGATGAAGTTCATCAACCCCATCGTCACCGACAGCCCGATGCTGATCAGGAATAGCAGGCTGCCGTAAGCCAGGCCGTCGAAGACGACGCCGATGAAGCTTCCGATCGTCGCCATCGCCGTTTGCGCCCCAACTCCCGCCTGCCGTCAGGGCTTGCCCGGATCCTTCTGGTCGGGGAACTTGTCGAACTCGATGTTGTAGAGCCCGGCGGGGGTCTTCTCGACCTTGCGGATGTACACCGTCTGCACCACGTCGCGCGTCTGCGGATCGATCAGGATCGGCCCCCGCGGGCTGTTCAGGCGCATGCCTTTCATCGCCGCCACCAGCTCATCCCCGTCGGTCGCCCCGCCCGTCTTCTTCAGCGCCTCATAGATCAGCGCCATCCCGTCGTAGCCCGCCACCGCCATGAAGTTCGGCCTCAGCTTCTCCCCATTGACCTCCGCGTAGGCCTTCTTGAACGCCACGTTCTCCACCGAATCGTGCGCCGCCGAATAGTGAAAGCTGGTGATCAGCCCCAGCGTCGCATCCCCCATCGCCTCCAGCACCCCGTCGTCGGTTATGTCCCCCGTGGCAATGAGCCGGATCCCCGCCTGCTTGAGCCCACGCTCCTCGTACCCCTTCATGAACGCTATCCCCTGCTCCCCCGCCGGCAGAAACAAAAACACCGCCTCCGGCTTCGCATCCTTCACCCGCTGAATGAACGGCGCAAAGTCCGGGTTCTGCAACGGCGTGTGCACACTGCCCACCACCTCCCCTCCTGCCGCCTTGAACGCCTCCGCAAACGCCTTCTCCGCATCCAGCCCAGGCCCATAGTCCGCCACCACCGTGTACACCTTCTTGATCCCGTTCCTCGCCGCCCACACCGCCATCGGCTGCGTCACCTGCGGCAGCGTCATCGACACCCGCACAATGTAGGGCGACTTCGTGGTGATGATCGACGTCGCCGCATTCATGATCACCATCGCCTTCTTCGCCTCCGTCGCCACCGGCGCCACCGCCAGCGCATTGGGCGTCAGCCCAAACCCCACCAATACATCCACGTTGTCCCGCGTCACCAGCTCCTCCGCCAACCGCTTCGCCACGTCCGGCGCCGGCCCCCCAGTGTCCTTCTGCACGATCTCCACCTTCTTCCCCGCCACCGTGTCCCCGTGCACCTTCATGTACGCCTTCATCCCCCCCAGCATCTGCTGCCCGTACTGCGCAAACGGCCCCGAAAACTCCGCCACCAGCCCCAGCTTCACCACCCCCTGCCCCATCCCACTCCCCGCCACCAGCAGCAGCACCAACCCCAGCAGCAGCTTCCATCCCTTCGCTTCGCGCATGGCTTCCTCCTTCATGATGGTTCTCCGCGGCAGCGTGCCTGGGCTGCCACCCTTGGGCGGACCTGGTTCAACTGCCCTGCCCCATTTGCGCAAACACCTCTTCGGCCATGTGGAAGGCCGAGTTCGCGGCGGGAACGCCGCAGTATATCGCGCAGTGCAGCAGCACTTCCTTGATCTGGTCGCGCGTGACGCCATTGTTGAACGCGGCGCGCACGTGCAGCCTGAATTCATCGTTGCGGTTGAGCGCCACCAGGACCGCGATCGTCAGCAGGCTGCGCGTGTGCCGCGGCAGCCCGGTCCGGGTCCAGATCTCGCCCCAGGCGTAGCGGGTGATGAGCTCCTGAAACTCCGCGTTGAAGGCGTTCTTGCGCGTCAACGCGCGATCGACATGCGCATCGCCCAGCACCGCTCGGCGCACCGCCAACCCCTTGTCGTGCCGTTCCTGCTCATCCATTGCAGATTCTCCCCGGTAACGAATCGTGCTCTCGGTCGAGCTTCAACAGTCGTCTCGCACTGACTTCGCTGCTCGCGTGCCGCTCCACGGCCAGGATGTCATCGCTTCGATGATTTCGGTGGCGGTGCGCGTGCGCATCGAGCCCTTTTCAGGCGACGACCGCAGCCTGCAGCCGGTCGGAGCGGGGCGGCAGGACGCGGGTGCGCCGGGCTCGCCGGCGTGGGTGCATGGTCCGCGGCTTCATGCTTCGGCTCGGGCAAGAAACGCCATGAGTTCGGTGGTGAAGCGATCGGCCGCTTCGACGTTCGAGATGTGTGCGGCATCGAGCTCGACGTAGCGCGCGCCGGCGATCCGCTCGGCCATCTGCCTGCCCTCCTGCGCAGGCGTGGCGAGGTCATGCGTACCGGCGATGACCAGCGTCGGGCAGCCGATACCCTCGATGCCGGGCCATTGGTCCGCATCGCGTATCGCCGCACAGCAGGCAACGTATCCCTCCGGAGGCGTCGTGGCGAGCATGGCTGCGATGCGGCGAACGGCCTCCGGGGCGCGGGCGCGGAATCCGGCCGTGAACCAGCGTTCCAGCACCGCGTCGGCGATCGCTTCCATGCCGCCCTGGCGCACGGCATCGATGCGCGCACTCCACGTCGCGGCGGTACCGATACGCGGCGCCGTATTGGCAAGCACCAGAGCATCGATGCGCTCCGGGGCGTGAACGCCGAGCCACATGCCGGTCATCCCGCCCAGCGACAAACCGCAGAAGTGCGCACGCTCGATGTGGAACGCATCGAGCAGCATCAGCACATCGTGCGCCAGCATGGCCAGGGAGTAGGCTCCCGTCGTCACCGGCGACGACCCGTGACCGCGCGTGTCGTAGCGCAGCACGCGGAAGTGCGCCGTCAGGGCCGGCATCTGCTCGTCCCACAACGAAAAATTCGTTCCGAGCGAATTGGAAAGGACGAGCACCGGCGCGCCGGGAGGGCCATCGAGGCGTCCGTTGCAGCGCTCCCGCTGACGGTCAAGCGTCGGCAGCACCATCGCATGCTTCCCGGTGCGCGGCGAGCACCCTTGCCACCAGCTGCTCGGCTTGTCCGGTGTAGTTGCGCGGATCGAGCAGGCGATCGAGATCCGCAGCTGACAGCTGCGCGCTCACGCGCGCATCGGAGGCAAGCACGTCGCGCAAGCGCTTGCGCTCGCGCACGGCCCGCGCGGAGGCTTCCTCCATCAACTCGTGCGCCTCCATCCGGCCAAGCTTCGCGCCGAGCGCCATCGTCACCGCCTCGGCGAGGATGACCCCGCCGCTCAAGTCGAGGTTGACGGCCATGCGCGCGCGGTCGACCTCGAGGCCCTCGACGATGGCAATCGTCTGCACCAGCGCGCCGCCGGCAAGCGTGCAGATTTCGGGCAAGGTCTCCCATTCGGCGTGCCAACCGCCCAGGCCGCGTTCGTGTTCCTGGACCATTGCCGCGAGCATGACCGATACCAGTGCGGGGACCCGCGCCGCGGCAGAAAGGATGAGCGCGGACCCGACCGGATTGCGTTTGTGCGGCATGGTCGAGGAGCCGCCGCGCCCCGGCGCCGCCGGCTCGAAGGCCTCGCCGACCTCGTTTTGCATCAGCAGCGACACGTCGCGCGCGATCTTGCCCAGGGTTCCGACGACCAGGCCCAATGTGGTGGCGACTTCGGCCAGGCGATCGCGCTGCGCGTGCCACGGCACGTCGGGTAGCGCGAGCTTGAGCTCGTCAGCCAGCGCCGCGGCGACTTCCGCTGCCTGTTCGCCCAGCGCGGCGAGCGTTCCGACCGCGCCGCCGAACTGCAGCGTCGCGACGCGACCGCGCACCGCCGCGAGCCGAAGGCGATGGCGCTCGACCGCGGACAGGGCCCCTGCCGCCTTGAGGCCCAGCGTGACCGGGGGCCCCTGCTGCAGCCACGTGCGTCCGGCGAGCACCGTGTGCACGTGCCTTTCGGCGAGCGTGGCGAGCGCCCTCGCCAGACGCGCGAGGTCCGCTAGGATCGCCGCGAGCGCAGGGCCCAGTTGCAGCACGAGGCCGGTGTCCATGACGTCCTGGCTGGTCGCGCCCCAATGCACGAAGCGCGCGGCTTGCGCGTCGCGTTTGGCGACGAGCGCCGTCAGGGCCTGCACCAGCGGTATGGCCGGATTGCCGGCGCTCGCCGCCGCGGCGGCGAGCGCGTCGATGTCGAAGCGCTCGGCGCGGCACTGCTCGCCGATCGCGGCGGCCGCCTCCGCGGAGAGCAGGCCCGCGCGGGCCTCGGCGCGGGCGAGCGCCGCTTCGAAGTCGAGCATCGCCTGCAGCCGGCCATGATCGGAGAAGATGGCGCGCATCGCCGCCGTCGTGAACAGCGGGTCGAGCAGGCGTTGCGAACGCCGGGCATCCACGACCGCTTCCTCCTCCGCTATCACTGCGGCGCGTATGGTGCGGTTCGGCCGCGCATACGCAGCGCCGCCGCCGCACCGCGCTCGGTCATCGCTTCAAAAGTCGAAGAACACGGTCTCGTCGGGCCCCTGCAGAACGACGTTCCATTCCAGCGCGCCCTTCTCGGCCGCGGCGCGCCGGGCGATCAGGGTCGCGCGCCGCTCCGCGGGCACGAGCTTGAGCACCGCATCCTCGGCGTTGGCCGGATCGTCGGGAAAGTAGACGCGCGTAATGAGGTGCTTGAGCAATCCGCGCATGAACACCGTGACCACGATATGGGGTGCCTGCGCCGCGCCGGCCGGGCCGGGGACGCGCCCCGGCTTGATGGTCGTGAAGCGATAACGACCCGCGCCGTCGGTGAGGCAGCGACCGAAGCCGCGGAATTCGGCTTCGATCGGCTTGTCCTGCGCATCTTCCGGATGCGCGTATTTGCCCTGGGCATTGGCCTGCCAGATTTCGACCACGGCGTCGTTGACGGGCTTGTCGTCGCCGGCGATGACGCGGCCGGAAAGCGTGATCCGTTCGCCGCGCACACCGGCGGGGGCGAGATCGACCGCGGCCAAGGATTCGAAGCCGATCTTGAGGTAGGGGCCGACGGTTTGCGATGAGGTAGTCAGTAGGCTCATGGCGCATCAGCTCCGTGACGTTTCCATCGGCGTCGCGTCGCGGCCGCGCAGCACGATGTCGTAGCGAAACGCGAGCGCGACATCGGGCAGCGTCGACTCCCAGTCGAAGCTGGACACCATGCGTTGGCGCGCCCTGTCGTCGGGCACGCTGTTGTACATCGGATCGTATTCGAGCAGCGGATCGCCGGGAAAGTACATCTGGGTCACCAGGCGCTGGACGAGTCCCAGGCCGAACAGCGAGAAATGCAAATGCGCCGGCCGCCACGCGTTGTAGTGATTGCGCCAGGGGTAGGCACCGGGCCGGATGGTCACGAAACGGTAGCGCCCCTCGGCGTCGGTCAGGGCCCGACCGGCGCCGGTGAAGTTCGGATCGAGCGGCGCGTCGTGATCGTCGACCGCATGACGGTAGCGTCCGGCGGCATTGGCCTGCCACATCTCGACGAGCGCATGCGCGACCGGCCGGCTGTTCTCGTCGAGCAGGCGGCCGGAGACGATGATGCGCTCGCCAATGGGCTCGCCGCTGTGCTGTCGCGTCAGGTCGCTGTCGGTCGGCTGCACGTCAGCGTAGCCAAAGACCGGGCCGGTGACCTCGGACAGCGTATGGGGGAGAAACACCAGCGGCCGCGTCGGCGCCCGCTTCGCCGTGGAGCGGTAGCCCGGATACGAATAATCCGGCTGAGTGTTGAAATACGGCCTGCGATAGCCGGTGACCTCGGCCATGATGCCTTCCTCCGTTGGCTTGTTCATGTCTGCCTTTCCCAAGTTCTTTACACGCGCTTGATCAGCATGGCAATGCCTTGGCCCACGCCGATGCACATGGTACACAGCGCGTGGCGGCCGCCGGTGCGCTGCAGCTCATAGATCGCGGTGGTGACCAGCCGCGCGCCCGAAGCACCGAGCGGATGGCCCAGCGCGATGGCACCGCCGTTGGGATTGACATGCGCCGCATCGTCGGCGATGCCATGGTCGCGCAGCACCGCCAGCGCCTGCGCCGCAAAGGCCTCGTTCAACTCGATCACGTCGATATCGGAGAGCTTGAGGCCGGTCTTGCCGAGCAGCTTGCGCATCGCCGGTGCCGGGCCGAAGCCCATGATGCGTGGCGCCACGCCTGCCGTCGCCGAAGCGAGCACGGCGACCCGCGGCTTCAAGCCGTACTTCCGCACCGCCTCCGCCGAGGCGAGCAGAACCGCACAGGCGCCGTCGTTCACCCCAGAAGCATTGCCGGCAGTGACCGTCCCGTCGGGTCGAACTACGCCGCGCAGCTTGGCCAGCGCCTCCAGGGTCGTCTGGCGCGGGTGCTCATCGGTGCTCACCCGCAGCGGATCACCCTTCTTTTGCGCGATGGCCACCGGCACGATCTCCTCGGCCAACCGTCCCGCGGCGATGGCCGCCGCGGTACGCTGCTGGCTGCGCAGCGCGAACGCATCCTGGTCGGCGCGCGAAATCTTGAATTCAAGGGCAACGTTCTCGGCGGTTTCCGGCATCGAGTCGACGCCGTATTTTGCTTTCATCAATGGATTGATGAAGCGCCAGCCGATGGTCGTGTCCTCGATTTTCGCGCTGCGCGAAAACGCCGATTCCGCCTTGCCCAGCACGAACGGTGCGCGCGACATGCTCTCCACGCCGCCGGCAATCATCAGCGCCGCTTCGCCGCTCTTGATCGCGCGCGCGGCGATGCCGATCGCGTCCATGCTCGAGCCGCACAGCCGGTTGACCGTCGAGCCGGGCACTTCCTGCGGCAAGCCGGCAAGCAGCAGCGCCATGCGCGCCACGTTGCGATTGTCCTCGCCAGCCTGGTTGGCGCATCCGTACACGACGTCGTCGACCGCACCCCAATCGACGCCCGGATTGCGCTCGATCAGCGCTCTGATCGGCACCGCGGCGAGGTCATCGGTGCGCACCGCCGCCAGGCTGCCGCCGTAGCGGCCAAAGGGGGTGCGCACCGCATCGCAAATGAAGGCTTCCTGCATGTTCGCTCCGCGCCGGTGGGGTTATACCGCAACTGCCGCCGCTGCCTCGGTCAGCGGCACGCCGGTCAGGCGTTGCAATTCGGCCAGGGAGAGCCCCGGTGCGCGTTCGAGCACCTGCAGTCCCTGCGGAGTGACGTCGAGCACCGCGAGGTCGGTAAAGATGCGGTTGACGCAACCGACGCCCGTCAGGGGATAGGTGCAGCGCGCGACGATTTTCGACTCGCCCTGCTTAGTGAGGTGCTCCATCATGACATAGACGCGCTTGGCGCCGATGGCCAGATCCATCGCGCCCCCGACCGCCGGAATCGCCCCGGGCGCGCCGGTGTGCCAGTTGGCCAGATCGCCGCGCACCGAGACCTGGAACGCTCCGAGCACGCAGAAATCCAGATGACCGCCGCGCATCATGGCGAACGAGTCGGCGTGGTGGAAAAACGCGGCGCCCGGCAGGGCCGTCACCGGCTGCTTGCCGGCGTTGATGAGGTCGGGATCCTCCGCGCCGGCTTCGGGTGCGGGGCCCATCCCGAGCAGGCCGTTTTCGGTGTGGAGGATGATTTCACGGTCGGCCGGCAGGTGATTGGCCACCAGCGTCGGCAGGCCGATGCCGAGGTTGACGTAGGCGCCGCTGGGTATATCGCGCGCGACGCGCGAGGCCATCTGCACACGGGTAAAACGGTTCATCGCTCTCTCTCCTCCGCGCTGCGCCCGGTCGCTCCGCGCGTTCACGCCGCCGCGCCCGGCGGTGCCATCAGCTTCGCCCCGGCCGGAATCTCGACCACCCGGTGCACGAAAATCCCCGGCGTGACGATGTGTTCGGGGTCGAGGTCGCCGAGGTTTACCACTTCCCGCACCTGGGCGATCGTGCAGCGGGCTGCGGTGGCCATGATGGGGCCGAAATTGCGCGCGGTCTTGCGATACACCAGGTTGCCCCAGCGATCACCGCGCAGGGCCTTGATCAGCGCGAAGTCGGCGCGGATCGGGTACTCGAGCACGTAATTGCGACCGTCGATGCAGCGCGTCTCCTTGCCTTCGGCGAGCGGCGTGCCGTATGCGGTGGGTGTGTAGAACGCGCCGATGCCCGCCCCCGCCGCGCGGATGCGCTCGGCAAGGTTGCCCTGCGGGACAAGCTCCAGTTCGATCTCCCCGGACTTGTAAAGCGCGTCGAACACCCACGAGTCGGTCTGGCGCGGAAACGAGCAGACTATCTTCTTCACCTGTCGCGCCTTGAGCAGGGCGGCGAGGCCCGTGTCGCCGTTGCCGGCATTGTTGTTGACGACGGTCAGCCCCGTCGCGCCGTGGGCAATCAGGGCATCGATGAGTTCGGAGGGCATGCCTGCGGTGCCGAAGCCGCCGATCATCACCGTCGCGCCGGATGGAATGTCGGCGACAGCCGCAGCGGCCGTGGCCACGACTTTGTTGATCACGGGTGTCTTTCGCTACGTTGCATGGGAGGTGCGTCGTTTGGGCGATTATCGAACATATGTGCGTTCAACGAACAATTTACGCAGCCCGGCGTCCGGGGTCAAGGGCGATTATCGCTAAAGCGTGCGGTTATCGCGCACGCGTGTTACCCTGCCCGGGATCCATGCCGGAGCAAACCATCGTGCCCCAACGCGCACCCGCCGGCCGCAACCGGACTGCCTCCTCCGCCGCCAAGCCGGCGCCGGCGGACATGATCGCGCCGAACGCGGCGGCTGTCACGCCCGCGGGAGAAATCCGGGCCTTTGCCGGCGATCCGAATTTCATGGCCTCGCTTGCCCGAGGTCTGGCCGTGATCCGGGCGTTCACCCAGCAGCGGCGGCACCTGACGATCGCCCAGCTGAGCCAACGCACCGCCATTCCGCGGGCAGCGGTGCGCCGCTGTCTGTACACGCTCGCGGCACTCGGTTATGTCGCCACCGAGGACGGACGGACCTATGCGCTCCGGCCGCGCATCCTGGCGCTCGGCCACGCCTTCCTGTCCTCGACGCCGCTGGTCTACGCGGTCCAACCGCTGCTCGATCAAATTACCAGCGTTCTGCACGAGTCGAGTTCGATGGCGGTGCTGGAAGGCGACGAAATCCTCTACATCGCTCGTTCGAGCACGACCACGCGGTTGCTCTCCATCGAGTTGGGCATCGGCAGCCGACTGCCGGCGTATTGCACCTCGATGGGTCGGGTCCTGCTGGCCGGGCTCGCCGCCGCCGAGCTTGACGCCTACCTGTCGCGCGTCCGGCTGGTCAAGCTCACCGGCAGGACCGCGTCGACTCCCGAGGAGCTCAAGGCCGCGCTGCACAGGGTGCGCCGCGACGGGTATTGCGTCGTCGATCAGGAACTCGAGATCGGGCTGCGTTCGATCGCCGTGCCGGTTGTCGATCGCCAAGGCCGGGCGGTGGCCGCTATCAACGTCGGAACCCAGTCGTCACGCGTTCCGGTGAGCGAGATGGAATCCCGCTTCCTGCCACCGCTGCGCGCGGCCGCGCAGGAGCTCGCCTTGCTGCTTGCACGCTGAAGCGCCGCCAGGCATGCCGTGGCGGTGCCGGTTCGCGTGCGGCCACCCCGGCTCCGTATAGAATGAGCCGTTGTCCCAAGCCGGGGTAGCCCCATGCTTCGTCTCGACGATCATCCAAGCGGCCGCCATTTTCTGCAGATTCCCGGGCCGACCAATGTCCCCGACCGGGTTCTGCGCGCGATCGATCACCCGACCATCGATCACCGCGGGCCCGAATTTGCGCGCCTGGCGCTTGCCATCCTCGACGGGCTCAAGACGATCTTCCGGACCGACGGCCCGGTGGTCATCTATCCGGCATCGGGCACCGGAGCCTGGGAGGCGGCATTGGTCAACACGCTCTCGCCGGGCGATCGCGTGCTCATGTTCGAAACCGGCCACTTCGCAACGCTTTGGCGCAAGATGGCCGGCAAACTTTCGCTCGAGGTCGAGTTCGTAGGCGGCGATTGGCGCAGCGGCGTCGATCCGGCTGCTGTCGAGGCACACCTCGTCGCCGACCGGGCGCATCGTTTCAAGGCGGTCATGGTGGTGCACAACGAGACCTCGACCGGGGTTACCAGCCGCGTTGCGGCAATCCGCCAGGCGATCGATCGCGCGCAACATCCGGCCCTGTTCATGGTCGACACGATCTCCTCGCTCGCCTCGATGGACTATCGGCACGCGGAATGGGGTGTCGACGTCACCGTCGCAGGCTCGCAGAAGGGCCTAATGCTGCCGCCCGGTCTGTCGTTCAACGCCATCAGCGACAAGGCCCTTGCGGCGAGCCGGTCGGCGCGCCTGCCGCGCTCCTATTGGGGCTGGGACGAAATCCTCGCCTCGAACCGCAACGGCTACTTCCCTTACACGCCGCCGACGAACCTGCTCTACGGCCTGCACGAGGCGATCGCCATGCTGCTCGAGGAGGGCTTGGCGGCGGTCTTCGCGCGCCATCATCGCCACGGCGAGGCGACGCGGCGCGCGGCACGTGCCTGGGAACTGGACATCCTGTGCCGCAACCCGGCCGAATACAGCGACTCGCTGACCGCAATCATGTTGCCGGAGGGGCACGATGCCGACGCCTTCCGGCGCGAGGTCCTCGAACGCTTCGACATGTCGCTCGGAACCGGCCTGGGACGGCTCGCGGGCCGGGTCTTCCGCATCGGCCATCTTGGCTTCTTCAACGACCTCGCGCTTTGCGGCACGCTGTGTGGCGTCGAGATGGGGCTCTCGCTCAGCGGCGTGCCGCACCGGCCCGGTGGAGTCCGGGCCGCGCTCGAATACCTGCAAGCGGGCGATGCCGCGCCCGTGTCCCGGAGGCAGGCGGAAACCACCCAGGCATGAGCGCCGGGCCCACACTCGCCCTCGCCCGCTTCGTCGCCAGCGCCGATCCGGCCCGGCTGCCCGGCACGGTGTGCCACGAAGCGAAGCGCGCCCTGGTCAATTTTCTCGGCTGCGCCATCGGCGCCTCGCGCCACGACGCGGTGTCCCGCGCCATCGCCGCGCTCTCTGCGTTCGCAGGACGCGAGCAGGCGACGATCCTCGGCCGCGCCGAGCGCTTCGATTGCCTGCATGCCGCGCTCATCAACGGCATGGCATCGCACACGTTTGATTTCGACGACACGCACCTCAAGACGATCATCCATCCGAGCGGGCCGGTCGCCCCCGCCTTGCTCGCCCTGGCCGAGTACCTTCCGGTCACCGGAGGGGAGTGGCTGCATGCCTTCGCTCTGGGCGTCGAAGTCGAGTGCCGTATCGGCAACGCCGTCTACCCCTCGCACTACGACGTTGGCTGGCACATCACCGGCACCGCCGGCGTGTTTGGTGCCGCCGCCGCGACCGGCCGGCTGCTGGGCCTGTCCGAAGCGCAGCTGGTATGGGCGCTCGGCACCGCGGCGACGCAGGCGTCGGGACTGCGCGAAATGTTCGGGTCGATGTGCAAGCCCCTGCATCCGGGCCTGGCTGCGCGCAACGGCATGGTCGCGGCACTGCTCGCGCGGGAGAATTTCACCAGCGCGACCCAGGGCATCGAGGGACGGCGCGGCTTCGTCAATGTGCTGGCCAGCGAACGCGACGTGGGCAGGATCACCGCGGGCCTGGGCGATACCTGGGAGCTTTCCGGCAACAGCTACAAGCCGTTCGCCTGCGGCATCGTCGTCCACCCCACCATCGACGGCTGCCTGCAGTTGCGTGCCGAACAGCGGCTCGCCGCCGAGGCGATCGCAGCCGTCGAGCTCAGGGTGCACCCGCTGGTGCTCGAACTGACCGGGAAGAAGATTCCACGCGACGGCCTCGAGGGCAAGTTCAGCGTTTTCCATAGCGCCGCGGTGGCGATCATCGACGGCGCGGCGGGCGAGGCGCAGTATTCGGACGCGCGCGTAGCCGACCCGCGCGTGATCGCGTTGCGCGAGCGCGTCACGACCACGGTCGATCCGGCGCTGGGCGAGGATGCGGCGCATGTGCGCATTCGTCTCAAGGACGGCCGCGTGGTCGAGCGCTTCGTCGCGCACGCGCTCGGCAGCCTCGCGCGACCGATGACCGATCGCGATCTGGAGGACAAGTTCCGGGCGCTGTGCGCGCCAATCCTCGCCGCCGAGGCGATCGACGCACTGCTCAAGGCTTGCTGGAGCTTCGAGCAGAGCCCGGATGCCGGCGCGCTCGCCCGGCTCACCGTACCCCGCCGTCTTGGCGCGACGGCCATTGCATGAGGACAACGTGATGCTCAAGGGCTTTCTCTTCGGCGTGGCGCTGCTGCTCGCCGGCACCGGCTGGGCGCAGACGCCCATCGTGATCAAGTTCAGTCATGTCGTCGCGCCCGATACGCCGAAGGGCAAGGCGGCGGAGCTGTTCAAGCAGCTTGCCGAGCAGCGCACCGGCGGCAAGGTTCGCGTCGAGGTCTATCCGAACAGCCAGCTGTACAAGGACGGCGAGGAGATGGAGGCGCTGCAGCTGGGATCGGTGCAGATGCTTGCGCCCTCGACGTCGAAGTTCGGGCCGATGGGCCTGCCGGAGTTCGAGTTGTTCGATCTCCCGTATATCTTTCCCGACCGCGCCGTGCTGCGCCGGGTCGTCGACGGCGACATCGGCAAGAACCTGCTGAAGCGGCTTGAGACCAAGGGCATCATCGGACTCGCGTACTGGGACAACGGCTTCAAGGTGATGAGCGCGAACCGGCCACTGCACGCCGTCGCCGATTTCCGCGGCCTGAAGATGCGCATCAAGTCATCCAAGGTGCTCGACGCGCAGATGCGCGCACTCGAGGCGCTGCCGCAGGTCCTGGCGTTCTCGGAGGTGTATCAGGCCTTGCAGACGGGTGTCGTCGACGGGACCGAGAATACCCCGCCCAATCTATACACGCAGAAGATGTACGAGGTGCAGAAATACGTCGCCTTGTCCAATCACGGCTACGATGGCTACGCGGTCATCGTCAACAAGAAATTCTGGGACGGGCTTCCGGCCGATATCCGCACGGCGCTCGAGGGCGCGATGCGCGAGGCGACCGAGTACGAGAATCGACTCTCCGTCCAGGACAACGAAGAGAGCATCGCCAAGGTCAAGGCTTCGGGCCGATGCAACGTCTACGAGCTGACCGCCGAGGAGCAGGCGGCCTGGCGGCGGGCGCTCTTGCCGGTCCACCGGGAGATGGAAAGCCGTATCGGCAAGCCGTTGATCGACGCGGTCTATCGCGAGGCGGCGGCGCTTGGTTACAAGGTGGCGCCCTGACCACGGCTTCTCAGCGCGCAGCGGCGCGCGGCCGCGACCGGCTAGAAGTGGCGCAGATTCCTTTCCCTGGCAAAGCTCATGTCGGTCGTCGTCTGGCGTAGACGGTTCGAAAGGAACCGGGCCAGCGAGCGGTAGAATCGGCTCGCGATCGGCGGCGAGCCGTCGAGCAGCGACCGAATCTTGTCATAGTCGAAGCGAAAGATGGCCGTGGGTTCGAGCGTCTCGGCTCCGGCCGAGCGCCTTGCGCCGTCAAGCAGCGCCATCTCGCCGAAGTGCGAACCCGAGGCAAGGGTCGCAACATCGATTTGGGCCCCGCTCGGAGAGTGGGTGGCGATGCGCACCGAACCGTCCTTGATCAGGTACAGGGCCGTCGCGTCCTCGCCAGCGGAGAAGATCCGGAATCCCGCCGGCAAGTTCATCGGCTCCGCGATTTTGGCCAGCCGCCCGCGCTCCTCGGCGCTCAAGTCGGCAAATAGGTACACGCCCTTCAACAAGCTGTCGCTGATCATGTGGCTCGCGTCGCTGCAGGATGAACGGACTCGCTCGCGGGCAGTTTAGTGCCTGTGCCGCATTTCGTAAATCGACTCGCGGCACGGCCGACGCAGGATCATCGCGGCCGCCGTCCCGGCCGGGTCGCGACGGCCGGGAGCTTTTAGCGTCGGATCACGCCCACTTCATCATGCGCAGCGCCGCCACCAATTCCGGTCGCATGACCCATTTGAACTGGCCGTCGCCGGCGTCGTCCTCGCCGGCGTGGGCGATCGACAAGGCGAACCACCAGCGAACCGGGCCCTTGCCTTTCTGCGGCGGCGCATAGCCAAGCTTTTCCGCGATCGCGCGGGCGAGTGTGCCGTACTGCAGACGCGCCGCAGCGGAATTCTTGAAACTGAGCTGGCTCGCGAGCTGCGCCGCGGTGATGGTCGCTTCCGGCGCCCGGCACTGCGCCTGCAGGATCTGCAACTGGGTCGGCGAAATGCCGATCCAATCGCGCGTGGCAAGCAGGGCCGCCGTGAACTCCTCGGTGGTGGCTATCGGTCCGGTGTCGCCGTATTCGCTCTTCGGCCGGACGCCGAGATCTGCCTGCTTCATCATGATTTTCGCTCGATCACCGCGCGCGCACCCACGCCGTACGTGCTTCCGGCCGGAAGCCCCAGCAACACGCAGGTGGTGCTGGGGAGGATATTGGTGCAGCTGCGCAGGTGCGCCGCGAGATCGCGCAGCAGTAGCTCGTCGCTCGCATCCAGCGCGCAGAGGAACCGGTCGCGCAGCGCCGCCGAGGCGCAGCCGGCCCCGAAATCGGCTCCTGCCGTCACCGTCCGACTCCAATGCGGGAAAACGCCATCGCGAATCAACTCCCAGATGTCGCGCAAGGCGTTCCGCGACTGGTGTGACTATATACCGGTATTGAACTCCCGTCTTAAGGGAACGTGGGAACAATTTGACGCACAAGGCGAATGCGTGTATAAAGAAGCGCCGGTTCCTCAAGCGAATTGCCAGTCCCGCGTTGCCGCTTCGGCGGTACTCATCAGGTCTTCGTCTCTCTCCCTTGAAGTTCCAGCGCCGGGCTTTTTTTGGCCCGACATTTATATTTCACAGGAGCAGTAGATATGGGTACAGGTACGGTTAAGTGGTTCAACGACGGCAAGGGCTTCGGCTTCATCACTCCCGATGGGGGTGGCAAGGACCTCTTCGCCCACTTCTCGGCCATTCAGGGCGAGGGCCACAAGAGCCTGCGCGAGAACCAGAAGGTGAGTTTCGACGTCACCACCGGGCCGAAGGGCGATCAGGCCGCAAACATCAGGACGCTCGACTAGTTCGGTCGCAGCGCCAGGTTAAGGAAAGCCCGGGCAACCGGGCTTTTTTTCGTCCGCGAAGCAGTCGGCGTTGCGCTGTACCGGCGGTGGCCAAGCGTCAGTCGTCCACGAGCCCGCACGGGGCTCAGCAACACCTCGGTCCGCTCTTCCCGTATTTGCGGTCGATGGCGCGGGCGAAGAATTCGCGTCGCCCGACCACCGGCTCACCCGGGTGGTGCGCCGCCATGTGCTCGAGGTAACGCTCGTAGTCCGGGATGCCACAGACCTGGCGCAAAGCCTGCCCCAGCGTGCGCAGCCGCTCGCCCAACGCTGCGTTCGGGTCGGCGACCGGTGCGCCGCCGGTCGGGGCCGCCGCCCTCCTGCCGGGCCTGCTCACGCCGCGGCCCCTTCGATCGGTGCCAGGGGCGGGATCTCGTGCGCGGTGGGCTGAGCCTGGCGGTACGCCTGCAGGCAGATCTTCACGGCGTAGACGCACATTGCGAGCACGAGCAGGACAAAGGCCGCGCATACAACGGCGTCGAGATAGTTATTGAATGCGACCCGCTGCATCTCCTCGATTGACTTGGCCGGCGCGAGCACCTTGCCTTGCGCCGCCGCCTCGCTGAACCGGTTGGCCAGGGCGATAAAGCCAATGCGTGGATCGCTATGAAAGATCTTCTCGATCCCCGCGGTGAGCGTCGTCACCAGCAGCCAGGCCGTCGGCACCAGGGTAACCCAGACGTAGCGCTCGCGTTTCATCTTCACCAGCACGCTGGTGCACAACAGCAGTGCAATGCCGGCAAGCATTTGGTTGCCCACGCCGAAGAGTTGCCACAGCGTGTTGATCCCGCCGAGCGGATCAACCACCCCCTGATAGAGGAAGTAGCCCCAGAGCCCCACACAGAGCACAGTCCCCAGCATGTTCGCCGGCAGGAATTCGGTGTCCCCAAGCGGCTTGTAGACGTGCCCGAGCATGTCCTGAATCATGAACCGTCCCACCCGGGTCCCCGCATCGACCGCCGTGAGGATGAAGAGCGCCTCGAACAGGATGGCGAAGTGGTACCAGAAAGCCTCCAGCGCCTTGCCACCCGCGGCCTGGGCGAGGATCTTCGCCATTCCCACCGCCAGGGTCGGCGCGCCGCCGGCGCGCGACAGGATGGTGGTTTCGCCAATGTCCTTCGCGGTCTGATCGATCAGGTCCGGAGTGATCGTGAACCCCCAGTTCGAGATCGCCTGGGCTGCGCTGGCAGTGGTGGTGCCAATGGCCGCGGCCGGCGCGTTCATCGCAAAGTAGACGCCCGGGTCGAGCACGCAGGCCGCGACCAGCGCCATGATCGCAACAAAGGATTCAGCAAGCATCCCGCCGAAACCGATGAAGCGCATGTGCGACTCGCGCTCGATCATCTTTGGCGTCGTACCCGACGAGATGAGCGAGTGAAAGCCGGACACCGCACCGCAGGCGATCGTGATGAACAGGAACGGGAACAGCGTGCCCGAGAACACGGGCCCCGTGCCGTCGATGAAGCGTGTCACCTCGGGCATCTGCAGCGGCGGCGCGACGACGTAGATGCCAACCGCCAGCGCCACCACCGTGCCGATCTTGAGGAACGTGGAGAGGTAATCGCGTGGCGCGAGCATGAGCCAGACGGGAAGGCTGGCGGCAATCGCGCCGTAGACGATTATTGCCCACGCGATCTGGGTGCCGGTCAGGGTGAACAGAGGCCCCCAAGATGGATCGGCGGCGACGGCGCGGCCGAAGTACAGCGCGGCCAGCAGCAGGATCACGCCCAGCACCGAGGCTTCGCCCACGCGCCCCGGCCGAATGATCCGCATGTAGACACCCATCAGGAGCGCGATCGGAATCGTGGCCGCGATGGTGAACAGCCCCCACGGGCTGGCCGTCAGTGCCTTCACCACGACCAGGCTCAGGACCGCGAGGATGATGATCATGATGGCGAGTACGCCGACCAGCGCGAGCGACCCAGGAACCGGGCCGAGCTCCATCTTGATCATTTCGCCGAGCGATTTGCCGTCGCGCCGCACCGACGCGAAGAGCACGATGAAGTCCTGCACCGCGCCGGCGACGACGACACCGGCGAGTATCCACAGCGTGCCCGGAAGATAGCCCATCTGCGCCGCGAGCACCGGGCCGACCAGGGGCCCCGCCCCGGCGATGGCGGCGAAATGATGGCCATAGAGGACCCACTTGTTCGTCGGCACGTAGTCCATGCCGTCGTTGTGGCGCACCGCGGGCGTCGGACGGGTATCGTCGAGCCGCAGCACGCGCTCCGCGATGTACTTGCTATAAAAGCGATAGGCGATGAAGTACACGGCGAGCGCCGCCGTGACGAGCCATGTCGCGCTGACCGATTCACCCCGTCCCAGCGCCAGCGCGCCGAACGACAGTGCTCCAACGATGGCGATCACGGGCCACAGCAACAGCGACGCGAGCTTGTTCATGCATCCTCCAGAGTAGCGGCGCGAGTTAGGCTAGAAATCCCCCTGGATTCCCCCTGGCCTTGGCGACCTTGCGCACGCTTGCGGCAGGAGTGGCAGCACAGAGCACTCCGCAGCCGAACATAGGTTATACCCCGTACCCAGGCGCGACAAGGCGTTGCTGCAGACCTTGCGCCTTTGCGTGCCAAGATGGAGCCGGCGTACTGGCGGATCGCGGACTGCGCTGGCAAGGAGAATGTAAAGAAGTTCCGGGCAGTTGTGGACGCGGCCCGTGCGGGGTAACGGTTGCGCGATCGCTCCGCTGCCGTCGGCCGCGTGGGCCGCCGATCGCCTCCGTCAGGTCGCGGCGGGTTGCAGGACCCGAATCGGCTTGCCGTCGAGGAACGCCAGCGCGTTCTCGACGCCATGCCGGTAATACTCGCGATAGACCTCGATCACCCCGTAGCCCAGATGCGGCGTCAACACCACGTTGTGCGCTCGCGTCAGAGGGTCATCCGGTGGTAGCGGCTCGCGATAGAACACGTCGAGGGCGGCTGTGATCCGCCGCTCGCGCACGGCAGCGACCAGGGCCGCCTCATCGACCAGCGGCGCGCGCGCGGTGTTGACCAGGATCGCGCCGGGCTTCATGCGCGCGAGGTCTGCCGCGCCGAGGATGCTGCGGGTACGTTCCGACAACACCAGATGCAGGCTCACCACGTCGGCGCAGGCGAGCAACTCCTCCTTCGACACTCGGGCGGCCCCCGCGGCATGCGCCGCCTCGGCGCTCAGGTTCTGGCTCCAGGCGACGACGTTCATGTCCAGTGCACGGCAGTACGCGGCCATGCGCGAGCCGATTCGGCCCAGCCCAACGATCCCGATGGTCTTGCCTTGGAGAAGCGGGCCCGCGTCGGTCCCCTGCTGGAATCGCCCCGCACGCACTGCGGCATCGCCGGCGGGGATACGCCTGGCCGCGGCGAGCATGAGACCGAGCGCCAGCTCCGCGGTCGAATTTCCCGACGGCCCGCCGCCCGTGTAGCACACAGTGATGCCGCGGGATTGCATGCCGGCGATATCGATCAGCGCCGCACGCGATCCGGTGAGGCCGAACATCCGTAGACGCGGCAGGCGGGCGACCAGCGACGGCGGGAACGGCGTGCGCTCCCTCGTGGCCAGAATGATGTCCATCTCGACCAAGCCGCGCGCGGCATCGCCCTCGTCGGTGAACGGCGCCTCCCGGAAGATCACCTCGGCGCGGGCCATGAGCGGCGCCCAGTCAGCGCTCGCGCGGGCAACGCGCTGCCAGTCATCAAGCACGGCGATTCTGGTCACCATTGGCCCTCCCTGCATGGCGGCAACGGTCGAAGATCACCGTGCAATTCCCGCCGGCGCGGCTTCGCCCCGATGTCAAGCGGACAGTTCGCCTCGGAAGCATACCCGCCGCAGTCTGCAGCCGCATCGGTCGCGAAGCCTCTAGGCCTTGAGAGCACCCGCGTTTGCGGCGCCGAGCGCGGCGCACGTCGGCACCCACCCGCGGCGTCGGGCGTTGGTTTGGTGCCAGGGTGATCTTCTGGCATGCTACGCGGCATACCTGCCGGGGTGGTAGACGAAGCGCAGGTGTGTTACCCAACTTGTGGAGAGGACGATGAAGATCTTGATGACGTCGGTGTGGATAGCGGTGGGCATGCTGATCTCGACCATGGGCAATGCGCAGGCGCCCGCCGGTTCGACCGGGGCCTGCAAGGATGGCACTTACACCACGGCCGCATCGAAGCGCGGTGCCTGCTCGGGTCATGGTGGGCTGAAGGACTGGTACGGCAGCGCCGGTGCCAAGGCGCCTGCCGCGGCTGCACCGGCCGCGCCGGCGGCCAAGAGCGCCGCCGCCCCTGCGCCCGCACCGGCGGCACCGGCGGCACCGGCGGCGAAGAGCATGAGCGCCCCTGCGGCGGCGGCTCCGGCGGCCGGCGGCGGACCCGGGCAAGTCTGGGTCAATACCGCGACCAAGGTCTACCACTGTCAGGGCGACAAGTATTACGGCAAGACCAAGAAGGGCGAATACATGAGCGAAGCCGCGGCCAAGGCTGCCGGCAACCATCCCGACCACGGCAAGCCCTGCTCCTAAAGGGCGGCCGACGCGGTGCGCCGAGCAACCCTCGGCCGCACCGCGCGCCCAACGGCCCCGAAGCCAGGAGGGCTCGCCGCACGCATTCAAATCCTGGCTAAAGTCGGCTGGTCCCGACGCACTTGTCTTTCCGCCCTCCGACGCCCGAGGACACGGCGGACCAACGCTGCACGCCATGGCTCGAATGCGCGACCGACGCGACGGCACTTGCGCGGCAGCCTATCGCTTCGGCAGGTGGGCGATGATGCAGTTGAACGAGCGGTCGTTGGCCGTGCCCGAACCGATAAAGGCAGTGACCGACTTGATGTAGATGTCCGGCGGAAGGCCACCGTTGAAGAGCGCCTCCGTCTTGCTCAGGAAAACGTTGTAGTTCTCGGGCTCAGCGCCCAGGCCATTGAAAACGATTGCCTGCGAGAAGTTGTCCGGGCCGATGACCAACGGCTTGCAATCTTGGGCAATCTGATTGAGGAAGGTATTGAACTCCGTTTTCTGGGCGCTGGTCGCACAGGAAACGCCAGCCAGCGCGAGCACAACGAGCGCGATCCGGGAAAGCGGTCGGAACGAACGCATGATCACCTCAGGATTGGCGGCGCCCAAGAATAAGTGTTCCCCATGTTGTTGTGAAGGACGTTCGCTCTTCATCGGGAGCGGATGCATTCGAAGCGCGCCGCAACCTGATTCGCGTTCGCAACCCGGGCAAGAGGACAATGCAGGGCAGGCTTCGAATGCGCAGGTTGTGCGGCAGGTTCGCACGCTGTGACCGTGCGAACCGCCGCTGAGCGTCCTGCATTTCGACAAGGCCGCGCCATCCGCGTCAGTCCGTCACCATAGCCAAGATCGGCCATCCGTGATAGGATAATCGAGGCTCGATTTGTGGAGCTAGCTTGAATTCCATCCAATCGGATTTCGGCCGCAAGCGGCATGCCCGTTAAAAAGGGCCGAAATAAGCAGAACTCCCTGGCGGCGACCTTTCTATTGCGCGCCGCAGCAGAAATCACGGGTTTTTCGTACATCGCATGAGTGCTCAGGCACTGCCCCTTGCCAACGACTATCCTTTGCCCCAGCGCAGAGTGCGATGGCTCGGGCTGGTTTTCTTTATTTTTCTTCACGTCGTCGCCATCGTCGGAACGCCTCTCTACATCTATTACCGCGGCATCACGGCGCCCGAACTCGCGCTGTTCTTCTTCTATCTCTTCGCCACGGGCATGTCGACGACGATCGGTTATCACCGGCTGTTTGCGCACTCCACGTTCAAGGCTTCCCCCGTGCTGCGCTTTTTTCTTCTGTTCTTTGGCGCGGCCAGCTTCCAGGAATCTGCTTTGAAATGGTCGTCGCAGCACCGGCAGCACCATATGTTTACCGATACCGAGCATGACCCCTACGGCGTTAACAAGGGCTTCTGGCACGCGCACATCGGCTGGATACTGTTCTGGCGTCACCGCACCAATTACAACAACGTCAATGATCTGAAAAGATCGCTGCTCGTGTCGCATCAGCACGATCACCATGCCTGGTGGTCAATCGGCGCAGGGGTTGTCCTCCCGATGCTGATTGCCTGGTGGATTGGGCATCCGCTGGGTGGATTTATCATGGCGGTCTGCCTGCGCATAGTCATCGTGCTGCATTCCGCGTTTTTTGTTAATTCGTTCGCGCATACGTTTGGAACCCGACGCTATGCGCGCGGACAATCCGCGCGCGACAACTGGCTAGGCGCGATTCTCACCAACGGCGAGGGCTTTCATAATTTTCACCATCGTTTCCCAACGGATTACCGCAATGGCGTTCGCTGGTACCACTGGGATCCATCAAAGTGGTGCATCTATACTCTGTCGAAGCTCGGTCTTGCCTGGGACCTGAAGAGAACCTCCGCTCAAAGAATTGCTGCCGCTGCAGAGGATTGAAGTCTGCTTCGGCGCCAGCAATCGTACCAAGCATCGCGTCCATACCTTTGAAGCCGATGCGTGGGTTAGGACCGAACGTGCTGCTGATCGCGACATCGCATGCGTCGCGGCCTCCCGTCATGAGCACTCTCCCGATGCGCCGCACGTCGTTGCGAGGATCGAAGGTGTCCCAAATGGCCGTCGCGGAAGCGTTCGAACCAGGCGGCGAATTCCATCGGTCCGCATGGTGGCTGCGCGCCGAGGTAGCCGGCGCCGTTATGGCGCCATCTGCTTTGGCATTGTGCCGAAGCCAGGGATTCTACCGCGGGCCGTGCTGCAAGCGCGTGACTACCGCTAGTATATTGACTCCCTCTGCGCGACCCCGGCGGGCGTCACCGATCGCCTGATCCTCCGGCAGTGGGGCGGAGCAGCGCAACCGGGCGCTGATGCACTGCAGCGGAAACCGGGACTATGGAGTGCGCCCAAGCAATCTTGTCCGCAATTCTCGGTCGACTTCGGGGAGCGGCATGTCGGTACGATCTTCGCGATTTAGCGCCGGGCCCCGATCCCCAGACTTCCGGTTTCGACGAATTATGCTTGACATTTGACCAAGCAGCGTTAAAGCTAACGGCACGCACGGGCAGACCGTCGCGAGGTGTTCTTTGATGGACACCACCGAACGAACCAATAACGGCGTCTCTGCCTCAACTGACTGTACCATGCACACGAGTCAGTCAAGAATGACCTGGGGTGCTTTGAACGACTCCGATCAATCGCGCGTCCCGCGCAAATCCGCGTAACTATCGCAACGAGGGATTGGTCACGTCATTATGAACAATACGCACAACCAACCGAGCAAATGGAGCTGGTGGTACCTGCTGTTTGTTGTCCAGTTCGTTGTTGTTCTATGGCCACCTTTCTACAATTTTGCCGAGCCGTACTGGCTGGGTGTCCCGTTCTTCTACTGGTATCAACTGTTGTGGGTTCTCATCGGCGCCGTGTTCACTGCGATCGTTTACTTCGCGACCGAGAAATGAGTCAACCGGCGTGGCAAGTTCCGACATCAAGGTGTTGAGTTGAAGGGGGGAATGCCGTGCAGGACGTGAACTGGATTTCGCTCTCCGTCTTCTTGGTCCTGTTTGCTTTCATCACCTGGCTTGGATTTGCCGCGGCCAAGTGGCGACAGGGAGACCTCGATCTATTGCATGAATGGGGCCTCGGCGGCAGGCGCTTCGGCACCATCGTCACCTGGTTTCTCGTCGGGGGCGATCTGTACACGGCCTACACTTTTATCGCGGTGCCGGCGCTGGCTTTCGGTGCCGGTGCGATTGCTTTCTTCGCAGTGCCGTACACGATCGTTATCTATCCGATCTTGTTTCTGGTGTTCCCGCGCCTATGGAATGTGTGCAGGAAGCACGGTTACATTACGGCCGCGGACTTCGTGCAGGGTCGCTTCGGCAATCGGTGGTTGGCGCTGGCGGTGGCGATCACCGGCATTGTCGCGACGATGCCCTACATTGCCCTTCAGCTGGTCGGCATTCAGGTCGTCGTTGGCGCACTCGGCATTTCGGGGACGGGTATGGCAGCTGACCTGCCGCTCATCATCGCATTCGTCGTACTTGCCGCGTTTACCTATTCCAGTGGTCTGCGCGCGCCCGCCTCCATAGCGATCGTCAAGGACATCCTCATTTATGTCACGGCGTTCGCCGCCGTGATTTTCATACCCATCGAGCTCGGTGGCTTTAGCAAGATCTTTGCGGCCGTACCGGCGCAGAAGCTTTTGCTGGCCGTTCCCGGAGCGAATACCACGGGCGCTTACAGCGCCTACGCCACGCTGGCGCTCGGCTCAGCGCTGGCGCTCTTCCTTTATCCACATTCCCTGACCGGGATCCTTAGCGCCAGCAGCAGCCACGCCATCCGCCGCAATGCGGCGATGTTGCCGGGTTATTCGTTCATGCTGGGCTTGCTCGCCCTCGTCGGCTTCTTTGCTATCGCCGCCGGGGTCTCCGGGCTTCCGGAGTATGCCGCGGGCTTCAAGCAGTTCGGCAACAACTTTGCCGTTCCCGCGCTCTTTCTGCACAGCTTTCCGCCCTGGTTCGTCGGCTTCGCCTTTGCAGCCATCGGCATCGGCGCATTGGTGCCGGCGGCGATCATGTCGATTGCGGCGTCGAATCTGTATACGCGCAATATTCACCGCGCATTCGTGAACAAGACACCGACCGACCGGCAGGAAGCGCAGATGGCAAAGTGGGTGTCGCTGATTGTCAAGCTTGGCGCGCTTGTGTTTATCTTATTTGTCCCGACACAGTACGCCATTCAGTTGCAGCTTCTGGGAGGCATCTGGATAATCCAGACGCTACCGGCGGTGATGCTTGGCACCTATACCCGCTGGTTCAACGACCGGGCGCTGCTTGTCGGCTGGGCCGCGGGAATCATTGCGGGCACGGCGATGGCGATCGCCGCAAATCTCACGCCGACGTTTCCGGTCGCGATTGCTGGCCACACGTTCCCTGGCTATACCGCCCTGTACACCGTGGTGCTCAATCTGGTGGTGACGGTCGTCCTGACACCCGTCTTCAACATGATGAGGTCCCAGCAAGCACCGGTTGACCAGACCGCTCCCGCTGATTATTTTGCCTGAGCAGGATTTCCCGGGGTCTCACTGCAGCGTAGCCGGCGTGCCGTCCCCGGACGGCGCGCGCCCGCGCCACGCGCCTGGAGCGGCAAGACGAAAAGACCCCGGGCTGTAAGCAAGCGTCTCCGGTTCTCGCCCGGCCGAAGCCGCTACCGACCGCACGCCGCCTCGACCCGGTTGAGCGTCCGCGAACCCCGCCCCGCATGGGTTGCGCAACGGCCGCTCCCTTCTCCGGCGGGTTGCTCGCGTTCGGTCGCCCTCAGGCCCGCGGACCGCACGCTCGTTTTCGTGCCGGCAGCCTGAGCGACCAAATGCCGCAGGAGCCACAACACCGGGACGAGGACAAATGAACCGGGAGTAAGCAGTATCAGGACGTACGCAAGCCACTTCGCCAGGTGGGGCCGCGATGTGATCGAGTTGGGTAACATGGGCGCTCCTCGCTGATCGGTCGTTGATACTCTCTAGTCGTTTGGGGAAGCTTCAAATCGACAACCGTCGACTTGGCCGCGGCCCTTTCCGCCTTTTTTTCCCTCCGTTAGACTTGTGCGGCACGGTGACCTACATCAGGCGATGAGCGACGACCCGGAAAGCAGGATGCGCGAGATCGTGGACGGCGTTTATCGTTCCGAGTCGCGCCGCGTCTTCGCCACCTTGATCCGCCTGCTTGGAGACCTCGACACCGCGGAGGAGGCGCTGCATGAGGCTTTTCGCGCCGCACTGGAGCAATGGCCGAAGGATGGCGTTCCCGCCAACCCGCGGGCGTGGCTGGTATCGACCGGCCGCTTCAAGGCCATCGACGGCATGCGCCGCCGCGCCCGCTTCGACCCGCTCGACGAGGTCGCCGAGCAGGTCGAGAATATCGCCGACGAGACGGTCGCGTTCGATGGTGAGGATATCGAGGATGACCGGCTGCGATTGATTTTTACCTGTTGCCATCCGGCTCTGACCTCCGACGCGCAGGTAGCACTCACCTTGCGCGAGGTATGCGGCCTCACGACTGAAGAAATAGCCGCCGCGTACCTCATCGGCGCGCCGACGCTGGCCCAGCGCATCGTGCGCGCGAAAACGAAGATCCGCGAAGCAAGAATCCCGTATCAGGTGCCGTCGCCGGACGAACTGCCGGAGCGTCTCGACAGCGTTCTGCGCGTGATCTACCTGGTATTCAACGAGGGCTATTCCGCCTCGTCGGGTGAATCGCTCACAAGGCACGACCTCTCGAGCGAGGCCATCAGGCTCGCGCGGTTGCTCGCGGAGCAGCTGCCGGAGCCCGAGGCGATGGGCCTTCTTGCCTTGATGTTGTTGCACGAGTCGCGGCGCCGGGCGCGCACGTCGGCGACGGGCGACCTGGTCCTGCTCGACGAGCAGGACCGTACTCTTTGGAACCGAGAGCAGATCGCCGAGGGCATTGCCCTGGTCGAACGTGCAATTCCGATGCGCCGAATGGGGCCGTACTGTATCCAAGCGGCGATCGCGGCGGTGCACGCGGAGGCGCCCACCGCCGCGGCGACCGACTGGACCGAGATCGTCGGCCTTTATGATCTGCTCCTGCTGGCCGAACCGTCACCCGTAGTCGAGCTCAACCGGGCTGTGGCGGTGGCCATGCGCGACGGGGCGCAAGCGGGTCTGGCGCTCGTCGACGCACTGCTCGCGCGCGGCGAACTGTCGGATTACCGACTCGCGCACGCCGCGCGCGCGGACCTGTGCCGGCGCCTGGGCCGAAGCGCCGAAGCCCGGGATTCCTACCAGCGCGCACTCCACCTCACCCAGCAGGAACCCGAGCGGCGGTTCATCGAGCGCCGGCTGGCCGAGCTTGCATGTTAGTGGGCATTGTCGATTTCCGCCCTCCTCAATCGACTATTGGTCAAGAACGGCCGTTGCGTGCGGTCGGGCGATGAGCCGGGCCCGGTCCGATCGCCGGCCTTCCGGCTCGAAATTCACCGATACGACAAGGAGATACAAGCATGCGATTCATGATCATCGTGAAAGCCACCAAGGAATCCGAAGCCGGCGTCATGCCCGAGGAGGGCCTCCTTGCCACAATGCAGAAGTACCACGAGGAACTCTCGAAGGCCGGCGTGCTCGTCGATGCCTCGGGGCTCAAGGCAACTTCGAAGGGCTGGCGCATCAGGTACTCCGGAGACAAGCGCACATTCGTCGACGGCCCCTTCGCCGAGACCAAGGAACTTGTCGCCGGCTACACGATTATCCGAGTGCAATCGAGGCAGGAAGCGATCGATTGGACCCGGCGCTTCCCCAATCCCGCGGTCGATGGCATCGAAGGCGAGATCGAGGTGCGCCAGCTCTTCGAGCTGGAGGATTTCGGCCCCAGCGAAGCGGTTGACCGCTTTCGCAACATGTGTGACGCAGCCAAATAGGCGTCGTCTTGCCTGGGCCCGCCGCCCAATCCAACTATCAAGAGGGGTGTCCATCGTGGCACAGATCAAGCCTGTCCCGGACGGAATGCGCACGGTTACGCCGCACCTGACTTGCGCCGGCGCCGCCGATGCGATCGAATTCTACAAACGCGCCTTCGATGCAAAGGAAGTAACCCGCCTGGCGGATCCCGCGGGGAAACTGCTCCATGCCATGATTCGCATCGGCGATTCCGCCGTCATGCTGGTCGATGAATTTCCGGATTACGGCTCCTTCGGACCGAAATCTCTCAAGGGTTCGCCCGTCACCATTCACCTCTATGTCGACGACGTTGACGCGTTCGTCCAGCGTGCCGTCACTGCGGGGGCGAAGATCACCATGCCGCTCGCGGATATGTTCTGGGGTGATCGCTATTGCAGATTCGAGGACCCGTTCGGCCACCATTGGTCGGTAGCAACGCACGTTCGCGATGTAAGCCCTGAAGAGCTGAAGGAAGCGATGCGCAAACATTGACCATGCGCAGGCTCGTTACATCGCCTGCGCGAGCATCCGCAGCGCGGTCCGCCCATGACGCATGGAGATTGCCGAGCCGACCTCGCCGCCGAAGGTCACCATCCGGCTCGTCGAGCTCACACTGGAGGCCAAGGACTTCGAGGCCAGGCTGGCCAACATGAAGGGCACTGATTAAAGAACTTGGCGCCACAGGAGAACGCGATGAAGTATCTATGCCTCGTTTACCTCGATGAAAAACGACTCGACGAAGTGCCCGACGAGGATTGCGTCGAATACGATGCCACGATCCGCGAGAAGGGCTATTGTCTCGCGTCCGAAACCCTGCAATCGGTACGGACAGCCACCAGCGTCCGCGTGCGCAATGGCAAAGTTTCGATCACCGACGGCCCGTTTGCCGAGACCAAGGAACAGCTCGCTGGCTTCTATATGATCGAGGCGCGGGATCTGAACGAGGCAATCCAGATCGCCTCCAGGATCCCGCCGGCACGGGTGGGCTGCGTCGAGGTGCGGCCGATACGGCCGATACGGGAGACGGTTGGGGCCCGATCAAGGCAGGAAGCGCATTGACGGCAAGGTAAGGGGATTGGGCACAAGCCTTACGTTTCCGCAGCGCAAGCCCCTGCCTTCACGCTCGTTTCAGGAGCTCGCCACACAAAGGCAGGACCGCGACCCGAAGCGCAGATAGAATGGTGCGGTGGTTGACTGCCCCAACTGCCGTAGCCCCATGACCACGCAAGTCGTCGAGGCTTACGGCGCGGTCGCGCATCCGATCGAGGCGGGCAGCTGCGCCTCCTGCAGCTTGTTCTGGTTTGACGAGTCGGCAAGCGTACGGCTTACCCCTAAAGGCGTCCTCGGACTGTTCCAGTGCATTGGCCAGGCGGGAGCGGCCAAGACTCCACTCGCCTCCGGCTTCAGCTGCCCGCGATGTCGCCGCACCCTCGTCTTCACCCACGACCTGCAGCGGGCGACCCGTTTCACCTACTGGCGTTGTCTCGATGACCACGGCCAGCTGATCACCTTCGGCCAGTTCCTGGCAGAGAAGAATTTCATTCGCCCGCCGTCCGCTGAGGAACTCGCCAAGTTACGCGCCACCGTGCGTCAGGTGAACTGCAGCCAATGCGGGGGGCCGATCGATCTGGAAAAGGACACCGCGTGTCCGCATTGTGGTGCGGCGATTGCCTTGATCGATGCCGACGGTGTTGCGAGGGCGCTTCACGATCTTGTCTCGGGAGGCACATTGCCCCCGAACCAGGAACCGACTCCAACAACGACCGCACTGAGTGATGCGCAGCTGAACGCGTTGTTTGATGAGGAACGCATTCGAGAACACCTAGATGGCCACGACCTGCTTGCGATCGGCGCCACCGCGATCGGCGCGTTGGTCGATAGCTGGCTGTTGTTGCGGTGAGGGGTCGATAGGCACACTTCAGCATATTGCCAGGGAAGGCTGTTGCTGGGTGCTCGGTGGCGGCTGGGTCCTTAGCGCGCGTGACTTCTCCAGCGACTTTCCCGACCGGGCGATGCCCTCTCCCCATGCGGACGCGTGGGTCAACCTCGGCCATTCGGTCGTGATCGCGCCCGGTGGGAATATCGTTGCCGGACGGATGCGCTCGCGCAAGTCAAAACGCCCCGCTTCGGGGCGCATCCCGCAGGGGCGGTGCGCAACGCAGCGCCAGGCACGGCCCGCCCCCTAACCCGCGTAGGACAGGCGAAGGACGCTTGCCACGATCGCTGCAGGGGAGTTCGTGACCCCAAATCGGGCGGATTCATTCCCGCCCCAAGCTTCCGAGTCCTGGGTTTGCAGGGCCGGATCCAGGCCGGCGCTCGATCTCGTCGGCGAGCGCCTGGAAGCGGCGCCCGACGTTCTGCTTGACGGCGAGCCGCTCGATGGGGCCAAACAGCGCGAGTCCCGAATCGAGGTTCCCGGTGTATTCAAGGCGAACCTGGTTTCCCACCGGAGTCAGCACGTAGTGGCTGTTCAGTGCGCGCAAATCACCCGCCACGACGCGCGAATCCAGGCGCGACGGCGCAATTTCGACTATCTCGAATGTGACATCCAGTGGCATGTGCAGCAGCCATAGGCTGACCTCTCCCGCCTGCTCCACCGTGACAGTCGCGCCCTTGCGCGCAACGACTCGGCACTCCCGGAGACCGGGAATGAAGTCAACGTAGCGTTCGTATTCGGTCAGGACACGCCAGGCGGTTTCCGTGTTGGCATTCAGCAGTGCGCTGGCTTCGATTTCAATCTTGTCTGCCTGGCTCGTGACATCGATCGCGATCGTTGCCGCAACGGCGCCCTGCGCCACCAGCGCCAGCAGCAAAAGTGCAAGCCGCGTGATTCGGCCGGCCGGTATGCCCCATCCCGACATGCTAGCGACGCGGCACACGCCGGCAATCGCGCTCAACGCGGCGCCACTGCGTGCGGTGGTCGCGCTGCGACGCGTCGCAGGTGAAGGGGAGCGGGCTTGCGATGGCGCATTGGGTGACGATGCCTGAGGGAGTAGGCAACAATTGCAACGCTCGAAGCGTACGCCGGTCCGTAATCATACGCCTCGGTGTCGCTATCCGAGTCGGATTCCGATGCGCCTTCATTCCCGATCATCGCCGTTCGCTGGTCGGCGGCGCGCTGCAGGGCCTCCTGGTCAAGCGCATCGCGCTGGCGCTCGAGCAGGGCCACCGCCGCCGGATCGGGGTCGCCGGGCCGAAGATCGAGTCGCTCACCGTCCGTGCAGGGCTCATCGGTGTAGAGCAGGCCTAGGTTCTTGTCCAAGCATTTGTAGATCGGTGTGGTGGCCGCGTAACTCGAGGCCATGAACAGGACGAGGTATAGCGCGAGACACCCGCCGCGAACGACGCCTACGCCTGGCCTGCCCCACGAACTTGCCTTCATGCGATCGCCAACAGGCGTCCGGACCGTTTATTCCGTGCGGAGCGATGGCTTCTCTTGCGCCTGGATCCGGTCGCGCGTCTCCAAGAATGTCGCCTGCTCAGCCTTCTGGCTCCGGCCCGGGCTCGGGCGCGTTCCCAGGTCGGCCACTTCCCGCGGTCGTGATCAGCTTTGCTGGCGCCGACGGGACTGCGTTCGCCGTCACGAGCATGCGGGGTTCCCGCCTGTCGGAGCGCATCCGGGCCGGCATGAACACCATAACGCGTAGGGTTATCGCGCTCATCGCCACCGCCACAGCCCCGAAGGCAACACGTGGCGTCGATGTTTCGTGGCGACGCATGGTTATCTCCTTGGTTCCGTTCTTGCTAATCTATCGTTTCGCCGTACGCAAGCTGTACCAACCGCGGATCGACGAGCACCCAGCACATCGGCTCCGGGTATCGACGTCTGATGAGTGGATAGTAGGAAGCGCGTGGACGCAGCGGCGTCGAATTTCAGGCCGTGAAATTTTCGCCAAGGGAAGCACGATGACAGACGAACCGCCAACTTCCGATCTTGCCGAGTGGACCCGCGCCATCGAACTCGATCGGCTGGTGTCGAAGGGTCGGGTGGCGATCAAACATCGCGGCAGGCATGTCGCGCTCTTCCTGCACGGCGGTGGCGTCCTCGCCTGCAACAATCGCTGCCCGCACGAGGGCTACCCGCTGGTGGAAGGCACGCTTGATGCCGATTGCGTGCTGACCTGCAACTGGCACAACTGGAAGTTCGACTTGAAGACCGGCACCACGATTTACGGCGGCGATAACCTGCGCGTCTATCCGGTGAAGGTGAAGGACGGCGCCGTGTGGCTGGACATCCGTGATCCACCGGCCGCGGAGCGCATCGAGCGCGCGCTCCAGCATCTCGACCAGGCGATGGCCGATTATGACACTGCCCGAATCGCGCGCAAGCTGGCACGCCTGGACGCTGCGGGCGCCAGTCCCGAGCAGGCGCTGATTGGCGCCATACAAGGCACGTACGCGCGGCTGCGCGATGGGATGACGCATGCCTACGCAGCGGCCGAGGCGTGGCTGCGTCTGCGCGATTCGCTCGCGGACGACACGCTGCGGCTAGCCTGCGCTACCGAAGCGTTTGCCTATATCGCACTCGACACGCTGCGCGAAAAGACCTATCCGTTCACTGCCTCGCCCGCACCTTGGGATGGCA
Organism: uncultured beta proteobacterium; assembly: GCA_963750215.1. Classification (GTDB taxonomy): domain Bacteria; phylum Pseudomonadota; class Gammaproteobacteria; order Burkholderiales; family Casimicrobiaceae; genus PALSA-1003. Next base: position 144,724 of record CAVVQK010000004.1, read on the forward strand.
GAGACTTTGCGGCGGCGATCGAGTCACAGGACGAGGCCAGTGCGGCCGCATTGCTTAACGGGGCGCTGGCGCAGGGGTTGCATTTCGCCAACCTCGAATCCGCGCTGGTGGAAGCGGCCCTAGCCCATTACAACGACTTCGGCCATTCGCTCATTTACCTGATGCACGCGCAGCGGCTGATCGTGCGGCTGGGGATCGAAGTGGAAAAGCCGCTGCTCCTGGCATGGCTGCGCTCGCTGATTCTCGCCACGCGTGAGGACCTGCTGCCGGATTTTCGGCGCTATGCGGATGCCGTCGCGGCCTGGCCTACGAGCCCTCGCCAAGGCGGCATGCTGGAAGGTCCCTCAGCGTTCGAAGGGCGCTCTGTACGCGAGGTTCTGGACGCGACAGTGGCTGCAGCCGGCAGCGCGCCACTCGACCTTTTTTCCGCACTGATGGAAGCGGCTGCGCGACATTTGCTACGCTTCGATGAACGGCACGCACTGCGCACGGACAACCGCGTTGGCGATAATGTGGGGTGGCTTGATTTCAGCCATGCCCTCACTTTCGGCCATGCATTGCGTTGGCAATGCACGCGTCACCCTCACTTGTGGCCGCAGGGCCTGCTGCAGCTCGCGTTGTTTGTGGGCCGCAACAGCGGCTATCTGGACCAGAACCTAACAGCCGAGATGGCCATAGGGAAATGGGCCGTCAGCGATGAAGCGACATTCCGTGAACGCGCCGTCGCCGCCATAGTCGATCATGGAATCGGACTACCCATTTTCCCGGCGCACTGGCTGAAAACCTGGAGTGCGGTGGTGGAGGAAATGGCGGCTGGCTTGCCGCCAAGCACCGGCAGCGCGATGCTGGCCGCCGTGAATCGGCTGCTTGCAGTGCGGTTCAAACAGCGTCATACATTGCGCACGGCACATCAGGCGCTGGGGTTTGTCGAGAAGGAGGATTAGGACAAGGGATGCCTTGTCGAAGATTGCTGCGTCGGACCCCGACGAAAAAAGGAAGGTGCCGTTGCAGACGCTCGATCCAGCCCCCGCAGGAATCGGGATCGGGTCAAGCGCGACGCAATCATCACCCTGCTCTACGCCATGGTTGGCAGCACCAGCCTCGATCGTGCGGTCGCCATGCTCAAGTTGTCGAGGGCATCCCGACCCAGGAATCCTGGGCCATAGCCTGGCGCTCAAACGCGCCTGAGGGCATTCGCGCCTCGACTCGCGCCTTCCTGGGCCACAGCCAGCGCAGTTTGTCCAACAAGCCTTGCGCGGGGGAACCGCGCTTAAGGCGGCTCCGATCCGAGATTGCGCACGCCACCCGATCTTTGCGCGACCATCGATTCGGTGCTCGGATCGGTATCGCCCGCAGGTCCCGCGGACGCGCCCTTTTCCACACCGATGTCGTACTGCAGTCCACCCCACTGGGTGGGTATGCGGGAGCGCAGGTCGCTTGCCGCCTCGTAGAGCAGACTCCCGGTGAGCCAGGCACCCATGATGTGCAGGGGTGCCGTCCAGGTCGGCGCCTGCGCTACGGTTGCGATTCGCACAAGCGCGCCCAGCCACACCAGCGTGGCCACCAGCCAGAGACCCAGCAACGGCAATCCCTTCCCGAGATCACCCCAAGCGAGAAACCCGCCGTAGATTCCGCACGTAAGCGTCCACAGTGGAAGGGCCGACCCGAGAAAGCGCACCCGTAGCCCTGCGACCGACAACCTCGAGGCCCTGCGATTCGCAGCCTCGGTATAAATGCGCTTCCAGCCCCGCCGAAACTGAGGCCAATCCGCGTACATCCGGCAATGCAGGAGCCCTGCCGCAAGGAAGACGCCAGGATTGCGGTGTTGGTCCAGGACGAGTCGCGCGAGCGCCAGGTCTTCGAGCAGCGCTCCCTTCACCGCGGCGTGTCCGCCTACCGCATCATAGGTGGACCGCGTGAATAGCATGAACTGCCCGTTGGCGAACGCGCGCCGATCCTTGAGGCCGTTCGCGCGCATCAGCGGATATTGCCGCATCAGTTCCAGCCCAGCTGCCGTCTGTACAACGCGCTCGAACCATGTGTGGTGTGTCAGGGTGCTGATCAGGCTGAGGAGATCGAGCTTGCGATGGCGCATCAGCGCAAGCGATGCCGCGATGCAACCCGGCTCGAACACCGTGTCGGCGTCGGCAAAAAGCAGATACTCCGCGTCGCGCGCGGCACGCGACCGCGTCACGCCGGCATAAACAGCGTGCGTCTTGCCTGCCCAGCCAGGCGGGCAGGCATCAATTCCCACGATCTCGAAGCGCCCGTCGCCTGCGATGCCGTCGCGGACGAGCTGCGCCGTATTATCGGTGCAGCGATCGAGCGCAAGCACGACCCGCAATTGCGGGTACGTTTCGGCACGCAACGACCGCACGAACCCGGCGATCACACGCGCCTCGTTGTGAGCGGGCACCACCGCGCACACCGACCCTGTGGGTGGGTTGGCAGCAGCGAGGATCTGCCCAAGCCGCAGCGTCGGGATGACCCGCATCGAACGCGCGACGTCAGTCCACACGATTCCCCACACCACGGTCGTGATGACGGCGCCGGTGCCTAGCACCCAGGCGATGATTTCCAGGACCCAGTGTGGATTCGTCAAAGCGTCGGCGATCTGCGAGTCGTGCGCAGGGTAAGCGGAAGTCTACACGATGCCATTTCGACGAGGTTAGATGGGGCTCAAGCGCCAGGAATTGCGCGGCGAGCGCCCAAAGTCGCGCAATGCGCAGTCCAGCCACGCCGGTGACCTGAGCTTGCCCCGGCTTGCGACGCCGCGCTGCCCCTTAGCGCCGTCGAACGCATTGCCCTTTAGGCTGGGATCGGCCTTGACGAACCGAGCCGCGTCGATGACTTCGAGCGGGTAACTTGACGCCATCAACACCTGCGTGAGCAGCCGGTACGGATAAGGCGCAATCGGAGCGAGCAACGAGTCGAGCAGGCACTGGGGCGCGGCTCCCGAGCAGAATCTAACGCTACACGACCACCTTTACAGCTCGATCGCGAACCCGTGCTACGGATCGGGAGTTAATGGGCCCTCGCGCCCACGTGACGCACCGGGTGCGACGTTTGACGCAGATCAATTTCGGAGATATCGGCGAAAGTATGATGTTGCCATGGCCGCAGAGCCGTTGACGCATATTTCAACTCCGGTCACGTACTGGTGGCTGGCGCCAATAAGGAGCGGTTTACCGTGCACCATCCCTCGCCCGCGCTTGTCGCACTAGCGTTCTTCTAGCATGCGGATCCGACCCGAAGGAGATCGCTGATGCGCTACGAGCTCTACTACTGGTCCTCGATCCAAGGACGCGGCGAATTCGTGCGACTCGCCCTCGAAGAGGCGGGCGCGCCTTATCTCGATGTTGCCCGCACCGCAGGCGGCGAATCACGGATGGTCGCGCTCCTCGGCGACAACGCATACGCCTGTCCTCCGTTCGCCCCGCCATTCCTCAAGGCCGGCAACCTGCTGATTGCGCAGACCGCTAACATCCTGCTCTTTCTAGGTGGTCGTCACGGCCTCACGCCGAAGCGCGAGTCGGGGCGTCTGTGGGCACACCAGCTCCAACTCACCATCGCCGACCTCGTCGTCGAAGCACACGACACCCATCACCCGATCGCCTCGAACCTGTACTACGAGGACCAGCGGCGCGAAGCAAAACGCCGCGCGGCTGACTTCATTGCCCACAGGATCCCGAAATACATCGGCTATTTCGAGCGTGTGCTCGCGACCAACGCCGCCGGACCAGACCATCTTGTCGGCGGTCGAGTCAGTTACGCAGACCTGTCTCTGTTCCAGGTCATGGCTGGGTTGCAGTACGCTTTTCCGAATGCAATGGCGCGGTATGCGGAACGGTATCGCCACGTGCTGGCGCTGTGCCAGCGCGTGGCGGTGCGTCGACGGATCGCCGCATATCTTGCCTCGGACCGCCGCCTGGCTTTCAATCAAGAGGGCATATTCCGTCACTACCCGGAACTCGACGCGTGACCAGACGCGGTCGGATCTATCCCCGCAGTCTAGAATTGGGTGTGCAGCCCGACCATGACGGAGTGAGGAAGCACACTGAGGATCAGCGGTGTATCGCGCGTGTAGGCCCAGTACCCGGTAACGCCCCCGAGCGCCCACGATGCGAGAACGTCCGTCTGCCAGTGTCCCCATTCCTTCATTCGCGCTATGCCGCTGTACAGAGGCAGTAATGCGAGGGCATAGGTCGCCGGATATTCATGTCCATATTGCAGCATGAATGGCGTGACGATCGAAGTGACCGCAGTCACCTCGCCGCTAGGGAAGCTGTAGTTGTTCTTGCCTTGGAACCACAGGTTGGGATCGGGGGTCTGGCTCGGTCGCGACCGCGTGAAGATGTATTTGCCGGCCTGCGCCAGGACGGCACTGAAGGCCGAAGAGTCAACTGCCTGCCAGCACGTCTTGCCGAGGACCGATTCCCCCCCCTCCCAGAGCCCGCAGCTGATCTCGCCGGCGATCATCGTATCCATTACCGCCAGTTCGACGTTATGGCTCCAGATTCCACTGTTGTCATAGCCGAGCCGGTGATCGATGCCGCCGGCCCAGAGCGTGGTGGCAACCAGCGCAAGGGCCAAGCCGACTGCGCGTCGGATTGTGGTCGCCAGCTCTGTAGGCATACTTCAGCGCCGCTCGTGTCAGCAGTAAGGCAGCCCGTGCGTTAGCGCTTCACTTCTCTGGGCTGCTGAGCCAATCCAGGCCTCAGCGCTCGAAGCACTACGTAGTACATTACGCCGCCTCCCTTACGATCACCTGACGCGCCTCACAGTCAGGGCCTGCGAGGGATGGCGCAAGCATAATGTGATCGGATTCGCCGACCGCAGCTGGTGCAATCCGCAAACTCGGGTTCTTGAACGTCCCGCTCCCGGAAGCGAGCTAGCTGCGAGCGAGGCCCTTGCGGATAGCCAGCAATTCGCGCCGTCGCCCAGCGTCCGGTTTTGGATAAGCCATTTTCAATCCTGCGAGCGTATCCAGGACGATGCGGGAAACGATCAGCCGGGCGTTCTCCTTGTCGTCGGCGGGGACGACATACCAGGGTGCCTCGCGGGTGCTCGTCGCACTCAGACACTGCTCATATGCCTTCGTGTATTGCTTCCAGTATTTTCTCTCCTCCATGTCCGCAAGGCTGAACTTCCAGTTCTTCTCCGGCTGGTCAATGCGTTCGAGAAAACGCTTTCGTTGCTCTTCCTTCGAAAGGTGAAGAAAGAACTTGATGATGCGGGTTCCGTTTCTGGACAGGTGGCGCTCCAGGTTCACGATGGAGCGATATCTGTCGTGCCAAACCGTCTTGCCATCGCCCAGGGCATCCGGGAGGCCTTCGCTGCGGAGGAGTTCGGGATGCACCCGGACGATCAGCACCTCCTCGTAATAGGATCGATTGAAAATTCCGATGCGTCCTCGCTCCGGCAGAAAGCGAGTGGCGCGCCAGAGAAAATCGTGTTGCAACTCGGTGGCCTCAGGATGTTTGAAGCTGACGACCTGACAGCCTTGCGGATTGACTCCGGACATCACGTGCTTGATGGCGCCATCTTTTCCTGCGGCGTCCATCGCCTGAAAGATCAACAGGACCGCGTGGCGGTCGGAGGCGTAGAGCAGCTGCTGCAGCGCACTCAGCTGCGACACGTGGCTCTCGAGCAGGCTCTTGTAGTGCTCCTTGGATTTGTACACCGGCGCCGACCGTGTCGGCCGCCGCTTGAGATTGATCCTCTCCCGCGGCAGCACGCGGAAATCATTGCAATTGATCTTCATCCCAGTTCCCTGATCGCATGGCCTGCGCGAACCGCGTCGGGTTTTTCGAAGCTGCTTGGACTCAGCCTTCTCATGCCCGCTCCCCCTGACCATCCGTGACCAGACGAGCCAACCGGACTCGGCAACCGATTCGGCAATTCATGTTTTGCTCCTTCTGGCTCGACGCGGACGGTGAGACTGGTTGTCGAGCGTTGCCAGCGTAGGACTAGCCTCGGCAGCGGTCAACTCCCGTCCGCAGCATCTCGACGGACAGCCTTTGCAATGCTCCTTGCGGCGGGGTGGGCTTGCCTGTCCTACTCGGCACGAAATTGAATCGGTCTGAAATGCCCGTGAGCATCGAATCCAGGATACAGGCGCGATCGCCAGTTGCCAGGCTTCGCACCGGCCAGGATATGGCGTGGAAGGCCAAAAGAGGGCGTGAGCCAGGACTGGTTCACCTTGCAATCCAGCCAATTTGTCGATGGCGTTACCTCGCTGCAGAACATTCCCATCTTCGAGACCAGCGGCGGTGTGTTCGACAACCCGCCGCCGACCGCATCCGCCCAGGCGGGCGAAGCATCCATCGCCTTCCGGAACTGCAACGCAATGCCCCTCGGGTTTTGGCTCATCGAAGGGCGCGCCCAGCAGAGCGGCCGTGGCGCATTTACAACAGCTCGGCCTTCCTGGGCGCACGCGCCGTGCGATCGACGCCCCGGCGTGCGGCCAAGCCGCTACAATGGTCCTTGTAGGGATATTCGCCAAAAAGTGGGGGGGGTCATGCAGACAATTCGAGTCTTGGGGCGCGGCGTTGCTTTCGCTGCGGCAATGCTTTTCTGCGTTGGAAGCGCTACCGCAGCGCCCACGCTGCTGATTATCTATTCAGGGCTGGCCCCTCCCACCGCCCAAATGATGGCGAGTGGGCTCTTCTCGACGATCGACACATTTGATGCTTCGACATCCAATCCCACTCAGGCCTTCGTGAATGCGCATGACACGATCCTCGCGGCAACCAATACAGTGCCTTTCGATGGCGTGGCGCTGGGTAACCTGCTGGGAAACGCAGTCGATGCAGGCAAGCACGTGACGGTCGCCACCTACGCTCTCAGCCAGCCGTGGTGGATCAGCGGGAAGATGCAAACGCACGGGTATAGCCCCCTGGTCAACGTGAACACGAATGGCGACGTGAGCGGCAATCTCGTGGCAACGGTACCCGGCGATCCTATTTTTACCGGGGTCAATTTGAGCACGGTGACGTACTTTCACAACAGCAATTTCGCGCATGCCACGCTCGACCCAGGCGCGACGCTGCTCGCCACCGACGGTGCCGGGGTCAATATGATCGCGCGCAGCGCGAGTGGGCGCGTAGTCGCGCTTAACCTTTACGTTGACGCCGGTGAGCCAAACAACAATGCCGAGTTCTACACGCTCGTGGCTCGCGCGGTTGCAATCGGCGCCGGTACTGCGCCAAGTGCCACGATACCGACACTCTCCGAATGGGCGCTGCTGGCGCTGGCTTTCTTGCTCGTGGCCAGTGCGGGATGGACGCTGCGTCGCCGCTCGGGCTGATGCATTCGCGTGCCTGCCCGGGAGCGCACCGGGCGGGCGGTCGGCATGGCGCGGAGCGCGCCCTCCGCTTTGACGACGCGCGCCAGTTATCGTCGCCGCCTCGGACGACCGCGCTTTCAATTTGCGGACAGAACTGCCGCAGGCGCTCCGACAGCACATTCAGATTGTTCTGGCGCCTTGACCAAAGTGGCTGTCGCAGGCGGGTGTTGCGCCTCTCACGCACGCTCCTTCCATTAGCGTAGGTGCACAAATCGCCGGCCGCAAGCAACGCGGCCGCCATCGGGCTCCGTGTTCTCGTGAGCTACGGCGCCACAAGTGTGCACATCAGTTGACCCGCACGCGCAGATCCTCAATACTTCATTGCTAAATTGTTAATTCGTCGTCGCGACGGCAACCCAATGCCGCCTCCGGCGGCTATGTCGAGAGGACTTCGATGACCGTTCGCAAGCACATGAGCGCCCCGCCCATCACCATCTCTGACGATACCGACTTCAAGAAAGCTTTGGGGCTGATGCAGAAGCATCAAATCCGCCGGTTGCCGGTAGTCGACGCTGGAGGGCTGCTCACTGGGATCGTTGCCGAACGCGACCTGCTTGTCGCCGCGGACCGCTACCTTAGCTCCCCCGTCGATGTGGCTCGAATCATGACCCGCCAGGTTGTGACCGTGGGCGATACCACGCCGATTGTCGACGCGGCAATGTTGATGATCGAGCGCAAGATAGGCGGCCTTCCGGTTGTCGATTCGTCGCGCAAGTTGCTCGGCATCATCACCGAGACCGATCTGCTTAAGGCGCTGGCAGCGATACTGCGGCGTGACGAACGCAGCGCCCGGGCTCGCGAGCCGCGGAACGCGAGTGCGCCGCCCAAGAAGACCGCCGTGAGCGGAAAGCGTGGGAGCAATCGTCGCGTCGCGATCAATGCCAAGGCCACCCCGGCGGGCACGAAATCGAAGATCCACCGCAAGCGGCTCCCGGCAGCGCCCAAGAGCGGCAGGCGCGCGGGCGGCCGCTGACGGTCGCGAAGCGTCGACATGGCTGCATCGGAATCTCTCGCCCAGGGCGCGAATTGACCGGCAGTTTGTGCTGATCAAGTCGATTGCCTCGCACGGAACGCTTGCCGCTGTCGCGGCGTTCGTGTCGCTGTTGCAGCCCGGGATCGTATTTGGCGCCGACCCCGACAAGGTCCTGCACGTGGCATTCGTCGCGCCGGAGACCGGGTTCGATCCACAGGCGGCGAACGACCTTTACTCCAACTATGTCAACCGGGAGATATTCGATTCGCTATATCACTACGACTATCTGGCGAGGCCCTTCAAGGTCATTCCCAACACGGCCGCAGCATTGCCCGAGATCTCGGCAGACGGCCTGACTTGGACGATCAAGCTGCGCCCCGGAATCTACTTCGCCGATGATCCGGTTTTCAAGGGGCAGAAACACGAGTTGACCGCGGCTGACTATGTGTATTCGTGGAAGCGCCTGCTCGACCCCAAGCTCCGTTCCAACAATGCACAGATTTTCGACGATCGTCTGGTTGGCGCCAAGACCGCGATCGAGGCGGCCAGAACATCCGGCAAGTTCGACTACGACGCGCCGCTCGAGGGCGTGCAAGCCGTCGATCGCTACACCATCCGGCTCAAGTTCAATTTCCCCGCCTACGACCTGCTTGGGGATCTCACGTCAGCGGCGACGGGTGCGGTGGCCCGCGAAGTGATCCTTGCCTATGGCGATCCGGGCGGCTGGGACATGGAGCATCCGGTCGGGACCGGGCCGTACTACCTGAAGTCGTGGCGTCGGGGGCAACAGATCGTGCTCGAAGCCAACCCGAATTTCCGCATGGTCCGCTTCCCGGACAGCGCGCAACCGGAAGATCGCGCACTGCTTGCAAAGATGCGCGGGAAAAGGCTTCCGGTCATCCCCCGAATCGAGATCAACATCATCGAGGAATCCAATCCGCGCCTGCTCGCATTCGAGAAGGGCGAGCTCGACTACACCGTCGTGCCAACCGATCTGGTCCCCAAGGTCCTCTCCGGGGACAGGCTCAAGCCCGGGTACGTCGCCAGGGGCATCGTTCTCGGCCGCGGCGTTCAACCATCGGTCGTGTACACCTACTTCAACATGGAGGATCCGGTGGTCGGCGGCTATACGCCTGAGAAAATCGCCCTGCGACGCGCCATCAGCATGGCGTACAACAACAATGACGAGATCCACGTAATCCGGCTCGATCAGGCGGAGCCCGCAACGCAGCCGATCCCCCCAAACGTTATCGGCTACGATCCCAATTTCAAGGGCGATACGTCGTATGACGTCGCTGGTGCGAAGGCGCTGCTCGACAGGTTCGGCTACCTTGCCCGCCACGGCGATGGCTGGCGCGATCTACCCGACGGCAAACCGCTCAAGCTGGTTCTGGCTTCGGATCCATCCGCAATCTATCGCCAGTTTGACGAACTCTGGAAGCGCAGCATGGACGCGGTGGGGATCCGCATCGAATTCACCAAGCAGAAATTCCCGGACACACTCAAGGCAGCCCTGGCGAGCCAGCTACAGATGTGGAGCCTCGCCAACACCGCGACCAACGACAACGGCAGCACGTTCCTCGACCTCCTCTACGGCCCGCACAAGGGCACGTCGAACCTGTCGCGCTTCGATCTGTCTGAGTTCAATGCGCTCTACGACCAGGCCAAGCGGCTACCGAACGGCCCGGAACGGACCCAGTTGTACCGACGCATGTCCGCGTTGGTCATCGCTTATGCACCTTGGAAGCTTCACACGTACCGGATCGAGAACATCGTGGTGCAGCCATGGGTGCTGGGCTACAAGTACAACACTTTCGACACGCATGCGTGGATGTATTACGACATCGATGTCGAGCGGCGCAAGGCGGCGGCCAGGTAGGCGCAAGCTCCGCCCGATCTCTGACGGGCATTTGTGCTGCCATAGTGACGGGCTGATTCTCGCTACAATCTGCGCTTTCGCATCCTGGCAGAAGACCTATGCTCAACCTCGGCTACCTGCGCTACCCAAGCCTGCACGAAGACACGATCGTCTTCGTGAGCGACGATGATTTGTGGCAAGTGCCGGTGTCCGGAGGTATCGCGCGCAGGCTTACCGCCGGGCTGTCCGAACCCTCCACGCCTTGTTTGTCGCCCGACGGGCAGTGGATCGCGTTCGTCGGTCGCGATGAGCAACACCCCGAGGTCTACCTGATGTCTTCCGAGGGGGGCCCCGCCCGACGCATGACGTGGCTCGGCCCGGACGTGATCGTTCGCGGATGGACACCCGAAGGGCAGATTCTTTTCGTCACGACTTACGCACAGCCTTTCTTCCGCAACTATCGGGCGTACACACTGCCCCTGGCAGGCGGGGCTCCGCAACTTCTGCCCCTGGGCCAAGTCAATCACCTCGCGTTTGGCCCCGGAAAGAGCCGCGTCATCGGCCGCAATACCGCGGACCCGGCGCGCTGGAAGCGCTACCGTGGCGGCACCGCTGGCCATCTTTGGATCGATGCTGAAGGCACGGGCAGCTTTCGGCGCATGACCGAGTTGGCCGGAAATATCACGAGCCCGATGTGGCTCGGCGGCCGCGTCTATTACCTGTCCGACGCCGAAGGCGTTGGCAATCTCTATTCGTGCCTTCCCAATGGATCCGACGTGCGGCGCCACAGCGATCACGACGATTTCTACGCGCGCCACGCGCAAACCGATGGTCGGCGCATTGCCTACCAGTGTGGTGGCGAGTTGTGGCTGTTCGATCCGACGGACGATCGTACCGCGAGGATCGATATTCAGCTCGCGTCGCATCGCACTCAGGCGGCGCGCCGGTTCGTAGCCGCGGCCGAGCACCTCGGGTCGGTCCACGTGCATCCGGCAGGTCACAGCCTAGCGCTCGACGCCCGGGGGAAGCTGTTCACCTTCGCGCTGTGGGAGGGCGCCGTGCGCCAGCACGGCGACGAGTACGCCGGCCGCCTTCGACACGGGCAGTGGCTTGCCGACGGCACGACCGTCGTTGCCATCGGCGATCGGTCCGGCGAGGAGAGGGTCGAGGTGTTCGAGGACGGGCAAGTGCGCTCGCTGTCATGGGATATCGGGCATGTCGTTGCCATGCGTGCCGCGCCCCGCGTCCGCCGGATTGCGCTCGCCAATCACCGCAACGAGGTGATGATCGGCGACGTCGATAGTGGCGCGCTGAGCGTTATCGATCGCAGCGACGCGGGTCGCACGGACGATCTCGCCTGGTCCGCCGACGGCGCCTGGCTCGCCTACACGTTCTGGGCGTCGCTTCGGCACTGCGCGATAAAGCTTCATGACGTATCGAACAGGACAAGTTCGTTCGTTACGCAACCCGAGTTTCGCGATTACAGCCCGGCGTTCGATCCCGAGGGACGGTTCCTCTATTTTCTGTCGATTCGGACCTTCGATCCCGTGTACGACAGCGTGCAGTTCGAGTTGAGCTTTCCTCGTGCCGCGCGTCCCTACCTTGTGGCGCTGCAAGCCGGGGGCCCGCCGCCCTTCGAACCGTTGCCCAAGGGATTGGCAGTCGATGAACCGGCTGCGGCGAAAGCCAAGCCGGCAGCCGACGCGCCCGCACCGCCGGTCGAAGTGGCGGGCATCGAGCGTCGGATCGCGCCTTTTCCCGTGCCGGAGAATCGCTTCGGCCAGATTGCAGGCGTGCTCGCCAACAAGGCCGTCTGGACCGTCCTCCCGATCGCCGGCGCGCATGGGCGGGGCGGACACAAAGATGCGCCCGGGCGGCTGGAGGTCTTCGACTTCGCCACTCTGAGAGCCGAGGCCCTGCTGGACAAAGCCGACCGATTTGCGTTGTCTGGTGACTACACGACGCTTGTCGTGCGCGAAGGCAAGCGCCTGCGGGCGATCGCCCCGAGTCGCAAACCCGAAGTCAACCGGGATGCAGCCAAGGCTTCGGACGAACCGTCGCGCAAGAGCGGCTGGATCGATCTCGACCGCATCCGCCTGTCGGTCGAGCCTCGTCTCGAGTGGCGACAGATGTTGCGTGAAGTGTGGCGCCTGCAGCGCGATAACTTCTGGGTCCCAGACATGTCCAGCGTTGATTGGGAGGAGGTATTCCGGCACTACGCGCCATTGCTAGACCGTGTGGCGACGCGTGCCGAGCTTTCGGACCTGATCTGGGAAATGCAGGGAGAGCTTGGAACGTCGCACGCGTACGAAATCGGCGGCGATCACCGACGCCCCCCGCAAATGGCACTCGGATACCTTGCCGCAGATCTGCGTCTTGTCGAGGCGAATGGCAGCTACGAGATCACGCACATCGTCACCGGGGACGCATGGGATGCCGGCGCCGACTCGCCGTTGAACGCGGTCGGCGTGGAAGCCGGGCTGGGAGAGCGCATCGTCGCAGTCAACGGCCAGCGCACTTCGCGCGAGCGCCCGCCGCAAGCACTACTGGTGCATCAGGCAGGCACCAGGGTCGAGCTGACGCTGGCCAGGAACGACGGTGCGCCGTCGACCCGCACGGTGCTGGTCACCACGCTCAGCGACGAGGTTCCTGCTCGCTACCGCGAATGGGTTGAACGAAACCGGAGCTGGGTGCACGAACGATCGCAAGGCCGTGTCGGCTACTTCCATCTGCCGGACATGATGTCGGCCGGCTTTGCCGAATTTCACCGCTACTTCAACGCCGAGTGCGATCGTGACGGACTGATTGTCGACGTTCGCTACAACCGTGGCGGTCACGTGTCGCAGCTTCTTCTCGAAAAGGTCGCGCGCAAGCGGATCGGCTACGCGACCGCACGCTGGGGCCTTAAGACATCGTATCCGGATGAGGCAGTGGCAGGCCCGGTCGTCGCCCTGACCAACGAGCACGCCGGGTCCGACGGGGACATTTTTTCGCACAGCTTCAAACTCATGGGGATCGGCCCGCTGGTCGGCATGCGCACCTGGGGCGGGGTGATCGGCATCTGGCCGCGCCATACGCTGGTTGACGGTACCCAGACCACGCAACCGGAGTATTCGTTCTGGTTCAACGACGTTGGTTGGGGGGTGGAGAATTACGGTACGGACCCGCAAATCGAGGTCGACAATGCGCCCCAGGATGCCGTAGCGCAACGCGATCGCCAACTCGAGGCCGCGCTTGCAACCGCGCTTCAGCTGATCGAAAGTGCGGGTTCGGGTAAGCCGGTATTCGGCGAGCGGCCCAATCTCCGCCGGTCCCGATTGCCACCGCGACGGTGACTTTGGCTGGGCCCGCGACCCTTCGAATGATGACTCTACCTGAGGGTCGTCATTCGGAACCGTCGCCATCAGACCTGATTACGTCAACACGTCTCTATACCATCGCTTTCAACCCGGCACGATGCTTGGCGTCGAATGCCGATGCGACACGCGCCCGGCCGCCCTCCTTGGCACGGTAAAGGTGCGTATCGGCCACGCGAAGCAAAGGCTCGAGCGAGGTCGCCTCGCTCGGGAACTCCGCCACACCGGCAGAATAGGTATTTCCTGCCAGGGGTCGGCCGCCCGCAGGCACCTCCAGCCTGGCAAATTCCACCATCAGCCTCTCGAGCAAGGCGGTTGCCTGCGCACTCGACACCTCCGGCATCACCACCGCGAACTCCTCTCCGCCATAACGGCAGACGATGTCGCTCTTGCGCATTCGTTGTGTCAGCAGTCGCGCAAGACCCTGCAATACGAGGTCGCCGACATGGTGGCCGTGCGTGTCGTTAACTTGCTTGAAATGGTCGATGTCGATCAACGCCACACACAGCGGATTGCGCTGCCGGTGCGCCAGTTCGATGTACCCGGGTGCAGCCTCGTAAAGATAACGCCGATTGTATAGACCCGTCAGCGTGTCGCGCAGCACCTGTTCGCGCAGCTGGATCTGCAACTGCTCGGCCTCGGCCACCTTGGCTTCGAGCGCGAGGTTGAGCACTTCGAGCCGGTGGCTGTTGCGATCAGCGACCAGCTTGGCTTCCTGGGCCAGGTCGCGTTCGCGCTTCGCCTGCGTGGTCCTGAAGTCGATCTGCGAAGCAATCTGGCTCGCGCGCGCACTTTGTCCGGCAGTGGTCTCGTAGAGCAGGCGGGCCTGCCGGAAGTGGGCCAATGCGCCTACCGCATCACCCAGCGTCTCGCAGGCGTCCGCGGCGAGCTCGCGCAGCCTCATCAAATCGTACGGCGCATCCGAGAGTTCCCGGCTCGCGCGCTCATCCAAGGTGCGTTCAACCAGCTCGCGAACCTTCAAGGTGTCACCGCGTGCCTTATAGCAGAGCGCCTGGACCATTGCCCACAGGGCCACGCCGTCCCCGCTGCCCGTCGCAGCGGGGACACCGCGTTCCAGCCAGCTCTGTGCGGCGTCGACTTCACCCCCGCAGAGTAGCCCCAGCGCGAGGTAGGAGGAGAATCGCTCTAGGTCACCAGGCAACAGGCTGATTATCCCACCGTCGTCGACCCACCCGACGAGCTGCGGGTTGTCGAGCAGCCAGCGCGCCATCCCGGCGGCTTTGGGCGACATGCCCGAGGCGTGGTAAATCTCGATAAGATTGGCCCCGCAGGCCCCGATCAATCCACGTGCCTGGGCTTCCCGGGCGCTATCGAACGCGGCTTCGGTGAACAGGCGCGCCTGCTCGAAATTGCACAGCACAAAGTGATAGGCGCCGAGGTTGTTGGTGGCGACGGCCTTCGGACCCGGCCAGCTGACCCGTTCGGCGGCCTCGAGCGCTCGGTAGCCGTAAATCAATGGCTCTTCCACGTGGCCCAGCAGCTTGTGGGTGCTAGCCGCCGAGTTGTAGTTGATGAAAAGGTCGATCGCGTCGCGCTCCAACCCTGGGCAGGAAGCGATCTCCTGCAGCTTGCGCAATGCGTCGTCCAAACGCCCGGCCCGCCGCAGCTCTATCGCCTGCACTTCACCGCACAGGGCCAGCCCCCGCGGATCGTTGTGCGCTCTGAAGGCGGCGCGCGCCTGCTCGTTGGCCTCTGCAGCGACCTTGGCGTCGCCGATGCGAATCTGCGCGAACGCCACATGGAACCAGGCATAGCCGCGCAGGGGGCTGTCGGGTGCGTCTTCAGTGACGCGTAGCAGTTCGCGACAAAGCTCCTCTGCCTTCAGGTGATCCAGGTAGAAGACGCGCCAGGCTTGGTCAAGCAGCTGGTCAGGGTCGATCATGGTGCAGTCCCGATGTTCCGGGCGCCGGCCGATGGCGTCCCCCGCCATGGCCAAATCGGGCCGCCCGGCGGGGCACGACCCCGAACGGCCGCGTTCCCAGGCGCATTGTCGCAACAACGCTGCTGGCGTCCATGCCGAACAACGCGCCAAGGACCAGCAGCCGCGGCAAACAACTTGTGGGCCAGAAATGGCTCATTACAAATCGCGATTCGGTCGATTGGCGGATGCTCTACGCCTTGTCTCAGTTATCTTGCCGTGAGCGCCCCCCGCGGCGCTTTGTGACGAGCGACGCCGGTTGGCGCAGGTTACCCCGTGGTAAACCGCTGCCCTAGGCAGCGACTGCAAGCGGCGTGCCAAATGGAGGAGAGTCTGCCCAAGGCTGATCCCGGCCATCGGGAGCCTCCGTCGGTCCGGCTGGCGGCGGCAGGCCAATTTGCCGCCCACCCGCCAGTTGCCGGTGACGGCGAGGCCAATCGCTGCGAGCTCCACTGCAGCCAACGAACTCCAGTCCCGGGCGGACAGGCGCCGGCAGGAATCCAGCTCCTGGCAGGCGCGTGCCCCTTAGACGAGCGCAATCTTGCCTGTGGCGAGGTCATACACGCCGCCGACGATGTCGATCTTCTTACCGGCGTAGAGCTTCTGGACGACCGGCGGCGAGTTCTTGAGTCGCAGGACCTGGCGCCGAACGTTTTCCGCGATCGCGTTGTCGAGCAAGTCGCCCGACTGCGTCCTCTCGGCAACGATCACCGCCGGCTTGATCGCGGTGATGAGCTCGGGCAAATGGCCCGGCAGGACAGCCTTGGCCTTAAGGACCTTGATCGCCGCGTCAACCGCGCCGCATCCGCTGTGGCCAAGAACCATGATGAGCGGGACCCCGAGGAACTGGACGCCGTATTCGAGCGACGCCAGCAGATCCGGGCTCACGACATTACCGGCGACGCGCACGACGAACAAATCGCCCGGCCCCTGGTCAAACGCGAATTCCGGGGCCACACGCGAATCGGCGCAGCTGAGCACCGCGGCGATTGGGTATTGCGCCTGAACGCGGGCGGCGCGGCCCGACGAGAAGTCCCGCTCGTTCGGCGCGTTTGCCGCGTAACGCGCGTTGCCATCCATTATTCGCTTCAATGCATCCGCCGGCGCAATCGCGTTGGGAGGCGGCGGTGCGCCCGGAGCTGGCGGCTCGGCGGCGCTGGCGACGCCTAGGGTCCACGGCGCGAGTGCCACCAGTGCTCCAGCCATGAGGAAATCACGACGCGACAGTGGAGATTCGCGCGCTGCAATGTCACAAGATTCACACATTCGATGCACTCCTTTCAGACGTATCAATGGCCAGAAGCAATGGACTTACGGCTCGTGACGCCCGATCGTCAAGAGCGAGCGAGCTGATCATCTTGCACTGCAGTCGGGACCTCTGGCAGTCTTTGCATTGCCCTTCGCGGCGCGGTAGGCTAACCGCTTCCTGCTCGGCGCTAAGGCCCGCGTTCGTCTGCCAAACACGCCCCGCCTGCCGCTGGATTACCGACTCCGTAAACCGGTTCAAGCGCACCCTTTAACATGACCAACTTACTGCGCCCGGGTCTGCCTCGATTGCCTGAACGCATGCGCGATTTGCCGATCGACGATCGAGGTTATCCAATTCCCGAGTTCGTTTCCAATCTGGATGGCAAGCGCGATTTTCGCGTCGTCAGTCTTGAACACTTGGCGAAATGTATCCGTCATGACACGTGTTGGATATGCGGGCAGCCTCTCGGTGTCTGGAAAGTCTTCGTGGTCGGACCGCTGGCTGCCATCCAGGCAGTTTCCAATGAGCCCCCATCACACGTTGAATGCGCTGAGTTCGCTGTCAGAGCTTGCCCGTTCTTGCTGCTGCCCAAAGCGCAACATCGACCGAATGACCTCCCGAATATACAAAAGATGCCTGGATCGATGAAGCGCAATCCAGGCGCCTGCTGCTTGTACACGGTGACAGGCTATTCGCACCATGAGAAATCAGACGGACGCATTATCTTCCGCTATGGACCAGCGGTTCGAGTTGCCTGGTACACGCAAGGGCGACCTGCCGAACGCAGCGAGGTGCTCGCTGCGATCAACGCCAGCCTGCGAGCGATTCGCCGAGCTGGCAGTGACCAGGCGATCGAGAAGCGTGTCGCCGAACTGGTCCGGGCATAAAACCATTATCGCTTGCAACCGAACGGCGGGGCGACGGATATGACGTCGCTCTGGTTGCCTTCCCGGTGTCTCGCCCGTCAGACCTTCAAGGACGAGCGCGGTCCTACTGGTCCCACGTCCCGCGTCCGAGGGACCTTGCGAAACGGACCCCTGCCAGTGGTACGGCCATGGCACGCCGGGGTGGCCCCATGCAGCGTGGTGGCCGCATCCAGAACGGGTGTTCCTCCAGGTCTACCGGCGATTTGGCGCAAGCAGGTGCAGGACCACATCCCACCCGGCATGGAACAGGTCGCCCCAGTAGCCGCTACGCGGCAATAAATCGTCTTCGATGTGCCGTCCAGCGTTGGCACTCGGTGGCAGCAGCATCCAGTACATGGCACACCTCCGCTATGAACGGGTCTGTCCCGGGGGGCGAGACCGCTTGGCGGTCAAGGACATGCATTGAATGTGCCACACCGACCGATAATGGTTCGCGCGTAAGCGCCTCGATCGGGTCGGTTCGACCCAAGAGAAATGACGACGAGGTTCGGATTCGCGCGCCACATATGCATGCAATTCATTGTTTTTATTATTTTAATTCCGACAGTTCCCTTTTTTGAGACCGCGCAGCCGAGCGGCGCAGGACTTCCTGCCCGTCGCCGACGGCCACCGCAACTACCTCGCTTCGAGACGGCCCGACCCGGGAGTGCTGGCGTGCAATATGCGCTCGATCACCTTCAGCCGTGCTCGGATTTCGAGCTTGCGCAGGCCCCTTGATTGACTCCGCGCCGCCTGCGCGCAACGACCAACGGCACGGCACGCGCGGGCCCGATACAAAGCGCACGCGCGTTTACGCCTTCCAGTTGAACACCACCGTATCTTGGTCGCCGTGCTCGATTCTTATCTTGCGGCGTTCCGGCTTTCCGTTCTTCTGTGCCGTGATCGTGTACCAACCGTGAGGCAAAGTAGCCAACATCATCGGGCCAGCGGCCTGTGCGTCGAGGATCACGTTTCCAGCATGGTCCTCAATCGAAACCGGCACATTGGTCGTAAACTGCTCTGCCGCCTTTGCACCCTGCGTGAACCAGAGTTCGAGCGGATATTTGGGCGCGACTTGCTGCATGGCAGCTTGCTGGTTTTCTGCCATGCCACCGCTCAGATAAGTCACTGGACCGCTGGAATGTTCCTTCGGAAGGCTTGGGCTGGTTGTTGCCCACGCTCCTGTTGCCGCGCACAGCACGGCCGCGATCGTGCCCTTTAGATACCGATGACCCATGTCATTCATGATCTCGCTCCTTTCGGTTTGCGTTGCGCATCGCATGTGCCTGCCCAACCGATTCAGCATGCCCATGCGCCATGGCGGCACGCTGTTGCGAGACGCTGTGTGCTTCCCGAGGCGTGCCAACTCATCCGTGCTCGATTTGAGCCTCTGCGTAGAAGTCTCTAACGCAACACTTAAGCCAGGCTTAAAGGACAGCTCAGTCCAGCACGCGATCGAACTCAATCGTTCGTTGCGCCTGTTCGCACGGTCGCTCCGGCATCGCTCAGCCACCGATTGCGTAGGAACAGATCCTACAACTGCCTCCGCCCTGAAAGACTCCGATACAGCCTGCTGCGTGCGATTTGTGGAAAGATCCGAGGTGAGGATTGTCAAAGCGATATTGCTTGCCTCGCGACGGTCGCGAACCACGCACCGCTGTTCCGGCCAGAGCGGGAGGAATTGATGAGTTCCAAAGTGAGCCAGTGGGGTGCGCTCGCATTCGCGCTGAGCCTAAGCGCGGGCGTTGCCGCACAGAACAGCCCGCCAGTGCCTGGCAGCGTATCCGCGCAGAAAAGCGCGCTGCCGCAGAAGCAGCTGCTCGCGCGAAGCAGGGCGTCGTCGCCAAGCAACGCGCAAGCGACTCCTGCCCAGCTCCTTCAACCTGGTGCGGTGGTCATCGCGCCGCCGATCCTGCGCTACGCGGGCAACACGAGGCTCACGCCCGACCGGCCACTTCTCGGCCGGCTCAAGCTGCTGGCTCGGACGCTCCAGGGACCGCCGCTGGAGCAGCCACCCGCGATGCATGAGGTGCCAAATGTGGCAGCGACGGGCATCGGCGTCCACAACGCCGACGAGCTGGGGCAGGCGCCTGACTGAGTTGAACCACCCACCTTCGCCGGTCGATTCAATCAAGTAGTTGATTTCTCTTGTTTCCAGCATCGGATTCGGATCCTCGGGTTTATGAGCCAGCTGGCCGGTTCAGTGGCTACACAGCCGTCGCGCGCTACGCCCGGCCCAAGCCGGAGCCCGAGCGACTCCAATGTGTTTGTGCATGCGCGTTCTCGGCAGGGCCCCGGGCGGCGCGGATGAGGCCGGCGGGCCTATTCAGATCGTCCGGACGCAGGAAGACCGCCATCCGGCGCGAGTAACGACCTGGAGTCGCGCAGCTTGCGAAATCGCCGTGCCCGGTGCATCAAGATGCAGAAGTGAAGTTGGCACGCCGCTTGCAGTCGGCTTTAAGCGTTGCGTTTATGGCGGACGCCTGCCGCACCGCGATTGCGCGATTTCGTTCCTCCATGGTCAAATGTCCGTCTTTCCTGGATGGCGGAGGCTAGCGATGACAACCGCGACGGCGCCACTACCCTCGATTCCGGAAGACGAGCACCGACGCCAGCTCACGCGGGCGGTCATTGCCAGCACGGTTGGGACCGCGATCGAGTGGTACGACTTCTTCCTTTACAGCACGGTCACCGGGCTGGTCTTCGCAAAGCTGTACTTCCCGAACTCCGACCCTCTGGTCGGCACGCTGCAGGCATTTCTCATTTACGCGGTTGGGTTCGTCGCGCGGCCGGTTGGCGCCGCGATCTTCGGGCACTTCGGCGACCGCATCGGCCGCAAGTCGACCCTGATCGCTACGCTGCTGCTCATGGGACTCGCCACGTTTGCCGTCGCATTCGTCCCCACCTACGCGAGCATAGGCATCTGGGGCGCGGTCCTGCTCACCATTCTGCGGTTCATTCAGGGCGTCGGGGTCGGGGGCGAATGGGGTGGCTCGGTCCTGATGTCGATGGAGTGGACCCGGACCAACGCGCACCGCGGGTTCGTGGCATCCTGGCCGCAGTTCGGGGTTCCTGCCGGGCTCTTCCTGGCGAACCTCGCCGTGCTCGCTTTCAGCCAAATGTCCGGTGACGCGTTCCTGGCCTGGGGTTGGCGGGTGCCGTTCGCGCTCAGCATCATCCTCGTCGGCATAGGGCTCTACATCCGGCTGAGGATTATGGAGACCCCGGTGTTTTCCCGCCTGGTCAAGGAACGACGCATCGAGCGGACACCCATCCTCGAAGTGATCAAGCGTCAGCCCAGGGAGATTCTCCTGACCGCACTCCTGCGCATGGGCGAGCAGGCACCGTTCTACATCTTCACTGCATTCGTTTTCGCCTATGGGATAACCACGTTGAAAGCCTCGCAGGACTTCCTGCTAACGGCCGTCCTCGCCGCCGCGGTCCTGTCATTCTTTTCGATTCCATACTTCGGCTATCTGTCCGACCGCATCGGCCGCAAACGCATGTACCTGATAGGGGCGGCGGTTATGGCGGTGTTCGGCTTCGTATACTTCGCGATGCTCGATACCGCGAACCACGTCTGGATGTTCGTCGCGATCGTCCTTTCGCTCATCCCGCACGACATGATGTACGGACCCCAGGCGGCGCTTATCGCCGAAGCGTTTACCGGGCGGCTGCGTTACAGCGGAGCCTCGCTGGGCTACCAACTTGCCTCGGTAATCGCCGGTGGACCAGCTCCGCTGATCGCGACCGCGATTTTTGCCCAGTACCACTCTGGCTATGCGATCGCGACCTACATACTGTTCTGTGCGCTTCTGAGTCTGATTTCGACCGCGATGCTGCGCGACCATACGAACAAGGATATCTCGGAGGAGCACCACGTGGACGTTGCGACGCCCTGAGCGTAGGCGTGTCGGGCACAGGCGGCGAAGGTGGCAATCGCAATGTGTTTGAGGGCGCCTGTTTCTGCCCTGCTCCAGCCCGGGCGGGCGAGCGCTAAGCCCGCCGCCGGTGGGGCAAAGCGTGCGCCCGCGCCTGCCGGTTCGGAACCGGCGATTGCTGCAGCGGCGAAGATGCCTTCGCCCGTGGCCCCTCGATGAAATCGACTTCCTTGCTGCCCCGTCTGTTTGGCGCGAAGGGCGTGCCCCGGCCTCCCCCGCTCTCGCATGCTGCGATCGGCAGCGCACGGCGTGCCATCGCGACGTGCCATTCCCTGATATCGGAACGCGGCGAAGTTTCGGGAGCTCGTCTTGCCCGGGACGCACTCGCTGCATATAAGGCGCTCGACACCGCAGCGGGAGCGGCCTTTTTCGATCTTCTGGTGGAGGAATTCTCGCCCGACCCGGAAGCGCTGGGCCATTCTGCCGAACGATATCGCGATGAACCATCGCAGGCCAACCTCATAGAGCTGCAGCGGGCGGCCGAGCCGCCGCGCCAGGAGCTGTTTCGGCGCCTCAACATGGCGCCGGGAGGCACCGCGCTGCTTGTTGAGATGCGGCGCAAGCTTCTCAGCGGCCTGGGTGACAATCCTCAGTGGCTGGGGATCGACGCCGATTTTGTTCACCTGCTTCGATCGTGGTTCAACCGGGGGTTTCTCTCTCTGCAGCGCATCGATTGGCGCACCTCGGCTTCGGTCCTGGAAAAGCTCATCGATTACGAGGCGGTGCACCCGATCCAGGGTTGGCACGACCTGCGCCGCCGGCTGGAGACTGACCGCCGTTGCTATGCCTTCTTCCACCCGGCGCTTCCGGAGGAGCCATTGATTTTCATCGAGGTCGCGCTTACGAAAGGCATGAGTGCGACCGTCCAGCCGTTGCTTGACCCCGACTCACCGGTGACCGATCCGGCCTTGGCCAACTGCGCCATGTTCTATTCGATCACGAACTGCCAGAAGGGCCTGCGCGGTATATCTTTCGGCAATTTCCTGATCAAACAAGTCGCCGAGGATCTGGGCCGCGAGATGCCGCGGATGAAGACGTTTGCGACGATCTCGCCCATTCCCGGCTTTCGGCGTTGGCTCTCCGCCACTGCCGAGAGCTTGGACGACGGACCCGAACAATCAAGCTTGGCAGCGCTCCTGCCTGCCCTGGACCGAGCGGGCTGGTTTGAGGACGCAACGCTCTCCAGCGAATTGCAGCGCCACCTTACTCCGCTGTGCGCTTACTACCTCCTTCACACCAAGGGTGCACAGGAGCCGCTCGATTCAGTGTCCCGATTCCACCTCGTCAACGGCGCTCGGCTGGAACGGCTCAATTGGCTGGCCGACAGGTCGGCGGTGGGTTTGCGCCAGTCGGCTGGAATGATGGTCAACTATGTCTATCGCCTGGGTGATGTCGAACGCAATCACGAAGCCTATGCCCGCGACCGAACGATAATCGCGTCGCGGCGCCTGCAGCTGTATGCAAAACAGTCACTGATGTCGCGATCAGGTGGCTCCGCCATGGACAGCAAATATCAATCGGCAGCATGCCAAGAGTCCCCGACGGAGCCATTGCCATCACAGTGAGCGGCGCGAAACACCGCCGGGACGAGGCCCATCAAGCTGTCGCCGTCAGAGCGCGGGCGCTTGCATCACGCACCATAGCATTTTCTAAACGCAGCACGGATGATCGTCGCTCTCCGCTTCGCACGCGAGCGGCAGCAACTCCAGTCCGGCGTCAGGATGCCACGTCACCTGCCGGCTGTTTCGGTAGACTGGTAGACTAATGGCGCCCACCAGACCGGAACTCCGGCATTGTGCAACGCGCGCACGTAAGCGAGCGCTGCGAGCCCGTATCCGGAGTGTTCCGGGTAGGAGAAATATTTGACTCCGATCGTCACCCGGGCGCGCTCGCCAAGTCACGTCTCGCCGCATTCATCGATGATTCGGAATTGCAGATCAAGATCCGTTACTGCTTAACGCGGCGCCGTAGTCGGCTGGCCGCTCGCGCTGGCCCGGGAGGCGACAGCCTTGGAGGGCGTGGGGGTCATTGTGGTTTCCATTCGCGCGCAAGTTTCCGTGCCTCGGCTATCTGCCCGGGGGTCATCTTGCTTGCCACGGCGTCGCTGGCTCTGACGGCCTTGTCGCGAGCTTCTGCGTCGGAAGACTGGTAGCGTGTCGCCGCTAGGTTGAACCATTTGTGTGCCTCGACGTAGTCCTGTGGTACGCCTTCGCCGTATCCATACATCACGGCGAGGTTGAATTGCGCCTGGGGATCGCCTTGGTCAGCAGCCCTGCGAAACCATTCTGCGGCTTTGGTTGAGTCCCGTGTCACACCCTTGCCATCCGAGTAGATCACACCGAGGTTGAGCTGGGCTTTGGCGCTGCCTTGATCTGCAGCCTTCTCATACCACATTAGGGCTTCGGCAAGGTTCTGCGGCACACCTTCGCCGTGGGCGTACATCAAGCCAAGCTCAATCTGAGCTTGTATGCTGCCCTGATCTGCGGCCTTCCGATACCACTGCATAGCCTCCGCGCCGTCCTGAGGCACACCTTCACCGTGGGCGTACATCACGCCGAGCTCAATCTGCGCATCGACGCTGCCTTGATCTGCGGCCTTACGATACCACTTCATGGCCTCGGCATAGTCCTGCGGCACGCTCTCGCCAAATGCGTACAGGTGTCCGAGGCTGTTTTGCGCGTCAGCATACCCTTGATCTGCAGCCTTTCGATACCACTTCATTGCCTCCGCATAGTCCTGTCGTACCCCGTCGCCGTTTCCGTACATTACGCCGAGGTTGAACTGAGCGATTCTGTCACCGTCACTGGCGAGCGGACGCAGAAGGCGTAGCGCACTTGCGTAGTCGCCGCGTGCATAGGCTGCCCGTGCTTCATCCAGCTTCTCTCCAAGCGCCGTCGTAGTCAGCGTCATAGCCACGAGCAACGTGGTCAGAGCAATGCCAAAGGGGGGGAACAGCCTCATCCGTGTAAGTATCTCTCATTTCCACCGTGACGCCCGGTATCACGGTGACAGGACGACGCATCGCGGCGACGGCAGCAATGGCCGCCGCGCTTTCAAGAATGCCTGACGCTTCGCCGGCCGCTCCATAGATGGAGCGCGTAGCCAGGTCGGCTTCGCCCATCAGGAAAACCCGCCCTACCAGAGCAGAGGCACGACGCCCGCCGCCGCCAGCCCAAGCAACAACAGTAGGCTTTTGACACCGGTCCTGCGTGGCGACAACGTGTATGCGTAGGCGCCTTTGACGAGGTTGTTACTTGCCGCGGCGATGAGAATCGCGGCTGCAGCCAAGCCGGAGGCTGTCGAAGAAGGCGCTTGGGCCATGCTCAAAATGAACGGGTCAACATCGGTCACGCCCATAATTGCCGCAAGTGTGTATACGCCAGACTTGCCCAGATAGGCCAAAGCCAGATGAGTCGCTATCAACATCGCCACAAATAACAGCGCGAACCCCAACGCCGCGCGAAGCTCCAGCGGATTCGCTGGCTCATGATCCCCGTTCTGTCCACCTGGGCTCGTTCCATCTCTGCGAGTCCACAGCCACCCCACGCCGATGCCAACGGCGGCCAGCGCGACGAATGACGGGGCCAGCCTGGCCATCAACTCCCGGTTAAACAGGGCCAGGAGCGCCGCCAGACGCAGATACATCATCCCCGATGCCATCAGAGTCGCTCCGGATACCAGGTATGCCTGTGCGTCGCGCGGCGCCCTTTTCGCCAGGACAATCGTCGTCAAGGTAGACGAATACGCGCCTCCAAGGATGGCTGCAAGAAGCAGGTCTCGGCGCGTTCTTGTCAGCTTCTGGACGACGTAACTGCCATACGAAATACTGCTGACCGCCACAACAACCAGCCAGGTCTTGAACGGGTTGATCTGGAATGGCGTGAACTCCTGATTCGGCACAATCGGCAGAACGACCGCCGTCAGAAGCAAAAACTTCGTGAAGGTAAAGATATCCTCCGGCGCAATGCGCTTGGCCAATCCCTCGAGGGCGGTCTTGAGCTCGAGCAAGATCATGCAGGCAACGGCCAGGGTTGTTGCTATCCAGAATTGCTCGTGCGACACCAGCGCGCCGATGAGGTAGGTCGTCAGCGCCGACATCTCGGACGTGACGCCGGCAAGCTTCGATGTGACGAGCTTGTGCCAATACGAAAGCATCAGAAACCCGCTGATCGCGATAAAGCCCAACGCCACGGGCCAAAGTTGACTGCCCGCCAAAAGAGCCATGGCGTAGCCCATCAAGCCGATGAGCGGGAACGTACGAACGCCCCCGAAACTCTTATGCGCGTCGCCGGCCACATGCTCCTCACGCTCCAGCCCGACCAGGAAGGACAGGAACAGCACGAGCAGGAGCTTGAATCCTTCCTGCGGGAGCCAATCGAAGAGACGAATCGATTCGGTCACAGAGTTCACCCTCTTGCGGAGTTCACAACGCTCGTTGTCACTGGCTTGGCGGCCGAGCGCTCGCCCATGAATCGAGCTCGCGCCTGATGCTTCACGCCTGCGCTAGTTTCCGTGACATCGCTGATTGTGACAAGGCTTGGATACCTCTTGTCCGGCCGTTGTCTTAGGGGCCCAAGCTGAATTCCTACGCTTTAGGTCTGTCTTGGGAACACTGTCGGATATCTATCGTGTCCGGGCAAGCGCCAGCGGGCACTTGCCGGGAGCGGCCGACGGGTGGGCATTGGCAACCAGGCGCCGGTGGTTCGGTAACACCGGTTCCGGCACCCACCCCGAAAAACCCCAGCTTCAACGAAATTAATGCATCTGCCGAATGGCATGAGCAAGCGCCAGGAACCCGCCATTCGGCAAGGCCGTGACCCGATCGGACGGGCTGAGTTAGCCAGGTTGCCGTATGGCTGGCAGACATCCCGGAACCCGCGCTCTGATAGTGCAAACGCAGCGGATCATCATGCCTGCCGGCCCTCGCCAGGATCTCCGCCGTGCGGTACCAGGCCTAGGCAGGCGGCTGCCCGCAGCAAAGGGCACGATTTCCACCTCGGCCGGCTCTTTGCTGGTGCCGCGCTTCGCTTAAGTCTGTCTTAAGTTGGCGCTGCTAGCGTTATTGGCGTGCGGCAAATTCATGCGCTGTTGCGAAGGAGAAGACCATGAAATCGAGGCAAGGGTTGTTTGCCACGTTGGTCGGGGTGCTCTGCATCGTGCTCATTGCCGGATACGGTTGGGCAGAGATACCCCGTTTGCTTTCCTCAAAGCCCGCGCAGACGGCTGCAGCTGAATCTCGGATACCGTCGCAGATGCCGAACGTAACGGTACCGGATAACGCAGCGGTACCCGATTTCAGCGCGATGGTGGCGAGGTACGGTCCGGCGGTTGTCAACGTGAGCACTGTCGGCAGCATCCAGGTCAACGACGGCGACCACAGCATTCCCCAGATGCCGGGTATGAGCCCCGACGATCCTTTCCGACAATTCTTTCGACAATTCGAGATTCCGAACCAATCGCGCGCAGTCCCGATCCAGGGGCTGGGTTCCGGATTCATTATCAGTCCCGACGGGTACATTCTTACCAATGCGCATGTCATCGACGGCGCAAAGAATGTGACCGTCAAGCTCACCGACCGGCGCGAGTTCAAGGCGAAAGTGATCGGCACGGACAAGCTGTCTGACGTCGCGGTGGTCAAGATCGATGCAAACCATCTGCCGACCGTGACGCTCGGTGATTCGGCCAAGGCGAAGGTTGGGCAATGGGTCGTTGCTATTGGATCGCCGTATGGTTTCGACAACACGGTGACCGCCGGGATCATCAGCGCAACGGGGCGTTCACTCCCGGGCGATTCCGCGGTGCCTTTCTTGCAGACCGACGTACCCGTTAACCCGGGCAACTCGGGAGGCCCGCTTTTCGATCTGCGAGGCAATGTTATCGGCATCAACTCCCAGATCTACTCTCGCAACGGAGGATTTCAAGGCCTTTCGTTCGCGGTGCCGATCGATATCGCCGCTCATGTGAAAGATCAGTTGATTGCTTCCGGGCACGCGTCCCACGGACTGCTCGGCGTCAGCGTGCAGGGCGTGAGTCAGCCGATCGCAACTTCCTTTGGTCTGAAATCACCCGACGGAGCAATCGTAAGCTCCATCCAGCCTGACAGCCCAGCCGCAAAAGCAGGGCTGCGGCCCGGAGACATCATCCTGAAGCTCAATGGTCAGGCCGTCAGCGATTCGACGGATCTGGCAATAGGCATTGCAGAAATGAAACCGGGCACCCAAGCAACGCTCGAAGTGTGGCGCAACCACACCCCGATGACGCTCTTGGCAACCGTCGGCGAGCTCAATCAGAAGTCCGTGGTTGCAGCAGCGGGTAACGGCGGAGGCCACACGTCACTCGGCCTGCAGGTTCGTCCACTCACGCCACAAGAGAAGCAAGAAAGCGGGCTTGACTACGGTTTACTCGTCGACCACGCCAGCGGGCCGGCGGCCAATGCAGGTATTAAGCCGGGCGACGTGGTTCTGGGCGTGAACGGCACGCCGGTGAGAAGCATCACGCAACTGAATGCGGTACTGGCGAAGGCAGGCAAGCACATCGCGTTGTTGGTTCGTCGCGAAGATGCCACGATCTTTGTACCGCTTAATCTTGGTTGAGCGCACGTCTGCAAGAGGTCGATCATGAAACCACGAATATCTGCACTGCTTCAGTCGTCGGTAGTTGCGGGAGCGCTCTTGGTCGTCCCCGCAATGGCTGCCACCATGAGCAGCCTCCCCGCGGAAAAAGCGCAGGGAACAATCAGCTACGTGAGCGAAGGCATCGGTAGTAGCGAGTCCGCTGCGATGCGCAAGGAGGAAGCCAAGTTTCCGCTGACACTTGAGTTTGTCGAGAACGCAACGCCGAAACCCGAGTACCTCGCCAACGTCGCTGTAACGATACGGGACCACACTGACAAGGTTGTATTGAACACCGTCGCAAACGGTCCGTATCTGCTGGCAAAGCTTCCGCCAGGCAAATACACCGTTACCGCGGTGTCGGACGGGAGGGTCAGAAACCACGCGGTGAGCGTTGTGTCCGCCAAGCAAGCGGAAGTTCTGATGGAATGGTAGCCGGCGTTCGGTGACCCAGCAGGCACCAGTTGCGATTGCCGGCTGGCGTTCGATGTTACGTTGGCGATCGGCCTTGTAGTGCGGCCCCAAGCTGGCCGCGGCCGAGATACTCCAAGGAATAATTCGGGCGCCGCGGGCGCGCGGCGGATCTCATCGAATATCCGCAGAGCGCAGCTTGATCGCCGCGGTTTGCCGGACGATCAACTCTTTCGCGAACTCGTTGCGACGACGTCAGTCGCCGCATCGATGTCGCTGAGCGCGGCGTTCAGCAGCGAGAGCGCCATCGCCGTATTGCCTGCGGCAAGGTGGTCCCGCGCATCGCTGATAAGTTGCCGCAGCTTCTGCTCGTAGGCCTCGGCCTTCTCCAGCTCGGCGACGAGCGACGCGACTTCTTCCGTCGAAGTCGAGTTGCGGCGTATGCGATCCTTTGCCATCATGGGTCTCCCGCAATGCATACCCTGTTGTGAGCCCAATTTCGCCTATCTGGGCGCGCCCCGAGGGAAGGTGACACTTCGGTGCCCGGCTCAGAGGCCGAGATAAGCCTTGCGTATCTCGGGCATCGCCTCGAGCTTTCCGGGTGCGCCCTCCGTAAACAGACGTCCTTCGGCCAGGACGTAGGCGTAGTCGCTCATGGCGAAGGCGAGGTGCACGTTCTGCTCGACCAGAAGGATCGTTAGCCCCTCCTCTTTCAACGTCTTCAGGGTGGCGAAGATCTGGTGCACGACCAGCGGCGCGAGCCCGAGCGAGAGTTCGTCGATTATCAGCAGCTCCGGTTCCGACATGAGTCCGCGCGCGATGGCGAGCATCTGCTGCTCGCCACCCGAGAAGGTCCCCGCGCGCTGGTTGCGGCGCTCCTTGAGCACCGGGAACAGCGCATACGCGCGCTCCAGGCGGCTCGCGTAGCTGAGCGAACCGCGTCGGGCGAAGGCGCCCATCTCGAGATTTTCCTCCGCCGACATCTCGCTGAACAGCTGCCGGCCCTCGGGCACCAGCGCCAGCCCACGCGCCGCCTTCAAGTGCGGCGGCAGGCGGGTGACGTCCTCGCCCTTGAACAGCACCTTGCCGCCCCAAGGACGGATGCTGCCGACGATCGCGCGCAGCGCCGTGGTCTTGCCGACGCCGTTGGCCCCGACGATCGTGGTCAACGCGCCGTTCGTGGCGCCGAGCGAGACCCCCCACAGCACCTGGACCTCGCCGTAGCCCGCCTCGAGCGCCTCGGCCCGAAGGATCGCGTCGTTCATCGCGGGCCCGAGCGCGGCGTGTCGGCGAACCCAGGGTCGCCGAGATAGGCCTCGATCACCGCAGGGTCGACAGCCACCTCGGCAGGCAGCCCTTCGGCGAGCTTGGCGCCGGAGTTGAGCACGATGATCCGGTCCGACAGGCTCATGATCGCCTGCATCAGGTGCTCGATCATCAGGATCGAAACGCCGCGCGCGCGGATAGCGCGAATGATCACGATCATGTGCTCGACCTCGGTCGGGTTGAGCCCAGCGAGCACTTCGTCGAGCAGCAGCAGCGTCGGCCGGGCGGCGAGAGCGCGCGCGAGCTCCAGCCGTTTCTTGCCGGCGATCGTGAGCTGCGAGGCCAGCGTGTCGGGGCGGTCCTCCAAGCCAACCTGAAGCATTGCTTCGCGCGCGGCTTGGCGCGCGGGTTCGAGGCGCAGGTTTTCGCGGCCGAAGCAGGCGCCGACGGTGCAGTTCTCGAGCACGCTCATGGTCATGAACGGCTGCACGATCTGGTGGGTACGCGCGAGTCCGTGGCGGGCGACCCGGTATGGCGGCTGCGCAGTGATGTCGGCCCCGCGGAACCTGATCTTGCCCTCGTCCGGCGCGATCACGCCGTTGATGAGGTTGAACACGGTGGACTTGCCGGCGCCGTTCGGCCCGATCAGGCCCAGGATCGAGCCCTCCGCCACCGAAAAGCTGAGCGACCGCACGGCCTGCACGCCCCCGAAGCGCCTGCTCACGCCATCGACTTCGAGCAGCGCGCTCATTCGAGGAACCTGCGCAGGCCCGGCCAGCGCCGGTAGAGCCAGCCCATCAGACCGCCGGGCGTGAACAGAACGATCGCAAGCAGCAGCACGCCGGCGATGACCAGTTGGAAGTGCGAGAACGCCGAGGAGGTGAGCAGCCAGCCGCGCAGCTGCTCGTACAGAAATGCCCCGATAGCCGGCCCGGCTACGGTCCCCTGGCCGCCCAGCATCGTGATCACGATCGCCTCGGTCGAGAACTGGAGGTCAAACGCGTCCGGCGGCTGGATGAACGCGCTCTTGAAGAAGTACAGGCCGCCGGCGATCGCCGGCAGAAAGGCCGACAGGCTGTACACGGCCGCCTTGTACCGGGGCGCCTGCACTCCGAGCACCGCCGCCGCGTCCTCGTTCTGACCGATCGCGAGCAGGCCGAGGCCGAACTTCGAGCGCTTGACCGAGTAGCTGAGGTAGAGCGACAGCCCCATCACAGTAACGAGCAGGTAGTAGATCGCCCACAGCGCCTTTGCGGGCCCGCCGAGCGGCTCGAACAGCTCGGGTGACAGGTAGATGCCGCTCGACCCGCCCCAGGGCCCGAAATTGGCCACGAAGGCCATCACCGCCTCGTTGACGCCGATGGTGGCAAGCGCGAAGTAGGCGCCGCGCAGGCGCAGGATGCCGAGCCCGAACACCAGCGCGAGCGCGCTCACGGTGACCCCGCCGGCCAGCGTCGCGCCGACCAGCGACCAGCCGTGCGCACTCATCAGCCAGACGCAGAAGTAGCCGCCCAGCCCGAAGAACACGATGCTGCCGAAGTTCACGTAGCCGGCGTAGCCGAGCATCATGTTGAGGCTGCTCGCCAGGGTGATGTAAACCGCTGCGAGCAGGAGATTCTCGCGCAACTGGACGTTGTTGCCGTACGTCGGCCCCAGCACGAACGCCAGGATGATCGCGCCGATGATCCAGAAGAACGGGCGGCGGAGCATCGTCATGCCCAACCCGCTCAATGGGCGCGCGTCCCGCGCAAGCCCAATAGGCCCAGCACGCCGCCGGGGAAGGCGATGAGCACCGTGACGAACAGCGCGAACTCGATCACCGGGGTCCAGCTTACCGGCATGAATGGCGTGGCCAGGCCCTCGAGCAGGCCGAGTGCGATGCCGGCGATGAGCGCGCCGACCGGATTGCCGAGGCCCCCGAGCACAGTCACCACGAAACTCTTGAGCAGGTAGGGGTTGCCCGAGAGCACGGTGAACGGGAACATCGTGGCGATCAGCATCCCGGAGACACAGGCGAGCGCCACCCCGAGGCCAAAGGACAGAGCCAGCACGCGGTGCGTCGGGATGCCAACCAGTTCCGCGGCTTCCCGGTTGCCCGATACCGCGCGCACTGCCTTGCCGATCCGCGCCCGGTAGAGGAACAGGTATAGCGTCCCCGCAATCGCGACGGTCAGCCCCGCAGCCATCATGTGCGCGCCGGGGAATGTGTAGTGGCCCATGCTCAAGCCGGGCAGCGAAACCGGCACGTTGAACAGGTCCGTTCCCCACACCGCGGTGCCCAAGCCGATCAGCACCAGGTTGACCGAGAAGGTCGACAGCAGGCTCATCAGCGGCGGTTGCCCGACCAAGCGGTGCACCGCGATCCAGTACATGGCCACCCCGGCGATGAAGCCGCCGATGAGTATCAGCGGCAGCGTCGCGTAGACCGGCACGCCGGCGGCTCCCGCAAGCAGGTAGACGCCGAACATGCCCGCGACGATCATCGTGCCGTGGGTCAGGTTGATTACATCCATCACGCCCCAGATCAGCGTGATGCCCATTGCCGCGAGCCCGTAGACCGCGCCAACGAGGATGCCGTCGAACAGCGATGCGAGGATGCCCATCATGTCCCGCACTTATGAAAAGGGGGCCGGCCCTGCGGGCCCAGCCCCCGGCGCTTGCCCATGCCCGGCTAGCGAAGCGGGTAGACGACCTTGGCAGTGGCCGCCACATCCGGCCAGACCATCTCCTTGGCCAGCTTGCCCTCCTTGGTCTGCCACTGCGCCAGCACCATGTCGTGGGCCAGCTGCAGCCCATGGTGGGCGGGGTCGGTGGCGAACTTCGTGCGGCCGAAGAAGGTGGTCACGTCGATCTTGTTCAGCTCCGCCGTCACCTTCTCGCGGTCGATCGAGCCGGCCTGTTCGATCGCGTGCTGCAGCAGCAGTCCCTCGGCGTAGCCCGTGGCCGCGTGGTAGTCCGGATCGTCATTGAACCGGGCGCGATACTGCGCGGTGAACTGCGCCACCGTGGGTCCGAAGTCGGGCTTGTACTGGACCTGCGGCTCCCACTGTGACGGCACCGAAATGCCGCTCGCTGCCGCTCCAAGTGTCGCAAACTTGTCGCTGTCGGGAGCGACCAGGATTGTCACCCACTTGAGGCCGGCCTTCTGGTCGTACAGCTGGCGCGCGAGGGTCGCACCGTCCGGGTAGTGGCCGCCGCCGAGGAACGAGTCGGCCCCGGACGAGATGATTTTGTTGATGACCGCGGTGAAATCGGTGGTCGACGGCGGATAGGACTCGTCGAGCACCGTCGTGAAGCCGGCGCCCTCCGCCTGCTTGCGCGCCGCCGCCACCACTGCCTTGGAGAACGGGTCGTCCGAGTAGACGAACGCAACCTTGGCATGCGGGTTATGTTGCTTCAGCTCCGCGATCGCGCCGCTCAGGTATTGGTCGGCCACAGTGAGGACCTGGAACAAGTACTTGTTGCCGAGTTCGAAGATCTTCGCCTCGGCGCCGCCCCCGTCCATCATGATCGTGCCGTATTGCTCAGAGATCACTGCCGCGGTCGCCTGCAGACCCGAGGAGTAGGGGCCAAACAGGAACTGCGACTTATCCTCCAGGATCAGCCGCGTGTAGAGCTGCTGCACGCGCCCTCCCTGCGATTCGTCGTCGTATTCGACGAAACCCACCTTGTAGCGCTTGCCGCCGGCCTCGATCCCGCCCTTGGCGTTCACCTCGTCGCGCCACAGCTCCGCACCGCGGAGCTGGCTGACCGAGTCGACGTTGAGGGAGCCGGTGCGCGAAACCGTCATGCCGATCGTGATCGCGTCCTGGGCGAATGCCGGCGCCGCAAAAAAGGTTGCCAGTGCTGCCACCAGCAAGGTTCTCTTCATATTTTCCTCCTGTATCTCGAACGAGAAACTCCGCAAGCTTCGGCCCACGATTTCAATCGATTGACCGAATGCCTTGGATTAAGCTCGACAAGACTTAAGCGTGCCTTAAGGCACGTCGACACGGCGCCGCTCCAAACACCGGGAGGGAGTATGCCTGTGCCCACGCTCAGTCACAAGAATAGCCCCCCGAGTCCCATTGGTCGCTTAGAGCCCAAGGCGCAAGCGCTGTCACCGAGGCGACCACCTCACGACTCAGTGGTGGGGAGGCCGCGCGGCTGCCCCAGCCCCGATCGACGGGCCATGAGCCAGACCGCACCCCTATAAGTACTTTCAAAATCAATAACTTGCAACGCATACCCGTCTCGAAACCAGCCGCCGTTAGGCACACCTGTTCCAAGTGCGTCCGACCTTTACGCCAGCCTTCTGCATGCTGCCGTCGCCATGAATTCGACCTTTGCAGATTCCAGCGGGGACTCCATCGCAACCTACCGCGTTTCGGCTCAGCACGCCCGCATCACCCCAATGCTGACACCCGCGCGGCATGGGGGCGTTCCGGAAATTCCCGGCCAGTCCACACGGAAGGCTCAAGACAAAGCCCCCGACGCGCGGGGGACGCGCCGAGGGCCTGGCACTCGCATCCGGTGGGGAGGAGAGTCCGCCGGTTACCGCAGCGCCGTTCGAAAGCAAAGCAAGCGATGTGCCCGACCTGGCAGGGGAATTGCTATCTCGCAGTGCGACCGACCCGAGCGCTTTTGCTGGCTCTGAACGATGCCGTCTGGCGTCACAAAACGTCCCGTGTCGGCACGCTGTGCAACGAAGGCCAACACGCCACGCCGACGCGAACTCGGCCGCTGGCCCTGCGAACGGGCCGACTAACGCACGGGCGGTGCGGGGCGCGGTGGGGTCACCCGGACCATCGCTAGCCCGGACAGTAAACCACGGTAGCGTCCAGCCTTGCGCCCTTCTTACCCTGCTGCCGCTCCTGCCGACGGCTCGGCCCCTGGCGCCTACCGGCGCCCGAAAATGCGAGCCCGGGTCAACTGCACCAGCCCGGGCCAAACCCGCACTCAGGCGGTCAGCTATTGCTTGGCGACATGCCAGAGTTTGTTGAAGTTGTCGCCGGCCTTGTCGCCCGGTTTCATGTCCTTAGACCAGTTGTAGACCGGCTTGCCCTTGTACGCCCACTGCTTGCTGCCATCGTCGCGGCTGATAATCGACCAGTCGCCCGATGCCTTGGCGTCGGTGGCGGCTTTAAGCGGCGGCCAGTTGGTCGCGCAAGGCCCGTTACAGGCGCTCTTGCCGCCGGCATCCTTGTCGAATGTATAGAGCGTCATCCCGGCGGCGTTTGTCAGCACGCCGTCGGTCACTTTGACCGGGGCTTGCGCCACGGCCATCGCGCCGTAGGTGGAAATGGCAACGACAGCGCCGGTAGACAGCACGGTGCGAAAGACAGATCTCATGGGACTCTCCTCGAAGTTGTTGGATACGCCTGCACAGCGGAGGCCCTGCCATCCAAGGTGTGTCCGCCGCACTGGCTTGGAGACATTAAGCCCCGAGACTTAACGCAGACTTAACCCCGGCCAGGCCCTGCCCGCGGCAGAGGCCAGCACTTCGTCGCGAACGGCAGTGGCAGAGGCCGCTGGCAAGCTCCCGGGCCGACCCGAAAAAGAAGCGGTGCGCGTAGGACCGCTCGTTCGTCTTTGCGCGCGCCAATCATTGCAGTGCGCTGTGCATTGCACCGAAATATCCCGAGCCCCGGCAACCATTGTTTGAACTGACTGCCAGGAACTTCCCAGATATGCTGGACGGGTTCTCCTGAAGCTCAAAAATATTAAATGTTCCGATGTCGCCATTGCTGCAAGTGTAGTTGCCTAGAATGTTTCCCAGTTGTCCGGCCTGAGTCAGCGAGCCAGAGTAGGTGCAGTTGTTGGTGGGCGTGCCGTTTGAAAGGGTGGCTGCGATGTTAACCGCCGCGCCTGATTGAGTTATCAGCAGTGTTGCAGGGAATTCGGCGGTGCCATCGAGCCCGGCGTTCGTGCACTGGTCCAAGGTCTCGTTAAATTCGCCCAAGTAGGTGCCGCTATAATCTTCGTTAACAAGTGTCTGTCGGACTACATTCTTGGTGACCGTAACGCCATTCACCACATAAATGAGTTGTCCCTGCTGGATAAATTGCCCATACCAGGTCATCGTCCCGACCGGCGTGACCGTGAGCGCCCCGGGATTCCATGGCGATCCGAAATAGGTGCCGGTTGTCGCGTAGAGAGTTCCGGTCCAGGTGAGGTTGGTTGTGTAGTCCAATGTCGCTGTGTACCAAGTAGGATGCCCCGACGGGTCGTAGACAAACAGGGTCGCGAAAATAACCGTTGCTCGCTGTACAAGCTGAACCCCCCACCCAGATTCAGCAGCTATGTAGTAAAGGTCGCTCTGGTCCGTAGAAAACGCCGCGGGATACGCTGGCGATGCAAGAAAAAACAGTGCACCTAGCAGGGCACAAGCGGCGTGACGAAGCGCGTTCATGGTGTCTCTCCTAGTGCGGGCTGCCTATGCCGCGAAGGGGCCGGACTGCCGTGCGAAGGTAAACTATAAGCCAGACGAAGCCTGAGGGCGAGTTCGGCTTGACCGACTGGATCCGGTTTGAGAGAGCTTCGGCGCCTGCCGCCTTGGCCTCTACGACAAGTACGGCTGCGGACTTCACCCAACGGCCGAAAGCAGATATTGGGGCACCGGAATCGCGAGCGGCTGATGGACCCGGCCTCGCCAGTACCTGCGGCGCGTCAGGCAGGTCGTATACACTACGAACTACCTAGATCAAGTGCTGGAAAGGCTTTTGGTCCGATCGTGGTTCCCTTCCCCGCACCAAGGGACATGATTCCAAGCGTTTGTCAGTCGCATCCTCAATTCCGTGCCGAAGAGCAATTCTCGCTCGGGAAACAGGAAATGGCGCTGAGTGGCCCGATCGGGTCAGCGACCCCGCTGCGATCTAAGTGCTGACATGACCATTGCACTGTTCGAAATCGCCGTGACGGGGGCCGCTTTTGCGGCCGGGCTGATGGGTGCGTTGATCGGCCTCGGTGGCGGCATCATCATCACGCCTTTGCTCGTCATTGGCTTCGGCATCGACATCCGCTACGCGATGGGTGCGTCACTGGCCTCGGTGATTGCGACTTCCTCCGGAGCAGGAGCGGCGTATTTGCGCGACGGGATCTCGAACATGCGCTTAGGTATGTTTCTTTGCATCGCCACCACGATAGGCGCGGTTGTTGGCGCAATGCTCGCCACCGTGCTCGACAAGAGTGCGCTCCTGGTGATTTTTGGCGTCGGTCTGTTGATGGCGGTCGCCATGCAGCTGCGCGGGCATCCCGCCGGTCCGGGGAGGCAAGCCTCCGATCCGCTTGCGGTAACTCTCCGGCTGCCCGGTGCGCTGCCGACCGCCTCCGGCCCGAAGCCGTATCACGTGCTAAACGTGGTACCGGGCTTTGTCGTGATGTTAGTGGCGGGCGCGCTCTCTGGGTTACTGGGTATTGGTTCGGGCGCGTTCAAGGTGCTCGCGATGGATCAGCTCATGCGTATTCCGTTCAAGGTCACCACGGCTACGAGCAACTTCATGATCGGTGTGACGGCCGCCGCCAGTGTGGGTGTTTATCTCAAGCATGGGTTTTTCGATCCAATTTTGGTCGCCCCAATCGCGCTCGGCGTGCTAGGTGGCGCGTTTGTCGGCGCCAAGCTGCTGCCCAGGGCCCCGGTGCATATTCTTCGGATCACTTTCCTGACGGTGGTGTTCCTTATCGCATTACAAATGATCCTGCGCGGTGCGGGCATCAATCTCTGATCCGGCGCACGAACCCTCTCAATGATCAACGCTTGCACCGCAAATTTCTAAATGAAAGACGAACAGATTCAAAATGGGCTGGCGCGACTGATGATCGTCAGCGTGATCGCTGCTGCTGTGGTGATGTTTGTCGGGTTGGTTTGGTTTCTTGCCGCGCATCCGGGAGGGTCGTCCGGCGACCACCTGTTCAGCGGCGAGCCGCAGTATTTGAGAAATCCGCTCGATCTTCTGGACAGGGTACTGGATTCCGGCAAGCCTGGTCAGCGCCACGCTCTCATCATGGCCGGTGTCTTGCTCCTGGCGATCGGCCCCGTGATCCGCGTCGGATTCGCCGCATTGGCATTCTTTGCCGAGGGGGACCGCCTCTATAGCGCAGTGAGCCTGCTGGTTCTTGCCGTGCTGCTCTCCAGTTTCGTTTGGTGAAGGGCTGGGGCGCGGGCGGTGCCGCGGCTCGAACGAGCCAGGGCGCGTTAGCCCGGGTATCCTGTCGGGTCGGAAATCAGACGATCAAAAAATCAGGCCGGCGTCGCTGCAAGCCCTTTGATCTAATGGTTGCGGGCACAGGATTTGAACTTGTGACGTTCGGCTCACGGCCCCGAAAAGGCGACTATTTCTAGACGCTGACCGAGATCCGGGCTGGCCTGAGTTTCGCTCTCGTCTCGCCACTTCCCTATGACTCATGAGCGCCAGACGAATTCTCCAAACATTCCCCCGTTCATTGCGAGGGGAGAGGGCATTAGTTAGCGTCCAAGATCGGCAGGTTCTGCGGCGCGCCGACGGATGCCTGGTTGGAAGAGCGGGCACGGAAGGTATCCAACGAGAGCTAAAGCCTCGAAGCTGGCCCAGCTCGTCATGCCATCTGGGATGGAAGCGGGAGGCGCCATGGCGACAATCAGTGTCACGACCATTGCGCTCATCAATACGCCAAGGATCAAGCAAAAGGCCGCCGAAGTCATGTTCGTCTTCACGTCGGCAGATTTGAAGTAAGCGTTCATGCCTGCAGCTATGTCGGAAAGCAGCTCCGGACGGCCACCACTTCGAAGGCGCAGTTGTCCGGTGCCGATCCATCCGTGAACTGCGACCTGAAGTTCCGCCGGAACCGATGGAAGCCGGATTGACGATAGCGTCTCTGCGGATTCAAGATTGAGATTCGATAACGCGGACACAAGCGCGTCGCGAAAGGAATCCTGCGTCGTCCCGAAAGTCATGTAGCCACGCATCTGAAGCGCGATAAAGCCGGCGAGGATGATCATCGTTACCACCCAGATCAAAGACACGAGGATCAGCCCGTGGCTTCGGTGCTGATTCTCACCGAAGAAAATGAGCAACTGCATGAATACCGACGGCGAAAGCGCGAGGATAACCAATGCAAGCAACCATCGCGCATCGATGACGAATGGTCGCCTTCTGATCACCGCATATAGCCCGAGGGCGATAAACGCAAGCGCCACCGCGCCGAGTGTCAGCGGCATTACGAAGCGAGTCGTAAAGTCAAAGGGCATGATCGCATCCCATCAGCATGGAGACTGTAACAGATAGTCTTTCTGCAACGGACTCGACCTCGCCGTTTTCCCGTCGAAGGGCCCGTGCAGTCGCACCAGCGCCGCGTTCTACAACCGGCGTCACAAACTAACCCCCGGATCCACCTTGACCGACGAAGTCCTTCGTCGCTGTCTTTAGTTCAGTCGGCAATGAGTATGTCGGGTTATAGTGCGAGCGGAGTTACGAGGTTGAATCGGGCTAAGGAGGACCTGTGGTGAGCGAAGCACGTTTTCATGGGGTATTCCCTTATCTTGTTTCGCCGGTTCACCAGTCAGGCGAGGTAGACGCCGATGTACTTGGGCGCGTATGTGACGATCTCATAAAAGCCGGCGTTCACGGTCTGACGCCCTTGGGTTCGACCGGCGAATTCGCCTATCTCTCGTGGGCACAGCGACGACGCGTTGTCGAGGTCGTGGTCGGTGCCGCCGGCGGTCGCGTCCCGGTGGTGGCAGGCGTTGCGTCGACCACAATCGCCGATGCCGTCTCCCAGGCCGGCGAGTTCGAGCGGCTTGGCTGCAGTGGGATTCTCGCGATCCTCGAAGCGTACTTTCCCGTCTCTGATGAAGGCGTGTTCGGATACTTCAAGGCGGTCGCGGATGCGGTGTCAATTCCGATCGTGCTTTACACCAATCCGACGTTCCAGCGATCGGATTTAACTCTTTCGGTGATTGAGCGGTTGAGCCGTGTTCCCAACATCCGTTACATAAAGGACGCGTCCTTCAACACGGGTCGATTGCTTTCGATCATTCAGCGGGTGGAAGGACGCCTGCGGGTTTTCGCGGCTTCCGCGCACATTCCGGCCTGCGTGATGCTCATCGGTGGAGTCGGGTGGATGGCCGGGCCTGCCTGCGTTGCCCCCAGGCAAAGTGTCGAATTGTACGAACTGTGTCGACGCGGCGATTGGGCAGCGGCGATGGAGCGTCAGCGTCGCTTGTGGAATCTGAACGAAGCCTTCGCCAAGTACAACCTAGCCGCATGCATCAAAGGCGGCCTTCAGCTCCAGGGGTACCCGGTCGGGCCACCGCTGCCGCCGCAGGCTCCGCTGCCCCCTGAAGGTATTGAGGAAGTAAGGCGCGCGCTCATTTCCATCGGGGCATTGTAGCCGCCTGTCGACAGGAGGCCAATGACAAGCTCGTGCCACTTGTCGGCTTCGTGCTTACGGTGGGCACCGCTAGCAGTGAGGCGAGAACTCGAAGGACGCGCCCCTTTCGTCGAATACGCGCGACGCAGACGGACCGACTTGCCCGAGCGTGGATAGCGGAAGCGAAAGGAGTAAAGCTGCGGGGTCGCCGCTTCGCGAACTCCGGGAAGCGCACGTCCTGAGATCGATCCCGGCGGCAGCGCGTGCGCACCTGTATCCGCCGCCAGGTGATGTCACACATTCGACAGATGACTATGCCGCTCTCGGTGCAAATCGTGGCGCGCATCGAGCATCTGCATGGTTCGCCTGACGCGCAGAAGCGCGGCCCGGTGGCTCGCTTCTTCGCGGGCGTCGCACATGCGTCGCGACATCGTCTTGCGCCTTGGTTCTTGAAGCCGTTCGGTAGCCGCCGAATGCACCAAGCCGAGTAGTTGTCGGTGTCCTCGGCAGCCGGCGCATGGTGCCGGATGACGAGGTCAAAGACGCCCCCACGGCACGTTAAAACCGAGCCCCTCCATTGCTGCGGTCAGCCGAACGCCTTCTTGAGCAGCCCCTGGGCGCGCCTGACCGCATCCATGGGCAACGTATGGCGCTCGGGAAAATCCGCACTCGGCCGGGTCGCGTCGATGATCATCTTTGCGGTCATGCCGGCGTGGTTCGATGGATCGAGGATCGCGCCCATCGCGTTGCGGATGACATCGATGTCCTCATCCGCCTGCATGCGCGTGGCCATTGCCCAGAAGACATCCCGGTCGTCAAAGATATTGACGTCGTCGTCGACGACCACCACGAGTTTGATACTGAGATCGTCGCCGAACGCCACCGCTGCCGCGTTCTTCGCTTGGCCGGGGGCCGGCTTACGCATGGCGATATAGGTATGCAGCCGACAGGTCCCCGACTTGGGATAGGACACCGCCGTGGTATTGGGGAAATGCTGGCGCAGCGTGCGCAGGAGCCGCGCCTCCGAGGGCACGGCGAGCAGGCTTGTATGCTCGTCCGAGATCCCCGGAATGATGTCCTGGTAGATCGCGTCCTTGCGGTGGGTGATCGCCGAGATCTCGACCACGTGCTCGGTCGAGCGCGCGGACGCATAGCCGGTGAATTCCGCGAAGGGTCCCTCGGGCTCCCTCTTGTTGGCGATGATGCGGCCCTCGAGCGTGATCTCCGCGTCGATCGGCACCTCGACCGGCACCGTGCGTCCCGCGGTTATCTCGAGCGGCTTGCCCATCATGCCGCCAACCACGGCGTATTCATCACTGGCAATCGGCCCCTTCCACAGGCCGCCGAAGGTGAATAGCGGATGGGCCCCGATCACCACCGCGATCGGTATGTCCTGGCCGCGTTCCTCGGCGCGCTGCACATAATTCCACAGGTGGCGCCGGCTGTGCAGGCTGGTGCCGAGCCGGTTGCGGCCCTTCACCTGCATGCGATGGAAGCTTGCGTTGCGCACGCCCGTATCCGGATCCTTAGCAATCAGGATGGCGTTGGTGATGTAAGGGCCGGCATCCTGGGTGAAGTGGCGCATGATCGGCAAGTAGCCGAGGTCGACTTTCTTCCCTGTCCGCACGACATCGTGAATAGGGCCGGCCTTGCGCATGATCGGCTCGATAACGCGATCGTTGCGGGAGGCCCATTCCTCGATGAGACGCTCCTCCGGCACGCCGAGGGCGAGCGCATAACGCCGCCGAGAGCCGAACAGGTTCGTCACCACCGGAAAGGGCGACTTCCCCACCTTCTCGAACCAGACCACGGGTGAATGGCCGGTCTTCTCCATCTCCATGACCAGGGCACTCGGATCGTAATCCAAGCTTACCTTGTCGCGGATTCGCAGCATCGCGTGCGGGTCGTCCGCCTCGACGCTCGCCAGAAAGCTTCGCAGCGTGAACGCCTGCGACTGTCGGGACATGATCTCTCCTTCTCTCTTTTGTATGCGTATGGGCTGTTCGATGAGCGCGGCCGGCGGGCGCGTTCCTCACAGAATCTTGGAGAGGAAGGTCGCCAGCCGCTTGTCTTTCATGTTTCCGAAGAATGTCTCGGGCGGCGCCTCCACCGCGATGGTGCCGCCAACCATGAAGACGATGCGGTCCGCCGCTTCGCGCGCGAAGCCGAGCTCGTGCGTGACGATGACCATCGTCATGCCCGTGCCGACCATTTCGCGGATCACCTGCAGCACCTCGCTGACCATCTCCGCGTCGAGGGCCGAGGTCGGCTCGTCGAACAGCATCACCCGCGGCTCCATCGCGAGGGCCCGGGCAATGGCCACGCGCTGCTGCTGGCCGCCGGAAAGCTGTTCCGGGTATTTGTCGATCTGGTCGGCGATGCCGACCCGCGCCAACAGGCGCTCGGCGCGCGCATTCGCCTCCTCCCGGCTGGTCCCGCGCGAGCGCATCGGCGCCAGCGCGACGTTCCGCCGCACCGTCATATGCGGAAAAAGATTGAAGCTCTGAAAGACCATGCCGACCTCGCGCCGAATGCGCTGCACGTCGTGCCGGCTGCCCGGCACTTTGATGCCGTCGACCGTGATCGAGCCCTGGTCGATGCGCTCGAGGGCGTTAATGGTACGGAGCAACGTCGACTTGCCGCCCCCCGAGGGGCCGACGATGCAGACAACCTCGCCTCGCCGCACGCGGAAGTCGACACCCTTGAGCGCCGTGAACGTGCCGTAACGCCGCGTCACCGCCTCGCACAGGATGATGTCGTCGGCGTTGTTCTGGCTCATCTTGTCTTCCGGGCAAGTTTGCGCTCGTAGTACTGGGCGAGCAGGCTCAGGGGAAAGATCAGCACGAAATAGAAGATGCCGACCGCGGTAAAGAGCTCGAAATAGCGATAAGTCTGGCCACTCACGATGCTCGCCGCGTAGACAAGCTCGCCGACGCCGATCGCCGAGGCAAGGCCGGAGATCTTGACCACGAGGGTCACCAGCCCAATGAGGGCGGGGATCATCATCCGCAGGGCCTGGGGCAGGATCACCTCCGTCCAGGTCCAGAACTCGGGGATACCCAGCGCCAGTGCCGCCTCGCTCTGGCCGCGGGGAACGGCGAGGATGCCAGCGCGGAAGATCTCCGCGAGGAACGCGCCAGCAAAGAGCGACATGGAGACGGTTGCCGCC
Source organism: uncultured beta proteobacterium (assembly GCA_963750215.1). Lineage (GTDB taxonomy): Bacteria > Pseudomonadota > Gammaproteobacteria > Burkholderiales > Casimicrobiaceae > PALSA-1003. Next base: position 188,076 of record CAVVQK010000004.1, read on the forward strand.
GAGAAGGAGGAAAGGCGGGTATTGAGGATGAGCGGACCGCAATAATAGATCCAGAACATCACAACCATCTCGGGAATTCCGCGCATCACGGTCACATAGACCGATGCGATCCAATAGAGAAGGCCGCGCTCCAGGAGCCTCCCGAAACAGGCAACCAGCCCCAGCACCATGCCGATCCCCAGCGAGACCGACACCAGCAGAATGGTGAGTTGGGCGCCGCGCAGGAGCTCCGGCAGATGCCGAATGATGGTGTTGGAATCAAAATGCATGGGCTCGGCAATACGGGGGCCAGCCTGCCAGGGGAAGCCCAGGCTCTGTCGTAGAAGCACTAGAGGTTTGACATGTGAGGAAGTCCGTCAACGAAACGTCCAAGTGTGAGCCGCCAAGCACACGAATAGGAGTTTTGCGATGGACGAGCATGAGAGCCTAAGCCACGCGAAGTAGGAGCGCAAATATCACGCGCTGACGAAGTGTTCGCAAGGTATCGCAGCGATGTCAAAAGCGTTAGCGGTTCTGCTTAGCCGCTTTGAGAGGCTCCCAATCTAGCCCCGGATCTGCCGGGGGATACTTACCGCGGGATCCGCGTCGCGATCTCGAGCCAGCGGGCGAGCCGGCCCACCACGAGATTGAGGAGCAGATAGAGGATGCCGACCGCCGTCATGATCTCGATGGGCTTAAAGGTGTAGTCGCTAATCTTCGTCGCGACGGTCATCAGCTCGCCGACCTGCAGAAGCCCGAGCAAGGCGCTGCCGTTGAGGAAACTGAGGGCCAGGTTGGCGAAGGGCGGGATCATGATCTTGAGGGCCTGGGGCAGGATGATCTCGAGCCACAACGACCACCTTGGCAGGGCGAGCGCCCGGGCGGCCTGCCACTGCCCCCGCGCGACCGCCTGGATGCCCGCCCGCGCGATATCGGCAAGATAGGCGCTTGACTGCAGCGTCAGGGCGAGGAAGCCGCTCTCCAGCGCCGTCGTCGATATACCGGTGATCACCGGAAGGCCGAAATGCACCCAGAAGAGCTGCACGATGAGCGGCGTGTTCCGCCACAGCTCCACATAGGCGATGATCATCCAGCGAAGCGGCCCGATCGGCAATTGCAACAGAATGGCGATGATCACGCCTACGCTGAGGCCGACGACCAGCGCGCCAGCGGTGATGAGAAGGGTGACGATCGCCCCGCGGAGGAGCGGCTGCCAATACTCGATCAGAACATGGAAATCGAGCGTGCCGACGAAGTTCCAATCGACCGTCGCATAGATTGCGTAGGCGATCGCGAGCCCGGCAATGAATGAAACCGCGCTGGTCCAGTCGAAGCGGGGAGCGATGCGCGCGAAGACCGTCGAGGAATCCGAGCGCGTATTCACCGCTGTCTTTTGCGTCTGTTGGCTACGCGGCAGCAGCCGACGATCCGCATGCGCCGCCGCACCTCGGAGAGCCGGCGGCGCCCCGGCTCATTTCAGAGGAGACATCCACTTGTCGGTGATCTCCTTGAGCTTGCCCGAGCGCTCCAGGTCGTTGAAGAAGATGTCCAGGTATTGCTGGAAGTGGTATTCGCCGCTGGGCAGCATAAAGGCGAATGGTGTCGGGTCGAGAAGCTCATCGCCGATCGGTCGCAGTCTGAGGTTCGCGTTCTGCTTCAAGAAGATCAGGCTGCCTACATAGCCGGCGAAGGCGGCGTCCGCCCGCCTGGCGGCAACCTCGAGCAGATGTGGCTGCGTCGCGTCGGAGGTCAGTGTCTTGACCGTCGCATGCTTGAAGAACCGCTTCGCATAGGTCTCCTCGGCGGTGCCCGCCCGGACGACGATCGTGATGCCTTCCTTGTCGATGTCGGCATAGGTCTTGGCGGTGGAGGTCAGTGGCACGAATACGGTCTTGGTCTCGGTGGCGAAGGGGCGCGTGAACAGCACCTGCTCGGCGCGGCCCGGAGTTATGTAGGTCGCGGCGGTCGAGAGATCGCACTTGTGGGTACTAAGGCTCGGCACAAGGGCGGAGAAGCTCGTATCGACCCGCTGGATCTTGACGCCCAGGATCTTGGCCAGTTCACCCTCGATATCGACGTCGAGGCCTTCCCACTCGCCTGTCTTGGGGTTCTTCACGTTATACGGCGGGTAGGCCGCCTCGCAGATAATGATCGAGCCACGGTCCTTGATCTGCTGCAACAGGGAGTCCGGCTCGGCACGGGCTGCCGAGACAGTCATCAGAGTTGCAACGGTGGCGAAGGCGACTGTCCATTTCTTCATGACGGTGCTTCCTCTTCCCAATTTCTGGTGATGTTCCCCACCCGTATTCTTGTTGGTGATGATACCAACACTGGTAACGTGTTGTCGATTACTCCAACATACTAGGGCCACGTCTCTGCCGGGAATCGCTACTTTAGCGCGCGCGGGATGACGGGCGCGAGGAACTGTTTCACCGACCCAGCCGATCGTCGCGGACATCTTCTTTGAGCGCTCGATCAAGTGCACAGCGTAGCATCTCCGCTGGCAGCTCGCCACGCAGCGCGATTGCCATCACCTGCGAGATGTTGAACGGCGCGCAGTCGATCGCGCGGAGGGTGCCCCTGCGACCCGCGTACTGAAGCGTTGCCGACGCCGACTCGTCCGTGCGCACGATTCCCTTGACGCGAAGGATCCCCGCAGGCATGGACCCGAGAAGCTCTCGCAAACGGGCCGCGCTGAACCGGCCTTCGAACGAAAGCGCGAGCGAGTCGAACCGCCGAGCGTGGTCGGAGTCGCCGTGAACCGCCGCCCGAAACCGACGCGCTCGACCAATCGCGACGCCGGTGAGTAGATCGATCGGAAGGTCGGCCGAGGTGGCCTCGAGGATGGTGGCGCGCGGCGCCTGCACGGTAAGCCATGCGCGCGTCTCGGCGCGCTCGGCCGCGCCCACGAGGTCCGCCTTGTTGAGCACCACGATATCGGCGCCGTCGAGTTGCCGGAGGACGGTGTCGCGGATTCGCGGGTCCTCGGCGAGAGCACGGACGCAGGCGCCATCGGCCAGCACGACGACTCCGTCGAGCAGCAACCCGCGGTCCGCAAGCCCGACCTGCGCAATGCGCCACGGGTCCGACACGCCGCTCGCCTCGATCACGATCCAGTCCGGCGCCTCTGCGCGCGACATGATCGCGATCAGGGCGTCGGTCAGATCACCCCCGATCGAGCAACACACGCAGCCATTGGTGAGCGCGATCGTCTCGCCCCAGGCATCGGCGACAAGCGCTCGATCGATGTTGATCGCGCCGAAGTCGTTCACCACCACCGCGGCGCGGATTCCCGAGGCATTGCGCAGAATGTGGTTGACAAGCGTCGTCTTCCCGGACCCGAGGAACCCGCCGACGACGGTCAGGGGAATCGGACCCGCCATCGCTCGATCCTTCAGTGCGGCGCCTCGAACACTCGGCCGCCGAGGACCGTGCCCCAGACACCGACGTCCTTGAGCGATCGCGGTGGAAGCGAGAGCGGATCGTCGTCGAGCACGCAGAAATCGGCGAACTTCCCGACCTCAATCGACCCGATCTCGCCATCCATCCTGAGCGTGTACGCCGCACCGAGCGTAATCGCGTGAAGCGCATCCTGCATTCCGATGCGCTCATCTTCCCCGAGCACACGTCCGCTCGACGTGCAGCGATTCACGGCGCACCACGCGGTGAACAGCGGACCGATCGGCGTGATCGGCGCATCCGAGTGGATCGCGAACGGAACGCCGAGGCGGAGCGCGGTGCCGCAAGCGTCCAGGCGATTGGCACGGTCGGGGCCGATCGTCTGCGAGTAGTGCGCGTCTCCCCAGTAGTAGAGGTGGTTGGCGAACAGGTTGACGCAGATGCCGAGCTTCGCCATCCGGCGGAACTGCGCGGCGTCCGCCATCTGGCAATGCTGCAGCGTATGGCGGTGGTCGGCGCGCGGATGTCGCGCCAGCGCGGCCTCGATCGCATCGATCGCGACCTCCGTGGCCTCGTTCCCGTTGGTATGGATATGGATCTGCATGCCGGCTGCATGCAGGCGTTCGACGATCGCGGGCAGCTCGGTCGGTGATATGACCCAGATGCCATTGGGACGGCCGTTGAAGTAGCCGGGCCAGCGCAGCCGCGCGGTGAACCCCTGGATCGAGCCGTCGACGATGAGTTTGACGAGGCTGAAGCGCAGTTTGTCCGTAGTACGGTCGCGCAATTCGGCGAATCGCTCCAGGCCGCGCTCGGTTTCGCTCGGCGCGTCGAGCGTCCGGTAAGCGGACACGATCCTGATCGGATACGCCTCGTTCGCAGTTGCGTGGCTCATCGCGGCGACGGTCTCCTCGGACCAGTCGTTCACGAGATCAGTCGCAGTCGTCACGCCGGCGAGCTGAGCAACCTGCGCGAAACGCCACAGCGCCGCGTCGCTCGCGCTTCCCACCTTGAATGCATTCCCGATCGCGCGCATGACCGGGAACATCGCCGCGAACTCCTGCAGTTCTCCAGACGGCGCACCACTGGGATACCGGGCAACACCTTCGATCGGCGTGTCCCGGTCGATCCCGACCTTGCGCAGCATCGCGGAGTTGACGTTCAACAGATGCGCGCTGGCATGCAAAGCGACGACCGGTCGCGTCGCCGAAACGCGATCGAGCTCCAGCGTCGTCATGCGCTCGCGGCCGAAGAAGATCGGGTCGAAGCCCCATGCGAGAAGCGGCGTCTGCGGATCAGGCATCTCGCGCTCGGCTTCGCGCAGCCGCGAAACGACCTCCTCGAAGCTTCGCAACCCTTTCCACACGCGGCCGTCGGGTCCGCGCCGGTCGTGATAGCCGACGTAGACGTATTGCCAGAGCGTCCCCTCCATCACATGCGAATGGCCCTCGACGAGTCCGGGCATCAGCACCTTGTCGGCGAGTTGGTCATCCCGCGTGCACTCGCCCCATGCCGCGGCTTCCCGCTCGTGGCCCACCGCAAGGATGCGACCGTCGCGAACGGCGACGCACGTCGCGTGCGGCTGCATCGGGTTCATGGTCAGGATCTTCGCGGCGCGAAAGAGCGTCGTCTGCATCGCATGCCTATTGCCGGTCGTGGTTCACCAGGGTTTCCACGCGGAGCTGGCGGAGGATGCGCGCCTTGAGCTCGACGAATGCGGTCGACGTGACATCCTCGATCGTCCGCGGGCGTTTGATCGGCACGACCACCTCGAGCTCCATGCGTCCGGGACGGGTCGACATCACGCCGACACGATCACCGAGGAAGAGCGCTTCCTCGACGTCGTGCGTCACGAAGACGATCGTCGGGGTGAAAGCGGCCCAGATCGAAAGCAGCAGTTCCTGCATCGCGACGCGCGTCTGGGCGTCGAGCGCACCGAACGGCTCGTCCATCAGCAGCACGCGTGGCTGGTTTATAAGGGCTCGGGCAATCGCCACGCGCTGGCGCATTCCGCCCGAGAGCTGATACACGTGATGATGCTTGAACTCCTGAAGACCGGTGGCCCGCAGGAGCTCGTCCGCGCGACGTATGGCCTCGCTCCCGTCGAGGTGCTGCTGGACGCGGGGACCGAACAGCACGTTGCCCATCACAGTGAGCCACGGGAAAAGCTGCGGCTGCTGGAACACGACCGCACGATCCGGACTCGGCTGCGTGACGGCGTCTCCCTCGATCAGGACAGACCCCGATGAGACTGTTTCGAAGCCTGCGATGATATCGAGCGCGGTGCTCTTGCCGCAGCCGCTCGGGCCGAGGAGCGAATAGATCTCCCCACGGCCCACGCTGAAGTCGAGGCCGTCGAGCGCAACCACTTCCGCGCGTCCCCGGCCGGCACTCGGGAAAACCTTGCGCAAGTCTCGCACATCGATGCACGACCTCATGTCTTCCCGGCCCAATGGATCAGCCGATGCTCGGCCCAATTGAGCAGAGTCGTCATCAGAAGTCCGATCCCGCCGATGAGGATCACGCCGACGTAGACGGCCGCGATGCGGTAGAACGTGGCGGCATCCTCGATCATGTAGCCCAACCCCTTCTGGGCGCCGAGAAGCTCGGCGGCGACGACGACCGCCCAGCTCACCGCAAGTCCTGTCTTGAGTCCGGTCATGATCGCCGGCAGGGAGGCAGGAAAGATCACGCGCCAGAAGAGCTGCAATCGGCTGGCGCCAAGATTGATCGCGGCGCGTACCAGGCCGTGCGGCACCGTTGCCACGCCAGCGGACGTATTGAGCACGACGAACAGGAACGAGGCGAGGAAGATGACGAACACCTTCGCAGTCTCGCCGATGCCGAACCACAGGACCATCAGCGGAATGAGCGCGATGCTCGGGACCGGGCGCAGCGAATTGAAGATCGGATTCAAGAAGGCGCGAACGCGCGGACTGCTGCCCATCAGCAGGCCGAGCGGCACGGCCACGACGACTGACAGCGTGAAGCCCGCGAGCATGCGCAAGAGGCTCGTCAGCACATGGTCCCACAACGCCGTGCCGGCATAGCCCTCCTCCCAGAGGTTCGCGAACTCTTTGGCGAGGCGCAGCGGCGACGGCAGGAACTTCGGCGAAATGGTGTGCGAGACTTCCGTCCCGTAGTACCAGAGGAGCAGCAGCAGAAGGATGCTCAGGAGGCTGAACCATCGGGGATCGGACGCAAGCAGCCATACGCGTTCCCGGTGCTCCGCGCCGGCCACTTTCGTGTACGGAGCATCATCGTCGCGCGACGGCTCCATCGCACGGAATCAGGCGACGTACTTGGAGATGAAACGCGTGTCGATGGCTGCCCCGAAATCGGGCACGGCATTGATGGCGCGCACCTGATATTGGTACTCGGCGAGCTTGCCCAGAATGTCCGCGAGGCCCTTCTTCTCCTTGATCGCCGCCGGATTAATCGAGGCCACATAGCCCGGATCCCACTGTTCCTTGATCGTCGGCCAGCTCGCCTCCTTGGTCAGCACTTCGAGGGCGAGCTGCTCTGAAACGCCCGTATCGTTGTGCAGGTAGCTCGCCGCCTGCTTCGGATTATTCATCAGGGTGGCACGCGCTTCGTCGAGCGAGCGCAAGATGGCGTGCACCGCATCGCCGTTCTGCGCGAGCCACTCGGGTCGCGCCACCCAGACGATGCAGCCTGCGACGCCGATGTCGCCGTCGGTGGCGATCTGCCTGCCTCCGGCCTCGCGCATCTCGCCCTGCCAGGGTTCCCAGTACCAACCGCCGTCGATGTCGCCCTTGGTGAACGCGGGCAGCAACGCGGTGACGTCCAGGGTGAGGTATTCAATGTCCTTGAGCGTCATGCCCACCGTCTTGAGCGCGGAGAGGAGCGCGTACTCGCCGGACGTGCCGCGCTGTGCGGCGATGCGCTTGCCGCGCAGATCCTTCAAGGTCTTGATGCCGCTTTGCGGCGTCACGACCAGCGCCTCCGAGCCGTAGGCGTGGTTCTCCACGGCGAAGATCTTCATTGGCACGCCCTGTGCGATCCCGACGCTTGCCGGCGGCGTTCCCATGAACCCCACGTCGATGCTTCCCGACACAAACGCCGAGAAGAACGGCGGTCCCGCAAGAAACTTGATCTGCTCGACCTCGATGCCGTTTTTCGCGAAGATGCCTTCGTCGTGCGCAATGAAGTAGCGGGCGCCGTTCAGCGTGGGCTGCCAGCCGAAGCGCACCTTCGTGGCTGCTGCGGCGAGCCCGCCAATCGGCTTGCCTGCCGACCAGGCGCCGACCGCCGATGCTCCGAGGGCTCGCAGGAAATCGCGTCGCAGTAAGCGCTTCATGTCGCTCCTCCGGAAATGGATTTTTTGGATAGATCCATTATACGACTTTGCCAAAAGTGCCTTATGTCGACGACAAGGCGCGCGTAATCGTGCACGACGGACAGTCGGGTCCGGAACCCCACGGTCAAAAAAATGGGCTCGCATCGCTGCAAACCCTTGATTTGTTGGTTGCGGGGAAAGGATTTAAACGGGTGACCTTCGGCTTATGAGGCAAGCCGCGTCCCTATAAGCACTTGTTAAATCAATAACTTGCAACGCTTATCCCCTCTCGGAACCGATCTATCCCGGTCACAGTTATGGCACACCCAATCCGAGTGCGTCACAATTGCCACCAAGTGTCGCTCAAACGCTGATGCGGGCGGAGTCGGATATCTCGTCGCATCTCGGGCGCCTAAACGGCCGCAATCGACCGCCCGATGCTTGATCGGCAATCTAATCAGAGTATTTATGCCGGGGGAGACAATGAACGAAGCAGCCGCAAGTCCAACCAGAAGGCAGATTTTTAAGGTCGCGCTGGCGAGCATAGTCGGCTCGGTGATCGAACAATTCGACTTCCTGGTCACTGGCGTGATCGCGGCGACTGTCTGGGGTGGCATCTTCTTCAAGCTGCCCGGCGTTGCGGCCGTTGCGGCGGCGATTGGCGTCTACGGTCTCGGCATCATTATCCGACCCGTCGGCGCTTATATCTTTGGCAATATCGCCGACCGGCGAGGGCGCAGGGATGCGTTGGTTTATGCGCTGGTGCTGATGGGTGTCAGCACGCTGCTGATCGGGCTTACGCCGACCTATGACAGCATTGGCATCATCGCGCCGGGGCTGCTGATCGTCTTCCGGCTTCTGCAGGGAATCAGTTTCGGCGCCGAGTTCGGCACCGCCTCGACCTGGGTGGTCGAACAGGCGGCGCGATCTAAGCACCGCGCCTTCTGGGGTGCGTGGGTCGGATTCGCGATCCCGATCGGGCTGCTGCTGGGCTTTGGCTCGGTGATCTTCGTCAAGTCGCTGATGACGCCGGAGGAATTTGTTGCCTGGGGCTGGCGAATCTTGTTCGTCGTCGGTTTCCTGGGCGCGATAGTCGGCCTCATAATCCGGACGCGCACCCAAGACAGCTTTGTATTCGAGAAGCACAAGATGCAGAGCAAGATCATCGAACATCCCGCGAGACAGGTCTGGCGCGACATGCCACTGCGCATCCTGCGCACCTCGCTGGTGAACGCAATGTTCGGCAGCGCCTTCTTCCTCTACTTCGTGTTTGGTACCGCCTACATGAAGGCGGTCGGTTTCACCGGATCGGAACCTGAGATGATCGGGCTGATCGCCGCTGCCTTCATGCTGGTATTCATGATCACAGGTTCGCTGCTTGCCGACATTATCAACCGCCGGACGATTCTGTTGATTGCCGCCAGCGTGTTCCTGATCTTCGCTATCCCGTATTTTTACCTGATCAATACGGGCAGTTTCATCCTCGCGACGATCGCCGAGATCGTCGGCTTCGGCTTCGTGTTCGGGTTCGGCTACGGCGCAATCCCGACCTTCTATACGGAGAATTTTCCGACCCGCTATCGCGCATCGGGAGCGAATGCGGGCTACCAAATCGCACAGGTCTACGGCGGCGGGCTGATCCCGATTCTGGCCGGGTTTATCCTGCAAGCCTACGGCATTCACAGGGCATATATCTACATTGGGCTTCTGGTGATGGTTTACGCGGTGATGGCGATCCTCGCGATTCTCGCCACGCCGGAAACCAAGGATGTCAATCTCGAGGGGTAAGCGTGCAATTCAATCGCTTCGACGATTTAGTCGAGGCGCCGACCGAGGTCGCGGCCTGACTAGCGCGCGTATTTGCATTTGATGCGCAGAGATTCCGTCCCCTCCTGCGCATCAATTCGAAGGCAGGATTTTCGTTTCTTGGCTCGCCCGCAAGGCATTGGGCCGTCTTGCAACCAAGAAGGTTAGCTGTTGATCGTTTACCCACCTGCTTTCATTCGGGCCACGCAGCAAGATGAGCCCCAAGCGGCATCGAAGGGCGTGCCCATCGCGCCGCGGTCTCCGAAAGTTGCGCCGCGTGCCTGACTGCCGCTAAGCGCCCAAATCCCGAATCTTGCACTTCCAGCAGGTCTTGAACATCGTCGAAGGCTGTTTCATGACAAGACAAGCCACGCTCGACTCGACCAAGCTGGCGCAGCCATTTTCCCGTCTGCGCGAGCGAAACGCGCACGTGCCAGCTGCTGCCCTCGGTACAACGGTGCGCGAGCGCCGTGATGGCCCCGAAGGCCATTAGGTACCCCGCAGCGTGATCAAGCGCTTGGGCTGGTAACGGTTTCGGTTGATCTGTCCCGGCCGCTTGCGCTTCAGCATCGTTGAAGCCACTCGCGGTCTGCACGAGCGAATCGAAGCCGCGCCGATCCACCCAAGGTCCGACGTGGCCGTATGCGGACAGCGATACGTAGACGATACCGGGACGAAGTTGTGCCACCTGCTCCGGACCGAATCCTAACGATTGGAGCGCGCCCGGGCGGTAACCCTGGACGAATACATCGGCGTCTCGCAATAAAGCACGCAGCGTGGATTGCCCGGCCGTCTCGCGCAAATCGATCTGGCACGACAACTTGCCGCGCCCCGTATCGATCACCAGCGGTTCGATCGAGGGTAAATAAGGCGCGGTAACAAGAAGTACGTCTGCTCCATGCGCGGCGAATGTGCGACCGCACACCGGGCCAGCGATGATTCGCGTGAGATCGAGAACACGTACGCCGCCAAGGGGGCGTGGCGCGGCCTGACGCGGAAGCGGTCGAGGGGGCGCGGCACCGATAGGCTCGATTGACAAAACCGGCAGCGCGGCCACCGCCATGCCCTGCGAGTGGCGGTCCCACTCCTCGAAGGATCGATTCGCGGCGACCACGAGCCCCGCTTGGGCGGCAGCCTCTTCGAACTCCTCTGCGCGCCAGCTAAGCAGCGCCTGTTGCACCGCAGCCTTGTCGTAATCGCACGCGAGCAGTGCCAGCACCCCGTCGCGGTGGTGCGCAAAGTTGGTATGCAGACGAACCCACCGGCCGTCGCCGCAGCGGTATATCCCCGCGATCTTGTCCCGAAACTCAGGGAGCGCCTGTCCGTCAACACGGAAATAGCGCTCGCTGCGAAACTCGATGGCCGCATGGTGCATGTCGACCGTGACGAGCTGGTGCCGCCCACAGCGTAGGTGCCACAATTCCGCGGCGGCGAGTGCCGAGGCCGCGATGCTGACCTGGGCCGCCGTGCCGACCGCGAACGAGGATGGCAGCGCAGGTTCCGCGCCCGTGAGTTGGATATGCGACAGCGCTTCAATGGGTTGACCAGCTGCATGCCACAGCTGAGTCAACGCTGCCCGCGCTTCTAGCGGCCTCGACCGCGAAGCTTCCAGCGGGGGCTGCGAAGGGTACATTGGCGCCTACTCTATCCTCGCGAGCAGCGTATCGTTCTACCGAATCGCAATGTTGCAACTATCGGACATGCTGGTACTTGAATCTCCTGAGGAGAGCGTTGCACGCGGGGCATTTAGCGGTTGGGCACGTAGAACTGAAGATCAGGGTTCCCTTCGCATGTTCGCCGGTGCCAGTGGTCGCCGCGAACGAGGATACCAGAGGCAAGACGAGACGACCGCCTTCCGACAGAGCGTCGCGGAGCACTGGGCGTCGGGTCTCTAACTCGAAGGTCGAAAAAAAGGGCTCGCATTCACTGCAAGCCCTTGATTGTTTGGTTGCGGGACCTGAACCGGACCTGGACGCGCGTACGTATCAGGTAGCTACTGCAACGGCCGAGAGATTGCGTCGGATACCTTTCCGCCACCCCGAGCGGGAATGGCGGCAGTAGCTCGACGCCGTGACTGGGTCAAGAACTCAAGCCGCTACTTCGGATCATGGGCCGACTCCGACCAGGCTCGCAATCGACAGCCGGACCAGCAAACCGACACCTGTGGACAAGACCACGGCGGCGGCGAGCGCGGCGACGCGCCGAAGTCCACGTTGCGGCCCCAGGTTCGCGGTCGCGACAACGCCGAGAAGCATGGGAACCGCCTGCGCAACCAGGACGGCGAACCCCGTGAGCAGTTACAATAAGCACGCGCCGAATTCGTGCTCGTTGGTCTTGACGATGACGTCGCCGATCATCGAACTCAGCATCCGGGCGAGCATCAAGATCACCACGAGCCCAACGAGCTGCGCCAAACTCGCCAGCATTGGGGTCGGGCCCGGTAAGACGTTTGCGTTCAAGGACCTCTCGCTGGAACACAAGGCGGCTATCCTCCTGGCCATGAAGGAAGGCGACGACAAAGTGGACAAGTACCTTGCCTCCGGTATGAAGGACATCAATGGCTGGCAAGTCGGTTCGCTTTTCGGCGACCGTGACTTTTACAAAGGCGATTGGCTGAAACGTGCCGCAGCTGCCAAGGGAGGCATCTACGGGAACAATGGCATCGAAGCCATGTATCCGATGACCCGCGTAGATGGAGCCGGCGAGAAGCTCGATGGCAGTAAGCACAACTACACCCTCACGCTCCCTGCCGGTCAGTTTCCGCCAGTCAACGCTTTCTGGTCAGTCACGATGTACGACGGCAAGACGCAATTGCTCATCGAAAATCCGATCAGTCGCTATCTCATCAATTCGCCGATGCTCACGGCAATGAAGAAGAACGCCGATGGATCGCTGACGCTCTACATTCAGAAGGACTCACCCGGAAAGGGCAAGGAAGCGAATTGGCTGCCCGCGCCAAATGGCCCCATTTATCTGGTGATGCGCCTGTATTGGCCGAAGGAAACGCCGCCATCGATCCTGCCGCCCGGGGAGGGAACTTGGAAGCCCCCGGCAATCTTGGCGGCGAAGTAGCCCTGCACCCGCAGGTGTCGCAGCAAACGTCCGCTTCTGCAATCGACCGACGACTGCTTCGGGTCGAGTTGCGACGGTCGGGCGAAGGTCAATTGGTTGGGAGAAATATTCGTGACCAAGCTTTCGGAATACTTTGTGTCACGGTTCAACTGGAGGACCGTGGTTTCGCATGCGTGCGCTATCTTCCTAGGAGTACTGCTTGGATTACCGCTGCATGGGTTGATCAACAAATGGCAACTCAATAAATCGATCGAAAAGACTGAGCTGCAAATTGGCCAGAACCCTGAGAGCCCGACCAACTGGCTAGTACTAGGTATGTTAAGGGCTCGGCGAGGGGACAATGACGGGGCGCTAGCGGCCTATACGAAAGCTCTTGCTCTAGATCCGTCGAGCATAGATGCCCTTCGCGCATTAGGTGTCTTCTATACCGATCAAGGTAATTTAGTGGAAGCGGAGAAATGGTTTACTGAGGCGTTGAATATTGCAAGGACGAAAAATCCTGGAGAAGTGTACCAGTCCGAGCAATTCCTTAATTTCATAGAAGCCAAAAAAAGGGCCGCAACCTCGACGCCTCGCCGGCGGCGCTCCGCAGGCGAACCGCTGGCCACTGACTAGGACGAGTGCGCGCACAATGCCCTCATCGCGTTGGAAGTGGATAAGCGTGTTCACGGTAGTTGTCGTTCTCTACACGCTGCTAAGCGCAGGCCTACATTCAATCGCGGAGAAAGAAGGTACCCTACTTTTTGCTCTGTTTCCTTGGTATCGATGGGTAGTTTATTTCGTACTTATCGCCGTGCCGGTTGCTGCGGCGGTTGCGGCATTCCGGTGGGCGCCCAGACAGGGCGGCCCGGTACCCCGCTACATACTTGGTGCTGTTATCGGTGCCAGTGTTCACGGCCTAATATGGCTCATCGGAGTTGTGACCGCGTGTTCGTTCGGGCATTGCGCATCGTGGCAATGAGATTCCGAGCGTCCGCTGTCGGACAGCCGTTACGGCTGCATCGGGTCGACTTGCGACTGTTGCTGACCGGCCAACAGCGGACTGATCGTAGAACATAGTGCGTGCGGGCCTCGGATTTGCCCCATGAAAAACGCCGATAGCGTGGCATGGCTCAAGCGCTGGGTGCCCATGGCGCTGCGCTATCGTTTGATGGAACTGAGGGGGCGCGGTCTCTATAGCAGATACGCGGACGCACATCGGTGCATTTTTGTACATATCCCCAAAACGGCAGGAACAAGCATTGCGCACGCACTCTTTAATATGGAACCAAGACATATACCATGCACCGAATACGAGAAAGTCGACCCAGAAAAATTCCGGCGGTATTTCAAGTTTGCATTTGTGCGCAATCCATGGGACCGACTGTTTTCCGCATATCACTATCTCAGGAGAGGGGGCATGAATAACAATGATCGCGCCTGGGCAGAGACATACCTGGCGCCTTACCAAAGCTTTGAGCAGTTTGTCCACGAGTGGGTAAGCGAAACCAACATCGGCAGCTGGAAGCATTTCCGACCACAGCTTGATTTCATCACGGATGCCAAAGGGCATATGGCGATGGATTACCTGGGTCGGATGGAGCGTCTCGATGCGGATTTTGAAACGATTTGCCAGAAAATTGGCCTGTCTGTTGTGTTGCCTAGGTTGAATGAGGGGGAGGAGAAGGGCCACTACTCCAAAGCCTATTCAAGGGAAATGATCGACATTGTTGCCAAAGCTTACGCAAAAGATATTGCGTTCCTAAATTACTCGTTTACCAGCCGCTAGTGGACAACCGTTAAGCCTCGATCGTTAGAAGACTCGCATGTCCGCATTGCAGAACTGCGACCTTCCGCAACGGGTCGATCGCTGCCGACGCGAGTGTCGCTGACTGGTCTTACCCACGAACGACGGACACTTTGCCAGGCGATTTCATCGCCTCGAATGGTAGCGGGGCCTCGTAGTTAATTGAGGAGTGCCGTCGCTGCCGGTTGTAAAACACCTCCATGTAATCGAACAAGCTGACCCGCGCATCATCGCGTGTCTTGTAGTCGCAGTGCATGACCAATTCGGTCTTGAGCGTATGGAAGAAGCTCTCCATAGGTGCATTGTCGTAACAATCACCCTTGCGGCTCATGCTCTGCCGGATGCCATAGCGGTTGACGATTTCCCGGTAGCTTCCGGTAGCGTACGTTGCTCCCCGGTCGGAGTGCAGCGTTACCGGTGGACCCCGATGCGCGATCGCCATGTTCAACGCGTCCATCGCCAGCTTCGTGTCCAGAGTCCGGCTCATCGCCCAGCCCACTAAAGCTCTCGAGTACGCGTCCAGAATTGCGGCCAGGTAGAGCCAGCCTTCCCTCGTGGGGATGTAGGTGATGTCGGTCAGCCAGAGGTCGTTGGGGCATTCTGACGTGAAGTCCCGGTTGATGAGGTTCGGCGATGCCTTGGTCCTGCGGGAGTCGGTGGTCAGGCGGAAGCGCCGGATCGCCTTGGGCACGATCCCAGCCTTGTGCATCAGCTTAGCCAATGTGTTGCGGCAGCACGGCACCTCTTGGGCCAGCAGCTCAACGTGCACCCTGGGAGCCCCGTACGACTCGCGGCTGGCCTGGTGGATCGTCCTGATCCGTGCAGTGAGGTCGACCTGTCGCTTCTGGCGGTCACTGGGACCGCGATGCCGCGCAGCGTAGTACCCGCTGCGCGACACCTGCAGCGCTTCGCACAGGGCCGGTACGCCGTACTGACGTCGATTCCTCTCGACGAAGGCGTACTTCACTTTGCTTCCCGAGCAAAGTAGATGGCCGCTTTTTTTAAAATCTCGATCTCCATCTTGAGCTTTGCGTTCTCGCGACGCAGCTGCTCAAGGTCGTCGACTGCGGCTCGATCCTGCTTGGAGATGCCGGTCACCGCCTCCTTCTCGAACTCCAGTCGCCAATCACGCAGCTGACCCACTCGAACACCAAGCTCCCGTGCCAGCTGCGCCTTGGGTCTATCGCTCAACGCAACCTGACGCACCGCTTCAAGCTTGAATTCGCGTGTTAATTTCCTGCGCGGCTTGTATTCCATCGAACACCTCTCTCGGGCTAGTATTGCCCGAATTAAGGTGTCCATCAAACGTGGGTACCTTCAGACCGGCCACGACCGGTCATTGGAGCTCGAAGCGTAGATCTCCAGATACCGGCCATTCGAGGTGGGCCCGATAAGTGGTTCAGCGATCCTGATACGCCGGCCGATGAGCCGTTGCATCTTGGATCGCCTCCGTATGTGCTGCATAGCAGAGGGTATGGGGTCACCGAAGTGAATTGCAGTGGTGGGCGCGTAATGCGGGCACGATCGACACCCGCGAAGATGCTGAGTCGCGTTCGACTTCCTGTACTATGTCATGTGACATGACCGCAGAGCGCAAACCCCCGACGATCGACGATTACCTCAAGAGCGTCCGCGAAGATCGCCGAAGAACACTGGAGGACCTGCGCGCGAAGATTCGGTCCATCGTTCCCGATGCGGAGGAGTGCATCAGCTATCGGATCCCGGCCTTCCGCCTCAACGGCGTCGTGGTCGCGGGCTTCTGCGCGACCGCCAAGGGCTGTTCGTATTTCCCGTTCAGCGGTTCGACACTCAAGACCCTCGCTCGCGACCTCAGTCGCTACGACCAGACGAAGGGCTCGCTCCATTTCTCGTCGGACGAGCCGCTACCGACTGCGCTAGTGCGCAAGCTGATCAAGGTCCGCATCGCGGAGACGAAGGAGTGATCGGGTTCGATCACGTTCCGACGCTACCGGCCAACTCCCGCCGCTCGGGGTCGCCGCGGAAATTTCCGGTGAGCGGCCGTTCGCGCCACCGCGCGTTAGTTGGCATTCGGCGCTGCCGCCGGGCCCCCAGGCGCAGGCTCCACGGTCAACTTTGCGCCGGCGTCCTTTACAAACCGCTGAAGCTCGGGCGATGAGAGGAAGATCGCCGCTGCCGCGGCGCGCAGGCGGTCGACGGCCTCAGGAGGCAGGACGAACGATGTCGGCAGGTTATTCAGGTACTCGAATTCCGCCTTGTCCTTGAGGGCATCGAAGGAAACGTCGATCGCGTATAGGTCGATGTTCGGCGTGTTTGCGAGTTGAGCTAGCTGGGGATCGTGGTTGCCAGGTAACGCGGCCGAATCCCGAATCCGCTGCATCGTCTGCCACCTTGCGATGGTATCCCTCAACTGCTCTACCGCTTCGTAGGAATAGTGGTCGATCGGGACGCCGGTCGCCTTGATCAACAGTTCCACATCGCCGGGAGCGCGCTCCACCTCGTCCCAATTGGTCTTCGGTGTGGAACGTGAATTGACGACGACGAAGACGATCCTGCGCGCGTGGTCGAGCGGTGTCGGCCGACCGATAAGGTGCAAAGCCTCGATTCCATCCACCAGCTCAAGCACGGCGCGCATGCCGAGGTTATCCGCCAGGCCGCCATCCACGAGATGAATGTACGGCCTGCCGCCGTGCTGGTACGCCTGCAACTCTTGAAAGTGCTTGATCATGCGGGCAGCAGGCCGCGGTGCCGTCGCGGGATCGGCGAATGCTTCCGTCCACGGCGGCGCATTGTACTTGCAGCTGCCACCGTAGTTGTTGAACGTCACGGGCGACAGCGCGAACGGCACGGCCGACGATGTGGCCGCGGCGCGGGAGAGAGGGACCGCGTCGAGGTCCGAGCAGAGGTAGTCGAATGCCTGCTGGATGAAGCCTAAACGCGCACCGGTCGAGATATCGGTGGCGCTCGCGAGAATCAGGGGGCCGGTGCCGCGATCGAGATCGGCGAAGGTGGCGCCGTGAAACAGGATTTCGTCGTAGAACTGCGCCGCCAGTTCGGAGCGACCCCAGTTTGGGGATGACAGGGCTCCCCAGTTGCCCGGATTGAAGAGGCGCGCGATCAGCTCGCCTTGCACGTCGCGTTTCAGGAAGCTCGACTCGTAGATGTCGAACAGCTTGTCGCCGTAAAGGCCATAGGCCAGCGCAGTGAAACTGCCACCCGACACGCCGGTGATGACATCGACTTCATCGAGCATGCGGATCTTCCTACCGTTGGGCAGGATGAGCTCCATGCGCCGCAGGGCTTCGAGGACCCCATACGAGAATGCGGCCGCCCGCGTGCCGCCTCCCGAGAACGCGAGGACGACCAGGTTTTCCACGTCATAGTCACCGCGGTGCTCCCAGCGGGTTTCATAGCGATACCCTTTAGTCAGATCGACCTGCTCGATCGGAGGGTTGATAGGCCGCGTCGCGCAACCGCCGAGCACCACCAGCACGCCGACAACGATCAAAGATGAAAAACGGATTGGGCTCACGCGTCCGCCAGGCAAAGATTTTCAAGGGTTTGAAGTGTAACAGCCTACTCTGGCGCAGCCGCGCGCATATGCGCCAAGTCAACAGCGGGCCGTTTCCCCGAAGAACTACAAGGTCTGCCGCGACTGAACCGTAGCTTCGAGTGGCCGCTTTTCCACAGGCGAATGTCGCCTTTCTGGAACATCAATGGGCTGCAGAGGGTCGTTCTGCGACGCATCGGCGATTGGGCGGTTCACGGCCAAGAGCCGCCGGTCGGTGTCGCCATGGAATTTTCCGGTAAGCGGCCATTGGAGAGGCGACCGGCGCCCGGCGATCACAACGCCCATTGAGTGACCAACCTGCGCTGCATCGAGGCGCTCGAATTCCTTATTGCGCCTCGATATGCCGCCCGCCGCGGAACGCTCTGAGTTGAAGCAGAAAGAGCGTGCTATTGAAGGTTATCCAGAAGTGGCTGCCATCGCTGCACACGCCGTAAGGCGCGGCACCGATATTGAGTGCAACGTTAGTGATAACGCTCAGGTCGGCGGCCTTGAACAGCGTGATGCTGTTGTTTCCGTGGTTTGTGACTAAGACGCGCTCGCCGTCGAAGCTTGCTTGTTCGGGACCCGACAGCTTGTTGATCCCGTCCGACGTTATAGTGGCCACGACCTTGCCGCTGCTCGCCTGGACCACGGTGATCGAGTCGTCGGAGGAATTCGGCACCCAGATGTTTTCCCCGTCGAATACGGGTTGTTCGGGACCCGCGCCAACGGTTACCGCGGTACCGATCGTGCCATCGGGGGCAACCGGCAAAAGTGTCCCCGCGCCGTGATCAGTGACCCACATTTGTCTACCAGCGTAGACAAGGCCAACCGGTTGGTCGAACCCTGCGCTGTAGCTAGTCCGAATGAAACTGTTCACCGGACGACCGAAACCGAACCGCTAAAGCTGGCGATCCAGATGTTCGCGCCGTCCGTAGGCGATGCTGCTGGCGCCGCCGCCGGGAAACGTGAGAATCATTATGAGCGGGCCGGGCGGCTGCGCGGGATCAAGATAATACAGGCCGTTGGGCGTACTGTTATCCGCCGTAATGATCAGGCGGGGAATCGCTGCGATGGGCCAGCTTTTAGTAGCCCCCGTCCAGGTGCCCAGTACCTTGCCGGTGCTCGCCTGGACCCGGTCCACCTCTCCTTGGGCAGCCATACGCTGTTCACGAAATTTCCGTGCGTTGACTTCAGACTGTTAAGTCGATAGATTTATGTCGGGGATGGGATGATGGGCGCGCGCCGCAATCGTTCCGACCGTCGCGGGCGGGTTGCGGCCACTCCCCGGTAATGTCTGACAGGGGGGAGGCTATGACAACGACATTGAGCGTGCGGTCCCGTCTTTGCGCCGTCCTGACTGGCTTGATGGCCATCCTCGCGTTGGTTGTGGCGAGTGCCTCGGTTGATGCGGCCACCATCACGGTCAACAGCTTCAACCAGATCGCTCCCGGCCAGTGCACAATCGCGACCGCGATCGCGTCCATGAATGCCGCGGCCGACCAGGTCGGGTGCACGCATTCGGGGACCTATGGCACGAACGACACGATTACTCTGGCGGCCGGTACTTACGCGTCGACCGTCATCGATAACGGCACGAACGCGTATCCCATAATTAACGTAGCGCTCATCATCAACGGCAACGGTGCCACGCTCTCGCGCACGGTCGGCAGTGTCGCGCCCTTCTTCCGCTTCTTCGAGGTCGGTGGGGGAGGACTGACCCTCAATAACGCCACATTGACCGGCGGCAATACCAGCGCCGGCTCGGGTGGTGCCATATACGTCGACAGTGGCGTGTTGACGTTTAGCGTGAGCGGGTCGACTTTTTCCAACAACAGCGCCGGCGGCAGCGGGGGGGCGATCTACGACAACACCTCGGCTGGCTTGACCCTTACCAACACCACCTTCGCCGGCAACAGCGCCGGCGGCAGCGGGGGGGCGATCTACGACAACACCTCGGCTGGCATGACCCTTACCAACACCACCTTCACCAGCAACACCAGCGCGGGCAGCGGCGGCGCCGTTTACGATAACTCCACCGTTGGGCTGACCATCAATAACGGAACGTTCACGGGCAACACCGCGCCGGCCGGCGCGGGTGGCGCCATTTACGACAACTCATCCAATGGCCTCGTTTTCAATGGCGGCAGCGTCACCAACAACAGCGTCAGCGCGAGCGGCCAAGGTGGCGGCATATTCGACAATTCGTCCGGCGGGATTCATATCACCAACGTCGCGTTCACTGGCAATGTGGCGACGGGTGGTAGTGGCGGCGCCATCTTCGACAACTCGACAGTCGGCACCGGGCCGGTGAGCAACAATTGTTTTGTCGGGAATACGGCATCAAGTAGCGGCGGCGTCTTCAGAGTAGTACCGACGCTGAACGCCGTCAGCAACTGGTGGGGCGCGGCAAGTGGTCCTTCTGGGGCCGGCCCCGGCACGGGTGACGCAGTCAGCGCCAATGTAACGTTCGCGCCGTTTCTGACGAGTCCACCGTCGAGCATTTGCACTGCCGGCCCTCCTGCGACGACGTCCCAGCCTATCCCGACGCTTGCCGAATGGGCGTTATGGACGATGACGCTCGTACTCTTGGCGGCTGGGATGTGGGCGATCCGGAGACGCGTTCGCTGAAGCGGCAGCTCGTCCTTGCGGCCACCGCCGCTGGCTGAAGGGGGCTGAGCACTGGGCAAAAGCGACTGACGAGGCTCCGGCCCAAACCTGAAAGCAGGCAGGGCCTGGAACTATTGGCCGTCAACCGGCCGTGCCGTTTATTAGGTTGTAGCTGGTGCGGTGCTCGTGCGTCGCTCGGGAAGGCTTTTCCAGCCGACCTCATCACGCAGGGACGCATGTTGGCATATCTCCAACGATCGGCCTTTTGTCTAAATCGCGTTCAAGGGATCTTGGGACGTTGGCCGTCGAATTTCCCGAATGTCCGCTTCCTGAAGACCGAAAGGCTGCAACGGGTCCGGTTTGCGACGGTCGGGCGAAGGTCGCTGACCCGCCAACCGTAGCCATAGCGCGCCGCGCGTCCGAAAGTACCTTGAGGTCTTCGCCGCTTCTGCGGCTCACGCTGATTTGGGCGGTGGTTGGTCGTTGGTCCATTGTTCTGCAACAATGTAGCTTCCACCACGCGGTCCAAGGTCATCATGCCATCCCCGGGAAAGGTCCCCAAAGCCTTGGCGGAGAAATTCGCCTCGATAACCGCCCTGACCGACGATTTCTGCGCTCAGCATCTCAACGATGAATATCGTCAAGTGATTCACAGCCTAGTCGGCACGTTGGCCAGGAAGCGCGCCTCGCCATTACTGAAGGGGAAGGAAAGCATCTGGGCAGCCGCAGTGGTGCACGCGATTGGGCGGATCAATTTTCTGGATGATCCCACCCAAACACCGCACTGCAAGCCGACGGTTATCTTTGAGTTTTTCGGAGTTGTCGAAAGTACTGGCCAGACCAAGTCACGGGAGATTCAAAAGCTTCTACACATGGGGCCCTTGTCGCCAGAATGGACCTTGCCGAGCCGTTTGGCGGACAACCCGATGGTATGGATGCTAGAGGTCGACGGGCTCATGATGGACATTCGTGATGCGCCGGTTAAACTGCAACGGGCGGCCTTTGAACAAGGTTTGATTCCCTTCGTTCCCGGCGAACAGTCGGACAAGTCTGGATGAGCAAGACGCTTTCGGGACCGGCGGCGTAAGAAGATGCCACGCAAGAAGGTTCGCTTTCCTCATCCTTAGTCCGTGACCGGCCAACTGCAGACGATCAGCGCCAGCTCCTAAATTGCTGCGAAGCGGACATTGCCCGGCATTCAGTCGGGACTCAGCCTGTACGGGTATGTTGGGCGAGCGATTTGCCTAATCCCCTGTTTCGGTGATAGGTTTTGCCCTCGTTGACGCAGCGCAAACAACGCGTAAAACCGTGTCGGTATTCTTGACTTCATCGTTAATGAAGAGCGGGGGCGAGGTAATGAATCCGGTGGCACATCTTCTTGTTAGGCGAGTAGTGGATCGTGCGGCGATAATTGTGTTTGCAGGAGTCACTTTCGCATCTACCATCCCAGCTGTTGCTGCCGTCAATCTGAACGGTCAGGTCCTTGGTGGAGGCGCGCCGATAGCAAACTCCACGGTAACGCTCTGGGCTGCAAGCGACGGCGCGCCAAAGGAACTGGCGCAAGCACGCACGGATGCCGATGGCCACTTTGCGCTGACGGTGCCGGACTCACGGGGCGCAGAAGATGTCCTGTATCTGATCGCGCAACGCGGTCAGCCAGCCGCAAATAGGGCGAGCGGCGACAACTCTGCCATCGCGCTGATGACGGTCGTCGGCAGCAACCCGCCTGCCAAGGTCACGATCAACGAGTTCACGACCATCGCGTCGGTCTGGACTCACAACCAGTTCCTCGAAGGCACCGCAATCAGGGGCCATGCGCTCGGATTGCGCATCGCCGCAGGGAACGTGCCCAACTTCGTCGATCTCGCTACGGGTGGCTACGGCGACATGATTCAAGACGGGTTCAACAGCAGCCAGACGCCGACCATGGCCAACTTCGCCACCCTCGCCAACGTGTTAGCCGGCTGCGTAACCCGAGTGAAACCCGAAGCATGCGCCAGCCTCTTTGCTGCTGCGACAGGGCCAGACGGCAGGTCGCCGACGGACACGCTCGACGCCGTGCACTCGATTGCCCGTAACGCTGCGTACAGACCAGGGCGAGTTTTCGCACTGCTGGATGCGTTTTATCCCGTCCCGCAGGGCAAGCATCTACGCGCAACTCCGTTCATGCCTTACCTGAGCTTTGCGCCCGGCGCGTGGGTCCTGCCGCTCAAGTTCGCCGGTGGCGGGTACTCCGGGGGGGCAAAGGTAATGTTCGACAGCGAAGGCAACGCATGGAGTGGCGCCAACTTCATCGTCGGGGGACAGGGACAGGATGCCTTGTGGGATGGCAACATGTCGAAGTTTGCTCCTAATGGCCGTCCGCTCTCGCCGATAACCACGGGGTTTAGCGGTGGGGGTCTGCTGGGCCCTGGATTCGGGACCGCAATCGATGCGAACGACCGCGTGTGGATGACTAGCACGAGCGGGCAGACAATCTCGCTGTTCGACAAGACTGGAAAGCCGTTGTCGCCGCCCGAGGGCTACAACTTCGGAGGCAAGCTCGGCGTCATGCAGGGCATCATCGTCACGCCAAATGGCGATGTCTGGACACTCGACTTCGGCAAGGACAGGGTCGTGTACATGCCCAAGGGCGATCCGAGCAACGCCAAATTCTTCTGCGAGGCTCCTGCCGGGACGCCCAACAAGGATGGCCCGTGCAAGCTGAACGGTCCGTTTCATCTTGCGATCGACCAACAGGACCGAATTTGGATCACCAACGCGATTTCCGACACCGTCACGCGCTTTCCGGCGAGCGATCCGAGCAAGGTCGAGGTATTCAAGGCCGGTGCGAGCGGCAAGGGCATGGCAATCGATAGCAAAGGCAACGCTTGGGTTACAAACACGGCTGGCGACGCTTTGCCTCTCTCGGTCAAGCTACATCTTCTCGAACTGAAGTTAACGGGCCGGCTGTCTGATGTCGATCAGGTTATGGTCAATTGGCTTGCCGCGAATCCCGGCTCGGGCAGCGTAACGATGTTTCGACCTGACGGCAGCCAAGCACCGGGCTCGCCGTTCCACGGCGGTGGCAGCATTTGGGGCGCTTGGGCCGTGTCGATCGACGGTAACGACCATGTGTGGGTTTCCAACTTTGCGCCCAACGGCGGCCTCACAGAACTGTGCGGCGCACGAACCGAAACCTGCCCGCCAGGAATGAAAACCGGCGATCCGATCTCGCCGCCCAGTGGCTACAAGGGTGGCGGCATGCAGTTTTTGGTCGATGCCTCAATCGATCCGGCCGGCGACGTCTGGGTGTCCAACAACTGGCAGGATCCAGGCTCTTGCTACGACAACCCCAAGCCCGACGAGGGCGTTTCGACCCGTTGCGGCGGCCAGGGAATGATCGTGTTCTACGGCATGGCCAAGCCCGTGCACGCACCGCAGATCGGGCCGGCACGTCCAGCGCCGTAGGCGCTCTCCCCACCAAAATCTTCCGCCTCGGCAAGCAATGCGCAAGTACAGCTGATGTTTCCGAAGTGGCGCGGGTAAGCGACCGTCCGCTTTTCGATCATCGAACGTCAGCTTTACGGAAAGTCGACGGTCGGCTCAGGGTCGTTCACGCCCATACGCTCCGCGGCGCCGAACGGCGGGGATACGATCCGGACCGGCCGTTTGCGCCTGGATGGCTGCAGTACGCTACTCAGCGGCCGCTCGGTCGAATCGCGCCAATGCCGGCGACCGGCCAAGAGCGGACCCTCGCTTATTTTCCGCAAGCAGACGGTCGCGACTGGAATTTCACACCTTTGACTCTAGGTCCTTGCCAGAATCCTTGTTGGGCTTCTTCGCATAAAGCTGGACTCGGTCCAGAATTAGTCTGTGTACCATAACTGCCCAAACCAGACCACATCAAAACAAGACCCGTCGTCGCAGACGTTCATGTGGCTCCCTCTCACTGGCTCTCCCGCACACACTTATTGACACGCGGTCCCAGGGGCGGCAAACACCTGCTGCGTGATCGACTTGGTCTGTGTCACCGAGCCAGTCGTCGTATTCACGGTGTACGCAAACGTGCCGTCGTTGCCATCGGCAAAAGTAAACGTCGCGTTGCCAACCGGCTGCTCGGAAACATTCGAGGGCAGGAATGGAACTGCGTCGAAGGCCGGCCCCGTTGTCTGGTAGAGGTTCCCAGAGTAAACACCCGGTGCAGTATTGTTCGCCGTCACTGACAACCAAAGTGGCGTGCCGTCGAGGTTATATGTGAACCAGGTCGCAAAGATGATATTGCCCTGCTGGCTGAAATTGATTCCCCAACCAGACTCCACACCCGCCGGCGCTGCCCACCACAGACCGGTAACATTGGTCGCCAACGCAAGGTTGGGTTGCGCGCCCCACACGCAAGTTGGCAGCGGCCCGAATACTTGATGTGTGATTGCCTTGGTCTGGCTAACGCCATTAACGGTGTAGGCAAACGTGCCATCATTCCCATCGCTGAAGGTCAGGGTACCCGTACCGATCGGAGTTGCTATTACCGCCGCTGGGTTGAACGGAACCGCGTTGAAAGCCGGCCCGGTGGTTTGGTAGAGCGTCCCGGAAAAAGTGTTAGCGGCAGTCTGGTTGGCGGTCATAGATAGCCACCACCACTTGCCGGTCAGGTCATAGGTGAACCATGTGGCAAAGATGATATTTCCCTGGTACGAGAAATTGATTCCCCACCCTGACTCCACACCCGCCGGCGCCGCCCACCACAGGCCTTGATAGTTGTTTGCTGAAGTCGTTCCTGTCGATCCAGTTCCGGAAACGGTGAATGACTGCGGACTGCCTATACCGTTGCTCGTTATCGTTATAGTTTCGCTGCGTAAACCGACCGCATTGGGCTGGAATGAAATAGTTATTGCGCATTCACCCCCAGCTGGGATTGTTCCAAAGCAGTTTGTTGCTCCGGGAAATTCCGCATCGTCGGTGTCGATGATATTGGTGATGGTAACTGCCGCAGTGAACCGCCTGGGTTTTCTGGAGACGTCCGGGTTTGAGTCAGGCCGCCAACGGCAGCTGACTCGTTGAATGATAGTACTTCGCTTCGAGTTCTGCCGGCGGTACATTGCCGATTGGCTCGAGCAACCGACGGTGATTGAACCAGTCGACCCACTCCAGCGTTGCGTACTCCACGGCCTCCAGATGTCGCCAGGGGCCGCGGCGGTGAATGACCTCCGTCTTGTACAACCCGATGATCGTTTCGGCCAGCGCGTTGTCGTACGAATCGCCCACGCTACCCACGGATGGCTCGGCTCCCGCTTCGGCCAATCGCTCGGAGTAGCGAATCGACAGATACTGGCTACCCCGGTCGCTGTGATGCACGACCCCCTTGATTCCGGAACGCGACCACAGCGCTTGCTCCAACGCGTCCAGGACCAGTTCGGCATGCATCGAGCGCGCCACGCGCCAGCCGATGATGCGCCGGGCGAATACATCGACCACGAACGCGACGTATACGAAGCCGGTCCACGTCGCGACGAAAGTAAAGTCCGCCACCCACAGCTGATTGGGACGGCTTGCCTGGAATTTGCCGGTTGACTCGATCGAGCGGTCGTTGCGCACTGTCGTCGGCGATGGTGGTGCGGCGCTTGCGACCGCGCACCACCCCCTGCAGACCGAGCGAGCGCATCAGCCGCTCGACCGTACAGCGGGCAACCTCGTTGCCCTCGCGGCCAAGTTGCCGCCAGACTTTGCGCGCACCGTAGACACCAAAATTCTCCTCGTGCACGCGACGAATCTCCGGTACCAATGTCCGGTCGCGCTGCAGCCGCGGCGGCAGGCGCGCCGGTTCTGCCTCGCGCGCCTTGTGCGCGTAATATTGCGATGGGGCGATCTGCAACTCCGCGCAGATCGACTCAACCCCGTAAACGGCACGATGGGCATCGATGAACGACACCATCACTTCGGTCGGCGGTCGAGCTCCGCCTGGGCGAAAAAAGCCGATGCCTTGCGCAAGATCTCGTTCGCCCGCTTCAGCTCCCGATTCTCACGTTCCAGCTCCTTGAGCCGGTCCCGCTCCGTGCTGGTCACCCCCGCGCGCCGACCTTGGTCACGCTCAGCCTGGCGCACCCACCTGCGTAGCGTCTCCGCAGTGCAGCCAATCTTGCCCGCAATCGAGCTGATCGCCGCCCACTGCGAGTCGTGCTCCCCCTGGTGTTCAAAAACCAGCCGAACCGCCCGCTCGCGGATCTCCGGCGAGTACCTCGTCGATGTGTTCATGACTCCATCCTCTCAAATAATGGAGTCTCCTGGAATCCCGGGGCGGTTCAGGGCTAAGTATTTGATTTGTTGGTTGCGGGGACCTGCAACCGGACCCGTCTACACGTGCACGCTATTCCTCCTCCCGCGCGATGACGGCGTAACGAATCAGTGATCTGCAAAAGCTGGCCGTGAGCCGCCCGCCGTTCGATGACGGTTCGCGACCCGAGCGGTCTCACGATCTTCCGGAAAGCCGACGTTCGGCGATAGCGAAGCGGACACTCCGAAAACAAACGGGCGGCCAAGTTGCGCCGCCCGCTTCGTCAAGTCACACCCTGCTCGTAGCGGTTTATCACCCCCCCGCAGGGACTGCCTTCGGCATGTTGTTGGGGTCCAGCGCCGGTACTGGATTATCGGGATGCTGAAGATCCGGTATCAGATCGTTCGAGGCGCCGCCTGGGAACCGCTTGATATTCTTATATTTGATGATTGATTGGTCGAATTCCGCGAGTACTACCGAAAAGAGTGCGGCGGACCATCCGTTGTCCTCGCCAGCGTACTTGCCCGGCGAAGTCGACAGCGCACGCATCGGCGCGGCGCCATTGAAGATCATGTCGTATTTCTCGTACGGATCCATGGTGAGGTTGTACACAGCGGGTACGGAACCCAGGTTTTGATCGGGTCCCAGCCAAGAGTCCTTTGCCGTCCACATGAACTTCCAAGCGATGTTCAGCCAAGGCTCTTTCGGGTCTCCTGCGATGTCCACGCGGATGCCATTCAGGTACTCACCGTTGATGAAGATCCACGACTTACGCGCCGAATGCTGCGCTTTGCCCAGGATGTAGGCGCTGTTGTCGATGCTGTCGAAGTATATGGGCTTGCCGTTGTTGTCCCTCCATTCGCCATGCGGCGGCGGCGTGATGCCAGCCATCGCGGCAAGTGTTGACCAACAGTCGATGTGCGACATCATTTCGCCGTATGTCGCACCCGCCGGAATCTTGCTGGGCCACCACATAATGGCGGGGACTCGCCAGCCACCTTCAAACGCCGAACCCTTTTCGCCACGGAACGGCGTGGTTCCAGCGTCGGGATACGCATCTAGCCAGGCGCCGTTGTCGGCCGTCAGGATGACGATCGTGTTGGGCGCTTCCGCCCTGATGGCATCCATGACCCTGCCGATGTCTGCATCCATTTCCATGAGCGAGTCTGAATAGTTCCCCAGGTGCGACCTGCCCCTGAATTCAGGGGCGGGGTTGGTCGGGTTGTGCATCTTGATCCAATTGATATCCATGAAGAACGGCTTGCCGTCCCTCGCATGTTTCTTGATGTACTCGACGGCATAGTCGGCCTGCCGGACGTCCATCGTGGCCATGTAGTCGTAGGTGATCGTGGCGACCCTCTTGGCGGGCTGTCCCGCTACCCCTTCCCACTCGCTCAGATTCACCACGGAATCCCATAGCTTCTCGAAATCCGCGTTATAGGACGGGAACCAAGGGTGAAAGTTGCTCGCCGTGTCCGGGTAGGAGTAGACACCCGCATAATACGCTGCGAATTCTTTCATCTCGTCGAACCCATGCTCGGTCGGATAGGCCTCCGGTTTGTCGCCCAGATGCCATTTTCCCGAGAAGTACGTCGAGTAGCCGTTCTTCTTGAAGAACTCGGCAATCGTCGGCGTTTCCTTTTGCAAGTGGTTCTCGTCACCTGGCGCGACTACGATTGACAGCGCGGTGCGGATAGGGATGCGTCCGGTGATGAACGAGGCGCGGCCGGCGGTGCAGCTCGCCTGACCGTACCAGCTCGTGAAAACGGCACCCTCTTTGGCGAGACGATCGATGTTCGGCGTTGGATGGCCAAGGCTCGCGCCTCCGCCCGAATAAGCACCAAAATCGCTCCAACCTGTGTCGTCGGTCATCAGCATGACGATGTTCGGCCGGTTCTGCGCCAGCGCCAATCCTGTGGCCAGGCACAGCAAAGCAGCAATCAGCATCGAAAACAGTCTTAACGTGCGATTCATTTGCGTTACCTCTCTCGGAAGGGATCGGGGCGTCGAAGAACATGCCGCGGCAGGACGACCCTTTGTCTGCTACAGCCGCGCGATTCTACCGCAAGAACTTTGCAATATGTCCCGCGTGCCCTGAATGTCCGGGCAATTCAGCCGGAGATGTATATTGTCCGCTTCTGGTATTGCGCAGCGCATACGGCTGGCAACCCTGTCGGCAAAGGGCGTGCCAACGTTGGCGACCCTTGCCGAGTTAAGCCATCAGTTTTGGGCGGCTTTTCAGGTTGTCGCCCGTGATTGCCTGTGGAAAGATGGTCGCGTCGCGCGAGCCAGGGTACTAGGGCGAGGGCGCGACCCGGATTCATCGCGGCCCGTCATTCCGGGCCGAACGCACGCAAGCTCGCGCGTGGTGCGGTAGGCGAGCCGTTGGATCGAAGTTGTTGTGGGCAAGAGCACGGAGCCAACCCGTATTGCTTCGTGCGCGCCTTCAAGGCGTTGCGGGTAGAGCAAGACGCGGCGGGTCTCATGACCGCGTAGGCGTCGCGAGACGCCGGAGAGCAGCGATGGCCGTCCTCAAGACGGTCGGAGAGAAGTTTCGCCGCCCTCGAGGCGGTGGAGTTGGAAGTGGACCGTCCTCGAGACGGCCTGTCAGGAGACATCCCGAGAGGGGTGGCCCGGTGTTTGTCGCTTGATGCGAGCGCCGGGTTCTTCAAGAGAACCCGAGCAATGCCGTTTCGTTGCCTCGGTCGTGGACGCTAAAGCGTCCTGAGCGACTACCGGTTCTGCGCTCAATGCAGGATCGGGACGTCCAGGTGGAACCTCAGGGTGGTGGGAGCGGCGCGGTGTCCGTGCGCGGCTGCGATTTCGCATTCGCGCGTCCCCATCGATACGACGGGGACCATCGCGCCAGCCCGCTGCCTTGAGCGTTGCCACCTGAGCCGCCGCGGCGCCTGCAGAGAAGCGCAGGCGTCGCCCGCCATCCCCCTGAGCCCTACCCGAGAGCGCCGCCACCGTGCGGTGCGTGCTGCGCGAGGCCTTCGCGCCGCTCGTGTGCCGCGAGCCTTGAGCTCGCCACCACACGACGTGGCGTTAGGCCGTAGCGCGTACGCAACGCTGCTTCTTGCGCGCGTCGTCACTGCAAGTGACGTACGCGCGCATAGGCACCGTCTCTGCGTTTCCGTGGCGTTTCCGCGCGTGATTGAGGGTTCCAACCCACGTGACGGCCTCCTTGAGGGAACGCTCACGCCAGCTTTGCAAGGGGTGCAACGCCCTTCGCCGAATGATCCACGGACGGATCAACGAGCCGCGTCTTAACGGCGCTCCTTGAGTCCTGGGTTAATGACTCTCGCGATTGAGCGCTCCCCCGGGGAGCGCAATCGCGACGCCAACAAAGCGCCGCTGCGGCGCCGGCGAGCAGCAAACCAACCGCACAACACGGGACGCGGTGTCCCGTCGCTCGCAGCTACCACTGGGGCCGCTACGGCGCTCCAGGCGAGCAGTAACACTTACCTGACTGGTTGTCACCGCGGCAGCAAAGAACGGCGCTCTGGCGCCTTTGTACAACGTTCGATGAAGGGAAATGAAGCATGCCGAGGAAACGAATCAAGGGCCACAACAGCAAGCCGGTAAAGGACGCCGCGCCGGTATTGGACCCTTCGCTCGAGAACTTGGCGGCGGTGCTCGAACAGATCGCGCAGATGGACGCACTGCCGCTCGCACCCTCTCTGGCATCCCGCAGAAGGAGGCGCCGATGCGCGACTTGAACTACGACTTCAAGCAGCTCTGCCGTCGCAACCGCGACGGCAGTTACGCAACCCAGGCCGACCGGGAGCACATCCTCGACTTGATCGCCGACCAGCTCCACGAGATGGGCGTCCGGGGATTGCGCGCCCAGGGCTTCAAGCCGAAGCACGTCGAGGCGCTGGTCTCCCGCTGGCTCGCCGAGGAACTCTCCCCGGGGACCATCAAGAACCGGATGACCACGCTGCGCTGGGTGGCACAGAAGATCGGCAAGGACAACATCGTCGCCCGCACCAATGCTGCCTACGGCATTCCGGATCGCGTCTACGTCACCAACCAGTCCAAAGCCAAGGAGCTCGCCATGGATCAGCTCGAACACATCCGCACCGCGTGCATCTGCATCTCGCTACGCCTGCAGGCCGCCTTCGGCCTGCGCCGGGAAGAGTCGATCAAGATCATCCCGTCGTGGGCCGATCGGGGGGATTCGCTCATCCTCAAGGTTTCCTGGACCAAGGGCGGACGGGAGCGCGAGATTCCCATTCGCACCCTGGAGCAGCGGCAACTGCTCGACGAGGCTAAAGCGCTCGCCAAGGGTAAGAGCCTGGTCGCACCTGGCTACACCACCTACCGCGACTATCTGCAGCACTTCCGCGCCGAGTGCGCGCGGGTCGGCATTCACGCCTTCCACGGCCATCGTCATTTCTACGCCCAGGAGCGCTACAAGGAACTGACCGGCTGGGAGTGCCCGGCGCGTGGCGGTCCGACGTCGAAGCAGCTCACGCCGAACCAGAAGACGCTCGATCGCAAGGCGCGGGAGGTGATCAGCCGCGAGATGGGGCACGGTCGCGAGGCGATTACGGCCGTCTATCTTGGACGCTAACCCCTCGCGCGAATTTCAACCATGAACTTGGCGCCGCTCGTCTCATTCCTGGCTGACCTCGCCGCACGTGCTGCGGTCGATGGTCAGCCGGTTGACGAGCGGCGCTCACCAACCGAAGATTGCATGCCATGCGCGCCGTCATCTATGCCCGCTTCAGCACCGAGCTGCAGTCCGTCGCCTCGATCGAGGATCAAGCTCGTCTCTGCCGCGAACGCGCAACCGCGCTCGGGCTGACTGTCGTCGCCGTGCACTCGGACCGTGCCGTGAGCGGCGCGACACCGGTTAATCGCCGGCCAGGCGCAAGCGCGTGCGTGGCGGACGCCCTCGCCGGCCGGTTCGATGTGCTCCTGATCGAATCGCTCGATCGCCTGTCGCGCAATGTCGTCGAGCAGGAGACGGTCATTCGGCGGCTTGAGCACCGGGGAATCCGCATCGTCGGGGTCTCCGACGGCTACGACAGCACTTCCGGGGCTGGGCGAAAGCTGCTGCGGGGGGTGCGCGGGCTCATCAGCGAAACGTATCTAGACGACTTGCGCGCCAAGACGCATCGAGGGCTCACCGGCCAGATCGAGCGCGGCTATCACGCAGGCGGTCTCTCGTATGGCTACCGTTCCGTCGTAGCCGGCGTCAACGGCCGCGGCGAGCCGATCGGGCATCGTCTTGAGATCGACGAAGCGCAGGCCGCGATCGTGCGCGAGATCTTCGCGCACTATGCCGCGGGCGAATCTTGCCAGCGCATTGCCGCGGAGCTCAACGCGCGTGGCGTGCGTGGCCCGCGGGGCGGAACCTGGTGCGTGTCGGCGCTGTACGGCTCGCCGGCGAAGGGAGCAGGCGTTCTGAACAACGAGCTCTATGTCGGGCGGTACGTGTGGAACCGGTCACAGTGGATCAAGAATCCCGATACGGGAAGACGCGAACGGTTTATCCGGCCGGAAGCCGAATGGCAGTCAGTCACGCGCCCGGAGCTGCGAATCCTCGATGACGAGCCATGGCAGGCAGTACGTGAGCGCATGGCCTCGCCCCGGCGTGCTGGGGGCCGCAAAGGCCGCGGTGGCGTGCCGACGACGCTTCTCGGCGGCGTCCTGCGCTGCGGCCAGTGCGGTGGCTCGGTGGTGAAGGTGAACGCCCGCGCGTACGGCTGCGCTGCGCACAAGGACCGCGGGCCCGCGGTATGCGGGGGCGTGCTCGCTAACCATGCCGAGGTCGATCGCGTCGTGCTCGAGCACGTGCGCGGCGCGCTGACTGCGCCGGATGTGCTGGCCTGGATTGAGCAGGAAGCGCTACGCCGTGCGGCTGAGCTCGCGCGAGCGTCCGACCAGGTCGACGCGGACCGTGCGCAGGAGCAGCGCGTCCAACGCGAGATTGAGAGGCTCACGGATGCTGTCGCGCAGATGGGCCTATCGACTGCGCTCGCCGAGCGGCTGCGCAAAGCGGAAGCGGAACGGGACGCGCTAAAACGCGCCAGGACGCGCGCTGGCGTGGCGCCGCTACCTTCTGCCATCCGCGCTCAGGTGCACGCGCTGGTGACGGGACTGAACGTCGCCTTGCGAACCGACGTGGCCCGCGCTCGGGACGCGCTGCGCGCCGTCCTTGGCGAGGTGCAGCTGATCGAGGAAAACGGCGCGGTCTATGCCGAATGTGACAACGCCGCCGAGAGGCTGTTGCTTGCCGTCGGCGGCGTGTCGATGGGTCGGGTTGCGGGGACAGGATTTGAACCTGTGACCTTCGGGTTATGAGCCCGACGAGCTGCCAGACTGCTCCACCCCGCGATTGAACTGCTCAGTATAGCGCCAACACAAATCCGGGTCAATTTAACTGCATCACCCGGCGGCAACGACGAGCGCTGCCGCCGACCACCGGCTGCTGCGCTTTTCGAGCTCCCATTGAAGTCGCTGACTTCGACCTCCAGCCCCTCGTCCTTGAAATGGCCCGGCGCTCGGCGATGGCGAGCGGCAGATAGTAGAACTACCGATTGCCCCGACGGCGATGCTCACACGCCGCTGCTGGGCTTTCAACGCGACAGGCGAGCGGGCTGCGTCAAATCGCTCCGCAGCCGCGCAGCCGCGCGAGGTCGTCGTCGCTGTATCCGATGCCGCGCAAAACCTCGTCGGTGTGTTCGCCCAGCGCGGGGCCGACCCACTCCATCGTGCCGGGCGTCGCCGAAAGCCGGGGCACGATCCCGGGCAGTTTTACTGGCGTTCCGTCGGGAAGCTTCAGCCGGCGGATCATCCCGCGCGCCAGGTAATGCGGGTCGGCAACAATGTCCTCGGCAGTATAGATCTTGCCGTGCGGCACATCGGCGGCACTCAGCACGGCCAGAATGTGGCCCATATCGTGTGCCGCCGCCCAGTCGGCGATCGCGCCCTCGATCTCGGCCGTGCGCTTGACCCGGCCGACGTTGGTCGCGAGCCCCGGGTCCTGGCCGAGATCGTCGCGGCCGATCGCATGCATCAAGCGCTTGTAGATGCTGTCGCCATTGCCGGCGATGACGACGTTCTCGCCATCGATCGTCGTGTAGGTGTTCGACGGCACGATATTGGTGAGCCCCGTGCCGATGCGGCCGCGGATTTCCCCGAACAGATCGTAGTCCGGCAACAGGCTCTCCATCATGTTGAATACCGCTTCGTACAGCGCCACGTCGACGACCTGCCCCTTGCCGCTTTTCTTGCCACCGCTGGCGTTGCGATGATGCAGCGCCAGCAACGCCCCGATCACGCCGTGCAACCCCGCAAGCGCGTCACCGATGCTGATGTTCATGCGCACCGGCGGGCGATCGGGAAACCCGGTCACGTGGCGCATGCCGCCCATCGATTCGCCGACCGCGCCGAACCCCGGCTGATCGCGATACGGGCCGGTCTGTCCGAACCCGGACAGGCGCACCATGATCAGGCTCGGATTGCTCTGCGCCAGCGCCTCGTAGCCCAGGCCCCATTTCTCCAGCGTGCCGGGCCGGAAATTCTCCACCACGATGTCGGCGTCGAGCGCGAGGCGCCGCACCACTTCCTGGCCTTCCGGCAGGCGGAGGTTGGCGGTCACGGATTTCTTGTTGCGCGCCTGGACATACCACCACAGCGAGGTCCCGGCATGCAGCAGCCGCCATTGCCGCAGCGGATCTCCGCCGGGGCCGTTGGCGTCCGCCGGAGGCTCGATCTTGATCACTTCGGCGCCGAACTCGGCGAGGATTTTCCCGGCGAATGGCCCGGCGATCAGCTGCCCCAGTTCGAGCACCTTGATCCCGGCGAGCGGACGCGGCGAAGCGGTGGAAGAGGCCATGAGCAAGAATCCCGGAAAACCGACGCAACGCCGGCACCCCGGGGATTATCTTACCAACTTCCCCGTGCTCTCTGATTTTAGATGGCGGCGCCGGAACGGCGCGCCCGCAATTCGGCTTCGAGCTGCGGCAGCTTTGCCGCCATCGCGCCGCCGACGAAGATCTGCGGCTGTGACGGCTTGAGGTTTTCGGCGCGCTCGCGCTCCTCGATCCGCGCCTTGGCCTGGGCAAAGGCCTTGACGAAGGAATCCTCCACGCGCAGCGCGTGTTGGAACAGCGCGTCGCCGAAGTAGGTTGCGTCGCTCTCGCTGCCGCACCCGAACGAGGTCCGGTCTGCGGCCGATGCGGTCATGATCATGGTGTAGTCGTCCTTGAGCGGATCGATGAATCCACCCGAGTAGCAAGCCGATACGACGATGATGCGCCACTTGATGCCGGCGCTGTCGAGCATGTCCTTGAGGTCTGCTGGCGTCAGCTGGTCGAGTTCCAGTGGCGCGAACTCGACGCTGAGCTTGTGGTCGCGCGTGCCGTGGCTGGTCAGGTACAGCATCACCACGTCCTGGTCGGGATCGATGATCTCCCCTATCTGGGATAACGTCGCGCGCAGGTTACTCACGGTTGCGAACGGCACATCGAGCATGGTCTGCGGATTGTTGATCAGCGCGATCGAGCGGCCGTCGGTATCGAAGCGCTCGTCGAACAGGTCCTGCGCGACCTCCATATCCTTGCGAAAAACGTCCTCGGCGGCATCGGACGCGAAACCGACGAAGTAGAGGTCGGTAACGCCCGGACGCTCGTCCTCGAGGTCGGCCAGGTCCTCGTAGAGCAGCTGCGGCTGTTTGATGAGGACCGCCTCCGACGCCGGGCTCGGATAGGGTGCCGCCACCAGCGCCGGCGGCCTGGCGTCGAACCAGGG
The DNA here is from genome assembly GCA_963750215.1 of uncultured beta proteobacterium. Lineage (GTDB taxonomy): Bacteria > Pseudomonadota > Gammaproteobacteria > Burkholderiales > Casimicrobiaceae > PALSA-1003. Next base: position 223,573 of record CAVVQK010000004.1, read on the forward strand.
TTGATCCGCCCAGATCAAAAGCGGCACGCTCGCAAGCAGCAGCGCCGCTCCGCACAGCGAGCGCAGCCAGGCGCGCGGGGATCCGGGCATAAGCGCGACGGCGCTGGAGCGCCAGTAGATGAAGGCCATCCACAGCAGAGACATCCAGGCGCCCTCCCAGCGGATCGGGTACCCGAAAAGACCGCCCCCGTTGCCCGGCAGCATGAGAATGAGGCTGAAGAGCCCCAGCACCGGCTCGCTCGCGAGCACGATCACCGGCAGCGCAAGCTTCAGATGCGGCTGGCTGAAAGCCGCACTCAGCACGGCGGCGATGAGCAGCAGCAACACGGCGCTGAAGCCCTCGTAAACGATCGCGTGCGGCGAGAGCAGCGGATGGGGACCGGCGTGCACATAGTCGACCATGGCGCCGATGAGGATGCTAAGGGCGCCGAGCACGATGAGCTGGCGCACGCTCACGCGGAAGGCGAGCAGCGACACCGGCAGCGCGAACGCGAGGCGCAATCCGCTCTTCAGGTTGCGTCCCAGGTCGATCGCCGTCTGGACGACGGCCGAAGTCGCTTTCATGGCGTCACCGCAGCCGCGACGTCGCTGCGGGCGGCGATGTAAGCTTTGAGCGCGGCGGGGTCGGCAGCGAGCACGTCATAGCGCTGCGGCAGCTCCTCCAGCCGGGCGTAGGCGGCGGGCCGCTCGGGGTCGCGCCCAAGCGCTTCGCGGATAGTGGCCGCGAATTTCGCCGCCTGCGCGGTCTCGATGCAGATCAGAGGCACGGCGACGTCGCGCCGCTCGAGCCCCACCTTGATGCCGTCGGCGGTGTGCGGATCGACAATCACGCCGTAGCGTTCCGCCACGCGGCGGATGGTTGCGATGCGATCGGCGTGAGTGCTCGCGCCGGAAACGAATCCCGACGCCCCGAGCCGTTGCCAATGCGGCGTGGCGGCGAGATCGAAGCCGCCATCGCGCGCAAGCTGCTGCCACAGGTCGCGCACGACGCCCGGATCGCGGCCGACGAGGTCGAACACGAAGCGCTCGAAGTTCGATGCCTTGGTTATGTCCATCGATGGGCTCGAAGTGGCCTTCGTCTCGCCGCGGGACCGGACGCGGTAGCGTCCCGTCCTGAAAAACTCGTCGAGCACGTCGTTCTCGTTGGTGGCGAGGATCAGGCGCCGGATGGGCAGGCCCATCGCCCGCGCCACGTGCCCGGCGAGAATGTTGCCGAAATTGCCGGTCGGGACCGCGAAATCGACCTCCTCGTCCGAGGAGGTCACCGCCAGATAGCCCTTGAAGTAATACACGATCTGCGCCGCGACCCGCGCCCAGTTGATCGAGTTGACGGCGCCCAGCCGATGGCGCGCCTTGAACGCCGCGTCGGCGCTCACGGCCTTGACCAGATCCTGGCAGTCGTCGAAGACGCCTTCGATCGCGACGTTGAATATGTTGGCGTCGGTGAGCGAATACATTTGCGCCGTTTGAAACGGGCTCATGCGGCCCTTGGGCGAGAGCATGAAGACCTTGAGCCCGCGCTTGCCGCGCAGCGCGTATTCGGCCGCCGACCCCGTATCGCCCGAGGTGGCGCCGAGTATGTTCAGGTTCGCGCCGTCCTTCGTCACAGCGTACTCGAACAGCCGCCCGAGCAGCTGCAGGGCGATGTCCTTGAATGCCAGCGTCGGGCCGCAGGCGACGCGCAGCAGATGCAGCTTCGGCTCCAAGGTACGCACCGGCGTGATCTCGCCGCTGCCGAACGTCGCCGCAGTGTAGGTGCGGTCGATGATCGCCTCGAGCTCGGCGGGCGGCATGTCGTCGGCGTAGCGCGAGAGGATCGCCGATGCGAGTCTGCCGTAGCCAAGTGGCCGCAGGCGGGCAAGTTCGGCGGCGGAGACGCGCGGATAGGATTCGGGTACCACCAGCCCGCCGTCGGGCGCGAGCCCTTCGAGCAGGATCGAGCGGAACGGCCGGGGCGTCATGCCGCCGCGGGTGCTCGCGTAGCGCATCAATTGAGCTGTTCCATGCGGATCCGCACCACCCTGCCGCGCACCGTCGGCAGTGCTTCGATGTGGCCGATCGCGTCGCTCACCTGACGCTCGATCGATTGGTGCGTGAGCAGGATGATGTCGGTCTGGTCCTCGCCCTCCGGCGGCTCCTTCTGGATCATCGCGTCGATCGAAATGTCGCGATCGGCAAGAATGCGCGTGATGTCGGCGAGCACGCCCGGCCGGTCCAACACGCGCATGCGCAGATAATAGCTGGTCACAACCTCGCCCATCGGCAGGAACGGAATATCGGACAGCCGGTCGGGCTGGAAGGCGAGATGGGGCACCCGGTGCTCGGGGTCGGCGGTGTGCATGCGCGTCACGTCCACGAGGTCGGCTATGACCGCACTCGCGGTGGGCTCGGCGCCGGCGCCCGGACCGTAGTAGAGCGTCGAGCCGACGGCATCGCCCTTGACCAGCACGGCATTCATCGCCCCCTCGACGTTGGCGATCAGCCGGGTCGCCGGCACAAGGGTAGGATGCACGCGCAACTCGATGCCCTCGCCGTGGCCGACCGAGGCGCGGCGAGTGATGCCGAGCAGTTTGATGCGGTAGCCCAACTCCTCGGCGTAGCGAATGTCCTCCTGGCGGAGCTTCGAAATGCCTTCGGTGTAGGCCTTGTCAAACTGCATCGGCACGCCGAAGGCGATCGCCGACATGATGGCCAGCTTGTGCGCCGCGTCGATCCCCTCGACGTCGAACGTCGGATCGGCCTCGGCATAGCCGTGCGCCTGCGCCTCCTTGAGCACCGTGTCGAACGCCGCGCCGGTCCGGCGCATCTCCGAGAGGATGAAATTGCTGGTGCCGTTGATGATGCCGGCGATCCAGGCGATGCGATTCGCGGTCAGCCCCTCGCGCAGCGCCTTGATGATTGGGATCCCGCCGCCGACTGCCGCTTCGAAGGCGACCATCACGCCGGCCTTTTGCGCCGCCGCGAAGATCTCGTTGCCGTGCGCCGCGAGCAACGCCTTGTTGGCTGTCACCACATGCTTGCCGTGCGCGATCGCCTGCAGCACCAGCAAACGCGCTGGCTCGATGCCGCCGATGAGCTCGAGCACGATGTCGACGTCGTCCCGGCGCACCAGCGCGTCCCCGTCCGCATGCAGTTCGACGCGGTCGGAAGGCTGCACCAGCGCGCGCGCCTTTTCCGGAGTGCGCGTGGCGATCTGCGTGATGCGGATCGGGCGCCCGGCGCGGCGGGTGATCTCCTCGGCATTGCGCTTGAGAACGGTCCACGTGCCTCGGCCGACCGTGCCAAGGCCCAGCAGGCCCACGCGCATCGGTTGCATGGGCTCTTCAGCCATCACCACACCCCGTCTTCGCGGAACATCTGCTTGATGCCGCGAACGGCCTGGCGCGTCCGCGGCTCATTCTCGATCATGGCGAAGCGCACGTGCCCGTCGCCGAACTCGCCGAAGCCCACGCCCGGCGAAACCGACACCTTCGCGCGCGCGAGCAGCCTCTTGGTGAACTCCAGGGAGCCGAGCTTGCGATAGGCCTCCGGGATCCTCGCCCAGACATACATCGACGCCTTGGGGCTTTCCACCATCCACCCCGCCTCGTGCAGCCCCCTGACCAGGACGTCGCGCCGCTTCTGGTACCTCAGCGCGATTTCCGCAACGCATTCCTGCGGGCCCTCGAGGGCAGCGATCGAGGCGACCTGGATGGGCGTGAACGTGCCGTAGTCGTGGTAACCCTTGATGCGCGACAACGCGTGCACCAGGTCCCGGTTGCCGACCATGAAGCCAATCCGCCAGCCGGCCATGTTGTAGCTCTTGGACAGGGTGAAGAACTCGACGGCGACATCGCGGGCGCCGGGCACCTGCATGATCGACGGCGCCTTCCAGCCATCGAAGCAGATGTCGGCGTAGGCCAGGTCGTGCACGACGTAGATGCCGTGTTCGCGTGCCAGCGCGATGATCTTCTCGAAGAATGGCAGCTCGACACACTGTGCCGTAGGGTTCGCCGGGAAGTTGATGATGAGCATCCGCGGCTTCGGGAAGCTCATGCGGATGCTGTGCTCGAGCTCGGCAAAGAAATCGACGTCCGGTGTCAGCGGCACCTGGCGGATGTCCGCGCCGGCGATTACCGGCCCGTAGATGTGGATCGGGTAGCTCGGGTTGGGGACCAGGACCGTATCGCCACGCCCGAGCGTGGCGAGCGTCAGGTGGGCGATTCCTTCCTTCGAGCCGATGGTGACGATGGCCTCGGTGTCCGGATCGAGCTCGATTTCCCAGCGCCGGCGATACCACTGGCAGATGGCGCGGCGCAGCCGCGGGATGCCGCGCGACACCGAGTAGCCGTGCGTGTCGGTTCGCTGCACCGTCTCGATGAGCTTGTCGACGATGTGCCGCGGCGTGGGGCCGTCGGGATTGCCCATGCCGAAATCGATGATGTCCTCGCCGCGGCGACGGGCGGCCATCTTGAGCTCGGAGGTGATGTTGAAGACGTACGGCGGCAGGCGCTCAATGCGCGCAAATTGCGGCTCGATGGGGGAAACCATGCAGGATCCTTCTGCCTGGCGTAAGCGCCCGGAACCGTCCGAGCGACGCAAGCAGCGGGTTGAGGCTATAATCGTAGCGAATTTAAGCGCTTGCCGCAACGCACCATCGGTGCGCGAGACGCCTGTTCGCGATGAAATTCCACCTCAGCCGCGCCGCGGGCAACATGTTCACCGGTCACGGCACCGACTACGTCCGGCTCGGCGTGGTGGAGTACCGCGTCAACATTCTGGTGACTCCCGAGCGAGTGGTAAGCGGCTGGGCTGCCGGGGGTTTCGAGGCCCTGAGCGAAGCCGATTTCGTCGCGCTGGCCGAACTACAGCCCGAGGTGGTGCTCTTCGGTACCGGCGCGAGCCTGCGCTTTCCGCACCCGCGCCTCATGCGCGCGCTGACCGACGCCGGCATCGGCGTCGAAGTGATGGATACGCCCGCGGCATGTCGCACGTTCAACATCCTCGCTGCGGAGGGCCGCAAGGTGGCCGCAGCAGTCTTGGTCGGGTCGAGTTGAACCGCCCGCAGGCGCGGGCCGCCGGGCTGTCGGGGCTAGCCGAGAATCTCGCCGATGCGCGTACGCCGCTGCACTTCCGACTCGAACTCCTGCAGTTCCGGACTCAGGGCGTCGCGCGCCGACACCATGCCGATGGGCTTGCCCAGCTCAACCACCGGCACGTGGCGGAAGCCGCCCTCGTACATCATCAGCAGGGCGTGGCTGAATGGCTTGTCGGCAGCGATCGTTTGCGGGCGCGCTGTCATCACCTCGGCGAGCGAAGTCGCCTTCGGGTCGCGCCCCTCGGCCAGGACGCGAAACACCGCATCGCGCTCGGTAAAGATGCCGAGCAGCCGGCCGTCGTCCCGGACGATCATCACCGCGCCGAGCTGCCTCTGCTTCATCAGGCGCGCTGCCTCCGCGACCGTGGTTTCGGCCGCGGCTGTGAGAATCGTCTGCTTGGCGACGAGGCTGCGAACGGGGCGTTGGGGCATGGCGGGCCTCCTCGGCAGCATGGCCCGAGCTCCGCGCGGAGTTGCGCCAGGCCGATGGCTTAGCATACGGCGCTTGCTGCCGGTCGGCAACGCGGCGGCGATGCGCACCCGGATTCAATAGACGAGGAGAGAGTCCCATGTTACGGGTCCACGGCATGTCGGCGTCGGGCAACTGCCACAAGGTGCGCATGGCGCTCGAAGCGCTCGGTCGCCCCTATGCCTGGACCGAAATCGACCCCATGCGCGGCGATACCCGCCGGCCGGAGTTTCTGGCCATGAATGCCAACGGCAAGGCGCCGGTGCTGGAGATCGAGCCGGGAGTCTATCTCCCCGAATCGAACGCGATCCTGTGGTACCTGGCCGACGGCACACCGCTCCTGCCGGACGGCGCCCTGCCCCGTGCACGCGCGCTGCAGTGGCTGTTTTTCGAGCAGTACAGCCACGAGCCCTACATCGCGGTCGCGCGTTACTTGCGCAAGTTCCACCCCGAGCCCGTCACGCAGCGCGCGCTGGCCGACAGCAAGATGGAAGGGGGCTACCGCGCGCTTGAAGTGATGGAAGTCCACCTTGCGCAGGCAGCGTTTTTCGTCGGCGGCCGCTACAGCATCGCCGACATAGCGTTGTACGCGTACACGCACGTCGCCGGTGACGGCGGGTTCGATCTGGCGCGCTTTCCAGCGCTGCGCGCATGGCTCAGGCGGGTCGAAGAGCAACCCGGTTACGCGTCGATGCCCGCCTAGAGCCGCGCCGCGGCTGCGGCCGGACGCTCAGCACTCGATGGTCTGGCGGCAATATTGCGCCAGCTCGCGCACGACCGTGGTCGCGCCGACGGGGAGCCGCGCCTTGCCCGCGCCGTAGTCGAGGACCAGCCGGAAGTCATATTTGCGGAAGAACGCGTCGAATTGCTCGGCGCCGGCCGTGCCCAGGGCGAACAGTTCGTCACGCTCCGCGTCGTGGTCGAGCAGGATCGCCGCGAGCGGTTGCGGCGCCGGGCCGCTGACCACGCGCGCGCCCGCCGCCGGATCGTAGACGCTGTGATCGGCGCAGCAGTGGATGACGTTGCCGTCCGAGGTCGCCGAGCGACGGGGCTGGAAGCGGATGAAGCTCACCTCGCGCGTCGGGTAAGCGAGCTTGTGGGCGCAAATCGCCGAAAACGCCACCACCGAGCGCTGCGGGCCCACGCCGCCGCTCCAGGTGTAGGTGACCCCATCGGCGCGCAACAGCGGCGCAGCGCCAACCGGCCGCCCAAGATCGAGGAGGAAGCAAGGCGTCGCGACGAACGGGTAATTGAATACGTAGTTGGTCAGCGCCACGAGCCCTCGCGCCTTGATCGGATCGCCGTGGATATCGACCAGATGCGTACGCGTGTACAGGCGCGGCACGGCCGCGGCCCAGGCTCGGGTCGAGGCGCCGAGTCCGCCGGCGGCCATGGCGGCGCAGGCGGTGACGAATCGGCGCCGCTCCATCCCGACCTCAGAGCTGCGCCAGCGCCTTGACGTGCGCCACCGCGCTGCGCGCGAGCGCGGGCAGTGCGTAACCGCCTTCCAGCGACGACACGATCCGCCCCTGGGCGTGGCGTTCGGCGAGGGCGACCAGCTCGGCGGTAACCCAGGCGTAGTCGGCCTCGGTAAAGCACAGGTTGGCGAGAGGATCGTCGCGATGCGCATCGAATCCCGCCGACACGAACAGGATCTCGGGACGCTGCGCCTCGAGCGCGGGGAAGCAGATTTCCGTCATGGCCGCACGGAACGCTTCGCTGCCGCTGCCCGCGGCCAGCGCGACGTTGTGCATGTTGGGGCCCGCCGCCTCGACCCCGGAGTAGGGGTACAGCGGATATTCGAACGTGCCCACCATCACCACCCGCGGATCGGCAGCGAAGATCTGTTCGGTGCCGTTGCCGTGGTGCACGTCGAAGTCGATCACGGCCGCCCGCTTGAGTCCGTACGCCAGCGCGTGCGCCACGCCCACGGCGACGCTGTTGAACAGGCAAAAGCCCATCGCGCGGCGGCGCTCGGCGTGGTGGCCGGGTGGGCGCACGGCACAGAACGCGGCACGGGCCTCGCCACGCAGCACCAGGTCGGTACCCAGCACAACCGCCCCGGCCGCGTGTCGCGCCGCGCTCAGCGAGTGCGGATTCATCGCCGTATCCGGATCCAGGTAATAGATGCCCGATTCCGGGCTCGCCGCCTCGATCATGTCGACGTAGTCTCGGTCGTGCACGCGCGTGAGCTGCTCCAGGGTCGCCGGCGGCGCCTCGTAATGCGCGAGGTGCGCGTCGAGCCCGGTGGCGATCAGGCCGTCGTGCACCGCATCGAGCCGATCGGGGCACTCGGGATGAAACGGACCCATGTTGTGCAGGCGGCAGCTCGAATGGGCGATAAAGGCGGTGGTCAAGAGCAGGCTCGAACGAGTAAAGGGGACGAGGCGGGGAACGCCGCCTCGGCAAGCGGTCGAACGGAGTGTAGCGCGCCGCCAGCGGTCGTGACTAGACGCCCTGCCGGCTCTATAGTGCTGACTTTCCCCTTGCGCCGCCACGCCGGTGGCGCTGTGTGTCACCGATGACTGTTCGTCCCGCCCAAGGCTATGCGATCCCCGTGCCCGAGCGCCTGGCGCAGGTGCTCGGCCAGCTTGGCCGCATCGTCGTCGGCAAGGACACCCCTCTGAGGCTCGCCCTGGCCTGCCTGCTAGCCCGCGGGCACCTGCTCATCGAGGATATCCCCGGTGTGGGCAAGTCCACCCTGGCCCAGGCGCTCGCCAGCACGCTCGGCCTGCATTACGCGCGCATCCAGTTCACCAGCGACCTGCTGCCCGCCGACGTGCTGGGGGTGTCGATCTTCGAACCGGCCGCGCAAGCCTTCCGCTTCCATGCCGGCCCGATTTTTCACTCGGTCGTGCTCGCGGACGAAATCAATCGCGCGCCGCCGAAGACGCAGAGCGCGCTGCTCGAAGCGATGGAGGAACGTCAGGTATCCGCCGATGGCGAAACGCGCCCGCTGCCGGATCCGTTCTTCGTCATTGCAACCCAGAATCCGGCCGAACAGATTGGCGCCTATCCCCTGCCCGAGTCGCAGCTCGACCGCTTCCTGATGGCCATCGAACTGGGCTACCCCGAACCGGACGCGGAGCGCGAGCTGTTGATCTCCGGAGACCGGCGCGCGCGCATTCCCACGCTTTCACCCTGCGCCGACGCGGCAACCCTGCTCGCCTGGCAGCGCGAAGCGGTTGCGGTGCATGTCGCGCCGGCGCTGCTCGACTATGTCCAGGCGCTGCTAGCCGCCTCGCGCGGGAGCGGCAGCACCGGCGCACCGGGCATTCAGCGCGGCTTGTCGCCGCGTGCCGGTCTGCTGCTCGTCGCCGCGGCGCGCGCGTGGGCGCTGCTTGCCGGGCGGCCGATGGTGCTGCCCGAGGACGTGCAGGCGGTGTTCCCTGCGGTTGCCGGCCATCGCCTCGCCGGCAGCATCCGCGCCGGCGGCCCGCAGGCGGAAGCGCTGCTGCGCGCGGTGCCGCTGCCGTAAGGTGCGAGCGCCGCTCGCGCTGCATCCGAACCCTGCCGCGACGGGGCAATGAATTCAGCCCTGCACTGGAGCATCGCGGGCCCGCCGTCATGGGCCCGGCGCTGGCGCCAGAGGATGTGGCGCGTCGCGCCCGTCGATCGGGCCCCGGTCGTGCTGCGGCATCGCCGCATCTACATCCTGCCGACCCGGCGCGGCCTCGCCGTGTGCGCGACGCTGGGAACCATGCTGGTGACATCGATGAACTATGCGCTCTCGCTCGGCTACGCCCTGACGTTTCTGGTGAGCGGGCTCGTCGCCGCGGCCATGCTGCAGACATGGCGCAATCTCGCCGGCATCGCCGTGTCGCCGCTCGCCGCCGGCGAGGCCTTCGTCGGTGCCGAGATCACCTTCACGCTATCGCTTGCCAACGCGGGCGCGCCGCGATACGGGATCGTGGTCGCGACGCCTGGGGGTCCCGCGGTGACCATCGACCTGCCCGCGGGTGCAACGCGGCCGGTGCAGGTGGCCCTGGTCGCGCCCCGGCGCGGCCGCGTTGCCCTCGGCCGCCTCACGCTGTCGACCGACTTTCCGCTCGGGCTGTGGCGCGGCTGGGCGTACGTGCATTTTCCTCTCGCCGGCATCGCCTATCCGGCACCGGAATCGCCGCCGCCGCGGCTGCCACCCGGCGGCGACGGATTCGACCTGCGGCACAGCGTGCGCGCCGCCGACGCCGAACTCGCCGGTTTGCGTGACTACCGTCCGGGCGATGCCTTGAACCGCATCGCCTGGAAAGCCGTCGCCCGCGGCGCGAGCTGGTACACGAAGCAGTTCGAGGGGACGGGCGGCGGAGGAACGCTCGAATTTCATTGGGCTGAGCTGCCGCCGAGCCTGGGCAGCGAAGCACGGCTGGCGCGACTTTGCGCCTGGATTCTTGCCGCTGAGCGCGAGGCGCGCACCTTCGGCCTCACGTTGCCCGGGACGGACCTGCCCCCGGGCTCGGGCGCCGGTCATCGGCGCGCGGCGCTGACCGCGCTCGCCCTGTTTCCGCCTGAGCCCGGATCGTGATCTTCGCCGCCGCTCCCGCCGCACCGCTCTCTCGCGCGCAGCTCGCCTGGCTTGCCGCGCTCGTCGTCCTCGCGCAGGTGCCGCTGTGGGGCCATTTGCCGCTCTGGATCGCGGCCGGCGGTTCGGCGCTGGTTGCGGCGCGGCTGCTGTTGCCCGCGGATCGTCCACCGGCGCGGCGGCGGCGCTGGCTGCTGCCGGTGCTCGCTCTCGCCGTGGCGTTCGGCATTCGCTGGCACTTCGGCTATTTCCTGGCCCGCGATCCCTGTGTTGCCTACCTGTATGTGCTGGTGGGCATCAAGTACCTCGAAGCGAAGAGCCCGCGCGACGGCGGCCTGTTGGTGTGCCTGGCGCTGTTCCTGACCCTGACCCAGTTCTTCTACGGCCAGAGCATCGCCGCCGCGGCCATCGCCTTGCCCGCGGTGCTCGTGCTCGGCGGTGTGCTCGCCGTGCTGCGGGCCACGCCGGCGGCGACGAGCAACTGGAAAGCGCCGCTCGCGGCGACCGCGCGCATGCTCGTTCAGGGCATTCCGCTGGCGGCGCTGCTGTTCCTCGTTTTTCCGCGCCTGGCCGGCCCGCTGTGGGGTTCGCCCATGGGCGCCGGGGCGCGCACCGGCCTGTCGGATACCATGCAGCCGGGCACCATCAGCGAGCTGTCGCTCTCCGACGCAGTGGCCTTCCGCGTCGATTTCAACGGCCCACCCCCGCCGCGCGCGCTGCGCTACTGGCGCGGCCCGGTGCTGTCGCGCTTCGACGGCGTGGAGTGGACCGGGGTGTTGCGGCGCCGGCAATCGCTGGAAACGTCTCCCGACCCGTCCGCGCGAACGATCGAATACACGGTCACCATGGAGCCGAATAACCGCCTGTGGCTGTTCGCCCTCGAGCAGGCGGCCGGCCGGCCGCAGGCGGCCACCGATGAACCGCAGTCGAGTGCCGGGCCCGCTCGCATCCTCGGACAGCTCACCTATGACCGGCAACTTCTGGCAGCCGTGCCGGTCGCGCAGTCGATACGCTATACGCAGCGCTCGGCACTGAGCGACCGCTTCGCCGCCAGCGGTGATTTCGAGCGCCCCGACAATCTGCGGCTGCCGCAGGGCAACCCGCGGACGGTCGAATTCGCGCGCGAGTTGCGCGGCCGCTCGGACAACGATCGCGCCTTCATCGCCGCTTTGCTCGACTGGTTCCGCAATGAACCGTTCGTCTATACGCTGGCCCCGCCGCCGCTGGTCGGTGACGGCGTCGACGACTTTCTCTTCAACACCCGGCGCGGGTTCTGCGAGCACTACGCCAGCGCGTTCGTGGTGCTGCTGCGCGCCGCGGGCATTCCAGCGCGCGTGGTCACCGGCTATCAGGGCGGGGAGATGAACCCGGCTGGCGACTACATGATCGTGCGCGACTCCGACGCGCACGCGTGGGCCGAAGCGCTGCTCGACGGCGTGTGGCAACGCTTCGATCCGACCGCGGCGGTCGCGCCATCGCGCATCGAGAGCGGCCTGGGCGCGGCGCTGCCGCAAGGCGAACCGGTGCCCTACCTCGCCCGCCTCGACATGACCTGGCTCAAGGACCTGCGCCTGCACTGGGACGCGGTCAATTACCAATGGCAGCGCGGGGTCGTCGGCTTCAACCTGCAGCGCCAGAAGGATGCCTTGCGCGATCTCGGCCTCGAGCGCGCCAGACCGTGGCAGATCGTGGCGCTGGTCGCGGCGATCGCGCTCGCCTGGGGGCTCGCGATGCTGGCCCTCGCGCAGCTCCGGCATGCGCAGCGGGACCCGGCGCTCGCATCGTGGACCAGGCTTGGTCGCCGCCTGGCGCGCGCGGGCCTGCCGCGGCGCCCCACCGAGGGCCCGCTGCACTATGCGCAGCGCGCCGCGGCGCGGTGGCCGCAGTGGAGCGCGCCGCTCTGCCGCATCGGGGAGAATTACGCGCTGCTTCGCTATGGGCCAGCCGACGCGCGACGCAACGAACTGCTGTCCAGCCTGCGCGCGGGCGTCGCCTCCCTGCCCGGCGCGCGCGCTCTGCGCGGCATGGCGCGGGAGCGTACCTAGAGCAGCGCGTCGCGCGAAAGCCCGCGCACGCGCAGCCGCGCGCGCAGCTTGTCGAGCGCCTCGGCCTGGATCTGCCGTACGCGCTCGCGGGTGACGCCCAGTTCGCGCGCCAGTTGCTCCAGCGTCGCAACCTCGACCCCGCTCAAGCCGTACCGGCGCTCGATGACCCGCCTCTGCCGGTCGGACAATTCGTCGAGCCACTGCCGTATCCAGCGCTCGATCTCACTGTTGTGCAGGACCAGCTCCGGGGTTGGTGCGTCGTCGTCGGCGAGCTGGTCGCCGACCGACAGTCCCTGCTCGGCGTCGACAGGCGCGTCGAGCGAGGTGACGTGCTCGTTGTAACCCAGAATCCGGCGCACCTGCCCGACCGGTTTGCCCAGCAGATGCGCGACGTCATCGAGCGTCGGCTCGCGCGACTCGCCGAGCATGCCGTGCGTTTCGAGATGGCGCAGGGCCCGCAGCACGATGTTGAGCTCCTTGACCACGTGCGCGGGGAGGCGAATGGTACGCGACTGGTTCATGATCGCGCGCTCGATCGATTGCCGGATCCACCATGTGGCGTAGGTCGTGAAGCGGAATCCGCGTTCCGGGTCGAATTTTTCGAGGGCGTGAATGAGGCCCAGGTTGCCTTCCTCGATCAGGTCGGCAAGCGTCAGCCCGCGGTTCAGGTAGTGCTTGGCGATGCTCACGACGAGCCGCAGGTTGTGCTCGATCATCTTCTGCCGCGATTCGAAGTCGCCGGCGCGCGTCGCGCGCGCGCAATCGAGCTCCTCCGCCGCCGTGAGCAGCGGGTTCTGGCCGATCTCGTTCAAGTAAATCTGGGTGACGTCGTTGAGGAAGTCGGCACCGACCCCCTCGACCGGCACTTCGAGCGGCAGCTCCCGGGTCCGGGTGTCCGGCTCGCGTGCGATCGCCGGCTCGCCGTCATCGTCCAGGCGCGCGCGGTCGACGGTCATGTGGGCGGCAGCAGCTTGGTCGGATCGACCGGCTTGCCGAGACGGCGAATCTCGAAGTGCAGCATGACCTGGTCGGCGTCGGTATCGCCCATTTCGGCGATCTTCTGGCCTTTGGCGACCTGTTGTCCTTCCTTTACGTCGATCTCCTTGTTGTGCGCGTACGCCGACAGAAACGTGTTGTTGTGCTTGACGATGATGAGCTTGCCGTAGCCGCGCAGGCCGGTTCCCGCGTAGACGACCTTGCCGGCAGCGCTGGCCACGACCGGTTCCCCGGATCTGCCGGCGATGTCGATACCCTTGAGGTTGGCCGACTCGGAGAAGCCGGCGACGATCTTGCCCTGCGCCGGCCAGATCCAGCCCAGGCTGTCGTTATCGATTTCGGGCACGCGACCGGAGTCGGCCCGCAGCGGCGGCGCGGGGGCCGTCGCGCCCGGCGCCGGCGCAGAGACACTCGGCGCCGGCGTCGCCCGCGCCTCCGGAACCGCCGAGGGTTGGTGCTGCAGCTGCGCCAAGACCTGCTCGGAATATGGCAGCTTGATTGCCTTCGGTTCGGTCTTGAAGGTCGGCGTGTTGGGATGCCCGCCCGCGGAGGCGGTGGGCGACGGCGGTGCCGTCGGCGCCCGCACCTCGGTTCCGCTCGGGGTGACCGGCGCCCCGGTGACAAGCGGCGCGGTGGTGGCCGCACCGCCGCCAGCGGGCGGCCCGACAAGGAGCACCTGGCCGACATAAATCACGTTGACGTTCTCGATGCCGTTCCAGGCCGCGAGCTCGCGATAATCGAGCCCGTGATCAAGTGCGATCTGGTAGAGCGTGTCGCCGCGCTTGACCACGTAGGTCGCCGGCGCAGGCTCGGGTTCGCGCCCGGGCAGCGCCACCGGAGGCGGCGGGACTTGATTGGCCGCCGGAATCGGCGCGCGAACGGCCACCCGCGGCGGCGGCGACGCGCATCCGGCGAGCAAACCGGCGACGGCGAGCGCGACGCCCAATGCGATGAGGTGAGAACGGGCGCGATCGATCATGCGAGTCCGGAGAGCAGCGGCACAAATCTTACCGCATCGTACGTCTGCTCGCGGACCCCGCCGGGCGCCTTGTCGATGACGGTAAGCAGTTGCACGCCCTTGAACTCGTCGTCGTAGCGGGCCAAAGGCAGGACCATTCGCCCGCCGACCTTCAGGTAACGCAGGAGGGCCGAGGGCACCTGCCTCGCCGCCGCCGTGACGATGATGCCGTCGACTTCGAGCACCTCGCCCAGATCGGCGGTGCCATCGCCGTGCATGATGCGCACGTTGGCGACCTTGAGCGCGCGCAGGTTGCGCCGCGCCTTGGCCACCAGCGAGGCGATGCGCTCGACCGTGTACACCTCGTCGGCGAGCTGAGAGAGGATGGCGGTCTGGTAGCCGCAGCCGGTGCCGATTTCGAGCACCCGCGAGAGTCGCTCTCCTGCCCGCAGCAGCTCGGTCATGCGCGCCACGACGTACGGCTGCGAAATCGTCTGTCCCGCGCCGATCGGCAGCGGGCCGTCGTCGTAGGCGCGAATCGCCAGTGCGTCCTCGACGAAAATGTGCCGCGGCACGGCGGCCATCGCGGCGAGCACCGCCTCGTCCTTGATCCCCTGCTCGCGCAGCCGCTCGATCATGCGCGTGCGCGTGCGCGTCGACGTCATGCCGATGCCGTTGAACCTCTCCCCGCCGCCGCTCACGGCGACACCGTCTGGTGCAGCCACTCCGCCACGCGCGCCATCTCGGCGCGATGCGTCAGGTCGATCTGCAGCGGGGTCAGCGAGACATACCCCGCCTCGACCGCCTGGAAATCGGTACCTTCGCCGGCATCGGCTGCCGGCCCGGCGGCGCCAACCCAATAACAGGTCTCCCCGCGCGGGGTTTCGGTCTTGATCATCGGCTCAGCCTTGTGCCGCCTGCCCAGGCGGGTGACCCGATAACCGGCAAGCTCGCGCTGCGCGAGGTCGGGAACGTTGACGTTGAGCAGCCACTTGCCGAGCGGCTGCTCGCGATGGCGCTGCAGCAGTTCGACAACCACCGCGGCCGCGGTCTCGAAATGGCGCCCGATCTTGCTGGTCAGCGAAACGGCGAGCGAGGGGATGCCCAGAAGATAGCCTTCGGTGGCCGCGGCGACGGTACCCGAATAGATCGTGTCGTCGCCCATGTTGGCGCCCAGGTTGATGCCCGAAATGACCATGTCCGGCAGCTCGTCGAGCAGTCCGGTCACCGCCAGGTGCACGCAGTCGGTGGGCGTGCCGTTGACGAACAGGAAGCCGTTGGGCGCGCGCCGTACCGTCAGCGGGCGGTCGAGCGTCAGCGAGTTCGATGCACCGGAGCGATCGCGTTCGGGCGCGACCACGGTGATGTCGGCGTGCGCGCGAAGCTCGGAGGCGAGGCGTTCCAGACCGGGCGCGAAATAGCCGTCGTCGTTGCAGAGGAGGATGCGCATTGCGGTGCTTCGAACCGGTCGCGCGGCAGGGCCCAGGGCCGGCCGTCACCGCCCATTATAAACGCCCGCATTGCCCTGCTGCTGATCAGCCCTTCGGCCAGTGTTGCGCGAACACCGCCGCAACCTGCGGCTGAGCCTCGATGCGCATCAGGGTGGCGTAGAACTCGGGCCGGCACGCCTGGAGATGCGCTCGCGCGCCCGACCAGCGCGATACGACCGCCGCATGCACGTCGAGCGCGCCGAGGCGCTCGCCGCCGAGGTAGGGTCGCGCCGGAAAAATGTCGGCGAACATTTCCCAGTACGCGTGCAGTCGCCCGCGGGCGCCGGCACGGATACGTTCCTTGACGGCGTCATCGTGGTCGGCGTCGGAGCACCAGCGCTCGGGGAAATCGATGACGCTGATCGCGGCATAGCAGTTGGCGGCGACGAACACCATGCCGCGCACGGCCTGAGCCCGCTGCGCAGGGGCGCGCGGCAGCAACCCGCTCTCCGGATGGAGCTCGCCCAGATGGATGAGTATCGCCGCGCTTTCCGACAGCACGCTGCCGTCGGGCAATACCAGGGTCGGAATCTGGCCGAGCGGATTGGCCTTGAGCAGGTCGGCAAACGCGGCGTTCGTCTCCCACGACGCCGTCTCGACGATGCGATAGGGAGCGCCGATGATGTCGAGCGCGATCTGTGTGCTTGCCGAGCCTGAGCCCTTCTTGCCGTACAGCGTGTACACGCCTGCTCCCGTCGCTCGCCTCATCCTCCGGGACTCATTCGTAGCGCCGGCCATCCTTGTGCGCGGCGTGACTGCCCGCCGCGGTGTCGACCCAGAGCAGATCGTCGTCCGGATAGAAGCAGTTGTCGCCCGGAACGCGGCTGCCGATCACCAGCAGGCGCGCGGGCCGGTCCGAGCGATTGACCAGGTGATGGGCGTTGCGCGCGCCCGCCCTGAAGCCGGCACACATGCCCGGTCGCAGGAGCGTCTCGCCGGCGTCGGTGCGCAACACCATTTCGCCTTCGAGCACGTACACGAACTCGTCGCTGAGCGTGTGCCAGTGTCGAAGCGCGGACTGCGCCCCCGGCTGAAAGGTTTCCAGGTTGATGCCGAACTGGGTCAGCCCGAAGACGTTGCCGAGCCGCCGCCAATTGGCGCCGCCCATGCGCGCGTCGAACGGCTCGGGATAGCTGGCCCCGGATTCGGCTTTGACGTCGACGGCGACGACGGCTGCGGGCTCGGTCATGGAATCCTCCGTTGCGTTCAAGCGGTCTTTTCGCCCTGGGCTATCGCCGCCAGGCGCAGCTGCATCTGCGCTTCCGACACGTCCTCGGTGTGGGTGGCGATGGTCCAGATATGGCCGAACGGATCGGTGATCGTTCCGCTCCGATCGCCATAGAACTGGTCCTTGAGCGGGTTCATGACCGTGCCGCCGGCGGCGACGGCCCTGGCGAAGCGGGCGTCGACGTCGGGCACGTAGAACAGCAGCGAGACCGCGGTGCCGCCGAGGGCCTGCGGGCTCTTGTGCCCGGCCGCGGGCGACTCGTCGGCGAGCATGACGATGCCCGCGCCGATCTTGATCTCGGCGTGGCCGATCTTGCCGTCGGGGCCGGGAAAGCGCATGAGCTCGGTGGCACCAAAGGCCCTGGTGTAGAACTCGATCGCGCGCGCGGCGTCGCGGACGATGAGATAGGGCGTAACACCGGCATAGGCGGTGGGGACGGCTTGAACCATGGACTCGCTCCTTTTGCTTTGCATCATGAATGGGCCACGGACGACAGGTCGGCCAAGCGCGCTCGCGCCGCCGGGATTGCGCGCATTCAGGCAGCGCCGGTCAGGTCGACCTTCGCTTGCGCTTCGACAGCGCGCGCTTGCGCTCGGCCGTGTAGGCCCACCACGGCCGCGGCGGCCCGCCTTCGACGAAACGGACTACAGCGATGAACGTGTCGAGCACGCACGGATCGTGACGCATCCCCGTGACACGATTGAGACGGTCGTACAGCGCGTAGGGATCCTTGCGCCGGAGTTGCGCCGGCTGGCGGATGCCGATGGCGCGCAGATCGGCGGCGACCGCCTTGCCCACGTTGGGCAGTTCTTCCAGGGTCGCGGGCTTGGCCGCCGATCTGCGCATCGTGCTCACCATGACTTGCCTCCACGCACCAGGCCCACGGCGATGCCCTCGATGGCGAACGCCGTGCGCCTGGGATCGACTACGATCGGTTGGAATTCGGGATTCTCGGACAGCAGGATTATTTCACCGCCGCGGCGTTTCAGGCGCTTCACCGTGACCTCGTCCTCGATGCGGGCGACGACGATCTGCCCGGGCTGCGCGGTGGCGCTCTGGTGGACGGCGAGCAGGTCGCCATCGAGAATGCCCGCGCCCTGCATGCTCGTGCCCTGGACGCGCAACAGGTAGTCCGCGCGCGGCGCGAACAAGCCCGGATCGAGGCGGTAATGCGCCTCGACGTTCTCGAGCGCGAGGATCGGGCTCCCCGCGGCAACGCGGCCGACCAGCGGCAGGCTGCCCTGCACCGGCACGCCCGGAATGTCCTTCAGCCGCAATCCGCGCGCGGCGCCGGAAACGATCTCCAGCGCCCCCTTCTTCGAGAGCGCCTGCAGATGATCCTCGGCTGAACTGGGCGAGGCAAAGCCGAGGCCCGCGGCAATCTCCGAGCGCGTCGGCGGCATCCCCTGCGCGTCGATGAAGCTGCGGATCCAATCGAGGATCTGCCCCTGCCGTGCCGTCAGCCGGGGCGAGGGTTGCGCCATGCGCTGCAGGTGCGCAAACGGGCGGCGGCTACGGGGCGGCATGCGCATTCCGAACAAATATGCGGTACCCGGATTATATCGGGTATCCAGCCATCGTCAAGTCGCGGCGATAATCCGAGCCTGGCGAGATGCCCTGAACGCAGGAGTTCTCATGCAAGCGCGTCGTGTCGTTGCCGTGTCAAGCGCCGCCCTATCGGCGTGGCTCGCCCTGAGCGTCGTTGCGCTCGCTGCGACCCTGCCCGGGGTCCCGGACAAGCTCCGGGTGGGCGCCGATCAGGCGCTCGCGCTCGACCTTCGGGGAGAGGGCGTCCAGATCTACGTCTGCACCGCGCGCAAGGACGACGCGACGAAGTTCGAGTGGACCCTGAAGGCGCCCGAAGCCGAGTTGTTCGACGCGAGCGGCAAGAAAGTGGGCAAGCATTATGGCGGCCCGACCTGGGAAGGCGACGACGGCAGCAAGGTCGTGGGCGAACTCAAGGCGCGCGATGACGGCCCGGATCCAAATGCGATTCCATGGCTGCTTCTGAGCGCCAGGTCGAGCTCCGGCAGCGGCATGCTGGGCAAGATCACCAGCATCCAGCGCCTGCACACCGTCGGCGGCAAGGCGCCCGCCGAGGGCTGCAGCCAGGCGGCGCAGGCCGGCAGCGAAATCCGCATTCCCTACCAAGCTCGCTACGCCTTCTACGCGCCCAAGCAGTGACGCCTTCCAACTTGGAGGACCGTACGATGCCTGCCTACCTGATCGCCGATATCGACATCACCGACCCGGCGGGATACGAGGAGTACCGCAAGCGCGTGCCGGCGCTCATCGCCGCCCATGGCGGGCGCTACCTCGTGCGCGGCGGAAGCATCGAAGCGCTCGAGGGCAGCTGGACCCCCACGCGGATCGCCGTCATCGAGTTTCCCGATATGGCGGCACTCAAGGCCTTTCACGATTCGCCGGCCTATCGCCCGCTCATCGAGCTGCGGCACCGGACGGCACGCTCGAAGCTCATCGCAGTCGAGGGCGCCGCGCCGCCGGCCTGAACCCGTCGCCGGGCGGCACGAAGGCCGCCGCGTTCACGCCTGTGCCGCGCACCGATCACCGAGGGACGTGATGCATGTCAGCGGGCAGGCTCTTTGCTTCATGCCATCACCCGCGAGGAGCGCGCGCCGCCGAGCCGCAGCCGGGCGGCTCCCCATCGACTGCAACCACGACATCGCGCTCCGATGACGACAAGTCCGATGTGCACGAGCCCGGTCCGCCGAGCCGTCATCGCGCTCGAACTCGAATCCGGATCGGGCGGCCGCGTGGAATCGGCTGCCCCGTTCGTGTAGGATGCCTTCATCGCGCACACGGTCATCTCCAATTGACGAGCCCGGCACGAATTCGCGGCGTGTTATCGCCGGTGATCACACCTTTCGATTCCACGCTGCGCCCGGACCCCGCGCGCTTCATCCGCCATTGCCGCTGGCTGCTTGACCAGGGCGTCGGACTTGCCGTGTTCGGAACCAACTCCGAGGCGAACTCGATGTCGGTGCCCGAAAAGATCGCATTGCTCCAGGCGCTGATCGACGCCGGCCTGCCGCCTGCGCGCATGATGCCCGGCACCGGGTGCTGCGCGCTGCCCGACTCGATCGAGCTCACCCGCCGCGCGGTGGGCTTGGGTTGCGCCGGCGTGCTTATGCTGCCGCCTTTCTACTACAAGGGCGTTTCGGACGACGGGCTGTTCCGCAGCTACGCCGAGATCATCGAGCGCGTGGCCGACGAGCGCCTGCGCATCTATCTCTATCACATCCCGCCGGTATCGCAGATCCCGATCAGCCTGGCGCTGATCGAGCGCCTGCTCTCGGCCTATCCTGGCATCGTCGCCGGGATCAAGGACAGCTCCGGGGAGTGGAGCAATACGCAGGCGATGCTCGAGCGCTTTCAAGGGCGGGGCTTCGACGTGTTCGCCGGCAGCGAGACCTTCCTGCTCGCGACACTGCGCGGCGGAGGCGCCGGCTGCATCACCGCCGCAGCCAACGTCAACCCGGCGCCGATTGCAGAACTCGCACGCCGTTGGCAGGACGCGGATGCCGACGCGAAGCAGGCGGCGCTCGATGCGGTGCGCGCAACGCTGCAGAAGTGGCCGATGATCCCGGCGCTCAAGGCGACGCTCGCGCATCATGCCGCCGATGCGCAATGGGCAACGGTGCGCCCGCCGCTGGTCGAGCTCAACGTCGCGCAGCAGGAGGCGCTCTTCGAGGCGCTCGCGAGCCTCGGGTTTTCGATGCCGGGGCTGCCGCCGCATCGCGGTGCGTGGTATTAGACTAGGCGGCGTCGGGCAGTCGCCGGGCACGACAACCCGGCGCGCGATGGCCAGGCTTTGGCGCATCAGCGAGGACAGATCATGTTAGCCACCCCCGTACTCGGAAACGCCGGCGCCATCGGCGCGGGCCTGCCGCCGTCGGCAGGCGGGTTGTCCCGCCTGCTCGATTCCATCGCTTTCCCGGCTTACGTTCGCGCCGGCCAGGACGAGCGGCGGGTCCGGCCCGCGCTCGCCGTATTGTTCCGGATTGCCGTGGGCCCCCACGCCGACTATTACGCGCGTCGCTTTGTCGGCTTCGAGCGCCGCGGCCGAGGCGGGCCGAGCTGGAACTGGCCCGCGTTCGCGCTGCCGCCTGTCTGGGCGTTCTATCGCAAGCTGTGGGGATATGGCATCGCCTGCGCGCTGCTGCCGCTGCTGGGCGCGCTCGCCTTCACCAGCTTCGAGTTTCCGCGCGGCACTTCCGTCCTGGCCTGGTGGGCGTGCGCGGCGCTGTTCTCCTGGCTGCTCCCGTCCGTCGTCTGCGCGACCTTCGCCAACGCGTTCTATTACCGCCGCGTCAGGCGCCTGGTGCGGCGGGCAGAGAAGCATGCGCGCACCGCGGAGGCCGCGGCCAAGCGCCTGCTGCAACGCAGGCCGACCGATGTCCTGCAGGCGCTGCTGCTCGGCACGGGAATGCTGCTGTGCGCCGGCAGCCTGATCGGGTCGCGATTGCAGATCGCCTATCACGCGCACACACTGCGCGCCGCCCTGGAGCAGGTCGTCGCCGCGGTCAGGCCCCTGCAACGCCAGGTCGAGGATGGGTGGCAGCGCTCGCGCGCGATCCCGCAGAGGCCCGATTACCAGGCGGTGCGCGCCAATCCGGCCTACGGCCTGATCGCCGCGGTGGACCTCAATGCGAAGAACGGCCGCGTGCGCATCGATCTGGGCGCCGCCGTGCCGGAGCTCCAGGGCAAGTCAATCCTGCTCGCCCCGGCTGTTGACGCGTGGCAGAAGCTGCACTGGCTGTGCGTGCCCATCGATATTCCCGCCGCCTACCTGCCGGCGACCTGCGACTCGCAGCTTCGGTAGTGAGCCTGGGGCGGGTTGTCCTTCGGCGATGCCCTACTCCCTTAGCCTCGAATCCCGCCCCGGTTTCCTGCACGCGCGGGTCACCGGCAGCAACAGCCAGCAGACCGTGCTCGACTACACGCAGGATATCCACCAGGCCTGCATCGAGCGCAACCTGCGCGCAGTCCTGATCGAGGAGAATCTCTCCGGCCCGAGCATTCGCCTCTCCGCGGTGCTGCAGATCGTT
This sequence comes from uncultured beta proteobacterium, assembly GCA_963750215.1. Classification (GTDB taxonomy): domain Bacteria; phylum Pseudomonadota; class Gammaproteobacteria; order Burkholderiales; family Casimicrobiaceae; genus PALSA-1003. The sequence goes on from CAVVQK010000004.1 coordinate 245,424, forward strand.
GCGCAGCGCGCGCCCGAGGCGGCGAAATGGCTCAAGCGCATCGCGCTCATCGACCACAATCCCGAGCACGATCCGCCGCGCATGGAGTTTGCCGAAGACGCCGCCGCCAACCGCGGCGTCAACCTGCGCCTGTTCACGTCGGTGGCCGCCGCCGAGCAATGGCTGCAGGAAAGGCCCGGCGCCGGCGCAGCTTGAGCGGGAAGGCGCTGCGCGCCTACTTGCCGCGGATCTCCTTCGCCGCGCGGTCGAGTATCTCCGCCACGCGGCGCTGTTCGTCGGCCGGGGCGTCGATCAGGGCGGAGAGTTCCGCCCGCAGCGCGCGGCGCGCGGCGTTCAATTCCGCGCTCCAGCCGCGGCGCGCTTGCTCGCCTTCCCCGGCGCCCGCCTCGTCGCCCGCAAACACCCGCCGCACGTGCTCCATCTTGTCACCGACCCAGGCGAGCTGGGCGAAGATCGCGTCGACGACGCGACGGTTCTGCTCCAGATGGGCGCGTCCTTCGGCGGTGATGCGATAGAGCTTCTTCGCGCCCTCCGCCTCCACCGAGGCATAGCCGATCTCCTCGAGGTAGGTGAGCGCCGGATAGACCATGCCCGGACTCGGGCTGTAGAAGCCGCCGGAACGCTCCTCGAGCGCCTTCATGATTTCGTAGCCGTGACAGGGCTTGTCGGCGAGCAGCGCGAGGACCACCAACTGCAAGTCGTCCCCGCCCAATTTGCGCCCGGAACGAAAGCCGTGCCAGCCGAAGCCGCGGCCCCCGGCCACGCCGCCAAACAAACCGCCGAAGCCGTGGCGGCGGGCGTGCCGCCCGCCGCAGTAGTCGCCGTACCCGCGGAAATAACGATGCACTCGTGTCTCCATACGGTGGGTTGGCCCATTGGGCACACAGTTTCAAGATATATCTTACGATATTATAAGTCAAGTGCCTTCCGCGAAGAGACGCTTTCTCGTCTATTCCATGGGCAACGCCGCGACAGGCACCCAGCTGCCGCTCGCCTGGGCCGCGAGGCAGGCCTCGATGAAGGCCATGGTATGGGCGCCCTCCTCGATGTGCGGATAGGGAAATGCCGGCGGCGGCTCACCCAGCGAGCGCGCCATGCGCTCCTGCGCGAGCTCCGCGTAGATGTTCGCGAACGCCTCGCGCAGGCCTTCCGGATGACCGCGCGGGGCGCGTCCCGCGGCGAGGATGGTGGCGGGCAGCTGCGGATCGCCGCGGCCGATCAAGCGCACCGGCTCGCCCTGCAGGGCAAGCGTGAGGTAGCTCAACTCCCGGTGCGACCAGTCGAGCATGCCCTTGTCTCCATATACCCGCAGGCGGATGTCGTTCTCGCCCCCTGCCGCGGCCTGGGTCACGGTCAACGTGCCGCGCGCTCCACCATCGAGCTCGAACAATGCCGACACGTAATCGATTACCGTGCGCCCCGGCACGAGCGCGCGCACGTCGGCGCACAGCCGCGTCGCGTTCCTGCCGGCGGCGAAGCACGCCAGGTGCTGGGCGTGGCAGCCGATCGCGCTCATCACCAGCGCGAGCCCGCTGCGCTTGGGATCGAGCAGCCAGCGGAAGCGATTGTTGGCCGGCGCGTCCTCGACCCGCGTCGCAAGCCCGCTCTGGATGTACTCCACCTGCACCAGGCGCAGATTTCCCAGCACCCCGTCGCGAACGACTTCGCGCGCATAGCGGGTCATCGGATACGCCGAGTAACCGTGGGCGATGGCGAACAGCCGTTGCTTGCGGCGCGTGCGCGCGACCAGATCGCAGGCCTGGGCAAAATCGTGCGTCACCGGCTTGTCGCACACCACGTCGAGCCCGGCGTCCAGAGCCGCCGCCGCGAACGGATAGTGGGTGTCGTTCGGGGCCATGATCGCAACCGCGTCGATGCCGTCGGTGCGCGCCTTTTCCCGCTCGATGAGCTCGGCGAAGGCGCCGTAGCTGCGCGCCGGATCGACGCGCAGCGCGGCGCCGGCCTCGCGCGAGCGCGCCGGATCGCTGGAGAACACGCCGCCGACGACCTGCCAGTAGCCGTCGAGCTCGGCGGCGGTCTGATGCATGCGCCCGATCCACGCCGCCGGGCCGCCGCCGACCAGCGCCAGTCGCAGCGACCGGCCGAAGCGCTCACGCAACCCTTGCATAGGTCCCTCCAGGCGGCGATCAGGCCAGGTATTGATGCACGAAGGCGATCGCCATGCTGCCCTCGCCCACGCCGGCGGCGACGCGCTTGATCGACCCATGGCGCACGTCGCCGGCGGCAAAAATGCCCGGCACGCTGGTTTCGAGCAGGAACGGGTCGCGCTCGAGCGGCCAGTGGCCGTTGTTGCGCGCGACCAGGTCGGTGACGTCCCTGCCGGTGCAGACGTAGCCGCGCGCGTCCCGAATCACGGCTGCGGGCAGCCACGCGGTTTCGGCGTCGGCACCGATGAACACGAACACCGCCGCCGCGGGCTCGGTAGTGACCGCGCCTGTGCGGCGGTCCTCGATGACCACGCGTTCGACGTGATCGCCGCCCTCGACACGCCGGATGCGCTGCTGCGTTCGGACCCGAATATTGTCCTTCGTCGCCAGCTGATCGATGAGATAGCGCGACATCGTCACCGCCAGCGAGGAGCCGCGCACGAGCAGCTGCACCGACTGCGCGTAATTGGCAAAGAACATCGCCGCCTGCCCGGCCGAGTTGCCGCCGCCGACCAGGAACACGTCCTGGCCGCGGCAGCTGAGCGCCTCGGTCCTGGCCGCGCCGTAGTAGACGCCGCGGCCAAGAAAGGTATCGCAGCCGGGCGCTTCAAGCTGGCGCCAGCTCACGCCAGTGGTCAAAATGAGGCTGCGCGCGCTCACCCGCTCGTCGCCGTCGAGCCGCACGGCGCGCACGCGCGTCGCAGGATCGGCCTCGATGCCCACGACCTGTCGAGCAACCACGATTTCCGCTCCGAAACGCTGGGCCTGTTGCAACGCGCGCGAACCGAGCTCCTCGCCGGAAACGCCGGTCGGGAAGCCCAGGTAATTCTCGATCCGCGACGAGGTACCCGCCTGCCCGCCCGGCGCTTCGCGCTCGATCAGGATCGTGCACAGGCCCTCGGACGCGCCATACACGGCCGCGGCGAGGCCCGCCGGGCCGGCGCCGATGATCGCCACGTCGTAGCTCGCCGTCGCCGGTCTCGTCTGCAGCCCGAGCGCTTCGGCGAGTTCGCGCAGGGTCGGCGTGACCAGCCGCGTGCCGTCGGCGAGGACGACCACCGGATAGCTGTCGCCCGGTTGCGGTGGTGCAACGCCCGGGTTGAGGTCCGGCCGCGTCGGGTCGATCCACTTGAAGGCGATGCGATTGCGCGCCAGAAAGTCGCGCACGTGATGACAGGCCAGGTCGAAGCGATGACCTACGATCGTCGCGGTGGCGGTCGGCGTTGCGCTGGTGGCCGCCTGCAGGTGGCCGACCCGCGTGGCCATCGTTTTCATGATCTCGCCGTTGAGATGCGAGCAGCTGGCGATGAGGCGGCGGAAATCGGCCGCTTCGAAGGCACAGACGCGCGAGGCCTCGAGCGCGCGCAGGCTCGCCACCGCGGGCGCGCCGAGCAGCAGCGGCACTTCGCCAAAGTATGCGCCCGGCGCATAGGTGGTAAGCACCCGGGCGACACCGTTGAACTCCTTGACCACCTCCATGCGGCCCTCGAGCAGCACGAAGAACGACGCCAGCTCGCCCTCGCGTACCAGCCAGTCGCCGACGCGCAGGCGGATGTCGGCGCCGTTGCCGGCGAGGGTCTCGAGCTCGGCCTGCGGCAACGAGGCGAACAGCGGCACGGGACGAAGCAGGTCGGCGGTGATCATCGCGAAGGAGTGCGCACGGGCGCGAACGCGCTGGGCAGGCAGCGCACAGCGTAGCACAGCGGCGAGACCCGGCGCATCAGCGCCGTGGCACGGGGTGCGACCCGGAGCGGCGCCTGTTCAACCGCTGTTGCGCAAGCCCGCCGCCAGCCCGTTGATCGTCAGATGAATGCCGCGGCGCGTGCGCTCGTCGCTCTGGCCGGCGCGATAGCGGCGCAGCAGCTCCACCTGCAGGTGGTTGAGCGGGTCGAGGTAGGGGAAGCGGTTGCGGATGCTGCGCGCGAGGGTGGGATTGTCGTCGAGCAGCGTCTGCTGCCCCGACACCGCCAGCACGAAGCGCACCGTGCGCTCGTGCTCGGCGGCGAGCCGGGGATAGATGGCGGCGCGCACGGCCGCATCGGGCACCAGATCGGCGTAGCGCGAGGCGATGGTCAGATCGGTCTTGGCGAGCACCATGCTCATGTTCGACAGCATGCTGCGAAAGAACGGCCAGCGCGCGTGCATGGCCTGCAGGCGGGTGAGCCGGCTCGCCCGCGCTCCGGGCACCGCGTCGAGCCAGGTTTCGACCGCGGTGCCGAAACCATACCAGCCGGGCAGCGACAGCCGGCACTGGCTCCAGCTGAACACCCACGGAATCGCGCGCAGATCCTCGATTTCCTGCGACGGCTTGCGCGAGGCCGGACGGCTGCCGATGTTGAGCTCGGCGATCTCGGCGATGGGCGTCGAGGCGCGGAAGAAGGGCACGAACTCCGGCGTGTCGTAGACCAGCGAGCGATAGGCCGCGTACGCCAGCGCCGCGAGCTCGTCCATGGCGGTGTGGAAACCGGCATTCGCGCCGTCGTCGCCGCCGCCGGGCAGCAGGCTCGCTTCGATGGTCGCCGCGACGAGCGTCTCCAGGTTGCGCCGGCCGAGTTCCGCATCGGAATACTTGCTGGCGATGATCTCGCCCTGCTCGGTGACCCGGATGGCGCCGTTGACGCTGCCGGCGGGCTGGGCCAGCACTGCCTCGTAGCTCGGTCCGCCGCCACGGCCCACCGTTCCCCCGCGCCCGTGAAACAGCCGCAGCTTGATGTCGAAGTCGCGGAACATCTCCACGAGCTCCAGCTCGGCGCGGTAGAGCGCCCAGTTGGCGGTGACGAAGCCGCCGTCCTTGTTGCTGTCCGAATAACCGAGCATCACCTCCTGCCAGCGGCCGCGGGAGGCGAGCCAGCGTTGATAGCAGGGCAGGCGGAACGCCGCGCGCATGATCGCCGCGCAGCGTTGCAGATCGGCGATGGTCTCGAACAGGGGCACGATGTTGACCATCAGCCGGCTGGGGCTCAGCAGGCCGACTTCCTTGAGCAGGATCGCGACCTCGAGCAGATCGCTGACGGACTGGCACTTGGAAATGACGTAGTTCGGCAGCGCCTCCGGGCCGAAGCGGTGGTGGACCTCGGCCGCCACACGCAGAATCGCGAGCTCGGACTCGAGCAGCGGCGTGCGCGCGATGTGCGGCGTGTCGAGCAGGCGCGGATTGGCCAGATCGGTTACCAGCAGCTCCACGCGCTCGCGCTCGGCGAGCGCGACATAGTCGCGGTGCACGCCGGCGCGGGCGAAAAGCTCCGCCACCACCGCCTCGTGCACCTCGGAGTTCTGGCGCAGGTCGAGAGTCGCCAGATGGAAGCCGAAGACGTTGGCCGCGCGCCGCAGCTGCCGCAGCCGACCGTCGGCGAGGGGTTGCGAGCCGTGCGCGGCGAGCGAGGCGGCGATGGTGTCCAGGTCGGCGCTGAACTGCGCCGCGGTGGCGTACGGCGGCATCGCCGCATGCGGCGGCCGCGCCGGCACGTAGCCGGCGAGCGCGGCCGCGCTCGCCGCCAGCCGCGCGTACACGCCCACGAGCGCCTGGCGGTAGGGCTCGTCGGCGCGATGCGGATTGGCGTCGTGCGCCGCCGCGGCGAGCGCGAGCAGCTCCTGCGTCGGCTGCACCAGCCGTGCCGAGAGCGAGAGCTCGGCGCCAAGCTGGTGCACCTCTTCCAGATGATGCGCCAGAGCGACGCTGGCCTGCGCGCGGCTGGCATATTGCAGCGTTTCGGCCACCACGAACGGGTTGCCGTCGCGGTCGCCGCCGATCCACGAACCCATGATGAGAAAGGCCGGCAGATCCGGCGCGGCGCCGAAATCGCGCGCATAGCGCTGCTCCAGGTCGGCGTAGAGCCTGGGAATCTGGTCGAGGAAGGTGTAGCGGTAGTAGGCGATGCCGTTGTCGATCTCGTCCTTCACCTGCAGCCGCGACAGGCGCAGCATCGCCGTCTGCCACAGCGCGAGCACCTGCCGATAGAGGCCGCTGTGCATGGCAGCCCGCTCGTCGGGTATGAGCGCACTGCGATCGCGCCACTGCAACAGGCGCACGATCTCGCGCTCGCAATCGAGGATGCTCTTGCGCTGGACCTCGGTCGGATGCGCGGTCAGCACCGGGCTCACCAGCGCGTCGGCGAAGAAAGCGCGCACCGCCGCAGCGTCGACACCGGCCTCGCGCAGCCGGTCAAAGGCGTGCTCCACGCTGCCCGATTGCGGCGGCGATCCGGCGCTGGCGTGCGCCCGGCGGCGGCGGTTCTGGTGCACGTCCTCGGCGAGGTTGGCGAGCAGCGAGAAATAGCTGAAGGCGCGCACCACATCGAGCGTCTGGGCGATGGGCAGGCCGTTGAGCATTCGCGCCAGCTCGCCCTCGATGCCCGCCGCATCGGCCGCGCCGGCACGACGCAGGCGGATCGCCGTCTGCCGGATCGCCTCGACCCGCGCGAAACCTTGCTCGCCGGTCTGGGCCCGCAGCACGTCGCCGAGCAGGCGGCCGAGCAGGCGGGTATCTTCCTTGAGCGGGAGATCCTTGTCGGTCTGGGCGTCCATCGAGCGCGAACCGGCGCGCAACGCCGGGCGCATCGGATTGTAGCGAGTTTGCGCGCCGTGGGTCCGATCGATTATGCTCAGCCCGCAACTGCGCGGCCGGCAATGCGACTCGCCTCGCGACGAGAACCATCCCTGCGCCCGCCCATGACCGAAACGACGCCCCCTGCCGCCTGGCAAGCGCTCATCGACCACCGCCGCGCGCTTGGCGGCAGCTCGCTCGCAGCGCTCTTCGCCGCCGATCCCCAGCGCTTCGCGCATCTGTCGCTGACCTGGGACGATTGGCTGGCCGACTGGTCGAAGCAGCGGGTCACGCCCGAGACGATGGCGTTGCTCGTGGCCTACGCGCGCGCGCGCAACCTGCCGGCGTGGATCGCAGCCATGTTCGCCGGCGAGAAGATCAATATTTCCGAGCAGCGCGCGGTGCTGCACACCGCGCTCCGGCAGCAGGGCGATGCGCCGCTTTTGGTCGACGGCGTCGACGTCGTGCCCGCGATCCGCGCCGCCCAGGCGCGCATGCGCACGCTCTCCGCGCAACTGCGCGGGGGCCTGCGGCTGGGCGCTTCCGGCCGCCCGATCCGCGACGTCATCCATATCGGCATCGGCGGCTCGGACCTCGGCCCGCGCCTGGTCTGCAGCGCGCTCGCCGCCCCTCGCGCCTCGCGCCGCGAGGGAATCGACGTGAATTTCGTCTCCAATGTCGACCCGGAGCATCTGACCCGCGCCTTGGCCGGCCTCGATCCGGCGACCACCCTGTTCATCGTCACCTCCAAGACCTTCACCACGACCGAGACCTTGAGGAACGCGACCTCGGCGCGGGAGTGGCTCGCGGCGCAGCTCGGCGGCGGCGACGCCTTGGCGGCGCACTTCATCGCCGTCACCGGGAATGCCGCCGCGGCGCGCGCCTTCGGCGTGGCCAGCGCCGACGTGCTGCCGATGTGGGATTGGGTCGGCGGCCGTTTCTCGCTCTGGTCCGCGGCCGGGCTTGCCATCGCCGTTCGCTGTGGCTGGGACGCATTCACCGAGCTCCTCGCCGGCGCGGCGACCATGGATGTGCACTTCCGCGAGGCCCCGCTGCCGCGCAACCTGCCAGTGCTGCTCTCCCTTGTCGATTTCTGGAATGGGCAGGCCCCGGGGGCAAGCCAGCGCGTCGTCGTTCCCTATGCCCACGCGCTGTCGCGGCTGCCCTCGTACCTGCAGCAGCTCCTGCTCGAAAGCAACGGCAAGTCCGTCGCGCGCGACGGCACCCCGGTCGGCCAGCCGACCGCGCCCGCGCTATGGGGCGAGCCGGGCACCGACAGCCAGCACGCGTTCTTCCAGTGGCTGCACCAGGGCACGCACGTGGTTCCGGTCGAGTTCGTCGTCCCGGTCCGCGCCTCGCATCCGCTCGCCGATCAGCAGACGCTGCTGGTCGCCAATGCGCTGGCGCAGGCGCAGGGGCTCCTCGCCGGCAAGCCGCTCGCGCTGGTGCGCGCAGAGATGGCCGGAAGCGGCATGGATCGCGCCACCATCGACCTGCAGGCGCCGCATCGCGCCTGCCCCGGCGACCGGCCCTCGACTACGTTGCTGCTGCCGGAACTCAGCGCCCGGCGCCTGGGCCAGCTGCTGGCGTTGTACGAGCACCGGACCTTCGTCGAAGGCGTGCTCTCGGGCATCAACTCGTTCGATCAATGGGGCGTCGAGCTGGGCAAGGCGCTGGCCGGTCCGCTGCAGGCGGCACTGCGCGAGGGTACGGAACCGGGTCCTGCCGACGCGTCGACGCTCGGTCTGCTCGCGCATGTGCGCGCGCTGTCGCACCGCGCCTAGCGCCGCCACGCCTACGTTCCAGGTCCGGACGCTGCCTTCAGCGCCTGCGCGAGCTGCCACACCGCCGACGCGTACAGGCGGCTGTGGTTGTAGCGGGTGAGCACGTACCAGTTGTTGAACACCAGCCAGTAACTCGGCGCGCTCGGCTCCTCGAGCATCAGCACGCCCACCGGATCGGGCGCCAGATCGCCCGGGATGGTAAAGCCGGTGACGCCTTCGCGAACCCAGTCGGCGAGCGTTCGCCGTGCGGTGAGGCCATCGTCGAACTGGCCCAGGACGCCTGCCTCGGGCTCCTCGGTGTCGATTCGTGCCGGCTCCATGACCGGCTGACCGCGCGCCCAGCCATGGCATGACAGGTAGTGCGCGACGCTGCCGATGGCATCGTCCATGTCCCCTACCAGGTCGATGCGACCGTCGCCGTTGAAATCCAGTCCGTAGGCGCGGATGCTGCCGGGCATGAATTGCGCCGGCCCGATCGCGCCGGCATACGATCCTTTGGGGATCAGCGGCGAGATACCCTGCTCGCGCGCCCAGAGCAGAAATTCCTTGAGCTCGCCGCGGAAGAAGTCGGCGCGCGGCGGATAGTCGAAGGCGAGCGTGGTCAGGGTATCGAACACCGGGTAGGTGCCGAGGTGGCGACCGTAGTAGGTTTCGACGCCGAGAATCGCCACGATCACTTCCTGCGGCACGCCGAGCTCGTCCGCGGCGCGGGCGAGCGCCGCGGCGTGGTCGTGCCAGAACACCACACCCGCGTCGACGCGGTCGGAATCGAGAAATCTCGGGGCGAATTCGTACCACTTGGGTGGAGACAGCACCGGCCGCGAGATCGCGACGATGACCTTGGCTCGATAGCGCGCGTGCGCGAACAGGCGTCGCAGCGCTTTGGCATCGAAGCCCTCGTCGGCCGCCAGTTCGGCGACGAAGGCGCGCACCTCGGGGCGGGCGGCGTAGCTGCCGGCCGTCGCGGCCGGCGCCGCGCCGCCGGCCACGGCAAGGAGCAGCCAGAGCCAGGCGACGGAGGCACGCGGGCGGCGGCTGCGTTCGCTCATTTTCTGCGGGTTTGGGAATGGGCGCGAATGGTATCATCCGCCCGCCTCGCGTCGGTGCCGCCGCACCCGGTGTCGTCCCGGTTTCGGAACCGACTCAAGCTAACGCATGCTCTATTCGCTGTTCCGTCCGCTGCTCTTCGCGCTCGATCCGGAGATGGCGCACGACGCTGCCCTCGCCGGCCTCGATGCCGCGGCATCGATCGGCGTGGCGCAACGCATCGCCCCGCGCCTGCCGCCTTCGCCGGTCGAGGTGATGGGGCTTGCGTTTCCCAACCGCGTCGGCCTGGCCGCGGGACTGGACAAGAACGCACGCCACATCGACGGCCTCGCCAGCTTCGGCTTCGGTTTCATCGAATGCGGCACGGTGACCCCGCGTCCGCAGGCGGGCAATCCGAAGCCGCGCCTGTTCCGCCTGCCCGAGGCCGAGGCGCTCATCAACCGCCTCGGTTTCAACAACGACGGCGTCGAGCGCTTCCTCGCCAACGTGGCCCGCGCCCGCTTCGGGCCGAAGAGCGGCTGCATACTCGGTCTGAACATCGGCAAGAACTTCGACACCCCCAACGAGCGCGCCGTCGACGATTACCTCGCCTGCCTGCGCGCCGTCTATGCCCACGCGAGCTACGTCACCGTCAACATCTCCTCGCCCAACACGGCTGGCTTGCGCGACCTGCAGGCCGATGCCGCGCTCGCATCGCTGCTCAGCGCGCTCAAGGAGGAACAGGCGAAGCTTGCCCAGCGCCACGGCAAGTACACGCCGCTGACGGTCAAGCTCGCGCCCGACCTCTCGCCCGACGCCATCCGCCAGGTCGCGCGGGTTCTGGTCGCGCAACGCTGCGACGGCGTGATCGCGACCAACACCACCATCGACCGCAGCGCCGTGGCCGGTCTTGCGCATGCCGGGGAAGAGGGCGGCCTGTCGGGACGGCCGCTGAAGGACAAGGCGACCGCGGTCATCCGCGCCCTCGCCGCGGAACTCGGCGGCGCGCTGCCCATCATCGGCGTGGGCGGCATCATGTCGGGGGCCGACGCACGCGAGAAGATCGCCGCCGGCGCCACGCTGGTACAGATCTACACCGGGCTCATCTACAAGGGCCCCGAGCTGGTCGCGGAAATCGCCACGGCGCTCTCGCCGCGCTAGGCGCGCGCTCGCGCCGGCTGCGGCTACGGCCTCATGTGCACGAGCATCTTGCCGTCGGCCTCGGCCACGAGCTCGCCGTGCTGATTGTGGCATTCGCCGATGACCACGACCACCCCGGCATGCTGCTGCGGCTTGGCATGCTTTTCAGCCACCGTCCAACTCGTCGTCAGCGTATCACCCGCGCGCACCGGTGCCTTGAAGCGCGCCGCGTGCTCGAGATAGGCCATGGCCGTGCCGTGGAAATGCATCCCGACCGGGGCACCCATGATGGCGCTGGTGAGCACGCCGTGCAGAACGCGGCTGCCGAAACGCGAGCCCCGGGCATACTCGTCGTCGACGTGATGCGGGTTGAAGTCGCCGATCAGGCCGGCGCCCAGCACCAGGTGGGTCTCGGTGATCGTCATGCGACTGCTGAAGCGCTCGCCGACCGCGACCTCGTCGAACCACTTTCCTGCCACCTGCATCGGCGCCTGGCGCCCCGTCGCTACGTCGTGTGCTCGCCGAACTTTTCTTCGAGCGACGCCATCATGCTGACGAACGCGCGATCGACCAGCGGCTCGGCTTCCACCAGCCGGGCGCGATCGTTGCGGAAGCGATCGGCGAGCTCGTCGGCGGTAAGCGACACCGCCTTCTGGCCCTGGCGGTTGGTGAACAGGTACGTTCCGCGCAACGGGCTCACCCACGCCAGCTTGGCGAACGCCAGCTGCCCGTCGTCGCCCTCGAACTCGATCCACATGCCGCGCTCGAGCGTCGCCGCCAGCTCGCTGAAATGATCCTGTACGACCTCGACCATCGGCTCCGGTGCAGGCGGCGGTGCGGGGGCCATCGCGTCGGCCAGCGCAAGCGCCTTGGCCGCGGTCTCGACGTCGCCCTTGGCGCGCGCCTCTTCGGCGGCGGCGGCGGCGGCCTCCGCCACCGCGGTCGTCGGCATCGGCACCGCAGCCAGGCTCGGCTTCACCGCCGCGGCATGGGCCTCGACCAGGTTGGACATGAATTGCTCGCGCTCGTCGGCTTGCCAACCGACGTTCTGCAGGCCGCCGTGCAGGCGCTTGAGCAGGTTCGGCAGCGTCGCCACCAGCTTCTTGCGCTCCTCGGTGGTGCGCTTGGGCTGCACACTCCAGACCAGATCGTCAAGCGTTGCCAGCGCCGAGCCCCACGCCTCGCTTTCCTCTCCGCCCTGCAGCTGCATCTGCACCAGCGTGCCGATCCACTTCTCGCGCAGGAAGGCGCCGAGGAAATTGGGCACGGTGTGCGCTTCGAGCCGCTTCTCGATCTCCGCACGCGAGACCACGCGCGCAATTTCCTGACGATCGCGCTGATCGATTTCATCGGCCGAGGTCTGGATGTTCGCCTCGGCCTTTTCCTCCTCCTCGGAGAGGAAGGTCTCGAGATCCTTGCGCAGTTCGTCGAACAGGTAGATGTCATCGGCAAACTCGTCGAGGACCCGATGCACGAGCACCTCGACCTTCTTGTACAGCGGGTCCTCGGTGCCCATCGTCGGCGACCAGCCGATGCCGGCGTGCGCGAGCGCGTTGACGAACAGGCGCGACGGGTGGGCCTTCTTGGAGAAGAACGCGCCGTCGAGCATCGCCGCCTTGAGCACCGGTATCTGCAGCCGGCCGATGAGCACCTTCATGCTGTCGGGCAGATCCTTGGTCTCGAAGACGAAGTCGAACAGCATCGCCACCAGCTCGATGGTCATTGCCTCGAGCTGGTTGGCCTTGGCGCCGATCGGCGAATCCTGCAGGTCGCGCAGGACGTTGTGCATCCCCTGCGGTACGCCGGCGAACTGGACCGGAATGCCGCCGACGTCGAACCCGGTTTCGCCCTGCTGCAGCCGCGACAGCGCGTCGCCAAGCTCCTGCGTGACCAGGATGCGCGGGCCGCCGAACTGGCCGATGGTGGGCAGGGGTGCCGGTGCCCGCTCGCCGCCGTCAGAGGCGAAGGCCCCGTCAGCGCTCGCCGGATACCCGGCCTGCTGCATGCCGGGCGCCGCAGGCCCTGCCGGAGGCACCTGGATGCCGCCCGGAGGCAGTCCGGCCGGCATCGCGCCCTGGCGCAGGCGATGCACACCGAAGCCGGCGCTTGCCAGGCGCTGCAGCACCGCCATCAGGTCGTTCTCCTGGCCTGCGTCTTCGGCAGCCGCCGCAGCCGCGGCCGCCTCCTTCTCCCTCGCCTCCGCCGCGGCCGCGCGCTCGGCCTGGCCGCCGCCGCGATGCGTGCTCGAGTGGCGCGGCCGGGGCACCACGTGCAGATTCTCCAGGTGCCGGTTGAGGTCGGCGTAGATGGCGTTGATGTCGCCGAGCGAACTCTGGTTGAGCTCCCGCAAGATCGTGAACTTGATGCGCTGGTCGAGCTTGATCGACTGCAGCGCCTGGCTGAACGCCTCGACGATGGTCGTTGGCGCCAGCGGATTGGCCTTGGTTTCGAGATCGGGACGGCCGATCAAAAAGCCGACGGCGCGATTGAGGTCGAGCAGCTCGTCGTAACACAGATTCTCGACCACGCGAACGATGTTGCCGGTCAGGACCGACTCGTCCATCACCGTGGTGTCGATAAGCGTGAGCTTGCCCGAGTCGACGGTGGAGAAGGTGGTCTTGGGATCCTCGCCCTTGAGCCGCCGGTCGACGAGCAGGCGCAGATTCTTCTCGAACTCGCCCATCAAGCTGGCCCGCTCGGATTTGAGGGCGGCCCGGGCGTCGAGAAACAGCGCCTGCTCGTCGCGCACGTCGGATTTCTCCGCGCGCCCCAGGAGCAGGTCGCCGACCCGGTCGAGCATCGAGGTGAACGACAACAATAGACGATGGATGGCGAGGTCCCGGCAATCGCCAAGGATCTTCGCCGTCTCCCGCGGCAGCGGGCGGCGGGTCGCCGGTTCGCTGGTCGTCTGGTTCACTGCGCCGAGCCCCCTCCCATGCCTGCGCGGTTGCGGCAATCCTCTCGCCACCGCCCGCGCCGCCCGGGGCATTGCGTGTTCATCTCAGTTGGCAAGCATTTCCGCCAAGTTACTGTATCACGCGTGGTTTCCGGGTGCCAATGCAAAAAACAGCCCGCTTAGTCACCGCCAAGGGCCTTCCAGGCCTTTTCGAGACGTTTGTACGATACCGGAAACGGCGTGCGCAGCTCCTGGGCGAAGAGCGAAACCTTGAGTTCCTCGAGCAGCCAGCGGAAGGCTTCGAGCTGCGGCTCGCGGCGGCCACGCGCCCGGAGCGCCCCTTCGCGTTCCCGGTATCGCTGCCAAAGGGCCGCGACCGCTTGCGCCTGCTTGACGTCCCGGGCCGGGTTTTGGGCGTACTTGGCCAGGCGGCGGTCGAGTGCCTGCAGATAGCGCGGCAGATGCACCAGGTGCGGCCACGGTATGGCGGCAAAAAATCCGGGCGCGACCAGACCATCGCGCTGTGCCGCCACGTCGGCGGCGAGCCGCCGCTGTGCGCTCGGCAGCGTCGACAGGCGCTGCGACAACGCGTGGTAAGCGGCCGCGATCGTCGAGAGCAGCGCGAACGCCCCGTCGGCGACCGCGGGCAGCCGGACCCGGGCGCGCTTGACCTGCTCGGCGAAAGCGCGCTCGGAACGCGGCAGCGGATCCTCGCCCAGGAAGGCGCGGTCGCACACCGCGGCCAGAACATCGGCCAACAGATCCTCGGTCGGCAGCGCCGGCTTGAGCAGGAGCGCCGCCTGAACAAAACCCGGCCCGCCCTTCTCCCAGCGCCGCAGCGCGTCCTTGAGCTGGATACGCATGAGCGCGAGGATCGCCGCCCGGGAGGCCGCCTCGGCAGCCTCCCGGGTATCGAGCAGCTTCAGCGCCACGGCGTCGCCGTCGCGGACGAGGGCCGGATAACCGGTGAGGCGCTGCCCGTGGCGCTCCACCGCCAGCGTTTCCGGCAGATCGCCGAAGTCCCAGGAGCGAATGCCCTTGCGCTCGAGCGCCGGTCCCGCCGCGGCGAAGTCAAGTTGCGCGGCCTCGCCAAGCTGGGTGCGCAGTGCGGAGAGGTCGCGGCCGGCCGCAAGCTCATGCCCCGCGGCATCGACCACGCGCACCTGGATGCGCAGATGCGGCGGCACGTCCGCGCTCCACGCCTCCGGCGGCAGCGCCTCGCCCAGCCGGCTCGCCACGAACGCGCGCAACGCCGCGCGCAGGGAGGCCGCCTCGCCGTCGCTCCGCTCAAGAAACGCCGTGACGACCTCGGGCACCGGCAGCAGGCGGTTGCGCCAGGCCCTGGGCAGCGCCTTCAAGTACCAGCTCACCTTCTCGCGCACCATGCCCGGCACCAGCCACGACAGCCGCGCCGCCTCGAGCCGGTTCAATAGCGCCAGCGGCACCGTGAGGCTCAGGCCATCCTGCGGCTGCCCGGGCGCGAAGCGGTAGGTGAGCGGCAGCCGCGCGCCGCCCAGGTCGAGAAACGCCGGGAACTGCTCGGCGGTGACCGCAGCCGCGGCGTGGCGCATCAGCATCTCGCGGCTGAGGAACAACCGCCGGGGATCGGCGGCTTCCGCCTCGCGCCGCCAGCGATCGAACGCCACCCGGGTGCTGATGCCTGCGCCGACGCGCTCGGCATAGAAGGCGTAGATCGTTTCGTCGTCGACCAGCACGTCCTGCCGGCGCGACTTGTGTTCGAGCTCGGCGACCTCGGCGATCAACTTGCGGTTGTGCGCAAAAAACGGCGCCGGCGTGTCGAAATCGCCGCCCACCAGCGCCTCGCGGATGAACACCTCGCGCGCCACCTCCGGCGCGATGGCGCCATAGGACACGCGCCGCCGCGGCACCAGCGGCAACCCGTAGAGCGTGACGCGCTCGCTCGCGACAACCTCGCCGCGGGCCGGGTCCCAGTGCGGATCGAAATGGGCCTTCTCCACCAGGTCGCCCGCGACCGCCTCGACCCACTCCGGCTCAATGCGCGCCGCACACCGGGCATACAGGCGCGTGGTCTCGGCCAGCTCCGCCGCCAGCACCCATGGCGGACCCTTTTTCGCCAGCCCCGACCCCGGATGCAGAAAGAACTTGATGCCGCGCGCGCCGACGTAGTGCTCCTCCGCCTCCGCCCTTCGGCCCAGGTTCGAAAGCAGGCCCGCGAGCAGCGCGCGATGAATGAGCGCGTAGCGCGCCGCATCGATCTTGTCGGGCAACGCCTCGGACCAGCGCCAGCCGAGTTCGCGCACCTGCTCGGCGAGCTGCCGGTGCAGATCGCGCCATTCGATCAGGCGCAGATAGGAGACGAAGTGCGCGCGGCAGCGCTCGACCAGCCGGCGATGGGTAAGCCCCTCGGCGAGGGCGTCGGCGAAGAATTGCCACAACGCGATAAGGCTCAAGAAATCGGAGCGATCGTCGCGAAAGCGCAGGTGCGCCTGATCGGCCGCCTGTCGCTTCTCCAGCGGCCGTTCGCGCGGGTCGGGGACGGCCAGGGCGCTGGCGATGACCAGCACCTCGGCCAGGCAGCCATTCTCGCGCCCGGCCAGAATCATGCGCCCGATGCGCGGATCGACCGGCAGCTGCGAGAGCTCGCGGCCGAGCGCGGTCAGTTCGCGCCGCGCGTCGACGGCGGAGAGTTCCTGCAACAGCTGGTAGCCGTCGGCGATCGCGCGCGGGCCCGGCGGCTCGAGAAACGGAAACGCGGCCACTTCGCCCAGGTCGAGCGCAGCCATGCGCAATATCACCGCCGCGAGCGACGAGCGCAGGATCTCCGGCTCGGTAAACCGCGGCCGCGCCGCCAAGTCGTCCGCGGCGAAGAGCCGCACGCACACGCCCGCGGCGACGCGGCCGCAGCGGCCCGCCCGCTGCTCCGCCGCCGCCTGCGCGATCTTCTCGATCTGCAGCAGCGTCACCTTGTTGCGCAGCGAATAGCGGCGCACCCGCGCCATCCCCGAATCGACGACGTAGCGGATGCCCGGCACCGTGAGCGAGGTTTCGGCGACGTTGGTCGCAAGCACGATGCGTCGCCCCTGGCTGGGTGCGAACACACGCTGTTGTTCGGCAACCGACAGCCGGGCGTACAGAGGCAATACCTCGACGCTGCGCGCGTACGGGCGGTGGGCGAGGCTGCCGCGCAGCAGGTCGGCCGTCTCCCGGATCTCGCGCTCGCCGGGGAGGAAGACGAGGATGTCGCCCGGTGCGGCGCGCCACAGGTCTTCCGCCGCCGCGACGATGGCTTCCTCGAGCGGCTCCTCGTCGTCTCCCGGATCGCCGGCGAGCGCCCGGTAGCGCACCTCGACCGGATAGGTCCGGCCCGAGACCTGGATCACGGGCGCGGGCCGGCCGGCGCTGCCGAAGTGCGACGCGAAGCGCTCGGCATCAAGCGTCGCCGAGGTGATGATGAGCTTCAGATCCGGTCGCTGCGGCAGGAGCTGCTTCAGGTAACCGAGCAGGAAATCGATGTTGAGGCTGCGCTCGTGTGCCTCGTCGACGATGATGGTGTCGTACGCGGCGAGCAGCCGGTCGCGCTGCGTTTCGGCGAGCAGGATGCCGTCGGTCATCACCTTGATGTAGGCGCCCGGGCCGGTGCGATCGGTGAAGCGCACCTTGAATCCGACCGCGGTGCCCAAGGGCACCGCGAGCTCCTGTGCCACGCGCGCGGCGACGCTGCGCGCAGCAATGCGTCGCGGCTGGGTGTGGCCGATCAGGCCGCGCACGCCGCGCTCGAGCTCCAGGCAGAGCTTGGGCAGTTGCGTGGTCTTGCCGGAGCCGGTCGCGCCACAGACGATCACCACCTGGTGCTCCCGGATCGCCGTCGCAATGTCGTCGCGCCGCGCGGCGATCGGCAGTTCGGGTGGATAGGTGATGCGGGGAATGGCCGCGGCGCGGGCGCTCGCCCTCTCGCGCGATGCGGCGACGGCGCGTCTGACCGCTTCGATCTCCGCCGCGCCGACACCGCGCCGGTCGAGGCGGTCGATGCGAGACCGCAAGCGCGCCCCGTCGGCAGTCATCGCTGCGCCGAGCTCGGCGCGCAGGCGGTCGGCAAGGGAGGTCGGTGCCATCGGGCGAGCTTACGCGGCCCGCATTCTAGCGCAGGGCAAAACCGCGCTTGATCCGCCGGCGCACCGCAGCGGTATCATCGTCATTCCTCGCCGCGCAAAGGATCGATCATGGTGCGTCTGCTCGCGCTTGCTGTCCTGGTTGCCGCGGTCGCGGCCGGCGCGCTCGACGCCAAGTCCCTGCACTGGGCCAACCGCGGCGACCCGCAGACGACCGATCCGGATGCGCAGAACGAGGGCCTGACCAACAACGTCAATTCGCTGGTCTACGAGTTTCTGGTCGACCGCGACAAGCAGCTCAAGCTGGTGCCGGCGCTGGCCGCGTCCTGGCAGCAGATCGACCCGCTGACGTGGCGCTTCAAGCTGCGCCCCGGCGTCAAGTTCCACGACGGCACGCCGTTCACCGCCGACGACGTCGTGTTCAGCTACGAGCGGGCGCGGGCGGAAACCTCGCAGCTGCGGGTCTACGCCAACGCCGCCGGCATGCCGAGAAAGATCGACGATTTCACCGTCGAATTCACCACCAGCGCTCCCAATCCGGTCGAACTCGAGCAGATCGCGACCATCTTCATCATGAGCAAGGCCTGGTGCGAAAAGAACGGCGCGACCAAGCCGCAGGACTTCACCCGCAACGAGGACGCGATCACCGCCCATCAGGCGAACGGTACCGGTCCGTACATGCTGAAGTCGCGCGAGCCCGACGTGAAGACGGTGTGGGTGAAGAACCCGAACTGGTGGGGCATCAAGGAAGGGCGATTCGAAGGCAACGTCGACGAGGTGATCTTCACGCCGATCGCCTCGGATGCGACGCGACTGGCGGCGCTCGTTTCGGGCGAAGTCGACCTGATCAACGATCCGCCGCCGCAGGATGTGCCGCGCCTGAAGCAGAACGGCGCCATCAACGTGCTCGAGGGAGTCGAGAACCGGGTCGTGTTCATCGGCATGGATCAGCAGCGCGACGAGCTTCTCTACTCCAGCGTCAAGGGCCGGAATCCGTTCAAGGACAAGCGCGTGCGGCAGGCGCTCTACCAGGCGATCGACATCGAGGCGATCCACAGCACCATCATGCGCGGGCTGTCGCAGCCCACCGGTGCCATGCTGCCCGCGCCCCTGCCGTGGGTCGTCGCGCCCGAGAAAAGGTTTCCCTTCGACCGGGCGAAGGCGAAGCAGCTGCTCGCGGAGGCAGGCTATCCGGACGGCTTCGAGGTGACGCTTGACTGCCCGAACAATCGCTACGTCAACGACGAGAAGATCTGCCAGGCGCTGGCCGCCATGTGGAGCCAGATCGGCGTGGCGACCTCCGTCACCGCGCTGCCGCGGGCGAACTACTTTCCCAAGCTGGAGAAGCGCGACACCAGCCTGTACATGCTCGGCTGGGGCGGCGCCGCCACCGATCCGATCTTCATCCTGCAGCCGGTGCTGCACGGGGCCAACGGCAGGGGCGACGGCGACTACAACTACGGCCGCTACGACGACCCCAGGCTCGACGCCCTGATCGACCAGATCAAGACCGAAATCGACGTCGAGAAGCGGCGAGGGCTCATCAACGAGGCGCTGATGATCCAGCATGACGAGCTGTTCAACCTGCCCTTGCATCGCCAGGTGATTCCGTGGGCGTCGCGGGCGAACGTGCGCGTGGTGCACCGCGCCGACAACTTTGTAACCCCGAACTGGGTGACCATCCAGTAGCGCCTTACTCCGGCGCCGGGTTGACCGCGGTCGCCGGGATCTCCGCGGTGGCAGCCGCCGGTTCGGCTGCGACGCCGCCGGCGACCAGGTAGCGGGTTGCCGCCCAGCCGACGGCAAGCATCGCCGCCACCCCGACCGCGCCCAGGTACGCGGCCTGGAGCGTGCCCTTCTGCAGCGCCTGGGTGACGATCGTCAGGCTCGCGTAGACCGCGACGA
This sequence comes from uncultured beta proteobacterium, assembly GCA_963750215.1. Classification (GTDB taxonomy): domain Bacteria; phylum Pseudomonadota; class Gammaproteobacteria; order Burkholderiales; family Casimicrobiaceae; genus PALSA-1003. Next base: position 264,977 of record CAVVQK010000004.1, read on the forward strand.
AAGGGGGAACCGCACGCAGATCGAAGCGCAGCACGGTAACGAAGAGCAGCGTTGCGACCGCGCCCACGATCAAGCCTGCGGCGGCGATGTCGAACCATTGCTCAGCGCTGATCGCAGCGATCGCGGCGTTGGTCAGCATGAGCAGTGCGGCCGCCAACAGGCGATGCCGCGTCCAGCCCGCGGTGATCCGGTTGAGCCAGTCAAGCGCGACGATTCCAAATCCAATCATGGGCAGGAGCCTCACCGCCGCCAGGGCCCGCGCCAGCAGCGGCAGCCAGGTGTTCTCCACGTCGTATTGCGGCCACAGCGGCGCGCTATCGGGCGAGGTGGCGGCGAGGGCGACGTTGAGGCCGATGGCCACCAGCGCCAGCGCCGCGCCGCGCAGCCACAATGCCCGGTCGTCGAGCCCAGGCACGATGTGTACTCGCGCCGTGAGCGCCCCCACGCCGACGAACATGCCCCCCGCCAGGGCGGTGAGCACCGCGCCGAAAAGCATGCCCCCGGCGGAGAGCGCGACCTGGCTTAGCACCGGCTCCGTGGTCTTGAGCCCCATCGCCAGCGCCGGCCACTGGTTGATCGCGCCGAGGACCGAAGAGCCGAGCAGCAGCGCGGCCGTCCAGATGAACGCGCGCCGATCGAAATGGTCTCGCGTCCAGGCGAGCGTCGCGCCGATCAAGGCCGCGATGGCGAGCAGCGCAAAGCCCAGGCCGACGGCGATGCGCAGGATGTTGAGGCGGCTGGTGCGATCGCGTTCGGCGCGATACCACGCTTCCGGAACGAAGATGTAGCGGCCCCAGCCAACGACTTCGTCGCCGGCGAGATTGATCACCGCCCGTGCCTCGCCGCCCTTGCCGACGTCGACGCGCGGGTCGGCGTAGATGAATTGCCAGTCGGTGCGCGCCGGTCGAGGATCCTGCTTGACTTCGACTTCACGCAACGCGGCGAGGTCGAGCCCGAGGCGGGCGGCGATCTCGCGTTGCGCCAGCGCCCGGGCTTGGTCCTCGGTCAGGCGGGCACCGGGACGCTTTTCGGGCAGCTGGTGCTGCACCTGGCGCACTTTGCCGTCGCTTTGAAGCGAGACCCGCCACTCCTCGGCGCGATCGGCAACGTCGACGCCCGAAAAGCGCGCATAGCGCACCTCCCACAACGGCGGCGCGAGCCAGCTGCCGACGAGCCTGCGGTACGCCTCCCGCCCCGCCTCGCGCCAGACGAACTCGTTCCACGCCCATGCCCCGCCGTCCTCGCTCGCCAGGCGAATGCCGGCATAGCGCTTCCACTCCGGTCCGAGGACGATGCCGCGTGCCTTCAATGCCGCGTCGGCGATGGCCTCGGCCTGAGCCCGGTCGATTTTCACCGGCGGCGCGTCGGCGTGAAAGTTGGCGGTGAACGCGAAGCTGGCCAATCCGGCCAGTGCCAGCAGCGGCAGCGCCCGCTGAACCCGGTTCGTCCACACGCCCGCCGTCGCGCGCTTGCCGTGTTCCCTGCGCGCCGCGGCCGCAACCCGCGGTTCCCAGCTGCCGTTCAGGCATTGTTTCGGCAGCGCGAGCCAGCGTCCGGCCTCGGCGCGCCGCCAGAGCACCACGGCCAGCGGCACCAGACCCGCGGCCACGACCAGCCCGCGGTTCAAGTTGGCGCCGGGGCCCTGCACCAGGAACACCGGCAGCGACATGAGCGTCAGGTCGAACAGCGCATGCAGGATCACCGTCGGCAGGAGCCCGAAGCGAAGAAAGATCAGACCCCAGATCAATGCCGGCACGAAGAGCTCGACCAGACGCGAGTAGGACGGGAAGCCCGGATAATTGGCGTGCGCGGCGGCAAACACGAGCGCTTCGAGCAACAGCGCGGCGGCGATGAGCGGCCGCTGGCCGCCGAAGCGCGCGCCGATCAGCGCTGCCAGCGACAGCGGCACCGCACGGAACAGGCACTCCTCCATGAATCCGGCCTGCAACGCCTGGCCGATGGGCGCGAGCGCCGGCAAGGCACTGCCGAGAATGTTGGGATCGGACAGCGATTCGGACGGCTGCCACCAGCCGAAGTAGGTGTTGGTGACGAAATAGAAGCCGGCGATCAGCGACAACTCGACCGGAACGAACAGATAGCCGCCGAGCGTGCGGCCGAGCACGGAGGGCGTCGGCGCGGCCGCGCGCGACCACAGCTGCCAGACTTGCGGGTGGTAGGGAAACGCCTTGCGCGAGAGGCTTTCCGCCGCCATGAAAACCAGCGCCAGTGCAAACCCGCCGCCAAAGAGCACGAGGGCGGCGAGGCCGATCTGCTGGCCCCAGAACACGGCCGTCGACTGCGCCGTGTCGTACCCGAACCATGCCTGCGGCGCATTGGCGAGGATCGCAGCCGCATTCACCCCGGCCACGGCGGCGCCGGCGACGAGCGCCTGCTTCCACACCAGCCATCGCCGTCGCATCAGCCACACCACGCCGATGATGCAGCCGCCGAGGCCATACAGAACACCCGCGGCCAGGCTCGCGACGCGGGCAATGGTGTTGTTCGCCGAGCGCAACTCCTCGAACCGGCGTTCGAACGCTTCCGGGACGTGGACGAAATAGGTGACTTCCGTCAATGCATCGCCGCTCACGGTGAGCTGCAGGCGAACGCGACCCTCGCCCAACGCGACATCCTTGCGCTCGTAGACGAACGTGTGATCGACGCGACCATTGGGGCGCTGCACGTGCGACTGCTCGAGCGGCGCGTACGGGCCGAAGTCGACAGCCCAATCGGCGCGCGCGCCCGCCTCGGCGATTGCGCGCGCCGCCGCAGGCTCGAGCGCGGGGCCCGGCGCAGTCTCGGGCACATAGCGATTGAAGCCGTAGACCGAGCCGTCGGGTTTGAAGCGCACGCGCGCCTCGGCGGTCTCGCCCGGCTTGAACAGCCGCACCTCCCAGCGAAACGGCGAGTACACCTTGCCCGACAGCAGGCGGGCGAAGGCGCTTTTGCCTCCGCCCTCCAGCTCGACGTAGTTTTGGGTGGTGCCGTCGTGCGCGAATACCACGGCGCGCTGGGCGTCGGGCGCGGCCAGGTGCAACCGCTCGGCGATGGCCGCCGCCTGCTCGAGCGCCTCCTGGCGCGACATCTTCACGTCGAGGTTGATGAGCGGCAGGGCGGCCGGAAAATAGCGCCAGGCGAGGACTGCGCAGCCAAGCGACAGCAGGGCGAAGGCGGCCCAGAATGCCGGCCGGCTTGTGATTCGGCTCATCGTCGCGGTTCGACTCGCTCAGGTGTCACTTGGTTTGCCTTCGCACGCGCTCGTTCCGAGCTGCGGCGGGGCCCGAGTATACGCGACGGGATCGCGCGGCCGCCGCGGCGCGGTGGCGACCCGACCGCTCGGCCGGGCGGCGGGCGTCGCGTCGAGCCGACCGCGCCGCCGCTTGAGGGCCCGGTTACTCGATCGCCTTGACCAGGTCTTCGACCACCTTCTTGGCGTCGCCGAAGACCATCATCGTCTTGTCCATGTAGAACAGCGGATTGTCGAGGCCGGCGTAACCGGAGGCCATCGACCGCTTGTTGACGAGCACGCTGCGCGCCTTGTACGCCTCGATGATGGGCATGCCGTAGATGGCGCTGCCCTTCTGCTCGGCGAGCGGGTTGACGACGTCGTTGGCGCCCAGGATCAGCGCCACGTCGGCTTGCGCGAACTCGCCGTTGATGTCCTCCATCTCGAACACCTGGTCGTAGGGTACCTCGGCCTCGGCGAGCAGGACGTTCATGTGTCCGGGCATGCGCCCGGCCACGGGGTGGATGGCGTATTTCACCGTGACGCCCTTGTGCGCGAGTTTGGCCGCCAGCTCCTTCACCGCGTGCTGGGCCCGCGCCACCGCCAGGCCGTAACCGGGAACGATGATGACCGTGTCGGCGTTGGAGAGAAGGAATGCGGCGTCGTCCGCGCTGCCGCTCTTGACCGTCTTCTTCTGTCCGTCCCCTGCCGCCTCGGCGGTCTCGCCGCCGAAGCCGCCCAGGATCACGCTGATGAACGAGCGGTTCATCGCCCTGCACATGATGTAGGACAGGATCGCGCCCGAGGAGCCGACCAGCGAGCCGGCGATGATGAGCATCGGATTGTCGAGCGAAAAGCCGATGCCGGCCGCCGCCCAACCCGAGTAGCTGTTGAGCATCGAGATCACCACCGGCATGTCGGCGCCGCCGATCGGAATGATGAGCAGGAACCCGAGCAGGAAGGCGAGCAGGGCCATGGCGATGAACGGCGCCCACTGCAGGTGCGGCGGGGAGACGAAGAAGGCGACGCCGAAAGCGATCATGGCGATGCCGATGGCCAGATTGAGGTAGTGCTGGCCCTTGAACACCATCGGCGCGCTGCGGATCTTCCCCGACAGCTTGCCGAAGGCGATGACCGACCCGGAGAACGTGATCGCGCCGATGAACGTGCCGATGAAAAGCTCCGCCTTGTGCAGACCGGTGAGCGGCGCATGCAAACCCATCGCCTCGGGATTGTTCACCGCGGCCGTGGCGATAAAGACCGCGGCCAGGCCCACCAGCGAGTGCATGGCGGCGACGAGTTCGGGCATCTGCGTCATCTGCACCCGCCTGGCGACGATCGCCCCGATGACCCCGCCGACCACCATGCCGCCCAGGATCGGCAGCACGTTCTTGCTGTGCGAATAGATGACTGCCAGCGTGACCAGAATAGCGATCGCCATGCCGATCATGCCGTACAGGTTGCCGCGCCGCGCCGAAGCCGGCGACGACAGCCCCTTGAGCGCGAGGATGAAGCTGATCGCCGCGACCAGGTACCACAGTGCGAGTTGATTGGCGCTCATGGCGTCTCCCCGTCGCTAGCCTTTGTCCGACGGCTTCGGTTCCTTTTTCCTGAACATTTCCAGCATCCGCTGGGTAACGAGGAAGCCGCCGACGACGTTGATCGAGACCAGCGTCACGGCCAGCACGCCGAGCCAGCCGCCCCAGTCGAGCTGCGAGGGGCCGGCGGCGAGCATCGCGCCGACCAGGATGATGCTCGAGATCGCATTGGTCAGGCTCATCAGCGGCGTGTGCAGCGCGGGGGTCACGTTCCAGATCACGTGATAGCCGACAAAGATCGCCAGCACAAAGATGGTCAGGTAGAAGACGATCGGTTCTACGCCTGCGGTCATGAGCTCTCCTGATGGTGGCAGTGATGCGGCCGCGGATCGAGCAATGAGGCCCGTCCTAGCTCCTCGGCACGACGGCGCCGTTCTCGCACACCAGCGTCGCCTTGATGATCTCGTCGTCCTTCGGCAGCGCAAACTCCCCGCTCTTGGCGTTGAGCGACAGGGCCAGGAAATTGAGCACGTTGCGCGCGTACAGCCCGCTGGCGTCGGTGGCCACGAGCGCGGGCAGGTTGCCCAGGCCGACGATCTTGACCCCGTTCCTGGCGACGATCTGGTCGATCTCGGAGCCCTCGACGTTGCCGCCCTGCTCCACCGCGAGATCGACGATCACCGCGCCTGGCTTCATCGCCGCGACGGTGGCGGCCTTGATGAGCTTCGGCGCCGGCCGTCCGGGAATGAGCGCGGTGGTGATCAGTATGTCGACGCTCTTGCACCGCTCGTGGATGATCTCGGCCTGGCGCGCCATCCACTCCGGCGGCATCGGCCGCGCGTAGCCGCCCACGCCCTCGGCGATCTTGCGCTCCTCGTCGTTGGCGTATGGCACGTCGACCCACTTCGCGCCCAGCGACTCGACCTGGTCCTTGACCGACGGCCGCACGTCGGATGCCTCGATGACCGCGCCCAACCGCTTCGCCGTCGCGATCGCCTGCAGGCCCGCGACGCCCACGCCGAGGATGAGCACGCGCGCGGCCTTCACCGTTCCGGCCGCGGTCATGAGCATCGGCATGAAGCGGCCGTAGGTGTTGGCGGCAAGCATGACCGCCTTGTAGCCGGCGATGTTGGCCTGCGAGGAGAGCACGTCCATCGACTGCGCGCGCGAAATGCGCGGCAGCCACTCCAGCGCGTATGCCGATACGCCGCTTGCGGCAATCGAGGCCATCGCCGCGGCGTCGAAGGGATTGAGCAGGCCGATGAGCATCGCCCCGCGCTTGAGCCGGGGGAGCTCCTCGGCGGTCGGGCCGCGGACCTTGAGCACGATGTCGGCGCCGAAGGCCTCGTCGGCGCTGCCGATGCGCGCGCCCGCTGCCTCGAATTCGCCGTCGGGCATGGAGGAGGCCGTGCCGGCGCCGGATTCGACGACGAGCGGGTGCTTGCCGCTGGCGGCGAGCTTCTTCACCGTCTCCGGTGTGGCGGCGACGCGCGTCTCGCCCGCGCGGGTCTCGCGTGGAATGCCGATGATCATGGTGAGCGCTCCCTGCCGGCCGACTCTTCTTGTGGCGGCCGCTATCTTGCCACAAAAGCCCTACCCGATCGCGTCGGCGACGGCGCGTCCGAGCTCGGAGGTCGTCGCCTTGCCGCCGAGGTCGGGCGTGCGCGGGCCGTCCGCGAGCGCGCGCTCGATGCCGCGCATCACCGCGGCCGCCGCGTCGGCATGGCCGAGGTGGTCGAGCATCATGGCGCCGCACCAGATCTGCCCGATCGGATTGGCGATGCCCTTGCCGGCGATGTCGGGGGCCGAGCCGTGCACCGGCTCGAACAGGGAAGGAAATTCGCGCTCGGGATTGATGTTCGCCGACGGCGCGATGCCGATCGTGCCGCAGACCGCGGGGCCGAGATCGGAGAGGATGTCGCCGAACAGGTTCGACCCGACGACCACGTCGAACAGCTGCGGCCGCTGCACGAAATGCGCGGTCAGGATGTCGATGTGATACTGGTCGGTGCGGATGGCCGGATACTGCGCGGCCATCGCCCGGAAGCGCTCGTCCCAGTACGGCATGGTGATGGCGATGCCGTTCGACTTGGTGGCCGAGGTCAGGTGTTTTGCCGGCCGCTGGGCCGCCAGCTCGAAGGCGAAGCGCAGGATGCGGTCGACCCCCTTGCGCGTGAACACCGATTCCTGGAACACCACCTCGCGCTCGGTGCCCTCGAACATCCGGCCGCCGACGGAGGAGTACTCCCCCTCGGTGTTCTCGCGCACCACCACGAAGTCGATGTCGCCCGGACGGCGGTTGGCCAGCGGGCTCGGGACTCCCGGCATCAGGCGGCACGGGCGCAGGTTCACGTACTGGTCGAAGCCGCGCCGCCACTGGATGAGCGAGCCCCACAGCGAGACATGATCGGGAACGCTGGCCGGCCAGCCGACGGCGCCGAAGTACATCGCCGCGTGCGTGCGCAGCCGCTCGAACCAATCCTCGGGCATCATCCGGCCGTGCTTGAGGTAATAGTCGCAGCTCCACGGCAACTCGTCCCAGTCGAGGGCAAAGTCGAAGCGACGGGCGGCGACCTCGAGCACGCGCTGGCCTTCGGGCATGACTTCCTTGCCGATGCCATCGCCCGGGATGACGGCGATGCGATAACGTTTGGCCATGGGGGCGGGAGCGAAAGTTGCGACCAGGTCCCCATGGTAATGTAACGCGGCGATCGGTCCAAACGGTCGTCGAGGAGCATTGGCGCCGATGCCGCGGGTCGATTGGCAGTGGAAGCGTTTTGCCGAGCTCTCGCCGGCGGAGCTCTACGCCCTGCTCGCCGCGCGCGCCGCGGTGTTCGTGGTCGAGCAGGCGTGTGCTTTTCTCGATCTCGACGGCCTCGATGCGTTCGCCTGGCACCTGCTCGGATGGGTGGGCGCCGACGAGGGCCCGACGCTGGCGGCGTACCTGCGCCTGATCGATCCGGGCCGCAAGTATGTCGAGCCGTCGATCGGGCGGGTGCTCACCGCGGCGCCCTTCCGCGGCGGCGGCCTCGGTCGCGCCGCGATGCGCGCGGCGCTCGAGCGCGCCGCGGTGCTCTATCCGGGCCGCGCGCTGCGCATCGGCGCACAACAAAGGCTCGAGCGCTTCTACGCCGAGCTCGGATTCAGGGCCGATTCCGAACCCTACTTCGAAGACGGCATCGCCCACCTCGAAATGCTGCGCGCGCCCTGACCTGCGGCGGGGATCGCCCCGGCTTGGCAGCGGCGGTCGTCGTTTGCCCCAAGTTGCGCTAATATCGCGCCCTCGCAGACGCAAACCTTCGGTTCGATGAAGCAGACATTCCTCGACTTCGAGCAGCCGATCGCGGAGCTGCAGGCCAAGATCGACGAGCTGCGCTACGCGCACGAGGACTCGGCGGTCGACATTTCCGACGAGATCAACCGGCTGCAGAAGAAGAGCCAGCTGCTCACCAAGGAGATCTACGGCAAGCTCTCCGCGTGGCAGGTGGCGCAGGTCGCGCGCCACCCGCAGCGGCCGTACACGCTCGACATAATCGCCAGCGTGTTCACCGACTTCCACGAGCTGCACGGCGACCGGATCTACGCCGACGATGCCGCGATCGTCGGCGGCGTGGCGCGTTTCAACGGCGCGCCGTGCATGGTCATAGGCCACCAGAAGGGGCGCGACACCAAGGAAAAGATTCATCGCAATTTCGGCATGCCGCGGCCGGAGGGTTATCGCAAGGCGCTGCGGCTGATGCGGCTCGCGGCCAAGTTCGCTCTGCCGCTGTTCACCTTCGTCGATACGCCGGGGGCGTTTCCCGGCATCGGCGCCGAGGAGCGCGGGCAGTCGGAAGCCATCGGCCGCAACCTGTACGAAATGGCCGGGCTGCGCACGCCGATCGTGGTCACCGTGATCGGCGAAGGCGGGTCGGGCGGCGCGCTGGCGATCGCCGTCGGCGACGTGACGCTCATGCTGCAGTACGCCACCTATTCCGTGATCTCGCCCGAGGGCTGCGCCTCGATCCTGTGGAAATCGGCCAAGCACGCCGAGGAAGCCGCCGAGACGCTCGGCATCACCGCGCCGCGCCTGAAAACCCTGGGCCTTGTCGACAAGGTGATCATGGAGCCGCTGGGCGGCGCGCACCGCGACCACGCAGCGCTGATGGCGACGCTGAAGAAAGCCCTGACCGAGGCGTTGCGCCACGTGCAGGAGCAGCCGCTCGACGTGCTGCTCGACGCGCGCGAGGAGAAGCTGCTCGGCTATGGCAAGTTCAAGGAAATCACCGCCGGTTGATGCGGCGCAGGCCACCGCCGCGGTCGACGCCGCGATCGCCGCGGCGCTGTCCGAGCACCTGCGCCCGGGGGCGCGAGTCGCGGTGGCGCTGTCCGGCGGCGCCGATTCGATGGTCCTGCTCGATGCGACCGCCGCGCGCGCCGCGCGCCATGAGCTGTCGCTCTCTGCCATCCACGTGCAGCACGGACTGTCGCCCAACGCCGAGCGCTGGGCGGAGTTCTGCGCTGCGCAATGCGCGCTGCGCGGGGTGCCGCTGGCAACGCATCGGCTGCGGCTCGAGCGCCGGCGCGGGGAGAGCTTGGAAGCGCTCGCGCGCGCGGCGCGCTACGCCTGCCTTCTCGCCAGCGACGTCGATGCCGTGGCGCTGGCGCACCATGCCGATGACCAGGCCGAAACGCTGCTGCTGCAACTGCTGCGCGGTGCCGGCGCGCATGGACTGTCGGCCATGGCGCGCTATCGCCCGGGTCGCCCTGCCGTGCTGCGGCCGCTGCTCGGGCTCCCCCGCGCCACGCTCACCGCCTATGCCGCCGCGCGCGCGCTCGCCTGGATCGACGACGAGAGCAACGCCGAGCGCCGCCACGCGCGCAACTTCCTGCGTCACGAGGTCGCGCCGTTGCTGGCGGCGCGCTTTCCCGGTTATCCGGCGACGCTGGTGCGCGCCGCCCGTCATCAGGCGGAAGCGGCCGAACTCGCCGACGCGCTGGCGGCGATCGACGCCGCGGGCGTGCTCGCCGCGAACGGCCTGGATCGTGAAGGGCTCGCCGCGCTGCCGCCGGCACGCGCGCGCAACGTGCTGCGCTGGTTCCTTCGCGCCGAGGGCCTGAGGCCGCCGTCGGAGGCGCGCCTGGCCGACATGCTGCGCCAACTCGAGCGCGCCGCGCCCGACGCGCACCCGCGCATCGCGCACGACGGTGCCGAAATCGGCTGTCACCGCGGGCGAATCGTGGTGCACGCTCCGCGCGGCCCCACCTTCGTGCGTGCCTGGGACGGCGAATCCGAACTTAGCCTGCCGGGCGGGAGCCTCGTCTTCGAGCGCGCGCACGGGACCGGTGTCGCGGCCGCCAAGCTCGCCTTGGCGCCGGTCACCCTGCGCTCGCGTGCCGGCGGCGAGCGCATTCGCCTCGCGGCCAACCGGCCCGCGCGCGCCGTCAAGCGACTGCTGCAGGAGGCGCACATGCCGCCATGGGAACGCGACGCATTGCCGCTGGTCTGGTCCGGCGACGAGCTGGTGGCCGTGCCGGGCATCGGCGTGGCGCTCGCCTACCAGGCTGCGCCGGACGAGGCAGGTTGGCGCGTCGTGTGGCGGCCCATGCGCCCGGCTTGAGCACGATCAAGACGCGGTAGCCCGAAACGGCGCAAAGTAGCGCCGCGTCAGATTGACAACGCGGCCCGGCGGGGCGCTAAATGCTTCGCCAAGAAGCGCTCCTGCGCCGGGCAGCCTTTTCCTGGAGGAATCAATGAAGCTACGTCTTAGCGTCGCGCTCGCCGCAGCGGCCCTGCTTGCGCTTGCCGCCAGCGCGGTCGCCCAGCAGCCGATCATCATCAAGTTCAGCCACGTCGTCGCCGTCGACACGCCCAAAGGCAAGGGCGCCGAGAAATTCAAGCAGCTCGCCGAAGAACGCACCAAGGGCCGGGTCAAGGTCGAGGTCTACCCCAACAGCACCCTGTACAAGGACGGCGAGGAGATGGATGCGCTGCAGCTGGGCTCGGTGCAGATACTGGCGCCGTCGGTGGCGAAATTCGGCCCCATGGGCGTGCGCGAGTTCGAGGTCTTCGACCTGCCTTACATCTTTGACAACTTCGCCGAGCTGCACAAGGTCACCGAGGGGGCCGTCGGCAAGCAGCTGTTCAACAAGCTGGACTCGCACGGCATCGTCGGCCTTGCCTACTGGGACAACGGCTTCAAGGACTTCAGCGCCAACAAGCCGCTGCGCCTGCCGGGCGACGTCAAGGGGCTGAAGATGCGCATCCAGTCCTCCAAGGTGCTCGACGCCGAGATTCGCGCCCTCGGCGGGATCCCGCAGGTGATGGCCTTCTCCGAGGTATACCAGGCGCTGCAGACCGGCGTGGTCGACGGCACCGAGAATCCGCCGTCGAACTTCTACACGCAGAAGATGAACGAGGTGCAGAAGTATTTCACGCTGACCGACCACGGCGTCATCGAATATGCCGTGATCGCCAACAAGAAATTCTGGGACGGCTTGCCGGCGGATATCCGCACCATCCTCGAAGGGGCGATGCGCGACGCGACCAAGTACGCCAACGACATCGCCAAGGAGGAGAACGACAAGGCGATGGCCGCGGTCAAGGCCACCGGCAAGACCGAGATCCTGACGCTGACGCCGCAGGAGAAGGCGGCGTGGAAGAAGGCGCTGCTGCCGGTGCATCGGGAGATGGAGAGCCGCGTCGGCAAGGACACCATCGAAGAGGTCTACAAGGAAACCGGCTTCAAGCCGTAACGCATCCTGACTTAAGGCCAGGCGCGTGAGGCGCGGGCACGACTAGGCACGAGAAAACGCCGCTGCGGCTTTCGCAGTGGCGTTTTTTTGCACGGGCGAAGAGCGCAGTCGACAAACCCGGATTCAGCGGCATGCTCAAGGTCCTTGACCAGCTGGAGGAGTGGCTGATCGCGCTGCTCATGGGCGGCGCCACGGTGATCATTTTCGTGGCCGTCATCCACCGCTACGCGGCGGGCCTGCCCATTCCCGTGGTGCAGGACTGGCTGCTGTCGCTCAATCTGTCGTGGGCGCAGGAAGCGTGCATCTACATGTTCGTCTGGATGGCGAAGTTCGGCGCCGCCTACGGCGTGCGCACCGGCATCCACGTCGGGGTCGACGTGCTTGTCAACCGCCTCCCGGAACGCGGGCGGAAGGCTTGCATCCTCTTCGGCCTGCTCGCCGGCGCCCTGTTTACCGGCGTGGTGGCCGCATTCGGCGGCAACTTCGTCTGGAAGCTCTCCCACACCGACCAGACCTCGCCGGACATGGAGCTACCCATGTGGCTGGTGTACCTGGCCATTCCCTGCGGGTCGGGGTTGATGTGCTTCCGCTTTCTGCAAGTCGCGTGGATCTTCGGCCGCACCGGAGAGCTGCCCCATCACGACCCCACGCAAATAGAGGGCGTCGAGAAGATTGCCTATGAGGACATCCTGCCGGCGAGCGTGAACGCGCAGGACAACCTCCACCCCGCAGCACCCACGCGCAAGGGCTGAGCGATGACCTCCGCCATCATCTTCGGCCTGCTCATCGCGCTCATGCTCACCGGTATGCCTATCTCCATCGCCCTGGGCCTCACGGTGCTGACCTTCGTGTTCACCATGACCCAGGTGCCGATCCAGTCGGTGGCGCTGAAGCTGTTCACCGGTATCGAGCGCTTCGAGATCATGGCGATCCCGTTCTTCATCCTCGCCGGCACCTTCCTCACCCATGGCGGCGTGGCGCGGCGCATGATCAATTTCGCCACCTCGATGGTCGGCCATTGGCACGGCGGGCTGGCGCTCGCCGGCATCGTGGCCTGTGCGATGTTCGCCTTGGTATGCGGGTCGAGCGTCGCCACGGTGGTGGCGATCGGCTCGATCGTGCTGCCGGAGATGGTCAAGCGCGGCATGCCCATGGATTTCGGCGCCGCGGTGATCACGGTGGCCGGTTCGCTCGGCATTCTCATGCTGCCGTCGATTCCCAAGGTGATCTACGCGATTGCCACCAACACCTCGATCGGCGCGCTGTTCGTCGCCGGCCTGCTGCCCGGGATCCTGCTGACGACGATGCTCTGCTCGGTCACGTGGTACATCGCCAAGAAGCGCAATTACCCGCGCCTGCCGAAGCAAAGCTGGGGAGCGCGCTTCAAGGCGTTTCGCGAAAGCGTCTGGGGGCTGATGCTCGTCGTCATCATCATCGGCGGCATCTACTCGGGGCTGTTCACGGCCACCGAAGCGGCCGCCATGGCCGCGGTGTACGCGTTCTTCGTGTCCGTGTTCGTCTATAAGGCCATGCCGCTCAAGGATTTGCGCAAGGTGCTGCTGACCTCGGCGAACTTAAGCGCGATGCTGCTCTACATCATCACGAACGCGGCGCTGTTCTCGTTCATCCTGACCAACGAAAACATTCCGCACGCCCTGGCGGACTGGATCATCGCCAAGAATCTGGGCTGGGTGGGCTTCCTGCTGCTGGCGAACCTGCTGTTGCTCATGGCCGGCAACTTCATGGATCCCTCTTCGGTCATTCTCATCATGGCGCCGATTCTCTACCCCGCGGCGGTGACCCTGGGCATCAATCCGGTGCATCTGGGGATCCTCATCGACGTCAACATGGAGGTCGGCCTCTGCCATCCACCGGTGGGGCTCAACCTGTACGTGGCCTCGGGCATTTCCCGCCTGGGCATCACGCAGCTGACCAAGGCGGTCATCCCGTGGCTGGTCACCATGCTCGTGTTCCTGGTCATCGTCACCTACTGGCCGGAACTGTCGATCTGGCTGCCGCAGAAGATGGGCATGATGGGCCCCACGCCCTGAGGATTGGCGGCATCGCCGGCGGCTGATGGGGCGATCCGCCGCCCCGGCGCCAAGCTTGGCGCCACGCCGGCAAAAGGTCCTGCCTGAAGGGCCGGGGGAGGGCCGCCGCCATGATATAATTATGAATTTACTCGCAAATATCGCATTGGAGCCCCGGTATGGCGGTAGAACGCACCCTTTCCATCATCAAGCCCGACGCGGTGGCCAAAAACGTCATCGGAGAGATCTATACTCGCTTCGAGCGCGCGGGACTGAAGGTCGTTGCGGCCAGGATGGCCTGGCTCGCGCGCCCCGATGCGGAGGGATTTTATGCGGTGCACCGCGGGCGCCCGTTTTTCAAGGATCTGGTGGAATTCATGACTTCCGGGCCGGTGATGATCCAGGTTCTCGAAGGCGAGAACGCCATCGCCAAGAACCGCGACCTGATGGGCGCGACCGATCCGAAGCAGGCAGCGCCGGGAACCATTCGCGCCGATTTCGCCCAGAGCATCGATGCCAACGCCGTCCACGGCTCCGACGGGCCGGCGACCGCGGAGACGGAAATCGAATTCTTCTTTCCGCGGCAGGAGATCCACAGCCGGTAACGGAGAAGCCTTGATCTTTCCAACATGATCAACCTGCTTGACTTCGATCAGGCTGCCCTGGCGGCGTTCTTCGCCGCACGCGGGGAGAAGCCGTTCCGGACGCGGCAGGTGCTGCGCTGGGTCCACCATGCGCTCGCCGATCGCGTCGAGGCGATGACCGACCTCGCCAGAGCGACGCGCGAGGCGCTCGCCCGCGACACGGAGATCCGCGCCCCGGCGGTGCTGCGCGACTCGACCGCCGGCGACGGAACGCGCAAATGGCTGCTCGATGTCGGCGGCGGCAATGCCGTGGAGGCGGTCTACATACCCGAGAGCGACCGCGGAACGCTTTGCATTTCCTCGCAGGCCGGCTGCGCGCTTGACTGCGCCTTCTGCAGCACCGGCAAGCAGGGGTTCAATCGCAACCTGTCGGTGGGCGAGATCATCGGCCAGCTCTGGCACGCCGACCGGGCCCTGCTCGCCGCCGGCGTCCAGGCGCCCTGGGTCGAGCACGGCCGCCACCCGATCACCAACGTCGTGATGATGGGCATGGGCGAGCCGCTGGCCAACTTCGACCACGTCGTCGGCGCCGTCCGGCTGATGCTCGATGCCAATGCCTATGGCCTGTCGCGGCGGCGCGTGACGCTGTCGACGGCGGGCCTGGTTCCGGGGATCGATCGCCTGCGCGAGGAATGTCCGGTCGCGCTTGCCGTGTCGTTGCACGCCCCCAACGACGCCTTGCGCGACGTGCTGGTGCCGATCAATCGCAAGTACCCGTTGCGCGAACTGCTGGCCGCGTGCCTGCGCTACATCGAGCGCGCGCCGCGTGACTTCGTCACTTTCGAATACGTGATGCTCGACGGCGTCAACGATGCACCGGAGCAGGCGCGGGAGCTGGTGCGGCGGGTGCGCGAGGTGCCGTGCAAATTCAATCTGATTCCGTTCAACCCGTTCCCCAACAGCGAATTCTCGACCAGCCCGCGGGCACGCATAGCCGCCTTCCAGGGCGTCCTGCAGGACGCGGGCTACGTTGCCACCGTACGCACCACGCGCGGCGCGGACATCGACGCCGCATGCGGCCAGCTCGCGGGGCAGGTGCAGGACAAAACCAAGCGGCGAACGCAGCGGATCCACGTGCGCCACGCGGTCGCAGCGGAGCCGCAACCATGACCTTAGCGCAGTTTTCGGCCCGCGGGCTCCTGCTCGTCGCCCTTGTCCTGCTTGCCGCGTGCAGCAGCAAGCCCCCCGCGCCGGAACCGATCACCGTCGCGACCACGCCGCCGCAGAAGGCGCCGCCCCAGGTCCGGGCGCAGTTGCACACCGAGCTTGCCGCGGGCTACTACGAGCGCGGCCAGATGTCGGTCGCCCTCGAGGAAGTGGGCCAGGCCAACAAGGCCGATCCGAATTACGCGGGGGCGTATAACATCGCCGGCCTCGTCTATGCCTACCTGGGCGACGATCGCAAGGCCGAGCAAAACTTCGGCCAGGCGCTGCAGCTGGCGCCCAGCGACTCGGAGATTCGGCACAACTGGGGCTGGTACCTGTGCACCCACGGGCGCGAACGCGAATCGCTGGCGGAGTTCGACGCCGCGGTGCGTAACCCGCTGTACAAGACGCCCGAAGTCGCGCTCGTCAACGCCGGCCGCTGTGCCCAGGCGATCGGCGACGATGCGGCGGCGGAGGATTATTTCCGCCGCGCACTGGCCGCTCAGCCGGGCAACCCGCTCGCCAGTCTCGGGCTGGCGCAGCTCGCGTACAAGACGCATCGCTACGACGAAGCGCGCAGCTGGATGAAAGGCGTCATGACGATGACCAATCCGCCGCCGGACGGGCTGCGCCTGGGCGAGTGCATCGAACACCGGCTGGGCGACCATCAGGCCGAGCTGTCGTACATTTCACAATTGAAGAATCGCTATCCGGAGGCGCCGGAGACGAAGGCGATCGCGACGGAGAGCTGCGAGTGATGGCGGCAGAAGAACGGGTCGAGGGCGCGCCGGACGCCGCGCCGGGCCAGGCGGGTCCGGGCGCGCGCCTGCAGGCCGCGCGCGAGGCCGCGGGACTCTCGCTCGAGCAGGTCGCCCAGCAGCTCAAGCTCGCGCCGCGCCAGGTGCGGGCGCTGGAGGAAGAAGATTTCGCGCAGCTTCCCGGGCGCACGTTCGCCCGCGGTTTCGTGCGCAACTACGCCCGCCTGCTCAATCTCGACGGCGACGACTTGCTTTCGTTGTTGCCCGACGCGGCGCGCGCGCCGGCGCTCGGCGCGCCCGCACTGCAGTCGACCGGCGCGATGATCGCCGAGTTGCCGACCGCGAACAGCGCGCAGCCGGGGTTCGCGCGCTGGGTGATCCCGATCGCGCTCGTCGCCTGCATCGTGGGCGCCGCCACCTACGAATGGTATCGCGGCGGACTCGCGCAGCAGGGCGAGCCGAAGCTCGCCACGCCACCTGCGCCCGCCGCGCCACCTGCGCCCGCCGCGCCGCCCGCACCCGCCGCCACGGCACCGGTGGCGACGACCCGCTCCGAGTTGCCCAATCCGTTCGCGGCCGAACCCAAGGCCGGCACCAGCGCGGACGAGCCCGTTGCGCACACCGCGGAGGCGGAGGTGGACGCGGCGCCGAGCGTCGCCCCGGCCGCGCCGCCCGCACCGGCCGCAGCCCTGCCCGCGGCGCCGCTTAAGCTTAGCTACCACGGGCCGTCGTGGACCGAAATCCGCGATCGCGACGGCCAGGTGCTGATATCACGCCTGGTCGCCGCAGGGTCCGAGCAGTCGATTCGCGGCACCCCACCCTTCGATATCGTCATCGGCAACGCCAACGAGGTGACACTGGTCTATCGCGGCGCGCCAGTCGATCTGTCGCGCTACACGCGCCAGAACGTTGCCCGGCTGCGCCTGACCTGAAGCGACCCCATGAGCGATCCCGGACACCCGTCAATCATCCGCCGCCGCACGCGCACCGCGCGCGTGGGCGATATCGCCATCGGCGGTGGCGCGCCCATCGTGGTGCAGTCGATGACCAACACCGATACCGCCGACGTCGCGGCGACCGTGGCCCAGGTCGCGGCGCTCGCCGCAGCCGGTTCCGAGCTCGTCCGTGTCACGGTCAACACCGAAGAAGCCGCCGCAGCGGTGGCCCCGATCCGGGAGCGACTCGATGCCGATGGCTGCCGCGTGCCGCTCATCGGCGATTTCCATTTTAACGGCCACAAGCTCCTGAGCGAGTACCCCGACTGCGCGCGGGCGCTGGCCAAGTACCGCATCAATCCGGGCAACGTAGGCAAGGGCTCGAAGCACGACTCGCAATTCGCAATCATGATCGAGCATGCGGTGAAGTGGGGCAAGCCGGTGCGCATCGGAGTCAACTGGGGCAGTCTCGATCAGGAGCTGCTGTCACGGCTGATGGACGAAAATGCCCGCCTGCCCGAGCCCCGCACCGCGGCGGCCGTGCTGCGCGAGGCGCTCGTGGTTTCGGCCGTCGGCAGCGCGCAGCGGGCCGAGGAGCTGGGGCTCCCCGGCGAGCGCATCATCCTGTCGTGCAAGGTATCGGACGTCCAGGACCTCATCGCCGTCTATACCGAGCTGGCGCGGCGCTGCGATTACCCGCTGCACCTGGGGCTCACCGAAGCCGGCATGGGCTCGAAGGGCATCGTCGCCTCGACCGCGGCGATGGCGGTGCTGCTGCAATCGGGCATCGGCGACACGATCCGCGTCTCCCTGACGCCGGAGCCCTCCGGCGACCGGACGCGCGAAGTCGTGGTGGCGCAGGAAATCCTGCAGACCATGGGCCTGCGCTCGTTCGCCCCGCTGGTGACGGCCTGCCCGGGCTGCGGACGAACCACGAGCACGTTCTTCCAGGAGCTCGCCGACAAGATCCAGTCGTATCTGCGCGCGCAAATGCCCGAATGGCGCACGCGCTATCCCGGCGTCGAGGCCATGAGCGTCGCGGTGATGGGCTGCGTGGTCAACGGGCCGGGCGAATCGAAAATGGCCAATATCGGCATCAGCCTGCCGGGAACGCGCGAAGTTCCCGTCGCGCCGGTCTACGTCGACGGGCAGAAGACCGTGACGCTCAAGGGCGATCGCATCGCCGAGGAGTTCCAGCAGATCATCGCCGATTACGTGCGCGCGACTTATGGCGGCGAGCCGCCGGCGCCCCACCTCAAGCCGGAGAGACAGGCGATCAACGTCAGGGCGATCGCCTAGTCGCATGGGCGCGCCGACCATCCAGGCCGTCCGCGGCATGAACGACGTGCTGCCGGACGAGGCGGCGCTGTGGCAGCGCATCGAGGACGCGACGCGCGAAACCTTCGCCCAATACGGCTACCGCAACCTGCGCGTGCCGATCGTCGAGTCCACGGCGCTGTTCGTGCGCGGCATCGGCGATGCAACCGACATCGTCGAAAAGGAGATGTACACCTTCGACGATCACGGCGAGAGCCTGACCCTGCGTCCGGAAGCAACCGCCGGCATCGTCCGCGCCGCGATCGAGCATCACCTGACCTACGAGCGGCCGCAGCGCGTGTGGACGGGCGGGCCGATGTTCCGCCACGAGCGGCCGCAGAAGGGACGCTACCGCCAGTTCGACCAGTTCGATGTCGAGGCGCTCGGCTTCGACGGCCCCGACGTCGACGCCGAGCAGATCATCATGCTCTCGCGGCTGTGGAAGAAACTGGGCCTTACCGGCATGTCGCTGCAAATCAACTCCATCGGCGATGCGCCGGAACGACAGGCGCACCGCCAGGCACTGGTGCGCTACTTCCAAGCCCGCAGCGAAGAACTCGATGCGGATTCGCGGCGCCGTCTGCAAACCAATCCCCTGCGCATACTCGACAGCAAGAATCCGGCGCTCAAGGAAATGCTGGCCGGGGCGCCCCGGCTCGAGGACGAACTCGGCACCGAGTCGGAGTCGCGCCGGCACTTCAGCGAGCTGCAGCAAAGGCTCCGGTCGGCAGGGGTCGCATTCGAGCTCAATCCGCGTCTCGTGCGCGGCCTGGATTACTACAACCGCACCGTGTTCGAATGGGTCACCCAGCGCCTCGGCGCGCAGGGAACGGTGGCCGGCGGGGGGCGCTACGATGGCCTGTTCGCGCAATTGGGCGGGCCGCCCACGCCGGCGTGCGGATTCGCCATCGGTGTCGACCGTCTGGTGCTCCTCATGCGCGAAGCGTCCGTTGCCGTGGATGTCGCGCCGGATGCCTATGTCGTCCATGTCGGCGCCGCGGCCGCCGACCTGGCACTCGCCACGGCCGAGCGCCTGCGCGACGCCGGGCTCTCGATCGTGGTCCATGCCGGTGGCGGCAGTTTCAAGGCGCAGCTCAAAAAGGCCGACGCGAGCGGCGCGCGCTGGGCGCTCATCGTCGGCGATGACGAGGCCGCGGCCCATCGCGTCGCGGTCAAGCCGCTGCGCGCCCCCGGCGAGCAGATCGCGCTGCCACCGGAAGAGGTTGCCGCGCAGATTCGCGCCGCCAACTGAACTTAGGAACGAAGATGCCGGCATACGATCTCGAAGAACAGGAAACGCTCGACGACCTCAAAGCCTGGTGGGCGAGCTATGGCAAGTACGTCAGCGCCGCATTCGTGGCCGTTGCGATCGTCGTCGTCGGCGTGCAGGGCTGGCGCTGGTATCAGGCCAAGCAGGCCGAGCAGGCGAGCGTGCTCTACCAGGCGGTGAGCCAGGCGGCGCACGCCAATGACGTGGCCAAGGCCAAGGACCCGGCGACGCAGATCGTCGAGCGCTTCGGCAGCACGGCCTACGCGCCGCGGGCCGTCCTGCTGTACGCGAAGCTGCTCTACGATGCCAACGACAGGAAGGCGGCCGAAGCGCAGCTGCAATGGGTCATCGACCACGCCAGCGAGGACGAGCTCAAGGCGATCGCCCGCTACCGGCTGGCGCAGGCCCTGCTTGACGACAAGCAGTACGACGAGGCGCTCAAGACCCTGGACGCAAAAACCGACGAGGCGTTCGCCGCCATCTATGCGGACCTCAAAGGCGACGTGCTGGCGGCCGCCGGCAAGGTGACCGAAGCCCGCACCGCCTACGAGGTTGCGCTCGCCAAGCTCGACCCGAAGTCGGGATACCGAGGCTACCTGCAGGCGAAGCTCGACGCGCTGGGCGGTCCGTTGCCCGTCGCGCCGGCGATACCCGCCCTGCCCGCGGCGGCGAATGCGGCCGCAGTGCCGGCCGCACCGGCGGTGCCGGCGAAATGAAGGCCGCGCCCACGTTGATGGCGGCCGTCCGGCGCGCTCGGTTTCGCGCCGCCGGGTACCTCGTCGCGCTCGCCGCGATGGCCGCGCTGTGCGCCTGCTCGACGCTGTCGAGCTGGCTGCCGTCCTCGTTCTCGATACCGCCGCCGTCGACCTGGTTCGGTCACGGCGGGGCCAAGCTCGGCCCGCTGCCCGCCTACGATGCGAAGACCACCGCGCGACTCAACTGGGAGGTTGCCGTCGGCGGAAAGATCGGCGGCGGTTTTGCGCCTGCGGTGCGCAGCGATGCGATCTATGCCGCCGGGGAGGATGGCACGATCGTCAGCGTCGATCCGGCGACCGGGACCCAGCGCTGGCGCAGCAATGCCGGCGTGCCCCTGTCGGCGGGCGTCGGCGCCGATTCGAAGCTGGTCGTCGTCGGCACCGACAAGGGCGATGTGCTCGCCTTCGACACCAGCGGCAAGGCGCTCTGGCAGGCGAAGGTTTCGAGCGAGGTCAGCGGGCCGCCAAAACCCACCGACGGCATCGTTCTCGTCTGGTCGATCGACGGCAAGATCTTCGGCCTGCTGCCGGCCGACGGCAGCCGCAAGTGGGTGTATACGCGCACCACCCCGCCTCTCACCGTCCGCCGCTTCGCCGGCGGCATCGTCACCCGCGGCGGATTGTTCACCGGCACCGCGGGCGGAAAGCTCCTGGCCATCGACGTGTCGACGGGCAACCTGGCCTGGGAAGGAACGGTCAGCACCCCGAAAGGCGCAACCGAGCTCGAGCGCATCGCCGACATCACGAGCCTCCCGGTCATCGACGAGCGCGAAGTGTGCGCATCGGCCTACCAGGGTCGGCTCGCCTGCTTCGACCCGCTGCGCGGCACGCTCACGTGGTCGCGCGATTTCGGCAGCCTGGGCGGACTGGCGATCGACAACCGCTACCTGTACATCACCGACGACAAGGGCGCGGTCCAGGCGATGGACAAGACCACCGGCGCATCGGTGTGGAAGCAGGACAAGCTCTCCGCGCGCGCGCCGAGCGGGCCGGTTGTCGTCGGCGACTATCTCGGAGTGGTCGATGGCGAGGGCTATCTGCACCTGCTCGACCGCAACGACGGCAGCCTGGTCGGCCGCCTGGAGACCGACGGCAAGGGTCCTCTGGCGCAGCCGGTGGCGGCGGGCGATGCGGCGGTGTGGCAGAGCTCGGGCGGCAACCTGATCAGCGCGTCCACCCGATAAGAGCCTAGCCAACGTGCGCGGCAACCGATGTTACCCACGCTCGTGCTCGTCGGCCGCCCCAACGTGGGCAAGTCGACGCTGTTCAACCGCCTGACGGCCTCGCGCGCGGCGCTCGTCGCCGACTATCCCGGCCTCACCCGCGATCGCCACTACGGCCGCGGCCGCTGGGGCGAGCGGCCGTACCTCGTCGTCGACACCGGCGGCTTCGAGCCGAAGGCGAGCAGCGGCATCATGCAGGCCATGGCGGCTCAGACCAAGACCGCCATCGCCGAAGCCGATGCCATCATCTTCCTGGTCGACGGCCGTGCCGGCCTAAGCGGCGAGGACCGCACCATCGCCGACCTGCTTCGCCGTTCGGGCCGGCCGGTGCTGCTGGCGGTGAACAAGTCCGAAGGCCTGGCCCCGGAACGCGCCACGGCCGAATTCCACGAGCTGGCGCTCGGCGCGCCGCTGCCGATCTCCTCGGCGCACGGCGAGAACCTGCGCGAGCTGGTCGAACACGCGCTCGCCCAATGCCCGCCGGTGAGCGCCGCCGGACCCGAGCCGGAAGGCAACGAGGCGAAGCGCATCAAGGTCGCCATCGTCGGGCGTCCCAACGTCGGCAAGTCGACGCTGGTCAACACGCTGCTCGGTGAAGAGCGCGTCATCGCCTTCGGCGAGCCGGGCACGACGCGCGATTCGATCTACCTCGACTTCGACCGCGGCGGCCGCGGCTATACCCTCATCGACACCGCGGGCGTGCGCCGTCGCGGCAAGGTTACCGAGGCGATCGAGAAATTCTCCGTCATCAAGACCCTGCAGGCGATCGAGGATGCCAACGTGGTGGTGCTGCTGCTCGACGCCGAGCAGGGCATCTCGGAGCAAGATGCGCACATTGCCGGACACATTGTCGAGGCCGGGCGCGCGCTCGTCGTCGCCGTCAACAAGTGGGATGCGGCCGATTCCGATGCGCGGGCGCAGATCAAGCGCGAGCTCGAGCGCAAGCTCGGGTTCCTCGGCTTTGCCGAGTTGCACACGATTTCGGCCAAGCGGGACAAGGGCATCGGACCGCTCGTCGGCGCGGTCGATCGGGCCTACGCGGCGGCGATGGCGCGGCTGCCCACCCCGAAGCTCACCCGGGCGCTGCAGGCGGCGCTCGAGCGGCAGCAGCCCCCCCGGGCCGGCATGGTGCGACCGAAGCTGCGCTACGCGCACCAGGGCGGGGCGAACCCGCCGACCATCGTCATCCACGGCAGCGCGCTCGGCGCCGTGCCCGACGCCTACCGTCGCTACCTGGAACATTTCTTCCGGGAGGCGTTCCAACTGCAGGGAACGCCGCTTAGGATACAATTCAAGACCGGCGCCAATCCTTACGCGGAGGCCGCCACGCACCGGCGGAAACGCCGCTAGGGCCGTTGCCGGCCGGGAAGATCGAGCCGGCGACAGCCCGGACGCACAACGGTGCGACAAAGAAAACAAAGCGGAGCATGCGATGAGCAACAAAGGGCAAATGCTACAAGACCCGTTCCTGAACACCCTGCGCAAGGAGCATGTTCAGGTTTCTATCTACCTGGTCAACGGAATCAAGCTGCAGGGCCAGATCGAGTCGTTCGACCAGTACGTCGTCCTGCTGAAGAATACCGTCACGCAGATGGTTTACAAGCACGCCATCTCGACCGTGGTGCCGGCGCGTGCCATTACGATGCCGCACGATACCGAACGCGAAGCTGCCTAGGCCGGATGCGCCCGTGAGGCGCGGTGTTTGAGCGTCCCGCCCGCGGCGATCGCGCGCTGCTGGTCGAGCTCGACCTGGGCGACGGCGAGCCGGCCGAGCGCCTGGCGGAGCTCAAGGCGCTCGCCCGTTCGGCCGGGGCCGAGATCGCCGATATCGTCACCGCGCGCCGCGCCCGACCCGATGCGGCACTCTACGCTGGTCGCGGCAAGGTGGCCGAAATTGCCGCCCGCCGTGTCGACAGCGGCGCTGACCTGGTCATATTCGATCACGCGCTTTCGGGAGCGCAGCAGCGCAATCTCGAGCGCGCGCTGGACTGCCGCGTGGTCGATCGCGTCAGCCTGATCCTCGACATCTTCGCGCAGCGCGCGCAAAGCGCCGAGGGCAAGCTGCAGGTCGAATTGGCGCAGCTCAAGCATTTGTCGACGCGGCTGGTGCGCGGCTGGACCCACCTGGAGCGGCAGAAGGGCGGCATCGGCCTGCGCGGCCCCGGGGAAACGCAGCTCGAGTCCGACCGCCGGCTGATCGGCATTCGCGTCAAGCTGCTGCAGGTCCGGCTCGAACAGATCGCTCGCCAGCGCGAAACGCAGCGCCGGGCGCGACGGCGCGCCGAGGTACGCAACATCGCCCTGGTCGGCTACACCAACGCCGGCAAGTCGACGCTGTTCAACCGGCTGACCGGCGCGCGCGTCCATGCCGCCGACCAGCTCTTCGCAACGCTCGACACGACCCTGCGCCGGCTGTCGCTCTCCGGCGCCGAGCCCATGGTGCTCTCCGACACGGTCGGCTTCATCCGCGGCCTGCCGCACGATCTGGTGGCCGCATTCAGGGCCACGCTCAAGGAGGCGGTCGACGCGGACCTGCTGCTGCATGTCGTCGACAGCAGCCATGTCAATCGTGACGAGCAGATTGCGGCCGTCGACTCCGTGCTGGCCGAAATCGGTGCCGCCGAACTGCCACGAATTCTGGTGCAGAACAAGTGCGACGCGGCCGCGCTCGCACCCGGCGTCGAGCGCGACGAATATGGTAAGATTTGCGCCGTCCGTCTGAGCGCGCTCACCGGCGCAGGCGTGCCTGATTTGCACGCGGCGCTGGCCGAACGGTTTCCGCGCCCCGCAGGGGAAGTCCGGTACCGGGCGGCGACCGCGTGACTCAGGCATCTCCCGATACCACCCGCCACCCCCAAGCCGCCGCAGGGCATCGCCATGTCCCTTAACGATCCGCAATGGGGTAAGCGCGGCCGCAGCGGGCCGCCCGATCTGGACGAGATCTGGCGCAACGTCAACCGGCGCCTGAACGAGCTCCTGGGGCGGCGCGAGCCCGACGGCGGCGGCGACGGAGGCCAAGGGCCGCGCTTCTCCTTCCCCTTCGGCGGCGTGGGCCTGCTCATCGCGCTGGTGCTCGTCGTCTGGCTGGCAAGCGGGTTCTACATCGTCGACGAGGGTCGGCGCGGCGTGGTCACGCGCTTCGGCAAGTACACCGAGACCACCACTCCAGGGCCGCGCTGGCATCTGCCCTACCCTGTCGAGGCCGTCGACGTGATCGACTTTTCCAAGATCAAGACCGTCGAAATCCACGGCAACGCGCCCACCAGCCGCTCCGCCCGCGGGCTGCTGCTCGTCACCGACGACGAGAACATCATCGACGCGCTGTTCGCGGTGCAGTACCGGCTGAAGGATGCCAAGGATTACGTCTTCAACACCAAGAACCCCGACGACGTGCTGGTGCAGGTCGCTTCGACCGCGATCAGCGAGGTCGTCGGCCACAACCAGATGGACTTCGTCCTCTACGAGGGCCGGGGCGAGATCGCGAAGAAGGTCGAAGACCTGATGCAGGAGATGCTCGATCGCTACGGCACGGGCATCCAGATCCAGAGCGTATCGCTGCAGGACGCGCAGCCGCCGGAGCAGGTTCGCCCCGCCTTCGACGACGCGGTCAAGGCAAGCCAGGACAAGGAGCGGCAGAAAAACGAGGGCCAGGCCTACGCCAACGATATCGTGCCGCGGGCCCGCGGCCTGGCCGCGCGCCTGCTGCAGGAAGCCGACGGCTACAACGCCCGCGTGACCCAGGAAGCGGAAGGCAATGCCAGCCGCTTCAAGCAGATCCTGGTCGAGTACACCAAGGCGCCGGCGATCACCCGCGAGCGCCTCTACCTGGACATGATGCAGTCGGTACTGGGCAGCACGAGCAAGGTGCTCATCGATCAGAAGACCGGCAGCAACCTGCTCTACCTGCCGCTCGACCAGTTGCTCAAGCAGGCGCAGGCCGCCGCGGCGGCGCCGGCCACGGCCACCGACGCCGGGCACGCGGCCGTGCCGCCGCCGGAAGCGGTCACGCTCGACCCGAACCGGGCGCGCGAGCTCGGGCGCAGCCGCGACCGCGGAGACAGCCGATGAAAGCCGCCGTGCCCATCATCGCCCTGCTCGTCGCCGCGCTGCTGGTGCTGTCGCAGTCGATCTACACCGTCGACCAGCGGCAGTATGCGATCAAGTTTCAGCTGGGCGAGTTCATCGACGCCAACACCGAGGCCGGCCTCTACTTCAAGGTGCCGCTGCTGCAGAACGTCAAGTTCTACGACCGGCGGATCCTGTTGCTCGACGCGCCGCGCCCGGACCGCATCACGACCTCGGAGAAAAAGCCGCTCAACGTCGATTTCATCGCCTACTGGCGCATCATCGACGTGCGCAAGTACTACCAGAGCGTAACCGGCGACGAGGATCTGGCCAGGCAACGGCTGGCGCAGACCATCCGCGCGATACTCGGACAGGAAATCAACAAGCGCACCATCCACGAGGCGATCTCCACCGAACGGGACAAGATCATGACCACCGCGCGGCAACGCGCCGATGCCGACGCCAAGCAGATCGGGGTCGAAATCGTCGACGTGCGCCTGCGCCGGGTCGAACTGCCCGATGAAGTCCTGGCGCAGGTCTATCAGCGCATGGAGTCGGAGCGCAAGCGCGTCGCCAACGAGCTGCGCTCCCAGGGCGCGGCGGATTCCGAGAGCATTCGCGCCGACGCCGACCGGCAGCGCGAGGTGATCCTCGCCGCCGCCTACCGCCAGGCCCAGAAAACCAAGGGCGATGGCGACGCCAAGGCCTCCGCGATCTACGCCGCCGCCTACGGCCAGAATCCGGAGTTCTACGCCTTCTACCGCAGCCTCGAGACGTACAAGGCGACGTTCAAGAACAAAAGCGATCTCATGGTGCTGGATCCCAGCTCCGAGTTCTTCCAGTATCTGAAGCAGTCTGCCGGCGCCAAGGCCGTGCCGCGTCCCGGCGCTCGCTAGCAACAACCAGGTCGAAGGAGAGATGGGGTGCCGGAAACCTTCCTGGCGGCGTGCGCGCTTGTGCTGGTGCTCGAGGGGCTGCTTCCGCTCATCGCCCCGCGCGCCTGGCGTACCGCGTTCAGCCGCCTGATCGATCTGACCGACGGACAGCTGCGCTTCATCGGCCTCATCTCCGTTGCCCTCGGTGCCCTGGCCCTGGTGATGTTCTATGCGTAAGTGGCTGTTGCCGGAGTATGTCGACGACATCCTGCCCGACGAGGCGCAGCGCATCGAGGGCCTGCGCCGCACGCTGCTCGACCATTTTCGCGCCCACGGCTACCGCCTGGTGCAGCCGCCGCTGCTCGAGCACCTCGACTCGCTGCTGACCGGAACCGGCCATGATCTCGAGCTGCAGACCTTCAAGGTCGTCGATCCGTTGTCCGGGCGACTGCTTGGCGTGCGCGCCGACATGACGCCGCAAGTCGCGCGCATCGATGCCCACCTGCTCAACGAGCCCGGCGTAACGCGCTTGTGCTACGCGGGCAGCGTGCTGCGCACCGTGGCGAGCGGCGGAGCGCAGACGCGCGAAGTGCTGCAGATAGGAGCGGAGCTCTACGGCGACCCGGGCATCACGGCGGATGTCGAGGTGCTCGCGCTGCTGTTGTCCGCGCTCGACGCCGCCGCCGTGCGCGGGCTGCATCTCGACCTCGGGCACGTCGGCGTCTACCGGGCGCTGGCCAACGGCTCGCGCCTGGCTGGCGAAGGCGGCGACAGCGAGCTGTTCGCGGCGATGCGCACCAAGGATGTGCCCGCGATCGCGGCCTTGACCGCCCGGCTTGCCGCGGCATGGCGCGAGGCGTTCGTCCTGCTGCCGACCCTATACGGACCGGCAGACGAGGTGTTGGCAAGGGCGCGCTCGCAGCTGCCGGACACCCCGTCGATCGCCGGCGCGCTCGCCGCGCTGGAGACCCTCGCGCATACCGCGCGCGGCCAGGTCGAAGCGCTGCACATCGATCTGGCCGACTTGCGCGGCTATCATTATCAGAGCGGCGCGAGCTTCTCGGTATTTACCGCGGGCGAGCCCAACGCGATCGGCCGCGGCGAGCGCTACGACGGCATCGGCAAGGCCTTCGGCCGCTCCCGCCCGGCGACGGGATTCACCCTGGACCTGCGCCAGCTCGCGGCCCTCGCCGACCGCGCCGCGTGACGGGCAGCTCACGGCGCACACAGCGATCAAAGGCGGTGTCAAGAGCATGGGCAAAAACGTCGTCGTAATCGGCACCCAATGGGGTGATGAAGGCAAGGGCAAGGTCGTCGACTGGCTGACCGAGCACGCGCACGGCGTGGTTCGCTTCCAGGGCGGCCACAATGCCGGCCATACGCTGGTCATCGGCGACAAGAAGACCGTGCTGCGCCTGATTCCGTCGGGCATCCTGCGGCCTTCGGTGCGCGTCTATCTCGGCAACGGCGTGGTGGTTTCGCCAACGGCGCTGCTGCAGGAGATCGCCGAGCTCGAAGGGGCGGGCATCGAAGTGCGCTCGCGGCTGGCGATTTCGCCAGCCTGCCCGCTGGTCATGCCCTACCACGTCGCGCTCGACCAGGCGCGCGAGGCGGCGCTCGGCGACATGCCCATCGGCACCACCGGCCGCGGCATCGGCCCCGCCTACGAGGACAAGATCGCGCGCCGGGCGCTGCGCGTGCAGGACCTGTTCTACCCCGACCGCTTCGCGACCAAGCTCGAACGCGTGCTCGAATATCACAATTTCGTCCTGACCGAGTATTTCCGGCGCGAGGCGATACCCTATCGCCACACGCTGGAGGCAACGCTGGCGCTCGCTCCGGCGGTGCAGCCGATGGTGGCCGATGTCGCGGCCTTGCTGCAGGCGGCGCGACAGGCCGGCTCTTCTCTGCTGTTCGAAGGCGCCCAGGGCGCGCTGCTCGATATCGATCACGGCACCTACCCGTACGTGACCTCGTCGAACTGCCTGGCCGCCGCCGCCGCGCCCGGATCCGGCATCGGCCCGCAGCTGCTCGATTACGTGCTCGGCATCGTCAAGGCCTACACCACGCGCGTGGGCACCGGGCCCTTCCCGACGGAGCTGACCGACGAGACCGGGGCGCGGCTCGCGCTGCGCGGCAACGAGTTCGGGTCGGTCACGGGCCGGCCGCGGCGTTGCGGCTGGCTCGACATGCCGGCGCTCGCGCGTTCGATGCAGCTCAACGGTGTCGACGGCTTGTGCATCACCAAGCTCGACGTCCTCGACGGCCTGGAATCCATCCGCATCTGCACCACCTATCGCGTCGGCGGCGAGCCGGTCGCCCTGCTCCCGACCGGCGCCGAGGCGGTCGCCGCCTGCGAGCCGGTGTACGAGGAGCTGCCCGGCTGGAGCGAGAACACCTTCGGCGTCAAGAGCTTCGAGGCCTTGCCCGCCACCGCCCGCGCCTACCTGCGGCGGATCGAGGCGCTCACCGGCGTGCCCATCGCCATGGTCTCGACCGGACCCGAGCGCGACGAGACCATTCTCGTGCATCACCCGTTTGAGTAGCCCGCGCATGGTACAAGCGCGAAACGCGACTGCGGCATCATGACCCTCGACATCAGCTGGGAGCAGTATCACAACTTGATCGAGCGGCTGGCGCTGCTGGTCCACGATTCGGGTTGGCGCTTCAACCAGATCATCTGCATCGCCCGCGGGGGCCTGCGCGTCGGCGACGTGCTGTCGCGAATCTACGAGGTGCCGCTGGCAATCCTGTCCACGCATTCGTACACCGCGGAAGGCGGCACGGTGCGCGGACAGCTGGTGATCGCCGAGCACATGACCATGACCGCGCCCCGGCTGGGGGAGCGGGCGCTGCTGGTCGACGACATGGTCGATTCGGGGCATACGCTCGAGGCGGTGTTCCGGGAACTGCCGCAGCGCTTCACCCACCTGGTCGAGCTGCGCACCGCAGTCTTGTGGTACAAGGCGCACTCGGTTTTCCGGCCCGACTACTACATCGAGTACCTGCCCGACAATCCGTGGATCTACCAGCCCTTCGAGATCTACGACACGCTGCGCCCCGAAGCGCTCAAGACGAAGCTCGCCTAAGGCACGCGGTGCGCCCGGGTTTCGGACCCGAGAGCCGGCGCGAACGTGGGAAAAGCAAGCGGGCATCCGGATCGGCCGGATGCCCGCGCCTGTTCCCCGCGCGAACGGTCAGTCGTGCGCGCTCGCGAGCGCCCGCTCCATCACCCTGCGATCCTCGGCTGTCAACTGCTCCGGCTTGAGGTTGTAGGTGAGCTTGTTGATGGTGCCGGTGAAGCGGAACGGCAGCTTGTAGCTGTCGTCGACCGCCGTGCGGGTGTCGATGCCGATGTCGAAAGACTCGTCGATGGTCATGAGGATCGGAATCGTGTGCTCGATCTTCTGCCGTGACAACTCCCTGCCGTCGACCGAGAGCACGCCGGTGCCACCCTTGCCGAAGCCCGGCCCGTCGTACTTGAAGTCGAACACGATCGTGTGCTTGCCGGGCTTGAGCGAATCGCCCAGCCAGTCTGCGCCTCCGACGCCGCCCTCCCAGCGATAGCGCTTCAGGTCGAGGAGGTTGTAGACGAAGACCGGTTTGCCCTTGAGCAGGTAGAGGCCATAGCCGCCGAAGCGGCCGCCCATCGTGGCGATCATCCCCTCCGCACCCTTCTTCGGAATCGTCACCTCGGCGGTGATGGTGTAATCCCGGTTCAGGATGCTCGGCGCATTGCCGACAGGAATGCCGGCATTCTCACCCATGTACGTGAAGACCGTTCGCCCGGCAACCGCGCTCGGTCGCGGCGTGAGCAGGCGCGGGAGGATCGAATTGTCCAGCGGCAGGACGTTGTATTTCGCCGCCTCGGTCAGGAACAGCGCCTGCAATTCCTTCAGCTTGGCGGGCTCCTTGGCGGCGAGGTCGTTGTATTGCGAATAGTCGTCCTTGAGGTTGTAGAGTTCCCACTTGTACTCGTTCACGTCGGGCAGCTTGGCCGTCCCGAGGAGCCAGGGGGGACGGGCGGCGTCGTGCACGCATACCAGCCGTCGTGGTAGATGCCGCGATTGGCGAACATCTCGAAATACTGCGTGTCGCGCTTCGACGGCGCGTTGGCATTGGTCTTGTCGAAGGTGTAGGCCATGCTCACGCCCTCGATGGGTCTTTGCGCGATGCCGTCGACCGTGGCCGGCGCCGGGATGCTCGCGGCTTCGAGGATCGTCGGCACGATATCGATCATGTGATGGAACTGGCTGCGGATGCCGCCGACGTCCTTGATGCGGGCCGGCCACGAGATCGCCATTCCTTGGCGGGTGCCCCCGAAATGCGACGCTATCTGCTTGGTCCACTTGAACGGCGTGTCGAACGCCCACGACCAGGCCACCGACATATGCGGATAGGTCTTGTCCGAGCCCCAGTTTTCGTAATGCAACATTTGTACGGCCTCGGGGAGGGTCAGAATGCCGTTGTAGGCGGTCATCTGGTTGTACGTTCCCTCGAGGGTGCCCTCGGCGCTGGTACCGTTGTCGCCGCTGATGTAGATGATCAGCGTGTTGTCGAGCTTGCCCATGTCCTGGACCGCCTGGATGACCCGGCCGATCTCATGGTCGGTATAGGCTACGTAGGCGGCAAACACTTCCGCCTCGCGCGCATAAAGTTTTTTCTGCAGCAGTGAAAGCGAGTCCCACTTCGGCAGAGAATCCGGCCACGGCGTGAGCTGGGTGCCCGCCGGGATCACGCCAAGCCGCTTCTGGTTGGCGAAGATCTGCTCGCGCATCTTTTCCCAGCCCATGTCGAACTTGCCCTTGAATTTCTCGATCCACTCCTTGGTCGGCTGATGCGGCGAGTGGGTGCCGCCGGGGACGTAATAGACGAAGAACGGCTTGTCGGGCGCGGCCGCGTCCAGCCCCCTCATATATTTGATGGCCTCGTCTGCCAAATCAGTGGTGAGGTTGTAGCCCGGCTTGCCGATCCACGGGAAGATGGGCGTGGTGTTCTGATAAAGGTACGGAGTCCACTGGTCGGTTTCGCCGCCCAGGAAACCGTAGAAGTACTGGAAACCCATGCCGACAGGCCACTGGTCGAAGGGCCCGGCCGAACTGTACAGGTAGGTGGGCGTGTTATGGTTCTTGCCGAACCACGAGGTGGCGTAGCCGTTGTCGCGGAGAATCCTGCCGACGGTCGCGTTCTCCGGACCGATGTAGGAGTCGTAACCCGGGAAGCCGGTGGACATTTCCCCGATCACGCCGAAACCGACCGAATGGTGGTTGCGGCCGGTGATGAGCGCCGCCCGCGTCGGAGAGCAAAGCGCGGTGGAGTGGAACTGCGTGTAGCGCAATCCCGCCTTGGCGATGCGGTCCATGCCCGGGGTCGGGATGACGCCGCCGAAGGTGCCCGACACGCCGTAGCCCTGGTCATCGGTCATGATGAGCAGCACGTTGGGCGCGCCCTTGGGCGGCACCACCGTGAGCGGCCAATACGGTTTCGAATCCTTGGCATCCTCCTTGATCACGCCGCCGAATTTCGCCGGCGGTGGAGGCAGCTGCTTGCCGTCGATCGTCGTGGTGGCACTGGGCGAACCGGGAACGCCGGTTACCTGCTGCGCCGTCGCTGAAACTGCGCATGAAGCCGCGATGAGGGCAAACAGCAAACGCAAGTTGCTTCGTGCATTCATGAGGTCTCCCTAATAATCGAGGCGGCAGCGATGCCGAGAGCGGACGGCTCGGTCAACAGGCGTTTGATTGCGAAATTGTGACCCGGCAGGCATTCCGCATTGCGGCTTGCGCAGGCGCGGCGACAAGTCTACCCGATTAGGCTTCTTCTGGGCAGCAACTTGCCGGCCGCGGATCGACGTTGTTGCGCGATCGTCCGGCTGATGCCGTGGGGCAACGCCTTTGCACCTTTGGCCAATAGACGCGGCAACGCCTTCGCGCGAAGCTGGTTGGTTGCCACGCCCGTTTTCCTCGATCCGGGCGCCGGTGCGACAGAGACGGCAGGCACAACCATGCGCAGGCCGCTTCGCGGGCAAGGATGCGCCAACCCTTGCGGCACGAACGATCGACATACCAGGAACAGAGGAGATGCAGGTGAAGCTTCTATGCATGCTGGCGTTGGCGTTTCTTGCTTCGGGCGCATGGGCCGCGGAGTGCGTCACCAACCTGCGCGGCAAGACGATTTGCAGCAACGGTGGGAAGGCCGTTGCGGTCAACCCGAATACGAACACCGTCACCACGGCACAAACACATCCCAGCGGCGTCACCACCGTGCAGAACAGCAACGGAACGAAGGCCGCCTACAATCCGCACACGGGCAATGTAGCGGTCGCCCAGAAGAATCAGAACGGGGTAACGACCACGCAAACGAGCAGGGGCGGCACGGCCAAGACCAAGAATGGAATGGGCGTCGCCCAGGGGCCCAACGGCACGACCTGCGCCAAGGGCAAGAACACCCAAGGCTGCAAGAAGCCGTGACGACGAGCCCGCGGCGATGCCGCGGACATCCGCCGGGCAGGAGCGCGCGTGCGCAAACCTCCGATTTCCGAGCGGCTGCTCGAAGCGGCCGTCGCGTGCGGGGAAGCTAACGCGCACCCTTGCCGGACGGAGGCCCTTCAAGAAATTCACGGATGACCGGATTGACCAGCTCGGGGCGCTCCTCAAACGTTCCGTGTCCGGTGCCCGGAATGATCACTAGTTCGCCTTGCGGGAGGCTCCGATAAATCAGCGCGGTCTCCTCGAGCGAGGTGAAATCGTGATCGCCGGCCATGACGAGGACCGGGACCTTGATGGACTTCAGGTCGGCGGTGTCGATAACGACGGGCGTCAGCCATAGCTGGTACGACTTGGTCAGCAGCGTCCACCAGTGCTCGGGGCCGTCTGGCGTGACCTTCTCGTATTCGGCGCGAAAATTCGGCGGCAGCGCGGCGTTCAATTGCCGCACTTTTTCGGCCAGCTGTTGCGGCGACCACTGCCTGCGTCGTTGCAACTCGTCGGCGGTCAGGCCCGGCGTCAGGTTGGCTCCTGAAATGACGAGGCGGCGCACGAGTTGCGGGTGATCTCGGGCCAGAATGAGGCCAACGTCGCCGCCATCGCTGTGGCCGACGATGTCGACCGGTCCGACCCCGAGTTGCTCGATCACCGCGGCGGTGTCGTCTGCCATCTCCCGATAGGAAAAGGGCTGCGCGTTGTCCGGGCTGTGGCCGTGGCCCCGGCGGTCGATGCCGATCACCTTGCGAAACGATGCAAAGTAATCCCTCTGCTTGGCGAAATTGTTGTCGAAGTAGACCAGCCCGCCGTGCAGGAACACAAGCGGCGGGCCACTGCCCAGGGTCTCCACATAGAGCTTCGTGCCGCGCACTTCGTAGAAACGGTGCGTCGCCGGAGTCTCTTCATCGGCATGGGCCGGTATCGCTGCCGCAATGCCCGCGGTGACCAAGGTCAAGCAAACGACCTTGCGCACGGTGAGATGCATCCGCAATCGCTCAGCGAGCGGCCGACGGTGAGGCGCGCATGCCCGCGAGCGGCGCACGGCGCAGGAATGCCGAGTCCCGGCCGAGCATCAGCTTCACCAGATCCTCAAGGATCGGCTCGTCGATTTCGTTGCTGTGGAATTCGAGCGTGACGCGGTCGAACCGGTCGACGTTCTGCAGCGCCACCGTCACGATTCCGGTCTGATAATCGACGCGAAAGGAGGCTCTCGCCGGGATCGCAGGCGGGACGGAAAACGAACACTTGCGCACGTATGCAGTCTGTACCTTGTCGCTTACTCATCACCCATCGCCATCTCAGAGATCGTGAAAACATCCAAGCATGCCTTCAGTGCCCCTTTTTGGCCGGGGTCGACCTCATAGAACGGCTCAGGAGCGATTATTTCGAGTGCGGTAGGGGTAAAGGTACTTCCACCAAAGGCTCACTGATCCTGGTTTGAAGAACTCACCAACTCTCAACCCTACGGAGAAAATTTGACCATGCGACCGCCATGACCACAGCCTGACGATGCGGAAACCACATCATCGTGCGGAAATCACTTGCGCTTCCGGGGAAGTCCGTAGAGGCGGGGTTAAAGTCAATTTGCGAGATGGACTTTGACCCGAAGGAGACCGACATGAAACATTGTGGCATAGACCTGCATTCGAACAATAGTGTGGTGATCGTTAGCGAGGAGGAAGATCGGATCGTGTTCAACCAGCGGTTGCCGAACGATCTGGGGCAAATTCGTGGGGCATTGGAGCCGCATCGGGAAGAACTGGCAGGCGTGGTCATCGAGAGCACGTACAACTGGTACTGGCTGGTGGACGGGCTGATGGATTCGGGCTACCGGGTGCATTTGGCGCACCCGAGTGCGATCAAGAAGTACGAGGGGCTCAAGCACAGTGGGGATTTCGCCGATGCGGCCTATCTGGCGCAGCTGCTGAGGCTGGGGTTGTTGGCGGAGGGTTATATCTATCCGCGCGAGGAGCGTGGGGCGCGGGACCTGGCGCGCAAGCGCATGCAGCTGGTGCGCTACCGCACGGCGCAGATTCTATCCATAGAGAACACCCTGATCCGGCAGACGGGAGCCCGTATGAAGGGCGAGGCGGTCAAGCGGCTGACGGCCGAGCAGGTCGATGAATTCGGGTTTGCGCCCGATGTGGCGCTGGCCATGGAGGCCAACCGCGCGGTCAGCCAAGCGTTGGGGCAGCAAATCGAAGCGTTGGAGAGGCGATTGAAGGAACGGGTTCGCTTGCGCGCGGAGTATCACCTGCTCAAGACCGTGCCGGGCATCGGCGAGATCCTGGCGACCACGATCATGCTCGAGACGGGCTGCATTGGCCGCTTTGCGCAGGTGGGCAATTTCAGTTCCTACTGCCGCTGTGTGGACAGCTTGCGTGAAAGCAATGGCAAGAAGAAGGGTGAAGGCAACACCAGGAACGGAAACAAGTACCTCGCCTGGGCGTTTGTGGAAGCAGCGAACTTCGCCATGCGCTACTGTCCGCAGGCCAAGAGCTTTTATGATCGCAAGAAGAGCAAGACGAACCGCGTCTTGGCGATCAAGGCTCTGGCACACAAACTGGCGCGGGCCTGCTACCACATGCTGCGGGAGCAGAAACCCTTCGATGTGAGCCGTTGCCTCGGGTAACGGTTTGGCCAAAGGCGGCGAGCCAGGAAAGCGGACTGGTGTGAAACTACGTGAATGATTTGGACGCCGCCTTTGTGCCATCTGCATGAATACAGATTGCTGAATCGCCCAAGCCACGAGCCACTAAAGGACTGGCGTCGTCATCGCGATGATAGCCATAGGGAATGCAAGCAACCCCTTGGACATGGCTTGGCACCAAAGTTTCTCTGGGGTGGCAGAAGCCACCAGGGCAGCCGCAGAGCATCGCGGCAAGCTTGATCCCGACGGGTGTCTGGTGCGATTCAGTTCGCAACCAATAGAACGAGACAACGGGTGCGGTCAGAGTCTGTAGGCATGCAGGTGGCAATGTTGCTGCACAGTATTAACGCAATCCGTTTGCGGCGATTTACTGTTGCCCGTTGACACCGGCCGGCTAATGGGCGTCCGCTTAGGCGACAACCGTCAGTCGACAAGCAGTTGAAATTGGTGGCCATTACCGGCTCGGTGGTTCAGTGGCTACGAAGCTTTTCCTGCAGCCACACCTTGATGAGTGATTGGTAGGGAACATCACGAGCGTTGGCCGCGGCCTTGAGCGAATCCAGCAGATGCTGCGGCAGGCGCAAGGAGATTGTCTTCGTGGTCGGCTTTAGATTGGGCAAGACAACCTTCTGGGCCTTGCTCCAGTCCAGATAATCCGTCGAATCGTGCGTTTCCCAGAACAGGCGTTCTTCAGCCTCGTTGGCGAATTTCGGCACGGTCTTAGACTGCTTGCTCATAAACCACTCGCTCCTTTCGGTGCATGTCTCGGGCAGAGATCACCCGAATCCTCGTCCCCGTGTCCCGCAACGTGAAGGCTACGTGTAGAAGCCGACCCTGGTCCGTCTTGCCCAACGCGTGAAACCGCGATTCCCGTTCACTGTGTTTCGCGTCTGTCAGCAGCAGCAACGGCGCATTGAAAAATACCTGCTCCGTCTCCGCGGTTGAGACCCCATGCTTTTGGTTCTTCCGAGCATTTCCGTCGTCCCAGTCGAACCCAGTGACCTTGGCCAGATCAACCATGTTGTATATTTCTATAATATACGCAAATGGACAAGATGGCCAGGTCCCCGTTACCCGTTCCGTGACATCAGCACGTGCGATCAACGAAGCACTTGTACAGCGGCACGGAGTTCGCCGGCACCAAGGATCTGCGCACGAGGGATCGGCCAGGCTCGAGTCACTTGGGTGAGTGACACCGGCGTGGAATTACGGAACTGGCCGGGGCTCCGCCCCGAACCCCGAAGTTCAGTTCACACATTACGCAACTCGGGTTGCCGGCCTTAAGGCCATGTTGCATAAGGCTTTGTAGCGGCAGCCACCCCATCGTTTCAGTCCGACATGGAAAAGCGTATTGTGGCTGGTAACGTGCTGATTCGAGGGAGGAAATCGTGGCTGCCACCCCGCCCAAACCGCGGCACCGAACGCGCACACGGATCCCGCCGGTCGACTCACGCTGCGGCTGGGCAAAGAGCAGCTGGCGTTTCTCACCGCGGAGGCTGGCAAAGTGGGACTGGCCACTACGGAGTATGTGCGCAACCTAATCGTGCGCAGCATCCAGGCGCGGGAACTGCAGGAAGCAATTGCGGAGATCCGCGCCATGCTCCCCGAGCGGCGGGCAATAGAGGGAGGTGGGACTGAGGGTTTCGCGCTGGAAGTGCTGCTCGAGGTACGCGCAATGTTGCGCGCGATCGCAGCCGTGCGCGATCCGCTGATTGTCACCAATGCGCGCGAGCAAGCCCGGAAGGAGCTCGCCGCGCTCAAAAACAGAGAGGCTGAGCCTGGTAACTGTCGACCTAGGCGGCTAGCGGCTGAACCCGCTTTAAATCCGTAAATGATTGGTTTTAATGTACGTTTAATGCTTGTTTCCCGAGTCTTATGTCTTTCACGGTGTTTTGCAGCGAGTCCCCAAGGAAGTCCCTAACATTGATTCGGCGCGTCAGAACCCACGCTACCGTGGCGATTCTGTGCTTAGACTATCGCTTCACCGGCCTGCCACCGCACAAGGCATGCCGCTGCCATACAAGGGGAATGACGGCACCGTCGTCGCGTGAGGGTCTAGGGAGCCGTCCGTCTGGAAATGGCTAAACGCACCGACCACGCCCGATCCTCGGCCGGTTCGAATCCGGTACGAGTGCGCTTCGACCGATTCGAGCTCGACGAGGCGAACGCACGCTTGTTGCGCGACGGAACGGCTGTCTCGCTCGCGCCAACACCATTCGCCGTCCTGTGCGCGCTCGTGCGGCAACCCGGGTCCCTGCTCACCACGAACGCTTTGCTCGATGACGTTTGGGGCCACCAGTTCGTCACCGACTCGGTGTTGAGAACCGCCATCAGCGAGCTCCGGACGGCGCTCGACGACGACGCCCGCAAACCGCGTTTCATCGAAACGGTGTCGCGGCGCGGGTATCGCTTCATTGGCGCCCCCAGTGCGATCCCCGTTGCGCCAGGCGCCCAGCCAAACGCTTCGGGACTCGCCACCGTACTCGCGCCCAACTTCATCGGTCGCGCCGAACCGCTCTCACGGCTGCGCCGCGCCTGGGACATCGCGTGCAGCGGCAAACGCGCGGTTATTTGGATTGCCGGCGAGCCGGGTATCGGTAAGACGACACTCATCGAGCAATTCATTTCGAGCCTCGGCGACCTCGCGTATGCGCGCGGCCAATGCGTCGAGCTCTACGGCATGGGCGAGCCCTATCTTCCTGTTCTGGAAGCACTGGAGCAGCTGTGCCGAAGCGACCGCGAGGTACCGTCGTTGCTGCGCGCCGTGGCGCCGACCTGGCTGCTGCAGCTGCCGTGGCTCAGCACGACGGAGGAGCGAGAAGCGCTACGACGAGAGCTCGCCGGCGTCAGCCCGGATCGCATGTTGCGCGAGATGTCCCAGTTCCTCGATCGCTACACCGAGCGTCGTCCGCTGTTGCTGGTGACCGAGGACCTGCATTGGAGCGACCGCGGGACGATCCAGCTCATCGACTACATCGCGCGGCGACGCGGCGGCGCGCGGCTCATGTGGCTTGCAAGCTTTCGTCTCGCCGAGGTCGTGGCGCTCGACCATCCGCTCAACTCGATACGGCACGAGCTGCGCCTGCACGACCTGTGCGAGGAGATCGTGCTGGATCCGTTCTCCGAAAGCGAGGTCGCCGACTACGTGGCGGAACGATCGCCAGCGATTGCCACCAACGAAGCGTTCGTGCGCGCGTTGCACGAGCGTACCGACGGCCTACCGCTGTTCGTCGCGTCGGTGTTGACGGAGGCGATCGCGCGCACAGCGCAGACCGGTGGCGACGCTGCAGCCGGGTTGCAGCTCGTGAAAATCGCGGTCCCGGAGAATCTCGCGGCCATCATCGATCATTACATCGCGA
This sequence comes from uncultured beta proteobacterium, assembly GCA_963750215.1. Lineage (GTDB taxonomy): Bacteria > Pseudomonadota > Gammaproteobacteria > Burkholderiales > Casimicrobiaceae > PALSA-1003. Next base: position 303,985 of record CAVVQK010000004.1, read on the forward strand.
AGCTCACAAGCGATCAGCGCTTGGTGCTCTCGGCCGCCGCAGTTTGCGGCATCGAGTTCCGCATGCATACGATCTCGGGAGCACTCGACCGGGACGCGGTATGGGTTGCCCAGACGTGCGACGAGCTCGCGCGCGAGCAGTTGTGGCTCATTGCCCCGCGTGCCGAGGTAGGTTGCAATGCGGCAGAGTTGCCGTATTCGTTCAGGCACGCGCTCTTTCGCCAGGTGCTCTACGAGCGCACGAACCCGTCGACTCGGTCGCAGCTCCACCGCAAAGTAGGTACCACGCTCGAACGCGAGCGTGCGCCGGGCGCACCGGTCGCCGCCGCGGAACTCGCCATGCACTTCGAGCTTGGTCGCGAGCCGATGGCCGCGTTGCGCTACTACGTTGAGGCTGCCGAGGCGGCGCTCGCGCGCCTGAGCCCGCGCGAGTGCATGAACCTCACCGAGCAAGCGTTGACCCTTCTCGCCCAGGCGCCGGATGGTACCGAACGCGACGCGCTGGAGATCGCGCTCGCGACGCTGTGCGGCGTATCGGCGACCCACGTGTATGGCATGAGTCCCGAAGCGAAGAGCGCTTTCCAGCGTGCGTACTCGCTTCTCGCCGACATCCCCGAACATCCGATGCGCAGACAGCTTCTGCACGGGTTCGGGTTCGTTCTTAGTCTGCGGGCGGAATATGCCGAGGCGCTGGCGGTGGCCGACCGAGCCGAGGCGCTCTCGTCTGCAACGAGCGATCCGGTGCTTGTAATCGCCACGTGCATCGTGCACGGAGAGGTGGACCAGCTTCAGGGCCGATCACGCGCGGCTGGCAAATGGATCGAGCGCGGGCTCGCAGTCGCGGAGCCTCTCGAACTGGCGCCGGTCGAAATCTTCGTGGCCGATCCGCAGGTCACGTTGCTGGGGCTACTCGGCATCCACCTTCTTCATTCCGGGTTCGTCGGGCAGGGGCGGGCGCGGATGGAGCGGGCGCATGCACGCGCTCGCCTGCTGGGATGGCCGAACACGCGGCTGGTAGCACTCTGGTTCGATGCGCTGTTCGGGGTTCGACTCGGCAACGCGGAGCGTGTCGCGGCTCTGGCCGACGAAATGCGGGCACTTGTCGACGAATCCGAGGTCGCGCAAGGCCGAATCGCGTGCCGGTGGTTTCGCGGCTGGGCGGATGCCCGGATGGGGCAACCGCGCGACGGCTATCGCCGCATTCGAGAGGCGTACGAAGACAATACCCGGCTAGGGATGCTTGCGGGAGGAAGTGAGGTACTGGGGTATGCCACGGAGGCCCTGGTGCTTGCGGGCGACTGCGATGGCGCGCAACACGAACTCGAGGACGCGTTGCAAGTGGCGAACACGCTCGGGGAACGCGTGTATCTGCCGCAGTTGTTCATGTTGCAGGCTGCCATCGCGCGCGCGCGCGGTGGCCGGGCGGCCGCCGACGCCGCGATTCGACGCGCGATCGCGGAGGCCAGAGCGCAGGAGGCGCCGTGGCTGGAGTTGATGGCGCTAATTGAACTGTGCGACCGCCACACCGCAACGGCCAAAGACCGACGTGCGCTTGCCGCGCTCGTCGACCAGCTCCCCGAAGCGCTCGACACAGCCGCCGTCGCGAGGGCGCAAGTACTGCTCGACAAAGCGAAGCCCACGTAGACCACGCCTGCTCCCACTTTTTGCGCTGCGCGCGTGTCGTCGCGCGACGCTGCGTAGCCAATTTGTTGGCGGCTACCGCGGCAGCCAAGCCGAGCTATAGAAAATCGACGGAGGCGGTCGTTCTCGGGGCAAGCCACGCCATCTGAGCGGTCGGTTTGCCCGAATCCGGATGAAATGGCGACGTTACGCTGACAACTCGGCGTACGACAGCCGTTACGCTAGCCTCGACAACTTGCTACCAACCAACAAGATGGTTCTCAACACTGACTCCAAGTACCCGACCCGACGTGCATACGTAGTGAAGGTGCGCGGAGATGCAAAGCCCGATGAGCTCGCGGGTCGTCTCGAGAACCTCGTTACTGGCCGGCAGACCGAATTCGCGTCTGGTCGCGAGCTGCTAGAGTCCCTTGCTAGCGACCTCGAGGCGACTTCCCATGAGCGCCCGTCCGATGCGAAATGCAAGTGATCGATGCCGTTCAATCAGCAGATCGTCCGCTCGTCGACGAACATCGACGAACTTGACCGCGAGATTGGCAGGTTGTGCGCGATTTGTCAGGTACGAATCCTGGATCCCGGCGTCATCGAATCCGCGAAAAGGCGGTCGATGCCGTCGGACAGCTGGAAACGGCGCAGATCGAGGCGCATGTCGTCGAGGAGCTGAGGAAGCGCTTCGTCGATTTGCTGGGAAAGTGGCCGCCCGCATTGAATGAGGGAACGCATGGATAGTGCGATCGTCAGCGCAACGGCAGGCGTGCTCGGCTCGCTTGTGGGCGCCTCGGCCGCCGTTGCGACCGCCTGGATTACCCAGAAGACTCAAAGCAAGCGCGAGCTGATTCAGGAGGAGATGCGCGGGCGCGAGACCCTCTACGGCGAATTCGTCACGGAATGCGCGAAGCTCCTCGTAGATGCGTTCACGCATACGCTCGACAAGCCCGACACATTGTTGCCCCTCTACGCGCTGATCAACCGCATACGGCTCTGCGCCTCCCAGCCGGTTCTCACCGAGGCCGAACGCTTGCTGACGCGCATCGCGGAGCAGTACTTCTCGCGCAACCTGACACTCGAGGAAATGCGCGCACTCACCCGTTCGCAAGGCGCCGATCCGCTCAAGTCGTTCGGCGAGGCTTGCCGGGTGGAACTCAAATCGATGCGCGCGCGGATGTAGTCACGGCACGCGAGTTCTAGCAGCGCTGATGACGGCGCATCGGGACTGCACTGACGAGTCCGTCTAGCGTTCCTCGCGTGACTCCGCTCGATCACCCCTAGCGGCGCCAAACGCGCCGGAAGCTGGGCGATTCGAGTCGTCCCCCAAGCTCGCCAGCATCGAGGGCTGCGGGTCCAAGCCATCGCATTTGGCGACAAGCCGGCTCACGGACTGAAGGTACTTGCGCTCGAGTGATGTGCGGCTTTGCTGCACCAGCCACGCTCACCAAATCCCGACAGAATGCCGATGCTTCGCTCACGACTCCCGGCGCCTCCTCCACTACGCTGGCGCCATATCGAGTTTGGACAACTTCAGCACACCCATGCCGCAATTTGCATCAGTTACTCACATCTCTTGGGCCGCAAGGCTGGAACGGTGCTGTGGGAGCGCTGGCGGCGCCGGACAGACCGGACGGGCCCAGTTGATCGCCTGTGAGGGCCTCAAGGCGAGCAAGCCCAGAGTTTGCGGCGCTCAAGGGCCCCTGCGCCACATCGCCGGAAGACTCGCCGCGTTGCTCGCGTTCGCTCTGGTCGGATGTGCCACACCCGTCCTGCAGCCCTCGCTCGACGTGCCCGGCCGGTTCGCGGCCGCCCCGGCAAGCGACAGTGAGCCCGAGGTGGCCTGGTGGGATAGCTACGGCGACCCGGTGCTGTCGGACCTCGTCCGCCGCGCGGCGCGCGAAAACCGCGACGTTAAAATCGCAGCCGAGCGCGTGCGCGCCGCGCGAGCCGGCGAGACAATCAGCCGCTCGTGGTTGTTCCCGAGCATCGGAGTGAGCGCCTCCGGCTTCGATGCCCGAACCGGCTACAGCTCCGAGGTCAAGCAACTGGTTTGGTCAGCGGCGGACACGAAGGGTGCGCAGGGCGGCGTCGACGTCTCCTGGGAAATCGACATCGCCGGTCGGCTGCGCGCGGGTGCCGCGGCGGCGGCGGCCGATACGCTTGCGGCCGAGGACACGGCGAGGGGCGTTCGTCTGCTCGTGGTGACCGATGTCGCAACCCACTATTTCACGCTCGTCGGCGCCTTGCGTCAGCTCGACACCGTACGCGCGATATCGGCCGCGCAGGATGAGACGCTGCGCCTTGTGACCGCGCGCCAACGGGTCGGTCTCGCGACGCCCTTCGACGTCGAGCGCGCACAGACTGAAGATTCGAAAGATCGTGCCGCGATACCGCCGCTCGAGACTGTCGCCGCCGTCTCGCGTCACCGCATCGCGGTGCTGATCGGCGAGCAGGCGTTCAACGCCGCGAGCATCATTCCATCGCGCGGCGAAGTGACCGTTCCCCCCGCGCATGCGGGACAACCGGCCAACCTGTTACGGCGCAGGCCTGACTTGCTCGCCGCGCAGGCGCAACTCGACGCCGCCAACGCGCGACGTCAGCAGGCGATGGCGGAATGGTTCCCGCGGCTCTTTCTCGGTGCCATGTTCGGCGGGGAGGGTCTCGATGTGAACGGCATTGCGCTCGGCGCTGCGCGGTTCGCGAATGTTGCGGCGCTGCTCGCCATGCCGATCTTCAACGCGGGACGCACGCAGGCGATCAACGACATCGCCGAAAACCGCCAGAAGGAAGCGGTCCTACATTACGAGGATGCCATCGTGCGCGCCCTCGAGGACGTCGAGAACGCCCTGGTCGGGCTCGATGATGAACGGCAGCGGGCGCAACTGCTGCACAGCGCTTCGGCTTCTGCCGAGGCGGCCCTCGGCCGCGCGCAATCGCTCTACGACCGCGGCCAGATCGACCTTTTGCCGCTGCTCGATGCGCAGCGCGCGCGCCTGGCGGTCCGGGTTGGCGCGAACGACAGCAACACGCAAATGCTGCTCGACAGCGTGCAACTCTACAAGGCTCTCGGCGGCGGCTGGGAACCGTTCGAACCTGTCGCCGGGCCCGCCCCCGCCGCAAAGCCTTCGCCAAATTCATGAAATATCGACCGACACGAGGAACCATCGTGAAAAGCTCTCTTCCCATGACGCTTCTCGCCCTATCGATCGCCGCGATCCTGTCCGGCTGCTCGGACAAGCCGCCACCCGAACCGTTGCGGGCCGTTCGCACCGTGGAGATCCGCTACGACAAGACGCAGGAAACAGATCGCTACTTCGGCGCGGTTCAATCGCGCTACGAGGTCGATCAGGCTTTCCGCGTCGGCGGCAAGGTCGTGAGCCGCAAGGTCGACGTAGGACAGAAGGTTCGGCAAGGTGACGTCCTCGCGGTGCTCGACGAAACCGACTACAAGCTGGCTGTTGAGGCCGTGCAACAACAACTGGCGGCCGCGGAAGCGCAGGCCAGGCAGGCCGAGTCGGACCGAAAGCGGCTCAGCACGTTGAAGGCGGACGGCTCGGTCAGTCCTTCCGACGATGAGAAAGCGCAGAGCAGTGCGCAAACGACGCGTGCCAACGCCGAAGCCGACGCGCGGAAGCTCGACCTCGCGCGCAATCGCCTCGAATACACGACGCTGCGCGCATCGCAGGACGGGGTTGTCACCGGCGTGAAGTTTGAGGTCGGCCAGGTCGTTGCCGAAGGGCAGCCGATCGTCTCGATCGCGAAGGAGGCGGAGCCGGAAATCGTGGTCAACGTGCCTGAAGACGCTCTCGCAGCATTCAAGACCTCGCGATACAAGGCGTGGCTCGCGAGCGCGCCGGATCAGATGTTTGAGGTCGTGCTAAGGGAACTCTCGCCGCAGGCGGCGGCGCAAACGAGAACTTTTCGCGCCCGCCTGAAGCCCGCGACGCCGAGGGCGCTGCCGCTCGGCGCGACCGCGACGCTCGTGGTCGAGCGCCCGGCCGGCGAAAACGCCACTGCGGCGATCCCGGCCGCTGCGATCACCCAGAACAAGGGTCAACCCGCCGTCTGGATCGTGGGACGAGAAGGGACCGAGGCGGTCGGAACGGTCAAGCTGCTGGCCGTCTCCGTGCAGGGCTATCACAACGACGACGTGCTGATTACCGGGCCATCGGCCGGTGCGCTCGTCGTCACCGCGGGCGTCCAAAAGATGGCGCCGGGCTTGAAGGTCGAGCTTGCCGGCGCCGCGCGCAACCTTGAGACCAAGCAGGCTGCCCGATGAAGTCGTTCAACCTCACCGAGTGGGCGCTGAACCACCGCGCCATCGTGCTGTTCCTGATCCTCGCCATCATGATCGGCGGCGTGCTGGGTTTCGGGAAGCTCGGCCAGCTCGAAGATCCGAACTTCTCCGTGCCGTCGATGACGGCGTTCGTGATCTGGCCCGGCGCGACGTCGCAACAGATCCAGGACGAAGTGCTCAACCGCATGGAGAAGAAGTTCGAGCAGCTCGACCACTTCGAAAAGGTCGTGACCTATGCGCGCCAGGGCTACGGGGGCATGACGATCACGGTGAAGGGCGGCACGTCGCACGAGGACCAGCGCGAGGCGTGGTACCAGGCGCGCAAGAAGTTCAGCGACATCAAGCTCGAGCTGCCCGAAGGCGTCATCGGTCCGATCTTCAACGACGAATACGGCGACGTTACCGGGCTGCTGTATGCGGTCAAGGGCGACGGGGTCAGCCAGTGGGAGCTGTCCGACGTGGCCGAAGACATCAAGCGACGGCTGCTCAAGGTGCCGATGGTCAAGAAAATTGATGTCTACGGCAAGCAGGACAAGAAGGTTTACGTCGAGTTCTCCAACGAACGCCTGGCCGCGCTCGGGATCACGCCGCTCATGATCGCCGAAAGCCTGCACAATCAGAATAGCGTGCTGGCAAGCGGCCAGATCGACACCAATACCGACCGTGTCATGGTGCGGGTCACCGGCCAGTTTAACAGCCTGGACGACATCCGCAATGTTCCGATCGCCGCGGGTGGCCGGGTGATCAAGCTTGGCGACTTCACCACCATCACGCGTGGCTACGAGGATCCGCCCACTTACACTGTCCGCCACAATGGCCAGCAGGTGCTGATGCTCGGCATCGTGATGACCAACGACGGCAATATCGTCCAACTCGGCAAGGCGCTCGAGACCGCTGTCGCCAACGTGCAGTCGGAGCTTCCCTATGGCGTCGAGCTCGAGCGCGTGGCCGATCAGCCGACCGTCGTCAGCGAATCCGTTTGGGAATTCGAGCGCTCGTTGCTGGAAGCGCTCACGATCGTGCTCATCGTCAGCCTGGTCAGTCTTGGCTGGCGCACAGGTATCGTGGTTGGACTCTCGGTGCCCATCGTGCTCGGCGTCGTCGCGCTGGTGATGCTCGCGATGAGCTGGAACCTCGAGCGCGTCTCGCTGGGGTCGCTCATCATCGCGCTCGGCCTGCTCGTCGACGACGGCATCATCGCGGTCGAGATGATGGTCGTGAAGATGGAGGAAGGATGGGAGCGCGTAAAGGCTGCCGCCTTCTCCTACGCGGCGACCGCGATGCCGCGGTTGACCGGCGCGCTCATCACCGCCGCGGCCTTCATGCCGATCGGCTTCTCCAAGTCGACCACCGGCGAGTACGCGGGCGGCATTTTCTGGATCGTCGGCACGGCGGTTGTTTTCTCGTGGTTCGTGTCGGGGGTCATCACGCCCTATCTGGCGGTGAAGATGCTGCCGGACTTCAAAAAGCATGACCAAGGCGGTGACCCGTACCACACGCCGTTCTACCAAAAGCTTCGCCGTTTGATCGACGGCGCCATCGAGCGGCGCTGGTGGATCATCGGCGCCACCGCCGCCGCATTCGCCTTGGCCATCGTGGGAAGCCGGCTCGTGCCACAGCAATTCTTCCCGAACAGCGATCGTCCCGAATTGATCGTCGAGCTGCGACTGAAGGAAGGCGCTTCGTTTGCCGCGACGACGGAGCAGGTCAAGAAGATGGAGGCCGTGCTGGCGAAGGACGAGGACGTCAAGTTCTACACGGCGTATACCGGTGCCGGCCAGCCGCGCTTCTATCTCGCGCTCAATCCGGAGCTGCCCAACCCCGGCTATGCGGTCTTCGTCGTCATGACAAAGGGGCTTGATGCGCGCGAACGCGTGCGTTCGCGCCTCATGGCCAGCGTCAACGAGCAGTTCCCCGGGGTTTGGGTTCGCGTCACGCGCCTCGAGCTCGGTCCGCCGGTCGGTTTCCCGGTCCAGTTCCGGGTCGTCGGCCCCGACACGCAGAAGGTTCGCGAGATCGCGCGCGAGGTCGAGGCGGTCGTGGCGTCGAGCCCGAAGGTGCGCGACGTCCAGCTCGACTGGAACGACCCGGTGCGCACGCTGAGAGTGGACCTCGACCAGGACAAGGCGCGTGTCCTCGGCCTTGCGCCGGCCGACGTGGCCTTCGTGACCCAGATCTTTATGAACGGCGCGGTCATGTCCCATTTGCGCGAGCACGAAGATCTGGTCGACATCGTCGCGCGGGCCGCGCCTTCGGAGCGTCTGAATCTCGACACGCTGAAGAACATCAATCTCTACACACGCGACGGAACCGTCGTGCCGCTGTCGCAGGTGGCGCGCGTGCGCGACGTTCTGGAAGAGCCGGTGCTGTGGCGGCGCAATCGCGACATGGCCATAACGGTGCGCGCCGACGTCAAGGACGGCGAGCAAGGCGTGTCGGCCACGCAGTCGATCGTGCCGCAATTGAAGGGCATCGAGGCGAAGCTGCCGTTCGGCTATCGCATCGACGTCGGCGGTGCCGTCGAGGAAAGCGACAAGGCGAACAAGGCGCTGGCGGCGATCTTTCCGGTGATGCTGGTCACGATACTGACCATCCTGATGCTGCAGCTGCAGAGCTTCTCCAAGATGTTCATGGTGCTGCTCACCGCACCGCTCGGACTCATTGGGGTCGTCGCCGCACTGCTAATCTTCCAGGCGCCGCTCGGCTTCGTCGCGATCCTCGGCGTCACCGCGTTGTGCGGCATGATCATGCGCAACTCGGTGATCCTCATCGATCAGGTACGGGAAGAGATGGAGCGCGGCCTCGATCCCTGGAATGCCGTGCTGGAAGCCGCGGTCCATCGGACACGGCCCGTGATGCTGACCGCCGCGGCCACGGTGCTTGCGATGGTCCCACTCGCGCGAAGCGTGTTCTGGGGCCCGATGGCCATCGCCATCATGGGCGGCCTCACCGTCGCGACCGTGCTGACGATCTTGTTCGTACCGGCCCTGTACGCGGCATGGTTCAAAGTGGAACGCGCCGCCGCCGGAAGTGCACCGACCCAGTCCGTACCGCTGGCTGCTCCGGCGCCCGCCGCGGCCGACTGAATGGGCGGATTAAATGAGGCGAAATAGCGATTCGGAACCGATGCGCCTATCGCTCAACATGTTGAGATCGGCGCCCATATCAAGTGGAGAGAATCCATGACCAACACGATGAAGGCTGCTGTCGTGCGCGAGCTCGGCGAGCCACTCGTAATTCAAGAGGTACCTGTTCCGCAACCGAATGAGAATCAGATCCTGGTCCGCATCGCGGCAACCGGGATCTGCCACACCGATCTCCACGCCGCACACGGCGATTGGCCTGTCAAGCCGAAGCCGCCGTTCATCCCCGGGCATGAAGGCGTGGGTACGGTCGTCGGCATCGGACGTGCCGTCCGCAGCGTCAAGGAGGGCGATCGCGTCGGAGTTCCGTGGCTTCATACAGCTTGCGGGTACTGCTCATACTGCAGGACCGGATGGGAGACGTTGTGCGGGTCTCAGTTGAATAGCGGTTACTCGGTGAACGGCAGCTTCGCCGAATACGCGCTCGCGGACCCAACCTACGTCGGGCGCTTGCCGGACAGTCTCGAGTGGGGCCCGGCGGCGCCGATCCTGTGCGCCGGCGTGACCGTCTACAAGGGACTCAAGGAGACGGAGGTGAAGCCGGGTGAATGGGTGGTGATCTCGGGGATCGGCGGCCTCGGCCACATGGCGGTCCAATACGCCAAGGCGATGGGCATGCACGTCGCCGCGGTCGATGTGCATCGCGAGAAGCTCGAGCTCGCCAAGTCACTGGGTGCCGAGATCGCTCTCAACGCACTTGCGGTGGACGCCGCGGGCGAGCTGCAAAGACTGATCCGTGGCGCCCACGGAGCGCTCGTTACGGCCGTGTCACCGAAGGCGTTCGAACAGGCCTTCGACATGCTGCGATCCCGCGGCACGATGGCGTTGGTTGGCTTGCCGCCGGGCAAGATGTCGCTGCCCATCTTCAACATGGTTCTTAAGCGGATCACCGTGCGCGGCTCCATCGTCGGCACGCGTCAGGATCTGGAAGAGGCGCTTGCATTCGCAGGCAGCGGCGCGGTCTCCGCACACTTCTCCTGGGACAAGCTCGAGAACATCAACGACATCTTCGCGCGCATGGAGGATGGCAAGATCGACGGCCGCATCGTCGCGAACCTGCAATGACGGGCCGGAAGATGAGCGAACTCACGGTCGTGACCATGCTGACGAATCTCTTCCTGCCTGGCCTCTGCGCCGCGCGGTTCAAAGTCGGGCAGGCGCCGAATCTGCCGGTGTCCGTGGCAGCCGACGCAGCATGAAGTGACGAGGCTGAGAGAGCGAGATGAACAACCCTACTTCGCTGCTAGACGAGTTGCGCGTTCGATACGAGGCGCTGCCGGAATCGACCGACGACCACGGCGACGTCGAGGGCTTCCAGGCGATCGATGCACGGCTGCGCGAGGCGTTTCGCTGGCTGGAAAAGGCGATCACCTATCTCAACGGCCTGAAGCCCCCGATCGAACACCGCTTCGATCTCGGCTATGGCTACGTCTTCGATTCGCCGCGGTTCGCTCACGGTTCGGTCGGTCAGCACGAGCGCCGCATCGTCGGCTTCCCGGTGCTCGAAGCGATCGACGTCTACTACGAGGTTTCCGCAGCCAAGCCTCTGTCGATAGAGGTGGTCCCCGGGTGGGTGTCGTTTGCCGAGAAGACCCTCGATGCGTTCGGGCTGCAATACACCAGCCGCCGCATGGAAGACCCCGACGGGACGCTGCGCAAATGCATCTTTTCGGTCCCGCCCGTGATCCCGGCGCGGGTTTCGTTTCGTGTCGACTATCGGATGGGGATCGTGACCGTGGCCCTTGTCAACGTCGATCGCCTCGAGCGCGTCACGCTGGAGTTCCCGAGCACCGCGATCAAGGAGCCCGTTCTCGAGGATCTCGTGCGGCTGATCCTCGGCCGCGACTCGGGCTTCCTGAAGCGCGGGCGACTCGCTGGGCTGCGCGGTCGAACCTCGGGCTAGCGCGCAGTATGAGGCGGAGAGCCGAAGCTCCATCGATCTGGTTCGCGGCCATGTCTAAACTTGCTCCGAGATGCATGGCAAGGACATCCTCGCCCGGAGCGCGATCAGCCATCGTCATCGCCGTCATCGCATTCGTCCTGACGGGTTGCGCAACGACGCTGATGCCGACCCCGGTGCTCTACACAGGGGAGAATGCGAGGCCGCTTTTCACTGACTTGCCGATCGCCAGTCGACGGGCGCCGCTAGACCTGCTGTACATCACTGATCGCGCACCGGCAGGGCAAGCCGATGGCTTGTCGTATACCGACAGCCGATCGCGTTCGATGGCGTTCGGATCGACGATGATCGAGTTCGGCGAAGACATCTCCTGGGATGCGCTGGCTAAGGAAAGCACCGCGACGCAACGCGTCAATCCACTGCAGCTCAAGCTCGGACCGACCACGGAGCTCGGTCGCTTTCCGGCCATACCGTATGAAGTCGCTGTCGCTCCGGAAGGCATAAGACGTGTGCCCGCCGTCGTCGAGGCGTACGAAAAAGCGAAGCAGCAGCTGCAAGCCGAGATTGCGAGGCGGCTCGCTATCGCGCGCCGCAAGGAAGTCGTGCTGTACGTGCACGGCTACCACAGCAGCTTCGAGAGTGCCGCGCTGACGATGGGCGAGGTGTGCCATTTCCTGGGACGGGACTTCGTGTGCGGCATCTTCACGTGGCCCGCCGGTGGATGGCGCGGCACACTATTCGGCTACGAGTTCGACAGGGAGTCGGCCGAATACGCGGTCGAAGACCTGTTGAAGGTGATCCGGATCGTCGGCCAAACGCCGGGCGTGGAGCGTATCCACCTGATCGCGCATAGCCGCGGCACGGACACTGTCGCATCCGCGCTGTCCGAGCTCAGCGCCGAAGCCTATGGACTCAAGGGCTCACCAGATCGCGAGTTTCACCTCGGCAATGTTGTCCTCATCGCTCCCGACCTTGATGGCGACGTCGCGCTGAGCAAGATCTTCAAAGTCTTCTCCGACCCTGATTTGCCGTTTGGCGGAAAAGCGGACCCGGGCGCCGTCATTCCCCCTTCACCTGGCCTCAGGGTCACCTTCTACGTTTCGCCCGACGACAAGGCGCTGGCGATATCGAGCTGGCTGTCCGGCAGCATCGCCCGGCTCGGGCGGCTCGACACGACGATGTTGACCGCTGACCAGATCAAAGCGATAGCCATGTTGCACGCGGTCGACATCATCCAGGTCAACGAGGCAACAGACCTCTTCGGCCACAGGTACTTCCTTTCCAATCCGCGGGTGAGCGCCGACTTCATTGCGATGCTGCGATATGGTCTGCGGCCTAACGAGCCCGGCCGGCCCCTTGAACACATCGACGGGCCTTTCTGGCGGGTGCCTAGGGATGACGTGGTGGATGCCACGAAATAGCGCCATGCGGCACGCGGGCGTCGTAAGCCGACCCATACATGAATGGGTTGCACGGTTTGCCAAAGCGACGGGGCTCGCAGCGCTGGGCCTGGTAGTGCTCGGGTTCGGTAGCTGGGGCCCGCTCCTACTCGCCTTCGCGGGGCCAAGTAATGCCAGCCTTCGGGCTGCGCTGGTTTTCGCATTCTGCCTCGCGTCCGTCGCGACCTTGATTGCGTTTTTTCTGCCCCGGTGGCGCTGGAACGCGATCGGAGTTTTTGCCGCACTGTGTACGGCTCTCGTGTCTTTGTGGGCGAGCCTCGAGCCGACCAACGAGCGCGATTGGCCGCCGCAGGTTGCCGTACTGCCTTACGCCACCATCTCTCGTTATCAAATCATCGTCCACAACATTCGCAATTTCGACTATCGCAGCAAGACCGACTACACAATCGCCTACTACGATAAGAGCTTTGACCTACGCCAACTGCGATCGGTCGATATCGTCACGTCATACTGGATACCGCCCATTGCGCACGTTTTCGTAAGCTTCGGATTCGCCGACGACGACTATCTCGCCGTATCCATCGAGGCGCGCTACGCGAAAGGGCAAGACTATTCGCCGCTAAAGGGCCTTTTCCGACAGTACGAGCTCGTCTACGTGGTGGCCGACGAGCGGGATGTCATTCGGCTGCGCACCAACTATCGCCGGAGTCCGCCCGAGGATGTTTATGTCTACCGCGTCAAAGGCTCGGTCGAGGGCGCACGAAGGTTCTTCCTGGAGTACATGAATCGATTGAATGCATTGAGGACGCAGCCGGAGTTCTACAACACTCTGATGACCAATTGCACCACCAACATCTGGGTGAATGACGGTGTGAACCCGGATCGGATCCCGTTGAGCTGGAAGCTTCTCGCGAGCGGGTACGTACCGGAGTACCTCTACGAACAGGGGCGGCTGGAAGATAGGGGCCTGTCATTCTCCGAATTGAAGCGCCGCGCCAATATTAACGCGAGGGCGCAGGCCGCGGATTCGGCAGCGGACTTCTCCCGGCGCATTCGTGCCTGGGCCGAAACGCCGTCGGAGATCGCGCCATGAACCGTCGGCCGCGAACCCCATTCGGTAGGTGACCGGCGTTCGACCACGAGTGGGTTTGATGCCCCACCGCGCACCGTTTTGGGCCAGACCCCTCGAGCGCAGTGGGAACCGTGGTGGAAAGGGAATTAGACAGAATTACGATCGAATGCAGACGTTTCGCTGACGACTCTGCATGCGCGAGGCCCTAAGCTGCGTCCATGAGATACCTACAAACCGCAGCTTCGTTGCCAGCCGCTTCCGTGAGTCTCAACGCCAATGCAAGTATCCGAGCCGGCGTTCCTGCGAGCTCAAAGCGCGAGGCGATGCACCGATGCGCTCGCCGGTCGCCGCGAGAGCCCGGACATCGACCAGCAACACGCAGTGATTTGACGAATGACACTCCTTCTTGCTAGCGCAATTCGATGGGTAGCGATCCAGAAAGAAAGACACCATGAGCAATTTGACTAGACAGCTTTCCGAAAGCCACGATGTGACCGCGAAAGTCGCGCAGATGCTGGAGACCCGCACGAGGCTCGCGCTCGGGCGCTTCAACGAGCGGGCGCAACAGGCTCGTGAGCAGGTCACCGACTTGACGACGAATCCGACGGCACTGTCGGAGTTCTGGGCTGGCGGGGCGCGATACGGCGTCGACTTCGCGCAGCGCTCCATCCTGTTCTGGGACGCGCTGCGCCAGCGCGGCAACAACTTTCTCGAGCACGAGCGGCAAGGATTGCCGCCGGTGCTGCGCTTCGACTACGAGATGGTGATGGATGGGCGCTCGTTCAAGCGTCCGGTCAACTACGCGCTTCTGCGCATCGTTCCGCCTAAAGATGTGACGGTGGACCCCAAACGCCGGCCCTTCGTGATCATCGACCCGCGCGGAGGTCACGGTCCGGGCATTGGCGGCTTCAAGGACGATTCCCAAGTCGGGGTCGCATTGCACGAAGGGCATCCCGTGTACTTCGTCATCTTCTTCCCGAATCCCGAACCGGGGCAAACACTGCTGGACGTGTGCGACGCCGAGCGCGAGTTCGTGCACCGCGTGCGCGAGCTTCATCCGGATGCCCCGAAGCCGGGAATTGTAGGCAACTGTCAGGCCGGGTGGGCAGCGATGATGCTGGCCGCTGCCAGTCCCGACGACACCGGTCCGATCGTGATCGTCGGCGCGCCGATGTCCTATTGGGGCGGCGCCTGGAGCGAGGGCGAAGGCGACAATCCGATGCGCTACGCCGGGGGGCTGCTTGGAGGCACCTGGATCTCTTCGCTCTCTTCCGATCTCGGTGCGGGCAAGTTCGACGGCGCGTATCTGGTGCAGAACTTCGAGAACCTGAATCCGGCCAACACCTTCTGGAACAAGTACTACCAGATGTTCGCCAACGTCGACACCGAGACGGAGCGCTTTCTCGAGTTCGAGCGCTGGTGGGGTGGCTACTACCTACTCAATCGCGAAGAGATCGAGTGGATTACGCGCAATCTCTTTGTCGGCAACAAGCTGTGGTCGGGCACGATGAAGGCCGGCGCGCGCGGGGTGTTCGACCTGCGCGAGATCAAGGTCCCGATCGTCATGTTCGCCTCAATGGGCGACAACATCACGCCGCCGCAGCAGGCCTTCAACTGGGTTGCCGACGTGTATGGAAGCACCGAGGAGATCAAGGCACGCGGGCAGGTGATCGTCGGACTGATGCACGAGGACGTCGGCCATCTCGGTATCTTCGTCTCCGGCAAGGTCGCGAAGAAGGAGGGAACGCAGATCGCGTCGGTATTGAAGTCGATCGAAGCGCTACCGCCCGGCCTGTACGGGATGCAGATCGCCGAGCACAAGGATCGCGGCGGCAAACCGGCCTACGATGTGAGCTTCGTTGAGCTGCGTCTGGAGGACATCATTGCGCGTCTGAATCGCTTCAAACGGGCTGACGAGAAACCCTTCGAAGCCGTGAAAGCGGTCTCGGAGTTCAATCAGCGTGCCTACGAGCTCTTCGGGCGCCCGTTGGTGCAGGCACTGGCCAACGAGTACGGCGCCAAGCTATCGCGCGAGTTTCATCCGCTGCGCTTGCAACGCTGGGCGTTCTCCGACCTCAATCCCTGGCTGTGGTGGCTGGCGCCAGCGGCAAAGGCGGTGAAGGCCCAGCGGCAGGCCCTCGGGCCAGACAATCCGGCGCGCAGGGCGGAGTCGCAGGTGTCGGAGCTTACCAGCGCCTCGCTCGATTGCTATCGGGCGATGCGCGACGCCGTGGCCGAGGCCACCTTCTTCCAGATCTACGGCAACCTGTTCGCATTCTACTTGAGCGACGGGCGCGGCGTCGAAGCGGAAACCCCGCGGGTGGACCCGCGCGAGCTTCCGTTCGTCAGGAAAGCGCTCGCATCAATCGACAAGGGCGGCTATGCGGAAGCGGTCGCGCGGGTCGCCTTCCTGCTGGCCCACAAGGACGAGCCGCTGCCACTGTCCCGGCTGCAGCTCGCACACGAGCTGATCGAAGAGTACCGCGACTTGTTGCCGGAGCTCGCGCCCGACGAAGCGCGCCTCATCGAAGGCGAGCAGGAAATCATCGCGCGCTACGAGCCGGATAAGGCAGTCGAGGCGTTGCCCGCGCTGCTGGCCCAGCGGAACGACCGGGAGCGGCTGCTCAGCCTGCTCGAGCGCGTGCTCGCCGACAAGCGCGTGCAACGCATCCAGCCTTCGGCCGAGCAGAAGGCGATGCTCGCGCGTATCCGCCGGGTGCTCGGCTCGGTGGAGCGCCGCCCGCGCGTGGTCGCGGCGCGGTAACAGGTCGGGAAGAAGTCGCAATGGCGGAAGGAGAGAAACCAATGCGAATCGTGATCGAAAACCTGCCCAAAGACGTCTCCGACGAAGAGATTCGGGAGGCGCTGAAAATGTTCGCTGAGGTCGGCGCGATCAAGCTGATCAAGGAAGGTTCCGCGCCCGTTACGCTCATCGAGGTGGAGAGTCGCGAGCTGGCCGATGTGCTGGTCAGGCGCATCAACGGACATTTCTACAAAGGACAGAGGCTGGCTGCCTGGGTGCCGCTGTGGAACGAGTAAGCACGCCAAAGGGAAAGCAATGGATACGACGATCGTAAGTGCCATGTCAGGTGCGGCAGCGGTAGCGAGTGAGCCCGGGAAGGCGCGTGCCCACGAGAAATATCAGAGCCTCATCGACGCTTGCAAGACGCTGCCGCCGACGCCAACCGCGGTTGCGCACCCGTGTGACCGGAGCTCGTTGCAGGGCGCGGTCGACGCGGCTCGGATGGGCCTCATCGCCCCGATCCTGGTCGGCCCGCGGACGCGCATCGAGGAGGTGGCCAGGCAGAACGAGATCGACATCTCGGGGCTGCCAATCGTCGACACGCCCTTCAGTCATGCCTCCGCCGAAAAGGCGGTCGATCTCGTCCGCGAGGGCAAGGCAGAGGCGCTGATGAAGGGGAGCCTGCACACCGACGAGTTGATGGGCGCCGTCGTTCGACGCGATTCGGGGCTGCGCACCGCGCGCCGCGTCAGCCACTGCTTCGTGATGGATGTGCCCAGCTATCCAGAACCGCTCATCGTGACCGATGCGGCGGTGAACATCGCACCTACGCTGGAAGAGAAAGTCGACATCATCCAGAACGCGATCGACCTCGCGCACGCGCTCCAGTTCCCCGAAGTGCGTGTGGCGATACTCTCCGCGATGGAGACCGTCAACCCGAAGGTGCCTTCGACTGTGGAAGCCGGGGCGCTGTGCAAAATGGCGGACCGCGGGCAGATCACCGGCGCGATTCTCGATGGGCCGCTCGCGCTCGACAATGCGATCAGCCTGGAGTCGGTCAAGATCAAGAAGATCGAATCCCCCGTTGCGGGCCGCGCCAACGTGTTAGTCGTGCCCGATCTCGAAGCCGGCAACATGCTGGCGAAAAGCCTGTCGTTCCTCGCGGGAGCCGACGCGGCGGGTATCGTGCTTGGAGCGCGTGTGCCCATCATCCTCACGAGTCGGGCGGACTCGCTGCTGACGCGTCTCGCGTCCTGTGCGGTGGCCGTGCTGATCGCGAAGGCTCGCCGCGAAGGGAGCACGAAAGCGGTGGCATGACGTGACCGATGCGATCGCCGTTCTCAATGCAGGCTCCTCGAGCCTGAAGTTCTCGCTCTTCGCTGCGCGGGGCGACGCTCTCGAACTGACTGCGCGTGGACAAACGGAAGGTCTCTATACCGCGCCGCGTTTCGTCGCCAAGGATCGGCACGGGAAGACCCTGAGCGAGAAGGCCTGGGGCGATGGCGTTAAGCTTGGGCACGATGGCGCGCTCGATCATCTGGTTGCCTTCCAGCGCGCGGAGTTCGGCAAGCAGCCCCTGACGGGGGTCGGACATCGCGTCGTCCACGGCGGGCTCGAGTACAGCCGACCGGTTCGCGTCGACGCGACGGTGCTCTCGGCCTTGGAGAAATACGTTCCGCTCGCACCTCTGCATCAGCCCCACAATCTGGCGCCGATCCGGGCCCTCCTGGGACGCGCGCCCGAGTTGCCTCAGGTCGCTTGCTTCGACACCGCATTCCACCGTGCCCAGCCCGAGGTGGCACAGGCATTTGCACTCCCGCGGTCGATCACCGCCCGCGGCGTAAGACGCTACGGATTCCACGGACTCTCCTACGAGTACATCACGCAGGCTTTGCCCACCTACGACGAGAAAGCCGCCGCCGGCAGGGTCGTCGTGCTGCATCTTGGCAACGGTTCCAGCATGTGCGCGATAACGAACGGCCGCAGCGTCGCGAGCACGATGGGCTTCACCGCGGTCGACGGCCTGCCAATGGGAACAAGATGCGGCAGCTTGGACCCGGGCGTGATCCTCTACCTTCTCGACGAGCTCAAGATGGACGCACGCGGAATCGAGAAGCTCATCTATCAGCAGTCGGGCCTCCTCGGTGTATCGGGCATTTCCAGCGACATGCGCGCCCTGCTCGAAAGCAGCAATCCCGGTGCGGAGGCCGCGATCGACCTCTACGTTTATCGGATCGGACGCGAGCTGGGCTCGCTCGCCGCTGCGCTCGGCGGGCTGGACGCCGTCGTCTTCACGGCCGGGATCGGCGAGAACAGCGCGGCCCTGCGCGAGCGAGTGTGCCGCGATGCTCGCTGGCTGGGGATAGAGCTCGACGCGGCGGCAAACGCAGCCGGCGGTCCGCGCATCAGTACCGAAGCAAGCGGCGTTTCGGTCTGGGTAATCCCGACCAACGAAGAGCTGATGATCGCACGGCACACGCTGGCGCTGCTCGATTGCGCCGATGTCCGGGGATCGGGCTGATGTTGCGGCCCAGGGTCCCGGCAAAAACGACCGATGCTGAACTCGTGGTGCCGCCGCAGCTGCCGCAGATGCAAAATCTAGGAGACCAAGGCTTATGACCGTCGAGATTCCGCCGCCCGTGCTCAAAGACGCCAAAGCGCTTGTCGTCGGCGTGGCGAACCAATATTCGATTGCCTATGGATGTGCCAAGGCGTTCCGTGAGCTGGGCGCCGAGCTCGCGATCACCTATGTCAACGAGAAGACGAAGACCTACGTCGAGCCGCTCGCCAAAGAGCTTGGCGCACCGATCTTCATGCCACTCGATGTCGCCACGCCGGGCATGCTCGAGGCGGTGTTCGACAGGATCACGAAGGAGTGGGGCCAGCTCGACATCCTTGTCCACTCGATCGCATACGCGCCGAAGGACGACTTGCAAGGCCCACTCGTCAATTGTTCGGCCGAGGGCTTCAAGCAGGCGATGGACATCTCCTGCCATTCGTTCGTGCGCATGGCGCGGCTTGCGGTTCCCTTGATGAAGAAAGGTGGATCCATGTTTGCGATGAGCTATCACGGAGCCAACAAGGTCGTGCCGAACTACAACGTGATGGGCCCTGTGAAAGCGGCGCTCGAGGCGTCGTGTCGTTATCTCGCCTTCGAGCTCGGCGGCAAGGGCATACGCGTACACGCGATCTCGCCCGGGCCGCTCAAGACGCGCGCGGCGTCCTCGCTCAAGGGCTTCGATCTGCTCCTCAACGAGGCCGCGCAGCGCGCGCCGATTGGCGAGCTCGTCGACATCATGGATGTCGGCTTCACCTGCGCATTCCTTGCCACGCCTTACGCCCGCCGGCTATCCGGTGCAACACAGTACGTCGACGGCGGCGTAAACATCATGGCTTGAAGAGATCCGAGATGGCGCGACCAGCCCCGAGGGCTAAGGAGAACGAGAATGATGTTGGACGGGAAACGTTGCACCCGAGCGACGGCAATTGACACGACCCCCTTCGTCGTCGCGCTCGGGTGTTTCCGCAAGGGCGCTCGGATCGATGGCATGAGAAGCCACCTGTGCTTGCCTATGTCGCTCTGCGGGCAGTGCCTGGGTCATCCGGCGACGGATACTGAGGAATATTCCATATGACATCTCTGCAAACGATTGGCGTTATCGGCGCCGGCACCATGGGTAGCGGTATCGCGCAGGCGTGCGCTGTCGTCGGGCTTTCGGTCACGATGATCGACGTTGACGAGGCCGCGGTCGCGCGCGGGCGCAACGCCGTGTCGTCAAGCCTCGATCGACTGGTGAAGAAGAAACAGCTGTCCGCAGCCGATAAGGAGGCCGCTTTGAACTGCATCGCCGGCACGACGGACTATGGCGCGCTCTGCAAGTGCGACTTTGTCATCGAAGCCGCGACCGAGAACGAGGCGGTGAAGGTGAAGATCCTCAAGCAAGTCGACGAGTTCGCGAAGCCCGAGGCGACCATAGCGACCAACACCTCATCGATCTCAATCACGAAGCTTGCCGCGGCGACGAAACGCCCTCAGCGCCTCATCGGCATGCACTTCTTCAACCCGGTGCCGATGATGGCGCTGGTCGAAGTGATCCGCGGCTTGCAGACCGATGATGCGACCGTTGAGGCGGCCGGCGCGCTGGCGCAGCGTCTCGGCAAAACGCCGATCGTGGTGAGGAATTCTCCTGGGTTCGTTGTGAATCGCCTCTTGTGCCCGATGCTTAACGAGGCGGTGTTCCTGTACGCCGAAGGGATAGCGAGCGCGCAGGAGATCGACGACGGAATGAAGCTGGGCTGCAACCATCCGATCGGGCCGCTTGCGCTTGCTGACCTGATCGGCCTCGACGTGCTCCTCGCGGTCATGGACGTGTTCTACCGCGATTTCAACGACCCGAAGTACCGGCCGGCGCCGCTGCTCAAGGAGATGGTCGCCGCAGGCTATCTTGGTCGCAAGACCGGCCGCGGTTTCTACACCTATGGTTGACCTGGCGCCGGATGTTCGTTGCTCATGAGGGCGCTACGTGTTGTTCTCTCGCACTGCCGGGCGACGGATAACCGATGGATGCGGCGACGGTCGGCGCGATGGCAGGCGCGTTGGGGTCGCCCGTCCTCGTCGACAATCAGCTTCCCCTGCCATGGTGTCTGAGGGGCTCACATGTCGAATGTAGCGGCCTATATCGCCAAGGAAGCACTGAAGGACGGCAACGAGGTGACCATCCGGGCCATGCACCCGGACGACAGGGAGCGCCTGGTCGAAGCCTTCCTTCACCTCCAGCCGCAGACGATTCGCATGCGCTTCTTTTACGCGAAAAGGAGTCTCAGCCAAGACGACCTGCGTTGGCTCGACGAAATCAGGCTTGGGAACCATGTGGGACTGGTGGCCACCGTACCAAGCGAACGCGACGAACGCATCATCGCCGAAGGTAGCTACGCGGCGCTCGGCTGCACCGCAGAAATAGGCTTCACTGTCGCAGAAGCCTGGCAGGGACGTGGCATCGCCAGCCGGCTGCTGCAGCATCTCGCCTGCATTGCGCGAGGCCAGGGAATAGGTCAGTTCGAGGCATACGTGCTCAAAGAAAATGCACCGATGCTCGCGGTATTCCGCCACAGCGGGTTTCCAATGACGATATGGGACGCCGAAGGTGTGCTGCAGGTCACGCTTCTGCTCGATTCACCAGCGGCGCCGTGTTGAGCCAGTCGCACCCCTTGCAACGCGCCGAGCTGCGCCTTGTGCTTTCTCCCGTTGTTGCCCCGATAACCCGAGGGCCCTATTTGACGGCTTAGGCTCGAGTATCTAAGCCGGACTGATTTGCGACGTTTCGCTGACGACTCGGGTCATGCAAAGCGCTACGCTCCACGATGATCTCGTCACTCTCCAGCCACCAAGTCAAGTGCAAGCGCGATGACAATCCGCGACATGCCAGCCTAACCATGAAACAGTACGAGCCTCTCCTAAGCTCAGCGCCAGCGAACAGCATCCTCAATGCGCAAAAGTTCCATTACAGGAACAGTGCGAGCACCGACATCCGCAAGACGTTCGCAAACTTCCGACGCAAGGCGTCAAAGCAAAACCAGCCGAGCGTGGCGACGAACGTTCGGATATTGACGAAGAATCCGATCGACGCGACGCCGGCGCCTTGTTCGTTTGCGTCGCTGCGACGCTCTTCGGGCTGATCGACTCGATACAACATTACGCAAAGGAAAATGAACATGCTGACTCGATTTATTCAACGGTTGGGGCTCCGGATGTCCGTATGCCTGCTCGTCGCAGCCACCGGCAGCGCGGTGATGGCCGAAACTCCCGTCAGCGCCGACGAGGGCCAAGTCGAGGCCATTGAGATCTATCGCGCGCCCGACAACAATCCGGTCAACGGCGGAACCTTGATCGGCGGCATCGCCGGCGGCGTGATCGGCCACCAGATCGGAAGGGGCCGCGGGAACACGGCGGCGACCATCGCCGGCGCAATCGGCGGCGCGGTTGTCGGAAACGAAATCGAGAAACAGCAGGTGCAGGCGACG
Source organism: uncultured beta proteobacterium (assembly GCA_963750215.1). GTDB lineage: Bacteria > Pseudomonadota > Gammaproteobacteria > Burkholderiales > Casimicrobiaceae > PALSA-1003. The sequence goes on from CAVVQK010000004.1 coordinate 326,189, forward strand.
CGGTACCGCATCACCGTGCGACTCGATTCGGGCAGCTCGCTGATCGTCGAAGAAACGCGCGACCTCAACCTGCGGGTGGGGGACCGTGTGCGGATTGAGGACGGCCACATCTATCGAATCTAAGCACGGGCTCGTGCCGATGACCGAAATAGTCGGGAGTTTCGCTTCGGTCAACGACACCATGTCGTCCGCGAGGCAGTTGATCCGCCGCGGAGGCACCTCGTGGCAGGCCTGAAGCCGCGACCCAGCTGGGGCAAACGCTTGGCCGCCTCGGCATCGCACGGGTCAGTCTCGTCGACCGTCGCGACCTTCGGTCGCCATTGCGCACGTAAAGACGACGCAACCACGACGCTTCCCTGACGACTGCAGACGCCGGCCCAGATACGCTCACCCGTAGTTCGAGGTCCCACCGCGCGCCCGGACGTCCGTTTCGTTCATCAACATCGCAAGAGGTCACCCATGAAATCAAGTTTCGATACTTCATTCAAGCACGTGGCCAGCGCTGCAACGCGTGTCCGAGACAGCTTGGCCAGGATGCGGCGCGAGCGCACGAAGCGGGGGCTACTCACCGATGATTTTGTAAACGGCTCGAAAAACACGTATGCGGTCGAATGGTGGCATATGCTCGCCGCGGCTCTAATCGTTGGTTGGCTGCCGTTCGGGGGAATCGCGTCATGACCAGCGCCGTTCGTTCACTATTTGCTCGCCATCGCCCGACTGTTCACGCCGTGCGAAGCACCGTGCATCAGGGTCATGGACGGTCGGCTCATTTTTTTCGGGGCGTCCTGATCGGTCTGGCGATTTTGATGGTGATCTGGTTCGTCATCGGCTGACGGACCATGTCTGTTCGCGCGATGCCCACCCACCGTAGAACGCGCTCGTCGAGAGCTCACTCATGAAGCTGTCTCCATGCAATACCCCGCGTATCGTCATTGTCGGCGGCGGCGTCGCCGGGTTGCTGCTGGCCACGCGCCTTGGACCACGGCTCGCTCGCATGCGAGGCCGAGTCACACTGGTCGACCGCAGCTGGACGCATGTGTGGAAGCCGATGCTGCACACGTTTGCGGCGGGCACCTGGAATGTCCATCAGCAGCAACTGCACTACCTGCTGCACGCGCGTACCCATGACTTCGAATACGTTCCCGGACACCTCGAGGCGATCGACCGAACAGCCAAGCGCGTGCGTCTCGCGCCAATGCTCGGTGCCGGCGAAGCGATCGCGGACGCGCGTGAACTGGAGTACGACGTGCTCATCCTCGCGTTCGGCAGTCGCGCAAACGATTTTGGGACGCCAGGCGTGGCCGAGCATTGTCACTTCATCGACAGTCAGGACCAAGCTGACACATTCAATGCGCGACTGCGTGCGCACGTAGCGCGCAGCGTGTTTCAGAATCGGCCCCTCGACATCGCCATCGTCGGCGGTGGCGCGACCGGCGTCGAACTGGCGGCCGAATTGAGCCGCATGGTCGAGTTCGTGGCGGGTTATGGCGAAGTCGATATCCGCCGCCGGTTGCGGGTGACGCTTCTCGAAAGCGCGTCGCGCATTCTTGGAGCATTCCCTGACGCGGTCTCCAATTCGGCCGCCGCGCAGCTTCTCGCGCTTGGCGTGGACGTGCGCACGGGAGTGCGCGTCGTGGCCGCCGACGCGCATGGATTCCTGCTCGACGGCGGTGAACGAATCCCGGCGACGCTCAAGGTCTGGGCCGCAGGCGTGCGCGCGTCCACCACGCTCGACAAGAGCGGACTGGAGCTCAATCGCGCAGGCCAGGTCGTGGTGCAACCGAACCTGCTAGCCAGGAACGACCCGTCGATCTTTGCATTGGGCGACTGCGCCACTTTCATGCCACAAGGCGCGGATCGGCCTTTGCCGCCGACCGCGCAGGTCGCGAACCAGCAGGCGTTGCACCTGATACGCCATCTGCCAGCATGGCTGCAAGAGGGCAAGCCGCTGCCGTCCTTCCGCTTCCACGACCTCGGCGCGTTGATAGCGCTCAGCGACTACAACGCCTTCGGCACGCTTGGCCGCTTCGGCTTTTTCACGGGACGCTTCATCAAGGGTCAGTTCGCGCGGCTCAGTCATGCCCTGCTCTACCGCCGCCATCAGCTGGCGCTTCACGGCACAGCGCGAGCCGCGCTGCTGTGGCTTGCCGAGCGAATCAACGCCGTCGTGCAGCCGAAGATTCGCATCACGTAACGGCTCCCGATGGTCGCTCGAAGGGTCTTCCTATCATGACCAGCTTGCTTCGCTCTTCCTGGGCCGTTCCAGGCGAAGATCACCCAGGCAACCTTGAGGTCGGGGTGCAGCCAGTAGCCTGACCGCATTGGCAGCCACTGAAATAGCTGTCTGGCGAGGATCGCTTCGCTGTGCTGGCGACGCGCTTCACCCGGGCGTGGCTCGGAGTGGTTCATGCGAGGCCTCGTCTGTGCTAGGACTCGCTGAGGACAAGCGGCTCGCGCTCCAGTGTGGCGGCGACCGCGCGGATGAGGTCGGCGACCGCCGCATCGCCGCGGCACAGTGCCGTGAGTGCCGTCAGGGCGGGATGGTCGCGCCCAGCTGCGACGTTGCGCTCGATGGCAGGCGCGCGTTGCGACGACGCGTCGATCGTGGAGGCAATGAAGCGATAGCCCCGCCGCGATACCGTCTCGATGTAGCGCGGCTCTTTCGGGTCGTCGTCGAGCGCCGCACGCACTTCGCTGATGGCCGTCTTGAGTACCGACTCGGTGACGAAGCGATGACCCCAGACGAGATCGAGCAACGCGTTCTTCGTCACTAGGCGGCTGGGGATGCGCGCCAGTGCGCAAAGCACCGCGAAAGGCTTCGGGGCGAGAGCGACGGCATGTCCATTGCGCAGCAGCAGGGCATTGGCCTCGTCCAGTTCGAATGCGTCGAAGCGCACGCGTACCGAATCCACGGCAGCCGGATGTTCGCTCTTCGCGTGGGAGACTGCGTGAGCCGCGCTGAGCGGAATGACATTCGCAACATTCATTGGTAACCTCCGCAACTAAGGTTGCTCTGGTCGGTACTATCGCGCCGGCTTGCACTCGCGCGCGAGCCTCTTTTTGTGTGGATTTGCGGCTCTGTCGGTGTTGCGTACGACCACCGAAGAGTAGACGGCGCCCATTGGAAGACGCTCGCGACACCCTCATTAGGGGCGTGGCTCGTGCCTCTTTCCGTGTGCGTCGCCGTTGCGGATTTCGACGCGCCTCCAGCCGAAGAGGCACGCATCGAAGGACCAGGCGCCTGGCCCAAGCAGCGCAAGCGCAGCGGCGAGCGTCGCCAGTAGCACGAAGAATCCCGCATCAGCGGGGTTGAGGAACCCCTGCAGCGCCGCGTCGATCGCCGCGAGCGCGCCAACAATCGGAGTCCACAGACCCACAACCAGGAGCACGCCCATCGCAGCGCAGACGATGTGAAGCGCGACCGAGGCGGGTGCCAATCCGGCGCTCAACGCAGCGACGCCGTGAAACAGCAGCGCGCCGCCTGCGGCCACGCGCATGAGCAGAAGCCCGGCGCCAGGGGCACCATGGGCGAACGTCGAGAAAAGTCTTCGCACACGTCGAGTCTACGAACGGCCCGACGACGCGGAAAGCCTCGAAAGAGTGAAGGCGCATGCCCCTTTCGGTTCGGGCCGAGGGGCCGGGTGGACCGAGGAGGCGTGACGCCAGCCTAGAACTGGATGATCCCGCGCTTGAGTCCGATCATCGCGGCATGGGTGCGGTCCTTGGCGTCCAACTTCGACAGGATGTTTCGTACCTGGCCCTTGACCGTCTCTTCGCTGAGGGCGAGCGCCCTGGCGATCTCTTTGTTCGCGTTGCCCTGCGCGATGAGCCGCAGGACACGTATCTCCGCCGGCGTGAGCGCGTCGTCCGTGGCGTGCTCGGCCAGCTCGAAGGACACTTCCGAGGCGAGCGCCTTGCGCCCGGCGTGCACCGCGCGGATGGTGTCGAGCAGCTCCTTGTGCAATGCGTTCTTCAGAAGGTAGCCACGAGCGCCGGCCTGCAACGCGCGAAGCGCCTGCGCGTCACCGGCATAGGTAGTGAGCACGATGATGCGCGCGTCGGGAAACTCACCCCGGATCGCGCCGATCGCGTCGAGCCCGCCCATCTCGGGCATCTGCAGATCCATAAGCGTGATGTCCGGACGGTGCGCGCGGAACTGCTGGATCGCCTCGCGTCCGTTCGCCGCTTCCGCCACGAGGGCCATGTCCGACTCCGCGGCGAGCAGCCCGGAGATGCCCTGCCGAACGACGGGGTGATCGTCGACACAGAGGATCCGGATGTGGGCCGAATTGTCGCTCATGAATCGCCTATCTCGTTTTGCCCGAAAATCTTCTGAGCGAGCCACGATCGGGTCGGTGAAGGGCTACTGTACGCCCGCGGCCCGGGGATACTCAATTCCACCTCCGTTCCTGCATCCAGACCGCTCCAGACGGTGAGCTTCCCGCCGGCGAGTTTGGCGCGCTCCCGCATCCCGCCCAACCCGAAGTGCCCTTCCCGTCCCGCCGCGCGCAATACCTCCGGGTCGATGCCCTTGCCGTCATCTCGCACCCGCACCCGAAGGTGCCGCACATCGTAGCGCAGCTCCACCTCAATCTGCTTCGCACCGGCGTGACGGAAGGCGTTGCGCAGCGCCTCGCCGGCGATGCGGAAGACCTCGTCGCGCACAATCGGATGGAGCGCCCGTGGCGTGCCCTGCACTTCGATATGCAGCAACGCATGATTGCCGTTCTCGTTCGCGAGGTCTTCGGCGAGCGCCCGCAGAGAGTCGGCGAGGTCGTTCGTCTCGGTCGCCGAGGCGCGCAGTCCTTGCACCGTGTCGCGTCCCTCTGTGATCGCCTCGGCCGCCTGGTCGATGGCGCTCGCAAGGACCTGCTTCGATTCGGCCGGGCGATCCGGGAGAAGGTTGAACGCGGTCTGGAACCGCAACAGCAGCCCGTGGAAGCTCTGCAACAGGGTGTCGTGCAGGTCGCGCGCGATTCGGGTGCGCTCGGCCACGCGGGCGTCGAGCGTCATCTCGAAGCGCTGGCGCAGCTGCCGCACGCGCAACTGATAGCCAGCCCCAGCCAAGGCGAGGACCAGCACGAGGCACAGCGCGCGGAACCATGCGGTCTGATAGAACGCCGGTAGGATCATGAAGTCCGTGCTCGCGGTGCTGTCCGACCACCTGCCGCTCGGGTCGGTGACGCCGACCTCGAATCGATACGCGCCTGGCGCCAGGCTTCGGTAGGTGACGGCGGTCGCCTGGGCCGCTTCACGCCAGCCCTCGTCGATGCCCGAGAGCCGGTAGCGGAACCGGACCGCCTCGGGATTGAGCAAACTCACGGCGGCATAGACGATGCGGACGCTCGAGGTCCCCGCCGCGAAGCGCGCGACCGCGCCCAGCTCCTGAAGCTTGTCATCGGCGAACACGGACTGGATCGAGACCGGAGGCGCCAGTGTCGTGCGCGAAGCGCGCGTTGGATCGATCCACACGACGCCGCCGTTCACCGTGAACCACAGGCGACCGTCGCTTCCTTCGACGGCGGTCGGCATCTGCCGCAGCTGCGACGGCAGGCCGGGCAGCCCGGCACGCCGGTCGAAGCGCTCAGAGCTGACCGCGTACACCGGGTCCTTGATCGCCTTCAGGATCTCGTCGTGCGGGAGGTGCACAATGCCGCCGAGGCCATTCAGCCACAGGTCGCCATCGGCGGTCTGCACGATGCCGGAGATGCCCCTGAGCGCTTCCTCGTCGAGGGCGTGAAGGGTCCGAAAGCGCCCCTGGTCGAGGCGCTGCAGGCCGAACTCGCCGCCGATCCAGACGTCCGAGCCGCGTGCACTGAGGCCCGTGACGTTGCCGACGTCGACGCCGTCGTCCGGCCCGAACGTCCGTTCCTCGTCCACATGCAGCATCGCCACCTGGTTGCGGACGCAGCCGAGCCAGACACGGAGCTGCGAATCGGTGGTCGCATACAGGACGCCCGACGTCGGACAGGTCTTGCGCGCGGTTTCCGGCGGCAGCTCGCGCTGTGACTTGAACTTCGTCCAGCCGCCATCCCTGAGCCGATAGAAGCCGGTCCCGCCGAACGACACCCAGAAGCCGCCCGCGCCATCGTCCGTCATGACGACCAGCCGCCTCGGAACGTCCGCCATCTCCGCCGGCAGCTCGACTTTCGTCAGGCGATCGCCGACCCGGTGCCAGAGGCCCCCCTCGCCGCCGAACCACAAGGTCTTGTCCGGTGCGCGGTAGCTGAAGTTCGCCGTTCCCGGCAGCGACTGCTGCGCATCGACGGTCGTGCCCGCGACGTGATAGAGCGACGAGCGCCCGGTGCCGTTGGACGCGTTGATCCAGACGGTGCCGTTGTCGTCGGGCACCAGCATGAACCACGGCGCAGGTTCCTTCGGGAGCTCGACGCGAGCGAGCGGGCTGTACGAGAAGCGATGAATGCCGCTGTCGCTGCCGATCCAGACACTGCCTTCGCGGTCCACCAAGTGCGCGCCGTAGCGGGGGTTCATCGCGAACGCGTCGGAGTTGCTCGGCGAAGCGTTCGCGACAAGGTCGGCGAGCGGCTCTCCGCCCTGACGGCGCAGCAGTGGCGACCCAACCAGCCAGACCGCATTCGCCCGGTCGACGATCTGCTCGGAATCGTCGCGCAGGATCGGATACGCCGGAAGTGCGGCCTGCAGACGCGAGTTGCGCTCGCCCGGGCTCCGGTCGGGCGACGTCAGCACGTGCAGATCCGCATCGCGAGTGAAGTAGTCGACCCGCAGGTTCTCGCCGGCCTTCCGGACCCGTCTCTCGCCCAGTGGCAGAAAGTACAGCTCCTTCGGAACCTCGGACCCTCGGGCACCGACGATGATCCAGAGCCTGCCATCGTGATCGAAACCGAGATCGGCAACGGGCTGAGCGGGCACGCCCAGGTCGGGCCCGACGGTGTGCCACGCGGACCCGTCGAAGCGCCACAGGCCGCTGCGTCCCTTCGGCGCGACCGAACCCGCCCATATCGTTCCGTCGCGGTCTCGAGCGAAGGCGGTCACCGTGCCCGTGAGCTCGACGTGGTTCGTAACCTTCCCGTTCTTGACGAAGCTGAAGCCTCCGAACAGGTAGCCGATCCAGAGCCCGTCGTCCGCCGCCAGCAGAGTCCGGATATTGTTCGACGAAAGGCGGTCGCCGAACGGCGAGCGGAAGAGTTCGAAGCGCGTGCCGTCGAATCGGAACAGGCCGGATGCCGCGCCGATCCACAGGGAGCCGTCGGCGGTCTGCGCGAACGCCACGGGATGCTCAGGCGCGCCGTTCGCGAACGTCCAGGTTTCATGAACGATTCGCTCGGTCCCCGAAGGTGCCGCTTGCGCCGTTGCCGACTGGCAGCTCAACGCAGAAACCAGCACGATCACCATTAAGGACAATGACGGGGAAGACACTAAGATGGTCGCCACGTTAGTTTGCCACCATGGGGACGGAACCAAACGAGGGCTTCGATAACCCATTGTCGCTTTTTGAAAAGGAATGTTTCCTCAAATGCGCTGTGCCATCACGTATCTGAAGAGCGAATCAAACCGTCGTGGGCGGCGCGCACGGTAGCGGTAGCGGATCACCGAGAAGATGCCGCACCCGCCGCGCAAAGTGCGGAATGGACAGCACACGTTCTATACAAGCTAATACGGCTAATGTAGCACTGTGATTCGCGCTATGCCAGCGACGATAACCTGGGAGCGATCGCTCGCAGGCCGCAGCATGGATGTGACATGAGTGAAGGGAACGAGCTCGCGCAGTTGCGCAAGGCCCGGGACGAACAGGGTGCGGCATCAGCGTTCTCGAAGATCATTTCCGTCCTTCATGATCATCAGGAATTTGCTGGCTGCGCCTGCAACGTGTCATTCAACGAAAGCGAGAGGATTTTATTTTGATGTTGTTGGCTTGATCTACGATAGACCCCGTGACCGGTGTACGGTCGCTTCGCGTTTCGGATCGGCCTTTCACGCTTTCGGCGCAATCGTTGACGCCGGGTCGCCGGCGTTTTGACGGAGGAGCTCCCGAACGTTCTGCTGCCAAAGTTCCCTCAGAAGGGTGAGCACGACCGGGCCGATAACGAGCCCGATAAGCCCAAGCACTTCGAAGCCGCCGAGGCAGCCCATCAGTATCCAGACGAAGGCCAATCGAACTCCGTTGCGCGCGACCACAGGCCGCACGATTTTGTCGCCACAAAAGAGGACGCCGCAGCCCAGGCCCAATGAGAACAGCGCCGGCCCGGTCGCGCCTGTCATCGCCAGTTGCAAAGTCAATGCGGCGACGGCCACATAACCGAGGAATGGCACGAGGGCCAGCAAGCCGGTGATCGACGCCCACTGGGCGGCGTGCGGCACAGTCGCGATCGCGTAGACGATCCCGGTTGCGAATCCGTCGAAGAGCCCCACGACCAGCATGCTGTTAACCGACGCGCGAACGGCTTGCGTTGCGAGGTCGAAATAGCCGTCGGCTCGCTCGCCAATGCGGTGACGAAGAATTCCTCTGAAACCGTATGCCAACGATTCCCCTTCCTGATACAGGAAAAACAGCATCAGGATCGTGAATCCGATGATGAACACGTGTCGTGCCATGAACTGTGCGAGCGATTGCGCCAAGCCAAGGAGCGCGGCCGGGTCGGTCCGCTGCGTCCAAGCGATGAGAGCTCCGGGGTACCCGAGATCGTTCTGCCAACGTGCGACGACCCAAGGTCCGATCAGTGGCACGTTCTCCAGCCCGCTGGGAACCGCGATTCCATTCTTGTCCGCGGCTGCGATCTCCACGAGCAGCGTGTGCGCTTCCGTTAGCAGTGCCCCAAAGGCGAACAGCAGCGGTACTAGAACGAACACGCTAATCGCGCACGTGAAGATCAGAGCCCTCGTGCTTCGCCCCGAACGTCGCGGCAGAAGCGCCGAAAAACGCATGTAGAGCGGCCAGCTTGCGATGGCGGTGACGCACGCCGCCAGGAGAGCCTGAAGGAAGCTGTGCAGGATCCAACCTGCGAGGACGACGATCAGCACGCCATAGAACCATCCCGGGCTGAGCTTGATGTTCATGGTCCAGGCAACAGCGCGGGTCGGTTGTCGGACGTCATGCGGTTCGGTCGGGGATCGGTCCATGGGTATCCACGCGTCAGTCAAATGCCTCGACATTCAGCTGCTTCGCGGTCCTCGCGTCCGCGAGGCGCGCCGCTTAGAAACCATGCTAAGGCTTGTGCTGGCCGAAGTCCTAAGCGAAACGTCGCGAATCCGTCGCCGTTGGTGACCGGCGATCCGCAGCGTTCGGGCCTGACCCTCGAGCCCGGCGGGAGCCGTGGTGGAAAGGGAACCAGACAGAATGTCAACCGAACGCAGACGTTTCGCTGACGACTCTGCAGGCGCGAGGCCTTAACTTGAGCGCATGACATCCCCGCAAACCCGCAGCTTCGTTGCCACCCCTTCCATGATCCCGGTCCTGGCACATTAGGGGAACAAGTCATGAAGATCTCCTGGAAGGCGTTTGCCCCAATCGCGGTCGCGATCCTCGTCGCGTTGATCCCGCCCCCAGCAGGGCTGCAGCAGTTCGCCTGGTGGTATTTCGCCATCTTCGCCGGTGTCATCGTCGGGCTGATGTTCGAGCCCCTGCCCGGCGGGGCGATCGGCCTCATCGGGGTCTGCCTGGTGACGGTGCTCGCCAATCACGTTTACCTCTCGCCCGAAGAGGTGGCGAAGGCCGGGACGCATTGGCCGGCCGAGGCGATCCGCTGGGGACTTTCCGGGTTCGCGAACACCACGGTGTGGCTGATTTTCGGCGCGTTCATGTTCGCCCTCGGCTACGAAAAGACCGGACTCGGCCGGCGCATCGCGCTCATGCTCGTCAAGGCGCTGGGGCGCAAAACGCTCACCCTGGGCTACGCCGTCATGGCCTCCGACCTCATCCTCGCCCCGTTCACGCCCTCCAATACGGCACGCAGCGGAGGGACGATCTTTCCCGTCATCAAGAACCTGCCGCCACTCTACGATTCGAAGCCGAACGACCCCTCCGCGCGGCGCATCGGCGGCTATATCATGTGGACCGCGCTGGCCACGACCTGCGTCACCAGCTCGATGTTTCTGACCGGCCTCGCGCCCAACTTGCTCGCCGTGGAGCTGGCACACAAAACCGCCAACGTCGAAATTAGTTGGATGCAGTGGTTTACGGCGTTCGCCCCGGTCGGGATCCTGCTGCTCGTTGCCGTGCCACTGCTCACATATTTTTTCTACCCGCCCGAGGTCAAGTCGGGCGAGGAAGTACCGAAGTGGGCAGGCTCCGAGCTTCAGAAGATGGGGCCGGTCACCCGCAACGAGATTATTCTGGCGATCCTGGTGGTCGTCGCGCTGTTGCTGTGGATCTTCGGCGGCGAGTACGTCGACGCCACAGCCGCGGCCTTTGTCGTCATCGCGCTGATGCTCGTAGCGGGGGTCGTGACGTGGGACGATGTCGTGGCCAACAAGGCGGCCTGGAACACGCTTGCCTGGTTCGCGACCTTGGTCGCGCTCGCCGACGGTCTCAACCACGTCGGGTTCGTGAAGTGGCTCGCCAGCGCGATGGCGGCGCACATGGCAGGGTTCTCGCCGCTGGTCGCAATGGTGGTCCTGGTCGTGGCTTTCTTCCTTCTGCACTACATGTTCGCGAGCGTCACCGCGCACGTGACGGCGCTATTGCCCGTGATGCTCTCGGTCGGTTCCACGGTACCGGGCCTGCAGATGCAGCAGTTCGCCACGCTGCTCCTGCTCAGCCTCGGAATCATGGGGGTCATCACCCCGTACGGCACCGGACCGAGCCCGGTCTATTATGGCAGCGGGTACATCCCGTCGGGCAGGTTCTGGCAGCTCGGGGCCATCTTCGGTGCGATCTATCTCGTGGTGTTCCTCGTCATTGGCGTGCCCTGGATCACCACGCGTGGGTGAACCACGCGCTAGGGCCGGACCAACGATCCTGAGGTCATCCGAGGTTTTGCAACCAAGGCAAGGAAGCCGCTTGCGCCTTGCTTTTCCCCGCACGCGTACTAGGGCGGTGCCTAAGCCCCGTCTTTGACAAGGCTTTCTGGGGAGACACAAAACGCAGAGTCGGTAGTTTCTAGCGAAGCGTCCATCACGGCGCCGGGGAGATGGCCCTGCAGAGATGGGGGCCTATTGGGGGGATATTCACGCCGTTGGACCTTACCAATGACGTGTGATTCCCTCTCCCAGGTAGAGGCGCCCGATACTTCCTGTCGGGCGTAGCTGAGACGCAAGGAGCGATCAGGCCGCGTTGCTAAATCGGCCCGGAATAACTTTTGCTCCGTCTCGTGCGGCATCGACCAGGTCGGCCCATGCCTGCATCATTCGCCTTCGATCAGGCAAGTACTGAGCGGCGTCGTACGCGCGACGCACCTGATTGGTGTCGCGGTGGGAGAGCTGGCGCTCGATCACATCGGGCGACCACCCCGCCTCATTGAGCGTCGTCGATGCGAGATGGCGAAATCCATGCCCGCACATACGGCCCTTGAACCCGGCATCGTGGATAGCAAACAGGATCGTGTTCTCCGACATTGGTCTGCTGTGATCCACCTGATTCGGGAACACCAGCGACCCTGCGCCATTGATCTTGCGCAACTGCTTAAAGACGGCTAGCGCCTGACGTGAGAGGGGTACGATGTGCTGCTCCGCCATTTTCATCCGCTCTGGCGGAATTCGCCACGTTGCCGTGTCTAAATCGAACTCATCCCAGCGCGCTCCCCGCAATTCGTTGGTTCGGACAAAGCAATAGAGCAGCCCGTCGATTGCGAGCCGCGTTTGCAACGCAGCTCCGGACTGGTCGATGGCGTCGAGCAACGACGGCAGCTCAGAGAACGGAATCGATGGGTAGTGCCTTACCTTTCGCGTCTTCAATGCGCCGCGTAGGTCTTGGGATGGATCGCGCTCTGCGCGTCCGATCGCGACGGCATAGCGGAAGATCATGCCGCAACGTTGCTTTACCTTCCGCGCTTGCTCCAGCGCGTTCCGCCTTTCCATCTTGCGCAGCGTGGCGAGGAGTTCCGGCGGCGTGATCTCGCCTATCGGACGTGAACCCAGTTCCTGAAAGACGTTGTCCGCGAGCGAAGCCAACACCTTGTTCGCGTGACCGGGTGACCATGCGTGAACCATCTTCCCGTGCCATTCACGGGCGACAGCTTCGAAGGTATTCTTGCCGCGCACCCGAGCGGCAACACGATGCGCCTTGCGCACAGCGCTGGGATCACCCCCCTCGGTCAGCTGCCGTCGCGCTGCATCGCGCACCGCGCGAGCGTCGGCGAGTTTTGTGATAGGGTACACACCGATGGCAAGCACTTTCTCGCGCCCGGCAAAGCGGTATTTCCAGCGCCAATACTTTGCTCCGGATGGAGCAACGAGGACGTACATTCCTCCTGCATCGGCTAGCTTGTATGGCTTGGGCTTCGGTTTTGCGTTGCGAACCGCGGTGTCGGTCAAGGCCACTCAGATACCCCCACCTCATATTTCAGTACCCCCAAAGATACCCCCAAAGATCCCCGGCTGCAAACGCACCTACGTGGACTTACATGGAATAAGCGGAGACAAAAAAGCCAGCATTAACGCTGGCTTAGGGTATCAGATTGGATTGTTTCGGACGGCGCTGGAATGTTATCGTGGTGCCCAGAAGAGGACTCGAACCTCCACAGTGTTGCCACCGCTAGGACCTGAACCTAGTGCGTCTACCAATTCCGCCATCTGGGCCAGCCGGCCATTCTAAGAGCGAGCCATTGCATTGTCAAAGAAACTGCGGCGCACAAACGCCGGGAACACGCACACGGCGCTGACGCGTCCGCCGCGTCGTCGCGGCGACGTCGACATTCCGGACCGCGAGCGCATTCTCGAATTCTTGCGTGAGCGCGGCGCGCCGATGCGCGCCGACGATGTCGCTGCGGCACTGCGCGTCCATGAGGCGGCCGAGCGCGAGGCCTTCGCGGGCCGCCTCGCGGCGATGGAACGCGACGGGCAGCTGATGACCAATCGCAAGGGCGAGCTCTGTGTTGTCGCCAAGCTCGATCTGGTCACCGGAACCGTCCAGGGTCATCCCGACGGCTTCGGCTTTCTGCTGCCCGACGACGGCAGTCCCGACCTGTACCTGGCGCCCGGTGAAATGCGCAAGGCATTGCACGGCGACCGCGCCACGGCGCGCCCAATCGGAGTCGACCGGCGCGGACGGCCCGAGGGCGCCCTGGTCGACGTGCTCGCGCGCAGCAACCGCGAGATAGTCGGCAGGCTCTACGAGGATCGCGGCATCTGGTTCCTGGTCGCCGAGAACAAGCGCATCAACCAGGACATCCTCGTGCCGCCGGACATGCGCGGCAACGGCAACCCGGGCCAGGTCGTCGTCGCCGAGGTGATCGAGCAGCCCTCCGCGCACCGCGAACCGCTGGCCAAGGTGGTGCAGGTGCTCGGCAACTACGCCGACCCGGGCATGGAGATCGAGATCGCGCTGCGCAAGCACGATCTGCCGCATGAGTTCACGCCTGCGGCCAGGCGGCAGGCGGCGCGCCTTCCGGGCGAAGTGCGCGCCGCCGAGCGCAAGGACCGCGTCGACATCACCGACCTGCCTCTGGTGACCATCGACGGCGAAACCGCGCGCGACTTCGACGACGCCGTGTACTGCGAGCGTACCGGCAAGGGCTACCGGCTCATCGTGGCCATCGCCGACGTCAGCCACTACGTGCACGACGGCGATGCGCTCGATGCCGACGCGCGCGATCGCGGCACGTCGATCTACTTTCCGCGCCGGGTCATACCGATGCTGCCGGAGGCGCTGTCGAACGAGCTCTGCTCGCTCAAGCCCGACGTCGACCGACTGTGCATGGTCTGCGACATGGCGATCGACGCCAAAGGCGAAATCGGTCGCTACCGCTTCTACCCCGCGGTGATGCATTCGCGCGCCCGCCTCACCTACACCCAGGTCTGGGACTGGCTGTCGCGTCCCGCACATGCGAAGAGCCGGGAAGCGACCGCGCTTCTGCCGCAGCTTGTCGACCTGCACGCGCTGTATCAAGTGCTCGCAGCCGCGCGCGCGCGCCGCGGCGCAATTGATTTCGACACCATCGAGCTGGCACTGGAATTCGATCCGCACGGCAAGATCGACGCGATCGTGCCCGTCGTCCGCAACGACGCGCACAGGCTGATCGAGGAATGCATGCTTGCCGCCAACGTATGCACCGCAACCTATCTGCTGGCGCACAAGCACCCGGCGCTGTTTCGCGTGCACGAGGGCCCCACTCCGGAAAAGCTCGCGGCGCTGAAGGAGTTCCTCGCCAGCAGCGGCCTTTCGCTCTCCGGGGGCGAGAACCCGACACCGGCCGACTATGCGGTGCTGCTCGACCGCATCCGCGATCGTCCCGATTTCAACCTGCTGCAGACCGTTCTCCTGCGCTCGCTGCAGCAGGCCGTCTACAGCCCGGACAATGCCGGCCATTTCGGCCTGGGCTACGACGCGTACACGCATTTCACTTCCCCAATCCGCCGCTATCCCGACTTGCTCATCCACCGCTGCATCAAGGCGTGCCTCGCCGGCGCGCGCTATCACCCGAGCCGCGCGGCGTGGCCCGAACTGGGCGCGCACTGCTCGCTCACCGAGCGCCGCGCGGACGACGCCACGCGCGACGTCGAGAACTGGCTCAAGTGCTACTACATGCAGGATCGGGTCGGCGAAATCTGCGCCGGCACGGTGAGCGGCGTGACCCACTTCGGCCTGTTCGTGACGCTCGACGGCCTCAATATCGACGGTCTGGTCCACGTCACCGAACTGGGCAGCGACTATTTCCACTTCGATCCGATCCACCACGCGCTCATCGGCGAGCGCAGCGGCAAGACCTGGCGCCTGGCCGATCGCCTGAGCGTGAAGGTGGCGCGAGTCGACCTGGAGCAGACCAAGATCGACTTCGTGCTGGCCGATGGAGTGCCGCCGCGGGTGTCGGCGCGCGCGGCGCCCGCCAAGGGCAAGCGCGCCAAGGCGCGGTGAGCACGCCGGGCGCAACGACGCCCGCTCCCGACCGCCCCGTGCCGGGACCGGGCCCTGATGCCGCCGCGGACCTGGTGATCCAGGCGCCGGATATCGGCACGCCGCAGATCAAACACCTGGCGCGCTTGACCGGGGCGAACGCGGTCAGCGCGCTCTCCGCCGCGCAGACCCAGGCATTCCGCCTATCGCCGGCGCGCAAACGCGGCGGCGTGGCCGAGTTCTGTGCCGAGGCGGAGCTCGATTTCGGCTTCGTGCCCGCCGACCAGCGACTCGAGCGGGTACGGCTGGTGGCGATGGACATGGATTCGACGCTGATCAGCATCGAGTGCATCGACGAGATCGCCGACCTGCACGGCGTCAAGCCGCAGATTGCGGCGATCACGCAAAGCGCGATGCGCGGCGAAATCGATTTCCGCGCCAGCCTTGCGCGCCGCGTGTCCCTGCTCGCAGGCCTTGACGTGGCGGCCCTCGAGCGCGTCTACAACGAGCGGCTGCGGCTCTCACCCGGCGCCGAGCGCATGCTGGCAGGCTTTGCCCGCGCCGGCGCCAGGACGCTGCTCGTTTCCGGAGGCTTCACGTTCTTTACCGAGCGGCTCAAGGGGCGGCTGGGCCTCGACTACGCCGTCGCCAGCACGCTGCAGATCATCGACAACAGGCTCACCGGTCGCATCGAAGGCGACATCGTCGACGGCCAGGCGAAGGCGGACGCCTTCGATCGGCTCGGGCGCGAGCTCGCCGGCGAGGACGGGCTCACGGTCGCCATCGGCGATGGCGCCAACGATGTGCCGGTGCTCTCCCGGGCCGACATAAGCATCGCCTATCACGCCAAGCCGGTCGTTCGCGCCGTCGCGACGTATGCGATCGATCGCTGCGGGCTCGACGCGATCCTGAACCTGTTTCTCTAAAGCAAGCGCGGCAAGGTCAGGCGCACGACCGCCGAGGTATTACACCGCCAAGGCGACGATGACCAGCCAGGTCCCGGCCATTCACCAGAAGCGGCCGCGGGACTGCTTCGTGGTCCGCGACAGGCCCGCGGCATGGGCAATGCGGGCGACAACGAAGGTGATCCCGCACAGGTGCAGGAAAGTCGGGCTGGCCCCGTCGAGCTCGGCGACGCGCAGGACCAGCAGCATGGGCAGGATCCACTCGACCGCGTTGGCGGGCGAGCCGCGGGTCGTTGCCGTGACCCGTACCCACGCGCAGTCCAGTGCGCAGCAGCGTGACGCGCCCGCCGAGCACCAGCAGCCCGGCGTACAGACCCGTGACCGGCGCGGTCATTCCTATTCCGGGTCGAAATCGCCTTCGTCGATCCAGGCCATCTGGATGGCTTCGAGGATCTTCTCACCGCAGTGCTTCGGGTCGTCGTCGAAGCCGGGCAGCGCGAGCACCCAGCGGCGCAGGTCGGTGAACAGGACGCGGTTGGGGTCGACGTCCGGATGCGCAGCGGCGAGCCCGATGGCGATCTCGCGGCTGTCGGTCCATTTCATTTCGTGATTTCCTTGGCGTAGTTGATCGTGTACTTGGGGATCTCGATCACCAGCTTCGCCTCCCCCACCTTGGCCTGACAGGAAAGCCGCGACTGCGGCGTCAGGCCCCAGGCGCGATCGAGCAGGTCGTCCTCGTCTTCGGAGGAGGGCGACAGCGAATCGAAGCCCTCGCGCACGATCACGTGGCAAGTCGTGCAGGCGCAGGATTTCTCGCACGCATGCTCGATCGCGATTCCGTGGTCGAGCAGATTGTCGCAGATCGATTCGCCGTTGGCGGCCTCAAAGGTCGTGCCCTCCGGACACAGCTCCGCGTGCGGCAGGACGACGATCTCGGCCATGCGCTTCTAGTCGCGCGCCAGGACATCGACGCTGCGACCGGTGAGCGCGCCGGCAAGGCTGCGATCCATCCGCCGCGCGGCAAACTCCGCGGTGGCGCGATTGAGCGCCGCCACCGCCGCCTGCAGCGCGTGCCGGTCGGCGCCGGCAATGCGTTGCCGCACCGCCGCCATGGCAGCGTCGATTTCCGCCTTCTGTGCAGAATCGAGCAGATCGCCATCGGCTGCAAGCGCGCCTCGGGTCGCCGCGAGAATCCGCTCCGCCTCGACTTGCGCCTCGGTCAGCGCGCGCGCCGCCATGTCGTCGACGGCGTGCGCCTGCGAATCCTCGAGCATGCGCGCAATGTCGGTATCGGCCAGCCCGTACGAAGGCTTGACCGTGATCGCCGCTTCGACGCCGGTGGTCTGCTCGCGCGCCGATACCGAGAGCAGGCCGTCGGCATCGATCTGGAACGCAACCCGGATCCGCGCCGCGCCGGCGACCATCGGCGGGATGCCGCGCAGCTCGAAGCGCGCCAGCGAGCGGCAGTCGGCGACCCGCTCGCGCTCGCCCTGCACGACGTGAATCGCCATGGCGGTCTGGCCATCCTTGAAGGTGGTGAACTCCTGCGCCCGCGTGACGGGGACGGTGGCGTTGCGCGGAACGATCTTCTCGGTCAGGCCGCCCATCGTCTCGAGCCCAAGCGACAGCGGTATGACGTCGAGCAACAGCCAGTCCTCGTCCTCGGCGCGGTTTCCGGCAAGCACATTGGCTTGAATCGCGGCGCCGAGCGCGACCACCTGATCGGGGTTGAGGTTGGTGAGCGGCGGGGCGCCGAAGAACGCCGCGACCGCCTTCTGGATCTGCGGCATCCGCGTCGCGCCCCCGACCATGACCACGCCATCGATATCCTGCGGCCCGAGTTTCGCGTCGCGCAGCGCCTTGCGCACCGGCGCAAGCGTCTTGCCGACGAGCGTCGCCGTGATCGTCGTGAAGGTTGCCGCGGTGAGCGTGAGATCGATGCGCTCGCCGGTGGACAGTGTCGCCACGAGCGGGGTCGAGGCATGGGTGGTCAGATTCTCCTTCGCTTCGCGCGCCTTGAGCAGTAGCAGTCGCGTGTCCGACGGCGATACCGGGCCGAGGCGCGCGGTCTCCAGCGCCCAGCAGTAGATGCGATGATCGAAGTCGTCTCCGCCGAGGGCGGTGTCGCCGGCGGTCGCGAGCACTTCGAACACGCCGCGCGAAAGCTTCAGCAGCGACAGGTCGAAGGTTCCGCCGCCCAGGTCGTACACCGCGTAGGTGCCTTCGGAGGCATTGTCGAGGCCGTAGGCGATCGCCGCCGCAGTCGGCTCGTTGAGCAGGCGCAGCACGTTCAGGCCGGCGAGCCGCGCGGCGTCCTTGGTCGCCTGCCGCTGGGCGTCGTCGAAATAGGCCGGAACGGTGACCACCGCGCCCGCGAGCGCACCCCCGAGGCTCGCTTCCGCGCGCACGCGCAACGTGCGCAGGATCTCGGCGGACACCTCCACCGGCGTGCGCACGCCGGCGCGCGTGTCGATGCGCACCATGCCGGGGGCGTCGACGAACCGGTACGGGAAGCGCCGTGCGTCGAAGAGGTCGGCGAGCCCCCTTCCCATCAGCCGCTTGACCGAAACAATGGTGTTCTGAGGGTCGGCCACCAGCGCGTCCTGCGCCGGATAACCGACCCCGACGCCGCGCTCGCCGAAATGCACGATCGAAGGCAATAAGGGGCGCCCTTCCGCGTCGGGCAAAACGACCGGAATGCCACGACGCACGGTCGCGACCAGCGAATTGGTTGTTCCCAGATCGATGCCCACTGCGAGCCGGCGCGGGTGCGCC
This sequence comes from uncultured beta proteobacterium, assembly GCA_963750215.1. Classification (GTDB taxonomy): domain Bacteria; phylum Pseudomonadota; class Gammaproteobacteria; order Burkholderiales; family Casimicrobiaceae; genus PALSA-1003. The sequence goes on from CAVVQK010000004.1 coordinate 344,837, forward strand.
GCCGGCGCGGCATCGGGCTCGGCGATCTGCAACAGCGCCATCAGCCTTCGCCGTCGGCGATCGCCGCCTCGAGGTCGGCGGCGACCTTGGTGAGGAAGCGCAGCTCACGCACGCTCTCGCGCGCCGCGTTCCACGCCTGAGCGTCGAGGCGATCGGCCAGCGCGGTCTCGAGCGCGGCGGCGTCCGCGTGCACCTGTTGCAGCAACGCCTCCAGGTCGCCCGGGTCGCCGCGGACTTGCGCCTCGGCCATCGCTTCGCGTCGCTCGAGCTCGCGTTGCAGGAATTCCATGGGCAGCGCCGTGTCGGTTTCCGCCAGCGCATCGATGCCGCGCAGCGAGAGCAGGTACTGCGCGCGGCCAATCGGGTCCTTCAGCGCCCGGTAGGCCTCGTTGACGCGGGCCGACGATTGCAGCGCGAGGCGACGCTCGGTCTCATCCGCGCTGGCATAGCGGTCCGGATGCACCGCGCGCTGCAGGGCGTGGTAGGCCGCGTCGAGCGCCTCCGGGTCGAAGCGATACCGCGGCGGCAGGCCGAACAGTGCGAAATAGTCCTGGGAGAAATCGATCATTCTTGTTGTCCTCCCCGGCGCCGGAGAGGACTCGGGCAGCAGGCGCGAGAGCATGTCGCGTCACGCCGCCTGACCTCCCCCTCGGTCGAGGAGGAGAGAATCGGCTCAGACGTTAAACGATTCGCCGCAACCGCACTCGTCCTTCACGTTCGGGTTGTTGAACTTGAATCCTTCGTTCAAGCCCTCCCTCGCGAAGTCGAGCTCGGTTCCGTCCAGGTAGGGCAGGCTTTTGGGATCGACCAGGACCGTGACGCCATGGCTGTCGAAGCGGTGGTCCTCGGGTTGAATCTCGTCGGCATATTCCAGCTTGTAGGCGAGCCCGGAACAGCCGGTGGTGCGCACGGCCAGCCGCAGGCCCACGCCCTTCCCGCGCCGGGTCAGGAAGCCGGCGACGTGCTTGGCCGCGCTCTCGGTCAGCGTGATCGCCATGCGCTTGGCGCCGCGGTCAGTCCGCAGCCGTCGCCACCGCCTGCGCGGCGCTCGCGCCCTGCGGCTCGGCGTCGCTGCCGTGCTTCTGACGATAATCGGCCACCGCCGCCTTGATCGCGTCCTCGGCGAGGATCGAGCAGTGAATCTTGACCGGCGGCAACGCCAGCTCCTCGGCGATCTGCGTGTTCCTGATGCTCGTCGCCTGGTCGAGCGTCTTGCCCTTGACCCATTCGGTGACCAGCGAAGACGACGCGATCGCCGAGCCGCAGCCGTAGGTCTTGAACTTGGCGTCCTCGATGCGCCCGTCCGCCCCGACCTTGATCTGCAGCTTCATCACGTCGCCGCAGGCCGGCGCACCGACCATGCCGGTGCCTACGCCGGACTCGTCCTTGGCGAACGAACCGACGTTGCGCGGGTTCTCGTAGTGATCCAGTACCTTGTCGCTGTATGCCATCTGTTTCTCCTCGGGTGCGCAGTCAGTGCGCCGCCCATTGCACGCTGTCGAGGTCGATGCCTTCCTGATGCATCTCCCACAACGGCGATAGTTCGCGCAGCTTCGCGATTTTGCGCTTCACCAGCTCGACCGTATAGTCGATCTCCTCCGCCGTCGTAAAGCGTCCGACGGTGAAGCGGATCGAGCTGTGCGCCAATTCATCGCTGCGTCCGAGCGCGCGCAGCACGTACGAGGGCTCGAGCGAGGCCGACGTGCAGGCCGAGCCGGATGACACGGCCACGTCCTTGATGGCCATGATCAGGCTCTCGCCCTCGACGAAATTGAAGCTCACGTTGAGGTTGTGCGGCACCCGCTTATCAAGGTTGCCGTTGACGTAGACTTCCTCGATCTCCGCCAGGCCCTTCCACAGCCTGTCGCGCAGCATCCGGATGCGTTCGTTGTCGGCCGCCATCTCCAGCCGCGCCAGGCGGAACGCCTCGCCCATGCCCACGATCTGGTGCGTCGGCAGAGTGCCCGAGCGCATTCCCCGCTCGTGCCCGCCGCCATGCATTTGCGCCTCGATGCGCACCCGCGGCTTGCGCCGCACGAACAGCGCGCCCATGCCCTTCGGGCCGTAGGTCTTGTGCGCGGAGAACGACATCAAGTCGACTTTGAGACTCGCCAGGTCGATGGCGATCTTGCCGGTTGCCTGCGCGGCGTCGACGTGAAAGATGATGCCGCGGGCGCGACAGATCTCGCCCATCGCCGGGATGTCCTGGACCACGCCGATCTCGTTGTTCACGTACACGACCGAGGCGACGATGGTGTCGGGGCGCAGCGCCGCCTTGAACTTTTCCAGGTCGACCAGGCCGTCCGGCTCGACATCGAGGTAAGTGACCTCGAACCCGGCGCGCTCGAGCTCGCGCATCGTGTCCAGCGTCGCCTTGTGCTCGGTCTTGAGGGTGACCAGATGCTTGCCTTTTTCCTTGTAGAAGTTCGCCGCGCCCTTGAGCGCCAGGTTGATCGACTCGGTCGCGCCCGAGGTCCAAACAATCTCCTTCGGGTCGCAATTGACCAGCCGCGCCACTTCTTCGCGCGCCTCCTCGACCGCCTTCTCGCTCTCCCAGCCGAACGCGTGCGAGCGCGACGCCGGATTGCCGAAATGCTCGGTCAGGTAGGGAATCATCTTGGCCGCAACACGCGGATCGACCGGCGTGGTCGCGGAGTAATCGAGATAGATCGGCTTCTTCATGGTTGTCGCATCGACGGGGCCGTTGGTTTCAAACCACCGCCGCGGGCTCCGGCTTCTTGCCCGGCGCGGCGCGATGGTCCTGCAGCACGGTGACCGGCTGCTTGTCCTGCTGCCGCACCAGCTGCTCGAGCGTGACCGAGCTCAGGAAGGCAAAGATGTGCGTATTGAGGCTCGCCCACAGCTCGTGGGTCATGCAGCGCTTGTCGTCCTGGCAATTCTCCTTGCCGCCGCATTGCGTCGCATCGATCGGTTCGTCGACGGCGGTGATGATGTCGGCGACCGAAACGCCGGTTGCGGCGCGCGCCAGGTTGTACCCTCCGCCCGGGCCGCGCACGCTGTCGACGAGCCCGGAGCGGCGCAGCTTGCCGAACAGCTGCTCCAGGTACGACAGGGAAATCTTCTGCCGGTCGGCCACGCCGGCCAGCGTCACCGGGCCTGCGCCGTTGTGCATGGCCACATCGATCATCGCCGTGACGGCGAAACGTCCTTTGGTCGTCAGTCGCATGCTTGTCGCCTGGCTTCGCCCGCCACGGAAGCTCGGGCACAGTGCTATTCTATAATTCCCGATTAAATTAGTCAACTAAATGCCGGATTGGTTCACTCCAGCATGCGGTTGATCCGCTCCGGGTCGAACAGGTCGGCCGTAGCCTTGGCGTCGCCGCAGTCGAAGCCGCCGCGCTGCAGGAGCGAAATGAGCGTCTTCAAGCGCTCCTCGGTCGCCGCCGCATGGTCGAGCAACGAATGCACGGCCTGGACCATTGGATCGTTCATGTCGGCGCTGATGGCATAGGCCGAGAACCCGATCGTGGCCGCCTGCCGCTCGCGCCGCAGCGCGTCATCCCCGCTGACGATGCGCGCAGGGATACCGACCGCCGTCGCGCCCGCCGGTACATCGCGCACGACCACCGCGTTGGAGCCCACCTTTGCCCCATCACCGACGAGCACGGGGCCGAGGATCTTGGCCCCGGCACCGACTACCACCGAGCGCCCCAGCGTGGGGTGGCGCTTGGTCTTCTCCCACTTGACGCCCCCAAGCGTAACTCCATGATAAAGCGTGCAATCGTCGCCAATTTCCGCCGTCTCGCCGATCACCACTCCCATGCCGTGATCGATGAATACCCGGCGGCCGATGGTCGCCCCGGGATGGATTTCGATGCCGGTGAGCCAGCGGCTCCAATGCGACAGGTAGCGCGCAAGCCAGCGCCAACCCCAGCGCCAGAGCGGGTGCGCGAGCCAGCGATGCCAGGTCAGCGCATGCAACCCGGGATAGCAAGTCAGCACCTCCCAAGTGCTGCGGGCGGCGGGGTCGCGGTCAAACACCACCGCGATGTCTTCGCGCAAGCGGGAGAACATGGCGCTATTTTCCCATATCCGAGCGAATCACTCTACTATTATCGTCGCCGCCGTTCAACGGATCAGGATCGCGGCGACGACCAAGCCCACGACGACGACGGAAAAGAAAATCGAATAGACAAAAGAGATCACCGCCGCGCGCGCGATCACGCCGGACCAGCGGCCGCCATACACGGCGCGCATCGACAGCAGCAGATAGGCCATGGCCGCGACGATCAGTGCCGCGCGCACCGCGCCGCCGGGCAGGAGCACGAGCAGCGCCACCGCCAGGAACAGAAAGGAATGGTTGTGGGCGCCGAAAACCAGGTGCGCGGCGTAGCGTCGCGGGCGCTGCGGATAGCGGCGTGCCCGCCCGAGGTAGACGATCTTGAGCATCAGGGCGAACAGAGGCAACAGCGCGAACATCGCATACGGGCCGTAGCGCAGCACCCCGGAGAAAATCTGCTCGACCTGTTCCGTACGCGGCAGGCGGTTGAACGCCGCGGTGCGCTTGCGCAGCGGCTCGAGCCCTGGCTCGCCGCTTAGATCGAGCATGAGGTTGGAGAGGTCGGTCGATCCGCTCGCGGCCTCGCCCACCGCCTGCTTCTCTTCGCCCGGGCCGGCCTTCACGCGGCCCGACTCGGTTGGGCCGGTCTTGGCAGGGCCGGCCCCGGCGGAGCCGTTCTCGGCGCTATCGAGGCCAGGCTGCAGCAGATGCTCCGATCCGACGTCGAAGCGCAGCAGTGCGAAGAGCCCGAGCGAGAGCACCAGGAACAGCCGCGCCGGACGGATATACCGCCGCCGCCGGCCGGCGAAATATTCACGGGTCAGGAAGCCGGGCCGGAACAGGCCGATGAGCGTGCGCCACATCCGTCCGTCGAACGCCACGTAGCGTCCGGCGGCTTCGCGCAGCATGGCGCGCACGGTCGGCAGCGCAAGGCTCGTCTCCTGCCCGCAAGCCGGGCAATAAGTGCCCGGCGCGACGGCGCCGCAGTTGCGGCACAGGGGCGCTGATCCGGGCGCCGGCGGAGGGAGGCTCGATGGGGTCTCGGTCACGGCGGGCGAAGGTCTTACGCGCGGCGAGCGAGCAGCTGATCGATGCGCGCAAGAATCCCGCGCAGGATATTGACCTCTTCCTTTTCCAGGCGGGCGCGGGCGAACAGCCGGCGCAGTCGCGCCAGCAATCGCTTCGGCTGCCGCGGGTCGAGCAAGCGCATGGCGACCAGGGTGCGTTGGGCGCAGGCGTAGAGCGCCTCGATCTCGTCGAGCGTCGCCGGTTCGAAGCGCGGTGCCGCCCACACGCCCTCGCCACGCGCGGCGACAAAGAGCTCGTACGCGGCGACCTGTACCGCCGCCGCGAGATTGAGCGACGCGACCCCGGTTTCGCCCGGGATAGTGGCCACGATCTGGCAACGCGAGAGCTCGGCATTCGACAGGCCGGACATCTCGGTCCCGAATACCAGGGCCACCTCGCCTCCCGCGGCCTGCGACACCGCCTCGCTTGCCGCTTCCCGCACCGAGCGTGTGGCCGAGGCGAATTCGCGCGGTCGCGCCGAGAAGCCGATCGCCAGCGTCGCGCCGGCAAGCGCGGCGTCGAGCGTGGCCACCACCCTCGCCGCGCGCAGCAGCGGGGTTGCCCCCGCCGCGAGGGCGTCGGCGTCCGGGTGGGGAAACGCCCGCGGCGTAACGAGCACCAGCTGCGACAGGCCCATCGCGCGCAGGGCGCGCGCAGCCGCGCCGATGTTGCCGGGGTGGCTCGTGGCGCAGAGCACGATGCGGATGCGGTCGAGCGGCGAGGTCATGACCTAAGAGGGCTGCAGACGGCAGGCGCAGCCGGAAGGGTACGCAAATACGGGTAGAATGCAGGCTCGAGACGCGCCGCAGCGCGCACGGACCGGCGCCGCGCGGCAGAGCCAAATCGCGGCATTCCCAGGCAGACCCCGGCGATCATGCACCCAATGCTCACGACCGCAGTCAAGGCCGCGCGCCGCGCGGGAAGCGTGATCAATCGCGGCGCGCGCGACCTCGATCTGCTGACGGTGACCGCCAAGGGTCCCAAGGATTTCGTCAGCGATGTCGACCGGGCCGCCGAAGCGGCGATCGTCGAGACGCTGCACGCGACCTATCCGGATCACGCGATTCTAGCAGAGGAAGGCACGGCCCGAGGCGCGAACGCAAGCGCCGAGCATGTGTGGATCATCGATCCGCTCGACGGGACGACCAATTTCCTCCACGGCTTCCCACAGTATTGCGTGTCGATCGCGCTGCAGCACAAGGGTCAGATCACGCAAGCCGTCGTCTACGACCCGGTGCGCAACGACCTGTTCACCGCCACGCGCGGGCGGGGCGCGTTCCTCAACGACCGCCGCATGCGCGTTTCGCGGCGCCAGCATCTCAAGGAGTGCCTGATCGGGACCGGCTTCCCGTTTCGCGAAGGCAGCCGACTCGAACTCTACCTGCAGATGATGCGCGCCATGACGCTCGAGGCGGCGGGCATCCGCCGGCCGGGCGCCGCGGCGCTTGACCTGGCCTACGTCGCCGCCGGCTATTACGACGGATTCTGGGAAGTGGGCCTCAATCCTTGGGACGTCGCCGCCGGCAGCCTGCTCATCATCGAGGCCGGCGGGCTCGTCGGCGATCTCGAGGGCGAAGGCAGTTATCTTTACGGTGGCCAGGTGATTGCCGCGAATCCGCGCATTTTCGCGCAAATGGTCAAGTTGCTCTCGCCGTACCGGGGCGATCTCAAGCCAGCCGTGGCGACTGCAGGCTGAACTTTGCCGCTCCCGTCTCGACGATGGCGTCGCGCCGTTGGCGGGACGGCCGCGGGCGCCAGACGCCAAGCGGAGGCTTGCAGCGGTTATTCCGGGCTGACAATTCCATTGTCATTGTGTAGGATTGGCCGGACCTGCCCGGGCCGGCCACAGGGTGAGGTGTCGGCCCGGCAGCAACAATTCATGGAGCAACCATGTTGCAACGATCGCTGTGTCGATTGAGCCTGTCGCTGCTCCTCGCCGCTCTTGCGGCCGCAGCCGGGGCGCAGGGCGTCTCCGGCATCCGCGTCATGCTGCACCCGTACGTGGCGCAGCCCGGCGCGCTCCCTGCCCCCGCTCTCGCCACGCTGACGACGCTGGCGGGCGTTCCGCTGGTGTTATCGGGAGCCACCCGCACCGGCGCCCTCGAGTTTGCGCTCGCCCAACCGGTGACCCCGACCGCTGCCGCGGCGATGCTGACGCGGCTGCGCGCGGATCGCAGCGTGCTGTGGGCGGAGGCCGTCAGCACCGCGCCGGCCACCGCGGCGCCGAGTGCGCCGAGCCGGTTCCAGGCGCAGAAACTCATGGTGCGCCTGGTGGGCAATGCGACGCCGGATTGGACCACGCTGTTGCCGCACTGGAGCAGCCTGGTGGGCGCGCCGCTCGCCGTCGACCGGCAAATTGGCAACGTCTGGGTGCTGACGCTGAGCACGCAGGTGTCGGAAGATACCCTGGCGGCGATGGCCCAGAACCTGCAGCTCGATAGCAGCGTGCAGTATGCCGACCCGGTGCGGCGCGTGTTTCCCACCCTGGTGCCGAACGACCCGCTGTACAGCCAGCAATGGGCGCTCTTCGACCCGGTCGCCGGCGTCAACGCGCCCACGGCGTGGGACATCGATCTCGGCAGCGCTGACGTGACCGTTGCCGTCATCGATACCGGCATCACGGTGCATCCCGATCTGGCCGGCCGCATACTGCCCGGTTACGACTTTATCCTCGGGATTCCCGGCGGCAGCGACACCGGCGACGGCACCACCGACAACGAATGCGGTGACGGCATTCCGGGCGAACCGAGCTTCTTCCACGGCACCTTCGTCAGCGGCCTGATCGCCGCCGACAGCAACAACGGTGTGGGCATCGCCGGTCTCGACTGGAACGCCAAGATTCTGCCGGTGCGCGCGTTCGGCGCCTGCGGCGGCACGGAGGACAACATCCTCGCGAGCATCTACTGGGCGATCGGCGTCCCGGTGCCTGGCGCGCCGCTCAACCCGAACCCGGCACGGGTGATCAACATGAGCTTCGGTGGTTCCGGCTCGTGTCCGCAATCGTGGCAGGACGCGTTCAACGTCGCATTGGCGCAGGGCGTGGTGCTCGTCGCCGCGGCCGGCAATTCGAGCCAGGACGCGAGCGGCTTTGCTCCGGCCAATTGCAGCGGCGTGATCACCGTCGGCGCGAACACGCGCCAGGGCGATATCACGAGCTATTCCAACTTCGGCAGCCGCATCGACCTTTCCGCACCGGGCGGCGACGGCGTGGTCTCCGACTGGATCCTGTCCACGGGCAACGACGGCACCGGCGCGCCCGGCAATCCCGACTACGAGTTTGCCATAGGAACCAGCTTTGCCGCCCCGCATGTCTCCGGCACCGCGTCCCTGATGATCGCGCGCAACGCCAATCTGACACCGGGCCGCATCCAGGACATCATCTCCGGCGCGACGCGTTCCTTCCCGCCGGGTACGGCATGCGCCTTGAGCGGCCAGTGCGGCTCGGGACTGCTCGACACGACCCTGGCGCTGCAAAGCACATTCCCCGGATCGGCGGTTGCCCCGCCAGGCACCGTGCCGGTTATCGAGTACTACGATTCCTCCATCGATCATTACTTCATCACCGCGAATCCGGCGGAAATCGCCTACCTGGACGTAGCGGCCGGCAGCTTCGATCCGCGTACGGGTGAGCTTTTCTACGCCTGGACCGATCCCACGCTCGCGCCGACGAACGCCGTGCCCGTGTGCCGTTTCTATGCCGGGGGCCTGATCAACTCGTATTACTTCACCGCGGATGCGGCACAGTGCCAGTACATCCGCGCCAACGAGGCTGCCACCTGGGCCCTGCAATATGCGGCGGCGTTCTACGTGCTGCTGCCCGATTCGACCGGCGAATGCGCGAGCGGTACGCTGCCGGTTTACAAGTTCTTCGACAATCGCTTCGATGCCAACCAGCGCCACACCATCGACCTCTCCGTGCGGCGGGCGATGATCAACCGGGCATGGGTGCCGCAGGGTGTCGGTCCGAATTTCGTGACCTGGTGCACCCCGATCTGATCCGTCGGGGGGCAATGCACCGATTGCCCCCCGGCCGACGCGAGCTCAAGCCCGCTCGATCCAGCCGTTGACCGTAAAGCGCGAATCGCCAAACTGCTTCGAAGGGACGCTGACCGGCATCACCTCGTGCATGACCGCCGCCTGGAAGAACACGATGCTGTTGTGCCGCGGCTCGACGGTTTGAAAGGATTCGGTTCTGGCAAGCTTCCCGTTGCGCAGCGTATCGTCGTAGATCCGCAGCTCGCCGCCGGTGAAACCCTTCGGCTCGCGGTTGAAGTAATACACGTAGGTGTACTGGCGCTTGTAGGTCTCGTTGGCGCCGGCGTCGGTGTGCACCTTGAAGAAGCTGCCATCGACGTTCGCGGTGACCTGACAATCGATCTCGCCGACCGCAAACTGGCCCAGGCGCAATTGCGGCATGACCTCGGGCATCGCCGCCCTGATCTTGCCCACCATCAATTGCCGCAGCTCATCGGGCGCGGGCATCGCCAGTGACTGCCGGTAATCCTCCTTGCGATCCGAGATCTGCGAGGACACGAAGCGGCTCTTGGCGGCGAGTACCAGCTCCAGCAGCCACGCGACTTCCGAACCGCCGAGGAACCCGTCCAAGCACACGATCGGATGGCGGATCAAGGCGCCATGACCGTGCTCCGCGCTGGCGGCCGCCGCGGCATGGGCAGCCGAAGCGTACGCGGGGCCGCTTTTTTCGCCTCCCGCCGCATCGCCCTGCATCAGCACCGCCGGATCGGTGATCACGCCAACGAGTTGGTGGGCGGCGAAGGCCAGCGAACTGCGCCCGCCCTCCATCGGGATCTGAAACACCGCCGGGTGGCGAGGAGCATCGCCCTTCGCAGCGACGGTCGCGAGCAACTGCGCGAGCAGCGGATGCTCCGGCGGCACGACCAGTGTCGCCGACTGGCCGCCGGCCAGAAGCAGCTTGACCTTGATCTCACGCGCATCGGGCTGTTGGAGGGCGAGTTTCATGGTTGCATGGACACGTTGCGACGCTCGCGCGAGGTCGAATGGCGGCTCGCCTTGTGGCCAAGACCGGTGAGGCCCCGCTCTCGCAAGGCGCGCCGCTCCGATTATATGTCAGGCGCGCGCCCCTCGAACGCGCATGGGGGCGAGGCGCGCACGCTCGCCGCCTAGCGCGCCAGTTCGGGATAGAGCCGGGAGGCTATCGCGGTGAAGCCGACGAACACCAGCAACATGACGCCGAAGTCCGTGCTCAGGCCGTTCGCCGCTTCACCGCCGGCAATCATGGTCCCGCGCAGGGCGTCAACCAGGTACGTCAGGGGATTGAGGCGCGCGACAGTCTGCAGCCAGCCGGGCATCAGGTCGAGCGGATAGATGGCGCTGCTGGCGAAGAACAGCGGCATCGTCAGCACCTGCCCGATGCCCATGAAGCGTTCCCGCGTCTTGACGATGCAGGCAATGATCAGGGAAAAGGTCGAAAAGATCGCGGAGCCCAGCATCACGGCCAGGATGACGATGGCCACCGCACTCGGCTGCCAGCGCAATTCGATGCCCAGGGCGAGGGCGATGCCGAACACCACCCCGGCCTGGATCACGCCGCGGAGCCCTGCGGCCGCGGCTTTGCCCAGCACCAACGCGCTGCGCGGCGCCGGGGTGACCAGAAGCTTGTGCACGATACCCAGATCGCGCTCCCAGATCACCGCGATGCCGTAGAAGATCGCGCTGAACAACACGCTCTGGGCAAGGATCCCCGGAGTCATGAAGGCGAGATAGCCGACGCCTCCGGTTGGAATGCCGCGAACACGACTGAATACCTGCCCGAACACCACCAGCCACAGGATCGGTTGCACGGCGCGCGAGAAGAGCTCGGTCGGATCGCGCATGAGCTTGTGCAGCTCGGCGGCGGCCACCGCCGCGGTCTGTTTGACGTAGGTGAGCATGCGCGCTAGCCGAGGCGGCGGGCGGTGCTGCGCGCCTGGCGGACATCGATGTAGCGGCCGCCTTCCTGGATGGCTCCGCCGCTGTACTGCGCAAACACTTCGTCGAGCGTTGCCTCCGCCCCCAGCGCGGCCTTGAGCTCAGCCGGGACGCCGGTGACCGCGACGATCCCCTGGTGCAGGATGGCCAGCTCGCCGCACAGGGCGTCGGCCTCCTCCATGTCGTGGGTGGTGAGCAGAATCGTCATCCCCGAGCGATCGCGCAGCTCGAGCAGGCGGTCCCACACGCTGTGCCTGGCCGTCGGATCGAGCCCGATCGTGGGTTCGTCGAGAAACAGCACCGCGGGCTGGTGCAGCATCGCTTGCGCGAGTTCCAGGCGGCGGATCATGCCGCCGGAATAGGTCTTCACGACCTTGTCGCCGAATGCCTCGAGGCCCATGAAGCCAAGGGCATTGCCGATCCGGTCGCGGGCTTCGGCGGCGTCCATGCCGTAGAGCGCGGCGGACAGACGCAGATTTTCGCGGCCGGTCAAGGCGCCATCGGCCGAGAGCATCTGCGGCACATAGCCGATCCGGCTGCGAACGGCTCGGGACCTGGCCACGATGTCGAAGCCGGCAACCGTCGCCTTGCCCGAGGTCGGCGGCAAGAGCGTCGTCAACATCTTGATGGTCGTGCTCTTGCCGGCGCCGTTCGGACCGAGCAGACCGAACACGACCCCGCTGCGGATGCGCAGGTTCAGCCGATCGACGGCGACATAGTTGCCGAACCGCCGTGTCAGTTCGGTCGTCTCGATGGCATACGCTTCGCCGTCAGGCGGGGAGTCCGGAATCATCGCCCGGGCGCCCAGGGGCCAGGCGACGCCTGTGGCCGCCGCGCGCGCACCTGCCGCCCGGGGTCTCGACCAGGAAACGCCACCCTGGCAGGATTCGCGCGGCACCCAAATGAGCGCCCCGCGCGGTCAGGCGAGCGCTGCAAGCACCCGCTCGCGCGTGAACGGCACGGTGGTAAGGCGTCTGCCAACGGCGTCGAATACGGCGTTCGCCAGCGCCGCCGCTACCGGCGTGGCGGAGGCCTCGCCGGCGCCCAGCGGCGGCTCCCCCGGACGATCGACGATGTCGATCAGGATATCCGGCGCCTCGGCAAATCCCAGGATCGGGTAGCTCGCCCAATCGACGCTCGTCACCCGCGAACGATCGAACGCGACCTCTTCGAACAGCGTCCGCGACAGCGTCTGCAGGATGTTGCCCTCGATCTGCGCCTTGAGGGTGTTCGGATTGATGACGAGCCCGCAGTCGTGCGCGCAGGCGACGCGGCGCACGTGGATCGCGCCCGACGTCTTGTCGACCTCGACCTCCATCGCCATCGCGACGTAGGTCTCGCTGTCTTTGTAGTGCACGTAAGCCAAGCCGCGCCCGCTGCCCGAGGCGCCCGGCACAGGGGACGGCCGCGGCGTCCACCCGATCAGCGCCGCGGTGCGCCGGATCACTTCGATGCCGCGTGGATCGGAGAGTCCCTGCAGGCGGAATTCGACGCAATCGGCCTGTGCCAGGGCGGCGAGCATGTCGGTGAAGCTCTCCACGGCGAAGCAGTTCGCGATCTTGCCCGGCGCGCGGATATTCGACGGTCGCAGCGGTGCGGTGGGCAACCAGTGCACCACGACTTCCTGGTGCGGCACGGCGTAAGGCGGATTGCCGTTCTGGCTGATGAAGCCCGTGGTGATTCCCGGCGCCTGCGCGATGCCGGCGGCGTCGAGTGCCAGCAGGGGCATGTTGGGCAGGCTCGCGGTGGCCCGCGGCAGCCACATCTCGGTGCGCCAGGCGGTGATCTTGCCGTCGTCGCCGACCGCGCCCTCGAGCGTGAGCAGCTGCGGCGGGCCCTTGGGGTCCCAGCCGAGTTCGTCCTCGCGCGACCACTGCACGCGCACCGGACGGGCGACCGCCCTCGAGAGGAGCGCCGCGTCGGCCGCCGCATCGTCATGGCCGTTCATGCCGTAGCAGCCGGACCCGTCGACGTAGATCACGCGCACCGCCTCGCGCGGCAAGCCAAGCGCGGATGCGATCGTCACCCGAAACCGGTGCGTGGCCTGCGACGCCGACCAGATGGTCGCCCTGCCTTCGCGGACGTCGGCGATCGCGCACGACGGCCCCATCGAGGCATGAGATTGCGGCGGCCAGTAGAACTCGGCGCCGATCTTCTTCGCGCTCGACAGCGCCTGGCGCGCATCGCCCTTCTTCACCAGCGTCTCGTCACCCACAAACGGGCCCTCGCGCATCCAGCCGCGAACGGCCGCGGCCCCCATCAGCGAGGCGGCGTGCGACCAACGCGCCTTGAGCATCCGCGCCGCGGCCACCGCGTCCCATTCATTCCTCGCGACGACGCCGAGGAAATCGTGGATGCGCACGACCCGGGCGCCTGCAATGGATTTGATCGACGCCGCGTCGACGGCGATGAGCCTCGCGCCCACTGTCGGCGGCCGCAGGACGCGGCCGTGCAGCATCCCTTCGACCTTGACGTCGTGGACGAACATGTGCCGGCCGCTGACCTTGCCCGGAAGGTCCGGGCGCGGCAGCGGCTTGCCGACCACCGTATAGGATGCCGGATCACGCAACCTGGCCTTCGAATCGACCTTGAGCGCGAAGCGCCTGTCGCCGACGAGTTCGCCGAAACGCATGCCCTCGCCCCCGGATCTCGGCCTTATTTCGCCGTCGATGGCATCGAAATCCGCGGCCGGCCTGCCCGTTCGCGCCGCCGCCATGCCGATGAGCGCCTCGCGCGCGGTCGCCGCGGCCTGCCGGATCTGCACCCCTCCACGCATGACGCCGCTGCTGCCGCCGGTCGACCCCTGGTCCGGCGTCAACGCGGTGTCGCCCTCGACGAGCACGATGTGCTCCACGCCGATGCCAAGTTCCTCGGCGGCCATCTGCGGGATCGCGATGCACAACCCCTGGCCAAGATCGACCTTGCCCGAATAAATGGTTACCGTGCCGTTGGCATTGACGGCGACGAAGCCGTCGACCTCGCTGCCATCGACCGTCTTGGCGGGACCCGCGCCGACGCGCGCGGGCTGCTGCGCGAATGCCGGTGCGGGGAAGCTGAATCCGACGACGAGTGCGCCGCCGGCCTGCAGGAAATCGCGTCGGGACACTCGCGCCCTCATGTCGAGCCCCTCCCTGCGCGCAGCACCGCACGCAGAACCCGCGGATGCGTGCCGCAGCGGCACAGGTTGCCGGCGAGCGCCTGCCGCACATCCGCGCGCGTCGGATCGGGCTTGCGCGCAAGCAGCGCTGCGCACGTCATCACGATCCCGGCGCTGCAATAGCCGCACTGCACCGCCTGCTCGGCGACGAACGCCGCCTGTAGCGGATGCGGGTGCTCCGGCGTGCCGAGACCCTCGATTGTCGTCACCTTCTTGCCTACGACCTTCGACACCGGCAGCAGGCAGGAGCGCACGGCATCGCCATCGACGATCACCGTGCACGCGCCGCACTGGCCGAGGCCGCAACCGAACTTCGCCCCGGTCAGCGAGAGCGCGTTGCGCAACACGTACAGCAGCGGCTCGTCCGGATCCCGAACAGCGATGGTTCGCTTTGCGCCGTTGACTTGCAGCGTAAGGCTCGGCATGGCCATCTCCCACTGCGGCCGGAGGTCGGAAGGACAATCGTTTCGTGCCTTGCGCCGGCCCGGCACAGGCAGCGAACGGCGGTAGGACCCCATTCCGGCGCCTAAGTTTGCGCACGCAACGGGGCAAAAGATTAATATTCGATAATAGCCATTCACGCAAGGTCGGTCCAACATGTCGTGCGCAGGGGAACGTTGCACCCGGGCCCGGCTCGGCGGGCCTGCAGCCATCCGCCGGCCAAAAGACGCGAGGGGGTTTCCGTGGCCGCCGCTCGGCCCGCACCGCCGTTATCGTGTCGCCGCGATGGCTGGCGCGCTGTTGCTCTCCGCCGGCGCGGCTGCGATGGATGTCAACGTCGTGGGCCTGTTCCCCAACAAGGCCGTGGTGCAAGTCGACGGCGGCGCATTGCGGACGTTGTCGATCGGGCAGAAGACGGCCGAAGGGGTGGTCCTGCTATCCGTGGAACACGACGGCGCGACCTTCGACATCGACGGCCAGCGCATGACGCTGGGTCTCGGCCACGCGCGCATGAAGACCAGCACGTCCGCTGCCGCGGTTCGGGTCATGGCTGACGAGCGGGGCCAGTTCGTCGTCAACGGCCAGGTGAACGGGATCGCGATCCGGTTCACCGTGGATACCGGCGCGACGCTGATCGCCCTTCCCGCCAGCGAGGCGCGCCGCCTCGGGCTTGATTACCGCAAGGGCCAGCCGGTGCTGCTGAACACGGCCAATGGCAGCGCGCCGGGCTATCGCGTCGAGCTCGACACGGTGCGCGTGGGCGAGGTGACCGTCAACGGCGTGGACGCCGTGGTGATGGAGGGTGAAGGCCTCCCGGTCGCCTTGCTCGGCATGAGCTTCCTCCGGCGCATGGACATCAAGCGCGAAGGGGAGATCATGACCCTGACCAAGCGCTATTAGCCGCCTGGGGTTGGCGCGATGGGCTGTGGCCGCCTGGTGAGGTGACTTCATTGGCCGCCAACGGCGCAGCTGAAACCAGAGCCCTCTCGCGCTGTCTTGGTCAGCAACCGCGCCGTAGACGGCAACGAGCGCGATCCCGCAGACGGATTGCCTGACAAGGAGGTACGCGGTCATGCGCAGGAGAACGTTCGTGGCGTCCGGGTTGGGGCTGGTGGCGGCCGCCGCCGGAGAGGGGCTCGTCGGTTCGTTCGGGCAAGCGCACGCCCAGCCTGCGGCCGCGCCCGGCGCTGCCGCGCAAGGCGCGGCGGAGCCACCCAGGGGAAAGTGGATCCGGCTTGCCGCGCTCCCGCAAGCGACCGGCGAGTTGCTGGGAGCAGCACTCGACGGCAAGCTCTACGCGACCCAGGGCCTGCTGCCCGGATTCAGGCCGGCCGGGCTGGTGTTCGCGTACGATCCGGTAAGCGACGCATGGACGCAGAAGAAGCCGATGCCGCATCCGCTCCATCACGCGGCGGTCACCGCGCACAACGGCAAGATGTACCTTTTCGGAGGTTTCGATCTGCCGCCATCCGGGCCGCCGGGATGGAACCCGGTCAACGATGCCTGGGAATACGACCCCACGACCGACGGCTGGCGCGCGCTCTCGCCGATGCCGACGGCGCGCGGCGGTGGCGTGGCCGCCGTCGGCGGCGGAAAAATCTATGTTATCGGCGGTGCCGGGCCGACGGCTGACGCGACCTCGGCAACGATTCGTCCGCGCCAGCCGCAACGATCCCTCGGCACGGTCGAGGAATACGATCCGGGCAGCAACACCTGGCGCGCGCGCTCGCCGCTGCCCACGCCCTGCAATCACATGGGCGGCGAGGCGGTCAACGGCAAGATCTACGTGCTCGGCGGGCGGCTGAGCGGGGCATTCATCATCGGCCTGCCCGGGAACATCAACCTGGTGCAGGCGTACGATCCGGCAACGGACTCCTGGGTGACCAGGGCCCCCATGCCAACTGCCCGCAGCGGCCTCAACACGGCGAGCCTGAACGGCATCATCTTCGCCGCCGGCGGCGAAGTGCAGGACGACAAGCTGCTCGCGGCGTATCGCGCTTTCGAAGCCTACGATCCGGCGAGCGATGCCTGGTGGCAGCTGCCGTCGATGCTCCTGCCGCGGCACGAGTGCGTCATGGCGACCCTGGGCAATCGGATCCACGTCGCCGGCGGTACCGTCCAGTCGGCCATCGTCCCGCTCCCCAAGGGTCTGAGTTTCGATACCGATTCGCACGAGGCGTTCGAGGTCGCGTCCTGAAGCCTGGCCATCGCGTCTGCCACGCCGAACAACTTGCGCCTCTGGACGCTTCACCCCAGGTACCTTGACGCGCAGGGGCTCGTCGCGCTCTGGCGTGAAGCCCTGCTCGCCCGCGAAGTGCTTCGCGGGCGCACCGCGGGCTACCGGCATCACCCGCAGCTCAAGCGGTTCCGGCTGTGTGCTTCACCGCGCTCGGCGATCAACGCCTACCTTGCGTCCGTTCACGCCGAAGCCGACTCTCGCGGCTACCACTTTGATCGCTCCAAGCTCGCCCGCGTCGCCTCGGAACAGCGCGTGCTCGCAACCGACGGGCAGTTGCGCTATGAATGGTGCTGGCTTTTGAGCAAATTGCAACGGCGCAGCCCCGCCTTGTACCGCCGGCATGGTGCCGTTTCGCATCCGGCGGCGCATCCGCTGTTCGAAATCGTTCCGGGCCCGGTCGAAGCCTGGGAGCGCGTGCCCGATCGGCCTCCAGCCTGAACTGGTGTCGTGCTCGCGCCCCCCGGATTGCACGCGGCGTCCGAATGCCCCGAGGCCCTGCGCTCGCGCCTCTGCAACGCCCACCTCGAACGCAGGCCCGGTTAACGGGCCGGGTCAATAAGGCGGTAAAATTCTCGTTTGGTCTGGGGCATCTGCCCTCTGAAGGATCCGTGTTGCGTCGCCATCGCATCGAGGCTGTCCCGCGCCCGCGTGCGCGAGGTCCTGCGCCGCCGCCCCCCTCTGGCCAAAGTGAGTCGAAGCCCGGGCTGGCCGAACTTCCGGCCGGGCTTCGCGTCGAACGCGTTCGAATTCCTGCCAGGTCAATGGTCCGATCTGCGCCTCGCGCAGCCGTAAACCATCGTGGAGATTGGTCATGAACGCGCTGGCTCAACTGGGGCGGCGCAAGCTCCTGCTCGCGGCATTGCTCGTTGTCGCCGTGCTGGTCATCGTCTTGGTGCGCGGTATCCTGCATCGCGCCGACGCCGCGGACCAGACGCCGGCGCAAAGTCCCGGCGTTCCCGCCGTCACGGCGATCGCCACCCGGGAGGACATGCCGATCTACCTGACCGGTATCGGCACCGTGCAGGCAGCGCAATCGGTGACCGTCAAGGCCAGAGTCGATGGCCAGCTGGTGAAGGTCGCCTTCACCGAAGGGCAGGATGTGAAGGAAGGCGCTCTGCTCGCGCAGATCGACCCGGCGCCCTATCAGGCGTTGCTCGACGGCGCGCTGGCGCAGAAAGCCCACGATGAAGCGACGCTCGCCAATGCGCTCAAGGATCTGGAGCGTTACAAGACGCTCTTCGCGGAGGACTCCATCCAGCAGCAGACGCTCGACACACAGAAGGCGACCGTCGATCAGCTCAAGGCCAGCGTCCAGTCCGATCAGGCGCAGATCGACAACGCGAGGGTGCAGCTCGCCTACACCACCATCCGCGCCCCGGTGAACGGCCGCACGGGCCTGCGCCTGGTCGATGTCGGCAACATCGTCCACGCCGCCGACACGACCGGGCTGGTGGTGATAAACCAGATCGACCCGATCGCGGTGATCTTCACGCTGCCCGAAGAGCACGTGCCGAAGATCAACGAGGCAATCCGCGCGGCCGCCACCTCGCCGCTGCAGGTTCAAGCACTCGCGCGCGAGAATGGCGCCGCGCTTGGCACGGGCCACCTGCTGCTGCTCAACAACCAGATCGATACGACCACCGGAACGGTGCAGTTGAAGGCGCTGTTTCCCAACCGATCGCTTGCGCTCTGGCCCGGCCAGTACGTCAATGCCCGGCTCGTGCTCGGCACGCGGCACGACGCGACGACCGTGCCGGCATCGGCGGTGCAGCGGGGACAGAATGGGCTGTTTGCCTACGTCGTCAAACCCGACAACACCGCCGCGGTCCAACCGATACGGGTCGTCGAGACGCAGGACGGCAAGGCGATCATCGCCGAGGGCCTCACCCCGGGCACGCGCGTGGTCGTCTCCGGGCAGTACAAGCTCAAACCCGGCGTCAAGGTCGTGGAAGCGGAGCAAGCCACGCCCGCGCCGGCGGTCGCGCGGCAAAGCGGCGGCTGATGAATATCTCGGCCGGGTTCATCCGCCGCCCGATTGGCACGTCGTTGCTCGCCGCGGCGATCCTGCTCATCGGCATCGGCGCGTGGCCCTTCCTGCCGGTCGCGGCGCTCCCGCAGGTCGATTTTCCTACCATTCTGGTTACCTCCACCTACCCGGGTGCGAGCCCCGACATCATGGCCTCGAGCGTGGCCCAGCCACTGGAGCGCCAGTTCTCGATCATCTCCGGCTTGGACGAGATGACGTCAACGAGCTATCTCGGTTCAACTCAGATCACGCTGCAGTTCGACCTCGAACGCAACATCGATGCCGCCGCGCTCGATGTATTGACCGCGATCAATGCCGCGAGCGGCCAGCTGCCGACCGACCTGCCGAGTCCGCCTACCTACCGCAAGTTGAATCCGGCTGACCGCCCGATCATGCTGATCGCGGCGACCTCTGACACGCTGCCGCTGTCGGTGGTGTCCGACTACGCGGACACGGTACTGGCGCAGCAGATATCGCAGATCCGGGGCGTCGGACAGGTCGACATCAACGGTCAGCAAAAACCTGCCGTGCGCGTCCAGCTCGACCCGGGCAAGATCTCGGCGCTGGGGCTCGCACTCGAGGACATCCGGCCGCAACTCGCCGCGGCGACGGCCAATGCGCCGAAGGGCACGTTCGACGGCAGCAAACAGAGCGTCACCGTCTACGACAACGACCAGATCCTTTCGGCGAAGCTGTGGAACGACGTCATCGTCGCGTATCGCAACGGCGCCCCGGTCCGGGTACGCGATATCGGGGAGGCCGTCGACGGCCCGGAGAACACCAAGCTCGCCGCCTGGGCGTACGTGGGCGCGGGCGCGGCGCCCGACTTCGATCTTGGCCATAGCCGCGCCATTATTCTCGTGATCAGGAAGCTGCCTGGCGCGAACGTGATCGGAACCGTCAATCGCATCAGGGAAGAGCTGCCCAAGCTGCAGCTCTCGATCCCGCAGGCGATCAAGGTGAGCATCATGTCCGATCGCACGCAGACCATACGGGCCTCGGTGAACGACGTGGAGGCCACGCTCCTTCTTACGGGGATGCTCGTGATAGCGGTGATTTTCGTGTTTCTGCGCGACGTCCCGGCCACGATGATCCCGGGGTTCACCGTGCCGCTGGCGATCCTCGGCACCGCGGCGGTGATGTATCTGGTGGGCTTCAGCCTGGACAACCTGTCGCTGATGGCCCTGACGATCTCCACCGGCTTCGTGGTTGATGACGCGATCGTCATGCTCGAGAACATCTACCGCCATCTCGAAAAGGGGATGCCGCCGCTGGAGGCTGCGCTGCAGGGCGCCAGCGAAATCGGCTTCACGATCATCTCCATCTCGGTTTCGCTGGTGGCGGTGTTCATCCCGCTGCTGTTGATGGGTGGCATCGTCGGCCGCGTGTTCCGCGAGTTTGCGATCACGGTCACCGTCGCCATCGCGGTGTCGGTGATCGTGTCGCTCACGATCACGCCGATGCTCTGCTCGCGCTTTCTCAAGGCGCACGACGAAAAGCGCCAGCACGGGCGCCTGTTCATGCTGTTCGAGCGCGGCTTTCAGGCGTTCCACGACTGGTACGAGCGCTCGCTGCGCGTGGTGCTGCGGCATCAGCCGCTGACCATGCTGGTGTTCGCGGCAACCGTTGCCCTGACCGTGGTCCTCTATATCGTGATCCCGAAGGGCTTCTTCCCGCAGCAGGACACCGGCTTCATGTTTGGTATCGCCGAGGCGGCGCAGGACATCTCGTTCAAGGCCATGAGCGAGCGGGTGATGGCGATTGCCGACATCGCCCGCCAGGATCCCGCCATCGAGAGCGTCGGCTTCAACCTCGGCGGTACGAGCTTCAACAACAGCACCTTCTTCATCACGCTCAAGTCGAAGGAGGCCGGCCGCAAGGCCAGCGCCGACGAGGTGATCAGGGAGCTGCGCCGCAAGCTGGCCAACGTGGAGGGAATAAACCTGTACCTGCAGGCGGCCCAGGACATCAACGTCGGCGGGCGCCTGGCGCGCACCCAATACCAGTACACCCTGACCGACGCGGATATCTCGGAGCTCGGTGCCTGGGCGCCGAGGATCCTGGAGCGCCTGCGCGCACTGCCACAACTTAGCGACGTGGTGTCGGACCAGCAGACCAATGCCGCCGCGCTCAACCTCAGGATCGACCGCGACAAGGCCTCGAGCTACGGCATCTCGCCCTCGATGATCGATGCCACGATCCATGACGCGATCGGCCAGCGCCAGGTCCAGCAGTACTTCACCCAGCTCAACGCCTATCACGTGGTGCTCGAGGTCACGCCGAAGCTGCAGGAGGACCCCAATCTGCTCGACAAGATCTACGTGACCTCGCCCACGCTCAACAAGCAGATCCCGGTGTCCACGTTCACCAAGGTCGACAATACCGGCACCAATTACCTGTCGGTAAGCCACCAGGGACAGTTCCCGGCGATCACGATCTCCTTCAACCTGGCGCCCGGTGCGGCACTGGGCGACGCAGTCGACGCGATCCAGGCAACCATGCTGAACATCGGCGCGCCCAGTGCGCTGAGCGGCAGCTTCCAGGGCACCGCGCAGGCGTTCAAGGCCTCGCTCGCGAGTCAGCCGTATCTGATCGCGGCGGCACTGATTGCAGTCTACATCGTCCTGGGCCTGCTCTACGAGAGCTACATCCATCCGTTGACCATCCTCTCGACCCTGCCCTCCGCCGGCGTGGGAGCCCTGCTCATCCTCATGGCTTTCGGCTACGACTTCAGCGTGATCGCGTTGATCGGCATCGTCCTGCTGATCGGTATCGTCAAGAAGAACGGGATCATGATGGTCGACTTCGCGCTCACCGCCGAGCGCGAGCGCGGACTCGGGCCGGAGGAATCGATTTTCGAGGCCTGCATGTTGCGTTTCCGCCCGATCATGATGACGACCATGTGCGCGATCCTGGCGGGGATGCCGCTGATGCTCGGTCACGGCACGGGGTCCGAGCTGCGGCGGCCGCTCGGCTACGCGATGGTGGGCGGACTGGTGCTCTCGCAGATGCTCACGCTGTTCACGACCCCGGTCATCTACCTGTACCTCGATCGCGCCAACCGCTGGCTTGCGCGCGGGGCAGCGCGGCAGACGCCGCCGCCGGCCGCGCAAGAGGCGACCGGCGACTGAGCGGACCGACGAGGCGCGCGCTGTTGCGGATCACCCGCCCGGCATTGACCGCGATCGCGCTCGGCGGGTTCGTCGCGGGCACGATCGATATCGGCGCCGCAGCGCTGATCAATTTCGTAAGCCCCCTGCTCATTCTGCATTTCATTGCCGGCGGCCTGCTCGGCAAAGCCGCGCTCGCCGGCGGCGCAGCCGTGGAGCTGCTGGGGCTCGCGCTGCAGTGGGTCATGTCGCTGATGATCGCGGCGGTCTACCTCGTCGCCTGCGGCTGGTTACCCATCCTGCGACGGCGCTGGATCGGCGGCGGCCTGGCCTACGGCGTGGTGATTTTTCTGGTCATGAACTACGCCGTCGTGCCGCTTTCCGCGTGGGCGAGGTGGCCTCGTTTCACGGCCGAAAAATTCGTCGAAAACATGCTGGCCATGATCCTGTTCGGCCTGATCGTGGCCTTTTTCGCGCAACGTTCCGCGGCAGCCACCCAGTAGCCAAACGGAGGCGGCAGGTGGCCCCGCAGGCGGAATAGTGCAAACCGGGATAATTGATTATAAGCGGCTATCCTGGGCGAAGCCGCTCGGGGCACCGGGGACTCTCGGCCAGTTGCGGAGGAAGCGCTCCCATGGCAGGGCACATGCAACCACAGGGGCGGACGGCAGGTAAGGAGGCGATGGCGATGGGCGTCAAGCGCGCACGGGTCGTGGATTCTCACACCGCAGGCGAACCGACTCGAGTGGTGATCGACGGAGGTCCGGACCTCGGTGGCGGCAGCGTTGCGCGGCGCCTGGAACGCTTCCGGGCGCAGTACGACCACTATCGCTCCGGGTTCGTCAACGAACCGAGGGGAACGGAAGCCGTGGTCGGCGCACTCCTGTGCGAGCCTGAAGACGCGAGCTGTGCCGCGGGCGTCATATTCTTCAACAATGCCGGCTTCATCGGCATGTGCGGCCATGGGACGATGGGGCTCGCCGTCACGCTCGCCCATCTGGGTCGGATCGGCGCCGGGGCGCATCGCATCGAGACCCCGGTTGGCGTGGTCACCATCGAGTTGCATGACCGCGCCCGGGTGACTGTCAACAACGTGCCGAGCTACCGCTGGGCCGAGAGGGTGAAGCTCGAGGTCGCCGGTTACGGCTGCGTGACCGGGGACGTCGCCTGGGGCGGAAACTGGTTCTTCCTGGTCGAGTCGCCCGGGCTCGCACTGGACGCAAAGAACACCGTTGCGCTCTCCGACTTTGCCTGGAAAGTGCGCCAGGCGCTGACGGCGAAGCGTATCCGGGGCGAGAATGCAAAGGAGATCGACCACATCGAGGTGTTCGGCCCTGCGTCCGCGCCCAACCTGGACTGCCGCAACTTCGTTCTTTGCCCCAACGGGACCTACGATCGCTCCCCCTGCGGCACCGGCACCAGCGCGAAGCTCGCCTGCCTGCATGCGGAGGGCAAGCTGCAGCCCGGCGCAATCTGGCGCCAGGAGAGCGTCATCGGCACCTCCTTCGAGGCTTCCTTCAGCATCGACCGCGATGACCGCGACCGGGTACTGCCTCACATCACCGGATCGGCCTACGTCACCGACGAGGCAACGCTCCTCTTCGACGACGCCGACCCGTTGTGCTGGGGAATCAGCCCGCGCGCGTGAGCAAGCATGTGCTTATCGTCGGCGCCGGAATCGTCGGGCTGTGCACGGCGTATTTCTGCGCGCGCAAGGGGCATCGCGTCACGCTCATCGAGCGCGGTGGTCCGCACCGGGACGGCTGTTCGTTCGTCAATGCCGGCATGGTCGTCCCCAGCCACTTCGTGCCGCTGGCCAATCCCGGGATGGTGCAGCAAGGATTGCGCTGGATGTGGAATTCCGAGAGCCCCTTCTACATCAAGCCACGCTTGAGCCCGGACCTCCTGGGCTGGGGCTGGAAATTCCGTCGCGCCGCGACTCAGGCTCACGTCGAGCGGGCGGCACCCCTGCTTCGTGATCTGCATCTGGCCAGCCGTGATTGCTACCGGCAATGGGCCGCGCTCTGGAACGGCGATTTCGATCTGACCGAGCGCGGAATGCTCTTGTTGTGCAATACCGAGCACGGTCTTAAAGTGGAAATCAAGACGGCCGAGCACGCGCGGCGGCTGGGCATTCCGGCCGAGGTGCTGACACCCGCGGCGACGGCCGAGCTCGAGCCGAACCTGCGCCTGGCGATCACCGGCTCGGTATACTTTCCCCTGGACTGCCATCTGACGCCCGGACGACTGATGGCAGCGCTGACCCGCCAAGTCGAGCAGGCAGGCGTCGAGCTGGCCTGCGATACCGGCGTGGACGGCTGGCGCACGACCGGGAATCGAATCGACGCCGTGCACACCCGCGGCGCGGTGCTTAGGGCCGACGAATACGTCGTCTGCGCCGGCATCTGGTCGCAGCAGCTCGTGCGCGAGCTCGGCATCCGGATCCCGATGCAGGCGGGCAAGGGGTACAGCCTGACCCTGGAGAGCCCCGCATGGTCGCCCCGCCGCTGCGCCATACTGAGCGAAGCGCGCGTTGCGGTCACGCCGATGGGCAGCTCGCTGCGCTTCGCCGGGACGATGGAGCTCTCCGGCATCGACCAGGGCATCGACGCGGCGCGGGTGCGCGGAATCGTGAACTCGGTCTCAGCCTACTGTCCGGACCTCGCCCGGAGCGATCTCGAGAAAGCGAGCGTGCGCTCGGGCCTGCGCCCGTGCTCCCCGGATGGCCTGCCCTATGTCGGCCGGGTTTCGCGCTTCGCCAATCTTTCAGTGGCCACGGGCCATGCGATGATGGGCATCAGTCTCGGGCCCGTCACCGGCAAGCTGATGGCTGAAATGCTGTCCGACCAACCGCCGTCGTGCAGCATGGCCGGACTCAGCCCCGACCGCTACGCGTAGCGCGGGAGAGTCCGAACGCGAGGAGCAAGCGATGGATGTGAACTGGAGCGGCGTCATTCCGGCCATCACCACCCCGTTCAATGCCGACCTGAGCCTCGACGAGGGATTGCTCACGACCCATTCGCGCTGGCTCGTCGACGAGGGTTCGGCGGGCCTGGTTCCGCTCGGCTCGCTCGGAGAATCGGCCACGCTGGCCCGCGCCGAGAAGCGCAAGGTCATGGAGACGTGCGTCAGGGCGGTTGGCGATCGCGTGCCGGTGATTCCGGGGATCGCCGCCCTTTCCACCGCCGAGGCGGTGGAGCTCGCGCAGGACGCGAAGGCGATCGGTTGCAGCGCCCTGATGGTGCTCCCGCCATATGTCTACAGCACCGATTGGCGCGAAATGAAGGCGCACGTCCGCGCCGTCATCACCGCAACCGATATGCCCTGCCTGCTCTACAACAATCCGCTTGCCTACCGCACCGATTTCCTGCCGCAGCACATCGTCGAACTTGCCGCGGAGCTTCCCAACCTTCATGCGGTCAAGGAATCGAGCGCCGACGTGCGGCGGGTGACGGCGATCCGCGCCCTGGCCGGCGCGCGGGTGCAGATTCTGGTCGGGGTGGACGATGCCATCGTCGAAGGCATCGCTGCCGGCGCGAGCGGATGGATCGCCGGTCTCGTCAACGCCTTTCCGGCCGAATCGATGGCGCTCTACCGCCATGCCCGCGAAGGTCGCATCGAGGAGGCCTTCGCGCTCTACCAGTGGTTCCTGCCCCTGCTGCGCATGGACACGGTGGTGAAGTTCGTGCAGCTGATCAAGCTGGCGCAGCAACGGGTCGGAATGGGAAGCGAGCGGGTCCGGCCGCCGCGACTGCCTTTGCAGGGCGAGGAGTTGCGCGAAGCGATTGCCACCATCGAGCGTGCGCTTGCCACCCGGCCGCAGGTCAGGCCGGAAGCGAACGTCGCGGGCAAGGCTTCGGCGGTTGCATCGACCTGATGCCGGTGCGACCGAACCGTGTGCTGCGCCTTGGCGATTACACGCAGGGACGCGACAACAACATCCAGCTGTTGCGCCTTCTATCCGCGGCCGGTGTCATCGTTTTTCACAGTTACGCCCTTTCGGGACATATCAACGACGACCCCGTTTATCGCCTCACCGGCGACACCAATTTTGGTTCGCTGGGTGTGCGCTGCTTCTTCGTGCTGTCAGGGTTCCTGGTCACGCAGAGCTGGCTGCGCCGGCCCCACCTCCCCGCATTCGCGGCCGCCCGCGTGCTGCGCATTTACCCTGCGCTGTTCGCGGCCGTGGCGCTGACCATCCTCCTGGCCGGAATTTCGGCTCCGCTTTCCTGGAAGCAGTTTCTGTCCGACCCGGTCACGATCGACTACGCGTGGGGCAATGCGCTCGCCTGGCAGGTCCGCTACATCCTCCCGGATGCGTTCCCGGCGAACATCCTCGCCGGCTCTTCCAACGGGTCGCTGTGGACGCTTCCGGTCGAACTTCGGCTCTACGTCGGCGTCGCGATCGCCGCCGTCGCCGGTATCCTGGCGCGCCGATGGCTCGTCGCCGCCGTGCTCGCGGCACTTGTTGCCGTCTTCGTCGCAAGACCCGAATGGCTTCCGCTCGAGCCAAACATCGACCTGGTCCGGGAGTTCGCGCTGTTGTTTGCCTTGGGCTCGCTGGCCTATGTTGGACGCTCGATCCTGCCGCTGTCGCTGGCTGCCGCGCTCGGGGGCATCGTGCTCTATGTCTGGAATCCGTGGGGCATCGGACGCGGCGTGACCGCGACCCTCGTGCTCGCCTACGGGGTGCTCGTGATCGCCTACCACCCATGGCTGCAGTGGCCGGCGTTCAACCGGGTCGGCGACTATTCCTACGGGCTTTACGTGTATGCGTTCCCGGTCCAGCAGACCATCGTATCCCGGGTACCTGGCCTTTCGCCTGCAGAGCTCTTCGTTCTTTCCGTGCTCACCACCCTTGCCCTCGCAGTCGCATCGTGGCACGGCCTTGAGAAGCCCGCATTGGGGTTGAAATCCCGCTTCCGTGCCCGAACGCCGCGATCCTCAGAAGCACCCGGATAGCACTCAATGCCTGGTCGGGGGACGTAGCGCGAGATATCTGGACGGGCTTCGCCTGGCCGATCCTGATGGTGCGTGCGCAACGAACCGTCGCAGCGAGGCGTATGCGGGACGCCCATCGGAATGATCCGGTCGGCGCCGACAGACATCGTCCTACGCACCGGGCGATCACGCATGATGTCGCTCTGCGGCGACACGTGCTGCGTTAAACCTGGGCAACTTTCACGCGTCAAACAAGGTGCCGGCACGTTGCCGGCCTCTTCAAAGTGGAGGTTGCCTATGCGTATCCGAAGCAAACAGTTGTTGCAGGCATGCGTCGGCGTTGCGGTCGCGGCGTATATGCCGGTCGTGCTCGCCGGCGACATCACCCTGTATCACCAGCGCGACTTTCAAGGCGAGAGCTTTTCCCTGAGTCACCGGGCGGCTGACCTGGACAAGACGGGCTTCTATGACGGCGCGTCGTCGGTCATTGTCCGCAGCGGGGTATGGGAGGCCTGCAGTGCGGCCTTCTTTGACGGCACGTGCGTGCAGTTGCAGCCGGGTGAGTACAGCCAAGTCAGCGGCTCGTTGAACAACCGCATCATCTCCGTGCGCGAGCATGCCAGCGCATCTGCCGCATCGCCGTCGACCGCCCTTGCCGTCGCCGAGCCTCGCATCGCGCTGTTCGAGCGACCTGGATTCGACGGTGGCGCGATTGAGCTCACACGAACGACCGGCGGGCTTGATCGGGTTCCGTCCTATGCTGGCGCCCAGTCCGCGGTCGTCTATTCCGGCACATGGCGCCTATGCAGCCGCGATTACTACCGTGGCGAATGCAGTGATTTCTCCCCCGGTCGCTACGACAACCTCGGTGCATTCGGTGATCACGTCGCCTCGGCTGAGTTGATCGCGACCGCCCCCGGACCGGTCGGCCTGGTGACGCCGCCGGCGCCAACGGGTCGCGTCGTGCTCTACGCGCTGCCACGCTTCGCGGGCCGCTCGCTGGTCCTGGATGAGCGCGAGTTGCCCAACCTCGAATTGGCAGGATTTGACGTCGCGTCCATGCGTATTGACGGCGGGCACTGGATGTTCTGTACCGACACGCAATTCCATGGCGACTGCCGAATGTTCGGCCCCGGCGAGTACGCGGACCTGCCTCGAGACGTGGATCGCCGGATCGCCTCGGCCCGCCGCGTGGATGAAGTCTACGGCGCTGCCGGGAATGTTGACGTGCAGTAGAACGTGGCAGTTTGACTTGCAGCATGGGGAGCCGCCCTGCGCGGCCCGTCCTGCTGCGCATGGCGCACGCGGCGCAGGCGTCGACGCCACGCAAACGAGCAAGGCGTTCGGGTTCGCGTGAGTCGCGTTGCCGACCGTGTGCGC
Source organism: uncultured beta proteobacterium (assembly GCA_963750215.1). Taxonomy (GTDB): domain Bacteria; phylum Pseudomonadota; class Gammaproteobacteria; order Burkholderiales; family Casimicrobiaceae; genus PALSA-1003. The sequence continues at coordinate 373,169 of CAVVQK010000004.1, forward strand.
GATTCCTCGACGCAATCGTCTACTGGACACGGCCCAGCGAGGGTAATCCCTATGGCCGGGCTTCGTGAGGCTAACGCTGAAGACCGGTCAATTGGCCGCTGTCTTGCGTGCCTCGCCGCAGGGGCATAACATCCGCTGAACGCGGCCCCCCGGCGGAGTCGGGCCCACCACGCGTCGGGGAGCCTGTGCAGGCCCAATTCAGCACTCCCGGCAACGCACCGCAAGGACGGACCCATTGAAGTCATACGGTAGCGAGCTTCGACGCTGTGACGCGGCCCCGGCCGCGGGATGAACGACCGCTTGCGGGCGCAGACCGAAGCACACGACCGACGTCCGGTGGCCGCGATGGGGCCGCGCCGTCCGGCCACCCGGGCGGCATGCTTCGCCCTGCTTCTCGGCCTGTCGCCCGGGCTAACCCTTGCCTTCGGCTTCGACTCCGTGGCGCACCGGGCGCAGCAGCTCGCCGCGGCGCCTTATCGGCCGCAGGAGGTCAAGCTGCCCAAGGAACTGCAGGCCATCGACTATGATCATTTCCGCGATATTCGCTTCAGGCCGGAGCGATCGCTTTGGCACGACACCAACTTGCCCTTCGAGATCGCATTCTTCCACCTCGGCCTGTACTTCGATCGTCCCGTGCGTATCAACGAAGTAAACGGCGAATCGGTTCGCGAAATTCGCTACGATCCTGCCCTGTTCGATTATGGCGCCAACCGATTCGATCCGCGGCGGATGAGTGGCTTGGGATTCGCGGGTTTTCGCGTTCACTACGCGATCAATACGCCGAAGTACAAGGACGAGGTGCTCGTCTTTCTCGGCGCAAGCTACTTCCGCGCGCTGGGCAAAGGCCAAGTGTATGGCATTTCCGCGCGCGGGCTCGCCATCGACACGGGGCTCGCCTCCGGCGAAGAGTTTCCGGCCTTCGTCGAATTCTGGATCGAGCGGCCCGCGCCCGGCGCAAGCGAACTCAAGATCTACGCGCTGCTCGATTCCAAGCGGGCCAGTGGCGCGTACGGTTTCCTGCTCAAGCCGGGTGCGGAGACGGTCGTCGAGGTCAAGGCGCGCCTGTTCCTGCGCGACAACGTCAGCCGACTGGGCCTCGCGCCACTGACCACCATGTATTTCTTCGGGGCGAACCAGCCAACAACACGCGAAGACTATCGACCCGAGGTGCACGATTCCGACGGCCTGTCGGTCCACTCCGGGACGGGGGAATGGATTTGGCGCCCGCTGGTCAACCCGAAGCGGCTGCTCGTTACGTCCTTTGCGCTTACCAATCCGGCCGGTTTCGGCGTCATGCAGCGAGATCGGGATTTCGGCCACTACGAGGACCTCGAGGCGCGCTACGACCTGCGCCCGAGCGTATGGGTGCAACCCAAAGGCAACTGGGGAGCGGGACGGGTGGAACTCGTCGAGATCCCCAGCCCGGACGAAACCAACGACAACATCGTCGCCTACTGGGTACCGGATACGCCGCCGCAACCGAAGTCACCCTTCGACCTGGAATATCGGCTGCTCTGGGAGAAGGAACCTGCGATGCACCCTCCGTCGTCTTGGGTCACGCAGACGCGTCGCGGCCGTGGCTACATGCGCACTGACGACGGCAGCCTCGGCTTCGTCATCGATTTTGACGGCCCCGCTCTGCGCAAGCTGCCTGCCGACGCCGAGGTCCAGGGGATCGTGACCGCCGATTCCAACGGCGAAGTGCGAGAGGTGGTCACGCACCACAATGAAGTGACGGGGGGTTGGCGACTCGTCCTGCGGGTTGCCCGCGTCGACGCCGGCAAACCGCTCGAAATGCGCGCGTACCTGCGAACCCGGGCCAGCACGGTGTCAGAAACGTGGAGCTACATCCTGCCGCCAGAATGATGGCCTCGGAGGGGAGCGCGCGCGTGGACGAGCAGGGAGCGCCGGTTCGGGCGGACGATCGGCTGACGGTGTCCGGTGCAGGACACGGCGCTCGGCTGGCGACGACACCACCGCTCGCGCGCAGCTCGATGGTGGCGCCGCCGTGGCCGCGGGGTCTGATTGGTCGCGCGTTCGGAGGCCGGCGCGCTCGTTTGGAATTCAAGCCGGACCCCGAGGCCGTCGCCCACGATCCGTTGGGCTCCTGGCACGCGGTCGGCAGTTTTCGTCGCGTCGTGCTGGTCGGCCTGATCGTGGCGCAGACGTATATCGCGACCAACTTCATGGTCGCGATACTTCCCTATCACGGTCAGCAGCTGCTTGAGATCGCGATGCTCATTCTGTTCGCCATCCTCTTCGCCTGGGTTTCCGGCGGCTTCTGGACCGCAGTTGCGGGTTTCGCCCTGCAGCTGCTCGGCGGCGATCGCTATGCGATCTCGCGCACTGCCGCCAGCGACGCGCCGCTCGACAGCGGCACACGCGCGGCAGTCGTCATGCCGGTTCGCAACGAGAACGCGGGGCGCGTATTCGCCGGCCTGCGGGCAACCTACGAGTCGGTCGCTGCCTGCGGTGAACTATCGCGCTTCGACTTCTTTCTGCTCTCTGACACCAGCGATCCGGACACGCGCGTCGCCGAAATCGAGGCCTGGCGGGAGTTCTGCCAGACAGCCGGCGGCCTTGGGCACGTGTTCTATCGCTGGCGGCAGCACCGGATCAAGCGCAAGAGCGGCAACATCGCGGACTTCTGTCGACGTTGGGGCCGGAACTACCGCTACATGGTCGTCATGGATGCCGACAGCGTGATGAGCGGCGAGTGCCTGACGCGACTGTTGCGGCTCATGGAAGCAAACCCCGGCGCGGGCATCATCCAGACCCTCCCGCGCGCGGCTGGTCGCGACACCGTGTACGCGCGGGTACAGCAGTTCGCGGCACGTCTGTATGGCCCGCTGTTCACCGCCGGACTGCACTTCTGGCAGCTCGGCGAATCGCATTACTGGGGCCATAACGCGATCATCCGCATCGCGCCGTTCATGCGTCACTGCGCGCTGCGTCGCCTTCCCGGCCGTGGCAGCCTGTCGGGCGAGATCCTGTCCCACGATTTCGTCGAGGCGGCCTTGATGCGCCGTGCCGGTTGGGCCGTCTGGATCGCCTATGACCTTCCGGGCAGCTATGAGGAGATGCCGCCCAACCTGATCGACGAACTCAAGCGCGATCGCCGCTGGTGTCAGGGCAACATGATGAACTTCCGTTTATTCCTGCTCAAGGGACTGCATGTCGCGCATCGCGCCGTATTCATGAGCGGCGTCATGGCCTACCTGTCGGGATTGCTCTGGCTCATGTTCCTCATCCTGTCCACGGCGCTCCTGGCCGTGCACACGTTGAGCGAGCCCAAGTACTTCGTGCAACCCTATCAACTCTTCCCGCTCTGGCCGGAATGGCACCCGGATTGGGCGATCACGCTCTTTGCTGCTACCGCGGCGCTGCTTTTCGTGCCCAAGATCCTGAGCGTGATCGTGGTCGCGGTGCGCGGCGCGCGCCGCTATGGCGGCACCCGGCGCCTGGCGATGGGCCTCCTGGGCGAGATCTTGTTGTCGGCGCTGCTCGCGCCGATCCGGATGCTCTTCCATTCCCAGTTTGTGCTGCTCGCCCTTGTCGGTTGGAAGCTACAGTGGAAGTCGCCGCAACGGGAGGACGCGGCCACCAGCTGGCGCGAAGCCTTCATCCGCCATGGGCCGCACACGTTACTGGGTATCGTCTGGATTGGCGGCGTTTACTGGCTGAATCCGTCGTTCGTGTGGTGGCTGCTGCCGGTCGCCGGCGCACTGGTCGTCTCCATCCCGGTTTCCGTGTACACGAGCCGCGGGTCGCTCGGACGCAGCCTGCGGGCTATGGGCCTGTTTGTGATACCCGAGGAGCTACGGCCCCCGCGGGAGATCCAGGCCGTGATGGCCGCTGTCGCTGCGGCGGCCCCGCCACCCGGCTTCGTCGAGGCGGTCGTAAATCCCGGTATCAACGCGTTGCTTTGTGCCACTGCTGCGGCTCACGCGCGGCAATCGGTTGCCCGGTGCAGCGAGCGCGCGCAGCTTGTGCATCGGGCACTCGTGGGCGGAGCGGGCGTCCTGCGCGAGTCGGAACGCATGCGGATCATTGACGATCCGGCCGCGCTGTCGGAACTGCACGCGGCGGTGCAGAACGCCCCGGAGGCTCATGCAAGCTGGCGGGAGGCCACGCGCGGGTTCTGAGTCCTGGTCACCCCGCTCGCGACAATCGACCAAAGGGCCCGGCGCCGACGATCACCGCGCGACTTGGTCGATCCACTCACCTCACCGGGAGCGACGTGACGGGCGTCGCGCGATGCCATCGACGACTGCGGCGAAGAACAAACCGACGCAGACTAAGAAGGCGACCTGCGCCGACGCCGGCGCGTCGGTGGCGATCGCCGCAGCGCTTGCCGCGCCCACTAGCAGAAAGAGCAGCAGGAAGGCGATAGCGTAACGAAGCATGCGGCAATACGAAGGGAGATTCTGCGCGTTTATGGTCGAGCAGCTTGCCCATGTCGGCAATCGGCGCCCGTCCGATTTTCTTGTAGGACTCGATGGGCCAAGCGTTGGAGTCAGTTGGGCAGCCACCCTCGCTTGCCCGCCGGCGCCGCCTGCGGGCAACCTTGGGCCGCCGATCCGGGCAGCTTGACCACTGCATGCTCCGGTGCTAGGGTCGCACGCTTGCGCTCGGAGTGCGTTGGATTCCGGGTTGCGAGGTCGGCGCTAACCCCAGGTCTACGGGCTCCTTGGGCTCCATGAGCAGCAAGACGTGTCGCGCCGCGCGTGCTCGACGTCCGCGCGGGATGGCCTTCTTGCGCCTTGGGTGTCTCCCGCCAGCAAACGCCACCGTTCGACCGCGCCAAGGAGCGACGTGTAGCCTTCTCATGCGCATGGCGACAATCGGCCTGGCGCGCGATGCGCTGTGGATCTACGGGTGGTGATGCATCTCAAACGCTGGAACCCTGGGCTGCTGACGGTCTTGCTGGCCGCATTCCTGTTCGGCGCGGTCATGGTGCACGACAGTGAGCCTCCCGAGCATGGGGTCGTGAATCTGGTATTCCGCGGCGCGCGCCCCGCGCTCGATCCATTCCTCGTCGAACTCGAGAAACGTACCTTTCGCTTCTTCTGGGATACCGCGAACCCGAAGAACGGCCTGATTCCAGATCGCTACCCCACCCCCTCGTTCTCGAGCATTGCCGCGGTCGGCTTCGGGCTGACTGCCTATCCAATCGGCGTCGAGCGCGGCTACGTGACTCGCGAGGCGGCGCGGCAGCGTGTCCTGACGACGCTGCGCTTCTTCCACGACGCGCCTCAGGGCCCGTCAGCCCGCGGCGTTTCCGGCTACCACGGGTTCTTCTACCACTATCTCGACATGGAGACCGGGGAACGCTTCGAAGACAGCGAGCTTTCCACCGTCGATACCGCGATCCTGCTAGCCGGCGTGCTCTTCTGCGAGTCGTACTTCGACGGACCGGAACGCGAGGAGGCCGAAATCCGCAGCCTCGCGGAGCAAATCTATACCCGCGTCGATTGGCGCTGGGCCCAGCCCCATGCTCCAGCCATCAGTCACGGCTGGACACCCGAAGAGGGCTTCCTCGAATTCGATTGGCGCGGCTACAACGAGGCAATGCTGGTCTACCTGCTGGCGCTTGGCTCTCCGACCTTCCCCGTTGACCCGGCGGCGTGGACGGAATGGACCAGCACCTACGACAAGAGCTGGGGCAAGGTCTTCGGCCAAGAGTATTTGACCTTCGCGCCCCTGTTCGGGCACCAGTACACGCACGTGTGGATGGATTTCCGCAAGATCCAGGATGACTACATGCGGCGGCGTGGTCTCGACTACTTCGAGAACAGCCGCCGAGCGATCTACGCGCAGCAAGCCTACGCGATCGCCAATCCTCTGCACTGCAAGGATTACGGGGCAACGATCTGGGGTATCACGGCCAGCGACGGCCCCGCCAACGTCGTGGTTACCGACGCGAACGACAAACGCGTGTTCCGGGCTTACGCCGCCCGAGGTACCGATGCGCATGACGACTGCACGCTCGCCCCGACGGCAACCGTCGCGTCAATACCGTTCGCCCCGGAACTGGCGATTCCGGCGGTCCTCGAGATGTATCGCCGCTTCGGTCAATACATCTATTCCGCATACGGCTTCCTCGACGCGTTCAATCCGAGCTTTCACTTCGACGACGTGCCGCTAAGCCACGGCCATGATGTTGCGGGCTTCGGCTGGGTCGATGGTGACTACCTGGGTATCGACCAGGGCCCGATCTGTGCGATGATCGAGAACGAGCGCACGGCGCTCATCTGGCGCGTCATGAGCAGGAATCCGCACCTGAGGCGCGGGCTGCAGCGAGCCGGTTTTTCCGGTGGCTGGCTGAGCGCCACTCACTGACTCGCGCCCGCGGGCGTCCACTGCAAGGTGCCCTGCGCGAAATCCGCGGCGCGGCCGAGGCCGGAACGGTTCGCGCCGCGGCCAAGCCCCGCCCGTCCGGGTTCCTCGCGGCGCGCAGCAGCCGTTGCCCAAGCTGCGACTAGAATGAATCCCTTGCTGCGCAGCGGCGCCGCCATCTGAAGCCATCGCGGGAAACCCAAATCTTATGCTGTACTTGCTTAGGATATTCCTGGCGACCCCGGTTGCGCTCGCTGTCACTCTCATCGTGGCCGGCTGCAGCTCGCGCCCCGCGGACCAGACCGTGGTCCGTTTCTGGGCCATGGGCCGCGAAGGCGAGGTTGTCGCCGAACTCATCCCCGAGTTCGAGCGAACGCATGCCGGCATTCGCATCAAAGTCCAGCAGTTGCCATGGAGCGCCGCACACGAGAAACTGCTCACCGCCTTTGCAGGAGATTCGACCCCTGACGCTGGCCAGCTGGGCAACACGTGGATAGCGGAATTCGTGGCCCTGCACGCGCTCGCGCCGCTGGACGCAGTCATCGCCGATTCGAAGGAGATCGACCGCCATGATTACTTTCCGGGGATCTGGGATACCAATATCGTCGACGGCAAGCTCTATGGCGTACCGTGGTATGTCGATACGCGAATCCTTTTCTATCGCCGCGACTTGCTGGCGCGGGCCGGCTTCTCGGCGCCGCCGCAGTCGTGGGCCGAGTTGCAGCAGATGCTTGCCGCAATCAAGCAGAGTGCGGGGCCCGATCGCTATGCGATCCTCCTGCCGCTCAACGAGTTCGAGCCCCTGCTCGCGCTCGCACTGCAGCAGGACGAACCGTTGCTCCGCGACGGAGGCCGCTGGGGCAATTTCGAAAACCCCGGCTTCCGCAACGCGCTGCGCTTCTACGTCCAGATGTTCCGGCACGGCTGGGCGCCGCCGCTCACCAACGCCGATGTATCCAACGTGTGGACCGAATTCGCTCGCGGCTATTTCTCCTTCTATATCACCGGACCGTGGAATATCGGTGAGTTCAAGCGCCGCCTGCCGCCGGAACTGCAGGACAGCTGGATGACCGCACCTCTTCCCGGCCCCAATGGACCCGGCGCATCGATCGCGGGTGGCTCGAGCCTTGTGATCTTCGACCGATCGCGCGTCAAGGACGCTGCACGGCAATGGATCGAATATCTCTCGCAGCCAGACATCCAGCGGCGCTTTCACGAGCTGACCGGTGACCTGCCGCCGCGACGCACGTCCTGGAGCGAGGGGCGTCTCGCGCAGGACCCGTACGCCAGCGCCTTTCGTGACCAGCTGGAGCGAGTCAAACCCGTACCCAAGGTGCCCGAGTGGGAGCGCATCGCCAACGAGCTGCGCCTCGTTGCGGAACGGACGGTGCACGGTGAGCTATCGATCGATCAGGCGGCCGCCGAGCTCGATGCGCGCACGGACCGGATCCTCGAGAAGCGTCGCTGGCTTCTCGCTCGCCGGGGCGAGTTGTGAGGTCCCGGCACGTGGCCTGGTTGTTCGTCGGGCCGGCGCTGTTTGTGATCGGCATCTTCTTCTTTCTGCCGGTGCTCGCCGCGCTGGCGCTGAGCCTTACCGACTTCGACATCTACGCGCTGGCGGACTGGCACAATTTGCGCGCGGTAGGCCTGCGTAACTATGTGGAACTGCTTGGCTCGCCGATCTTCTGGCGAGCGTTCGGCAACACGCTCTACTTCGTCCTGGCGGGAGTCCCGCTGTCTGTCGCGGCCTCGCTCGGCGCGGCGCTTCTGCTTCATTCCAGGGTGGCGCGGTTCAAAGCGATCTTCCGCACCGCTTTGTTCGCGCCGGTCGTCACGACGATCGTCGCAGCGGCAGTCGTCTGGCGCTACCTGTTCAACACGCGCTACGGCTGGCTCAATTACGCGCTCGGAACCATCGGCATTCCGGCGATCGATTGGCTCGGGGATCCGCACTGGGCGATGCCGGCGATCATCGTCTTTGCCGTGTGGAAGAACTTTGGCTACAACATGATCATCCTGCTTGCCGGGTTGCAAGCCATTCCGACGGATCTCTACGAAGCGGCGCGTATCGACGGGGCGTCAGTTTGGCGCCAGTTCCGTCACGTCACGTTGCCGATGCTCTCCCCGATGCTGCTCATGGTGGGCATCCTGACGGTTGCCGGCTATTTCCAGCTGTTTGCCGAGCCATACGTGATGACGCAAGGCGGACCGCTCGAGAGCACGGTCAGCGTCCTCTACCTCATGTACGAGGAAGGATTCAAGTGGTGGAACCTCGGCTCGGCCTCCGCCGTGGCCTTCGTGCTCTTTCTCGTCATCTTCGTCGTCACCGCCGTGCAACTGCGCTGGATGCGAGCGAGCGCCGCCGCATGAGAACCCGCGTCGACGCACTGCTGGTCAATAGCCTCTTGCTCGGGTCGGCGGTGCTCACGGTGTTTCCATTGTTATGGATGCTCTCGGTATCGCTGATGGCGCCTGGCGAGGCCAGTGCGAGTCCGCCACCCCTGCTGCCGGCGCACGCAAGCCTCGGCAACTATCGCGAACTCTTCGCGACCGGCGGACTCGGGCGCTATCTTGCCAACAGCGTGCTCCTCGCCACTCTGGCGACGCTTGCCTCGCTGCTGTTCAACGTCGCCGCCGGATACGCGTTCGCCAAGCTTCGCTTTCCGGGGCGCGACCGGATCTTCCGCTTCCTGCTCGGCGCGCTGGTGATCCCCGGCCAGGTGGCGATGGTGCCGCTGTTTCTGCTCCTCAAGCAGTTCGGGCTCGTCAACAGCTACGGCGGGGTGCTCGTCCCGGCGCTGGCGAGCATCTTCGGCATCTTCCTCGTGCGCCAGTACGCGCTATCGATCCCCGATGAATTGCTCGAGGCGGCGCGCATCGACGGTGCCAGCGAGTTCCGGATCTTCGGCTCGATCGTGTTGCCCGCGCTCAGGCCCATTATCGCGACCTTGGCCGTGTTCACGCTGCTGGGGACCTGGAACGACTTCATGTGGCCGCTGATCGTACTCGCCGACCAGGATCTCTACACCCTGCCCGTCGCGCTCGCGGCGTTGTCACGAGAACATGTGCAGGATGATGAGCTGATGATGGCGGGATCGGTGGTCACGATCCTGCCGGTGTTACTCGTCTTCCTTTCGTTGCAGCGCTATTACCTGCAGGGGCTCCTGGCCGGCAGCGTGAAGGGATGAGCCGCTCGGACACGCTTGCGGCGCGGCCACGGCGAGTGACCGCTGCCACCGTGATCGCATTCGCCGTTTGCATGGCGGCCTGGAGCGCTTCGCGCGGCGCGCTCCCGGCCGCCGCCCGAGAGATTCTCGATGATTTCGCTTCAACCGCTCCGTGGCAGGCTGCTGCTTCCGACGGTGCAAAGGCGTCGCTGCATCCTGCCACCGGCCCGACGGGGGCCGCGCTGCGCCTGGACTTCGATCTGGGCGGCATGGCCGGCTACGCGGCCGCGCGGCGCACCCTGGCGCTCGAGTTGCCGCCGAATTATGAACTCTCGTTCTACCTGCGCGCCAACGCGCCGGTGAACGACCTGCAAGTCAAGCTCATCGACGCAAGCGGCGACAATGTCTGGTGGTTCCGGCGGCCCGACTTCGAGTTCCCGCGCCAGTGGCAGCTCATAAGAATCAAGAAGCGCCAGGTCGAATTCGCCTGGGGCCCGGCTGCGGACCGCACGCTGCGCCACGTTGCCGCCATCGAATTCGTGGTAAGCGCCGGCCGCGGCGGCGGCAGCGGGTCGGTGTTGATCAGCGAGCTTGCCCTGCGCGAGTTGCCCCGGGATTCAGGCGTCGTGCCTGCGCCATCAGCGCAGGCATCTTCGTTCCTGCCCGGCGCCGAGCCGGCGCTGGCGCTCGACGGCGATCCGGCCACCGCATGGGAGAGCGACCCGGCGACCGGAAAGACGCAGAATTTGACCATCGACCTCGGGCAAGCGCGTGAATTCGGCGGGCTCGTCCTGCGCTGGCGGCCGGGCGCGTTCGCTTCGCGTTACGACGTGCTCCTATCGGACGATGGCGAGCACTGGCACACGGTTCGCAGCGTCACTGCCGGCCGCGGATCGGACGCGTTGCGGCTTGCCGATGCCGAAGCGCGCTTTGTTCGCCTGGCGTTGCTCGACGGGCCGGGCGACGGCTATGGCCTGTCCGAGGTGGAGATCAGAGACCTTGCCTTCGGCGCGACGCCGAACGCGTTCATCGCAGCCCTGGCGCGCGAGGCGCCCCGTGGAACCTATCCTCGCGGCTTCTCGGGCGAGCAATCATACTGGACCCTCGTCGGCATCGATGGCGGAAGCGAAACGGGCTTGCTCTCCGAGGACGGCGCGCTCGAGGTTGGCCGCGGCGGATTCTCCATCGAGCCTTTCGTCATATCCGGCACGCGCGTTGTAACCTGGGCCGACGTTGACTCGCAGCCATTCCTCGCCGCAGGCTACCTTCCGCTGCCTGGCGTCCGATGGCTGGATCCGCGCTGGGAATTGCGGGTCACGGCGTTTGCCGCCGGGGTGCGCGCGCGCTCACGGCTCATCGCGCGCTACGAACTGATCAACCGTACCGCCGAGCGGTTGACGCTGACGCTCGCGCTGACCGCACGACCGTTCCAGGTCAACCCGCCGCGCCAATTTCTTGGCGTCGCGGGTGGCGTCAGCGCGATTGACGACCTTGCCTGGGATGGCGCGGCGCTTGCGGTCAACGGGGTACGCAGGGTGTTCCCGCTGCAGGCGCCCGACCGTTTTGGAGCCTTCCCGTCCGACGCCGGGCCGCTGCCCGCGGTGCTTGCCGGCAATTGGGGTGACGCGCGTGCCGTGCACGATGAGACTGGGCTGGCGTCTGCAGCGCTGGCCTACCACCTCAATCTGGCGCCGCACGCGCGCGCGCGTATCGACATTGCCGTGCCCCTCTCCGGACCGGCGACGGCGCCGGCGCTGGGCGGGATGTCGGTTTCGCGCTGGCTGGAGCGCGAAAAACGCACTGTTGTCGCGACTTGGCGGCAGAAACTCGATCGGGTGCGCTTTCGCGTACCAAATGAAGGGCAGCCGCTGGTCGACACGATGCGCACGGCGCTGGCGCATGTCCTGATCAGCCGCGACGGCCCGATCCTGCGGCCTGGAACGCGGGCCTATGCGCGTTCCTGGATCCGTGATGGGACGATGATCTCCGAATCGCTGCTGCGGCTGGGCCATGGCGCGATTGCGGCCGACTACCTGCGCTGGTACGCCGCGTATCAGTTTGCCAACGGCAAGATTCCCTGCTGCGTCGACGCACGGGGCGCGGACCCGGTGCAGGAGAACGACAGTCCGGGGGAGTTCATTCTTCTCGCCGGCGAGGTTTATCGCTACCGCCACGACCGGGCCCTGCTCGAGACGATGTGGCCGCATGTCGAAGGCGCCGCGCGCTACCTCGAGACACTGCGGCAATCCGGCCGTACCGCGGCCAACCTCGAGCCGGCCAATCGCGCCTTCTACGGCATACTCCCGGCGTCGATCAGCCACGAGGGCTATGCGGCAAAACCGGTGCACTCCTACTGGGACGACTTCTGGGCTGCCAAGGGTTACGATTCAGCGTACGCGATGGCGCTCGCGCTCGGCCGCGACGAGTCGGCGAGCCGTATCCTCGCGCAGGGAGACGAATTCCGGCGCGATCTCGCAGCGTCGCTCGCGGCGGCGACATCGGCGCACCGCATCGACTATCTTCCAGGATCGGCGGAGTTGGGCGATTTCGACCCGACGTCGACGAGCATCGCCTTTGCACCGCGGGGCGACCCGCAGGACCTGCCCGAGGCGATGGTTCGCGCGACCTACGAGCGCTATTGGCGCGAGTTCGAGCAACGGCGCGACGGCCGCAGTGACTGGGATGACTACACACCCTACGAGCTGCGCAACGTCGCGACATTCGTTCGCCTTGGCTGGCGCGACCGGGCGGCCGATCTGCTGACGTTCCTTCTCACAGGTCGGCGACCCGCCGCCTGGAACCAGTGGGCCGAAGTGGTTGGCCGGGACCCGAGGCAGCCACGTTTCGTTGGCGACATGCCGCATGCCTGGGTCGCCGCGGATTTCATCAATTCATTTCTCGATTTGTTTGCCTACGAGCGCGGCGCGGACCGTGCGCTCGTGCTCGGCGCGGGCATCCCGCCCGCGTGGCTTCACGGTCGCGGAATTTCGGTCGAGGGCCTGCGCACTTCCTATGGGCGGCTATCCTACGCGCTCAGAGTGAACGGCTCGCGCACCGTTCTTCAGGTGTCCGCCGGGACGCGTATTCCGCCGGGCGGACTGGTCTTCGTCTGGCCGGCAACCCAGCCGGCACGGCAGGCATGGCTCAACGGGCGGCGCGTCAGCGCACAGGATGGCGAGCTGCGTATCGGCGAGCTCCCGGCAAGAGTTGTCATCGAGCAATAGGTGGGCCACATGACCGACGAAGCAAACATGCCAACCATTGATTTCCCCAAGGGATTTGTCTGGGGTGCCGCGACGTCGGCGTACCAGATCGAAGGCTCGCCCCTGGCCGACGGCGCCGGCCCGAGCATCTGGCAGCGCTTCGTGCACACGCCGGGCCTTGTCCACAACGGCGATACGGGCGATGTGGCCTGCGATCACTACCGACGCTACCGCGACGACGTGGCGCTGCTAAGCGAGCTCGGGATGGGCGCGTATCGCTTCAGCACGTCCTGGAGCCGGGTCCTGCCCAAAGGGCGCGGTGCGGTGAATCTCCGCGGGCTCGATTTCTACGACCGCCTGGTCGATGCCCTGCTCGACAAGGGCATCGAGCCGATGTTGACATTGTTCCATTGGGACCTCCCGGCTGCGCTCGATGATCTGGGCGGCTGGCTCAACCCGGACAGCGCGAACTGGTTCGCCGACTATGCGACGCTCATGTTCCGCAAGCTCGACGATCGGGTGAAGCTGTGGGTGACGCTCAACGAGCCCTGGGTCGTCACCGACGGTGGCTACCTGCATGGGGCCATCGCGCCGGGTCATCGCAACCGGTTCGAGGCGCCCATCGCGACCCACAACCTGCTGCGCGCGCACGGAGCCGCGGTGCAGGCGTATCGAGCGCATGGTCGACACCGCGTCGGGCTGGTCGTGAACCTGGAACCGAAATACCCGGCGTCGGACGCTGCGGAAGATGTCGCCGCAACCGCGCGCGCCGATGCCTACATGAATCGACAGTACCTCGACCCCTTGTTCCTCAAGCGCTATCCCGGCGAGTTGCGGGAAATCTTCGGCGAAGCCTGGCCGGAGTGGCCCGCCGAGGATTTCGCGCTCATCGCCCAGCCGATTGATTTTCTCGGTGTCAACTACTACACCAGGAGCGTCACGCGCTTCGACCCAGATTCCTGGCCGCTGCGGGCAGCGGCGGTCCGGCAGCCGCGCGCAACCTACACCGAAACGGGCTGGGAAGTCTTCGCGCAGGGGTTGACCGACACGCTCGTCAGCGTCAACGAACGTTACGGCAAGCTCCCCCTGTACGTCACCGAGAATGGCGCCGCGTTCTTCGATCCGCCGACCGCGGAGACCGACCGCGTACACGACCCGCTGCGCGTCGATTATCTGCGCAAGCACATTCGAGCCATCCACGCCGCGCTCCAGAGAGGGGTTGATGTTCGCGGCTATTTTGTCTGGTCGTTGCTCGATAATCTCGAGTGGTCGCTGGGCTATTCCAAGCGCTTCGGGATCGTGCACGTCGACTTCGCGACCCAGAAGCGCACGGCCAAGGACAGCGCAGCCCTCTACTCGCGAATCATCGCCAGCAACGGGCAGATTCTCGGCGACGCCGCTTCCTAGCCTCCTCGCGGCCAACACGCACATCCGGTCGTTTCGCTCCCGCCGCGCCTCCGGGCCGTGCCGGGAGCCATTGATCTGCCGGCCGGAACTCGCCGCATCTGGGCGCGACGATCGCGCGGGCCGGGTCGATTGCTGCGGGTGCAGCACGGCCTTCCCCGCAAACCTTCCTGTTCGTCCTACAGCAAGATTAGCCGTTCGCTGATTGTCTTGGTTGTCGTACCGCGGATACTTGCCGGGGACCCCTGTGGGAGGAGGAGATGATTGGGGTAGTAGTCCCCGTCCATGATGAGCAATTGCTGCTCGGCGATTGCCTGCAATCGATCTGGCAAGCCGCGGCAGATCCTCTCCTCGACGCGGAGCCGGTTGAGATCGTCGTCGTTCTCGACGCCTGTACCGACCGATCGGCGGCAATCGCCATCCAGCACCAAGCACAGATCATTGCCTTGAACGCCCGCTGCGTCGGAGCAGCACGATCGCTCGGAGCCTCTTTCGCGCTGGATTACGGCGCGCGCTGGATCGCCTTCACCGACGCCGACACGATCGTCCCTCCCAATTGGTTGAGCGTGCAGCTGGACCTAGACGCCGATGCAACGTGCGGACAGGTTTGGATCGATGATTGGTCGGGCCATCCGTCCGGAGTCCGCGAGCGGTTTCTCCGCCATTACAGTTCGGAGACCCGACACACTCACGGCGCAAATCTGGGCATATCCGCGACGGCATACCTGGCTGCAGGCGGCTTCCCGGCGCTGAAATCGGGTGAGGCAGCGGCGTTGATCTCCTCGCTGGTAGCGCGCCAGGGCAGCGTGCGCTGGGCGGGGCCGGCGCGTGTAGTGACCAGCGCGCGCTGGCAGAGCACGATCGAGGACGGTTTTGCCGCGTTCCTGGGAAATCTTCGCCAGCAATGCTTCGCGCAAGCGACGCCCGAACGACTGGCTGCGTCGGCGGTTAGCCAATCCCGGGACCGGGCCGCCGCTTGATGCATTGATCCAGCGGCACTTCCACACCGCGGTTCGTGGGCCGGTGCATGCGCTGGTGCGAAAGGTTTGAGGCACATCGATCGGGTCACGAATGATCGCGCAGCGGGTAACTGTGGATTCGTAGCCGCATCCTCATGGGCTTGTTCTATGTATCGGCGTTTGCCAAAAGCCGGAGTCTGGGTCGCGAGCCGAACGAGCGCGCGCGCCGCCCGTCGCGGCGCGGGGCGCGCTGATGCTCACTGACCACGACGTCTATCTATTCCGCGAGGGCACACATGGTCGGCTGTACCGACATCTTGGCTGCCATCTCGAAGGCGCCGCCGGTGCCTCGTTTGCGGTCTGGGCGCCGAACGCCCTGCGCGTGGCGGTGATCGGCGAGTTCAATGCCTGGGACCCGTCGGCGCACCCGCTCGAAGCACGCACCGACGGTTCCGGAATCTGGCAG
Organism: uncultured beta proteobacterium; assembly: GCA_963750215.1. GTDB lineage: Bacteria > Pseudomonadota > Gammaproteobacteria > Burkholderiales > Casimicrobiaceae > PALSA-1003. The sequence continues at coordinate 388,707 of CAVVQK010000004.1, forward strand.
GGCGAAGTGCGCGCCGCGCATCGCGGCCAGTCGTACAAGTACCGTATCGCCTCGGCGTTCGGCGGTTACACGGTCGACAAGGCGGACCCGTTCGCGTTCTTTGCCGAAGTGCCGCCCGCCACCGCCTCGCGCCTCTGGTCGCTCGACTACGACTGGGGCGATGGTCAGTGGATGCAAGGCCGGGGGGCGCGCAATGCGCTCGATGCCCCGGTCTCGATCTACGAGCTGCACCTTGGCTCGTGGCGGCGCGACCAAAACCGGCTGCCGGCCTACCGCGACATCGCCGAGCCTCTCGCCGACTACGTTGCCGGCCTGGGCTTCACCCACGTCGAGCTGCTGCCGATTACCGAGCATCCGTTCTACGGCTCATGGGGCTATCAGACCACCGGCTATTTCGCGCCCACCGCACGCTACGGCACGCCGCAGGAGTTCATGTACTTCGTCGACGTCTTGCACCAGCACGGCGTCGGCGTGATCCTCGACTGGGTGCCGTCGCACTTTCCGGCCGACGCCCACGGGCTGGGTTTCTTCGACGGCACATTTCTCTACGAGCATGCTGATCCGAAGCAGGGCTTCCATCCACAATGGAACAGCTCGATCTTCAACTACGGCCGCAGCGAAGTCCGGGCGTTTCTGATGTCGAGCGCGTTGTTCTGGCTGGACCGGTATCACGTCGACGCTCTGCGTGTTGATGCGGTTGCCTCCATGCTGTATCTCGACTACGGCCGCAAGGCGGGGGAATGGGTTCCCAACCGTCACGGCGGCAACGAGAACCTCGACGCCATCGAGTTCATGCGCCAGCTGAACCAGGCGGTTTACCGCGACCACCCGGACACGCAGACGATCGCCGAGGAGTCGACGGCGTGGCCTATGGTCTCGCGCCCAATCCATACCGGTGGACTGGGCTTTGGCCTCAAGTGGAACATGGGCTGGATGCACGACACGCTCGACTATCTGCGCGAGCAGCCGATCCATCGCAAGTATCACCACGACCGGCTGACGTTCTCGATCTGGTACGCGTTCTTCGAAAACTTCGTGCTGGCCCTGTCGCACGACGAGGTCGTCTACGGCAAGGGCTCGCTCGTTGGCAAGATGCCTGGCGACACCTGGCAGCAGTTTGCCAACCTGCGCCTGCTCTTCGGCTACATGTGGGCTCATCCAGGGAAGAAACTGCTGTTCATGGGTGGCGAGTTCGGTCAGCGCCGCGAGTGGTCGCACGACGAAAGCCTGGAGTGGTGGGTGCTGCGCTTGCCCGAGCACGAGGGTGTACAGCGCTGGGTCGCAGATCTCAATGCCGTGTACCGCGCGCGACCGGCACTGCACGAAGTCGATTTCGCGCCAGCAGGCTTCGAGTGGGTGGATTGCCATGACTCCGACGCAAGCGTCCTTAGCTTTCTGCGTCGGCCGCGCGTGGGCACGCCAGTGCTCGCGGTGTGCAATTTCACGCCGGTCCCGCGTCACAACTACACGCTCGGTGTGCCGCAGGGTGGCTGGTGGCGCGAGCTGCTCAACAGCGATGCGCGGATCTACGGCGGCGGCGGGATGGGCAACCTCGGCGGCGTCGAGTCTGCGCCGGTACCGGCACACGAGCGGCCACACTCGCTGTCGCTCACTTTGCCGCCGCTGGCGATGCTCCTGCTCCAGCCGGACGTCAGCGGAGCTGCGCCATGAGCGCACCGCGCACTCCCGCCCGCGATGCCCGGGTCCGCGCCGTGATCGAAGCCGTGACGCCACACGTCGACGGCGGGCGCTTCGCAATCAAGCGCGTCATCGGTGACACGGTCGTTGTCGAGGCGGATTGCTTTGCCGACGGGCACGCCGAACTTGCAGCGCGCGTGCTCTATCGCCGCGCGGAGGAGACGGGCTGGCGCGAGGCGCCAATGCAGCCGCTCGGCAACGATCGCTGGCGCGGCGCTTTTACCGTCGACGCGCTCGGCAAGTACTGCTACACCGTGACGGCATGGGTCGATGCCTTCCTCTCCTGGCGCCACGATTTCGCGCTGCGCGCTGACGCGGAGGACCTCCGCCTTGCGGCGCGAATCGGCGCCGAGCTGATCGACGCGGCGGCACGGCGCGCCACGGGCGGGGACGCGCAACGCCTCGCCGACTGGGGACGGGAGCTGCGCGCGGAGCAGGATCCAGCTGCCCTGCCGGCCATCGCCCTCGACACCGCGCTGGGTAACCTGGCGGCGCGCTACCCTGATCGCAGCCAGGCAAGCGTTCACGCCACCGAGTTCACGGTGATGGTCGATCGCGAACGCGCCCGCTGCGGCGCGTGGTACGAAATGTTCCCCCGTTCGTGCGCCGCCACAGCCGGTGGCCACGGCAGCTTCGGCGACTGCGTGGCACGCTTGCCCTACGTGGCGCAGATGGGCTTCGACGTGCTCTACCTGCCACCCATCCACCCCATCGGACGCGCCCGCCGCAAGGGTCGCAACAACGCCGTCGAAGCCGCGCCGGGCGATCCCGGCAGCCCGTGGGCGATCGGCGCCGCCGACGGCGGGCACACGGCGACCCACCCCGAGCTGGGCACGATCGAGGATTTCCGCCGCCTCGTCGCGAGCGCCCGCGAATTCGGGCTCGAAGTAGCCCTCGACATTGCCTTCCAGTGCGCTCCGGATCATCCGTGGGTGAAGAGCCATCCCGAGTGGTTCCGCTCTCGCCCCGACGGCAGCGTCCAGTACGCCGAGAACCCGCCGAAGAAGTACCAGGATATCTATCCGCTCAATTTCGAATGCGACAAGTGGCCGGAACTCTGGCACGCACTGGCCGGGGTGTTCCGCTTCTGGATCGAACACGGCGTGCGCATCTTCCGCGTCGACAACCCGCACACCAAGCCATTCGCTTTCTGGGAATGGGCGATCGGGGAGCTCAAGCGCGACGATCCGGACGTGATCTTCCTGGCCGAGGCGTTCACGCGGCCGAAGGTCATGCATCGCCTGGCGAAGCTCGGCTTCACGCAGTCGTACTCGTATTACCCGTGGCGCACCACCAAGCAGGAGCTCACCGAGTACTTCACCGTCCTGGCGCAGGGTCCTGAGCGCGAATACTTTCGTCCCAACTGCTGGCCGAATACGCCGGACATCCTGACCGAGTACCTGCAGTTCGGCGGCCGTCCCGCGTTCATGGTGCGGCTGGTGCTGGCCGCGACGCTGTCGGCGAATTACGGCATATACGGCCCCGCCTTCGAGCTCATGGAGCACACGGCGCGCGAGCCAGGGAGCGAAGAGTACCTGGATTCGGAGAAATACGAGATCCGCCACTGGGACCTCGGGCGCGAGGACAGCCTCGCCCCGTTCATCGGTCGCGTAAACCGGGCACGGCGCGAGAACCCGGCGCTGCAGCAGGACTGGTGCCTGCGCTTCTTTCCGGTCGACAACGAGCTGCTCGTCTGCTACGGCAAGGCAACGGCAAGCCTCGACAACATCGTGATCGTCGTGGTCAATCTCGACCCGGGACACGTCCAGTCAGGCTGGGTCGAGCTCGACCTTGCCGCGCTCCAGATCGCCAGCGACGCCTCCTATCAGATGCATGACCTCGTAACCGGTGCGCGGTATATGTGGAGCGGCGCGCGCAACTTCGTGCAGCTCGATCCGGCACACGTGCCCGCGCACATCTTCCGCCTGCGGCGGCGTGTGCACAGCGAGCGCGATTTCGACTATTTCATGTAGACCATGGATCGCCCGATCGACAGCGGGGCAACCGCGACGGTAAGCACCGAGGATGCGCTCTGGTACAAGGACGCGATCGTCTACGAGCTGCACGTCAAGGCATTCTTCGATGCCAACAGCGACGGCCTGGGCGATTTTCAGGGCCTTGCCGAGAAGCTCGACTATATCCACGACCTCGGCGTCAATACGATCTGGCTGCTGCCCTTCTACCCTTCGCCGATGAAGGACGACGGCTACGACGTCTCCGACTACCACAACATCGCGCCGGCGTACGGGACCCGACACGACTTCCGGCATTTCGTGCGCGAGGCCCAGCGGCGGGGACTGCGCATCATTACCGAGCTGGTGGTCAACCACACCTCTGACCAGCATCCGTGGTTCCAGGCCGCAAGGCGTGCCCCCAAGGGATCGAGCAAGCGCAATTGGTACGTATGGAGCGATGACCCGAAGAAGTACGCCGGCACGCGCGTCATCTTCACCGACACCGAAAGATCCAACTGGACCTGGGACGAGGTCGCCCAGTCGTACTACTGGCACCGCTTCTTCAGCCATCAGCCCGATCTCAACTTCGACAACCCCAACGTGCTGAAGGCGGTCTTCAAGACCATGCGTTTCTGGCTCGACATGGGTGTCGACGGCTTCCGCCTGGATGCGATCCCCTATCTGTGCGAGCGCGAAGGCACGAGCAACGAGAACCTGCCGGAGACGCATGCTGTCATCAAGCAGCTGCGCGCCCTCATCGACCTTCACTACGGTAACCGCCTGCTGCTCGCCGAAGCCAATCAGTGGCCCGAGGATGTGCGCGAGTACTTCGGCGACGGCGACGAGTGCCACATGGCGTATCACTTCCCGCTGATGCCGCGCATGTACATGGCCATTGCCCAGGAGGATCGCCATCCGATCAGCGAGATCATGGCCCAGACGCCCGACATTCCGGACAACTGCCAGTGGGCCATCTTCCTGCGCAATCACGACGAACTCACGCTGGAGATGGTCACCAACAAGGAGCGCGACTACCTGTACCAGATGTACGCCGCGGACCCGCGCGCGCGTCTGAATCTGGGCATCCGGCGCCGGCTTGCGCCGCTGCTCGACAACGATCTCGACAAGATCAAGCTGATGAACAGCCTGCTGCTGTCCATGCCGGGGTCGCCGACCATCTACTACGGCGATGAGATCGGCATGGGTGACAACGTTTATCTGGGCGATCGCGATGGCGTGCGCACACCGATGCAATGGCGCCCGGACCGCAACGCCGGCTTCTCCGTCGTCGACCCGCAGCGCCTGTATCTGCAGCCGATCATGGACCCGGTGTACGGCTACCAGGCAGTCAACGTCGAGGCGCAGGCGCGCGAGACATCGTCGCTGCTCAACTGGATGCGGCGCCTGCTGGCGACACGGCAAACGCAGCGCGCGTTCGGTCGCGGCAGCCTGACCTTCCTCCGACCACGCAACCGCAAGATTCTCGCCTACCTTCGGGAGTACGGCGACAATGTCGTGCTCTGCGTGGCCAACCTCGCGCGCTCCGCACAGCCGGCGGCCCTCGACCTGTCGAGCTACCAGGGTCGGGTACCGGTCGAGCTCATGGGACGCACGGCGTTTCCTCCCATCGGCGACTCGCCGTACCCGCTGACGCTGCCCGGGCACGGCTTCCTTTGGTTCCACCTCACCCGCAGCGAGGATGTCGCGCAACGGCCCGAGGAGCGCCTGCCGCGCGAGGAGCTGCCCATGCTCGTCCTCTTTGACGGTTGGCAGAGCCTGTTCCGCGACCGGGTCGTGCCGTGGCGCATCGCCCTGGCCGAGAAGGTCCGTGCCCAGCTCGAGCACGACGTGCTGCCGGCATTTGTCGCCGCCCAGCGCTGGTATGCGGGCAAGGGCGAGCCGCTCGAGCGCGTCGCGCTCGTCGATCACGTCGAGTGGGGCGAGGCGCAGCCGGGCTGGCTGCTCGCGCTCGCCCGCGCCGAGCGCGGCGGCGGTGAGGCGCAGATCTATCTGCTGCCGCTCGCCCTGGTATGGGATGACGACGACGAGCGCGCACGTGCGCTGCAGGGCGCGCTTCTCGCACGAATCCGCCAGCAGGCCCGGATCGGGGGCATCGCCGATGCCTTCGCCGACGACGGATTTTGCCGGGCGCTGGTCGGAGCGATTGCCGATGGCGGCGAGCTGCGCTGCGCGCATGGCAGCGTGCACTTCCGCCGCACCAGGGCGTTCACGGAGCTGGCGGGCCAGGGCTACGCGCAGCTGCCGGTCAGTTCGATGGGGGCGCAGACCAGCAATACCCTTGTTGCCCTGGGCGATCGTCTTCTGCTCAAGGCCTATCGGCGGCTGCGTGCGGGAGTCAATCCCGAGATCGAGGTTGGACGCTTCCTCACCGAGGCGGTGCACTTCCAACACAGCGTGCCGATTGCCGGCGCGGTCGAGTACGTCGCCGACGACGGCACGACGACGACCCTCGCGCTGCTGCAGGGTTTCGTTAGCAATCAGGGCGACGCCTGGGGCTACACGCTCAACTACGTCGAGCAATTTCTCGACCGGGTTCGCACCGGCACGGCGGCTGCCGGCGCTGCTAGCGACATGCACGGCGGTTACCTGGCGCTGATACGGACGCTGGGCAGGCGCACGGCCGAGTTGCATATCGCGTTTGCAACCCGCATCGGCGATCCGGGCTTCGACCCCGAGCCGGTCGAGGAGCGCGACGTGGCGGATTGGGCCCTGCGTGCGCGCGCGGCCGCTGAGGGTGCTCTCGATCGACTCGGGCAGCGGCGCGAGTCCCTCGATGCGGCTGCACGAGCTGCGGCCGAAGAACTGCTGGCGCGGCGGGAAGAGATCGTCACGCGCTTCCAGTCATTGGCCAACATCCGGGCTGGCGCCATCAAGACGCGCCTGCATGGCGATTATCACCTCGGCCAAGTGCTGCTCGTGCATGACGATTTCGTGATCACCGACTTTGAGGGCGAGCCGATGCGCTCGCTGGCCGAGCGGCGGCAGAAGCATTCCGTCCTGCGCGACGTGGCCGGAATGCTGCGGTCGTTCAACTACGCCCGCTACCAGGCGCTCGCCCATGCGGTTGTGGAGAGGCCCGATGCGCTCGACTCGCTGGCCGCCCCGGCGCGGGAGTGGGAGCTGGCAACGCATCGGGCGTTCCTGGACGCCTATCGCGACGCAGCCAACGGACAGGGACTGTTCGAGTCATGGCAAGAGGCCCGCAAGTTGATCGCGCTGTTCACGCTGGAGAAGGCGTTCTACGAGCTTGCCTATGAAGCGGACCACCGCCCCGACTGGCTGCGCACCGCGCTCGCCGGCATTCGCGATCTGCTCGCCGGCGACGGTGACGACTGATCGGAGGTCAGAATGGAACAGCTAAACACGTTGTGGGACCCGCTCCGGACCCTTCTGACGCAGCTCGCCGAGATCTTTCCCAGGGCGCTGTTTGCGATCCTCATCCTCATCGCCGGCTGGCTCGTCGCCAAGGCGGTGCGTTTCGCGGTGGTGAGGGCCCTGCGGGCGATCAATTTCAACGTCTTGACCGAAAAGGCCGGTCTGGACGCGTTCCTCAAGCAAGGAGGTGGCGAGACCGACACCACGGCCATCCTCGGCCTGCTCGTGTACTGGCTGACCATCCTCACCTCGCTCCTCATCGCCTCCAACAGCGTCGGCCTGGCCGCAGTGACCGACCTCATCGGGCGCGTGGTGCTGTTCGTGCCCAGGGTTATCGTCGCCGTTGTCATTCTGGCCTTCGGCGCGTACTTCGCGCGCTTCATCGGCATGACCGTGACCGCGTACTGCAAGAACCTGGACATGCCCGACGCAGCGCTGCTTGGCCGTCTCGCGATGTACGCCATCGTGATCTTTGTCACCATGATTGCCATTGATCATCTGGGTCTTGGCGACATCATCCGCCAGACCTTCCTCATCATCCTCATCGGCGTCGTTCTTGCGCTCGCGCTCGCCTTCGGGCTCGGAGGACAAAAGCGCGCGGCGGAATTCCTCGAGCGCTGGTCAAGGCACGGCAAGGCCGGCAGCAGCGACGATCGCAACCAGCCGCGGGCGCGGTGAACCGAGGCGAGGCAAAGGGACTCGGCTCCGAGGCATGAAACCGATCACCGCAGTCTGGCCAGGCCGCCCGGATCCGCGCGGCGCCACCTGGGACGGCGAAGGGGTCAATTTCGCACTCTACTCCGAGCATGCGGACGCGGTCGAACTGTGCGTCTTCGACCACACCGGCCGCCGCGAGCTGCAACGCATCGAACTCAGGGAGCGTACCGACCAGGCGTGGCACTGCTACCTGCCCGAAGCGCGCCCCGGCATGCTGTACGGCTACCGGGTCCACGGGCCGTATCGGCCCGAAGAGGGGCACCGCTTCAACGCGCACAAGCTGCTGCTCGATCCGTACGCAAACCAGATCGTCGGCGACCTGCGCTGGAGCGATGCCCAGTTCGGCTACATCGTCGGGCACAAGCGGGGAGACCTCTCGTTCGACCGCCGCGATAGCGCCGGCGGCATGCCCAAGTGCAAAGTGATCGACCCGGCGTTCACCTGGGGCGACGACCGTCGACCGGATGTGCCATGGCACGAGATGACGATCTACGAGCTGCACGTGCGCGGCTATACGATGCAGCATCCCGAGGTTCCTGCCGCCCTGGGCGGAACCTATGCCGGGCTGGCGACTGCGCCGGTAATCGACTATTTCAAGCGCCTCGGCGTCACCACGATCGAGCTCATGCCTGTGCACGCGTTCATCGACGACCGCCGCCTGGTGGAGAAAGGCCTGCGCAACTACTGGGGCTACAACACGATCGGCTTTTTCGCCCCCGATGCACGCTATTCCGCGTCGGGCAAGGTCAACGAGTTCAAGACCATGGTAAAGACGCTGCACTCGGCCGGACTCGAGGTGATCCTTGACGTCGTCTACAACCACACCGCCGAGGGCAACGAGCTGGGGCCGACGCTGTGCTTCCGCGGAATCGACAACCGGTCCTATTACCACTTGCAACCGGACAATCTGCGTTATTACCTCGATTTCACCGGCACCGGCAGCACGCTCGACGCACGGCACCCGCGCGTGCTGCAGCTGCTCATGGATTCGCTGCGCTACTGGGTCACCGGCATGCATGTCGACGGCTTCCGCTTCGACCTCGCCTCGGCGCTGGCGCGGGAACTGTACGAGGTCGATCGCCTCGGAGCGTTTTTCGAAATCCTGCGCCAGGATCCGGTGCTCTCGCGCGTGAAACTGATTGCCGAGCCATGGGACCTCGGCGAAGGCGGCTACCAGGTAGGCAACTTTCCGTCGGGGTGGGCGGAGTGGAACGACAAGTATCGCGACACCATGCGCGCCTACTGGAAAGGCGACGGCGGGCTCATCGGTGAGTTCGCGCGCCGCCTCACCGGTTCGAGCGATCTGTACGGCCGAAGCGGACGGCTACCGCATGCCAGCATCAATTTCGTCACCGCGCACGATGGCTTCACGCTGCAGGACCTCGTCTCCTACAACGACAAGCACAACGAGGCCAACCTGGAGAACAACAACGACGGTCACAACAACAACCTGTCGTGGAACTGCGGCGTCGAGGGCCCGACGGAGGACGCGGCGATCAACTCCCTGCGCGCGCGCCAGAAGCGCAATCTGCTGGCCACGCTGCTCCTGTCGCAGGGCGTGCCGATGCTGCTCGCCGGCGACGAAATCGGGCGCACCCAGGCAGGCAACAACAACGCCTATTGCCAGGACAATGCCACGAGCTGGGTCGAGTGGAATCTCGACCCCGATCGCTCCTGCCTGCTCGATTTCGTGCGCAAGCTGCTGCACCTGCGGCGTGCCCATCCGGTGTTTCGGCGCCGGCATTTCTTCCAGGGCCGGCCACTCCACGGTAGCGAATCGAAGGACATCATCTGGCTCAAGCCGGACGGTTCCGAGATGACCACTGCCGAATGGAACCAGGATTTCGCGCGCAGCCTCGGCGTTTATCTCGCGGGCGACGCCATTGCCGAGACCGATGCACGCGGCAACCCCGTCAGGGACGACAACTTCGTACTGCTGTTCAACGCGCACCACGATCCGGTGCCGTTCCGGCTGCCCGCGCTCGGCAGGGCGTCGTGGGTGGCCATCGTGGATACGGCGCGCGACGAGGGCGGCCTGGCAGGCGATGGCACTTTCGCCGCCGCGAGCATATATCCGCTGCAGGGCCGGTCGCTGGTTCTGCTCCGCGAGCCGGGGGGCACGGCGTGAAGCGTCGGCACGCGATGCCGTTCGGGACGAAGCTCTGCGCCGACGGCACAACCCGGTTCCGGCTCTGGGCGCCCGGCGCGCGCCGGGTCGATCTCGACCTGTCGCTGCACGAGCTGCGCAGCGAGCTGCCAATGGCCGCGCTCGACGCCGGTTGGTTCGAGGCGAGCGTGCCCGATGCGCCGCCCGGCGCGCGCTACAGCTTCCGCATCGACGGCGGAATCGCCGTCCCCGATCCCGCCTCGCGTTGCAATCCCGACGACGTGCACGCGGCCAGCATGGTCGTCGATCCGCAGGCATTCGACTGGACCGACGCGGGGTGGACCGGCCGCCCGTGGGAGGAGGCGGTTATCTACGAGCTCCATGTCGGCACCTTCACGCCCGCGGGCACCTTCGTGGCAGCGATCGAACGACTCGACTATCTCGCCGATCTGGGTGTCACGGCAATCGAGCTGATGCCTGTCGCGGATTTTCCGGGGGGGTGGAACTGGGGCTATGACGGTGTGCTGCCGTTCGCACCGGACGCAGCCTACGGCGCGCCCGCCGACCTCAAGCGACTCATCGCCGCGGCGCACGCGCGCCGCATCAGCGTTTTCCTCGACGTCGTCTACAACCATTTTGGCCCCGAGGGCAACTACCTGTCCGCCTACGCGCCGCTGTTCTTCAATCACGACCGGCAGACTCCGTGGGGTGCGGCTATCAACTTCGACGGCGAGGGCAGCCATGTCGTGCGCGACTTCTTCATCCACAACGCGCTTTACTGGCTCGAGGAGTACGGCTTCGACGGGCTGCGTCTCGACGCGGTCGACCGCATCGTCGACGCTTCGGCACCGGACATCATCGTCGAGCTCGCGGCAGCAATGCGCAAAGGTCCGGGCGCGACGCGGCACGTCCACCTGGTGCTTGAGAACGATCGTAACGAGGCGCACTATCTCGGTCGCGACGCGCAGCACCGACCTCTGCATGCCACCGCGCAGTGGAACGACGATCTGCACCACGCGCTGCACGTCCTGCTGACCGGCGAAGTCGACGGCTACTACGCCGATTATGCCGCCGAGCCGCTGCGCTATTTCGGTCGTTGCCTTGCCGAGGGCTTCGCCTACCAGGGCGAGGTATCGAGCTATCGCGGCGGTGTCGCGCGCGGCGAACCGTCGTTGCACCTGCCGCCCGGCGCCTTCGTTTCGTTCCTGCAGACTCACGATCAGGTTGGCAACCGGGCGCTGGGTGAGCGCATCGGGCATCTGGTTGAGCCGCGCGCCCTGCGCGCGGCGCTTGCCTGCGTGCTGCTCGCTCCGTCGCCGCCCTTGCTGTTCATGGGCGAGGAATTTGCCGCATCGACGCCGTTCCACTTCTTCTGCGATTTCGAGCCGGATCTCGCGGCAGCCGTCCGCTGCGGCCGGCAACGGGAATTCCGCCGCTTCGCTCGCTTTGCCGATCCCTTGGCGCTGGCGAGGATACCCGATCCGAATCTTCAGACCACATTCGAAGGGAGCAAGCTCGACTGGCGTGAGGTGCAGCAGGCGCCGCACAGCGAGTGGCATGCGTTCTATCGCGACTGCTTGCGGCTGCGCGCCCGGCACATCGTCCCGCGGCTGGCCGGCATGGCGCCCTCCGGCGCCTTCGCTATCGAGCGGGGCCGCATGCTGTACGTGCACTGGGCGCTCGGCGACGGCTCACAGCTGCATCTGAGCGTCAATTTCGATGCGAGCGCGCCGCATCGCATCGAGCAGCAACCCGGGCAAGTGATCTACGCAACCGAGGCAGAGGGCGCCGGTGCGGGCGAGCGGCTGCTGTTGCCGCAGTCGGTGCTCTGCACTCTCGCGGAATACGAGTGAGCGACGCACTGGCGCGGCTGGCCGGGCTGCATGGCATCACACTGGAGTATCGCGATATCCAGGGTAATGTGCACACGGTACCGCAAGCCACGTTGCGCCGGCTTCTGGCCGGGATGGGCATCGGCGCCGATACCGACGCCGAGATCGAGCGCGCGCTGGCGGCCCACACCGAGGCGCGCTGGCGGCGCACGATCGCACCCGTTGTCGTGGTCCGGCAGGGCGCGCACCCGGCAGCGCGCATCAACCTCGCGACCGCGCTCGCCGTGGCAACGCTCTCCTGGCGTCTGATCGAGGAACGGGGCGCCACCCACAGCGGAGCGCTCGGGCCTGCGCTGCTTGCCGACGCCGTGCACATGGAGCGCGCCGACGACGCGCTCATCGCGCGCGAGTTCGTGCTGCCGCTCGAACCGCCGCCGGGCTATCACCGCCTGGCGATCCTGGCCGGCGCGGACGTACTCGGCGAGACGCTGCTCGTGGTGACACCGGACCGGTGCTACTGTCCGCCGCCGCTCGAGCGCGGCGGCAGGCTTTGGGGACCGGCCATCCAGCTCTACGGAATGCGATCGGAGCACAACTGGGGGATTGGCGATTTCACCGACCTCGCGGTGGTTTGCGAGCAGTCGGCGGCGAGCGGCGCCGGCATCGTCGGCGTGAACCCGCTGCACGCGCTGTTTCCCCACAGCCCGGCGCAAGCGAGCCCATACAGCCCGTCGAGCCGGTTGTTTCTGAACGTGCTCTACCTGGACGTCGAGGCGATCCCCGAGTTTCACGAGTGCGAAGAAGCGCTCGCGCTGGTCGGCTCGGGGGATTTCCAGGCGACCCTGCAGCGCTTGCGCTCCAGCGAGCTCGTTGACTACGTCGGCGTCGCCGAGATCAAGGCTCGCGCCTTGGCGCTCGTTTACGCCCACTTCCGTGCAAGGCACCTTGCGCCCGGCGGCGCTCGCGCCAACGCTTTTGCCGCCTTCTGCCGGGACGGCGGCGATCCACTGCGTCACCACGCGCTGTTCGAAGCATTGCAGGAGCACTTCTTCGCCATCGACGGGTCGGTCGCGGGTTGGCATGCCTGGCCGGAAGCGTTCCGCGATCCACGCTCGCCGGAGGTCGCGCGCTTCGCGGCCGAGCGGGCGGAGCGGGTCGAGTATTACCTGTACCTGCAATGGCAAGCCGAGATGCAGCTCGCCGCGGTCGCGCAACGAGCGCGCAAGGCGGGGCTTAGCGTCGGACTGTACGCGGACCTCGCGGTATCGGTCGACCGCAATGGGGCGGAGGCCTGGGCGAACCAGTACGTCTATGCGAGCACGGCAAGCGTCGGCGCACCGCCCGATGACTTCAACCCGCGCGGCCAAGACTGGGGACTGCCGCCGCCGTTACCCGATCGCCTGGCCGACATGGCCTATGCCCCATTCCTCGCCACGCTGCGCGCCAACATGCACCACGCCGGGGCGCTGCGCATCGACCACGTCATGGGCCTGATGCGCCTGTTCTGGGTCCCCGCCGGCGTCGAACCCAGCGAAGGCGCCTACGTGCAGTATCCGTTTGCGGACCTGCTGGGCATTCTCGCGCTGGAGAGCCAGCGTCTGCACTGCCTGGTGATCGGCGAGGACCTCGGGACGGTGCCCGGGGAGTTGCGCGGTGCGCTCGCTGACGCGGGTGTGCTGTCGTACCGGGTGCTTCTCTTCGAGCGGCAGGATACGGGCGATTTCAAGCCGCCCGCGACGTATCCGAGGCAAGCGATCGTCGCGGCATCCACGCACGACCTGCCCACGCTCGCCGGCTGGTGGGAGAGCCGCGACCTCGCGTTGCGAGCCGAACTCGGATTGTTCCTGTCCGAGGCATCGCGTGAGCAGCAGCTCGTCGCGCGGGTGCTGGACCGCGCCCGGCTGCTGCTTGCCCTCGACCACGAGCGGCTGCTGCCGCAGGGTGTCAGCGTGGATCCGTCGTTACTGCCGACGATGACGGCCGCATTCGCGGGCGCGGTGCAGGCTTTCCTCGCCCGAACGCCGGCGCAGCTCTTGTTAGTGCAGCTCGAAGACATCTTTGGCGTGCGCGAGCAGGCCAACCTCCCGGCAACGGTGGACACGCATCCCAACTGGCGGCGAAAGCTGCCGCTGGCGCTGGAGCGCTTTGCCGACGACGAACGCTTCGCCGAGCTGGTGGGCGCATTGAGTCGCCTGCGCCCGCCGCGCGCGGCGATCCGGACGGCGCACCGCCAGCGCGACCAAGCGGCCGCCGGCGCATGCATTCCGCGCGCAACCTACCGCTTGCAGTTGCATCGCGACTTCACCTTTGCCGATGCCACGGCGCAGCTGCCCTACCTCGCCGCACTTGGCGTGAGTCACGTCTACTGCTCTCCCTATCTGCGCGCCCGCGCCGGCAGCCGGCATGGCTACGACATCGTCGATCATACGGCGCTCAACCCCGAGATCGGCGAACGCGCGGATTTCGTGCGCTTCATCGAGGCGCTGGCCGAACACGGCATCGGCCAGATCGTGGACGTCGTTCCGAATCACATGGGCGTGATGGGCTCCGACAACGCCTGGTGGCTCGACGTGCTGGAGAATGGGCCAGCCTCGCCATACGCCGATTACTTCGATATCGACTGGCATCCGATCGATGCGGATCTGGCCGGCAAAGTGTTGGTGCCGGTGCTCGACGATCATTACGGCCGTGTACTCGAGCGCGGCGAGCTGAAGCTCGCGTACGACCCGGACTCCGCCGCGTTCGCAGTGCATTATCACGAGCACTGCCTGCCCATCGACCCGCGCGAGTATGCAGGGTTGCTCGAGCGGGCGAAGCGCACTGCGACCGCCACCCTGTCGCCGGCGACCGTCGCTGAATGCGCCAGCCTCGTCGCGGCCTTTCGCCACCTGCCCGCGCGCAATGCCGCCAGCCTGGAACAGGTTGCCGAGCGCCATCGCGACAAGGAGCTGCACAAGGCACGCCTGCGCGAGCTGGTTCGCCAGGAGCCTATGCTGGGCGAAGCGATCGGCGATGCGCTGCGGCAGCTCAATGGCCTGCCGGGCGAGCCGGCCAGTTTCGCGGCGCTGCATGAGCTGCTCGAGGCGCAAGCGTATCGCGTCGCCTACTGGCGGGTGGCTGCGCACGACATCAACTACCGGCGCTTCCTCGACATCAATGACCTGGCAGCGTTGCGAATCGAGAACGAGGCGGTGTTCGAAGCCACGCATCGTCGTATCCTCGAGCTCGCCGCCGAGGGCAAAGTGACCGGCTTGCGCATCGACCACCCGGACGGGCTCTACGACCCCGCGGCATATTTCCGGCGCCTGCAGCAGAGCTACGCCCGGCTGACGGGACGCGACGACGGCGCGGACGAGCGATCGCTGTACGTCGTCGTCGAGAAGATCGATGCGCCGCACGAGCAGCTGCCGGCCGATTGGCGTATTCACGGCACGACCGGCTACCGTTTCGCCAACCTGATCAACGGCGTGCTGGTCGACACCGCAGGCAAGGCGCGCATCGACCGGGCGTGGCGGGCGTTCGTCGGCGAGGAAGCGATGGCTTTCGACGACGTCGCCTATCTCGCACGGCGCCTGATCACGCGCGGCACACTTTCCGCCGAGCTCACGGTCCTGGCCAACCACCTGCTGCGCATCGCCCGGGCTGACCGCCACACCCGCGACTTCACCCTTCCGTCGCTGTGGCAGGCGCTCTCAGAGATCGCCGCCTGCTTCCCGGTCTACCGAACCTACGTCGCTCAGCATGTGTCGGCGCAGGACCGGCGCTTCATCGATTGGGCGGTGGCGCGGGCACGCCGGCGCAGCCGTTCAGCCGATGCGAGCGTCTTCGACTTCGTCCGCTCCGTGCTCCTGCTGCAGCCGCCCACCGGCGCCCCTGCGTCGCTCCAGAACACCTATCGCCGCTTCGCCATGCACTTCCAGCAGTTTACGGCGCCAGTCATGGTGAAGGGTATCGAGGACACCGCATTCTACATCTACAACCGGCTGCTGTCGTTGAACGAGGTGGGCGGCGACCCCGCGACGTTCGGCACGACACTACGAGCCTTCCATCGGGCCAACACCGAGCGCTGCAGGCACTGGCCGGGGACTCTGCTCGCCCTCTCGACCCACGACAACAAGCGCGCGGCGGACGTGCGCGCACGCATCGACGTGATCTCCGAGAATCCGGCCGCGTGGCGCCTGCTCGTCAAGCGCTGGAGCCGCATGAACCGCAGGCACCGGCGAAACGCCGAAGGCAGGGAAGCGCCGTCACGCAACGACGAGTATCTGCTGTATCAGACGTTGATCGGGACCTTTCCCGCCGCAGCGATCGACGCTGCCGCCCTCGACATCTACCGGGCGCGCATCGAGCAGTACATGGTGAAGGCTGCGCGTGAAGCGAAGCAGTACACGAGCTGGATCAGCATCGATGAAGACTACGAGTCGGCGCTGAAGGGATTCGTCGCGGCGCTGCTGGAGGAATCGGCGACCAACGCCTTTCTCGGCGACCTGCGTGCCAATGCCCCGGCCTTCGCCTGGTTCGGCGCGCTCAACAGTGTGGCCATGGCGCTCCTCCATTGCACCTTGCCGGGCGTACCCGACATCTACCAGGGCTGTGAGCTAATCGACTTGAGCCTCGTCGATCCCGACAATCGACGTCCCGTAGACTACGCGCTCCGGCGCGAGGTGCTGCGCGGGCTGGAGGTGCTCGCTGCCGCCTCGGGCGAGAGCCGTACCGCGGGCCTCCGTGACCTGCTCGCCGCGCCATACGACGGTCGGCTCAAAATGTGGGTGATATGGCGGGCGCTGGGTTTGCGGCGCGAGCGACCCGAGCTGTTCGCGCGCGGCGACTACGCACCGATCGTCGTCCGTGGCGGACGCGCGCGCCAGGTGGTGGCCTACGCGCGACGGCTGGACAACGCCGGCGTCGTCGTCGCAAGCGGCCGTCTATTCGCCTCGATTGGGATCGAGCCTGGTGTGTCGCCGCTGGGCGAGCGCGCCTGGGGGGATGCCACGCTTGAATTGCCCTTCATCGCCCCCGGTACGCGGCTCCTCGACGAGCTCAGCGGGGAAGCGACCGTAGCGGCAGCGCCGGGGATCGCGCTGGCCGACGCGTTCGCGCGCCTGCCCTTCGCGCTGTATTCCTACGCGTGACGAGCCCGTACGTGCTGCACAGACACCGACCGCGCCAGCCGAAGCTCGCCGCCTCGCCCGGGCTCGCCGGCGCGCCTCAGCCCGCGGCGGGCCCGGCTCCCCAGATTACGCGCGCGTAGTCGAGGATCGCTCGATCCGCGGAGACGAAACCGACGTGGGCCGTGTTGAGAACGGCACGCCGCCACCACTCCGCCGAATCCTGCCAGAGGAGGCTCGCTTTGCGCTGTGCCACCTGGTAGGCGTCGAAGTCGACGGTGACCATGAAATAGTCCTGGTGCCGAAGGTTGTCGACGAGGCCGCGGTAGCGAGACCGATCAGTGGGCGAAAAGACACCCGATTCGATAGCATGCAGCGCCTCGGCGAGCGGGCGCGAACGGGCGATCACCTCGGTGGCGTCGATGCCAGCGCGACGGCGCGCGCCAACTTCGTCGGCATTGAGGCCGAAGATGAACATGTTGTCGCCGCCGACGCGCTCACAGATCTCGATGTTCGCCCCGTCGAACGTCCCGATCGTGAGCGCACCATTGAGTGCGAGCTTCATATTGCCGGTGCCGGAGGCTTCCATGCCGGCGGTCGAGATCTGCTCGGAGAGATCGGCGGCCGGGATGACGGCCTCGGCAAGGCTCACGTTGTAGTTCGGCAGGAACACGACCTTGAGCTGCCCGCGCACCGCCGGGTCGGCGTTGACGACGCGGGCGACGTCGTTGGCGAGCTTGATGATGAGCTTCGCCTGCTGGTACCCGGCCGCGGCCTTGCCGGCGAAGATCTTCACCCGCGGCGACCAGCCCTGCGCCGGCTGCGCCCGGATGGCGTTGTAGAGCGCGACGGTGTCCAGTATGTTGAGCAGCTGGCGCTTGTATTCGTGTATGCGCTTGATCTGCACGTCGAACAGCGCATCCGGATCGATCCCGATGCCGAGGCGCTCTGCGACGAGGCGGGTAAGCGCAACCTTGTTCACCCGCCGCACGGCGGCGCAACGCTCGCGGAATGCCGCATCGCCGGCCAGCGGGGCGAGCCTCTCGATCCGAGCCGTATCGTCGAGGAAACCCGGCCCGACTGCGTCAACGACCAGCGCCGTCAAGCCCGGGTTGGCCTGGAACAGCCAGCGGCGAAACGAGATGCCGTTGGTGATACTGACGATGCGCTCCGGATGCAGCGCGTCAAGGTCGCGGAAAACGGTCCGCCGCATCAACGTCGTGTGCAACGCGGAGACGCCGTTCACGCGCCGCGACCCGAGGAACGCGAGGTGGCCCATGCGTACCCTGCGGATACCGTCCTCTTCGATAACCGAGATCGACGACAGGAAGCGCGCGTCGTCGCGCCCGCGCGTGCGCTGGGCGTCGAGATGCAGCGCGTTGATGAGGTAGATGATCTGCATGTGCCGCGGCAGCAGGCTCTCCATCAGCGGAACGGGCCACGATTCCAGCGCTTCCGGCAGCAGCGTATGGTTGGTGTAGTTGAACACCGACGTCGTGATGCTCCAGGCGAGATCCCACGGCATGCCATGCTCGTCGATGAGCAGGCGCATCAATTCGGGCACCGCGATCGCCGGGTGGGTATCGTTGAGCTGGATCGCCACGTGATCGCCAAGCGAGGCCAGGTCGCCGTGCTGCGCCTTGTGCCGACGCAGCAGGTCCTGCAGCGATGCCGAGGCGAAGAAGAACTCCTGCCGCAACCGCAGCTCGTGCCCCGCGGCAGTCTCGTCGCCCGGGTAGAGAACGCGCGAAATCGCCTCGAGACGAACCCGGTCGGCCAGGGCGCCAACGTGGTCGCCGCGGTTGAAGTCCGCGAGCGACAGCGGGTCCGTCGCCCGGGCCGACCAAAGCCGCAGCGTGTTCACGTGGCTTCCCCGCCAGCCGGGAATGGGCGTGTCATAGGCTACGGCATTGACCGTCTCGGCCGGGGTCCATGCGTAGCGCGCCGTCCCTCCATCCGCCGCTTGTTCGACGTCGACGGCGCCGCCAAATCCAATGGTGTAGGAAACCTCCGGCCGCTCGAATTCCCAGGGATTGCCGGACGACAGCCAATCCTCCGGTAGTTCGATCTGCCAGCCATCCTTGAGCACCTGCCGGAACAGGCCGTAGTCGTAGCGTATGCCGTAGCCATGGGCGGGAATGGCCAGCGTGGCCATGCTCTCCATGAAGCAGGCAGCCAGCCGGCCCAGGCCCCCGTTGCCGAGCGCGGCATCGGGCTCGAGGCGGCGCAGGCGATCGAGGTCGACACCAAGGTCGCGCAGTGCTGCGCGCGCTGTCGCAACCAGGCCGAGATTCGAGATCGCGTCGTAAAGCAGGCGGCCGATCAGGAATTCGAGCGAAAAATAATAGACGCGCTTGCGTCCGTCGCGGTAGGTCCGGCGGGTGGCTTCTATCCAGCGATTGACGATCTGGTCACGCACCGCAAGAGCCGTCGCGACGTACCAGTCATGATCACGCGCGTGGTCGGGATCCTTGCCGACCATGTAGGTGAGCTTGTCGACGATCGCTGCGCGAAATGCCGCGATTGCAGCCTGGCCCGGAGCGCCAGGATTCGCCGTGGCATCCGCTCCCCCCACGCGGGACGCGGTGGCGTGGTCGGCTGTCATGGGTTCCCCGTGCCGAACCGCTTCAACCCGCCTTGCCCGCCTCCACCGCGGCGAGGGTCTTCTTGGGATTGATCAGCCTGCGCCGGCCGTCGGGCGTCTGGTCGGCGTTGTCACGGATCAACGCAATCACCTGGCTGGGCGAGAGCTTCGGATCGACGGCGAGGATCTTTGCCGCCAGGTTCACCACCTGCGGCGCGGCCATGGAGGTGCCCGACTCGGCGAGCTTCTCGCCCCCCGGGATGACGCTGACGACCTGATAGCCGTTGGCGTGCACCTTGACCGTGGGGCCGTAGCTCGTGAACGAGGCCTCGTCCCCCGCCTTGTCGACCGCACCGACGGTGAGCAGGTTGGGCAGCACGATGCCGGCCGGAATGTCCTCGACGAACGAGGCGTCCTGGTTGCTGTTGCCTGCCGCAGTGACGAACAGGATGTCCGGCGCGCTCGCGAAGGCGCTGGTAAGCGCGTTTTTCTCGACGTCGAAGTAGTCGCGCGCGATCGCCTTGCGCTCGTCGGGCGTCTTGCCGATGTGGCAGAGCTCCAGCGCGTCTTCATAATCCTTCACGCTGCCGCCCCAACTCATGTTCACCACGCGCACGTGCTGCTGCTTGAAGAAGTCGACGTAGGATTGCATGTTCTTGGCATTGCGCAGCGCGAGCTCGCGGCTCGGGCACGGATCGGGTATCAAGTGCCAATCGAATTCGATACGGCCGACGACCAGGCGCGCATACGGATTGCCGGCGACGGCGATGCCGGCGACGTGCGTGCCATGCATCCAGTTGCCGGTCAGCCCGATTTCCTCGACGAAAGCCTTGTACTCGTCGGGCTTGAGCGTCGACATGTAGTTCTTGACCTCGCTCGCTTCGGGGCTATCGATGTTCGAGCGCAGGTCGGAAAAGCCCTTGAGGAAAGACTTGAGCTCCGGCACCTTGCTCTTCAGCGCGTCGGGGATGGGCTCCAGCTCGCCCTTGGCAGGTTCCTCGAAGCGGTCGAAGGCGATGACCGGCACGCTGCCGCCCGGGTTGGCGAGGTTGTGGGGGAAGAGCTTGGTGTCCACGCCGCTGTCCCACACGGCGATCGTCACCGGCGTGTAGTTCGCACCGGCAGGCAGCGTCACCGCGCGCGCCGCCCAGATGTCGGGCTTGTCGACCTGGTGCGCGGCGACATAGCCGCTCCAGACGTCAACCAGCGCGGGCTTCAGTGGCAGGATGAAGTCGTAGATGTACTTGATGCGCACCAGCCCGGGCGCCAGGTCGGAGGAGAGCGAGCCGTTCTTGTCCACGGCGGGCTGCAGCACCTCGCGCACGTTGCCGATCAAGCGCCCCTCGCCCAGGAGCTCGTAGCCGGCCTTGATCTCCTTGGCCTCGTTGCTGATCACCTCGTAGGGCAGGCCGGCGAGGTCGCCCTTGACCGAGGCCGCCGCCGCGGCCCGATTGGCGGCGGAGGTACGGTCGGCGCTGGCGCGCTCGCCGGCGACCACCGCCCGCGCGGTGATCCCCGAGAGCAGCTTGTCGGCCGGCTTGTCCTCGAGCGCCTTGATCTGTGCGAGGCGCGAGAGCACCGCGTCGTAGTTGCCTTCGAGCATGTCGAGCTGGGCAAGCTCCGTCAGAAGCTCGCGCAGCGTGGCTCGGTCGCCGATTTCGTATTTCGCGAGCACGCTTTCGAGGTCGCGACGTACCTGGATGGCGAACGGCCTGAACTTGGCGTCGTCGCGAACCATGTCCTCGATCTTGCTGTCGAGCTTGTAGCTGAAGCGCGGCAGGTCGGCCGCCTTGTCGATGCGCGTCTTGCCCAGCGCAGCGGCGCCGCCAGCGAAGAGCAGAGCGAGGAGGAGCACGGGCAGTCTCTTGAACACGGGTAAATCCTCCGGGTTGTCTGGCGGCGCGCCTCTGACCCGAGCGCACGATTGGATGCGATTCTACCGCTCGACACTTAGGCCAGACTTAAAGCCGGGCGGGACCCGACCGGGTAAAGGCGCGGACCTGAGCATTTCGATGCCGTCACCTGGCGAGGCTGCTTCAACCCGGTACGCTCCGGCGACAGCCGAGGCTTAGCCTTATGAATCAACGGCTTTTGAGGTGCCCTGCCATCGCGTCCAAGGAATGGTCGCCACCCGCGTTGACGCTCAGGTCCCGCGGCGAGCGGACCACGCCGCAATCGTTATCCGGACCCATTGCCTGCCTCCTGCCTGGGGGCCACAGCGCAGAGCGCGCGGCGGCGACCCTTGCGACGATTCGATACTTGTTGGACAGGCGTCGCGAGGGATGTCTGCGCAGGCTCCTCGTCGCCGCGTCGTGAGCACAACAGGGCAGTTGCATTGCGCCTTCTGACGGTTATAAGACGTTGGACTACGCGGATTCTGATTTGGACTACATGAGAAACAGTTGCCAGCCGATAGCGCTTCGCGCCCGACCCGTGGGACGCTTTAGCCAGTGCCAGATGCCGCCGACAAGGGCATTGAAAAAATGGCACGTGGTGTCCGCCGGGCCAATCGGGCGGGCCCCAAACTACGCGAGGAGATTGTCTTATGAAGCGGCTGCTGGCTGTCGCAATACTGAGTGCCATTCTCGGCGGTTGCGTGGTCTATCCGGACGGTGATCGAAATTATTACCGCGGGGACGAGCACTGGGAGCATCATCATGATGGCGATCGCTTTTACGGGTTCCATGATCATGGATCGTAAGAGCGCATGATGTTTCCGTCATACCCATTTCCGGCGGGCGGAATTCGCTTTCTCGCATCGCTGTCGCCCGCCCCGCGTGGACTGCCCGTGCGAAGCCCAAGTTGAAAAACCGGGAGGGACGAGTTTCTCTTCGGGCGCGAGTTGCCTGAGCGACGAGCCCAGCGCGGCCCGTTGCCCGCCGCCGGGGATTTGCTCTGCTGCGCGAAGGCGATTCGGGAATCACCGCCAACGCACGGGCGCAATGAAACCGGCCGCGGCACGCATGCGGCGTTCCCCCCTTCGTCCCGGCAATAGCCGCGTCGCTGTCGATTTGCGAAATACGCGCTGAATCAACGCATTGCACGCCGCCCTGCTCCCGCGCGCAGGTGTCTCCCCGGGTTGGCCAGCAAACGGTTGCCGCGGTTGGCTCGAGGGGTGCGTGGCGGGCCGGGTGGCGCCGTAAAATCCCGGCATGCCAAACCACATCGGCATTGTCGCCTGCTCTGCCGAAGGCGCAGCGCTTTGCTATCGGACGATCTGCGTGGAAGGCGCGCGGCTTTTCGGGCCCCACGCCCATCCCGAGGTTTCGATGCACACCCATTCGCTTGCGCAGTACATGCAGTGCATCGACCGCGGCGACTGGCAGGGCGTGGGTGAGCTGATGCTTTCCTCTGCAGGCAAGCTCGCGCAAATCGGCTCCGATTTCCTGATCTGCCCCGATAACACCATCCACCAGGCGCTTGCCTTGGTTGAACCGCGCTCACCGCTTCCCTGGCTGCACATCGCCGAGGTCGTCACCACCCATGCAGTCGAACGCGGCTTCCGCCGCCTCGGCCTGACCGGAACGCGCTGGCTCCTCGCGAGCGAGACCTATCCGGAGAAGCTGACAGCGCGCGGCCTGCAGTACCTGCGCCCGAGCCCTGGCGAATGCGAAGAAATCAATCGCATCATCATGGACGAGCTGGTTTACGGCGTGTTCAAGCCCGAGGCGGCTGCCTACTTTCGACAGGTCGTCGGACGCATGAAGGACAAGGGTTGCGACGCCGTTGTGCTCGGCTGCACCGAAATCCCGTTGCTGATAGACGACTCGATTTCACCGCTGCCGACGCTTGACTCGACTCGACTGCTTGCGCGCGCGGCGCTGCGCCGGGCGCTGCAGAGCGACGCCGGACCCGTCGGCGCTCGCGGGTGACTCCAGAGACGCCTGCAGCTTGAGACAGCGCTCGAGCAGTCGAGGCGCTTCCATGCGCTCCGTCCACGAGGCAAATGTCCGGGTAGGCCCGTGCCAGCGCAGCTCGTCAACATCTCGGAACAGGGGTTCGTCGGTCCTCAGCGTCGCAAGCTTCTTGAACAGCAGCGCGCGCTCGCGACGATCGCCCAGCACGGCGGGAGGAAAGTCCTCGATCGCGCCGTGGCGATTCAAAAGCTGTGCCGCGGTGACGCGCCCGATACCTGAAATACCCGGATACCCGTCTGCCAGGTCGCCGACAAGGGCGAGGTAATCCGGGATCAAGGCAGGGTCCACGCCGAACTTCTGGCGCACGCCTGCCGCGTCCAGGACCTTATTTGCTCTGCGATCCATCTGCACCACTCGCTCGCCGCGGACGCACTGCGCCAGATCCTTGTCGACTGTCCAGATGCAGACCTTCTCCACGCGCCGATCTTCGGACGCGATTCGCGCTGCCGACGCCAGCGCGTCGTCGGCCTCGAGCTCGACCATCGGCCAGGCGACGACGCCCATCGCGACGAGCGCTTCCTCCAGCGGGTGGAATTGCCCGAAAAGGGCAGGCTCGATGCCGTCACCGGTTTTGTAGTCCGCCCAAAGGCGGTTGCGAAACGACTCGATGACGTGATCGGTCGCCACACCGACATGGCTGGCTCCCTGCTCCAGCATCTGCACAACCGTCTGCAGCACGCCGGTCACGGCGCCCAGAGGCCGGTCCTTGCCTTCGTTGAAACGACGCAGGCCGTAGAAGTGCCGGAACAGCTCGTAGGTCCCGTCCACGACGTGAACAATCATGCGTCATTATGCCGCGGGATCGATCCGGGCGCGGCCCGCAATGAACTGGTTTGGCGCGCACTCATGAATGGCATAAACTGCGCGACGCACTCATGCTTACCCCGCCATTCATCGCCCCGCGCCAATTCGACGAACCAGCCTCCGCACTGGCGCAAGTACGTGCCGTCTACGAGCATTCGGTCGGCCATCTGCGCACAGCGCTCGAGCGCTTCGTCGCCGGCGAGGACCTGCCGGATCGTGTTCGCGCTTGCTACCCCTTCGTTCGCATACGCACCGAATCGGTAGCGCGCGCGGACTCCCGCCTGAGCTATGGTTTCGTTGCCGGGCCGGGCATCTATGAGACCACGTTGACGCGGCCGGATTTGTTTGGGCCCTACTACCTTGAGCAATTTCGCCTGCTGTTGGACAACCACGACGTCTCCCTCGAGATCGGCACCAGCAGGCAGCCGATCCCGATGCACTTCGCTTTCGCCGAGCACGAGCACTTTGAGGGATCGCTGGCCGCGGAGCGGCACCTGCGGATGCGTGATTTGTTCGATTTGCCCGACCTCGGCACCATGGATGACGGCATCGCCGATGGAACATTCGAGGCGGGCCCGGGCGACCCGCGACCGCTGGCATTGTTTACGGCGCCCCGCGTGGACTACTCGTTGCACCGGCTGCGTCACTACACGGATACCGCTCCCGAGGCATTCCAGAACTTCGTGTTATTCACCAACTACCAGTTCTATATCGACGAGTTCGTGCGCCTCGGCCGTGGACTGATATCCGCTCCGGATCGGGAAGGCGAGGCGTATATGTCCTTCGTGGAGCCGGGCAACGTGGTGACCCGTCGCGCCGGCGAGGCGGCCGCGCCCGGGGATGGGGGCGCCGCCGGGCCGTCGCGCTCGCCGCAGATGCCCGCGTACCACCTGGTGTGCGCCGATCGCACCGGCATCACGATGGTCAATATCGGCGTCGGAGCCGGCAATGCCAAGACCATCACGGACCACATCGCCGTATTGCGTCCGCACGCCTGGATCATGCTCGGCCATTGCGCCGGCTTGCGAACCACGCAGCAGCTTGGCGACTACGTGCTCGCGCACGGCTACGTTCGCGATGATCACGTCTTGGACGAGGATGTCCCGCTGTGGGTGCCGATCCCGCCGCTGGCCGAAGTGCAGCTAGCACTGGAAGCAGCGGTGGCGGACGTCACGCAACTCAAGGGCTATGACCTCAAGCGCATCATGCGCACAGGCACCGTGGCCAGCACGGACAATCGCAACTGGGAGTTGCGGCCGCAGCGCACGCCCATGCGCCGCTTCAGCCAAAGCCGGGCGATTGCCCTGGACATGGAGAGCGCGACGATCGCCGCCAACGGCTTCCGCTTTCGCGTTCCCTACGGCACGCTGCTCTGTGTCAGCGATAAGCCGTTGCACGGCGAGATCAAGCTGCCCGGCATGGCGAACCGGTTCTACCGCGAACGCGTGGGTCAGCATCTGCGCATCGGCATGCGTGCGATTGAGTTGCTGCGCCAGCAGCGACCGGACCAGCTGCATAGCCGCAAGCTGCGGAGCTTCGCTGAGGTGGCGTTCCGGTAAGCGTCAAGGCGGGCGGGGGGCGCCGCGACCGCGGCAATGGCCGCAACAAGGGCGTCCGGGTCGCGACAAGCGGTCAGCGCGCTCGAGGCATGGCTCTTCCGGCGCGGCCCGGGCGCCTGCCCGGCGCGTACCGGACCGGGGGGAGCCCGGGAATAAATCGTCGCAGTGGTCGGTCTAGACCGGTGCAGACCTCCCGCCACCACCCCAAGGAGCCCCATATGAGCACAAGCGACCGCGCCGCACCGAACAATCCCGCCCGCCGCAAGGCGTTGAGCTGTCTCGCGGCCTGGAGCGGCGCAGCCGTCGTCTGGACGGTCTCCGGCGGCGTCACGCGGGCGCTGGGCGCGACGGGCACGGGCGGCCCGATGGGGGCGGCGGCGAATGCGCTCACCTTCGTGCAGATCAGCGATACGCACATCGGCTTTAACAAGGCGGCCAATCCCGACGTCGTCGGCACACTGCGCCACGCGATCGCGGACATTAACGCACTGCCGCAGGCGCCGGCCTTCGTCGTGCACACCGGCGACGTGAGCCACCTGTCCAAACCCGAGGAATTCGCCAAGGCGCGCGAGGTGCTGCAGGAACTCCGTTTCCAGGTGCACACGATTCCGGGCGAGCACGACGCGATCGATGACGGTGTCACTGGCTACCTCAAGTATTTCGACCACGACGGCAAGGGCAAGGCTTATTACAGCTTCGACCAGGGCGGCGTGCATTTCGTCGGCCTGAACAACGTGCTCAACTTCAAGCTGGGCACGATGGCCTCGCTCGGCGACGAGCAGATCGCCTGGATGAAAGCCGACCTCGCGCAGGTCTCCGCCTCCACCCCGATCGTGGTGCTCGGGCACATACCGCTGTGGACGATCTGGGAGCCCTGGGGCTGGGGAACGGCGGACTCCGCGCAGGCGATGGCCCTGCTGCGCCCGTTCGGCTCGGTGACGGTATTGAACGGCCACATCCACCAGGTGCTGCAGAAGGTCGAGGGCAACATTGCGCTGCACACGGCGATGTCGCTTGCCTACCCCTTGCCCACGCCCGGACAGTCCGGCATCGGCGAGCCTGGTCCGGTCACGGTTCCGGCCGGCGAACTGGGCAAGCTCCTCGGCACGCGGCAGTTGACCGTGGTGCGCGGAGCGCAGCAGCTGGCGATGATCGACACGCCGCTCGAGCGTTGACCGGAAAACCGGCCCTGGGCGGAGAGCGAAGCTGCGTGGGGCCTTTCGCCACTGAACAGCCGTACGCGGCTTTTGCCAAGGCCCCTGCCTACAAGGAAAATCCCCATGAATGATTTCTCTTCTCGCCGCTCGCTGCGCCGCCTCCTGTGCGCCGCGCTCTTCCTGCCGGCGGTTCTCACCCTGGCGGCCGCGGCGGCTCCAGCGCCCCCGGCCGTCACGGTCGACATCACCAAGTTCGCCTTCGCGCCTAAGGAAATCACCGTCGCGCCCGGCACCCGGGTGACCTGGACCAATCACGACGAGACACCCCATACAGTGACGGCCAACGACAAGAGTTTCGCCTCGAAGGGCCTCGATACCGACGACCGCTTCGAGCATACCTTCGCCGCCGAGGGCGATTTCGCCTACTTCTGCACCGTGCACCCGTTCATGACCGGCGTGGTACACGTGAGAAAGCCCTAGTCCGTGGCCTCGAGCAACCCGGAAATGGTGTCCACGATTTGATTTTTTCGCAGGCCGTATCGGCTGCGCAACGCCGATTCGGTCTGCAACGGGACCGGCAAGCGGATCAGCGCCTTTTCCGGGGCGCCGCCCTCGCGCCTGATCAACCGGCGCGCCGTAAGGCGAAATTCGAATACCTGAACAACCTGCCGACGTCGTTCGTCCTGCCCCCGGAGGCCGTCGACCGCCTCCGCGCCGCGGCGGCGACGATCCTGCGCTCGTCGCCCGATCTGCAGCGGCTGCTGAAGGACGCCGGCGCAAGCCTGATCGTCGAGCCGGCGGCCCGGCGCCAGCGCCTGGCGCCAACTAACGGTCGGACGGCGCACCCCGTTCCCTCGGTATCGCGCTCGACAAAAACACGCTGCCCCGCCTAGCAGATCGGTATTAAAGGGCAGTACGCAGCCGACGGGCAGGCGCGCTCGTCGCTAGGCAGCGCGAGACCCCGCGACCGCCTGGGGCCGAGAGCAATCAGCCGGGCGTGACCGCTTTCGATGGCGGGTTCAACCCCTGGACGCAACACCTGGCCGATTGCGACCTGCCGCGTGGCGTTTCTTTCTGCCCCACGGCGTCGGTCGCCACCGCGGGCGCGCGGCGCCAACGCGGGCCGGCATCGACAAGGATTCGCGCCCAACGAGAGCATGGCCCACCCGGCATGTCGCCGTAGCCGTGGCAATGGGCGGGAGCGGTCCGCATCGGTTGCGCCCGACATTGACCAGAATCAAATCCAGCTGCTTTGGCGTTGCGAACGGTGTACCCGGGCACGGTGGTTGCTGTAAAGCAGAATGGACTGACGTCCTGGCTTATCGCAGCGCGACCTTTGACATCCATCCAACCCGATCAGAGATCGAATCGGAGACCAAGCAATGCACAATAACGCGCCGGATTTCTTTGCCTTTGAAATGGACGAGACGGGTGGTCAACCCTCTCCAGGCGAGCAAGTCGTCGACGTGGGAAACCGCGATTCGGTGCTTGATTTCACCAAGTATTATCTGGAAGCGTTTTCGCGGGAGAAGAGCGTCGACGAGGTGCACCACGTGACGGCTGCCATCTCCCGCTACAAGGGGCCGCGCCTGGTGCGCTTCGCGACCCTCGAATCGTTCCTGGAGGGGCTGGAGCGCTAGCCCCGCCCGTCGAGCCCGGGCGGCCGCCAACCCGGTCGCGCGGGCGGATGTCGCGATCGGCCAAGCCTCGACGCGCGGCGACGGCGGCAGCCCACCAGGCGTGGAGGACCAGCACGGCGCGGCCCTTGCCGGCGGGGGCAGGGCGAGGCAGCCGTCCGCTCGGGCATGCGGCATTCGAAAGCTCCTCGAATCGCTCGCGCGCGCACCGATGTCAGCCTCGGTTGCCTCGAAGGCACGCGGCGTCCATGCGGTCGACGTTCGTCGGGTCCATAGACCTTGGCACACCCCTTGCACGGGGACCGGTGCGGCAGCAACTCGCCTGGTCTCGAGCGCCCGGTTGACGCACGTGGTCACAAAGCGTCGGTCGTGGGCCGCTGCATGGCCCGTGCCGGCATGAGGCACGCGTGCGCTTGGCGAGGGGTGGCCGGAACCGTGGCTGAAAGGATACGAAGATGCTTGCTGAACTGCTCGACAACCTCGCCAGCGCCCTGGGCGGCCGCGCCGCGGACCCGAGCTGGGGTCGCGTGATTGACGCCTTTCGCCTGCAGCACCCCGAGGTGCTCTTCTGCGAAGAGCACCTTCGCGGGGAGCACGCGCCCGGCGGCTTCATCGTCTGGCGATTCGGCAGCGACGATTCCCGTGTCGCCGGTTTCAACTCGGGCGATCCCGTTGCGGCGGGAAGCTATGGCGTGCAGCTGTTTGCGTCGCGGGAGGACGCGGAAGCCGAGGCTTGGCGCAAGCGGTTCGGTCCCGATCGGGTCGTCTTCGCGAGCACCGCCGCCGAGGCGGGCACCCGCACCGTGATCACCGGTATCGGCACCTTCGATTCCGATGCCCCCGCCGGAGAATTGACTTCGGGTCTCCACGACGGGAGTTTCGCCATGATGGTCCTGTACGAGGACAGCCCGAGATACTCGGCGCGACGCTCGTCGTAGCGGCAGCCTGGCGCTTGTGCGCGGTTGCGATCGGCAACGGTCGCGAAGCGGCTATCCGGCAGCTGGAATCCCGGTTGCCTTCAGGCGATTGATTCCGGCGCGTTTTTTTCGCGCCTGGCGGCGCAGCGCGCTCCTTGCGCTGGGCATCATGCACCGGAGCGCGGTCAGCGCCGCCGCTGCGGCGCTGCCAGCCTTTCACCCCGTGTGGATCGGCGTCCGCCGGCGCGGCTTTTGCGACTAGCTGCCGCTGCCGTAGTTGCGCGCCAGATACTCCGCCACCGGGTCGATCTGGTCGTCGGCAATCGGCGCGCCGTAAACCTTCTTCATCTTCTCGACCTCGGCCTTCCAGAACGCCAGCGGCTTGTCCCGTGGCTGGGTAGTGACGTAGTCGGCCGAGTGACAGATGAGGCACTGGCTGCCGGCGAGATCCGCTCCGGGCCCGGGCTTGAGCGTTGCGGTCTCGGTCGGCAACGCGATCTTGAGTCCCGCGGCGGGGGCGGTGACCGTCGCCGCGCCCGCCGCAGCAAGGAGTGCGAGCATGACCGCATGGGTGTGCTTCATGGGAGCTCCCTTCAAGCCGCGGTGACGCGCGTGGTTTCAACCACGTTGCGCATATAGCCGGCCGGATTCCACAGCGCTTGCAGTGGCTGCGATTGTCCGATCGCGTTGACGGCGCGCACCTTCAACTCGTGCATCCCCGGGCTCAAGGCAATCGTCGTGTGCCATTCGCGGAACGAGTACCTGCCCAGATCCTTGCCCAGCGTCGCCTCTTTCCAGCTCTGTCCGCCGTCGGCAGACAGATCGACTTCGCTGATGCCATAGCCGCCGTCGAAGGCAATTCCGCGCACGACCACCCCGCTCCCGGCCTTGAGCGTCGCGCCGTCATCGATGTTGGTGATGAACGAGCGCACCGCGAAGCGGCCGATGGGGGTTGTCTTGCTCGGTGCGCTCCCGGGAGGCACGCAGGCGCAGGCGTTGTCCGGGATGCGGTAGGCCGTCGCCATCCAGAAGTTGGCGAGCACCTCGTCGATCACCGTGATCTCGTTCAAGTGCTTGACCCAGTAGGTGCCGAAGTAACCCGGCACGATCAGCCGCACCGGATAGCCGTTGAGCATCGGCAGATCGGCATCGTTCATCGCGTAGGCGATCATCACCTCGCCATCCATGGCGTGGTCGACATCGAGCGCCTTGGCGAAGTCGGGTGTGGCCGGCAGCACGGGCCCGTCCAGGCCGTCAAACCGGACCTGCTTCGCGCCGGCCTGCACGCCGGCTTTTTCCAGGACGGCCTTAAGCGGGACACCGCGCCATTTGGCATTGCCCATCGCCCCGTTGGCGAGCTGCCCGCCGGCAACGCGCGGGGAAAAAAGGCCGCGGCTGTTGCCCGAGCACTGGTTGACCGCGACGTATTCGATCGCATCGAGCTTTTTGAGCTCCGCCACGGAGAGCGAGAGCGCCGTGTTGACCTTGCCCTTGATGGCGATGCGGAAGGTATCGAGATCGATTTCGGTCGGTATCCCCGCCAGGTGATAGCGGACGAAGAAGGCGTCGTTGGGCGTGATCACGCCCTGGTCGAAGACCGCCCACGGCGTCTCCAGCTGCGGCGGGCGGCGGGTGAGCACGATCAGCGGCCGCTTCTGCGGATAGCTCGCCAGCGGCCGCTCGCCGTTGCCGATCGGCAAGGTAACCGTGTCGGCCGCCACCGCATCCAGGGCACGGGCGCCGATCAGGGTGCCAGCGCCGAGGGCGCTCGCCGCCTGCAGAAACCCCCGCCGTGAGCTGAGCTTCGGAACGATTCGGCGTGTGTCGGCCATGCACTCCTCCTTCGTCGCCGGGGCACCTCCCGCATGCTTCCGCGGCGGCGGGATGGCGTGGCCCCATACATCAGACGCTACCCGAAAGAGCCCCGGCGAGGCAAGCCCCCGGCCCGGCGGCTTGTCGAAGCGCACGGCGCCGGCCTGAAGCGGCGCCCCGGGGCTTTTCCTGCCGGCGGGGCGTCCGACCGCAACGCCTTGTATGTTGGAAAGTGAGCGATTTGCAGTACGCGCTATGAGCGGTAGAGACTATGGTTTCTCCGGGGAGGCCGTCAGCGCCGGCTTGGACCTTGTGTCTTAGATCGGCCCCCCGCCTTCTTTGCCAATACCGTGGAGTATCACAGACCTGAGAGTCTGCATCACAAGGTCGGTTTAGCAAGGGTGCAAGGTCGGGGGAACCGGAGTTCAGCGTAGTCCGGGAGCCGCCATGAAGCAAGTCAACCAGATCGGGGTCGATGTAGATTCGGAAGAGTTGGTGTGCATGATGCAGCGTGCGGGACAACGGCTGCCGCTGGCGACGTTTGCGAACGCTGCGGCGGGGCACAAGAAATTCATACGTTGGGCGACCAAGGGTGGCCGCCCGGCGCGGGTCTGTCTGGAAGCGACCGGGATCTACAGCCTGGAGTTCGCGCTCGCCTTGCACCATGCCAAGAACGTGGAAGTAATGGTGGTCAACCCTCGGGCGATGAAGGATTTCGCCCGGGCGTGCATGCAACGGGCCAAGACCGACGCCGTGGACGCCGGCGGCATTCTGGACTATCTCGAACGCATGCCGTTTAGCGCGTGGCAACCTCCGGCCCCGGAGATCCTGGAGCTGCAGGCAATCAGCCGCCGCATCGACCAACTGCACACCGAGCTCGTGCGGGAGAAGAATCGCCGCCATGCCGCGGAGTTTAGCGGGGCGAGTGCGGATGCGATCGCCCACGACATCGAGGTCAATATTCATCACCTGGAACGGCGCCTCGAGCGCATGCAAGACAGTGGCCTGCAGCTGGTGCGTCGCGTACCCGCGCTGGCCGCCAAGCTCGCCCACCTGGTCTCGGCCAAGGGCATCGGCGAAGCCTCCGCGATGCGGATCTTGGCGGAAGTCTTGGTGCTCCCTGACGATCTGGCCGCCCCGCAGTGGGTGGCTCATGCCGGGCTTGATCCACGCCCCTACGAGTCGGGCACCTCGGTCCATCGCCCGCGGCGCATCAGCAAGGTCGGCAACCGCCACCTGCGTGCTGCCCTTTACATGCCCGCCCTGACGGCCATTCGACACGAGCCCCACGTCAAAGCGTTCTACGACAAGCTCGTTGCGGCCGGGAAGAAGCCGCTGCAAGCCATCGTCGCAGTAATGCGCAAACTGCTGCATGCCATTTGGGGCATGCTCAAGCACGACCAGGACTTCGACGGTAACAAATTCTTCAGGCTCACCGCGAAAACTGCTTGACAGGAAACAGAGTATCTAAGACGGGTGCGGGTTGCGCATCATGGCCAGACAAGGCAGGACCATCCGGGCAGACGACACTCCCCGCGACCCGCGATTGATTGCCGGCGCTTGCCAGGGCACCGGACCCCAGAGATTTTCGGCTCTCGGGGGAGACGCCCCCCGCGTTCGGCAACTGCAGGTTTAGCCACGCAGCGCAGCGGAATCCACCGGCCGCGGGTCGATGCCCGCGAAAGGATCGACAGCGTCAAGGCGCCTCATGGCGGCAGCTGAGCGCGCTTTAGGACATCGCATCCACCACGGCCAGTGCCGTGAGGTTAACTATCCGGCGCACCGTTGCGGTTGGCGTCAGAATATGCGCCGGCTTATTGGCGCCCAGCAGGATAGGGCCAATGGTGATGCCCTGGCCGCCTGACACCTTGAGCAAGTTAAACGAGATATTGGCCGCATCGAGATTGGGCATGATCAGCAGGTTTGCCTCGCCTTTGAGCGAAGATTGCGGGTACACGAGGTCCCGAATCGCCACCGACAGCGCGGCGTCCCCATGCATTTCTCCGTCGACCTCCAGTTCCGGATGCCGCTCGACGAGCAGCCGTCGGGCATCGCGCATCTTGCGTGCCGAAACTGAATCGGCGCTGCCGAAATTGGAGTGCGACAAGAGCGCAATCTTAGGCGTAATGCCAAAGCGGCTGACCTCTTCGGCCGCCATCGTGGTAATGCAAACGATTTCCTCCGGTGAGGGATTCTCGTTGACGTAGGTGTCGGCAATGAAAAGCGCCCGGTTGGGCAGCAGCAACCCGTTCATCGCCGCAAACACGCAGGTGTCGGAACGTTGGCCAAGGACGTTGGCCACATGCCGCAGGTGGGCGTGGTAGCGGCCAACAGTTCCAACAAGCAACGCATCGCATGCACCCATCTCGAGGAGCAGCGTGGCGATCAGGCTGGGCTTGCGCAGGACCGCCTCCTTGGCAGCCTCCGGAGTGATGCCGTGCCGTCCCATCAATTGCTGGTAGCGCTGCCAGGTTGCACGATAGCGCGGGTCGTCGTTGATGTTGACAAGCTCGAAATCCACGCCGGGTTTGAGTCGCAGTCCGAATTTTTTGATGCGCGCCGTGATTACATCGGGGCGCCCGATGAGTATGGGTTTGGCCAGCCCTTCGTCGACCACGACCTGCACCGCCCGCAACACACGTTCCTCCTCGCCCTCCGAATAGACGACCCGCTTGGGCGCCTGCTTGGCGCGCTCGAACACCGGCCTCATGATCAGCCCGGTGTGGTAGATGAACTGCGTCAGGCGCTCGCGATAGCGATTGAAGTCCTCGATGGGCCGCGTGGCGACGCCGCTGTCCATTGCCGCTTTGGCGACCGCTGGCGCGATCGTGACGATGAGACGCGGATCGAAAGGCTTCGGAATCAGGTACTCGGGGCCGAAGGAAAGATCCACGTCGGCGTATGCCTGGGCGACGACATCTGACTGCTCGGCGCGCGCGAGATCGGCGATCGAACGCACGCAGGCGAGCTTCATCGCCTCGTTGATGGTAGTGGCACCCACGTCCAGCGCGCCCCGGAAGATGAATGGAAAGCAGAGAACGTTATTGACCTGATTCGGGTAGTCGGAGCGCCCGGTGGCAATGATCGCGTCGGCGCGAACGGCCTTGGCGAGTTCGGGGAGGATTTCCGGTTCGGGGTTGGCCAGCGCCAGGATGAGCGGATTGGGCGCCATCGTCTTGACCATGTCTTGGGTCAGCACCCGCGGGCCGGACAAGCCGAGAAAAATATCGGCACCTTGAATCGCCTCGGCCAACACGCGGGCCGAGCAATCGCGTGCGTAGCGCGCCTTGTTGGGCTCCATGGGTGTTTCGCGCCCGGAATAGATCACGCCTTTGCTGTCGCAGACGATAACGTTGTCGCGCCTGAGGCCCAGGGCAACGAGCAGGTCGAGGCAGGCAACGGCGGCCGCTCCCGCCCCCGAGCAAACCAGGCGGACCTTGGCAATATCCTTGGAAACGACGCGCAATGCGTTCTCGACCGCGGCGCCAACGATGATCGCCGTTCCATGCTGATCGTCGTGGAAAACCGGAATCTTCATCCGCTCGCGCAGCTTTTTTTCAATGTAGAAGCATTCCGGCGCCTTGATGTCTTCGAGGTTGATGCCCCCGAACGTGGGTTCGAGCCGGGCGATGGTGTCGACCAGCAGGTCAGGGTCGGTTTCGGCAATCTCGATGTCGAATACGTCGATACCCGCGAACCTCTTGAACAGACACGCCTTCCCTTCCATCACCGGCTTGCCCGCAAGCGGGCCGATATTGCCCAGGCCCAGTACCGCCGTGCCATTGGTGATCACCGCCACCAGGTTGGCGCGCGACGTGAGCGTTTGTGCTTCCCTGGGATCCTCGACGATGGCGTCACAGGCCGCGGCGACGCCGGGTGAGTAGGCCAGCGCCAAGTCGTGCTGATTGACCAGTTCCTTGGTCGGAGCGATCGAGATTTTGCCGGCGGTCGGCTGCCGGTGATATTCAAGGGCGGCGGCGCGCAGTTGATCATCCATTCGAGTTCTCCAGTGGGTTACGCAGACGTCAATAGCCTTTGGTGCGGTCGACCACATCGGTCATCGGTTCGCCTGCCTCGAACCGTCGAATGTTTTCGAGAAGGGCCAGAGCGGCGGTCTCGGGCTGCGTCATGCTGGCGATGTGCGGTGTAAGCAGGATCTTCGGATGCTTCCAGAATGGATGATCCGCCGCTAACGGCTCGGTCGCGGCGACGTCGAGTATCGCGCTCGACAGCTGGCCACCTTCGAGTGCGTCGAGCAGATCCTCTTCGACCAGGTGACCGCCGCGCCCGACATTGATCAATGCCGCCCCCGCCGGCATCGCCTCCAGGACCCGCCGGCACAGGATGCCCCTTGTCTGCGGTGTGAGCGGCAACAGGCAGATCAGGATGTCGCAGCGGCTGAGAAATCCGGGCAACTCTTCCAAGCCCGCGAAGCATGTGACCCCCTCCATGGTATGCCCGGAGCGACTCCAGCCCGCCAGGGGAAAACCGAAGCCGCTCAGGCGCTCGAGAACGGTTCGCCCGAGACGCCCGAGGCCCATGACGCCGATCCGCCGACGGTTGGACGGTAGGACCCTGATCGGCTCCCACCGCCCGCGCCGCTGATCGTCGATGTACCTGATGATATGACGGTGCATGGCGAGCGTGGCGAACACCACGTATTCCACCATCCCGGCAACGAGTCCCGGCTCGACAAGCCGGACGACCGGAATGTCAGCCGGGATCGACGCCAGGTCGAACTGATCGACACCGGCCCCTACGGAAAAGATTACCCTTACCTGGGGAAAGGATTCGAGAATATCGGGCGGTGGCTGCCAGGCGGCCAGGTAGCGGATTGCGGCAGGGTCGCCGATATCGGGCCAGATCCGAAAGGGCAGATTGGGCGCTCGCGCGGCCAATATTCGTTGCCACTCGAGCCCACGCTCGACGTCTGCCTTATAGAGAATGGTCATCCAAAGGTTACCTTTCGACGGCTAGTCTCGTCGCTTGTCGACACGCTTGGATATCCATCCGCGACGATGTCCCGCCAGGGCATGGTTCCGTGCGCGGTCTTGAACCCCTTATCCGGGCCTCACTTGAACCGCTCGTCACGCCAGCGGATCGCCGCTTTCAAGCCCTGCTCGCGTGCGATCTGGCGGAACTCCTGGCCCTCGGGGGATTGCGCCATCGAGGTGAGGCAGAACATATCCTTGCCGTATTCGATGGTGGCGGTCAGCCCGCGCATGTCGTAGGCGCGGTTGATCGCCTCCTTGTTCTGCTTCATCGCGACCGCGGGCAGGCGCGCAAGGCGCAGTGCGATCTTTCGCGCCTCCGCCATCAACTCGCTAGCCGGTACGACGCGGTTCACGAGGCCCACGCGATGTGCTTCCTGAGCGCTCACGCGCTCGCCGAGCAATAGCAGCTCCTTGGTATGCTTCATGCCAAGCACCCACGGCATGATCAGGAATGGCGGGGCAGAGCTGAACTCGATTTCCGGCTCGCCAAACTGCGCGGTGTCCGCGGCGATGGTGAAGTCGCAGACCATCGCCAGGTCACAGCCGCCGCCGAGGCAGTAACCGTTCACCGCCGCGACGACCGGCAGGCGCGAGTTCCAGATCTTGAACCAGGTATCGTTGCCGTCTTTGGCGTGCTCGCGCCAGTCCTGGACCGAGGCACGCGGCTTCTCGCGCGGGGTGATATCGAAGCCCGCGCTGAAGGCCTTGCCCGAGCCAGTGACGATGAGCGCGCGCACCGACGCATCGGCCTCGAGCTCATCCATCGCCGCTTTCATGTCGGCGAGCAGCGCATCGGACAACGAATTCATCTTCTCCGGCCGGTTCAGCATGAGCACCGCGACGACGCCATCGCGTTCGAGCATGATGGTGGAGTAGGTCATCAAAGAATCCTTCTCGGTGGATACATTGGCGTGGAACTAAAGTGCAATCGCCTGCGGGTCCGAGCGGCCTGCCCCAGGCAAATGCGCTACCGCTGCGCTGCTGCGTCTCGATCCCGCGCCGCGTTGCCACCCGAAGCCCAGGTGGCCGCCGCAGGCAGCGCATATGCTTCGTTCATGCGCACCGGCCCTCCACATGGTCCAGCACGACCTCGAGCATCGCGCGCAACGCCGGCTGCACAGTGGCCGCGCGGGCCGCATCGTAGCGGAACGGCGGCACCTCCTCCATGTAGACGCGCAAGGCCATTTCCAGTTGAACGGCGTGGATGCGTTCTGCCGGCCGGCCGTATTGCCGCGTGATGTAGCCGCCCTTGAAACGGCCGTTGAGCACCGAACTGAAGCCGGATGTGCGTTGCACCAGCGCATACACCGCCTCGGCAAGGGCAGGTGACGTGCTGGTGCCGTCGGCGGTTCCCAGGTTGAGGTCCGGCAGCCGGCCGGCGAAAAAACGCGGCACCACGGAGCGAATGGAGTGCGCGTCCCACAGCGCGACTGCCCCGTGTCGCTGGCGCAACCGCAACAGCTCGGCCTGCAACGCCTGGTGATAGGGGCGCCAATACGTTTCGCGCCGCTCGAGCACCTCGCGCTGCGCCGGAACCTGGCCGTCGCGGTAGAGCGGAACCTCGTCAAAGGTGTCAATGGGGCACAAGCCGGTGGTGTTCTGGCCCGGGTAGAGGTTCTCGTTGTCAGGCGGACGGTTGAGATCCACTACATAGCGCGAGTGAGTCGCGGCGATGACCGACGCTCCCAGGGTTCCGGCGAATTCGTACAGCGCTTCCAGGTGCCAGTCGGTATCTGGCACCGTCAGGGCGTCCGCCGTCATCCGCTCCTGCAGCGCGGGCGGAATGTAGGTGCCAACATGTGGCATCGAGATGAGCAGTGGGCGATTGCCCGCGCACAGTTTGAATAGCGGCGGAGTAGTCATACACAATGCTGAAAGGGTAAGTGTTTAAGCCGCGCGCAGGCGCGGCGGTTGGCCAGTGCCCCCGACGGCGGGCGAGACGGATATGCTGATCGCCGACTCCCGCGCTTATGCCGGCACGCGGCGCAACGCGGCCGCCGACAGCAGGACCGTGATTGCCCCCGCAATGAGCACGGAGCTGACCGCAGTGATCGTTGGATCAATCTGCATGATCACGCTTGCCCAGATACGGACCGGGAGCGTCATTGTGGTCGGGTCCGCCAATAGCAGCGGAACGAGAAGCTCGTCGAACGACGCAAGAAATGCAAACAGCGCGCTCGAAATCACGCCCGGGCTGATGATCGGCAGCGTCACCCGGAAAAAAGCCTGGATCGGGGAGGCGCCGAGAATGATGGCCGCCTGCTCGAGGCGCTGATCAAATCCCTGCAACGTCGCCGATACGATGATCACGACAAGAGGCAGGGTCAGTACCGCCTGGCCGAGCGCCATGGCCACCGGGCTGCCGATCATGTGCAGGCGAGAGAAGAGAAAGAAAACTGCAATCGCAATGATTATGCCGGGCACGATGAGAGGAGCAAGAATGATCACGTACACCGCCGTCTTGCCGGGAAAGTTCCCGCGCACGAGAACAATCGCAGCGAGCACGCCAAGCACCAGGGAAAGTCCGGTACACATCAGGGAAACCCGGAAGCTCAGCCAGAGAGAGGTCATCCATCGTGGATCGTGCATGAACGCTGCGTACCACTGCAGTGAAAACCCCGGTGGCGGGAACTGCAGATAGCGCGCCGAACTGAACGAGAGCAGGACGATGAGCGCTATCGGGGCCAGAACGAAGACCAGAACCAGGGCGGTGGCGCAGGCAAGCGGCCAGCGTTTCCACGCTGCCTGTCCGACCTCCTCGGATTCGGCGACGGCAGCCATCACACTTTGCTCTCGAGCAGCGTTTTCAGACCGACCACCCGGTCGTAGAGAATGAAGCCGGCCGTGGTCAGGAGAAGCAGGATAATCGCCAGCGCCGATGCAAACCCCCAGTCGACGCCGAGCTCGACCTGCTCCTCGATCACCATTGCGATCATCTGATCGCGCGGGCCGCCCAACAGCCGCGGGGTGATGAAATAACCGACGGCAAGAATGAATACCAGAAGCGCGCCGCCCACGACGCCGGGCAGACTCATCGGCAGGAATACGTGCCAGAATGCCTTCCAATCGCTGGCGCCCAGGTTGCGGGCCGCGCGCAGATAGCTGCGGTCAATTCCCTGCATCACGCTGTAGAGCGTCAGGACCATGTAGGGAAGCAGCGCGTACACCATCCCGATCAGCACCCCGTAGCGATTAAAGAGCAGGTTCGCTTCACCGATGCCGGCAAGGCGGAGCATCTGATTGAGTGCTCCTTCCGGACCCAGAATAATCATCCAGGCGTAGGTGCGCACCAGGATGTTGGTGAATAGGGAAAGGAGAACGCACGCCATGATGACATGGGCAACGCGCTTGCTGGCATGAGCAAGAAAGTAGGCGACCGGATAGCCCAGAATCAACGCGACAACCGTAACGGTTAGGGCGATCTCGAAGGTGATCTCGAAGACGCGAAGATAGACCGGGTGGGCGACGACCTGCCCATAGTTGACCAGGGAGACTCCGCCGCCAGCCGCGAAACTGCGCCACACGATATCGCCCATCGGGTAGGCGAACAGGGCGGCCAGGAACAGGAGGGCTGGAATGAGCAGATATTCCCTGCGAATGCGCCGATACCGGCCCGGCAACGGCTTGGGCGACCCTCCCGCACGGCGAGCGCGCGACATCATCCTAGGATTGCGTTCTTCCCTTGCCGTCGGCAGGCTCGGGTTTTGCCTCGTGTTGCAGGACCGCGGTGTGCGCCGGCTTCCATATGACATGCACGTCGTCACCCACCCGCGCGCCCGATTCGGGATCGGGGTGTTGCGCCTTGACGGTGAGCGTCATGTCGTCAAGCACGATTTTGTACTTCGTCGCGTCGCCTGCGAAGATGACCTGGGCAACCCGCCCTTTCCAATTGTTATAGTCCGGGTCTACGTCCGTCCCGGTTACCACCGCGAGGCGCTCGGGGCGGATGGACACGACGACCTCCTTCCCGCACTCGACCGCGCGGTGCCCTACGGCACGAAATACCTGCCCGCTTCGATGCCGCACGCTGATCATCCCGCTGGCATCGACGGCCGACACCATTCCAGACACGAAATTTGCTTCCCCGATGAAGTCAGCGACGAAGGCGTTTGCGGGCTCGTCGTAGAGTGCCGTTGGCGTTCCGACCTGCTGGATGCAGCCTTCGTGCATCACGACGATCCGATCCGACATCGTGAGCGCTTCCTCCTGGTCGTGCGTCACGTAGATGACCGTCATATTGAGCTGCTGCTGGATGCGCTTTATCTCGGCCTGCATATGGTCGCGGAGCTTCTTGTCCAGCGATCCCAGCGGCTCATCCATGAGCAGCACGCGTGGTTCGAAGACAATGGCGCGAGCCAGGGCAATGCGTTGTTGCTGGCCGCCCGACAGCTGCCGGGGAGACCGTTGTTCGTATCCCGGCAACTTGACCATCTCGAGCGCCGCGGCCACCTTTCGCCCGATCTCGTGCCGCGGCCACCGGCGCATTTTCAAAGGGAAAGCTATGTTCTCGGCAATGGTCATATGCGGAAAGAGCGCATAGCTTTGAAACACCATGCCGAGCTCCCGACTTTCCGGCGGGATACGGGCGACCGGCCGGCCATCGATGTAGATCTCGCCTTCGGAGGGCACCACAAAGCCGGCGATCATCATCAACGTTGTCGACTTGCCCGAGCCGCTGGGGCCCAACAACGTGATGAATTCGCCCGGATTCACCGAAAGGGTGACATCGCGAACGGCAACCGTGTCGCCATAGGCCTTGCGCAAACCCTGAAGACGAACCGGCGCACCGCCCTTTGTCACGCTCTCGCGTGACGACCTAGCCATTGGTCATCCCCAGCTACGTCACCGCCCGAGGATTGATGCGTCCTATTCGCCCAACACGAATGCTTGCCATTTGCTGACGATCTCCGCACGATTGGCGACCCACCAGCGCGCATCGGTCGCATAGGAGATCTTCAGATGTTCGGGCGACGTGGGCAGCCGGTTGGCCGTCTGGGCGTCCAAGAAATCGAACGCTTTCCTGTTCACGGGGCCGTAACCGGAAAGACGCGCGACCTCGGCTTGCGGCTTCGGCTGCATGGCGAAGTCGATATACTGGTACGCGTTCTGCAGATTGGGCGCGCCCTTGAGAACGCACAGTGTCTGCAGTTGCCGGGCCGATTGGTTCCATTCGATCGCCACCGGCGCCTTTTCATCGACAAGGGGCAGAATGCGGCCACTCCAGACGCTGCCCATCACGGCTTGCTTGCTTGCGAGCATCTGCGCGCACACGGCGCCGGAGTCCCACCATTTCGCGATGTTGGGCCGTATCTCGCGCAGCTTGTTGAAGGCCCGGGGCACGTCAAGCGGGTAGAGTTTGTCCATCGCCACGCCGTCGGCCAGCAAGGCGAATTCGAGGTTGGGAAATTCAGCGCTCATGTCCTCCAGTATCCGCGCTCCCGGGAAGGCCTTTACGTTCCAGAAATCGGCCCACGTATGGGGGTGCGCGGACGGAAAGGCCTCGGTGCTGTAGCCCATGACCGTCGCGTAGGTGTTCTCGCCCACGTAATAGTCCGTAACCGGGCCGATATCGGCCAGGTTGGTCCGGGTGAACTTGGACCGGTCGATTTTTTCCAGCGCTCCCCGCTGCTCGAAGGTAACGGTCGTGAATTCTCCGAGATCGGCCACATCGACCTGAATGTTGCCGGACTCGACCATTGCCACCAGTTTGGTAACGTTGGTAGGAAACGAAACGACCTCGATACCGGTCTCTGCGGTGAACGGTTCGAAGATGGCCTTGCGCAATGCGTCTTCGTAGGCGCCTCCGCCATTGCGAACGACCACTTTCCCGGCCGACCCTGCGCGAGCTGCCTGCGCTTGTGCCGGCGAACTGCGTCCGATCAGGGGCAACACCCCCAGAGCGGCTACCCCCGTACCCAGCCCGATTGCGCCGCGCAACAGATCCCTGCGGGAAAACTTGCGCTTGCCGCCACACCGACTGTTGTTGTCTTGAGTCATGATGCACCTCCTAGGATTTGCATGACAAAACGCATCTTCCTGTCGTGTACCGACGCCACGAGCCAGGATCGAGGCTAACGTCGACCGGATCGGATCGTTGCTGCGGGCCTCCTTTACCTGTCGCCACTCATCACGGCCCGGACGCGACCACCGGTCGCGCTTTGCCGTCGGCGCCGATATGGGCGAGGACGGCTTCGCAGGTGACGACGTGACGGGACAGTGCCAGGCTCTCGGGCGGCAGTCCCAGGGCGAGCCCGACCAGCTGCGAGACGTGGAGGATGGGAACCTGGTAGTTGCTCTTGAGCTCGCGCTCGATGCTCGGCTGGTAGGCGTCGAATACCGTGTGACACAGAGGACATGGGGTGACGATGCACTGGGCGCCATTGCTCTTGGCGCTGGTCAGGTGCGAGCCGCTCATCCGCAGCGCGATCTTCTCCTCGACCCCCACCACGTGAAAGCCGCAGCACTTGTTCGCCCCCTCGTAGGGCACGACCTCGGCGCCGAGCAGCCGGCACAGCCGATCGAGCGCCGGCGTCTCGCTCCCCGGGCCCGCGGCGTAGACCGTCGCCGGGCGCTGGATGTGGCAGCCATAGAACGGCGCCACCCGCAGACCGCGCAACGGCCGCACCATCCGCTCCCGCAGCTTCTGCTCCCCCACGTCCTCGGTGAGCACCCACAGAAAGTGCTTGACCTCGCTCTTGCCTTCGAACTTGAGCCCCTCCTCGGCCAGGGCAGCGTTCACCGCCTCGCGCGCTTGCGCGTCGGCCTTCAGCCGCTGGTTGGTTTCCATCAGGTTCAAAAGACAGGTGTCGCACACCGCCACCAGGTCGCTGCCCTGGCGCTCGGCCAGGGCCAGGATGCGGCCGTTCGCCGTCAGGTGCAGCTGCTCGCTGATCGCCCGGAACTCCCGCGCCCCGGTGCAGCCCGGATTCTCAAGCTCCACCAATTCAATGCCCAGCATGGCCGCCACCGCGTGCGTGCTCAGGTCGAGCTCGCCGCAGGTCCCTTTGGCCGAGCATCCCGGAAAATAGGCGTAGCGGCGTTTCATTTGCTTTCCTCGCTCGACTCGTAGGTCTTGCCGATGACCTTCGCACCCGGCGCCGGCCGCTGCAGCAAG
Source organism: uncultured beta proteobacterium (assembly GCA_963750215.1). Classification (GTDB taxonomy): domain Bacteria; phylum Pseudomonadota; class Gammaproteobacteria; order Burkholderiales; family Casimicrobiaceae; genus PALSA-1003. The sequence continues at coordinate 432,015 of CAVVQK010000004.1, forward strand.
GCCTTGCCCAAATCGACCTTGCCCCGCGGCACCAGCCGCAGCGCCAGCCGCAGCGCATTCAGGCTCAGGCCCTTGGTCTTGAGCGCCAGCCGCGTCGGGTTAAGATAACCGCGCGTCTTGACCACGTCCAGGAACGCCCGCGCGTGCCGCGCCCCCGCCGTCGCCCCGGCCTTGTACACCAGGCGCTTGAGCGGCTCGATCGCCTCGCCGACGATCGGGATCTCCACCGGACACACCCGTTCGCACTCGTAGCAGGACACGCAGTGGAAGACGTGCGCCACCTCGCCGGCCAGCCGCGCCCGGTCGCCTGCGTCGCGCGGGTCCTGGGCCAGCTCGCTCAAGGCCACCAGCAGGGCCGGACCGGCAAACTCGCTGTCCGGCTGCTTGAGCACCGGGCACACCGACTGACATGCCAGGCATTGGATGCAGTCGCGCAGATGCGCCGTCGGCGCCAGTTGCAGCGCCGTCAGCGGTTCCGGAAAGCCCGGGTACTCCTCTTTGCGCACCAGCATCGGCGAGAGCCGGGCCAGCTGCGCCTCGAACCCATCGCGCGAGGTCACCAGGTCGCGAATGACCGGCATATTGCTCAGCGGCTCGATGGTCATCTCCAGCTCCGCCTCCTCCCAGCAGGCAAGCTTCGGCGAGCCGTTGACGTTCACCGCGCAGGTGCCGCATTTCTTCGAGCCACACAGCCAGCGGTAACCAAAATCCACCGCCTTGTTCTCGTGCACGTAATCGAGCACGTCCATGATGCGCATGCGCGGCGTATGCGGCACCTCGTAGGCTTCGTAGCGCGGCACACTGTCGACCGCCGGATCGAAGCGGTAGAGACGAAGGCGAACCTTCCCCGGCTCAATAGTCGGCTTCGAAAAAGGGCTCACGGCCTCTCTCCGGTGTAAGGTAGGGCGCAGCGATGGGCTCTATCCGCGATCGCCATTCGCCGTTGACCCGGCTGACGATGTTGCGGCACATCCAGTTCTCGTTGTCCACGTACGGATAGTCCTCCCGGTAGAACGGCCCCCGGCTCTCCTTCCGGTTCAGCCCCGAACGCACCGTCGCCTCGCACGCATCGAGCATCGAACACGCGTCGAGCGCATCCATCCAGCCGGTGTTCCAGCTGCGCGACGTGCTCTGCAGACTAAGCCGCGGAATCATCTCCTGCCGTACCGCCTGCAGCGCCTCCAGCGCCGCATTGAACTTCCGCTCGTTCTTCACGTAGCCAAGCTCCCACATGATCTGCCGGATGCGCAGCTTCGCCTCGATCGGCCGCACCCCCTCCACGCCCGCGCGCAGAAACCCGAACACCCGCTTCTCCTCCGCCGCCGCAGCCTGGTCCGGGAGCGCCTTGCGCCCGCCACCTGCCGCCGCGTCCGCCGCCGCCTCCCCCGCCACCTTGCCATCGTAGCTGACCGGGCCGACTCCACCCAGGTAATGGCACCCCAGGCCGCCGGCGACGTAGAGACCGGGCAGGCTCGTCTCCATCCTCTCGGTGTCCACGTTGATTCCACCCTGGCGCATGTGCCAGGTGATGCCGCACTCGATCCGGTCCTTGCCGATATCCAGGCCCAGCTTGCTCCACACCTTCGCCTGGTGCTGATGCGTCGTCGTGATCTCCCGCGGGATGTGGTCGTAGCCCGAGTAATAGCCGCCGTCCCAGCGCGCCTTGCCGGCAGCGACCTCGCGCGCCAGGCGCCGAATCTGCTCAAAATAGGGTGCCGATGCGCCCGGGCTATGGGTCTTCTGCTCGTAGAACATCTCGCCCTGGGAATTGTAAAGGCGCGACGTCTCCTGGGTTCCCATCAGCGGATTGGGATAGAGGTGGAAGCGCATCCAGGCGCGCGGCGCCGCCACGTCGCTCACGTGCCACCACTGGATCTCCAGGTTGGCGAGCTCGGCACCCACGCGCAGCGCCATCGCCACCCCGTCGGCCGACTGCTCCCGCGTCCCCGTCGAGCGCGTCGCCAGGTAGTCCGAGTGGCCCGTGGCGAGAATGGTCGACTTCGCCGCAATGACGAAGAACCGGCCGCGGCGATAATCGAGCACCGTGGCCCCGACCACCCGCTCGCCGTCGGTCAAAAGCGAGGTCACCGCGCACTCCTCGTGCACCGCAATGCCGCGGCGAAAAATCTCCCGCCGCCGCTTGTCCATGATGATGGGACCCGACGCCCCCTGCTTGTGGACAACCAACGCCGGCGTGCGGCTTGCAATGGCCATCAGGCGCCCCTGGTCGTCCCGCCGCCAATAGACGCCCAGGCGCTCGAGATCGGCGAAGAACTCCGTCTGCATATAGCGTTCCATGCGACGGGCGTACTCCTGGTCAGCCAGATAATGATTGTAGAAGCGCACCATGAACCGCAGCCGATCGCGCTTTCTCTCCTCGGTACTGACGTCGTGGTAGGGAAGATGGCTGGCAAAAATAGAACAGCCGCTCTTGCCCACCAGGCCTTTCACCACCAGCGTCACTTTGGCGCCGCGATCGGCCGCCTTGAGCACCGCGTTCGTGCCGGCCGCCCCGCCCCCGATCACCAGGACATCGGTCTCGATCACATCAGTCATATTGTCGTCTCCCGCGTGCTGCAACCGTTCGCCCGGTCGGATCGACGGCTGCAGACAATCTGGTCTTCGGCTGGCCACGCCCGGCAATCTGCTCGGGAAGCCGGCCGGCGAGTGGTCGTCGTTGTGCGCGCTTGCATGGCGATCCTATGGCCGGCGTCTGTGGCGACCGGATTGCTCATAGTGTCGCCGCCACGTCGCCGATAGCCTGGTCGACCACCTTCACGATCGTGTCCGCCTCGCTCGTGGTCAGGCACAGCGGCGGGGAGAAGGAAAGCGCGTCGCCCGGCAGCGGGCGGAAGATCACGCCGAGCTCGCGCGCCCGCCGCGCGATCCGGTCGGCCACGCCGAGCTCCGGCGCGAACAGGGCGCGGGTCTTGCGGTCGCGCACGAGTTGGACGCGGGCGAGCAACCCGACCGCATCGACGAAGCCGACGATCTCGTGTTTTGTGAAGCCCTTGAGTCCGTCCAGCAGCCGGCGGCCGACGCGCTTGGCGTTACCCGCGAGGTCTTCCCGCTCCAGGATATCGAGATTCGCCAGCGCCGCGGCGCAGGCGGTCGGATGGCCGCTGTAAGTGTTGCCATGGCGAAAGGGGCCCTGCTTCTCGTTGGCATAGAACGTTTCGAACACCGGCGCGCTCACGGCAGTCGCGCCCAGCGGCAGGTAGCCGCTGGTGATGCCCTTGGCGAACGCCATGATGTCCGGGCGAACTCCCCAGTGCCGCGCGCCGAACAGGTCCCCGGTGCGACCGAAGCCGGTGATGACTTCATCAAAGATCAACAGGACGTCATTTCGCGTCGCCACCTCCCGCAGTTCCTGGAGATAGCCGTCCGGCGGAATGATCACGCCGCCTGCCCCCTGCACGGGTTCGACGATGATCGCCGCCACCGTGTGGGCACCCTCCGTCTTGATCATCTGTTCGAGTGCCTCGGCGCAGGCCCGGGCAAAGCGATCGTCGGGCGCATCGACCTCGCGCAAGTACGGGTCCGGACAGGGCGCGTGCAGGAAACCGGGCAAAAGCGGTTCGAACATGGCCCGGTTCGCGGGCATCCCGGTCGCGCTCATGCCGCCGAAGGTGACCCCGTGATAGGCACGATTGCGGGAGACGATCTTGTATTTTTCCGGCTTGCCCTTGAGCTTCCAGTATTGACGGACAATCTTGAGCGCGGTCTCGACCGCCTCGGATCCGCTGCCGGAGAAAAAGACCTTGTCCATGCCTTCCGGCTTGAGCATGCCCACCAGCCGCTCGGCGAGATCGATCGAGGGCAGGTTCGTGTAGCCCTCGAAGCAGGAGAACCACGGCAGCTTCTGCATCTGGCGATGCACCGCCTCGACGATCTCTTCGCGGCCATAGCCGACATTCACGAGCCAGAGCGAGGCGTGGGCGTCGAGATACTCGCGCCCGTTCACGTCGTAGACCTTCGAGCCCTTGCCCCGAACGATGGAGAGCAAGCCATGCTGCTCGATATAGCGCGTGCGGCTAAAAGGCGACCAGCGATACCTGAGAGAACGCTCGGTAACGACATCGGTGCTGCTCATGACCCGGTTGCTCCTTGGTGGATGCGCTTTTAGAGGCGTGTGGTGACGCATTTGACGCGGTAGTAGGATTTCAGTGCGTCCAAGCCCTTCTCGCGCCCGAATCCGCTCTGCTTGACTCCGCCAAACGGCGTCTCGACACCCCCGGCGAAGAACTGGTTGATGAACACTTGTCCGGCCTCCAGATCACGCGCCAGGCGCAGCGCGCGGCCGATGTCCTGCGTATAGATTCCGGCGACCAAGCCATAAGCCGTGCCGTTGGCGAGGGCGAGCGTTTCCTCGGCTGTGTCCGCAGTCTGTACCGTGAGCACCGGGCCGAAGATCTCCTCCTGGACGACCGGGTCGCCACTTGCCGCGCCGTCGATGATGGTCGCGTTGTAGAACCAGCCGCCGCCGAGCCCCGGCACACTCGCCCGCTCGCCACCGACCAGAATGTCGAGCCCCCGCCGCTTCGCACTGGCCACGTAGCCCGCGACCCGGTCGAGCTGCTCCTGGGAAATAAGCGGCCCGAGGTCGGGGTCGTCGAGCCCGTGGCCGAGCTTGAGCCCGGCCGCTGCCTTGGCCAGACGCTCGAGCATCGCATCGCGCACGCGCCGCTCGACGATAAGACGCGAGCCGGCCGAGCAGACCTGCCCGGCGTTCATGTAGATGGCCTTGAGCGTGCCCTGGACCGCAGCGCCGATGTCGGCGTCGGCCAGCACGATCAGCGGCGACTTGCCACCCAGTTCGAGCGTCACCGACGCAATATGCTCAGCCGCCGACTTCATGACGAACTTGCCCGTTTCGACCGAGCCGGTGAAAGTCACGTGCGCTACGTCCGGATGGCTGACGAGCGGCGCGCCCGCCTCCTCGCCGTAGCCGGTCACCACGTTGTAGACACCCTTCGGCAGGCCCGCCTGCTCCAGGACTTCGGCAAGCAGGATTGCCGTGAGCGGGGTCTGCTCCGCCGGCTTGACGACGGCCGTGCAGCCGCAGGCGAGCGCCGGCGCGATGCCACGCGCGGTCGTGACCAGCGGAAAATTCCACGGAATGATGTGGGCCGTGACGCCGACTGGCTCATGCAGGGTAAACGAAACGTAGTCGGGCCCGAGAGGAATCGTATCGCCTTGCATCTTGTCGGCGATTCCGGCGTAGTACTCGAAGTAGCGCGCCGCGGTCTCGATGTCGCCCTTGGCCTCGCGCAGCGGCTTGCCGCTGTCGAGGGTTTCGATGCGCGCAAGCCGCACCGCGTCCTGCCGGATGAGTGCCGCCGTGCGATAAAGGATGCGCGCGCGCTCGGCCGGCAGCGTCGTGCGCCAGTCCCCGCGCAGTGCCGCCTTGGCTGCGGCAACGGCACGATCGACGTCCGCCGCGCCGCCTGCCGGAACCTCGGCGATGACGCGACCGCTGGCCGGATCGACGGTTGCGAATCGCCGGCCGCCCGCCGCCGCTACCTTGCTGCCGCCGATCACCATCAGACGCGGGAGGTCCGCGCTTTCCGACTCGTGGCGTCGTTCGATCGCATGCGTCATCACACCTCCACCGATTCCTCCGCGGGTTCCCAGCGGCACTTTCGAGCGCGTCCGCTTAGACGTCCCAGCCGCCATCGACCACGATCTCATGGCCGGTGAGCTGACGGCTCTCCTCGCTCGCCAGAAAAAGCACCGCGTCGGCGACGTCCTGCGGCTCGGTCACGCGCTTGAGCGCCATGTCGTCGACATACTCCTGGTAAACCTGCTCCCTGGTCCAGCCGCGCTTGCTTGCCTTCTCCTCGCACAGCTTGTCCATGCGCGGCGTCTGGACGATGCCGGGACACACGGCGTTGACGTTGATATTGTAATCGCCGACATCGAGCGCCACGGTGCGCGTGACACCGCGTACCGCCCATTTGGAGGCGCTGTACGCGGTGCGGTAGCGATAGCCGCGCAAGCCCGAGGTACCGCCGATGTTGATGATCTTGCCGCTCTTGCGCTTGATCATGTGCGGCAGCGCGTACTTGATCGGCAGGAAGGTGCCCAGCACGTTGGCCCGCAACACCATCTCGAAGTCCTCCGGCTTGATTTCCCAGACCGGCGTTTCGATCGGACCGGTGACCCCTGCGACGTTGACCAGGATGTCGATTCGGCCAGCGAAGAGCTGCACTGCACGCTGCACCATTGCCTCGACCTGCTTGGCATCGGTTACGTCGGTCTTGACGACCTCGGCCCTGCGTCCAAGCGCGCGGATGCTGGCTGCGACCGCATCGATTGCCGCCGTATCGCGCCCGGCTAGCACCAAATCGGCACCCTCGCGCGCAAGCGTCTCGCTGATGGCCTTGCCCATGCCTTTGGCCGGACCGGTCACGATGCCTGTTTTGTTTGCAAGTCTCATGTCGCCTTCTCCCTCTTGCCCGATGTTATCGGCGAGCCGTAGCCGCCGCCACCACAGCTCTCCAGGATGACGCGGTCACCCGCGTCGAGCCGCAGGTTGGATTTGCCCTTGACCTCCAGACGCGTGCCTTCGGCCTTCACGAGGGTGACGCGGAAGGTCGCGCCGGGCGAGCCACCTTGAAGCCCGTACGGCGGGATGACGCGGCGCTCAAACATGCTGGTGAGCGACACGCCGTCGGTCAGCATCCGGTACTCGCGCAGGAGCCCGTCGCCGCCGCGATGCGCCCCGGCGCCGCCTGAGCCGCGCCGCAGCGCGTGGCGCACGATCTCGATCGGATACTCCGCCTCGATGACTTCAGCCGGCGTGTTCATGACGTTCGACATGTGCACGCGGACGACCGGAGAACCGTCCCGGTCGGACCGCGCGCCTTCTCCGCCACCGTGCGTCTCGTAGAGCGTGACCCAGGCGCCGTCGGCGCGGCGCATGCCGAACAGCAGGAGCCCGGAGGTGGTCGGGCCGCCGGCGGTGAGCTGCTTCGCCAGCACCGGTTCGAGGGCCCGGAAGATCGCATCGACTACGCGTTGCGAGGTCTCGTGATTGCCGCCGACCACGGGCCGAGTGGGCGGCGGCTCCAGGATCGACCCCGGGCGGGTCGAGACCTGGAGCGGCCGGAGCGCGCCACCGTTCGGCTGGATATCCACGCGACTGAGGCACTTCATGGCGTACAGCGCACCCGCGACGGCAATGAACGGCGTGGTGTTGACCGGGCCGTCCGCCGCATCGTCGGAGGCGGTGAAATCGAACTTCGCGTCGCCATCGCGAAAGGTGATGCGGACGCGGATGGCGATCGGCCGGTCGTGGATGCCGTCGTCGTCGAGGAAGTCCTCGCCGTCGAATACGCCCTGCGGCATGGCCCGGATCGCTTCGCGCATTTGCTGCTCCGAGCGCTCCTGCAGCACCGCCATCGCGGCCTTCACGAGCTCGAGCCCGTGTTCGGCGACAAGCTCGTGCAGGCGCCGCTCGCCGGCCATGGTCGCTGCCATCTGGGCGTGAACATCGCCTTCACGCTCCGGAGCGCCGCGCACGTTCGAAAGCACCAGCGCGAGCTTCTCGCGATCCGGGCCGGCGGCGGTGAACAGCCGCGTCGGGCTGATCCGTAGGCCTTCCTGCCAGATGTCCGTGGCGCTCGCGAAGTAGCTGCCCGGGGCCGCGCCGCCGATGTCGGCCCAATGGGCGAGACTGATGGCGAAGGCGAACAGCTCGCCGTCGGCGAACACCGGGCGGATGGCCTTCACGTCCGGCAGATGGTTGCCGCCGATCTCCGGCAGATTGAGAAACCAGACGTCGCCTGGGGCAAGTGCCGTGGACGGTACGCGTTTGAGGAACTCCTTGACGGTGAAGCACATCACGCCCAGGTGCATCGGAATATCCCGGCCCTGGGCGATCATCTCGCCGGCGGCGTCGGTCAGCGCCGAAGACAGGTCGCCGGCTTCGCGCAGCAAGGGCGAGCGCGCGGAGCGCATAACGACGAGCGACATCTCCTCGGCTGCAGCGGTCAGCGCGCTGCGAATCACCTCGAGCGTAATCGGGTCGATCACGACTGGCTCGGTGTCGCCGTGAAGCGAAGCGCGAGATGCCCGCCGGAAGTCGCCTCGAGGGCCGTACCCGGCGGCAGCGTAATCGTCGACCAGTCGTCTTCGACGATCGCCGGCCCGACGATACGCGCCGGCGCGCTGATCTCCTCCCGGCGGTAGCGCGGCGTCTGGGTCGCCTGCGCGGCAGAGAACCAGCACGATCCGACCGAGATCGGCGCCAAGGTCGCACGCGTGGGTGGGCGGGGTGGCTGCGCCTCCACGGGCGAGGTCGCGGCGGATGCCGTGACCCGGATTGCCTCGAGTTCCCATTCCTCCTCGCTCGAGAAGCCGTAGAGCTGCTCATGCATGGCCCGAAAATCTCGAGTCAGCGTCGTGACCTCCGCGGGGTGGTGATACGGCACTTCGACCGAATAGCTTTGGCCGACGTAGCGCACGAGCGCGGTGTCTTCGACCACCGCCGCGTCCGTTTCGGCGGTGTTGTCGAAAACCATCCCGGCGAGCAGCTCGTCACGCAGCCGGGCCAGGCGCTCGGGCGCCCAGTCGCGGCTGGCCATGCGCACCGTACGCTGCTGGGTGTAGCTCAGTTCGGCCACGGCACAGCCCAGGGCCGAGTAGGCGCTGGAGAATGCCGGCACGACCACCGTGTGGATGCCGAACTCGCGCGCCAGCGCCGCCGCGTGCAGCGGCCCGGCGCCGCCGAAGGCCACGAGCGTGCAGCGGCGCCCGTCGATGCCGCGATCCACGGTCACGTTGCGCAGCGCTCGCAGCATGTTCGCGTTAGCCACCCGCACGATCCCCAGCGCCGTCTCGATCGTGCGCAGGCCCAGGCTGGCGGCGAGTTGCCCGATGGCCGCGGCGGCGAGCGACTGGTCCATGCGCACGCCGTCGGCCAGCGGCTTCGACGCGTCGATATACCCGAGCAACAGATTGGCGTCGGTGACGGTCGGCGCGGTGCCACCAAGACCGTAGCAGGCCGGGCCGGGATTCGCGCCGGCACTGTGTGGCCCGACCCGCAGCATGCCCGCCTCGACCGTGGCGATCGACCCTCCGCCGGCGCCGATGGACTGCACCGCCACCATGGGCTGGCGCAGCGGACGATCGGCCAGGCTCGCCTCCCGGCGCGTTTCCGGCTTCCCCTGTCGGATCAGACAGACATCGGTGGTCGTGCCGCCCATGTCGAGCGTCAGCACATGGTCGAGCGAGAGCTCCCGCGCCACGTGGCGCGCGGCCGAGACGCCGGCGGCCGGGCCGGAGAGCGCGAGCACGAGCGGGCGCTCGCGCACCATGGCCGTCGCCGCCATGCCTCCGGCGGAATGAAACAGATGGAAATGCGTGCCCTTGGGCACTTCGCGCTCGAGTTCATCGAGATGGGCGCCCACCAGCGGCATCAGGGCCGCATTGAGCACCGTGGCGTTGGTGCGCTCGTACTCGCGCTCTTCGGGATTGACGCGGTGCGACTGCGACACGTACGGCACGACGGCGGCAAGGCTCTGGGCGACCTTCGCTTCGTGCTGCGGACTCGCATAGGCATGGAGCAGCGATACGGCGACGGAGGAGACGCCGGAGCGGCGCACCGCCTCGACGACGCGCTCGATGTCCGCCGGGTCCAGCGGCACCTTGATGCGGCCGTCGGGCCCGATGCGCTCGCGCACTTCGAAGCAGAGCTGCTCCGGGATCAGCGGCGGCAGTCGCGGCGGGAGGCTCAAGGAGTAGAGCGAGCGGCGGTTCTGGCGACCAATGCTCAGCACGTCGGCAAAGCCCTGCGTTGCGACGAGCGCCACCGCGGGCAACTTTTCCTCGACGATCGCATTGGTAACCAGCGTCGTGCCGTGGACGAGCACATCGACATCGTTCCAGGCGAGCCCGACCGCCGCGACTGCCGCGCGCAGGCTCGCCAGCGGGTCGCCGGGTCGCGTGCAGACCTTCGCGGTCCGGGTCGCGCCGCTTGCAGGGTCCACGGCGACGACATCGGTGAACGTGCCGCCTATGTCCACGCCGACCCGCCACCGGCCCGCGCTCATCGCCGCCGCCGCGCGGGGCCGATCGCGTTGCGCCTCATGCTACTTTTTCCGTCTTATGAAATAGTATTTCGTTTCACGAATGCTAATGCCGGCAGCGAAGCGTGTCAAGCCGGGGCGGCCACCTTGCGCCCGCCGCCGCGGCGCGAGCGCTCCGCCCTGCCGCTTCCGCGCGCGCCAGCCTGCGCGTGCCGCCGGCGAATCGCGGTCCTTGCGAGATCCGGCCCGCCTGCGCTACACTTGATCAACCGAAAACTATTTTCGCTATCTGGAACATTCGATTGCCGCGAAACAGCCGCAACTATCCGCGCGGGGTGCTGGCCAGGTACGCCCTGATCCTGGAGATCGTCGCCGCCAGCAGGACCGGCCTCTCGCTGACCGAGATTATGCGCGGGACGGGCCTGTCCAGCGGCACCATGCACCGCCTGTTGAATGCCCTGCTCGATGTCGGTTACCTGGCGCAGCCGGAGGGTCAGAAAACCTATCGTCTCGGGCCGCGCCTGATCCGCCTGTTCCACCTTGCCCACTCGCGCGCGACCCTTGCCGCCCTGGTGCAGCCCGTGCTGCAGGAGTTGGTTACTCACTTTGGCGAGACGGCGTTCGTGGCCAAGCTCAACGGCAGCGGCGTCGAGTCGGTGGCCTCGGCGATGCCGGAGAACGTGCATCAATCCTACGTGCAGCCGGGCCGGGTCATGCCCATCAATGCCGCGGCGTCAGCCAAGGCGATTTTCGCGTTTCAGCCCAAGCAGGTGATCACCAAGCAGCTGGCGTTGCCGCTGCGCAAGTACACCGACAAGACCGTCGTCGACCATGCGCAGTTGCGCCGCGACCTCGCGCAGGTGCGGTTGCAGGGCTTCGCCGTTTGTACCGACGAGCTCGATCCGGGCGTATTGAGCTATGCCTGTCCCATCCACCTGCCTAGCGCCGGCGTGATCTACAGCGTCGGCATCGTCGCGCTCAAGCGGCGGCTCATGGAATTCGACAAGCGCGAAGTAATCCGTGCCCTCGACGATGCCGCGCGCCTCATTGCGGCGCGTCTCGAGGCCGAACTGAAGTTCGCAGAGGGCGCCGCCCTGCCGGCGCTCTGACCGGAGCATCACGCCTCCACAACGATCGAATCCGGTCGCCCGGGCGCTAGGGGCCGGCGGCCCGCTTTCCTTTCGCCTCCACCTGGCGCAGAGCCCTGATCACCTTTTCCGGCGTGATGGGAAGATCCGCAATACGCACGCCGATGGCGTCGGCCACGGCGTTGGCGATGGCCGGGGCCACCGGAGTCAGCGCCGCCTCGCCGATTCCCTTGGCGCCAAACGGACCCAGTCCGCTCCCTGATTCGAGAATGATGCTCGTCACCCGCGGCACGTCCATGGCCGTGGGAATGAGGTACTCGCTCAACGACGGCGTCTGCAGTCGGCCCTCCTGGAAGATCAGCTCCTCGCTCAACGCGTAGCCCTGGCCCTGCACGGCCCCGCCTTCGATCTGCCCTTCAACCGCAGAGGGGTTGATGGCCCGTCCGACGTCGTGGGCGCCGATGCTCTTCAGCACGGTGATCTCGCCGGTTTCGATGTCCACCGCGACCTCGATCGCGTGCGCGCCGTAGCCATAGTCAGGGTGAACCTGTCCCTGCCCGGTTTCGGGGTCGACTTTGTCGGTGAATGGGGCGCGGAACATGACGAGCTCCGAGCGATGAATTCCTTCGGCCGCGCTGATCTTGGCCAGATCGGCAAAGGCCATCGACTGCTCCGGGTCGTCGGCGACGAACACCTTCGAGAACGCCATGTCGACCCGCGCCGCGTCGACACTGAACTTCGCGGCGGCACACTGGACCAGGCGCTTGCGCACCGCCTCCGCGGCGAGCCGGACCGCGTTGCCGGTCATGTATAGAGCGCGCGTCGCAGTAGTCGTGCCGGCCAATGGCGTGACCGCCGAATCGCTGTTGTAGACGACGACGTCCTGCAGGGTAACGCCGAGCACCTCCGCCGCGATCTGCGCCAACGCCGAGACCTGTCCCGCGCCGATGTCGGTGACGCCGGAACGCACGACGACGGTGCCGTCGACCTCGACCCCGACCCAGCACTCGGAGGTGTCGTGCAACCAGGTGATCCGGCCGTAGCTCTGCTGGTAGGCAGCCAGGCCGCGGCCGATCTTGACCGGCCCGGAGGCTTCGGTGGGCTCGCCCAGTGCGATCCAGGCCTGGTCCGCGCAGCGCTCGGTCCAGATGGCGCTGGGGATCGACACCCCGGTCGATATCTTGTCGCCGGCCCGCAAATAGTTCCGCCGACGGAATTTGAGCCGATCCATGCCGAGGGCGTTGGCCACCTCGTCCATCTGTTGCTCGTAGGCAACGCAAGCCTGCGCCGCACCGAAGCCACGGAAGGCGCTGGTGTACATGTTGTTGGTGGCCACTGCCTTGGCGTCGACGAATAGATTGTCGACCTTGTAGGGGCCCGGCGCCGCCACGGCGGCATAGAGCAGCACGTAGGGACTGAGGAAGACGTACGCGCCGGCATCGGCAATGAACTTGGTCTCGACCGCGGTGATCCGGCCATCCTTCTTGACCCCGGTGCGGTAAGTCATGACGAAAGGATGGCGTTTGCCATGGCCGACGAAGGATTCCTCCCGCGTGTATTCGAGTCGCACGGGTCTGCCGGTGGCCTTGGCAAGCAGCGCCAGGTAGATCTCGACGGTCACGTCCTCCTTGCCGCCGAAGCCGCCGCCGACCAGGGCGCCCCGGATCCGGACCCGGTTGTGCGGCACGCCCACCGCGTCGGCGACATAGCGGAAATGCTCGATGACCTGGGTTGAGACGCGGATATTGATGACACCATCCTCGTCGACCCAGGCGAGCCCGACCTCGGGCTCCAGGAATGCGTGCTCGATGAACTGCGTGCGGAAGGTGTTCTCGACAACAAGGTCGGCGGCGGCGAATCCCTTCTCGACGTCGCCCTTGCGCATCTTCTGTGTTGAAACGACGTTACCGGTGCCCTGGACCAGGGGAGCGCCCGGCTGCAGCGCCTCGATCGGATCGAATACCCCCGGGAGCGGCTCGAGCTCGGGTTCGATGAGCCGCATCGCCTGCTCGGCGATGTCGCGGGTCTCCGCGGCGATCAGTGCCAGCGGCTCGCCGCAATAGCGCACGCGCTCGCGAACGAGGATCTGCTGGTCGGTCTTCTGCCGCTGTTGTCCGGTCTGTCCCGGAATGTCGGTCGCCGCCATCCGGTCCGGCAATTCCGCGGCGGTAAGCACGCAAGCGACCCCGCGCAGGGCGCGGGCCTTGCTTACATCCAGCCGCCGCAGGGTCGCGCTCGGCAGGCTGCTGCGCAGCACCTTGGCGTGCAGTACGTTGGGCATCGTGTAGTCGCCGGCGTACTGGGTGGCGCCCAGGGCCTTGCCCTTGGCGTCGATACGCTCCAGTGGGCGCCCGATTTGGCGCTGCTCGACGTCGACCTTGGTCGCAGGGCTTTCGACGATCGTGCTCATTTTTCGAGCCCGCCCGAGGTCGCGGCCGCGACCTCGCTTACCGCTTCGAATATCTTCCGGTAGCCGGTGCAGCGGCACAGGTTCCCGCCCAGCCCGCGGCGGATGTCGTCGTCGCTCGGGTTGGGCGTCTCGCGCAGCAGGGACACGCCGGCAATGATGAATCCCGGCGTGCAGTAACCGCATTGAATCGCGCCCGATTTGGCGAAAGCCTCCTGCAATGGGTGCGGGTGGTCGGCGTCGCCCAGACCGGCAACCGTGGTGATGGCGTGTCCCTCCGCGGTCCACGCCAGCGTCAGGCAGCTGTCCACCGCCTCGCCGTCGACCAGGACCGCGCAGGCGCCGCAGTCACCTTTCTCGCATCCACACTTGACGTCGACGTAGCCGAGCTCGCGCAGCGCTTCGAGCAGCGTGCGATGCGATGGGAAACTGTGGTTGTGACGTCGCCCGTTGACGTCAAGTGCAAGCGTTCTTTCTCGCGACATGGCGGTGTACCTCAGATAAGCTGCGCCCACGCCTCGTTGACGAGGCGCCGGGTCAACATGTGAACGGTATGGCGGCGATAGTCGGCCGACGCCCGGATGTCGTCGATCGGGCTGCTTTCCTCGGCGGCTTTGCGCCCGGCCTCATCGACCAGCGCCGCCGTCAGTCGCTGGCCCTCGAGCAACTTCTCCGCAGCCGTCGCCCGCATGACGATTGGCGCGACCGCGCCGAGCGCAATCCGCGCCTTCGAACAGACGCCGTTGACAACGACAATGGTTACCGCGACTCCGGTCACGGTAATCGCGTCACCCTTGCGCCGGGCCAGCTTGTAGAATCGGTTCGCGCTATGCGGCCCGGGCACGTCCCACCCGATCACGGTTATCAGCTCGTCGCTGCGGCGCACATCCTCTTTGTACCGGGTGAAGTAGTCGGCCAGTGCGACACGCCGCGATCCCGAGGCGCTTCTGAGCACGACTTCGGCGTCGAGCGAAAGCAGGGGCGGCACCAGATCGGCTGCCGGCGAGCCGCAGGCGATATTGCCGGCGATCGTCGCCGTGTTGCGCACCATTTGCCCTGCAAAGACCCGCGCCGAGTCGACCAGGGACGCACCATGCGCCGCGACCTCAGGCGAGCGCATCAGGTCGCTCACCGTGGTCCTGCCGCCGAGGGTCATCCGCTTGCCGGCGAGTCGAATCCCGCGCAGCTCGCCGATCCGACCCAGGCTGACCAGCCGGTCCGGCGCCACGCGGCGGGCCCGAATGTCGACGATCAGATTCGAGCCGCCCGCCAGGGGGACGGTCTGCCCTCCGTTGCTGCCGGCGAGCAGATGCACCGCCTCGTCGAGGCGGTCGGGCATTTCCAGATCGAACTCGGCATACATGGAACCGGTCACTCACGCTGTTGGAACATGCACATCATGCCGGGGGCCCGGTCTTTACCCCGGGACACGGGCCACCGCCCGAGCTTGCGACGTTCGGGCCACCGTCACTCGCGTGCCGCGTTCGGCCCCGCGGGTCGCAGCACGAGCCCGCGTATCCATCCGGGCAGGCGGTAATGATAACGTGGGCGCGCCCGGGGTGGACAAGCCCGGCGGCCGGGTGGATCGGCTCTCCGGGCGGGCGTCGAATCGCTCGCGCCCCCGTTTCACCGTCGATTCCCAGTTCGTCCGGCGCTGACGCTGCATCGGCCCCTCATCTGGATTGCCCCAGGCCTGAGATTCCGTATTTCGGAATTTCTCTCTAGGATTCGGAATTATCGTCCGTTCCACCATGTCCGTCAAGGCTTGCCCGGGAACTGTTCCGGGCCCGGCCGCCGATCCCACCCCTTGGCATCGGCTTCCGCCAGCGCGGCCGCGCTGCAGGCCCGGCAATGTTTAGGCGCCCGGGGCGCGCGCCTGGTTCACTTTATGTTAACGTCGGCGGCACCGGGCGGAGTCCAGCGTTAATCATTGGAGCGAGGGATGGCAGAGCTATTCAAGATCGGCACGCGAGCCAGCGTCATGGCGGTGCGCCAGAGCGAAGCCGTGATTCAGGCGTTGCAGGAGAAATTCCCCGAGCACAGATTCGAGATGGTGACGCGTCCTGCGGATGCCGATCGCGATTTGAAAAGTCGGCTTAGCGCGATGGGTGGCAAGGGCGGGGCGTTCATCAACGCGATGCGCAGCATGATGCAGGCCGGAGATGCTGACATGGCGATGCATTCCCTGAAAGACCTCCCGGGAAACGATGAATACTATGCCAACACGGACTTTTCCCTGGGCGCCTGCCTGCCGCGCAGCGATCCCCGGGATGCCTTGGTCGTCAAGTCCGGCGCGCACGCGCAGGACGACGGATATGCGCCCGCGGTCATCGGCACCGCGTCGGTCCGCCGCACCGCCTTCCTGCGCCGGCTCTTTCCCGCGGCACACATTGTTCCTTTCCGTGGTGCGGCCGACAAACGCATCGGCCGGCTCGATGGCAGCGTGCCCATGGAATTCAACTATGGCGCCAAGACTCCCGCAATCGACGCGCTCGTGCTCGCCAAGGCGGGATTGGAACGCATCGACCTGAAGAATCGAATCTCGCGCGTGTTCTCCGTGGCGGAGATGTGCCCTGCAGTCGGTCAAGGCATCGTCGTCGTCGAATATGCAAGCGCCAATGAGAAGGTGCGCCGCCTGCTCGCCGCCATCGATCATAAGGAAACGGGGTACTGCTATCGAGCCGAGCGCGCGCTGCTCAAGGCCCTGAATGGTCATTGCGATTCGCCCATCGGCGGCTTCGCGTGGATCGAAAACGGCAAGCTGAAACTCAGGGCCACGGTCATTTCCATCGACGGGCGCAGCCTGATCGAGGTCGACGACGAGACCGATTATGCCGATCCAACCGCGCTGGGGGCGCGAGTGGGCGAGCGGCTCAATGAACTGGGCGCTCAGACCATCATCAAGGAAAGCCGCTTCGTCGATTGAGCTGTTCCCCGTGCCTCGAAAGACCCGCTCCGAGTCGCGGAGCACAGGGGACCGCACGCCCGGGTTCGCCGCGATCGACGCGAACCCGGGTCGTCCCCGGCTCAGTAGTCGACCTCGAAAAAGGGCTCACGGCCTCTCTCCGGTGTAAGGTAGGGCGCAGCGATGGGCTCTATCCGCGACCGCCATTCGCCGTTGACCCGGCTGACGATGTTGCGGCACATCCAGTTCTCGTTGTCCACGTACGGATAGTCCTCCCGGTAGAACGGCCCCCGGCTCTCCTTCCGGTTCAGCCCCGAACGCACCGTCGCCTCGCACGCATCGAGCATCGAACACGCGTCGAGCGCATCCATCCAGCCGGTGTTCCAGCTGCGCGACGTGCTCTGCAGACTAAGCCGCGGAATCATCTCCTGCCGTACCGCCTGCAGCGCCTCCAGCGCCACATTGAACTTCCGCTCGTTCTTCACGTAGCCAAGCTCCCACATGATCTGCCGGATGCGCAGCTTCGCCTCGATCGGCCGCACCCCCTCCCCGCCCGCGCGCAGAAACCCGAACACCCGTTTCTCCTCCGCCGCCGCAGCCTGGTCCGGGAGCGCCTTGCGCCCGCCACCTGCCGCCGCGTCCGCCGCCGCCTCCCCCGCCACCTTGCCGTCAAAGCTACCCGCGCCGACTCCACCCAGGTAATGGCATCCCAGGCCGCCGGCGACGTAGAGACCGGGCAGGCTCGTCTCCATCCTCTCCGCATTGACGTTGAGGCCGCCATGACGCATGTGCCAGGTGATGCCGCACTCGATCCGGTCCTTGCCGATATCCAGGCCCAGCTTGCTCCACACCTTCGCCTGGTGCTGATAGGCGTTCGTGATCTCCCGCGGGATGTGGTCGTAGCCCGAGTAATAGCCGCCGTCCCAGCGCGCCTTGCCGGCCATGACCTCGCGCGCCAGGCGCCGAATCTGCTCATAATAGGGCGCGACTGCGCCGGGGCAGTGGGTCTTCTGCTCGAAGAACATCTCGCCCTCGGAGTTGTAAAGCCTCGCGGTCTCCTTGGTTCCCATCAGCGGATTGGGATAGAGGTGGAAGCGCATCCAGGCGCGCGGCGCCGCCACGTCGCTCGCGTGCCACCACTGGATCTCCAGGTTGGCGAGCTCGGCACCCACGCGCAGCGCCATCGCCACCCCGTCGGCCGACTGCTCCCGCGTCCCCGTCGAGCGCGTCGCCAGGTAGTCCGAGTGGCCCGTGGCGAGAATGGTCGACTTCGCCGCAATGACGAAGAACCGGCCGCGGCGATAATCGAGCACCGTGGCCCCGACCACCCGCTCGCCGTCGGTCAAAAGCGAGGTCACCGCGCACTCCTCGTGCACCGCAATGCCGCGGCGAAAGATCTCCCGCCGCCGCTTGTCCATGATGATCGGGCCCGATGTTCCCTGTTTGTGGGCAACGAGGGTCGGCGTACGGCTCGCGACCGCCATGAGCTGCCCCTGGTCATCGCGACGCCAATAGATGCCCAGGCGCTCAAGGTCGGAGAAGAATTCGTTGCGCATGAATTCTTCCATGCGACCGCAGTATTCCTGGTCGGCGAGATAATGATTGTAGTAGCGGATCATGAGTCGCCAGCGATCGCGGGCCCGCTCCTCGGGGCTGACGTCGTCGACGAGCCACTGCTGTGTCGGCGTGCCGAAAGGAATGCCGCTGGCGAAGATGGAACAGCCGCTCTTGCCGAGCAGCCCCTTGACGACCAGCGTGACCCTGACGCCGCGGTCGGCAGCCTTCAGCACCGCGTTCGTGCCGGCGGCGCCGCCCCCGATCACCAGGACGTCTGTTTCGATCACATCGACCATGTTGAATTCCTTTGCGCGCCCTCAACCGATGATTCGGGCCGCGCCCGATCCCGGCAGCGATGGCTCAAGCGGTCTTGCCGACGCAGCAGTTGTCCGGTGCGAGTGCCATCGACGCCGCCAAGCGGCCGACGCCTTTTCACTCGAAGGGAGCGAACTGATCATCGCGCCACTTGAGCGCCGAACGCAGGCCCGCCGAGCGGCGCAGGCGATCGAATTCCCGCGCTTCGGGCGAACTGATTGCGTCCATCATGACACAGGCTTCCGAGCCGTATTGGATTGCCGCGCGTAGCCCCATTCCCTCAAAAGATTGGTTGATCGCGCGCTTGTTGAACTTGAGGCAATCGAGCGCGACACGCGACATTCTCTTCGCGATCCTGAGCGTTTCGGCGTGCAACTCGGACCTGGGAAAAACTCGATCGACGAGGCCGAGTCGATACGCTTCCTGGGCGCCGAACATATCGCCCGTGTAGATCAACTCCCGGCAGCGGTTACCGAGAATCCACGGCATGATCATGGTCGCGATGCCGTTTGAAAAGCGCGTTTCAACCACGCCAAAGCGTGCATCCGCCGAGCAGTAGCGGATATCGCAGCACTGCGCAAACTCGAGGGCACCCGCGAGGCAGAAGCCATTGATCGCACAGATGACCGGTTTGCTGCAATCCCATGCGGCGTAGGTGAACTTGAGATCCTTTTGCATGCGCGCCCGCCACTCGGCAAGCGTGCGCTGCGGGACCTCGGCCGATTCCTTGATGTCGTAGCCTACGGAAAAGGCTTTCTCGCCGCTTCCGGTGACGATGATCACGCGTACCTCGGGGTCGGCATCGGCCTGCGCGATGGCGGCAATGACTTCGTCGACAAGCCGCTTGCTGAGGGCGTTCAGCCGCTCGGCCCGGTTGAGGGTCAGCACCGCGACCCTGTCATCGACTTCGTAAGTGAGCTCCTCGAATGCCATGCTGCGTGCTCCTCCCAGTGGCGAATCCTACCGCGTCCGCTCCGGTCGCCGGGCCAGGACGTCGACGCCAAAGGCGCCCTGCTCGAGCACGATGAGCGGATTGATCTCGAGGCTTTCGACCAGGCCTTCTGTCGCGGCGCCGAAATCCGACAGCGCGGCAATGGCCGCGGCCGCCGCCGCAACATCGTATGGCCTGCTGCCGCGAAAGCCGGCAAGCAGGTCGCCCGCCCGCGTCTCGCCCAGCATGGCGCGTGCCTGCTCGAGGCCGATCGGCCCGAGCCGGACGGCGACCGAGTCGATGAGCTCGACGAAGACGCCGCCAAGCCCGACGATCACCAGGCTGCCGAAGGCCGGATCGTTGCGAATGCCGACGATGAGTTCGACGCCGTCCTCAAGCATCGGCTGAACAATGATGTCGCTCGCCTCGCCACCCGGAACGAGATCTCTCAGCCGGGTGGCGAGATCGGCGTAAGCCGCCTTCACCGCATCAGGCGAACTCAAGCCAAGGTGCACCAGTTTGTGCTCGGTCTTGTGCGGCAGATGCGCGCTGCTGCCCTTGAGCACGACCGGGTAGCCGAGCGCGGCCGCGGCGTGCGCCGCGGCGCCGACCGACCGAACGATTCGGGTTGAGAGCATGGGCACGCCGGCTTCGCACAGCATGGCGCGCAACGCGGGCTCATCGAGCGCGCCCGTTCGCGCCAGTCTCGCTCGCCAACGATCGTTCGCAGCATCACCCGCGGTGGAACCGGGGGCCCGATCGCGCAACCCCAGCCAATGGGCGATCGCCGTGAGCGCCGGGCGCATGCCCGACAGGTAGGGGATGCCCGCCGGTTCCAACATTTCACGAACCTGCCGGTTCGGTCCAGCCCCGGCCGTGTTGTTGAAGAAGATGACGGGCCTTCCACTCGCGGCGATGCGCGCTGCATGCTCGGCCATGGCGATGGCATACGCGGTATCGGCTCCACCCGCCGCCGGCGCGTCGATGGCGAGGCCGATCGCGCCGATCGACTCGTCGGCACACAGCGCATCGAGAATCTCGCCAAAGCGTTCGGCATTGAAGCCGAGCCCCCAGCCGTCAAGCGGATTGTTGGGAGTGGCGAACGCGGGAAACGCCGGTTTGAGGCGCTCGATGGTCAAGTCGGCAAGCGGCTGCAGCCCCAGGCCGATCTGGGAGCTGAGGTCGGCGATGAGGGCCGCCTCGCCTCCGGACAGCGTGATCGGCACGAAGTGGCGTGCCCGCGGCGGAGAGGGATAGGACGTGACCAGGACTGCGGTCTCGAGCATCTCGTCGAGATCGCGGACTCGAATTACACCGTGCTTGCGGAAGAAGGCATCGTAGACCGCATCGTCGCCGGCCAGGCTGTCGGTGTGCGCGGTGACAAGCAACTTGCCGCGCGGGCTCGCCCCGGACTTGATTGCGAGGATCCGTTTTCCGCGCGCCTCGGCCTGCCGCGCCGCGGCGGCGAAGCCGGCGGGGTCACGAATCGATTCGAGGAATAGCAGGACGGTCTTGACCCGCTCGTCGCGCACGACGTAATCGAGATAATCGGCGGCAGACAGTACGGCCTCGTTACCGGCGGTCACCAGGTATGCGAGGCCAAGGTTGCGCTCATCCTGGGCGAGCACGAGCGCCATCGAGCCGCTCTGCGAGATGACGGCGATGGGACCCGGCCGCAGTTCACCCATGTGCAGCGCGGTCCAGATAGCGGTCCGGTCGTGGACGTTGATGAGCCCCATGTTGTTGGGTCCGCACAGGGCGATGCCCTGCGTCCGCGCAACCACCTGGAGGCGCTGCTGGAGCGCGCGACCTTCGGGACCGCCATCGGCAAAGCCGCTTGCGTTGACGAATGCGGTCCTGATGCCGCAGCGGCCGACGGCGGCGAGAATGTCCGGCACTTGCTCCGCCGGAATGGCGATGAATGCGCTCTCCACGCCGGCCGGCAGCGCCTCGATCGACGGCAGGCAGGCCAGGCCCGCGACCTCCCGATAGCGCGGGTTGATCGGAAAGATCTCTCCGGCGAACCCCATGCGGCGCAGATTGCGGATGACCCGGGAACCGATGGCGTCCTCGCGCGTCGAGGCCCCGATCACGGCGATCGAGCGCGGCCGGAACAGCGTTGCGAGCAACGGACGCGGTGGGTTCGATTCGGTCGGGGCGGCCCCGGCTGGCGCCGCAATCGAACCGGTGGGCACGCTGCCGCCCTGCTGCACGGTCATGCGGCCATGGCTGGTTCGGCCGGTTCCGGGATCACCCACGCATCAGCGGGCCCCCAGAAAACGGAGGCCGACGCGCCGCGGGGAATGAGCGGCTCTCCGGCGTTGGGGCGGAACACCGACAGCGTGTCGCCTCCCTCGAGCTCGACCTGAAAACGCTGCGTATCGCCATGATAAGTGCAGTCGATCACGCGCGCCGGCCGCCAGCCCGCATCGGTCGGGCAGGAGGCATCGATGCGAATGCGCTCTGGCCGAATGGCAACGGTGACCCGTTGGCCGACGGCAGCGCCCGCCAATCCTGGCACTTCCGTGTCCAGCCCGCCGGCAGTGCGCAGTCTGGCCGGTTCGCCGGCGATCGCCACGGTCATGTCGAGAAAATTGGAAGAGCCAAGGAAGTCGGCGACAAATCGCGTGCGCGGCCGCTCGTAGAGTTCATCGGGAGGGCCGACCTGCTCGACACGGCCGCCACGCATCACCACGATCCGATCCGACATGCTCATCGCCTCCTCTTGGTCGTGAGTCACGTAGATCACCGTGCTACGAATCGCGCGTTGGATACGCTTGATCTCGATCTGCAGCTCGTCCCTGAGCTTCTTGTCCAGTGCGCCCAGCGGTTCGTCCATGAGCAGAAGCGGAGGCTCGAACACGAGAGCGCGCGCCAGCGCCACCCGCTGCTGCTGTCCGCCGCTGAGTTGATTGGGCAGACGGTCCTGCAGTCCCTCCAGCCGCACCAAGCCGAGGGCGCGTGTGACCAGGCGCGCAATTTCCGCCCGCCCGACGCCGCGCATGCGCAATGGAAAGGCGACGTTCCTGGCCACCGTCATGTGTGGAAAAAGCGCGTAGTTCTGGTACACCATGCCGATGTTCCGGCGATAGGGTGGCAGGCGCGTAATATCCTCGCGACCGAGCATGATCATGCCCTGGTTCGGAGCGATGAAGCCGGCGATGAGCAACAGCGTCGTCGTCTTGCCGGAGCCGCTTGGACCGAGAAAGCTGACGAACTCGCCAGCAGCGATGTTGAGCGTCAAATTGTCGACAGCGATCAAGCCATCGTAGTGTTTGCCGATCCCGCGGAGCTCGATCGGCGAGCCGTGCACCGGAGCGCCGTCGCCGGACGCTGCGCTCGTGCCTGCACCGGACTCCGTCATATCCCTCGCCCCGTCCCTGTCGCGCATGGCCTGTATCGCGGCGTGCTGTCTGCGCGACGCTGCGCTGCGTAAATCAAGAGTCCGCCCGCGTCGTCAAGCCGCTCACACGGCGCAGGTAGCGCTTCAGCATTTCGCTGAGCAGCATGACCAGGGAGGAAAGGGCGATCAGGATGGTCGACACCGCGGCGATCGTGGGATTGATCTCGAAGCGGATTCCGTCCCAGATCCGTCGCGGCAGCGTCATCGTCTCCGCACTGGTCACAAAGATCGCGATCACCACCTCGTCGAATGAGATGAGAAAGCCGAACAGCGCCGCGACCACCAGGCCGGGCCGGATCAACGGCAGCGTGACCTCGAAAAAAGCACGGGGGCGGATCGCCCCCAGCCCGACTGCGGCATTCTCGAGCCGCTCGTCGACCTCGGCAAGGGCGGCACTGATGACTACGGTCGCGTAGGGAAAGGTGATCACCGTATGGCCGATCACAAGCCCCCAGAAAGTGCCGTTGAGGCCCACCCGCAGGTACACATAGTAGAGCCCGACCGCGATCACGATCACCGGTACGACCAGCGGCGCCATGATCAGCGCGCGCACCAGGTTGCGTCCGAAGAAGGTAAAGCGCGTGAGCAACACGGACGTAGTCAGTCCCAGCAAGGTCGACACGACGGACACGACAAGCGCCACCTTGAAGCTGGTTTTCGTTGCTGCAATCCAGCTCGCGCCGGAGAAATACTCGTGGAACCAGCGCAAAGACCACTCGCGAGGCGGAAACTGGAGGAGGCTCGAGGCGTTGAAGGCGGCCGGGATCACGACGATGAGCGGAGCAGCCAGGAACAGCAGCACGAGTGCGGCAAACGCCCAGGGCACCCAGGCCGTGACGGTGAACAGGTCGATGTGCCGCTTCATCGGGCCACCACACGCGTTACCTTGCGCTGGAAGGCGAAATAAAGGGATAGCCCGATCAGGGAGAATGCAAGCAGTACGGTGGCGAGCGCCGAGCCGAAGCCCCAGTTGAGGACGTCTGAAAAGTACGTGCTGACAAGCATGGCGACCGTGATCTCGCGGCGGCCGCCGAGCAATGCGGGCGTAACGAAAAATCCGAGAGAAATGACGAAGATCAGCATTGCGGAGGCGCGCACGCCGGGCATGCTGAGCGGCACAAAAACGGTGACGAAGGCTCGCAGCGGATTGGCGCCAAGCCCCTTGGCCGCCTGCAGCAGGCGCAGGTCGATCGCTTTCATGACGCTGAAAAGCACGAGGATGTTTATCGGCACGAGGTAATGCACCATGCCGATGATAACCCCCGTCAGATTGAAGACGAGCGACAGCGGCGCGGTGAACGCATGCAGCCAGTTGACGAGCAGTTCGTTGACAACGCCGGTGGTCTGCAGCAGCAGCATCCATGCATAGCATCGGATCAAGATGTTGGTCCAGAACGGGAGCAGGATTGCGGTAAGCATCACGGAGCGTACGAGCGGCGGCGCCACCACCAGCAGGTAGGCGACCGGATAGCTCACCAGCATGCTGATGACGCTGGTAATGAGCGCGATCTTGAAACTGATCGAAAATACGGTCAGATATTCCGACGCCGAGAACAGCCGCCTGTAGAAGGCCAGGGTGAAACCCGGATCGAGCACGCTCTGGGCCAGAATGAGCCCGACCGGCACGACGAAGAAGAGCACGGCGAAGGCGATTCCCGGCAGCGCCAGCATCGCCGGCCCCAAACGGCCAAGCAGGCGGTCGGTCGTATCGGCGCTCAAGATCATGACGCCGGCCCGGCGCCTTTGGGTACCGCCGAGCAGCAACCCGCAGCCCCGATCCACAACGAGGCCGCGGGCCGCACGCTGCACCAAGCCCCGTTGGCGGCTCAGATCACTTCAACTTCCACTGGTTCCAGCGCTCGGTGACCTTGTCGAGGTTGGCTGCCCACCACACGCTGTCGACCGGCACGAGCTCGCCTTTCTGGTAGTGATAGCTAGGCAGCTGTTCCTTGGTTTTCTCATCGACCAGGTCGAGCGCCTTGATGTTCGAAGGGCCGACGGCGGTATCGGTCGCGTATGCGGCCTGCCGCTTGGCGTCGAGCATCCAGGCAATGAGCTTCTCCGCGTTGGCCTTATGCTTGCTCCCCCTCGGGATGGCCAGAAAGTCCGTGGTCATGATGCCCTGTTTCCAGACCAGCGCGACCGGGGCGCTCTTCTCGGTCTGGAGCAGGCCGAGAATGCGCGCTTGCGAGGAGAGCGTCATGGTGATCTCGCCTGAAGCGAGCAGGCTGGGCGCCTGCGGCCACTGCTCCCAGAACAGGGTATCGTTCTTGATCGCGTCCCATTTCTTGAGCGAGGCGTCGACGTTGAGCGGATAGATCTTGTCCATCGGCTCGCCTTCGGCCATCAGCGCCATCTCGAGCGAGTAGCGCGGTTGGTTGAGCGTGCCGCGCTTGCCTGGAAATTTCTTGAGGTCCCAGAAATCCGCCCAGGAGGTTGGCTGCTTGCCCGGTGGGTACGCATTGGTGTTGTACGCGAGAATCTGGGCGAAGGTGGCGATGCCGACCGCGTGCGGATCGATCAAATCCTTCGGAATGCCGTCCGTGGGGATGACCGAATAGTCGAGCGGCTCCCAGAGCTCCCCGGAATTGGTCTTTAGCGACACCCACATGCCGAGAGCCTGCACCACATCCCACTCGACATTATTGGCGTCGACCATGGTCTTGATCTTGGTCAGGTTGACGTCGGGCACGTCGATCACCTTGATGCCGGTCGCCTTCTCGAAACTGTCGAAATAGAAGGTCCGCTCGGCTTTTTGCCAGCTACCGCCCCAGCCGGCGAAAACGACCACGTTGTCGTCGGCGGCTCGTGCTGCCGCCGAGACACCGAGCCACGCCACAGCCGCAATCAGCGCGGCGCCTGTGAGCCATGGAGTCTTAAGTGTTCTCTTGCTCATCGCTGTCCTCCTCATGTAATGCTGCGCACTTGTGGCTTCGCAAAGAGTGGAATCGCTCCGCGCTCTCTCACGGCAAAGAGACAATCATCGGAATCGCAAGGATGCACGTGCCAGCGGTCGCTTGAATTCTAGGGGGATCGAATCACTACAGCAACACAGGATTGGCAGCGCCCGCTTGCGGGCCCTTGTCGGCGCCGATATGGGCGAGGACGGCTTCGCAGGTGACGACGTGACGGGACAGTGCCAGGCTCTCGGGCGGCAGTCCCAGGGCGAGCCCGACCAGCTGCGAGACGTGGAGGATGGGAACCTGGTAGTTGCTCTTGAGCTCGCGCTCGATGCTCGGCTGGTAGGCGTCGAATACCGTGTGACACAGAGGACATGGGGTGACGATGCACTGGGCGCCATTGCTCTTGGCGCTGGTCAGGTGCGAGCCGCTCATCCGCAGCGCGATCTTCTCCTCGACCCCCACCACGTGAAAGCCGCAGCACTTGTTCGCCCCCTCGTAGGGCACGACCTCGGCGCCGAGCAGCCGGCACAGCCGATCGAGCGCCGGCGTCTCGCTCCCCGGGCCCGCGGCGTAGACCGTCGCCGGGCGCTGGATGTGGCAGCCATAGAACGGCGCCACCCGCAGACCGCGCAACGGCCGCACCATCCGCTCCCGCAGCTTCTGCTCCCCCACGTCCTCGGTGAGCACCCACAGAAAGTGCTTGACCTCGCTCTTGCCTTCGAACTTGAGCCCCTCCTCGGCCAGGGCAGCGTTCACCGCCTCGCGCGCTTGCGCGTCGGCCTTCAGCCGCTGGTTGGTTTCCATCAGGTTCAAAAGACAGGTGTCGCACACCGCCACCAGGTCGCTGCCCTGGCGCTCGGCCAGGGCCAGGATGCGGCCGTTCGCCGTCAGGTGCAGCTGCTCGCTGATCGCCCGGAACTCCCGCGCCCCGGTGCAGCCCGGATTCTCAAGCTCCACCAATTCAATGCCCAGCATGGCCGCCACCGCGTGCGTGCTCAGGTCGAGCTCGCCGCAGGTCCCTTTGGCCGAGCATCCCGGAAAATAGGCGTAGCGGCGTTTCATTTGCTTTCCTCGCTCGACTCGTAGGTCTTGCCGATGACCTTCGCACCCGGCGCCGGCCGCTGCAGCAAGGCCTTGCCCAAATCGACCTTGCCCCGCGGCACCAGCCGCAGCGCCAGCCGCAGCGCATTCAGGCTCAGGCCCTTGGTCTTGAGCGCCAGCCGCGTCGGGTTAAGATAACCGCGCGTCTTGACCACGTCCAGGAACGCCCGCGCGTGCCGCGCCCCCGCCGTCGCCCCGGCCTTGTACACCAGGCGCTTGAGCGGCTCGATCGCCTCGCCGACGATCGGGATCTCCACCGGACACACCCGTTCGCACTCGTAGCAGGACACGCAGTGGAAGACGTGCGCCACCTCGCCGGCCAGCCGCGCCCGGTCGCCTGCGTCGCGCGGGTCCTGGGCCAGCTCGCTCAAGGCCACCAGCAGGGCCGGACCGGCAAACTCGCTGTCCGGCTGCTTGAGCACCGGGCACACCGACTGACATGCCAGGCATTGGATGCAGTCGCGCAGATGCGCCGTCGGCGCCAGTTGCAGCGCCGTCAGCGGTTCCGGAAAGCCCGGGTACTCCTCTTTGCGCACCAGCATCGGCGAGAGCCGGGCCAGCTGCGCCTCGAACCCATCGCGCGAGGTCACCAGGTCGCGAATGACCGGCATATTGCTCAGCGGCTCGATGGTCATCTCCAGCTCCGCCTCCTCCCAGCAGGCAAGCTTCGGCGAGCCGTTGACGTTCACCGCGCAGGTGCCGCATTTCTTCGAGCCACACAGCCAGCGGTAACCAAAATCCACCGCCTTGTTCTCGTGCACGTAATCGAGCACGTCCATGATGCGCATGCGCGGCGTATGCGGCACCTCGTAGGCTTCGTAGCGCGGCACACTGTCGACCGCCGGATCGAAGCGGTAGAGACGAAGGCGAACCTTCCCCGGCTCAATAGTCGGCTTCGAAAAAGGGCTCACGGCCTCTCTCCGGTGTAAGGTAGGGCGCAGCGATGGGCTCTATCCGCGACCGCCATTCGCCGTTGACCCGGCTGACGATGTTGCGGCACATCCAGTTCTCGTTGTCCACGTACGGATAGTCCTCCCGGTAGAACGGCCCCCGGCTCTCCTTCCGGTTCAGCCCCGAACGCACCGTCGCCTCGCACGCATCGAGCATCGAACACGCGTCGAGCGCATCCATCCAGCCGGTGTTCCAGCTGCGCGACGTGCTCTGCAGACTAAGCCGCGGAATCATCTCCTGCCGTACCGCCTGCAGCGCCTCCAGCGCCACATTGAACTTCCGCTCGTTCTTCACGTAGCCAAGCTCCCACATGATCTGCCGGATGCGCAGCTTCGCCTCGATCGGCCGCACCCCCTCCCCGCCCGCGCGCAGAAACCCGAACACCCGTTTCTCCTCCGCCGCCGCAGCCTGGTCCGGGAGCGCCTTGCGCCCGCCACCTGCCGCCGCGTCCGCCGCCGCCTCCCCCGCCACCTTGCCATCGTAGCTGACCGCGCCGATACCGCCCAGGAAATGGCACCCCAGGCCGCCGGCGACGTAGAGACCGGGCAGGCTCGTCTCCATCCTCTCGGTGTCCACGTTGATTCCACCCTGGCGCATGTGCCAGGTGATGCCGCACTCGATCCGGTCCTTGCCGATATCCAGGCCCAGCTTGCTCCACACCTTCGCCTGGTGCTGATGCGTCGTCGTGATCTCCCGCGGGATGTGGTCGTAGCCCGAGTAATAGCCGCCGTCCCAGCGCGCCTTGCCGGCAGCGACCTCGCGGGATAGACGGCGAATCTGTTCGGTATAGGGCGCGGAGACGCCCGGGCTGTGGGTCCTCTGCTCGAAGAACATCTCGCCCTGGGAATTGTAAAGGCGCGACGTCTCCTGGGTTCCCACCAGCGGATTGGGATAGAGGTGGAAGCGCATCCAGGCGCGCGGCGCCGCCACGTCGCTCACGTGCCACCACTGGATCTCCAGGTTGGCGAGCTCGGCACCCACGCGCAGCGCCATCGCCACCCCGTCGGCCGACTGCTCCCGCGTCCCCGTCGAGCGCGTCGCCAGGTAGTCCGAGTGGCCCGTGGCGAGAATGGTCGACTTCGCCGCAATGACGAAGAACCGGCCGCGGCGATAATCGAGCACCGTGGCCCCGACCACCCGCTCGCCGTCGGTCAAAAGCGAGGTCACCGCGCACTCCTCGTGCACCGCAATGCCGCGGCGAAAAATCTCCCGCCGCCGCTTGTCCAGGATGGCCGGGCCCGTCGCCCCCTGCTTGTGGGCGACCAGATTCGGAGTGCGCCGGCTTCCCGTCGGTTGAATGCGCCCCTCGTTGTCCCGCCGCCAATAGACGCCCAGGCGCTCGAGATCGGCGAAGAACTCGGTGCGCATGTACGCTTCCAACCGCCGGCAGTACCCCTGGTCGGCCAGATAATGGTTGTAGTAGCGGACCATGAACACCAGGCGGTGTCGATCCCGCTCCTCGGGGGTGACGTCCTCGACGACCCAGTGCCTTGTCGGTGTGCCGAAAGGAATGGTGCTGGCGAAGATCGAGCAGCCGCTCTTGCCGATCAGGCCCTTCACTACCAGAGCCGTATTGGCGCCGCGATCGGCCGCCTTGAGCACCGCGTTCGTGCCGGCCGCCCCGCCCCCGATCACCAGGACATCGGTCTCGATCACGTCGAGCATCGTCGAATTTCCTTGTGCGCTCCGACCTGCCGGCGACTACCGCCCGCTCGGTTCGACGGGCACACGTTGGCGCAGCCGCCGAGACAGTTCGCCGTCCACCCGGGCGATGTCAGGCAGCGCAAGATCAAACCGGGTGCCCTTTCGCATCGACATGCCTCGGCCTGGCCGGACGTACGCGGCAGCCCCTCGCGGGGCGCCACATTCCGTATTTCGGAATTTATATCTATGATTCGGAATTATCGTCAGGCGCCCGTGTCTTGTCAAGGCGCGGCCTTCCTATTGCTCGGAGAAGGAATCTGTTAGAGTCGACCCGAGCGTGGTGCATGGGCGTCGTGCATGGAGAGCAGCGTGGCCGCGAGCTTGAACGAGTACCTGCGCAGTCTCGATCAGCGGAAGCAGTTGCTGGTGGTGCGCAGGGAAGTCGATCCCAGGTTCGAGCTCAATGCGCTGATCCTCAAGGTTCAGGCCGGCCCCAACCTGCCGATCCTGTTCGAGAAGGTGCGCGGAACGCGCTATCCGGTGGTGAGCAACGTGCTGGGCAACTACCGCTTCATCGCCGAGCTGCTCGGGTGCGACATCGGCGGTGTGGCCGCACGCTGGGCGGAACTCACCGCGGCGTCGACATCGATTGCCGAGGAACACCCGGCCGGAGGTTCCGACTACGAAGAAATCTCGCTCGCCGACATTCCGCATCTCACGTTCTCGGAAAAGGATGCCGGCCCCTATGTCACCGCCGGTGTGATCATCGCCCGCGACCCGGATACGGCGGTGGTCAACCTCTCCTACCACCGCATGCAGATCATCGATCACGCGGAGCTGCGCTGCCGTCTCTCGACCTCGGGAGACCTCTACCGCATCCAGCAGAAGATGGAAAAGCGCAACGCCTCGACGCCCGCGGTGGTGGCGATCGGGCTGCCTCCGGCCGTGATGCTCGCGGGCGCGGCGACGATCGGCCCGATGAACAGTGAATACGAGTTCGCGGCGCGAATTTCCGGGAAACGGTTTCCGACACGCCTGTCTCCGCTTCACGGATTGCCGGTACCGGTCGAGACCGAGTTCCTGATCGAAGGCGAAATTCTCTCCGGCGTGCGGCGGCGCGAGGGCCCGTTCGGCGAATGGATGGGCTACTACGTAATGCCGACGGACAATCACGTCTTTGCCGTGAAGCGCGTATTGGCGAAGAAGGATGCGAAGTTCTACGCCATCAGCGCCGGCTCGGCCGAGGAACTGGCGATGACCGCGGTGCCGCTGGCTGGGGGGATCTACAACGGCATCCGCACCTGGGTTTCCGGCCTGCACGACGTGACCTGCTTCCCGCTGTTGCAGTTCTGCGCCGTGAAGATGACCAAGACCGCCGATGGCCAGCCGCAGCGGGCGATGCTGGCCGCGTTCGGCGCCGACATGAACCGCGTACTCTACTGCGTGGTCGTCGACGAGGACGTGGACATCCACAATTGGTCGGACGTGCTCTGGGCGATCGCCACGCGCTGCCGCCCGGACCGCGACATCATTCAGATCCCGGGCGTGCCGTCGTTCTCGCGCGACCCGCACCGCATACACTGGGGGCGCGTCGGTATCGATGCCACCAAGCCGCTCGAGCACGCGGCCGATTTCGAGCGCAAGAAAGTGCCGGGTCTGGACACGCTCCGTCTCGAGGATTACATCGCCCGTTAACCATTCGCCAGAGGAGGACGACCATGCTCCAGAACATTCCGCGTCAGCTGTGCTGCATCGCGTTTGGACTTGCCGCGGCGTTGGCGAGCCTGCCCGTCGCCGGGCAGGAAGCCGTAAGCCTCGCGCTCGACTGGGTGATCAACGGCACCCATGCCGGCTACTTCATCGCCCAGGACAAGGGCTTCTACCGCGAGGCCGGCCTCGACGTCAGCATCTCGCGTGGCTTCGGCTCCGGCGACACGATCAAGCGCGTGGCCTCGCGTTCGGCGCAGTTCGGGGTCGCCGACACCGGCGCGATCATCGCTTCGATCGCCAACGACGACGTGCCCGTGCGCATCGTAGCGATGGTCTACGACCACTCCACGCTTGGCATCATCTATCTCGCCGAGTCGGGGATCAAGGCGCCCAAGGATCTCGAAGGGCGCACCATCGGTCGCACGGCCTCGGGCGCCTCGGTAAACATGTTCCCCGGCTTTCTCAAGGCGAACGGCATCGACCGCAGCAAGATCCGCGAAGTCGTCGTCGACGGCGCCACCTTCGCGCCGCTGCTCATGTCGGGCAAGGTCGACGCCGTGCTGGAACAGAGCATAAATATCGGCAAGTTCCGACGTGCGGCCGCGCAGCAGGGAAAGACCGCGCTGGCGATGAGCTACGCGGACTTCGGCCTCGAAACCTACGGTAACGCGATCATCGCCAATCCGGTCACGCTGCGCGAGCAACCCGACATGGTGCGGCGCTTTGTCGCCGCCTCGCTAAAAGGAATGGCGTACGCATTCGAGCATCCCGACGAAGCCATCGCCGCCCTGCGCAAGAACAATCCCGAGGTCGATGCCGGCGCCGCCATGGACGAACTCGTCACGCTCAAGGAAATGGACTCGAACCCCACGCTGCGCAAGAACGGCCTCGGCGCGGTCGACGTTCCCCGGCTCGAGAAAACCGTCGACATCGTCACCGAAGCGCTCTCGCTCAAGCGCAAGGTGCCGGTCGAAGGCCTGTACGCGCCGGGCTTCCTGCCGAAGACGCCGGTCGTGACCGGCGCAAAGTAGCGTTCGTGGCAGGCGCTGCCGCGCCCCTGGTCTCGCTCGAAGGGGTGACGCACCGCTTCGTTACGCGCTCGGGAACCGGCGTCACGGCGCTGCAAGACATTTCGCTCACCATCGAGCGCGACCAGTTCGTCACGGTGGTGGGCCCCAGCGGCTGCGGCAAGAGCACGCTGTTGAAGCTCGTCGGCGGCATACTTGCGCCGACCCGCGGCAGTGTCAGGCTGGACGGCCAAGTGCTCGCGCGCCCGTCGCGCAAAATCGGCATGGTATTCCAGCGTCCGGTCCTGCTGCCGTGGCGCTCGGTGCTGGGGAACGTGCTGTTTCCGCTGGAGATGCTCGGCTGGCCCACGGCGCCCCTCAAGGACGAGGCGCAGCGCCTGATTGAACTGGTCGGCCTGGGCGGGTTCGAGCATGCGCTGCCGAATGAACTCTCCGGCGGGATGCAGCAGCGCGTGTCGATCTGCCGGGCGCTGATCTACGAACCCGAACTGCTCCTGATGGACGAGCCGTTCGGCTCGCTCGACGCCATGACGCGCGAGGACCTGAGCTTCGAACTGCTGCGGATCTGGAACCAGAAGCGCAAGACCGCCGTGTTCGTCACCCACAGCATCACCGAGGCGGTGATGCTGGCCGACCGTGTGATCGTGATGACAAGTCGTCCGGGCCGCGTGGTGCTCGACGTCCCGATCACGCTGCCACGCCCGCGCACGCCGGATACCGAGTTCGCGGCCGAGTTCACCGATCTTGCCCGGACCATCAAGTCGGCCGTCTATGCCGACGCGAGGGCGTGCTGATGGCCCTCGTGAGCGCGACGCTGCGCAGGAGGTTGACCGAGTACGGTCAGACGACGCTTGCCGTGGTCGTGCTGCTCGTCATTTGGGAAGTTCTGTGCAAGGCACTCTCGGTGCCGAAGTGGCTGCTGCCGTCGCCGAGTCAGATCGTCACCGAAACCTGGGAGATTCGCGCGGTCCTGCCGATGCATTTCGCCGCGACGCTCAGCACTGTTGTCGGCGGCTTCGCACTCGCCATCGTCACCGGCATCCCGATCGCCGTGCTGGTGGTCTATTCGCCGTTCCTGCGGCGCGTGATCTTTCCGTTGCTCCTGACCCTGCAATCGGTGCCGAAGGTGGCGCTGGCCCCGCTGCTGCTGCTCTGGGTCGGCTACGGGTTGTACTCGAACATGATCATCGCGGCGACGGTGGCGTTCTTCCCCATCGTCATCGATACCGCGACCGGTCTTGAGTCAGTGGACCGGGAGCTGCTCGAACTGACCAGCTCGCTCGACGCCAGCACGCTGCGCGTGTTCTGGCGCGTGCGCTTGCCATGGGCCCTTCCGTACATCTTCAGCGGCCTGAAGGTGGCGATCACGCTCGCGGTGATCGGCGCCGTGGTGGCCGAGTTCGTCGGCTCGGACAAGGGCCTCGGCTACCTGATCCTGACCAGCTCGGGCCAGATGAAGACCTCGGTGATGTTCGGCGTGCTGGTGCTGCTCTCGCTGCTCGGGATCGCAAGCTTCTACGCGGTTGCCTGGGCCGAGCGCTGGCTGTGCCCGTGGTATCTGCAGACCAGCGCGCAGCCGCCGGCGGGCTGACGGCTCGCGTTCACCACAGCGTGCAGGGCCGCCGATCGCCGGCCCTGCACGGGCGGATCCGATCTGTGAGAAGATCGAAGCCCTGAGCGGCTTGGCCCGACGGCGCTGCGGGTCGAGCAGCAGGCTCGGCGCGGTCCCGCCGCAGAAACCAATCCGTGCATTCGACAAACGGCCGCAGCATGACGGGTCCCTACATCGACAAATTGAAGGATATCCCCCTGTATCGCCCGGGCAGGCCTCCGCTCACCTTCTTCGAGAGCGATTATCTGGCGGAATTCAGCCGGACCTGGGGGCGCTCCTGGGGCGGACAATCCAGCTATGCCCGGCTGCGGGCGGTGATCGTCCACCGCCCAGGACCTGAAGCAGCCTGGGGTGAGGCGGACCCGGATTATCTCAACCTTCCGACTGGGTTGCCCGATCTGGCTCGGATGCAAGCGCAGCATGATGAGTTTGTGAAGGTGCTGCGCGAAAACGACGTGGAGGTCCTGCCCCTGGATGCGGCGCCGCCGGTGCTCGGCACCTACGGCATTCCTTTGCGCAGCGCGACCTATACGCACGAAACGCTCATGGTGAAAGGCGGCGCGATCATCTGCCGCTGCGCCCCAGCCTACAAGCGCGGCCTGGAATACTATCAATCCCGGACCATTGGCGCGCTGGGCTGCCCGATTCTATACACCGTGCATGGAATGGGTTTTTTCGAGTCGAGCAATGCCGTCTGGCTGGATAAGAAGAGCCTGCCCCTGGCGATCAGCCAGCGCGCGAACGCGGAAGGTGTCCGGCAGGTGAGCTCCATCCTGCGCGAGTTCGGGGTTGAGGACATTCACGTCGTGCATCTGCCCGGCCCTCTGAATACCCGGAAAGCACAAACCGGCGGCGGCGGTGGCGCGTTCCACCTGGACATGGTTTTTGGCGTGGCGGCGCCTCGCCTGGGCGTGATCTACCCGGGCTGCGTCGGGTATGAGTTCATCGATTACCTGCTGCACAAGAAGGGGTTCGACTTGATCGAGATTCCCGACGAAGAAGTCAACGGATGTCCGTCGAATTTCCTGGTGGTCGAGCCCGGAAAGCTGATCATGCCGTCCGGCAACCCGGTGGTGAGCGCTGAATTGCGCAAGCGCGGCATTACGGTTATCGAGGTGGATCTGAGCGAATTTACCAGCGCGGGCGGCGGGCCAACCTGCATGACCGTGCCCCTGATCCGAGATGAGGAGAAGGATTAGCAGGCCGATCATCCGCCGCTATTGCGAGCCTCACCATGCCGCGGCAACTCAGCTTGCAGGTCGCGCTCGCCGCAGCGATTTCTGTCCGATCGGGCGATCATTCAAGAGCCTCGTCGGCCCGCAACAACGCCGACTGCGGATTGTGAGTACACGTTCCACGACGTTCTGGAAAACTTGGGCGGCCTCAACGTATTGAAATGGCGGTGCGTGGCATCGCCGCAGGAGAATTAGAATGGCGATTCGCATCGCCCGGGAAAGACTCGGCCAGGTCTTTTCCCAACGCTGCTTTTACCTGTTCCTGGTGTTGCTGCTCCTTATCGCCGGCGTGCCGTTCGTGCCGCCGACGCCGATCGGGCGGCTCATTATTGGCGGCCTCAATGCGTTTCTGGTCGTCGCCACAGTAGCAGCGGTGGGGCGGACAGTCCTGTCCTTCGTTATCGTGCTGCTGCTCGCTGTTCCCGCGTTGCTGTTCCAATATCTCGGAGTATGGACCGATCAACCCGAGCCGCTTGCGGCTGCGTGGATCTGCGCTGCCGCGCTATATGCGGCGGCAGTCAGTTACCTGTTGCGTTACGTTTTTCGGCCCGAGGTCATGACCGCCGACAAGCTGTACGGCGCCGCCTCGTCGTATCTGATGCTCGGTGTGCTGTGGGCGTTTATCTACTCGCTGGTGAGCTTTTTCTATCCGCAGTCGTTTTTGGCCGGCGGCCAGCCAGCGCGGCTACTACCAATAGATGCGCTCTACTTCAGCTTCACTGTACTGACCAGCACCGGCTTCGGCGATATTGTTCCGCTTACACGGCAGGCGCGCGCGGTGTGCGTCATCGAACAATTGGCAGGCACGCTGTTTGTCGCGATTCTCATTGCTCGAGTTGCCGGTGTGTACATACCGATTCCACGCGATAGACGTTGAGAGCTGTCGCCGCAATCAATGCCTGCTGCCTGCTGGGGAGAACTTGGACCGCTGAGTGGCACCGATCGATTCATACCGCCACGGCTCGGTTGCAACACCGAGCCTCCACTTGGCCAGTTACAACGGTAGAGCATAGACTTGGAGCCGTCCAGACCGGCTAGCGCATTCCACATGTGCGCCCTGCATCCGGCGATTGCCAATGGGGCAATGGCAAAATGGATGCTTGCATTCCCACTCCGGAGGCACAGCTCATGGCGGCGACTCGAAAGACCTTGAGGAAAAAGCGATTGCCGCTGAAGAGCGCAGGCATCGCCGAGAAACGTCATGGCTCGATCCCGAGCGCAGCCATGCTCGTCGATGTTGCGCGACAATTGCGCTCGTGGACCGATTCGGTATTGGGGGTCGCTGGCGCGGCTGCCGACATCACCATGGGCGCAGCGAAAATGCTGTTGCCGAAGCCGGGGCAGCGGAAGATGCTGGAAAAGGCGGGCGCGGTTCTTCGAAAGCTCCGCGAAGCCGCCGGACTGAGCCTCGGTGAGGTTGGCGCGGCGATCGACCTTTCCGACCCCGGCCTGCTCGAGCTCGTCGAGAACGGCAAGATCGTCCTGCCGTTCGAAATCATTCTTCGCCTCGCCTCCGTGCTCGGGCGCAACGATCCGATCTCGTTCGTTATGCGTTTCACGCGCCTATATAACCCCGAAATTTGGCAAACGCTTGAGAAGCTCGGGATCGGACGGCTCGCCCTGCAGGCTGGCCGGGAGCGCGAGTTCGCGAATCTTTACCGTGCCAACGATGCGGCGCGCGAACTCTCCGATGAGGATTTCAGCGCAGTGCTCGGTTTCACCAACGCGGCTTTCGAGATGGCGATCGCGTTCCGAAGGGGCAAAGCTGGCCCCCGCAAGCGCTGGAGCGAGGCGCAGGCAACCCACGTTTAATAACGACATGCAACACCCATCGCTCGTCTTGTACCCGGCCGGCGTCCCGGCCGAAATCGATCGTGGCGACGTCACGTTATCGCCCGCGTAGCGTCCGCTTGGGCGATGGCCGTGAGGTGAGGATTCGCGCGATCGCCGAGGCCGATGCGCCCGAGATCGTACAGGCATTCGCACGTCTGTCCGCCGATTCGCGCTACCTCCGCTTCAATCAGTACAAGAAGCAACTCAGTAACGCCGACCTCCAGCGCGGAGTGCATCCGCGGCCGGGGCGCGACTTCGCGTTCGTAGCCACGATCCCGGCAGCTGACGGCATCGACATCGTGGGTGCCGCACAATACGTGCGCGCCGATGAACTCAAGGACACGTGCGAGTTCGCGATCACCGTGGCCGAAGACTGGCGCAACGTCGGGCTCGGTCACACGCTGCTGGCCAGCCTCGTGCGACGGGCACGACGCGATGGCTACGCGGTGATGGAGGGCTGGGTGATCGCCGAAAACGCCCCGATGCTCCGGTTGGCGCGGAAGCTGGGTTTCAGGATTGATCCGGTACCAAGGGACGCAACCGTGCTACGCGCGTGGCGCGCCCTGTAGCGCGGACGGTAGTGGCCGGATCACGTGTGGCCGGTTTGCTATCTATTCATCCGCTAGCGACCCACACCCGCCTAAGGCGAGTTTATGGTCGACTGGCCGGTATAGTTTGCAAGCTGCCGTTCGCTGAACTCTCCGAGAAGATCAGCAATTGGTGAAAGAGCGTACAGCCCGGTCGTCACCTGACCTCGTTCTCAGGCAGTGGCGCCGGATGCCGGACCGAGGAGCGCGCCGTCTGGATGGATGCGACCGATGGGTCATGGCTCGCCTGCGAGCCGTCGATGCTCCGCATGGGAATCGGACTGGCGGGCGGATGGGTCTGGCGCTCGATCCTGCCGAGCATCAGGCGTAGGGCCCAGCCGGAGGTACGAGCGATGGTCACCACCAGTCCCATCATGCCGATGATCTGCATGAGGGCGTACTTTCTTGAAACGGACGTCCGGCCGCGGACCAGCGCGACGACGAACCAGACCGGGTTGTAGAAGTACAGATACCCTGCGAGCATCGTCACCTGTTTTTGCCAAGGTCGCTTATGACCGGAGGCGACCACATGATTGCCGTCGCGGATGTGTGGGCGCACCTCCTTGCCGCCGACGCTCTTGAAGACCTGGCCACTCGCGTAGGTCGGCTCGAACGACTTCGAACCCGGAGAGGGAGTAAGCATCAGAATCTGCATCGAGACCGCGCCCGCCCTGCGTAGCAGCTCGACCTGGTTCAGCAATCCATAGTCCGACCCGCGCGAATAAAGCGGCTGCGGGTCGTGATGCATCATCATTGGCATGGGGCAGATGCCGACATTGCGTAGCGCACGAAACGCCGCAGTGGTCCTGTCGGCACTCTGGCCTTTCTTTACGAGAGTTGCAGTCAGATCTTCGACCCCGAGCCACAGGGCGCGGCAGCCCGATTGGTGAACGAGCGGCAGGTGTTCCTTGATCTGCAGCGTGTCGTGAACCGTCGCCTCCGTGAACCAATGCGCGCGGTGGCTCAGTCGCACGCCCTCGAATTCCGCGCAGGCCAGCGTGTCGACGATATCCAGGGTGCGTGACTTGTCGTTGAAGAAATTGTCGTCGGCGCCGAAGAAGGACTTTAGCCCGTATTCCTTGTTCAGGCGCCACATTTCCTCGGCAATTCGTTCGCCGCTCTTTGCGCGGTATTGCCGCTGGTTATAAGCGGGAATCGGGCAGTACGGACAGTTGAACTTGCAGCCGAAGGTGAGAACGAGTGAGCTGAGGGGACTCTTCTTTCTAACCTGGTCGACCGGCAACGCGTGCGCACTCAAGGTAGCGTGGCGGCCTGGCGGCTCCAGAAGCCGGTATCCGAGTGCCGGGTGCGGCAGCTCGTCGAGATCTGCTACCAGACGTTGCACGCCCGTATCAGTCAGTTCCTCAGGGAACCCGTTGGAGTCGCCTCGCGAGTACACCAGGCCGGCGACGTCATCCAAGGCTCCGCCATCGCGCGCGCGAACGAACGCCGAGCGCATCGATTCGTTGCGGCCACGCGCCGAGAGCAGCACTTCGATCAGGCTCAGCAGTACGAATTCCTCGCCGGTCACCACGACGTCGGCGCTGCCCGGGCGGGCACGGTCCGCACTGAAAAGATCGTAGGGCTCGTAGACTGCATGTGGCCCGCCGGCAATGATCAGCGGGCGGTGCGCGGGATCGATCCGATGCGCGTCTCGAATCAGCTCCATGCCCTCCTCGGAATGCAGGCTCATGCTTGAGACCATGAACATGTCGGGGACCCTGCCATCCAATTGCATTCGCGACGGCCGGAAGTTGTGGTTCCACTGCTGTAGGACGATTCGCGTCTTTTCGAATCCGACATCCGCCATTGCGGAGCCGATGGCGCGAACACCCGCCGGCGCCATCCGCGTATCGGCGAAGATGAACGGCAGCATCCGCGTACGGTGATCAAAGGCACAGGCGATGACGGTTGCCAAATCATGCCTGGCTGCGACTGACCGCAGGCGCTCTCTCAGCCGGGTCAGTTCGCCAGGCTTGAGCAACTCATCCCCACGCGCGCGTCGTGGAAGCTCCATTTGTAAACAGCTCCGGAACAATATCTGATAGCCGCTCGTTGAATGTCGAAACCGCGCGGCAACCTAAAGAACGGCCACCCGGGTACTGAGGCGGACGCTCGCGGGCGAGGCGCTGTGGCCCTCGCCTCGGTCATCGTAACACGCGGACAGCGACCGGATCACGGTGCAAGCGGGGCGTACTACGTGCATTCAGTATCGGCCAGCTTCGATCGTCGACTGATGCTCATGCAGCCGGCGTCCTCGCCGCGCTTGCGGCATCGAGCTACGTCCGTTGCGCCTTGAGACCGACCATTCCCGACGCGAGTCCTTTAGGGCATGGATGGCCGGAGTTGGCCGTCTACGGCCGCCACGGCGATGGTTTGGCGCGCATTTGGCTCGCTGCCCGCTGCACAGTTGGCGTCGCGGGCCCTTAGAATGCATAGTTTTAGGCCTATCCACCCCTGTCTGCGGACGAAATCACTGGGGCGGACGAAGATCTGCAAGACCATCAGCGTCGGTCGCCGAGATCGTCGTACGAACTATCGACCGTGCCTGATCGTTCGGCCAAGGCCGGCCTCGATGCATGGTCGCGCGGTTGTCCCACATCAGCACGTCGCCCTGCTGCCACTGGTGCCGATAGACGAATTCGCCGCGTGTTGCATCGGTGATGAGCCTTGCCAGCAGCTTTTTCGCCTCCGGGACGCCCATGCCGTCGATGGCGGAGGCATGCGAGGCGATATACAACGCGATCCGACCGTTGACGGGGTTGCGCCAGGTCATTCGCCAGCGCACGGGAGGTAGCGCCACACGCTCCGACGGTGTCATCAACTCCGGGTCGATCTGATCACGCGAGTGGGCGTAGGCGTGGGTAACGATCGCGTCGCACAATCGCGCCTGCAGCGCCAGTGGCAGGCAATCCCAAGCCCGCCGGGTCGACGTGAATTCGGTCTCGCCACCAGCGGCGGGAAGGATGCGGGCCGACAGGACCGATGCCAGCGCCGGCGTCGGTTTGAACGAGCTGTCGGTGTGCCA
This sequence comes from uncultured beta proteobacterium, assembly GCA_963750215.1. Classification (GTDB taxonomy): domain Bacteria; phylum Pseudomonadota; class Gammaproteobacteria; order Burkholderiales; family Casimicrobiaceae; genus PALSA-1003. Next base: position 472,284 of record CAVVQK010000004.1, read on the forward strand.
CAGCTGATTGGCGCGTGCTGTCAACGCCTGCTGATGCGTCGATGGAACTCGGGTGCCATCCGTCGTCATGTTGTTCAGCCGGCTGTAGAAAGTCCCGACGCCGACCGAACCGACTTTGACCCGTTCAAGTGGGCCAAAGGCGCGCGAAAAGGCCGCCTGCACATCGTCGCTGATTTCCTGCTCGCGAAAGAGCAGGACGCTGTGTTCTTCCAAGGCGGCGCGCGTCGTCCGATAGGCGCTATCGCTGCTGGCTACATCGATCAGGCCAATGCCGCGCACTTCGGCGCCGAAATCGGGACCAATTGGTACCAGCTCCATGGCTCAGCCTCCGATCCTGGATGAGACGGACGGTCGCAATCTAGGTACGCCGGATTCGCTGCTTCTTCCTGAACGTGACGCATTGCGTCCCCGATTTCCGACATTGTGCATCGCGACGCGTAACTTAGGGGTTCTTTAGGAATCTCAAACCGAAGGCTGCAAACACCAAGACAATGCCGATGTTCACTATCAGCCGTTCCCAGAATCGATTCTTAAAGAAAAGTAAATCTACACTAACGACAACGGCTATCAGCGTCACAACATAAATCACGACAAACATGCTCTTAGTCATTTCAATCACCAGTTAAGGTATATAAGCGCCGCTTACCCATGGAGTTGCCGGATTTGCCTCTAGATCCTATTGCGGCTGTTCCTTTTCTCGACAGCCAAGTGGACTCACCAGGTAAATGGCCAGTGAGTGCCTTCGCACGACCGTCAGACCGACCCTGAGCGGACATAACATGCCCCCGAAGGCAGACATCAAAATTAGCGGCAACGTCTAAGACTGTTTCCGTTGCATTCGCGCTACCACGCCTCAGCGCAGATTCTGCCGAGGCCGTCTCTTGTTGTGGGCTTTCTGGAACGGCTTCCTGCCCTGGGCGCCGCCTTGGGGCTTAGGATGACCGGTTGCGGGTGCGTCTCGCCGAGTTCCTTGGCCCAGAGGCTGCTCTCGATTGGCGGAGGAGAGCTTAATTTCAAGCTCATGGATCTCATCCCACTGGGCGTCAGTTCGCTGGCTCTCCGGTATCGCCAGAAGCTCTTGCAGGCGAGTGCGGGGGGACATCGGTTGTGGTGCGTTCATGGCAGCATTACCCTATCGTTCGACAAACCGTTCAGCGACCATCGAGTGCGAACGCGAGCGGTCTGATGGTCGACGGTCGCATCCCGACCCTGAGCGGTCATCCAGCTTCACGAAAATCGGACGTTCACGAGTGCAAGTTTCCGCGACCCCTTGACTCCGCCCGAGCATTAATTAACCGGCGCTCCCGAGCGAGACTAACCATCGCGGTGATATAGCGACGATACCCGCGGCCAACACGCCACGCGCACAAAACATCATCGCGGGCCACGCGCGCTCGTTCACCCCAGGTGCAACTGCTTGACTCATGGTTGACGGTTCTTGGATGTTTGTCCGTAGGTGCGATGATAGTACGAACAGGAAGCATTGAGATGTTGGGACGAATTGGCGCGACTGGCCGCTTTGTGTTGCGGATTCAACCGATCGATGCAACAGTTTGGTGAAATCGTTCGGCGGGTGTTTCGAAGTTTAATGTCTTTCTTGGCCGCTCGTTCAATCTTCTGGCCACGGCGTTGAGCCTTGCTTGCGAGTGGCCTGAGAGATCTGTTCCTTTGGGGAAGTACTGCCTCAATAGCCCGTTCGTGTTCTCATTGCTCCCACGCTGCCAGGGGTTCTGAGGATCACAGAAGTAAACCTGGATGTCGGTGGCCAGGGTGAAGCGCTTGTGATCGGCCATTTCCTTACCCCGATCCCAGGTCAGCGACTTGTAGAGTTCGTCGGGTAACTTGCGCGCATTCTTGATCAAGGCGTTGATGACCGTCTCCGTATCTTTGCCGGCAACCTTTACCAGCATCACATAGCGCGTCTTGCGCTCGACCAGCGTCGCAATCTGGCTGTTCTTACTCCCAATCAACAGGTCGCCTTCCCAGTGACCGGGTACCGCCCGGTCTTCCACGCTGGCCGGACGCTCACTGATCGAGACGGTGCCGCTGATTCGGCCAACCTTGTCCGTCTTCTGGGTGTGATGGCGCGAACGACGCATCCCTCGCGTCCGCCGCAGATGCTCCAGCAATTCCCTCTTCAGAGCGCCGCGTGCCTGGATGTACAGGCTGCGATAGATAGTCTCGTGTGACACCTGACAGCTCGTATCATCTGGATAGGTTTGCTTGAGCCACCCAGCAATCTGCTCGGGTGACCACTGCAACTGGAGCTTGCCTGCCACGAGGCGCGCCAGCGCTCGGTTCTGTGCCAGTTTACAGGTCTTGGGGCGACGTCCTCGGTCCCAGGCAGACTTGTCGGCCTGACTGGATCGATAGCATTCCTGCCCGCCATTGCGCTTGATCTCCCGGCTGACGGTGGATGGCGCTCGACCGAGCTTCGCTGCTATCGAACGCATGGAATAACCCGCAACTATCGCCCGCGAGATCTCTTCGCGTTCGGTCAGGGTCAACGCCCATCGGGAGCGGCGTCGCGGCACCGGCCGGATCCCACCCCTCGCTCCTAAAATACCCGCTATCGATGGACGGTGCCGATCGAACAACTGGGCGATCTCGTGAAGCGTGTCACCCTTCTGCCAGCGCTCCCACATCAGCGCCTTCTGGCTCTCCGTGTAATGGATCCGAGGCCTTTGCTTCATCTGCAACACTCCTTGGCTCTGATTGCTCAGCCCATAGTGTGTTGCATTGACCGGTCGCGCCCGCAGAAGAATTCTCGACGGGCCGCCCCTGGCCGGTCAGCGACGGGCGCGCGACCGTCGCGGACCGACCCTGATCTGCCGGTCAGGTTGCTCTGAAGCGGTCGGTCAAATTCGAGGAAACGGTCATTCCTCCAAGTCTTGATCAACCCACCTTGATCGCCCGGACCTCGGCCGCGCGTTCATCCACCGGGATCACGGGCAGTTCGCCCTTGTTCTTGACCGGCAATTTGCGCAGATGATCCATGATCGCCTGCCACTCTTTGATTTCCAGACCGGCGTTCTTTCCCGTTTCGTGGCCGACACTGGCCGCATCCGTCGTTCCGGGCGGCGGCAACAGGTAGGGCGTGTCGTCGCGCGGGTCGTCAAGCGCCTCGACCTTTGACGTGAGCGGCTTCCCATTCTTGTTCTTGGGCACCAGTGCCAGCCTGCCCTTGGTGTATTTGGGGATGGCCACGATGATCGGGGCAAGCATCAGGGGACAGGCGAGGCTATACAGGCGTTTGTCCTCGCCGCTGATGTCGATGGCCTTGTAGCCACGATCCAGGTCACCCAGTTCGATGGCGGTCACCACGTCAAGCTTCGGCCGCGATGGGTTGTAGCGGAACCTCATGCCCGAGACGCGCGGGAAGTATTCCCCAGGGTGCGCCGGGCTGTCCACGAGAAAGAACTCAAGCAAATTCTTCAGGTCCTGGCCGGTGAAATAACCGGTCACGATCGAGCTGCCGGGCGTCGGATCGACCACTCCGGCGCCCAAGGGCGCTACAGCGAATACATCGTAGACGGTTTGCACACCGGTCTTCCCACGGGTCAGACCGGCTCGCATCATGCCGTTGGCGGTGAAGCCGATGTCGGCCGTCGTGGCTTCGCGAAACGAGTCGGTGACGAGATTGGCGAGGAGGGTTCCGGCGGCGATGTCCGTGAACGTATTGGGCAAATCTCGCGGCGCTATGGCCAGAGGCTGATCGACCCGATACCCACGCGACGCGAACGCGGCTGCGGTGACTGACTTCTTCAGCTCGTCGATCTCGGTGGCGATGGCACGGTCGCCGGCGATGGTGTCGTCGATCGGATGGAGCCGGTATGAATCGACCGTCAGCTTGTCCCCGTCCACCGTGATCACCAGTTCGCCGAGGTTTTCGCTCGCCTTCCCGGTCTGGACCACCGGCGTGTGGCCGTTGACGATGATCGCGCCTTGCAGCTCGGTGTGGCTGTGGCCGCCGATCACTACGTCGATGCCCGGTACATCCTTGGCGAGACGCACGTCCTCGCCATCCGTGTAGCGCCCGTCCTCCCCTTTCACCACGCCGCCGTGACTGAGGGCGATGACCACGTCCACCTTCTCCTTATCGCGCAGGATCTTTACCACCTCCCTGGCGGACTCGGTGGGATCGGCGAAGGTCGTGGCTCCGCCGCTGGTGTAGATCATGGCCTCCTTGCCCAGCGACCCGAATACTCCGAACCGCGTGCCGCCGCGATCGATCACAACGTAACGACGAATCACCCCTTCTTTCGCAAGGCGCTCAAGGTCGGCCAGCTTGGCGTCGCTCCCGGGGAAACTGGTATTCGCAGCGACCACCGCTGGAATCCGGCCGGCCTTCACGGCAGCGCCGATGGACTTGCCGAGGCCGTCAGGCCCAAGATCGAATTCATGATTGCCGAACGTGGTGGCGTCATACCCCATCAAGCCCATGAGGTGCAGCTCACCGCCGGTCTCGCGGGTCGCGGCGCTGAACGCGGTACCCATGCTGTAGTCGCCCGCGTCGAGCACCAACACCGGACCCTGGCCTTTACGCACCTCCTTCCGCTTAGCGAGCAAGCCGGCCAGCCGCGCGTATCCGCCCCGGGTCGTGTCGTCGTTGAGCGTGAACGGAGTGTAATCCGAAGAAGGACCCATGCCGATAAAACTCGCGTGCATGTCGTTGGTGTGCAGGATGGTGAAAGTCTTCTTCCCATCGGCTGCCGCGGCCAGCTCTCCGGGCAGCATGAATGTCGCGCCCAGGGCCGCGGCTCCCGCGAGGAACTCGCGACGCGTGAGCGTCTCCCGTGACAGTAGGACGACGGTCTCTTTTCCGTCCGCCGCCGCGGCTATGGTTCCGTCTTTGCTCATAGGTGCATCTACTCGGTTTCCACGTTGACTCAGATATAACGTGGACCGCACCCAGAACGTGCGGCCCGCGTTCAGTCGGATTCGCGCAGGCTCACTCGCTGCTACTCTCCGCGTCCTGGAGCGACTCCAGGACCTTATCGAGCGAGAAGCTGCCGACTTTCTGGCTCGGCGGGAATTCCTTGAACGTGGCGAGGAAGGCGCCGACGTACGCCTGGGCCGGCACCAGTGCGAATAAGTGGTCGATGCGCCATGCAGGGTAACCGATCGTATGGTCGGCCCGCTCAAAGGGGTCCGAGCGCAGGTTAAAGAGCTTGGGCAAACGCAGCACGACGAACGGTTCCTGCCAGACATCGAAGCCCTCAGCGCGCTGCTCAGCGAAGATGACCTTCCAATTGTCGTAACGCAGCGCCACCAGCGAGCCGTCGTCGCTGAAATAGAAGAACTCATGGCGCGGGTCCGGGGCCTTACCGGCAAGCGAATCGGTGATGTTGTAGCCATCGAGGTGAACCTTGAACGTCTTGTCGCCAACCTTCATGCCTTTGAGCAACTGTTCCTTCACATCGGGGACGCCGGCGGCCGCCATGATCGTGGGCAGCATGTCTAGGTGGGAGTAGACATCGTTACTTACCGTGCCGGGCTTGATGACGCCGGGCCAGCGGATTGCGGTCGGCACACGATACCCACCCTCCCAGCTCTCGGTCTTTTCCCCGTGGAATGGCGTCGTGCCGCCATCCGGCCAGCTGAACGATTCAGCGCCGTTATCGGTGGAGTACATCACGATCGTGTTGCCGTCGAGGCCCAGTTCCTTGAGCTTGTCGAGCAACTGGCCGACCTGCGCGTCGTGCTCGACCATACCGTCGGCCTCAATCCCCAAACCCGTCACGCCCTGGCTTTCCTTCTTGAGGTGCGTCCAGATGTGCATACGCGTGGAGTTCCACCAGAGAAGGAACGGCTTGTCCGCCTTCTTCGCCCTCTCCAAGTAGTCTAGCGAGAGCTTGGTCACTTCCTCGTCAATCGTCTCCATGCGCTTGACAGTGAGCGGGCCGTCGTCCTCGATCCTCTGGGTGCCGTCGGGGTTGGCCCAGCTGTGGATCACGCCACGAACCGCGAATTTTTTCTGCATCGCCGGGTCTTTGAAGTAGTCGGGATGCTCCGGCTCCTGGCTGGCGTTGAGGTGGTAGAGCGAGCCAAAGAACTCGTCGAAGCCATGCGCGGTGGGTAAAGTTTCGTCGGCATCACCCAAGTGGTTTTTGCCGAACTGCGCAGTCATGTAGCCCTGCGCCTTGAGAAGTTGGGCGAGCGTGACATCCCGCGCCTGCAAGCCTTCCTTGGCACCCGGAAGGCCGACCTTGAGCAGGCCGGTGCGGAAGCCCGATTGGCCGGTGATAAAGGCCCCACGGCCCGCGGTGCAACTCTGCTCGCCGTACCAGTCCGTGAACAGAGCGCCTTCCTTCGCGACGCGGTCAATGTTTGGCGTCCTGTAACCCATCATTCCCTGGTTGTAGGCGCTGACGTTCCAGTAGCCGATGTCGTCGCCCCAAATGATGACGATATTCGGTTTCTTAGCCGGCGCCTGGGCCAGTGCATCCGACGGCAGGACACTAGACGCTAGTGCTATTCCGCCCGCTATGCCTAACATCGAGAGCAGCCGTCCTATCCTGCTTAGATTCCCGACGATATTCGTCGCGGAAGTATTGCGCGTTCTCATCACGATCATTTCCTTTGGGTTGAGCGGGGCGTTATCACCAATCCGACCACCCGCATGAAGGGTCGATCTGTTCTGCGGGTGAATCAATTGGCCAACCAAGCATTATCACGCAGTTTCAGGACGATAGCGAGGATGCGTGAGTGGGCAGAGATTAGCAGGCTGTTGAATTTCGCCTAGAAGATGACACGAGTCGGATCATCGAAAGTGCCACTGTCTATACAAACTGCAGCGTTTGCGATTTGCGTCGACCGCACCGGACATGAATTTGCCCGTGAAGCGTTTGTCGGTGACTCACGGCACCGCTCCGGGGGGCACCGCCATCGGTATTCGGGCGAGGCGCATCAAGTTGCTGGCAGTCATAGTGAGCTTGAACTGCTGATCGACGCGATGCAATCCGCGAAACACGGTTTGTCGAATGCGGCCGATGGTCTTGCCCCACCCGAAGTGCTCCTCGATCCGTTTGCGGATGATCTGGCTGATGCGGTAACTCAGATGGCGGGTCGTACGGCCGTCGATGGCGCTGCCGCCGCGACGGGTATCGTGAGCAGCGACGTGGGGCGTGACGTTGCGCTGGCGACACCCGGTCACGAAATCGCGTGTGTCGTAGGCTTTGTCGGCGCCGAGGCTGCGGCGACGGGCCGTGGTCGGCATCGCGTCGAGCATGGCCAAAGCCGCTCTGCGTTCGCCGAAGCCATCGGCATAGGAGACCACGGCGCTAACCACCAAGCCATTCCGGTTCTCCATCAGTACATGACCTTGGTAGCAGAGGATCGATGCCGTGTTATGGCTCTTGCGATAGCTCCTGGCGTCGGGATCGGTGGTGCTGGCATGGGTGTCATTGCTCCGCGGCTGCCCTTTCCAGTCCGCTTGAGCATTGCGCCCGCCGCCGCCAGGGGGCTGGTCATCGGTGCCGTCCTTCGGCCGAAAGCTCTTCTGGCTCGCCCACGCCTGAATCAACGTGCCATCGACCGAGAAGTGTTCCTTAGACAGCAAGCCACGGCTATCGGCCAGGCGCAGGACCTCAGCAAAGAGGCCTTCCACTACCTGATGCGCCAGCAACCGGTCGCGATTCTTCGTGAACGTCGAGTGATCCCAGATCGGATCATCGAGCGCCAGACCGACGAACCAGCGAAACAGCAGGTTGTAGTGCAACTGCTCGCACAGCTGCCGCTCGCTGCGGATCGAATAGAACACCTGCAGCAGCAGGGCGCGAATGAGCTTCTCCGGCGCAATAGAGTCCCGCCCGCTAGCGGCGTAGATCGCGTTGAACTGCGCATTCATCGCCGTCAGCGCATCGTTCACCAACACGCGAATCAGCCGCAATGGATGATCGGCCGGCACGAAGGAATCCAGCTTCGCCACCGTGAACAGGCCTTCCTGCATCGAATCGGCACCACGCATCGCTCGAACCTCGAAGGACAAACAATGAAAACCCTTAATCGAACGATAGCCGCAATTACTGGACTTACAAGCCGAATTTCAACAACCTGTTAGGGCTACGTGGCACCACGAGGGTTGATCCAGGTCAAACGAACATGCAGAGATGAGCGTCTGCTATGAAGCGAATTGCGAGGTGGCAGCGACCGGCCGGCATTGGCCGAACGCGGCCGCGAGCGAACGACAGAGGATCGATGTGGCGGGTTCCACTACTCCAGGAACCGAACGCGGCCAGTGTCGAGCTCATACACGGCGCCAACCACCTTCACGTCGCCCTGCGCGACGCGGGCCCTCCCTTCCGGCGTTTCGAGCACTTCCTGGACGGTCCAGCGCACGTTGGCTTCAACTGCCGCGTCGAGTAGTGCTGCAGGAGGCAATGTCTGGTCGAGATTGTTTAAGGCGGGAATGATGTTCTCCAGCAGCAAAGCGATTCGGCTCTGATGGAGAGCGCCGTGGAATTTCGAGGCGATCGCGGCCTCCACCGCCCCGCAACCCTCGTGTCCCAAAACAATGAATAGCGGCGTATGCAGCTGCGCGCCGGCGTACTGCAGTGTCCCTACGATCGAGGGACCGAGGACGTTTCCTGCCACTCGTATGACGAACAGCTCGCCAAATCCGGCATCGAACACGAGTTCCGGCGGCACCCGGCTGTCGCTGCACCCGAGAACGGTGGCGTAGGGTTGCTGGCCCTTGGCGAGCTCCGCCCGGACTTCCTTCTGCACCGTCGGGAACCGCGCATGGCCGCTGACGAAGCGTGCATTGCCTTCCTTCAGGCGCCTGAGTGCAAGTTCCGCGGAGTACGCGGGATAGTAGTCGGCTGTCACGATCCACTGTCCTCTCGCAGTTCGGCCATCGGCGGAATGATAGCCGGTACTATGGGCCATCCTGCTCGTTTACGCGCGGCCCTGCTGCTCCCGGCATCTACCCCACGCTGATCTCAAGGGCATGCCGTGGGAACTGATTCTGAGTAGCCCTGCCTGACAGCCCGCCAACAAGAACGAAGGGCAACTCCCATGATCTTGATCGATGGCCTTTCGCAATGTCCGCTTCCGGGCGATTCTTGCGGCACTGCCGACCGACCGGTTGTGGCCGCGAGCTGCCGTCGTTCGATGGCGCCTCACGACCCGCTGCGGTCATTCGCACCGCGCAGGAGCAGACGTTCGTCACGTGAAATTAGCCGGCAACGAACGCGAGTTAAACCTCCGCGATTGCGCGGCGGTTCGGACTGAGGCATCAATGCGCAGTCGGCTCGCAAGCCTCTGGAGTTGGCCTCATGACGTACAGCCTGGAGGCACCGGGCCGACGCGGCTCAGGTTGATGGTCCCGGACAGGCCAGTGCTGCTTCCACCGGTGAAGTTGTAGCTGAACGTCGCTGCCGTGCAGCTCTGGAATGCCAGCGTCCCGGTCCCCACGGCCACGGTCCGCTGGCCGGGAGGCGTCGGAGTGTTGAATACCCCACCGGTGGTCTCGTAGATCGTCACCGGTATCGAACGCTCGCCGCCCATAAAGCTGGTCATGGCTTGCGCGGTATACCAGCGTAGCCCTGCGTCCCCGGCCGCAGCACCCATGGGCGCATACGTGTACCAGGCCGCAAACACCGTGGCGGAATTCGGATTGACCTCGACCGTGAAGCCCTGACCCGACGTGGCCGGGTCATACCAGTTCCCGGAAAGGGCGAAGTCCGCGTTGGTGGGAAACGGGGTTGTCATCGAGCAGGTCACGTTCTGCGTCAGGCGCGTCAAGGGGATGCTCCCCATGCGACCCGACCCGTCAGTGAAGCTGTAATTCAGTTGACCGCTGGTGCAGGTGCTGAAGCTCAACACCGCGGTGCCAGCCGCCTGCGCCGTGGTGATCGGCGGAGCGTTGAAGTTGCCGCCGGTGTTCTGGTAGATCGTCAGCGCCGCGTTGGGCTGTCCGGCTATCACTGGCCCGCTGAGCGTGTACCAGCGCTGGTGGTCCGGGTCCGCTCCGCCAGCGGTATCGTAGGTGAACCAGCTAACTTGGGCGAGACCCGTTCCAGGCGCCGACAGGTCGGGATAGACCTCGACCTCGATCCCTTGTCCGCTGGTCTTCGCCTCGTACCAGGATCCGGTCAACCCGTCCTGATCGAGATCGAGTGCCGTGGGCACGGTAGTTGGCGCAAAAATCTCGACCTGTTTGTTTGTAAAGTTCACTACGACGATGTTGTGTGTGGTCGGGTCGATCGCCACGCCCTCGGGCTCGCCCGACAGAGCGAACTGGCTCAAGTAGACCCCGGTCGAATCAAAAATCTGCAACCGGTCGTTGAATCCGTCGGCCACGACGATGTTGTGCGTGGTCGGGTCGATCGCCACGAAATTGGGGTCATTGAACTGCCCATTCCCGCCGCCCGACGAGCCGAACCGGCTCAGATAGGTTCCCGTGGAACTGAAGATCTGCGCGTTGTTGTTGACCGCATCGACCACGACGATGTTGTGAGTGGTCGGGTCGATTGCCACACCGACGGGCGTGTTGAACTGTCCATTGCCGCTGCCGAATGAGCCGAATGTGCTCATGAGGACACCGGTCGAATCAAAAATTACCACCCGAGTATTGTCGACCACGACAATGTTTTGCGTGGCCGAGTCGATCGCCACACCATCGGGTATGGTGACGTGGCCGAACTGGCTCAGATAGTTCCCGCTCGAATCAAAGATCTCCACCCGAGCGTTGTTTATGTCGGTAACGACGATGTTGTGCGTGGTCGGGTCGATCGCCACACCAGTGGCCCCACTGAACTGTCCATTGCCGCTGCCAGATGAGCCGAATGTGCTCATGAAGACACCGGTCGAATCAAAAATCTGCACCCGGTTGTCTGTTTGGTCGGCTACGAGGATGTTGTGCGTGGTTGGGTCGATCGCTAAGCCTAGGGGCGCGCTGAACTGTCCATTCCCACCACCGAACGAGCCGAACTGGGTTTGTAAGACATAGGTCTGCGCCTGAGCGGTATTCGCAAGGGGGACAGTGAGCAGTCCGAGCAGGGCCACCGTCGCAGCCGCAGCACGGCCCCGCTTCACGGCTCCCTGCCAAGCAAGCACTATTGCTTGGACCCCGATCCCTACTGCAGCGAAAATGGTCGTTCCGACTTTGTGCGTCAATATTCCCGACCGCATATCGCCTCCCATTCGTCGACCATACTCGCGACGCAGCGCAGCCCTTTCTCAGGCATGGGGCAAGTACCTGGGGTTTCATGGTCCCCACCACTGGAACTCTGGAACTAATCTGCGTACCAAGATTTTGATGCCGAGAGCTAGAGCGCGTCAACCATGAAAATTCACATGACCCTCGTCGCATTTGAAGCGGATGACTGCTCTCGGCGATTTCGCGGTATGTCCGCTTCTGGCCGTGAACCGCCTGATTGCCGATGCGTCGCAGAACAACCCATTGCAGACTGTCGCGGGCCGCAAGACGGACATTCTCCGACTTGCCGAACTGTTGAGTTCGCCATCAAAACGCGCATGGACCGGTGCCGCCAAGGACTCGAAAGTACTCCCGCCCCACGAATGAATTATGGCCGGGGTCCCACGTACTGAGCTGGTAGCTATCCGTTAGCGCCGCAGTCGTGACTGCCCAAAGCCCGGTCTGCAGCATCACCTCGCTGGCCCCGAGATTGATTGGCATCGTGGCCGAGGCGTAGCCGGTGAACAACGCGGCATTGACACATGGGAGAGATGCGATCGCGTCCAGCATGGCGATACCGGTGTAAATGTGGTCCGGATGATCATTTGGGTTGATGGTAGTGTCAGTGTCCGGGACATTGATCCAAACATCCGGGGAGCCATGCGCCTCGTAAAGGAGGATCGCGCGGAGCGTCTCGACCAAGTCTGCCCAGCCATAGTAAACCGCGGATCCATCGATAGCGGATATTTCCCGAATGGCACCCAAGTCGAGCAAAAGCAGGCTTTGGTTGCCGGTCGAAGGATAACCCCTACCCCCGTTCACGTTGCCATCCGGCAGGCGCAGGAAGTAGGCAACCGTGTTCTTGTAGGCAATGCGATGCAGGCTCTTGCCATTGATCGTAATGGTACTAACGGCGCCGCTCGGACCGGCGCCCACGACCCCCAGGTTGGCAAGGAACCGAATCGCACTGAGTGCCTCATTCTCCCGAGCAAGGTAGTAGGGCATGGGCGTGCCTCCGGTACCTGTGCCCAAGCCAGCGTCCCCCGCCGTTGTGTGCACAAAGACGATCTTGCTATCGGCACCAGGAACATCGAGCGCGGCATTGATCCCCATGAACAACTGCCAGTCGTCCTCGTGTGCGACTACGTAGAAGCTCGTTGAAGAGGCAGCAAACGCCGACGTTGCAATAATCGTGAAGATTGCGACGATCACTGCCGGTGCGAATGTCTTCATAATTTTCATCGATTTACCTCTGGTTCGGTTGGGGCGTGGTCGCTTACGGCCACGATGCAACGTAGACTGGCACAGGTCGCCGCGCTTATCGTGGACTCCCAACGTAATCGACACAACCAGTCAAGGTAACCTTCTCTTGACTTCCGCGTCTCAGGGCGAAGAAGACCGAGCCTATACCTTCGCCGGGCGAAGCACTAGTTGTCGTCGGCGGGTGACAAACAGTGGCGAACCTAGCCGCATTTCAGAAAATTCTTGCTTGATGCTCGTCGGTGAGCACGAGTGAGGATGACCAGCAAACAGCGCTAATTGCGATTCGCGCCGAGCTGTTCACCTTGCCAGCGGCGTCAGCGAGCAGACCTCGACCCGATGAATGCTCGCTATTCACCAATGATTATCGTCGTTGGCCAATTGCGCCAGCGATTATGTGTGCGCAGCCGCGCATCAGCTCCATTGCACGTTCGCGATGGAGCGGCTGCGGATTTAGCGCAATGTCTGCGACCTGATCCCAGTAGGCGTCGAGTCGATCGGCATAATCGGCGACGCGTGGCTCGATGCGCCGTTCTCGACGCACGCCGCGCGCGACGGCCGCCGCGTCGTCGATGAACGAAAGGCTGGCAAATCCGTCGAGAATTTCGTACTTTCGATCGCCGGCAATCGGACCGACCCGGGCGCGCACGATCGGCACCCCGTAACAAAGCCCGGTGATGCAGGCATGCAGACTGGAGGCAATTACCAACTCTGCGCGACCAATGATTTCGGCTAAGAGCCTAGGTGGGAGCCAGGCGTCGCACGGAACGATGCTACCTGCGAAGGCGGGAAATCCTTCCGCCCGGTCCCCGTGCCACCAGCAAACAGGAAGGATGACCACGGCGGCATCGCCCATCGCCCGCAGGATTGCTTTGATCTCGGACCGGTATTTCCCAATGGCATGGTTCGCTTGAATCACGATGTACGGACGATCGATGCCGAGCGAACCGCGCCAGCCCGCGTAATCGGTGCTTTCGCGCTCCAACGGCCAGATGCGCTCCAGGGAAAACGCCGTGTCCGGAATGAAGCGAACGGTTGCATCGGCGGCGCGCCTTGCGAAGTGCTCTTGCGACGCGTTGTCGCGGGCGCCCACGAGATAGCTTGCCGCCAAGACCTTGCTCAGCACCTCGTCGTAACGGGGCGCGGGGGTAGAGCCTGTCCACACGCCAACCGCGTTCCAGACGACGGGTTTGCCGGCTGCCGCGGCTATCAGCGCCGGCACCAGCCAATACGCAATGGGCACATCGACGCCGGGCGGAGTCGCGACGGGATACGAGTTGTCGAAGCGAACGATCTGGCCGCCGCCAATGAGCATGGCCGCAAGCCTCGCGATGCAGCCCGGAATTTCCTCTGTCGAACGCACCTCATACGGCCAGGACCGCTGCGAACGTTCATTCACCGAAAACGGGACCACGCGAATGCGTGGATCGCGGCGCGAGAGCGCCTCCTGCGCGATCAGGGGAAAGAGGAGGTCGCCATAATTCTCGACATCGAACGTGCCGACGATTCCGATTTCGACGACGGGCTCGCCGGACCAAGCGTGGCCTGGCCGAGATCCAGGGTCGCAATCGCCCCGCTCACTGCGTAAGGTCATAAGCAAACGTGTCCGGTGATGAGATTCTTCTTAAGCGCTTCCGGATTGTCGATGACTGCCTTCTGGAGGGCCCACGCCTTGTCATTCGGCCCGGTCGCTGTCGACGTAGAACGCGGCGCGCCGGGCAGCGAAAATTGGGCGCCCCAAACGAGCGGCCCATTATGCTACTTCCGGGGCCCGAAACGCCGTGTTGACTCTGCACCGTTGCTCGCCGGCGAGGCGCCTGCGTAAGGTCAGTCGACTTGACCTGACCTTACGGTTATAAGTGTAGTTTGCCGGAACGGGAGCGGCTGCCGCTCTGCGGTTCCATGCCGGCCGTCGAGGAGGGCGTCCGCACCAACCGAGGATCTTACTCGCCCCGAAATGCTCATTACGGATCCCCTCTTCTACGCCCTCGCCATTCCCGTCGTCTTGCTAAGCGGAATTTCCAAGACCGGAATTCCCGGCCTTTTTGGCGGAATGGCAGTTCCGCTCCTGTCACTCGTGATCCCGCCGCTTCAGGCCGCCGCGCTGATGCTGCCGATCCTATGTTTCATCGATCTGTTCGGGTTGCGCGCATTCCGTGGCCTCTACGACCGGCGCAATATGCCGATATTGCTCACGGGCCTGGCCATAGGGATCGCGGTTGGAATGCTGGTTTTCACGCTGGTGCCTCGCGATATGATGCGCATCGCGATCGGTGCGATTGCCATCACATTTGCACTGAACAACATTCTCGGCTGGGCGCGCAATCGCCCGCGCACAACAGCTTCGTGGCCGCGCGGCATCTTCTGGTCGGGTCTGTCCGGACTCACCAGCTTCGTGGCGCATGCTGGGTCAGCGCCGATCATGGCTTATCTGTTGCCACAGAGACTCGATAGAAAGCTCTACGTCGGTACGACGGTATGGTTCTTCTTCGCCTCGAACTACGCGAAGATCATCCCCTATGCTCTGCTGGGGCAACTCGACGTTACCAATCTGGTAACAGCGTTGGTGCTCCTGCCGCTGGTGCCCATCGGCGTTAGGCTCGGCGTCATCATCCAAGGCAGGCTCGATGAAAAGGTCTTCTACCAGATCAGCTATTGGGCTCTGCTCGGCATCGGCGTGAAGCTGGCGTATGACGGCACGGCGGGCATCTTGCGATAGGTGGCGTCGATTCACATCGTGTCGAATGCCGGCCCCCGTGCAATCTTGAGGGCAAACTATGAAAGATCCGCGACCGACCGGCCGACGCGCCGTGGCAAGGCAGCCGTTGCTGTTGCCGCTCTCGAATCGATCAGCGCCGCGGCGTGCGCCGCCCGGTGCTACCGGCATACGGTGCCCGGTGCGCGGAACACCTGGCGGGTAATGGCCTTGGTCAGATTTGCCTTGTTCACCCCGTCCCCAAGATCCACGTTGAACGCAAACGTCCCGTTGTTGCCGTCGCTGAAGCTGAAGGTGGCCGTGCCCACCGCCGTTTGTCCTACCTTGGTCGGGTCGAACGGCATCGAGCCGAACGCCGGACCGCTGGTCCGATACAGCGTCCCCGCGTACGCCTTCGGCCCAATCTGCGCGGCGGTCACCGACAGCCAGAGCGGGTTGAAGCCGGCATCGTAGGTGAACCAGGTGGCGAAGATCGTCGTTCCCTGTTGCGTCAGGTTCACGCCCCACCCGGGCTGCGATCCCGCCGGCGCGGCCCACCAAAGATCTTGGAAGTTCGTTGCAGCGGCGAGATCCGTCTGCCCTGCCCACACGCAAGTCGGCACTGGCCCGAAGCTCTGCATCACGATCGCCTTGGTCTGCGTCGCCGCGTTCGCTCCGTCGCTCACCTGGTATGAGAACGTTCCCATGGTCGGGCTGCTGAAGGTCAGCGTTGCGCTCCCCACGGCGGTTGCCGTCCCCGGCGTCGTGAAGCCACTGAAAAATGGCTCTCCGTTGCTCCGATAGAGCTTCCCGCTGTAGATTCCCTGCGCCGTCTTGTTCGCCGTCATGGACAGCCACCACGCCTTGCCGCTCGCATCGTATGTGAACCAGGTCAAGAAAATCACATCGCCCTGGTGCGCGAGATTGATGCCCCACCCCGATTCCGACCCCGGCGGATATGCCCACCACAGGCCTTCATAATTGTCGCCCGCCGCGAAAGGTAATATGCAGACGTTGTCGATCTTGCTCCAATAGGCCTGGACGGAGCACTCGATGCCGTTGACATCGACGGTGGCGAACTGGCTGTTGCAGGCGTCTCCTATTTCATCATCCGTGACCCCCACGCCATTGACCAGGATGCCATCGTCGGAAGTATCGACATTCGGATTCGTGCAGGCTTCGACGAGCTCGTGCGAAAAGACCTTGGTAACGCAACCGGATCCGGTCAGAGAGCCGCTGTTCTCGACCCAGGCGTAGTATCCGGTCACGCCATTGTAGGTGAAGCTCTGATGCTGTCCGGCATACTGCGTGATGCTGTTGAAAATGCCCGTAGGCAGAATAACGGCGTAGAACCGGTTGTGGCCGGCGACGGGAGCGGGCATGCCCGTGGTCTGCAAACGGTTCCTGAGCATGTTCACCACGTCGGAATCGGTATATCCGTTCGCCGGATCGGTGCTGTCGTTTATTTCGGCGTAGATCAGCGTTCCCGGGCCGACCCCGCGATACTGCCCGAGGCTGCCCATGTACGAGCCGGTGACAATGCCCTCGATCGCGGTCTTGTAGTCGCCGCTCGAAGGCGAGGGCGGTGGGGTCCTGCTCCAGAAGCTTCCCCAGAAACAAAGGATCACTTCGACATCGGTGAGAACATGCCCGCCGCCGTCGGTCGTGCTCGTTACGACGTAGTCGGGCGAGAATTCGATGTCGCCGCCGCCGGGTTTGCTGCCCGGATCCACGCGGCGCACGATGCCGCGCAGCTTTTCTGCTCCGCTGTCGCTATCCATGTTTGCATGCTCCTTGCCTCGATCATCGACGAGGGCTTTCGAAGCGTCTGATTCACGGACGCAACCGGGCGATTTTAGCCGAAGTCAATTCCATTCGATTGCCGCGGCGAGCGGACGCGACCGGCGCCGTCGTCGCGGCGCTGCGGTCTTCAAGCGAGCGATTCCACGCGCGCGGCCCATCCCGGGCAGCTTGCGCGATACTCCAGCCGTTGCGGCCGCGGCGGGCACCCGGGAAGCAGCCATGCACGGGTGGCCAGGCGCGAGCATGGGGTGGCGGCGCGCTGTTGCGTATCATGCGGGAGAGAGCCGCTGGAAGCGTTGGCGCTGACGCCATGACGCTTCCGGGGCGATCGCCCGGAATTGCAATGCTCACGCACACGAAGGATGGCACGCAGCATGAAGACCCCTGAAAGCCCGGCAACGTCGCACGGCCCGCGCACAGGTCAGAACGGGCGGCGCGCTGGCGCAGTTTTCCTGCTCGCGGCACTCGCCCTGTTGTCCGGCTGCGGGCCCTCGTCACCGGACGCGACCGTGGCGGCAGGCTTTGCCGCCGAGGCGATCGTGCAGCAGCAGGATGAGCTCACGGTGCGGGTGCGAGCGCTAAGCGCTGGCGAAAGCCGCCGCTTCTTTGGCGCGGCCACCGCCGGACTGGGCGTGCAGCCGGTGTGGATCCAGGTTCAGAACGACAGCGATGCCGCGGTCCGCTACGTGCCGATCCTCACGGATCCGAACTACTTTGCCCCGCAGGAGGTCGCGCAGCAGCTGCATGGTTGGTTCTCGACCACCGCCAACGACGTTCTCGACGCCGTCTTCGAACGCAGCGCGATGCGCAGCTACGTGCCCGCGCATTCGGTTGCATCCGGGTTCGTTTATACCCACGAGGACGGCGGCCTCAAGTTCGTCAACGTGGCATTGCTCGCGCCGCCCAGATACTGGCGCTTCCGCTTCATCGCCCGGATCCCTGGACGCGAGTACGCCGTGCAACGCGTGGATTTCCGTGAACTCTATCGCGGCGACCAGGTCAAGGATCTGACCGTCGAAGCGTTGCGGGGCACTCTGGAATCCCTGCCGTGCTGCGTGACCGGCAAAGACGGCAAGGGCGAGGGCGATCCGCTCAACCTGGTCATCGTCGGCAACGGCATCGACACCGTCTTCCCGTTTGCTGCGCGCGGCTGGCGGCTGAACGAGCCGGTTGACGCGGGCAGCTCCTTGCGCATGGCAAAAGCCTTCCTGCTGCACTCGGCCTACGATACCGCACCGGTCAGTCCGCTGTATCTGTTCGGTCGGCAGCAGGACGTCGCGTTGCAGAAGGCGCGCAGCACGGTGAGCCTGCGCGATCACCTGCGGCTCTGGCTGGCGCCCTTCACGGTCGAGGGCCAGGCCGTGTGGATCGGGCAGATCAGTCGCGACATCGGCGTGAAGCTCACGACCAAGTCGTGGTATCTCACCACGCACCGCATCAGTCCCTATGTGGACCAGGAGCGCGACTACGTGCTGCAGGATCTGCTGTTGACCGGCGTGGTCGACCGGGTCGGCTTCGTCAAGGGCGTCGGAGCCTCGTCGCCGGAGCGGCCGCGCACGAACCTGACCGACGACCCCTACTACAGCGACGGGTTGCGGCTCGTCGTGTTCCTCGGCGCGCAGCCGCATTTGCCGCTGCGCGTCTCGGTGTTGGACTGGGACCGGCCGCTGCCGGGGAAGTAGGCGGCGCGACCTGCCCCCGGCAGGGTGGTACTGCGGCCCCCGGGGCGAGCCCGCTGCGCGACGCAGAGCGCGCCGCGCAGCGTGTCCGGGCTCAAGACAGCCGGGGCTTCGATCGCGCTCTTTGCCGCCGGGCCGCCTACTTCGCCGGCGCTGGTGCGGGAGGCGACGGCGCGGATGCGGGGGCGACCGCAACCTCGATTTTCGCCTGGGCCTTGAGCGCATCCATCTGCTTGATGACCTCCTGCTGCTGCAGCTGCCGGCTCAACTGCGGCTTGACCGCATCCAGCGCCGGCGCCTGAATGGGCCTGGAGTCTTCGAGCAGGATGACGTGATAGCCGAACTGGGTTTTCACCGGCTCGAGGGTGAACTTGCCCTTATCGAGCTTGGCGACCGCCGCGGCGAACGCGGGCACCATGCGCCGCGGATCGAACCATCCCAGCTCGCCCCCGTTGGCCCGGGAGCCCTCGTCCTTCGACTTTTCCGCGGCGAGGCGGGCAAAGTCCCCCGGCTCCTTCTTCAGCCGCGCAATAATGTCCTTCGCTTCGGCCTCCTTCGCGACCAGGATGTGGCGCGCCTTGTACTCGGTGCCGGTCATGGTCGCCTTGATCTTGTCGTACTCAGCCTGCAGCAGGTCGTCGCTGACCGGATGCTTCTTCATGAAGTCCTGCACATAGGCATTGGCGAGAACGGCCTGGCGGATGGCGTCGAGCTGCGCGATCACGTCGGGGCTTCGGTCCAGGCCTTCCTTCACCGCCTCCTGGGCGATGACCGCTTGCAGCGTCAGGTGGTCGAGGACCGCCTGGCGCGATTCGGGGGTGTCCGGATGGCCGGAGCCCTCACCCTGCTCGACCATGAGGTCGACGGTTTTCTGCGAGATGGGGGTGCCGTTGACCGTGGCCGCCACCGGACCCGAGGGGGCCTGGGGGGCGGGGCTCGCGGCCTTGTCTGCGTTACAGGCGCCCAGCGCGAGCAACGATGCCGCGAAGGCGAGGAGCATTCCGGAGGAGATCAGGCGCACGGGTCATTCCTTATCGGGGTTGGTCGAGCCGCTTCAGGTCGGAGCCCTCCGCCGAGGGCTTATCGCCCGGAGGGCCGAAAGGCGCCGGTGTTCGACTCCGGCGTGACGGCAGGCCGCGAGGGTATCACAGGTTCGCGCCGCGGACGCTTTGCGCCGCGCGGGGGCCTTTGATCACTCCCGACGTGCGCGGCGCAGGCGCCCGAGGGGCTCGTCGCGACCGGTCCCCGGGGCGCGCACCGGGGATGATCCGCCGTCACACAACCTGGCTCAGTTTCTTGCCGTCGGGACTGCCCAGTCCCGTGCATGCGTCCCATCCGCCGGCAGCCGAGAAACTGCCGTTGTTGCCTTGGGTGACGTCGTTGAAAGCCGTCGGATTGCGGTAGATGCGGGGATGGATGAACCCGGCCGGCGTGCCCTTGGCCGCGTTGATGCGCGCGATGAGCCCCGCCCAGAGCGGCGCCACGGCGCTGGTTCCACCGAAGGTCGCGTCGGTTCCGTCGACGCGAACGTCGTATCCGGTCTGCGGGTCGGCGTCGGCGCAGACATCGGGCACGCCTCGGCGCGGCAGCGCTCCCGCCTTGCCGCTGCCGTTGGCGACCTTGAGTCCCTGCTGCCACGCGGGCAAGGCAAAGACGTCGCTGACGCCGCCGCCGCCCGCGCCACCGTGGGCGCCGTCGTTCCAGACCACCTCGGCCGCGATCTTTCCGTTCGCCGTTTTCAGGCTCGTCCCTCCGCAGGCGAGCGCGTGTGGGCTCGAGGCGGGGAAGTCGACGTGGTTGGCGCCGTCGTTGACCCCGTCGCTGGAGCCGTTGTCGCCGGCGGCGACGCACACCGTGATGCCCATGGCCGCGGCGGCCTGGAACGCCTGGTCGAATGCGTTCATCGCCTGTTGCGTCCAGGTCGACTCGGCGCTGCCCCAGCTGATCGAGATGACCGAGGGCTTGTTGCCGGCGTCGTGGATCGCGGTGGTGACGGCGTCGAGGAATCCGGCATCGGTGTTGGGCGCAAAATAGACCGCGATGGCGGCAGCGGGCGCAACGGCGCCGGCCACCTCGATGTCGAGCATCACCTCGCCGTCGGGCCCGTTGGCCGTCCCGGTCGGCTGGTTCTGGCCGTGGTCCACCGAGACGGTGGAGACCTTCGGCAGCGGCACGCCCAGCGCCTTGAAATACGCCTGCAGATCTGCCGGGCGATAGCCGCCGCCGAGCTCGATGATGCCGATGCACGCGCCCTGCCCGGTCCCCTGCGGGAAATCGTAAACCGCGGCCAGTTGCGGCGGCGTGAACGATGTCGCCCCAGCCGGCTTGCGTGCCGGCGCGTTGCCCTGGTCGCGAACCCGGAAGTGCGGCTCGGCCTGCGGGCGATTGTCGAGGCCGAGCACGGCCTCGACCACGCCGTGCAATGCATCGGGCAGCGCAATGGGCCCGGTCCGGCCGCGGTACGACCCGCCTTCGTGCTCGAAGCGCTCGAGCTTGACGCCGAACGCGGCGCCGAACTGGGCAACCGTGCCCGCCAGGACGACGGTGCGCCGTCCTGCATCTTCCTGCACTACGGTGAGGCCGTGCGCGGTGGCGAACGTGCGGACGGCGGCGAGATCGGCCGGATCGGCTCCGAATTGGCGCGCGAAGTCCTCGCGCCCGAGGTGGCCGTCCGGCGCCGCGCCGGCGGCGAGCCGGCTGACCCGGTCGGCGAGCGCTGCGCCGGCTCGACGCCGCAAGAGCACGCTGACCTCGAGTCGCTCGGAGGGGTCGGCCGCGCCGACCGACCGCGCCCCGGGTAGAGGTTTTCTGTCGCTGCCCGCAAGTGGATGGGTTGCCATTGTGCATGCTCCTTGTTTCGCGCCTGCGCGCGAGGGCCCGTGTCGCCCGGCCATTCGCCGTGGCGACGCCGCGGCGTATTTCGCTTTGCACCTTAGGCGGCGGCGGCGCGCCGCTCAAGGCAATACGCCACCCGGGCTGTGCCGAATATTCACGCGGCGACGCTTGCCTTGGCGCCGAACAGCCGCTGCGCCGCCCGGCACGCCTAGGGGCAGACTCCGTCCGGGCAGACGGCGGTCATGTAGCCGCCGCCGCAGCCCGACTCGTGGTCGGCGACGACGCGCTCGAAGCCGCCGCTTGCAATCTGCGTCGCCAGGTGCTCGAAGCGGGTGAAGGGGAGCGTCGACGAATCCGGTTCGATGGCGCCGCTCCAGTCGATGAACTGCAGGCTGCCCGCCGCGGCATAATCGAGGTCCAGGCGCTGCACGAAGGGTTGCACGAACGGCACGGCGGCGAACATGTGCCGGAACGCGAGGCTGGGCGGCAGGTGCGGAACGATGTCGTCGGCGTATTCGTAGCGCACGCTGTCGGCGAAGTAGCTGGCATACGCGGTGGCGAAGTCGACGCTGCCCGGATGCGCCGCGGCAAAGGTGCGCACCATGGGCGTGATGCCGCGCTCGAGCTTGAAGCGCATGGCGGCGAGATGGGCCATGGCCCCGCCCTTGCTGTGTCCGGTGATGAGGAGCTCGCAGCCGCTGCCGGCCGCGCCGATCTGCCGCTGCGCCTCGGCGAGCACGCCGGTCCAGAGCGAATCGAGCGCATTCCAGAAGCCTTCGTGCACGCGCCCGGGCATGCCGTCGGGCTGGATCAATTCGGCGTCGAGGTCGTTCATCCAGTCGCGCACGGTCTGCTCGCGGTCGGGGCTGCCCGGAGGCAGCGTGCCGCGAAACGCCACCACGACTCCGTCGCCGGTGGTGGCGACCAGGCAGGCGTTGATGGCGTCGGCGCCGGCGACGAAGGCGGTCGGCGCCCGGGCGAAGCCGGCGGCATCGTAATAGGGCTGCGCCGGCGTTACCGTGGCGTCGCTCTGCACGCTGTAGGCGCACACGCTGGCGCAGAGGAGCCTGCATTGCACGCTGCTGGCCATGGTCAGCTCCGCAAGAGCCGGTTTCAGCCCAGCCTCATTGCCCGGCCATGCCGACCGGGCGGGCAGGCGATGCGAGCGCGCCCGGCTGCTGCCGCATACGAGGAGGCCGCGTCACAGCGGGATGTCGAACCGGGCGAGGCCGCCGGCGACGCTCGTCCGCCCCTGGTAGATCCTTCTGCCGTCCTTCTCCACCAGCACGATGTAGCTGCCGCTGGGAAGGTTGTCGAAGCGGTACTCGCCGGAGCTGTTGCTCAAGGTCACCGCTTTGCGCCCGCTGCTTTCCTGGTACACGCTCACGATCGCCGACGGGATCGCGCTCGTCCTGTAGGTCACCTTGCCCTCGAGGCCCGCCGCGGCAGAGGGCAAGGCCAGCCACGCCGCCAGCGCGATGGCCCCGCTAGTCAATCGACAGCTTGTGCAGGACCTCATCGGAGACCTCCTTCTTGACCGGGATCTCGCCGAGCGCGCTGTCTTGCACCTGCGGCGCCCATTGCACCGGCGGCAGACTGATCTGCCCCTTGTTGAGCGTCGCGACCTGGTCGGCGATGATCAGCTTGTCGACAACGTACTTGATGCGGTAGGTCGCATCGGTCGCCAGCAGCGGAATCTTGATGTTGAATTTGCCCGACGCGTCCTGGCTGTAGGCGTAATCGGGCTCGGCGACGACCAGCACCTGGACCGATTTGCCGGCGGTGTCGATTTCCCCCTGCACGCTCGCCCGGTCGGCGCCCATCTTCGACAGCGGGTAGACCACCATCGCCGCGCCGACCAGGACCAGGACGATGACCGGGGCCTGGGTGCTGATCTCGCCGATTAAGGGCAGCGTGAAGCTGATCGGGCGCTTGGTCTCGGCGTCGAGATAGATGCGGCGGAAGAACAGCAGGATCATCGTTGCCACCAGAAGCAGGATGCCCGCGACCTGCGTGGTCACCAGCAGCGTGTTCATGCGCCTCCCTCCCCGGACCGGAACCGTCGTATTGTAGGCTTCATCCTGTCCGATTCAAGTATCGGACGAGGCGCGCGCCGTGGCGGCCGCCGTCTCCCGCTGCAACGGGTCGCGCAGCGTGCGCTTCGCCCCGGTCGCGTCGTTCAGGGCCCGCCCGGGGCGCTGACTTAAAAAAGCCGCCCGCGGCCCAGGCGGGCGCCAGGCTCCCGGCACGACCCGCAACCTTAGGCTTGGTCGGTTGCGAGTGGCCGCTCTCTTGCTTCGCCGGCGCTTTGCTGCGCCTAATTCGGCGGCCCCGGCGGATAAAACGCGTGGGTCCAGCCGGTGAACTGGTCGTAGACCTCGACCGAGGTGACACACACACCCGGCGCCACGCCCGGAATGGGTGTGAGCTGCGGCAGCACCTCGGTGCGCCCGAAGAAATCGGGCACCACCAGTTGCCCGGGCAGATCAAGCAACGCAGCCTGTCCCGCGTTGAGGTTCACCGCCAGGGTCGGGCCGACGGGATGGCCGTTCGCATCGACAAAACCGAGGCTGCCGGCACAAGGGCTCGGCGGATGCGCCAGCACGTTAAGCCGCACGGTCTGGAACCCGCCCACCCCCACGGGACCCAAGCCGAAGAACGGGGGACCGGCCTGCACCGCCGGCAATTGCGGCACGATGACCGAGCTCACGCGCGTGAAGCGGTCGTAGACTTCCACCGTTCCCAGCGCCCGACACGCCTGGCCAATGGACCGGACCGCGGTGACCATTACCCAAACGTCGACGTGGCGGCGAGGCGTATCGACGATACCGGTGAGCTGCAGGTCCTGCCACGGCTTCCGTCCCGGCTCGGACTGCTGAGCGACGACCCGCCCGTTCTGGTCAAAAATCACGAACTGGAGATCGCAGGCATCCGGGTTGACCACGTTGACCTGGAATGTCTGATCAAACCCGACCCCCACCATCGGGAATTCGATGATCGCTGACGGAACGCTCTGGGCCTGCACGACCGCCACCAGGCCCAGCAGCAGCCACAGCAGGGCGGCGAGGCGTGCCGGCGCTGAAAACTTTGCGGACATTGCGCCTCCATGTTGTTACCCGCGCGATCGCGGGGGCCCATTCGCAGAAACGCCGGAATGGCCAAAGGAGGGAAGACAACGAAACTTGGAATTGGACTGCGCCGTTATTCTGTGGCTCGCGGCCACCCCGCGTCAATCTGAGCGACAAACGGTCCGCGGGGCCGATCGAAGCGCTCCGGGTCAAGAACAGGCGCCGGACCGTCTTGCCGACAGCTGAGGCATAGGCATCATCGCCACGCTCCAACGGAGAATCCCCGCTTGCTCTGGCGCCGTATTGCGACGCTTCCGCAATCAAATTCCTTCAGGTAGGCTTGTTGCGCCGGTCCATCACCGTTCATATGGACGCAGCATGATCAGCAGAGCGGATGTTGTCGTTGTCGGTTCGGGTGGCCTCGGTGCTGCAACTGCATATTATCTTGCGAAACGTGGCGGGCTCACGGTGGCCCTCCTCGACAAGCATCATATCGGGTCGCAGACTTCGCCTCGTGCCGCCGGCATGGTCAGTTGCATGCGCAAAGGCGACCTGATGATCGAACTGATCAAAGATGCCTGCCGAAAGATCGAGACCTTCACAGCGGAAACGGGACAACCACTCGATTGGGTCCACTCCGGTAGCCTGAAAATCGCCCGACGGCCACAAGATGCTGAAGTTCTCAACGGCGATCTGAATCGGGGCGGGCGCATGGGCCTCGATGTTGAGGAAATCTCGCCCGACGAGGCCAATCGCCTCAATCCATTTCTGAAGACGTCCGGCGTAGTCGCCGCCTTGCGAATTGGCGACGATCGATACTTCGACCCCGCCCAGGTTGCGGTTGGTTTCGCGCGCGGTGCCCAGGCGCAAGGCGCTCTCCTGCTGCCCAACACGGACGTCACGGAAGTATCCATAGCTGGCGGCCAGGTCACCGGGGTGCAGACCGGCAGCGGCCCAATCGAAGCAGGCGTTGTCGTGGACGCTGCCGGCGCATGGACGCGCCAGGTGGCAGAGGCCAGCGGAATTCGCGTCCCACTGGTTCCCACTCGTCAGCAGCTGATCGTCACCGAGCCAGTGGAGGGCGTCCGCGCCGATTTGCCGATGGTGCGCATCATGGATGCGGCGGTGTATGCGCGCCCGTGCCAGGGTGGCCTCCTTTGGGGCGTCTACGAGGAAGATCCCCGTTTCTTCGACATGCAAGCTCTCGGACCGCGCTTCGACATCAAGGACATGCCGCTTGACATCGAGGTACTCCGATGCGCCGCGGAAGACGTGAAGGCGCAATTGCCTATCCTGCAAACGGCAAAGGTCCGCGAGTTTCGCGGTGGCATCCCGACCATGACGGCGGACGGCCATCACATCGTTGGCCCGGCAGCAGCGGTGAAGGGATTCTTTTTTGCCAGCGGTTGCAACGTCGCCGGCCTTTCGATCTCGCCAGCCATCGGCGAAGCACTCGCGACGTGGATCGTCGATGGCAATCCACCCGTGGATCTCTCGGCGATGGCGCTGGCGAGATTCACGGATAAACCGTGGTCGGAGGAAACGCTGAAGCAGGACGCGGCATGGCAGTATCGCCATTTCTACGGCGCGGCATGATCGCCAAGAGGTCCGGGGTTCGCCTAAGCGCTGCTCGACGGTGATCGACCCGTTGCGACACGCGTAAGCGAGTCTGCGCCTACCGGCTGGCAACCGAATCCTGCGGATCCGTGCGACCGTCGGTGCATCGCGCTTTCGCTGAACAACCTTGGAACTGTGGCCTTCGACCCGGGCGACTATCCGGCCGCCCGGGCGCTGTGTGAAGAGAGCCTGCCGCTGCGGCGGGAGCTCAGCCCTTCGTCAAGTGGCTAAAATAGCGTCATGCCGGCCGTGCCGTCATACCCACCCCGCCTCCGCGATCCGTTGCGGGCAATCGGTCACGCGTCCGGCAAAACCAGCAGGCGGCGATGCTGGTCATTTTTCCGAGCGGGAGATTACCGGCGATGGATCGACAAGCTCTTTGTTGGCTATGCCTGATTGTGGGGCTTGGCGCTTGCGCTTCCAGCAAGCCGACGATGTACGATGAGCCCGCAATTCAATCAGTGAAGACGTGGACGGTTGGCTACGCCTACGAATCCGGTCGCGCCGAGGAGCCAGCTCTCACCGAGGCGGGTGCGGAAGCACTCGTTATGACCGACCTGGGCCGAGCGCGCGATTGGAAACTTCGTGACGATATAGCCATTTCGCTCAGAAACCACTACAACATAGATGCCTCTCAAGCGCCCCGCCAAGGTGCGGGCCAGATGCTACTTCAAACCACCTCCGGCATCCTTGGTTTTGCATCAGTCGACGTCGAGATCATATTGCCGAGTGGCAAGACCGCGGGCAGGATACATGTCGAGAATGGCGATCGCGAGGCAACGTTCCGGAACGATCACGACTTCGCAGAGTACGCAGCAAACGCCATCGCCGTTGCAATGCGCCGCGAGAGATGACAGACGCACACTCAAGCAACCCGGTCCGCACCTAACCGTACAGAGAGCTGCACGGCTACGTCGTCGGCTTGCCCTTTCGACCGGCGACTCGAGGCGGGACATAACCTGATACGCGGCATTGCCACGCGTCAATCCTCTTGCCATGTTCGAAGCGGGTCAATTGGCACGTCATGATTGCGCCCGTGGCTGCCAGGCCGGCAAGCCGCAAGCGCACCGTTGCAAGCGGCACGCCCATCTCTTTGGCAATTTCCAGATCGAGCCGCTGACCGTATTTCTTTAGGCACTGCAGGGTTTCGCTCACGCGTCATTTCCTCGGAAAAGCGACAGTCTAACAGTGCGGCCAACGTCCGCTCAGGAGCAGCCTCTTAGACTACCGCTTCTGGCCGGTCTGCGACGGTCGCTTGTCGACCCAAAGCAGAAGTCTGAGTTGAACGAAAGCGGGCACGCGGATGAGAGCCAACACTCGGCGGACCCGCACATGCCAACGTATGTTTCACTTTCCGTGCAGGCGTAGCCAGATTGCTTGCAAACCTGGGCATCCTCAATAATAGGCGTGATCGGTACTTCTGGCGACCCACCGCGGCCTCGGGTTGACTAGGAAACGAAGTCGCCGCGCGCCAGATCGCTCCCCGCATCCCATCCAGGTCAGGTAGCACGACCGACCATGATTCATAGACGGCGTGCGACGGAGCCTTCCAACGCAGCATCCAAATTTCCGGCCGCGGAAAGATCGACTCCCCGTGCTCGCCGCAGGCTAAGGATCAGTGGCTGTTGGTGGTGAACAATTGCGCGGCGTACTGCAGCACTGGTTGCATAGCGGCCGGTTCTACGTCCGCTGCGTAGATCTCCAGATAGTTCACATGCCGGCCGCCGCTGTTGCGTGCCATCCCCTTATCGATGGATCTTCGCAGGGCCAGCGGAGGATCCCCCTCCGCACCCATTACCTTGCTCGCAATTGCGTCTTGCGAGCCGCTGCGCATTTCAAAGCCGGTGATGATCCGCCCGCTGTAGCTGTTGATGAACTCGGTATTGTCGGGCGCTTCGACCGCAGCGTGGCCGGCATGAAGATCACTCGACTGAATCGCCAGTCGGTTGCCGGCAGCGCGCGCGGCGCGCTCGATGACCTCCTGTTTGGCGCGCAAGTGCGCCGCTCGACCTTTTGGGCCGGCTCCGAGAATCGGCAGACCCGGAGCGGACAGAGAAATGCACTGATTGCGAAACGTCTCGGCGTAGAAGTGAAACGTGTCGTCCCAGGCGCTCAGGTACCGGGCGGGCGTATAGCCATCGGCCATCCATTGCCTGTGCGCGGCCGGCGAGTTCGGCAAGGTCATCTCGACGGAGACAGAGGTGGGGCCGGCGGCCGCGATCATTCTGAACGCGGGCAACCCCCCGTATCGGGCGCTCAACAGCTTCATGAAGGCGAACCATCTCCCGAGGTACACCCGATCCCACGGCATCGGAAGTTTGGCGCTGGTGCCTTTGCCTGGTCCGTACTGAATCTCGAACAGATCTGTCTGCACCCCTTCGAGCGCCCACTGCGGTGAGAAGAAACCGGGGAACATGATCAGATGTACCCATTTCTTTGCTGCGGCCGCGGCCGCGAACAGTGCATCGAGTTGCGACCAATCCGGCTTGTCCTCGCTCGCTTCGATGTCGCTCCAATTTACCTGCACCGCCACGCCGCTCATGGAGGGATTGCTCAACAGCTGCAGTTTCATCGACCGATAGTTTTTTTCTCCCGAAGGCAGGAGCACGACGAGTCCGTTCGGCAACGCATTGCCGCCCGGTGCGCACTGAACCGTTTCGGCCCCGGCCCGAGCAGCCAGCGCACAGCACAGGCAAATCCCTATCAGAACAAAGGCTGCGCAGCGCAGACGGGAAATCCACATGCCGGTGACCTCCGAGGCCGATTCTACTCTGCGCATATCGCGCTTGCACGCCGCTTGAAAGGACTGCTGATGATCGCAAGCAGCAGTCGTTCGATAGCGGCTCACGACCCGAAGTTGCCGGTCATGACCGACCGCTTCCGGGCAATGCAATGTCGATCTTGGCTAACTTGTTAGTCTACCCCGTCGGCGATACGCTTACGCAATGCGACCCCTTCGGTATTCCATCAACATCACATTGGACGGGTGCTGCGATCATCGTGCAATGTTCGCGGACGAAGAATTGCATCGTCACGCGGCCGAGAACATCGCCCAGGCCGATGCTCTCCTCTTTGGCCGGGTGACTTACGAAATGATGGAGGCAGCGTTTCGGCCACCGGCGCGGACGAGAGCGAGGCCTGATTGGATGGAGCCCTTCGCTCGAACGATCAACGCGGCAAAGAAGTACGTGGTGTCGCGCACCATGGACCGGGTCGATTGGAACGCGGAGCTCGTGCGCGGAGACTCGGGAAGGCCGTTCAGCAGCTCAAGCGGGAGTCGGGTAAGGGGCTGTTCATGGGGGGCGTGAAGCTCCCGCTGGCGTTGGCGGAGCTGGGATTGATCGATGAGTACGAATTCTTGGTACAGCCCAGGCTGGCGGGTCACGGGCCGACGTTATTCGCGGGGCTATCGAAGCGCATCGACTTGAAGCTCGTGAACCGGTTGGAGCTCGGCTCAGGGGTCGTGGCGATGCGGTATGAGCCTGGAAGGTAGCTATCGGGCTTGCAGGGGAAACCCAAATCGCCCGCCCGAGTTGCTTTGCTAGCCGCCGCGAGATACGCGAACTCTGTGAGACGATAGCCAAGCCTCGGGATAACACGCATTAGACGGCTCGTCGACCCAAGCGGGCACCCGAAACGCCCACCAGACCGCCGAATAACGGACGCTCAACGTTTGCACGAGAGGCGGGCCGAGGACTGGTCGCGCGGAACGGAAAATGAAGAACTAGCGTAGCGCGGCCTAGCCTCGTCGGGCCCGCTCGATGGAAGGGTTAGGCCCCGGGTTGGTGGCAAACCACTTCGATGTTGTGCCCGTCCGGACCAATGACAAAAGCTGCATAGTAGTTCGCGTGGTAGTGCGGGCGCAGACCAGGCGCACCATTGTCTTTGCCACCCGCCTCCAGAGCCGCGCGATAGAAAGCTTCGACTTGCTGGCGATTCTCGGCCGTGAACGCCAAGTGAAGATGCGCCGGCTTCTCCTCGGTTTGGTACAGGCACAATGAAGCCTTACCCTCTGGGCTAAGCTCGGCACCGTACGTCGGCGGCCCCTCCGAGACAACAGCTACGCCGAGCGGTTCGAGTGCCTTGAGGAAGAACGCTTTGCTCGCTGCATAGTCGCTGACTCCGAATTTGACGTGGTCAAACATCAGTTCTCCTGAAGTATGTGGACCTGCGCGAGGCACCATCCTGGGTCGACGGGGCTTGAAGGGGGTTGTGTGTCCAGCATTGAAGGCCGATTGGTATGGCCGGATTTGGGCCGGGAGCATTCGTCATTCGATGGCTATTCGCGTCCCGCAGACCAGTGTGCTGCTGCCTGATGCGATGCCGATCTAGGGCACGAACGCGAGAAAGAGAAACGCTGCGAAGATCACCAGATGGACGGCGCCCTGCATCATGTGGGTGCGCCCAGTGCCCAGGGTAACGGTACTCACGAGGAATGTGACCGCGAGCAGCACCAAATCCTTGGGCTCTAGGCCCATGACCAACGGTAGGCGGAAAATTATCGCGGTCACTGCGACGACGGGAATGGTAAGGCCGATGCTCGCGAGCGCCGAGCCGATTGCAAGGTTCATGCTGGTCTGTAGGCGGTTCGCCCGCGCGGCTCTGACGGCCGCAGAGGTCTCCGGCATCAGTACCAGCATGGCGATCACGATCCCGAGGACGGCTTTGGGTGCGCCTGCAGCGGTGACGATGCGCTCGACCGTGGGAGAAAGCACCTTGGCGAGCCCCACCACCGCTACGAGCGAGACGAAGAGCAGTCCGAAGCTGGTCCATGCCTCGCGGTTTGTCGGCGGCTTGGCGTGGGCCTCCGCGTTCGACGCATTAACAACGGGAAGAAAATAATCACGATGGCGTATCGTCTGGATGAAGATGAATACCGCCCATAGTGCAGCCGAGACGACCGCCATGAAGGCCAGCTGTGATGTGCTATAGGTGCCGCTTGGCGTGGTCGTGGTGAAATCTGGCAGCACGAGTACGAGCGCAGACAACGCAATCAGGGCCGCGAGGCCGGCGCCCGATCCCTCCACGCGGAAGCTCTGCTCGCGGTGCACGAGACCACCCACCATGACGCATGCGCCCACGACGCCATTGCAGATGATCATTACGGCCGCGTAGATCGTGTCACGAGGTAGAAACGCTGCATCCTCGCCGCCGGCAAACATTATCGACAGAATAAGCGAGGCTTCAATCACGGTCACCGCGACGGCAAGCACCAGCGTTCCAAAGGGCTCGCCCACGCGATGCGCGACGACTTCAGCGTGGTGAACCGCCGCGATGACTGCACCGACGAGGCCGACTGCGCAAAACAAGGCGATGAGCACGCCCACGCCAGCGACAATCGCGCCGACGAGTGCAACGCAGGAAAGCGTGGGGATAAGCCAAGTCCACATAGCCATGACTATTGTAACCAATGACGCCTGCCTACTCGATGCCAGCGAACGGAGCTAGCACCCCCGTGCACGCAGGGTCATCAAGGACCGACGGCAATCACTCGATAACCACGTCCGTGCGCATCAGCACGACTGCGGGATCGTGAGGTCGAGCGCCTTTGGCTTTCTCAGGTCGACTGAGGAACTCAAATTGCGTCGGCTCAGCGACCTTCGCCGGGCCGTCGCAAACCTAGGTTGGCGGACGATGGGTCATGACCGGTCCTGCTTGAAACGATGTACACCTCACTCGACAGGAACCCGATCAATCCAGGCTGATTACGTCCGGTGATCAGCGCCGCACGCGTGGGCGAGCACAGCGTCGTGGAAAAGATCCGGTTGTAGCGCAGGCCGTCTTTCGCGATCCGGTCCCCTCAGGCATCTGGCCTGTCCGCCATGTGCCGCGAGTAGAGGAGCCAACCGTAGATCGCGATATTTACGATCACAACCGCGCCAGCGAGCGCGAACTGGACCCCCCGGGTGAGGCCGGCAGGATAGATGATTGCCAGGAGATAGTGTTCAATGAAGCTCTCCCTATAGCCCGATTGGCCCGCTTGCGTACGAGCGTAGTTCTCCAAATAAGTCAGCGGGCAAGTCCGTCCAGTGACCTCCACGAAAATGCCCCATGCAGCCGCTGGAAGATGAACAATGGGGATCCAGCGCCACCATGCCGTGATAGCACCACCCAGAAGGGCGAACAAGATGAACGACAGATGGAGCAGAAGGACGGCGTCGGCGGCGAAT
This sequence comes from uncultured beta proteobacterium, assembly GCA_963750215.1. Lineage (GTDB taxonomy): Bacteria > Pseudomonadota > Gammaproteobacteria > Burkholderiales > Casimicrobiaceae > PALSA-1003. Next base: position 504,554 of record CAVVQK010000004.1, read on the forward strand.
TGGAAAAGCATGATCGCGGCGAAATCGGTACTAATTGCAAGCAGTGCTGGTTCCTGATCACTCTCACTCGTGCTTGTACGGCCTTGGATCGTCGCTGAGCCGCGGCACGGGAGGGCCTCAGGCTTTGAACCCTTGCCTGTAAGGATGCACGGTGTTGCATCGACACTTTGAGCCCGCAACCCAAAGCAGGCACTCGCGAGCGTGGGCGGTCGGGTAACACGACATGGAATCCGGTCCGCGCCGTCGCCGGGAGAAGGATTTCCGCTGACTTCGCTTTTTTTGTCGCATGGAGCGTAAGTTGCAGTAGCCTAGGAGCATTGTTGCACCTTCATCGTGGCGAGAGAACCTGTAATGGCATATCTAGGCGTTGAAGATTCCCCACAGCCGTACGCACGAATAGGTGGCGTACTCTACCTGGCAATCATCGTACTCGGTGCCTTTGCTGAAGGATTCGTCGCAAACAAACTTGTCGTATCGGGCGACGCTGCAACTACGGCTCACAACATTCTTGCCTCGCCGGGACTATGGCGACTCGGCGTCGCTGGCGACTTGATCGTTGTGTTATGTGCTGTGCCATTGTTGTGGATTGAATATCTGTTGCTCAGGCCAGTTAGCAAGCATCTGGTTCTGCTCGCAGTTCTATCTAACCTGGTGTCCCTTGCTGTTGAGGCCATAAGCAAGGTGTTTCTGTTTGTAGTGATGCCTACATTGGGGACCGCCGACTACCTAAGAGCATTTGATCCTACGCAGCTACAGATTCTCGCGAACCTTGCTCTCAGGTCGCATGACATTGCCTTCAATATTGCTCTGATATTTTTCGGTTTCACTTGCTTGGTAAATGGTTACCTGATCTTCAAATCGGGCTATTTACCGAAGTTTATAGGCATATTGATGCAACTTGCTGGTTGGAGTTATCTGACAGCCTGTTTTGCAGCGCTCTTTGCACCTGCATTCGCAGATCTTATAACGCCCGCTATTCTGCTGCCGCCATTGGTTGGAGAATCGTCATTTTGCCTGTGGCTTCTCGTGAAGGGAGTGAATATTGCGAAGTGGAAGGAGCGAGTAAGTATGGGTCAGGAGATCTGAGCATCGACCCTTTGCTCGCCGTCCTTTCAGCCCTCTATTTCCAGCCAGGCGGCTGCGTCGCTGCGGGGCTTTGCATACCCTAAGGGTTGATCCATCAGCAACATCAGCACCACCCGGCTCTACTTGCTCAGGGCAATGTATCTCCTCATTGCCGTGGGCCTCGCCTTCACGGTATGGCCGGTGATTGTGTCACCACCGGATTTGGTCGCCGGTCCAGGATCAGTGATACGAGCCCTCCTGGGGCACTCGCGGTACTTTCTTTGTTCGGGCTACGCTACCCGATCCAGCTGCTCCCCCTTCTGCTCTTCGAGCTGCTCTGGAAAGTCATCTGGGTCGTCGCGTCTGCCCTGCCAATGTGGCTAGGACCTGGTCTCGACAAATATGCCTACGAGACCCTCTTCGCTTGCCTCATGGGGGTGGTACTTGTTCCCGTTGTCATCCCGCGGGGTCTCGTCCTGCAGCGCTATTTTCGGGCACCGGGTGAGCCATGGCGAAAGCAATCCTAGCTACAACGCCGGTCCTTCGCTCGGCATCCTGCCAAGCGGGTAGCGCCACAAGGGCCGCCAAGTGGCGGCAATTGCGAACCCGGCCGCCCTTTTGACGCTTTTCCGACTTCCGCTAGGGCTTCACATTCTGAATTATCTTGTTCTGGGTCTTCGATTCCATCGAACTGACTTCGACTCGGCTCAACGTGACTTTGGGCCCCGCGCCTGGGCGCATGCTTCCTCCCGCAGCCGCGCATGCGCCGCTGCCAGTCGCGCCACCGGCACGCGCGGCGCCGAGCAGGAAACGTAATCGAGCCCGGCTTCGTGGCAGAACCGGATGGACTCGGGGTGGCCCCCGTGCTCGCCGCAGATGCCGACGATAAGATCGGGGCGTACCCCGCGACCGCGCTCGACGGCAACCTGCATCAGACTGCCGACGCCCTTGACGTCGAGTGCCTCGAACGGATTCTCGGGAAGAATTCCGGACTCCACGTACTGCGGCAGGAACTTGTTCTCCGCATCTTCGCGCGAGAATGAGAACGTCGCTTGTGTGAGATCGTTCGTGCCGAAGGAGAAGAATTCAGCGACCTCGGCAAGCTCCGCAGCGCACAGGCACGCTCGCACCACCTCGATCATGCTGCCGAACTTGAAATGCAGCCTTACGCCGGCGGCCGCTTCGACTTCCAGGCGCACGCGCTCGACGATCGTCTTGACGCGCCGCAGCTCCTCCGCGTCGCATACCTGCGGCACCATGATCTCCGGGTGCACGTCGACGCCTTCCTTGACGCACTCTGCCGCTGCCTCGAGAATCGCCTGCACCTGCATCTCGTAGATGCCCGGATGGATGATACCCAGTCGCACGCCCCGGTGACCGAGCATCGGATTCACCTCGGCGAGCACGTGCACCTTGCGCAGCACGGCCTCGCGTTCGGCGAGAAGCTTATTGTCCCGACTTGAAGCGTGGTAGTTCGCGAGGCTTGCCTTGAGCCGCAGCAGGCTTTCCACTTGCTCGCGCGGAAGCTCCGGGTCGAGTAGCTTGAGCGTGTCAGGCAGCTCCGCAACTGAACGCGTTGCGCGCCGCAGATGGTGCAGGTGGCTGATCTCCGCCTCGAGCTGCCCCGCGGTCGGCAGGAACTCGTGCATCGGCGGATCGAGCAGGCGCACCGTGACTGGCAATCCCGCCATGGCTTTAAAGATCGCCTTGAAGTCCGCACTCTGGATCGGCAGCAGCTTGGCCAACGCCTCCCGTTCGAGTTCCGGCGTCTCGGCCATGATCACCTCCTGAATGATCGGTAGCCGCTGGGGGTCGTTGAACATGCGCTCGGTGCGGCACAGGCCGATACCCATCGCGCCGTACTCGCGCGCACGCAGCGCGTCGACCGGGGTGTCCGCATTGGCGAGCACCTTGAGGCGCGAGCACTCGTCGGCCCAGGACAGCAGCGTACCGAGCTCGGCGAAGAACGACGCCTCGACGGTCGGGATCGTGCCCGGGAATACCTCGCCGGTCGACCCATCGATGGTGATGACGTCGCCTTCGGCGAGCGTGGTCGTCCCGAGCCTAGCGCGTCGCGCTGCGGTGTCGATCGCAACGGTGGCGCAGCCGGATACGCATGGTTTTCCCATGCCGCGCGCGACGACGGCCGCATGCGAGGTCTTGCCGCCGCGGCTCGTCAGTATGCCCTGCGCCGCGAAGAAGCCGTGGATGTCCTCCGGCTTCGTTTCTTCGCGCACCAGGATCACCTTCTCGCCCTGCTTTCCGCGCTGCTCGGCCGTGTCCGCGTCGAATACGATCCTGCCCGAGGCGGCCCCTGGCGACGCGGGCAGCCCCCGCGCCAGTGCCGCCACGCCGTGATCGGGGCGCAACGCCGGCACCAGCAGCTGCTGCAGGAGCATCGGGGCAATTCGTAACAACGCCTGTGCCTTGGAGATCAGACCGGCCTCGAACATCTGCACCGAGGTAATCACCATCGCCCGCGCATTCATCTTGCCATTGCGCGTCTGCAGGCAGTAGAGATGTCCTTTCTCGATCGTGAACTCGAAATCCTGCACCTCGCGGTAGTGCGCCTCGAGTTTGTCGCGCAGTTCGACGAGCTGCCGGTACAAATCGGGCATCTCGCGCGCCATCGCGGCGATGGGCTTCGGCGTGCGAATCCCCGCCACCACGTCCTCTCCCTGCGCGTTGGTGAGGTATTCGCCGTAAATCACGTTCTCCCCGGTGCCCGGATTGCGGGTGAAGCCGACCCCCGTCGCGGAGTCGTCGCCCATGTTGCCGAACACCATGGTGCACACATTGACTGCGGTTCCGTTCGCCAGGTCTTTGCCGATCCGGAATTGACGGCGGTAATCGACTGCGCGTTTCCCATTCCATGAGCGAAACACCGCCTCCACTGCCCGGACTAACTGCTGATGCGGATCTTCTGGAAGAGCCTCGCCGGTTTTCTCGGCATAGATCGCCAGGTAGCGCTCGCCAAGGTCCCGCAGCTGCTCTGCCGTCAGATCCACATCACGCGTTGCGCCGCAACGCTCCTTCATGGAGGCCAGCGCAGCATCGAAGAGCTCGTCGGGCACGCCCATGGCGATCTTGCCGAAGAGCTGGATGAAGCGTCGCCATGCGTCGTAGCCGAAGCGGGCATTGCCCGACATGCGGATCAACCCCGCGAGCGTAGCGCGGTTAAGGCCCAGGTTGAGGATGGTGTCCATCATGCCGGGCATCGACACCGCCGACCCCGAGCGCACCGATACAAGCAAGGGGTTGGACTCGTTACCGAAGCGCATGCCGGTCTTGCGCTCGAGCTCGCCGATGTGCGCGCGCACGTCGTCGAGTAATCCATCGGGAAGGCGCCCCCGATCGAGATAGGCAAGGCACGCCTCGGTGGTGATCACAAAGCCGGGCGGCACGTCGAGACCGATCTGTGTCATCGCGCACAGATTGGCCCCCTTGCCGCCAAGCAGCATCTTGTTGTGCGCGTCGCCCTTCTCGAAGCTGTAAACGAGTTGCGGCCGGTTCACGTCGTTCCTTTCATCGTCCGGGTACGTGCGTATTGACGCACAACGGCTGCAATGCAGGGTTGCGCTGCGTCATGACAGGCCCAGAAAACAGGGCGGCCACTTGCATTTGCAGCGGAAAGCACCAATCGCGGTTGCCGGCCCTGCGGCGTCGCCAGGCCCGGCTTCGCGCGGCGCGGAAGCAAAAGGGCGCCCCGCCGGTCGCTCAATGCTGCGCCCGCCGTGTCGCCTGGACGGCGGGCGGCGACACCACGCTCCTGGAGCGGCGGGCTCATTCGCAGTCGATGTACCGGGCCGCCAAAGTTCCCGCTCCGGTTGCCGCAGGGGAGTCTGCCATCGTCCTTCCGCTCCTAGCTTGGCCTTAGAAATTGCACGCACACGGGTGTGGGCACCTGCGCCGCATGGCCGGTTGGCTGCAGCTTGCCGCTGTCCGAGTCGATGCGAAAGGTCACCACCGAATCGCTGTCCTGATTGGCCACGAGCAGGAACCGGCCGCTGGGATCGATCCCGAAACTGCGCGGCGTCCTGCCTTGGGTTGGCTCGTGGCCAACGTAGCTGAGCCTCCCGGCATGCGGATCGATGCGGTAGATCACGATGCTGTCGTGGCCCCGGTTCGAGGCATAGACGAACGTTCCGGACGAGGACACCTGGATGTCGGCGCAGGCGCTCTCGCCGGCGAACCCTTCCGGGAGCGTCGGAACGGTCTGCAGATGCCCGAAGGTTCCTGCCCCGCCGTCGTACGACAGAGCGTCGACCGTCGAATCGAGCTCGTTGACCAGGTACGCGAACCTCCCGCCGGGGTGGAAAGCGAGGTGGCGCGGACCGGCTCCCGGCTTTGTCTTGAGCCAGGGCACGGCATTCGCGTCGAGCCTGCCGCGCTGCGGATCGAATCGGTAGGCCATCAGCCTGTCGAGCCCGAGATCGGGAACGAAGGCGTACCGGTTCGACGCATCCAGCGTAACCGAATGCGCATGAGGACCCTTTTGGCGGACCGGGTCGATACTCGATCCCTGGTGTTGAATGCTGTCCGAGGCGGGTCCCAGGCTGCCGTCGTCGGACACCGGCAGGACACACACGCTCCCGCTCATGAAGTTGGCAACGAATATATGGGTCCGCTTCCGGTCCACCGCGACGTGGCATGGATCGGTGCCGTGGGTGGGTTGCCGGTTCAGAAACTCGAGCTTGCCGGTCTGCGCTTCCACGGCAAACGCGCTGACGGTTCCAGTCGGCTTGCCCTGGTATTGCTTCAATTCGTTGACGGCATAGAGGAATCTCTGCGTCGCGTCGAAGACCAGATAGGACGGATTGGTGATGCCGCAAGTCTTGCTCGCCAATGCCAGGGCGCCGGATGCTGGATCCAAACCGTAGACATAGATGCCCTCCCCTTTGCCTTGGAGCACCTTCCCCGTGCCGAAGAGGATCGGATCCGTGTAGGTTCCGAGGAATACCAGCATTTCCGTTTCCAGCTTCCGTTCTCCGCTTTGGGTGGCGCGTCGAGCCAGGCTTCAGGCGCGGGTGAGCCAGATGCGCCCGACGACGTCGCCCGATTCAAGGCGGGCGACGGCTTCCTGGATCTCCTCGAGTGCATAGGATGCCCCGAGCACCGGCGTCACCTTTCCGGTCTGTACCAGGCGCACGACGTCGATCAAGTCCTGCTTGGTGCTGCCGCGGCAGCCGATGATCTGCTGCTCGGTCTTGAACAGCGCCAGGGTAGGGATCTCAAAGGTCTCATCCAGGTAAGCCACGACCAGGAATTTTCCGCCCGGCCGCAGAACCGCCAGGCCCTGGCGGACGCTCTCGCGGTTGCCGATATTGTCCACGACGACGTCCACACCCTCGCCATCCGTGAACCGGGCCACTGCCGCCTCGAGAGGCTCCCGCGCCGTGTCGATTCCGACGGCGCCATATTTTTCGGCCAAGGCTACTCGCTGTGGTTGCCGGCTGGTCGCGAGGACCTCGGCTCCCACTGCCCTGGCGATCTGGACGCCGTGGATACCCAGCCCGCCGACACCGAGTATGAGGACCCGTTGCCCGATGCCCACCCTACCCTGGTGGATCAGGCTGTGATACATGCAGGCCACCGCGTCCGGAAGAATCGCCGCCGCTGAGTAGGAAATCTCCGGATACAGCGCCACGAGGTTCGTCGCCGGTACGGCCACGTAATCGGCATGTCCGCCGTCCCTTTCGAAGCCGATGCGCTTCATGGCGCGACAGCGTTGCGTCTCGCCGGCCAGGCAATACCGGCAGTAGCCGCAGGTAACGTCGATCGCCGCTGTCACGCGGTCTCCCTGCCGCCATTGCGTTACGTCGGCGCCGAGTTCGACCACGTCCCCGGCGAGCTCGTGGCCCAGGATGCGCGGAAGCTCGCCGAGAGGCTGGCGACCGGAGATGAGGTGCACATCGGTGCTGCACAGGCCGCTCGCGCGCACGCGGATGAGCACTTCGCCCGGACCGGGTCGCGGTACGGGCCGCCTCGCGGCTCGAAGCGATTGTCCGTAGCTCGCAACGACCACGGCGCACATCGTGTCGGGCATGGTCGGCTATTCCTTGAGGCCGGTCGCCGCGATCCCCTGGATGAAGGCGCGCTGCAGGAAGAAGAACAGGAGGATCATCGGTAGCGTTCCCAGGACGGCGATCGCCATCAGCTGATCCCATGAAGTGCCGTAGCTGCTCATGAACAGCGAGATCCCGAGCGGCAGGGTGCGCAACGAATCCTTGGTGATGATGATCAGCGGCCAGATGTACATGTCCCATGCCTCGCGGAAGGTGAAGACCGCCAGGGCGACAAGGGCCGGCTTGCACAATGGCAGCACGATCATCCAGAAGATCCGCAGCTCCGATGCGCCGTCTATCCGCGCCGAATCGATAAGGTCCTTGGGAATGCTCAGCATGTATTGCCGCATCAGGAACACGCCGAAGCCGTCGACGAGGAACGGCACGATCAGTCCCTGATAGCTGTTGGCCCAGTCTAAGCGCTTGATGATCAGGAACAGTGGCACCATGGTGACTTCCAGCGGCAGCATCATGGTGCTCAGGATCAGGACGAACATCGTGCCGCGACCGCGGTAGCGAAACTTGGTCAGGCTGTAGCCGGCAAGCGAGCAGAGCAGCAGGTTGCTCAGCGTGATCGCGATGGCGACGAACCCGCTGTTGAGAAAATAGCGCGCGAAGTCCTGCGCCTGCCAGGCCAGAGCATAGGAGCGCCAGTTCGGCGGGTTGGGAATCCACTGGATCGGCAGGCTGAACATGTTCTGCATCGTCCGCAGCGACGACGAGAGCATCCAGTAATAGGGCAGCAGCGTGATGCACGCCACAGCGAGCAATACGCAAAACGCCGCCACGTTGCCGCGGCGACGAATGACCCGCCGCAGCCAGCCTGGCGGCGACGTCCTTCGCCTTGCGGTCCCTCTCGCGGCCGGTGCGACAGAAGCGGTGGTCACGGCTCGTCCCCGCGCGTGAACATGCGCACCTGGACGAACGAGAACAGCATCACGCCGACGAACAGGAATACGCTCATGGCCGCGGCCCGTCCCATGTCGAAGAACTCGAACGCCGTCTGGTAGATGAACAGCGGCAGCACCCGGGTCGAATCAGCGGGCCCGCCGCCGGTCATGATCATGGGCACGGCAAACACCTTCATCGCCACGATCACATTCATCACGACCACCAGCAGCGTCGTCGGCTTGAGCAGCGGCAGGGTGATGTGCCAGAAGCTCGCCCACGTGCCGGCACCGTCGATCTCGGCGGCATCGTAATAGTCCGCCGGAATCGCCTGCAGTCCGGCCAGAAAGATGACCATGTAATACGGCGTGGCCCGCCAGATGCCAATGAGGATCACGGCCCAGAGCGAGGTCGCGCTGCTGCGCAGCCATGGAACGGGGGCGATCCCGAACCAGCCGAGGATGGTGTTGATCACGCCGTCCTGGTGGTACATGAAAGTCCAGACGACGGCCATCACGACCGCGGGCATCACAACCGGCATGAAGATTGCGGAACGGAGCACGTTCTTGATCGGCAGGCTGCGGTTGAATAGCACCGCGAGGCCAAGCGACAGCGGCAGCACGGGCACGACGCTGAACAGCACGTAGGTGAGGGACACCCGCGCCGACTTCAGGAACAGCGGATCCTGCAGGAGATCTGCGAAGTTCGAAAGCCCAATGAACTTCGGGGGATGAACCAGATCGTACTGGGTCAGGCTGAGGTAGAGCGCCTGGACCATCGGCAGAAAACGGAAGATGGCCAGGATGGCCAGCGTCGGCAGCAGGATCGCCACGCCGAACGCCGCCTGCCTCGAGGCAAGGCTCAGCCGCATGCGCGGCCTGGTCGGCGCGCGCGCCGCGTAAGCGGTCGAAGGCATCGTGATGATGAATCTTCGCGGCGGGCCTTGCGGCACTAAGGGTCGGGCCAAGGCGCGAGGCCCGAGGATGCGGGCCCCGCGCCTCGCGCCCCGCATCCCCTACTTCTTCATGACCTTGTCGACCTCGGCCTGCGCCTGATCAAGGGAGGCCTTGGGATCGACACCGTCGTACACGGTGCGTTCGATGGCACGGCCGACAGCCTGGCCGATTTCGTTCGTGTACTCGGAGCGGATATACCAGGTCGCCGTCGAGACGTCCTTCATGTGCACGTCGAAGAACGGGAAGTTCTTGGCAACCTGCGTCTGGTTGACGCCTTTTACCGGCTGCACGAACGCGACCTTCGCCAACCACTCGTCGGGCTTCGCGAGCATGAAGCGGATGAAATCCCAGGCCACAATCTTGTGCGCTTCCGGCTTGGCCTTGTTCACGCCCCACATCCAGCCGTAAACGATGGTGTGCGGCTTGGCGGGATTGACCTGGGGAAGCCCCACGACGGTGAAGCCTTCCTTGATCGGCGACTGCTCGATCTGTGAAGTCGCCCACGGGCCGGTGATCCACATGGCAATGCGGGCATCGACGAAGTCCTGGTTCGGATTGCTTGGCGTATTGAGCGTGGTCTTCGGATCGCCGGTGGCCAGGGTAACGTCACGCCACAGGGTCAACGCCTTGACCGCCTCGGGACTGTTGAGGTACGCGGTCTTGCCATCGTCGCTGAGAATCTTGCCGCCGAACTGCTCGACGAGAGGCTGGAAGCACTGCATTTCCCAGCGCGGGCTGTGGTACGGGAAGTCGAATGCCTTCTGCACCGTGCGGTTGCCCTGCACTTTTTTGAGCTTGGGCCCGAGCGCTTTGACGTCATCCCAGGTCTTGGGCGCATCCTTGACCGGGTCGAGCCCGGCGGCAGCGAAGGCCTTGTTGTTGATGAACAGGCTCATGGAATTGCCCTGGTAGGGAAGGGCATAGACCTTGCCGCCGAAAGTGCCGGCGGCAATCCCTCCGGGCGTATACCGCGCCGTGATTTCCTCGTAGCTCTTGGCGCCGAAGACCTCGAGATTGAGCGGCTCGAGAACCCCCTTGGAGTAGTAGAGCTCGTAGAAGGACGCGTCCTGGTCCATGATGTCGGGACCCGTGCCGGTGGCCAGTGCGACGGTAAGCTTCTGGTTGATGTCTCCCGAGGACGTGACCACCGGATTGACCGTCACGTTGGGTCGCACCTTCTTGTAGGCTTCGATCAGCTCCTTCATGTAGGCCGTGAACGGGCCGTACTCGTGCCACCAGATCTCGATGGTCACGGGCTCTTTCGGAAAGTTGGCGGGGGTATCCGCGGCATATGCCGCCCCTCCGGCCATCAGCGTCAATATTGCCGCCACCGCCCATGACGACACGGTGCGGGTCATGTTCCGGGTTTTCATGCTCTACCTCCTCGTTGTCGACTGTGTCACTTCTCACGTTGGTCAATTCAGAATCCTCCCGGTCGCGGAGTCGAACACGTGGACGACTTCGCCTTTCGGTTGGATCCAGATGGTCTCGCCGGCCTTGAACGCGCGCCGCTCGCCGAACACGGCGCAAATCTGCGTGTCGCAGAGCTCGCAATAGACATGGGTGTCGGCGCCCGTCGGTTCGATCAGCAGGATCTTCGCCGGAACGCCCTGGCCCATGGCGCCGAGCGTGAGCTGCTCGGGGCGAAAGCTGTAGACGATCTCCTGGCCATCCTGCCCTTTATGCCCTCTGCCGTTGGGCAGCCGCGTGCCGTCGTTCGCTTCGATCCAGACGGAGTCGTCGCCACGGCGCAGGCGACCCCGGATGAAGTTCATCGCCGGTGAGCCGATGAAGCCGGCGACGAAGAGATTGGCCGGATGGTCGTAGAGCTCCAGTGGCGTCCCGATCTGCTCGACACGGCCGTCCTGAAGCACGACGATCCGGTCGGCCATGGTCATCGCCTCGATCTGGTCGTGCGTGACATAGATCGACGTCGCGTGCAGACGCTGGTGGAGCGATTTGATCTCGACCCGCATCTGCACGCGCAGCTTGGCGTCGAGATTGGAAAGCGGCTCGTCGAACAGGAATACCTGGGGGGCGCGCACGATCGCGCGGCCCATCGCCACGCGCTGGCGCTGGCCACCGGAAAGCTGGCGTGGATAGCGATCGAGAAAGGAGGCGAGATTGAGGGTAGCCGCTGCTTCCGCTACTTTCTTCTCGACTGTCGCCTTGGGCTCCTTGCGCAGCTTAAGGCTAAAGGCCATGTTCTGGCGCACCGTCATGTGCGGGTAGAGCGCGTAGTTCTGGAACACCATTGCAATGTCGCGATCCTTTGGCGGCAGGTCGTTCACGAACCGGCCGCCGATGACGATCTCGCCGCCGGAAGCCTCCTCCAGACCGGCGATGATCCGCAGCAGCGTCGATTTGCCACAGCCGGAGGGGCCGACCAGAACGAGGAACTCGCCGTCGGCGACCTCGAGGTTGACGTCGTGCAAGACCTGTGTGGCTCCGAACGACTTGTCGACGCCACGCATTTCGATCGATGCCATCGAACCGCTCTGTTCGCGCTAAAGGATCCATCCGCAGGTTTTCCACTCTACCGAAGAGTTGACGGTTAAACCTTGATAGTTATCAACATCGGGACCTGTTTCCCTGGCGGCGGAGAGCAAAGGAGGTGTCCTGGTGGCGCCGGGCCCAACGATGCCCGCCGCGGTGAAGCGCGCAGCACGCCCTCCGGTGGGCCCGAAGGCGCTCATCGGGCAACTGCCGGCGGGTTCTTCTGCGTCGATCGTGCCGCTGCGGCGGTGGGTTGGTGGCGCCCGGTTGCCGCGACGATTGGGTCGTACCCGGATGCTCAGGCTTCCGCGCCGTTGGGCTCTATGACCACCTTGATCACGCCGTCGCGACGGTTGACAAAGGTATCCAGGCCCTTGGCGAAGTCCTGCAGTGGAAAAGTGTGGGTGATGAGGTCCTTCACCTCGATATGGTGCGTGGCCATCATCTCGATGATCTTGCGCGAGACGTTGGGGTTCGCCCGCGACCCGAAGATGGCGATCTCGTTGTGCACGATGTACTTGAAGGGCAGTTCCTCGACGACCTGGTCGGGGGGCACGCCCACGAGCCCGACCTTGCCGCCCTTGCGCACCATGCGCACGGCCTGGGCGAAGGTGCCGGGCGCACCCGAGCACTCGAAGGCTTCATCGACGCCGAGCCCGCCCGCCAGATCGCGCACCGCCTTGACCGGTTCTTCCTTCTCGAAGTCGACCACCGCATCGGCGACGCTCGCGGCGGCGGCCTTGAGGCGGGCGCCGCGCCCGACGACGATAACCCGCGCGGCGCCCAATGCCTTGGCGAAGCGTCCCGCGATGAGGCCGATTGGCCCCGGACCGATGACCGCCACCGTCCCGCCGGGCGTGATGCCGGTCAACTCCATCCCATGCAGGGTCACCCCAGCGGTATCGACCAGGGCGCCTTCGCGGAACGAGACAGCCTCCGGCAGGCGATTGACGCTGCGGATGGAATAGACGTTGTACTGGGCGTAGGCGCCCTGCGAAACGAAGCCGTAATGGCGATGCCCGGTCTCGGGCCGCCCGTAGTTCTCGCACAGGTTGTAGCGACCCTGCAGGCAGTTGCGACAGTAGCCGCAGCCTTTGTGCGCTTCGCCCGCCACCCGGTCACCGGGCTTGTATCCGAGCACGCCCTCGCCAACCTCGACGACCTCGCCCGCCCATTCGTGCCCCGGGATGAACGGGTACGATGGCGGCCATGTTCCGGCCAATCCGCCGCGGATGATCTCCGGGTCGCTGCCGCAAATCGCGACACCGCGGATCCGGCACAGGACCTCGTGCGGACCCGGCTTCGGGACAGGGACCTCGCGCACCTCGAAAGCCCCCGGGGAGGTCAGGACCAGCGCCTGCATCATGTGTTGACGTTCCTTAATCAGGGCGGGACAGGCGCAAGTCAACTCAACGTCTGCGTCGACCCGGAAAGGGCGATTGGCAACGGCTCTCTCGTCTGAGGCGTATGGTGCACCTCTCCAGCGCCGCCGCGTTTGCGCAGGATCAAGGCCGGGCGCAAAACGTGGCAGGGGCGCGGCCGTGTCAGGCGCAGTGCTGCGCGGGCGAGCGGCGGCCGTGGACTCGCTCGTCGCTTGGGCCGACCTGCCGCGGGCGGAACACCCCAAGGGTAGCGTTGCCTCGGCCAAGCGCGGGGTAGCGCAGCGGTTTCGGGGGATCGCCCGCGCGGCCTGGCTTCGGGGATGCGCTGACGAGCTACAAATCCGGGTGGATCGACCCGCGTCCGCCGCGATGCAGCTCGGCTATCGTCACCGCCGGTTTCTTGCCTTACGCTGCGGATGGATTTGCCACGGCCCCGGCGGATTGCTCCGCCGGGTTCCGCGACTGATGACCGCAGCGCGTCTTGAACCGCTGCGGCGGCGATCCCGCATTATCGGTTAGGCGTGCCGCGCACGGCACGCGAAATCGCCGTCCTACCACCGCTCGCGCGGCAAACTGCTCACCAAACCACGTCGCGACGTGGACTACCAGCCAGGCGCTCGCGCCAGCGTTCACCACGCGACGGCGCGACCGGACGCCAGCTCGTGCCCCGCCGGAGGCAAGTCCAATGCTTCGGCCTTGCCTGCCGCTCCACGCCGCCGCTCTACGGCGGCGACGCGCACTGACATGCTGTCAGCAGCTTGCCAAACCGTTCCGTCGGGGCCTTCGCTTATGAATTCGAAGTCCCGCGCCACGTGCGGCCTTGCGAATTCGACTCTCGCGCGTTTCATTTTCCGTGCCTCGTTTGTCAAGGTCCTTAATCGGGCACCGGAAAAGCAAAGGCCCGGCGCCGCTTGTCTCTTGCCCGCCGGGCCCAACGCTGAAGGAGGATTGAATCGGCTTAGCGATGTTCCCCCATGGCGAAAGCCCGGTACCGGATGGCCACGCCGAGGTCCTGGCGCAGCGCAACGGCGCGCGCCTGCGGCGCGCTCCTGCGGACGAGCGCAAACCCACCCCGCGTGGTGGTCGGTTGGTGCGTGGTCATATGCGTCATCGTCCGCTCTCCTTTACCTCACGCCCCGTGCGGGCTCCAGGCGCGCCAAGAGACTTCACCCGTCACCTAAGGCGGATGCTGCGAACCGGGAAGGAATTCGATGCGACCTTCCGACAGTTTCCGCCTGGCCACCCGGCGGAATGTCTTCCGGTCGGATGGGACCTACGTCGTTGCCACGCCGGCTTGCGCCGACGCCTGATGCAGGAACCCGTCGCTCATCCCGCTCACGCACGCACCCGCCCCACGGGCGGCGTGCCCCAGGGTGAGGATGGGTCCAATATGCGTCACGCGGTTCATGCGTCTTTGGGAGCGACGTTGTGCTCTATCATACGTGTGATCAAAGATTACCGTTGACCGCCAGAAGGGCGCAAGCTTTTTGCCGCGGATCCGAGAAAGGCACGGGCAAAAATGCAACACCGCGACGCGACGAATCGAAGCCCGCGCCATTCGGGCTGATGGTCGTTTTCGGCTCTGCCCGCGAGGTGACCGGTGTCCGCCTTCTTTTGCGATGCACCTGAGGACGGTTGCAGTCAGGGATGCAGGACAATCTTGGCGCTGGCGCTCTTTCCCAGATGCAGGTCCTGAAAGGCGCGCGCCCCGTCGGCGAGCGCACGTTGCTCGACCCACCCGAGGTTGCCGAATGCGCCGCGTTGCAGCGCCGCGACCGTCGCCTGAAGGTCGGCCGTGGAATACGTGTAGGTTCCGAGGAGCGTGATTTCGGCAAGTGTGAGCTTTCGCATGTCGATCTCGCTCGCCCGGTCCTGAAGGCCGACGTGCATGAACACCCCCCCGGGCTTAACCGCCGCCAAGGCCGCGCTGCGCGTGACTCTGGAGCCGACCGCGTCGATCACGAGGTCGATCGAGTTGTCGGGGACGTGGTTTCCGGCGATCGGATCGAACGCTCGACAACCCGCGTGCTTTTCGAGCGACGCGCGGCGCAGCGCGTTGGTTTCGGCGACGCGCACGTCGCGGCAGCCGTAACTCTGGGCAAGCAGCGCGGCAAGCATGCCAATGGCGCCTGCGCCGATGATGAACAGGCTGCACTCCGGCAACGGTCGATGCATCGCCCGCATTGACAGGTTCAAGGCATGCAGCGCGGTGGCCGCCGGTTCGGCAAGTGCCGCCGTGACCGGGCTCATGTCCTCCGGGATCGCGATGAGACAGCTGGTCGGGATCGACATGCGCTCGGCGAACGCTCCTGGGCGCGTCATGCCGACCATCGTGCGATTGGCGCAAAGGTTGTTGCGCCCCTGCAGGCAGTACTCGCACGAACCGCAGGTGATCAGAGGGTTCGCGGTGTAGCGCTTGCCGACTCCGGGCCCGGCGATGACGCTGCCGGCGAGCTCGTGCCCGAGGATCAGCGGCGGCACCCGGCGCGGGTCATGACCATGATAGGCGTGCAGGTCGGACCCGCAGATGCCGACCGCGTCGATCCGCAGAAGGACTTCGTTGGCCGCGGGAACCGGATCGGGCTCGTCGCGGTACGTGACTTCGTTCGCGTTGGTATAGACGAGGGCCTTCACGCTTTTTACTTTGCCGTAAAGCCGCCGTCGACGGCAAGGGTCTGGCCGGTGATGTAGTCGGAAGCCGGGCTGCACAGGAACACCGCGGCGCCCTGCAGGTCGGCAAGCTCGCCGTTGCGGCCGATCGCCGTCCGCGCCGCCAATTCAGTTACCTTCACCGGCTCCTCAAGTACCGGGGCGGTAAGCGCCGTCGGGAAGAACCCGGGGGCGATGGCGTTGCAGTTGATGCCGAAGCGCGACCACGCCTCGGCCATGGCACGGGTGAGTTGCACAATGCCGCCCTTGGCCGCGCCGTAGGCGGAGCTGTCGGCAAAGGCACGATACGACTGCAGCGATCCGATGTTAAGGATGCGGCCCCATCGCCTCGCCCTCATTCCCGCGACGAGATGCCGGGACAGGAAGAAGGGCGCCGAGAGCATCACTTCGATCTGCTCGTCCCACGCCTCGTCGGTGACCTCTGCGGCACTCTGCCTATAGTTCATCCCTGCAGCGTGCACGACGATATCGATCGGCCCGAAGGGTTTCGCCGCAGCCT
The DNA here is from genome assembly GCA_963750215.1 of uncultured beta proteobacterium. Classification (GTDB taxonomy): domain Bacteria; phylum Pseudomonadota; class Gammaproteobacteria; order Burkholderiales; family Casimicrobiaceae; genus PALSA-1003. The sequence continues at coordinate 520,575 of CAVVQK010000004.1, forward strand.
CCGCCAGGGCGCCGAGCGAGCCGCGCAGGCCGACATCGCCGCGGGCTGCCGCCGCCTTCCCGCCGGCCGCTGCGATCGCCGCCCGGGCTTCTTCCAGCAACGCTGCGCGGCGCGCGCACAGCACGACGCAGGCACCGGCCGCGGCGAGTGCCTCCGCGATCGCGCGGCCGACGCCGGAACTCGCACCGGTGACGAGCGCCGTCTTGCCTTCGAGGCGGAATCGATCCAGTACCGCTCCCATGGCTCAGGTCGTCACCTTCTCACCGAGCACGAACCGTTCATCCGGGAAGTACTTGTGCAGCCGGTCGTCGGCGGTGCGCGCATGGGCCTCCATGCCCTCCAGGCGCGAGATGCGGGCGGCAACCGGGCCGATCTGTCGACTGGCGTCCCGGGTCATTCGCTGCCAGGTCAGGGTCTTGATGAACTTGTGCACCGACAGGCCGCCAGAATAGCGAGCCGCGCCTTTGGTCGGCAGGATGTGATTCGGCCCCGAGGTCTTGTCCCCGAATGCCACCGTGGTCTCCTCGCCGAGGAAGAGCGAGCCGTAGCAGGTAAGATGGGCCAGCCACCAGTCGAGGTCCGTGGCGTGCACCTCGAGGTGTTCCGGCGCGTGCTGGTCGGAGACGCGCACCAGCTCCTCGCGCGAATCGCAAAGGATCACCTCGCCGTATTCGCGCCATGCCGCTCCCGCCGCATCGCGCGCGACCGGGGGTAACTCCGCGATCAAGTGCGGAACCCGTCGCATCACCTCGTCGGCGAGCCGTTGCGAATCGGTGAACAGCCATGCCGGCGACTCGTGCCCGTGCTCGGCCTGCCCGACCAGATCGGCGGCGACGATCATCGCGTCCGCCGAGGCGTCGGCAATGACCGCGACCTCCGACGGGCCGGCGAACACGTCGATGCCGACCCGGCCGAACAGCAGGCGTTTGGCTTCCGCGACGAACTTGTTGCCGGGCCCGACGATGATGTCGGCGGGCCGGGCACCGAACAGGCCATACGCCATTGCTGCGATCGCCTGAACGCCGCCGAGCGTCATGATCATGTCGGCGCCCGCGACTTTCATGGCGTAGAGCACGTAGGGATGGATGCCGCCACCCTGGTACGGGGTCGAGCAAGCCACCACCCGCGGGACGCCGGCCGCCTTCGCAGTGGCGATGCTCATGTAGGCCGAGGCAATATGCGCGTAGCGCCCGGTCGGCACATAACAGCCCGCCACGTTGACCGGGACCAATCGCTGGCCCGCGACCAGACCCGGGCAGAGTTCCACCTCGAAGGCTTCGATGGAGTTGCGCTGGGCAACGGCAAAACGGCGCACCTGCTCGGTGGCGAACGCGATGTCGGCCTTCACGTTTTCCGGAACGTCGCGCGCGCGGCGCTCGATTTCATCCGCGCTGACGACGATGTCGCCGGTCCACCCGTCGAGCCTGGCCGCATAGTCGCGCACCGCCACCTCGCCGCGCAGCTCGATCTGCGCCAGCATCTCGACGGCGACCGCCTGCGCCTCTCCCGCCCCGGTCTCCGGCGTCTTCCCGGCCTGCTTGAGGTAGGTCGTGGCCATGACTCACTCCGCTCGATTGCCGGACGGTTTCAGTCGCTGCGGTCGGCGAAGCCCCGGAGCTTGGCGTCGGCTTCCACCATCTTCATGAACTCGTCGGTCATGTACGACGACGCAGTCGGCACAGCGGGAATCGACCCCGACGCCTGCATGAATTCGCCGATCTTGGTGAACCAGCCGTCCGCCGGCGAAGGGCCGTGGCTGCGATTCATGGCCGAGAGCTGGGCCGCGAGGTCGAACGTCGGCCGAGTGTCGAACTCCTCGTTCATCGCCGCATCCGAGATGGAGACCCCGCCCTGCTCGTAGAATTTCCGCATCATCGCGATCGCCTCCTTGCGATGGGCGTTGGCCCACTTCTGCGCGCGCAGGTAGATTGCCAGGAACTTGGCCACGTTCTGCGGCTTCAGCCTGGCGTACTCAGCACGAACGATCAGAGCGCCGGGAACGACCGCGCCGCCATCCTTGCCCGAGCACATAACCTTGGCACCGGCTTTCTCTTCCAGCGTGTAGATGTTCGGGGCCCAGACGCCGACGAGCTCGGCGTTATTGGACGACATCGCCGAAATGATCTCCGCCTGCCCCATGTTCTTGAGCGTGACGTCAGCCTTCTTGAGCCCGTACTTCGCAAGGCACGATTGCACCGCGTAGTCACCCGTTGAATTGGCAGTGAGCAGAATCGTTTGCCCCTTCATCGCTGCCGGGTTCGCCATGTACTGGGCGGCCTTGTCACCACGCACCATCAGCGCGTTGCCCTGCGATTCGTCGTTGGTGATGCCGATGGTGAGGATGTTGAAGCGCACCGCTCCGAGCACGGCAGGCACCGAGCCGGTGCCGCCGACGTCCCAGGACCCGGACGCCGACGCCGCAATCTGCGGCACCCCCGCGGGAAAGGTGCTGAAGGTGGGCTTCAATCCCAATTCGGCCCACCAGTTCTTTTCGCTGGCGATGTAGAACGGGAGCGACCAGTACAGCGCCGGCTGGTAGCTGACCTTGATCTCCTCAGCAGCCTGGGCGGCCGCCGTGCCGATAGCGAGCACCGCGCTTGCGGCGGCGATGAGTTGCCTGGTTTTCCTCATGCTCTTCTCCTCCGGTGGTTATTCGCGTTCATCGGCTTGCTGCTCGCGCAGCAGGCGCCAGATCTGGGTGCGCATATGAACGAACGAAGCCTGGTCCATGACCTCCTCGATGCGCTCGAGGCGGTCCCAGCTCTCCTTGCGGCGCACGGCGCCAACATCGATGATGGCGCAAATTCGCCCCGGCCGGCGCGTCATCACCACCACCCGATCGGCAAGGTACACCGCCTCCTCCACGGCGTGGGTAATGAATAGTACCGTGCGCGGGTTCTTGCGCGCGACCCGCACCAGCTCCTCCTGCATGACCGTGCGCGTCTGCGCGTCCAGCGCACCGAAGGGCTCGTCCATGAGCAGCACCGCCGGGTCGAGCGCGTAGGCGCGCGCGATCGCCACGCGCTGCTGCATTCCACCCGAGAGCTGGTGCGGAAACGCGCTCTCGTATCCCTGCAGCGACATGAGCTCGATGAAGCGTCGGATGCACTGCCCACGTTCCGCAGCCGGCAGTCCCTTGCACTTGAGCCCGAACTCGATGTTCTCCCATACGCTCTTCCATGGAAACAGCCCGAACTGCTGGAACACCACCGCGCGCTCGGGCCCTGGCGCCATCACGCTGCTGCCGCCGACCTTCACCGTGCCGCTGCTCGGGAACTCGAGCCCGGCCACCATCCGCAGGCAGGTGGTCTTGCCGCACCCCGACGGACCGACGATCGCCACGAACTCCTTCTCGCGGATCGTGAGATCGATACGCTCGAGCGCGGGAAATTGCTTGCCATCGCGCGCGAACACGCGAGTAACGCCGTCGAATGCGATCTCGCTCATCGCCCGCGCCGGCGATTGATGGCGGCTTCCGCGCGCCGCAGCGCCACGTCGATGACCAGCCCGACCGCCCCGATGGCGATCATGCCCGCCATCACGGTCGAGGTGCTGATGCTGCTTTGCCCCTTGACGATGAGGTAGCCGATGCCGCTCGAGGCGACGATGAGCTCGGCGCCGATCAGCGACTGCCAGCCAAGACCGGCGCTGATGCGCAGCCCGGCGACGATCGAGGGCACCGAGGCGGGCAGCAGAACTTCGACGATGATGCGCCAGCCGCTGGCACCGAGGGTCTGCGCCGCCTCGATCAGGTGCCGCTCGACGAATTTGGCGCCGCGGTAGGCGTTGATGAGTGCCGGCGGGAACGCCCCCATGAAAATGATCAGCGTCGGCCCGCCGATGCCGGTGCCGAACCACAGCGCGGCGAACGGCACCCAGGCGATCGGGGCGACGAAGCGAATGCCTTCGAACAGCGGCGAGACGACGTGGTCGAGCCTCCGGAACCAGCCCATCAGCAGGCCAAGCGGCACCCCGACTGCTGCCGCGAGCGCGAAGCCGAGGAGGTAGCGCAGCACGCTCGACTCCAGGTGTTCCTGCAGGGTGAAGCCGGCGAAGGGCTTGTGGGTCAGCTCGACGATGCGCCGGATCACCGCCCATGGCGGCGGCAGGAACTGCGCCGGCACGGCACCGGAAACCGCGGCCACGGTCCAGACGCCGAGCAGGCTCGCGGCGCCCGCCGCGGACAACAGCCAGAATTCCTTCGCCGAGAGCGCGCGCTCGCCCATGGTGCTTCGATTCAGGGCGCGCGCCAGGGCATCGCCCGCCGCTCGACTTGTCCCAGGAGCCACGTCATCACGGCGCCGCAGACGCCGACGCAGATCATGCCGACCAGGATCATGGCCGGGAAGATGTCCTGCGCCGCGGCATTGAGCACCTGACCCAGGCCATAGAGCGCGCCGACGAGCTCGGCTGCAACGAGCGTCGTCCAGGAGGCCTGCAGCGACAGGCGCAGGCCGGTGAAGATGTGCGGCAGGGCGCCCGGGACGAGTACCTCGCGGATGAAGGTGAAGCGCTTCGCCCCGAGCATGGCCGAGGCTTCGAGCAGCTGCGGCTCCATCGCCCGCACGCCGGCGTAGGTGTTGATCACCGAGGGCACGAAGGCGGCCACGAAAATGACCATGATCTTGGCCGCGTCGCCGAGTCCCAGCCAGACGATCGCCAGCGGGATCCAGGCCAGTGGCGGGATGGGGCGCAGGAACAGGAAGGCGGGATTGGCAAAGGCCTCCGCCCGCTTCGAAGCGCCCATGGCCAGCCCCAGCGGCACGCCGACCGCCACCGCCGCGAGAAAACCCGCCAGCACAAGCATGCTGCTCTGCCCGATGTGCTGCCAGAGCTTCGCGTCGGCGTAACCCCGGGTCGTGATCTGCACCCACGCCGACCCCACCTCGGAGGGCGAGGGAAACCTTGCCGGGGAGATGACGCCGGTAAGGGTCGTGAGCGCGTACCAGAGGGCGAGCACCACCGACAGCGTCGCGACCGCCATGCCGGCGCGCCCGGGACTGTGCCGTGCCGCCATCAGTCCGGCCCGGGTGCAGGCGAGACGGCGCCCGGCCTGACGTGCGGGGGAATCGGGGTGCCCATCGCGTGACTCTGTCGGGTGGCCAATCGATGCACAGTGTAGCCGCAGGCGGCGCACGACGACCATCGCCGCGCGGAGGCCTCCGTTCGGCCGGGCTCATCGGCCCGGGCGGGAGATCCGGCAGGAGCCGTAGCAGACCGAGAGTCGGGCCGCGTTCTGCGGAACGAAAACGAATGATCCCGAAGGCAAGCCCATCACCTTCGATGGCTGGTCTCGGGCGACCCGGCGCTGCCTTTCGCGAAGCCGCCCGAGGCGCGAATGGCAGCCTGTCTGGTCTTGCTCAAGGACGCAAACGCCCTCTGGTAAGACCATTCAACCAGCTCCGTAAGGTAGTGGGCAGGAAAGCTCGACACGTTGACCACGGTGATCCAACCAAAACGCCCCCTGTATCGGGCGGGCTTCACCCCGGGAACATCGGTGAGCTCGATAAAGCGATCGGGCGCTACGCGGGTGCTGAAACGCCACCGTTCCGGATGGCTGGTCTTGAAATAGGCGAATTTTTTGCCCCCGACGGCGTAGACCAGAAAATTCCAAGGCTCCCCATAGAGCGTTTGGGTCGCCCCCGGAAAGCCGCGACAGAATGCTTTCAGTTGCGGGACGTTCACCGTGATCGTGGGGCCGACGCCTCGGGAGGGCAACCCGTCCTTCCGACTACGCGGCGGTCAACAGGACCCAGGCACCGGCCGCGGTGAGCGCCACGCCGAGCGCGCGGCTGAGCCAATTACCCAGCGGCAGAAGCTTTTCGACCAGCACGTAGATGGCGATGCCGATGACCCAGTACGGATTCATGACGCCGCCCACGAACAGCAGCGTCATCAGCAGCCAGCAGCAGCCCAGGCAGTAGAGACCGTGCCGCGCCCCCACGGCGAGCGCGCCGCACAGACCCGGCTGCCAGTGCGTCAGGACGAACTGCACCGGCGCCTGGCAGTGGCGCAGGCAGTGCTGTTTCAACGGCGTGAGCTGATAGAGCCCGGCAAAAAGCAGCAGCGCTCCTGCCAGCCGTCGATTCGCCATGGGCTCCATGCTCGCGCCGGTCCACCATTGCAGCAGCGCCGCGGCCACGCCGAACGCGCCCCACAGCGCGAGATAGGTCGCGGCGAATACGGCGGTGGGAACGTATGGCTTCCCCGCTGCGCGCTGGCGTTCCGACACCGTGGCGAACAGCAGAATCATCGGCGCCGCACTCGGCAGCATCATCGCCACCATCATGATCCACCACATGGGGACGAGGTAGGAGAGCGGAAGCCGCATGTCCATGCCTTGCATGTCCATGCCCGGCTCCATCGCCATGCCGCCCTGGGGTTGCAGTGGATCGAACCACAAGTACGCCCAGGAGAGGGCGATCACCGCGGTGATAAGGAGCGCGACGACGATGCGGTCGCGCTCGAGCAGAATCCGAAGCGCTCTCACTTTCGGGTCAGTGTACCGCGCCCTTGCCGGTGAGATGGAGCCTCGCCAGGTGCGCGTGGCGCCCATCCCACCCGAGCGCAATCGTCCCGCTGGCGTGCGTCCTGGAGGTGGCGAATTCGGCCGTGTGGTATTCGAAACCCTGCGGTAGCGTGACCTGGACGCGGTGCGCCTGCCCGGTGACCGGGTTATGGATCGGTTGCACCGCGGCGTCGATGATGCCCTCGACGCGGAAGCGGCCGGTACGGTCCTCGACGTTCGCCTCGAACTCGATCGGCTTGAACAGGGGCTCGTGGACCGTCTTGTAAGTCCCTGCGAAGACGTTGAAGACGGTCGCGCCGGGCTCGGTTTCCTGGCCGCTCAAGATCTGCAGCAGCGCCTGGCGCTGGGCCGGGCTGGCGCGCTCATCGACGATCGGCAGCGCCTCCCCGCCCCCAAGGTGAATTGCCTTCGGCCAGGCGACCAGCACGACCCAATGCAGGCCGTCGAGCCTTGTCTCGCCAAAGTGGCCCTGGTCGATGCGCATCGCGATCGCGGCGCGGCAATCCCCGTGCGTGGGCAGGGAGTTGAACTGGCAGGGACAGCCCCAGTCGCAGTTGCAGGTTGCGAGCTCCGGACCTTTGATCATCCAGTCGATGCTTGCCATGGAGTCCCCCTCAACGGACTTTGAGCGGTGATTGTTCGTCGGAGGGATGGCCCTGTCAACGTCGCTCTTCCATGCCGACCTCTGCCCTTGGCCTGACGTCGCACCGGCCGCAGCGACGGGCAGCGAGGGTTGCGGGTCGCGCGTGGCGCAGGGTCGGTGATCGCACCGGGAATGGCAGCCGCCGTCGGGGGCCGTCGTCCGCTTCTGAAGCAAGCCCGCTTTGTCTTCCGGCGCGGGCGCTCTGCGCGTCGGTCGGGCCTAAGTCTCGCATTCGGCCCTGATGGGCCGTTCGAGTCCGCGCGACCGGACGCGACACTACTTGTTCAGGTAGTTCTTTTCCAGGAATTCGGACCTGAATTTCTGGGGCGGTGTGGGAATGTCGGGCCGCCCTTCCGGCGTGAAGTCCATGAGATTCCAATACGGCCACACCGTGTCCATGTGATTTCCCGACAGTTCGGTTCCCCAGAAATGAAAGATCTTTCCACCCTGCCTCCTGAACACATGCATCACCGGCCATTGCATGTCATCGGAGTCTCCCTGGCACTTGTAATCGGCTTGATAGGTCGACTCCGATCCGGACACCAGCGCAATCTGCGACCATCCACGCTGCCTAGCCCAAGCATTGATCCGTTCGGCCGGGGCCTTGGCGATGGCGACAAACGCGGCGTTGCGAGTGACCTGATACCAGGTCCGATCAAACCCATCGACCAGCGACGTGCAGGAAGGACAGGGATTGTCCCAGTTCGGGCCGTACATAAACGAGTAGAGCAGCAGCGTGTTCTTGTCCGCGAACAGTTCGGAGAATTTCACCGGCTGTCCTACTTTGCCGTCGTTGGCCCATTGCAAGACGTAGTCCTGCTTCAACTGCCCGCCGGGGGGCAGTTGGCGGCGTTTTTCCGCCACCGACTTTGCTTTCTCGACAAGCTCCCGCTCGTCTTTGAGCAGTGCTTCGCGCGCATCGCGATACGCCCTGCTTTCGTTGGGATACTTCAGTTCACTCATGTTCCCCTCCTCTTGAGTCCAGCCTACGCCAGAAGTCGACCACGGGTCATGTCATCCAAGTCGAGCGGTACAGCCATCGCTCAGCGCGAGTGGCCTCGTGGCGCAGGCCGTCGCAACCGGTCGAAACCGCGCCCGCTCATTTTCCGCACGATCGCCGCCAGTCGTCGGTGATCCCGCGTCAAGGCGCGGGCGCCCGCCGGATAATCGCCATCGGCAAAGGAAAGCCAATCCGCTCGTGCAATGTGCGCAGAGCGACAAGGCCGTTCTCATCAAGTGCCTGGGGCCGAATCGCCGCGCGGAGGTGGTGCCGATCAGCGTCGAGCGCCGGTCCGGCTAGTCGCGCGCCGTGCCTGCCCGGCCGCGGAGGAAACAGCCGCGCGGCGCGAACACCCGTCCGATGCTCGCGCCAGCCTAGCGCCGGTCTGGCGATCGGATCGGCGCGGCCCCGGACATGGGCCGGCTTCGCATCGGGCGCAAGGATCGTTCCTGCTGCGGCGTCGGAGAGGTAGCGCTCGCTTCGGCCCGCCCCCGGGCGCGACCGACCCGGGCGGCAACGCGGATCACGCCTGGCGACGTCGCCGCTGCAGGGCGAGGATAGCGCCGAACCCCAGCAGGCCGGAGAGCAGGGCGATGCCCCACGCGTTCATGTCGGGGATCGGTTTCGCCGCGGCGGGTGGACCGAAATACAATCCGCAGGTGCCGCTCGCCGGGACCGGGTTCGACCAGCTCGAGACCTGGACGTCATTGGCCACGTTGACAAAGCCGGCACTGATGTTGACGCTGTTCCAGAACAGCACGTCGTTGATGCCGTTGAGGAACCAGTCGAATACCGACGTGATGCCGGCAATGTTCGTCGCATACGGATTGGGGATCGGATCGCTCAGGTCCTCCCACAGAATCGCGCCCGCCTGAAGCTGGCCGCTGGCGTTGGTGGTGAAGTTGCCGGTGGTCGACGTCGTGAAGGGATGGCCGACGTAGTTGACCGCGGTGAATTTGTCCTGGGCGTTGTTGAAGACGAAGATCGCGCACTGCACGTTGTCTGCGGACCATGACTGGCTCGCCGTCGTGGCGCCGCCGTTGTCGAGAACGAGCGTGAGGGTGAATTGTTCGCCGTTGTTGACGCCCGCGGGAAGGACGCTGTTGGTCTGGGTGGTGCTGGTGTAGCTCACCGCGTACGGCGCCGCGAGGGCGCCGGCGGCCAACCCGAACCCGACGGCACCGGCCAGCCAGCTCGACAAAGTCCTGTTCACGGTCTTCTCTCCCCTTGAAGTAACCGGGACAACGGAGCAACGTAGGGCGAAAGTATAGCCCCGGGGCGAGTGCGAGGCAACCGCGGGTCGCGGCGCGGGAGCCCTTGCCCGCCGCCGCCGACGCCCGCCCGGTCGATCGCGGGCGGCCCAAGCGACATCGACCACTCCTTTTTGGCCTGGCGAAGAACCCTACCTTGTTTTGCAATGGACGACGCAGGCAACCCGGAGCGAGATGATTCCGCGGCCGCGACCTGGCTCGGGTTGACGCAGGCTATTGTCCCAACTTGCGCGAAGCGGTGCGCGAGTTGATGATGAGGCAGGCATACGAGCGCCCTCCCCGGCCACAGGAGATCGCATGGATATCACCGACCTCCCGGCGCACGTCGTTTCCGACGCGATTCGCGCGCGAGAGGTTTCGTGTCGGGAAGTGATGCGCGCGACCCTCGAGCGCATCGAGGCCGTCAATCCGGTGTTCAACGCGATCGTCAGCTTGCGCGACGGCGACGCGCTGCTGCGCGAAGCGGACGAGCGCGATGCGCAATTGCAGCGCGATGCGACGCCCGCCGGGCCGATCGGCTGGATGCATGGCATGCCGCAGGCGATCAAGGATATGGCTCAGACCGCCGGCATCCGCACGACGCTCGGCTCCCCATTGCTGCGCGCCTTCGTTCCGACCGTGGATGGCCTGATGGTGCAGCGCATGAAGGCTGCCGGCTGCATCGTCATAGGCAAGACCAACACCCCGGAGTTCGGGCTGGGCTCCCACACCTTCAACGAGGTATTCGGCGTGACGCGCAATGCCTACGATCCGTCGAGGTCTGCAGGCGGCAGCAGCGGCGGCGCGGCCGTGGCGCTTGCCACGCGCATGCTCGCGGTGGCCGACGGCAGCGACTTCATGGGGAGCCTGCGCAACCCGGCGGCATGGAACAACGTGTTTGGCTTCCGTCCGAGCCAGGGCCGGGTGCCGAGGTGGCCGGCGGAAGATGTCTGGATTTCGCAGCTGGGCACCGAGGGACCGATGGGCCGAACCGTCAAAGATGTCGCCCTGCTGCTCGAAGTGCAGGCCGGCTACGACGCCCGCGCACCGCTGTCGCTCGATCGGACGGAGCGATTCGTGCCGGCGCTCGATCAATTCGATGGCAGGAGCGTGCGCGTCGGCTGGCTGGGCGACCTGTCGGGCCACCTGGCCATCGAGCCCGGCATCCTCGAAGCCTGCGCACAGGGCCTGCAGCGGCTGCGTGATCTCGGCTGCGCGGTTGCGGCGATAGCGCCCGGCTTTGCGCCCGAAGAGGTGTGGCAAGCGTGGTTGATCTGGCGGCGCTGGCTGGTCGCGTCGCGCATCGCGCCCTACCTCGCCAATGCGCGCAACCGCGCCCTTATCAAGCCCGAAGCCATATGGGAATACGACCAGGCGGCGAACCTGAGCGGCGCGCAAGCCCTGGCCGCGAGCGCCCAGCGCAGCGCCTTCTACCAACAAATGCTGGGACTCTTCGAGCCCTGCGACGTGCTGGCGCTTCCGTCGGCACAGGTGTGGCCGTTCGATGCGGGGCAACGTTGGCCGAAGCGCATCGCCGGCCGCGAGATGGACACCTACCACCGCTGGATGGAGGTGACGATCTACGCCACTTTCGCAGGGTTGCCATGCATCAGCGTGCCGGTCGGCTTCGGCCCCACGGGTCTGCCGATGGGCATGCAGCTCATTGGCCGGCCCCGCGCCGATCTGGCGGTGCTGCAGCTCGCGCATGCCTATGAGCAAACGGCGCAGGATGTGCTGGGGATCAGGCCGCGTGCCTGAAGCGGTGAGCGAATCTACCTTGACGGCTCGGCGCAGGGGCCGCGGGCTTAGCCGGGTTGCGACCGTGCGCAACGAAGCGCGAGTGCGCCTTCCACGCTGCGCGTGGAAATCGCCTCGAAGCGGCCTGATTTCGATGCTTCAGCTTCGCTTGAGCGGAAGGATCAAGCCGCCTTCTGGCGATTGCGCACAAGCCAGCCGTCAACCAGGGCAACCGTCGCATCGACGACGCCGTTGCTCCTTCCCGTCTGCGCCGCGATGGCTTGCACCAGGCGGTCGGTACGCTCAATGTTGGGCGCGCCGGCAGCCAGCGCTCGCGCAGCAGACGACGGCTTTAGCAGCGAAAGCGCCGCGTTGGCGTATTTCTCAAATGTCACGAGGTCCTTGTCGGCCGCGCCCAGGGACACGCACAGTTCGACCACCCAGTCGTACACCGACCGCGAAGCCTCGATGTCGGAATGGACGGCGTCCTTGATCGAGCGCATACGATCCTTCTGGACGCAGCGATAATTGCCGGCGAGCAGCATGGCCCACTTCGCCAATGGCACGAAGATCGAGTCGTACACCTTGAGTTTTACGGGCAACTCGATCTTGCCGGCGACGGTGTCGAATCGGGCCGCTTCGATGTCGGATTCCAGCCGTCGGAGAATGGCTGTATCCGCTGCCGACTCGAAGCGGGCCGCCTTGAAGTTGGTCGGCAGGCCGACCTGCAGCACGTTGACTTTTTCTTCCGGCGGGCGGAAAGCCTGCGCATCCGGGCTGCACAGCGTCATCAGCCTGGGGTCGAAACCATCCCAGACGCTGGCATCCGTGTAGCAGCTTCTGCACGCATTGACCGATACGCCGGGGATGCGCGCGAGGTATGGCAGCGGCGGCATGTTCATGATCGACATGCACGGAACCCCGGCCTTGGCCACGGTATCGAGGAGCGCGCGCACTGCGGCCGAACGGTACTGGGGTTCCTGCATCGCCAATGCCACCAGATCGAAGTCGGCCGGATTGGCCTCCGCCGGGCCGCAGGCGGACAGCTTTCCCGGCAGGCCGCGCGAGTCGATTTCGACCACGCCGTCGTGGTCTTTGACCGGCATGCGCACCCGCGCGCCTTCGCTGTTGATGAGTTCCGCCTCGGCCGGGAGACATACCAGCTTCGCCATATGCCCGGCGAGTACCAGCTTGATCGCCAGAAGAGAACCGTAAGACGCGCCCAGGATCAGGACGCTACGATTGGTTTGCATGACAGCGCGCATAAGCACTCGGGATAAAAGCGTCATTGAATGGCATGTGATCCACCTTGATCAGGCAGCGTCTGTCCGGTACTGATCAGGGTCGGACAGGCGCTGCGGTCGTTACAGCCGGAGCTTCGCCTCGACCGCCTGCAACTTGCGCTCCATCGCATCCGAGCGCTCGTTGAGACGGGCTATTTCGCGGTCCTTCTCCCGCAACAGTTGCTGCAGCCCCTGGATCGCCGCCAGCGCGATCCCGTCCGCATCCTGCATGCCGATCATCTTGTCGTTGTTGCCGAGCGAAAAAGCCGCCATGAAGTCCTGCGCCGTCGGCCCCAGGTGCCTGACACTCGGGTCCGTGCCCTTCGCATTCCAGAGGTAGAGCGGCAGCTGCGCCAGACGCTGAAGGATGTTGAGGCTATCGACGCGGCGGAGGTTTTCCTTCAGGTTGCGGTCGCTTGAACACGCCCAGCCGTTGCCGTAGCTCGCCGCGCAGGTCCAGGTCGGGGCGCCCGTCGCATCGATGCCAAGGACCAGGCGCACTCCGCCGCTTGCACGCGCCGCGAATTCGTTGGCCGCCAGCGAATGAAATGCGTAGCCCGAACTGTCTGCGAACAGAAACACCCCGACGTGATCCGGCGTGTCGTTCAGCGCATTCGAGCCCGCGACAAAGGTCCCCGTACCGGCGGCAATGTTGCCAAATCCCCCGCCGACAGTGGCGACGTAGCCGCTGGCTGTGTTGCCGAACCCCCCGGCGACAGCAGCGGCAACGCCACTGGCCGTGTTGCTGAGCCCGCCGCCGACGGTGCTGAAGCTGCCGGGCGCCGCGGTGGCCTCGGGTTGCGCGGCAACGTTCGGCGCGGCTTGCGCAGCCGAGACGGTCGTGCCAGGTGTCAGCGCGCCAATGGCGAGCACAAACGCCGCATGGATGACGTAGCCGGGGCGATAGGAATTCCGAGGGGACATGGCTTGCTCCTGGCTGGCCGGGACGGCGCGCCACGCGGAGTCAATGCCGATGCGCTGCGGCCAGCAAAACATACTATGCCCCACCCGCGGCAGCGGCAAGCCATGGCCAGAACACGGGACGCGGTGTCAGGCGCCCGCACCCTGCCTCGAGCTTGCGCTTCAGGCACGCGCCTGTCCGCGTGTTTTGCCGCGCCACGGCGACCAGGCACTCAAGGTGTCGGGCCGCAAAGCTCCCGGCCGGAAGGCGGCACCTTGGGTTGCCCCGCCACAGCACGCTATCGCGCAGGATCCGCCGAATTGGCCTGCCGACAACGACATCGTGAAGGCTGTCTGAGGGCCGGCGTCTGTGGTTGCCGAGTTGCGTTTCAGTGCAGTGCCGGCGACGTACCGCCCTTACCCGGTTTCAAGAGCAAAACCAGAGGCAGACATACGATGAACACGAGCGCCAGCGCCTTGAAGGCGTCCAGATAGCTCAGCAACGTCGCCTGCTGCACGACGCCCTGGTAAATGTTCGCCAGCGTCGAGGTCGCGTGCGTGCCTTGGCCGGTCAGCTGTCCTACCTGATTGGCGTAGTCGGGATAGGCCGGGTTCATCGATTGCAGCGATTCCACGAGCCTCGCCTGGTGGAACTGCGAGCGGCGCGTGACCAGGGTCGATGCAAAGGCTATGCCGATGCTGCCGCCGAAGTTGCGTGCCAGGTTGACCAGTGCCGAGGCATCATTGGTCTGGTCCCGACGCAGGCTTCGGAAAGCGACCGTATTGATGGGAATGAACAGGAACGCGATGCCCGCAGACTGCGCCACACGCGCGAGCATGATGACCTGAAACGAAACGCCGAGGTAGAAATTGGTCATCCACCAAAGGCTTGCACCGCCGCTGGCCAGACCGAAGGCGATGAGCAGGCGCAGATCGACTTTGTTCACCAGCATGCCGACGATCGGCAGCATCAGCATGACGGCCAGTCCGCCGGGCGTGATGACCAGCCCGGCGTCGACCGCCGGATAGCCGAGCAGGCTTTGCACCAGGGCTGGAATGGCGAAGGTGCTGCCAAGCAACGTAAAGCCCAGCATGAACATCAGCCCGAATGCAGCTCCGAAATCCCTGTTGCCGAGCAGGCGCACGTTGACCATGGGGTGAGGATGGCGCAGCTCCCACCACACGAGCAGGACAAAGCCCATGGCAGAGGCCAGGGCGAGCACGGTGATAAAACTCGAGGCGAACCAGTCGTCGAGCTGGCCGCGGTCGAGTACCACCTGCAGGCAGCCAAGGGCGAGCGCGACGAACCCCAAACCCCAGCCATCCACGCTGCGCTTCTCTCCGCCGGTTGCGGCGCTCGGGGCCTGTTCCTCGATGAGCATGCCGATCAGTATGAACAGGATCACGCCGACGGGTACGTTGATCAGAAAGATCCATCGCCAGCTGTAGCTGTCCGTGATCCACCCGCCCAGCGTGGGACCGACGATGGGCGCGACCACCGTTGCCACGCCATAGAAGGCGTTGGCCATGCCGCGCTTTTGCGGTGGGAAACTGTCGGCAAGGATGGCCTGGCCGCTTGGCTGCAGCCCGCCGCCGGCAGCGCCCTGCATGGCGCGCAACAGAATCAGCGAAGGGAGGTTCGGCGCGATGCCGCAGAGCAGGGAACTGGTGGCGAAGCCTGCGATGCAGGTCAGGAAAAAACGCTTGCGCCCGAAGCGGTTGGAAAGCCATCCGGAAATGGGCATCACGATCGCATTGGTCACCAGATAGCTCGTCAGCACCCAGGTCGACTCATCCAGGCTCGCGGACAATTCACCGGCGATGTGCGGCAGGGCCACGTTGGCGATGGAAATATCGAGCACTTCCATGAACGCTGCCAGGGCCACGACGGGCGCGATGAACCAGGGGCTGATCGCCGGCCCGGCGTTGGATAGCGTTGCCGTGCTCACGACCGATTGCGGCCTCTGCCAACCGCCTTCGCCTGCGTCGCGACCGTTCGGCCTAGATTCTCCGCCACGATCCGATCGATCTCGGCCTCCACGCCATCCTGCTGCGTGGCGTAGACGTCGGTGTCGAGCGCCGGCTGCCACACCGGCAGCTTCGAGAGCGCGGCGCCGCTTTGGTCATGCACGTCGACGTCGACGCTGGTCGACAGCCCGACGAAGAGCGGATGCCGCGAGAGCTCCTGCGGATCGAGGCCGATGCGCACGGGCAAGCGCTGCACGATCTTGATCCAGTTGCCGGACGCATTCTGGGCCGGCAACACCGCCAGCGCGCTGCCCGTGCCCGCGTTGACCCCCAGCACTTTGCCGTGAAACTCGACATGCGAGCCGTACATGTCAGCCTGCACGCTGGCCAGCTGGCCGATGCGCAACCCCGCAAGCTGCGTTTCCTTGAAGTTGGCGTCGATCCACATCGAATCGATCGGTACGATGGCCAGCATTTCGGTGCCGGGTGACACCTGCTGTCCCAGCTGCACCGCACGACGCACGATGAACCCGGCGACCGGTGCGACGACCCGGGTGCGGGCCAGGGCAAGCCAGGCGGAGCGCACCTGTGCCTCGGCCTGGCGCACGCGCGGATGGGTCTGCGGCGTGGTACCGACGATGGCGGCACGCGTAGCAGCAAGCGTTGCCTTGGCCTGGTCTACGGCGGCCGTTGCGCCGCGCACCGCATGCTGGTCGTGCTCCAGGGTTTCGCCCGAGACCCCGCGCACGGCGAATAGCGACTGGTCCCGCGCCAGGTCGTCGCTGAACTGGTTGAATTGCGTCTCCTGCGCACTGACCGTCGCCGCGTCGCGCCGCTCGTTGGCGAACATCTGGGCGACGTCGCGCACCGTCTGCGCCAGGGTCGCCTTGGCCTGCGCCAGCGCCAGCTCATTGTCGTGCGGGTCGAGCTCGACGAGCAGTTGACCACGCTGCACGAACTGGGTCTCGTCGGCATTGATGGCGACCACGATGCCGCTGACCTGAGGTGTCAGGCGCACCAGGTTGCCGTTGACATACGCATCATCGGTGCTGACGTAATAGCGGCCGACCAGGTACTCGTAGACGCCGAAGCCGGCTCCGGCAACGAGCATCACGGCGAGCAGCAGCAGCGGCAGGCGACTGCGCCGCCGTCGTCGCCCTTCCGACCCGGGGGCTGGCGGTGTTGGTGCCGGAGGGTTTGGTTTCGTTGGCGGCCCTGACTCGACTTCACTCATTTCCGGTCTCCCGCGACGTGCCCGAAGTGCTCGCCGATTCCCTGGCGCCCAAAAGTGGCGCGCTGGCGCCGGCTGTTGGCAATGACGACGGATCGCGCTCCGCGTTCCACCAGCCCCCGCCGAGCGCCCGGAACAAGGCGGCCGCGTCGGCAAAGCGCTGCGCGTCGGCTTGCACCTGGGTGAGCGCCGCGCTCTGGAATTGCTGCTCGGCGATGAGCACCTGCAGCCGGCCGATTTTGCCGGCACGCAATTGCTCCAGCGCCAGGTCGCGGCTCGCGCGCGCCGCATCGAGGCTGCGCAAGTGCGCGCTGTAGCCATCCGCGTCGTGCTCGATTCCCTGCAACGCGTTGGCAACCTCCACCAGGGCCGCGATCACCGTGCTCCGATAGCGTGCCTGCGCCTGGCGGTAACGTTCGGTCGCTTCATCGGCACGAGCTGCCAGCGTGCCGCCATCGAACAATGGCTGCGCCACACCGAGGCCGAACGACCAGATCCCCGCTGGCTTGGTGAACAGATCGTCGAGCTTGGTTGCCTGCTGCGCGTACTGAGCGGAGATGTTGAACGAAGGGTAGCGCGCCGCCTCGGCCACGCCGACTTGCGCGCTCGCCTGGTGCAGGTCGTCTTCGGCGGCGAGTATGTCCGGTCGCTGCCGGACCAGCGTCGCTGGCAGCGAGACCGGCACCTCCGGCGGCAGCGCGAATTCCTCGAGCGTGAGCGGCGGCGGCGCGAACTGATCCGGCGTATCGCCCACCAGCTGCGCCAATGCGTTACGGTAGGCGTCGCGTTGCTTCTCAAGCGCCGGCAGGGTCGCGCGGGTGCTTTCCAGTTGCGCCCGCGCCTGCAGGGTGTCGCTGCGCGTGATCTTCCCGGCCGCCTCGAGCCTTTGCGTCAGGCCGAGCTGCGCCTGCAGTTCGTCGATGAGCGAGCGCGTGACTTCGATCTGCGCCTGGCTGGCGGCGTAATCGAAGGCGTTCAAGACTACCTGATCGACTAGCGTGACGTAGGTGTCGAGTGCCTGGGCGCGGGCGCTTGCGGTGGCTGCCGCCTGCGCCTCGATGGACCGGCGCACGCCGCCGAAAGCATCGAGATCGTAGGCCAGCGCCAGACCGATGTTGAGCTGATTGCCGGTCGCGCTGAAGGCACTGATCGGCTCATAGAGCAGACTCCCGTTGACATGGGCGCGCTCGATGTTGCCATTTGCATTGAGTCGCGGCAGCGCGGTCCCCGCGACGGCCTGGAGTTCGAGCTGCGCCGCGAGTAACCCGTGACGCGCACCCTCGAGGTCGGGGTTGTTGGTCAGCGCTTCCTGCACCAGCCCGTTGAGCGTCTCGGAGCGAAACAGGCGGTACCAGTCGGCGGCGATTTCGGCCCCGAAAACGAAGCTTGGACGCGCGCTTGCCGCCGTCGTCGTGCTCACCCCATAGGTCTCGGCTGCCGGGGCCTCGGGCCGTGTGAAATCGGGACCGACCGTGCAGGCGGCCATTACGAGTGCTGCGACCGCGACCACGACGATGCGCGCGTTCATGTTGGCCTCGGTCTGCCGGGGATGCTGCGCGGCTTGCTCAGCGAGCGCGCAGGCCGCGCCGACGGCTGCACCTCGGCGCACGCCTGCAAGCGCTCGGCCAGGCGTTCGAGCAGCGAGGCCAGCGACTCGACCTCGCGCTTCGAGAACGGCTCCAGAATCTGATTGAGCACACCCACGCTGGCCGTCAGCGAGCGCTCGGCCTGCCGCAGGCCCGATGCGGTGATGGCGATCCGCACCGCGCGCCGATCGGTTCGGCTGCGGTCACGCTTGACCAGGGCCACTCGCTCCAGGGCATCGACCACCCGTGTCAGCCCGCCCATGTCGTAGCCCGTCCGCGTGCTGAGCTCGCTCGGCGACAGCGGGGAGCTTTCGCGCAGGCTCATCAGTGCCATGAAGCCTGCGGGCGTCACCGGCCCGGAGCCGAGCGCGTGCTCGCCGATCAACGCCAGCAGCGATGCGCAGCGCTTGACCAGAAAACCGATGCTCCGCGAAGGATCGAACGAGCGCGGCGAATAGTGCTTCATCAACTCGTTGGTTACGACAATACTTGTCACGACAACCATTGCCAAGGTAAGCAAAAATTGCGCCACCGGCGCTCGAGCCGGTGCCCGCAAGCAACCGGGCGCGGCGCGCCGTCAGCCGATGAACCTCGGCGTCGGGGTTCACTCGCGCCGGAACCATGCGCAACCGGCGCGGCAACCGGTGGGGTACGCCATCGCCTGAAGATCGGCAGCGCTCGGTTGTGGTCATTCCTACAATGCCTACGGTAAGAAATACGCGGACGGCATCGTGCGCTGGCCGGTGCCGGGGAGCATCGGCATAAAAGCCCCGGGGTTGCCGGCGGCACGCACCCGGGCAGGGCGGAAGCCGTCCGCCGGATGGTGGCAAAGGCCGAGAGCGCGCTTCGCCCGGAATGTGGCGCAGCAACGACGGCTGCGAGCCGGCCGCGGAAGGACACCTGCCCTGCCGCGGCTCGCCGCCGGACGCGGCGCTGGTCCGAATTGCGGGCTTTCTCAGAACCGCCGCAGCCCCCTGATGACTTGCCGCCTCGCCTGAACTCTCCGTCACGGGCGTGATCGAATGTTCGTGCGCCCGCCTGATGGCGGATTCGCGTCACACCCATTAGGTTGCCACCCGGCCAACGGGTCGATGCGTTCCTGGACGGATACACCATGCCCGATGCTTCCGCCGTTTTGATCGTAGCCGACGTGCAAGACTCCTTCATGCCTGGCGGCAGTCTTGCCGTTCCCCGGGGCGATGAAATCGTGCCCGTTGTCAACGCCTTGTCCAGGCGCTTCGCCAATGTCGTTCTCACCCAGGACTGGCATCCGCCGGGACACCGCTCGTTCGCGTCCTCGCATCCGGGCAGAAAGCCCTTCGACGTCATCGCCCTTGACTACGGTGAGCAGGTCCTTTGGCCCGACCACTGCGTCCAGGGAACCGATGGTGCGCGCATTTGCCGGAGTCTCGACGTCGCGCACGCGCAACTGGTGCTGCGCAAGGGCTACCACCCGGACGTTGACAGTTACTCTGCTTTCATCGAAGCGGACGGGAGAACCAGGACCGGACTGCACGGCTATCTGCGAGAGCGTGGCATCGACAGCGTCTACGTCTGCGGACTGGCGACCGATTTCTGTGTTGCATGGACCGCGCTCGATGCGCGCCAACTGGGCTTCAGGGCGACGGTCGTCGAGGATGCATCGCGCGCGATCGACACGCGCGGCTCACTTGCGGCGGCGTGGGACAGGATGCAACGGGCCGGGGTTCTGCGCATCCAATCGGGCGGGGTTGTGTAAGCAGGCGTGCCGGATGGCGCGCGATTCGCCTCCGGCTCATACTGGCTAGACAGGCCAGCCATTATGCGCGCACGCCGTGGGCCGTCGAGCCGCCGTCATGGCAATGCGACCGGCGAAGGCTTCGCGGCGAAGGACTACATCGAGATCGACCCTTCCCTGAACTCGGTGTGGTCGAGCCAGACGTTGATCAGTACCGGCTTGCCGGATGCCGCGATCCGCCTCGCCTCGGCGAGCCCTCCCTCGACTTCGGAATCGCAGCGGATTTCAATGCCGCCTGCTCCGAAGCCCTTCGCCACGTCGTGGTAAGCCGTGCGTCTGAGAACCGTGCCCACGTCGTCCCCCAGTATTTTTACTTGCTCACGCGCGATCTGCGTCCAGCCCGCGTCGTTGCCGACCACTGCGATCACGGCGATGCCGTGGCGCACGAACGTATCGAAGTCTGCCAGCCCATATCCGCACGCACCATCGCCCCAGATGAGCCACACTTCTGACTTTGGCTTTACGACCGAGGCGCCGAGCGCGAAGCCCGCTCCGACGCCGAGTGTGCCGAATGCACCCGGGTCCAGCCACGCAAGGGGCTTGCGCGGCCGCACAATGTACGACGCCGTGCCCACGAAATCGCCGCCATCCGCAACGAAGATCGCGTCTTCGCCGGCGGCCTTCTCGATCGCTCGAAACAACGCCACCGGATTCACGTGCTCGCCGGACGCTTTGGCCTGCTCGTCGATTTCCTTCTCGCGTTCGGCGTCTCGCGCGGCGAGGGTGCGAATCCAATCTTCGCGCCTCGCGCCGTCGCTCATGCGCTCCGCCAATGCGACGATGAAGCGGCCCGTATCGCCGATCGCCTCGATTGTGGGCTTGCGGTTTAGGCGCGCATCGGTGCGACTTCGGTTCGCCGCGACGAGAACGGCCGAACGCCGCACATCCTTGCCGTAATCCAGCCGGAAATCGCACGGCACTCCGGCAAGCAGCACGAAGTCCGAATCGCCAAGCGCCTTCCTTCGCGCATGGCGCATCTGCAGAACTGCGTCGCGCCCGAGTACGCCGCGCGCCATGCCCGACAGGTAGACCGGCACGCCGAGCTTGTTCACGGCCTCGGCGACGCGCGGCGCCTCGGCTGTCAAGACGAGCGACTGGCTGCCAAGGATCATCAGCGGCCGGCGGGCCCTGCGGAGTGCTTTGGCTGCCCGGGTCACTTGCCCCAGGTCCGCGCCGGGCGTTGCCACCGTCTTCGTTACCGGCCGCCAGGGCCGGTCGCTTCCGGCGAACATCCGGTTCACGTGGCGCGCAAGATACCAACGGATCAACCGCTCAGGAATCGAGGTCCCTTTCCCGGCCGCGTCTTCGTACCAGCCACGGATGAGCTTCTCGTCGTAGAGCAGATCGAGCGGACATTCCACAAAGACCGGGCCGGGTACGGCATCCTGAGCGAAGACGAGCGCCTCTTCGACTGCGGGGCCGAGGTCGGCCACGCGCCGCACCTGCTTCACGAGCTTCACGTGCGGGAGCACCAGGCGTTTCTGGTCGATGTCCTGCAGCGCTCCTCGTCCCTGGAGCGCGGTCGGCGCAGCCCCGCCCAACAGGACGACGGGCGACTGCGCAAGCTGCGCGTTCTTGAGCGCAGTGATCGTGTTCGTGACGCCTGGTCCCGCAGTTACCGCCGCAACGCCCGGCCTACCGGTGAGGCGCGCGACCGCGTCCGCCGCGAAGACCGCCGTTGCCTCGTCGCGCGTGTCGATAATGCGGATGCCGCGCGCCTTGGCCGCGACGAGAATCGGTGAAATGTGACCACCACAGAGCGTAAACACGAACGGCACGCCGTGTGCCTGCAGCGCCGCGGCAACGCGCTCGCCGCCATGAGCCGGGACCGATGTCGACGCCATATCAGCCTTCCTCCTCGCCCTCGTGCCGCCGCACCAGCGCGACGTAATCGATCTTGCCCACCCTGGTGAGTGGCAATGCATCGAAAGCGGCGGTTCGATTCGCCCTTGCGAACCGAGCAAACCGGCGCGACCACGTACGGCGCGTCACGCCGCCGCGGAGCGTCCGGGTCGACGGATGAGGCAAGGCGGCTGCTTGTTCATCGACTGCGCCCATCGACCGGAACGCGTTTGAGCGTTGTGAGTTCTACGCCCTCCAGCCAGCGTACATTCACCGCTGCCATCGGTGCGCCTGACCTGACGCCGAACCCAAACGGCGCGCAACCACAGTTGGGGCAGAAGTGGTGGCTGATGACGTGCTTGTTGAATTTGTAGGTCGACATGATTTCCGCAGACGACTTGAGCCGGAGGTCGCTGTGCGGCACGAACCATAAGACTTCCAGAGTACATGGCGATCCTCCAGATGCGGGCTTTGCACGGCGTTCCAGCGCTGCGCAAGAGGAAATATAGCACCGCCTGCAGCACGCGGCGCCGCCTTCGGGACTTGCGCGCCGCAACGGTAGCACTAGAATTCTTGGCGCATGGTCACTTGCAGCCTGATCATTTGGAGCCATCAGGCACTCGGGCTTCAACCGGGCGCCGAGCAGTCGTAGCTGAACGTTTCGAGGAGATTGGCATGAAGCGCAGCACGGACCGGTTCATCACGACGCATACAGGTAGCCTGCCACGGCCCGAAGATCTGATCCGGATGATGTACGCCAGGCAGGAAGGCGTGCCGGTCGACGCGGTCGCGCTCGAGCGGCGGGTCGCCGCTGCCGTCGCCGAAGTCGTACAAAAGCAGTCCGCGGCGGGCATCGACGTGATCAACGACGGGGAAATGAGCAAGCCGAGCTACGCGACCTACATCACGGATCGCCTGAGCGGATTCGGCGGCAGCGGCAACACCTTCGTCTACCAGGACCTGGTCGACTTTCCCAATCTCGCCAAGAGGGTATTCGGCGATCCGGGACGTTCCCGGCGCAAGACGCCGGCGTGTAATGCATCGATTGGCGTGCGCGATGCGCAGGCGGCGCGGACCGACGTCGCACACCTCACCGCCGCGCTCGCCTCGGTCAAGGCCAGGGAAGGATTCCTGACGGCAGCCTCGCCTGGCGTGATATCGCTGTCTTTTCGCAACGAATACTACCCGACGGAGGAAGCCTACCTGTTCGCCATCGCCGAGGCGATGCGGCCGGAATACGAGACGATCGCCGCGGCCTGCCTCGTGCTGCAGATCGATTGCCCCGACCTGGGCATGGGGCGGCACATCCAGCATGCCGACTTGAGCGTTGCCGAGTGGCGTAAGAAGGCGCAGCTTCACATCGAGGCCCTCGACCACGCGCTGGCGAACATTGCCCCGGAGCGGCTGCGCATGCACCTGTGCTGGGGCAACTACGAAGGCCCGCATCACTGCGATGTGCCGCTCTCCGATGTGATCGACCTGGTGTTCCGTGCCAGGCCGAGCGCCATCGCCATCGAAGCGGCCAACCCGCGCCACGCGCACGAGTGGAAGCTGTTCGAGACGGTGAAGCTGCCCGAGGGCAAGATCCTCATTCCCGGGGTGATCGAATCGAAGTCGAATTTTATCGAGCATCCCGAGCTCGTCGCGCAGCGCATTGGCCGCTACGCGCGACTCGTGGGTCGGGAAAACGTGATCGCCGGAAGCGACTGCGGCTTCGGCACTTGGGTGGGACAGGCAGCCGTCGATCCCGATGTCGTATGGGCGAAGATGGCGGCGATGGCCGAGGGCGCCCGCATCGCATCGGGCGAGTTCTGGAAGCGCTGAGGCGGCCACCGCAGCTCTGGCGGCCCGCAACGGAAGGCCCGAGACGGTTGCGAATGCGCGCTCGTGTTGCGCTGGAAG
Source organism: uncultured beta proteobacterium (assembly GCA_963750215.1). Lineage (GTDB taxonomy): Bacteria > Pseudomonadota > Gammaproteobacteria > Burkholderiales > Casimicrobiaceae > PALSA-1003. The sequence goes on from CAVVQK010000004.1 coordinate 544,223, forward strand.
CGCGCTGCGGAGCTCGTGCCAGCGGCCGCGGCGCGGGCACGAATTCAGCCTGCTGATGGCTCGCCGTCTCGCCCCGTGTCGGTGACGGTTTCATGCTCCGCCGGAAGAATGATCTCAAGCAGTTCGCAATCATCCGACCAGCCGACCACGGTGTGACGAATTCCAGGCGGCTGTATCCAGCACGACCCGGCCCGCATGAGCTCGGGGCCATGCCCCTCAAAATCGGTCTTGAACCACCCCTTGAGGACGTACACCAGCTGGAACTCGACGTTGTGATGGTGTCGCTGGCTGAATTTTGGGTCGAAAGGCGCAACCATGCGGATCACATGCGCCGTGGCCAACCCATGGGTCGCCGCCGCAATGCCCAGATCGCGATAGGCTGAGTAGTCTCGAAGCCCGCCGGTCTTGAAGTCGGCTTCGCGCAAATGACTCACCGTGAACTTCTGCCGCGGGGCCAGGGAAGAATCAGACATGGTGAACTCCGGGGTGTGGCGCGACCGATACGACGCCACAGCCATCGTAGTGCGGTTGCATGACGCGTTGACAGCGCTCGCGAGCTTACAGCGTTTGCTCCATGGTGGGGGAAGAGCTGACCGGCGGCGCCAGGGCGCTTCACCACGGCCGCGGCGCGCGGCCCAACACCCATGAACGGTGCAGTGCCGTTCCAAAGTCGATTCGCGCCGGCTATTTTTCCGGGAAGCCCGCCTTGCGCAGGCCGCTGTAATAGTATTCGTCGGCGAGGCGCACGTAGTCGGGATGCAGCGAGTCGCTGCTCTTCATGGCCGCGAGCGTGAGGTCCGGCTGCCGCCGCTGCACTTCCGCCTTCGCCGCCGCGGCCTTCTCCGCTTCGCCGAGGTTGGCATAGGCGGCGGCAAGATTCACGTCCGCCCAGATGTCCTCGGCGCTCAGGCCTTTGGCCCTTTCGCAGGCGGCAATCGCCATGGCGTATGCGCCGAGCAGGAGCTGCGCCTGGCATACGTCGAATAGCGCAAAATAATCGCCCGGAGGGTCGAGCGCGATGGCCTGCCCGGCAAGCGCGAGTCCTTCCCGGGGCCGCCCGAGATTGTTCATGAGCCACGCGCGCTCGGAGAGCACCTGGCTGCTATCGGGATCGAGCTGGACCGCCCGGGCGCTCGCCTCGAGCGCAGCGTCCCATTGCTGCATGTAGACCAGGACGAACGCGCGCAGCGACCACGGCGTGGGATGCGCGCTGTCCAGATTCACCGCGCGGCTGGTCAACTCATCCAGCCGCCGGATCAGGCTTTGCCGATCGGCATGGATGTCGTCCCAGAGCTCGCCGAAGAGCGCCCAGGTGAGGGCGTTGAGTGCCGGCACAAAATTCGGATCGCGCTGCAGCGCCTGTTCGCACAGCCTTGCCTTGTCGCGGGCGCGTTGCAGCGTATCGGCCTCGGTCAGGTCCAGCGCGTCGGCGCGCAGAACGTAATCCATCGGTGTGGCCGTGTCCAGGGGCTCGGCCATGACGCGGTGGATTTCCGCGGCCGTGAGCGAATCGGCGAGGTGCCGAATGGCGGTGCGCAGGGCGCGTGCCTGGTCGCGGGAGGTGTCGGTTGCCTTGAGCGCCGCGGATTCGCTGCCGATCTGCTCGCCGGTGGCGCCGTTGACCAGGCGCAGGCCCAGCTCCGTCGCGCCCTCGCCACGGCGGAGCCCTCCCTCCAGCAGGTAGCGCACATTGAGCGCGTGGGAGAGCACGCGGGTGCCGCCGTCGGGCCTCGCTGCCGGCAGCGGCGCAGGCACCGCGACGATGCCGGGGCTCGTCAGCGCCAGCATCGCGGTGAGGTCGCGGGTTGTGGCCTCGGCTTGCTGCGCCAGCGCCGCATCCCCGGGCGCGGCCACAACCGGCAGCACGCCCACCGACATCGCCGGCGCGCCGGCGGCGGTGGCGGCTTTCGGTCGCCGCAGCTCGGTGAGCGTCCACGCGACGATGCCGGCGAGGCAGAGCGCGACCACGCCGATCGCGAGCCAGCGCAACGCGGCGCGGAGGCTCCGCCCTCGCTCGCGGCCCCGGTCCGGAATTGCGCCCAGGTCCACCCGGTAGACCTCGACCGGCCGGACGATGTTCTTGACCTCCTTCGCGCCCAGGTTCTCGAAGGCGAAGCTCAGTTTGTCGAGCACCTGGTCGCGCACCACGCGGCTCACACAGATCCCGCCCGGCTCGGCCAGGGTCTGCAGGCGCGCGGCGACGTTGACGCCGTCGCCGAAGATGTCATCGCCGTCGCTGATGATGTCGCCGACGTTGATGCCGATGCGGAACTCGATGCGGCGCTCGGGCGGCACCGCGGCGTTGCGCTCGGAGAGGTCGCGCTGGATGTCGACCGCGCAGCGCACCGCGTCGACCACGCTCGGAAATTCCAGCAGCAGGCCGTCGCCGGTGGTCTTGACGATGCGCCCGCCGTACTCGGCGATCTTGGGGTCGATCGTCTCCTGGCGATGCGCCTTGAGCGCCGCGAGCGTCGCGCCCTCGTCGCGGCCCATGAGGAGCGAATACCCCACCACGTCGGCCGAGACGATCGCTGCGAGTCGCCGGTGATCCCGCGCCAAGGCGCTGCTCCCCTGTCTCTGCGTTATCCGTTCGCATCATAGGCAACAACGCCGCACCCGACAACGGCAACCCGCCGTCGGGAAAATAAACCTCGGCCGATGCAAACCGCCAGGAAGATTTTCGCGCTGCTTCCCGGCGGCCGTCTTTATTCGTCCGCCGACTGAAGCGATTTTCGGGGTTCAGCACGCGCGGGCGTGCGCATCCGAACGCTTAAACCGCGTTGCGGCATCCGCTTCGGTTTGCCGTCAGGATTCTGATGCATGCGTACTGCCAATCTGCGCTCGCAACGCAAGGCACAAAAGGTTGCAAGTCGTCACTCGTGACGTCGTTGCTGATGAACCGAGTTTCGAGAAGGAGCCTATGCAACCAGACGCTCGCGCCCGAGGGCTCCACACGGTGGCAGCGTGGCGAGGGTGCACGGTCAGCTGCTTCAGGCGGCTATCCACGTCGGCCGCAGCGTGTAATTTTCAGCGTCGGCGGTGTCGAATGTTCAACGGGCACCGGATCTTCATCGGCGTAAGGTGAGGTTGCGCTGTCGATGCGAAGCAGTTTGGGCTGAGGCGAATTCAGGCAGCGCAGCAAGACCTTGCTCAAGGAGAGAACCATGAACCGCTACGACCCAGGTACCCCGCGCACGTCGCTGGCCATTGCCGCTGCCGCCATTGCGACAATGACGCTCGGATTGCTGGTCGCTATGCCAGCGCAGACCGGATACGACGCTCAGGCGTCTTCCACCGTCACGGCAATGCACGGCTGGGAGCGGTGGATCGCGCGCGCGTCAAACCAGGCGGGGAAGATTCACCTGCCGGGCAAACCTGCGACGAGACCACATGAGACCGCCAAAGGGACAGCGTGAATTGCAATCCACACGAGTGAACGGGGCCGTCGGGCAAGCGGCGCCAGCGCGCGGCGCAAACGGCTGAAACCTGCGCTCACGGTGGTTGCATCGCGGTGCATATTGTAGTAAACACCGTCCTGAGGGTGTACCACGCCCAAGCCGAAGCGCGCACACAGGGGGGCACGTGCCGGCTTTATCGATTTTCGCTACATGGCGGGCCGGTCGCGCCGCGCGAAGCATTACGTTTGCGACCGCCGGGCTGATCGGCCTGCTCGCGTCTTGCGCTCCGGCGCAAGCCCCCGTAAATCCCTATCCGGCTGCTTCCCACACGCCGACCTCCCAGTTCGGGTGGGAACGCTTCGCGACGAAAGTGGAGCGCGATGCGCCTCTCGACGAGGCGAACGGTGGCGCCACGCCCCGACATACGCCAATAACAGCTCGGGGCGAAGAGTGCTTTCCTGCCGACGATCGCAGGCTCTTCGCTGACGTCGACATGCAGCCGGGGCCCGACGGCAACCTGCGGTCGGTCTTTGACCCGGCCAATGCGATCCCCGGGGAGGTTGACCTTGCGATCCGCGGCCAAAACACGTGGATGCTCTGGAGCGCGGGCGACGAAGCCTTCTGGGGCTGGCTGCAGGAATACAACTACGGGATCACCGATTTCCTGGTTCTTCTCGATTCACGCCAGCGCGGGAAGCGATTCGCTGATCGAGGGCTCATCAACCAGCCGGGGATGACCGTTGGCGCCAAGAAGATTCTCGGCCTCTACCTCGACCAGAACAGTGGCGCGCCCCATGCGTGGAAACCGCTGCCCGCGCCCAGCAAGTGCCCGGCCGTACCCTTCACTCTCACCACGGATGCGGACTACGTGAAGGCGCTGAGCGAGCTTGCCACCGACGTGCCCGATACCGCCATATATGGCTATCCAAGTGGCGTCATAGGGTTGCGTCTGTTTCCCAACCCGGATTTCTTTTCCAATACCGACGCCGCTGCCGAGGCGCGCAGGCGCTGGAAGGCAAAGGTCGAGAACTCCGACGACGCCTACTACAAGCCCGGGTCGCCGATCCCCTCCGATCCCCAACTGGTGCGCCCGTTCCGGGTCGGCATGACCTGCGCGTTCTGCCACATCGCTCCGCATCCGCTCAATCCGCCGCCCGATCCGGAAAATCCAGACTGGAAAAATCTGTCCAGCACGATTGGCGCGCAATACTGGATCGGGCCCACAGCGTTCGCGAACCTCAAGGGTCCGGATAGTTTTTTCTTCCAACTCGTGCAGAGCTGGCAGCCGGGAACGCTCGACACATCCTTGCTCAGCACCGATCACATCAACAACCCGAACGCGATGTATGCGATCTGGAACGTGCCGTCGCGGCTCGTGCGCGCGCAGCTCAACCCGCCCGAGGCGCAGAGTGCTGCGAACCTGCTCATACCCTCGATCGAAGACCCTTTCGCCAACCCGCGCCACCTGCCGCGAGCCCTGCTCGACGGCTCGGACAGCGTCGGCTTGTTTGGGGCGCTCTCCCGCGTCTATCTCAACATCGGCAGCTACTACGAGCAATGGATAAGGCTGCAGAATCCGCTGATCGGATTCAAGGCCCAGCGGCCGTTCGAACTGGCCACCATCAGGGACAAATCCGGCTACTGGCGCATCGCCGAGGAACAACGAGTTCCCGAGATCGCCAAGTTCTTCACTTATGTGAACAAGGCCGGCGAAACCGTGACCGCGCCGATGAAGCTCGCCGATGTGCCAGAAGGTCGGGCCGAGATCGCGAAGAAAAGCGCACTCGCCGCGAATGGGCGCGCCGTGTTCATCGAGAACTGCGCCATCTGCCACTCGAGCAAGCAACCGGATGGCTTCGCGCTCACCTTTTCCCGGGAGTGGGCAAGCGCGCAACCGCCTCAGGACGGAGAGCCGGCGCACTTCGTGCTGCCGATGGACTTTGCCGACTGGGAGGCGTTCAAGCGCAGCAAGATGTACGGCGAATACCGCAAGCGCATCGTCGCCTTCGCCAGCGCGGCGCCCGCCGCCTCGGCCGACGCCTTTCTCGAGCACAATTATCTTTCGACCGACATCCGCGTTCCCGTGACCCTGGTCGGGACCAATTCCTCGCGTGCGGTGGCGACCAACGCGATGAAGGGCCAGGTGTGGGCCGATTTCTCGTCCGACGCGTACAAGAGCCTGCCCGCGGTCGGCGCGGTGCATTTCTACAATCCGTATTCGGGCAAGCCCACCGACGAATGGGGCAACAACGACGTCTACTATCCGCCCGCGGGCGGGCCCGGCTACTACCGGCCCGCGTCGCTGGTGAGCGTGTGGGCGACGGCACCTTTCCTGCACAACAACGCGCTGGGGTGGTACACGCACGATCCGTCGGTCGCGGGGCGCCTGAACGCCTTCAACGATGCCGCCGACAAGCTGCTCTGGAAAGCGAATCGAGTGTCGGGCAAACACGATCGGCCAGGCGATCTTCGCTCGACGAACAAGGAACTCGCCGGGCACGACCCGGGCTTCATCTACCGCACCACGCAGAGAAGCTTTATCGACATTCCCGATCCTTTCATCCGCGTCCTGATGGTCGGCGTCATGGGCGAGCGGTTGACCTCGTTCCTGACCTGCTACCTCTGGCTCGGTCTGGCGGCGGTCGCGATCGTGCTGGTGTGGGTGGGAGGACAGCAGCTGGCCGGATTCACGCTGCTGCTCTTCGCCCTCGTCGTGGGAGCGATGCTGCGCATCACCGGCATCGATACCATCTATCCGTCGTTGTGGTGGATCGCCGCGGCCGCGCTGGCGGGGGCATTGCTGTTCTGGCTGGGACCCCGGTCCCGAGGTGTGACGCAACTGTTCTTTGGACTGCTCGCGGCGAGCCTTGTCGTTTTCGCGGGGGCAGTGGGCGACTACGTCGACGGCAGGCACGGCGGCATGCTTGTCGGTCCGATTCCCCAGGGAACGCCGGTCAACCTGATCATGAGCCTCAACCCCCAGGCGCCGCTCGGCGATCTTGTGCGAGCGATGTCCGGCATGACTCGCGGACTGATGCGCATCAGGAAGGAGGGGCTGCCCGATACCAACGGCGTGGCGCTTCGCGCCTTCGAGGCCGAAGCCGGTCTTGCCCTGCTCAAGGCGAGCAAGTGTCCCGACTTCGTGCTCGATCGCGGGCACTGGTTCGCCGAGGGGCTTTCCGACGACCAGAAGCGAGCGCTCAAGGCGTTTCTCAAGACGCTATGATGGCCGGCGACGCGATCGCGGGGCAGCCTGGATTGAGCGCATCGGAAGAACTGCTGTCCGCGGCGAGCGATCCGGCGACCACGCCGTTCGACTACATCGTCGTCGGCTCCGGCGCCGGCGGCGGACCGCTGGCGGCGCGGCTCGCGCTGGAAGGCCGGCGGGTGCTGGTCATCGAGGCGGGTGTGGATCCGGCCACCGGTCGAGCCATGCAGGACCCGGAGGCGGCGCCGATCGGCGCCAACGCCACGCGCGAGGTCTATGCCGTACCGGCCTATAACGGTGCGGCGACAGAAAGCCCCGAGATCAGCTGGGCGTTCTCGGTGCGCCACTACGCCGACGCCGCGCGCCAGGAGCTGGATCGAAAATACTGCAGCGCGAAGGATCCATCGGTCGCCACCAAGGGCGCGGCCAGGGGCGGAATCTTCTATCCGCGCACATCGGCACTGGGCGGATGCACCGCGCACCACGCGATGATCATGGTCCGCCCCAATGACAGCGATTGGGATCGGATCGCGCAGAGCACGGGCGATGCGAGCTGGCGCTCGGAGAACATGGAGGGCTATTTCGCCAAGCTCGAGGATTGCCTGTACTTCAAGATCTACCGCGGCTTTCTCGGCCGGCTGCGCTGGCTGTTTGCGCTGATCGATCCACGAGCGCAACTCGAACCGGGCGGTCACGGCTCCACCGGGTGGCAGAAGACGAGCTTTATCCACCCTGCCCTGATACTCAACATCGTCAAGCGTGACCGCACGTTTCTGCGCGTCCTGTGGGGCGTGCTGTGCGCGGCGCTCGCCGACAAATACGAACGCGCGCGCATCAAGCGCGCGCTTGCCCATTTCGCGATCGTCCAGTTCCTCGATCCGAATGTCCGCTCGCCCGATTTCCCGAAGCGGACGAGCCACCTGTCGCTCATTCCCATCGGCACTGACGGCGAAGCGCGCTGCGGCTTGCGCGAACACCTGCTCGACGTGGCCAGGAGCTGCCCCGAGCGGCTGGTGTTGACCACCGGCCTGCATGCCACCCGCGTCCTGTTCGAAAGCGAAGCTCCAGGGCAGAGCGCAATACCACGCGTGATTGGCGTGGAGGTTGCGGACGGGGCGCACCTGTACGCGGCGAGTCCCCTGCATCTCCCTCCGGGCAGCCCGCCTCCCATGGCCCAGTATTTCGCGCGGCGCGAGGTGATCCTTTGCGGGGGCACGTTCAACACACCGCAGCTGCTGATGCTAAGCGGCATCGGCGCCGCGGCGCATTTGCAGAAGATGGGCATCGCCGGTCCGCGCGACCGCCACGGTCGCCGGGTCGCCGAGGTGATCGACTTGCCAGGCGTGGGTGCCAATCTCCAGGATCGGTACGAAGTGAGCGTGATCAGCAAAACGACGCAGGACTTCTCGGTACTCAAGACCGCTACGTTTCGCCCCGGGGACCCGGATGACCAGGTCCGCCAGCAGTGGCTCAGCAGCAAGACCGGGCTGTACACGACCAATGGCGGCGCCCTGGCCATGCTGGTGTCCTCCGAGGCCAACGACCGCCCAAGTGGCGAGCCCGATCTGTTTTGCTTCGGCGTTCCGGCCGCATTCCGTGGCTATTACTGGGGTTGGTCAAAAGACCTGCTGCACGAAACGATCGGGGCTTCAGCCGAGCAGCGCAATCTTTGGACCTGGTTGATCCTCAAGGCGTATACGCATAACAACCGCGGGACGGTGCGCCTGCTTTCGAACGATCCGTTCGCCACGCCGGAGATCATCTTCAACTCGTTCCAGGACGGACCGGGCAATGCGGCGGATATCGCGGCTTTATGCGACGGCGTGCGCAAGATCCGCGCGCTCAACCGCTACATCAAGCCGTTCGCGGCAGAGATCCAGCCCGGCGCAGAGCTCGCAACCGGCTGTCCCGAACTCGAGCAATGGGTGCAGAACGAAGCCTGGGGCCACCATGCCTGCGGCACCTGCAGGATCGGCTCCGACCCCTGGCGTGCCAGTGTGACGGAGCTCGCCGACCGCGAGGCGGTACTCGACAGCAGGTTCCGGGTCCATGGTGTGCGCGGGCTGCGCGTGGTCGACGCCTCGGTCTTCCCGCACATTCCCGGCTATTTCCTGGTCTCTTCGGTGTTCATGGTCGGCGAGAAGGCGGCCGACACGCTGCTCCAGGACTCGACCGCATACCCTGGCGCGCTCGAGCGCGTGGAGGCGGCGGCGGTCGATGCGCGCCGCACCGCCGCCGGGCTGCAGCAGGGCGGCGCTCCGGCGCCGACCGAACTGCCCGAACACAGCGTCGGGCTCGCACTGTCCGGCGGAGGCATTCGCAGCGCGACCTTCTGCCTCGGGGTGCTGCAGGCGCTTGCGAGCCTCGGAAGGTTGCGCGACATCGACTTTCTGTCATCGGTCTCCGGCGGCGGCTACAGCGGCGGCTTTGTCGGACGGCTCTTTACCCGACTGCAGCAAGAGGCAGGCGACAAGGTGGCGAAGGTCCAGGCAATCCTCGCCAACACGGCGTCGCCGGAAATCTGGTGGTTGCGCAAGAACGCCGACTACCTCGCCAGCGCGGGCCACGTCGACGTCGAGACCAACCTCGCGATTCTGGCGCGCAATCTCGGCGCGGTGCACTTCTTCGTGGCCGGACTGCTGTTCGTCGTCTTCGCCGCGTTGCGTAGGTTCGCCGACCTGCTGGGCGGCCTCGTGAGCCTGCCGATGTGGACGCTCTGGGGCACCACGATCTCGTTCTGGTGGTGGACGCCGCTTGCCGCGCTCTGCCTCGCCGTCTTGCCGCTCGCGGTTGGCTACTGGCTCACGCCGGCCGCCGGGAGAAGCTATCCGCTCAAGGCGCTGCTGCTTTGGGTGGCGCTGCTGGCCGTCGCCGTATACGGGCTGTCCGTGCCGGGTGCCGCGCGTTGGAGCGCCGCCGCCATCGGCGTGCTCCTGTTCGCCTGGATTGCGCAAGCGATCACGCGGTCGGTGGCGAACAGCGCGGCTGCGGTCGAGGAAGCGGACGCCGTCCCGAACGCGCTCGTGCGCAATCTCCTGACCCGCGCGCTCGGCATCGCGCTTCTCGCCTTCGCGGCGTGCGTCCTTTGGGTCGTGCTCGATACGCTCGCGCGCCTCGCCGCGGGCCCGAACACGATGCTTGCCTCCCTCTGGGCCATGCTCGGCTCCGCCCCGTTGCTCGTCCTGCTGCGCATGGCTGCGGTGGCAGGGCTGCAGAGCGCGCAACGGGCGCAAGCGGCTCCATGGGTGCGCCAGTCGATCATTGCCACGGTGACTTTCGGACTGAGCGCGATCCTCATCTTCTTCGTCGACGTGTTGGCGCACCTGGCATTCAACGCGAGTGTCCTGCTCGGAACCTGGAGCTTGATCGGCGCGCTGATCGGCTCGCTCATCATCGGCCGCTGGTTTATCTTCCTCAACCTGTCATCGCTGCAGCAAGCGTATGGTCAAAAGCTGATTCGCAGTTTCCTCGGCGCTTCGAACGATGCTCGAGTGCATCCGAGCGGGACGGACGCGCCCTTGCCGGTCGAGATCCCGAGTGCCGACGACGACATATCCTTCGACGCCTACCACCCGGAGTGTAGCGGCGGCCCTCTGCACCTCATCAATACCTGCGTCAACGATACCGTTGAGGGTAATTCCGGACGCCAGTTGCGCGAAGACAAGGGGCTGCCGATGTGCGCGGGCCCGGCGGGCTTGAGCGTCGGGCGACGCTATCACGCGCTGTGGCAGGGGCGCAGCGACCGACCCTACGCCGATGCCTCGGTCGTGCGACCGCTTCCCGTCGCGCCCGACCCGAACGCCTTCCACGTGCTCGCCCGGTCCGACAACCGCAACCCCGAGGTCGAGCGACTGGACCTGGGACAGTGGATCTCGATCTCGGGGGCGGCGGTCACCACCGGGGTCGGACGTTACACCAGCATCGCGCAATCGCTGTTGCTGGGGCTGCTCAACGTCAGGCTGGGCTACTGGTGGCACAGCGGCATCGGCGCCGGCCAGCGCCCGGGGCGTTATCCGCCCGATCCGTGGCGCAGGCTCAAGTCTTTGCCGGCGGTGATCTTCCGCATGCAGGCAACGCTGCTCAACGAGTGGCGCGCGTATTTCCCCGGGCCCGCGGAACGGCTCTGGTACTTGAGCGATGGAGGGCATTTCGACAATACGGGGCTCTACGAGCTGTTTCGGCGCAGACTGCCGTTCATCATCGCCGTCGACGCCGGGGAGGATCCACAGTACGAGTTCGACGATCTCGCCATACTGACTCGCCAGGTACGCCTCGATTTCGGAGCGCAGATCAATTGGCTCGACCCGACGCGGCTGCGCGGGCAAGGCAGGTTCGGCTGGGATCCGTTCGATCAAGCGCCCTCCTCCCCGACGGTGCCGGAGTGGATTCGCTCGTTCATCGATCCCGCGGGCGTGGGCGCACTGACCGAACTGCGACGCGACAGCCAATACTGCAGTGCGCTTGCGCACGTCACCTACGCCGATAATCCGTCCCGGGAGACCTGGCTGTTGCTCCTGAAGGCCAATCTCGCACCGCCGCTGCCGATCGACGTGCGCAATTATGCCGACCGACATCTGGCGTTTCCCAACGAATCGACGGTCGAGCAGTTCTTCAAGGACGCGCAGTGGGAGAGCTATCGCGCGCTGGGGCAAGCGGCCGGCGCGATGGTCTTTCGGCAAGGCAGCGCACCGGCATTCGCGCCGCCATCGGAGTCACCTTGCCCGGACCGCTTCATCGAAGTCAGAAGGCTGTCCTGCTGGGACACGCTGCGCGTGCAATTGTTGGTGAGCATGCCGGCCATGCTCCTGGGGTTGGTAACCGGGAACCGCTTTTTCCTGCGCTGGTTTTCCCGGCACGGCGCGGGGCGGCCGACGATGCGCTTGCTGAGCGAGCTCAGGCAGAGATACGCCTGCGATCATTTCTGGCTGTGGTTTCCAATGCGCAGGACGCTGCTCGTGCTCGCGCAGCCGACGATGGACGTGGTCCTGCGCTCCGACGCGACGGCCGCCGACCCATGGCTCAAGAAAAGGGCATTGTCTCGCTTTGTCCCCGATGCGCTCGTCATCTCAAGCGGCGACGCCTGGCGCGACCGTCGGCATTTCAACCAACAAGTCCTGGACCTGGGGCATCCGCCTCGCCACCGCGACGCGTTCATGCAAATCGTCGGGGGGGAGGTGACCGCATGCAGCCGCCACGATCAGGAGCTGGGCTGGGCCGAATTCCAACGGCTTGGGGAACGGATTTCGCAACAGGTCATCCTCGGCCCCGGTCGCATCGACCCGGACGCCGCGGCGCAACTTGCACGCCTGGTCCGCTGCAGCAATTTCCTGGCCCAGGACACGGTGTCCTTCTGTGACTTCTACGCGCAGATCGACTTCCACCTGGCGGAAAGGAACAGACCCGGAGCGCGGGATTGCCTGATGGGCGACAGCGGCGCAATGCTCGAGCTGCGCGGCGCGACCGGCGCAACGCAGGTGCCCTTCCAGATCGGATTCTGGCTCTTCGTTCTCAAGGATGCGCTGGAGTTGCACGTCGCGCGCACGCTGGCGCTGATCGCGGCGCATCCGTGCGTCGCCGCGCGTGTGCGCAGTGAGATCCAGGCCGCCGGGACCCTGACCGCGGGCGCGATCGATGGCCTGGCTTACCTCGAAGCCTGCATCCGGGAGCAGTTACGGCTGTGGACGCCCGTGCCGCTCTTGCTGCGCCGTGCCGTGCGGTCTTTTTCGCTGCGCGAACAGATTCCGATCGAGGCCACACAGCAGATATTGATGCATGTCGGCTTCTATCATCGTGACGAGCGCGTCTTCGGCGCAAGCGCCAACCGGTTTTCGCCCGATATGGCGCTGGGCAGCGCGTTTCCAGCCACCTATTTCTTCAGCGGCGGCCGCCAGAGTTGCGCCGGAAGGTCTTTGGCGCTGTTTGTGCTTAAGGCGACCCTGGCCTCACTGCTCAGCCGCTTGAACTTCGAGCTGATCGGTCCTGCCATCGACCCCGAGTTCATACCGTATCTCTACGACCACTTCAGTGTGAGACTGCGTTGCTGATACGGGGGTTGGGCACGAGTAAAGCGCGCGGACCCGAAACACCGTAGGATGGAACCGGAGTCCCTCGCCGAAGTCCCGACCCATTGATTCTATGACCAGCATCAGGCCGCCGGAACGCCGCCAGCTCACGGTGATGTTCGTCGACATGGTGGCGTCGACGGCGTTATCGCTGCGCCTCGATCCGGAAGAGCTCGCCGAGGTCATCCAGGATTACCGTCAGCGCTGTGCCGAGGTCATCACCGGCCACGGCGGCATGGTCGCGCGCCAGGTCGGCGACGCGGTGCTTGCCTACTTCGGCTACCCGCACGCGCACGAAGACGACGCCGAGCGAGCAATCCGCGCCGCCCTTGCGATCGTCAAGGCGCAGGGGCAGGCTGGGGTGGCAGACATGAGGGTCCATGTCGGCATTGCCACCGGGCTTGTTGTCGTCGGCAAGCTTCCGCAGGGAGGCGAAGAACTTTCCGCGATCGGCAACGCGCTCAATCTTGCCGCCCGACTCGAAGGTCTTGCCGGCCCTGGCATGGTCGTGGTGTCGGACCAGACCCGGCGCCTCGCTCGCGGCCTGTTCGAGTACCGCGACATGGGCCGACAGGACCTCCGGGGCTTCGACGAGCCCGTACCGGCCTGGGAGGTGGTCGGCGAACGCAGCGTCGGCAGCCGCTTTGATGCCCTGCGTGCTTCGGCCCGGACGCCGCTCGTGGATCGTCAGCGCGAACTCTCCGAGCTGCGCAGGCTCTGGGAAGTGGCGAGTGCCGGGAAGGGCCAGGCGTTGCTGCTAGCAGCGGAGGCGGGCGTCGGAAAGTCCCGGCTCGCCCATGAGCTTGCGCAGCGCATCGTCGACCGGCGCTGTCTTCGTCTCTGGTACCACTGTTCTCCGACCCTGCAGGGGAGCCCCCTGGCGCCGATCATCCGCCACTTGATGCTTGCGGCCGGTTTCGCGGAAAACGATGACGACCAGGCGAAGCTGCGCAAGCTCGCGGGGCTCCTGCCCGCCGGCATGGCCGGCATGGAGGAGGCGGTGGCGCTGCTGGCCGATCTGTTGTCTATTCGCTACGAATCCCAGTATCCCCGTCTCAACATGTCGCCGCAGCGGCAAAAGCACCAGCTGTTCCAGGCGCTGCTACGGTTGCTGGAAACGTTGGCTGCCCGTGGCCCGCTGCTGGTGGTCATCGAGGACCTGCATTGGATCGATCCGTCCTCGGAGGAATTGGCGGGGCTTCTCATCGATCGCTTGCGGGAATTGCCGATCCTCGCTGTTCTGACCGCCCGTAGCGAATTCCAGTCGCACTGGGACGAGACCGCCCACCTGCACAACATAACCCTGAGTCCCCTGGAACGCCAGGACTCCATCGCGATGATCGAGCTGCTTTGCGGCGAAAGAGCGATTCCGGCGACCACGATCAACCAGATCGCCGAAAGGACCGACGGAGTGCCTTTATTCATCGAGGATGTGACAAGAGATCTGGTCGAGGCCACCGACGTGCGGGAGGACGGAAGCCCCGGTCGCGCGCGGGGAGAGGCTCCCCTCGCCATCCCCGCGACGCTGACCGACTCCCTCATGTCGCGCCTTGACCGGCTGGGATCGGCGAAGACGGTCGCCGAGATCGGCGCGGTGATCGGCAGAGAGTTTTCCTATGAGCTTCTCGCCAGGGTGACTGACCTACCCGAGGTGCAGCTCAAGGAGGAGCTTCATCGACTGGTCGACGCGGGACTACTGGTCAGCCGACGCTCGGCCTCGGCATTGAGCTATGCGTTCAGACATGCACTGATGCGCGATGCGGCGTATTCGTGCCTGCTTAAGAAGAACCAGGCTGCGCTGCACGCGCGCATTGTCCGCGTCCTGGTGGAGCAATTTCCGGACACTGCGGAATCGCAACCAGAGCTGCTGGCCTATCACTTTGAGGCGGCCAACGACGTGAGCAACGCGGTCGACTATCTGGTGCGAGCGTCGAAACTCTCGGCGCGGCGATCGGGTTTTGTCGAAGCCATCGCGCAGCTGGAAAGCGCCCTGGGCCTTCTCGCAACCCAGGCGGCTTCGAAGGAGCGGCTGCGCTCGGAGCTTCGCCTGTACCGTACGCTCGGCGGCGTCTACGCGGAGTATCGCGGCTTTTCCTCGGCCGAGTGCGGTCGCGCCTATTCGATCGCGCTCGAGCGCTGTCGCGAGCTCGGCGACACGCCAGAGATATTCTCCGTGCTCTCGGGCCTAGGCTCCTTCGAGATCACGCGCGCCGGCTTTGACCAATGCCAGGCGCTCGCCGAGGAATGTCTTGCGCGCGCGGCCGGGCAACCCTCCAAGCCGCCGTTCGTCATGGGACACCTGCTGCTCGGCGGCACGCTCTTCCTCAAGGGCGAGCTCGCCGCCGCCCGCGGGCACCTCGAGGAGGCCGTTTCCATCTACGAGCAGGATCAGCCACCCGGCCGGGGCAAGCAGGTGCTCTACGTGCAGGATCAAAAATCGACCGGGCTGTGCTACCTCGGGCTGACCCTGACCCTCATGGGCGACCTGGAGGGCGGTCTGCGAGCAGCCGAAGACGGGCTTGCGCACTCACAGTCGCTCGGCGGCCTGCACACGATTAATTTCTCGTTGTGCTACCTCGCCGCGGTGCACCACATCCGCCGCGATGCGCTCTCAGCGCTGCAGCGCGCCTCGCAGTCCCTCGCCCTGGCACGGGAGCAGAATTTTGCAACCTGGATCGGCATTTCCCAGATGATCCGCGGGGCGTCGCTGGCGAGCCAGGGCAATTGCGAGGAGGGTCTCGAGGAGCTCGAGCAAGGGATGCGCGCCCACGCGGCCATGGAGGCGACCACGTATCAGCCCTTTGCGCTGGCGCTGCTCGTGAAGGGACTGCTTGCCGCGGGCCGGCTGGTTGCGGCGCTGCATACCGTGACCGAGGCGCTCACCTTGAGCGAGGCGACCGGTGAGCGTTTCTACACCGCCGAACTGCTGCGCTTGAAGGCCGAGGCACTCGTATCCACCGGCAGGCTCGCACAAGCCGAGCAGTGCTTGCGCGAAGCGATCGAGACCTCGCGCCGCCAAGAGGCAGCGCTCTTCGCGCTCCGCAGCGCGGCGAGCCTGTGCCGGTTGCTCGAAGGATCGCGCAGGGAGGTGGCGCTGCGCGAGATCTTGAAACCGCTCTACGAGCGCTTCGGCGGCGCAGTCGACGCGCCAGACCAAAGGGACGCCGGCGCACTGCTTGTTTCCCGGCAATAAAGGCAGGCTGATCGCATTCACCCGAAAGGCAACGACCGACGTACACATTTCTCGGCAGGACGTTTGGGGAGGGAAGATGCCAGACCGATACTGCGACCTGGTCATGGAAGGTGGGGTTACCAGCGGAGTTGTCTACCCGAGGGCAATCGTCAAGCTCAGTAGCGAGTACCTGTTTCACAGCATTGGGGGCACGTCTGCCGGTGCCATGGCTGCGGCCGCGACGGCCGCAGCCGAATATCGGCGGCGACACGGGAATGATCGCGGCGGCTTCGATAAGCTGGACAAGCTCCCGGAGAAGGTCGCGCCGCCGCCCGGCGCGGACGAAAAGGATTCCACGCTCTTTCGCCTTTTTTCGCCACAGCCGGCGACCGCACCGATTTTCGCGGTGGTGGCGAGCGCGCTCAACCGCAGCGGCGCCACGGGGCTGGCAAGCGGACTGTTGCTGGGCCTCTGCCGCGCCTTCTGGCTCACCTGGCTGCTGGGCGCCGGGCTTGTGTTGGCGCTGGCCTGGATTGGAGACCCACCGTCGAACGCGATTGGCTGGTTGCTGGTCATTGTCCTGGCCTTGCTGGTGGCGCTGATCGCGGCGCTCGGCCGCCTTTTCCTGATGCTGGCCGGACCGTTCATTCGCAATGGGTTCGGACTGTGTCGTGGCTACAGCCCCGGCGACGAGATTAGGTTCCCGCGCGGCGCGAAAGGTGAGCCGCTCATCCTTTGGCTCTCGCGCCTGATCAACGAATGCGCGGGACTGGCTCCCGATGGCCCCCCGCTGACCTTCGGGATGCTCTGGAGCGCACCCGGATTCCCGCCGGACTGGCTCAAGCGCGCGACCGATGACAGACCGCGTCGCTCGATCGACCTGCAGATGGTCACGACGAGCCTCACGCAAGGCAGGCCATTCCAGTTGCCCGATGCCGATGCGGACGTTCCACTTTACGTCTCCTTGAAGGATTTCGAGCTCTACTTCCCGCCCAACGTCGTGAAGTGCATTCGAGAATCCTCGAAGGCTCCAGAACGCGCGTATGACCCGAAACCGGTCGGCCATCCGGGGCCGGAAGACTTGGTCGAGCTGCCGCTGGGCAGCCTTCCGGTCATCGTTGCCGCGCGCTTGAGCTTGAGTTTTCCGTTTCTCCTGAGTGCGGTGCCGCTGTACTCGGTCGACTACACCGCGGATCGAAAAGACCGGGCGGTGAAACGATGCTGGTTTTCCGACGGTGGCTTGACCTCGAACTTCCCGATCCACTTCTTCGACTCTCCGCTTCCCCTATGGCCGACCTTCGGCATCTCGCTGGAGTCTAAGGATCCGGTCCACCAACCGGGCGACATCTGGATGCCGACGAGTAACGCCGGCGGGCGCGCCGATCCGTGGGACGACCTCGACGCGTCCCATGCCGGTATCCGGGAAGGCGTCGAGATGCTGTTCCGGTTTGTCGGTGCCCTGCTGGGCAGTATCCGCGACTGGCAGGACCGGCTCGACGCCCGATCTCCCGGCGTGCGCGATCGTGTAGTCCGCATCCGTCTCACGAAGGAAGAGGGTGGCTTGAATCTTGCCATGTCGCGCCAGCAGATTGAGGCTGTTGCGAAGAAGGGCGCCGAGGCCGGGGACGAGCTGTTGGCACGCTACTGCGCGATAGGCAAGCCGGCCCTGGCGCTTGCGCATCCCATGGATCTCGACAATCATCGCTGGGTTCGCTTGCGGGTTCTGATCGGGGCCCTGGAGAAGCACGCACCTGGATTGCGGGTCGCCCTGGACACGCCACCGCCGCAAGCCGCCTCATGGGCGGAACTGATCGAATCGGCGAAGACGGTTTGGGCCGATCAGGCTGACCGTTGCCCCGTTTCGGCGGTTGAAGCAGCGCTGGTTGACGCCGACCTCGCGGCGCTCCTGGCCCTGGCCAAGGCGACCGTGGAGTCCCCGGGCACGGCCTCTAGCGCCCCGAGACGACAGCCACTATGGTCTCTCAGACCGGCGATCTCGAGTAACGGCTCTGGGGTCGGGCGAGATGGATCCTGAAATTCGGCTCTGTCCGGATCGGGCGAGTCTGGACCGTGAGCGCGCGGCACGGCGGTTCAAGGATGCCGGCGACGCAACCCAGGAGCTGTTCGACGCGTTAAATCCAAGGCTGGGCGACGCAAGCGCCCGGTCGGCTGCCCTGGAATAACTTCGATCGTACCGTCGCGGAGGCCTCGATGACCGTCTATTACTCGCCGAATCAGGTATCCGCGGGTGCCTTCCCGGCGATCCTCGCCATCGGCGACTCGTGGTTCTGGTACCCCAAGATCAGCAATCTTCTGGCCGAGATAAGTGCCGCTGTAAAGCCCGCCTATTCGGATATCATGGCGCTCGGTTACCTCGGCGCCCGGCTCCAGGAGTATGTCGACGGGCAGTACGCACAAGCGTTTGCCCGTGAGTTGCAGCCCGGGTTCCTGCAGTACTACTCCGCCGTGCTGATCAGTGGCGGAGGCAATGATGCCGTTGACTGGGGTCTCTGCCTCAAGAACGATTGCAGCACCGCAACCGCCGCCGCGGACTGTCTGGATCAAGGCGCTCTGGCCGCCAGCATGACCGATCTCGGCGGCTGGCTGCTGGCCATGATCACGGAGATCCACTCCGCGTTCGACGCTGAGAGCCTCAGGCGTCCTGATATTTTCATTCACTGTTACGACTACGCGCCTCCGAACGGCATCGGATTCGAAGCGCCCATTTTCGGCATTACCCTGAGCGGGCCCTGGCTGAAGCCGGCGATGGATGCGCGGCAGGTTCCTCCTGACTACCCCCTGCGGCAGGAAATCGTGCGCCTGCTCATCGATGCACTCGCCGGGGCATTCGGGGAATTCCATTCACCCCAGGACCAGGTGTACGTCATCGCCTCCCAGGGCACGCTCAATCCCGACACCGACTGGGACAATGAACTGCATCCCACGGGCGAGGGCTTTCGCAAACTCGTTTATGGTCCCTGGCTTGCAACCCTGAGGGCTGCGGGATACGCCCTGTAGTCGATCGCTGCCAGGGTAGTGGCATCACCCCGGTAAGCCGGATCCTCAATCGCACGGAGTGCACCCCTTTACACCACATGGATACGACCGACCCGGGCATCCGCAAAGAGCAGTTCGACGCGCTCTACACTTCCTACGCAAGGATATACGAGCGCTTCGTTGAAAACGGATTCAAGACCACGTCCGCCTTGTTCATCATTCTGGGATGGCTGTTGTCCGCCGAGAGCGCCCGGACCTACCTTGCCCGTCATCGCGGGCTGACCATCTTTTGCAGCGTCTTGCTCATCGGGGCGGCGATCGAGGTCGGGGTGACCTTTACTCGCCTTCGCAACCTGTCGGGTTCGCTTCGCACCAAGCTGGACCAGCTCAACTACATGCATCCGAAGTTTTATACTCAGCACCACATTCCGTTATCGATATACATGTGGGTCATCGGCCAGAATGTATTCATTTGCGGCTTGATTCTATGCATCTTGCTCTAGACCACGCAGGGTCCGACCCTCGCCTGCGTGTCTGTTCTCCGCAGGTCTTGGGACGACCGCTGCGAAGATCCCCGCGCCGATCCACTCCTCGAGCGCCGTCGTATGGCCGGGCCTGTCACGACCGTGGTCAAGGCCGACCTTGCTTTGCTAGTTTGATCACTGATCACTCGGGATTCGAACCCGCGATGTTCCGCTAAAACGTGAGCCCCCTACTCGCACCCGAACCCCTGAAGTGGCGCGAGTCGGCCCAGGGATTCAACTGCCGGAGACTTTCGCCAGGTAGGCAGCGGCGCCAAGGCGCGCGAAGATTTCGCCGGCTTGCTCCACTGCTTGCCGGTCTCCTCGTAGCAGCGCCTGCCCCTCTTCAAGCGGGCAACCCAGGCTGTGCCACACGTCGGCGGCTTCGCGCCAGCGACCGGCGATCTGAAGGCCGCGCGCGCTGGCCGGATCGACGCCCTCGACCTCAACGCCGTGGCACCAGAGCCAGTAACCGAGTTCGTCGAGGTACCTTTGGCGCCCGAATTCCTTTAGCCAATCATAAACGGAACGTATTTCGATCAGGGCCTCACCGAGGCCTTCAGTCGCCAGCCAACCTGCCTCGCAACGAGCGATCGCGGCGGGCACAATGCGGCTCGGAACCAGAGAGCTTGCTGCCAGTTCGGTTGCTACCCGCAACTCATCCGGGTTGGCGGTTCCCCATATTGTTTTCAGCCGAGCGATCACGACGAGCGCAAGAGGTCGAAAAAACAATGTGCCCGACAGCGTTTGGCGCGCCAATGGTCTCAGCGCATGTGATTCGGCTTCATCCCAGCGACCTTGCTCGAAAAAACTCGAGGCCTGCCAGGTGGTACCTAGCCAATAATAGACTTCCGCATCCCCCCTACGGGAAATTCCCTGGCGCATTCCTCGGAAAGCTGCTCGCATTCTTCATACCGTCGCTCTTCATATAGAAGAAGGTTCATGAGGACATAGAACCGGCCGATCGCGTCCTGATCCCGATTCTTCCTGGCGATGGCCAGACTACGTTCCAGCAATGTCTTGCCGTTGGCGATCTCCCCCAGACCGTATCGGGCGATGCCGATGTTGTTCAGTAACTGGGTAATGAGCCTTTCATCGCCCCGTTGCTCGGCCAGCGCCAGCGCGCGCGAGCCCGATTCGATCGCCATAAGGAAGTGTTCGGCAACCATCTCCACGCGCGAGACCTCGCACAGCGCCTCGAGGTACTCACGGCTATCGGGATAGGCCTGTAACAACGCCACCGCATCATGACAGACACGATGGCATTCTTCGCCCCGGCACCGGAACCCGTAGGAGCGAGACAGGCGGGACAATACGCGTCCCTGATCGAGCGCGCGTCCCAAAGCTTTCCAGGTTTCCAGCGCTTGCTCATAGCGCGTTACCGAGACGGTGACCTCGTCGCTGACCAGGTTCTCCCAAGCGCAAGCTTCGAGCATCGACGCGCGTGCTTCCGGCGCCAACTCGTCCGCCAGCTCCAGGGCCGCGGCGTAGAGCGCGGCCGCCTCCCGGTGCGCATAACGCCTGCTCGCCGCCTCGGCGGCCCGCTGCCAGTAGCCGGCGGCCTTCCTGGTGTCACCGCCTTCCTGAGCGTGGTGGGCGAGGATTTCCGGTGCGGTTGATCCGCCCGTCTCGAGAATGGCGAGCAGGCGCAGATGAAGGCTCCTGCGACTCGTCTTGAGCAGGCTCTCATAGGTAGCGTCACGGACGAGCGCGTGCTTGAACCGATAGCGTGCATCCGGTATTGTCCCGTGGCAAAAAATCATCTCCGCTTCGACCAGCTGACCGAGCGCATCGGACAGTTCGCGCGCCGGCGAGACGGACAGATGGGCCAGCGTCTCGTAGTCGAATGCTCTGCCGATCACCGCGGCAGTCTGGGCGACCTCCTTGACGACAGAGCGCAGACGATCGAGTCTGGCCATCAGCGAGTCATGCAGCGACATCGGGATCGTCAGATGCGCGAGCGGCGCGTCGAGTTGCCAGCTGGTCGCGGTTTCGCGCAGCATCCCCGATTCGAGCAGCGCCTTGGTAATCTCCTCGACAAACAACGGCACGCCATCGGTTGCGGTGGCGATCTTGTCCAGCAATGCATCGGGCAGGCTCTTGCCGTGGGCGATGCGGGCGACGATTGCCTGTGTCCCCGCATGACTGAGCCGGTCGAGTGAGAGCATCGTCACCGCCCGATGGCCTCCGAACGGCGCGACGAAGCTCGGGCGCGAGGTAATCAGTGCCAGCACGCGTGAGCCCTGCAGGCGGCCCAGCGTCAACTCGATGAGCTCCAGCGTGGTGGGATCGATCCAGTGCGCGTCTTCGACCACCCACAGGACAGGTTTGTGTCCGGCCAGCCCGGTGAGCTGGTCGACGAGCGCAGCGAAAGTGCGGCTGCGCCGCTCCTGGGGTGTCAGCGCGGGGCCCCGGAAACGCGAGCTCGCGTCGATTCCCAGGAGCGTGGCGATGAGCGCCGTGGCCTCCCCGACATCGTCCGTGGCCCCTGCCAACATCGCTTCGATTCGATCAAGTCGCCGGTCCGTGCTGTCGCCCTCGGTAAGGCCAGCCGCGTGGGCGAGTTGCTGGATCACCGGGTAGAGCGCGGAATCGGTGTGGTACGGGGAACATTGGTAGCGCAGCAGGAAGTGCGGCTCGCCGCTCACGGCATCGATCACCGCCTCGGTGAGCCGCGATTTGCCGATGCCGGCCTCGCCGCCGAGCAAGACAACCTTCCCTTCGCCGTTCTTCGCCTGGCGCCAGCGCTTCAGAAGCAACTCGAGTTCCTGCTCGCGGCCGATGATGGGCGTTACTTCGCCTACATGCCTGGCCGCAAACCGGCTCTCGAGCGAGCGCTCGGCCTGCACCGCGAACGCGGGTGTCGGTTCCGGTATACCCTTCAGGCTCTGCGTTCCGAGTTCGCGCAGAACAAACAGGTCGCCAGCAAGACGGCGCGTCGCCTCAGCGATCACCACCATCCCGGGCTGGGCGATGCCCTGCAGCCGGGCCGCGAGATTGGGCGTGTCGCCCACGACCGCGTGCCGCTTCGTCGCCCCTTCGTCCATGAGGTCGCCCACGACTACCACGCCAGTCGCGATGCCGACGCGCGTCTGCAGGCCCTCCGCAGAGGGCGACTTCAGCAGCGATGTGGCGGTGGCAATCGCGACACCCGCCCGCACCGCACGCTCGGCGTCGTCCTCGTGTGCCTTGGGCCAGCCGAAATAGGCGAGCACGCCATCCCCAATGTACTGGGCTATATGGCCCTCCAAGCGCAAGATCTCACCCGCCACCGTGTTCTGATAGGCGCGGATCAGTTCGCTCATGTCCTCCGGATCCATCTGCTTGGACAGCGCGGTGGATCCGACCAGGTCGACGAACATCACGGTGAGCTGCCGGCGCTCCGGTGCCGGGCCTTTGGCGGGTGCCGCGACGGTAGAAGAGTGCGCCCCGGGCGGCGCAGAAAGTGCGGCGACGGCTTCCAGCAGCTTCTTGCGATGTCCGAGCGACGTGACGCCGATTTCCCTGAGGTCGTCGCCCGTGAGCTGGCGCAGCATCTCGCCGTCGATATCGTTCCCACGGAAGAGCTCAGCGTACTGCGAGAGGCCAATGCCCTCGAGCCAGCTGTCGATATTCATGGCCCCATGCCGACGCGCGTTCGGGCGAATATCTTAAATCAGGATGGCGGGCAGCGGGGTTTTCGGGGTTCCACGCGCGCCAACGACCCGCACCGGAAGGCATAAGACGGTTGCGGGTTCAGCCTCTGCGTAGAGATCTCCGAGCCGCGGGTCCTAGCCTTAAAAGCCGTCCGTCCACGCCACCGGCAACTCAAAGCCTGGGCTATTGCGGGTGGCACCGGCGCATACGCGGCCGAATCGCCAGAATGCGGCGCATAGGCGCCGCCACACCCTGGCACCGGCCAGGGAGACCGGACCACGCCATACGGGTCCTTCGCGTGGCGTACAGCCCACCGGCGAGGGATAGGCTTGGCGGGTTCATATGCTCGCTGTCGAACTTTGTCCCGCTGTCGTACAGTACGCGTCCATAGAGCGTCCACTTGGGATCTGAAAAAAGCGCGCTGCCATGCCGGTCACAACCTTCCTGTTTACCGACATTGAGAACAGTACCAGGCTGTGGGAGGAGCAGCCCGATGGGATGCGGCATGCGCTCGCGATGCATGATCGGATGGCCCGCGAGGCGGTGTCCGACCACCGCGGCACGCTGGTCAAAATGAGGGGTGACGGCATGCACGCCGCATTCGACGATCCGCTCGACGCGATCGCGGCGGCGGTGCAGCTCCAGCTCGCGCTCGCGGACAGCGAAGCGACGCACGGTATCGCGCTGCGTGCGCGCTGCGGCCTGCATGCCGGCGTCGAGGAGCGTCGCGACAACGATTTCTTCGGCCGCGAAGTCAACCGTGCGGCCCGCATCGCCGATGCCGCCCACGGCGGCCAGGTCCTGCTCTCCCAGGCTGTTGCCGCGCTCATGCGCGATCGATTGCCCAGCGGGCTGACGCTCAAAGACCTGGGTCCGGCGCGCCTGCGCGGGCTCACCACGCCGGAACGGATGTACCAGCTTGAGCATCCGCAGTTGCGCGCGAGCTTTCCGGCGCTGCGTGCGCTCGCCAGCACGCCGCACAATCTGCCGCAGCAGGTGACTTCGTTCATCGGCCGCGAGCGGGTACTCGACGAGGTCGAAGCGCTGTTGCAAGCAAGCCGCCTGCTGACCCTGTTCGGGGCCGGCGGGATCGGCAAAACCCGCCTGTCGCTCGAGCTCGCTGCCGCGGCGCTCGATGGCTACCCGGACGGGGTGTGGTTCGTCGAGCTCGCTCCGGTGCCCGATCAGCAGCTGGTGCCGCAGGCGCTGGCCTCGGCGCTTGGCGTCAAGGAGGATCCCGGCCGCCCGGTCATCGAGGCGGTGCTGGGCTACGTCAAGGACCGCGCGCTGCTCATCGTACTCGACAATTGCGAGCACCTGGTGGCGGCCTGTGCGGACCTCGCGCACCGGCTGCTTCAGGCCGGGCCGCAAATCCGCATCCTCGCCTCCAGCCGCGAGCCGTTGCACATTGCCGGCGAAGTCACCTACCTGGTTCCTCCACTGCCCACTCCGGATGCCGGTGCGGACACGGCGGTCGAGGCCCTGGCGCAGTTTGAATCGATACGCCTGTTCATCGACCGCGCGCGGGCCGCGCGTCCGGGTTTCGCCGTCACCGCGCAGACCGCCCCGGCGGTCGCAGCGATCTGTCGCCGCCTCGACGGCATCCCGCTGGCCATCGAGCTTGCCGCCGCGCGCTCAAGGTCGATGTCGCCGGAGCAGATCGCGCTGCACTTGAACGATCGCTTCCGACTGCTCTCCGGCGGCGACCGGGCAGCGCTTCCGCGCCAGCAGACCTTGCGCGCGCTCATCGACTGGAGCTACGACCTGCTCGACGAACGCGAGCGGGCGCTGTTGCGCAGGCTCTCCGTGTTCGCGGGCGGATTCACCGTCGAGGCCGCGGAGGCGGTTGGCGGCGAGGGCGCCGTTGCCGAGCCCGAGCTGCTCGACCTGCTCACCCGGCTGGTCGAGAAATCGCTGGTTGTGCTCGATGCCGAGGGCGAACGCTATCGCTTGCTGGACACGATTGGCGAGTACGCGTTGCAACGACTCGAGCAGTCGGGCGAGACCGCCGCGGCGCGAGCGCGGCATCGCGACCATTTTCTCGCCTACGTGGAGCGGGTCTTCCCCGAGCTCTTCGGCGAGCAGCAGGTCATGTGGTTCGCACGTCTGGATCGCGAGCTCGACAATATTCTCGCCGCGCACGCGTCGTGCGCCGGCGAGCCTCACGGCGGAGAGCTCGACCTGCGGCTGGTGCACGCCATCAAGCCCTATTATTACCATCGCGGCCTGCTGGGGCTCGCGCTGTCCATCACCACCGAGGCGCTCGAGCGCCCGGACGCGGCGCAACGCAATTTCCTTCATTGTCGCGGCCTGTTCGAGGCCGGGCAACTGTGCTCGTTCATGGGCCGCTACGCGATTGCGCAAACCTACCTTGAGCAAAGTCTCGCCATCGCGCGCGAGATCGACGACCGACAGCGCGTTGCCGCGGTGCTGCAGCCCCTCGGGCTTGCCGCGCTCGGCCAGGGCCAGATCGGCTCCGCGCGCGGCTACTTGAGCGAAGCGCTCTTAATGGCGCGGGAAATCGGCAACGAGCGCGAGATCGCGGCGGCGCTCAACGCCCTGGCGCAATTGCACCGGGTAAGCGGCGAGCTCGATAGCGCCGAGCCGCTGTACCGGCAGGTGCAGCAGATCACGCACAAGCTCGGCGATTACGAAACCATGGCCATCGCGCTGCTCAATCTGGCCATGGTCGCGATCGCGCGCGGCGACGCGGCCAAGGGTCGAGCGTTGCTGATCGAAACCGCGGGCATCCTGGGCGAGTTGGGCTCGAGGCCGATCGGGCAGAGCTTCATCGAGGTGGCGGCGGGACTGGCGGCATTGCAACACGGGTGGCGAGAGACCGCGCGCTATTTCGGGATCGCGGAAGCGCAGGCGCAACAAACCGGCATGCATCGCGATCCCGCCGACGAGGCGTTCCTGGCGCCGCGCATCGAGGCCGCGCGCGAGGGCCTGGGCCGGGAGGGCTTCGCCGCGGTCGAAGCCGCCGGGCGCAGCGTTGCCTACGAGCGCGGCATCGAGGAAGTCAAGAGCTGGCTCGAAGGCAGCACGGGCTGAAGGCTTTGGTGGCGCCGAGGATTCGCCTGCCGTGGCGCCAACCGCCCGAGGCGGGAGAGCGCCCCGATCCCTTCGCCATCGCGGTCCATCGTCGCCCGGTCATCGGCCGCGCGGCCATGCGCCGGGTGGCGCCTAGTAGTTCACCACCCAGGGATCGACGGTGAACATCCAGTTGACGGCGATCTGGTATTTGTAAGCATCGACGGTTCCGGCCTGCAGCTTGTTCGTGCACGTAAAGGCTTGCATGTTCTGGATGCTGGTATCCGGCACGCAGGGCAGCAAGCCGCTGTCGTTTCCCGACACGAACTTGATGCCGTCGGACGGGCTGAAGGTGTGGCCGGTATTGCTGTCGAAGGTGAAATGGATCTTGTTTCCGGGACGGACCAGCAGCACCTGGGCGTGCGGCACCGGTGTGCAGGTCGGGGCAACGTTGGAGGCGATGCAATTGAAGGTGATGGCGACGGTGCAGTCGTCATGGGCCCGACAATCCTGGGACGTCTGCGAACCGTCGGGGATGCCTCCCGCGGGATGGAAAACCGCCCGTGCGCCGAATAAGACCACGACGGCGGTGACGAGCACCGCGCCCGCTATTCTCAGCATGTTCATCTCCCCGAATGAAGCGGCGCCAGTGGCGCCGGTGGTGCGAAGCGCGCGGCCGAAAGCGGGCAGCGCGCGGCATAGCCAGACAACTTGTGATGGACAAAATCTAGCCGTCCCCGGCAGCCCTGTCAATGGGCAGTCGATGCGCCAATCGACCCCCCGGCCGGCAGCGATCGTTTTCGGGGTCAGCGCGCGCCACGACCCGCATCCGAACCCTTAAAACGGTTGCGAGTTCGCGCAATACGGCTTCGAAGGCTCGGGGCTCCGGCTTTATTCGACACGGAAAAGCAAATCGCAAGACGCTCACTGAGCCTTCGAGGACGGTGATGAGCATGAGGCCAAGTCGGGCGTTCCTGCCAATAGATACCGACGTTCCATATACCCGAGCCAGCCGCTCGGCGCGCCGGCAGCGTCTTGAGCCTTGATCAACATGCGCGGGTCGAGTTCGGCCACGGTGATTGGCGCAGCCATCGCGTTGAAGGCAGCGATGACATCTTTGCTGCCGCCAACCTGAATCTCCAACTGTTTGGCCGCGTGATTGTCCGGATGCACGCAGATGGCAAGGTCAATGCTCACCGCAAGATTGCGATCCAGGATCGCACGGGCGAGAGCCCAATTGCGCATCACCTGGTAGAGACCGCCTTGCCAAGGACAGCCGCCCCGTTGGTCGGCCACGATGGCCAATCCCGACTTGGCACCGATCAAGTCCCAGTAGCGTCGATGCTTCGTTTCCGCAAGCCAGCATTGTCGAGGCGTGTCCTCGAGGATCTTGGTCAGATTTCGACACCGCTCGGGTGCAGGATTTGCTCGCTTCTTGTCTCCTTCTTTGCTGGCCCTGGCCCCGCGGCATGACCCGAAGTGCGATTCTGTGAGCTTCACCTCGACGAACTGCAGCCGGCTCGCATTGCCAAACACCCCCTCCACCGCGACGTCGATCTGAGTCGGAATGTCGGCTTCGCCCAGTGCCTGTTTCGCAAAACCGCTGTCTGGCCCGCTATACTCGAAGTAGACTTGGACACGCTGCGCGTCCGGGTAGGCGCGGCCCGCCGGCAGGCTCGTCCAAAGCGCCCGCGCGACATCCGGCGAGAAACGCGCCGGCGCGAAGAGATTCACTGCAAACGCCTGGCTCGAGTTGAGTGCATGACCCCAGCGGTGCAGTTTGTCGGCGACGAGCGCCTGCCATTCGTGTCCACCGAAGTAGTTGAGAGCGCCGGCGGATTGGGCGAGTACCCAGGGATGAACTCCGTCCGTTTGAAAGCCCTCAAGGTCGCGCGCCCACGTGGTGAGGTGATCCTTGAGTACTTCGGCAAAATCTACCCGGGGATCCGTCTCCATAGTCTATCTACCGCGCTGCGCGCATTCGCAAACGGTGGGTTCCCCCCAGTACCGCCAGCCGCTTCTGGTTTCGCCACGACGCATCGACCATCGCCTCCAGCGCGGTAAACTCTTCGCGCCTCAACGTGGAGACGACCGTCAAGCCGGCAAAAGTCTTCGCAACCCGACCCTCGTGGTCGTGACGCAAGACAGGTGACGCAGCAATTCTTTGCTCGTCAACACTGCGCGCAATGCCACACCACTTTACACCGTCCACCTCGGTCCACTTGGAGTTAGCGCAATGCCAGCACCGGTTTCCGTCTGGGATAGAGCGTTTCGGGTGTTGTCGCCGCGGTCGATCGGCTGCTTGCCCATGCAGGCAAGCAGGCCGCGCTCCTCGATTGCCTGCGGCCGTCTGCGGCGACGCGCGAGCCGCCGGCCCGCTACGGACGAGCGGCGTATGCATGGTCAAATAGCGCTTCCAGCCGGGGATGCACGCCGCGCAAGCCATCCACAACCTGCCTGGCCCAGTCGAAATACTCGCGGCGGCGCTGCAGCGGCCAATCCTTGGGCGGGCTCGATGCCACATCGCGCAGGTTGCAAATCTTGTCGGCCAGCTTCACCAGCTTCGCTCGTCTCGACAGATGGGCCGCATGCTCAACCTGGAGTGCTTTTCGTCTCACTTTGGGAAGTGTCTTATCGTCGGTCACTTCCGCCACCGTTTCGGCGATCGGCAGCCCGAAGCGCTCCTTGAGCTCCTCAAATGAGGTCTGCGTGTCTTCGAGCGTGTCATGCAGTATGGCGGCGGTCAGAACGTGAGCGTCGCTTATCTTGGCCCCCATCAGGAGGACGTGCGCCAGCCCGATGGGGTGATTGATGTAAGGACTGGCCTCCGCGTCCGGCGTTGCGAGCGGTGCTTGGCTGCGGCGAAGGTGACGGCGTCGACGATGAGGCGCAATGCAGGCTCTTGCATCGATGGTCCCCGGGACAGGGATTGGCCCGCCACGTTCCTGGCAGACTAACGACTCGCAACCAAACAGCGAGCCCGAAATGGGTATCCTGCTCGTCCAGGGCGCGCAGCGCAAGCCCGATGGTTCGGGTGCACGCACCTCGATCGCGCGCAAGAGCCCCCACCCGTAACCGAAGGCTTAAAGGCCTGCGACTTCCGCCTGGAAAGACCCAGCCGCCGAGGGAAGGACCTTTTCCCGCCCGGCAGGGGGCGTTCTTGTCCCGCCCGGCGGTCCGGCGCGGACGTCTAGCCACGTAACCGCCTCGCAGCGCCTGGGCCTCCTTATTTCAAAAAACCAACCCTTTTTGAAATAAGCAGATCCTGGACGGCTCGCTATTTCAAGGGTTCTCGACAGCGACCATGCACACTCCCGCGACAAGTGTCCTTAGGCGCTATTTCCCGGTCCAGGGGTTATGGCAGCGCGCGCCACAGCGTTCCAGGTCCTCGGTATTGCGGGTGACGACGGTGAGATCGTGCTGCAAACCGGTCGCTGCGATCAGGCTGTCGATGACGGGCAACGACTGGCCCCGCGCTTCAGATGCCCCAACCATCGCGCCCCAGCGCGCCGCAATGCTTGCGTCGATCGAGAGCAACCGGCCGCGAAACCGGTCGGCGAGTTCGCGCCGTACCCAAAGCTCCAGCGCGGCCCGCTTGGCCGAATCCGGGAGCTTTGCGATCCCTTTCTCGAGTTCCCCGATCGTGATGACACTCAGGAACAATTCGTCCTCGTCGCGCTCGGCTACCCAGCTGACGACAGACGCCTTCGGTCGCGGTCGTACCAGCTCGGAAAGCACGCAGGTGTCGAGGAGCCAGCTCACAGCTCCACGCGCCGACCCGGGTCACGACTGCGCGTGAGGTCGAGTGCCACCGCGGAGAGCGGCGAGGCGCGCAAGAAGTCGACGAGAGTGCCCTTAGGCTTGCGGGTAAGGCGGACGTACTCTTCCGCGGCGACGACCACCACCGCGTCCTCACCGCGCAGCGTGATGACCTGCGGCCCCTCGTCGGCCGCTTTGCGCACGACTTCGGACAAGCGATTCTTTGCCTCTTGCAGCTGCCACTTGCTCATGATCCGACTCATGTTGGCTAGACAGTCTAGCTATTGTACGCCGCCGCCGCAGGCCGTCAAGCCCTCGCGAACAGCGACCGACCAAGTAGCCACCATGGCCGCGCTAAGGCCCTAGCGGGCGGCACCCTTGGCCGCACGGCGGCGCTTGAGCGCCTCGCCGAGTTCGGCTTCCGCCGCGTCGGATTCGGCAATCCGCTGCTCACTGTAGGGCTCGACCGGCTGCTTCACGTCACGGCGGTGTCCTACCTTGACTGCCTCGACCCTGCGCGCCGTGTCATCGACGGCGTAAACGACACGGAACTGCCCATGGCGAATGCGATAGCGGCCCTCCGCTCCTGCAAGTTTTTCACAACCGGCCGGCCGGGGTTCGGAGGCGAGATGAGCGATCTGGCTGACCATGCGCTGGCGATCCCTCTTCTGCCCCAGCGCCTCGATCTCTTTCCTGGCTGAAGGCTTGATCAGCAGCCTATATCCGGCCACGTTGCCTTAGGCCGCGCACAAAGGACTCGAACGAAACACTGCGTTCGCCGCTGCGCTGGTCCGATGCGGCGAGATCTTCGGCGTCCTCGGCCAGCGCCGCCCTGACGGCATCATTGACCATGTCGGAGATGGATCGATCCGCCGTGGCGGCCTTCAGGCGCAGTGCCTGGTGCACGTCGGCATCAAAGTAGATCGTCGCGCGCTTGGCGTCTTCCATCGGATCACCCTAGCTCTTTGACGTTGAAACGTCAAAGAGTCTGAAAGCCGAGCGTTTGGGGTGCTACGCCACTCGCAACCGAAGGCACAAAGCGCTGCCGCTTCCCCCTCTACGCTCCGGCCCGCGAGATTGTCTTGAGCTGCCCCATTCTGCCTCGTACCATGGCATTCCCGGCGGCGGCCAACCTTTATTAAGCCGGCTAGTTATTAAGGACATCGCTTGTTTGCTTTAATAATGGCGCCGGTCCAGTTCCCGGTTCGCGAAGCGCAACGGTGTCACCCATGTCAGCGTGATTGGTTTACACCGCAGCAAGTCAGGCCATGCGCTGGCGGGAAGCCGGCAAGCGGCTTGCACTGGAGATGGCTACGCGAGCTCGACCAACCACACAAGGAGGAATCGCATGCGTAGCGAACGGTCCCGGTCCTGGATTGCCATTCTGCTTGGCATGTGCGTCGTGTCATGGATCCTGCCGGGTGGAGCGATCCTGGCGCGGGAGTTCGCCGTCGCGCAAAATCAGGGTCCGGAAACCGTCCGCCATGGCCCCGGCAGACAGGCAAGACCGCCCGGCGGGGAACGAGCGGAGGCGCCAATCCCTGCGCCCTACGGCCTGTCGACGGTCAATCTGATCGATGCCGCCCGGGTCGGAAAGCCCTTCGATACCCGCAATCCGGCCCTCAACGCCTACACCAATCCCAACACCTCAGGGGTGACTTTCCGCACGTCGTGGGCAGACGTCGAGCCGGAAGTGGAAGATTCGACTTCGCCAAGATCGACACGGTTCTCTCCAGCGCCGAGAAGAATAGCAAGTGGGTACGGCTTATCCTGTTGCCGGGATTCGGCACGCCGGACTGGGCCCTGCAGGGCGCGCAAAGCGCGATATTCAGCATCCCGTACGGTCCGGGCGGAGGCACGGCGAGGAGGCTGCCGCTGCCGTGGGACAGCGTCTACCTCAACCGCTGGTTCGCCTTCCTCAAGCAAGTCTCCGAGCGCTACGGCAAGTCGCCCGCTTTGCGGCTCATCGCCGCGACCGGACCGACCTCGGTTTCCGATGAGTTCACCCTGCCCAATTCGCGGCAGGACCTGAACACCTGGCAAAGCCTTTCCTACCGGCCGTCGAAATGGATCGCGGCATGGCGCAAGGTCCTGCAGGTCTATGCCGCCGACTTTCCGAACCAGTACGTGTCGCTCTCCTTCGGCGGCGGCCTGACCATCAATGACCAGGGCCGGATGGATCCGGGCGAGCGTTTGCGCACGCGACTCGCCATCATCGACGAGGCAAACCAGATCCTGGGACGGCGCTTCGCGCTCCAGTCCTGCAATCTCGATGCAATTCCAGGCCACGGTAGCGAGCTCCAGGCATTTCTCAAGAGTCATAACGGCCGCATCGTCACCGGCTTCATGCTGCGCACCAGTGTCCGCGGCCCGGGGATGGGTGACCCCGGCGATCCCTCTCTGACGTTACGCAAGACCATCGACAAGGCCATGCAACCGAACCCGGCCGGCGAGCGCATCAACTACCTGGAGATCTACGAATCGGATATCGTTGCCACGGACCTGCAGCCGGTACTGAAATATGGCGCCTCGCAGTGGGCGCGAAGATAGAAATGACCCTGGACGCGCCGACCCGCTGGCAACCGCGAGAGGACCCATGGCCTGGGGTTGGTTGCGACGTGAACTTGGCGGGACCTTCACGCGGCCGGGGTCGCTTCGGAGGATATCGAGACCGTCGCTCCGGCGTTCCTGCCTGTTTTTCGAGAAGCCAGTGGACGGCTGATGATCGCTCGCATACCCGCGCGATGCCTTCCTTCACGCGGCCTGCCTGATCACCGTTGCTTCCGGCGGCTGTCTTTGCAAGGCGTGCCCCGCTGCGATCAGGTGTTTTGCCGCAGCGAGGTCATCGCGGGCGCACTCGATTGTCCTCTTTAGTTGGCTGCATAGCTTCGCCCCGGGACCTTGGCACCTGCCTTCCGGGCCTCGGACAGCCCGATTGCGATCGCCTGTTCGCGGCTTGTTACCTTCTTTCCCGACCGGCCACTCTTCAGAGTGCCGCGCTTTCGTTCCTGCATCACCTTCTTGACCATGCTTTGTGCCTTCTTGCCGTATCGAGCCATTCTCTTGCTCCTTTCCTTGTCACCCCTCACGCGACCGGAGAGCCCCGATCATCACAGTGCCGCCCGGGTTCGCTCCGATGCGGCCGCTCGCGACGCTCGCCAGGCGAATGCCTGCCAACGCTGCCATGGCCCGTCGCGGCGCAGTCAGACGCGACCCATCAGCAACGGAATAAGGATCACGAGCAAAACGAGGCCCAGCCCCCCCGCTTGGCCAGTAGCCCCAACCGGAACTGTACGGCCGCGCCGGAAGCGCACTGACGAGCAGGATTAGGAGGACAACAAGCAGAATGAGTGAGATGGGCATCGCGTTGGTCCTTGTCTTGAACTAGCGTCGGGCAAGACGACCGATCAGATAGCCGACGACCAGCGCCCCGGCGACCGTGGCGATCGGGCGGGCACGAATCGAAGCGCTGGCAGATTCCGTCAGCCGGGCCTGTACCTGCTGCGCTTGCCCGGGGATGGTCGACGCCCAGCCTGCGGCAGACGTTGCGGCATCGGCGGCGCTATCGATTGCACGGTGGGCGGTGCCGCTGAGGCGGTCCACCCCGGCGGCGGCCCTGTCGGCGAATCGGTCCGTTGCCTGGTGCGCTGTCTTCGCTACCCCTTGGACCTTGGAGCTGACTGGATTGGCGGCGCTATCGTCGCTGGCAAGATTGTTCGTTGTCGTCATGGTGCGATCCACCTTTTATCCTTTCGAAAAAAATTACGTCGGCACAGCGAAAATCCTCGGCGCAAAATCGCACGTCTGGCGACATCGCGCTATCGGACCCCGTCCGATTTTGTCGTAGGATTGCGTGCGTTCCTCGATGGCGCCACAGGGTTCGCGCCCAGGCGCGTGATCGCGTAGCCTGAGGCATGCTGAAGCCGGCGCAAAAGACACCCGCCCGATGCGTCACGGTCGCGCCAGGCACCGCGTTGCAAGCAACCAGCCCGATGCAAGACGAACAAGGAAATCGCGGCGACTCTCGGGCTGAGCGCGCGTCGGCTCGCCCGAACCCTCGCCCGCCTCCTACCGTTCGACGGCCGCCACCGCCTCCACCTCGATCAAGAATTCCTCCTTGACCAGGCGATCGACGATGAGCAGCGTGTTGGGCGGATACGGCTCATG
The DNA here is from genome assembly GCA_963750215.1 of uncultured beta proteobacterium. Classification (GTDB taxonomy): domain Bacteria; phylum Pseudomonadota; class Gammaproteobacteria; order Burkholderiales; family Casimicrobiaceae; genus PALSA-1003. The sequence continues at coordinate 578,176 of CAVVQK010000004.1, forward strand.
CCCGAAGAGCTCGGGAAACAGCGCCTGCCGCTCGGCCATGAAGGCCGCAATGTCCTGGCTGTGCACGAGGTAGGTGGTGAACTTGATAACGTGGACGTAATCCGCGCCAAGGCCTGCGAGCACGTCCTTGAGGTTGGCAAACACCTGGCGGAACTGCGCCTTGAAGTCGCCTTTGCCGACGACCTCGCCTCCGCGGCCCACCGCGAGCTGGCCGGCGATGAAGGCGAAGGTCCCCCCCTGCATCAATCCGACATGCGAATAGAGCCCCTGCGCCGGCCCCGCGCCGGGTGGATTTTCGTACCAGACCTTGAGCTTTTTCTCCATCGCTCCCCCTTTCCGGCACTCCTTGAGCCAACCCGGTCTTCGATGACCGGCTGCGTTAGGATGCCCTTCCCGGACGCTTCGTCGTAGTGGAATCATCCACTATCGCACCATCGAGGGCCACCTATCCCGCCATGACCGCCTCGCTGACGCGCCGCGCGGTGCAACTGACTGCCGTTTACTGGGTAGGCGTGCCGCTGCTGGCGACGGTCATCGCCTTTTCGCAGGGGCAAGGCGGCTGGCTCGTCTTTACCTGGTACGAACTCATCGCGATTGGCTTCGCGGTGTACGCGGTCCCGCTCACCGCGCTCCTCTGGATCGGCTGGGCGATCTTCCGCGTGCGCGGCTGGAAGGACGCCATCGTCCCGTTCACCATCTTCGGGATCGTGCTGCCGTTTGCCTATTACGCCGCCTCGCTCGTGCCTGGCCTGCTCGAGCGTTACTGGCACGCCCGGCAGCTCGGGCAGGCCCGCATCGAGTCAATCACCGACGAGCCGTTGCTCTCCGCGCACGGGCATCCCATCGGCGTGCGCTTCATCTATCGGGTGACCTTTCCTCTCGGCCTGAGCTCGCTCGGCCGGGAGCCACCCGCCGACGCGCCCTCCGCGGGGCTCTATCTCCCCTACCAGCAGAGCACGCTCATGGAATTCGCGAACCGCGCCTCGACGCTGCGGCAGGCCTCCCGCGGCGGCTTTGCGGCCGGCACCACGGCCGTCACGGTCGACGCCGTGCCGATGTTCATGCCGCTCTCCATTCAGCTGCCCAACGCCTTTCCGGCGAGCGATCCGCGCAACCTCTGCTTCCGCTGGAAGAGCGCACAGGACCGGGCGCGGCAACTCGCCGCCCCGCCGCAGACGGTGTTGATCGAGATCGGGCCCTATGGGCGTTACCTGCAACGGGGGAGCCGCGGTACCGCGCACACCTACCGGCTCGCCGATTTCTACGCGGGCGCCCAGGCCGAGGGCGCGAGGGAGTGCCCCTAAGGCACGAGTCCTGAGAAGGCCCGCCCGAACGCTTTCGCGAGGGCTGCCGGTGTGCGCTGCTCTGGCGCAGCCCCGGGACTTAGCCAAGGCGCCCAGCCGAGTCAGGCGCCACCTCGCGCGGCCGCATTGGCCTGGGCAAAAGTCGAGCTCGTGACGCCGCTGGTCACTCCCGGGCGGAAAGCATCTCCGGCCGGACGCAGTCGGCCATTTCGATGCCAACCCTCGTTTGCTGCGCGCTCTGGCTCGAACCGCGCCAGGCGTGCTGCGCATTTTGGTTGCAGCCTCTACCGAAGCTCGCCCGCCGGCCCTGCAGCGGGCAGGTCGATCACGCGCGCGGCGTGGCCCGTGGCGGCGAGGAAACGCTCGAGGTCGGCGTGCGCGATCACCATGGTCGCGTCGTTGACCAGCGGGTGCGCGTGCACGGCGGGGGCGTCCCACACGGCGCGGTCGATGACGAACTCGACCGCGCTCGCCCGGTCATTGACAAGGGCGAGCAGGCTCACCGAACCGGGTGTGACGGCGAGGTGTTTGGAGAGGCGCTCGCCCGAGGCGAAGCCGAGCCGCCCCGCCCCCAGCGCCACGCCCAGCGCGGCGAGATCGACGCTCGCATCGTGCGCGACCGTGACCAGGAAATGGCGCAGGCCTTTCTTGTCGCGCAGAAACAGGTTCTTCGTCTTGGCGCCCGGAAGCCTTGGCACCAGGCGCTCCGATTCCTCCACGGTCATGACCGGGGGATGCGCATGACGCGAAGCGACTATGCCGTGCCGGCGCAGAAAGGCGTCGAGATCCATCAGCGCGCCGCGGGGGCGGTTCGCCGGGGGGTCGCGCGCGCGGCAGCGCGGCAGGCGCGCAACGCCGAACGGCGCCCCAGCCGCGGCTCGCTCCGGCATGGCCATTCACAGCACCTGCGACAGGAATGCACGCGTTCTGTCTTTCTGCGGACGATCGAACAGCTCTGCCGGTGGGCCCGACTCGACGATCGTTCCGCCGTCGGTGAACAGGACCTCGTCGGCGATTTCCCGGGCGAAGCGCATCTCGTGTGTCACCAGGATGCAGGTCATGCCCTCGCGCGCGAGCTCGCGGATCGTGCTCAGCACTTCCTTGACCGTCTCCGGATCGAGCGCCGCGGTCACCTCGTCAAACAGCATCACCTCCGGACGCATGGCGAGCGAGCGGGCGATCGCCACCCGCTGCTGCTGGCCGCCGGATAGTTCCCCCGGATACACGTCCTGCTTGGCGGCAAGGCCGACTTTGGTGAGTAACGCGACCGCGCGTTCGCGCACCTCGTGCGGCTTCTCCTTGAGCACATGAATCGGCGCCATCATCACGTTCTCCAGCGCCGTCTTGTGCGGAAACAGATTGTACTGCTGGAACACCATCGACACCTCCTTGCGCAGCGCGATCCTTTCCTGGTCGGTCTTGAGCGCATGGACGTCGAAATTGGCGACACGGATGCTTCCCTGCTGGATCGACACCAGGCCGTTGATGCAGCGCAGGAGGGTCGATTTGCCCGCGCCTGAGGGGCCGATGATGCAAACCACACCGCCCTTGGCGACGGTGAACGAAACGCCCTTCAGCACCTCGACTTTGCCGAACGACTGGTGTACGTCGCGTACGACGACGATCGGCCCGGCGCTGGCACTCGGCATGACGGTCTACTGTTTGACCGCGTAGCGCGCTTCCAGGCGAACGGTCCACCGCGCGATGGGATAGCAGTAGGCGAAGAACCACAGCAGCACGTAGCTATAGAACGCGAGCAGCAGCCCGGGGCGATTCTCGGCGGATAGCGCGCGCTGCGTAAGCGTCATCATTTCGTTCACGCCGACGATCGAGGCGAGCACCGTGGCCATGGTAAGGATCGCGTACAGGTTCATCCAGGGTGGCAGCATTCGCTTGATGCATTGAGGAAAGATGATCATCCACAACGTCTGGCGCCGGCTGAAGGCCAGGGAGGCCGCCGACTCCCATTGCGCCGTCGGAATCGATTGGATGGCGCCACGCGCGATCTCGGAGACGTTGGCCATAACCGGCAGCGCCAGGCCCAGCGTGGCCTTGATCCAGTCCGGGACCGGGATCGTCACTCCAAAGACGGTTACCTGGAAGGGCAGCAGGAACATGCAATAGAACAGCAGCACCAGCCATGGCGCATTGCGGAAGAAATGCGTGGTGACCCATGCCCCCTTGCGCACCGGTGGCAGCAGCGAAACCTGGGCAAAGCCGAGGAAAATCCCGCCCAGCGTTCCGATCGCCATGGCAATGAAGCTGATGGCGAGATTGAACACGAAACCGCGCGCGAGCAGCGGCGTCCATTTCCAGATGGTCGCGAGGACCGATGGCGCGTTCACCTGCGCCTGCGCCTGGGCGACGCCGCAGCCGAGCGCGAACGCCGCGAGCAGCGCGACGCCGTGCGACGGCTTCAGCCACAGCGTCGGCGAGCCTGCAGCGCGCTCGCGCAGCGCAGCGCGCGTCAATTGTTGCGCCGCCGGCAGCAGGACCGGCAGCACGCCGGATCGCGCTGTCGCCCCGCTCGCTTGCGCGCGGTTCATACGCCGAATCCCGGGACCCGGATGGCGCGCTCCCAGCGATGCATCAGGAAGACCAGGGCGCCGACCAGCAGGAAGTAACACAGCAGCAGCAGGTTCATCATTTCCGGCACGTTGAGCTCGTCCGACCAGATCTGGCTCGAGACGTAAAGCATCTCCGGCACGGCGATCGCATACGCCAGCGTTGTCGTCTTCACCAGGTTGACCAGGTTGTTGTTCAGCGCCGGCAGGCTGATGCGAAACGCGAGCGGCAGGACGATCCGCAGGTAGGCCTGCAAGCGGCTGAAGCCAAGCGATTCGGCCGCTTCGAGCGTGGTGCGCGGAACCGCTTCGACGCCGGAGCGGAAGATCTCGACGTTGAACGCGCCGGCAAACAATGACAGCGAAACGATCGCCCAGGTCACGTTGCTGGCAACGGGCCCGCCCCTGCCGAACCGGCTCAGCAGACTGTCAAGACCGAAGTAGAAGAAGTAGAGCTGGACCAGCGGCGGCGTGTTGCGGAAGCACTGGACGTACCAGTAGACGATCGCGCGCGCGACGCGAAGCCGGGAACCCTGGACCCATGCGCCGAGCACCCCGATGAGCATGCTCAACAGGATGCAGACGACCGAGAGCTCGACCGTCATCAGCACTCCGTTGGCGAAGCGGGCGCGATCGAATGCGTCGTAGAAGATCGTGAGATTGATTCCGGTGCTGTCGTGCAGCCACCGGAACCAATCCCAGACGAACTGCATCGGCCGCCCCCCAGGCTCTCAGCCTTCACTCGGCCGCAACGCGCAGGCGCTCGCCGCGCATGGCTTGCCGGGTATCGCCGCCGCAGTTACTTGCTGTACTTGGCGTGCATTTCCCGCGCGAAGGCGGTGGGCTTGATGTGGTACTTCTGCTCGAGCTGCTCGATCAATCCCGTCTTGTGCCAGTCGATCACCGTCTTCGACATGAAATCGGCAAACGCCTTCTCGCCCTGCCTTACCGCGAGACCCCATGGCTGGACCAGGATCGATTCGAGCGGCATCTCGTAGTCGCCCCATTCCGGCTTCTGCATTTCGCCTATGATCGCCGTGTCGTCATAGGCGAACGCAATGCAATTGCCGTTTCGCAGCGCGGCGTAGGCCTCAGCGGTTCCCGGGAACGCGACGCCTTCGATGCCGTATTTCTCCTGCAGCTCCTTGTTGTAGAAGGAGCCCTGGATCAGGCACACCTTCTTGCCCCGCAACTGCTCCCAGCTCTTCAGATGCTCCGATTTCCTCGCCAGGACGTTGGTGCCCGACGCGTAATAGTCGGGCTCGACGATATCGACAACCTTGGCCCGCTCCGGCGTGTCGCTCATCGTGGCAATCATGATGTCGATCTTGCCCTGCTGCAGGAACTGGATGCGATTCGATGCGACGACCGGGGTCAGCTCGAGCTTGACGCCGAGGCGCTTGGCCACGTCGGCGGCGAGATCGGGCTCCAGGCCCACAATCTTGCCCGATGGATCGAGAAAACCGAATGGCGGGTAGTCCGCCTTCGTTCCCACGACCAGCACGCCCTTGCTCTTGATGTCCTGCAGCACATCCGCGGTCGCTGCGCTCGCCCCCAGCATGCCGAGCAGCAGGCCCGTCGCGACGATGGTAAGCCATTTGGTGCTCATCTTGTCCTCCTCCACGTGTATGGCCGAACGAAGGCGGCGCACGCTTGCCAAGGTGTACGCCGCCATGGTGCCGTATTGCAAAGACGCGGCACGTTGTTGGATTCTACCTCCATGAAGGGCGTTCACCGCCGCACAGCGGGCCGCGCCCGCGCGGCGACCCTTCCCGTCCGCCGGGCTTGTGCGGCGGACGGATTGCGACGTCTTGCCGTTGCCGCCTTCATTTCGGTCAGCGCCTGGTCGAATATCGTCATCGCCAGATCGATGTCCTCGCGCGTCACCGTCAACGGCGGCGCGATCCGCCACACCGAGCCTCGCTCCGGACGGCGGCGGATATTCATGCTCAGTCCGAGCTCCCAGCAGCGCGCCGTGGTCGACGCTCCCAGCTCATGGTCGGGCTCGCGCGTTTCGCGGTCCTTGACCAGCTCGATGCCGCGGAGCAGTCCCATGCCGCGCACGTCGCCGATCTGTTCGTGGCGTTGCTGCAGGTCGCTCAGGCGCGTGGCGAGATACTCGCCCATTTCCCGGCTGCGCTTGAGCAGCGCTTCCTGCTCGATGGTCTCGATGACGGCCAGACCGACCGCCGCCGGCAGCGGGTCGGATACATGCGAGGTGTAGAACGCGAAGCCGCGGCGATGACAGGTCTCTTCGATCTCGTCGGTGGTCATCACTCCCGCAAGCGGTATCCCGCCGCCCAGCGTCTTGGAGACGGTCAGCAGGTCCGGGGTCACCTTCAGGTGCGACGCCGCGAACCAGTGGCCGAGGCGGCCGAACGCGGTTTGAGCCTCATCGAAGATCAGCAGCAGGCCGCGCTTGCGCGCCTCCAGCTGCAAGGCGTCGAAATAACCTTCGGGCGGAACGATGATCCCGCCGGCGCTGATCACCGGCTCCGCGACGATCGCCGCGGGCGCGCCCGTGGATTGCATGTCGTAGAGCTCGAACCCGACCTTCATGCACGTCCGGTCGCACCGGTCGCGGCAATGCTTGACCGGACACCGATACGCATTGGGCTCCGGCAGCACGAATGTCCCCGGCATGCCCGGTCCGTATCCCTTGCGGTCGCTGGCGAAGGACACCGAGGCGGCGTTGCCGGTGACGCCGTGCCAGGAGCCGCCCAGGCCCACGACCTCGAAGCCGCCGGTGTAGAGCTTCGCCATCTTGATCGCCGCCTCGTTGCTTTCGCCGCCGGTGTTCACGAACAGCGATTTGCGCAGCGGCTTGGGAGCAATCGTGGCCAGCGCGTCGGCTAATTGCACGACGCTGCGGGGAATCATGCCCGAGAAAAGGTGCAGCGCGGTATCGCAGCTCTTCTTGATCGCCGCGACGATGTTCGGGTGATTGTGCCCGACGGTCGCGCACATCTGGCCGGAGGTGAAGTCCAGGATTTTCTTGCCCGCGGCGTCCCAGACGTAGCATCCCTGCGCCTTTTCCACGATCTCGGGATAGCTGTCGCCCCCATAACGGATCAGATGGTCGCGGAAGCCGGCCCTGGTTTCGTCACGCGCACTCGTCATCTGCTATCCAGCGGTACCTGCGCGCCCATCGGACGATACGTTCCGGCTTGTGTCACACGCATCTGGCGCGGCAGCCGCCCCGCGAACTGCTCGATCAGATTGAGCAGGACCGGGTTGCGAGCGCCTTGGTGGAGTCTGGCTGTGACCGCCAAGACACAAGACCCGGGCGCCGTTGCAGACCAAACCGGAAGCGGCGGCTTTCACCATGAATGGCGCGATCTTGCACCGGGCAGAGCTTACTTATGTTTCCTCGATTATGCAAAACGCCTTGGGCCGCATCGCGGTCAGCGGCCCGGCGGTGAGGTGCGCGGCCCGTCGCCGCGCTCGAGCGGCTGGACGAGGGCGCATTGCGCCGCGCTTTCGCCGATGGCGTGCCACAGGCTCTTCGCGAGAGAGCGAAATACCGCGATCTCGAACACCGGCGCGCCGTCCGCGCCATCCTCGAGACGCCAGAACGTCACGCCAATGTGTGCCGCGACGGTCGCGGCCACGTCGCCGGGCCTGAACATGCGCGGGTGTACATCGATAGGGACGAGCCGGACGAGTGCCTGACGCAGCCCCTGGCCGGTCAGCCGCAGTACCGCATAGCCGTCGCTCTGGTCGGACACCGAGGCGAGTCCGCCCAGTGCCTCCTCGAGCGAGGCGGCAAAGCTGTTCGCGCCGTTCTCGCAAGTCGCCAGCCAGGCTCCAGGCGACGTCCCGGCGAAGGCAATCTCGCCCGCGGCCATGCGGCGCGGCCCATCGGGCAACTCGATGCCGAAACGATCGCGCAGGCGGGCGCCTAGCGCAGCCAGGCGTCCCTTGCGCACGAGCACCGCGGCAAGGCCAAGCCCATCCCGATCGCTGACGAGCACGCCACCGCCGGCAGCGGCTGCGAGCGGAAGGCCGGCAAACGGCGATTGCGGCGCAAATGCGCTATCAGGCATGAAGGCGCTCTGCTTCGGGATCCAGAAACACCGGCGAAACCACCTCGACTACGACGTCGCCACCGCGCACCGGATCGTAGGCGCGAATGCGCTCGCCGCTGCGTTCCCGGCCGCGAGCCAGAAACCCCAGGCCTATCGCGTGACCCAGGGTGGGCGAGAATGCGGCCGAGGTGAGATAGCCCTGATCGTTGTCGGGTGTGGGCTTGGCGCCGATGGCGAGGAAATGCGCGCCTGCGCACAGGCGCGCCGAAGCGTCGACCGGTTTCACCCCGACGAGCACCGGTCGTGCCGCATCCGCGAGCCCCGGCCGCCCGGCCAGGACACGCCCGATGAAATCCTTGTCTCGGGACATCAGGCGGCCCAGGCCGAGGTCGTTGGCCGTGGTCGTGCCATTGAGCTCGTTTCCGGCCACGTGGCCCTTCTCTATGCGCATGACCGCCATTGCCTCGGTGCCATAGGAGAGCACGCCCAGCGCCGCGCCGGCGGCCATGATGGCCCTGATCGTCGCATCGCCATAGCGGGCGGGAACGGCGAGCTCGTACGCAAGTTCACCGGAAAACGAGATGCGAAAAAGCCTCACCCGCAGGCCGCGCCAGGAAAATTCCCTGCACGCCAGATAGGGGAATGCGGCGTTGCAGACATCGAGCGCGCCATCGAGCAGCCGCTCGAGCAGCAGCCGCGATTTCGGTCCCGCCACGGCGAATTGCGCCCACTGCTCGGTGACCGAGACGATCTGCACGTCAAGCTCGGGCCACAGGACCTGACGCGCGTGCTCAAGATGCTGCATCACTTTGCCCGCATTGACCGTGGTGGTGGACATGACGTAGTGATCGCCGGCCAAGCGCGCGCTCGTGCCGTCGTCCATCGCCAGGCCGTCCTCGCGCAGCATGACGCCGTAGCGCACCCTGCCGACCGGCAGCGTCGAGAACTTGTTGATGTAGATGCGATCGAGAAAGCTGCCGGCATCGGCGCCCTGAATGTCGATCTTGCCCAGGGTGGATACGTCGCAGACACCCACGCCCGAACGCACGGCGCGAACTTCGCCCGCGATGCACTCGGCCCAGTCCGTCGCGCCGGGCGCGAGGAAGCATTGCGCGCGCAGCCATTGGCCTGCCGCCACGAAGCTCGCCCCCTGCTCTTCCGCCCAGGCATGGGCCGCGGTCAGGCGCGCCGGCCGGAAATGCTTCCCGCGATGGTGGCCCGCCAGCGCACCGATCGCCACCGGTGTGTACGGGGGCCGAAACACGGTCGCACCGACCTCCGGGATCGCGCGCTCGGTGAGCGCGGCCATGATCGCGTGGCCGATGACGCCGGAGCTCTTGCCCTGATCGGTGGCCATCCCGAGCGTGGTGTAGCGTTTCAGATGCTCGGCCGATCGAAAGCCTTCGCGTGCAGCGAGCGCCACGTCGGAGTGGGTCACGTCGTGCTGGAAATCGACGAACGCCTTGCCCGTCGACTCCGCGACATACCACAGTGGCGTCAACTGCGTCGCCTCCTCGTCGCTGCGCAGCGGCGCCGGCGCCGCGGCCCGTAGTCCGACCGCCTGCGCCGCTTCGGCGCCAGCCGCAGTCCCTTCGCGCAGCGCGTCTGCAAGCGACAGTGATCCGCGGGCCGCCCCGATCACCGTCATGCCGCGCGGTACGTCGCCGGGCACGAAAGCGGCGATCGCCTGCGACCAGCGTGGCCGCCCACCGAGATGCGTCGAGAGCGCAAGCGTCGGATTCCAGCCGCCGGAGACGGCGAGCGTATCGGCGGCGACGCGCACCGTTCGTCCCGCGCCGTCGAGCACGGTGACGCCGCGGAGCGAACGCAGCCCGCGCACGCCCGTCACCCTGGCGCCGAGCATCACGCGGGTGCCCTCGCGCTTGGCCGACGCGATCACGGTGGGCGCGACTTCGCTGCGCGCGTCGACGATCGCTTCCACCGCAACGCCACCGGCGGCGAGGTCCGCTGCGGTCTTCCACCCGTCGTCGGTCGTCGTGAACAGCACGATGCGGCGGCCGGGCCTCACGCCAAAGCGGTTGACGTACGTGCGCACCGCGGAAGCCATCATCACGCCGGGACGATCATTGCCAGCAAACACGATCGGGCGTTCGATCGCGCCGGTTGCGAGAATCGTCCGCTTCGCCACGATCTTCCACAGCCGTTGCCTTGCTTGCTGCGCAGCCGGCGCGGGCAGGTGATCCGCGACGCGCTCGACTGCGCCAAACGTGCTCCCGTCGTAGGCGCCGAATACCGTCGTGCGACGCATGATGCGCACTTCCGCGAAGGCGGCGAGTTCGGCTTCCGCCTGACGCGCCCAGACCGCCCCGGCCAACCCCTCGATCTGCCGGCGATCGCCATTCAGGCGCCCGCCGAGCACGAAGTCTTCGTCGCAGAGAATCACCCGCGCACCGGAGCGGGCGGCGGCGAGCGCGGCACAAAGTCCGGCCGGCCCGGCGCCGATCACCAGCACGTCGCCAAACGCATGCGCTTTCTCGTAAGCGTCCGGATCGGGTTCGAGGCTCGCGCGTCCGAGCCCGGCGGCACGGCGAATGGCAGGCTCGTAGAGCTTTTCCCACCAGCTTGCCGGCCACATGAACGTCTTGTAGTAGAACCCGGCGACCAATAGCGGCGCCAGCGCCGAGTTGATCGCACCGACATCGAACGCCAGCGATGGCCAGCGATTCTGGCTGGACGCTTCAAGGCCCTCGAACAGTTCCGCCACCGTCGCCCGCGTGTTCGGCTCGCGCCGGGCGCCGACGCGAAGCTCCACCAGCGCATTCGGCTCTTCCGACCCGGCGGTCACAATGCCTCGCGGCCGGTGGTACTTGAACGATCGGCCGACAAGGCGAACACCCGAGGCGAGCAGCGCCGCGGCAAGCGTATCGCCGGCAAAACCGCTGTAGCGCTTGCCGTCGAAGCGAAAGCGAAGCGGCCGAGCGCGATCGACAAGCCCGCCAGCGGCAAGCCGGTTCGCCTGGCCGATGGTCGATCGCGCGGCAGTGCTCATGCACCCGGCCTGTTGGCGAAGGCTGCGGCAAGTATCTCGTGCGTACGCGTGTCGCGTGTGACGCGCAGCCAGCCGCGACAGCCGAACGCGTGATACCAAAGCTCGTCATGAGGCCCGGCCGGGTTATCTCTGAAATACACGGCCTCGACAAAGCGCCTCTCGGCGTCGGGCGCGTTGACGTCGGGCCTGCGGAAATCCGCGTCGCCAAGATAAGCGAATTCACTCACATCACGCTCACCGCAAAACGGGCATTGAATACGCATCGGTTCCACCTCGGCAAGCCAGAGGCACTGGTCAATGCAGGTTCGGGCTCGGACCCTGCCCCTTCTCGTCGATCAGCTGCCCGGTGGCGAAGCGGTCGAGCCGGTACGCCGCCGCCAGCGGGTGCGACTCGTCGCGTGCAAGAAGATGCGCGAAGCACCAGCCGGAAGCAGGCGTGGCCTTGAAGCCGCCATAATTCCAGCCGCCATTGAGGTAAAGCCCGTCGATGCAGGTTCGGTCGATGATGGGGGACCCGTCCATCGACATGTCGACCGTTCCGCCCCAGGAGCGCAATATCCGCAATCGCCCCAGCAATGGCATCAGCGCCATGCCGATCTCGCACACGTCCTCCACGGCGGGCAAGTTGCCGCGTTGGGCGTAGGAGTTGTAACCGTCGAGGTCGCCTCCAAACACCAGGGTGCCGTTCTCCGATTGACTCAGGTAGAAGTGCCCGGCGCCGAAGGTCACCACGCCGGGCAGGAAGGGCTTGACCGCTTCCGATACGAATGCCTGCAGGACATGGCTTTCGATCGGCAGCCGCAAGCCGGCCATCGCGGCGACGCGCGAGCTATTGCCCGCTACCGCCACACCGACCTTGCGCGCGCGGATCGCGCCACGCGTCGTATCGACGCCGACGACGCGGCCATTTTCTTGCAGGAAACCGGTCACCTCGCAGTCCTGGATGATATCCACGCCGCGCTCGCTCGCCGCGCGCGCATAACCCCAGACGACCGCGTCATGCCGCGCAGTGCCGCCGCGCCGCTGCAGAAGACCGCCCTGAATCGGGAAACGCGCGTTGTCGAAGTCGAGAAATGGCAACCGGCGGCGGACGGCGTCCGCGTCCAGCAACTCGGCGCCGGCGCCGTGCATGCACATGGTATTGCCGCGGCGCGCGAATGCATCGCGCTGGCCGTCGGAATGGCAGAGATTGACCACGCCGCACTGGCTGACCATGACGTTGTAGTTGAGGTCCTGCTCAAGGCTTTCCCAGAGCTTCATCGACCATTCATAGAAGGGCTCGTTGCCCGGCAGCAGATAATTCGAGCGAATGATCGTCGTGTTTCGGGTCGCGTTGCCCGAGCCAATCCAGCCCCTCTCCACCACGGCAACATTGGCGACCCCGTGGTTCTTGGCAAGGTAATACGCCGTTGCCAGACCATGCCCGCCCCCACCGATGACGATGACCTCGTATTGCGGCTTGGGTGCTGCATCACGCCAGACCGGCTGCCAGCCACGATGACCGGAAAGAGCCTCGCGCACCAGGCGCAGCATCGAATAGCGCATCAGTTCCCCCGCGGGCATGCCCCGCTCGTGTTTCGATCGCGGTCAACGGATCAGATTAGCATCCGCGTGACGCTGGGTCGGGCGTGAATCCTTCGGTTCGTGTCGTGTGCCTGGAATGCTCGCGCGCAACTCGACCGGCAAACGATGGTCGTCCTTTGCCTTCTCGGTCATGATGGCAGGCGCACGCCCGAGCTTTGCATGCAAAGTCGGCCCCGGCGGCTTCAGTGCCACGCCTGCTCGACGACGTGGGTGAGGATCAGCTTGTCGCCGCAGAGGTCGAAGTAGTAGTCGTTGACGTAGTTTTTGCCGCTGGCTTTGGTGCCTTCTGCACGCACCTGGCCGGCGCCGGGTCGGTTCATGGCATCGTCGGGCTTGCCGGGGTTGAGAAAGCGATCGGCGAAGAGCGCGAAGTCGGCATCGATCCCGGCGAGGCCGCGGATGGCCAGGGATTGCTTGTCGTCGAACCCCAGCGCCGAGAGCATCCCTTTCAGATCCTTCTTCTGCGCCGCCTCGTGCAGCGCCACGTAGGTGGCGGTCAATGCCTGCTCGGCAGGCTTGGGTGTGGTGGGAGAGAGCTTGCGCTCGCGCAGCGAGTCGCCTTCGCTGATTTCATCGTACTTCGGGGTCAGCACGGCCAGGTCGAAGTCGAAGTGGCCGTAGCGGTTGTGCATGACGGTGCCGGACGCGCGATTCACGTCGCCCTTGAGCGTGGAGGTCCAGTCGCCGCGGGTTTGATCGCCCAGGCTGCCGCCGAACGCGCCTCCGGCGGCAAAGTACTTCGAGTGGCCGGCGGGATCGAGCGTGACCTCGGCAAAGCCGGCATTGCGCAGCTCCGCCAGCGCCCGCGCCAGCGACAGCGGACACGCCGAGCCGGCGAGCACGGGCGAAGCGATGGGCTTCTCCACCACGTACACCACCGTGCCCTCCCCGCTCGTGGAGGTGTAGGCGATGCCGTCGGCCAGGTCGAATTCGCCGATGTTGGCTTCCTTGACGTGGCCCTTGACCGGTGCGGCATAGCTGTAAGGAGGAACTTTCTCCTCCACGGCTGCGGCTTTGGCCTTGGCGGCGTCGGGGGCGGAGGCCGATTGCTCCTTGCCGCAGCCGAACAGGAACAGCGTCGTGGCACAGGCCGCCAGCGCGGCCAGGGCAAATGCTCTCATGCGGGTCTCCTTTCGCTTGAGCGCCGCCACGCCCGCGCAACCTTTGCGCTTGCGTTCCGTCACCGCGGCGGAGGTCGAACTTCGCTGCGCAGCCTTCGGCGTTGGCTCGCGTTGCGAAGTGTAGCGCAGGGCCACGGCGGCTACCCGGCGCGCAGCCGAGCTTGCGCTCGCCGAAGCGACCCGATTCGTTGCCCTACCGTGCCCTGGCGCTCGCCATGGCACGTGAAGGCCGCGTGCGCCGCCGCAATCCGGCACCGCCAGCGCCTGCTCTGGCGCCGCTACCGGCGGCTACTTTTGTGCCGGCCCCGCCATCGTCATCCCCGACGGGCCCACGCCGTGGATTTGCAGGATGGCACCCTTGGGCCCCCCCCAGGCGTAATGCACCGTATGCGCGGGCAGGAGATAGAACCCGCCCACACCGAGCACCGTCGCGTTGGCCTTGTCGACGGTCGATCCCTCGCCGATGGCGAAGGCTCCCGACAATACCGTGATGTTCTCCGCGTCGGGGTGCGAATGCGGCGCGATGAGTGCATTGGGCGGGATCATTACCCGCTCGACGTAGGGCCCCGCCTTCGTCGGGTCACCCACCAGCACCGCCTGCTTCCAGCCGGGCATGTCCTTGACCTCGGTCCAGCGGATGTCCTGCGGCCGCACGACGATGGGCTTGTTCTGCGCCAGCGCCGGCGCGGCGAGCGCAAGAACCAACACGGCGGGTACGGCTGACCATGCGCGCTTCATACACTTCTCCTTGTGAACCCACCTCGGCGCACTATCACACAGTCCGCCGGCGCTGCACAGTCGGCAACGCGGCCCAAGGCTAAGGCCGCAGCCGGAGCGGAATGAGCACCGCCCCCAGGATGCCGTGCAACCCCATGGCAAGGCCGGCGAAGCGCCCCGGCTTCTGGTTCACCTTGAACGCCCGCGCGGTGCCGATGCGATGCCGTGGGCGGCGACGCCCGGTGCGAAGCCGCGCTGCCACCACGCCTTCGAGCCGCCCGCGTTGAGCACGAAGCGGGCCAGAACCGCCCCGAGGATGCCGGTGGTGATCGCGAACACCGCGGTCAGCGTGGGCGAGACACCGATGCGCTCGGCCACGCCCATGGCGATGGGCGCGGGCGAGCAGGCCGCCAACAACGGCACCATCCGGCCGCGCATACATTCAAAACAACGAGCCCGCGATTGCGGCCGACATCGCGGATCAGGTGGTCGCCACGCAGCCGATGGCGGCTTACGGACCCGAAGCGGCCAACGAGTTCGCGTACGACGAAATCAGACTGGGCGGGCGCAACAACCTCCTAGCCGCGCCGCCGCCTGAGCAGGAGCTATGGATGTGGCAGTTGCGGCGCTTCGCGCCGCCCATCGATGGTATGGGCGATGGCGAGGAGCGGATGGCGCCACAGCATCCGGGGTCCGGCGTAGCGCATCACCTTGCGGATGCCCTCGCGCATTTCGGCGTTGTAGCAGTGCACCTTGCAGCTCGCGCAGGTCGGTTTCTGCTCGCCGAACACGCAACGGTCGAGACGCCGCGTCGCGTAATTCATCAGCGCCGTGCATTCGTCGCACAGCCCCGTCGGCGTCGCGTGCCGGTCGCGGCAGTGGATGCGCACCATGGCGTGGATCGTCGCCAGCTCACGCGCCAGGCGCGGGAAGCGGCTGCCATCGTGGGCGCGTCGCGTCGGTGCCACAGCGGGAAGGGGCGAGTTGCGGGTTCGGTTCACGGCTATGAAGCTTGCCCGAGACGCCGCCGTGCAGCCATGATCTGCGTCAAACCGGGCCGGGTACCGCGCGCCCCACCGGGCGTGCCGCGCTTGCCGACCCAAGGGGCGGAAAGATACCTTTTGACTTTGCGTACCTTGTCCTTGCGCGGGCGAGCCCTAAAGAATGCAGAAAGAGGCTCACCAGGGAACGGTCCGGCCAAGATAATCGAGATATTGCAGGCCGGCCTTGCCTTCCTGTGCATTCACGGTGCTCACCAGGTTGGGAATGCTTTCTTCGATGCTCAGGCGCGCCTTAGGGCCACCCATGTCGGTACGTACCCATCCCGGAGCCATCAGCAACATCGCCCGGGGATCGCCGGCGTGGCGAGCCGCGAAGCTCCGCATCAGCGTATTCAGCGCCGCCTTGCTGGCTCGGTACACCTCGTAGGATCCGGATACATTATTGGCGACACTCCCCTGTCCCGAGGACATTACGCCGATCGTCCCGGTGGAAGGCACAAGATCCTGCAATGTCTCGATAACACGCATCGGACTCAAGGCATTTGTTACCATCACGCGCACGAATTCGTCCGTTGAAACATCAGCTATCGTCTCCCGATCGTCGTTCTTAACGCCCGCATTGACGAATAACAGGTCAAACATTCTCGAAGCCAGACGCTCGCGCAGTGTGGTGACCTGAGACGGATAGGTGATGTCGACCTTCTCGATTTGGAGCCGCCCTTCGGAAGTTTCGGCAAGACCATCCAGTTTGGATTTTGACCCGTTGCGCGCGGTGGCAACAACGGTCCAGCCAAGTTTGAGATATTCCTCGGCTATGGCATAGCCAAGGCCGCGAGACGCACCGATGAGAAGTAGGCTCTTATCCCGTGAAGGGGTTGCCATGATCAAAGTTACTCCGACTTAGCTTTGGCGCCTGTCCGCCGGCTGCAGGGCGCTACAACCCGAGTTGGCCGGACTCGGCCTGTTTGTCGACATCCCAGATCGACCCTTCCAGTCATTGGCAACGGTCCGCTCTTCGGTAAGGCGAGGAGTCAAAGCTCGTACTTACCGATAGGATCGGATTGCCGCGGGCAGAGGCTGGACCGCGGCCCTTCGCGCGGCCAGCTCAGTGCACATGCCCGGTCGGCCGCGGGGACACCGTGATCGGCATCGTACGAGCGATCGTCACCGCGCGGCGCAACGTTGCGGGGTCCGGCGGTGACGGCCAACCATCGCGAAGCCAGCCTTTGCCGTCGATGAGGAATTCGCTGCCGGCGATACGTTGGGCCCGATCCCGAAGGTAGAGCGCCAGAGTGACGGCGAGGTCGTCGGCGCGCGCGGCGCAAGCGCCTGGAGGTGCGGGAGCGTTAGTTGCAATCACAATCGTGACGTCAGGTCCGAGGTTGAGACTGCTCAACGCCGCAATTCGTGCTGCTGCACCGGCGTCGTCGAATACGAGAACGACAATATATCCAGCGCTGGCGCGCAGCGAGCTGACCTTTCCGCCGGGGCACTCGATCGGAAAATCCGGGACCTGCGCCGGTGTGCCCGCTTTGGCGCGTACGCCGTCGGCGTTGGCGAGGATGAAGTCGATCAGCATCCAGCGCGTTTGCGCGTCCAGTGTGTCCGCGAACGCCGGCATCGGCGTGCCGGGAACGCCATGTCCGATGGTCCAGTAGAGATCGCCAGGGAGATGCGCGTAGATGTGGGCGGCGGTGAGATCGGCCACCGCCACAGGAAGGTTCCGAGCGAGCGGCCCGTCGCCCTTTCCAACCTGCCCGTGGCAGACCGCGCAGTTTTGCGCAAACGCGTGTGCGCCCACCGACACCGAGTGCGCCGTGTAGCCGGTCGGCGAATTGAAAAAACTGGTCGGATACGCCGAGGTGACGAGCACACCGAATCGCGGCAGGATGATGGCGATGATGACAAGTGCAAAAACCGACAGCCCCGCTCTACGGCGCCGACGTACGAATCCAACGGCGGCGAGGCTGAGCGCAAGCACGACCGCGGCGATCGCGAGCCACAATCCCGAGCGATATTCCGGCTCGGTGAACGCCGCCCCGTTGTAGCGAACGGGAAAAGGCCATTCCGCCTGCTGATGGGCGCCGGGCACGGCGCTACCAAGCCACGCAACGATGGCGATGACGCCTAGGCCAAGCGCTGCCTCGACCAGACTGTTGCGGCGCAGCGTGAGCATCGCGATTCGCGCCCTGGGCCAATCCGGATCGGTCGGCTCGAAAGCGAGGCGAGGAGTCAATACGTGGCGGTTTACCGCGGCGGTAGCGACCATTGCTCCGAACAGCGCGATCTTGAGCAGCAGCCACCGCCCATAGTCTGTCCCGAGCAGCGCCGGCAGCGACCCAGCGAGATACCACGTGTTCACGATCCCGGTAAGGAGCAAGGCGGCGACGGCGATCATCCCCATCACCGAAAAGCGCCGCGTTGCCTCCCGCACAGCGTCGTGCGCGTCGGTGGTGGCGGCAGCCAAGGAGCGATGGAAGAGCAGCGCCAGCATCGGCAGGCTGCCGAGCCACGCCCCGGCGGCGAGCAGATGCACGACGTCCGCCGAGAGGTGGATGAGACGGTCGGGGCCTTTTTCGCCTACCGCGTGACCTACCCAGGCGAGCGAAAGGAGGAGAAGCGCCGACAGCGCCAGCGCAATCCACCGCGCCGGCAGCGTGGGCCAGAAGAGCGCCAGCGCGAGAAGCGCGCACAGGCCGAGCCGCAGGGCGAACACCGGCCCGAAATGTGTGTGCCACAGTACCGTCGACAACAGTTCCGGGCGCAGTACATCAGAGATCGGGCTGCCGCTCATTCGCGCCGCCTGCGCGATGAACCACAGCGCACCCGACACCACGATGACCAGCAAAGCGGTCCATGCGACCCGACGCCATCCCGCGTCGAGCAACCGTTTCGGCGCAATGACCGTCGCAAAGCACAGGCAGCCTGCAAGCGCGATCGTCGATGCAAACTGGGCGAGGCGCACAGCGACCAGCAGCGTCTCGCTCATTTCGCGACTTCGAACGTCAAGCTGCCTTCGGTGCGATGGGTGTCAACCGACACGACATGCCAATGCACAGTGTAGGTCCCCGGCCCGAGCGGCTTCAGACCCACGGAAAGCGACGTCGCATCGTTCGGGTCGAGCACTACCTTTCCATCGTCGACACGAACCCCTTTCGCGTCGTCCACTTCGATCCCGCTAAACGCCGGCTCGAGTTCCTGCGTGTACCAGAGCCGCACCCGGTCGGGCGCCGCACTCAGCGTCGAGCCAACCGGAGGGGCAGCGTGATCGAGAAAGGCGTGGCCGAGCGCACCGCTGCTAATGCCGAGCAGAAGCCATGCAAGTCCTCGCCGGATTCGCCTGACGCCGTTCATCTCAGCCTCCGAACAACGGCTTGCCAAAGCTGTTGGGGAAAATATCGTCGAGGTAGAAGTGGAGTTGGATTACACCGCCCACGCCGTGACCCTGCCCGCTGCCGTAGGGAATTATCAACTCGGCGCCGATCTGCATGTACTGTCCCGCCCAGATCACGCCCGGCGCGATCACGCCCGTAGTCGACGACGGCACTCGATTGAGCGGCGTGCTGCTGGTGATTTCAACCAGCGGCGTCATCCGGTCGAACGGCGGGCCAAGCCCGACGTTCTTGACCTGGCTTTGAAGGTACTGAAGGCTGTATTCGATGGCCACGCCGAAATTGAACACGTTCGGATTGGGCGTATCGTTGCTCGATGACTTGGTGGGAAAACCGATGCTAACATTGCCGGTGATTGCGAACGGGCGCAACCAGCGCATCGACTCCGGCAGGTTGCCCATTCCCTTGCCGAAATCGAAGGTCGGCGAAAGCGTGGTGAAGTCGGGCTGTCCAAGCGTCTTGCCGCCGGTGTGTGCCCAGTTTTCCTGCAGGCCGATGAGCCCCATCGCCTCCTGCTCGCCGTCGACGAAGAGCTGGTACTGCTGACCGGTTGTCAGTGAACCCCATCCGGAGACCGACGGTGCACCGTTGGGCCGTACGATGCTCCATTGCTCGGAGAAGGTAACCCCGAAATTGGGCGTGATGCGCTTGGAAAGATCCAGGCCGTAATCGGTTTCATGCGAGCCGTCGGCGGCGGTTGGGTTCCAGGTGATCGTCGGCAGCGATGCCTCGTCGGCAACGAACGGATCGTCGGTTTGAATCGTGGCGGGGAAGAAGCGCGCGCCGGCGAAGCCGTGCGCATGCGCCTGTTGCACAGATTGGATAGCAAGGGCCGCCGCCAGCGCGGCGCGACCCCACGGCAAACGAGGCATGATGATCCTCCATGATGGCTGGCGAGGACGTGCACCAATCTCCCGCGTTGGCGGGAGGACGGTACACGCGCCGATCGCTTCAGCTCGCGACCGGAGGAGCGCGCGCCTGGTACGCGGACGGGAATGAGGCGGGGGGCGGCGGCGCCGATTCAAGAGCGATCAGCGCGCCCGGCGCCGGCTGGGGCACCGCGAGATTCGAGTGCGACGCCAGCGGGAACGACTGGCCTGCGGCAAGGATCTGGCAGGTCGGGCAGGTGCAATGGTGGTCGGGATCGAGCAGGGACCCGTTTGCCGCCGCTGCGTGCTCCGCAGTGGCGTGGACGCCTAGCTCGACCGCGAGAAGCAGCGGCAGCGACGCCTGCACGGCAAGCGCCAACGCCGCAAGCACCGTGGCGGTACGACCTCCGAGCGATTTTCCCCGAAGCATCATCAAGGGGTCAACAGTAGGCCAACCGGTTGTATCCCGGGCTACCCTCGCGATAACGCTGGTCACCGACCGGCATCGCGTACGCAGCGGGGCGTTCGAGCCACCCCTCGCGAGGACGCGGCAACATGCATCAGCGCAATCCTACCATACGTGTTAACCGTGCTCAGCGCCGCGGCACCATAGGTGGATGTGGCGCGAAATGTCGCACGCGATGCGATTTGAGTGTCGAGGTCGCATCGGGCGATGATGCATGAAAGGGTACCGCACGGATCCGTAGCCGGAAGCGTATGGGGGGCCGTAGTCATACGATCCGCGTTCCTCAGTTGGTTCGTACCCCGCCCCCGTTTCGCGCTCTACTAGGACAGCATCGCGCTCGCCCGGGCGTAGCGTCCGGCCGCGCCGCAACTTCAGCTGCGCTAACGACGCTTACATCCGCAAGCGCGTCGGTCAAGCGGTGGAGCCTGTTTTGCGGGAAACAATTCGGGCGAGATTCGCTAATGTATAATTAAAATCAATCGCGGAGAGATGGCAGAGTGGTCGAATGCGCCTGACTCGAAATCAGGTTTAGGGCAACCTAACGGGGGTTCGAATCCCTCTCTCTCCGCCAGATTGCGCGGGGTGTTTACCGGACACATAGTAAACACTTTATACCGGCGGTGAGTGTCAAGGTTGTTGTCGCATCAGTCATGCAGCGGCCTGATACGGTGCGCGTTCGGGGTTGAGCACGACCAGCCCGATGGGCAACCAATTGCGTGTCGAGCCACTCCAGCGCTCCGGGTTCACACAGCGCGCACGTTCGTAGAGTTGGTGGCGACTGGCGAGGATCGCGCGTTCGCGCCGATGATGTCGCTGGTTGGGCGTCACGTAGCGGATCGCGCTGTGGCGGTGCGTGCCGTTGTACCAGTCGACGAACCGAGCCACCCAGCGGCTGGCTGAGGCGAGGTCGGCGAAAGGCAGTCGCGGGTATGCTGGCGTGTGCTTCAGGGTACGAAACAGGGCCTCTGAGTACGGGTTGTCGTCGGACACGTGCGGGCGACTGAAGGAGGGCACGACGCCGAGCCACTGCAGCGTCGAGATCATCGTGCTGCCGCGCATGGGCTTGCCGTTATCGGAATGCAGCACGAGCCCGCGCGGATCGACGTTGCCCTCGGCGCACGACTGGGCCATGAGCGCAGCGGCGATGTCTGCCGACTCGCGTTCTGCGATGCGCCAGCCGACAATGCAACGGCTCCAGACGTCCAGGATGAGGTAGAGGTACAGGTACGATCCACGCAGGGTCGTCGGCAGCCAGGTGATGTCCCAGCTCCATACCTGATTCGGCCGAGTCGCCTGGTGCACCGTGGATGCGCGAGTCACGTGCGTCCGCGGCGCAGTCCACTTCTTCGTGCGCAGACCGTTGCGGCGCTGCACTCGGTACATCGTCGACTCGGACGCGAGGTACAGCCCTTCGTCCGCAAGCCGAGGAACCAGCTGCTTCGGTGAGAGCCCGGCGTAGCGTGAGCTCGTTAGCACGGTCACGATCTGTGCCTCCTCGGCGGGTGACAGCGCGTTGCTTGGCCGACGATGCGGTCCGCAGCGACGATCGCCGACCTCAGGGTCAGCACGCCAGCGCTCGATGGTTCGAGCCGAGATGCCGAGCACGCGACACAGGGGCGCGAGTCGCACGCCTGATGCTTGCGCTTCGGCGATGAGTTCGAGGATCACTTCTCGTTCTCCCCGTTGGTGTCGTCGTCCTCGTCCTCCCCATAGAGTGTCTCCACTTTTTTTTTGAGAACGAGCAGCGCCGCAGCTTCAGCCAGTGCCTTCTCCTTGCGAGCGAGCTCGCGCTCGAGCTGACGAATCCGCTTGATCGTAGACGTCGAGGCTCGTCCGCCCTCGGCAAGCGCAATGCGCCACTGCTCGTAGTCGGCGAGCTTCACCCCTTGGCGTTCGAGATAGGCGGTTAGCGCCTCGCCATCAAGTTTGGAGCCCGCGGCGAGCACACGAGCCTTCTGCTCGACCGTCCACTCACGCACGGCAGGTTTCGGTTTATCGGTCATGATCGGCAGGCTACGCGCCTCCTGCAGCCAGCGCGACAGGTTCTGCTGCCGGACCCCGGTCTCCCGAGCCAACTGCAATGCACTTACTGCGTTGTTGCCGGTGAGCCGCTGGATCATCTTCTGTTTGAAAGCCACGGAGAACGGCTTGCTCATGTCGTCGTCGAGTTCTCGCCCCTGTAAGATTCAACTTCGAACGACGCGACAACTATCCTGACACAGGGGGCCGGAGACATGGTTAACACCTTGGGTCCGAAAGGGTTCTCCAGGGGCTCGACGCGGCAGGCATCGAGATCGAAGTAGCCGATGTCGTATTGCATGAAGCTGACCAGCCAGATGTTGTCTTCCTCCTCCCTGATGCCGACATTCTGGCCGGCAAATACCTGACTCAGGTTGATTTTCTTTTTGCCCATGCAGATCCGCCCGCAATGGGTGACGGTGACCGTGCGCTCGTGAAACGGATATTCGATATCGGGTAAGCCGCGGTACGGGCGCTGAGATGGATGGTAGAGGTCGGCTGGGCGTTTCATGTCCAGAGCCTGATGCGGGCGCTCGTAGTTGTACTCGTGGATGAAGTCCTCGAATTTGGCCTGCTGCTGGAGGAGATTGGCAGCGGGTGGCTTGGTGGTGGCCTGTTTGAGGGTCAGATGCATCCGTTCGTGGCGACCGTTCTGTTCCGGATGGCCTGGCTTGATGCGCTCGATCTGGATGCCCAGGCGCAACCACCACACCGACAGGCGGCTTAGCAGGCTGTTGAATTTCGCCTAGAAGATGACACGAGTCGGATCATCGAAAGTGCCACTGTCTATACAAACTGCAGCGTTTGCGATTTGCGTCGACCGCACCGGACATGAATTTGCCCGTGAAGCGTTTGTCGGTGACTCACGGCACCGCTCCGGGGGGCACCGCCATCGGTATTCGGGCGAGGCGCATCAAGTTGCTGGCAGTCATAGTGAGCTTGAACTGCTGATCGACGCGATGCAATCCGCGAAACACGGTTTGTCGAATGCGGCCGATGGTCTTGCCCCACCCGAAGTGCTCCTCGATCCGTTTGCGGATGATCTGGCTGATGCGGTAACTCAGATGGCGGGTCGTACGGCCGTCGATGGCGCTGCCGCCGCGACGGGTATCGTGAGCAGCGACGTGGGGCGTGACGTTGCGCTGGCGACACCCGGTCACGAAATCGCGTGTGTCGTAGGCTTTGTCGGCGCCGAGGCTGCGGCGACGGGCCGTGGTCGGCATCGCGTCGAGCATGGCCAAAGCCGCTCTGCGTTCGCCGAAGCCATCGGCATAGGAGACCACGGCGCTAACCACCAAGCCATTCCGGTTCTCCATCAGTACATGAC
The DNA here is from genome assembly GCA_963750215.1 of uncultured beta proteobacterium. Taxonomy (GTDB): domain Bacteria; phylum Pseudomonadota; class Gammaproteobacteria; order Burkholderiales; family Casimicrobiaceae; genus PALSA-1003. Next base: position 601,578 of record CAVVQK010000004.1, read on the forward strand.
CTTGGTAGCAGAGGATCGATGCCGTGTTATGGCTCTTGCGATAGCTCCTGGCGTCGGGATCGGTGGTGCTGGCATGGGTGTCATTGCTCCGCGGCTGCCCTTTCCAGTCCGCTTGAGCATTGCGCCCGCCGCCGCCAGGGGGCTGGTCATCGGTGCCGTCCTTCGGCCGAAAGCTCTTCTGGCTCGCCCACGCCTGAATCAACGTGCCATCGACCGAGAAGTGTTCCTTAGACAGCAAGCCACGGCTATCGGCCAGGCGCAGGACCTCAGCAAAGAGGCCTTCCACTACCTGATGCGCCAGCAACCGGTCGCGATTCTTCGTGAACGTCGAGTGATCCCAGATCGGATCATCGAGCGCCAGACCGACGAACCAGCGAAACAGCAGGTTGTAGTGCAACTGCTCGCACAGCTGCCGCTCGCTGCGGATCGAATAGAACACCTGCAGCAGCAGGGCGCGAATGAGCTTCTCCGGCGCAATAGAGTCCCGCCCGCTAGCGGCGTAGATCGCGTTGAACTGCGCATTCATCGCCGTCAGCGCATCGTTCACCAACACGCGAATCAGCCGCAATGGATGATCGGCCGGCACGAAGGAATCCAGCTTCGCCACCGTGAACAGGCCTTCCTGCATCGAATCGGCACCACGCATCGCTCGAACCTCGAAGGACAAACAATGAAAACCCTTAATCGAACGATAGCCGCAATTACTGGACTTACAAGCCGAATTTCAACAACCTGTTAGCGCGCGAAACGTGCTGCCCGGCCGGGTGCTCGAGGTGAACCGAAGACATTCGCAAAGTAGATTGCCACGTTTTGTAAAATCTCGTTCTCCTCCCGCAGCCTGGCGTTCTCACGCCGCAGCGTCCCAAGGTCTTGCGCAGCCGTGGCTTACCTCTTGCTTGGGAACCCCGTTGCGTTCCTCTTCCTCGAAGTCCAGGCGCCACTGGCGCAGCTGGTTCACCCGAATGCCCAGTTCCCGGGCCACCTTGGCCTTGGTCTTGTCCCCAACTGCAGCCAGCCGCATCGCCGATGGCAGTGACATCGCTTGCTCGCTCTCGCCGGCGTGAGGCGCTCGAGTGATCGTTGCTATATCATTTCAGACTGCTGTTTGATGAGCTCCGAAGGACATGACGACAGTGCGAACGGT